>NZ_CP081301.1:0-552500 GCF_025809195.1 Paenibacillus sp. PSB04
TAAATCCCGTTCGTATAAGCCAGGTACGCATACCCGAACGTGTTGTACATCCCGAATACATAACTCATCAGGTTGCCCTTCGCCGCCAGCACCACGCACAGCACGCCGGTCAGAAACACGGTAAACCCGAACAGGCTATCCTTCATGATCGCCGTAAGTCCGACCGCAATTCCGCAAAATACGCCGAGCCATACCAGCTCGTAGGCGCTCCATCCTTTAAACCATTTTCCCATGTCCGTTCCCTCCAGCTGCTCCATTACGCCTTCACAGATCACCGTGACCGATGAGGGTAATGATGAGATATCAATAATATCAATTTGATATTATCAATTTGTTGTTTACATCTTAGCAGGATGTTCTCCCGGAAGCAATGGTTTTTTGAAAAAAAAAACAAAAAAGGGCCCCGGATACATCCCGGGACCCTTCCTCTGATCAGACCGGCTTATTGAGCGCTTCCGCCCCAGAGCTCGACTCTTTCCTTGATCAGTTCCGTATATTGTTTTTCGATTTCTTTAGCACCTGCAGCATCCAGCTCTTTCAGCATATTGTCATAAATGCTGTCGAACTGTTCCGGCTTCGCCAGGATGGCCTCCGGAATCCGCTTGCGGATAATATCCTGCGTTTTTTGATAGATAACATTATAATTGCCGTCCTGAGGAGTGGCCATGTTGTAGGCTGCGCCCCAAGTTTGACAGGGAAGTCCTTTTCAGACGGGAACAGGTCTTTCCAGGTTGTTGCGCCATACGCTTTCAAGGTTTCTTTCTCCGGCTGCGTATAAGAAGCTACGATTTGATCCGGGAAGTTCGTCGTGTAGTAGTTGCCGGATGGATCTTTCACGCCGTCGCCGTAGTGAGCGGAGAAGGTGGTGTACAGACCGATGCCGGACGTTTTCGTAAAGTTGGCGTTATCGTTGACTTTCTTGTCCTGTACGTCATCAGGAATAACGCGCTTGCCGTCCACCATGTTGTAGTGCTTGCCTTCGATCCCCCAGTTGAGCAGCACTTGGCCTTCGTCGGATGCAAGGAAGTCCAGGAACTTGATCAAGCGGACCGGATCCTTACATGCCGTTGTAATGCCTACGCCCCAACCAGCTACGAATCCGGTATCCTGGAAGGAATGGTCTTTGTATTCATCCGACAGCGTTACAGGGAAGTGAGCATAAGTGCGCTCGCTTTGCCCGCGTCTTGAGTGCATTCTCGGCGTCGGAATGCCCCACTCTTGATCGATCAGACCGGACGCGGCCGCTGGCGATTTTGGATTTATATTGGTCGCTCTTTTGCAAACGTATCCTTATCCAGCAGACCCCAATTGTACATATGGTTCAGCCAGCGGAAGTATTCTTTCTCTTCCGGACGCTTGTAGTGCAGCTGAGCTTCGTTGGTTTAATGAAGTATTCGCCGTCATCCGGAGCGCCTGTCGTCAAGGCCGGGTTCGTTACGGTGATCATGATTCTCCAGTCATCCGCGTCCAGTGTCAGCGGAATCGTCGGCTTGCCGTCGATCGTCGGATGTTTGTCTTTATACTGCTGGAGAACGTTTTCAAAATCCTTAACGGTTTTTACTTCCGGATAACCAAGCTCCTTCAGCACGGCATTCTGGATTTCAAATCCGCCGCCGGCGTCAAAAAATACTGCTGATCCACCGCCCCGTTCGTCGGAAGCACATAGATGGCTTTATCATCGTTGCTGTACGGCAGACGGTTCATGTACTTGCCGTATACCTTCTTGAGGTTCGGGCCGTACTTGTCGATCAAATCGGTCAGGTCGATCATCGCGCCGGCTTCCACCAGCTTGTCGACATCGCCTTTGGCAAAGATAAAGTCAGGATATTCTCCGCTCGCAGCCATCAGGGATATTTTATCGGTGCCGGCGCCGGATACGGCATATTCCGCATTGATGGTCACGCCAGTTCTCTTCGTAATTTCTTTACCGATCTCATCCTGCATCTTGTTCCAGTTCGGGCTGGCGTCAGCGCCAAAGAACGAGAACGTGATCGGGCTCGTATCGTCAGCCTTCTCCTCCTGCGCCGCATTGGAAGACGAGCTGCCGGATTCGGCCGATTTGTCGCCCCCTGAGCTGCTGCAGCCTGCGGAAACGAGCAGCATACTGGCGAGGAGCAGCATTCCAAACTTCTTCTTTGTGTTTCCCTTCATGTGAATCATATCCCCCTTCATTACTAATGGAATTACTTCGTGCTGCATTCAAGAGCCGGCATTGCATCAACGTCGTACGGACGCTGGGCACTGCCGAATGTTGTGCCGAAACCTAGATGAATTGAATACGTTTACAAAACACAGATAACTAAACTTCCTCACTTCACATCTCTGGTTTCTTGTTCGACTCCACCTCTTGTTTAAAACGTTTTCGAAAACAACCTGCAGGGAAAAAGTGTAATGAAAGTGCTTTCATATTTGAATCATAAAAGATTTAAAAACGACTGTCAAGTCATTTTAATACATATTTTTAAATTAAATTTTTGATGCGTTACGATCAATAAATACCAAAAAAAAACGTTGATTACAACAGTAAAAAACATCTTTATTATATGAGGCATGATGTTGAGTGAAGTCACAAAAATCCATCACAAATAGGACCTACTGCTATGAGCAGGCCTACCTGATGAACTTATTGCTCTTTTTTTAAAAATTCGGATTACTTCGCTTCGGTCGTTCCGCCCCACAACTCGACACGGTCCTTCACCAGCTCGGTGTATTGCTGTTCCATTTTTTCCGCACCGGCGGCATTCAGTTCCTTGATCATGTTGTCATAAACTGCGTCGAATTTGTCCGGCGTCGTCAGGATCGCTTCCGGAATACGCTTGCGGATAATGTCCTGCGTTTTCTGGTACGTTACGGTGTAATCAGAACCTTCTTCAACCGAATGTTGTATGCTGCTCCCCAAGGCTTAACCGGGAAATCCTTTTCCGATGGGAACAGGTCTTTCCAGGTCGTAGCGCCGTAAGCTTCAGCGTTTCTTTCTCGGCTGGCGTGTAGCTGGCTACGATTTGATCCGGGAAGTTCGTCGTATAGTAGTTGCCGGATGGATCCTTCACGCCGTCACCATAGTGAGCGGAGAAGATCGTGTACAGGCCGATGCCCCGATGTTTTTCGTAAAGTTGGAAGCGTCGTTGATTTTCTTATCTTGAATTTCTTGAGGAATGACGCGCTTGCCGTCCTCGACATTGTAGTGCTTGCCTTCGATACCCAGTTGATCAATACTTGCCCTTCGTCGGAAGCGAGCCAATCCATGAATTTAATCGCCCGGACCGGATCTTTACAGTTGTTCGTGATGCCGATGCCCCATCCGGATGTAAAGCCTGTATCCTGGAAGGAGTGATCCTTATATTCTTCCGACAAGGTTACCGGCAGGTGAGCGTAAGTTCTTTCATCCTTGCCCGCAGATTTCAGTGCGTTCTCTGCGTCGGAATAACCCCATTCCTGGTCGATCAGGCCAAGCACGCGTCCGCTCGAAATTTTGGACTTGTACTGGTCGCTCTTCTGTACAAACGTTTCCTTATCCAGCAGGCCTTCGTTGTACATATGGTTCAGCCAGCGGAAGTACTCTTTTTCCTCCGGACGCTTGTAGTGCAGCTGAGCCTCATAGGTTTGCGGATTGATAAAATATTCGCCGTCGTCCGGTGCTCCTGTTGCGAGGAACGCAGGGTTGGTAACGGTGATCATGATTCTCCAGTCGTCCGCATCCAGCGTCAACGGAATGGTTGGCTGGCCGTCAATCGTCGGATGCTTCTCTTTATAAGCCTTCAGCACGTTCTCAAAATCCTTGACGGTTTTTACTTCCGGATAGCCCAGCTCTTTCAGCACGGCATTCTGGATTTCAAATCCGCCGCCGGCGTCAAAATACTGCTGGTTCACCGCCGCATTGGTCGGCAGCACATAGATGGCTTGGTCATCATTGCTGTACTTCAGACGGTCCATGTAGTCGCCATATACCTTCTTCAGGTTCGGCGCGTACTTGTCAATCAGATCGGTCAGGTCGAGCATTGCGCCGGCATCCACCAGCTTGTTAACGTCACCTTTAGCGAAAATAAGATCCGGATAGTCGCCGCTTGCGGCCATCAGGGAAATCTTATCCTGCCCTCCGCCGGATACAGCGAACTCCGCATTGATCGTAACGCCTGTCTTCGCAGTGATTTCCTTGCCGACTTCATCCTGCATTTTGTTCCAGTTTGGACTCGCATCCGCACCGAAAAAACTGAAGGTGATCGGCGATGTCGTGTCGCCTGTATCTTTGGCCGCGGTATCCTCCTTGCCTCCGCCGCAGCCCGCAACCGCTAGCATTGATGCGATGATCAGAGAAATCGCGGTTACCTTGAACGCTTTCTTTGGCATTGCGTAAACCCTCCCCATGATGTCTAATCTTTTTCTTTATCTATTTTGTATAACAGGCTAGCCTGCTGATACCTCTATATAGGAATGTAACTTCTGAAAAAGCGGTATTTTACGATTTCACCGCGCCCAGCGTCATGCCGCTGACAAAATATTTCTGCAGGAACGGATAGACGATCAGGATCGGCACGGTCACGACGATGGTAATGGCCATCTTGATCGATTCCGGCGAAATCTGGGCCATTTGCTTGGCCATATCGTTCGCGTTGATCGCTCCGCCGCCCTGCTGCGTGCTCTGCAGCACCTTCATCAGCTCGTACTGCAGGGTAGTCCAGGTTGCGTTGCTGCCGTTATACAGGTACGTATCGAACCAGGAGTTCCACTGACCTACGGCAAGGAACAGCGCGATCGTCGCAAGAACCGGTTTACAGAGCGGCAGGATAATGCGCCAGTATACCGTAAAATCGTTGGCTCCGTCCAGCTTGGCCGATTCCTGAAGGGCATAAGGCAAGCCGTCGATAAAGGAACGGACGATAAAAACGTTGAATGCACTGACGAGACCCGGCAGAACATATACCCAGAACGTGCCGATCAGGTTCAGGTCGCGCATCAGGATGTATCCCGGGATCAGGCCGCCGGAGAAGTACATCGTCATCGCCAGGAATGTCGATACGAACTTCCGGGCCTGAAAATCAGGCCGGCTGAGCGTATACGCCAGCATTGATGCGCTGAGCAGTCCCAGAACAGCACCGACGATCGTACGCAAAATGGAAATTTTCAAGCCTTGAAGCAAAGTGTCATAAGCAAATATCGTCTTATAGTTTTCAAATGTGAACGCACGCGGCCAGATGGTGATGCCTCCGCGCACCGTATCGATGGAATCGTTCAGCGATATGGCGAGCACGTTCAGAAACGGATACAGCGTAACGATCAGCACGATCGCCATGAAGATGATGTTGCATATATCGAAGATCTTATCGGATCTGGTCGCATTAAACGCTTTGTTTGGCATCTCGATTTCTCGCCTCCTACATAATGCTTTCTTTCGTAACCTTTTTGAAAATGCCGTTAGCCGTAAACAACAGGATGATGCTGACTACGGAGTTGAATATGCCGATGGCGGTACCGTATGAGAACCTGCCCATATTCAGACCGTAATTCAGTGCGTACAGATCGAGAACCTCCGAGTAATCCGTCACCAGGTTGTTGCCGAGCAGGAACTGTTTCTCGAAGCCGATGCTGATCAAGTGGCCAATCGACATAATCAGGAGAACCGAGATCGTCGAGCGGATGCCCGGCAGCGTAATGTGCCACATCTGTCTCCAGCGGCTCGCACCGTCGACGCGGGATGCTTCGTACAGCTCCGGGTCAATCCCTGTGATTGCTGCCAAATAGATGATCGTATTCCAGCCTGTTTCCTTCCAGACATCGGAACCGGTTACAATGTACCAGAACCAGTTGCCCTTCGCCATGAACTGTATAGGTTCGTCCGTGAGGTGGAGCGCCATCAAAATCTGGTTGACCGCACCGCCGTCAATTGAAAGCATTTTCGTAATAATGCCTGCCACAACGACCCAGGATACAAAGTGCGGCAGGTAAGAAACCGTCTGCACGAACCGCTTGAAGAACATGCCCCGCAGCTCATTAAGGAGAATCGCGAAGAAGATCGGAACCACGAATCCCAGAATGAGGCCCATGAAGCTCATCGCCAGCGTGTTCCGCAGCACCAGATAAAACCGGTCGTCTTGGAACAGCTCTTGAAAATATTTAAATCCTACCCATTTTTGCTCGGAAAATGACCTTGCCGGTTTGTAGTTTTGAAAGGCCATCGTCCAGCCCCAAAGCGGCAGGTAACTGAACACGAACACCCAAATGACAAAAGGGAGCGACATTAAATATAAATATTTTTGCTGGAGCACCGTACTCCAGAAGCCACCCTTTCGTTTACGCTTTGGTGCTTTAGCAGTATCTTGACCGCTGCGGGGAATGGTGTTAGGTGTGAGCGCTTCCATTCAATAACCCCTCCTCTAATTGATACCTTCATCTTACTAAATGAAGCGCTTATAAAAATACCCATCGGATTTCACCTAAAATCATATAAAAATTAGATATAACGCTTTCATAGTCGAAATTTGACATGACTTTACACAAAAATCCCCCCAAAAATCTAATTTTCAGGGGGAATTTTCGCCTCGAAAACGTTTTTGAAAGACGGTATAGCCAAAATCATCCCGCAGGATCAGCGAAAGTCAAGAGACTACTCGGAAGGCTCCTTTTTCCGGAATGACGACGGGGATGCCCCGACGTATTTTTTGAATTTGCTGTGAAAATAGTCCACGTTTGCATACCCGACACAGGCCGCCACTTGATGTACCTTAAGTCCCTGGGATAACAGCTCCTTCGCGTGCTCAATCCGCACGTTGTCCAGGAACGCGTTGAAGTTCTCACCCGTATAGTTTTTGAACATTTTCCCCAGGTAAGCGCTGTTGTAATTAAACACCTGGGCCAGAAGCTCCAGCTTCAGGTTCTCCTTGTAGTTCCGGTGAATAAAATCGATCATCTGCTTCAGCACGGCATCCTTGCTCCCGCCGCCGATCCTCTCGATCAGGCTGCTCAAATGGGCGGCCGCTACCGCTTTCAGCTGCTCCCATGTCGGCTGGCGGAACGCCTCCGTAATGAAGAGCGGCGCATCCTGCAGCAGCGGATACAATGCCTGGTTCTGTCCCGACAGCTTGTTGATGGCCATGGTCAATATATGGGCCACCGCCGACTTTACCGCCTGCTCGGCCTGCCCGAAACCGACAACCCGCTCCTCCAGCTCGTCAAAAAAGCGGCCGACCGCTTCCATGCTCCGGATGTCCAGCGCATAATACAGCATATCCGACAGTTCGATTTCTCCGGTTGGATCGAGCGGCGCCTTCTCCGGGTATGACTCTGCCATCAGGGCCAAATCCCCGGGCAGCATCAAACGCTCTTCATGGAACAGAAAACGATGGTGCAGCAGCTCGGCGGCCTCCGCATACGATTGTCCAATGAGCGAAATATCGGTGACCGCTCCCCCGCCGGCGGCAAACCATCCCTTGTTATCCGGCAGCAGCGCACCCCATTCCGCGTAATAGCGGGCAGCATCGTCTTCCCGGGACATGCCCCGGTCCCACAGCACGGCCGCAAACGGTCCCGCCGAAAACACAATGACACGCTCCGCACCTTCAAAATGGACCGACAGCTTCCGTCTTAAGGCGGCTAAAGGGGCATCGTCCGCCGATCCATGGATTTCGAGCAGGACGATCTGATACCTCGGCCAGTCCAGCCCCAGCTGCATGACCGTCGCCGGATCCCGAAGCGCTTCTTCCTGCAGTAGAAAGGATTCAAGCAGGTGCTCACGGAAGACATGGTCCTCTTCCGCGGAACGATGCGATTGCTTCTCCCGGGTCAGAATCGCCCCGATCCGCTGCAGTTCCTCCCCGAGCTCCTCCTCATCCAGCGGCTTCAGCAGGTATCCGTTTACGCCGTAACCGATCGCCCGCTTGGCATAATCAAAATCGGCATATCCGCTCAAAATTAGAAAATGCGTCGAGATCATGGCGGCCCGGGCCTCTTCAATGACGTCGAGACCGGTCATGCCCGGCATGCGGATATCGATGATAGTCAGATCGGGCTTCAGCTCTTTGATTTTATCCAGCCCATCCCGGCCGTTGGCCGCCGTATCCACCACCGTAAACCCGAAGCTCTCCCAGTCGATGATCGTCTTGAGGCCTTCGCGGATCATCGGTTCGTCATCCACAATCAAAACGTTAAACATGCATTTCTCCCCCTGTTGGTATCATGAATTCCATCTTGGTTCCCTGTCCCGGGATACTCGTAATATGCAGGCCGAAGTCGTCTCCATATGTCAGCTTAATTCGCTGATGGATGTTCCGCAAGCCGATGCGGTTGCCTTCCTCCTCTTCCGCATCCAGCGTCGCCAGAACGAATTGCCTGCGTTCCTTCGACATGCCGGCCCCGTTATCGATAACCTCGACATGCAGCATATCTTCTTTCATCGAGCAGCGGACACGCAGCATCCCGTCCACTTCTTTGCCTTCCAGGCCATGGATAATCGCATTCTCCACCAGCGGCTGAATGATCAGCGGCGGCAGCAGCACCCGTTCGGTCTCCGGCTCGACAATCAGCTCGTAGTTCAATCGATCCTCATACCGGAATTTCTGGATTTCCAAGTACGCGCGGACAATGTCCATTTCCTCTTTCAGCGTTTTTTTCACACTGCCGACTTCGAGGTTTTTGCGCATCAGCTTGCCCAGCAGCCGCACGATGTTGGCGATTTCCTTCTCCCCGTTCAGATGAGCCTTCATCCGGATCGATTCCAGGGCATTGAACAAAAAGTGCGGGTTGATCTGGCTGGCCATCATTTTGAGCTTGATTTCTTTTTGCGCAACCTCAAGCTTGGTGTTCTTCTCATTGCTCTCATACACCTGGTTCAGCAGGTCGTTGATGCTTCGGACCATATAGTTGAACTGGCGGGAGAGCTGCCCGATTTCGTCGTTGCCGTCCAGAAAGGAAATCGTATCGAAGTTCCCCCGGGCCACCTTGTTCAGCTGTCTGCTCAAATGCAGAAGCCGGTTGGTCGTCAGCTTGGATACGACGAATATTAGCGTAAGCGCCAGGATCAGCACGCCGATCACCAGCGCCATGCCGATCCATCCGACCTTTTTGGCGTCCTGGACAATGCCCTGGGTCGAAAAGACCGACACGACGCTGAGGCCGTTCAAGCTCGTCTGCGGCGTCAGCTTGTCCACGATAATGTTGGAGGAGACCCCGTTGACGCGCCGGCTGATCGTCTGTTCCTGTCCTTGATGCATATCGATGTTCAAATCCAGCTGTTTCAGGGTTTTGCCGACGTTCTGCGGATTTTTGGCGGCCACAATGTATCCGCTGTCATCCGCAATGAGCGTGTTGAACGTTTCCTTGCTCAGGATCGAGTTCAGCATGCTCTGGTTGAGCGTAATGACCAGCACTCCCGGGGTTCGGTAATCCTTGAACTTGATCCGGCGCACCAGGCTCAGCTTCTTTTCGGTGCCGATGTCGCTTCCCTCCATAAAAAACCAACCGATCCGCGGGTTGTTCATGGCCGTTTGGAACCATTCTTCCCCCTCAATCTTGGCGGTAACGTTAATAAACTGGGTGTTGTTGATCATCGTCCTGTTGTAATGGTAGAAGCGGACGTTGCTGATTTCGTTATAGAGCCGCGGAAGCTCTTCAAAATCGTTGTATTTCGAATAGGCCTGCACCATTTGCAGAATGGTCGTGTAATTTGTATTGACCAGGTCCTTCAGGTTATCGTCCAAGTACAGCTTGTTGGAAATCGAGATCGGCACGGACAGCATGGTGGACAGCTGGCTTTTGATTTTATCCACATCGTTGGCTGTCTGCTCTATCGCATTGTCCAATGCATCCTGTCTGAAATAGGCGGTAATGATGCCCCCCACGATCAGCACGGGGATCATGACGACGAACAGGTAGGAAAAGATCAATTTATTCCGGATCCTCATGTTGTTGGTTGCTTGCACAAAGTACTTCCACATGGTAACGCAGTCACCGCCCGCAAAAATATAAAACGCTTTCGTAAATAGGAAACCTTAGACTCATGCTTTTATATTCTAACATAAATCGACATGAAGACTGCATTAATTTCCGGGCTGCTGGGATTTGCCAACAACCTGATCCGGGACAGAATCCGGACTTTCGGCCGGCCATGTCAGTTCATACTTGAGGTGCTGCTGAATATATTGAAATATAGTCCCGATATCATATTTTATTCTTCCGCAGAAGGAAGGAGCAATGAACGAATGAGCGACGAGATCAAACAGCTGGAATACGCCATTAGTGAAATTATGGAGATCGCTGACGGCTTCGGCCTGGATTATTATCCGATGCGTTACGAAATTTGTCCGGCGGACATTATTTACACCTTCGGTGCTTACGGGATGCCTACCCGTTTTTCACACTGGAGCTTCGGCAAGACGTTCAACAAAATGAAAATGCAGTACGACTTCGGCCTGAGCAAAATCTATGAGCTGGTCATCAACTCCAATCCGTGCTACGCCTTTCTGCTCGACGGCAACTCCCTGATCCAGAACAAGCTCATCGTGGCCCACGTCCTGGCGCACTGCGACTTTTTCAAAAACAACTACCGCTTCTCCGCCACCAACCGCAACATGGTCGAGAGCATGTCGGCCACCGCGGAGCGGATCAGCCAATACGAACTCGAGCACGGCACCGAAGTCGTGGAGCGCTTTATCGATGCCGTGCTGGCCGTCCAGGAGCATGTCGACCCGCAGCTGATCAAGCCGCAGCACCTGGATAAGCAGCGCTATATGGAAATGAAGCTGAAAGCGCAAAAAGAGTCCGGCAAAATCCAGACCCAGCCCGGCGAATACGACGACTTGTGGAACCTCGATCACAAGCCGGAGCCTGAGTCCCAGGAAAGTGCGGCCAACCGCAAATTCCCGCCTGAACCGGAAAAGGACATCGTCTGGTTCATCCAGGAATTTTCCGAAGTGCTGGAGGACTGGCAGCGCGACATTATGACGATGCTCCGCGACGAAATGCTCTATTTCTGGCCGCAGATGGAGACCAAAATCATGAACGAAGGCTGGGCTTCGTACTGGCATCAGCGGATCATCCGCGAGCTGGACCTGACGAGCGACGAGACGATCGAATTCGCCAAGCTCAACTCTTCCGTCGTGCAGCCGTCCCGGCACAGCCTGAATCCCTACTATTTAGGGCTGAAAATCTTCGAGGACATCGAGCGCCGCTGGGACCATCCGACCAAGGAGGAAATCGAATTCGGCGGCCGCAAACCCGGGCAGGGCCGTGAGAAAATTTTCGAGGTGCGCGAATTCGATTCGGACATTTCCTTTATCCGCAACTACATGACGAAGCAGTTGACCGAGGATCTGGACCTGTACGTCTTTGAGAAGAAGGGTCCCGAGTGGAAAATCACCGATAAAAGCTGGGAAAACATCCGCGACCAGCTCGTCTTCGCCCGAGTCAACGGCGGCAGCCCTTACCTCGTCGTCGAGGACGGCGATTACCTGCGGACCGGCGAGATGGTGATCAAGCATATGTACGAGGGCATCGAGCTCGACCTGAAGTACATGGAGCGCACGCTGCCTTACGTATACCAGCTGTGGGGCCGCGCCGTACATCTGGAAACCATCGTCGAGGACAAAAAGGTAATGTTCTCTTACGACGGCAAGAAGCTGCATCGGCGGTTCGTGTGAGGGAGGTTCTAAGCCGATCATTGGAGAAGATCATGTAAATGTTGAGCTTCGATGACCGCTCCGATGCCGGATCGTTCTTCCGATCGCTGTTGCCCCCAGATTTCCCGGACCGGTAACATGCCTAGGTGGAAATCCGGGGACAAAGGCGACCGCTGCCCGCTTCTCCAGAACGATTCCGTCCTCTCCGCTGGCCACTGTATCTCTAAGCCGCTCTTAGGAGCAGATCGCGTAAATGCATACGTTGAGCCTTGAAGCCCCTCATTGGAGCAGATCATGTAAATGTTGGAGCTTCGATGACCGCTACGATGCCGGTTCATTCTTCCGATTGCAGGTTGCCCCCAGATTTCCCGATCGGTAACATGCCAAGGTGGAAATCCGGGGACAAAGGCGACCGCTGCCCGCTTCTCCAGAACGATTCCGTCCTCTCCGCTGGTGCGTGCAAATCCGATACGTGTAATTAACATCAAATACCTCTGGACCAAAAGAAATCTTTACGCAAAAACCTCCCGAGCTGCATGGTTAACCCTATGCACGCTTGAGAGGTTTTTGGTTTGGTAAGGAAAAGCCCGAACAACCGACAACTCAATCACTATATCGTCCGCTACATAAAATCCATGCTTCCTAGATGAGCTATGCAACATGCAGACGCCTAGCTCTCTGCCACCAAGTATAACTCCCTCCCACTGATGACCTTCATTCCTCCCTATCAAAATGTAGCTTCTGACCTCCCAGCTTTTTTAGGCTTCATCCTGATACCCAAAATGATAAAGGCCACATAAATGACGATTGCAACCGAGTCAATTAACGTATCCATAAGGGACGAAGCGTCTTGAAATGCGGTTACGCCAAGAATGACCATCAGCCGTACGCTCAGAAGCGACACGATCATCCAAGCGGCAAACCGGACCTTTGATCGATCGCTTTGGAATGACATCCAAATAAACATGACCCCGAAAACCAGATTTTCCGCCGTGATGATGTGCCAAACATACATGAATACCGTCCGTGTCCCCGCACCTACCTGGAGCTCCGGAAGAACAGCGGATTGCCCGTTCCATGCGTGCGTAACGGCAAACAGTACTGCAAAAATGCCTGCGATCAGGTAATAAAAATTGCTAACCTTGATGATCATCACATCCCTCCTCGAAAATTCCCTTTTCCTTCTTACGGATACCCTGATAAATTTCGCGCACGATCTCCGCCAGCCGCTGGTCTTTTTCTGGATTGAAGTCTCTTAATGTATCGGCAGCTACGTCGAGCAGCTGACTGACCTTCTGAAGATGATCAATCTTTTTTCGTGTCTCGGCATTCTTGGCATCGAGGAAAGCAGCAACCTCATGGCAGTAAGCAGGGTCTACCTTCTCCATCCTGTGAAACCCAAACTTCCCCTTGATTTCGTCGAGAGAAAAGTCCGCATACTGCATAATTTGAATGTTCATCAAATCGATGAGGTCGTTCTTCGAGTACCTGCGGTACCGATTGTTTTCCCGCGTCGGCGAGACAATTCCGAGACGGTCATAATAGCGGAGTGTATCCTTCGGGATCCCAAGCATTCGTGAAGCTTCTTGTATAGAATATAGTTTTTCCATGAATTCACAATAACATTGGAGCAGACTCCAAGGTCAAGTCGGTTTTTACATTTTTTTCTTATAAAAATATCAAGTGATGCCTCGTACCCATAAAAAAAAAATCACCACTCAAGGTGGTGATTTGCTCTAAATGTAACCGCCATCGACCCGAAAATGAAGATTGATCAGCAGTGTTTCCAGATCCTCCTGCTAACGTGCCTGCATCGGAGCAGCGCCCGCTTCTGCTCCCGTCCTTGCGGTGCTGCACAGCCACCGCAAGGACCTTACTCCCCCACTCGCCGCAGGCAGCAGCGGAGCGGGCGGAATCATGCCGGAGAAGCGGCAGTGGTCGCCTTTGTCCCCGAATTTTTACCTTCGATTCCATTCCTCAAAAATTCGGGGGCAACAGCGATCGGAGGCATGATCCGCACGCGGAGCGGGCTTCCCCGCACACATGCGCTCATCCGTCGAGCGCTCAGAACGCGCAACCTGCAGCGCCAACGCTCTGCTTCGAAGCACAGCCCGCACGAAGCCTGCTCAGCAGCACGCACAGCACGCGCCAGCCGAACGCTTTGCATCGAAGCACAGCCCGCTCCCGCTCCCACTCCCGTCCTTGCGGTGCTGCACAGCCACCGCAAGGACCTTACTCCCCCACTCGCCGCTGGCAGCAGCGGAGCGGGCGGAATCATGCCGGAGAAACGGCAGCGGTCGCCATTGTCCCCGAATTTTTACCTTCGATTCCATTCCCAAAAAATTCGGGGGCAACAGCGATCGGAGGCATGATCGGCACGCGGAGCGGGCTTCCCCGCACACATGCGCTCATCCGTCGAACGCTCTATTCGCGCAACCAGCAGCGCCAACGCTCTGCATCGAAGCACAAGCACGCGCTCACCGTCGCCCGCACGAAGCCTGCCTAGCAGCACGCACAGCACGCGCCCCGCCGAACGCTTTGCATCGAAGCACAGCCCGCTCCCACTCCCGTCATTGCGGTGCTGCACAGCCACCGCAAGGACCTTACTCCCCCACTCGCCGCTGGCAGCAGCGGAGCGGGCGGAATCATGCCGGAGAAGCGGCAGCGGTCGCCTTTGTCCCCGAATTTTTACCTTCGATTCCATTCCCGAAAAATTCGGGGGCAACAGCGATCGGAGGCATGATCCGCACGCGGAGCGGGCTTCCCCGCACACATGCGCTCATCCGTCGAGCGCTCAGAACGCGCAACCTGCAGCGCCAACGCTCTGCATCGAAGCATTAGCCCGCGCTCACCGTCGCCCGCACGAAGCCTGCCTAGCAGCACGCACAGCACGCACTCGCTCCGCCGCTGACCGCGGCGATCACTTCAGATGGACCACATACGTCACATTGTTCGACTTCTCGCCTTCATACACGGTCTGGTACACCATCAGCGACTTGCCGTCCGGGCTCCAGACGGCCGGGGAGTCATAGGCCTGGATCTCCGTGGACAGCGGCGTCGTTTTGCCGCTCGCCTTGTCGAACACGTACATGCCTTTCATGCCCTGCTCACCCTCAGTATACACCGAGAAGGCGATCTTGCTGCCGTCCGGCGACCAGCTCGGCCGGCCGAGAAGCGTTCCTTTGGCCACGGTTCCCAGCTTCTTGCCGCTGGCATCGATGAGCTGAAGCTCGGCGTCCTTGGTCGTGTTCCACTCGCGTTTCTCCAGGGCGATCGCGCTGCCGTCCGGCGACAGGCTGAATGTGACGACGCCTTCCTGGATCGTCTTGGCCTCAGGCGCCGATGCCGTAAACGTCTTCAGCACGGTGTAGCCTTCGTGTACGCCCAAATAGTAATAACGGTCGCCCGCTTTGCTCGCCATGCGCGGCACGTTGTCGGACAGCTCCGGATCCGAGAATTGGACCGGGGTCCGTTTGCCCTGCAGGTCGATCAATTGAAGCTTGCTGTCATCCGTGCTCACGAGGATATGCTGTGGATCGGCCCAGAACATATCGGACAGCATGGAGAATGCGCCCGTTTTCGTTACGGTTCCGGAAGCCGCATCCAGGAGATAGCCCCCGATATCATACTTGTCTTTCGGGTTGCCCCCCGTAAAAAAGACATGCTCCCCGTCCGGCGACGCGGCAGCCAGATATTGACCGGCCGTGGCCGGATTTTCCGTCAGCTTGCGTTCGATATTGGAGGCAAAATCATGGATCATCAGCACATGATTTCGTTCCACGATGGCTTCGTGGTCCGACAGCCAGGTCCGGCCGTACACGTCTTTAAGCTTTTCGATTTGCTCCACCTGGATTTCTCCGGTATTTTTCCGGCCTTCGGCGGCCGTATCTATAACGGTGATCTGCTTGCCCGGCTTGTCGATGACCTCCCGGCTTGCATTGCTCTGCGGCGAACCGCAGCCCGCCAAAAGCGCACCTGCCATCATCACGCCGATCACTGGAGGAAGTAGTTTATGTCGTTTCATCATGAGCTTCATCCCTTCCTGATTTCTTACCCCCATCCTACACGCCAATGATATCCGGCATACGTCGAAATGTTTCCAAGTTGTAAACTTTTATTGAAAAAAGCATCAGCTAAAGCTCAGTTCATTCCCTTTGGAAAAACGTAGGCTATACCTTCCTAATTCTCCCGGCTGGCGTGCCGCGGAAACGAAACGGTAAATTCGGTCTCCTCCGCATCCGAACGGACGAGTTCAAGCCGGCCCCCCTGCTTCTCCGCGAGCTGGGACGCCAGCGGCAGGCCCAGGCCGGTTCCGCCGGTAGAGCGGGCGCGGTCTTGGTGCAGCGTGGAGAACGGCTCGAACAGATGCGCCCACCATTCCCGCGGGATGGTCCGCCCCGTGTTGCGGACCGATACGCTCACTTCGTCTTCCGAAGCCCGGCTTTGAATGACAATCCGGCCGCCGGGCCGGTTGTATTTGATCGCATTATCCATCAGATTCATAAAAATATGAATGAAATGGTCCCGGTCCCCCCACACCCGGGCAGGTACGAGGTCGGTCTGTATCGTTAAATCGTATTTGGTGGCCTTCGCGCTGATCCGCGATACGACATCCTGCAGCAGATCCGCAAGCTCCACTTCTTCCGCCTGGGATTCAAAATCGTACTTCTCCAGCAGCGACAGGCGCAGCACGTCCTCGACCAATTGATACAACCGCTCGGACTCTTTGGCAATCGCACTGCGCGCTTCCTCGATCAGCTGCGGATCGTCACCGTACATGCCCAGCAAATCCGTATAGGCCTGGATCGACGTCAACGGTGTTTTAAACTCGTGGCTCACGTTATTGATAAACTGCTTCTGCTGCTGCTCGAGCGCCTGCAGCTTCTCCACGGCCAATTGCAGATGGTGCTTTTCCTCCTGGAGCGCAGCCATATGCCCTTTGATGTCACGGCTCATATGCAGAATGCCGGTTCCGAGCTGCCCGAGCTCGTCTTTCCGCCGCAGCGGGGACCGCTCCGGATACTCCCCGCGGGAGATTCGGTCCGCCTCCGCCTTCAGCTTCACGATATCCCTGACCTGACGGTATACATAAATAAATCCCAGAATAAAGCTCAGCAGCAATACGATGCCGCCTGTCCAGACCAGCCGGTATGCCATCCGGTTATAAAATTCATGCTGCGCCTTCAGCGACGTATGGAGCTGGACAACCCCCAGCATGCCGTCAGGCCCCTGCATCGGCGCAAGATAGATCAGGGAATCCGCTTCGGTAATGTAGGCGATTTTACCTTTCAGCGCATAAGACAGGGCATCTCCGACATCCGGTTTTTCGGCCAGCGGCAGGGAATTGCCCACTTCTTGACCCTTCGCGTCGTACAGGATCACCCGCATGTTGGTGGAAATGCCAAGGTCCACGGCCAGCTCCTGCCCCTGTTTTCCCATAAAATCCACCGGTTTCAGCCGTTCGCCCGTCAAATAATCCTGCTTAACCCTCATTTCGGCTACGTCGGCCTGCCGCTGCAGGCTCTCTTCCATCTGCTCGCGCTGATTGGTCCTGATTCCGCTGAGTACAAGCCAGCTGAGCACGCCGGTCGTAAACACCAGCAGCACCGCCAGGAACAGCGGAAACTTCCATCTCAGGCCGAGGCTCATGTGCCCTCCTCCAGCGCCTTATAGCCGATCCCGTATACCGTCTGCAGCATATAGTGGGCGTCGCCTAGCTTTTTCCGCAGCCGCTGGATATGAATGTCCACCGTTCGGGTGCCCCCTGCATACTCCATGCCCCATACGAGATCCAGCAGATCCTCGCGGGTGTACACCCGCCCGGGGTGAAACACGAGCAGCGACAGCAGATCGAATTCCTTCGGCGTCAGCTCCAGCAGCCGGCCGCTGATTTCCGCTGTGCGTTTGGCGGCATGAACGGTCAGCTGTCCAAGCACGGCCTTTTTCCCGTCCGGCGCAGGTGCGGGTTCTTCGACTTTATCCAGACGGCGGACGATCGATTTCACCCGTGCGACCAGCTCGCGGATATCGAACGGTTTGGTCATAAAATCGTCGGCCCCAAGCTCCAGCCCCAGAACCTTGTCGACGATATCGTTTTTAACGGTCAGCATCAATATGCCGAGTCCTTTGCGGTTTTCCAGCCGGCGCAGCACCTCATAGCCGTTTGCCTTGGGCATCATGACGTCCAGCACCAGCATATCCGGGCGGAAGGCATCCGCCTGCTGCAGCGCCTCCTCACCGTCCGCGGCCGTTTCAACGACGAACCCCTCCCGTTTGAGCGCATAGGAAATCGCACTGCGGATGCTCGGCTCATCGTCGGCCACCAGAACTCTTTTTTCCTCCATCGACTATCACGTCACTTTCATCCATTAATATAAGCTGTGCCTGATTTTCTATCATTATAAGATATTGTGCACCATTCACAACATTTCTTGACCTAAGCACCTGTCCTTTGTAACACGCGGAAATGAAACGCAATCATAAATGACCAGACAGGACGCAAAAAGGGATATGCCTGCCCGGCACATCCCTTCCCCCTATTTTAACGCGATTGATCTTCAGAAACCTTCACTTTACCGGTCGATTGGCGGATAACCAGGCTGGCCGGCTCCATAATTTCCGGCGGCGAGTATTCCGGATTTTCGATCATGGAGATCAGATGCTCAATCGACCTTGCGCCGATATTGTGTATGTTCTGGTTCACGGTCGTCAGGCTCGGCTTAAACACCTTGGCCTCAAAAATGTTGTCAAACCCGACAACCGAAACATCCCCGGGAACGGAAAATCCCCATGCTTCAATTTCATGAATCGCCCCCATCGCAGCCATATCCGAAGTACACACGACAGCCGTCGGGGGAGACTGAAGATGAAGGAGCTTCCTCATGGCGACCATGCCGCCTTCAAAAGAATAATCACACACTTCCAGATACTTGTCCCTGTATTCGATGGAACAGTCGGCAAGGCCCTGCTTGTATCCCTGAAGCCGCCGTTCGGCTACCGTATGGCCGAGGGTACCGGCGATATAGGCGATATCCCGGTGACCGAGCCCGTACAGATGGGAGACGGCCATATGAACGCCGTTCACGTTATCCGATGTAATATTTCCGACCCGGTTTCCCATGACGTCCGTATCCACAAACATGGTAGGAATATCGGAGCGGATCAACTCGCCGATAATCCGGTGGTCCCGCTCCACGCCGAAAATGACGACCCCATCCAGGTTTCTGCTCTCGCAGTGGTCGATAAAAGAGTAACTCTCGTCGTTAAGCCGGGCCGAGAGGCGCATGAGATCATAGCCGCTGTTCTCCAGCGCCGTTTTGATGCCTTCCAGCAGTTCAGCCACATATGGGTTCGTAAAGGGAATGTTGATCAGCACCCCCACGGTCCACGATCTCCCGGTAACGAGTCCGCGTGCAATGGCATTGGGCCGGTAACGAAGAAGCTCAATCGCCGATTTTACTTTTTTCCTTGTTTTATCGCTGACGTCCGGATAATGGTTAATGACTTTGGAAACGGTTGCGACAGATACTCCAGCCTCTTTCGCCACATCATGAATGGAAGCCACTATACAATCACCTCAAATACAAATCAGTTGCCGATCAATTCAAAAATTTACGATTTCGAATATTCATGATGACGAATCTATTATACCTGAATGGCGAATGATGAGGTACTGGAACAAATGAAGCTTCCTTGACGCTCCTCGTCGGCGTTTACTGGTGATTCTGAATCTCCGCCAGATCCAGCGTCAGCTTCTCGATCGTCTTCACGAAAGCCGCCAGCTCCTGGGAGCTCTCCGCCTGTGCCCGGGCATGGACCGATGTCTGCCGGGTTTCCTGCTGCACGCTCTCCAGCCGGACCATGATGCCCGACACTTTATCCTGGATCGTCTCCAGCGCTTCCCGCGAATGGGCTGCGAGCTTGCGCACCTCGCCGGCCACGACGGCAAAGCCTCTGCCGGAATCCCCGGCATGCGCCGCCTCGATCGCCGCGTTCAGTCCGAGCAGATGCGTCTGATCGGCGATGCCCTTGATCAAGCCGCCCATGTTCTCGATTTGGGTAACGTCCTCCTGCAGCTCATCCATCAGCGAATGGGCCAGGTCCTGGGAAGCCGCGGTCACTTTCGCCGTCTCGGCGATTTGGCCGGCACTCTCGTTCAGCTCGGCAATCATGCCGGTCAGCTGCTGAACGACTTCGGTTACTGCCCGGAGCACCTGCTCCCGCTCGTCGGCAAGCTCTTGGATCTTTTCCTTTTCCTTCATATCATAAGCTTCCAGAACCAATTGCGAATCGAGGTTGAACATCTTGGTCAGGGGATGGATCACCTCGATCCAGCGGTCCGGAATGGCCTTCTTGAACAGCTCAACAGCGATGTCCAAATAAACCATATAGCTGCCGAGATAATAATCCGTATTTAGGCCAACGCGTGAATGTACCAGTCCGATGGCGATTCTTTTCTCCAGAAACGGCTCGTCAATGACACCTTCGGCCAGCGACATCCAGTATTCCCGCTGGGTCGTCTTCAGCCTGTCGATCGTCGTTTTCCGTTCAATGATGCGCATGAGCTCCGGCTCCGAAGTGATATGCCGATAAAAATGGTCCACGACTTCATCGACCACCTTGCTGAATACGGGCTGGTGCATCCGCAGAATCTCTAAATCCTTTTCCGTCAGTCCAATAAATTTCAGCTGCTTATGCCGCGCTTCCGATACTTGAATCATGTAGAATGGCTCCTTTAGAATTTCCCTGATTATACCAATTTTAAACAATCTAACTTTGTCTATTATAGTCTATATCGACGACTAAACAACTAAAATATAGTGCATCCGACTTATATTTTTAGTACGGCTTTACGAATGAATTGGTATAGCTCGCGGTCCATTCCAAAACGGAGAGCCTGATCGGAGTGTTCCCGGTAATAGCTTTCCGCCGACCGGCTTAACAGATCATAATCACCCGCTGCATCCTGAAAACAGCTCTTCCATCGTCTTGCTAGGGCTAATACGGTGGGATGGTGCTCCGGCGTTCCTTTCTCCATTTCGGAGCGGAACCCGGAAATCAGCCTCCGGAATTCCTCCTCCTTCTCCCTCATTTGTTCTAAATTCATAGAAGTATAATTCTGCTGGATGTTTCTTGCCATCTCCCGGCTAAAATGCTGGCTCCTGCTCATATTGATCAATTGCACGACTTCGATGAACCGGGTGGAGTCAACCGGCTGTCCGAGCTGCATTAAGCTGTAAATATTGTTTAGACGATCCCTTACATCCAGCTGCATTTGAATATGTTCATTGATGCGCGCAAGCTGGTGTTCCAGCAAATGTAACGGATTAAATTCCGGATCAGTGACCGACCGCTTCACTTCTTCCAGCGAAATTCCCAATTGTTTAAGTAAAATGATATGGTGAAGCCGCTGCAGATCGTCCTCTACGTACAAGCGGTGCCCTTTTTCCGACGTGAGTGTTGGATGCAATAAGCCGATCTCGTCATAATGATGGAGCGTCCTGACGGTTAGGCCGGTTAATTTGGCGATTTCTCCAACTTTCCAGGTTTTCATCGTTCTGTTCCTTTCTGTTGGCTTGATAAGGGTTATGGGATCGTTCTTCTCCCTTGAAATATGTCGAGCAAGCTCTGAATCTCGATGGGACTAAATCCATATTTCTCCCCACAGTGGCTGCAGACCACTTCTGCCGGCTCCGCCTGCAGGACGAGGCTGGCCAGCTCCTCCCGCTCAAGGCCCAGCAGCAGATTGCTAAGCATTTCCTTTGAACATTCACAATACCACTGCAGCGGCTTGGTTTCCAGAATCGCCCACCCTCCCGGCGGGCACAGAAGCAGCTCATGATGTGCCTGATCTTTTTGATGGCGGCTCAGCATAAAATCGCTCCCATCCACCATTTCCTTTACTTGCTGCATCAAACCCGGATTTCCACCTGGGAGCAGTTGGGTCAATATTCCTCTGGATGACGATACCCGCTGCTTCTCATGGTCGAAACAAAGGTTTAAGGTAACCCTCGTCAATGTTTGTTCGCTTTGGCCATAATAATGAGAAATATCATCCGTGATATTGGCGTAAGGCATATCCGTAATTCCTGTAAACATCCGATTCGCTCCCGTTTCCTGCACCACTTGGATGTTACCCCTGCTCCCAATGATCTGCCCGAGCGATAAGCCCTCCGATGGCAGTTGAAACCACTCTTCACTGAGATATCCCCGAACATTACCGGAAGCGTCCGCATCCGCAAATATGTTTACGCCGGGGCTGCTTGTCTTGATTTTCAGGCTCATCTGCTGTGGTTCTTTTAAAATACCCGCAATCAGCCCTGCCACCGATACCGTTCTGCCTAATGCCTCTTTCAACACCGGGCCCATTGTTCTTCTATTAAAGATTTGTTGGAGCAAATGGGTATTATCCATAAAAATGATACGGACTTTTCCGTCAAACGCAATCGATTTTGCAATCCAGCTGCTCTTCATTTTCTACATTCCTTTCCGCGATTCTAGTATCCCCACATTTTACTTCCTAACGTTACGTGAGGTTCAAGACCCGAAAAAGAAAAAAGCAGAAAAAAATGGCCCCCGATATGAATCAGGAGCCATGTTGGACACTGGAATTTATACGGTTTCTGCTGATTACCGGTTCAGCAAGCTTCCCACATAGCGCAGCAGCTCGTTCGCGCATACCGGGCAGTAGCCATGCTCGTCGATCAGCCGTTTGCTTACTTCGTTAATCCGCTTAAGCTGGGCGGCATCCGGCGTTTTGGTCGACGTCGTTATTTTTACGATATCCTTGAGGTCTGTAAACAGTTTCTTCTCGATCGCTTCGCGCAGACGGTCATGATTATGGTATTCGAACTTTTTGCCCTTGCGGGAATAAGACGAAATCCGGATGAGGATTTCCTCACGGAACGCTTTTTTGGCATTTTCGGAAACGCCGATCTGCTCCTCGATGGAACGCATCAGCCTTTCGTCCGGATTCATCTCTTCGTCGGTGAGCGGATCGCGGATTTTCGTCCAGTTGCAGAACGCCTCGATGTTGTCGAGGTAATTCTCAAACAACGTTTTGGCCGACTCCTCAAAGGAATAAACAAAGGCCTTCTGCACTTCTTTTTTCGCCAGCTCGTCGTATTCTTTCCGGGCCACCGCGATGAAATTCAGATAACGCTCCCGTTCGTCCTTCGTAATGGAGGCGTGCTGGTCCAGCCCGTCTTTGATGGCCCGCAGCACATCCAGCGCGTTAATGCATTGAAGGTCCTGCTTAATCAAAGCACTGGAAATCCGGTTGATGACATACCGCGGATCGACGCCGGACATGCCTTCTTCCAAATATTCAGACTGCATTTCCTTCAAATCGGCTTCTTTATACCCTTCAATCTCTTCGCCATCGTACATTCTCATCTTTTTGACCAGGTCCATTCCCTGCTTCTTCGTCTCCTTGAGACGGGTCAGAATGGAGAAAATCGCGGCGGAACGCAGCGCATGCGGCGCAATATGGATATGCTTCATGTCGCTTTGCGAAATGAGCTTGCCGTAAATCTTTTCTTCATCCGATACCTTCAGGTTATAAGGAATCGGCATGACGATCATCCGGGACTGCAGCGCTTCGTTTTTCTTGTTGGCGATAAAGGCCTTGTACTCCGATTCGTTCGTGTGGGCAACGATGAGCTCGTCGGCGGAAATAAGCGCGAACCGGCCTGCCTTGAAATTGCCTTCCTGTGTGAGCGAGAGCAGGTTCCACAGAAACTTCTCGTCGCATTTGAGCATTTCCTGAAATTCCATCAGGCCGCGATTGGCCTTGTTCAGCTCTCCATCGAAACGGTAGGCGCGGGGGTCCGATTCCGAACCGTATTCCGTAATGGTAGAAAAGTCGATGCTGCCGGTCAGGTCAGCGATGTCCTGGGATTTCGGATCTGAAGGGCTGAATGTACCGATACCGACACGGCTGTCTTCCGAGATCAGCACCCGGGTGACGGGCATTTTCTCGATATCGCCGTCGTATTCGGTCTTCAGGCGCATTTGGCAGGAAGGGCAGAGATTGCCTTCGATCCGCACGCCAAGTTCTTTTTCCACTTCAGGCCTCAGGTCCAGCGGAATGAGATGAAGCGGTTCTTCATGCATCGGGCACCCGTCAATAGCAAATACCGCGCCTTGCGGTGTTCTTGAAAATTTCTCAAGGCCCCGCTTCAGCAGGGTCACAATCGTCGATTTCCCGCCGCTGACCGGACCCATCAGCAGCAGAATCCGTTTACGGACGTCGAGCCTGCGGGCCGAGGAGTGGAAGTACTCCTCCACCAGCTTTTCAATGGCACGATCCAGGCCGAAAATTTCCTGCTCAAAAAATTTATAACGTTTATGGCCGTTGACCTCTTCCACGCCGTATGATTTGATCATGTCATAGACGCGGGCATGCGCCGTCATCGCCGGTGATGGGTCCTGACGAAGAAGGTCGATGTATTCTTTAAAGGTGCCATTCCATGCCAGTTGATCGCTCTCTGCCCGATATGCCGCTACGCGTTCGAAAATATCCATGCAAGTACCTCCTATGACTCGGTTATGAAATCGCAAGCTACTCCTACAAAATGCGTCAAGGGTCAACTGCTCCCATCGATTCTTAAAAAGTGTATTACATACCTATGCGGGACCGTGGGATTAGTTGACCTCTTTTTTCGCCCATGTCAGATTGTCTTTTTCTATAAAAGCAAGGGTGCTGCGACTTTCCCGGCGGGATATCTGCCCTTAGGATTCGGGTTCTTCATTTGAAATGATATAATGAACAAAGAATTCAGAAGCGGATCACCGCAGAAGGAGAGCCTGAACATGTCCGTCCAGCATGAAACCGAACTTTACGAGCCATTGAAGGCTTTTTTTGAGCGGCAGGGCTACGAGGTCAAAGGCGAAGTTCGCCACTGCGACCTGGTGGGCTTGCATCCGGATGAGGAAGAGCCGCTGATCGTGGAAATGAAAAAGACGTTCAACCTCTCCCTGCTGCTGCAGGGAGTCGAACGTCTCAAGCTGAGCCCTCATGTATATTTGGCGGTGGAGCGCAACCGCAGCAAGCGGGGTGCCGTGAACCAGCGCTGGGATGACATCACCGGTTTATGCCGCAGGCTGGGCGTCGGTCTGATCACCGTCACCTTCTATAAAACCAAGAAGCCGCTGGTGGAAGTCCTCTGCGAGCCGGGAACGCCTTACGTGCCAACCCGCAGGATGAAAGTCCGCAAGTCCCGGCTGCTCTACGAATTCCGCGAACGCAGCGGCGATTATAACGTCGGCGGCACCACCCGGGCGAAGCTGATGACGGCTTACCGGGAAAAAGCGCTTCGCGTCGCAGGCGCCCTCGCAGGCGCACCGGAAGGCGGCCTGTCGCCCGCGCATTTGCGGGAGAAAAGCGGCGTGCCGAATGCAGCGGCCATCCTGCAGAACAACTATTACGGCTGGTTCCAGCGGATCTCCCGCGGCCGCTACCTCCTGACGCCGGCAGGCACCGCCGATCTGGAGCGCTATGCCGGCATCCTGGAGACGGGGGCATCCAGTTTGCCCGCTCTTGTGGAAACGGCCACGCCGGCGCGTGCCTCTCGCCGCAAAAAGACTTAGCTGCGCGCCGTAAATTCGCCGATCGCTTCGCCGATCAGATTCATGCCCAGCAGCAGCTCGTCACGGCCGGGGTGAGTGAAATTCAGCCGAATCCAGCCGCTTCCCCGCCCGTCCGGGTAGCACAGCGTGCCGGGGAGAAAAGCTGCGCCCTTACCCAAGGCGCATTTCAAGAGGGCCAGACTGTCCAGCCCATCCGGCAGCTGAAGCCAGATAAACATGCCCCCTTTGGGGATGACGTAGCTGGCATCCTGCCATGCCGGCCGCTGCAGCAGCCCGTTCATCAGCTTCAGGCGGGTGTCGTATTCGCGGTTCAGCATTTTGATATGCTCATGAATATCGAAAGCGGAGGATTCCAGCATGTTGTGCAGGAAGCGCTGGTTCAGCGTGCTGGACTGCCAATCGGCCAGCTGCTTGGCGGCAGCCAGCATATTGATCAGCGGCCGGCTTCCGGCGGCCCAGCCCGTACGCAGCGCCGGGGCGATCGTTTTGCTGAACGAACCGATGTAGAGCACCCCCTGTCCGCTGCCCGAGCCGTCCAGCGCAAACAGGGAGGGGTACAGACTGGTGAATTCCCGCTGCGATAACTTTTCAAAATAAAGTTCCCCGTAAGAATTGTCTTCTATAATGAGGATACTGTGCTCCCTGCACAGGTCAAGCACTTCCTTACGCCGCTCTAAGCTCCAGAGGACCCCCGTCGGATTGGAGAAATTCGGTGAGGCTACCAGCAGCTTCGGCTGCGTCCGCTCAATCTGTTCCAGCAAACGTTCCGGAATCAGGCCATTCTGGTCGCTGTCCACCGGAATAACGACAGCCCCCTGCATCTTGAACACCTGCAAGTATCCCGGCGAAGCCGGACTTTCCACAAGCACGCGGTCCCCTGGCTCCACATAGACGCGGGCCAGCAGATCCATTGCCTGCTGCACACCGGTCGTCAGCAGAATTTGATCCGGACCCACATCAATGCGCTTGGTGCGCTTCCAGTCCTCCGACAACCATTCGCGCAACGGCAAAAAGCCCTGCGGCTCCCCATACTGAAGTGCCGTAGGACTATTCGAAATCACTGCTGCCGCTGCTGCCTCCAGGGAAGATACGGGAAATAACTCTTCGGCCGGAAGCTCCTCTGCAAAAGATATGAAGGATTCCCGATTTGCCAAGGACCGGATGAGATGAAGCGGTGACGACAGCATGACCTCCGTACGGGCCGCAAAGGAATACTGCATGGTCTCTCCTCCCATTTATCTCTTATTGGGTTCGGTCTCTCTATATAATTTGCAACCCTAAAGTATGTATTCAGAGACGCATGGAATTATGCCGTATTCAAATGTACATCGCTCGCTTCTGACGTGAATGAAGCGCAAATTTTTCGATGGCCTGGGCCCGTGTGGACACCCCTAGCTTGACGTAAATTTTGCGCAGGTAGTTATCGATGGATCTTCGGCTGACGGTAATTTCCGTTGCGATCTTATCGTAGGTAATCCCCTGTACGATCCGTTCCATAATAAAAATCTCCGTCTCGGTCAGATCAAACATCCCTTCCGCCGAGGGAGCCGCCTGCATCTGCCAGATCCCCTGCTTCAGCCATTCAATCGGCAGGGCGGCAAAGCCTTCGCGCAGCCCGTCGATCATCAGCATAAGCTGGGAGGCCGAGGCCTGTTTCGACAAAATCCCACTTCCCCCGTGATGAATGATCGGATGCAGCAGCTTCAAACCGTCATGATCCGTCAAGATGAGGACATGGCTCTCCGGAGAACTGCTCTTCAGCTTCTCCAGCAGCGGTTCCGCCGTTCCCTCGGGCATCTGGTAGTCCAACAGAACCAGATCGGGCTGGTGCTCGATCACCAGCACCAATCCTTCGTCCCAGGTTGAGGCCATCCCCGTTACCTTCAGATTCTCCCGTTCCTCCAGTATCAACTTGGTGCCCAGCATACTTGTGGGGTGGCTATCGATAATCACAACCCGCCAAACTCTCGTCATTTCAATGGTAACCTCCTGGTACTGATCGTTATTGAATATAAAGTACAGCAGCGTTTCTCCTCCGCTCACAAGCGCGTTAAACGCTTGTTTTAAGACGTTTCTATTTTCATATCAAGGCTCGCTAAACGGTTATGTATAATATAAATCTATCAGTCTTAAACAGATTGTATCGCACCCCTATTATTTCGTGCAATCTATTTTTAGGTATTTTTATGACTTGTATTCATTTTTGCGAAAATAATAGGGTAATGATAGAATGGGGACTGGAAAAAATTCAACGAAAACCGAGGTGATGACATTGCAAACTTCGACAGGGCCTTCCGCACCATTCGGAAACCAGCCCAAGAGGGAGAAGCCACCCTCCGTCAAGTTCGTGCTCCTGATATGGATACTGCTGATTGTAATGGGCATCGGCGCTGCCTATTTATATAGCAATCATGTGAAACAGGAAATGATAAAGCAGCTTCAGGCAAGTACGGAAAACCAGATGAACGATTTGAAAAAAAGTTACGAGGCTCAGTTTAACGAACTGGCGGGGCAAGTTAAGGAGCTGGAGAGCAAGGTGCAGTCCTTTAACGAACTGCTGACGTTCACCAAGGATAACGCCACGAGCAAAACCGATAACAGCAACAAGCTGTACACCCAGCTGAACGAAGTGAAGAAACAGCTGGACACGCTGCAGAAAAAGATGGATCTGCTCAAATGAATGTAAGCATCAAACAGATCAACCGCTTTTTTCTGCTCGTGACCGCTCCGTTCGTTGGATTGTTCATCTATTTGCTGTTCAGCCTAGGTCCCCTACATATCCAGGTCGATACCGCAGCGTACGTTCCGGCAGATACGCTCAAGCCGCATACCGACTCGCTGCTGAAGGAGCTGGACAAGGCCGACAAAACTGTGAAAGTAACCATTTCGTCCATCAGCAAGACGTCCAGACTATACAAGCAGACGACTTCAGCGATGAATGCGATCGAAGCGACGGCCAAAACACAAGCCGGACGTCCCGAGTTCATCTACAATAAACGGATTACGTCCAAGCTCGGCGCCCCTATTGAACGCGTCGATAGCGAACGAATCCGGATCGAGCTCTACAAGGTCAACCCGGGTGTGTACAATGGATATGCCATGAAGGTGAAGCTCAAGGATCCCTCTGCCATGGGCATGAGTCTTGCCAAGGACAAGCTGGGAAGCTCCGAAACGACGATGCAGGCCGTAAGCCGGCACGGGGCCGTGGCCGGGATCAATGCCGGAGGATTTGCCGACACCAGCGGCAAGCGTTATCCGCTCAGCACCACCGTCATGAATGGAGAGTATCTTACGGGATTCCAGTCCAGCTTCAAGGATCTCTTCTTCGTGGGGCTGAACAAATCCGGCAAGCTTATCGGCGGCAAGTTCCAGAATCAATCCGAACTGGACCGCCTGCAGCCCAAATTCGGGGCGACCTTCGTGCCGATGCTGCTAAAAAACGGCCAGCCCGTTGAAATCCCGCTCAAGTGGAAGCAGTCTCCCAACCGTGCGCCGCGGACCGTGATCGGCAAATACAAAGACGACCAGCTGCTGATCATCGTCGTGGACGGGCGCAACGAAAACGGCAGCTCGGGAGCCACCCTCCAAGAGCTGCAGAGTAAAATGTTCCATCTCGGCGTCATCGATGCCTATAATCTGGATGGCGGGGGCTCTTCGACCCTGGTGCTGAACGGCAGGGTGGTCAACCACCCGTCGGACGGCAGCATGCGCCCGGTCCCGACCAACTTTTTATTTTATAAATAATGTATCCTTAAGCTGCAAAAAAATTATGAACAAAATGACGAATTCATTTATTTTTCCAGCAAGTGTGGGTATAATAGGCTTATTGAGCAATGGTAGTTCAGCGGGAGGTGGCCTTAAATGTCGTTCTCATTAACTTTTTGGATTTGTATGGTGGTGCTGCTAATGTTCCTGGTCGGCATCCTAACCGCAGCTTATAACGATGATAAAACTAAAGGACTGTAAGGCCGAAGAGGCTTCCTGTATAGGAAGCCTTTTTTCATGGAAACCTGATCCATTTAAGCGAACCAGGTTATTAACAGATCTGGCTATAAAAGAAAAACACCACGAAAACTCGTGATGCCCAAATGAATGTTATGCATGCTTTTGCAATTGCAGCATGTCGGATTGACACTGGCCGCAAATATACCGCTCTTTGAATTCCGTCACTTCGTCCATCGAACCGCAAAACACGCATTTCGGACGGTAACGTTCCAGAATGATGTGGTCCCCCTGCACCAGAATCTCGACAGGATCTCCTTCGTTCATCTGATAA
This sequence comes from Paenibacillus sp. PSB04, assembly GCF_025809195.1. Classification (NCBI taxonomy): domain Bacteria; kingdom Bacillati; phylum Bacillota; class Bacilli; order Caryophanales; family Paenibacillaceae; genus Paenibacillus; species Paenibacillus sp. PSB04. The sequence goes on from NZ_CP081301.1 coordinate 29,473, forward strand.
CGTTTTCTAAGTGACTTCGGCAGGACGATTCTTCCGAGCTGATCTACCTTGCGTACAACACCGGCAGGTTTCATGTTCAACACCTCTCCCTATGACTAATCGAATGTAAAGTGATTAGAAAGTACCCCCTGTGATCATTATTCATACTTTCCAATCCAGAAATATGGGTCTTTTCTAATAGTTCGATGTGACGATGTCGAATCCTGCTCCGGATTAAAATTTTATTACTTTATTTTAGAAGCTGAATTTTTCCGTGTATTGTATCCAAATGCAGTCCTTATTCCATCCCCGGATAATCGAGCTGCCGCAGCGCTTCGTACACGATGATCGCCGCCGAATTGGACAGGTTCAACGACCGGACCTTATCCGTCATCGGCATGCGCATACACGTATCAGGGTTGGCGGCAAGCAGTTCCTCCGGAAGTCCCTTCGTTTCCTTGCCGAACACGAGAAAATCCTCATCCTGGAACTGAAAGTCCGTGTATCGTTTGTCGGCTTTTGTCGTCGCATAGAAGAAACGCCGGCCGGCGTACATCTCCTGCACCTCTGCAAAAGATTCATGGTATTCAATATGAACCGCATACCAGTAATCCAGACCCGCGCGCTTTAACGTCGCGTCATCGGTGCGAAAACCAAGCGGCTTCACGAGATGCAGGTGAGCTCCCGTCGCTGCGCAGGTTCTGGCGATATTGCCGGTATTCGCGGGAATTTCAGGTTCAACAAGTACGATGTGCAATGCCATAGATCGTTTTCCACTCCATTCATTTTCTATACAAAATGAACTAAAGGCTAATCATGCTTCACCTTTTTAGTTCAAATGATATTGCTAAAGTTTAAAAAGCCTCTCGCCGGCTAACGGCGAAAGGCGCTTCACTCATGGATGTTCTGGCTTCAGGCTTCATTACCCATGATTCTTTTGAAAATGGTTCATAAAATCAGCCAGTGCTTTAACATTCTCATAAGGAACGGCATTGTAAATCGAAGCGCGCAGACCGCCGACGCTGCGGTGTCCCTTCAGACCTACAAAACCTTCCTGTTCCGATTCCTTAATAAACTGCTTCTCCAGCTCTTCGGAAGGAAGACGGAATGTAATATTCATAATCGAGCGGCTGCCCGCCTCTACCGGTCCGCGGTAGAAGCCTTCGCTGCTGTCTATTGTATCATAAATCAAGCCGGCTTTCTCCCGGTTGATCTTCTCAACGCCGGCTAGTGAACCTTGTTCTTCGATCCACTTCAGCACTTCGTTGACCATGTATACCGAAAAGGATGGTGGGGTGTTGTAAAGAGAGTTGTTCGCCGCATGCGTGCTGTAGCGCAGCATCGTCGGAATATGCTTCGGCGACTCGGCCAGCAGCTCTTCCCGGGCAATGACGACCGTTACGCCGGAAGGTCCCAGGTTCTTTTGCGCTCCCGCATAGATAAAGTCGAACTGATTCACGTCGAACTCGCGGCACAGGATGTCGCTGGACATGTCCGCAATCAGCGGTACGCTGCCTGTATCCGGGTACTGCTGGTACTGGCTGCCTTCGATCGTTTCATTGGACGTTACGTGCAGGTACGCGGCATTTTCCGGAATTTCGATGCTGCTCAGATCCGGAATCGACATAAACTTATTGTTCTCCGAAGAAGCGGCAATATGCGTCTCCCCGATCAAGCGTGCTTCCTTCTCCGCTTTGCTGGCCCAGCTTCCTGTCAAGACATAGCTTCCGGTCTTGCCGGCTGTCAGAAAGTTCATCGGCACCATCGCAAACTGGGTGCTGGCACCCCCCTGCAGAAACAGCACCTTGTATCCCGAAGGATTGCCCAGGAGGGACAGCAGACGGCTTTGCGCTTCGTTATGGACTTCCTCATAGACCTTGCCGCGGTGCGACATCTCCATGATGGACATCCCTGTCCCCCGGAAATCCACGAATTCAGCTTGTGCGCGTTCCAGCACTTCCAGCGGCAATGCGGCAGGGCCGGCGTTAAAATTGTATGCTCTCTTTGTCAAAACAACTCCCCATCCTCTCTCTTATAGCGAATGATAATATGGCAATGATAGCAGTATTCCCAAAGGCCATCAAGTACAAAAAAGCACATAGTATGACGCCTTGCGGACGTTTGTTTTTATCTATTACTTTAACACAGTTTATTTAACGGAGTAAAGCACTGCAGGAAATGGCAGATCAAAAGTCGACAGTTTTCGTCAGAACCAGCCAGGGGACCCTCGACGGGAAAACAACACGCGGGTGGAGGAATGCGGTGGACGCGGAGCGCCCCCACAGAATGCGGTGGACGCGGAGCGCTGCTGACAGCGTTGCTTCATGAGCTACCTGCAGCCCTGCCTCTCTGAACAACACAGCCCGCTTCCCCGAACAACCCACACTTACTCCTCTGCTTAGCGGAGCGGACACCGCAATTCCGGAGCAGCGCAGCGGTCGCCTTTGTTTTCCCGTTTCTACCGCAAACAGCGGCTAGTTAAGAAACGGGAAAACAACACGCGAGTGGAGGCATGCGGTGGACGCGGAGCGCTTCCCAGAATGCAGTGTACACGAACGCTGGCCCGGCATGGCATACGCTGCCGCATGCAGGCTTGGCTCTCTTTGCCAGACACATCACCCTCTTCGTAGAGGCTGCTGACGTGTTGTCTCCCTGAGCACCACACAACTACTTCCCTGAGCCGCCCACACTTACTCCTCTGCTTAGCGGAGCGGACACCGCAATTCCGGAGCAGCGCAGCGGTCGCCTTTGTTTTCCCGTTTCTACCGCAAACAGCGGCTAGTTCAAGAAACGGGAAAACAACACGCGAGTGGAGGAATGCGGTGGACGCGGAGCGCTCCCAGAATGCGATGGACGCGAACGCTGGCCCGGCATAGCATATGCTGCCGCATGCAGGCTTGGCTCTCTTTGGCAGACAAATCACCTCATCGTGAAGGCACCAGCACAACTGCTTCTCTGAACCGCCCACACTTACTCCCCTGCTTAGCGGAGCGGACACCGCAATTCCGGAACAGCGCAGCGGTCGCCTTTGTTTTCCCGTTTCTACCGCAAACAGCGGCTAGTTCAAGAAACGGGAAAACAACACGCGAGTGGAGGAATGCGGTGGCTGCGGAGCGCCCCCAACACGCGAGTGGAGGAATGCGGTGGACGCGGAGCGCTCCCCTCCCTCAAACAAAGAGGCTGCCCCTCCAGTCATCCCTGACCGGAGAGGGCAGCCATTTCTTGATACGAATTAGCAGTCGAAGTACAGACCGTACTCGTGCGGATGCACGCGGATCGAAACGGCTTTCGCTTCAGCACGCTTCAGGCTAACGAAGTTATCAATGAATTCTTTGGTGAATACGCCGCCTTCCAGAAGGAAGTCGTAATCAGCTTCCAGAGCGTCCAATGCTTCGTCCAGGGTGCCCGGTACGCTGCGGATTTCCGCTTTTTGATCGTCGGAGAGCTCATAGATGTTTTTGTCCATCGGTCCGTATCCGAGCTCAACCGGATTGATTTTGCGCTTGATACCGTCCAGACCGGCCATCAGCATAGCCGAGAAGGCCAGGTATGGGTTCGCCGTGGAGTCCGGCGTACGGAACTCGATGCGGCAGCCTTTAGGCGTTACAGCGGCGACTGGAATACGGATCGCTGCGGAACGGTTACCTTTCGAGAACACGAGGTTAACCGGTGCTTCATAGCCAGGAACCAGACGCTTGAAGGAGTTTGTCGACGGGTTCGTGATGGCAATCAGGGCCGGAGCATGGTACAGGATACCGCCGATGTAGTTCAGCGCCATTTCGCTCAGGTTCGCATAAGCGCCTTTTTCATAGAACAAAGGCTCGTCGCCATTGAAGATGGACTGGTGAACGTGCATGCCGCTTCCGTTGTCGCCAAAGATCGGTTTTGGCATGAAAGTAGCCACTTTACCGTATTGACGAGCTGTGTTGTGAACGATGTATTTGTACAGCAAGAGGTTATCCGCTGTTTTCTTCAGGGTATCGAAACGGAAATTGATTTCCGCTTGGCCTGCAGTGGCCACTTCATGGTGATGACGCTCGATGCGGAGGCCGGCTTCTTCCAGCAAACGACACATTTCGCTGCGAATGTCTTGTTGGGTGTCGACCGGTGCAACAGGAACGTATCCACCTTTTACGCGTACTTTGAAGCCAAGGTTGCCGCCTTCTTCTTTACGGTTCGTGTTCCACGAAGCTTCTTCGGAATCCACGAAGTAAGAAGAACTGTTCATGCCGCTTTCGTAACGGACGTCGTCAAAAATAAAAAATTCGGATTCAGGTGCAAAGAAGGCAGCTGTACCAACGCCGCACTGTTGCAGATACTCTTCGGCTTTGGCTGCAATGCTGCGCGGATCGCGCTCATAGCGCTCGCCGTCCGGCGTGTTGATGTTACACATGATGTTCAGTGTCGGATGAGCGGTGAATGGATCGACAAAAATCGATTCCGGATCTGGCATCATAACCATATCCGATTCCTCGATTCCCCGGAAACCGGCGATGGAAGAGCCGTCGAACGCAACCCCGTTCACGAACGTTTCTTCATCCACTTCAGAGGCAGGCAAAGAAATGTGATGCGCACGGCCAGCCAAATCTACGAAACGGAAATCCACCCACTCAATTGCTTTCTCCTGAATTGTTTTTAATACGTTTTCAACCGACATGCTCTCTTCCTCCCAATTTCCGAACATTTCCCCGCATTTAAAACGTAAACGTTCAGTATCTAATGATTTATGTCGTCATTATAAAACTTCAAACCTGACATCGTCAATATGTATGTAAGGTATTTTTAAAAATGGTGTGAGGTATCCTTACACTTTTCAACACTTTATTTGCACTAATTGCAAATAGCCTGCACGCACCGATTTTCTGGGGAAAATCAGCCGGCAGGCTTAGATGTTATACGGGTATTACCGGGGAAATATTATACCCCTACTTTAAAGGCCTCAGCAGGCGCTTTGGACGTATTGAATGTGCGTCCGACGAGCGGAGCCAGCTTCTCCAGGTCTTTAAGAAGCGCGGCGAACTGGTCCGGGAACAGCGACTGCACGCCGTCTCCGGTCATCGAATTGTCCGGGTCTGTATGCATCTCGATAATCAGTCCGTTAGCCCCAGCTGCAACCGAGGCTTTGGACATAGGCTCTACCAGCTCTCTGCGGCCCGTGCCATGGCTCGGATCGGAAATGACCGGCAGATGGCTCAGCTGCTGCAGGACAGGAATAGCCGACAGATCCAGCGTATTGCGGGTATAGCTTTCGAATGTACGGATTCCGCGCTCACAGAGCATGACGTCCGGGTTGCCGCCCGCAAGGATGTACTCAGCCGCATTCAGCAGCTCATCGTAGGTGGCGCTGAAACCGCGCTTGAGCAGTACCGGCTTACCGCAAGTTCCCAGCTTGCGCAGCAGGTCAAAGTTCTGCATATTCCGCGTGCCCACCTGCAAAATATCGGCATATTCGGCGCAGATATCTACGTATTCCGGTGTCATGACTTCCGTAATGGTCAGCAGGCCGTGCTTTTGTCCGGCTTCAGCCATCATAATAAGACCTTCGACACCGATCCCCTGGAAGCTATATGGTCCTGTCCGTGGCTTGAAGGCCCCGCCTCTCAGCACCTGTCCGCCTGCAGCCTTCACCAAGCCCGCAATTTCATCGATCTGCTCGGGGGATTCAACCGCACAGGGTCCTCCCATGACGACAAGCTCATCGCCGCCGATTTCCACACCTTTTATCTTGATCACCGTGTTCTCCGGATGAAAATCACGGCTTGCCAATTTGTATGATTTGGTAATCTTCACTACATTCTCTACTCCCTTCATTTGACGCAGGTGCTCAGCAAGTTGCGGGTTGACCTGACCGATCAGCCCAATGACCGTCCGGTCTGCGCCTTTGGAAACAGAAGCCTGCAGTCCTTCCTTCTCAATCACACGCACAATATCCGCAATTTGTTCTTCCGGAGTCGTATTGGATGTAATTACGATCATGGCTATCATTCCTCCTGTGAAGCGCCTCGCTTCAGCGCACGCTTCTCGTATATTTTCAAATGATTCGGTATCTTTATCTGGTCTACCGTTCTCGCCTCTCACTTCACTAATACGCTTAAACGCGTTTTCGCTTTTAAGCTTTTATCCGCTAAAGCAACTATATCGGAAATCCACCTATCCGTCAACCCTAAATCTAAAATGGGCATCCTCCCCCCACCGATCTGGTCTATTTTCTTCTGTAGGGCCAGATCATATCAGGGGCAGCAAATCATCATGGTCTAGAAAAAAAAAGAAGCAGGGTCCCATTAAATGGAAGCCCCGCTTCATCTCATTCGTCATTACGCCTTGGTGCTACCTGCCGCTTTTACGGGCGGAAGCAGTTTCTTCATATTGATTGTGCGCTTGATTTCCCACGTATCCGGATTCTCCGGATCGTATTGTTCCAAATATGCGATCACTTCCTTGGTGATCGGGGTCGGCGTGGAAGCGCCGGAAGTGACAGCCACTTTGGATATGCCTTCAAGCCATTCGCGTTTCAGCTCGGTAATGTCGGCAATCCGGTAAGCCTTGACGTTGGCAATTTCTTCGGAGACCTGAGCCAGCCGGTTGGAGTTGTTGCTCCGCGGGTCGCCGACAACGATCACCAGATCCGCTTGTCGAGCCTGCTCCGCGACCGCTTCCTGCCGCACCTGGGTGGCCAGGCAGATCTCATTGTGGACCTCGGCGGACGGATACAGCTCCAGCAGCTTTTTCATAATGGCCTTAATGTCCCATTGGCTCATCGTCGTCTGGTTCGTAATGATGATGCGGGAGGCGGATATGCGCAGATTGGCAATCTCGTCTTCCTTCTCGATCAGATGAACGTGATCCGGCGCAATGCCGATGGCGCCTTCGGGTTCGGGATGGCCCTTCTTGCCGATATAAATCACCTCATACCCTTCCGCCACCTTCTCGCGGATCAGGTCATGAGTCTTGGTGACGTCCGGACAAGTCGCGTCAACGGTCGTAAGACCTTTGTCCCGGGCCAGCTTCCGGACTTCCGGCGAAACGCCGTGGGCGGTAAAGATAACCGTGCCTCTGTCCACCTGGTTCAGGATCTCCATCCGGTTCGGTCCGTCGAGCGTGATGATCCCTTCGTCTTCAAAAGAATTCGTGACATGACTGTTGTGCACGATCATGCCCAATATATAAATCGGCCGGGGGAGGTCCAGGTTCTGGGCCGCCTGACGCGCCAGCACCATGGCATCGACCACGCCGTAGCAGTACCCCCGGGGCGAAATTTTAATCACTTCCATGACTTTCACCTGCTTTCTCTGGCATGCCTTAACCTAACCATTATACCCTATTCCAAAGGGACGGGAAAGACGACCGGCAGCCAGATAATGAAGGTCGTACCTTCTCCTTGACGAGTAACGACCTCGACCGAGCCGTTCAGCTCGTCGATAATCCATTTGGCGATGGACAGGCCCAGCCCGATGCCCTCCGTCATGCCGCGGGACTGATCCGCACGGTAGAATCGGTCAAAGATATACGGCACCTCGTCCTTGTCCATGCCGATGCCCGTATCGGCAATCCGGATGCCCACCTGATCTTCATACAGCAATGCGTCAAACGTCACTTGGCCTTCAGGTGTATACTTAAATGCGTTTTCAATAAAAATGAACAGCATCTGCTGCATATAATCCTTATTGCCGTTGACATAGACGCCGTTCAGGATCGAAAAGTCACCGGTAATCCAATCGGCCTGCCGCGGCAGGAATTGGGCCCTTCTGGCCACTTCCTCCACGAGAATTTCGAGCGGAATCGGCTGCTTGTCAAACGTCCGTCCCGTGTCGGCCCGGGCCAGAGAGAGCATGTCGCCGACGAGCCGGCTCATCCGCTTGGATTCGTCGGCAATGTCGCTGATGGCCTCCCGAGTCATCTGCTTCAGCGTCGCTTCGTCCAGCTTCGGACGGTCTCCTTCCTCGTCTGACCACATTTTCTCCAGCAGATCCACGTTGCCGCGGATTGTCGTCAGCGGTGTCCGCAGCTCATGCGACGCGTCGGATACGAATCGGCGCTGCGTCGCGTAAGATTCCTCGAGGTTTTTATAAAAGCCCTCCATCCGTCCCAGCATGCTGTTGACCGTGTCGATCAGCTGTCCGACTTCGTCCTGGGGCCCGTCGTAATCGATGCGGACGCTGAGGTCCTGGCCGTTCTGGATCTGGCTCGCCGCTTCGATGACGTTGCCGATGGGGCTCATGGATTTGCGGGCCAGGAACAGACCGAGCGAGGAGGCTAAGATGATCATGATTGTTGCGCTGATGACCAGAATATTCCTCAGCAGGGTCAGCAGTTCCACTTCATGCCCCGTATAAATGGCTACCTGAAGCATTGCAACCACCTGGCCGGTACTGCTTTCCGTAATGACACCCTGGTATAAATAAAAAGGATTTCCCTGGATATACACGGTTTTAAAACCCTGCTCTTTCACCGCGTGATCGTAATCGGGATAAGGGAATTTAATTTTCTGCTCTCCGAGTTTTTCGGACACGGATAATTTATTATGGACGTAATCAATCATCTGCACGAAAGTCTGCGAGGCCAAATCGGAAGGCGCCGAAAAACTCAAATAATTACTATTCCAGTTCAAAACCAGGGATGGCTTGATTTTGTTATACTGCTGGGCCAGCCGCTCTCTTACGGAATTATACGTATTATAATGGACGACCCCATAGACCGCCGAACCGAACACTATCAGCGTTACGGCCAGAATGGCGGTATACCAGGCGGTCAAGCGCAATCTTATGGACATCTCTTATGAATCCCCTCTCAGGATATAACCTGCGCCGCGGATCGTTTGAATGACACGCTTCCCTCCGTGTTCTTCCGTCTTCTGACGGAGCATCGCAATGTACACTTCCAGCACGTTGGACTCACCGCTGTAATCGTAACCCCAGATTTTATCCATAATTAAGTCGCGGGACAGCACCCGCTTCGGATTTTGCATAAACAAATGAAGAAGCTCAAATTCCTTGGCCGTCAGCTCGAGGCGTTTGCCGCCGCGCAGCACTTCCCGGGAGTCGACGTCCAGCACGATGTCCTCATAGGTCAACCGGTGGTCGCCGGCCTCCTCCTGCCCCGGCTTCCGCCGCAGCAGCGCGCGCACCCGGGCCAACAGCTCTTCCAGCGCGAACGGCTTGACGAGGTAATCGTCCGCCCCAAGGTCAAGCCCTTTGACTCGGTGCTCGATTTCATCCTTGGCGGTGAGCATCAGGATCGGCACCTGACTGCCGCCTTCCCGAAGCCTGCGGCACACTTCAAATCCGTCCACCTGCGGCATCATGACGTCCAGCACGACGATATCGGGCTCCCCGTTCAAAATGACCTTCAGTCCCTCTGCCCCATTGTTAGCGGTAATGACGTCGTACCCTTCAAATGCCAGCCCCCTGCGCAGCATGGAAATGATCTTTTCATCATCGTCAATAATCAAAATTTTCGATCGCATTAACGGACTACTCCTTTATCTCTTTATCTTGTATCATGGCACAAGCCTCTGCTTCTTATTGTAGCAGTGAACATTTTCCTTTGCACCATGGTACGACAACAGCGGAAGGGAGTTCCCTTCCGCTGTCATCTCGTAGCGTATGGTTTACTGGCCGCTGACCGCGCTGTTGTCCGTGAATTTATTTTTGTCGCCGATAGTGACCTGCAGGTCCATCTTCTTGTTGTTGCGGACGATGTTCAGCGTCACTTTCGTGCCGACCTTCTGTTTCTGGATAAACGCGGTCAGATCGGAATTGGTTTTATAAGCCGTACCGTTCACGCCGGTAATAATGTCGTAAGGGCGGAGGTCCGCTTCGTATGCCGGGGATTTGTAGACAACCTCGGCGACAACGGAGCCTTCTTTTACATCGGTGTCCATTTGTTTAGCTACTTCTTCGGTCAACGTCATCAAAGAGGCGCCAATAAACGGAACCGGATCCTTCGGAATTTCCTGGTTTTTCTCCAGCTTGTCGACGACATTCTTGATCGTGCTCGTCGGAATCGCGAAGCCGATGCCTTGGGAATCGGCGCTGACGGCTACGTTCATGCCGATGACTTGGCCGCTCAGGTTGAGCAGCGGTCCGCCGGAGTTACCCGGGTTGATCGATGCGTCGGTTTGCAGCAGATGCTGATATTTGCGTGTGCCGCTGCCCGATTCCTCGCTGATATCGATGGAACGTTCGCGAGCGCTCAGTACACCAGTCGTTACCGTATGGTCAAAGCCCTGCGGGTTACCGATCGCTACAACCGGCTCACCGACTTTCAGGCTCGAAGAATCGCCGAGCGGTACTGTCGGGAAGTTGTTGTTGCCTTCGATTTTCAGAACGGCAAGGTCGAGATCTTTGCTGCTGCCCAGAAGCTTCGCTTCGTAGGTCTTCTCGTCGTTCTCGATGGTTACCTGAATGACGTCGGCGTTCTCGACCACGTGCTGATTGGTCAGAATATAACCTTCCTTGTTGTAGATAAAGCCGGAACCGATGCCGTAAGGAACGAGCTGCGAAGGATTCGAACCCGAACCCGAGCCTTGGGATTGGGAATCCGATCCCGATCCGCCGTAACCCGAATCGCCGCCGAACTGGTCTCCGAAGAAATAGGAGAATGGATCGTTCAGATAAGGATTACTTTGAGAATTGGTGCGGCTGCTCTGTTTAACGAGCGTTTCAATTTTAACGACCGCCGGGCCCGCTTCCTGCACTACCCCGGATACATCCGTCGGTTTCGAAAGCGGCAGCGAGGTCGTATTCGCCTTCCCGGTAGGCTCGCTGTTGTCGGCCGCAGCTGACACCGTTGTGGCTGTTTCGGACGTGAGCGACGTGTTAGGCGTAAAAAGATTCATGCGATCCGCCGTAAACATCAGCCCGGTGATGACAACCATGCCGGCGAGGAAGGAAATCAGCACCGTTTTTACCGAGGTTTTCGGACGCTGGTTAAACTGCCAGTTACCGCCGTTGCTGCCGCCATTGTTACCGCCACCGCCACCCGAACCTCCGCTGCGTCCGGGGCTGCCGGACTCGCCGGAGCTGTGGTACTGGCTGGAGGTTACCGGAAGCTGTCTGACCGGATTCGGAGGAGTAATCTCCACTTCCTCCGAGTGCGGCCTGTCGGAGGACTCACTGCCTGGATGCTCTGTATTATTGTCTTTTCCAAGGGACTTAAACGGCCCGTAAGAATAGTAATAAGATGAATTATTCGAATCGGAAGACGGCTGCTCACGCTTTGTTGGCTCTTGATCAAACGAATCTTCCGGCTGGCCAAATCTGTTTCTTTCGTCCATGTGATTCATGCCTCCTGCTTTCCCTGATTTATAGCGTTCCGTAAGGGATATTGTTTAACTGTTTATATCATGTACTATAAACCTTAATGACAGATTAAAAACAATTAAAAAGCAGATAAAACATGTCGGGAAAGGCTATGACTGCACCCATCCTTTGCGGTGGGCGTAGATGGCCAGCTGCGTCCGGTCTTCCAGCTCGCATTTCATCAGCAGGTTGCTCACATGGGTCTTAACTGTTTTGATGCTGATATGCAGCTCCTCAGCGATATCCTTGTTGCTTTTGCCTTCGGCGACGAGCAGCAGCACTTCCTTCTCGCGTTCGGTCATCCCGGTGGAATCCCCCTGAACGGTCCGCTGGCGGATGCCTCTAGTCAGCGCCTGGGACACATCCCCCGTCATGACCGGCATACCCCGGTTGGCCCCTTGCAGCGCGTAGATCAGTTCGTCGGCCGATACGGTCTTCAGCACGTAGCTGACAGCTCCGGCTTCCACCGCGTCCACCACCAGATCGTCTTCGAGAAAGCTAGTCAAAATGACGATCTTGATCGAAGGGTATTTCGCCAGAACGGCCCGCGTCGTTTCGGCACCGTTCATCACCGGCATCATCAGATCCATCAGCACCAGATCGGGATGCTCCTCCTGCGGCCGCTGGTCCAGCCAGTCCAGCAGCTCTTTGCCATTGCCTGCTTCCCCGATCACTTCAAAGGAAGGCTCCAGCATCAAATATGTTTTCAGTCCCATTCTGACCATATCGTGATCATCCACGATGACCACCTTCACGCTCTCTGCCATTTCGATTTCCCCCTGCCTGTATTGATGAACCGTTCAAGATAAGCTTATGTAAACTTCGGTATATGTACACGGATGGTCGTACCCGCGCCTTGGCGGCTCATAATTTCGACCTGTCCGCCCAGCTTCTCGGCCCGCTCCCGCATCGTTGAAAGTCCGTACGATCCCGGTCTGTGCGGAATCGAGTCAAAACCCTGGCCGTCGTCACTGATGCTGAGCACCACCTGCCGGCTCTCTTCGCGAAGCGACATGCTGACCAGTCTGGCGTGGGCATGCTTCACTATATTCGCCACCGCTTCCTGAATGATCAGAAACAGCTGATGCTCGATTGCTTCCGACAGGCTGCCCTTCAGTTCGACCTCCTTCATGCCTTTGAGGCCGTTCTGGCGGCAGTAGTCCGGGAACCAGACTTCCAGCGCTTCAGCCAGACTCTTGCCTTCCAGCTCGACGGGACGAAGCTGCGCAATCAGAGCCCGCATCTGCTTCTGGGCCATCTGGGACATCGTAATGAGCTGCTCCATAACGACTTTGCCCTGCTCCTCGTTCCGTTCAAGCACCCTCGGCAGCGACGACGCCGACATATGAATGGCGAACAGCTGCTGGCTGACGGTATCGTGCAGATCCCGGGCCATCCGCCGTCGCTCCTCGATAACAGCCGATTCCGCGGCTTTTTCCTTTTCGATGACTTCCTGCTCGCCCATCCGCTGCAGCAGCTCCATTTTCTTTTCAATGGAATCCATCACATTGTTGAACTCATGATAGAGCCGGGCAAACGTCGGGTCATCGGTTTCGCCAATCCGTACCGACAGATTTCCTTTGGAAACCTGCAGCATGTTAAGCTCCAGCACATCGATGCGCCTCTGAATCCGCTGTCCGGCCATGTATCCGATGATGATCGACAACAGCAGAAACCCCAGGCAGGAATAAATCCATACCCAGGTTCCTTTAATAACGAGATATCCGCTGTCGCTGCCGATATAGAAAATCGCCGTCATCAGAAGGCCGGTCAGCATAAAGTAAAACAACAGCATCCATTTGGTATTTTTCATGATACTTTTCATACGATCAACCTACTTTGTTTACTTTAATATCACCGATAAACGCGCTGACGTTAATTTTGATTTTTTTGCGCGCTTCCTTGTAATACGGCGTACGGGTCGAAATGTTGCCCGCAAATCCGCTCCGCGATTCGTTCAGCACCGACATATCCCCGATAAAGGAGCTTGTGTTCACCGTGACGCCCAGATCGGTATCGTCCGGGATGTACACCTTGATATCGCCGATAAACGCGGAGATGTTGATTTTGGTCTCCCCATAAGGAATATGCGCCCGGGTCAGGTCCAGTACCGTGTCTCCGATAAATTGGGACAGGTTGGTCGGCTTCAGCTGAAAGGAATCGTGTCCGAGATAAATATCCCCGATAAAAGAGGACTTGTTGATTTTCCCGTCGTGGTCGGATTCGCTGAAAGGGCCGTGGTGGTCCCAATCATGATCCTCCGGCTCACGGAACGGTCCGCCCCGGCGGGCTTCCTCTCTGGCGTAATGCTTGTAGTATCTTTTGTAGTGCCGCTTGTACTTGTTCTTGTAGTGCTTCTTCATCCGGTCCATTTCGTCGTCATCGTCCGAATCCAAATCGTCCATATCAACGTCTTCCTCATAAGAGGATTTCGGCGGAACGCCCTGCGGTCCCTTCTCCTTGCTGTACGGAATGCCAAATTTTTCCTCAAACTGCCGGTCCAGGGACGAACCGTCAAGCTCTACCGGCTCCGGCGGTACCGGAGGTTCCGGCGTAAACGCAGGCTCCTCGGGACGGCGCTTGTCGGCTGGCGGAGGGGTCCGGTCATTCGGTTTGAAAATGACATACAGCCCGCCGATAATCAGCAGCGCAGGAATGATGATTTTAAACAGATTGCCTGGCGAGATCCAGAGCCATCCCAGATTACGGCCCAGGAAATAAGCCCCGATCAGGAGCAGGATCGCCCCGCCAAAGAATGAGCGCCGGCCCTTAGCCAGCTCTTTGAGCCCCAAAACAACCAGAATCACCGGCCAGTAATCTCCGACCAGTCCCCAGAAGCTGACGTCGATATATCCGAGCTGATTCAACAAAAATACAACTCCGATCGCAATCAGCACCAGGCCTCCAAAAAGGCGGTCCACCCATTTTTTTTGCATAACCGTATCTCCTTTAACTCCATTGTTCATATCCTATAAAGTTCGCATCGCTTGCGAATCTGATATCAGTGTACAATAATGGCGGCCAGGCCGACAGCGGCGGCGGAATGATCCTGTTCTCAGTCCCCAGACCGAGACGCATTACTTTTTTTTCCATATAAAAATAAAACACCCGCTTTTCAGCGGGTGCTTTAGAAAAATTGACGAAAGAATGATTATTGTTGATCGTTTTGTTTAAATTCTTCGTCAAACTTTTGGTTAGGTGTTTTGAAATTGCTGCTTTGTACTTTTTGCTTTTGCGTGGAAGTTGCGCTCTCGTTTCCGATTTCTGCAAACTCCTCATCAAACTTTTCGTTTGGCGTTTTGAAGTTGCTGCTTTGTTTCTTTTGCATTTGGTTTCACCTCCCTGTAGCTTGTCTGGCCGGGGATCCAAGCATCGCTTTACCCCTGTCGTAGTATGTGAAGCCTCCTGGAATTTATACCGTTCTACGGCAAATTTGAAGAATGGAAAACGATACATGTATGGCACCGAAAAAAACATTAAAAGCCCTGCAGCACCGCGTTCCGGGCCCAGGGCTTCTTTATTAAGTTCACACCGCTTCATCCAGCAGCGAAGCCGGGACGGTCTTATACGTCTGGATCGCTTTTCCCAACGTCTGCAGCATTTCCTCGCTGCATTTGCCGTTCCCCCGTTTGATCACAAACACGTCCACCTCTTTTTTCCCCCACTCCTTATACACCTGCTTGGTCGTGGAGAAATACAGGTCGATCTTACGGCCCTTGATGGCCGAACCGGTATCCGCAACAACACCATAACCGTAGCCTGGCACATAAAGGATCGTTCCGAGCGGGAACCATTTCGGATCGGCCGCGATCGTCGAAATCGTATTTTTGTCCCTGCGCACCTTTACGCCGGAATACGTAATGCCGTATGACGGATGGCTCGGATGTTTGCCCGTGGATTCATAACCCGCGGTATATCCAGTGGCTGTGACTTTGACCTTGCGGATAACCTGCTCCTGTCGCGGCATCAAGACCGGCATGGACGGCTCCTTAACGGCACCCGCCTCCTGCTGCGGCTTAACCTCGGCTTTGCCGATCGCGGGAACAGCCGCCTTGGCCGTATACTTGGGCATAAACTCATTTTGCTTAAATACGTTCTGTGCCGCCCTTTTTTTCAAATCAACCACCTGAAACATTTCCGGCTTCGTTGCATATTTTAACGGCTTTTGATAATAGTCATTGGCCGCCAGCATCGGACTCTTTGCACTTTCATTCCCCGTAACCCCGTCACTCTCCAGCAGCGAGAAGGATGCCGCATACATCTTGGGCGCCCCTGCAAGCATGCCAAACAGAAACATACAACACAAAATCCTCTGCCATGTTTTCACCTTGTTCATATGAAATCCTCCCCCTTTACTTGCGAGGATGTCCATATGTTCCGGCGTTTATACATGTAAAAGTGAAGTCGTCTCACTTTGCAGAGGATTGTGCAAGCTTATCAAGTTATCGTTTTACACGAGTTTGTGTCTTAGAAAATTTCGCGTTTCGCGATTTGTTCACGGAGCAGCGAAATCGCCTCATCCACGGTTTTGGCCCCGATGTCGCCTTCGCCGCGTTTGCGGATCGACACGGTTCCCGCGTTCATTTCGTTATCGCCGACGATGAACATGTACGGTACTTTCTCAAGCTGGCCTTCGCGGATTTTGTAGCCGAGCTTCTCATTGCGCACGTCCGCTTCCACGGATACGCCCTGAAGCTTCAGCTTCTCGGCCACTTCCTTGGCATAGCCTTCGAATGCGATGGAGACCGGAATGACCTTGACCTGCACCGGAGACAGCCACAGCGGAAGGTTGCCCGCGAAATTCTCCAGCAGGAAGGCCGTAAAGCGTTCCATCGTGCCCAGAATGCCGCGGTGGATGACCACCGGACGATGCTTCTGCCCGTCGTCGCCTACGTATTCCAGTTCGAAGCGCTCAGGCAGCAGGAAGTCCAGCTGTACAGTGGACAACGTTTCTTCCTTGCCAAGGGCGGTGCGGATCTGCACGTCGAGCTTCGGACCGTAGAAAGCGGCTTCGCCTTCGGCCTCGAAGAACGGGATGCCTGTTTCTTCCACAACCTCGCGCAGCATGCGCTGGGACATTTCCCACATGGCATCGTTCGGGAAGTACTTCTCGGTATCCTCCGGATCGCGATAGGACAGTCGGAAACGGAAGTCGTGAATGCCGAAGTCCTCATACACCTTCGTGATCAGCTGAATAACACGCAGGAATTCTTCCTTGATCTGATCCGGACGGCAGAAAATGTGGGAATCGTTCAGCGTCATCGCGCGTACTCGGTGCAATCCTGTCAGTGCTCCGGACATCTCGTAACGATGCTGCATACCGAGCTCGGCGATCCGGATCGGCAGATCGCGGTAGCTGTGCATTTCGCTCTTGTACACCATCATATGGTGCGGACAGTTCATCGGACGGAGCACCAGCTCTTCGTTGTCGAGCTCCATCTTAGGGAACATGTCCTCTTGGTAATGCTCCCAGTGGCCGGATGTCTTGTACAGTTCTACGTTACCGAGAACCGGCGTGTAGACATGCTGGTACCCCAGGCTTTCTTCAAGGTCCACGATGTAGCGCTCGAGGGTGCGGCGCAGCTTGGCGCCTTTCGGCAGCCACATCGGCAGGCCTTGTCCCACCAGCTGGGAGAAAGTGAAGATGTCGAGCTCTTTACCGAGCTTGCGGTGGTCGCGCTTCTTGGCTTCCTCAAGGAAGTGAAGATGCTCATCCAGCTGCGCTTTCTTGACAAAAGCGGTTCCGTAGACCCGCTGCAGCATTTTGTTCTTGCTGTCACCGCGCCAGTAGGCACCGGCTACGCTCATCAGCTTGAACACCTTGATTTTGCCGGTGGAAGGCAAATGCGGTCCGCGGCACAGGTCGAAAAATTCGCCCTGCTCATAGATGGTGATGACACTGTCCTCAGGCAGCGCGTTGATCAGTTCGAGCTTGTAGGGATCCCCGAGCTCGCCGAAAATGTCCAGCGCCTCTTTGCGGCTGACTTCCTTACGGACGATCGGCAGGTTTTCGCCTACGATACGCTCCATTTCTTTTTCGATCTTCTGCAGATCTTCCGGATTAAGCGGATGCTCCAAATCCATATCGTAGTAGTATCCGTCCTCGATGACAGGTCCGACGCCGAGCTTGACCTCTTTGGCCCCGAACAGGCGCTTCACGGCTTGGGCCGTCAAGTGCGCTGTACTGTGGCGCATCACTTCGAGGCCTTCCGGCGAATCGAGCGTAACGATTTCCACCGCGGCTCCTTCCACGAGCGGGGTGGACAAATCGACCACGATGCCGTTCAATTTCCCTGCGGCCGCATTTTTCTTCAGGCCGCTGCTGATCGAAGCGGCGACGTCTTCAATGGTGCTTCCGTCCGCATATTCGCGAACCGAGCCGTCTGGCAGTTTGATGCTTACTGACACGTTGTATTCCTCCTTGGTATTTCGGCGGACAGCCGCCCTTTTCAAAATCGTACAGGCAACGCAAAAAAACACCCATCCCTATACAAGGGACGAGTGTTTGTACCCGTGGTTCCACCCAACTTCGACAGACCTCCATATTCCCTGTTGCCAGTAAATACGAGATGGCTGTCCTTCAGCATCAGATAACGGAATGACCCGGCGGCTTATACTGAGCTTCCCCGACTGATCAAGAATCCGGGTAAACAGGTTCCAAACCGCAGCTGTAGAGGGGTAGACCGAAGCCGGAATTCGTGAGGAAATTTCAGCCAAGTTCCCTCTCTCTGACCGTCCGTATCTTCAGGTCCATGTCTCTGTCGACGCTTTTATCGAATTATGTGTAATTATAAATCCCTGTCCAGCGGCGAGTCAAGCTATATCTTCCCCGTTTCGCGGAAATAGGCGTGGCAGTCCGGGCAGTAACGGCAAATTTCCACCCGCTCATCGAAAATCTGCATCAGCGTGCGAACGACGGTCATATGCGGTTCCCGCGTATGAATGACGATTTTGGCTGGGGACACGGAAATCAGCGTCGTGACGACCGTATCCTCCATTTGCAGGTCCTGCTGGTCCAGCCGCTCCACCACGACGCCTTCATCATGACGGTACTCCAGCGGTCTTAAGTCACCGTCCAGCACGAGCAAATCCTGGCCTCCCTTATGAATGACATGGGCGATCGGCACCTGCGGCTGCTGGAAATAGACGAAGTATTTCAGAATGCTGACAAACTCCTCATACTGCCGGTCCATCAAAAACTCATCCACCGCGTACTCCACGACTTCCTTCAGCTCTTTAATGTAAGCAGCGGCACGAAAGGTCAGAAAACCGTCGACATGGAGCAGCGGCCGTTCGCTCAGGCACTGCTTGATGCCGCGAACGAGCATATCGTAACGGCGGGACCATGCGCCCCCTTCGGAGCTTTTTTCCAGGCTCATCCGGCAGTGCTTCAAAATTTGCTCTTTTTCCTCCGGATCGGGAAAATCAAAATCATCGGCCAGAATCTTCTCGATCAGCCGCTGCTCTTTTTCCTGCAAAATATAATGGGCCACCGTCTTGGCGGCAGCGGCGTACACCTGCTGCAGATGATGCTCCTTAAAGAACCGCGGATCGTCCTCCCGGCAGCTCCACAGCATCATATCCTCATGGACCGTACAGCTGATTGCGAGTGATTTGTACTTGTTATGTAAAACCTGGTTCGCTTCCGAAACCATGCGCTTATATTCCTCCGCTTCCCGCGGACTAAAGGTTCGGGCTGCTATGCTGAACAGTTCCATGGAGAACACTCCTTTCAAATTCCTTCTTACAAAGTATATGTTTTAGCCGGGGGGATATACGGGAGGGATCGATGGAAAACAGGCTAACATTTCTCAGTTAAAATCGACATGAAATGCTTGGTAAATGGGGGTTTCCGCTGAATAAAAAAGGTACCTTTTGCCGGGAAATAATAAAGGGCCTCCCCCTTTGAACACCAAAGGAAGAGGCCCCTATTCATATCTGAAATCGATGGGTTGTCAAGCCAGCCGGCCCGCAGCCTTGACCTTTACGAGCAGTGCGTTGCCCGGCAGGTATGCAAGCGGAATATCCTCGGAAAATACGACCTGAACCGTATCCCGCTCCGCCCCGGCTAGGACGGCCTGCTGAATGGCATGGTTCTTCGCATCAAGCATCGCTTCGTCATACGTCATCTCGTCCAGCGCGTAGATCCGCTCGGTCTCGCCGCTGACTTCCCCGAGCGCGGCGCCGATGGCGTTGGCGGCGTCGTAATGGTCGGGTCTGACAATCCGCGCGACGCCTTCAAGACGGTCTGCCACAAGGATGCTGCCGCCGCCGACAAGCACGACGTCGACCGGATCGGAGCTCGTCTTCATGCGGTCGATCGCGTCCTCGATGTCGCGCGTGATGATGCCGTCCGCCTGGCGGCACACCGTCTCGTTCAGCCCGGCTGTGTCTGCGCCGTTCCAGGCGTGGCGTCCGAGCTTCACGGCCACGTCGGTGGCCGTCAGCGTGTCGCCGCCGAAGATCCGGCCGCGCTGCAGCAGCTCGTAGCCGACGCTGTCCGGCCCGACGGTGACGCCGCCGGCTGCGTCCTGCCGCACGATCGTGCCGCCGCCGATGCCGATGGACAGAATGTCCGGCATCCGGAAGTTCGTGCGCACGCCGCCGATCTCGACCGCGGCCGAGGATTGGCGCGGGAAGCCGTGGGCGAGCACACCGATGTCTGTCGTCGTGCCGCCGATGTCCACGACGAGCGCGTCGCTGAGGCCTGACAGATGGGCCGCGCCCCGGATCGAGTTGGTCGGACCGCAGGCGATGGTCAGGATCGGGTAGCGCAGGGCGTAATCGCTGCGCATCAGCGTACCGTCATTTTGGCAAATGTAGACACCGGCCTGGATGCCAAAGCTCTCCAGCGCCTGCTCAAAGCCGCGGACGACGCCGGCAATGACGTTCAGCAGCGCAGCGTTCAGAAGCGAGGCGTTCTCGCGCTCCAGCAGTCCAATGCTCCCGATCTCATGGGAGAGCGTTACCGGCGTGTTCTCGCCGAGCACCGCTTTGACGATCTGCATCGCCCGCTTCTCCTGCTCGCCGTTGACCGGGGAGAACACGCCGCAGACCGCGACCGCGTCCACTTCTCCCCGCATCCGGCCCGCCACTTCGGCAATTTGTGCCTCATCCAAGCCGACGATCGCCCGGCCGTCATATTCATAACCGCCGCTCACCACATACGCATGCGGGCCGACCGCCGCCTTCAGCGCATCGTCCCAATCCGCAAGCGGCGGCACCGAGGTCGTTGCCGGGGCGCCGATGCGAATCAGACCGACCTTCCCCAGGTGCTTCCGCTCGACGATGGCGTTGGTGCAGTGCGTCGTTCCAAGCATCGCATAGCGGATCCGGGCCGGATTCACGCCGCTCTCTGCGAGCAGGCGGCGGATCGACTCCACGATTCCCTCGTTGACGTCGCGAGTCGTATGAACCTTGACCGTGTGCACCGGTCTCAGGCTGGAATCGAGGAGAGCCGCGTCCGTATTCGTACCGCCGACGTCGATGCCGATCCTGTAGAGGTCTTCGCCGCCGCCAAGTTTCTCCCTACCGGATGGAATCACGATATCGTTCAACGGACTGCTCATATTACTCACGTTCATCGGATTACTCATGAGCCGCGCCTCCTTTCCCTTCGGCCAGAACTTCAATCGGCACGTATGACGTGTCGTAACCGAAGTATTGCGGCCCGACCGTCTCCAGTCCCTTCGGCGTACGCCATTTTGGGTCGCATGGGAAGCCGACGGCCGTCACGCGGGCGCCGTATTTCAGATTTTCCGTCGTAATCGGCATGCCCGTGTCCTGATCCAGCAGCGCAATGAGGTCCGGCGTCACCGCCAGTGATTTTCCGTCCTCCGTTGCCAGCAGGAACTCGTTCTGGAAAAAGAGCTTCATCGTCCGGCCCTTCTGTGCATCCGTGCCATCGAATACCGCCTCGCCCCGCGTAAATCCGCCCTCCGTGCGGCGGCGGATATCCACGGCTTTGCCATGGAACAGCGCATAACCGCTCAGCTGCTTGAGCAGCGCTTCGATCGGGTTCTGCTTCCGCTCTTTGGACAGATACAGCGTCCGTCCGATTTCATAGGCTTGTGTCAGCGTATTGCGTACCACGCTGCGCTTCGCTTGGGCCCCTGTGACCGGATAGTCGCAGATCGACGCCGATCCGCCCATCTGAATCGTCACGGCCCGCGCCATCCGTTCCTCCCAAATGCCGTCGACGGCATGCATCAGCACAGCGTTTCCGCGTTCGTCCGCCATCGTAATCGGGCTGCAGTCGTACCCGTCGAGGTAGAACGTCACCATTTGCGACTCCGGAAAAGCGCGGCCCATGGCGTCGGCGTCCAGCATCGGAATGCCGCGCTCCGCCGCCGCGATGACCGGCACGAGCGAGTTGCCGCCGCCTACCTCGATCGGCATGATGGCCGTCACTTTACGGCCGAGCTCCCGCTCGAGGAGATCGAGCGGCTTCGTCATCTGCTCGGCGGACGGAATTTTCTCGTTCATGACGGTCGGCGCACCGATCATCGACAGCGGCACGACCAGGTCGTCATCCGCCAGCTCGTCCGGCTGCAGGAGCCGAACCGGACCGTATTTGCGGATGGCCTCGATGGCCATCAATTTACCGATATGGGGATCGCCGCCCCCTCCGGTCCCGAGCACCGCCGCACCGACGGCAATATAATGGACGGCTTGCTCGTCCAGTTCCGTTAACACGTTGTTGTTCATGATGTAGATTTATCCTTTCTTACTTGCAATTTTTCCAATGATCCACTGTACGATAAAGGCAAAAACAAAGGCATCCAGCGCAGGGACGCGCGTCAATTGGAAGAGGCCGAACCCGTCCGGTGACGGTGTGGTCATATAAGCGAACAGCGTAGCCAAAATCCAGACAACCAGGGAACGGAAAATCCAGTTCCGGTTGCGGTCCAGCCCTTCAAACGTAAATTTCTTCCGGTCCACCAGCAGATACTCGGCAGTATACAGCCCTCCGATCGGCGACACGAAGCTCGTAATGACATTCAGGAACGACAGGAATTTGTCGTAAATGCCGAAGACGGCAAGCGAGGTGGCGATCAGTCCCGCAATGACGGTGATCCATTTTTTCGGGAACTTCTGAAATACGACCGAGAAGCCGAGCGACGCCGAATACAGGTTGTTCGTATTGGTCGTCCATTGCGCCAGTGTCAGAACGATGATGGCCGGCAGTCCGAGCCCGAGGGCGATAAAAATGTTCGTCAAATCGTCGGTGTCCATCAGCCGCGAGAGGAAAATCGCGATAATCGTCATCAAGCTGTTGCCGACGAAAAATCCGATAAATGCGGCCGTCACGGCATGCATCGGCGTGCGCGCCCAGCGCCCGATGTCCGGCGAGAGCACCGTACCGACGATAAAGATGCCGATGACAAGCGAAATGGCGATGCCCATCGGAATCGGAGCCCCGGCAATCGGTTCCCATATCGCCGATGTTCCTTTCGTCTTAAACGCCGCTACGATGGCGACGCCGATAAAAATGACCAGCAGCGGCACGGACCATACGCTGAGTCGCTCGATCGAGCGATAGCCCCAGATGGCTGTCGACATCATCAGCAAACCGCCGACAAAGGACAGCACGCCGAGCGGCAGGTCAATCCCCAGCAGCTTGTCAAAAGCGGTATGCATGTTCGACGAGAAAAATCCGACCTGCACGCCGAACCAGCCGAGCGAGAAAATTCCGAGCACGATCGATACGATGCGCGCACCAACGTTCCCGAACAGAAACCGGCTGATCATCGCGGTGGACAATCCCGTTTTCGCCCCGACATAAGCGCAAAGCGCGCCGATCAGACCGAGGATGACCGAGCCGACGATGGTTGCGGTCAGCGAGTCCGCCAAATTCATGCCGTTGCCAAGCTCCGCGCCGAGAAACATGGCTGACAGGTCGATCCCGATCGCGATCCAGACGAGCGACATGGACAACCATTTTTTGCGCAAATGCTGGGGAACGGGTTCCCTTTCAAAATCCTGTGTACTGCCTTCACTGCCGATAACTTGACTCGCTTCACTCATGTAAACCCATCCCCCTGTTGTACAATCTTCTCGGTGAGGTGACCCGCCTTACGAACGCACGCCGCTCCAGAAGGTCTCGAAGGCGTTGTTCACTTTGCGGGTGTACACCTCTTTGGAGGTGTAGTAGAAATATTGCATGCTCAAACCGTCCATCAAGTTCAAAAAAGCGTCCACGAGCTGCTGCACTGGCTGCTCCCGGACTGCCCCTTCCTCAATCCCCTGCACGATCCACCGTTCGACCGCCTGTGTCAGCAGCTCATCGGCCTGCAGAAATGCCTTCTCGATCGTCTCCTTCAGAAAGTCCGGCGGGAACAGCACGTACCGCAGCACGAACATGCTCGCCTCCGGATGCTGCCGGTAAAACTCCGATTGTCTGGACACCGCGCCGTACAGGCAGTCCCGGGCGCTCATCGCCTGCTTCTCCTCCGACAGCTCCTGAATAAAAGCGTTGTACGAGAGCATCGCTTCGCGAAAGACCGTCATAAACAGATCCTCTTTGTTTTCGAAAAAGGCGTAGATCGCCGGGGTTTTGACCCCGACTTCCTTGGCGATTTCGGAAAGGGCCGTTCCGTCGTACCCTTTTTCCCCGAACAGCCGCAGCGCGGCTTCCTTCAGCTTGTTTCTGGTCATGAAATATCCTCACACTTCCTGTTTAATTAACGTTAATTAAGTAAACTATACAAAATAACGCATAAAAATACAACGCTATTTTTTTAAGAATCCAGAGGAAGAATAATGGAAACCTGCACCGGTACGTCCCCTTGGCCTTTTGTACAACACAAAAAACCGCCTCGCATAAGCAAGGCGGCCGGTTGTATCAAGAAATATGGAATTCGTTCTAGTTCTGCATGACGAAGTCGCGTTCCACCTGGGAACCTTCTTCAAAGACGCGAAGCGTTTCGTATCTCGTGTTCCGCTGCGCCGGGATTTTACCTGCTTCGCGGATCAGCTGCAGGATGGAAGTGATGTTAACCTTATGCACCGCACCCGCGGAGGACACGACGTTCTCTTCCATCATGGTGCTGCCGAAGTCGTTGCAGCCGTAGCTGAGGGACAATTTGCCCACTTCCGGTCCCATTGTGACCCAGGAGGACTGCAAATTCGGCACGTTGTCCAGCACCAGGCGGCCGATTGCCACTGTCTTCAAATACGCTTCCGGCGTTTCGCGTTCCCGCTTCAAGCCCGTATTGTCCGGCTGGAACGTGAACGGAATAAAGGCGAGGAAGCCTTTCGAGTCGTAACCGTTCGCGATGCATTCGTCCTGCGCGTCGCGGATGCGCAGCATATGCAGGGCGCGCTCTTCCATCGATTCACCGAAACCGATGACCATCGTGGCCGTCGTGTTCATGCCGATTTTGTGCGCCATTTGCATGACGTCCATCCAGTCGCGCCAAGTTCCTTTATGCCGGCTGATCTTGGAGCGGATCCGGTCGTCGAGGATTTCGGCGCCGCCGCCCGGCAGGGAATCCAGTCCCGCCGCTTTCAGCTCGCGCATGACTTGTTCCAGAGACAGCCCCGACACTTCCACCATTTTGCGGATCTCCGCCGGCGAGAAGGAGTGCATCGTGATGTTCGGGAACCGCTGCTTGATGCCCTTCAGCAGGTTCGTGTAGTAATCGAACGGCAGGTACGGGTTCGTTCCGCCCTGCATTAGAATTTCCGTGCCGCCCACGTCTTCGGTTTCCTTGATTTTTTGGAAAATCACTTCGTCCGGCAAGGTATACCCTTCTTTGTGGCCTGGGACACGGTAAAATGCGCAAAATGTGCAGTATGTATCGCACACGTTTGTATAATTGACGTTCCGTCCGATGACGAAAGTCGTAATTGGATCGGGATGAACCCTCTTCATCATGATATCGGCAGCATGACCCATTTTCTCCACTTCATTGCTTTCGAACAATGTCACGCTGTCTTCCAAATTCAGGCGTTCGCCCCGCAGTGCTTTATCCAGAATACGGTCAACCGCACTCATATTTGGCAGCCTCCTATCATATGTGAATTTTGTAACATAAATTAAAACATGACCAATACCATCTTAACACAATTGGCGCACAGGGCAAACGAAATTCATAGAATCCGTTGGCCGAACGCGGGCTGGCAAGCGTCGCGGGCTGGACGAAGGAAAGGCACCGCCGAAGCGGTGCCTGCTTAATGATTTAACCTTGAAGCGCCTGATCCAGATCAGCGATCAGATCGTCGACGTCTTCGAGGCCGACCGAGAAGCGGAGCAGCCCGTCGGTAATGCCGCGCTCCAGCCGAACCTCTGCCGGCATTGCCGCATGGGACATCATCGCCGGATAGGACAAAATGCTCTCCACCGCGCCCAGGCTGACGGCCACGAGCGGGATCTGCGCGCGGTTCAGCACCTGTTTGGCCCGCTCGCCGGAGCCCACGTCAAACGAGACGACGGCCCCGTAGCCGGTGGACTGCTTCTCGTGAATTTCTCTGCCGGGATGATCGATGAGCCCCGGGTAAAAGACCTGCGTAATATCCTGACGCCCTTTGAGCCAAGCGGCCAGTACGGCCGCGCTCTCTTCGCTGTGCTTCATGCGTGCCTGCAATGTTTTCATGCCCCGCATCAGCAGCCAGCTCTCCTGTACGCCCAGCACCGTTCCCAGGCCGTTTTGCAGCTGCTTCAGCTGGCGGCCGATTTCCTCGGTACGGGCGACGGCCAGACCGGCCAGCACGTCGCTGTGTCCGCCAAGGAACTTCGTGGCGCTGTGCAGTACGATATCCACACCCACCTCGATGGGACGCTGGTAATACGGCGTCATAAACGTGTTATCGACCATGGTGAGCAGATCATGCTCTTTGGCCCACTTGGTGACGGCTTCGATATCGGTTATTTTCAGCGTCGGATTCGACGGGGTTTCCATATATACAGCCTTGGTGTTCGGCTTCAGCGCAGCCTTCACCTGTTCCAGGTCGGTCATGTCGACGAAAGTGCTCTCAATGCCGTGGCGGTTCAAAATGCTTGTAAGCAGGCGGTAGGTTCCGCCGTATACGTCCTCGGTCACGATCATGTGGTCGCCGGCCGACAGAAGCATAAACGTGCTCGAAATGGCCGCCATGCCCGACGAATAGGCGAACCCGCGCACCCCGCCTTCGAGCAGGGCAATATAGTCTTCCAGCGCCTGGCGCGTCGGATTGCCCGAACGGCTGTAATCATGCACCGGCGGATTGAAGATATCTGCATGGTGGAACGTAGACGCCTGATAGATCGGCACGCTGGAGGCTCCCGTCACACCATCGATTTCCGAGCCGAAATGGAGCAGCTTGGTCGCGAATTTCCGCTCCTGCTTGCTTTTATCCTGATGTCCTTTGCCCAAATCACTCATCCTTGGCTGCTCCCTTCCACTTCCTTGATCGCGGCATCCAATGCGCCGCCCAGATCCGCAATCAGGTCATCGATATGCTCGATGCCCACCGAGAAACGGAGCAGGCGGTCGTCGACGCCGACGGCCTTGCGGATTTCTTCCGGTATATCGGCATGCGTCTGCACGGCCGGATAGGTCATCAGCGACTCGACGCCGCCAAGGCTTTCCGCAAAGGCGATCAGCTGGATGTGGCGAAGCACGGGCTCTACGTACCGGGCATCCTTCACCTTAAAGGAGAAGATCCCCGTATTCCCCCGGGACTGCCGGCTTTGGATGTCATGTCCCGGATGGTCCGGAAGCGCCGGATAGAACACTTCGGCAACCGCCGGATGCGTCTGGAGGTACTTGGCCATCGCCGTGGCGTTGCTTTCATGGCGCTCCATCCGCAGGGCCAGCGTCTTCATTCCTTTCATGAGCTGATAGGAATCCGTCGGCCCGAGCACCGCCCCGATGGAATTGTGCAGAATCGCTATTTCCTCGGACAGCTCTTTGCCCTTGGTCACGATCAGGCCTGCAAGGACATCGTTATGTCCGCCCAGGTATTTGGTCGCGCTGTGTACGACGATATCCGCGCCGAGCTCGATCGGCCGCTGGAAGAACGGCGTGAGGAGCGTATTGTCCACGATGGACAGCAAGCCGTGACGGTGCGCCCAATTGGAGACGGCCTCGATGTCCGTAATCATCATGAGCGGATTCGTCGGCGTCTCGATAAACACCGCTTTCGTATTCGGGCGTCTGGACTGTTCCAGCTCGTCCAGATTGTTGGTGTCGACATACGTCGCGGTAACCCCGTATTTGGAAAGGATTCTTTCCAGCAGGCGGTATGTACCACCGTACAGGTCCAGCGAAACGATCAGGTGATCGCCCTGGCTGAACAGGGTGAAGATGGTTTGCAGCGCAGCCATGCCTGAGCTGCAGGCAAAGCCGGCGTCGCCGGATTCCAGCTTCGCTGCCGCGGCTTCGAGCACTTTGCGGGTCGGGCTGGCGGTCCGGGCGTAATCAAAACCGGTGCTTTGCCCAAGCTTCGGATGGCGGAAGGCGGTTGCCTGATAAATCGGGAAGTTTACCGCTCCGGTCACGGGTTCTTCAACGGAGCCGATTTGGGCCAATCTGCTTTCAATTTTCCATGGTTCCTTTTCCATATGCGTATCCTCCTGTAGGGTCAACTAAATTTGCGGCCAGACTTCAAGACTCTCCCCGATATCATAAGGAGTCTCCTGATATACATAGTAATTCAGCCAATTTGAGAATAATAAGTTGGCATGCGAGCGCCAGATGGCGAGCGGAGCCTGATTCGGATCGTCGTTCGGGTAGTAGTTGACCGGAATTTTCATGTCCATGCCTTTCGCGATATCGCGCTCATACTCCCATTTCAGCGAATCCGGATCGTATTCGGAGTGGCCTGCTACAAAGATCTGCTTGCCGTCCTTGCTTGCTACCATATGAATGCCGGCTTCCTCTGACTCCGAGAGGATCTCCAGCTCCTCCACATGCTCGATATCCTCGCGCCGCACCTCGGTGTGGCGGGAGTGCGGTACATAGAATACATCGTCGAAGCCGCGGAGAAGCTTCACGTTGTTCTTCATCACCCGGTGCGGGAATACGCCGAAGCATTTCTCCTTCAGGTCCCACTTCGGAATGCCGTAGTGGTGGAACAATCCGGCCTGGGAGGCCCAACAGATATGCATCGTCGAAGTGACGTTCGTTTTGGTCCAGTCCATAATTTCGCGGAGCTCATCCCAATAGTTCACGTCTTCAAAATCCATTTTTTCGACCGGCGCCCCGGTGATGATCATCCCGTCAAAACGGCGGTGCTTCACTTCCTCGAACGTTTTGTAGAACGACTTCAGGTGCTCCGAAGGCGTGTTCTTGGAAATATGGGAGCCCGGATGAAGCAGCACAATGTCGACCTGCAGCGGCGAGTTCCCAAGCAGGCGGAGAAGCTGGGTTTCTGTCGTTTCCTTGGTCGGCATCAGATTGAGAATCGCGATGCGCAGCGGACGGATGTCCTGGTGATACGCTTTGGTATCGTCCATGACGAAAATATTTTCCCGGGTAAGAACTTCTTTCGCCGGTAAAGTGTCGGGAATCTTGATCGGCATCGTTATCATCTCTCCTTTTTTCTGAAAACCGCGAAAATCGTAGCTTGAGAAGAAGCCGAGTATACAAAAATGACCTTTCCCATACAAAAGAGAAAGGTCATTACACGCTCATTACCGCGCCTCTCTCATCTGTCAGGAGACAACGCCCAAAGGCCGCTGCCATGCTCCTGCAAGAATTAGCACCGTGCGTAAATACCGCCGGTTGCCGGGTTTCATCGGGCTAGTCCCTCCACCTGCTCTTGATAAGATTTCGCTGTATTCAATTTTACATTGTCTTGTTCCTTACTTTAAATCATAAGCCCATCCTTCGTCAAGACGCGGATTTGTCATTTTCGGCAGCATATCGTGCACCGATCGAAGGTCGCTTCCATACCCTGTTATCGGGACCTGCCGGCCGCCATTTTGTTCTTGAAAGGAATAAAACCCGGCGTTATACTAGACAAGTGTTTCATACCCCGATATGACTGAGGTGACATGAAAGATGGAAGGCGACCCGAGCCCGAAGCTGAATGCATGGAAAACACAACTGCATAGACCTGAGATCAGCTTGCCGGCAGAGGGAAGTTTTCGTTTTCATGCCCGTACGTTTATTCAGTACTCCCCCAAATCCCGCTGACCGGCAGCGCTGATTTCTTTTCTATGCTCAAACATCTTGAGCAAGGAGTGAAGTCATATGAAAATCCGGTTGGTAAACGAAGGAGTATTTACTCCGATCGATGACCTGCAAACTGTACTAACCCCACCTTTGGCCGGCTTTTATTGGATCGACGCCGACGTCGACGACCTCGCGGAGCTGCAGCCGCTGTTTTCGCTGCATGATCTGGCGGTTGAAGACTGTCTCAGCGAAGAGGAGCAGCGCCCGAAGATCGAAATTTACGAAAACCATTATTTTATCGTGGTCAACAGCATCCGGTTTGACGATGAGGAGATTTTTCTGCGCGCACTGAACGTTTTCCTCGGAAGACACTTCATCATTACGGTGACGAAACAGAAAATCAACGAGCTGCGGACGCTGAAGCCGATCCTGTGGGAACAGGAAGTCAGCGGACCGGACCGTTTTCTGTACCTGCTGATCGACCTCGTGGTTGACAACTACTTTGTGGTCGGCGACCGGATCGAAGCCAAAATCGAGAAGCTCGAAGAAGACATTCTCATGCACACGAAAAAGTCCCATTTGAACGAAATTATCGGTCTGCGAAGCGAGATTCTGTGGCTGAAAAAAGTGCTGGGTCCGCAGAAGGATGTCATCAATACGTTAAATAAAAAAGACCTCCGGCTGATTGACGATCAGCTGCAAAAATATTTCAGCGACATTTACGAAAATGCGGTCAAAATTTCCGAAACATTCGATACGTACCGCGATCTGATGAGCAACTTGCGCGAGGCCTACCAGTCAAGTATCGCCAACCGCGCGAACGAGATCATGAGAGTGTTTACGGCCATGACCGTGATCTTCATGCCATTGACGATCATTACAGGAATCTATGGCATGAACTTCGATAACATTCCGGAAATTCATTGGAAATACGGTTATTTCATGATCCTCGGCATCATGCTCGTCCTTGGTCTCGGCATGGTTGTCATTTTCAAGAAAAAAGACTGGATTTGAAAGTCAGCGCATCACCCCATCATCATGCAATGGATAACAGGACGAAGGAGACGGCCGCATGCGGTTAGAGCCTTCGTCCTTTTTGCATGGTCACCATCCGTAACTCCGGCGGGGAAGCATACCGTTCACCCCACGCTTCTGCGGCTGCCGGGCTGCCGGCGGAACCGGATGCGGATCAGCCGGATCCGCTCATAACGCTGCTCCATGCCGCTTCCCGAGGCGGCATCCTCTCCGTATACTTGCAGCAGCACCGGCTTCAAGAGCGCGTCGCCCAGCTCCTCCAACGCGGCCCACACCCGCTCCTGCTCCTCGTTCGGCACCTCCTCCAGCTCGCTTTGGATCAGCCGCTCGGTATCATACCCTTCCTTCTCCAGCTGCTCCAGCGCCTCCACCAGGTCTCTGCGCGGCAGGCCGCATTCCTGTTCCAGCTGCTGCAGGTTCATCCCCTCATAAATTCCCTTCAGCATGGTGCGCCGGGTACGGTATTTATCCAGGTCCTGCTTGTACTTGTGCTCTTTCTGCTTGTAGGTCCACGATAGATATGACTGGTCGTCCAGGGCATCATACACCCAATCCAGCGGAAATTCGTGGCTGCGCTGCACCGTTCCCGCAATCTCGATCAGGTCGGCTCCGTACTCCGACGCCTTGCTCTCCCCGACGCCTGGAAGCTGCAGCAGCTCTTCGATCGTATGCGGCACGAAGGCACTGATCAGACGGAGCACCCGGTTGCTGGCGATAAAATAAGGAGCCTTGCGTTCACTGGCCGCCTTCCTTCTCCGCCAGGCGGTGAGTTCGGCGTACAGCTCCTCGTTGTTGTGCAGTTCACTGTAGCAGTACAGCTTCTGTACAGCATGGCTGCGGCCCTTCAGCTCCTCTTCCTCATGGAACGTGCCGTCGATCAACGGGCGGAATCCTTCGCCGAGTTTGACCGCAAGGCCGTGCCTGTAAATGTACAGCATCTCATTCCAGGATCCGCCTTCATACCAAGCGGTATCCATTGCTTCCCCGGTCATCTCCAGATCTCTCCACCCGAGATGCCAGGTTCCCTCCTCTTCGCCGATCCATACCTGCGCGAGCTTTTCTCCCTCGCTTCCCGCATCCTTCACAAGTCGGTTCATAAAAACGATTTGCATGTTCACCAATTCCTCCATCCACGTAGGGTAATCAGCACAACGCAAAAAAGCACCTCTCTTAAATTAAGAGAGGTGCTTCCCCATTCGTGCAGATGTGCTGTTATAGTTGATCATACCATATTATGTAAAATGGTCAATGGGTTTTTCGCCAAATCTCCGAAATAATCAGCTCCTAAGAAGCTTTCAATTCAACTGAATTAGAACTTAGCCATTTGGATTTGGACAAAATACAAGCCGTTGTCCCTTCACAAGCCGTCGCTGAATTTCATTCCGGTTCATCGTAAATGCCCGGATTACTTGGTAAAAAGTAAATCATGCGATTCCAATCCGAGAATTTTCCTGGATACCAAGGCAACTCCGCCAAAGAGCGTTAATTCATGAATATGGTGGTCAAGCGAAATAATTTGTGTGGAGCCAAGCGGATCAAGTGAAGAATATTCTTTAATAATCCCGTCTAGTAGGTATGGGAAAAAGGCGATAAATCGTGAGGAAAGGAACACAGCATCCGGAGCGCTGTATTGGATTAAATTATAAGAGATTTGTGCAATGGCTATGACCCATTCCTCCATGATAGCCGCAATTTGTTCATCCTTGATCTCCATTAAAAGAATAAAATCCTCTAACGTAAATTCTGGTTTGTTTTTCAATTTGCCGATCCGGTCAAGCACCGCTTTTTCGGAATAAATTTCTTCTAAACGCCGATTTTTTTTATTTTCCGACATGATAATGGATCGTCCGATTTCGCCGGACAATCCGTTTAAGCCTTTATACAGGCGTCTCTCGATAATCGTTCCTACGCCTATTCCGTTATGAATGTTTAAGGCTAGAATGTTATCGAATTGAATATCCTCGGTATGGCGGTAAAAATCCCGGATATAAATCGCCGTAAGATTGGCTTCATTTTCGATGATAACAGGAACGTCGATCAGCTCCTTCAACGCATCGATCAAATCAAAGGACTGAAAGTCCAAGAACGGACTATACAGGATCTGATTGTCCAGTACCGGCGCGTGAAGCGAAATGGAGATTCCAACCAATCCGTTAATCGTATCGTACTTTTCCAAATTCAAAATCACGTTTTTCATCAATGCAAAAATATCTCTTACTTTGTTCGTATATAATTTAATGGAAACATGGTGAATAAGCTCGCCATTAATGTAGTTGACGGAATATCTTAAATGATGAATGCCCATATCGAAAGCCAGTACAAACCCATACTTACGATTAAAACGTATTAAATTGGGCCGACGCCCCCCAATGTTGGATGCTTCCCCCGTTCCCAGCTCTTCAATCAAGCCTTGGTCTTGAAGCTCGCGTACGATGGAAGAAACCGTGGACTTTTGAAGATTGATTTGGTCGGCTATTGAACTTCTAGACGTCTGATCAGTATTAAATAGAGTTTTTAATACCAATTTTTTGTTATTTTCTCTCATAACATCCTGATCAGTTTTCATAATCATTTGTTGTAATCCCTTTCAAATGTTATCGTACTTAGAAGTATAGCATATTAATTAACATTACTACTAAGAAAGAGCTGGAAGTCATATTCTTCCAGCTCTTTCTTGGGATCCTGATTAATTATTTATCAAGCTCTTTATACGTAAAATAATCGAAATCTGCCGGCAATTCATAACCGGAATAATCAACATTAGCCATCCCGACAAACGCTCCCGTAAAAAATCCGCCGTAGGACTGTACCACGTAATCGTCGGACAAAATCGCAGCATCCAGCGTTACGTCGATATCCGTCCACTGTTCGCCGTCAAAGGAATAGGCGTAGGTGTACGTTTCTTTCCGGACCTTCGCTTTAAAATGCACGTATTCCGCATGTTCGGGAACTTTAACGGCTTTATCCTTCAGAAAGCTCGTGAGAACGCCACGGTCATTTTGCGTCACTTCAATGACGCGTCCATTGATTTCGTTCCATGTCACATGGATCATCGACCAGTGTCCCGTATTGTAATAATTAACGAGGCCGGCCATCTGCTGGAAGGTGTAAGGCGAATACGCGACTGCCGTCTGTGCGTCGAAATAAAAGGACTGCCAGCGTCTTGCGACAAGCGATTGCTCGTGCTCATTGGTTAAGGAGCCTTTGCCGAACAAGCGTAAGTTCCCCGGCTTTTCCGTCAGAGAACCCATTCGCTCGTCAAACGGAACGCGCAGCGTGCTAAAATTGATATTTAATGCCGCGGAATCAAAATGATCCGTTTCCGGATAGGTCGGCGCATATTTCGTTTCCGTGCAGCCTTTAGGAGCTTCGACAAACCGGCTTCCCTGCTTGCCGCCTACGATATAAGGCCATTTTTCCTCGTTCCACTCCACTTTTTGAATCGCCGTTTCTCTTCCCAGCGTGCACCAGCCGCGCGGATCGCGGATCGATTCGGTCTCACGGTGCCAGGGGCGTCCCGTCAAATGCGCGAAATACCATTCGCCCGACGGCGTATCCACCAGTGAGCCATGGCCGCATTTTTGCAGCTCCCCGTCAGGCGAATCGAACGCGGTCAGGAATACGTCGCCAGGCTGCGTTTCGTAGGAGCCGAACAGTTCTGCCGAACGGGCAACCACCTCTTGGTGGGTATAAACCGTTCCGCCTTCCGCGCAAAATAAATAATAATAACCAAATAGTTTATAAATATGAGGGCCTTCCACCAGCTTAACGTCGGTCCCTTTATAAATGATCTTTGCCGTCTCCGGAAGCAATCTTTGCTGCTCAACCGAGTATTCCGTCAGCTTTATGCCGTTAAACGGATGGCGATACTCGCGATGATCCCACTCCATCTGGACAAGATATTTTTTCCCGTTGTCGTCATGGAACAGCGAAGCGTCAAACCCCACTCCGTTCAGCTTAATCGGATCGCTCCAAGGGCCTTCGATGCTTTCGGCGGTAGTCAAGTAATTGGTCATGTCCTTAAAGGCGCCTTCGGTTACTTTCACGTCGGTATAAACCAGCCAAAATTCCCCGTCGGCATAGGACAGATCTGGTGCCCAAATGCCTGCCGAATCCTTATTCCCTTTCATATCCAACAGCGTCCTTGTGGAGAGCGGGTGCGTAATCAGCCGCCAGTTGACCAAATCCTTTGATTCGTGGATTTGCACGCCCGGAAACCATTCGAAGGTTGAGGTTGCAATATAATACGTATCGTCAACCCTTACGATGGACGGATCTGGATTGAACCCCTTTAATACCGGATTTTCGATTTGCATAAAAGTATCCCCCTGATCTATTCAATCTTTCATTTCGTGAAATCGTGTTCAAAATCACCTATAGATGCTGCAATTCTTTTAGTGAACCTCTGGTTGGCCGTGAATAGTGTTACCTTTACGCTTTCATTTCAGCGCGTTTTGCGTCAAGTTGTTTGTTAATGCTGTCAACGTCTTTATCAGACAATGGATAGAATCTCATCACAATCATAGCAACAACAGCAAGAGCAGCAGGTATCCAAATAGCAGTCGTATTAATTCCTGAGACGGCGAGAGCTGTTTGGTGATCGGCATGTTCGTCAAATCCGTAAGCGGCAAGGAACCACAGTGGAACGGCACCGCCAATCGTGAAGCCAATCTTGAAGAACAGCCCCATAATCGCGTTGATAATAGCCGCATTACGTTTCCCCGACTTCAACTCGCCATATGAAACCACTTCAGGAACAAGCGCCCACATGAAACCAGTCGCTGAAGTTAACCCCCACTGCTTGATGAATGTTGAAACATACGCTAACCAAAGTTGATCGTGCATACCGTCAAGACTCCAAACCCAAGTCAGGATTTCGCCGGCCACAAACATACCGAGGAAGAAATAGAAGAAGCCCTTTTTACCCAATACTTTCTTAAGTTTTGGCCAGAATGCTGCAAAAGCGATACCAGGTATGGAGGCAATCAGCCCCACAGCCCCCATCCACTCCGAGTGATCGACAGTGTATTGGTTAAAATATCCGTTAACCGTATTCATGAAGAACATAAATGTAAATGCCAACATGAAGAACATTCCCAAGATAACCAATGGCTTATTATTCTTAAATTCAACAAAGAAATCAGAGACTTTAACATGTGCCGATTGTTCAGCATTGGCGACAACGCGTTCTTTCGTCAGCTTGTAGCAGAAGAACAGCGCAATGGCTCCAATAACCATATAAACGGCATAAACGCCAAACCAAGCATGACCTGCAGAAGGGTCAGTGTAAGTTCCCATATGAAGTTTTAGTCCAAATAAGCCAGTGTCTTTGAGTTCACGATCTTTTGGGGCAGCCATTTGAACAAACATTGGGAACAATGTATAGACAAGTAGATTGGCACCGTTTGCAAGCATCAT
This sequence comes from Paenibacillus sp. PSB04, assembly GCF_025809195.1. Classification (NCBI taxonomy): domain Bacteria; kingdom Bacillati; phylum Bacillota; class Bacilli; order Caryophanales; family Paenibacillaceae; genus Paenibacillus; species Paenibacillus sp. PSB04. The sequence continues at coordinate 65,306 of NZ_CP081301.1, forward strand.
ACGCGTCGTTGTGATTTGGTCTACAGATTTAGGATCACGGGTTAATGAAGCGTTCAACGAGCCGTAAGGAATATTGACGACGGAATAAACCAAGTCAAGCAAGAGATAAGTGATGAAGGCATAGGGCACAGAATCGCGAATCGCAGGAATCGGCGCAAACAGCAGTGCAGCCAAAATAACGAGCGGAATGCCTGCACGAAGTAGCCAAGGACGATATTTACCTGCTTTTGATGAGCGTTTATCGACATAGGTTCCGACCATTGGATCCCATATAACATTGATGATACGGACTATGGCGAAAATAAAACCTGCTGTTGCTGTACCGATAGCATTGACAGTCGTCATGTAGAGGGCAAGGAAGCCTCCAACTGTACCAAAGACAAGGTTTTGAGCAAAGTCTCCAAAACCGTAGCCAAGACGTTCAGCAAGACTAAGCTTGTGATACTCATTTTGCTGAACTTTATTTGTGTTATCGCTCATGATGAAAACTCCTTCTAAGATGTAAATTTTACCACCATATTAGATTTACTTTTTACTTCACTAAACTTCTAAACCTCGTTAATCCTCTCACTTCGTTAGGGGAAAGATGGGAATACGAAACCAAATAAAAGCCCTTACATTTTCACGAACTCACATAAAGCTTTTATTATTTTTAAATAAAAAACAGCTCAATTTCTTATTCATCTTCCCACTCATTATTGTTCCCCTGATAAATTACACCCTTGAACTTACATTAGTTCGTTCATCAAACCAACTAATAATAAATTTAACACAATCATTATCAATTTTCAACTTCATGATTTATACATTTATAATATTCACTACTTTTGGCACGATTTATTAATCATCTCGGAGCAGCTCAATCGGAAGAGAAACTCCAAACGAAAAATGTTAATACCCTGAAATCATCCCTCTAGACAATCGTTGAATTCGCGACCCAATATAACATTGTATTTGTGTCCAGTTTCACCCATCTGTATCAGTCCAGAAAACATAAAAAACCCGTAATTATTTATAAATACGGGCTCAAACTTATAATTTCTGTTATTTTTCCTGTCACGTGTAAAAAATTCTACCGAAATGATTCAGGGATGCGTCTAAATTTCATCCGGCATAAACGCAAAAAAGAGGGCCTTTCAGCCCTCTTTTCTTATTTCTATTCACCATCTCATGAAAGCCCGTCAGTCAATCAAACCTTAGGCTTAACCTGCAGCCAGCGCCTTCTTGGCGAGCGCGAGCGCGCCGCACAGGCCGGCGTTGTCGCCAAGCTGAGGCGGAACGATGTAATTCTCGATATCGTCCATGATGGCTGGAACCTGTACGTAGCCGTTCAGCTGTTTGCGCAGCTCGGCATGAATCAGCGGGAACAGCTGCAGCTGTTTCATGACGCCGCCGCCCATGACGATTTTTTGCGGAGACAGAATCAAAATGTAGTTCATCAGCGCCTGAGCGAGATAGTAAGCTTCCATCGCCCAAGCCGGATGGTCGGGGGTCAATTCCGCACCCGGAACGCCCCAGCGTTTGGACAAGGAAGGTCCTGCTGCCAGCCCCTCCAGGCAATCGCCATGATATGGGCAGAAGCCTTCGAATTTGTCCTCCGGATGACGGCGGACCAGAATATGTCCCATTTCCGGATGGGACAGGCCATGGATCAGCTCGCCGCCCACAACCGCACCAGCTCCGATGCCCGTGCCAACGGTAATGTACAGGCAGCTTTCGAGCCCCTGGGCTGCTCCCCAAGTCGCTTCGCCCAAGGCGGCCCCGTTCACATCGGTATCAAATTCGATCGGCAGATCGAAGTGAGAGCGCAAATGTCCGACCATATCGAAATTGCTCCAATAAGGTTTCGGCGTCGTCGTAATCCGTCCGTATGTAGGACTTCCCTTCACCGGGTCAATCGGCCCGAATGAACCTGCTCCGATCGCCGCGATGTTTTTGCCCTTAAAGAAATCGACCACCTGGGCCATCGTTTCCTCCGGCGTCGTAGTCGGGAAGCTGATCCGTTCCACAACGGTACCGTCCTCTTGGCCGATTCCGCATACGAATTTCGTTCCCCCTGCTTCAATTGCTCCTAATAAACTCATCGTAGTCGTTCCCTCCTGCAGCGGGCCTCCCAAGCCCTGTATAAATGCCATATACCTTCTATCTTTATATCAAAACAATCACGGGCATTATAGCCCAGTTAATCCTTGAAAGTCAATCGACTAGAGCACAAAAGAGCCGGCGCTCCAAAAACGCCAGCACTCTGTACCCGTTTAGCTGATGGCCAGTCCCATAAGAGAACACAGGCTCTTCATTTCCAGTTCTTCAAACTTGCTGATCACCTGATGGTGATCAAGAGACAGCTGGCACACATCCAGCGAACAGGCGACGGGCACGCAGCAGTGAATCTCGGCCAGCTTGCGCGACAGGTGCAGCATGTCGAGGTCAGCCTCGATTTTGGCGCGGACACTCTTGGACAGCTGGTCCAGATTTTCGAGAATCCCTTCAACGGATTCGTATTCCTGCACAAGCTTGATCGCCGTTTTCTCGCCGATGCCCTTCACGCCGGGGTAATTGTCGCTCGTATCGCCCATGAGCGCCTTCACGTCGATAATCTGCCGCGGGCGCAGCTGCTTCTCTTCATACAGGGATTCCGGTGTATACACTTTGTAATTGCCGTGCCCTTTTTTCATAATAATGACCGTCGTCCGATCGCTGACGAGCTGCAGCAAATCGTTATCGCCGGACAGGACCATCACGTCCATCTCCCGTCCGAACTGGTCGGCCAGCGTCCCGATGCAGTCGTCCGCTTCATACCCTTCCGCGCTGATATTCGGAACGCCGAGGCTGTCCATCACGTCGCGGATCATCGAAAACTGCGGAATCAGATCGTCCGGGGCGTCCGGACGGTTGCCCTTGTAAGCGGCAAACTGCTGTCCGCGGAACGTACCACCGCCGAGATCCCAGCAGCAGACCACATGGGTCGGATTAAACGTTTGCACTGCATCCCAAAAATAACGAATAAAGCCGTAGATCGCGTTTGTCGGAACCCCCGCCTTCGTGCGGCGAATGTAGCCGCTGGACGCGGTCGCGAAATAAGCTCTGAATAATAAGGCCATGCCATCCACTAGCATCACGGATTGGCGTTGTTCATTTGCTGTCACTTCTTGTTTCTCCCCTTGTCTGCCTGTTTCCCCTGGATTTCAAGGTTCGGCACTGCTTCCTCTAGTATAGCATATCCGCCAGGGCATGAGGCCCTTCCTGATATCACCATTCCCGGCTTATTGCTGCCTTTTTGCCCCGCCCGTTCAAGTCATAAACCAGACAGCCTGTAACATAAAATTTGTGAAGAAGATCTCCCTTCATACTGAATTAAGCAGCAGGAGTTATTCTCCAAATATCGAATCTTGAAAAGGATAAACCCACCTAACAAGCAGGAGGAATGAATATGGGAAAAACGATCAAGGTTGCTGTCATCGGCTGCGGGACCATTGCCAGAGCGGCGCATATCCCCAACTATTTGAAACATCCGGACGCCGAAATCAAATATTTTTGCGACACGGACAAGAAGAAAGCCGAGCAGGCGGTCAAGGATTATGAATGCGGCACCGCCGTGGAAAATTACCGTGACATTCTGGACGACCCCGAGATCGATGCCGTCTCCGTATGTACCCCTAACGATGCTCATGCCGCCATCTCCATCGATTTTTTGCGGGCGGGCAAGCATGTCTTGTGCGAAAAGCCTGCGGCCCGCACCTACGCGGAAGCGCTGGAGATGCAGAAAGTGCAGCACGAAACGGGCAAAGTGCTGAATATCGGGGTCGTGAACCGGTTCAACAAAAGCGTGAACATGATCAAAAACCTGATCGAAAGCGGCGAGCTTGGCGAACTGTACCATATCTATGCAAGCTTCCGCGCTCACCGCTCCATTCCGGGACTTGGCGGCGCGTTTACCACCAAATCAATTGCCGGCGGGGGCGTCCTGATCGATTGGGGCGTCCATTATCTGGACATCGTCATGTACTGCGCCGGCGATCCGCGTCCGTTGACGGTATCCGGCCAGGCTTACTCCAAGCTGGGGCGGGACCTGCCAAATTACGCCTACCTGAACATGTGGGCAGGGCCCCCGAATTACGCCGGTACGTATGATGTCGATGACTTTGTCACGGCCATGATCCGCACCGAAGGGCCGGGCATTACGATCAACGGCGCCTGGGCGCAGAACATCGGCACACCCGAAACCTACATCGATTTTCTGGGCGACAAAGCAGGGATCCGCCTACAATACGGAGGCGACTTCACTATTTACGGGGCCAAGGATGGAGCTTTGCTGGAAACGAAGCCCAAGTATTCATCGAGCGACCATTTCGAAAACGAAATCAACGGCTTTCTCGAATGCATCCAGACCGGCGTAAAGCTGCCGTCCCATATCGATACCGTCATCGTCACCTCCAAGATGATTCAGGCAATCTACGACTCTTCCGAGCAGCGCAGGGAGATCGAGCTGTAATAAGCGACTGAGGGGGATTACTGCTTGAAAACGATCGGTTTTATCGATTATTACCTCGATGAATGGCATGCCGAGCATTATCCGAAGTGGATTGAACAAGCATCGGGCGGCACCATGAAGGTGGCCTATGCCTATGGAATGGCCGATTCGCCTTCCGGGCGCACCAATGCACAGTGGAGTGAAGACAAAGGGATCGAGCTGCTCCCTTCGATTGCCGAGGTCGTGGATCGAAGCGATTACATCATTGTCCTTTCGCCCGACCATCCGCAGTACCACGAACCGCTCGCACAGCTTCCGCTTCAATCCGGCAAGCCTACCTATATTGACAAAACCTTTGCCCCGGACCGCCAGACCGCTCGGCGCCTGTTCGATCTAGCTGAGCAGCACGGGACGCCGCTGTTCTCCAGCTCGGCGCTTCGCTTCGCCGCGGAGTACGCCGGGGCCGAGCGCGCCGGCATCGAGAACATCATCAGCTTCGGGCCGGGGCGTTACGACAACTATTCGATCCACCAGATCGAACCGATCGTCTCGCTGCTGGGTCCCGGCGTCCGCCGGATGATGTATACCGGAACGCCTCACGCCCCGTCGTGGCTGATCGGATTCAGCGGGGGCCGCCAGGCCGAGATCCATCATCTCGGCGGGGGATGTCCCTTTTCGCTGACGGTCAGCTATACATCCGGTGAGACGAACATGCTGAAAGCGGACTCCGATTATTTCGGGCTGTTCGCTGGGGCACTCGTCCGCTTCTTTGAAACTGGCGTTCCGCCTGTCGATCCGGCCGAGACGGTAGCAGTCATCACGATCATAGAACAGGGCTTTAAGGCGAAGGAAACGCCCTATCAATGGGTAGAGCTCCCTTCGGAATAGATCCTCGAACGCAAAACAAAACGGTGGCAAAGCCGCAGGGAAATGCTAGGACCTTCCCCTGTCGGTCATGCCACCGTTTTTTACGGAATTCCAAGCTACGCCCAGTTCTCCTTGTACATGTCCTCTTTAAAGCCGACCGTCACCTTGCTGCCGTCGGTTACGATCGGACGTTTGATCAACCGGCCGTTACTGGACAGCAGCTTGATCTGCTCTTCCCGGCTCATGGCCGGCAGCTTGTCCTTCAGACCCAGCTCCTTGTACGCCTCTCCGCTGGTATTAAAAAACTTCTTCAAATCCAGCCCGCTCTTCTCGACCACGCGGGACAGCTCGTCCGGAGCCGGCGGCTCCTCCCATAAATGCTGGAGCTCCAGCTCGTGGCCGTGCGCTTCCAGCCATTTAACCGCACTGCGGCACGTACCGCATTTGGGATAATGGTATACTTTCAATTTGCTCATCGTTACTCACTCTTTTCATTGATCAAGTTCATGTTGCTTCGCCTCGCCAATAAGGCGGGTCATGTCGGGCGGCAGCGGTGCCTGAAAGGTCATCCGCTCCCGGGTGACGGGATGCTGGAAGGACAGCTCCCAGGCGTGGAGCGCCTGTCGCGAAATGCTGTGATCCAGCAGCACCACGGTCCGCTCGGATGGGGTTAATCCCTGCGGCAGAACGGTCTCCGGGGCCCCCTCTTCCTCAGGCGGAAGCACCTGGTAGACCGGATGCCGGTACAGCTTATCGCCGATCAGCGGGCAGCCGATGCTGGTCATATGGACGCGGATCTGGTGGGTTCTGCCCGTTTCCAGCTTCAGCTGAACGAGCGAAGAAGACGAGCCGTACGCCTCAACGACCTGATACCGCGTCAGCGACGGATACCCGTCAGGCGTGACGATACGCCGATGCGGCTCTTCCGGGTCGCGGTCGATCGGTCCGTCCACCTCCCCTTCTTCCGGAGACGGAACGCCATGAACGAGGGCCAGGTACCTTTTGTCCACCTCGTTTGCGATCATTTGCTCCGAAATATGCTGGTGGACATACGGATTTTTGGCGATAGCGATCACGCCCGAAGTTTCCTGGTCCAGCCGATGCACGGCTCGAAAGCGGAACGCCTCGCCCTTGTCCCGCCAATAGTGAACCACGCCGTTCGCCAAGGTTCCCGTATAGTGTCCGTGCGTCGGATGCACGATGATGCCGGCTTCCTTGTTCACGATCAGCAGGTGCTCATCCTCGTACAAAATGCGAAAAGGAATGGGCTCTGGCAGAATATCATCCGAAATTTCTTTCTCCATCCGGATTTCCACCACATCCCCATCCCTGACCGGAACGCTGATGTACACTCTTTGGCCATTCACGGTAATCCCCTGTTCCGTCAGCTTCAGGCGGGACTGCAGCTTGCGGGATACGTGGAGTCTCTTCTGCAGAATCGTCTTCAGCAGCCACCCGTCTTCCGAAGGCGGGACGGTATATGAAATCGGGGGATAATATTCGCTCATTTTTTCCGTCCGAATACCTTTTTGCTGCGCACGTATTCGATATCCGCCACACCGCTGCGGGCGTTGGCCGTCCGGGCCACAACGAAGAAGTAGTCCGACAGACGGTTCAAATACCTGCGCACGTCGGGATTAATTTCTTTCTCCCGCCCCAGCGTCACGACTCGGCGCTCTGCGCGGCGGCAGACCGTGCGGCATACATGCAGCGTGGATGCCAGCAGGGTGCCTCCAGGCAGAATAAAGCGCTCCAGCTCCGGCGTCTCCTCCATGTAAGCATCCATCCACTGCTCAAGCCGCGTCACTTTGTCGGGACCGACCTTGTATTTGCTCTCGCTCAGCTTCACAAAAGCCAGGTCCGAGCCGCAGTCAAACAGCTCATGCTGAATCTCGATCATATTCTCTTTCAGGTCCTGCAATGACTCCGCTTCCATCAGGCTGATCGCCTGGCCCACAAAGCAGTTCAGCTCATCAATCGTGCCGTAAGCCTCCACCTGCAGGTCATCCTTCAAAACGCGCCCGCCAATGACGGATGTTTCACCTTCATCGCCTGTGCGTGTGTAGATTCTCACCAGCTTCTTCTCCCCTTTATCGCGTTATATCATACATCAAAGGAATCGCGGAAGCCGCGTCCCTTGTGCTGGCTTCTTTACTCCGTCAATGCCTTAAGCGCCTTTACCGCATTGTCGACCGACTTGGCCGAGATCGGGATTGTGGCGTACAGCTTCTCCGGAACGTATTTCTGGTCTTTGAAAAATTTCATTTCACGAACGGGGATACCGTACAGATGCTCGGTCGTATCCGTCGTGCCGTCTTCTTTTTCCTCGTTGCTCGCGAACACGCCATCCGGATATTTTTTCGGGTCAAAATACGAATCCAGCACGGTATGACCGCCCATTTTGGCATAATTCTTCATATCGTCCTCCGGCAGAAAAATGATGTCATGCCCGCCGGCAGCATATTCAACCATCAGCTTCTCCGGGTTATAAATCGGACTTGCCGATACTTTGACCTTCAGGTCGGGTCCCATCACTTCCTGAAGCTTGTCCTGCACCTTCTCATACACCTGAGACGGATCGGATTGATTGTCAATCATAAAGACCGATAACGCGTTTTTATCTCCCTTGCCGCAGCCCGTCAGCATTAAAACGGCAAAGACAACCAGCAGCGCCAGCTTCCCGTATACCTTCAACTCCTGCTCCCCCTTTTCTCCGATAGGTTCAATATATCACAACCTGATGAGAGAAAAAAAGAAGACCCCGTGCCGGGGTCTTCCTACTGCCGATTAAGACTTCTTCTTCGGGCAGCTTTTCATATATTCGTTTATTTTCAAATCCAGCAAACTGCTGATTTCGATTACGATTTCCGATGTAAAAGACTGTTCCTGCATAAAGATCTGTTCCATTTTTTTGCGGAGCATCATGATTTCGTCTTCCAAGGATAAAGTTTTCGTCTGATCTGTCGTTTTGGTTGACCATTTTACATTATTGCTGCCTTCAGCTGCGTAATGTCCGCGGAATGCAGGCAAATCGTATTCAGCGCAAAACAAGGTCATCCCTCCTTGGCAAGTCAATTTTTGCTCCCAAAATAGAATTATAACATACAAATAAATAAATAAAAGTGAAATTTATGTTAAATTCTACTAGAAACAGGGAATTATTGTTCAGCTGGTTTTCAGTTTGTGGACAAATTCTCCAATACGCTCCAGAGCCTCGGTCAGCTGGGCGACGGAGGTGGCGTACGAGCAGCGGAGAAAGCCTTCTCCCCCTTGTCCGAAAGCCGTTCCAGGCACAGCGGCGACCTTTGCTTCCATCAGCAGGCGCTGGGCGAACTCATCCGAGGACAGCCCGGTCTCAGCGATACTAGGGAAGGCATAAAAGGCACCTTGCGGCTCATGACACGGCAGTCCGATATCGACGAAGCCCTGCACGATCAAACGGCGCCGCTGGTTGTAGGACTCGATCATCCGGTCCTTTTCTTCCAGCCCGTTGGTCAGCGCCTCCAGCGCGGCCACCTGACCCATCACCGGTGCGCACATGACTGTGTACTGGTGAATCTTCAGCATGGCGGCGATCAGGTCGGGATGGGCACAGGCATAGCCCATACGCCAGCCGGTCATGGCGAACGCCTTGGAAAAGCCGCTGACCAGAACCGTCCGGTCCATCATACCCGGAATCGAGGCAAAGCTGACATGCTTTTGCGTATACGTCAGTTCAGCATAGATCTCGTCGGAAATGACGATCAAATCATGCTTCTCCACCACTTTGGCGATCGGCAGCCAGTCCTCATACGTCATGATGGCGCCGGTCGGATTGCTCGGGTAGCACAAAATCAGCACCTTGGACTTCGGCGTGATTTTGGCCTCAAGCGCCTCTGCCGTCAGCTTGAAGTCGTTCTCTGCGAACGTCTCGATGCCGACCGGAACCCCGCCGCCGATCGAGGTGATCGGGGAATAGGATACGTAGCAGGGCTCGGGGATAAGAATTTCGTCCCCAGGAACGATCAGCGCACGCAGCGCCAGATCGATCGCCTCGCTGCCGCCGACCGTCACTAGAATCTGGTTGGACGGCTGGTAGGAGACCTGAAAGCTTTCATACAAATACTGGGCGATAGCTTCCCGGAGCTCGATCATCCCGGCATTGGAAGTGTAGGCCGTGCGCCCCCGCTCAAGGGAATATACGCAGGCTTCTCTCACATGCCATGGAGTCGTGAAGTCCGGTTCCCCTACGCCCAGTGTAATAATGTCTTTACTACCTTCGGCCAGGTCAAAAAATCGGCGGATTCCGGATGGCGGAATATCGCGGACCAAAGGAGCCAAATACGATTGCATCGATTTCGAATTCTGCTGTTTCTTCGTTTCTTCATTCACGATCATGACACATCTTCCTTTACGGTGAGATCATGAGACGGTTATCTTCTTCACGGTCTTCAAAAATAATTCCGTCCTGCTTATATTTCTTCAAAATGAAATTTGTCTTCGTCGACAATACCGAATCAATTGGCGACAGCTTCTCGGAAACGAAGTTGGCCACTTCCCGCAGGTTGCGCCCTTCCACTTCCACAAGAAGGTCGTAGGCTCCCGACATGAGATACACGGATTTGACCTGCGGATACAAATAGATCCGCTCCGCGATCCCTTCAAAGCCCCGACCGCGCTCGGGCGTAATCTGCACTTCGATCAAGGCGGTTACCGTCTCGTCTTCAATCTTGCTCCAGTTCACGACCGCCGCATATTTTACGATGACATGGTCTTGTTCCAGCTCCGCGATCGCTTCCTTGACCGCTTCCTCTTCAACGCCGATAAGCGTTGCCAGCAGGGCCGGGGACCGTCTCGCGTCTTCGTTCAACAGGTCGAGGACCTTCAGTTTCAAATCCGTCAGTTGTTTCATACAGCATCCTCCAGCGCTTGTTCCACGGGCCTTCTTCACTATTACGACAAAGGACCCGGGTTCGAGATTAATACTAATATTACATGAAATTATCATGCATGCAAAGCAAAACCGTCTCCCCGGCGTGGGCCGAAATGGAGACGGCAAAATGGGTCCATGCTTCATAGAAGCAGGATTTTGGGTACTTATTGTTATCCGCTTGGTGACGCCGCACATGAGAACTAAACGGCGCCTGCACCACAGGCAAATTACATGTAATACGGATTTTGGGAGCTCTGCTGCTGCTGGTACGGATTGGATGCCTGGGCATATTGGCCCATGCTGCTTGTTTTTTGCTGCACGAACTGACGGTTCTTTTGCTGCAAATTTCGCGCATCCTGAATCGACTTGTCCACATCTTGTCGAAGCGCCTTGGATGACGTGGAGTACATATTCAGCTGCTTCATCAGATTGTATAATTCTCCTTGCATGCGGAGCGTATCGTTCGTCAGCTGCGTAAACAATTGCCGCACGGTCGGACAGGAGGATTCCGTCGTTGCCGTGGTGTATTCGCGGACCGTTCTTTTCAGATCGGCCAGGATGGTGTACAAGAGGTCCTCGTCCTGCATGAACTGCGAGTTATTGGAAGTTTGATAATACATTGCGCTAATGCCTCCTAAGCTATCATTGTTGGGGACTCGTCGGCGCCAGCGGCTGGTGCTGCTGAATGGCCTGAACGAGCAAATCGATATGGTGGTCCAGCGACCGGATGTATTGCTGGCACGCCTGCTGAATCGTCGGGTTCTGCGTAGCAGCGGCCGTTGCCGCACACTGCTTGATCAACAGATCCTCATTGGAAATCGAATCGACGATATATTCCAGCTCCTTGCCGGTAATCGCCTGCATTTGATTGGACTGCATCGGTATTCCTCCTCTGGATATCTCTAACTCCATCCGTATTATGTCCCGGGGAAGGTTTTCTATGTATTGTCAGGCATGGCCTCTTCCACCGGCCGATCTGCCGGAACAGCTATAAATTGTGCATGCAGAGCAAATACTTTGAATACTACCGATAAGGGGCGAAACACACATATGATTCTGAATAAAGGGAATTTGGCATGGCCTTCTACATTGAAGCCGACACCCGCTTATCCGGAACTTGATGAAGATCTCTCCTGCGACGTGCTGATCATTGGCGGCGGGATGGGTGGAGCCCTTCTCGCCCACAAGCTGTCCGAGACCAATCTTCAGGTGGTTCTGCTGGAAAAGGGACGGATCGCTGAAGGAAGCTCTTCAGCCAATACCGGACTGCTTCAAAGCTTCAACGATAAATCGTTGACCTCCATCATCCATACGTTTGGCGAGCAGGCCGGCATCACCTTTTATCAAATGTGCAGGGACGCGATGAGTAAGCTCAAGGAAGCAGCCAGCGGTCTCAAACTGGAACCCGAGTTTATTTCCCGCAGCAGCCTGTATTACGCAAGCAGCGAAGAGGATGTGCCTTACCTCAAAGAGGAATATGAAACCCTTCACAGGCACGGCTTTGCAACGTCTTATTGGAATCAGGCCGATATCGCTTCGCGGTTCCCCTTCTCCAAGCCCGCGGCGTTGTATACGACCGGCGATGCCGAAGTCAACCCTTTCCGGTTTGTGCACGCCCTCGTCCAGTATGCAGTGGATCATGGGATACGGGTGTACGAAAACAGCCCGGTGATTCATTTGGAGTATGGAGAAGACGGCGTTGTTTGTTATACGCGGAACCGCCGGATTTTTGCCCGGAAAGTCGTCCATGCGGGCGGCTATGAAACGCAGGAGGAAAAACCGGACCGAAACGCGCTGCTTCAGACCACCTATGCGATCGTCACGAGCCCCGTACCCGATTTTACCGGTTGGCACGAGCGCTGCCTCATCTGGGAGACGGCACGGCCGTACCTTTATATGCGGACCACCCCGGACAACCGCATAGTAGCAGGGGGCCTGGACGAGCATCCGGTCGATCCGGAGGAGAGGGAAGGACGAATCCGGCATAAAAGCGAAATGCTGCTGAACGAGATTAAAGCCCTTTTCCCCCGTTACGCCGGCATCCAAGCCGACTATGCATGGGCCTCGCTGTTCGGGCTCACCCACGACGGACTGCCCATGATCGGTCCGCATTCCCGGTATCCTCACAGTTATTTTATTGAGGCCTATGGCGGCAACGGGACGGTCTACTGCATGATTGCGGCAGAACTGTTAAGTGATGTTCTTTGCGGGAAAACGCGTCCCGAGCTGGACATTTTCTCATTGGAGCGGACCTCCAAACCGTCCCCCAATGCTCAGGTTCCCGGCTCCTGATTGGCAGATAAACCTTGCAGCCAGTCTGTTCTTCCAGAAGTAGGAACTCTTCCCTACAGAAAAATCCCCTGACTCCAAATGAAGGAATCAGGGGATTTGCTGTGTAACGCGATTGTTCAAGTGCGTGCCGATTTCCCCGGCTTGAGCAGCCGTCTCACGCAGATCCAGCTGAGGATCGGTGATGCGCCGAGCACGAGCATCAGCACGGTAATGGTGCTCTGGTCTTTGCTGAAGGACAGCACGATGATGAATATTATCGTACCGAGAAGGCGGCCGACCATCAGACTGAGCTCACGCAGAACGACCAGCTCGACCCGCTTTTCCACGTTTTCGTCGCTGGTCCCCATCAAGTCGAAGCCGGATGAGACCATCGGCAGGATGTACAGCGGCATAAAGATAGCCGTACCTATGCCGAGCAGCAGCAGGGTGAAATAATTGACCTTCCAGATCAGCGGCACCATGACCACCCACAGCAGTAGCGCGCCCACCAGCATGCCCGCGCTCCGGTAGGCCGGTTTAAACCATTTGCCCGCCAGCCAGTACGTGGCCAGAGATACTGCGGACGTAATGAGCGAGAACTGCCCCAGCTTCGACTCCTGTTTCGTGGCAACAAACACAAGGAGATTGATCAGAAAGGCGAACACCCCTTCCCGAATCCCCTGCGCCGCCAGACCGGGGGCCATAAGCCGCCAGGGGCTGCCTTTGTCCTTCAGCTGCTTCACAGGCTCGAGCCAGGCATAGGTTCCGCCCTTTTTCCTCTTTTTTAAAAAGAAGCTCAGCACCACGCCAAGCGCATAAATGATCAGGGACGTCGTAAAAATGATCCGATACCCCCGGTCGCCCTTCAGCATGGAAATCAGCAGGCCGGAAAACCAGGGCCCGACAATGCCCGTAATGGAGCCGAGCAGGCCGACCCACCCGTTAAACAGGTCCCGATTCTCAGGATCGGTGACTTCGAAATACACCACGTTAAAAGCAATCCAGAACAGCCCGATCGCAATCCCAAGCAGTATCCCGAGCGGCCAAATATAATAAATGGCCTTTTCCCCAACCCACAGAACCAGCAAATAAAAAAGGCCCGTCAGCCCGATCCCCAGCCTGAGGGCGTTCATTTTGTTATACTCCTTCACCCATTTGCCTGCCAGCCAAAAGGTGAGCCCGACGGCCAGCTGCTGGGCGACGGTAAACCATCCGATCATCGCGTAATCCTGTTTGCTTTTCCATAAATATACGTTGAGAAACGTGCCCGACAAGGCGCCGGATAAAACGATCAGCCCGTTAACGGCAAGCAGCAGTATCGTTTGCCGGTTCAGCCGCGCAGATGATTTTGATTTCATAATTACCCCCTTCATATCCGGGTCTACCTCATTAGTAGTTCCCTAAAAGGGGGCAAATCATCGGTCGGTTTGCTTTTTTTACGAATTCTTCTTCTCTTGGCTCAAGTGGTCGACCATCCGCAGCCGGTCTTCCTCGGCCAGATTGTATTCGACATGGAAGCATCCCGTGCAAATATACATTTGAACTTGAAAAGGCGGAGTCAATACCGGACCTTGGAGCACGCCGAAAGCCGCGGGCTTAAATTGTTCTCCCACCTGATGCGTGCCGGCAAGCACCATATAATCCCGGCATTTCGGGCATTCCGGCACTTCCTCCTGCTCATCCAGAATTTGCTCCACTGTCTCCTCGTAGTTCATGAGGTCATGGCTGTCTTCATACTTATCGAGCGTCCGGATCGACGGAGGCAGCTGCTGCATGTCTTCCTGATTCCAAAAAGGGACGGCTTTATCGTCATCCTCGGGAAGCTCCCAATCCGTACCTTCGATTCCCTCATGCTCCTCGTCTACGTCCGCTTCCTCTTCATCCGCACCCAGCTGGATGCTCAGCGTCCGGTAACCTTTCAGCTCATTATGGCAGTAAGGGCATTCATCCTCGGGGCCCAGTTCCTCGTCCCATACGATTTCCGTCTGGCACCAAGGGCAAACCGTGGTTTCCATATGATCCATCTCCTTAATGTTTCATCAAATATACGACGCCCACAACAAAGAAGGCGACCGCAGCGACGAACAAAATCCTCGCCAAATTTTTCATGTGTTCCTCCTACATTAAACAGGCTCCAATCACATATGAAAGGGACACCGGGATCAGCATAGAGATCAGGCCGACCGCCCGGTTATCCCGTTTAATTTCTTCGTCCACGGAAAACACCGGGGTTAAAAATTCGTACAGCAGGTAGGCGATAAACAGCAGCAGAAAGCCGTAGAAGGCCCACTTCATCATGTCATAGATCGACGTTTTGGACTCGATGCTGTACCTCAGCACATTGCAAAGACCGAATATTTTACCTCCGGTAGCCAAAGCGGCGGCAATATTGCCTCGTCCGATTTCATCCCAGCACTTGTACTTCGCCACGATTTCAAAACAGTACAGAAAGACGATCAAGCCCAGAATCGCTACCGAAAAATAACCAATCAGCGTACCGATCGGATAGGCCAACAGCAGATCAGCCCCGTTCTTCACTCCCAACATCCCCCTGTTCCCGGCCGAAATTCAGGCTCACACCCATATTATTTAAGCTCAACCACCGTCACGCCGGTTCCGCCTTCGCCGTAATTTCCCAGACGGTAACTTTTAATATGCTTGTGCTTGCGGAGATATTCCGAGATTCCCTGTCTCAAAATTCCCGTGCCTTTCCCGTGAATCAGGTATACTTGGCCGAGGTTGCCCAAAAACGCTTCGTCGATAAAACGGTCGACTTCGATCAGCGCCTCTTCCAGATTCGCGCCCCGCAGATCCAGCTCGCTGCGGATGTTGTCATCCCGCGTGCGCTTGACCGTAGTCGCATGCCGCTGCACCTGCTTCTCGGCCGGTTTGTTCGCATTCACCAGCTCGAGGTCGTCCAGGCTGACCTTCATCTTCATGATGCCGAGCTGCACCACGGCCTCCTTCGCGCCGGACAGCTCCACGACATGGCCCTTCTGGTTCAGGCTGTAGACCATGACTTCATCGCCGGGCTCGATTTGGCGCGGGGCCTTGGCCTTCGGTTTGGCCGCTCCCTTCTTGCGCTGCTGCGGCTCAGCCTCATCCAGCTGACGGCGGGCGGCGATCAGCTTATGCTCCTTGACCGAAGCCCCTTCCTCTTTGGCCAGCTGCCGCAGATCGGCGATGATCTGCTCCGCTTCGCGGCGGGCTTTGGCAATGACTTCCTTGGCCTCGCCCCGGGCCTTCTCGATCAGCCGGTCGCGCTGCTCCTCGAGCTTCTCGAGCTCCTGCTGATGCCGGCTCCGGAGCTGCTCCATTTCCTGGCGCAGTTTCTCGGCCTTCTCACGTTCGCTTTCGGCGCCCAGCCGGTTTTCCTCGAGGGAGGCGATCATATGCTCGACGCGCTGATCTTCCTCTTTCACTTCCCCGCGGGCATAATCCAGGATCACCTGCGGAAGTCCGAGCCGCTCCGCAATCGCAAACGCGTTGCTTCGTCCCGGAACGCCGACGAGGAGCCGGTAAGTCGGACTCAGCGTGTTGACGTCAAATTCCATGCTGGCGTTGATGACGCCTTTGCGTTCATAGGCATAAGCCTTGAGTTCGCTGTAGTGGGTAGTAGCCACCATCCGGCAGCCCAGGCTGTGGATATGCTCCAGAATAGAAATAGCGAGCGCCGAGCCTTCGGCCGGATCGGTACCGGCCCCCACTTCGTCAAGCAGCACCAGACTCTTCGGCGTCATATGGTTCAAAATGCGGATAATATTGGTCATATGGCTGGAGAACGTACTCAAGCTCTGTTCGATGCTCTGCTCGTCCCCGATATCGGCGTAAATGGCGTCGAACACGCAGAGCTGGCTTCCTTCCTCCGCGGGAACGAACAGGCCGGACATCGCCATCAGGCTCAGCAATCCGATCGTCTTCAGCGTGACGGTCTTACCGCCGGTATTCGGCCCGGTCACGATAATGGAAGTGTACGAGTTGCCCAATTCAACGTCGATCGGCACAACCTTCTCCATGTCGATCAGCGGATGGCGTCCTTTCTTCAGCTTCAAGTATCCACGGTCGTTCATTCTCGGCTGGCTGGCCTTCATGACATGCGCCAAACGCCCCTTGGCAAAAATAAAGTCGAGCTGTCCCAGCAGATCGATATCGAGCAGAAGAAGATCCGCTTGTTCACCGACGAGCGCCGTCAGTTTTTGCAAAATAATTTCAATTTCGCGTTCTTCCTTCATCCGGGTTTCGCGCAGCTTGTTGTTCATCGCCACGATCGATTCCGGCTCAATAAAGAGCGTCGCCCCCGAACCGGACTGATCATGCACGATCCCGCCGAAATACGAACGGTATTCCGCTTTAACCGGAATGACAAACCGGTCCCCCCGGATCGTAATGAGCTGGTCCTGCAGCATTTTGGCCACGCTGGAGGAACGGATCATCGAATCGAGCTTCTCCCGGATCCGCACCTCGCCGGATCTCAGCTCCCGCCGAACCTGAGCAAGCCCCGGGCTGGCGGAATCGAGCACTTCGGCGCTTTCGTCGATGCATGCTTTAATGGCATCTTCCAGCGGCTTCTGCTCGGATAAATTTTCACTGATCCCCTCAAGGAGGGGAATCGGCTCGTCCTCGTGAACATTCGCGATGAACCGCTTGATCCGTCTCGAACCGTTCACGGTGTTGCCGATCGCCAGCAGCTCGTGCGGGCTTAAGGTGCCGCCGATTCTGGCGCGCTTCAGCGGAGCGGCGATGTCTGTGATGCCGCCGAAGGACGGATTTCCCTTCAGACGGTCCACGGTATACGCTTCGTCGGTTGCCTGAAGCAAACGCTTTACCGATTCCAGATCGGTATCGGGCTTCAAGGACTCGGCGGCTTCCCTCCCCATTGAGGTTTGGGTATAGGCAGCGCATTTATCTAAAATCTTGCGGTATTCGAGCGTATGCAAAATCTTGTCGTCCAACAGTATTCACTACTCCTCTCGTGCAATGCCTTTATTATATACGAAATGTTTGCCGCTTCGCCATTTGCAGCGCTAAATCATTCCATACATAACATGGCGAAAATTGAATACAATAAGGTTTGCATAACACAGTATCCATGTGTAAAGGAGGCCAGTTGCATGCATTTTCTGGGTCATGTCGTTCGATTTATCGTGTCTGCCATCGTCCTGCTGATCGTAGGCTGGATCGTTCCCCAGTTTTCCGTCGGAGGGTTCTGGAGCGCTCTGCTGCTCGCTTTGGTTATCGCACTGCTGGGGTGGATTATTGAAGGAATCTTCGGCAAAAGGGTTACTCCCTTTGGACGCGGGATCGTCGGTTTCATCGTCAGTGCCCTCGTCATATACATCGCCCAATTTATTGTCAGCGGCGTTGAAGTTACCATTCTTGGCGCCATTCTCGCCGCCCTCGTCATCGGTATTATCGACCTGTTTATCCCGGTGTCCGCATTTAATGCCGGAAGGGACAAGCGGTAAACCGTTTCAAGAATGAAAACCCCTGCCTAAGGACAGGGGTCTTTCCTTTTTTATCCTGCATAATCGGCTGCGTCTTCACCCGCGGTCACCACTTTATTTTTTCCCGTCCGTTTGGCCTGGTACAGCGCCATGTCCGCTTTTCGAAATAATGATTCCTTGTCGTCCCCCTGCTGAAAATTGCAAAGTCCGATGCTCACCGTAACCGGCTTCACCGTATGCGGCAGCTCGGTTCTGGCGATTCGTTCGCGCAGCTGCTCAGCCATCCGTTCTGCTTCCTCCAATGTCTTATCCGCCATAATGATGGCAAATTCCTCTCCGCCATAACGGGCGGCAAAATCATTCGGCGTCATCGTCGACATCACCTTCGAAGCAACCTCTTTCAGCACGACATCGCCCACCCGATGCCCGTAATTATCGTTGACCTTTTTAAAATTATCGATATCGATAATTGCCAGCTGCAGCGGAAGCTGATACTTCTCGCATTGCTCCAGCAGAGCCTCCAGGTATTCGTGAAACGCCTTGTGATTGTATAGCCCGGTCAGTGCATCGATTTTGAGCAGCTTGTCCGATATCGTTCTTTCCACCAGGAGCTGCTGCTCCGACTTCATGACCGATTCCAGATGTCGCATAAATTCCTTGACCCGGACCAAAATCGTATGACCAATCATGATGCTGACAATAAACACGCTTTGGATTTGGATGAATTCCTGAATGGGTTTTTGATAAAGGGAGCGTTCGGTGAGATAGATGAGACAGTACAGGAGGATCGTTAACGAGCCAAAGCCATATAGAAGTTTGCGGTCAAAATAAACGACGGAAATCAGAACGGGCAGAAGGAGCGCCATCTGTGCCCCGTCCACGATCGGCTGAATGATGAAATAGAACAGGTAGGAGAGCAAAAATCCGCAGCCGACCACAACCTGCTTCCGGTATTTAGGTTCGAATCGCAGCCAGGTCTGTGCCGCCAGCATGAGCAGCAGGATGCAGCCGTCCGGGATGCCCAGACGCAGCCAGTCCTCCGGCCCGTCCCCGGCGGTCACGGAAGGAATGCAGCCCAGCAGCAGCAGAACCGCCTCCGCCGCGAAAAACATCAGTGTCACGATCCAATAGGCGTTCAATATTTTGCGATGCCATAAATCTTCCAAAATCAACCCCGTGCGATTCATTGGAATGTCATTCCCCTAATCTTCTAAACAAGAATATTTGCGGGCTTCGTACATCGTCAATGCTCATTATATCTTAAATCCAAGATAAGCACTATCTTTTTTCCAGCTGATCCTTTTCCTGGGGGCGGCAAAATCAATGGGTGCTGCGTTCACCAATTTTTCAAATGAGCCTCGCCCAGACATATCCAACTTAAGGTATGATAAGGCATGGAACCAATTAAAATGATGAAGGTATACATAAAGGAGGATCACAAGTGAAGAAGACCCTGGCTGTCGTCCTTTCCTGCGTGCTGCTTCTGGTGCTGGCTGCTTGCGGACAATCCAAGAGCGGCGATTCCGCATCGGGCAGCGGAGTCACCGAAACCGGTGTAGCCCCGAGCGAGGAATTGGTGATCAAGGCGACAAACTATGCATTCGATCAAAAAGAATATCATCTCAAAAAGGGCGTACCTGTCAAAATTACGCTTGAAAACGATGAGGGAAACCACGGCGTTCTCATTCCGGGTCTCGAGCTTCAGCTTGACGGTAAAAACAAGTCTGCGGTCGTCACGCCGGAAAAAGCCGGCACGTTCGAAATGGCCTGCTCAGTGTTCTGCGGAGCGGGACATTCCGGCATGATTGCCAAAGTCATTGTGGAATAAAAGTTAGGCAGACTTGAACCCAAAAGTTAAAATCCCCTCGAAGTATGCTTCAGGATGATGCATGATCCGTCCTGCCGCTTACTCCGAGGGGATTTTCATTTAAGTGTGAAATGTGGGTGGTCTATAGAAGTCAACTCTGATCCTGTTCGATCAGCTCGATCCACTCGTTATATTCGGTCTGCAGCTTGGAATACTCGTCCTTGAGCAAGCGGTACTCTTCCTCCAGCTTGCCGGTCTTCTCCAGCTGAATCTCATGTTCTGCCTGCAGCAGACGGTATTGATGCGTCACCAGCTCAAAGCTTTCCCCCACCTGGCGAAGCTCATCCGCGACCGACTCCTTCTCGCTCTGGATCCGGGTAAGCTGCTGCTCGCCGGCAGCGATCTGCTGTTGCCAAGCCTCAAGCTCCTCTTGCAGCTCCAGCTCCCGGCTGCCCCACGCTTCCTGCTGGTCCATCATATCCTTCAGCTTATCCTGATAAGACTGCATGGATTGCTCGGCACTGCGCAGTAATCCGCGCAGCTCGGTCTCCCGGTCTGCCGCTTCATCCAGCTGCAGCGACGCTTCCTCCAGCTTCTTCACCGCGGCCTCTTTCTCCTCCAGCAGAAGCAGGTATTCGATTTCGGTATCCTCCTGGCGGCTCTGCGCCTCCTTCACCTGGCGCTGCAATTCCTCATACTGCCGTTGCAAGCCCTGATACTGCTGGTTCAAGCTGTTGTACTGTTCGCGCTGCGCTTCGGTTTGGCTCCGCAGCTGTTCATTTTGCTCCTGAGCTGCCCGGTTCACCCGCTGCAGCTCTTCGTACTGAGCCTGAACGTCCTTGGCTTGAAGCTCCAGCTCTTCAAACCGTGCTTCAGCTTGCTCCTGCTGCTGGCGCAATGTGCCGTTGTCGCGGGCATATTCCTCGGACTGCAGCCGCAGGCGCCCGATCATTTCCCGGCTGTCCTCCAGCTGCTGCTCCAAATCCGCCAGCTGCTCTGCTCTGGCGTCATGCGCCTGCTGCAGTTCCTGATACAGCTCCTGGTGGTCATCATATTCCATCCGAAGCTCGTGATACTGCTCCTGCCGTTCTTCCAGCCGCAGCTGCAGCGCACGATACTGCTCTTGATGACCTTCGCTCTGCTGCTGCAAGGTTAAATATTGCTCTTCGAGATCTTCCAGCGCCCGGCGGGCCGTCCGATGCTCCGCCTGCTGTTCCTCGAGCTGCTCCTGAACTTCCAGGTACTGATTCTCGAGGTCTTCCAGCGCCTGGCGGGTCGTTTGGTGCTCCTGCCGCTGCTCCTCCAGCTGCCGCTGTACCGCTCGATACTGCTCTTCGCGCTCCTTCAGCGCCTGGGCAGCTGTCTGCTGCTGCTCACGCTGCTCTTCCAGCTCCTGCTGCAGCGCCGCATTCTGCTCTTCGCGTTCCTTCAGCGCCCGAGCGGCCGTCTGCTGCTGCTCACGCTGCTCTTCCAGCTCCTGCTGCAGCAATGCGTACTGCTCCTCGCGCTCCTTCAGCGCCCGAGCAGCTGTCTGCTGCTGCTCACGCTGCTCTTCCAGCTCCTGCTGCAGCGCTGCATACTGCTCTTCGCGCTCCTTCAGCGCCCGAGCGGCCGTCTGCTGCTGCTCACGCTGCTCTTCCAGCTCCTGCTGCAGCGCTGCGTACTGCTCCTCGCGCTCCTTGAGCGCCCGAGCGGCCGTCTGCTGCTGCTCACGCTGCTCTTCCAGCTCCTGCTGCAGCAATGCGTACTCCTCTTCGCGTTCCTTCAGCGCCCGAGCGGCCGTCTGCTGCTGCTCACGCTGCTCTTCCAGCTCCTGCTGCAGCGCCGCATTCTGCTCCTGCTGCTCTTCGAGCAGAAGCTGGGCGAGCTCGTATTGCTCCTCATGCTCAGCTACCTGCTTCCGCAGCTCGCCGCACTGCTGCTCGTATTCGCCTGAACGGCTCTGCAGCTCGGTATACCTTGCCCGCTGCTCTTCCAACTGCTCCTTCAGGCCGGCATAACGCTTCCGTTCCTCTTCCGCCTGCAGCTCCAGCTCCGCGTGTGCTTCCCGTCTTCTCTCCAGCTCCTGCTGCAGGTTTTGTACGTTCTCCTGCTGCTCCTCCGATTGGATTTCGAGCTCGAGATACAATTCCTGCTGTTCCTCCAATTGAAGCCGAAGGTCCTTGAGCTGCTGCGCATATTGGCTCGACTGCCGCTCCAGGCCTGCAATCTGCTCCTCTTTGGCCTCGATCTGCCGGCCGTAATCCTGCAGATCCTGCTCCCGCCCTTGCAGCGCCTGCTTCAGCGATTCCAGCTCTTGCTCTTTCGCGGCCAGCACCTCCTGCTGGGCTTCCAGCTGCTTCTCCAAACGCTGAAGTTCCTCTCCCTGTTCCGAGGAAGAACGCTCTTGCGCCTGCAGCTTCTGCACCTGGGCTACGAGCTGCTGCTGCTTATCTGCCAGCTCCTGAGCAAGCTGCTGCAGCCGCTCCTCTTTCGCGGCCAGCTCCTGCCGGAGCGCTTCCCGCTGCTGCTCAGCTTCCTGGCGGAGCTTACTCTCGCCGTCCGCCTGCTCTTTCAGCACGCTCAGCTCGTCATGCAGCGAAGCCATGCCCGTCTCCAGCGTCTCGTTCTGCTCGCCGGCTTCCAGCACCTGCAGCTCCAATTCGCCGATCTCTTCCTTCTGCTTCTCGATCGTGCCTTGAAGGGTTTCGGCTTCGGCCGTCAGCTGGGCGATTTCACCGGTCATTTTCTTGGAAGCCTCGCTGTAATCCTCAAGCAGCTTCTGCATGCGGCGGTGTTCCTCTTCCGAAGCGGCCGCCTCGTCCTTCAGCTTGCTGATCTGTCCGTTCAGCGCTTCCTCCTGTTCGGTCAAAGCCTGCACTTGCGCCTTGGCTTCCTCTTCGCGCACCAGCACGACTTGATGCTGCTGCCGCAGTCTGGAATAGGCCTCCTTGGCGTTCTTCAGCTCCTGCTCCATGTTCTGCAGCTTCTCTTGAAGCTCGCCGCTGCTGCCGCGAAGCTCGGTCAGCTGCTCCTGCAGCTCCTGAATAGAGGCTGCATGCTTCTCTTCGAGCTCCTTGACGGCTCCCTGATGCTTCTGCTCCAGCTCGTTGATCTTCGTGCGGTTGTTCTCCTCCGCCTCTTTCAACGCTCCAACCCGCTTCTGCTCGGCGGATTGCAGCGCTGCCGCATGCTTCCGCTCCAGCTCCAGCACGGCAGCTTTATGCCGTTCCTCCACAGCCTGCTTGTCCTTCTGCATTTGCTCCGCGGCCTGTTTCTCCTTGCGGAGCAAGGATTCCTTCTGTTCCGTCTCCCGCTTCAGCGAAGCGCGGAGCTGATCCAGCTCCTTCGTCAAAGAATTCCGGGTCTGCTCCAGACGCGCCGTAAGCTCGGACTTGGACTGCTCCAGCTCTTTTGCAAGCGCAGCCTTCTCCTGCTCCAGCCGCTTTTGCAGCTCTTCCTTCTCCTTCTTGATCTGCTGCGCTTCTTCCTTCTGCTTGTTGACTTCCGCCAGCTGCTCGTCCCGCTCGGACTGCAGCCTGGTGAGCTCCGAGCGCAGTTCGCTGCGCTCGCCGGTCAGCATCTTCACTTCGTTGCGGAGATCCTGCATCTGCACGGCTTCCTCCGCCATATGAACCGCGGCAAGAACGGCAATCCTAGGGGTGTCCAGCCGGGAATTGCTTTTGGAAATGGCATTCATCCGTTCATCGACATAACTGGCAATCTTTCGCATATAATCGGCACTGCTGCCGACCAGTTTATAAGAAGTCCCGTAGATCTCCACGGAGACGCGTGTACGATCAGGTGTAGTCACAGTTGTGCCCTCCTTCATATGTGTGTTGACTCTAAGATGTCTTGTTCTCTCCAATAAAAAAATCACATCGAATCTCTGTGTCTAAGGATTCGATGTGATTGGATTCAATTCCTGCTATTTTCTTAATTCCGCTTGAAACTTTTGCTCAAGGGCGCTGACGACTCCGGCATGCGCCGCGGTGACTTCCTCATCCGTCAGCGTGCGCTCATTGTGGCGGTAGACGAGCGAAATCGCGACGCTCTTCTTGCCTTCGCCGAGCTTGCTTCCGGTAAACACATCGAATACCTGTACGTTCTGCAGGAGCTCGCCCGCGGCTTCGCGGATCGTTTCAAGCAGGGAGCCCGCTTCCACGGCGCTGTCCACCACGACTGCAATATCCCGCTCCGAAGCCGGGAAGCGCGGAAGCTCCTGATATCGGATATCGAAATCGGCGTGATCGTACAGCGGCTGCAGCAGAATTTCGGCAACGTACACATCGCCGAGTCCGCGCTCCTGCTGCAATTCGGGATGCACCTGACCGAGCGTTCCGATCAGAACCTGCTCTCCGCCGCCATTGATCAGGTAGACGGAAGCTGAACGTCCGGGATGATATCCGGCCGGCTGGTTCGCCACGTACCGGATCGCTCCCTCCAGACCCAAATCCCCGAACAGCGTCTCCAGGGCACCCTTCAGGTCGAAGAAATCGACTTTCTCCGGCGCATGGTTCCACTGCTTCTGCCCGCGGCTGCCGCACAGCAGCAAGGACAGCACGTTCAGCTCTTTTGGCTGAACCGTCAGCGTCTCCTCCTGCGAGAAGAACACGTTGCCCACTTCGAACAGCGCCAGATCGTACTGCTTCCGGTTCGCGTTGTGAACCGCGATATCGAGCAGCTGCGGCAGAATGCTCGTACGCAGCACGCTGCGCTCCTCGCTCATCGGCATCGACAGCTTCACCGGCACGCTTCCTTCCGTCAAGGCCGGGAACAGCGCGGCCAGCTCCGGATGGGTGAAGGAGTAGCTGATCACTTCCTGCCATCCGCCATGGGTGAACAGTCTGCGGATTTCGCGGCGGATCGCCTGAGGCTTCGTATAGCCCCCCGGCGTTGTAGGCCCTTCGATCGCCGTCGTCGGGATATTGTCGTATCCGTACAGGCGGGCAATTTCTTCGATCAGGTCGACGTCTTTCGTAATGTCTCCGCGGCGCGTCGGCACCTGCACTTCCAAAATGCCCTGGGCGGTATCCGCAGCGTGGAAATGGAGACGGCCAAAAATCGTCTTCACTTCCAGCATCGACAGCTCCGTTCCAAGGAACCGGTTCAGCTTGTCGAAGGACAGAACAATCACCTTTTCTTCCGCCTGCGCGGCACCGGCTTCGACGATGCCCTTATGAACCGTTCCTGCGCAATAACGGGCAATCAGCGATGCAGCCCGGTTCAGCGCCGGAATGACCGCACCCGGATCGACTTCCTTCTCGAAGCGCTGGCTCGCTTCGGAGCGCAGTCCGAGCTGGCGGGACGTCTTGCGGATGGTGCCTCCGTCGAACTTGGCCGATTCGAGCAAAATGTTCACGGTGCTGTCCGTAACCTCGGAATCCAATCCACCCATGACGCCGGCTAATCCAACCGGCTTCACGCCGTCGGTAATGAGCAGCATGTGTGGCTCCAGCTTGCGTTCCTGGCCGTCCAGCGTCACGAGCGTCTCGCCTTCACGAGCCAGGCGAACATCTACGGCCCCGCCTGTCAAGTGGTCCGCATCGAACGCGTGCAGCGGCTGACCGTATTCGAGCATGACATAGTTGGTGATATCAACGATGTTGTTAATCGGACGGACACCTGCAGCCATAAGGCGGTTTTGCATCCACTGCGGCGACGGAGCGATCTTCACGCCCGTAATATAACGCGCGGTGTAATGGCTGCAGTGCTCAGGCGAGCTGATTTTGACCGAGATATGGCTGCTTGCCGCGTCAGCTACCTCAACCAGTTCCCTTTCGGGATCAGGCAGCTTGACGTCGCGGCCCAGAATGGCCGCCACTTCGTAAGCCGCTCCGCGCATACTGAGGCAGTCGGAACGGTTCGGCGTCAGGTCAAAGTCGAGTACTTTGTCGTCCAGGCCGAGCACGGAGGTGATCGGCGTTCCGATCTGCGCGTTCTCCTCAAGGACGAGTATGCCTTCCTGCTGCTCCTTCGGCAGCAGCTTGTCGTTCATGCCCAGCTCTTTGGCGGAGCAGATCATGCCTTGAGAAGCGACGCCGCGCAGCTTGGCTTTTTTGATCTCCAGACCGCCGGGCAGCAGAGCGCCGACCAGGGCAACGGGTACTTTTTGTCCGGCATCCACGTTTTTCGCGCCGCAGACGATCTGCAGGTCTTCGCCCTGTCCCGCGTCAACGATGCAGACGTTCAGCTTATCCGCATCGGGATGCTTCTCCTTGCTTTTTACATAACCCACGACGACTTTCGAAATACCGTGATTGCGGTGCTCAACCTCGTCGATCTCGATGCCCGCGCGCGTAATCTGCTCGGCCAGCTCTTCGGCCGTTACATTTTCCAGTGATACATAATCGGATAACCATTCAGTTGATACTTTCACTTGCGTTCCCTTCCTTCTTCCCGTATTCGCTAACCTTACGCTTACATGCGGGCAAACTGCTTCAAGAATGCCACATCGCCGCCATAGAAATGACGGATATCGTCGATTCCGTACTTCAGCATCGCAATCCGGTCCGGCCCCATGCCAAACGCGAAGCCGCTGTGCACTTCCGGATCGTAGCCGCCCTTGCGCAGCACTTCCGGATGCACCATGCCGCAGCCCAGAATTTCCAGCCATCCCGTATGCTTGCACACCCGGCATCCGCTGCCGCCGCATCTGGCACAGGTTACGTCGACCTCTGCGCTCGGCTCTGTGAACGGGAAGAAACTTGGACGAAGGCGGATCTGTGTGTTCGGTCCGAACATTTCGCGGACGAATTGCAGCAGCGTGCCTTTCAAATCGCTCATACGGATGTTTTCGCCGATCACCAGGCCTTCAATTTGGTAGAACTGGAACGAGTGCGTCGCATCGTCGTCGTCTCTGCGGTATACTTTGCCCGGGCAGATGATCTTCACCGGCAACTTGCCCTGCATGCTCTCCATCGTCCGGATCTGCACCGGCGACGTCTGCGTTCTCATCAGGAGCTCCTCGGTAATGTAGAACGTATCCTGCATGTCACGAGCCGGGTGGTTCTTCGGCAGGTTCAGCGCTTCAAAGTTATAATAGTCGGTCTCCACTTCCGGTCCTTCCGCAATGTGGTAGCCCATGCCGATGAAAATCTCCTCGATTTCCTGGATGACTTTGTTGAGCGGATGGGTGCCGCCTTGGGTCATTTTGCGGCCGGGAAGCGTAACGTCCACCTTCTCCGCCTGCAGGCGCTGCTCCGTTTCGGCCTTTTGGAAAGCCTGCTGCTTGGACTCGATCAGTCCTTCGATCGCTCCGCGCACATCATTGGCCACCTGGCCGATCAGCGGACGTTCCTCCGCGCTAAGCGCGCCCATGCCCCGCAAAATCTCGGTCAGCGCCCCCTTTTTCCCCAGATACTTCACGCGCAAATCGTTCAGCGTCTGTACGTCAGCGACGTCATTCAGCTGCGCGATCGCTTCCTGCCGCAATGCTTCCAGCTTTTCTTTCATGAACTTCCTGCCTCCTTCTTGAAATCCCAATACATTTTTGACCAACAACGCCCCGCAAAGCAGGGCTTTTGCCCCGGGTGACTGCTCAGGTACTTGGCGGGGGATCCTCAGAAAAAATTCCCAAGAAATACAAAAAGGCCTTTTCTCCCGAAAAGGGACGAAAAGACCGTGGTACCACCCTTGTTAGACAAGCGAAAAGCCGTTTGATACGCACACGCGCACCTCTGGCCAGCTTGATCTCACTCTCATTCGATGTAACGGATCGAAAACCGTTATCCCCTACGCGGAATCCTGTCAGCAAACATGCTGGCGCGTGGATTCGTTCAGGGAACTGCTCCGGAGGGAATTTCAGCAGCCTGTTTCTGTAGAGACGCTCTCAATCTCCGGCGTCCCCTCCCTGTAAAGAGGCACTGCTTACTTATCTCCATCAACGCATTTGTCTTGACACATAAATTGGATTGCAATGGCTGATCCATACAGGTCATTCATTCACCGGGATCAGTCCGTTGACTATAGTCAATAATTATAGGCAAAAAAAGCTGTATTGACAAGTCCGAATCGCCTAAATCTATAGGCGTTCCCCTTCTCAGCATGCCCATTTTTTGCGGAACCAGACTTCATTCCTCAAATTAGAGCTGTTCCAGCTCGCTCCGGAGCCTGCGGATATTCGTAATCCGTGCCGCAGCCTCCTCGTCGCTCCCGCCGTCTTCGTTCAGCAGCCGGGTCAGCTCCCATTCCAGCGCCAGCCGGGCGTTTTCCCGGTCGGTATCCTCCTTCAGTGCTCCGTTATGTCTGGCCAGCTGCTCTTCCTCTTCTTGAACCGTGCCCTCAAACAGATGCGGTTCTTCCGTATGAGAGACGGTCAGCAGCCGGTCCGCGAGCTTGCGGATCAGCATCCGGTCATGGGACACGACGACCAGAGCCCCCGGATATGCGGATAACGCCTCTTCGATCACTTCCCGCGTCGAGATGTCCAAATAGTTCGTCGGCTCATCCAGCACGAGCAGATTGGCCCCGGAGAAATACAGCTGCACGAAAGCCGCGCGGCATTTCTCCCCCATGCTCAAATCCCCGATTCGCTTGAACACGTCCTCCCGCTTGAACAAGAAGCAGCCCAGAAGCGTCCGCGCATGCGTCTCGGTCATCGAAGGCAGGCGGAGCAGGCTGTCCAGCAGCGTTTCCTCTTCGTTCAGCACCTCCAGCTCCTGCGAGAAGTAACCGATCTTCAAGGCCGGATGCTGCCATACCGTTCCTTCGCTTGGCACAAGCTCGCCCATAATCAGCTTGAGCAGGGTTGACTTGCCCGCTCCGTTCGGACCCCGCACGGCCAGCCGGTCGCCGCGGGAGAGGATCAGATTGAACTTGTCGAACAGCTTCTTCGTTCCGTAGCCGAAGGACAGCTGCTCAAGCCGCACCAGCACACGTGCGGAGAAACCACCCTCGCCCAGCTGCAGGTTGACCTTCGGTCCGCTTTTCGGCTTCTCCACGCTTTCGCTCTCGAGCCGCTCCAGCTCTTTTTGCTTGGCGTGATACCTGGAAATGTTTTTCTTGGCTTTCGCTTTGTAGTAAGGCAGCGCCGCCTTCGTTTCCGTATTTTTATCCGCCGATTTCTCGGCCTGGTGGAACCATTCCTGGTATTTGCGGATCGATTCCTCCAACGCTTCCCGGGCCTGCTTCTGCTTCTTATAGAGCGCCTCCTGCTCCCGAAGTTCGCGGTCCTTTTCCCGCCGGTAATCGGAGTAGCCGCCCTTATATTTTTTCAGCCCGCTCTCGGTCAATTCGCAGACTCCTGTCACCACCCGGTCCAAAAAGGTCCGGTCATGGGACACGACAATGACGGTGCCTTCGTAATGACGGAGCCAATCCTCCAGCCAGTTCATACTCTCCTCGTCCAGATGGTTGGTCGGTTCGTCAAGGAGCAGCACCTCCGGCCTTTTGACCAGCAGAGCCGCCAGCCTGACCCTGGTTTTCTGGCCGCCGCTCAGATCGGCAAAAGGGACCTGCCACAGCTCTGGACCAATGTGGAGCATGGTCAAATGCTTCTCCAGCCCGGTCTCCCAGTCAAAACCGCCGCTGAGCTCATACTGCTCAAGCCGCTGTCCGTATTCCTCCAGGAGATCGGAACCGACTTCGCCCGTCGCCATCGCCTGCTCCAGCTCCTTCAGCCGGCGCTTGATCTGCCACAGCTCGCCGCTTTCGCGCCCCGCCGCATCCAGTGCGGTCAGATGCATCAACTCTTCCGACGTCTGCGTCATATATCCCCACTGCTCCAGCGGGACTCCGCGTTCCACGGTGCCCTGGTCCGGCTCCAGCTGCCCGGTCAGAATCTGCAGCAGCGTCGTCTTCCCCGCGCCGTTGACGCCGAACAACGCCAGCCTCTCGCCTTCATAGATTTCCAGGTCAATATTTTCAAAAACGGTCTTCCCTTTAAATTCTTTGGCTATATGTTTCGTTTTTACGATATTCAACATTAAGCATCACCCTTTAAAACATAAATTTGAATTTCCGTCGTTTCAGACAAACCAGCCGTTTCAGTCCAGCCCCGGCCACTGATCCATTTCACGAATCAAAAAAGCCGCAGGCAGCATCGCCTACGGCAGGAAATTCGTTATCATTGTCTATGTCAAAAAAGGGTTTACCCGTCCGAAATACCGCCCCGAACATGATGATCCAGGCACGACATTACCCCATGAACACGTCAAAAACGCACAAAAAAGCATTATCCGTATCCATCGGTGAGGTATCCAGTCTCTGAAAATAGACATAACGATTCTCTTCCCTGCGGCAGGCGCAGAAACTGCATGGTTTCAACATTAAGTTGGTTTGCAGATTAGAGAGATCAGTCATGTTTATCCATCGGCTGTGTGGTTACCTCGTTTTCTTCAGGATGAAATGCTTGCTGCCATTTTAACAAAATTATCGGAAAAAGAAAAGCCCAAACCTGTTCGTCCACAGTCATGTACATCTCCGGATGTACATCGGCCGAAAGAAAATCACCACACGGTTCGATTACGCGGCCGGTCCTCCTTGGTATGCTGGACTCATCACGAAAAATGAATGAGGTGTTAGCGATGGATCAATACTCAACTGATATTATTATCATCCTGCTTGTCATTTGGCTTACCGCAAGGGAAAGAACCTTTCGCCCTTCCAGCATGTGGATCGTTCCCTTGTTATGGGGAGGAATGACCCTACCTTCCATCCCGTGGGCATCGGTAGGTCCGGTTGAAGTCGTGCTGTTCGCCGTATTTGCCGCTGCCGGTTTGGCAACAGGTATCATCCGGGGTAAAATGGAAAAAATGCGCATGGGAACGGACGGCCAGGTAACCGTGCAGGGTTCCATTGCCAGCATTGTGCTGTTTCTCGCCGTGCTTGTTCTTCGGGTCCTTGCTCAGTCCTGGGAGCAGACACACGCCTTCTATCACATCGCAAATGCGCTGATGTTCATGCCGCTCGGTTCCATCTGCGCACGCCGGTACGTCATTTACCGGAGATATCAGGCGATGATGGGACAACGGGCATAAAGACCTGAATCACCGGCTTCAATGTGCCAGCTAAAGGAGACCTGCTATGGAAACAGGCAACGATGAACGAACAATACTGTCTTCCAATCCGGCCAGAAGGGCGCTGCTCAGTTTGTTGATCGTGTATTCCGCGATTCAGAACGGAATGTACGGTGAACCTCGCGCGTTTGTTCCGGGCGTGCTGTTGACGTTGGCCGCGTTGTGCCTGCAATGGCGTCCCCGGTGGTTTACCCGCCAGGGGCCGGCCCCCGCTTTTGCCGTGTGCGCCTTGCTTGGCATCTCTTCCATTGGGGTCATGCTGGGACTTGGCGGCAGCTTGTATATCATCGTCTTTTTTCTGCTGGGATGGGTGAGTTACCGGCTGCCGGCATCGTACTCGGCTTCATACACCGTTCTAAATATAGCTGCCGCAGCGTGGATCCTGCTGGCTCAGCATCGGACTTTGGAAGCTGTGATGACCCAATGCCTGATTCTCGCGGCGGTCTATCTTCTATTTTTAGCCGGCAGGCTTCGGAGAACGACCCGAACGATGAAAGAAGCGCATCTACAAGAGCTGACGGCTGCTCATCAGGAGCTGGAGGCGGCTTACCGCAGCCTGCGCCAGGCTCACGAGGAGCTGGAGGAGACTTCCGAGCAGGCGCTGCGCTATGCGGTACTGGAGGAGCGCAGCCGGATCGCAGCCGACATCCATGACAGCATCGGTCACGGCCTGACCTCCGTGATCGTGCAGCTGCAGGCGCTGCCGTATATGATCGAAGCGGCGCCCGACGAAGCCCGCTCAACGCTCAGGCAAGTGACGGATGTGGCCCGCGGATGCCTTCAGGACGTCAGAACGGTCGTCCACGAAATGGGGCTTGTCCGGCCTGGCGAAGGGCAGAAGGAGCTCAGGAAGCTGGCGGACACCTTCAGCGAGCGAAGCGGGATTCCGGTGGCCTATACCATGGATATCCCCGGCACCATCGCCCCGGAGCAGCTGTACGTCCTTTACCGCATCCTTCAGGAGGCACTGACCAACTTGATGCGCCATGCCCAGGCCACCCAAGCTGAGGTCCGGCTTATAGGTAACAAGGAAGGCCTGGTCTTGACCATCCGGGATAACGGCGTGGCGCAAGGTCCAATCCAGCCGGGATTCGGACTGACCACCATGCGGGAACGATGTGCAAAAGCCGGCGGACGCCTGACGTTCACCCCCCTCGCTCCCCATGGCCTGGAGATTACCGCAAGCCTGCCGTTTTTCCGCAGCGACACCCAATAACAGAGGGGAATGAATGCTAATATGGACCCAGAACGTATCCGCATCATCATCGCGGATGACCAGCCCCTGATCCGGCACGGCATCGGGTTTATCATTAAGGCGCAGCAGGACATGGAATGGTGCGGGGAGGCGGGCGACGGCCGCGAAGCCGTAAACCTTGCGCTCCGAACGCGGCCGCTTATCGCCCTCATGGACGTGCAGATGCCCGGCATGAACGGGATCGAGGCGACACGGGAGCTCCGGCGGCAGTTGCCGGAGTGCAAAGTCATCATCCTCACCACCTTCGATCTCGAGGAATACGTGTACGAAGGCATCCGGGCCGGAGCCGTCGGCTATATGCTGAAGGATGCGGCGCCGGAGGAGCTGCTCCATTCCATTAGGGCGGCGAGCCGCGGCGAAGCCATCTACCGGACGGGAGCCGCGGCCCGGATGATTTCGGAGGCGCTGCGCCAGACGGAATCGTTCCAGGACCGGCAGGACATGCGGCTGTCCCTGCCGGACCCGCTGACCGACCGCGAGCTGGAAGTGCTGCAGGAAATGGCTTACGGCCTGAAAAACGAAGATATCGCCGCCAAGCTCCACATCAGCGAAAGCACAGTCAAAACCCACGTGCACCGCGTCCTGCAAAAAATCGGCGCCGAGGACCGCACCCAGGCCGTCGTGCTGGCCATCCGCAATCAATGGGTGCAGTAAATTGCCCTTACAAAAAAGCAGGCTTTGCCGGGAAGTCCCGCAAAGCCTGCTTGTATTGGAATGGAAACGTATTTTAGCCGCGATACCTTGTCTTTACTCTGCTTCCTCCAGAATCAGGACGCCGCGTCCCGGCACCTCGGCCGCTCCGTCTACGGTTACGCCGCTGAGAAGGTCCCGGCGTTTGACGTCCCCCGTGCGAACTGTCGCGCTCTCCGCGTTATGGTTCAGCACGAACAGGAACGAGCGTCCATCTTTCACGCGGCGGGCAACCTCTACGCCGGCCGGAAGCTCCGGCACCAGCGGCTGAACGCCTTTCTCGGCGCAGACGGCCCCGAGAAAACCTTCCATGAAGTCGCTGTCCGCGCTGGTCGCTACATAGT
This sequence comes from Paenibacillus sp. PSB04, assembly GCF_025809195.1. NCBI lineage: Bacteria > Bacillati > Bacillota > Bacilli > Caryophanales > Paenibacillaceae > Paenibacillus > Paenibacillus sp. PSB04. The sequence goes on from NZ_CP081301.1 coordinate 98,364, forward strand.
ACGCTTTGCCTTCACCAAAGCGGTTCACCGTGAGCGCAGGCATGCCTTTGTAGAAGTCCGAGCCATACTCGGCCAGCACTTCCGCGCCTTCGGCATGGATGAGATCAAACAGCATCTCGCATTTATAGCTGCCCGTAAGCTTGCCGTACGGCTGCTTCATGACGATTTCATTGTACTGCCCGAGCGGCAGTGCGTCGATTTCCTCCGCCCAGATGCCGAGCAGCTTGCGGAGCTCGCCCGGATATCCGCCGAGGGTCACGAGATCGGTCTCGTTCACGATGCCGCTGAAGAACGTCGTAATAAACGTGCCGCCGGCAGCGGTGAACGCCTCCGACTTCTCGGCAAAGCCCGGCTTGACCATATACATAACCGGCGCGATCACGATGTCGTACTTGCTGAAGTCGGCTTGGGCGCTGATCATGTCCGCCTCGATGCCCTGCTTGAAGAGGGCGTCGTAAAACTTATGCACCTCGCGCACATAATTCAGCTCAACGGTCGGTCCGCTCGAGAGCTCCATGGCCCACCGGTTTTCCCAGTCGTACACGATGCCAACCTTAGCTTCCGTCACCGCATCCAGCAGCGTGTCCCCAAGACGGCCCAGCTCCTCCCCGAGCTGCGCCACCTCACGGAATACCCGCGTATTCTCATGTCCGACGTGCTCAATGACGGCGCCGTGGAACTTCTCGCAGGCGCCCTTGGAGCGCCGCATTTGGAAGAACATCACCGTATCCGCCCCGCGGGCAACGGCCTGATAGCTCCACAGGCGCATCACGCCGGGACGCTTGAGCGAGTTGTACGCCTGCCAGTTCTGCTGGCTCGGCGTCTGCTCCATCAGCATGAACGGCGCCCCGTGCTTCAGGCCGCGCATCAAGTCATGCGTCATGGCGGTTTCACTGACCGGCGTCGTCAGAGACGGATAGTTATCCCACGAGACGATATCCATATGCTTCGCCCAGTCGAAGTAGTTGAGCAGCGGGAACGTCCCCATCAGGTTGGTCGTGATCGGCACGTCCTTCGAATGCTCGCGGATCGCTTCAACCTCGATGTTGTAGCATTCCAGCAAACTATCGGACATAAACCGGCGATAATCCAGGGAAATGCCCTGGAACGCGCTGACGTTGCCTTCGCCCTCCTCGCTCAGTCCGTCCGGAAGCACGATTTCGTCCCAGTCGTAGAAAGTGTGGCCCCAGAAACGGGTATTCCATGCTTCGTTGACGGCATCCAGGGTGCCGTAACGCTTTTGCAGCCAAACGCGGAATTCGGCGGCACAGTTGTCGCAGTAACAGAAACCGCCGTATTCATTGGATACGTGCCAAAGCAGCAGCGCCGGATGATCCTTGTAGCGCTCGGCGAGCTTGCCCGCCATCAAGCGGGAGTATTTGCGGTAAGTCGGGCTGTTCGGGCAGGAGTTATGTCTTCCGCCGAACTTTCTTTTCCGTCCGTAAAAATCGACGCGGGTCACATCCGGATGCCGCTTGGCCATCCATGCCGGATGCGCCCCGGTACTCGTCGCCAGTACGATGCCAACGCCGTCCTTGTGCAGACGGTCCATCGTTTCGTCGAGCCACCCGAAATCGTAAGTATCCTCGTCAGGCTGGTTCAGCGCCCAGGAAAAGACGTTGATCGTCGCCACGTCGATCCCGGCCAGCTTGAACATCCGCTGGTCCTCTTTCCATTCTTCCGGTCCCCACTGTTCAGGGTTATAATCTCCGCCGTACCAAATTTTAGGCAGTTTATCGTTAATCACGTACCCACTTCCTTTCTCTTGTTGAATCGCCGATAGCCCGTAACCTTAGCCCGTGACTTAGCCTGTAACTCTTAGCCCGTAACAAATAAAATGTCTTCTCCGGCTTTTTGTACCGTAAAAGGTTTCCCACGGTTTTTTCGGCCTTCTTCGGTTTTCTTAGGTTATCTTTCCGCTTCCTTCGGCTTCCTTAGCTTTCATTTCAGCCTCAGCTTCAGCTTCAACTCACCGATACCTTTTCCTTGTCCCGTGGTGTAATTCGGTATGTTTCGCCCGCTGCCGTAACAAACCCGTCAGCCGGTAGCTCCTGCCCATCTGGTCCCTGCACCCGGTACAGGCAATGGTCCGCGATCCGGCAGGTCCCGCCGTGCGTGGAGGTTATTCCTGCTTCCTTAATCGTTCCGGCGCTCCACTTCATGTCCAACACAAAGCCGCCTCGCGCCCGCAGACCTTTGGCTTCCCCTTCGTTCCAGGCTTCCGGCAGAGCCGGCAGCATCCGAATCTCGCCCTGGTGGCTTTGCAGCAGCGCTTCCGCAACACCGGCCGCATAACCGAAATTGCCGTCAATCTGAAAAGGCGGGTGGTTGCCGAACAGGTTCGGCAGGCTGGAGTCGCTGAGAATCCGCCGGATGGAGCGGTACACGTTTGCCGGCTCCTTAAGCCGCGCGTACAGGTTAAAGATCCAGGCCGCACTCCACCCCGTGTGCCCGCTTCCCGCCTCGATCCGCTTCTTCAGCGACAAGGAGGCGGCTTGCATCAGCTCCGGCGTATTCTCGTTTACGGCGTCTCCCGGGTACACTCCGTACAGATGGGATACATGCCGATGCCCCGGCTCATTCTCGCCGAAATCGCGCTCCCATTCCCGCATCCGCCCGTCCGGACCCATGCCGGGATGTGCCAGCCGCTCCCGTTTTGAAGACAGCTCCTGCCGGAAATCCTCATCAATCCCAAGCACTTCAGCTGCATTGATGCAGTGTCCGAACAGCTCGTCAATGAGCGCCATATCCATCGCCGATCCGGCAGCCGTACTGCAAGGCTCTCCCGATTCGGTCAGGAAGACGTTCTCCGGTGAAGTCGAGAGCCCCGTCGTCCATCGTCCGTCGGGAAGCTGGACAAGCCAGTCCAAGCAGAACAAGGCGGCTCCTTGCATCAGTGGATACGCCACCTCCTGCAGGTAGGTCGCATCCGGCCGGAACGCATACCGTTCCCACAGATGTCTGGACAGCCACACGCCGCCCATCGGCCAGAACGCCCACATGGCCCGCCCATCCGAAGGCGTCGACATCCGCCACAAATCGGTGTTGTGATGAGCCGTCCAGCCTCTTGCACCGTAATGGATCGCCGCGGTCCGGCTGCCGGTGACGCTCAGTTCCCGGATCAGGTCGAAGAGCGGCTCATGGCATTCTCCCAGACCGCATACCTCGGCCGGCCAATAGTTCATTTCGGCATTAATGTTCGTCGTATAATTGCTGTTCCAAGGCGGTTGCTTGTGTGGATTCCAAATGCCCTGCAGGTTCAGCGCCTGCGTACCCGGACGCGAACCGGCAATCATTAAATAGCGTCCATAATGGAACAGCAGCGTTTCGAGGGCCAGATCGACTCCTCCTTGGCGATACAGCTGCAGGCGCTCGTCCGTCGGCATTTCCGCTTCAGCCTGCGGCAGCTGTGGGCTCAGCCCCACCTGCAGGTCCACCCGGTCAAACAGCGCGCGGTAATCATCCAAATGCCGCTGTTTCAGATGCAGGTAATCACTGTCCGCCGCGTCGGCATGTTCCCGGCACAAGCGTACCGGATCGATGCCGGATGCGCCCGGCATGACGTCAAAGCCTGCGAAATCGGTCGCCGCAGCCAGCACAAAGGTGACCGTGCCCGCTTTTTCGATCCGCAGCCGCCCTTCTTCCGTCTGCACCTCTCCGTCGGTCCGCACCGTCAGCACGGCCGCAAACCGGAGTCCCAGTCCTTCTTCATAGAGAACCGACTGAGGATGATCCCCCAAGTAATTGTCCGCAACATGCGACGGCGCTTGCCCTGTCAGGATCAAAGACGCCGGCTCTGCGCTCACATCGCTGAGATGCGGAGTGGTGAGCCATGCCGTCAACGCCGGCAGCTCCGCCTTCCCGGCCGAACCCCCGCCCTCTGCGGGCTCCGCCCGGAAATGGACGACGATAACCTCATCCGGCCGGCTGGCAAAAGCTTCGCGAACGACACGCAACCCGCCGGTTTGAAAAGAAACCGACGCGACCGCATGCTCCAAATCCAGCTCCCGCACGTAATCGGTAATTTGATCCATGCGGCCAAAAGCAAAATGCAAATCGCCGAGCGGCTGGTAGGATTCCGTGCGTCGTCCCAGCATCCCGGCTTCGATCAGTGCCTCCGCTTCGGCATACCGACCCTCGGCGACCAATGCCTTGGCCGGCTCCAAATGCCGCAGGGCGTTATAATTAACCGTGTCCCGGGGAAATCCAGACCACAGCGTGTCCTCGTTCAATTGAATTTTCTCTTCTTCCGCCCCGCCGAACACCATGCCTCCCAGCCGTCCGTTTCCGATCGGCAGCGCTTCCTCCCACACGGAGGCCGGCTTGCGGTACCACAGCCTTTTATTGACGGCGCGTTTGCTGCTTTGCTCCACGTTTATCTCTCCCTTTATCCGCGATGAACGGTTGCTTCGAGCACCTTGCCGGACCGGCGGCCGAAGCGTGTGCTTTTATGTCAGGCTGCTTAAGAAAAACGTCTATCGACGTACCTTCAAAGAAGACAGACCGCTTCTAGAGGAGGTTTTTCTTGCGAGATCAGGAAGCAGAAGCTCCGAAACTTATACGTTCTGATCTCTGAAGAAAAACGTCTATCGACATACCTTCAAAGAAGACAGACCGCTTCTAGAGGAGGTTTTTCTTGCGAGATCAGGGAGCAGAAGCTCCGAAACTTATACATTCTGATCTCTGAAGAAAAACGTCTATCGACGTACCTTCAAAGGAGACAGACCGCTTCTAGAGGAGGTTTTTCTTGCGAGATCAGGAAGTAATGGCTCTGGAGTCTATACTTTCTGATCTCTGAAGAAAAACGTCTATCGACGTACCTCAAAGGAGACAGACCGCTTCTAGAGGAGGTTTTTCTTGCGAGATCAGGAAGCAATGGCTCTGGAGTCTATACTTTCTGATCTCTTAAGAAATTACGGGAAGCCTGATGTATTGGATCAGACTTCCCGCCCTGTTTGCTTTTCAGCATTTTAAATGAATGATCTTCAAAACGTTATGGCAGCACACGCCAAGCCGAACAGAGCCTTACGGTCCGCAGTCTCGGGTATTCCCCGCTATTTTTACCGCCAAATAGGCAAGGTACGAATGATCTAACCTTATTCTAAAGTTCTGAAAGCGATTGCAGTACCCCGAAAATTCGATAAAAAATCATGTCTAAATTAGACATTAAGCAGGGCTTTCCGCATCTCATCCGCGCAAGGGAGGCACCGGCTTCCTAGTTCCGGTAAGGAACCAGCTTGCGGTTCAGCTCACGGGTTTGGCTGTATACTTCCTGATACAGGCTGAACAAGCCGCTGTACAATTCGGCCCGCTCCGCATTCGGCGCGTACGTTTTGGCCGGGCGGATGAATGCCTTCGCACAGTCCGTCAGCGACGGGAACCAGCCGCAGCCGTATGCAGCGAGCATCGCCGCTCCCATAGCCGGGCCCTGCTCGCTTTCGAGCTTGATGATCGTCGCGTTAAAAATATCGGCCTGCATCTGCAGCCACGTTTCGTTCCGTGCACCGCCCCCAATGGCCACGACCTCATGGATCTTTTTGCCGGATTCGCGTACGATGTCGATCGATTCCCGAAGCGAGAACGTAATGCCTTCAAGCACTGCTCTGGCAAAATGGGAAAGCGTGTGGCCGGAGTCCATGCCGATAAAGCTTCCACGGATATCCGCGTCCGGATGCGGGGTTCGTTCCCCGGAAATGTATGGTGTGAAGAGCAAGCCGCTGCTGCCCGCAGGGATGGACCCGATGCCTTCAAGCAGCTCGTCGAAGCTTTTTTCCTTGGCGAACGTTTCCTTAAACCAGGTCAGGCTGTGACCGGCCGCAAGCGTAACGCCCATAACATAGTACGCGTCCTTTTCGCTGTGATTAAAGAAATGCAGCTTGCCGTCGACCTCCAGTTCCTTACGGCTTTCAAAAGAGAGGACGACGCCTGATGTGCCGATACTGCACATCGTTTGCCCTTCCTGCAAAATGCCCGCTCCGATGGCGCCGCAAGCATTGTCCGCTCCGCCTGCGAAGACCTTGGTCGACGGCAGCAGGCCGGACGCCTCGGCGATGTCAGGCAGCAGCGTGCCCGTTTGATCGAAGGATTCCACGAGCGGAGGACAAAGCGACAGCGGCAGATCAAATGCTGCGGCAATGTCCTGGCTCCACGTTTTGCCCGAGACATCCAGCAGCAGCGTGCCCGCAGCGTCGGAGTAATCCATCGCGTATTCGCCGGTGAGCCGGTATCTTACGTAATCCTTCGGCAGCAGGAACAAGCTGGCTTGGGATAGAATGTCCGGTTCGTTCTCCTGCACCCACAAAATTTTAGGCAGCGTAAAGCCTTCCAGGGCGCGGTTTTTGGCAATACTGAGCAGCTTCGATTCCAGCGTGTTCTCGATCTTGCGGCACTGTGCCGTCGTGCGCGTGTCGTTCCACAGAATGGCCGGACGCAGCACCTTGCCTTCCGCATCCACCAGCACGAGGCCGTGCATTTGGCCTGAGAAGCTGAGGCCCTCCACTTCCTGCGGGTCGGCACCCGACTTTTCCATCAGTCTGCGGAGACTGACCAGCGTCTTGTCCACCCAATCCTCCGGATTCTGCTCGCTCCAGCCCGGCTCAGGTCTGCTCAGCGGGTAAGCTTCAGAGTGTTCGTGCACGACTTCTCCTTGGGGATTCACCAGTACCGTCTTGACGGCGCTTGTTCCCAAATCAACACCAATAACGTATTTCATACTTTTTCCTCCTGTATGGATCGAATGGACATCAACGACTAACCAAGGATGTTCCGCATGGAAATCCGGTTCAAAAAAAGGCTGCCCGAAGAAGCTTTCTTCAGGCAACCTTTGTTGCATTTCAAAGAGATTTCAAGATCGGTTTTGTAACAGCTGTGCCTGACGCTTGCTTCTACTCAGCCAGGATGTACTGGTTCAACTGAGCTTTCAGCAGCTCTTGGCGGCTGGACTCGTTGCGGCGCGGATTTTCATTGTTCAGCGCATACTCGGCCAGGGAAGCCAAGGTGGCTTTGCCAGATACAACGTCTGCGCCGATGCCTTCCTTGAAGCTGGCGTAGCGCTTGTCGATGAAGTCGTCGAACACGCGATCTTCGATCAGCTTAGCGGCTACCTTCAAGCCTTTTGCGTAAGTATCCATACCTGCGATATGCGCCAGGAACAGATCTTCCGGCTCAAACGACTGACGGCGTACTTTGGCGTCGAAGTTAATGCCGCCTTTGCCAAGACCGTCGTTCTTCAGCACTTCATACAGCGTAAGCGTGGAATCGTAAATGTTCAGCGGGAACTCGTCGGTATCCCAGCCGAGCAGCATGTCGCCTTGGTTGGCGTCCAGAGATCCGAGCATACCGTTGATACGGGCTACACGAAGCTCGTGCTCGAACGTGTGTCCGGCCAGCGTTGCATGGTTGGCTTCCAGGTTCAGCTTGAAGTGCTTGTCGAGATCGTATTTTTGCAGGAACGAAATCGTCGTCGCCGCATCAAAGTCGTACTGATGCTTTGTCGGCTCCTTCGGTTTTGGTTCGATCAGGAACTGAGCGTCAAAGCCGATTTCCTTCGCATAATCTACAGCCATGTGGAACAGGCGGGCCATGTTGTCCATTTCAAGCTTGAGGTCCGTATTCAGCAGGGTTTCATACCCTTCGCGTCCGCCCCAGAATACGTAGTTTTCCGCACCGAGCTGTTTGCCGACTTCGAGGCCTTTTTTGACTTGGGCTGCAGCATGGGCATACACGTCCGCGTTGCAAGTAGAACCGGCACCGTGCATGTAGCGTGGGTTTGTGAACATGTTGGCTGTGTTCCACAGCAGCTTCTTGCCGGAGGTCTTCATACCTTGGCCGATCAGGTCGACGATCGTGTCGATGTTGCTGTAGAACTCACGCAGGCTGCTTCCTTCCGGTGCGATGTCGATATCGTGGAAGCAGAAGAACTGCAGATTCATTTTGTCCAAAAATTCAAAAGCGGCTTCCACGCGGGCTTTAGCCTTGTCCATGCCGTCGTATTTGTCCCAGCTGCGGACAGCGGTCTCTACGCCGAACGGATCGGAACCACCGGCAGTCAGCGTATGCCAGTAAGCCATCGCAAAGCGAAGATGCTCTTCCATCGTTTTGCCTGCTACCACTTCTTGCGGGTTATAAAATTTGAACGCGTACGGATTGGTCGAACGGCTTCCTTCATAAGCGATCTTCCCAACGTTCTCAAAGTATGCCATGTATAATCCTCCTCAAAATTTGCTTGTCGCAAACGTTTACAGGAACATAGTAACACATCAGACCGACTTTGTATATTGGTTAAACAAAGTTTTTTTAAAAAGTTGATTTCGGGTTGCTTTTTGCCTCGGATGGCTCTAGACTAATTGATTATGTGCTAATGGGATAACTTGAAGGATGTGCGATATACATGAAAGTCACCGGCGACCAGGCTCTGGTCAAAAAAATAAACCGCTCGCTTGTGCTTCACACGATCCGCAAGCATTCCTCCACCCTCTCCAGAGCCCGGGTATCGGAAATGACCGGTCTGAACAAGGCGACCGTCTCCAATTTGGTAGCCGAGCTGTGCGAACAGCAGCTGGTCACCGAGGTCGGGCCGGGCAAGTCCAGCGGTGGGCGTAAGCCGCTGCTGCTGCATTTTAACGCGATGGCCGGCACCGTCATCGGCATTGAGCTGCGGGTGAAGCAGCTGACGGCCGTGCTGTGCGACCTGGGAGGCAACGTACTGGAGGAGCGCGATCATACGCTTGCGCGTCACGATTTGTCTTATGTGCTTGAAGCAATGAAGAAGGTGATCTCCAGTCTTATGGATGCGGCTCCGGACACGCCATACGGCACCGTCGGGATCGGGGTCGGCGTGCCCGGCATGGTGGATGAGAACGGGATCGTTTTATTTGCTCCCAACCTCGGCTGGGAAATGGTTCATTTGCGTCAGCTGCTGGAGGAAGCCTTTTCGGTGCCCGTCACCATTGATAACGAAGCTAACGCCGGGGCGCAGGGCGAGCTGAATTTCGGCGCGGCAAAGGATGTGCGCCACCTGCTCTATATCAGTGCTGGCTCGGGTATCGGTTCGGGTATTATCATCGGCGGGGAGCTGTACAAGGGTGCACGGGGGTACGCCGGAGAGACCGGCCATATGTGCATCGAAGCCGACGGAAGGCCTTGCACCTGCGGAAGCCGGGGCTGCTGGGAGCTCTACGCCTCGGAGAAAACGTACGATACGGCCGGCACTGCCTTGCCGGCCCACAATACGCCGGAGCTGGTGCGCCTGGCTTCCGAGGGAAACGAGGCTGCCCGGGAACAATTCGCCCAGATGGGCAAATATTTGGGCATCGGCGTAACCAACCTCATCAACAGCTTTAATCCCGAACTCATCGTGATCGGCGGGGCGCTGTCCGAAGCCCGGGATTGGCTGGCCGGGCCGATGCAGGCGGTCGTCGCGGAGCGGACGCTGCCTTATCATAAGCAGCAGCTCGAGATCACCTTCTCCCGGCTTGGCAGCCGTGGAACGATGATCGGCGCAGGTTTCGCCGCCGTCATGCATTTTCTCGGCCACGCGCGCGTCACGCTGTAACCGGGGGTATACAAAAGGCCGGAGATCCATGGATCTCCGGCCTTTTTTTCATCTATGGTTCGGGGTCATCGCCCGCACGGACGGTAATCAACATCCTGATCCAACAGCGAGCCTTTGGCTCGCCCTAGAAGTTGTCGCGCGTCCTGTAAAAGCATATAAAAAGCTAATTTTACAATAACCAGATTATTCAAAAGCTAGTAAGATAGTGTCATATGGAGGTGGAGATGTTGAACGACAAAAACATTAAACTCAGGATTGTTTGGATTATTCCAAACGTTTTTATGTATCTTCTTTTTATAGGTGTTGGATCCTTTATACTTATTAATGCAGATGGTCTAAGAGATATCAATCGACTTGGCATTTGGGTATTCATGCTGCTTCTTATACTATTTGCGGCATTGTTTGGTTCATATCGAATTTGGACTTGGATAAAGCAGGGAAAAATATAGCATAAAGAAAGGGAGCCTGCACGGACGGCCGCACCCACGCGCGTGGGTTCTCTCCCACACAACCGCTCAACAACAAAAAAACGCCTTCCGGCGTTACCTTTTTTTGTTTATGGAGCGGGTGATGGGAATACTCAACATCGCGATCCAACAGCGAGCCTCCGGCTCGCCACTAAGGTAGATGTTGACGCGCGTCCTGATTAGTCCCTTCATAGATGCCTGCACGGACGGTCGCACCCACGCGCGTGGGTTTTCTCCCGCACAACCGCTCCAAAATAAAAAAACGCCATCGGCGTTGTTTGTTTTAATCAATATGGAGCGGGTGATGGGAATCGAACCCACGCTATCAGCTTGGAAGGCTGAAGTTCTACCATTGAACTACACCCGCATATCACCTGTAAAAGCAAAGCCGCCAAGGCGAATCTCGTACTTTCTCAGGGTGAATGTCTAGTATCGGGATGACACGATTCGAACATGCGACCCCCTGGTCCCAAACCAGGTGCTCTACCAAGCTGAGCTACATCCCGTTGCATTCAAGATATATCATCTTGTGAAGACAAGAAATAATATACCACGGATGCCGCGGGATTGCAATACTTTTTTAATTCAGCAGAAAGGCCCGTTCGAAATCCTCAGGCGAAATCGGCTTGCTGAAATAGTAACCTTGTCCCTCGTGACAGCGCTGCTCTTTCAAGAAATGGAGCTGCTCCTCATTCTCTACGCCTTCGGCCGTTACCTTGAGCTGCAGATGATGCGCCATCGATGCGATCGTGGAGACGATCGCCGCATCGTTATGGTCGCTCATCACTTCGTGGACGAAGGAACGGTCGATTTTCAGCCGGTCGATCGGCATGTTTTTCAAGTAATGCAGCGAGCTGTACCCCGTCCCGAAGTCATCGATACTGATGAAGACGCCGAGCTGCTTCAAGCGCCGAAGCTGGTCAAAGGCCGTCTCCTTGTCAAACGTCATGCTTTCCGTAATTTCCAGCTCGACGTACTTCGGATCCAAGCCGATTTCCTCCAGGATGGACCCGATGCGTTCAGCCAGCTGGGGCTGGAGAAACTGGCGCATGGATAGATTAATCGATACGCAGATCGGCTTATACCCCGCCTGCTGCCATTTTTTATTCTGCATGCACGCCGTACGGAGAACCCATTCGCCAAGAGGAACAATCAGACCGCTTTCCTCTGCCAGCGGAATGAATTCGGCCGGCGAAACGAATCCCCGTTTCGGATGCCGCCAGCGCAGCAGCGCCTCCATGCCAACGATCTCGCTACTCTCCAAATGAACGAGCGGCTGGTACTCCAAATAAAACTCTTCCCGCTCGATCGCTTTACGCAGGTCGTTCTCCAAGCGGAGCCGCTCCTTCGCCTTCATCTGCATGGATGGGACAAAGTGACGGACGTCGACCCCATAGTCTTTGGCATGATGAACGGCGGTGTCCGCATGCTGAATCAGCTCTTCGGCCGTGTCTCCATCCTGCGGAAAGACCGCCATCCCTGCGCAGAGCGTGATATGATAATCGTTTTCCTCGATGACGACGGGCTTTTCAAAGAGCTTCAGCAAATAGCGGATTCGCTCCATCCCCTCTTCCACGCCGGCAAGCGCAGGCAGAATGATGGCGAACTCATCGGCGCCCATACTGAACACTTCCTCCCTGGACTGGGTGTTCCGTTTGAGGCGGTCGCCGACAAGCTGCAGAATCCGGTCCCCCGCCTGATGCCCAAGGGAGTCATTGATATTTTTGAAGCGGTTGACGTTAAAAACGACGACCCCTGTCATTTCATGTCCCGCATTTTTGATTTTACTGGAGATGCGCTGAGTCAACCGGCGTTTGTTCGGAAGTCCCGTCAGGTCATCATGGAACGCCAGATAGTTCATCCGCGCCTCCACCCGCTGTTGTTCCCGGAATGGATCCTCGATCGTCAGGCGGTAAACCCCTTTGAGCATCAGATAATAAGCCACACCTCCGGAAAGGGTGCCAAGCAGGTAATCCCACTGGTATGTATGATTCGCCGTCATCATCAGCCCCTGTCCGAGAGCGGAGTAAATCAGCGCCCGGATAATAATAAGCAGCGATGGGGCCCGGTCCTTTCTTCCCCGGTACATGATCGATCCGATGCCAATCAGGCATACCGCAATGATCACCAGGTCCAAATATTTCTTCAGCCAATTGATGCTGCCATGGTTCATCAGCAAAGGAAGTTTCTGATGCCACAGGAAGAAGGCAAGCACACCAAATACGATCACGGCCGACGTGATCATAAATGCGAAGCGTTTATGGGTAATCGACACCATCGTGTCTTTCAGATTATAAATCGACAGAAGCCCGAGAGCGCACGCCCCCTTGGAGATGATAAGCAGCCACATGGCATCGTCCTGGTTTAATGCATAGCCGAATAGAGGAATTCCGAGCAAGCTGACCGTCTGCAAAAAATCAAACACAGCCAGAGACAAAAACAGCGCAGCCGTATACAGCCTATGCCGCGACAGTTTGTGCGAAAATAACAGCCATCCCTGGGCGAACACGGCAAAGCTGACAGCTACGCTGCTCCAGCCGGCGAGGACATAAACCGTCTTGAACCAGCCGGCGCCATCATTACTGTATAAAAATGCAGTTTGAACGATCTGAACCGCAACAAAAAACAAGATTCCCACCAAGGCCGTCCTGATTGTTCGTCTTTTCTCTACTCTGGTATGCATGCAGTCCTCTGACCCCCGGGCTTTTTCTGAAATATTTATATATGAATTTCATGCTAAATAATTCCACGTTTATGCCGACATTCCTGCTAACATTAGACAATAATTTTGCATTGTGGCCATCGTTCGACATGTGTCGTTTTGCAAAAAAATGAATCCTCATCCTCCTTCATCCGTATTGTAGATTATAATACCTAAGGGGTGTGGCATTGTATGATCATTACAACAACCGAAAATGTAGCCAATCATGAAATTATCGAGGTACTCGGCACCACGTTTGGAGTCGTCGTTAGAGCCAGAGGCATCGGCGGGGACATTATGGCTTCCCTCAAGGGCCTTGTCGGCGGCGAGGTGAAGCAGTACACCCAGATGATTGAGGATGCGCGGCGGCAGGCGGTGGACCGGATGGTGCAGAACGCGCATGCCATGGGCGGGGACGCCATCGTGATGATGCGCTTTGACAGCGGGGATATCGGCAATAACATGAGCGAAATTGTTGCCTACGGCACGGTCGTTAGAACCCGTCCTGCTAGCTGATGGGAGGTATGGTCATTATTCTGCTCATATACGCCTTGGAGCTGGTCGCTTTTCTGCTGCTGTTATGGGTAAGCTGGCGCTTCTTCGACAAGAGATACCGCCGCCGGGACGACAGCGGGGGCAGCAGGGACATCATGAACGGATCGTTTACGCCGACTTCCGAAGTATTTATTGACCCGAAAGACGGTCATAAATACCAGGTCTATTATAATCACCGAACCGGTGAGCGCGAATATATCAGACTCGATTGAAGCCAAAAAAAGGGCTGCCCGTACTTGCGACGGGCAGCCCTTTTTCTAATGAATCAAATGAAGCGGTTTACTTGTGTTTCGGATCAAAGTTGACTTCCGGAGTCGTCAGCTTGTCGTAGAAATCCACGTACTTGTCCTTATCCTCCGATGCCCGGAGCGCCATGGCGGAACGTGGATGCTCCCCCAGCGTTCCCGTAACCATGTAAGGAATCAGGTAGCCCCACTCCTCCTTCTCGCGAAGCGGAATCATCAGGCGTTCGATCAAATCCAGCACCGGACGAAGGTTGTAATGGGTATTTTTCAGATGGGTGACGAGCAGCTCGGTCGGGCAGTTGCCAGCCGCGCGGCCCATTCCGTATACAGACGCATCCAGCAGCTCTACGCCCAGCTCCGCAGCGGTCAGCGTGTTGGAGAAGGCCAGCTGCATATTGTTATGCGTATGAACGCCAAGGCGCTTGTTCGGCAGGTGCTTCTTGAACTTCTCGACCAAATACTCCATGTCCTTGTGGTCAAGGCTTCCATAGGAGTCGACGATGTAGACGACATCGACCACGCTCTCCCGGATCATTTCGAAGGCTTCCAGCAGCTCGTTCTCCATGACGTTGGATAAAGCCATAATATTCAGCGTCGTTTCGTAACCGCGTTCATGGAACGTCTGTACCAGCTCCAGCGCTTTATCCACGTCCTTAATGTAGCAAGCAACACGGATCAAATCGAGCATGCTCTCTTCGCGCGGCAAAATATCATTCTCATCGACACGGCCGATATCCACGAGAGCGGACAGCTTGGTTTTGCCCTTCTGGGGGATCACTTCACGCAGGAAGGAATCGTCCAAAAAGCGCCAAGGTCCGGCAGATTCGGCGCCCTTCAGCAGTTTGGGTGAATTTTTGTAGCCGATTTCCATATAGTCAACACCGGCCTCATTCAGTCCGGCGTATAAAGTTTGTACAAATTCGACGCTGAAGTCCCAGTTATTAACCAGTCCCCCGTCGCGAATCGTGCAATCGACAATTTTACAAGGGTTCGTTTTCATCCAACAAGCTTCTCCTTCCGGCATAAAATTTATTCCTTCATCATACTTGAAGGTGACCAGAAAAGTAAAGGTTAATTGTCCGGACGGTTATGACCGCGAAATGACGGCATACGAAATAAAGCGGCTATCCGCTCAGGATTCCGCTTTACGTTCATGGTCTTATGAGGATGCCGCTTGCGACAAAATCCACTCCAGCAGGGTCCGGACCATCACCCCGGTGCCTCCCTTCGGATTCACACCCCGCTCTTTTTGGGCATAGGCCGTTCCGGCGATATCGAGATGAACCCACGGAAGCCCTTCGGCAAAGGTTCCGATAAACAGGCCTGCCGTAATCGCAGCCCCCCTGCCTCCGGTGCTGTTGCGAATGTCCGCCACGTCGCTTTTGAGCATATCCCAAAATTCCTTGTAAGCAGGAAGCGGCCATACTTTTTCACCGGATCTTTTCGAAGCGAGGATCAGCTCCTGGAGAAAAGTGTCATCGTTCGTTACAGCTCCAGTCGCCACATCCCCTAAAGCCGTCACGACGGCGCCTGTGAGCGTCGCCACATCGATGAGACGGACCGCTCCGAGCTGTCTGGCATAAGTCATGCCGTCGGCGAGCACCACTCTGCCTTCCGCATCGGTGTTCAGCACCTCGATCGTCCGCCCGCTGAACGACCGGATCACATCCCCCGGCTTAAAGGCACCGCCTCCAGGCATGTTCTCGGCACTCGGAATGACAGCCACAACGTTCACCTTCGGCTTCAGCGTTCCAAGTGCGTTCATGACACCCAGCACCGCAGCGGCTCCGGCCATATCGCTGATCATCTCTTCCATACCGAGCCGCTTCTTCAGAGAGATGCCCCCGGTATCGAACGTAATGCCTTTGCCGACAAGCCCTATAACGTCATCCCAGCTGTCCCTTCCTTGATACTTTATCACGATCATCCGCGGAGGTTGAATGCTCCCCTGGCCAACCGAGAGCAATCCACCCATGCCGAGCGCTTTTTGCTCTTCGACATCCAGCGTGTGTGATTCCATGCCATGCTTCCGGGCAATCCGCTGCGCATGCTTCGCCAGATCTTCTGGAACCAGCATATTCCCAGGGAGATTCGTTAAATCCCGCGCCAAACAGGTAGCTTCGGCCGCCGCTTTCCCACGGACAATGCCTTGACGCCATTCTTCAGCTTCCCGGGGATCCGCGTTTCCTTTTCGAAAAAGCACCAGCTCTTTAATTCCAGGGTACGTCGGATGGTTTCGTTTGTACTGCTTGATCCGGTATGCGCCCAGAATGAACCCTTCGGTTATTGCCTGGGCCGCAGTTATCGTGTTCTGTTCCGCAGTAAATCGCATCATGGTGATCGGCACTTCCCATGCCAGGCTTTGGGCTTGGATTTTGAGCGCGGTTTTAGCCGCCTGGGCGGCAGCAAGCCTGAGTTCTTCGGAGGTCAGCGGACGTTCGCCGATCCCGACTAGAATAACGGCGCGATGGCCGCTTGAATCAGGCACTGGCAGTGCGTGGATTTGATTGAAGGCAGCACCGAACAGGCGGCTGTCCCTGAGCTGCTGCACAATGGGTGCAAGACTGGGAGAAAGTGCGTTATCCTCAAAGTCCTTTTGGGAAACCATAACAACAAGCGCATCCATACTGAGCTGAGCAGCTTCCGTATGATCCTTCCATGTGACCGTAATATCTTGTCCTTCGGAAAACGGATGTCCATTCATCGGCGTCATCTTCCTTTGTCTTCAAGTTTTCGGACGATAGTCATATATATTATTCCACCGTTGTCCAAAGCAACTCCAAAGACAAAATGTTCCTGCTGTGCCGAATCAGGACATTTCAACGACCGGAAGCGAGATCACAAACTCTGTTCCCTTCCCTACTTTGCTGTCCACAGAAATATATCCCCGGTGATTTTTGATGATCCGGTAACTGACGGACAGACCAAGGCCTGTCCCGCTTTCCTTGGTCGTAAAGAAGGGATCGAATAAATGGCTCAGCGTGATATGATCCATACCCTTTCCGTTATCCGAAATACATATATTCACGTTTTTCTGGTCCTTGCGCGTGCGGATTTCAATCCTCCCGGTATGCTCATGTCCCTGATCAGCAATCGCATCCATTGCGTTTTTAATGATGTTGAGAATGACCTGCTTAATCTGCTTTACATCGACGGAAATATGAAGGGGTGTAGACTCATCGAGCAAAACAACCTCGCAGCCATTCATCAGCGCTTCGCTCTCCGTAAGGAGAACAACTTCCTTTAGCAAAGACGAAACCGGGATGACGGTCGTTTGCGGTGCAGATGGCTTGGACGAATTCAGAAATTCATAAATAATGTCGTTCGCCCGGTCGATCTCGGTCAATATAATGCGAGCATACTCGTCTTTTCCGAGCTTGGTCAAATGAGGTCTCAGTAGCTGAATGAATCCACGGATGGCCGTGAGCGGGTTGCGGATTTCGTGGGCGATCGATGCCGAAATTTTGCCGAGCATCGCCAGCTTGTCGTTTCGGTAGGCGGTTTGTTCGATCTGCTTGAAATCGGATACATCCTTGACACTAAATAAAAAATCACCGTCCATTTGATCGCCATAGGTGACCGTAAGAAGCCACTGGCGTCCGGTTTCATCACTTAGCTCATGGTATCTTTTTCGGTGAAAAATGGTTTCACGGTAAATACGCAATATTTTCTTCTTCTTATACCGGCTTAACTGGGGATGACGCAAAATTTGAAGCAAGGTTAGGCCAGTCAACGACTTACGGGAAATTTCCAACAACCTCGCCATTTGCACATTGATAAATGTCAAAACGCCCTCACTGTCGAAAAGAATTACCCCACTGTCCAAGTGCTCCAAAATGTTCTCGTACTTGTTCTTCACAAGCTGCGTAGATTGAAACGCCTCCAGGGACTGCAATAACGTCTCTTGGATTTCGCTCACACGATGCCCCCCCTTTATAAGGAAATGACGGAATTGGCAAATCGTTAGCAGGCAGATATTCCATCTTTTGGCCAGTAATAAAGATTAGTTTAATCATAGACAAGCTCGCCGGAAAACTCAACAAGAGATACTGTCGAAAAAAGAAAAAATGGTCCCAGCCTGAAAATGATGGCCGTCAATCGGTGTTCTTTCTTAGCCGAAAGTCCCCGCTTATGCTGACGTTTCTCCTGTAAAAATAAGGATGTCGTCTCTTGCGAAAGCGAATCTTAAAACAAAAGCATCAGACACAAAAAATTTATTTTTGTACCTGATGCTATGTCATGACCGGGCGCTCAGCCGGGACGATTTCCGCCGATTCGACGGCAGGCCCGGGTATCCGATGAAATTTTATGATTTATGCTGAAGACGCAGCCGGCGCTGGCTCATGACCGCGAGTCTTTTCTTCAGCTCGCTCTGCCATTTCTCGTCTTGAATTTGCTTGGCGACCGTCAACAAATCAAGGGCCATGTCAATCTGGCTCTGAATGATGTCTTTCGGGTCTTCCTTCTCACAGTTGACCACATTTTCAAAAATGGTCTCTTCGTCCTCGATCACATAATCCTGAAAGTCAATTTCTGCCGCCCCGTCACCATGCGCATATTCGGCCAAAATTTCGTATTCATTCTCAACCTTGTAATGAACCTCAACCCGGTGGCACACGGGACAGAACAACAGGGGAACATTATGGACTTGAGTGCGATAATGTTTAAGTGTACCTTTCGTTCCAACCATACTTGCTCCGCAGCAATAACTCATTCCAGTTCACCCTCCTCTGGATTCCACCGTATTTCTTCATAATGTATTCGATTCCAAGCTCGACAATTCCTTTTTTTCAACCCTGACGGGACCCAAGTTTTATCATGTATGCCTGCTCTTTGGTTTTCTATATCGCCCTGTTCAAATCCTGCTAAATAGATCAGTTCATTCTATATTAATGCCAAAACAAGACGTTATGCCGCTCCTAGCCATATTTCAACTTCTCCGAGGCATGCTAAACCCAAAACCACAGTTGATGAAAAACCCCCTTGGCCTGCATCAAGCAAGGCAAAGGGGGCTTGTCCGAATATTTAAAAATTAGTTGGTTACCAGATTTTTGTCGCCTGGTTTCCAGTTCATTGCGCACAATCCGCCGGATTGCAGCGCTTGGAGGACGCGAAGGGTTTCTTCAACGCTGCGGCCGATATCGTTGTGGTTAACCACTTGATATTTCAGCTCGCCTTCAGGGTTGATGATGAACAGACCGCGAAGAGCAACGCCTTCTTCTTCGATGTACACGCCGTAGTCTTTTGCAACGGATCTCGTGATGTCGGAAGCCAGCGGGAAGTTGATTTTTCCAAGACCGTTCGAGTCGCGCGGTGTGTTGATCCAAGCCTTGTGGCTGTGGATGGAGTCCGTGCTCACACCCAGAATTTCAGCGTCAAGCGCTTTGAACTGCTCGTAAGCATCGCTCAGCGCAGTGATTTCCGTAGGGCATACGAAAGTGAAATCGAGTGGATAGAAGAAAAATACGAGCCATTTACCGCGATAGTCAGTCAGGCTTGCTTTACTGAAATCCGTGCCGTCACCTGTTACAGTTTCCATCGTAAATTCAGGAGCCGGTTTACCTACTAAACGTTCTGCCATGTCAAAAATTCCTCCTTTAATATAAAGAACAACTGCTCTGTTCTAGATTAAGTATCGTATTGCATCCCAAGTGGAATCTACATTTCAAATGGTATCATTCGACGAAATCAAAGTCAAGATTATATAGGTTATTTATTTATAATAATTATAAATAAGAAAATACCGTGAACTTTTCAACGAATCTTCAGCAGACGGATGTGAAAAAAAGGGGCCGCCGATCACCCGGCAGCACCCTTTCCAAAAAAATCCCTTCATTTATATAGCGCTAAAACGACCTCAATATTACGTTGAAAATTACTTCTTCATCGCAGCCACGATCAGGTCGCCCATCTCCCGTGTGCCGATCGCCTTGCTCTTATCCACAGCGATGTCGCCTGTGCGATGTCCGGCATTCAGCACGTCAGCCACAGCTGCTTCAATCGCGTCTGCCGCATCGCCGTATCCAAACGTGAGGCGGAACATCAGCGCCAGTGACAGAATCGTGGCGATCGGATTCGCCAGGTTCTGACCCGCGATATCCGGTGCGGAGCCGTGAACCGGCTCATACAAGCCGAACGCGCCTTCTCCCATCGAAGCGGACGACAGCATGCCGATCGACCCGGTCAGCATAGCGGCTTCGTCGCTCAAAATATCGCCAAACATGTTCTCCGTCACGATGACGTCGAAGCTGGCTGGCCGGCGCAGCAGCTGCATGGCGCAGTTGTCGACAAGCACATGCTCCAGCTCCACGTCCGGATAATCCGGAGCGACCCGATTCACCACTTCACGCCACAGGCGGGAAGTTTCGAGCACGTTCGCCTTATCGACGGAAGCGAGCTTCTTGCGGCGCTTCTGGGCGATTTCAAAGGCTTGGCGCACGATCCGTTCCACTTCCGCCACATTGTACACGCAAGTGTCCACCGCTTCTTCGCCATGCTCGCCTTGACGTCTCAGCTTGTCACCGAAGTAAATGCCGCCGGTCAGCTCCCGTACAACCATCAGGTCCGTGCCTTCCAGCACCTCAGGCTTCAGCGTCGAGGCGTCCTTCAAGCAGTCGAACACCACGGCCGGACGCAGGTTGGAGAACAATCCGAGCGCCTTGCGGATACCGAGCAGGCCAGTCTCCGGACGGAGTTCCTTCGGATTGTTGTCCCATTTCGGTCCGCCTACCGCGCCAAGCAGCACCGCGTCTGCATTTTTACATACCGCCAGCGTCTCTTCCGGAAGCGGGGTTCCCTTCTCGTCGATTGCGATTCCCCCGAACAGCGCATGCTCCGTTTCAAACGAATAGCCGAACAGCTCCTCCGTGCGCTTGAGCACTTTCTCCGCTTCTGCGACAACCTCCGGCCCGATGCCGTCCCCTGCGATTACTGCAATCTTTTTAACCTCTGCCATAATATCAGTCACTCCTTCAGGTACCTCGTTTTCACTGTCCTAATTCTCTATATACTGTTGTAACACATGAAGGAGAGCATTGACCAAGATATAGAATCTATGACCTTAATAGTATTTTCCTATAAGCTGACCGAATGGATTAAATTATTCTATACCTGCCTTAACAAGGCACATTTCTTTTCCTGATTAATCCGGGTACAATGATATTGTTTGGACTTATACTCTTCAATCGCAAAGGAGTTGAACGGATTCATGCAGTATACGTATTTGGGAAAATCCGGTTTAAAAGTGAGCCGCTTGTGCCTGGGAACGATGAACTTCGGACCGGCGACGGACGAGAAGGAAGCGTTCCGCATCATGGACGCGGCGCTTGACGCCGGCGTTCAATTTTTTGATACCGCTAACATTTACGGCTGGGGCGAAAATTCCGGCTTGACCGAAACCATTATCGGCCGCTGGTTCGCCCAGGGCGGCGGCCGCCGCGAAAAGGTGGTCCTCGCCACCAAGGTTCATGGCGACATGAGCGACCCGGCGGACGGTCCGAACGGGGCGCGGGGCCTGTCCGCGTACAAAATCCGCAGACACCTGGATGGCTCGCTCCGGCGCCTGCAGACCGACCATATCGAGCTGTACCAAATGCACCATGTCGACCCAAACGTCACTTGGGACGAGCTGTGGGGCGCTTTTGAAATCGCGGCGAACCAGGGCAAAATCGGCTACGTCGGCTCCAGCAACTTTGCTGCCTGGCAGCTGGCCATCGCCCAAAGCGAAGCGAAGAACCGCCATTTCCTCGGCCTGGTGTCCGAGCAGCATAAATACAGCCTGAACTGCCGCCTTCCGGAGCTGGAAGTGCTGCCGGCTGCGCAAAGCCTCGGCCTCGGCGTGATCCCGTGGAGCCCGCTCGACGGCGGATTGCTCGGACGCAACGCGCTGAAGAAGCTGGAAGGCACGCGCAGCGGCGGAAGCGCGGAGCGCATCGAGAAGCATCGCGCCAAGCTCGAGGCGTTTGCCGAACTGTGCAATGAGCTCGGCGAGCCGCAGGATAACGTCGCGCTTGCCTGGCTGCTGAGCAATCCGGCGGTGACGGCGCCGATTATCGGGCCGCGCACACTGGAGCAGTTCGAAAGCTCCCTCGGCGCGCTCGAAATCAAGCTGGATGAAGCCGTGCTGAAGCGGCTGGACGAAATCTTCCCGGGACCGGGCGGCGCCGCTCCCGAGGCGTATGCCTGGTAAGCGTGCCTAACGGCTTACATCGCTGCTCCCGAAATGCAAAAGGCGGATCCCCTCTAAATCCGGGGATCCGCCTTTTTTATTGATGGATGAGTGCCGTATGTTATTTCTTGATCCAATGCATCATTTCGCGCAGCTGACCGCCGACAACTTCGATCGGATGGTTCGCTTCGTTACGGCGCGTTGCATTCAGGAATGCACGGTTGGATTGGTTCTCAAGGATAAAGTCGCGGGCGAATTTACCTTGTTGGATGTCGGACAGCACTTCCTTCATCGCTTTCTTCGTTTCTTCCGTTACGATGCGAGGTCCAGTTACATAGTCACCGTACTCAGCCGTATTGGAGATGGAGTCACGCATGTTAGCCATGCCTCCTTCATAGATCAGGTCAACGATCAACTTCATTTCGTGGAGGCACTCGAAGTAAGCCATTTCCGGAGCGTATCCAGCTTCAACCAGCGTTTCGAATCCGGCTTTGATCAGCGCAGTTACGCCGCCGCAAAGTACGGCTTGCTCACCGAACAAATCGGTTTCGGTTTCTTCGCGGAAGGAAGTCTCGATAACCCCTGCGCGGGTACAGCCGATACCTTTTGCATAGGCCAGTCCGATTTGCTTCGCATTGCCAGTAGCGTCCTGCTCAATGGCGATCAGGCCAGGAACCCCGAAGCCTTCGACATACGTACGGCGAACCATGTGACCAGGGGATTTTGGAGCAACCAGGAGCACGTCGGAATCTTTAGGAGCGACGATTTGTCCAAAATGAACGTTGAAGCCGTGGGAGAACATGAGCGCAGCGCCTTTTTTCAGGTTAGGCTCGATTTCGTTTTTGTACACGGATGCTTGAGTTTCGTCCGGCATCAGGATTTGTACTACGTCCGCTTGGCTTGTTGCTTCGGCAACGGACAGAACTTCAAAACCGTCGTTTTTAGCTTTATCGAAAGATTTGCCTTCGCGAAGACCGATAACGACCTTGACACCGCTGTCACGCAGGTTTTGCGCCTGTGCGTGGCCTTGGCTTCCGTATCCGATAACGGCAACGGTTTTTCCTTTTAAAGCGCTGAGTTCTGCGTCTTGCTCGTAATAAGTTGTAACTGGCATGTGAATAAATCCTCCTTTGTTTTTAAAAAGAACCCTTCATAAAGAGCGGGTGTTTCAAAGGACCCTGCACCCGGTTTGTCCCGCTTTCGGGATACGATCCTCTCAAACCCCCGCTCTTTAGCGGGAATTTAATGAATATGTTGTTGTGTATGATTATGCATTTCCGCGAATCATGGCGGTGACTCCGGTGCGAGACAGCTCCCGGATTCCGTACGGCTTCAAGAGCTCGATCATGGCGTCGATTTTCGAGGAATCCCCGACAACCTGAACCATAATGCTGCCGCTTCCGATGTCGACGACCGAAGCGCGGAACGTTTCCACGACGCCGAGGATTTCCGGACGTTCCGCCGGCTCCGCGCTGACTTTGATCAGCGCCAGCTCCCGCGCTACCATTGGCTTGGAGCTAAGGTTGATCACCTTGATGACATCGATCAATTTGTACAACTGCTTCTCGATTTGCTCCAGCGTCATGTCGTCACCGATCGTGACGATGACCATGCGGGAGAGCCCCGCTTCTTCCGACTGCCCGACCGTAATACTCTCAATGTTGAACCCGCGGCGTCCAAACAGTCCGGATACCCGCTGCAGCACGCCCGGCTGGTCATTCACTAGAACGGCAATGGTATGTCTCATGCTCATAATTATGCATCCCCCATCAACATTTGATCAATGGTCGAGCCTTGAGTTACCATCGGATACACGTTCTCACCCTTGCTGACCACAAATTCCACAACGACAGGTCCCGGTGTTTCGAGCGCTTCTTTCCAGGTCGTTCTGGCCTCTTCCTTGTTCGTCGCCCGAAGTCCCTTCACTCCGTAAGCCTCGGCCAGTTTGACGAAATCCGGGCTTCCTTCCAGGTCGATATGGCTGTAACGGTTATCGTAAATCAGTTCCTGCCACTGACGAACCATACCGAGCACCTGGTTGTTGATGATGACAACCTTCACCGGTATGTTATTGATGGCACAGATGGCAAGCTCCTGAGAGCACATCTGCATGCCGCCGTCACCATTCACCGAAATGACAAGCCTTTCCGGATTGGCCATTTGGGCACCGATGGCGGAAGGAAGTCCAAATCCCATCGTTCCGAGGCCGCCTGAGGTTACCCAAGAGCGCGGCTGATTGAACTTATAGTACTGTGCAGCCCACATTTGATGCTGCCCCACGTCAGTCGTGACGATCGCTTCGCCCTTCGTCGTATCGTTCAGCAGCTCGATAACCCATTGCGGCTTGAGCTCTGTATCCGAATCAGCGTAGCGGAGCGGATGCTCCAGCTTCCACTGCTGAACCCGGGTTCTCCAAGCCTCTGCTTTGCCGGCCCGCTTCACATCGTTGTTCAGCATTTCCAGCACCGTCTTGCAGTCGCCTACGATTGGAATGTCTGTTGGCACGTTTTTGCCGATTTCCGCCGGATCGATGTCGATGTGCACGATTTTCGCTTTTGGGGCAAATCCGTTCAGTTTGCCTGTTACCCGGTCATCGAACCGTGCGCCGATGTTGATCAGCAGATCCGACTCCTGAATCGCCATGTTGGAGGCGTAAGTTCCGTGCATCCCCGGCATGCCCGTCCAGAGCTCGTGCCCGCTCGGGAATGCGCCCAGACCGAGAAGCGTGGTCGTGATCGGAATTTCGGTCCGCTTCACGAATTCGTACAGCGCTTCATGCCCGCCGGAGTAAATCACGCCGCCGCCGGCAATGATCATCGGCCGCTCGCTCTCTTCGATCGCTGCCACCAGCTTGTCGAGCTGAAGCTTGTTCGGCACCAGGCGCGGGTTGTATCCGCGAAGGTTAATGCTGTTTCCAGGTTCGAACAGCGTAAGTGCCGCTGATACGTCCTTCGGAATGTCGATCAGCACCGGACCTTTGCGGCCGGTCGAAGCGATGTGGAATGCTTCGTGAATGATTCTCGGCAGATCCTTAACATCTCGGACGAGATAGCTGTGCTTCGTAATCGGCATCGTGATGCCGGTAATGTCGGCCTCCTGAAAAGCATCCGTTCCGATCAGGCTCGTTGCGACGTTACCCGTGATAACAACCAGAGGGACGGAATCCATATAAGCGGTGGCAATTCCTGTGACCAGGTTGGTCGCCCCCGGTCCCGATGTTGCTATACACACGCCGACTTTGCCGCTTGCCCTTGCGTAACCGTCTGCCGCATGGATTGCTCCCTGCTCGTGACGAGTCAGCACATGTTTGAAATCCTTAAATCCATACATCGCATCGTAAATGTAAAGCACTGCCCCGCCCGGATACCCGAAAACACACTCGACACCTTCCAGCAGAAGGCTGCGAAGCAGTATTTCCGAGCCGGAAATGACTTCCGGCTTCATCCATTTCTCACGTAATTGTTCTGTAGACCGCACTTCAGGAATTTGCGCGCTCATCAGTCATCCTCCTCTCAAGAATACGTTCATTTTTTTGTGATGGTAAACAAAAAAACCTTCCATCCCTCATCACACAATGTTCTTGTGTGAGGGACGAAAGGTTGTTCTTCCGTGGTACCACCCATATTTGCTCCGCACTTCACAGTGCACAGCCTCAGCAGGTATAGAAAATCAGGAACGGTGCCTCATATCGATGGCTCATCCGTTTCCATACCTTGAGTCCGTAACGTGGACCTGACGATTCTCCCTAATAGGCTTTAGCGCTTTTCAGGAGAACAGCTCCGAGGTGAGCTCGTATAAAAGGGGTTTTGGCGGAGGTTGCAGCAGATCCTCTCACTCTCTGTTCAAAAGAGCCCTTTAAACTTCGTCCTCTTCATTGCCGATGACTGTATACTCGATAAAATGTTTAGACACATTATATGACCCATCGATTCTATAGTCAATACCCAGATTCGGATAAAAAAATACATGTCCGCTTTTGTCCTCCATTTTCCCGGGAACTTTCGGCACACCGCCCACCCCTATTTTCATATGATGACGTATGTCGCTCATGGATGAATTGGGCAGCAGAACGGAGGACAGACTCTATGATTAGATACCGCAGACCCAAGCAGGACGATGCTGTCATCATGCATTTAATCGAGACCCAGCTTGTCCCGCTGTCCCATATGACCAAAAGCCAGCTGGAGCAGGTGCGTAAGGATCTTCCCGGGCGCATGAACCGCGGCGTGACGCTCATCGCTTCCCCCTACTACGAAGGGGATCCAGTCGGATTTGTCCACTTTATGCTTCACGGCGATCTGCTCTATATCGATATGTTGGCCGTCGCACCCGAATCACAACGCAAAAGATGGGGAAACCTCTTGATGGCCCATGCGGAAAGATTTGCGTTGTCACGCGGGTGCAAACGGTCGAAAGTCATGGTTGATTCTGGGAATGCGAATGGGATGACATTCTACCAAAAGTTAGGATATTTCAATATCAAGTACCACGCCAAAAACCAGTGCTACGAATTGGAAAAGCGGCTTTCCTAGCCGTGCCGAGAACCTCCTGCACTCCCTCTAACAAGTGAGCCGGTAATTAAAAGATTACCAGAATCCACCGCCGTAAGGATAAGCTCCCGGATATCCGACGGGGCCGTATCCAGGGCCGTAGCCGCCGTAAGGTACTCCGCCGTATCCCCCGTAAGGGCCGTAGGCGTATGGAGCCGTTCCGATCGCCAGCAGGTCAAACAAGACGAGCGGAATGATCGCTTTGGTGTGAACCTTTTTCCCTTTATCCCGCTGCAGAATCAGGCGGTTGCCCGAGATGCGCAGCAATTTTCCGGTCACCAGGCTTCCGTCTTTTTTGGCAGCTACAATATGTTTACCAACAAACTTCTGGGCGTGTTTACGAGTCACAGACTGTTGCATGTAATCCCTCCTCCAATGGTCTTCACACCAATCTATTCGAATGCCCCGCACGGCGCTTGTTCCATAGCCCGGTTCCACGGAAGATGGGTGAAGCAGGCATCACGGGCGCCAGCATCGGTAGTATATACACCTGTCCGGAAAAATCCGCTGCTGTTTCAATGTCATGCCGCCCTGCCTTGCTGGATGCTAATCAAAAAAGCTGCACTCCAGTTGAATGGAATGCAGCCTTTTTGCGGTTCGATTATTATCTTTTACCCGGATCGTATGGTTCCCCCAGCGCAGCCGGCGCAGACGAGCGTCCCACGGCCGCCACCAGAACGATAACGGTGAGTACGTACGGAAGCATGTAAATAAATTCCTGCGGAATGTCATGCGCCCAATCGAAGAGCTGGAAGTAGTTGCCGATGGCCTGGGAGAAGCCGAAAAATACAGCCGCCCCGAACGCACCGAGCGGATTCCATTTCCCGAAAATCATCGCAGCGATCGCGATAAAACCTTGGCCTGAAATCGTATTATGCGAAAACGTGCTCGTCGTCGTGAGCGTAACCGTGGCTCCGCCAAGCGCAGCCAAAGCACCGCTGATCATGACCCCGATATACCGCATCCGGCGCACTTTGACGCCGACCGTATCGGCGGCGCTTGGATGCTCTCCGACCGCGCGCAGACGAAGGCCGAAGGAGGTTTTGTACAGGATATACGAAGCGACGATAACGACAATAATAGCCAGATATGTTGTCGGGTAATTGCTGAATATGCCTTCCCCGATAATCGGAATTTTGGAAAGGAGAGGAATCTTCCACTTTTGGAGACTCTCCATCAGCAGTGGAGTTTCTCCCGCACCTTCAAACATCAGCTTGACCATATACAGCGTGCTTCCTGTTGCCAGGAAGTTGATCACGACGCCGCTGATCACCTGATCCGCCTTAAAGGTGATCGAGGCGACGGCGTGAATCAGCGAAGCGACTAGCCCGATCACGATCGCAGCGAGCATGCCGATATAAGGGGAAGCCGCCCCCATGCCTGCATCTTCCGCGTAATAGGATGCGACGCCGGCCGCAAACGCACCGAAGGTCATCAAGCCCTCAATCCCGATGTTTGTTACTCCGGAGCGTTCAGAGAAGATGCCGCCCATGGCAGCAAAGATAAGCGCTGTCGAAAAAACGAGCGTCGTATTCAGCAGCTGGCCAATTGTTGTGATCCAATCCATTTTACAACACCTTCTCTTTCTTGCGCTTCAGATAGAAGGGCTTCAGAACCCAGCGCACAATGCCTTGTGCAGCAATAAAGAATATGATGGATCCGATAACGATCCGGATGATTTCCGGCGGCACGTCCGCGCCAAAGCTCATACCCGCGGAGCCGTAAGTCAGCGTACCGAACAAGGCGGCGGACAGCAGAATGCCGAACGGATGGTTCATGCCGATCAGCGCCACCGCGATTCCATCAAAGCCGACGCCCGGAGACCCCGTGAAGATCGCCTGATAATGGAATACGCCAAGCACCTGAAAGGCACCGCCCAATCCGGCGAAAATACCGCTGATGAACATGGCTTTCACGATGTTGCTCTTTACGTTCATTCCCGCATATTTCGCGGCATCCCCGTTATGTCCTACGGCCCGCAGCTCATACCCCTGCTTGCTCTTCCACATGAACACATAGAAAAACACAGCTGCTAGAATCGCAATGACGGTTCCCCAGTGCATACGCGCATCGCTGAACATGTCGGACAACCAGCCGATCGAAATCGACGCTGTATCCTGGATGTCCTCAGAGCGCTGCTGGCCCTTGAGAAGCAGGAAGTTTCTCACGATATAGTTACTCAAATACAGGCCGGTCCAGTTCAGCATGATCGAAATAATAACTTCGTTTACGCCCCGCTTAGCTTTGAGATAGCCGGTAATGCCCGCCCAGATCCCTCCGGCCAATCCGCCGGCGATGATCGCGACGATGGCATGCAGAACGATCGGCAGTCCGGTCAGCTTGATCCCGACCGCTGTCGCGGCCGTCATGCCGACGATGTACTGACCTTCCGCCCCGATGTTGAACAGGCCTGCCCGAAATGCAAAGGCGACGGCAAGACCGGTCATGATCAGGGGTGTAATTTCACGGATTGTTTCCCCGAAATCGTACAGGTTTCCAAATACGGTGCTGAACAGGGAACTGTACGCCAGAATCGGATCGTACCCCCCGATCAGCATAATGATGGCCCCTACGATGAGTCCAAGCACGATCGATACGAGAGGCGTCAACAGGCTGTTGACGGTAAAAATTTTAAATAATTTATTCATTAGGCCTTACCTCCCGCAACCTTGCTGCCCGCCATCATCAGACCCAGCTCCTGGTCATTCGTGTCCTCCGGCCGCACTTCGCCGACGATCTGTCCTTCGTAAATGACCGCAATCCGGTCGGACACGTTAATGATCTCGTCGAGCTCAAAGGAGATCAGCAGCACGGCCTTCCCCTTGTCCCGCTGCGCAA
The DNA here is from genome assembly GCF_025809195.1 of Paenibacillus sp. PSB04. Taxonomy (NCBI): domain Bacteria; kingdom Bacillati; phylum Bacillota; class Bacilli; order Caryophanales; family Paenibacillaceae; genus Paenibacillus; species Paenibacillus sp. PSB04. The sequence continues at coordinate 127,440 of NZ_CP081301.1, forward strand.
CAAGCTGCTTCTGCACAAACTCGATCGCACCGACGTCAAGTCCCCGCGTCGGCTGCGCCGCGATGAGCAGATCCGGATCTTTATCTATTTCCCGGGCTATAATCGCCTTCTGCTGATTACCGCCGGATAAAGCACGAGCCTTCGTCTCAATGCTCGGCGTTCTGACGTCAAATTGCTCGATCAGGCGTTTCGCCTGGTCGTCAATGGCGCTTTTGTTCAGGAAGCCGCCTTTGTTGTAAGGGGCTTTATAATACGTTTCCAGCACCATATTTTCACTCATGGAAAAATCAAGGACAAGCCCGTGTTTATGGCGGTCCTCCGGAATATGCGACACTCCGCTTTCCGAAATGAAACGCGGTGGTTTGTTGGTAATATCTTTGCCGTTGATTTCGATCAGGCCGCTGTCAACCTTGCTCAGGCCTGTCAGCGCTTCGATCAGCTCGCTCTGCCCGTTCCCGTCAACGCCGGCGATGCCGAGAATTTCCCCTGCACGCACCTGGAGATCAAGCCCGTTCAGAACGGGGATTCCCTCTTTGTTTTTGGACACCAGATTTTTCACATTAAGCACGGTTTGCTTCGGTACGGACGGCTGCTTGTCCACCTTAAAGGAGACGCTGCGGCCCACCATTTTCTCGGCAAGCTCGTTCGGATTCGTCAGGGACGTCTTCAAGGTGTCGATGACTTTCCCCCGTCGAATAATCGTCACCGTGTCGGAAATTTGCATAATTTCCTTGAGCTTGTGCGTAATTAAAATAATCGATTTACCTTCGGCAACCAGCCGCTTCATAATTCCCATAAGTTCGCCGATCTCCTGCGGTGTAAGCACGGCTGTAGGCTCGTCGAAAATAAGAATGTCAGCACCGCGGTAAAGCGTCTTCAAGATCTCGACGCGCTGCTGCATCCCGACGGATATGTCGTGAATCTTAGCATTCGGATTAACCCTCAAACCATACTGGTCGGACAAGGCCTTGATCTTGGCAACCGATGCTCTGTAGTTCAGATGGACCCCGGCAATTTTGGGCTCCATCCCCAGAACGATATTTTCGGTTACCGTAAACGGCTGAACCAATTTAAAATGCTGATGCACCATGCCGATGCCCAGCTCGATCGCTTTATTAGGACTGTCAATGATGACGGGTTTGCCGTTCACTTCGATACTGCCCTCATCAGGCTGGTACAAGCCAAACACGATATTCATCAAGGTCGACTTCCCCGCACCGTTCTCACCGAGCAGTGCATGAATTTCGCCCTTGTGCAGCTTCAAGCTGATCGAGTCGTTGGCAACGATGCCGGGAAAGCGTTTGGTAATTTGCTTCAACTCAACGACAGGGGTCGCTGCATCCATGAGATCACCCTTATCACATATTTTGCGGCCTCTGTTTGGGCCATAACGTAAGACAAGGCTAGTCATAATAACCAGCCTTGCCGTTTGGTACACATGAATTATATCCGTTCAAATTATCGTTATGGAATTATTCTTCAGGAACTTTGATCTCGCCGTCGATGATTTTTTGCTTGAACTCATCCACTTTTTTCAGGACATCTGCAGGAACGTTTTTGCTCGAAGTATCGGCCAGACCTACGCCGTTTTCTTTCAGGCCCAGTGTCTCATGACCGCCTTTGAACGTGCCGTCGATGACTTCTCTTGTTACTTTGTCTACAGCTGTCGTTACACCTTTAACCATAGATGTCAGCGTTACTTCGTCGCCAAATTCCAGGGATTGGTCTTTGTCTACACCGATAACCCATACTTTTTGGCCTGCTTTGTTGCGGGCAATGGCTTCGTTAAACACGCCAGTACCTGTTGCACCGGAAGCATGGAAAATAATGTCCACGCCGTCGTTGTACATCGTGGCTGCAGCCGCTTTACCTTGGTCAGGCTTGTCAAATGCGCCGGTGTAGTTGATGATCACTTTCGCATCCGGATTCGCTGCGGCAACGCCAGCTTTAAAGCCGGCTTCAAAGCGTTTGATAACCGGAATTTCGGAACCGCCGACAAAACCGATTTTGTTCGTTTTTGTCATGGAGCCTGCTACTACACCAACGAGGAATGCCCCTTCGTTCTCCGCAAAGGTAACGGAATGAACGTTAGGCGCATCGACTTCAGCATCGATAATCGCCATTTTGGCATCCGGGTTTTGATCGGCTACCGTTTTCATATCAACGCCAAGGTCAAAACCGATCCCCCAAGTGAGGTCGTATTTGCCTTTGACATATTTGTTCAGGTTCGGAACATAATCTTCTTTGGACTTACTTTGCAGATACTGGGCTTCGATCCCTTTGTCCTTCTTCAATGCTTCCAATGCTTCCCAAGCGGATTGGTTAAAGGATTTGTCGTTAACCCCGCCCACGTCAGTCACGAGACCGACCTTCACGCTAGATTTTGCTGCGCCGCCTTCTTCGCTGCCGCCGGACGAGCTGCTCGTATCTTCGTTCTTTTTACCGCAGCCGGCCAGTACAACTGAAAATGCAAGCAGCATAATCAGCGACAATTTGAACATTTTCTTCATTAACTTATAGTCCCCCTAGAATGAATTATATCCTTTCACCTGTCTTCGCCCTTCAGCAATTGATCTATGGTCAATTAATTGCTTGTGAAGGCTTGTTCAAATGTCGGACATTCCACAGAACAGATTATACATTTTACCTACGCCAAAATCCAGCAAATTTACGTCAGAAAATAAAACTTTTTTAGTGAAAAATCAAGGGAAAACGCTTTATTTTGCCATAAATCACACAGCCTGTTATTTCCATGGAAGAGTAGCTGTCTATAAGCTCACCTGATGTCGATTCTCGAATGAAAAGATGCGTGAAATTAACATTCATACCCATTCATGAGTGGGGCACCCGGTACCTGCGACTCTAGGTTCTGATTTATGTTAGCTAGCGGGGCTTTTTCTTGTTGGGGATATGATTCTTATATCTAAAGAAACACGTCTATCGGTGTACGTTCTATGAAGCCAGACCACTTTTTGCGGAGGTCTTTCTTGCGATATAAGGTAGTTTAGTCTCTGATGTATTTTCTTTCTTATATCTTAAAAAAACCGCCGGTTAGGGCGGTTTTAATATGCATTACAAGTATATTACGCGTTGACTTTCTCTTTGGCAACCGATGCGATCGAGTTGAACGCGTTGATGTCGTTAACGGCCAGGTCAGCCAGCATTTTGCGGTTGATGTCCACGCCAGCCAGTTTCAGACCATGCATCAGTTTGTTGTAAGACAGTCCGTTCATGCGGGCTGCAGCGTTGATACGCACGATCCACAATTTGCGGAAGTTCCGTTTCGTCTGACGACGGTCACGGTATGCGTACACGAGGGATTTCATAACCTGCTCGTTAGCTGTTTTAAAAATGCGGTGTTTGGAACCGAAATAACCTTTTGCAAGCTTCAATACTTTTTTATGTCTACGACGAACGACGAATCCGCCTTTTACTCTTGCCATAATATAAACCTCCCAAAAATGTGTGATTAACTATTTCAAGTTCGCCAAGCCTTGTTTCAAGCGTCTTACGTCCCCCGGCGCCATTTCTGGGTTGCCTGCCAATACGCGTTTAGCGCGCTTGGACTTGTGGGAAAGCAAATGGTTTCTGTAAGCTTTGTAGCGAGTCACTTTACCGGAACCGGTAACTTTGAAGCGGCCTTTAAGGCTGCTGTGTGTTTTCATTTTAGGCATTGTACTTCCTCCTCAGGATCATTGGGCTTTTGGAGCCAAAATCATAATCATGCTGCGTCCTTCCAGCTTCGGCTGACGCTCAACGCTGGAGTGCTCGGCAACTTCTTCCCTTACACGCTCCAGAATCTTCTGGCCGATGCTCGCATGCGCGATTTCGCGTCCGCGGAAACGAACGGAGCATTTGACCTTGTCGCCTTCCTTCAGGAACTTGACGACATTGCGGAGCTTAGTCTGGTAGTCGTGCTCATCAATGTTTGCTCGGAACCATACTTCTTTAATATCAACGATTTTCTGATTCTTCCGGGCTTCCTTCTCTTTCTTCTGCTGCTCATAGCGGAACTTGCCGTAATCCATGATGCGGCACACCGGCGGCTTCGCCTGCGGCGCCACGTTCACCAAATCCAGATTCAAATCCGCTGCCATCTGCAGAGCCTCACGAAGGGGCTTGATGCCAATCTGTTCGCCTTCAGCGCCTACCAAGCGAACTTCCTTCGCCCGGATCTCCTCATTGATCATATGTTCCTTACTGATAACCGTCCACCTCCAGATCTAATAGGTATTTCTGTGTGCAGAAGCAAAATAAAAAGGGATGCGGGTATCATCACCCAGCATCCCTATGATCAACTCTTCATGAAATATCGCATTCACAAATCATTGGATCAGTAACCCGCCAACCTTCGTCGGTCAGGTGAGAAGCTGGAGCTTCTGCTTTGAATCCATTTCGTATTTAAAGCACTCAAATAATTTAACACAGGGCCCGGACAATGTCAACCCGCTTCCAGGCGTTTACCCCTGCTTGCTCTGAACCTCTTCCAGTCTTACCACGCGGGTATGCTGGGTATGGCTCCACTGCTTGTTGTTCTGCGTGAAGAACGCATAGAACGTGATTGGATACCAGGAGATCAGATAGATCGGGAAGAGCACCAGGTACAAATATACCTTCTTGAAGGTGACCTTCTCCAAAATCATCGCAGCCAGGAACGTAAAGACGTTGGCACCGATCGCCACAAAGCTCAGCCACAACGGCAGATAGCCGTAGAGGTTGGCGATGTTCGGACCGTCGAAGAACGTATTGTCCACCCAGATCGTGGCCGTCATCAGGAATGTCAAGAGAACGATGTATACGTTCGCCCCGTACAGCGCCAAGTCCAGCTTGACGATGCTGCGTTCCTTGATACTTTGCCAGATCAGCGGGAAGAAATAGCGGCGCGCCACCGTAAAGTGTCCCTGCATCCAGCGCAGGCGCTGTCTTGCGGAAGCCTTGAACGTCAGCGGCTTCTCGTCGAACACCTTGGCGTCGTAGTTGAATTTTGGATAGACGCCGCGCTTCACGCTGCGCATCGTAAACTCCAAGTCTTCAACCAAGCTGGTGGCCCCCCAACCCATTTCCTTCAGCAGGTTGGTTTCAAAACACATCCCCGTACCGCCGAGGAAGTTGGCCATGTTCATGTTATGGCGCGACAGCTGCCACAGACGGTTGATGTACCAATATGAAATCCCGTAAGCAGCCGTAATCCAGGAATCCTCGGGATTCTTGGTGTCGATGTATCCTTGAATGACGCGTGCGCCGGAGCACAAATCGTCGTTCATTTCTCTCAAGAAATTCGTATCTGCCAGGTTGTCGGCGTCAAACATGACGACCGCATCATACTGGCGGGGCATGGCCCACAATTCCTTCAGCATCCACTCGATGGCGTAGCCTTTCCCGCGAAGGTTGTTGTTGGTGCGTACGCAGGCGTTCATGCCATGCTCGCGCACGATGCGTGCCGTACCGTCTGTGCAGTTGTCACAGATGACAAACACGTCGTACAGCTCCTTCGGATAATTCAACTGCTTCAAGTTCTCCATCAGAGCCCCGACGACCTGCTCTTCATTGTGCGCTGCAACGAGCACAGCGAAGGACTTGGTCGGTTCAAAATGCTGCTTCCTCTTTTTCCTGTACAATCCCAAAATGGAAAATACAAACTGGTACACACCGATCGCGGCCAGCAAAACCTGGAGCGCGATAAAAATGGCGTCTAACATGACTCTCAGAACCCCCCTTTTTTACCCCTCATAATCATGTTTCTCTCTGTAGATAGATTGAACTAAAGTTTGTTGAACTTCCTGTTATAACGGTCCAATACGGCCCTGTAACGTTCATTTCTTTAGTTCATTCTATATAGATTACGGTAAAGCCGTTACCCTTTTCTAATTCTTTATGACCCTTTTGACCTTTTACATTCTTTTACGTTTTGTTAACGCTTCGGATGACCCTATCGATTTTCCACACTTTTCAGTCATTTGTCAAAACCGTAAAACCTCGTATTCGTCTAAAAAAACGGTAATGAGGCGGTTTCCTGACAGTTCAGCCCCTTACGGGCTCCTATTCATGACTGTTAGTTCTTATTTTCATCTCTTTTCCGGGTTTTTATTTCTCAGGTCCCCCCTTTTTTTAGTCATCAGTTTCCATGATTATCGGCATACTTTATAAATAAACGAGATGAAGCCAAGAAAAGTTATACTTTAAACATCAATTCTTAATAAACGGATTGCACCCGTTTGAATCATTGTAAAGGTTCCTCCAGGGGAAGTCAAAATTGGCCAATTGCTTGCCGGGCCCCATTTTTCCGCGAAAAATGGCTTTGGACAAGATCGGCCGATTCCCGACAAAGTTCACGGGTGGTGTCAAATAACGACCTTGAATTGGGTTATATATTATAAGAAGGGGACTTACGAAGTTATAGTTTCTGCTCCCTTCGGAAATATGATAAAATTTAGAAAAACATCGCATGAGTTGTCCATGATCTGCCATTATTTCATAGAAGATTGGCTGTACACGGAGGGATGGAATGAGACGTTTGTTCAAGAAACTTCAATTATGGGACCGGCGTCTTTTCCAATGGATCAACGGACGTCTTCATAATCGTTTTTTCAATTTTTGGCTGTATTATTTGACGCATCTCGGAGGGGCTACGTTTACGATCTGTGCCTGCCTCCTGTGCTGGGGCCTGGCCCCGCCGTCATGGAGCACCCAAGGCGCCCAGGCCGCCGTCGCTCTGGCCGTCAGCCACATTCCGGTGGCGGCAGCCAAGAAAATGTATCCCCGGGTCAGGCCGCATCTCGCCCTGCCGGGAACCCGCACCTTTCGCAAGCCGCTGGTGGACCATTCGTTTCCATCCGGGCATACGACGGCAGCATTTTCCTTGGCAGTTCCTATGATGATCGGGCATCCTGAGTGGACCGCGCTTTTTTTGGCTTTAAGCCTCGTGGTCGGATTTTCCCGGATGTATTTGGGACTTCATTACCCATCCGATGTGCTCGCGGGAGCAGTAATTGGTACTTCCGTAGCTACAGCAACAGTTGCATTGTGGCCCTAAAGTCGATATGGTGGGTATAAGGAAAAACATGCAGGAACAGGTGAATTGAGAGTGATGAAAAAAAGAGTATTGTTATTATCTGAAGGCTTCGGTGCGGGACATACTCGAGCTGCTTACGCACTCTCAAGCAGTCTGCGCAAGCTGTCGCCGAGTGTGCAAACCAAAGTGCTTGAGCTCGGAAGCTTCCTGAATCCCAAGGTCGCACCGCTCATTATTACCGCCTACAAGAAGACCGTTCTTTCGCAGCCGAGGCTGGTTGGAATGATGTACAGGCACCAGTATAAAAAGTCACTGAACCGGTTTACGACATTAGCGCTTCACCGCATTTTTTATACACATACCAAAAATATCGTCAATCAGCTGCGGCCCGACATCGTCGTCTGCACGCATCCGATTCCAAGCGCGGTCATTTCCCGCTTGAAACGGCTCGGTTCGAACATTCCGCTGTGCACGGTTATCACGGATTACGATGCCCACGGCACCTGGATCAGCCCGGAAGTGGACCGCTACCTGGTCTCTACCCAGGAAGTGAAATCGAAGATGCTGGAGCAGGGCGTCGCCGCATCCAAAATCGAGGTCACCGGTATTCCGGTGCATCCGAACTTCTGGGAGCATCCGGTCAAGGAAGAGATCCGGGAGAAGTTCGGGCTGAAGAACATGCCCACGGTGATGGTCATGGGCGGCGGATGGGGCATTATGAATGACGAAGTCATCAACAATTACCTGACCCGCTGGAGGGACGAGATTCAAATCGTGTTCTGCCTCGGCAACAACGAGAAGGTCCTCCGCAAGCTCGAACAGGATCCGAGCTACAACCATCCCAACATCCGGCTGATCGGGTTTACCCCCGAGGTCGATAAGCTGATGGAAGTTTCCGATCTGCTCGTGACGAAGCCTGGCGGCATGACCTGTACGGAAGGTTTGGCCAAGGGCATCCCGATGCTCTTCCATCATCCGCTTCCCGGACAGGAAGAAGAGAACTGCCAGTACTTCACCGCCCAGGGCCTTGGAGAGCCGATCTCCTCTCTGGAGGTCATCACGAAGTGGATGAACAAATTGATTCACGAATACGATTCGATCCAGCAGCGCCGCGAAGAGCAGCTGAAGAGCATTGACCGCTACCGGCCGATGCAAAGCGCCCAGAGCATTATCGACATGCTGGAATCAAATAAGGTGCCTTCCTGAGGGAAGGCACCTTATTTTGTATTTATGGTTGCTCGCTGGAGGCCTCTTCCGGCTGCCCCGGCTTGTCCGGCCGCAGTCCGTATTTGTCCAGCCGTTGTTTCTGATACCGGCTCAGCGCTTCCTTGCCCACAATCACCTCACAGCGGTGAATGTTGATGCCCTGACCTACAAATTTAGTCTCATACTCGGTCATGACATGCTCTTCGTTCGGTCCTTCGCGGTGCAGATTCAGCGAGATATTCGTCATCTGCAGACCGTAATCCGCAAAGGAATTCAGCGAAAATTCAAACAGCGTCTGCGAGTCGGTCTTCAGATGAATTTCGCCGTTATCGTTGAGCAGACCGCAGTATTTGTCGAGGAAACGGGGATGTGTCAAACGGCGGCGGGCATGTCTCGCCTTCGGCCAAGGATCGCTGAAATTCAGGAAAATCCGCTCAAGTTCTCCCGGCGCAAACACTTCCTCCGCATATTCGACATTGGCCAGCGCCAGCCGCAGATTCGGCGGATATTCGACCTCCCGCTCGGCCCAGGCGATCTTAGCTTTCTCGCTGGCCCGGCGTATCAGTTCATCATACATATCGATGCCTATAAAATTAATGTCCGGGTTGCGATAGCTCATCTGGCTGATAAACTGTCCTTTGCCCATGCCAAACTCCACGTAGATCGGACGGTCGTTGCCAAAGAGCGATGACCATTTTCCTTTATACGACCGGGGGTCCAGAACGACGAAGCCCTGCTGTTCTTCCAGACTTTCCCGGATTCCTTTTCTTCCGCGTAAACGCATCTCATACCTCCGCTAGTTATACTTCCGTCCTGCCGCGGCACTTGCGGCTACTGCAATATTGTGCCGAACTTAAGCCGAAATGTAAAGAGGGAAAGCTTGACTCGCCCCAAAAGAAAAAGAATCCCGGTCTCTCTCATGCGAACACGAGGAATTCGGAATTCTTTTCCATTATCTATTTGGAATTGGGGTCCAACGGTTTCATTGTTGATAGTCTACCGCATCTTGATGCTGAAAATCAAATGTCTTTTCGAAAGCGTTGCGAATTTTGCGGCGGGCAGCCGCTTTCACTTCCGGATTGCCGTTAAATTCTACGCCTGTCAGGGCAAGCGCCTCATCAGGAGTCAGCTCTACAGAAATCTTGCCTTTACCTTGTGTCTCAGCAGTTGAAGAATTCATCATTATCACCTCACGGTTAATATGTTGGCCATGACGTCACGCTTTTATGAATTCTATAAAATATTTACCCCGAAACCGGGGTGCTGACGCTAATTAAAATATAACACTTCATGTAAGTTTTATCAATGGAATATTCGCCTGATTAGCGGCATAGCGGCGCTGTTTTTGAAACATATTTTTTGCAGTCTATGAACCTGAAATATCCGGGTATTTCGCCCCGATTCATGGAGAACCTCTATTTGAAATAACGGCTCAAAATCCAAGGGGAGAAAAGCCCGTAAATCTCAGCGTTTCCCACAGGCCTCCTCATACCCTTTAGGCCTGATTTTTGTTACAATAGAGCAAGCGTAAGCCGCAATGCACAATAAAGGAGTACCATCCATGAACAGCCCAACCCTTTCTTCTCCCCTGCTGTGGGGCGATAAAAGATTCCATACTTGGAATTACGAGATGCGGGAACAGTTTAACGATAAAGTGTTCAAGGTCATGCTGGATGCCGGATTCACCTGCCCCAACCGCGACGGTTCAATCGCAAGGGGCGGCTGCACCTTCTGCAGCGCCCGGGGCTCGGGCGACTTTGCCGGCAGCCGGCGCGACGACCTGATCACCCAGTTTAACAGCATCCGGGACAAACAGCATGAGAAGTGGCCGCACGCCCGATATATCGGTTATTTCCAGGCCTATACCAACACGTACGCCCCCGTCGATGTGCTTCGCGAGTACTATGAAGTCATTTTGGAACAGCCGGGCGTTGTCGGCTTGTCCATCGCCACGCGGCCGGACTGCCTGCCGGACGATGTGATCGAGTATTTGGCCGAGCTGAACGAGCGGACCTATCTGTGGGTCGAAATGGGGCTGCAGACCATTCACCAGGAGACATCCGATCTGATCAACCGTGCGCATGACACCCAGTGCTTCATCGACGCCGTGGAGAAGCTGCGGAGGCATGGCATCCGGGTATGCGCGCATATCATTTTCGGCCTGCCGCAGGAAACCCACGAAATGATTCTGGAGACCGGGCGCGCCGTGGCGAACATGGACGTTCAAGGCATCAAAATCCATCTGCTTCACCTGATGAAGGGTACGCCGATGGTCAGGCAGTACGAAGCGGATCTGCTCCGCTTCCTGGAACAAGATGAATATATTAAGCTGGTCGCGGACACGCTTGAATTTCTACCGCCCGAAATGATCGTTCATCGCCTGACGGGTGACGCCCCGCGGAAGCTGCTGATCGGCCCAATGTGGTCTCAGGAGAAATGGGAAGTGCTGAACGGCATCGACGCCGAGCTCGAGGCACGGGACAGCTGGCAGGGTAAGTATTGGAGGAAAGTATAGCATGGGGTTTCTTTCCGTTCTTAGCTTTGCCCACAAACAAATCGCCGAGCGTCTGAGTCCCGGGGATATTGCCGTGGATGCCACGATCGGTACAGGGGCCGATACGCTCTTTCTGGCCAAGACGGCCGGTCCCAAGGGGCACGTCTACGGCTTTGACGTGCAGGAGCAGGCGCTGACCCTGACCCGGCAACGGCTGGCGCAGGAAGCACCGGAGCAGATCGCTCCGGTGACGCTGTACCTGCAGAGCCATGCCGCGATGCGGGAGGCGCTGCCGGAGGGCGTGCACGGCCGGGTCGGGGCGGTGATGTTCAACCTCGGCTACCTGCCTGCCGAGGAGGCGGACAAAGCCGTCATCACCACGCCGGACAGCACGATTGAAGCGCTGGAAGCCGGCCTATCCCTGCTGAGACGGCGGGGCATTATGACGGCTGTGCTGTATCCGGGTCATGCCGGCGGCGATCTGGAGGCCCAGGCGGTAACCGCTTGGGCCACCGCCCTGCCCCAGTCATCGGCCCAAGCCGTCATATACAGGCAGCTGCAGCGCGCGGATGCCCCTTATGTCATTGCGCTGGAGAAAAAATAGCGCGCTGGCCGCTTATGCGGCTCGTGCCGCGAACTTCCGCCCCACCAGGCGGTGCGGCATGCTGAAACACTTTGAAACCGTTGTGCCCAGGGCCCCTGCCGCCCTCTTCATCCGGATAGATTCCGGTCCAAGGGGATCGGCCTTGCCCAAGGTATTGTTTTACATAGTAGCGGTTTATCCCAACCGATCACACGAACCCAAGAAAGGAACGATGAAGACATGACACAACCTTATCCATTATTATTTCAGCCGGAGTTTAAAGAACGCGTATGGGGAGGCCGGGCGCTCGAACAGTTCGGGCTGCAGATTCCAGAGGGACATATCGGCGAGGGCTGGATGATCGCCGATCATCCGAACGGCACGACATCCGTGATTAACGGGGAGCTGAAAGGCCAAGGCCTGGACCAGGTCCGCGAACAATTCGGCAAGGAGTGGTTCGGCGCCAAGGGATTTTCCGAGAAAAACGGCCGTTTCCCGCTCCTGATCAAGCTGCTGGACTGCAATGACGACCTGTCGGTCCAAGTGCATCCGACCGACGACTATGAGGGGCTGCCGAAAGGCGAGCTCGGCAAGACGGAAATGTGGTACGTGCTGGACGCCAAGCCGGACGCCAAAATCATCTACGGCCTTAAGGAAGGCGTTACACGCGAGGCGATGAAGGAAGCGCTCGAGAACGGAACCGTCATGGACAGCCTGCAGGAAGTTTCCGTCGAAGCCGGAGACACGTTCTATATCCCTGCCGGCACGGTGCATGCGCTGTGCGCCGGTGTAGTCGTGGCGGAAATCCAGCAGAACTCCGATACGACATACCGCCTCTACGACTACAACCGTCCGGGATTGGACGGCAAGCCGCGCGAGCTGCACATTGAAGATTCGCTGAACGTCATCGCCTACGAAGGATCCGGCGCCACAACGATGAAGACCGCCGGCAGTGCTGCGGGCGAATGGCTGCAGCTGGCGAAGTCCCCTTATTTCATCGTGGAAAAAGGAATCGTGGACGGATCCTGGAGCCTCTCCACCACGCCGGACAGCTTCACCATCTTGGTCGTATGTGACGGCAGCGGCTCCATCGCCTGGGACGGCGGCTCGCAGGACTACAAAGCCGGCCAGTGCTTCCTGCTTCCGGCTAATCTCGGTCAATATGAGCTAAAAGGAAATGCTACCGTTCTCCGTTCCTACCTGCCTTAAGCCTATAGGGAACGGGGCATTTCTTCTGATTCATCTGTCATTCACGAAAGAATGAAGGAGTGACCTCCATTGCGGGAACAAACGTTTACGATGACGGATCCGCTGGGTACGCAGATCCATGTCTATGCCTGGCTTCCCGACGAGCCGGCTGGAGTGAAGGCCGTCCTGCAGATCACCCACGGCATGTGCGAAACGGCCGAACGCTACAAACGGCTCGCCGCGCTGCTGACGCGGTTCCGCTATGCCGTATATGCCCACGACCAGCGCGGGCACGGCTTGACCGCCGGCAATGTGGAGCGGCTCGGCCATACCGGCAAGGACGGCTTCCGGCATATGCTCCAGGACATTCAGCAGCTCGGCGGCATCGTTCGTGACCGGCACCCGGATATTCCCCATTTTTTGATGGGGCACAGCATGGGGTCGTTCCTCGTGCAGCGGGTGATGGAGACGGACGGCGGACCGTATACCGGCTTTATTCTGTCCGGCACGAACGGCCCGCGGAGCATGCTGAACGCCGGCAAAGCGGTCGCCAGGCTGCAGGGCGCACTCCAGGGGGAGTCGCACCGCAGCGTCCTGCTGAACGCAATGGTCTTCGGCAGCTACAACCGCAGCTTTGCCCCGACCCGGACGCGGTTTGACTGGCTCTCCCGGGATCCGAAGGAGGTCGATAAATACATTGAAGATCCGTACTGCGGAGCCATTTGCACGACCTCATTCTTCTACGACTTCTTCAGCCTGCTGCAGGATATTCAAAATCCCGGCAGCTATGACGGCATTCCCCGGGATAAGCCGGTGTACCTCTTCAGCGGGGAACTCGATCCGGTCGGGGAACAAGGCAAGGGCGTCCGGCGGCTGGAAGACATTTATCGCAGCATCGGCATCAAGGATGTGGAATGCAGGCTGTACCCGAACGGACGCCATGAAATGCTGAACGAGATGAACCGGGACGAGGTCATGACCGAGCTGCTCGATTGGCTGGAGCGGCATGTGTAAGGCCCTTCCCCTGCTTCGAAGAAATACCCGCAGGTCCAAGGCCTGAATGAACAAAAGCCGCTGCACGGTGGTCATAACCCCGTGCAGCGGCTTTTCTTTGCATATTATCGACGCTCAAAATTTGCCGATCTTAACGCATTCAATTACAGCAACTCCGCCGGCTGCAGTTTCATCGTAAAGAATACAGGCAGTTCGCTCTCGTTCTGCTGGTACAGCACGATCAGCACCGTCCCCCCGGAAGCCCCCGCTCCGTTGTCTCTGCCGGCCAGCAAGTCATCCAGCGCAAACGGCAGCACTTCAAGCACTGCATGCTTTTGCAGCTCCCGTTCGGACAAGCCCAGGGAAGCGAAGTTCCCCGAGACGAGCTCCGGATGCTCCGTAACCTTTCGCATCAGGCTGCTCCAATCGTCCTTGGCGAGCGGCTGCTCCCACCATATTTTACGCGGCTTGTACTTATGGTTGAGGAAGTAATCCAGCTTCATCAGCCCCAGAATCACATCCATGCGCTTCGTCTCCCGCTGCTTCAGGAAAGCGGCCAGACGCGTGAACAGGTCCTCGAGCTGATGGCCGATCTTCTGCCAGCCCTGCCCTTCCCAATAGTCGCCGAATTCCTGGAAGAAGTCGAACGGTGACGGAAATTCATGGGTCATGAGATAGTTCAGCGTATGATCCATCCGGTGCGCGTTCCAGTATTTCTCCAGCACATCCTCCAGCCGCTTAAGCCGGACGATGTCGGCAAATGGCAGCTTATGGCTGCCGAGAATTTCGTAAGGCGCCTGATCCATGTACGTGTAATCGTACTTGCCGGCATCGCGGCGCAGACCGGTACCCCGCAGCATTTTCAAAAAACCGAGCTGCAGTTCTTCCGGTCCCAGGGCAAACACGTCGTTAAACGTCTTGCGGAACGTTTCATAATCTTCTTCCGGCAGACCGGCGATCAGATCCAAATGCTGGTCGATTTTGCCGCTGTTTTTAATAATGCTGACGGTCCGGGACAGCTTCTCGAAATTTTGCCGCCGCTTGACGATGACGTTGGTCGGATCGTTCGTCGACTGTACGCCGATTTCGAACCGGAAAATCCCCGGGGGCGCGTTGTCGGCAAGATATTGCAGCACTTCGGGACGCATGATGTCTGCCGTAATTTCGAACTGGAACACGCAGCCGCGGTTATTTTTAATGAGAAAATCAAACATCTCCAGCGCATACTGATGGTTAATGTTAAACGTGCGGTCTAGAAACTTGATGATCTTTGCGCCGTGGTCGATCAAATACGTAATATCGGACTTCACCCGCTCGATGTCGTAATACCGGACGCCGTTCTCGATGCTGGACAGGCAGAACTGGCACTGGAACGGACAGCCGCGGCTCGTCTCGAAGTAGACGATTCGCTTCCCCAAATTCGGGATATCCTCGGGAAAACGGTGCGGCGTGGGCAGCGTATTGAGGTCGCTCTTCGGCCGCGGCGGGTTGATGATCACTTCGTCGCCCTTCCGGTAAGCAACGCCATAGACAAAATGGAACTTGCGGTCTCCTTGAATCACCTGCAGCAAATGGTGGAAGGTCTCTTCGCCGTCGCCCATGACGATGAAATCGACCGCCGGCATCCGCTCCATCCAGTACTGGGTGTCATAGGAAACTTCCGGTCCGCCGAGCACGATCGTGACTTCCGGCATGACCTTCTTCACGATCTCGATCACTTTCAGCGTCTCTTCGATATTCCAAATATAGCAGGAGAACCCGATGACGTCGGGTTTCCGTTGAAACAGGTCGGACACAATGTTCATGACCGGATCTTTGATCGTATACTCGGCCAGCTCGATATCAAACTCATGCTGGCTGTATGCCTTGAGCAGGCGGATCGCCAGGCAGGTATGGATGTATTTGGCATTCAGGGTGGATAACAGGACTTTCATCGGTTCACGACCTTCTTCTTATTCATCATATCCGCCGGCGTAGGCATCATCGCTCTGATTTTGGAAAAAATCAAGAAACGGTCTGCCGTACTTCCGGAACTTCACCTCGCCGACGCCTTTAATATTCAGCATTTCATCTTCGGTCTGCGGGCATACCACGCTCATCTCGCGCAGCGTCGCATCGTTGAAAATAATATACGACGGCACATGCTCCTTGCCCGCGAGCTCGCGCCGGATCAGGCGCAGCTGCTCGAACACGGTCTCGTTGACCGCCGACGGCGAGACGTCGCGGCTGCGGGAGCTTCGGCCGCCCGTTTGCGCCGCTGCCGGGCGCGCGGTGCGCTGCAGCACCTGCCGCTGGCCCTTCAGCACTTCGGCCGCCAGCGGCTGCAGCCGCAGCACCGGATACTGGCCTTCCGAAAGTGCCAGATACCCCTCTGAGGCGAGCACGTTAATGATCTCGGAAATTTCCTTCTCCGTCCGGTTCGCCATCGTCCCGTAAGTGGACAGGCTGTCAAAGCCGTACTGCAGCACCTTTTTATTCTTCGAGCCCTTCAGCACCGCCGCCACCAGCGATACGCCAAAGCGTTCGCGCATTCGGTGGACGCAGGAGAAAATTTTCTGCGCATCGACCGTCATATCGACCAGCTCGCGGTCATCCGTACAGGAACTGCAAATCCCGCAGGGCTTGTCCTCGTGAGATTCGCCGAAATAGTCCAGCATCGCGCTGCGCAGGCAGCGGGTCGTATAACAGTAATCGACCATTTGCTGAAGCTTGCGGTACTCGTTCGATTTGCGGTCCGTTTCCTGCGGGTTCTGCTCAATCAGAAACTTCTGCGTAATAATATCCTGCGGGCTGAACAGCAGAATACATTGGCTCGGCTCGCCGTCCCGGCCGGCGCGTCCAGCCTCCTGAACGTAAGCCTCCATGTTTTTCGGCATGTTGTAGTGAATCACGTAACGGACGTTGGACTTGTCGATACCCATTCCAAAGGCGTTGGTGGCAACCATCACCCGGATGTCATCGTACAGAAAAGCCTCCTGGCTGGCGGCACGCTCTTCATCGCTCATCCCCGCATGATAGCGGCCTGCGGCCAAGCCCACGCTGCTCAGACGCTGGTACAAATCGTCCACGTCCTTGCGCGTCGCCGCGTAAATAATTCCCGGCTGGCTGTTATGCGCCTCGGCGTAGCTCATAACAAAATCGCGCTTGTTCTCCCCGCGCAGCACCGACATGGCCAGATTGTCCCGGCCGAGCCCAGTGACGAACACTTCCGGCTCCTGGAGCCTCAGCAGGCGGACCATGTCTTCGGTCACTTCCGGGGTAGCCGTCGCGGTGAACGCTGCCAGGATAGGCCGCTCAGGCAGCCCTTCCACGAACGGAGCTACCGACAGGTAGCTCGTCCGGAAGTCATGCCCCCACTGCGACACACAGTGGGCCTCGTCGACGGCCACGCAGGAAATTTCCAGCTGGGCCATTTCGTCGCGGAACCAGTCGAGCTCAAGCCGCTCCGGCGCCACGTACAGGAGCTTCAGCTCCCCCCGCTTGGCCGCGCGGATCCGCTCGTTCACTTCCTTGCCGCTCAGCGTGCTGTTGATGTATGCAGCGGCGATGCCCATCGCCGTCAGCGCATCGACCTGATCCTTCATCAGGGAGATCAGCGGCGATACGACCAAGGTCAGGCCCGGCAGCATCAGCGCCGGAATCTGGTAACAGATCGACTTGCCCCCGCCCGTCGGCATAATGCCCAGCGTATCCTGATGCTTCAGGAGGCTGGATACGATATGTTTCTGGCCCTCCCGGAAGTCGGGATAGCCGTAATATTTTTGCAGCATTTCTTGTGCCCGTTCCAAAGAAGGGGTCTCCACACTCATAAATAAGAACTCCTAACGATGCAAATTCAGCGGCGGCCCATGCAGCTTTCAAGGCTGCGCCACATTTTTAAACTCAACCTTTGACTTTAGGTAATAGATACATGATGACTTTCGAGAATGACTTGATTCAGTCCAACTCTAAGTTTACCGGGGTTTCCGGGAATGAGCAACCGTAGTAAAGGGATTCTGCCCGTGCTGGGAGTGCACTTCTTGTTGGTAAAACAGAATGTGCCAGCGACGGTTGCAGCTTAAGCGGAACATGGGATGTAACTCTTGCTGATCGGTTCTCGTCATAAAAGATACATGGGGAGGGAGTGCAATGAAAAGAGGATTGTTATCTCTGCTTATCGCTATGACGTTTCTGGCCGGGTGCTCTCCGGATTCTGATTTGGATAAAACGCCAAAGAGGCCTATCAGGCCTTGCCGGCAGCTGAAGGCGGTTATGACTAAGGGACGCTTGTTCATGGCCGAAAAAAAGTCGGCAGCCCGCCAGGCGCCTCCCATGATCGATGGGTCCATATGCACCGGCGGACTGCCGCTTAGCGGCGGTATTCAGCTTTTGTGGAGCTGCGCCTCGTGGAAAGTTCGTTAAACATCGAATCGATCCGGCGCGGCTTACCAGGTCAGCGCTGCTTCGAGACTGCTCCTTGAGCGGTATCCCAGCGGTGGCTGTACTGCTCAAGCTTTGGATGCACCGCCTCCGGCTCCTCCGTCAGCAGCAGTCTCAGCTTGACGATCCACTCCCCAAAGGTGCTGTAACTGGCAAACAGATTCGCCATATCCGGCGTCAACAGCAGAAAATGCGGCGCAGGATATTTCTCCGTCAGATGGCGAAGGGCGGCTTCCACCGGCGTGTATTTTTTCCGGCGCCCCTCCCAGTTCTCGATGACCGTCTTCCCGTGTCCATCAGACCTCCAGGCTTCCAGCCGTTTCTCCCGTTTATAATACGGGCTGACCGGTTCCTTGGTCATTCTCCGCACCGTCTCCTCATGCAGCGGATACAGCACCAGCTTGGAAAAGGACAGCACTCCGGCCAGCGACTCCGCTTCATTCAGACCTTCTTCATCGGTCTCTTCAAACGTATCGTAATAAATGAGCGTGCCCTTACGCTTCTGCGCCGGAGGCTCGTACCCGTAGGGAACCGTCTGTACCGTATGCTTCATCCTCATCACTCCCCAGATTCATCCTATATGTAATGTACCCGGCAGCGGATGATGTGATCACTCCACTCCAAGTTGCGGAGGTTGGCAGAAGTTATTCGTCGACCTCGTCCAGATGGTCCCGGCAGAAGTTTTCGAGCAGCCCCACTTCGTCCTCCTCCAGGTCAAAATCGAGGTACTGCCCCGTCGTTTTTTCATAAATTTCGTATTTCACGATCGCGGATTGGTCTTCATCGACCTTGTAAATGACCCGGACATATAGTCCATTCTCCGTATAAAGCTCATCGTCATCAGGCACCTCGATGTCGAGCTTGAATTCATAGCGGGTTCCCTGCAAAATGCGGAACGGGTCCTTGACCTTCTCCGCTTCGTATTCCGTTATCGTCAGCATGTTGTCATCCTTTCATTCATCCATCCTATTCTTTATTGTACCAGACCTGTCCCGGTCCATTCACGGACACGAGCTCGCTGGGCATATAATAGCCTCATAAAGGGAGGCGTTAGCCATGATTTATGCAGTCATGCAGCTCATCGGCGGATTTATTTTGGCGTTCGGCTGGATTCCGCAAATTATACAGGTCATCCGGACCAAATCGGTCGCGGATCTGAGCCTAAAAACGTTCGGCTCGCTCGTAGCCGGCATCGGACTGATGGAGGTCTATGCCGTTCATATCGCGCAGGGCGGTGTCGGCATTCCGTTTCTGATCACCAATACGCTGTCGCTGGTGCTGATGCTGATTATGATCGGCTGCATTTTAAAATACCGCAAGCGGCCGTAGCGCAATACTAACGCATACTTTCTGCCCCATCAACCCAGCCATCCGATCATCAGCGGCAGCAATACAAAGGAAGCGAGCGTCGTCCATAATATGCACCGGGTCACGACTTTAGGTGCCGCATCAAACTGCTCGGCCAATATGACCGCGTTCACTGCAGCCGGCATGGAACTGAGCACCAGCATAACGTTAAACAATACGCCCTGAATACCGAGCAGGTATAAGAGCAGCGCGGACGCCACCGGTGAGATCACCAGGCGCATCGCCAGACCGGCGTAGAAAGCTTTGTTCATCGCTGCCGTATAAGCTGTCTTCCCGCTCCTGACACTGACCATCTGCGCCCCCAAAATAAACAGAGCCACCGAGGAATACGCGCCCGAAATCATCGATATTCCTTGATTCAGCTCCTGCGGCAGCTCCACATGCGCTGTCCGGCAAATCACGGCAAGCACAGCCGCGTAGATCGACGGCAATTTGAAGATCGAGAGCGCCGCCTGCTTTACGGAAAACTGCGAACGTGCGGCAAAATACACGCCCAGCGTATTGACGATGATGATCTGCAGAATAACGTACACGGATGCCTTATCCAGCCCCGCTTGCCCAAAGGCCAGCAGCACCAGCGGCAGACCATAATTGACGCAGTTCGTAAACAGCGCCGTCAGCGTGAGGCCTGACCGTTCGGCGGCCGGGAGCGACCACGCTTTTCCAATCCCTACAGCAATCCCCCACAACAGCAGCATATTAAGGACCGTGAACAGAACCGTATCCGTAATCTCACCGTAGCTGATGTCGGCCCCAATCAGCGTTTCGAAAATAAGAGCCGGACTCAGCAGGTACAGGGACAGCGTGGAGATCGGCTTGGTATCGATCGGCTTAAAATGCTTGATCAGCGCCCCTCCGATTACCGGCAGCGATATCGGGAGGAACACCTGGTACACTGTAGTCACAAACGTCTGCAGCATATGTAATCCTTTCCTGTCATTGTGCTATGTTTAATCCCAGACGGGGGCCTTCTCCGGATGGCGCTTCAATTCAAACATCAGCCTGATCTGCTCATCCGTATTACGGATTTGCGACAGGGCGGGAAGGTCGTCCTCTGCAAAAAACTGAACGCCGCTCGTCTCTACCCCCTCAGCCGCTTCGCCGCCGGTGATTTCGCAGGCGATGAATATTTTATACACATGATACGGGCCCGGCGGATTATGCTTCAGGTTGTCGAGCACGGCCAGGAGCCGGGTCGGTGTAACCACAAATCCGGACTCCTCCCGTACTTCCTTCACGGCAATTTCGGAAGGCGACAGCCCGATATCCGCCCAACCGCCTGGCAGCGACCATTCCCCTTCGGCCTTTTCGCGGACAAGCAAAATTTGATTTCCCTGAAAAATCACCCCTCGCACATCCACCTTCGGTGTGGCGTATCCGTCTTCCCCGGCAAAAAGTGCCGTCAACAGTTCGGTCTCAACATTGGTGTACTCCCGCATAATCTCTACGCTCAGCGCCCGAAGCTGTTCAAAGCGTTCCAGGTCATATACGTCCCGCGAGTATGCCAATCCTGTCTGGGCAACGGCTTGAATCTGTTTGGCCCACTCCAGCCATTTCAACGGTTTGTTCATCGGCAGGTCTCCTCCTCTGAATCGAATTCAACAATTTTTTCATAAAAATTAGTGAGAAAGATTATCATTGAGAATGAATGTGTGATACAATGATCTCGAGTCATCATTCATTAACATATCATAAGGAGTCGACGACCATGGTGAAAGCCCCTGATCAAAAATACGCTTCCTTGCGGGTTGACGATTATCTTGACCTTTTAAACCTGGCGAAGCAGCTGCAAGACACCCGGTGGCAGAAGGAAATTATCCGCAAGCTCGAACGCCTCAACAATACATCGATCCATCCATTGTCCTGTTAACATAGAAGACCGCGGGCGCGTATTTTGATAGTACCATGCCTTCGGGGGAATCTGAACATATTTTCCAAAAGTATACCTTGAGCGTATTGGATATTACAGCAGGGGTGCCCAGAGGGTGCTTCTGCTTTATTTGTGTTGGTCACCCTGCGTCTTCAGCCAATTTTTCCACCGGCGGGTCATGGACAGGCGTGCCTCAGTGCTTCGCTCGGAATAGGTGCCTTGTCCTTCCCTCCATTCCGGTACAGGCGGAAATTGTACCCCTGTAATCCGTTCCAGTGCACCGCAGCGCTCGCCAAAGGTGGAAGCCCGTTGATGATTCGCTTCCTCAGCTAATCCAGCTATCAAAGGCCGGACAAACAGTGGATCGTTGATGTTTGCTGCGAGACGGACAGCCCAATACCGAATATCCAAGCTCGGGTCCCCAAGCAATGGAACGAGTTCCTCTGTGATTTCACCCCACCATTCAGGATGCCTCTGGATTGCATACACCCCAGCCATGCGAACATGGGGACTTGGGTCCCGCAGCACCTCCCGTACCAATTCGGTCGTATACCACTCCGGATGTTCCGACAGCAGCAGGGCAGACACGCAGCGAACTTTTTCATCGGGATGCTGAAGCCATTTATACAGTGGTTGTTTCAGTTCGATTAGGGAGGCATCGGAGTAAAAGGAGAGCAGCGACTTCATCACTTTATCGGTGTCATCACTCTGCAACGCTCGCAGCCTGTCGGCCAATCCTTTTCTTTTCCACCGTTGCCAACAAGCGTAAGCCCCCTCCCCCTGTATTTGCTCGATTCCATGATCAAAGTTCACAGCTGCATAGACATCAACAACGCCTGCCTGCAGTTCATTCCATATCGGGAGCGAAGCTCGGCTGGTCGCCAGTAGAGCAGACTTCACCTGCCGGGAAGACCAGTTTGGTCTAGCCTCCCAGATGCAAGCGGCAGCTCCCAAGATCATCGGGGCCGCAAAGGAGGTTCCTTCTGTCCTGGCATAGCCCCAAGGCAAAGAATCGGATGAGGCCGTGAAATGATTCAGAAATTCCTCTCTGGACTGGAACGGAGTGGGCAGCACGATATTAGCGGCAGGGGCCAAAATTTCCGGAGTCCACTTATTTTCAAACGTCACGCCTCTGCTATTGGGATACGGGAGCGCATGCTCCGCCTTTCCATCTTTCGGAATGATCACACCGCCTACCGACAAAACCGACGGGGCAGTTGCGGGTGCGTTGCTAATCAGCTCACGGGTATTCCCGCAGGCCGAGACCAACAGCAGTCCTTCGCCGGCCAGCTCCTCGCATAACCTGCGAACAGGATCAGCCTGTCAAGGCAACAGCCCGGAGTCTCTGGAAGCGCTCACGGTCAAAACAGCCCCGCGAATGCGGTATGTGCACCAGTTCGCTTTTAACCAGAGGAGTGCCCCTCCAATTTTCTCTTCAAGATCTTTGGGAGTGTGGAGCGGTCCTGCTTCGAGCAAAAATAAATGGGCTTCAGGTGCTGCCCCAGCGTACTCTCCTTCCGAAAGCTCACCGGATCCGGCAGCAGCGGCTGCGCTCATTAATCCGTGATGTCCTCGATCCCAAGGCCCTTGGTCAGCAGCTAGAAGTTCAGGCAGTGCCTGTGAGTCTGATGTGCGGACCAGATATGTGTCCCGCCGTTTGTTCGATGCAATGTCAGGATGGTGCGGGAAAATGCCGTCAATGACGGCGATATTGACGTTCTTCCCCGTTAAATGGTCTGGAATAGCCAGAAATGATCGAATCGATGGCCACATGCTAATTTCCTCCCTCATTTTGGAATGAAATGCTTACTGCTGCCTCTCCTCACACGCAAGAAAAAACGGACTGCCTGCAGGCAGTCCGTTTCGTTGTATACGTTCTTGTAGAATATGATATTAACCTTCGAGCAGCAGAGATTCCGGATCTTCCAGCATCTCTTTGATCGTCACCAGGAAGCGTACGGCATCAGCGCCGTCGACGATCCGGTGGTCATAGGACAGGGCGATATACATCATTGGACGGTTCTCCATCCGCTCGGCGTCGACGGCCACAGGGCGAAGCTGGATGTTGTGCATGCCCAGGATACCAACCTGTGGTGCGTTCAGGATCGGCGTGGACAGCAGGGAACCGAAGGTTCCGCCGTTCGTGATCGTGAACGTTCCGCCCTGGAGCTCGGACAGCGCCAGCGTATTGCTGCGCGCCTTGCCGGCCAGCGTGGCGATCTCTCTTTCGATGTCGGCAAAACTGAGGCGGTCGGCATCACGGACGACAGGCACGACGAGGCCTTCTTTGGCCGATACGGCGATACCGATATCGTAGTATTTCTTCACGATAATGTCTTCCCCGTCAATCTCCGCGTTCAGGTGAGGGAACTTCTTCAGCGCACCCACCACCGCTTTGGTGAAGAAGGACATGAAGCCGAGGCCAATCTCATGCTTCTCTTTGAAAGCATCTTTGCGGCGCTTGCGGATGTCCATGATCGCCGTCATGTCCACCTCGTTGAAGGTTGTCAGCATGGCGGCCGTTCTTTGCGCTTCTACCAGGCGTTTGGCGATCGTCGCGCGGCGGCGGGACATGCGTGTGCGTTCCGCCGGTTTGCCCGGCTGGGATACTGCTGCTGGAGCGGCTGCCTGCGGCGCCGGTGCAGCAGCCTTAGGCGCTGCCGGAGCTTCTGAATGGTTCTTCACGTTGTCCGGATAAATGCGGCCTTTCGGATCACGGCTCGATACCTGATCCAGGTCGATGCCCTGCTCGCGGGCCAGCTTGCGTGCGGCCGGCGACGCGGCAAGGTAACCTTCACCTTCGCCGGAACGTGCAGGCTCGGCTGCTGCTGGCGCTGCCGGTTGGGCTGGTGCCGCTGCTGGTGCAGAAGGCTGCTGAGCCTGCGGCGCCTCTTCCTTCGCTGCCGGTGCGGATGCCGGTTTGGCGTCTCCGCCGGTGCCCATACGTCCGATCACTTCACCGATTTGAACCGTATCCCCGTCTTTTCTCAAAATCTTCTCCACCACGCCGTCTTCCTCGGCACTGATTTCCAAATTGACCTTATCCGTTTCAAGTTCGAGGAGGACGTCGCCTTGGCTAACTGCCTGGCCTTCCTCCACATGCCATTTAAAAATCGTTCCTTCTGTGATGGATTCTCCCATTGCCGGTACTGTAATATCGCTCACTGCCGCTACCTCCCCAGAGTGATGTTATGCTTAATGGATTTTTGATTCAATGCTGCCGCAACGATTTGCTGCTGCTCGAAGGCGTGTACTTGTTGGAAGCCGCTCGCCGTACTGGAGCGTTCCGGACGGCCGTTGTAGTTCACCGGCGTATCCTTCGGCGCCACCTTGCGGAGCTTGGACTCGATGTAGCGCCATGCTCCCATGTTCTCAGGCTCTTCCTGTACCCACAAAATTTCCTTCACGTTCGTAAAGCGGGCCAGAATGCCGGCGACTTCCTTCTCAGGGAACGGATACAGCTGCTCCACACGGAGGATGTGCAGCCATTCGTTCGCCTCGCCGCTCTTCTCCAGCGCCTCCTCCAATTCAACGGCAATCTTGCCGCTGCACAGGATGATGCGCTCTACGCGCTCCGGACGTCCGCCCAGACCTGGCTGTTCCAGCACAGGCTTGAAGGAGCCTTCGGCGAATTCGGCCGGGCTGGAAGCCACGCGGGCATTCCGGATCAGGCTCTTCGGCGACATCAAGATCAGCGGACGCGCATCTTCGCTTTCGGTCATTGCCGCTTGACGGCGCAGCAAGTGGAAGTACTGGGCTGCCGTCGTAACGTTCGCTACAGTAAAGTTCTCTTCCCCGCCGAGCTGCAGGAACCGTTCCAGACGGGCACTGGAGTGCTCCGGTCCGGCGCCTTCGTAGCCGTGAGGCAGGAGCATTACAAGGCTCGATTTCTGTCCCCATTTCGAGCGGCCGGCCGAAATGAACTGGTCGGTGATCACCTGTGCCACGTTGGAGAAGTCACCGTACTGGGCTTCCCAAATGACCAAGGTCTCCGGCGAGTACACGTTGTAGCCGTATTCGAATCCGAGCACCGCTGCTTCGGACAGTGGGCTGTTGTAAATTGCAAAGGATGCCTTGGCGTCCGGCAGATGATGAATCGGGCAGTAAGTCGAGCCGTTCTTCGTATCATGCAGCACCAAGTTGCGGTGTGCAAAAGTAGCCCGCTCGGCGTCCTGACCGGTCAGCCGGATCGGCTTGCCGTCTGCGACGATCGAGGCGAAAGCCAGCGTCTCTGCAAGACCCCAATCCACCTTCTCCCCTTCGTTCAGCGCAGTTTCCCGGCGCTCCAGAATACGCTGCAGCTTAGGATAGACGTTGAAGTCATCCGGACGGCTCAGCAGATCCTTATTGATCTTGCGCAGCTTGCCAATCGGCACGGCCGTCTTGATCTTGGCGATCCGCTCTTCGGCTGGCGTCTGGTGATGCGAGTTGGCCGGATCCTGTTCCTTGTCCTTAATCCGGTCGTATGCTGCCTTCAAGCGCTCCTGAACCTGCTGGATGATCTGCGCGGATTCTTCCTTGCTGATCACGCCTTCCTTGATCAGGATATCCGCATAAATGGCGGCAACCCGCGGATGAGTCTTCACTTTCTGGTATACGAGCGGCTGGGTCGTATCCGGATCGTCCGTTTCGTTGTGGCCGTAGCGGCGGTAGCCGACCAAGTCAATCAGGAAGTCCTTCTTGAACTTGTTGCGGTATTCGCTGGCCAGGCGCATCGCGTTGATGCACGCTTCGGGATCGTCGGCGTTCACGTGAACGATCGGAATTTCATAACCTTTCGCCAGGTCGCTTGCGTAATGCGTCGAACGGGAGTCTTTACTCTCCGTCGTAAAGCCGATGTTGTTGTTCGCAATAATATGAATCGTTCCGCCGTTCTGGAAGCCCGGCAGCTTGTTGAAGTTCAAGGTCTCGGCCACGATGCCTTCGCCCGGGAATGCGGAATCCCCATGAATGATCACCGTCGCGGCTTTGTTTACGTCCTGCTGCGGATATCCCGGCTCGGTGCGGTCCTCCTGGGCGGCGCGGGCAAAGCCCTCGACCACCGGATTAACGTACTCGAGATGGCTCGGATTGTTCGCGAGCGTGATCTTCGCTTTGACGTCGCTCGCTCCCTCAACGGTTCGGTTCGCGCCAAGATGGTATTTCACGTCTCCGGTCCAGCCGAAATTGATGCCCATCGATCCTTCTGAAGGGAACAGCTTCTTGTTCGGAGAGTGATGGAATTCCGCGAAAATTTTATCGTAAGGCTTGCCGAGCACGTGAGCCAGCACGTTCAGACGGCCCCTGTGGGCCATGCCCATCAAAATATGCTCCGCACCTTCGTCCACCATGTGGCGGACAAGCTCATCCAGCATCGGAACCATCGTGTCGGTTCCTTCGATGGAGAAGCGCTTCTGCCCGACAAAAGTTTTGTGAAGGAACTCTTCGAATTGATCTACTTCCACCAGTCTTTCCAGCAGCGCCTTTTTCTGCTCTGCGTTCAAAGGAATCACAGACTGGTTCTCGACCTGGCGGTTAAGCCATACGCGCTCCTCCACTTCATGGACGTGGCTGAATTCATAAGCAATTGTGCCTGTATATGTTTGACGCAGTTTCTGGATGGCTTCCCAGCCAGTTCTCACGTTATCGGGAGCTCCGTCCCAGATCAATGAAGCCGGAAATGCTTCCAGGTCGGATTGGCTTAGCCCGTACTGCTCTGGCTCAAGCACCCGTGTGTCGGCTTTGGTGAGAATGCCCAGCGGATCAATGTCTGCCGCCAGGTGTCCATAAGTGCGGATGTTCCACACCAGCTTGCCTGCGTCAACGCCCTTCTTCAGCAGGTTGCCATCCAAAGCGACGGATTTCGGTGCCGCAGCCGGCTCCAGCTCGGCAGACGCCATCGGCGGCGCTCCCCACAGCTGGAACACTTTACGGTACGTTTCGTCCACCGATTCCGGATCATTTACATAACGTTCGTACTGTTCCTGGACGTACCCCAGATTGGGCCCGTAATACGATTCCCAAGCCCCCTGCGCTTGCTCGTCTCTCTTATTGGTTATCATCGTTAACGTGATACCTCCGCCTTGATTTTTTAATAGTCATATAGAATGAATAAACCGCTTCATTGTTCAATCTATATTT
The DNA here is from genome assembly GCF_025809195.1 of Paenibacillus sp. PSB04. Classification (NCBI taxonomy): domain Bacteria; kingdom Bacillati; phylum Bacillota; class Bacilli; order Caryophanales; family Paenibacillaceae; genus Paenibacillus; species Paenibacillus sp. PSB04. Next base: position 154,693 of record NZ_CP081301.1, read on the forward strand.
GGACGGAAATCTGAACAATCAATGCAATGTAATGTAAGCCATTTCACGAAAATGTAAGCGGCTCAATTTCTATTATAAACAATTCGGAGCCAGACCTGAAATAACCATTTAATATAGTTATCATCTAAAAAACAGATGGATTAAGTTTGTCACCCATTCTCGTATATGACAATATTTACAGCTCTCCTTCGCCAAAAAGCGACAGCTGTCCCGGAGGCTTCTCCGGGGTCTTCATGCCGAGCTTGTCCATCAGCTGAATTGCATTGTCCGCCGCATCTCCGCCCGAATTGTTGTTAAAAATGACCCAGCATTCCCGGGTTTTCTCCAGCAGCTTCCCGATATGCTCCTTCCATTCCTCAAGCTCCTTGTCGCTGTACCTGTACAAATACCGGACCTCCCGCCAATTGGGCTGACCGCTGGAATGCCATCCTGCCGCATTGCGGCCATGCAGCCGCACAAGCGACACGTCTTCACGGGTCGCCTCCAGAACGAGCGGCACCGATCCCTCTCCGGCCTGAGGCTCGTCGCAGACGGTATGAATCCATCCTTCTTCCTTCATAAAGGCCAGCGTCTTCTCCCTCATCTCCCCGGCAAACCAGCTCTGATGGCGGAATTCCAACGCCAGCGGAAATCCGTCCATCCACTCGCGGGTCCGGCGCAGAATGTCCACATGCTTGCGCTCACAGTCAAACCACGGCGGATACTGAAACAGCACGGCGCTCAGCTTGCCGGCCTGGCGCAGCACCTCCGCAGACTCCCGGAACGCTTGAAACATCGTCCTGGAATCGGGATAAGGGCTTTTCCCCCGGGCGTGTCCGGTCATTCCCTGATAAGCTTTCACCACAAAACCGAAGGAATCCGGCGTTTGGGCAGCCCATTTTTCCATACGCTCCGGCGAGGGAGTCGCATAGAAGGAGTTGTCCATCTCCACGATGGGGAACACGTTGCCGTACATCCCCAGCTTCTCCCCCGCCTTGGTTCCCTTTTCGTAAATGTCGTCATGATCCCCCCAGCCGGAAAGTCCGATTCGAACCCGCACGGCGGGGGTTATCGTCTCATCCATAGCCATCGACTCCATCCATAGTATTGACCAACAATAATTTTCCAAGTATAAATCCGCTTACCATACCTATACCCGATTGAAGGAGGCGCCCTTCAGATCTTGCGATATTCCAGAAAGTGGATATGATAAGAGATATGCGTCAGCTTTACGATCTTTAGTAGCAAAGGAGCATGAATGTATGAGCCATTCGTTCGTCATGTTTTCCGGCCCGCACCTTGCTGCGCTGACGGTCTTCGTGCTCGCCTGCATCCTGATGTTCCTGGGCAGAATCCGCCTTCAGGACAGCATGCCGGCCAGGCAGATGGTCCGTTACTTGATCATCGCCTGTCTGATCGCCTCCGAAATCGCACTCGACATATGGAACATAACAGAAGGCTACTGGAACATCAAGTCCACGCTGCCGCTCGAGCTGTGCAGCATTACGCTGCTGCTCTCGGTCGTCATGCTGGCCGTCCGCAGCCGCTTCCTCTATCAAATCCTGTTCTTCGCCGGGATCGGCGGCGCCCTTCAGGCCCTCATCACCCCAAGCCTGGATTTTGCCTACCCTCATTTCCGGTTCTTTCAATTTTTCGCTGCCCATATGCTTATCATTTTGGCATCCCTGTACATGACCTGGGTCGAAAAGCTTCAGCCCACCTGGAGATCTGTCGGCTGGACAATGATTTTTCTGAACGTTCTTGCACTTGGAGTTGGCGTCATCAACTGGATGCTGGGGTCAAACTACATGTTTCTCATGCACAAGCCGCCGACCGCTTCGATTCTGGACTTTCTCGGTCCGCACCCCTTATATTTGCTGGCGGAGGAAGGAATCGCCCTGCTGATTTTCGCATTGATGCAGCTGCTGTTCTTTGTCCTGCCCGCGAAAATATCCAAAGCGTCAGCGACAGCCAAAGCAAGGGACAAAAGCGTTCTTTAAGCCGGCCATAAAGCCTTTCACGCTGCCCTCGCCGGTATCTCCTTCCGCTGCCTCTACGTTGTGATCTCCCTGCCGAAGTTCTATAATGAACGGAAAGCTTAGAAGCTGTGAACCGGCTGATGAACTGACAAGGAGATGGACCCCATGACTGGACCGAAAGTTGTGCAAAATATTACCGAGCTCATCGGCGATACCCCGGCGGTCAAGCTCCGCCGTTTGGCGGGAGAACAGGATGCCGACGTGTACGTGAAGCTCGAATACTTCAACCCTAGCGGAAGCGTCAAGGACCGGGCCGCTTATAATTTGATTGCGCAGGCGGAGCAGGACGGCCTGCTGAAGCCGGGCTCGACCATTATCGAGCCGACGAGCGGCAACACCGGCATCGGGCTGGCGATGAACGCGGCGGCCAAAGGATACCGCGCCATTATGGTGATGCCCGACAACATGACCAAGGAGCGGATCAATCTGCTCAAGGCGTATGGAGCCGAAGTGGTGCTGACGCCGGCAGCGGAGCGGATGCCTGGTGCTATTCGCAAGGCGCAGGAGCTGCAACGGGAAATTGTAGGCAGCTTCATTCCTCAGCAGTTCGAGAACGGGGCCAACCCGGATATCCACCGCCGCACGACGGCGCTGGAAATTTTGGAGCAGATGGAAGGGCGGCTGGATGCCTTCGTCGCAACGGCGGGCACCGGCGGAACCATTACCGGCACGGGCGAAGTGCTGAAGGAGAGACTCCCCGGCATCGGCATCTATGTCGCCGAGCCGAAAGGCTCGCCCGTGCTATCCGGCGGCCAGCCGGGACCGCATAAGCTGGTGGGCACCAGCCCCGGATTCATCCCGCCGATCCTGAACACGGACGTCTACGACGAAATTTTTCAGGTCAGCGACGAAGACGCCATCGGAACGACGCGCAGGCTTGCCGCCGAAGAAGGCATCCTGGTCGGCCCCTCCTCAGGCGCTTCCGTCTGGACCGCGCTGCAGGTAGCCCGTCGTCTGGGACCCGGCAAACGGGTGCTGTGCATTGCGCCGGATACCGGAGAACGGTATCTGAGCATGGGCATTTTTTAGTCGTGCGCAAATCATCGAAAGGCATCAACCGGTTGGTATCCCCGGCTGATGCCTTATTTATGTTCATCGGTTGAGACGGGCATATGCCCGAATGGGAGAGCAACATCTCAAAATCCCTCTCATGCTATAAAAGACTCAAGCAGGCCACAGCCTGTTAAACCGATGAGGAGTTGACAATACATGAATAGATTGACTGGAAAAACAGCACTGATTACCGGAGCGAGCCGCGGCATCGGCCGGGCCATTGCGCTGCGCCTGGCCGCGGAAGGAGCGCTGGTGGTTCTCCATTACGGAAAGAGCCGCTCCGCCGCCGAGGCGGTCGCCCGCGAGATCGAGCAGCAGGGCGGAACGGCGCTGCTCCTCTCGGCGGACTTCAGCTCCGTTCGCGGCATCCCGGAGATGTATGAAGCCCTGGATGGCCTTTTGCAGAATCAAACAGGCGGCCCCGGCCTGGACATTCTTGTGAACAATGCGGGCATCGGACTTTCCCTTCCCATTGAGGCGACAACGGAGGAAGCCTTCGATGAGGTGATGAACGTGAACGTCAAGGCACCGTTTTTCGTCATTCAGCAAGCACTGCCGCGGCTGCGGGACGGCGGGCGGATCATCAACATCTCCTCCGCGACGACCCGGATCTCACTGCCGGTGATTCCCGCCTACAGCATGTCCAAAGGGGCGATCAATACGCTGACCCTGAACCTCTCGACTCAGCTTGGCTCCCGCGGCATTACGATCAACGCGATCATGCCGGGATTCGTGGAGACCGAGATGAATGCCGAGACGCTGCAGACGCCGGAAGGCCGCGAGTTTGGCGCGAACTTCTCGATCTTCAAGCGGTGGGGACAGCCGGAAGATGTCGCCGATATCGCCGCCTTCCTGGCATCGGATGACAGCCGCTGGATCACGGGCCAGCTGCTGGACGCCAGCGGCGGAACGCATCTGTAAGTGAGCCCTGTCGCTCACTCGTGCCTAGATGCGCGCCAACCTGCCCTTTTTATAAAGCAAAAAATCCAGTGCCGTCGAGGGCACTGGATTTTCTTTTTATCACACAAATTATTATGGAATATACTGCTGCACCACTTTGACGACTTTGCCGTCCTTCACCGTCAAATGAAACGGAAAAGAGCGGATGTCCAGCAGCTTGTCGTTATGGTAAATCGCCAAAAACTTGTTCAAGCTGACCGGTTCGTTCCACTGAATGTTCATTCCTTCATAGGTTCCGTCATGATCATACAGCTGCATCAGCACTTCAGCATCCGGAGCGATTTCGTACGTCTCCAGCGTCTCATCGTCGTTGACGATGTAATACCCGTCGGGAGCGCCGCCCAGCTCTTCGGCATCCGGCTCCCGTTCAAGGAACTTCTTGTCTGCCGCCGCGCCCTCGTACCATTCGATCGGATCCACCGTCACGTAGAGGTGGCCGTTCTTGTTCCCGATGGTGGACAGCATCGCCGTCACCGTGTCCTCGGTTTGCGGAACCGGCTTATATTCGTTATCAGACCCGACTGCACTCGTTGACGTCACAACCAGCCCCAGCAGAAAAACGATCATCAGGGAAGCGAATACGGTCATCTTTTTTTTCATTTGAAAATATCTCCTTTATGGAATCATGATTTCTATCCATATCAACCATTACCCTGCGGGATTGTTTTCAAACGCTGCGAGAGGGCTCTGTGATGTAACTTTATTGTAAGCCACAGCCGGGGCCAAATCGTCACAAATTCGTTACAGCCGAGTCAAATTGTTGTAAATTCTTCAAGCGCTTTCGTGAATGAAGGAGCCGGCAAGCCCAGTCAACCCTTCTTCTCCAAAATGTCCTTGATCTCCGCCAGATCGTGGATCTCATAAGTCGGGACGATGGCGGTTTCGTTGGGCAGGCGGTTCGGGTTGTACCAGCACGTGTCGATGCCGATATTGTTGCCGCCCTGAATGTCCGAGGTGAGGGAATCGCCGACCATCAGCATTTTATCCTTGCGTTCCTCCTGAATCACCCGGAAGGCATGCTCGAAAATGCCCGCCTGCGGCTTCTGGAATCCCGTATCCTCGGAAACGATGACCGCCTCGAAAAAGTCCTTCAGGTCGGAGCGGCCGATCCGTCCGAACTGCACCTCTTTAATGCCGTTCGTGATGATGGCCATTTTGTAACCGTGCTCCTTAAGATAGAGGCAGATATCCAGCGCACCCGCCAAAATAAACGCGCCTTCGGCGAGCGATCCCAGGTAACGTCTGCTCAATTCCTCGGCGTCGTCGCTCAGCCCCTGCTCGCGGCCGAATCGGCGAAAGCGCTCGACCCGGAGCTCCGCCGAGCTGATCTGTCCCTGTTCAAATTCGCGCCAGAGCTCCTCATTGATCCTTTTATAGCAGCCCGTTATTTCCGTATCATTCGCGTCCAGGCTGCAGCTGGTGAGCAGCTGGTTCAGCGCGTGGCTCTCCGACATTTTAAAATCGAACAGCGTTTCATCCGCATCAAACAAAATCCATTCGTACGACAAGATGTACCCTTCTTTCAGTAAAGTGATATAAACGGCGTCAGTGTGCCTTCAATTTTCAAACCTCATGCAAGGCATCACTCGGCAGGTTTGTGCGTTTCTATTGTACCATGCCGCCAAAAATGCCTGCTTGCTTCTACGTCCGTAGCCCAAATCCAAATGAATGGGCGATTCCCCGGGACTCATCTGCCATCTGGTTCTTGGAGAGCCTTATCCCAGGCAGACGCGAAGTCGGCCACAGAGGCGTACCGCCCGGCCCGGTCGGCATGTACCGCCTTCAGCGCAATGTCATACAGAGACCTGCCGGCATCCCATTGGTCATAGGAGCGGTCCATCTCCCCGCCAAAGATGAAAAAGGCTGTCGCCCCCATATTATACACATTAGTGATGCCGTCAATCGCAGCGCCGTATTCAAACTCCTCGGGGGACATAAAACGGGACGATCCCCACAGCCTGCCCATCCGGTTCTCAAAAGAGCCTTTCTGGTACAGGTCGATATCGCAGATTTTCGTCGTGTCAGTGGCAAAATCGTAAAGAACGCTTCCGTCATAGAAATCAACCGCTATGTACCCTTTTTCCTCAACGTGGACATGAAAATCAAGAATAGCTCTGTAGGACGCCAGCCGCTTCTCCAGCGGCAGCCTGCGGTATCGATAAAACGGGGACCTCGGGTCTTCATATTTGGCTGGAGGCGGAAATGCCCAATGAGGATGCAGCGACTCCCCGTCAAACCATTCAAACACGGCGGCGTAGCCGGGTCCGGCTTCAAAATGGCTCAGCATCCGCACCAAGCTGGGGTGATCCAAATCCTCGTAAATTTGAACAGCCTGCTTCAAACGCAGGATGGCGTCCACCGGTTCACCCTCAAACTCCGTGGTAGCCGCTCCGGCGTACTTGATGAACCGTCTGACTCCGTCCTTTTCCACGCCAAACGAAAGGTTGCCGGAGTCCTGCTTGTCAAACACCGCAAACACCTTGCCCCAAGCGGACAGCCACTCCAGCGGATGCGGCTTTTTCAATTGAAACGATACTTCATCGATCTTGATCGTAAGCGGTTGGTCCATCCGTTCAACTCCTTTTTATGGTTGGTCTGGGCTTATTCTATCTTCAAATTCCCGATTTTGCTGCTGAATGTCAGAGGCAATCCGTCTATACAAAAACAGGAATAAGCCCAGGACGGCAATCACGATACCGCCAACCAGCGTAATATTGGTGATATTCCAAATATAATCCGGGGTTAAATCCTTTAGTGTATGCACATCGTTAATATTTTGGGCGTGCGCTGCATAAATCAATACTTTTTCAAAACCGCCGAGCCCGACAAGCAGCAATCCTGCTCCGAGCAGCATCATTCCCATCAGTCGCATGCCCGTTATTCCTCCCTCTTAGTAGGATTGCGCCCCTTTTCCGCTTCTTCCGCACGGCCGGGTTCCGCATCCAGCTCCCGTTCGAGCTCCGCCTCAATGTCCTCGTCGCTCATCTGGTAATCATCCTCTTCCGACACGCCCAGCTTCCTTTCCAAAAAGCTCACCCTTGCCCTCAAATCTTCCACCATGCCGTACAAATAGCTCAGCAGGCCGACCATAACCAGAAGGGTCAGAACGGTCCCCCAGGGGCCAAACACCCAGGTTGCGATCAGCCCCCCGGCAAGAAACACGACGATTCCCATGATAAAATAAACCATTGCCCACTTCCCTTCTGCCGCCGGTTCAGTATGCGTCACCTTTGGGCTGCTAACTGCCGCTGCGGCAAGCTTCTATCGGGCGCCCAATCCTTCCGCTACCATATTCAAAAAGTAATCCCGGTGCTCCGGATGACAAGCGATCAGGTAAGGCTCTTCCGTCATGGCGTCAAATGGTTTTCCATCAAAGTCCATGACCAGCATCCCCGCTTCCTTCGCGATCAGAACGCCGGAGTAGAGGTCCTCCCCTTCGGAGTTATACAGAATGATGGCATCGATGTTCCCTCTCGCCAGCATGCACCACTGCAAGGTCGGCGCCCACAGCCGCATCATCCGCTTCGTACGCAGGTCAATGTGGTTTCTAAGTCGGATGGCTCGGTCATTGATACCTACCACATGTCCCTGGATCCAGGCGACCGTTGCTTTATTGAACGCTGGTGCAGGCCCGTTCGTTACGAGCTGCCCATTGCAGGTAGTTCCACCGTTACGGGTGGACACGAACAGACGGTCAATCATCGGTTCGTAAACCACGGCCACGACTGGCTGCCCTTGGTGCATCAGCGTAATCGAGCAGGAGAACGCAGGCAGGCCGATCGCATAGTTGTTCGTTCCGTCCAAAGGGTCTACCAGCCATAGCCAGTCGCTGCGCTGGCCATGATCCCCCGATTCCTCGGCCCGGATCCGGTGATCCGGGAATTTGCTGCGGATATGCTCGAGAATCCGTTCCTCGGCCAAATGGTCAACCACCGTGACGAGGTCGCCGTTATCCCCTTTTTGGTCAACCTTTTCCAGCTTGTCAAAATAAGCCTTCGCGATGGCTCCCGCTTCCTTGGCTGCGGCGACCGCCAGCTGCTTTGCCTCTTCAATGATCCGTTGATCCATATGTACTCTCCGCTCCTTGTGCCTAGTGTTCATATTGCTACGCCAGCCTTCGCTCCTTCAAGAAAGAAAAAACCCTGTGCGTCAGGGTTTAATTCAAGCATTATACTTTCCGTTTGAAAATGGCGATGACGTCCCTTGACTGTCCCTGGGATACGCTCGTGTCAAAGCACGATACCAGCTCCCAGCCCTCGTAGCCGTAGCTGTTCAGCAAATCCTCAAATTCCTCCTCGTCCACCTTGCCGCCCAAAAAGCCGCCTGTTTTATACTTCACCGTCTTGTAAGACCATTGTTCCATCATTTTACGCTTCCTTTCATCGTATCGTTTGGCCGCTCACAACATGCCAATGCATATGTTTGGATTCCTGGTAGTCTCCTAAGTTAGTGACGACCTTGGCTGCTCCCGTCTGCAACACCATGTCTGAGGCGACCTTCTTAATTACCCTTAAAACTTCGAGCAGCAGTTGTTCGGTATTCTCCGCTTCTCCGGATATCAGCGATCCTACATGAAGCTTCGGGATCACCACAACATGATGCTCATAATAAGGGCGTGTATGATGATAAGCGAGCACCCGATCCGTCTCATACACGCGGTTAACCTGCGTTTTGCCGTTTAGCACCTCGTCGCAATAAAAATCGTTCGACACGCCGCTCAACCCTTTCCTTATCGTAGCTGCTTCAGCAGCTGCGAAACTTCCTCCATCCAGAGGCCTTCGGGATCCGCGATCACCGTATGCCAGCCCAATGCCCTGGCAGGGATCAAATTTTTCTCCTGATCGTCCACATAAATGCAGGGTCCTCCCCCATCGCCGAGCTGCTCGCCTACGAGCTGATAAATGCGGGGATCCGGCTTGCAATACCCTGCTCTGCTGGATATGGTAAGGCTCTTCACCTGCTCCTTGACGGGTGCCAGCAGCCCGCTCAGCCATTCCTCCCGGTGGTTGCTCAGCAGGTGGATATCCGCGTCCCTGCTCCATGTGGCAATACGCCCCAAAGCGGGGAGGGGTTGCAAATACTTCATGGCTAGCGCGCTCAGCCGCTCCATGCTCAGATCTGGTCCATGCCCGGCGAGCCAGTCCCTAAACTGCTCTATGGTGATGCCGCCTGTCCAGAACGACTCGCGAATTTCCCGGCTGAAGCTGTCTTTTAATTGACGATAGGCCGTGCTTCCGGCCATGGCAGCAGCCTCTTCCCAAAATCCAGGCGAGAGGTTCGTTGCAATGACACCGGCGACATCTAAAATAACCTGGGGTCTGTTCATCGGCTCATCCCCTTCCAAGCTTCCAGTCATCATCAGCTGGGATTGGTGCCGCGCAAACATTCGTCTACCCATTCATAACACCGCTGCAGATCCTCATGGCTGACCAGGTCGGAGCGGTGCTCGAACTGAATTTTGACCTGCGGGTTTTCCTCGCGGATAACAGTTAAATAATCTCCGATCGGGGCCCAGCCGTCCTCCGGGCGCTGTTCCGGCAGCACCGGGTAGCGCAGCTTGACGGACGATTTCGTGTACTGAAGATTCCACAGGTGGATAACCTCCGCATACTTCGCATATTTGCGGATGACCGGCAGGGCCTGAAAGAAAGGGTCCACGTTCTGCTGCAAAAACAGCCTTCCCGTATCCAGGCACAGCCGGATGTCCGGGTACTTCTTCAGCAGCGCTTCCAGCACGTCATGCTCATAAATATAAGAATTCAGCGCATCGAATTCCAAAACCGGCGTGAAGCCGTAATCTCGGGAAGCGGCGCTAAGCCAGGCAAAAAGCTGATCGCTGCGCTCCGTAAACAATTCAAGCGAATAATCGCTATCATAGACATACTCCGTTCTGTCGGAAAAATGCCATTTGTCCCAGTTCACCCGGTCATTCAGGATGACGGGCTTCGGATAATGGAACAACACGTAATCCGGCCGTACGTTTCTTAAATAGTCGAGCTCATCCCGGATCAGCCGGAGCGCTTCATCACGGGTAAGCTCGTTCGCATCCAGAAACAGGGCGTCCCGAAGCAGCGCCTTCCCCGCACGAAGGGGAAAATGTACACCGATGCGAAAGTCCCGCGCTCTGGAGGCGCTCAGTAGCTTCTGCGTGTCCGCTTCATTTTCAAACAGACAGGCCTCGATTCCGTAAAATTCGTCTCTGAAATCGCGCTCCATCTTTTGCTCGTCAAACGAGCCGTATTGCCCGATCAAAAATCGCTTCATCGTCATTCCTCCGGCAGCGGGGTGTGAACTATCCATATGAAAATTTAACCATTACTTCCACGTTCCGTCCAGTATTCATTGAACCCGGCCCCCTGCACGAAAGCCTATGAATCTATCAAAACGAATTGAAACGGATGATGGGAGCAAGTGTGTAAAATATGCCCACGATCGGATCATCAGGGACGAATCCCCTCCTCCGTCATCCGCTGCTTAATCTCGTTCAGCATATCCCGGGCAAAAGCCTGAAGCATCCGAGGTTCCACGCTCACTTCATCCGTCTGTCCTCCATACTGAAGAAGACACTGGCGCAGGAGCGGCTCATACGCAGGCGGAAGGGACTCGAGCCCCCATTCGCCGCCTTCCTTTTTGGAGGACACTTCGCCTTCCCGCAAAAATCGCAAAATTCTGCACAGATTTAGCGTGTAATATACCGGCGCCTCGGCGATCTGCTCCACGGCATGCTCCACATCGGACCAGATCGACCGGATGTACATCTCTTTCTCCGGCCTGAACACGGACGGTGAGGGCTCCCCATACAGCGTTATCCCACGGTGGTAAATGACCATCATATGGGCCGCAAGATCAGGGTCTTCATAACCGCCGCACACATATTGCGCATCAGATTCATACCGCTCCCGGTGAGCCTCCGAATAATGGAATTCAAACGGTGTTGGGTGCAGCGGCTCCCCGGCGTACTGCCTGAGGATGACGCTGACTTCCATCCCGCGGTGCCCCGGCATCAGACCGTGAAGCTCAAGAAGGCCTCGGGCAAGCCGAGTCCAAACCTCCGGCCCCGGCTTCTCTTCAATGACCGCCAGGAGATCAATATCGCTCCGGTCTTCACGGTAACACCCCATCGCCAGTGAACCGTGCAGATATAAGCCGGTCAACGGTGCTCCAAGCTCGGTAATAAAAAGCTGTGTCAAACGGTGCAGCACCTGCTGCGTATTCATAATTTTCCTCCAATATAGAAAAATGGCTGCCCCCTTACCGGGAACAGCTGTCATTTCGGCACTATGACCCCTTTTTGCCTGATCCGAAAGCAATCGCATACCGATCCGGATCGATCAGCACGAAGTCTTTCCAGTCCCCCCAATCCTGATGTTCCAGCACAGGCTCCTGAATGAACTGCGCTCCTCTAGCTTTGAAATGCTCATACAATTGATCCAGTTCTTCATGCGTTTCGACATATGCGTAAGTGTCCCATGGAACCATCTTGTTGTCCCCGGAAGGGTTGGGACGGACATCCTCTGCCTTTGCCGCCTGAATCAATTTGAAGCCGAGGGCAAAATCATCCCTTACCGCCCAAACGTCCGACACGTCACAGCCGAGCACATCCGCATAAAAACGCTTGGACCTCTCTAAATCCGAAACCAATCGAACCTGAACCGAAAAGTGAACTTTACTCAATGAACATCATCCTCCGAATGGTTGATTCTCCTTCGTGCGCTCAACCTCTTCCTGGATTGACCGCAAGGCCAATGGATGAGCTCGAAGGGTTGCTCTATGAAACTGTCAGATACAGCGCTTTCAGTCTATCACAAATTTTAACAATGATACATATGATTTCCTACTCCTTCCACATTCTCGTCACCTGCCGCAGGGTCTCTCCCTCCCACTCCGTCTTGTAAATATCCGGCATGGAAGTGGATTCCCAGAAGGCGTAATCGAACCGCGGGTCAAATTCGCCCAGCATCAACGTCATAATATCGCCGTGAGTCCCAATGACAATCCGCTTTCCGGCATGCTCATCCAGCAGTTTCCGGATCACCTGGGCTGCTCTATGCCGCGCCTTCAGGCTCGACTCTCCCCCCGGAAAAGCAAAAGCGGCATCGCCGTATACCTTTTGCTTCGCTTCTTGAAACGATAGGCGCCCGATCTGCCCGATTTCCCGTTCCCTCAAATCTTCTTCTATGATGATTTCCCTGCCCGCGGAGTCGGCCGCATCCCGGATCGTTCGCACGGCTCGCTCGTAGGGACTGGAAATGTACAGGTCAATGCCTTCACCCAGCAGTCTGTCCTTGACCGCAAGCGCGTCTGCCAGCCCCTGACGGGACAGTCCCCGTGTTCGTTCCCTGCCTTCCTCATAAGGCGATTCGGCATGCCGGACAAAATACAGAATCGTGTTCCGCTTCAGGTGATGTACTGAATTAGCAGTCATGAACCAGCAACCTTTCCATTTTATTGGGTTAAAAAAGAAAAAGACCCGTTTCAACTTCATCATACCAGCGATCCTGCCGCTGACATATCTGAAATTTTCACGGGTGCTTATATGAAGATAATAACGGTTCAAGCTCTTCTCGCCAGCTCGTAAGGCAGACACAGCGGGACTCCCGTCCGGGGGTCGACGAGGATGTCGGCTTCTATAGCGAAGACCTCCCGCAGCACTTCCCGGGTCATGACTTCGCCGGGTGTTCCCTCCGCCACGACTGTGCCTGATTTGATCGCCACCATATGCTGCGCATACCGTGTGGCATGGTTCAGGTCGTGAACGACCATAACGATTGTGCGGCCCTCTTCCTCATTCAGCTTCTGCAGCAGCTGCAGCACTTCCAGCTGATGCGCCATATCCAGGAAGGTCGTAGGCTCGTCGAGGAACAGAATATCCGTCTGCTGAGCCAGCGCCATGGCAATCCATGCCCGTTGGCGCTGGCCGCCGGACAACTGGTCGATCGCCCGGTCCCTAAAGGCCCCAAGCCCCGTAACGTTAATGGCCCACTCGATAACCTCACGGTCCTGCGTGCTGATGCTGCCAAATCCCCGCTGATGCGGCGAACGGCCGAAGCCGATCAGCTCGGTTACGGTCAGCCCATCCGGGGCCGTGGGGGTTTGCGGCAGGATCGCGAGCTGCTTCGCCACATCCTTGGTCGGCTGGCTGTGGATCGATTTGCCGTCGAGCAGCACCGCTCCGGAGGATGGCTTCATCAAGCGGGCCATCGTTTTGAGAATCGTCGATTTGCCGGAGCCGTTGGAGCCGACCAAAGCGGTAATTTTACCCGCCGGAATGCTCAGGTTCAAATTGTTGACAATGAGCGTATCGGCGTATCCGATGTTCAGCTGCTCGGTGCCGAGCCTCGACTGGAGCTGCGGTTTATCCTCCGTGGCGATCTCTTGCTCCGGCCAAGCCAATGTGTTTTGTACCATACCGTATCATCCTTTTTTAGGGATTGTATTTCGCGGCGGATTCGCCGCTCCGCATGCAGGGTGCCTTATGCTATGTTCAACGTTGTCGAATATACCGTATCGTCTAACGCATAATTGCCTTTGTTGACACATTATGCGTGGAAAAGTGCAATTTATGTGTATGTATACACACTTATTATGATAATGATTCTCAATTTCATTGTAAAGAGTTTTTTCCCTCTTCTCCGTCTTATCTCGCGAAAAAAGGACAATGGAACTCATGGTCCCATTGTCCAAATATTGTTTCCGGCTTAATTACTCAAAATGTCCTTCAGCTGTTCCTGCTTTACGGCCGTGACCCGGGTCGTCTTCTTGTCAAAAGAGACGTTGACCTCCTCCACCAGCTCAACCTGCCCCTCCGCGAACGTTAGGGTGAGCGTGACTCTATAGGGTGTCTCGATGTACACCACGGTTAGCTCCAGCTGCAGATCCTCGGTCAACCGGGCCGAAATGACGGCTTCCTGCCGATGCATGGCCAGATCCTTCCGGAAGATGTCCTTGGTGCTTACCTTCTTCGTCAAATCAAAGGGAAGTTCGCGCCGGCTGCCATTGGCATAACGGATCCGAAGCTCGGACCGCTCATCCAGGCTGCACACCGTAATCTCGGCAACGCCGCCTGGCTCTGGAGCTTGGACACGGTATTGCCCTGCCCAATCATCCGGCATAGCGGACGAAGCAGAAGGTACCCGGTGCTCAGCGTCTTCCTGCATTCGCGCGATCCGCTGTAGAAGCAGCGGGTACGCTTCGGAGCTGACTTGTTGCGATCGGTCTACCCGGTCCACAATATGCTCATAGATGAGGTCCAGCAGCTGCGGCAGCTGCTTTTTCATATGGCTCATGCCGGAAGAGGCTGCAATGACAATGCCGTGCTTCGGAGCAACAAAGCAGAGCTGCCCGAACCCGCCGTTTCCCATATAACACCCCTGCCGGCACCGGAAAAATTGGTAGCCATACCCTTCCGAAAAATCGGCCCTCGTCTCATTGCGGCGGTTATCGCTCTGCTCCGCGGTGGCTAACCGGATGTATTCCGTCGATACGATTCTCCGGCCGCCATACCCGCCCTCGTTCAGCAGCATCTGACCGAACTTCGCCACGCCGTCGATGGGAATGCTCAGCCCCATGCCGCCTGCGGTCACTCCCATCGGGCAGGTTTCCCAATCCACCGAGTCAATTCCAAGGGGCTCGAACAATCTCGGTTTTACATATTCGACGAGGCTCATGCCGGTCGCTCTTTCCAGAATGGCGGCAACCATGTAGGTCGCATGGGTGTTGTACACGTAATGGCTTCCCGGCGGATGCTCCGGCGCCAAGGATAAGAACGTTTGGGCCCAGTCTGGCCCGGATTCCATCACCCGGCCGTAAATGTTGTCATGATGTCCTGTATTCATCGAAAGCAGATGGTGGATGGTCATCTGGGATAAGTAGGGCGGGACGTTACCGGCAAGCTTATCGGGAAAATACGAAACGACCGGATCCGTCAGCCGGATATATCCTTCGTCCCTGGCAATTCCCGCCGCAATGGAAGTGAAGCTCTTGCTGAGCGAAAATAATAACGTAGGTGCCTCTTCCCGATACGGCTGACGGTTGAAACGGGCCGTAACTTTTCCATTCTGAAGCAGCATCAAACGGTTGACCTGAAGCTCCAGTTCCTCGATCCGTTCTAAGAACCGAAGTACATCGCCGGACGACAGGCCGTGGCTTTCCGGCTGTGCGGTTTCCAGTTCCAATCCCAATCGTACACCTCCCTTTTATTAAAGTTCCTTAATGAAAAAGAGATTCAAATCATCGTCCACCCGGACCATCTCGCCCGGCACGACCGGCTGGTTCTTATACACGATGCCGTTGCCATCGGGAATGTAACCTCTGCGGCAGTAAATGCGCTGTGCCTTACCGTAGTCCTTGAATAAGCCCACACCGATGCCGATCCGTTTGCCCTTGCGGCTTACGATCGATTCAAACTCCTCCAGGATCCGGTTGCCGATTCCTTGGCGCTGGAAGACGGGGAATACGTTCAGATCGTTCACTTCCGGAATGCCTTGCTCTTGGAAAGGGGGGTAGTCCGATTCGTATTTCAGGTGACATACCCCGGCGACCTGGTCATCTGCATAGGCGATGATCGTTTCACGGACACCCGCTGCGTTTTCAGCGAGACATTTGTCGTAGTACTCATCGGGGCGGAAGATGTCATGTTCGGTAAAAGCCTGCTTCCACTGCTGCTTTAATTCCTCTGAAGTGAGCAAAGTCAGCGTGATTTTCATTTACAGCACCTCCATATCGATTGTATTTTTGTTCCCACGTTTCGCGGCTCTCTTTTAAAAGTTAATGTTCACTTACTTTAGCATTGATGATTAAAGAGATTCGCGATTATAATATGTATAAATATACCACGGCTTGATAGTAGAGAGGGGAACTGCCATGCGATCCGCTGAAGTCCATAATTACGACTTTGCCTTTAGGCAGGCCGCGATCGGCATGGCCCTTATCGCGCCTGACGGAGCCTTCCTAAAGGTCAACCCCGCTTTATGCACCCTCCTCGGTTATACACCTGACCATTTCACTGTGCCGGATCTTCTTCCCGCAATTCAGGAACTGTCCCGCGACATCGTTAAGTGCGGGGAGTGGCTGCAGTCCATGAAACGGGATCAGCACCGGATCGACCAGCATTACTATCATCCTTCAGGACAACGGTTGTCCCTTGATATCCGCATCTCCTTGATTCGAAATGAGGCCGGGAAACCTGAGATTTACTTCACCCAATTCGAGAACAGGACCCAGATGATGCAAATGGAAACTAGGCTGCATTATACCGAAACCCATCTGCACGAGCGGGAGGATTCCTTCATGCAGCTGCTGGATGGCCTCCCCCTGTCCGTGCTGATTACGAACCACGGCCAGATTCAGTATGCCAATCCTGCCGGACTCAGGCTCATTCATGCAGACAGCCTGGAAGCCGTAATCGGCATGTCAACGGACGATTTGGTCGACGCCGCCGACCACGAAATTCTGGCCGAGCGCAAGCAGCGGCACTACAACAACAGGCCCATCGGCTCCGTACGCTATCGCATCCGCTGTTTCAATGGACAGCTGAGGCATGTGGAAGGATTTTCACTGAAGATTACCTATCAAAAAAAGCGGTGCGTCATCGGGATCTTTAAAGATATCTCCGACCAGAAGCTTGAGGAAGACCGGCTCATGCAGTCCGAGAAGCTATCGACAGCAGGGCAGCTTGCCGCAGGCATCGCTCACGAAATCCGCAATCCGCTGACCGCCATTTTCGGCTTTTTGAAGCTCCTCCGCACTTCCAGCCAAAACAACGACCAGTACTTTGCGATCATGGAATCCGAGCTGAAGCGGATCGAATTTATCGTCAATGAGCTGCTGGTGCTGTCCAAACCCCAAGTTTCGCATGCGAGCAAGCCAATGGACATTTTGCCGCTGCTGGACCAGGTGATTACACTGATGAACGGCCAGGCTGCATTAAAAAATATCGAGATCGTTTCCGCCTTCTCCGAACCTTCCATCTGGATTGCCGGCGAGGCCAACCAGTTGAAACAGGTCTTCATCAACCTGCTCAAAAATGCGATGGAAGCCATGCCTCAAGGCGGCATCATCCGGATCCACGCTCTCTCCCGGAACAACGAGGCCTTCATCAGCGTTCAGGACGAAGGCTGCGGCATGACGGCGGAGCAGATCCAGGCGCTGGGCAAGCCCTTTTTCACGACCAAGGAATCAGGCACCGGTCTTGGGTTTATGATCACACACAACATCATCCATAATCATGGCGGGAACATATCGGTCCAGAGCGTGCCCCAGGAGGGCACCACGTTTACCGTGACGCTCCCTGTTATTTCCGAGCCGGAGGCAGCCTCATCATAACAAGCCTAATCCGGTGATCAGCCGATAATTTTAAGTTTCACATCCTGGGACCAAAAAAAGGACGGTACTCCCGCGTTATGCTCCTATGTATTGGAGGAATACAGCAGAATGCCGTCCCTCCGGCTCCAGCCTGATTTGGCCCAAAAATAATTGCCGATCTCATTCTCCTCGATCACCATGATATGGCACTTGGCGATGCCCTCTTCCCGGAGCTTATCCAGCCCGGCTTTCGCCAGTTTTTGCCCGATGGCTCGGCCCCTGCAGGCCGGATCGACCGCAACGTGGTAGATATACCCCCTTCGGCCGTCATGGCCGCACAGAATGGTGCCGATCACCCGATCACCATCGGTGGCGACAAAGCTCATGCCCGGGTTCCGAACCAGGTACCGGTGAATCGATTCTTTCGAATCGGCGTCGCTGAGCGCCATCCCTTCCGTTTTGCCCCACAGCTCCATGCATTGTTCGTAATCCTCAATCAACAGCTCTCGCAGTGTTTCCATGATGTTAGTTTCCTCCAGTCATTGATAAGAACAAACGTATATCGATGTATATCAATGAAGCCAGACCGCATTTAGCGGGGCTTTTTCTTGCGATATATCGAAGCTCGATTCCCCGAAGCTTATTCTTTTCCTATATCTTAAGAACAACGTATATCGATGTATATTCAATGAAGCCAGCCGCGCCAAGACTATGTCCCGGCCTCCGCCCGCTATACCGACTCCGGACCGAGAATCTGTCTAAAGTGGTGCCGCATATGCTCCAGGTAATCGTTCACCAGCCAATCCAGCGTCGCTTCACCGCCGCCGGGAAGAATGCAGGTTTTGCCGTAATCCTCCGCGGTCAAACGCTCGAGAACATGGACAATTTGCCTGTTCAGCATAACCCACAGCGTAATGATATCCGTCTGGTTGTATTGCTCCTGATACCCGTGCAGGTCCACCCACCGGTCCTGATCGTATCCCTCAAGGGATACCGGATGCGCCGACTGTTTTATTTTGACAAAACGAAGATGGTTGTTCGCTGCCGAATCGCATAAGTGACCCACGATCTCCTGCTTTGACCACTTGGCGGGTCCTTGCTTGTGTCTGAACACCTCTTCGGGCACTGCTTTCAGTTCGCTCTCAAAATATCCGACTAAACGGTTCAAGGTTTGACTATAACTATGATTCATCCTACTTCTCCTCTCCATTTGCTGCACTGTATTCGATCAGCCAGCAGTCGCGGTACTCTCCTTCATGCCATTCGCGTTTTTCCAGCAGTTTGATCTTGCGGAAGCCGCATTTTTCGTATACGCGCAGAGCCCTGGCGTTCCAGGTTTGCGGGTCCATGACAATTTTATCGGCTTGAAGCGTGTTGGTCAGATAAGAAACCATGCCTTGAATCAGCCTTGTGCCGATTCCCCGGTTCCAGCAGTCGGGCTCCCCAATAAACTGATCCATGCCGAAAATTCGCCCGTCCCCTTCGCCATAGCCATATACCTCGCGTTCCTCCGGATCGACCGGATAATATTGAATATATCCGATATCGCGGTCGTCCAGTTGAATGATGCAGGCTTCGATTTGATCATCTCGGTAAAAGTGCTCCTGCACCATGGCCATATCATGCGGACGGTCCCGGCCTTCATAATATTCGAGGACGCGTGGATCGCTGAGCCAACGGACCAAATGGTCCGCATCGCCCGCCTCCAGTTTCCTTACGCTGACCCCCTGCTTGCTCCAAAGAACCAAAATTGCGCCTCCTCCCTCATAACTCAAGCACGAAGCGTTTGAGCCTTTTTATATGAGAAGCTTAACGTTTTTGACCACGTAGTGGTACCCTGACATGACGGTCATCATCACGGCGATCACCATCAAGAAGGAATCGACGCGAAGGCTAGTCAGCCATTGAAAAGGATAGTTATTCAGCAGCACGGCCGTAATGGCGACGACCTGGGACACCATTTTCCACTTGCCGTACCGATCTGCCGCCAGAGCGATTCCCTGGGCCGACGCCGCCATTCGCAAAGCTGTAATTATGAATTCACGGCCAATCATCACGAAGGCCATCCAGGCCGGAATCATCCCGGCTTCGACCATCATTATCAGCGCTACCGAAACAAGCAGCTTATCGGCAAGCGGGTCCAATAGCTTCCCGAGATTGGTAACCAGGTGGTATTTGCGGGCAATATACCCGTCCAGCTTGTCCGTAGCGGAAGCAAGAACAAATACGCCCACCGCCATATAGGTCCCGTACTGGTTCAGAAATTGAATGAACGCGTTGGAATCCGCCAGCCGTACGGGGTACTCTGCAAAAAAAACGATAAACACGGGGATCAGCATGATTCTGGCCAGCGTCAGCTTGTTCGCCGGGTTCATGCATCCTTCCTCTCAAAAAACGTGATCCGGTTACCGAAAGGATCGATCACGCTCACCTCCATATCCTCAAGCCCAGGGCGCGCATGCTTGTACTTCTTCGCTATCAGTTTGGCATGGAGGCTCTGGATGTCTTCGACTTCAACACGGATCGCCGAGCCGGGGGTGCAGTCGCCGTGATGCCCGCTCAAATGGATCTCACAGTCCCCGCTGGACACCTGCATGTATAAGGGAAGATCGTCTTCATAGCGATGCTCCCAGTCCATCCGGAATTCCAGGAAATCCACGTAAAACTCCTTGGCTTTGTCCTCATCGAAAATCCGAAAGATCGGTGTGATCTTCTTCATCACTTATCCTCCTCTAAAAGTTCATCCAGACTTATGCTCGGTCCGGCTATCGTACAGGCAATGCGGCGGCAAGCTGCATAGGCGCCGACAGTTGAGCATACCGGCTCTCCACATAGGGATTGAACCAGACCGCATGGATGACCTTCATCCCTGCCTGGTGCGCCCCATCCAGCTCTCCGGAGCCTCCGTCACCTACAAACACGCAATCCTCCGGGAGTATTTGCAGCCGTCGGCATGCGAGTTCATAGATAGCAGGGTCGGGCTTACAGCATTGTACCTCGTATGAAAAAATAACGTCGTCAAAATACCCGGCCAGCGGGGAATCTTCCCAGCCCCGGACTTCCTCCTCCGAACAGTTGCTGATCAGTCCCAGCTTCCAGCCATGGGTACGGAGGTTTGCGAGCATTTCCAAAATGTCAGGGCGAACGGCTTCAAAAGGAATCCGCTTCTCCTGGATCCTTGCCTGGTAGAGCGACTGAACGGACTGTTCGTCCGCATCCAGGCCCCTGCTCCGGCAAATATCCCGGATGACATCCGGAAAACTTGCCAGCTCCCCGCGCATCCGCCGCTCCACCCGGCTTCTCCATTCCAGCTTGAACTCTTCCTGGCTCAGACCAAGCAGACCCGGGTAATCGTAGCGGCCCCCGATATCCGCCGGCCATCCGCATATTCGGTGATTAAGGTCTCGAACAAATCGAACAAAACGGCTTTCGTGCCCAAGCGGCATCCTCCTTATCGGTATTCGGGATTCCGGTTATATCATAGCCCGGCCCGCTTCCCCCATATACGGTTGGAATGACCGTCTCCACCACATGCCCTTCCACGGCTTGCACCTCGTAGGCTTTGGCCTCAGGACGAGAGCTTACCGCCCGGTGAAAAACACCATCTACATAATGCAGTGCCGCTCCGTCATCTGCGGCTATTCCCCCACCGATTTGTCCGCTTTGGATCAGCCGGTGATAACTGGGCCTTCGGTCCGCTTCCCCGTCATAATGGGGACAGTGGCTTCCTGAAAGCAGGCCGAGGCCCTCCAGCCGGGTCAGGTCGCCAGGGATGGAATCCGTCACGCCTTCCTCAAACCAGCAAATGGAACCGGCGCTTAGCCCGGATAGAATCACCCCATTTTCCCAGGCCGTCTTTAAATATCGATCCACACTACGTTCCTTCCATACCGCAAGCATCGATTTCGTATTGCCGCCCCCGACATAAATGATATCTTTGTCAAGAATAAAATCCTCCAAATCGAAGGTTGGGGGGGAGACCAGGGAAAGATGAGAGGGAGTGCATTCCAGACGCTGAAATGCATCATAAAATCGATCGATATACCCTTGTGCGTCACTGCTCGCCGTTGGTACAAAGCAAACTTTGGGGCGGCCGGTACCTGCCTGCTGAAGAATGTACAGATCCAGCAAGGGGTTATCCGGTTCCATTGAGAATCCTCCGCCACCCATATCGATAATTTGTTTGATGCTATGCCCTCCTTTCCGTAACGTGTCATCAATTCCAAGTAAAACTGCCCCAAGCGACGTTAATTTACCTATTCGACGGGAAAACGCCATCCCCTTTCTTCGCCGGGTACTTGCTAAAAATGGATCGATATGGTAGCCTGTTAGTAATTTAGGAAGAACGGAGGGTTACGTGTGGTAGATCAGTTTATCCGGGTTCGCACGTTTTGCAACTAACATATTGCAAAATTCTCTGCTTGTACGCGGAGGACTCAGGATTGGTCTGCCATTTTTTAAAGGTAACCCAGGTTTATAACGACTATGGCTGAAGCATCGTCTGTAGGAACACGCATGATCATGTCCAGCCTGCCTTTAAAAATTCATCTCACATGAACGCATTGCGGGATCGTACCCTTAAGGGATAGGAATGATAGTCTCTCCCTGCCCTAGGGCCTCTTCCGTCTTTCATGTAAGACCTCATATCCTGCGGCCGAGGAACGGTTGTTCCTTGGACCGGGCGGTCCTTTCGCGAAACGCTGACACAGGCAGACAGCCTGTGTTTTTTTGTGCTTATTTTTAGATTAACGATGATTCCGGCAAGGAGGGTTACGTGTGGTAGATCAGTTTATCCGGGTTCGCATGGTGTACAGCTGCTAAGAAAAAAAGCCGTTGGCTTTGCTGTGTACAGAGAAACTCAGGATAGGTCTGCCCTTTTGCCAGGTAACCTCCTTTTTGCTCAGGACAAAATGTCGCTTGGTCGATGCATAATGTGCCGCCACCTGCCGCTTCAATGCCGGGCTTATATGCCGATGAACTGCTCTTTCATGCAGTGCGTCCGTCCCGCACGGTTGCCCTTCATTCGGTGAAATCGTCCGGATTCCGCGGCGTTATCCTGAGTCTCTCCACTTCACAGCACAGCCGATGGGCAAGAAACCATCGCTGGATAACGGAGGGATTCATGGATGCATAAACATCGACAACGTCATATAAAGACGCACTTGAACATAGAGAAACCCGCAGCAAAAGGACAGCACCTGCTGCACCACGAGCCGGTCATTCACGACATGATCGGAATGGCCGGTGTCACAAACGCCGACACGGTGCTCGATCTGGGCGCCGGGCGGGGAGCCATCACGTTCCCGCTTGCGAAGAAGGCAGGCAGAGTGCTGGCCATTGAGAACGATGCCGCATTCGCCGCCTCCCTTCGGCAAAGGGCGGTTCCCGGCTCCAATGTGGCCGTTATTGAAAGGGACATTCGCGAGGTTTATCTTCCGAAGGAGCCGTTTCATGTTGTAGCCAACATTCCATTTTTTATGACGACATTCATTCTCGAGAAGCTGCTCGACCCGCCGGGTTCTGCGTTCCAGGGGGCGGTGCTGATCGTGCAGCACGGAGCAGCCAAGGGATTTACGGCAAGGCAGATTCGCAGCCCGCGTCTGCTCAAGTGGCGGATGTGGTTTGACTTCGAGCTGGTGAAGGTTGTGCCCCGGCGGCATTTCTCACCCCCACCTCAGGTGGACGCAGCCGTACTCCGTATTCGGAGACGGAAAACACCTTGGGTGCAGACGCGGCATCATCATGCGTTTGGCGGATTGGCCGTGTACGCACTGAACGATCCGGCACTGCCGGTGTGCGAGGCACTGGCGGGGATTTTTACACCGGTGCAAATCAGGCACCTGCTGCAGCACATCCGGATAGAACGGAATACGCCGGTATGCTTGCTGCGCGAGAGGGATTGGGCAGCCGTATTTGATACGATGCGGGAGAAGGTCCCCTCTTATCGCTGGCCGAAAACACCAACGAAGAAAAGGAGCGCCAGGTAGGCGTGAATTGAAATCTAAGGAGGAAACATAAATGACAGAACAACTCATTAAAGTAGATGGTATTGAACTGTGCACCGAAAGCTTTGGACGAAAGGAAGATCCGGCAATCCTGCTCATTATGGGCGCCACCGCCTCGATGATCTGGTGGGAGGATGAATTTTGCCAGCGCCTTGCTGACGCGGGGCGGTTTGTCATCCGTTACGACAACCGCGACGTCGGCCAATCGATGAACGATGAGCCCGGCAACCCGCAGTACGGCTTAGAGGATATGGCCGATGACGCTATCCGCGTTCTGGACGCCTACGGAATTAGCCGGGCCCATGTGGCAGGGATGTCGCTCGGCGGCCTGCTGACGCTGATGGCTACGGTCAAGTATCCCGAGCGGGTGCTGAGCAATACGCTGATCATGACCTCTTCGTTCCGTGACCCGAGTCTGCCGGAAATGGAAGAAAAGGTCGCTGCCTTTTTCGCTTCGGCCGATCAGGTCAATTGGGAGAACGAGCAGGCGATCCTGGACTTTAGCGTTCAAAAATGGAACCTGCTCCGCGGGTCAAAGCACGCTCCGGACGAGGCTAAAGTCCGCCGGCTGGCCGCACGGGAGCTGCATCGGACCCGCAATTGGGCGGCGAGCATGTTCAATCATGGCCTGCTGACCGGCGGAGAGGATCTGATTGCTGGGGTACCGGACATCCGGGTGCCGGCCCTCGTCATCCATGGCACCGAGGATCCGATCATCCCTTATGCCCACGGTGAGTCGTTGGCCCGGGAGATCCCGGGCGCCCGGCTGCTGACCCTGGAAGGGACCGGCCATGAGCTGCATGAGGACGATTGGGATGCCATTCTGGATGCGATTATCCGGCATACCGATGGCGTCCAGAAGAGCGAATCGAGATCAGTTAAGTAATTAGCAAAACAGCGGGCAGGGATGAGTCCCTGCCCGCTGTCTGTATGTAACCCTACGGTTGATGAATCCGATGCTTCAAGTCAGCGCTGCCGTCAATCACTGACATGATGTCTGTCTTCAGCTCAACCGGATATACCGACAAGCCCTGTAATTCCTCAATTGTAAACCATTTGAAGATCAGTCTGCCGCCATCCTCAATGCCTGGGAACTCGCCCTCCCGATCCAGAATTTCATGGCCCTCGGGAAAAGAAAACGTGTAATAAAATCCGGTTTCATGGTATTTCATTCGATCATATTCGAAAAAATCCTCATTGACATACAACAGCTTGTCTATCTGTATATCGATGCCCAGCTCTTCCCGGATCTCCCGGATGAGAGCCTGGTCCGTCGATTCCTGAAACTCTACCCGCCCGCCGGGCAGATTCCAGAAATCGTCTTGCAGCGTCGTGTGCAGCAATATCCGATCGCGGTGAACAGCGATTCCCGCAACCCGAAAATTAAATTTGTTCTGCCCTTCTGTAAAGGTAATCACCGAATCACCCAGCTTCCATTCCGCAGCAGCGGCTCGATCGTGCCGTCCTCATGCTCCGCATCGATGCTCAGTTCCGCCGAACCGACCATAAAATCTTCATGCTGCATGCTGACGTTGGCTCCGCGGGCAAGCAGCTCCTCATCGCTGAGTCCCGCCCCGCCCTGCAAATTCGTCGGATACGCACTCCCGAGCGCAAAATGGCAGGACGCATTTTCGTCGATGCCCACATTATAGAAAACCCGGTTCAGACGGGAGATCGGCGAATCATGCGGTACGATCGCGATCTCCCCCAAATATCGCGTTCCCTCATCGGCATCCAAAAACTGCTTCAACGCCTCATATCCGGTCTCCGCCGTAAAATCCACCACACGTCCCTCACGAAACGTCAGAGTGAAGCGGTCCACCAGCTGCCCGTTCAGCACAAACGGCCGGGTGCTCGATACCGTTCCGTTTGTCCCGGCGCGGTGCGGCATCGTATACACTTCCTCGGTCGGCATATTCGCCACGAACGGAATCCCGCTCTGATTAACCTGGCCGCCGCCAAGCCAGATATGGCCCGGAGCGAGTTCGACCGTCAGATCCGTGCCGGGTGCCTTGTAATGCAGCCTGCGGTACTGCTTCGCGTTCAGCTTATCGGTGACGGCTCGTAAATGCTGCGTATGCCTCCGCCAGGCAGCCACCGGATCCTCTTCATCGATATGGTTCATGTGGAAAATCGATTCCCATAATGCGTTCACCCGCTCTTCCTGCGGGCGGTCGGCAAACACTTGATCCGCCCACGCCTGGCTCGGCACGTTGACGATGCACCAGCTGATCCGATTAGTGCGCACGTATCCGAGATAGTTCCGGCGAGCGGCGGCGGCGGCTTTCCGGGAAGCCGATATTTTCGCCGGATCCACGCCCTCATACAAATTCGGATTCTCCCCGTCCAGCAGGAGAACCGCTCCCCCGGACTCCGCAATGCTCTCCATCATGTGCGCCGTCCAAGGGGGATAGAACGCAAACGATTCCGGCCCCGCCAGGTCATAGCGCATGCGCTCTACCGTTTCATCACGCCAGTTCAACTGTACATACTTGGCCCCTGCCTGGTAGGCTTTAGCCGTAACCAGCCGCGCAAAATCAGCCGACTCTATAGGCGATTCCACATAGAGCACTTGATCCGGCTGCACATTCACGCCCACTCGGACGAGCAGTTCAGCATATTTTTCCATTTGCTTCTGAAACTCCGTCAATAACATCCCCTGCCTTATCTATTTATATATTGTATGATCTTCATAACGAGCCGATTAGCCGGGTGACCAGAGGAAACGCATAAATGATCCCGATGCAGGCTAGCAAAATCCAGCTGAGAATCCGCGGATACTTGGCACGGTATAGCCTCACGGTACCAAATATACCCGCCACGAGCAATGCCAAACCGGCGATGACCGGCAGATGATACCCGGTTGAGCCCCCTGTCCACGGATTCAGGCCAAGGCTTGAGAATATCATGTCCCCCACGGATACATCCTGATGATTTTGCACCAAAAGGAGCAGCGCGGCCAGAATCATCAGGAAATAGGGTATGCCCTTTTTCACGCGTAATCACCTCCCTCGGAATCTGCTCCGCTTCACTAATTCCTTTCCAGCATCCAATCCAAATGTTTCTTACTATGGCTCCATATCCAATGGGTCCCCGTATGGATCTGGGGCAGCAGCCCATTCAGGGTTCGGTGCGCGAGCACGAAGTCCTCCTCCGTAATAGCCGAACTGCGAAGCGCTTCGCTCAACTCGTCTTCATCTTTGATCACATCGCTGCCGTCAGGAAAGACGACCAAGTCCAGATACAAGTCATCCCAGTAAGGAATGCCCTCCCCGCTCAGGCCGTTCCGTTTCGTCATATCTACGTACCACTGGATGATCTCTCGCTCCGCATTAAACATGGTGGTGACCGCGTAGTGCTCCCCTTCCGGAAAGTGCTGCATCCAAACGTATCCCTGATCAGCCAGGCACAAGTCCCGGTTCTGCATCTGTACCACAAGAGGCTCGCTGATTTGATGAATCGAGATGAGTGTCACATGCCCGTTAAATTCTTCGGATCGGAGCGGCCTGCAGGCAAAGTCTCTTTCCAGCACCCGCCGCCAATCCTGCCGGTCGGCAAATTTTCGCTTCACTTGCTCCCCTCCCGAGCTCTCCGCTTCTGCATGACTCTGGCCGCCCACGCAAAGCATGCGACAGCGACGATACCAATTCCAGTGTATAACCACCAAATCGTTCGCATCTCCGGCCCTCCGGAATAAGCACCCTGCTGAATCGCCAAAATGTACGTATCTTCGCCCGTTCGAACTGCGATAGCCTCTTGGCGGCTCCGCCCCTCAATGGCGTAGTAACCCGTTCCTTTGGGATACATGTTGGAGAAATTCCCCCGATACGTTCCTTCCCGGTCCGAATACTTCGTGACTTTGCCGATTTTTTGGCCGACGTCCTCGGGCTGAACGGCTTGTGTTGTGACCTGGTAGATATGGCCGGAGTAAACGACAAATGGATAGGCCCAGCTTGCCGAGGCAATAGATAGCGGTAAAAGTAGGATGAAACCAAGGAATAGAGGCAGCACTCTTTTCAAATGACATTCCTCCTCCGAAAAAATAGCCATCAGCAAAAACGCTAGTCCGTGACTTTTTACACGACAACCGTCAGCTTATGCCTGAACCCATGTTCCCCGGGTATAGCCCAGCTTCAGACCTGCCCGCTCCATGTTGCGGTGGCTGGTCGAGGCATAGGCCGCCTGGCCGACCACGATCCGGCAGCCGCTTTGATGCGCTTCGGTGATCCTTTTTTCCAATAGCGCCTGCTGAACCCCCTGGTTGCGGTATTCCGCAAGTGTAGTGGCAAACGTCAGCGAAGCCTTGTCATCCTGGATATACATCACGCCTACACCGGCCGGCTTGCCGTTGACCCACGCAACAAAGAACTTCCATCCATCCCTGTCATAAAGAACGATGTTGTTGTCGGCGATGTGATGTTTGCCGGATATCGGCAGACCGGTGCCCAGACAGTGAATTTCGGCATACAAGTCCATTTCGTCCGCGGTGAGTTCCCGGATCGTAATAGGCTCTCTTCCTGTCTCACAAGAGCGCGGTTCGCCGTATAAAGTCGCATGATACCCGGTCTGGTAATAGCCCTGATCAAAGAGAGCCTTCATCAGCTTGGGATGAGTTTTGGAAGGAACCACCTCAAATTGGCATCGGCCCTGCCGCTTCCGATAAAATTCCAGAATTTCATCCAGGCGCTCAGCCTCTTGCTCTCCAATCCCCTTCACCGTATTAAACTGCGGCCATGGCATCGCTTGACTATAGAACGCGGCAGCACCGCCAAAAGTTTGAATGTCGATCCCCATCGGATTGCCAGGCCGCTCCTGAATCGCCTTCATCCGGTCGATCATGTAATCGATCTCGGATTGCTCCATTATATCGGCCAGTTCTTTGCTTATGTACATATTATGACGTCCTTTCGGGCTTGATCGTCGTTGATTGATCCCTATTTATTCTCGCGGCAAAAGCGGCGATCTGGGCGGCATGATGGCGATGGTGCCAGATGAACCTTTGCAGGGCCGTGTCCAGTGTGATCGTTCCGAGCACCTCGGTTCGCATCGTTCTGCGAAAGTCCATCGGAGTCAGGTTTAGCAGCAGCCTATAAAAGCGTTGATGCAAAAGCTCCACCAGCGACACTGAATGCTCGATGGTCAGATCCATATAATCCGGCAGCTCGGCCCACAGGTCTTCCCGGTATGAGCTTGCCAGAGGCTCCTGCTCGGTCAGGGCTCTTTTAAAACGAATATACGCATTCATATCATTATCCGCCAAATGATGAACGATCTGCCGGACCGTCCAGCCTTCAGGGCGGTAAGGAACATCGAGCTGCTCCTGCTGAAAATGGTTTAGAACGCTTTGCAGCTTGCCGCTCAATTCCGGAATTTGCCCGATCCAATCTTCGCGCTGCTGAGAGGAGGGGACGATCACGGGCTCAAAAGAACCTATCGGAAAACGCAAAGCATCAAGCGCGCTCATCGTTCTTTTCCCCTTTTGTCACCTTCGCTGCCTCATGACTCTTGTGCATGACGACCTGCCGGGTCGGTTTGTAGCCGGTCTGCTGATAAAAATCCACCAGGCCGCTCTCGCAAAATAAGCTGACCACGTGGATATTTTTCAGTTCTGCGGTGATCCGGTCGACGATCTCCCGTCCCAAGCCCCGGTTTCTGTAATCCGCATGCACGCCCATATCCTCGATATAGGCACGGAACAAGCCGTCCGAAACCGCTCTCACAAACCCGACCAGCCTGTCCTCGTCCCAGGCGCCGACAGCAATGGATGAGCCGAGCATGGATTCGATATCGGCCAACGTTCTTTCCGGCCACCAGCCCAGGTGATCATACAGCTGTTTCACTTGAGCGGCGGGGATATTTTTCTCCTGATACGTCCTTACAGTGATTGGCCTCATAATTTCAGCTCCTTAATATGGAAATCTTCTTTTGCATTAAATCCTCAAAAACAGGCTGCTGAACGGAACTGATCGGCAGCTGTTCGATTTCATCCATGGACTTGAATTCAAGCTGAAGCGACTCCTGCTGAATGTCCTGAAAAAGAAGTGCCCTTCCGTTATCGGAAAGGCTTCCCTGCAAGCTTGCCTCCGCCTTGAAGATGAACATGACAAACACAACCTCGTTCCCGTCAGGGTAGGTGTACTGCATTCTCGGCCCGCTATAGATTCCCATCAGTTCATGTTTCAGGACGACCAGTCCGGTCTCTTCCATCACTTCCCGCCGCATCGTCTCTTCAATCGTTTCTCCGGGCTCCATCGCACCTCCGGGCAATCCCCAATCCCCATAATCGGACCTGCGCTGCATGAGGATGCGGCCGGCTTGATCCTGAATAACAGCGCCGCCTGTCACGATAATGCGCATAGCTGCTTCCTCCCTCCTGATGCAAAATCAACTTTTTGCCCACGCCCGCGCTTTTTCCAATAGCTCGGCAATCGTTCCAGACTTTTCTTCCGAGTATTTCAGCAGCGTGTTGATGCCGCTGGCCAGCGTGTTCCGTTTGGCCTGTGCATAGGCAATCGCTTGTTCCGGATGGGTACGCAAATAATCCCTGAACAGCAGGTTATCCCGCCAAATGGCGGAGTCCCACTCGGTTATTTGCAGATTGATCTTCTGCCCGGCACGTTTACGGTAATGAATTCGCCCCGGCACTCCCGCCACACCCATGCCCTCATACTGCATGGAAACCAATTGCCGGTCTGTCTGCTCGTCAATGTGAAGCTCCTTGAGGCCGATCAGGATATCGATAATCGGTTTGGCCGTCATTCCCTCGATAGACGTGCTACCGATATGGGCAAACTCCACCGCTTGTTCCACAAACACAGGCTCCAGCTTCCTTTTCTCTTGCTCGTAGATGTCCTTCCATTCAGCTTGATAAGGGGACAGCTCGATGATTTCATCAATAACCATCAGTTCCCTCCGATCCGATCTTCCAATCACGTTTTCATCCCAAATCTGTGCCTCAATGTATCGCTCTGGCCCCCGGTCCCCGTGCTTGTTCCATTCCTGCGGGAGCCCGTACCTGGTGATGACTTCCCGAATTTCATCCTTCGTGTACACCTGCTTGCGGTAGGGCCTGCCATCTTCGTAGCGCATTGTCGGAAACAGATCGCCGTACGTAAAACTGATCGAACGATCATCGAATTCGTCCCGATCGATTTGAACCACATTTGGTTCCGTATACCAGGAACACAGCCAATTGCACGGTCCGAGGGTCATATAATGCGGATACAGATTTGCGGGCTGGCCGCCTTTGGCTATAAACGCCTCTCTGGCCCGGCTCTCCAGTATAAGCCTCGTTTCCATATAATCGACTGCTCTCTGACTGGCAAACGTCTTCCCTTCCTTCACGATCTGCCCCAAAATTTCACGGGCTTCTTCCAGAGGCAGACTCGACAGATTTCGAAAAGGCCCCTGTGCTGCCTCATAGTAGTGATACAACACCAGCGTCATAGCCATCGCCCCTTTCGACAGCTTGGTTACACTTAGCCCCACTCAAAAAATAAAGCATCAGAACATACCGATGATGTCTGACGCTTTACGTTTTATTCCATTTTAGTCAAAAGGAACATCCTTCTCAACGAAAACCGTTGTTTCATCGTTCCTCTACATGGCCCTTGGGGCACGTTTACTATGCCCCTTTTGCGAATCCCCTACATTCAGTACCGTTCCAAAACTTATATCTCATCCTTCGAACTCTGTTCCCCCAAATTCTCGTCGAATGATTTTGACATTCTCCTCATGACTCGCGATGGTCGACTCAGACACAAATCCGTGCTCCTGCTGCAGCCGTTCCAGCGCTTCCCGGTCATCCGCAAGCACCGCCTGTTTCAACCGCTCGATATGATCAAGCGCCATGCTCACTCTCCGCTCCATCTCTGGAAGATCAGCCGTGTATTGACCGTGACCAGGAATCAGGCACTCCACCGCATGCTCCTTCAGAATCCGGCCGGCCATATGCAAGGTCTGCTCATAAGATCGTGCACTATCTTCAATAAAAGGCAGTTCGAAATCGGATAAATAGTCTCCGGCCACAAATACACCAAGCGGGTCGATAACAGTAAACAGACCGTCCGCCGTGTGTCCCGGCGCTAAATAGAAAGTCAACGTATCACTGCCGATCGGCACCTGCTGGCCATCCCTGGTAATCACGATATCCAGCTCAGGGAACTCCACCGGGTAGTCCCTGGTAACATAGTAAGTCGCGTCAAAATCGCGAATTAGGCGCAGCTTATGCTCTTTCTTCGGATGGCGCTTCAGGCCCTCGCTTCCGATTGTGACCGCCCCTGGAAAAGCACGGTAACCGATAATATGGTCGAAGTCTCCGTGGGTAAACAGCAGATAGCATGGCCGATCCCCACGAACCTTGCCAACGTATTCCTTGATCTCCTCGATCTCGCCGGGAAGCCAATTCGGATCCACGATCAGAATGCCCTCGTTCAACTGAATGACAGTAGAAGTGGTCTGAAACAAGGCGCTTTGAAACACGGTGATCCGGTCATTGGAAAATTGAATCATAACCCAGCCACTCCTCGTTGATTTTCTTCGCATAACGATACACATTAAAATCGCTGTACTCCACATAAAATCCATCACGGATCAAATGGTAGTCTTCCGGATTTATAGTATATAACGCGTTCCACCGCCTTACCCGATCAGCTTATCCACCGTTTCGCGGTCCAGCTTCTTGATCACCGCTGTCAGCAGGTCGGCTGCCTGGCTGAAATCGGATTTGGACATCACGGAATTATGGCTGTGAATGTATCGCGTGGCAAATCCCACGGACAGCGTCGGGCAGCCGATGCCGCTCGTATGAATCCGGCCGCCGTCTGTCGTGCCGCCGGTGATGGCGTCAAACTGCACGGAAATGCCCAGCTCCTCCGCCGTGTCGATTACAAGGTCCCGCAGGGCGGTATTCGGAATCATCGAAGCGTCAAAAATGAGCACCAGCGGTCCGCCGCCCATATTGCATTTCATCGGGTTCGACTCGCTGCCCGGTGTGTCATGCGCGATACCGACGTCCAGCGCAAAGGCCACGTCCGGCTGGATGAGGTTGGCGGCCGTTCCCGCACCGCGGAGACCTACTTCCTCCTGCACCGTCGCTCCCGCATAAATGACGTTCGGATGCTGTTCATTCTGCAGACGGGACAGGATTTCGACCGCCAGCGAGCAGCCGGAGCGGTTGTCGAGCGCTTTACCCGCCCACAGCTCGCCATCTCGCATCGTAAAGAAATCGCTTACCGGTACGACCCAGTCGCCCGGACGAACCCCCATGTCCTTGGCGTCCGCTTCATCTTTGGCCCCGATATCGATATACAAATCCTTCAGCTTCATGACCTTGGTCCGCTCCTCGGCCTCCAGCACATGAGGCGGCTTGGAGCCGATGATGCCGATGTATTCACCTTTGCGCGTCTTTACTTTCACCCGGTGGGACAGAACGTTATGCGCCCACCAGCCGCCCAGCTGGTTAAAACGCAGAAATCCCTTCGGCGTAATCTGGGTGACCATAAAACCGATCTCGTCCAGATGGCCGGCAAGCATGACTTTAGGTCCTCCGGCAAGGCCGGTTTTCACCCCAAACACGCTGCCGAGCCGGTCCATAACCAGCTCCTCGCTGAGCGGTTCAAGATAGCTTTTCATTTGGGCGCGGACGGCGCCTTCATGTCCGGGCACCCCGTCGCACTCGGTCAATACCTTCATTCGCTGCGTCATTTCATCCATCATGGTTATTCAACCTCCAAATCTGCGTTTTAAAAAGGATAGATCTCGGACGAACTTATCCATATTTCTTCGTATATTGCTTCGCCCTCACCAGTCAATTACCTCCCTTGGCGTGGGAAATTGCTTTTTGGGCATTCCCTTTGCACTCTCCGGCTCGAGCCTACGCGTCTACGATGATTGTTCATACACTTCCACGCTTACTGGATGACACCCGTTTTTCTTTTCAAAACAAGAGAGGTACAATATTTCTAGACTTATCTTCGCAAAGAAAGGACGCACTCCCTATGACCATTACACCCAGAACACGCGGTTTCATCTGCACGACGGCGCATCCGGAAGGCTGTGCCGAGCAGGTCCAGGAGCAGATCAATTACATACAGCAGCAGCCTAAATTGAACGGCCCGAAACGGGTCTTGGTTATCGGAGCCTCCACAGGGTACGGCCTGTCGGCCCGGATCACCGCCGCTTTTGGGGCGGGAGCCGCCACCATCGGCGTCTTCCGACCCAGCTCCGGCCGGGATAAACGGACCGCATCGGCGGGCTGGTACAATTCGGCGGCTTTTGAGCGGCGGGCCGCTGAAGCCGGTTTGACATCCGTCAGCATTACAGGCGATGCCTTTGCGGATGAGACGAAGGACCGCGTCATGGACACGATTGCCAATGAGTTCGGCCAAGTGGACCTCGTCGTGTACAGCGTAGCTTCGTCCCGGCGTACCGACCCGGACAGCGGCAAGACGTACAACTCGGTCCTGAAGCCGATCGGAGCGCCCTTCACCGGCAAGGCCGTGAACTTTCATACCGGCGAAGTGACCGACGAAGTCACGACCGAACCGGCGGAAGGTGACGACATCGGCCAAACGATCGCCGTGATGGGTGGAGCCGATTGGCAGCGCTGGATCGACCGGCTTCGGCAGGCGAACCTCCTGGCCGACGGGGCGATGACCATCGCCTACTCCTATATCGGCTCGGAGCTTACCCGGGCCATTTACCGGGAAGGCACCATCGGTAAAGCCAAGGAGGATCTGGAGGCAACCGCGCAGCGGCTGACCCGTGAGCTGTCCGCTTTAGGCGGAAAAGCTTTCGTCGTTGTCAGCAAAGCCCTGGTCACCCAGTCCGCTGCTGCCGTTCCGGTCTTCCCTCTGTACATCGCCGCGCTCTATAAAGTGATGAAAGAAAAGGGCATCCACGAAAATACGATCCAGCAGTCGTACCGCCTGTTTGCCGACAAGCTGTACCACGAGGGCGGAACACCTGTAGACGAGGCGGGCCGAATCCGCATCGACGATTGGGAACTGCGTCCGGATGTCCAGCAGGAAGTGGCCCGGATCTGGGATCAGGTCACAACGAATAATGTATATGAGCTGACGGATCTGAAAGAGTACCGTCGCGAGTTTTTCCAGCTGTTCGGATTTGAAACGGACGGCATCGACTACACCAAGGACACGAATCCGGACGTATCCCTTTTAAACGCAAGGTAAGAAAAAAAGGCAGCCGGTGAGAACCGGCTGCCTTTGGATTTTTATACGCTATCCTTTTTTGTTGCTCTCCAGGTATGTTCCGCAAAGCTAGACACTACTTTAAATTGATGCCTCTCATACAGCCTTTTGGCACCCTGATTGGTTTTGGCGATGCGCAAATAGATTCTTGGGGTCTGCTTACCCATCATATGCCGGATGCAATGAGTAAGGATGGCACTGCCATATCCGCGGTTTTGCTGATCCGGTGCTACAACGATGTCCTGGATATATCCACCAGAAATAATATAAGCCCCAATCAGAGTTCCCTCTTTCCAAAACGAACGAAACTCATCATTTCGGACCTTATCCTCCAACCTCTTATGAAACAAACTTATATTCATGCGGTGTTCGTCCAGTGGCCAGCCGTTTTCTGCATTCAATGCGGCGTATGCCCTGTCAAATAAGTCGGCCAAAGGAGTCAACATACTCGCTTCATATGTATTTACGATGAGATCCGTATTGGATAGATCGGGTTCATGAGGCCTGTCATAGTACAAATGATAGCCCTCCATATCCGTTTGAAAGCCCAATTGACGGACAAAATGAATCGCCCGTACGTTCTCTCCGTATAAATTGAAACACAGCTCTTTGGTGCCAGTCTGCTGAAGGTAGGGAGTCATGGTATTTGCAATGAGATCAAGGAGGGCATCAGAATCCGTTTCCTGTATGAATGAACAATATGCAATAACACATTGATCATCCTCGGCGATACAAAAAACACCATGTTCCCGCTCTGTTGCTTTATGATAGATAACATCAAGCTTTTCATTCCGGACAGCCAGCTTCACATAATCCCTTGCTTGTGGCGAGATATAGGCAACCAACCCGAGAATGTCCGCTATGGTTTCGGTATTCACACGCCCCCACCCTTTTTTACCAAATAATCTAAAGTTATCAGGATATCTGCCCTGCCCCAATTGTGGCCTCTGATCTTCCCGAAGGTATGTCCTATAATTTCTTCATTCATCACTCATCGTCTTACGAATCAGCTCGTCGATCCAGCGGATCTCCCCTACAACCCGCGATATCGTTTGCTGAAGAACCTCATTCAGGAACATGTCATGAGCCACGCTTCCTTCCTGGCGCTGCTGAATGCCAGCCAAGAGGGATTCGAGATCCTTTTTGCGCATATCCAGAATCCTCAGCCGATTATCACGGGAAATACGGTCAAACAGGGATACCCGGATCATGAACTCAATTTCATGCTTGGCGTCCTTTTCGGTAAAAGCGTTGATCAGCTCGGCGATTTTTGCCCTGCCCACATCGGTAATTTCGTACACGTACTGGCTGGGCCGGCCTTCCTGCTCATTACGTTTTCGGATAATGGCCCCTTCCGACGTAAATCGGCGCAGCGCCGGGTACAGCAGGTTATGATTCACATCCATCAAATAGCCGAGGTCTTTTTGGATCTCTTTTTTGATTTCGTACCCGTGTTTGGGGGATTTTTCAATCTGGATTAAAATGAGTAAGTCGATATACATAGATCCTGCCCTCTCGTCTGATTTGACTGCTGTCCGGGTTTATGTATTTAATAGCATACCAATTCGGATATCGTTCTTCAACGAATTCCGACAAACTCCGCATTTCCTACTGCACCCAAAGTCATGGGGCGTTGGGCAGTGGCTCCCCTTCGGCCAATATGTTAAATTAACATATGATATTTTAAGCATGAAGTCACCTACTATTCTTCAACACGGGAGGGAATGGAATGCAAGAAATCATTGCTTTAGCGGATATCACCCAGTTCCGATCACGATCCGAAGAATTCAATCCGTACGATTGGTACCGGGACAAGCTGCAGAACGAGCCGATCAGTTACAATGAAACCACAAATACCTGGAACGTATTCCGCTACGACGATGTCAAACGGGTGCTCAGCGACTATGAGTATTTCTCCAGCGTGAGAACGCGGACGACGATCAGCGTCGGCGCCGACAATGACGAAGGCCGGGGAAACGACAAAATCAACACGATCAATGCCGATCCGCCGGAGCACCGGAAACGCCGTTCCCTGCTGTCCGCCGCTTTTACGCCGCGAAGCCTGAAGCTGTGGGAGCCGCGGATTCACGAAGTCGTCCGTCAACTGCTAGATGAGATGGGAGATGCTCCGGTCATCGACGTGGTCAAGGATTTTACCGGCGCATTGCCCGTCATTGTGATGGCGGATCTGCTCGGGGTGCCCTCCAAAGACCGCCTGCTGTTCAAAGAGTGGGTAGACACCTTGTTTCTTCCGTATAACAAAGACAAGGCAGCCGAAATCGGCGAATTGAAGCGCAAGGCTGCCACAGAGTACTATACTTACCTTTTTCCTTATATTGTTCAGAAAAGATCCCAGCTCGGCGATGACATTATTTCCGATCTGATCCAGGCTGATGTGGAAGGAGAACGGTTCACGGATGACGAGATCGTCCGCACCACGATGTTCCTGCTCGGCGCTGGCGTAGAAACGACAAGCCATCTGCTCGCCAACTCGTTCTATTCGTTCCTGTACGATAACGACCAGGTTTACGGTGAGGTCCGGGCCAACCGGGAGCTGGTGCCAAACACCGTGGAGGAAATGCTGCGTTACCGCTTCAATATTTCCAAAATGGACCGTACCGTCAAGCAGGATAACAACGTGCTCGGCGTCGATTTAAAAAAAGGCGATGTCGTCGTCGCCTGGATGAGCGCCGCCAACATGGATGAACAGGTGTTTGAGGACCCCTTCACCCTGAACATCCACCGTCCGAACGCCAAAAGGCATCTGACCTTCGGGAATGGACCGCATTTCTGCATGGGTGCACCGCTGGCACGCCTCGAGGCGAATATCGGGCTGGAGCTGTTCATGGATTACTTTGAGATGATCGAGCCGGTTCCCGGCTTCCAGCTGGAAGAGAATTTAACGCCTTCCGCCGCCGGCCAAGGGCTGGTAAGCCTGCCTGTGC
The DNA here is from genome assembly GCF_025809195.1 of Paenibacillus sp. PSB04. Lineage (NCBI taxonomy): Bacteria > Bacillati > Bacillota > Bacilli > Caryophanales > Paenibacillaceae > Paenibacillus > Paenibacillus sp. PSB04. Next base: position 192,186 of record NZ_CP081301.1, read on the forward strand.
GGGTCAAGCGGGCCTAAGATTGATATGTGAAAAGCCGCTTCCGGTAATCGGGGGCGGCTTTGTTATCTTCTATTCCGGATCCTCCTCCAGCAAAATGTCCAGCATCTGCCCCGGGCTCTCCATCATTTTCCGGGTGATCACATAATGGTCCGTATCCTCCAGCTTCACCGGGCGCATGCCTTGATCGTCGAGCAGCCAAATTTCCGCATGGGGGTACGACATCAAGATCGGGGAATGCGTGGCGATAATGAATTGCGACCGCTTTTTCACTAACTGGTGGATCCGCGACAGCATGGACAGCTGCTTCAAGGGAGAGAGTGCGGCCTCCGGCTCGTCCATCAGGTACAGGCCCCTTCCCCCAAACCGATTCATAAACGTCGCAAAGAAGCTCTCCCCATGGGACTGCTCATGCAGCGACTTGCCTCCATAGGAGTCCCGGATCGGAGGACCATAGCTCATCTCCGCATCCAACTGGTCGATATTCGTCGCCACATTATAATAGCTTTCCGCCCGAAAGAAAAAGCCGTCCTTCGGCCGGACGACGCCGCGCACGAGCCGCATGTACCGGTGCAGCTCCGAGTGGGAGGACATCGTTTCAAAGGAAAAATTAATGGTGCCTCCTTCGGGATTAAATCCCCAGGCGACCGCCATCCCTTCCAGCAGGGTGGACTTGCCCGATCCGTTTTCGCCGACGATAAACGTCACCGGCTGCTGAAACGACAAGCTGTGAAAGTCATGGACAGCCGGCAGGCTGAAGGGATACGCACGAAAGGACGGCACTTCCTCTCTCCTCAGCATCACGCTCCGCAAATATAATGAACGTGCATCCAGCATGAATCGATCTGCTCCTTTCCATCAGAACATCATACGTTTAAATCCTTCCTCGACATAGAGGCCCGCCCCGTCCTCCTTATTGCAGGCGGTACCACGCCGGCGGCCCCCCGTTTTGAAAGTCATGCGTGTTGATCGTCCGCTCGATCTTTTTCAGCGTTTCCTGAACTCTATCATGTTGGATGCCCCCGATCAAGGTCGCGTGCTGGTTCAGCGCCACAAACAGGTTGTATTTCGGCCAAAAGTCATCCGGAATGCCATCTTGGAAATATCCGTGAACCTGGCCCTTGGCAAAATACGGGCTGACTTGGCAGGTATACTTCGGCAGTTTGAAAAATTCCTCCCACGGGTCTCCCCAGTCAAACCGGCCAAAGTCGATCACACCGGCAAGGCATCCATGTTGAAAGATCAAGTTGGAGGGGTGAAAATCGTCATGCTGGAAGGTTACCGGACTCTTTTCAAGCAAGCCCAGGTTGTCGTCTATGTATTTCTCCAAATCGTTCTGCCGATAAAAGCGAAGGCCCAATTCCCGAACCTTCTCCCTTTTCTGCCTGTATTTTTCTGCACGCCGCGCCGCCCAGTGTATAGGGACCTCAGGAGTGACCTGATGGATCTTTCTTAACTCTTTTCCGGCCGCCGTCCCCTGCTGAAGTTGAGCTTCCGGCGCTAATCCGGGCAAAACTTCATCCCCGCTAACGCCAGGGATGTAGGACAGCAGCAAATAGCAGAGGTCAAGATGCCCAACCAGCTCCGCCACCAGCGGCTTGGAGCAGCGGACCTGATTCGCTTCGTGCTTTCGGAGCAGTTCGAACTCCATCCGCTGTCTGAAATACATGCTTCCTTCATGTATCCGAAGCAGGTACACCGGGGTATCCGCCTGATACAACACAAATTTCCGCGCGTCCGAAAATCCCTTCTCAAGCGGCTCAGCCCGGTCATACCCAACTTGCTCCCTGATTTCGGCAAGTAACTTCCGAATCCGCTCCTCGATCAGTTCCATCCCTCTCCCCCTCTGTCCATCCGTTATCACGTTGTTCTCCTCTTCTCCACACCCATCCACCATATAGAGATCCCAACGCTATAGCCGTATAATGGTATCACAAATATACAGGAAATGGGTGCAAAGGAAATGGCATTGCCTGACGTTCACCACAATTTTAGGCAGTTCTTTGACGGATTGCAGATGCATGGTTCATCAGGGCGCCGGTACGAACGCATGAGCCTTCATTCATGGATGGGAGAAGGAACGGTGCAGCGACTGGCTCCCCGGCAGGATCTAGGGGTGGCGGCAGTCGATTTTCGTTTGAACGATGACTATACTGTAGCCCTGCACACCCAGGTGCCGATGGTCGAGCTGAGCTGCTGTGTTCAAGGCTACCGGAGGGTTGAGGTGTCCGGCAGGGAGTTCGAGATGAAGCCGGGCAGCTGGAGCCTCCAGTTTGCCAACCCGGCGGAAGCCCGCATGCCTTTTTCCAAAAATCAGCCGTTTCAAATGATGAGCATCGCCATTCCCGTCACCGCCTTCCATCATTTCATGGAAAATGGCGAGGGCACCCGGGCCGTGGATTTTCATCAGATTATCGGAACGCTGCCATATCGGGTGTTCCAGGAAGCCTATGATCCTGCTTCGGCCTACCTCCTGCAGCAGATGATGGAAGCCTCTGCCCGGCCGGATTCCCTGAGCTTAGAAATGGAGTGCCGAATTTTGGAGCTGCTGTCCCACGCGTTCCGTTCGATGCTTTTGGGCAAGGACCAGAGGCCCTCCGGCCTGTCCAGAACGGATCTGTCCAAGCTGGAACGGGCGAGGGAAATCATACTGGATCGAATGAGCCACCCGCCATCCTTATCGGAGCTCTCCCGCCTCATCGGCCTGAACGAATTCAAGCTGAAGACCGGCTTTAAGGACCTGTACGGCAGCACCGTATTCGGCTATTTGAGGGAGGCACGGCTGGAAACGGCATACCACCTGCTTCAAGAGCCTGATGCCAGCGTCATCGACGTATCCTTGTCGGTCGGTTATTCCAATCCCAGTTATTTTGCCGAGGCGTTCCGCGGGAAGTACGGCATGAACCCGGGTACGCTGATCAGGAAACCGTAACGCCTCACAAAAAAATCCCGCCAACCAGCACCTGGCTCCTTCTACTGGTAGTGCTTCATTCCCCGGTGACGATATGATGAGCGCATATCCGACAAGGGAGAGTGAAGATATGTCCGATTCGCCCCAATGGAAGCTGAATGACGAACTGGCGGCAACAACCCGGCACGGCCTGGAAGTGCTGCCCGCAGCCGTTACCGAAGCGTTCGAGCGCTCCGTCGAGGACTTACGCACATCCGGTGCCGCACGCGGCCTGATGGTTGGAGATAACGCACCCGATTTTACGTTAAGCAATCAGACAGGTGACCCCGTTACGTTATCTGAAGAACTTGCGCACGGTCCGGTCATTCTGACCTTTTACCGCGGAGAATGGTGCCCGTTCTGCAATTTGGAATTAAGGGCCTACCAGCGGCTTCTGGACCGCATTCATGAGGCTGGAGCCAGGCTGCTGGCCATTAGTCCCCAAACGCCGGATCACTCCTTGTCCATGCAGGAAAAAAACGGACTCGGTTATCATGTTCTAAGCGACCTGCATAACAAGGTGGCGGAGAAATACCGGTTGACCTTCCGGCTGGCGGAAGACCTGCAGCAGGTGTACCGGTCACTCGGTTTTCCCCTGGACCAATTCAACGGTGACGATTCGTGGGAGCTTCCCGTGCCCGCCACTTACGTCATCGATCCGCAGGGCGTAATCCGTTATGCGAGTGTAGATCCGGATTATCGGACCCGGGCTGAGCCGGAGGAAGTGGTGCAATTCGCGGAAAGCATCTAACGGAAGCTTATCCGGCGAGTTTAGAGACGCTCACGCCTTACAAAAAAACAGCCCGGAACGACCTTATAGTCATTCCCGGGCTGTTTCATTGTTCTCCCTGTTCCCTCAGCACCCCTGCAATTCGCCGAACCCCCTCTGAAATCTGCGGCTCGGCTACATCGCCGAATCCCATAATCAGCCGGTCCTCGAACCTCCCCTTCACAATGGCATACTTTTCGGCCGGATAGACCCGGACACCCTTTTCCGCTAATGCTCGGACCCGTTCCTCGTCAAAAATATGCCCTGAAAATTCTGCGATCAAATGAAGGCCCGCGGCGTCGCCGCTCACCTGAATCCGGTTCCCGAACGTTTCGCTCAAACTGCGGATCAACAGCTTTCTTCTCCGGCTGTATACCCGCTTCATGCGGGTGACATGGCGCTGCAAATGCTGATCCGCGATAAACCGCGCCAGGACGGCCTGATCCAGCGTAGGCGTATGCATATCCATAAGACGTTTGATCCCTTCCATAGGCGCTACCAAATCCCGCGGCAGAACCATATAGCCGATGCGAAGCGCCGGGAACAGATTTTTGCTGAAGGTGCCGATGTAGATCACCCGCTCCGCATCCAGCTCCCTTAACGCATGGACTGGCATACCCGCGTACCGAAACTCGCTGTCATAATCATCCTCAATAATGAAGCAGCCGGTATTACGCGCATACTCCAGCAGTTCCATCCGCCGCCCGATGGATAAGATGCTGCCGAACGGAAACTGATGCGACGGCGTGACAAAAACAAGGCGGGGCCGGGCCTGGCCGGGAATATCCTGAACCCGCAGCCCATGGGCATCCACCGGTACCGGTACAATGTCCGCGCCGGCCGTCAGAAAAATCCCATGGATGAACGTGGACGTCGGGTCCTCCGAGATGACCGTCTCTCCCGGCTGCAGCAGCAGCTTGCACACCAGCGTGATGGCCTGCGTCGCACCGGCCGTAACGACCACCTGCTCGGGATCGCATAGGATGCCCTTCGTATTCAGCAGCATTTCGCATATTTGCAGGCGCAGCCCCCAGTGCCCCGCGGGACCGGCATATCCGTATTCCCGGTCGTCCAGCTGGTCGTATACCTTGTGGGCGACCTCGCGCCACTTTTTGCGCGGAACATGCTCCATCGACGGAAAGCTCGGCCGGAAATCGACTCCGTCGAAACCATAACCGTCATCAGGCTGTTCCCGGGAGAAATGAAAGTTCTGATCCGACTTCACGAATCTTGCAGGCTTCCTGTTTTCCAAATCGACCACATACGTCCCCGATCCGAGCCGCCCTTCCAAATACCCCTCCGCTACCAGCTGCTCATATACGCTGACGACCAGCGTGCGTGACACACCGAGTTCCTGCGCCAGCTCCCGGCTCGACGGCAGGCGCATACCCGCGAAATATTGTCCCTGGAAAATCCGTTCCCTGAGCAGGGAGTAGATTTGTCTCGTTTTAGTGTCTGCTGCCTGCACGCCTGTAGGGTCCTGTACCAATACGGGCTCACTCCCTTCCTTTGCAAATTGGTATGTTCAAAATCACTCCAGAGTGGTGCTTATTACAGCCAATCTAGCATGGTAGGATGGATTTTGCAATGAATGGAAGGAAGGTGACGCCTATGTATCGGTCTCCAAAACCAACCCATGGCGGCCTCATGACCGCCGCTCTCTTTTTGGCCGCTTTGAACTTGCGCCCTGCTATCAGCTCGGTATCCCCGCTGCTCGCGCTCATCCGGGACGACCTGGGCATGTCGTCCGCAGCGGCAAGCCTGCTGACATCCATCCCTGTGCTGTGCATGGGATTGTTATCCCCCGTATCGGCCAAGCTGGCTGGACGGGTAGGAACTGAGCGCGTGATTCGCTGGTCCCTCGTGCTCATCGGATTCGGAACGATTCTGCGGCTGTTCGTGCACTCGGCCGGCGTATTGCTGCTGACCGCCCTGATTGCCGGGCTTGGCATTGCAGCCATGGGTCCCCTGCTGTCCGGATTTATTAAGCAGCATTTTCCCAGCAGCGTCTCTGCAATGATCGCCGTCTACTCGGCCGGCTTGTCTCTCGGGGCTGCGCTCGCTTCGAGCTTGTCCCTCCCCTTGCAGGCGGACTCCCAATCGTGGCAAGCCGCCTTAGCCGTATGGTCGGCACTCGGGGCGGCCGGAGCCGCCGTCTGGTGGACCCTGCACCGGGGGAGCCGTTCCGGTCCGCGAAAGGTTGGCGAAGTCCCATCTGCCAGCCTGCCTTGGCGGAATCCCAAAGCATGGCTGCTCACCCTGCACTTCGGCCTTATGGCAGCCTGCTTCTATTCCCTCCTCGCCTGGCTGCCGCCCGTGATGCAAAGCCTGGGATACACCTCGTCGGAAGCGGCCGTCATGCTCACCATCTTTGCCATCACGCAGATTCCGGCCGGTACGATCCTGCAGCGGCTGCTGCGGCGCTACCCTTCCCGCCTGCTGTGGCTCTGGGTATCATCGGTGACGCAGCTGGCCGGCCTGATCCTGCTGTTCTCGCCTCTGCCCTGGCTGGCCGCGGCCATAATCGGCCTGGCCAGCGGAACTTTATTTGCGCTGGGCCTGCTCCTCCCGATGGACGCAGCCGCAACCAGCCACGAAGCCGCATCATGGGCCGCCATGACGCAATCCGCCGGTTATTTGATCGGGGCCGCCGGACCTTTTCTCATCGGCCTCATCCATGATGCCGCAGGTCCGTTTTCGTTTGCCATTTACGGCTTGATGGGAGTAACGGTGGCGCTCATCGTCGTTCAATGGTTCGTGGCTCCTTTTCAAGCACAGAATAGGGCCTCTTCAAAGGCAGCCCCTCCTGCAAAGAGGGTGGATCTATCCGAATAGGAAACCGCCTGAATGGAAACCAAAAGACCCGCAGCAGGGATCGCCTCCCTCCATGCGGGTCTTCGTTTGATTTTTTTCGATCTAGCCCAGTTCCACCAGTGCCTCGATGACAGGATACGAAATGAGATGCCGGTCACGGTAAATGTCCTGCACCGCGCCCTGCTTCGTGCTCACAATCCCCCTTTGCAGGATGGCTGCCTTGAACCCTCGTTCCAGCGCACCGTTATAGGTGAACAGGACGCAGTATTCCGCGGCAAAACCGGACACCACCAGCAGATCGACGCCCTTTTCCGATAGGATAGATTCCAATTCCGTTTGCCAGAACGCATTGGAGAAGGTTTTATGAACCACCGTATCGCCGGGCTCCATCTGGATCCCAGGAATAAATCCGATTCCGTCGTCATTGACGTCCTCCGCGCCCTCCACATCTTTGATATGGATGACGGGATGCCCCTTCGAGCGCAGCAGACCGGCGGTATAATTGATATACTCGCAGGCTCCGTCAATCGTTTGTTGATCCACGTACCCGTTCAGCAGATGCTTCTGCATATCGATGACCAGCAGACCCAGTTTCAAATGGATTCCTCCTCAACTTTTACCTCATATAAAATACAATTCGAATTTCTATGCAAAATTTCCTTGTTCGAACATGTTTTTTCCAAATTTTGACCCCCAAATAGGGCTAATATCGTATACAATAGTAGTCAATTAGTACCTTTTTCCATGGAATGTTATGGGATGAAGGCGAACCGTGTCAGTAAAGGAGTGCAGCAAATGGCTATCATTGAAGTAGTGGAATACGAAGGACCACCAGGGGTGTTCGCCTGGCGCTACCCGAACCAGGAGCTCGGGACCTGGACCCAGTTGATCGTTCATGAAACGCAGGAAGCAATATTATTTAAAGGCGGCAGGGCTCTCGATTCCTTCGTGGCAGGACGCCACACCTTGAGCACGGCGAATATTCCGATCCTCTCCAACCTCATTAATCTGCCATTCGGCGGCAAATCGCCGTTTACCGCAGAGGTATGGTTTGTGAATAAGCTCCGGTCGCTGGATGTGAAGTGGGGAACCGCATCTCCCATCCAACTGCAGGATCCGAAGTTTAACATTATTGTATCGCTCAGAGCCTTCGGCCAATTCGGGGTCGAGATTGAAGATGCACGCAAGTTTCTGCTGAAATTGGTCGGCACGCTTCCATCGTTCGATCAAGATACACTCGTGAAATACTACCGCGGGGTTCTGACCTCGAACATTAACGAAATGATATCCTCTTACATTATCCATAAAAAAATCAGCGTGGTTGAAATTAACGCTTACGCCGCCGAAATTTCCAAGCATGTCCGGGACACGATCGCACCGTCTTTTGAGGAAATGGGCATATCCCTTGTGAATTTCTTTATCGATTCGATTAATTTTCCGGAAAATGATCCGTCTACGCAGCGCATTAAGGAAGCACTGGCCAAAAAAGCGGAAATGGACATTATCGGCTTCACCTATCAACAAGAACGTTCCTACGATACGCTCGAAAGCGCCGCCAAAAATCCGGGCAGCACCGCCGGTATCGTCGGCAGCGGACTCGGCATGGGATTAGGCATGGCAGGATCGATGTACGACGCCGTCCAGCAAATGGCCGGCAATGTGAAGGTTCAAACCACTAGCGATATGGACGTGAAGCAAAAAGCCTGTGTGACATGCGGGCAGCTGAACGCCGCCGATTCGAAATTTTGCTCTGCATGCGGCCAGAGTTTGACGTTAGGAACAGCCGGCATCCCCGCGAAAAAAATCGTGTGCAGTGATTGCGGACAACCGCTTCCGCCGAACGCCAAGTTTTGTCTGAACTGCGGCGATCCGTACAACGCCTGCCCCGCGTGCGGCTATGACTTCAAGATCGGATCGGTGAACTGCAGCAGCTGCGGAACCCTGCTGCCGAAGCTGTGCCGCGAGTGCGGGGAATGGATGGACCCGAAGGCCCGTTTCTGCCCGGGCTGCGGAACCAGCAGCATCCAGAAATGCTCGAACTGTCAGGCGGAGGTACAGCAAGGACAGAAATTCTGCATGGAATGCGGCCATGCCCAAACCTGATAACGAGGCCAAAGGAAGGGGAACCACACTGATGCATAAAAGCTGGTTTTTTACCGCTGTCATCCTCATTCCCTGGATTGTCTTCATCGGGTTTGGGTGGAGCGGCGGCTGGTCCGAGAGCCGGTCCTGGATATCCGGTGCCGGCGCGGGATGCGCGGCAGCAGCCGTTCTTCGGTTTGTATATCGCATGCTTAACCGCCGTCAGGGTTCAGGCATGCCTGCTCCCTTTTACATTGGCTCCGGTATAGCAGCTGGACTGTACGCCGGGGCGGTGCTGCTGGAGATGTTGTTGTTCAGTCTTTGGACCACGCTCTCCGTCGCCTCTTATGTATGGAGCCAGATTCTCACCTTGATCGGATTCATCATCCTCACGGGGACGGTGGAACTGTCCGGAACCTATGCTGCCAGGCAGGAGCGGCGGGATCACCGCAGCTGGAGCAAGGGGCGGGATACGGCAAATCGGCTGGAAACTATCCGTCAGAAGCTTCAATCGCTGCCGGAGCAGTCCCGGCACGGTCATGTTCAAGAGCAAATCCGCCGCCTGGAGGATACGCTCCGGTACAGCGACCCCAATTCGGTTCCGGCCTTATACGAAGTGGAGCAGCTGCTTCTGCAGAAAATATCGCTGCTGGAGGATCAGGTGAGCCTGATCGCTACCGCTGTGCCGGACCAGCGTGAACAATTAGCCAATGAAGCTTTACTCCTGATCCAAGATATTGAGCGTACAGCACGAGAAAGAAATTCGCAGTTACTTCAAGCAAAAGCTGGTTCTATATAGATTGAACTAAAGTTTAACCATTTCTTTAGTTCATTCTAATATACATAAACATCATCACGCATAAAGGAGACCATCATATGGAGATCCCGGTTCCATATAAAGTTAGATTTTCGACATTTGACACGTGGATTATCATCCTCACCCTGCTCGTATTTCCCGTCGGCGGACTGCTCGCCTTCATCCGCTTGGCATCGACCCACCATCATAACAAAGCCAAAGGCAGAAACTTACGGCTATTGGGATGGGCTATGGTCTTTTCCTATATCTCCATCATGATCATTCTCTATTTGACCTACGATACGTTTGGAGAGGAGGAACAGATTGATTATTTGACCTCAGGGATTGTTCTGGCGATATATTGGTTTCTTCCTACCCTGATCTTTTTCCTGGTCGGCCATAGGCTTGATAAAAAATTCGGCTCCCTGCTTCAAGTCTATCAGGAAGCCGTTGTAAGCATGCGCCTGACCTCCGTTGAGCAGATTCGCAGCCTTTCACAGACATCCCCCGCCGATGTCACCCGGGATTTGACGTTTATGTTTGAAGAAGGGCTTCTCCCGGATGGCAGAATCATCAACGGAACCGTCTACATTCAACAACAGGCCCTTGAGGATTACCTTAGCGGAGAGTATGAAGAAGAATACGATGACGAGTATGATGAAGAAAATGATGAAGAGTACGACGATGAGTACGATGACGAGTATGATGAAGAGGACTCTGCCTCTGATGAAAACGATCATGGACGGCCTTCGGGATTTCAATCCCCCGTTTCCGGTCAATCCTCTTCCCCGAAAACCGTCGAATGCCCCGGCTGCGGGGCAAGGGTGTTTTTGGGTACGGAGCGGGAAAAAGAATGCGAGTACTGCGGCAATGTCGTTTGTGCCTGAACGCTTGGATTTTAGTAGGACCTCACCCCTTCTTTTCCCCGCTTCGCTGGGTCCAGGCCCAGAATAAAAGCGCAAACGCACTGACGCCTGCCCCGAGCATGCACACCCCGTCCCAGCCGAATCGGGCATAAATGCTTGTCGAGGCGATGGAACCCGTAGCGCTGCCGATCGAGTAAAACGTCATGTAAGCCGCAGTCAATCGGCTGCGGGCTTCCGGGCGTACGCTCAGAATCATGCTCTGGTTCGTCACATGGACGGCCTGTACCGCCATATCGAGCAATAGGATGCCCAGGATCAAGGACAGCAGCGAGTGCTCCGTATATCGGATCGGAAGCCATGAAACGAGCAGCAGCGCCAAGGCGACACCTGTGGTACGCTGTCCCATCCCCCGGTCGGCCAGCCGTCCGGCTCTTGCCGCTGCGACCGCTCCGGCGGCCCCGGCGAGTCCGAACGCTCCGATGGCGCTGTGGGACAGGGAGAGCGGCGGGCTGCTGAGCGGAAGCACCAGCGAGGTCCACAATATGCTGAACGCCATAAAAATCAGCAGCGCCAGCATGGCGCGAACACGCAGGATCCGCTCCTGCACGAACAGGCCCAGCACCGACCGAAGCAGCTGAGGATACTTCAGCGAAGTCTTCTCCGGATCCTTCCTCGGCAGCACCTTAAGCAGAATGCAGGCCACGATCAGCATCAGACCCGCAGACGCCAGGTAGACGGAGCGCCAACCGGCGGCATCCGTTAGCAGACCGGCGAATGTTCGGGCCAGTAGAATCCCGATGACCACCCCACTCGTTACTACGCCGACGACCCGTCCCCGTGATTCGGGGGCCGCCAGCGTCGCGGCATAAGCAACCAGCACCTGCGTGACCACGGCCAAAAGCCCGACGACCGCCATCCCTCCAAGCAGAATGCCCCGATTAGCCGCCGTACCTACGACGACCAATGCAGCCACGGATATCAGCATCATGCCCGGAATCAGCCTACGGCGGTTCAACAAATCTCCCAGCGGAACGAGCAGAATCAAACCCAAGGCATAGCAAAGCTGCGTAACGGTAATGACAACCCCGACCGATGAATGCGAAATCCCGAACTGCGCCGCCAATGAATCCAGCAGCGGCTGGGCGTAATAGACGTTGGCGACCGCCAAGCCGCACGCCGCAGCAAACAGCAGCGCGGTCCAGCGGGTTATCGGCTGCACGGATGCAGCCGTTGCGGCGGTTGGAACAGCGGCCCTTTTTTCCTTTTCCTTCCCCATCCTTTCTCCGGTTACCATCGATTTGGTTTCCTGCAGGTTGTTCACAACGAACCCCTCCCGATCCTTCAATTATCATAACATACCAATCGGTACATAATGATTTGTGCTTACCTTACCTTCCCGAGCAAAGTGCTGTCAAGAGGTTTATGGATCGAATTTGTTATTGGGCCTGAATTTAACGGATTACGCAAAATATTTATAGGCTAGTCCGATCACTGATCTTGGCTGACCGAATTGACAGGAGGGGATGAATCTCCTACAATCTAAACATACCGATCGATATGAAATGAGGTGCCGAAAATGGTTAGGCAGCGTGAATTCGATGTGGATCAGGCGCTGGAAGACGCTATGCATATATTTTGGAGTAAAGGCTATGAGGCAACGTCCTTAAGCGATCTGACGGCGGGAATGGGCATTCAGCGCCCAAGCATTTACTCCGCGTTCGGGGATAAGAAGGAGCTGTTTGAAGCGGCTCTGCGGAAATATACCGCCGCACATGCGGCGCAGGCCAGATCCGTGCTTCTGCACGGCGAATCCGTTAAGGAAGCCTTCAGACGTTATTTTGCGGGGATTGTCGAAGAGTCTTATGCTGACCCGCAGAACCGCGGATGCTTCTGCATTAATACGATGGTGGAGATGGCTCCGCATGATGAAAAATTTGAGGTTTTGACACGGGAGCATGAGATGTATTTGGCTGCGATTTTTCAGGAGGCGATCGAACGCGGGCTCCGTTCAGGCGAGCTGCACACCGTTGTGGACGCCAAGTCCCTGGCGCAGACTTTGGTCGTCTCCTTGATCGGTCTGACGGTGATGATGAAAGCCCGCCCGGAGCGTTCCTTTGTCGATCATTCGGTTGAGGTCATTCTCACGTTGATTCAATAAGATGCATGAACGGAACCGGCAGTTGTGTTGTGCTCAGGGGGAAAGCCTTTTAGCAGCAGATTAAGCCGAGTCCCGCTCGAGCGACAGGCTCGTCAGGCATCCTTTTAAGCCGGCGATCGCTTCTTCCTTTTGTGCCAGCAGCCGGTCCTGCGGCCAGACGCTGTCTCCCCGTTTCAAGTCACCTGAAATCAGGAGCAGCATCCAAATGGAGAACACGGTCGCGAAGCGGCAGTAATCGCGGATAAAATCGCCAAGATCCCACTCCGCGCCATACAGCGCCGACTGAGCTACATAATAAGTCAGGAGCTTTTCCCGATCTTCAGCGGTCACCTGTTTCGGAAACAAGGGATGCGACATGTCAATGAGATGATACAGGTCCCAGAACGGGGTATTCAGGTGGGCATGCTCCCAATCCATGATGTACAAGCGGCCGTCAGCCGCAACGGCATAGTTGCCCAGATGCAGGTCCCCGTGGGATACCACCTTTATTTTCGGGAGAGCCCGGCCCTCCGCAAAGCTGAGTATCATGCCGTCCAGCTCCCACGGCTCGCCGATTTCGTTCATGACTGTCACCGCCTCATCCCGTCTGTTCATGAGATCGGCGGCGATCTGCTCGATCTGCGGCTTAGGCCCCGACCCGCTCAAACCCTCCCGGCGCTCCTCCGGCAGCGCATGCCACCAGGCGATCTGCTGTACCACTTTCATGGCGGTTTCTACATCGTACTCATGTCGAAGCGGGCCAAGGTCTTCAAAAATCGTCCATCCCTCCTCCCCGGCTCCTTCCTCCGAAGAGGCGAGCAGCGCCGGGTAAATGTCCGGAAAGCCGGACAGCATGTGCCGGTAAATCCAGGCTTCCCGGTCCACGCTCTCCCCGTTGGTCAGCGGCTTGAAAATGTAGCTGTGCTGCCGATCCGGGTAGAACCGTTCCACGAATTTTCCGTTCATGCCTTGGTACAGGGCCTCCCGCTTCCACAGCCCCTCCCCGCTCAGCGTTCCGTTCGGCAGAACGAATTGGCTCAGGTTGTACATTAAAAACTCCCCCTTCGGCTTGTTTACAAACCGATATATTCGAAGTCCCATGCGTCAAAGCTCACTTGGTCCGTCCATGTATTTTTTCGGTTCGGATTCCGACGAGCCCTGATTTGTAAACGATCGATGTCGAAGTCAGTTTGGACCCCATTCGGCTTGCCTGACTTTAGAACAAGCTGCTCAGCGGATGGCGCCATCCTCATAAAATTGCCTTTCATAAGACTAAGACTGACTAGTGAATGCTCCGAAACTTTGTTAAAAGCGACCACGTAGGCGTCACCAAGCGCTTCAAGATCGAGCGGCGTAACCAATATTCCGCCTATACCTAGCTGATCGATCCAAGGCTGCGGAAGAAACGGCGGCTTCGCTGCCGCTATAATTCTATCGTAGGGAATTGACTGATGATATCCGTAAAACCCGTCACCGCAGATGACTTTTACATTTCTGATTCCCGAACTGTCCAGCTTCGCCTTTGCCCGTTTGGCAACAGACGGATCCACTTCGACCGTATGCAGGGTCCCTTCCGGACCGATCAAGTTGGAGATAAGTGCCGCATTGAATCCGCTTCCGGTTCCAATTTCAAGGACGCGCTGTCCCTTCTGAACCTGAAGACACTCAAGCATTTCCGCCATAAAACGAGGATTGGTGCTTTGAATGACCCGGGAACCGTCCTGGTGGAAGAGAAACTTGGCTCCGTCGACGTGCTCAAACGCATTTAGGATAGACGGTGATACATGTAAGCCATCCAACTCGATAAGATGATTGGGATTCATCCTCATTCCTCCCACATGAATTTTTATCAGGTGAGTAATTCTGCTGATTTATTCATACATCGCCCGGTATACGCCCGCTTCTCCCAGAAAGTCCTTCCGGGTCAGCCCCTGTTCGCCAAGGAGCATGCGATAATTCGTAATCGTCCCGTCATGGGAAACGATGATAACATGTTCCGCCTGTGCCTTGCACCAATCCAGCAGCTGTCTCCCATAGGTCTCGAAGGCTTCCTGTCCGATGCGGTTGATCCCTTCTTCCCAAAGGTCCAAGCCAAAATCCACGATCACGGCATCTGGAACCGCCTCGCGAATCTCGTCCTTCGAATAGATTTGATCGCAGACGAAGGGCGAATACGAAGGATCTTGCGGGAACATACGCGGCCCTGCCAGCGGAGAGATCACAAAAGGACCGTCTGACAGCAAGATCCTCGCTGTTTCGATGGTACGTTTAGTCGGGCTGACGACAACCTGCTCATTACCGTTCAGCAATAAACGCCCCCGCAGCTCATTCACCTGTGACTCTCCATACAGCGTTAACCCGGGATGCAGCATGTTCAGCTGGTTAGGATAATCCAGCAAATGCTCCCCGTGCCCATGACGGACAAATACGACTTCCACTCTGATCCCCCCGATTCTAAAAAAAGGATATGAGCTTACACTTATATTTCGTCCTCCGATGTCCGTTGTGATGTTGATCTATTTTAGCATGGATTTTAGGCCACAGACTCACCATTTTTAAACAAAAACTGCTTGTATAAGTTGAATAATTGAAAGCTTCCTCCCGATGCATCAGGAAGAAGCTTTCCTTATCGTCCGCTTATTTTACACTTACACTGCATCTATAACGAACCCTTGACCGCATAATGCAGCTGCACCACACCGGATCCCAGCGGTTTACAATCCAGCAGCTCCACATCTTTAAATTGATATTCATGTTGGTCCGTGACCAAGTTCAGCCCTTTTCCTTCCAGCACCGGAGCTACATTGAACACCAGCTCGTCGACAAGACCGCTTCCCAGAAAAGCATTATGCAACTCGGCCCCTCCCGCCAAAAGCGCGGTGGAATGCCCCCGGCTCGCGAGATACTGCAGTGCCTCTTCGGGAGAGCTCACGACCGTCACGCCTGCGATCTCCTTGACACGCTTGGTGACAACCACGATATCTAGCCCTTCAAAAACCGCTCCACCGCCGCTGGCCTGCATCCCCTCAAAGGTTCTGCGTCCCACGATAAAGTTCCCCGATCGTCCGGCATGGGCCGTAAAATCGGCCAGAGCTTCCGGCTTCGGCGGGTTGTCAGGCCCCGACTGCGCATAGTTTCCGTTGGCGGACAGCGCTGCCCAAAGAATCGTTTTCATATGGATATCCTCCTCGATTTCGTCTCTGTAAATTTAATCGTGTTCGGCCGCTTCGCTGCGCCATTTGTTCTTTCCAGTACTCTGCGGATGGACGCCGCCACCCGGTCCGGGCGGTCCTCCTGCACATAATGGGATGCATCGCTCAAAGCTTCCGTTTCGTGCATTCGCAAAATGCCCTGCCAGCGCTGCATTTCCTCTACCGGAAAACCGGCACTGTCCTTCAGTCCCCACAAAATTTGCGCAGGAATCTCCGCCAGCAGAGGCAGTCTGGATTCAATCTCAGCCAGCCACGGTCCGGCTTTGCGAATGCTTCTGGGGAACACCCAGGTCGGTTTACGAAGCGCCGGGGTAGGAAAAGGATCGGTATACGCCTTCCGCAAGGCTGCCGTGACCTTCTCCTTATGGTGAATGCCGCCGGGCACAATCGTATGGGCAAAAAAGTTCCGCCGGGTCTGAAGCCAATATCCGAGCGGCCAGCCTCCCATGGTCATCGAAAACAGCTTCATCGGCAAGATTTTGGCCGGCCATGCCCATGTATTCATGAGGACGATGCCGCGTACGTTATCAGAGTGTCGCACCGCATAATGGAACCCAACCGGTCCGCCCCAATCCTGAACGACGAGGACTACATGTTGCAGATCCAGCTGCTCGATCAGTGCCGTCACTGCTTCCGCATGCTCCTGGGGTGTATAGCCATAGCCCGTAGGGGCCTTCGACATCCCGAAGCCGGGATAATCCGGCGCGATCAGCCGGCACTGGCCGCTCAGCTCTTTGATCACATTCCGGTACAAATAAGACCATGTGGGGTTGCCATGCAGGAGCACGACAACCGGCCCCTCGCCTTCATCGATATAATGAATCGTACCGTCCCGGTAAGGCAGCCAATGATCCTGAAACGGATATTCCGAATTGTCTACCTCAAAGGGTCTTTGCATCATATTTCTCCTATCTTCTCAATGGTTATATTCCAAGACTTGGATCCAGCAAGCCCGATAATCGATTATGGGTCGGGAACGGAATTTTATGGAATCCGTTCCCTTTCCTAAGATTAGTCGACTGTGGTACATTTGAAAAGTAGTTACATTTAAGTGCACTAGTTTCAAAAAATGAACTAGGAGGGTTTCATCATGATCGATCCCAAATGTCCGGATACGATTACCCCGGTCATCGAATTGCTGGAGGGAAAATGGACGCTCCTGATTCTGCGCGACCTGTTTAACGGGTTAAATCGTTTCGGGGAGCTGCGACGGTCCCTGCATCCCATCAGCCCGAAAACGCTGACCGACCGGCTGCGCCTCCTGGAGGAGAATCACATCGTCACGCGGACCATTTTTTCAGAAGTGCCGCTGCATGTGGAATATGAGCTTACGGATAAAGGCCGGCGCCTTCAGCCGATCTTTGCCGCCATGCGAGAGTGGGCCGAGCAGCCCTGTCCAACGGCGCATACAGCGGAATTGCAGGAAGCTCAGGCCTAAATACAAGAACCCCTTTCCAAATGGAAGGGGGTTTTTAGATCTTACAGTTGGTATCTGCAAACGCAAAAACTCAAGCCGATTTGTATACAATAAGCTGCGCGATTCAGTTCCCAAGAGAGTGCTGCTACTTCAAGGCTTAACTGCTTGATACATCAATTTCTGAGTATTGCTGGTCGGCCTAGTTCCATCCTTAAAATCTGCATAGACGGTTACATTTGAAAAACCAATGTCTTCAAGAATATAAGTGAACTCCTCAACTCCATACCAGCGTAGTGCAAAACGCTGCAGCTCCGTTAGGAAAATATTAGGCGAAGGAATGTTTGTGTAGTTAAAAATTACCTGACTTTTTAGGTAATCTGCACGGAGGATGCTGCGGTCGATTGTTCATTTAATCCTCCACTGGCTAAAGGAATGACAGCTGCCCGCCAATTTGACGGATGTGGTTGACATCGGCCCACAGGATAAAATAATTGTAGAACGTTTCCCCAATTTGGACAGGACGGGGATACCTCACAATGAGGGCGGCCTGTTTATTCATTTCCGCTGGTTGGTCGACCGAGGGAAAAATAAAGCAGGCCTCTCTGGTTTGTATTGTCTGCATGACAATCCGAGGAGAAGAGCCGTAAGGCATCAATGGATGAAAAGCTTCGGAGCTGCATACATCGGCAATCCTGTCGCCGGCTGAAATCGCAGATACCTGAAAAAAACCGTCTGTCCCTTCGGCTCTCTCTTCGCTGACCCGGCGCCAGGTTGCGGGATATGGAAAGGATACCCTGAACACGGAGCTTGTGTAGATGTTTTCCGGAACCCTTCTGACGCGAGGAGACCACTGCAAGGCAGTAATCCGGCCGCCGCTGAGGACCTTCACCGGCATCATCCCGCCAATATCGACTATCCAGATCTGACTTGCGCTTGCTGCACCTGCACAACCAGATAAATACGCGATTTTGCCGCCGTCCGGCGACCAGGCAACAGGAGTGGCGAAACAGTCGGAAGCGGCCAACGTTCTTTGATTCTGGCCGGTACGGCTATCGATTTGGATGAGAGAATAATAGTTTGGCTCCTTATAAGCGGTTGCGCTATAAGCGATGCTCCGGGAGTCCGGAGACCATGTCGGTAGAAAGTTTTTGGCAAGCGGTCCGCCCTTCAGCCTGTAGATGGTGCCGCTGGCCAGATCCACCGTCGAAATGATGGAGATACTGACACCGGGGAACGTATAAAGAGCAACGGCTCCGTCCGGAGAAAGCCGAACGTCATGTAGCGGTCCGTCCGTATTTTGCGTGATTTGTCTCCGATTTGTCCCATCAGTCCGGATACGGAAGAGCTGGGTAATGCCGGTGGTATCCGGAGCCGCGAACAGAAGCTCCGTACCTGAAGGAAACCACTGGGCATCGCTGGCTCCCTCCTCAGGGATGGCATAGCTTCGATGTGAGAATGTATCATAGATGAGGATCCGCCCGTTTTTGACATACGCGAGAAAACGGCCGTCCGGGGACCAGTCCAGCAGCGTGTATGGTTCGATTTGGTCGATCCTTGCGACAGCAAGCGTCACCGTATCCAGCAGGTGAACCACGTTGCCAATGCCGATGAAAGCGATACTCCTGCTATCCGGAGACCAATAGGGAACCGAAAATTCCGCACCAAGCCCTATCGTAAGTTGAAAATGAAGACCGTCCTGCGGTCGGTAAAGCCAAATGTCGAACGTTCCACCGCGGTCCGACGTGTAAGCAATCCTTCCTTGAAGGGGATCGTGAGAAACAGCTTGCAAGCGCCAACATCCTCTCCTGAATCATCTTATACTTCAGTTGTATTCAGTGAAAGGTGGTTAGGCAACTGTCCCATAGTTAATTTCGCGTCATTCAAGGCTTCTCCCGATTACTCAGTGAAACTCATCTTCTTGATAACCAAGTCTCCCCAACTCATAATCTGCTATTTTCATCATAAAAAGACTTGAATCCTGCCACATGCGGTGTCATTATAAACAAGGGACTGTCTGCAAAACTATTCATCACTAGATCACGCTTACTAGAGGAAACTTCAGCAGGAAGCCGGAACTTTCGTGTTGGAGTCGAAACATCCAAACCCATATGAATACGGAGGACAGGATTCATGAAAACGATTAAGCTTGGCAGCAGCAGCTTGGAAGTACCTGTAGTTGCAGTAGGCTGCATGCGCATCAACTCCCTGGACAAAAACGAAGCGGAGCGTTTCGTACAAACGGCACTGGAGCAAGGGGCTAATTTCTTTGACCATGCCGATATCTATGGCGGCGGTACATGCGAGGAAATTTTCGCAGACGCCATCCATATGAACAGCGACGTCCGTGAGCAAATTATTCTTCAATCCAAATGCGGAATCCGTCAGGGCATGTTCGATTTTTCCAAGGAGCATATCCTGAATTCGGTAGATGGGATTCTGAAAAGACTGAAAACCGATTACCTGGATGTTCTGCTGCTGCACCGCCCGGATGCATTGGTTGAACCGGAAGAGGTTGCTGAAGCGTTCGAGCAGCTGGAATCCTCCGGCAAAGTGCGCCATTTCGGCGTATCCAACCAGAACCCGATGCAAATCCAACTGCTGAAAAAATTCGTGAAGCAGCCGATTGTAGCCAACCAGCTGCAGCTCAGCATCACGAACGCCACGATGATTTCCGCCGGCATTAACGTGAACATGGAAAATGAATCGGCCGTAAATCGTGACGGCAGCGTCCTGGATTTCTGCAGACTGAACGACATTACGGTTCAGCCTTGGTCGCCTTTCCAATACGGCTTCTTCGAAGGCGTGTTCCTTGGAAACGACAAATTCCCGGAGCTGAACAAGAAGATCGACGAAATTGCCGGTAAATACGGCGTAACCAATACGACCATCGCTATTGCGTGGCTCCTCCGCCATCCGGCCAACATGCAGCCGGTCATCGGCACGATGAACCTTGAGCGTCTTCAGGACTGCATCAAAGCAAGCGATGTGACCTTGACCCGCGAAGAATGGTACGAAATTTACCGCGCAGCCGGTAACATTTTGCCATAAATCACTGAATAACGGCCGCTCGTATGTACGGACGGCAAAACAGAAGCAGCCTCAAGTCGACGACTTGGGGCTGTTTTCGTTTTCGATGAGTGCCTTGAGCGTCCGTTGACGGTAGCGGATAAAGGCTCTCATGTATTTTTCCAACACGAGCGCATCAAACATCCGCCCAACCCATCCGAACGGAGCGCTGAAATCGAGAATGTCCCTGACCAGCGTTCCTCCGGCAAGCTCCTCAAATTCATGGCGGTGAGTCAAATCGCGAAAGGCCCCCTTCTGCATCTCGTCGGTAAAAGAATAGGGCTTATCCATCTCGGTCACCTTCGAGGTCAGCCGCTGCCGAATCCCAAAGTGCCTTGCTTCGAACACCACCGTGTCCCCGGCTTCGAGCAAACCGCTCATCCTTCCCCCGACGACCCGCTCATGGGTGTGAGGCCAGACCGTTCGGGAGTGGTCATCCACATTTCGGGAGACGTCAAAGCAGACTTCGATCGGGGCATATATCATCATTTCTTCTCGTATTGTCGACATACCCGTTCATCCTGTCTTGATGGTTTAAAATAGTGTACTGAACTGAATTCCTAAAGGCTAGTACACCATCAATCCTTCGATCCCTCTAAATTGCAGAATTTCCTCCCGGTCATCCGTCTTGATCCACGCCTCATGCTCATGGGCGATATTAACGAGCCAAGGCTGACTGCCTTTAAAAAAACATAAATCCTCCAACAAATTGGGCCACACCCAGTCATACAGGCCATCAGCGGACTCCAAAATCAGCTTCTCCAATGGGGGCTGGCAATCAAAATAATATACGTCAGCATAATGCCCAAACAGTTGGGTTCCCGGCCAAGCGTCCTGCCTCTTGACCCTTTTGACGTAAGGCTTTAATTGTTCGGCCAGCGCCTCCATTGCAGGAGTTAGCGTTAGTTGATCCTTTTTGACCAGAATGAATTCATCGCACACACGGAATGCCATCGAGATCAAACCCTCATAAGCTCTGCCGCGGGGTTCCTCTAAAATGTATATCAAAAGCTCCCTCCCTTGCTTACCGTTGTGGCATCGTATTAAAAAAGTTCTTCCCCTGGATCATCCAATACCGCTCCGCTTCCGGCACCAGTTCCAGAAAATCACGATATTCCCCAGTCCATCCCTCGGGGACATAATGCTCGAAGGACATCGGTTCCGGGAACAGCGAATACAGCACGCGATCATCGAAATGGACGTAAAGCGCTGGAACAAACTCGAGAACCTCGTCTTGATGCTGAAAAGAGTCCCGCAAATCCACGAGTATTTGAGAGAGCTCCGTTGAAGGCACCCGAAAGTCCTCGATAAGACGAAAAAATTCAGTTGCCGTGGTTTCATCCAGCACTTCAATACCGAAGCGGTCTTCCATTTCCACATTCAAAAACCAGTATTCCCTCTCCGTTATGTACCAGCTCCACTGGTTTCGAAAAACTACACCAACGATAATATTATGGGCGTATTCAGGCATTAGCTTCATGCTGCTCTCCTAACGGTTACAAGATGGTTCTGCCAAAAGACAGCCTCTTTCGTTCATTACTACAATGCTACTCTATTCCATGATACTCACCGAATCATTCCATGAAATACGTCAAGCGGGTAGAACTCTTTCCGTAACAACCGCCTGGTGATCTGCTTGATGACCTTCGCTTCCCGCAGCTGTTCATCCGGCTGAAGGAGCAGCGTATCGATGGCAACCCACCGGCCATCCATAATTTCATCATTCTGTATTTTTAAAGCGTCACCCGCTGCTTCGCCGACAAAATGAAACAGGATCACCTGCTGACCACTGGCGCTTCGAAACGGGTACACACCAGTAACAGCCTTCAGCCGTACGTCCAGTCCAGTCTCCTCCTTAACTTCCCGAACAGCGGTCTCGGCCAAATCTTCCCCCGCCTCCCGCCGTCCTGAAGGAAAGTTCCACAGACCATACGCGGAGGCCTTCTTCTCCTGGATCATGAACACCTCTCCGTTCCGCAGAACGGAAACGCTGGCGACAATGATGTTTTCTTCTGAGTTCATTCCATCTCTCCGTTTATGTTCAATTTTTCCCTCCAAATTCCCGATACCGCATGCTATGATAGCGATGGGCCTATGAACCATAATAGACGAACAGGGGTGATTTGGAGAATGAAAAAAAGCATTTTACTTTCTCTAAGTGTGATTCTATGTACCGGGATCAGTCTGGGCACCGTCAGTCATGCGCAAGCGGCAGGTCAAGTGAAAAAGTACAAGAACTGCGCTGAATTAAACAAGGATTACAAGGGGGGCGTCGCCCGCTCGGCTTCCGTCAAAAACAAAGGCGGCAAGACCAAATATAAGCCTTATGTTTCTAAGGAGCTCTATGACGCCAACAAAAGCAAAGACCGGGACAAAGATTTGATCGCGTGTGAAAGATAACGAACAGATGATGAACAGTGTTCTAGCAGCATGATCCCTTCACTATGGGGTCGTGCTTGTTTTCATTTTGACAAGTTCTAAGATGGCCGCATGACCAGCTCTAGTAAACCAGCTCGCAATCCCGATGCTCCCATATGTCAAACAGGTTGCCGTCCAAATCCTCGAGTACGAAAAACTTCCCGTACTTCCCTTCGTCGCTTAGGCTGCCGACCTTGACGTCCTCGGCCTGTAACCGGCTGTGCAGCGACTCGATATCGTCCGTAAAAAAGGTGATAACCCAGCGCTTTCTTCCGTTCACTTCGAACACCGCTCTCGATTCATGCTCACTTTGGATCAGATCAAGAATCGGCCGGTTCTCTCTGAACAAACTCAGATAACCGTCGCGCTTATTGCGAATGTTAAATCCGAAATGCTTCACAAACCATTCCGCCGATTTCTCCACGTCTTTCACCGGGATAACATTATAAGCAATCCCCAGGATTCGCCCAGATTCCATATCCGAACCTCCCATTTGGAATTTATACCCAAATAAATTTTGCAAGAATGTATGTTCGCATGTAAAGCAAAAATATTAGATATCAATCTGTGGTCCCGATCATACTCGGCTCGCTGTCATCTGCCGAAGCCTCGACTACATTTTCCCCTTCGCTATCCACTGCAAAAAGTCAAAGCTTCTCTCCAGACATGCCTGATAGGCTTGGGGAAGGTAGCTTTTGGAGTAAGGGTTCATGAAACCATGCTCCCCTTCGATGACGTGGACGTGCGTGTTCTGACGATGCTCCAATTTTACAACGAGCTCTGATACGTTAAAGGATTTTTCGTTCCTTGCAAAAAACAATAAAGCCGGGCACTTCGGCTCCGTTTCGGCGTAATTGCGAATTCTTGATCCGTAAAATCCGACGATCCCGTCGATTTCGGATGCACTGCACAGCCAGGCAATGGTTGCTCCAATGCTGAAGCCGACGATCATGATGCAGTCATATTGATCCCGGTGATTTCGTACCATTTGCCTCACTTCATCAGCGGCCCGGTCAAAGCCGATCTGGCTCACAAAATAGGAGTAGGCCTCTTCTTCTTGTTCATATGGAAAAGGCTCCCGTTTCAGCAGGTTCGGGGTCAGCACCTTGTAACCCGCCTGGGAGACCTTATCGCCAAAAGCAAGAATATGCTCGTTAAGCCCATAGATTTCATGGAGTATGATGACCAGTGCCTTTCTGGATGTTTGAAAATTCATGTTTGCCATCTCTTTCTATAGTAAATAATTAGAGCTCTGCTTTTGTGATTAGCTGTAGTCCTCGATAAGAGACAGCTTTCCATCCCTGATCATAAAGATCGACCTTCCCTGTAACCGAATGGTATCTCCAGCCTTTACACCGTCAGGAAGATCTGACGCCAGCACACCTGTGTAATCAATGTCCGCCTCAAACCGGCCGCCTATCTCCCGAAGCTCCAAGATCGTTTGATGTCGGGTCGAAAACAGGGCTGCCGCCTTTTCCGCCAAAGCCCGAAATGGCTGCAGTCCATTCGTTTCCACCGAAACCTCGTTACCGACGATATTTCTGAAAATGACATCCGGATGAAGCACACTTAACATCCCCTCGATGTCAAATGTGTTATAAGCTTCGATATAATGGCGAATGAGCAGCTCGGCATCCTGTTCTAACAGTTTCCGGTAAATCTCTTCATTTTCCTTGTCAAAGCAAACAAACTGCACCTTCTTGATGGAGGTCTGCGGATGAGCCGATAGAAACTCCTTTACCGCACGGATGGCGATCGGCGCTGCCAACGTCTTGGGAAAACCATAGATTCCCGTGCTAATGTTTGGAAAAGCTACGCTTTCCAGCTCGTACTGATCAGCCAGTTCCAGCGATTGGATATAGCAGCTGTGCAGCTTGGCCTCTTCCTCATGCTGTCCGCCGTTCCACACGGGCCCCACAGTATGAATAACATACTTAGCCGGCAGCCGGCCAGCCGTCGTGATCACGGCTTCACCTACGGGGCAGCCTCCCTGTCTAGCCCGGATTTTCTTGCAATCCTCAAGAATTTCGCTCCCGCCGGCACGATGAATGGCCCCGTCGACGCCGCCTCCGCCCAGCAGGCTCGAATTCGCAGCATTCACGATGCCATCCACTTCAGCGCGGGTAATGTCTCCTTGGATTAATTCAATCACAGTAGATTGAAGGTTTCGTTCCATGCATCGTTCTCCCTTCCACCTGAATCTTCCAGCACGGGGAGGTCGTGATAGACGTTTTCCCCCATTCCCCTCACCCTCTCTGATCGATACGGACCGTTTTATACGGAGCCGCCCTTATCCATATTTCTGATGTAATCCGCCATGCGCCGCATCATTTCTATTCTTGTAAAATGGTATTGTTCGTATAAACCGTGCGCATCTTTGGTAGCAAGCAGGCCGTTCAAATCTTTGAACTCATCGGCATTGGTAATCGTGCCGACCAGCTTTTTCCCGATGCCGTGCCCCCTATACTCCTCATCCACAAACACGTCGCACAACCAATACATCGTGGCCCCGTCAGTCACGACCCGCGCAAAACCGACCAGCCTGTCTCCGATATAAGCCCCGTAGCAAATGGAATTTTCGATCGACTTCAGGATTGTTTCCCTGGGCCGTTTATTCGCCCAATAGCTCCGCGACAGAAAATCGCAAACCTTATCCAAGTCCAGTTTCGATTTATCGGTGCTGATCACCAAATCTCCGTCAATATTTTCCATATATATCCACCCTTTATGTATTTAAGGGCAATAGTATCAAGTCTGATTCCAAAGTTCAATCGTTTTTTTGCAAAACAAAAAGAATAAGGCCCGAGATTTCTCGGGCTTTATTCTTAGGCTTGGGTTCTACGGATCGCCAGGTCCGGTTTTCCTTTCGAAAAGCCGACTTTAAGCGCCGTTTACCCTAATGTCATTTTCCATTTTAGGGGGTCATCGTATTAATCGTTGTCACGCTGACGCGCACGGGCTTCGCCGCCTTTTTCACCGATTTTACGGTAAAAGTCCTTGTCATGCGACTCGGCTGTAGCCTCTCCGCCTTTGCGGCCGATTTCCTGATAAAATTCTTTGTCATGATTTTTCGCCGTGGCTTCTCCACCCATACGGCCTCGTTCTTCCGGACTCATTTTGCCATTTTGGTTATTTGCCATGATCAATCACTCCTCTGAATTTTTGGGAATTTCCTTCACGACATGTATTTAACCGCATGGAAAAATATTAAACAGGTTCTCTTGTCGTTTGCCGGCATGAAATTTTTACCTTTTTCCCGAGCGACTTAATCTATTACCCATTACCTAAACGTTTAAGTTATTCAACGCCATACTAGGCACCTTTTTCTGTATCACCCTATATTCAAAAAAAGGGAGCGTCCCCACTTTATCTGCTGCGGTTTCTTGTATAATTTCGTTATTCCTCTTTTCTCATTGACAATATCGTTCCCAGATTATTAATATTAATTTGTAAAGTTAACGATAACTTAATAAAAGGAAGTGTGTTGGGCGTTGAAATCCATTGAACAGGAAATCCGCATGGAATGGACCGAGCATATCCTCCCCTTTTGGGCGGGATTGCGGGATGACCGGCATGGGGGATATTACGGTGAAGTGAGCGTAGACCTGCAAACAGACACCCAAGCTCCCAAGGGCGGCATCGCCACCGCGCGCCAGCTGTGGTCTTTTTCCGCAGCTTACCGGGTAACCGGCGATGAGATATGGGCATCCCATGCAAAGCATGCCTATTCGTTTTTGAAAGACCGGCTCATTGACCGGGAGTACGGCGGTATTTACTGGATGGTCGATCATGAGGGACAGCCGCTGGACACGCGCAAGCATGTGTATGCCCAGTCTTTCGCCGTCTACTCGCTCAGCGAATACAGCCGGGCCACCGGCGATGCGGAGGCGCTTGAGCTGGCACGCGAGCTTTTCGGGCTGATTGAAGAGAAGGGATACGACACCGGCATTCAGGCTTATAAAGAAGAGTTTGACCGCGAGTGGCATGAGCAGCCAAACGAAATGCTCAGCGAAAATGGAATTAACGCGGACATCACGATGAACACCACCATTCATGTGCTTGAGGGGTATACGACGCTATATCGCGTATGGCCGGATCCCCGGGTCCGCTCCGCACTGGAGAATTTGCTGTCCATGCTCTACAACCGGATTTATGATCCCGAGAAAAAGCGCCTGAACGTATTTTTTGACCGCAGCTGGAACTCTCTGCTGGACCTGACCTCGTTCGGTCATGACATTGAGGCCAGCTGGCTCATTGACGATGCGATGAAAGCCATCGGTTCCGACCATGCCGATTACGCGAAGATGGTGGTAGACATTGCTTATCAGATCGCCGATACCGCAGTTTCGGAAGACGGCTCCCTGATGAACGAGCAGCATGGGGACCGTATCGACGATACCCGCATTTGGTGGGTTCAGGCCGAGTCTATGGTCGGTTTCTACAATGCCTATCAGCGGACGGGCGATACCCGTTTTCTGGACCTGATCGACCGGATGTGGACGTATACGAAGACCCATATCATTGACTCTAGAGGCGGCGGCGAATGGTATTGGTCGGTTCAGGCGGACGGGCAGCCGGACCGCCGCGAAATAGCCGGGCCTTGGAAGTGCCCTTATCATAACAGCCGATTTTGTATCGAAATAATCGAAAGGATGAATGAAGCATGATCCATGAAAAATATGCCGAGCTGGCTTCCCGCCAGGAGGAACTGTTGTCCCGGCCCAATGAGCGGAATACGGAGTTTTACAACGGAGTCTATGACCGATACAAGTACCCTGTGATCACCCGCCACCACGTACCGATCCATTGGAGGTTTGACCTGGATGCGGAGCGCAATCCGTTCTTTATGGAGCGGCTGGGCATTAACGCCACGCTGAACCCGGGAGCTATTTATCACGATGGTAAATATATTCTGGTCGTACGGACCGAAGGTCTGGACCGCAAGTCGATATTCACCCTAGCTGAGAGCGAGACCGGAATCGATAACTTCCGTTTCGTGGATCAGCCGCTGGTCTGGGACGATATCGACCCGAACGAAACAAATATGTACGACATGCGCCTCGTCAAGCATGAGGACGGCTGGATTTACGGGATCTACTGCTCCGAGCAAAAGGACCCGGACGCACCGGCTTATGATACGTCGAGCGCTGTAGCGCAGGCCGGACTTGTCCGCACCCGGGACCTCAAAACCTGGGAGCGTCTGCCGAACATTCAGACCGGTTCACCGCAGCAGCGGAACGTGGTGCTTCATCCGGAATTCGTGGACGGCAAGTATGCATTCTACACGCGTCCACAGGACGGCTTCATCTCCACCGGTTCGGGCGGCGGCATTGCTTTCGGGTTGTGCGATAACATCCTGAATCCGGTCATTGACCAGGAGACGGTGATCGACGAGCGCCGGTATCATACAGTGTACGAGGTGAAGAACGGCCAAGGGCCGGCTCCCATCAAAACCGACCGCGGCTGGATCCACATCGCCCACGGCGTCCGCAACACGGCGGCGGGTCTCCGCTATGTCCTGTATACCTTTGCAACCAGCTTAGACGATCCTGCCAAAGTTATTGCTAAGCCAGGCGGCCACTTCATCGCACCGTACGATGACGAACGCGTCGGAGACGTCTCGAACGTGATTTTCTGCAACGGAGCCGTCGTCAACGAGAAGAATGAGGTCTTTATTTATTATGCTTCAAGCGATACCCGCATCCATGTGGCCACAACGACGGTAGACCGGCTGGTCGACTACACGTTCAACACGCCGGCGGATGAGTTCCGTTCGCTGGATAATGCGGCCCAGCGCGCCAAGCTGATCGCACAGAACGAACAGCTGCTGGGCGAGCGCGCTTAAGTTATAACCAACACTGTACAACCCGGCCTTATTTAGATACATCTTTCTTTATTCGTTTGCCAAAGCAGGCTATACTTGTACTATATGATGTATGGAGCGTCCGGCTGCCGCAAGGCAGCCGGCGTTCAATGTAACGGACCTTTTTCGAATAACCAATTGTTGTAAGGAGATGGTGGAATGAACAAGCATATCACCTTGCGGGACATCGCCGAGCGAATGGGCGTCAGCAGCGTCACCGTCTCAAAGGCTTTGAATGACAAGGAAGGCGTCAGCGACGAATTAAAGGAGCGGATCAAACAGCTCGCGGACGAAATGGGGTACCGCATCAACAAAGTCGCCAAATCGATGAAAGAAGGCCTAACCTATAACATCGGTGTCGTCATTCCCGAGCGTTTTACCGGACAGACACAGTCTTTTTACCTGAAAGTATACCAGCAGATTTCGATGGCCCTTGAGCCATACGGCTACGACGGCATTCTGCATATTTTGTCCGCCGAAGACGAGAAGCTGCTCCACCTGCCGCGCATCTACTATGACCGCAAAGTGGACGGATTCATCCTCCTTGGCCAGATCAGCAAGCCTTATATCGAAGCGCTGGAGCATATGGAACAGCCGAAGCTGTTTCTCGACTTTTATGACGAGCATTCCGACATCGACTCGGTGACGACCGACAATTTCTACTGTGCCTATGAAATCACGAACTATCTGGTCCAGCAGGGACACCGGAAGATCGGCTACGTCGGCAATCTGTATTCGACCAGCAGCATCCAGGACCGGTACCTGGGTTACTATAAATCTTTGCTCGAGCACCGAATCCCGTTGAACGACCGCTGGATTGTCAATGACCGTGATGAGGAAGGAACGCTGATCGATATGGAACTGCCGGAGGATATGCCTACCGCCTTCGTCTGCAACTGCGACCGGGTTGCCCATTTGCTCGTCCTCAAGCTCAAATCGCAGGGTTACCGTGTACCCGAGGACTGCTCGGTCGTCGGGTTTGATAATGATGTGTTCGCTACCCTGACTGAACCGCACCTGACGACAGTAGAGGTCGATACGCCGCAAATGGCCCAGACCGCCGTCCATTCCCTGCTGAAGAAGATCAGCTCGCCGGAAATGCGCTTCGGCCGCGTTCTTGTTCAAGGCAAAATCATTTACAGAAACTCCGTCAAGAAAGCAGGCTCTACAGATTGAGTCGGACCGTGATCCCACCTTACGATGCTGCGGCATGCTGATCTTCCGCTTCGCTATGCATCCGATTTCGGCGGCGTCCAGCCGGCCGCTTGCGACCAATCATGCGCTCTCTGCAGAATCTCCCATACGACAGGACCCTTTCCCTCCACATATTTCTCACGTTCGTGCTGAAACCGCTGCATCAGGCGATGCTTCTCGGCCGCATAACGCTGGCAGTCTTGGGGATGCTCGCGCAGATAGTCCCGGAACAATAGGGTCAGCTGCTCGGACCAACTCCCTGCCTGCCGTACATGGATATGCGTTCTGCGGGTGCCGGGAACTTCACGAAAGTATCTTTTCGTCAAGTCGGGATTATCCTCCCTGTGCACAAAACCGACAGACTCCATCTTGTCCCGGTAACGCGCAACATCCTGCAATGCCGCTACCGACACCTGAACATCGATGACCGGCTTCGCATCCATCCCGGGAATAGAGGTCGATCCCACATGGTCGATTCTCACGGCCGCCTCCCCCAAGGCTCCTCTTAGTTTCATCCCCAATTCAGAAAAGAGATGTCTCCACGCCGGATCATACGGCGCAATTCTCCACTGGTTTTCCATATCTGGCTCCTTTACTGGCGACACAAAAGAGAGGAATCCACACAGGACGCCTCTCTGTCTTCATTGGGATCGGATGCGCGCCGGCGTTACTCCCTGCTGCGGTCGCTTAATTTGTCGCTGATCTCCCGTAGGGTTTGCTGCAGCGCATCCATCTTCTTCAGGCTTGCATATTGGTTGCTGATGATCACAACCAGAGCGATCAGCAGGATGACAAACAGAAATATCATGTGATCGTCCTCCAATCGTTATAACTGCTGCTCCAGGTCATTCTTAGACACTCCATTCCGTATCCCGCCGTAAAATGGAGTACATTCGTTGATCCACAAACTTCCCCTTAATCTTCAGCTGTTCCCTCAGCACTCCCTCGAAGCTCATCCCGAGCTTCTCCATCACCCGGTAAGACCCCGGATTGCTGGCGTTGCATCTGGCTTCCAGCCGATGGAATCCTGCTTGGACGAAAGCGTACCGCATGATTTCCCTCGTCGCTTCCGTGACGATCCCCTGACTCCAATAAGCTCTGGCCAACGCATAACCAATCTCGGCTTTTTCATGCACCGGATCAACATGGATGAGGCCAGTTCTGCCTATCAGTTTGCCACTAGCTTTCTCGACAATCCCCCAATGGATCGCCTGTTCCATGTCAAACCTTTGTTTTACTCTGGTTAGGTAATCGATGGTCTCCTCTATGGAATGATGCCGGTCCCATACAGTTTCATCCGACACATCCGGATCGCTTGCGAGCTCAAAGTAATCTGGAGCATCGGAGAGTTCCAACCTGCGAATCCGAAGCCTCGCCGTTTCAAATGTTGGGGGACTCGAAAATAGTTTTCCTGCATCCATCATCCAGGGCCCCCCCCAATCTAAGCGCTTCTATTAGGTATTAGCTCCAAACCACCTTCAAATACTTTCGAAACAGCTCATCCAGCAGCGGCGTCGGATCTTGGAGTTCTGTCTTAAAGTCCTTCAAAAAATCGATAACGTGCTCCATTTCGGCTTCGATAAAGTCGTTGAGGCGATCGATCCGCTTTTCATAATCCAGTTCCTCCCCAGCCATCTTGCGGCTTAAGAGCGAGTGAACTTCTTCTAAAAGGGACTCATCTGAAATTAAATCCGCAACGAGATCCTGAAAGAGAATCGGAGGACTCGTGTTATACTTTTCGATCCATTTGCATGCCAGAATGGGCCGCAGCAAATAGAAGTATTTTTTAATCTTCACATGCTCACCGCGCAAATACTCACGGAAATTCCCTCGCGCCATACTTAGATAATGATGCATGGATGCTTTGGGAGAAAACACCTTCTCTTTGATGTCTAACAATTCGTCTTTAAATCCATAGTTTTCATCATAAACAATGTCAGAAACGAGCCATTCCAGCAGCGGAGGATTGGACTTTCTAAACAGCTTCAGCGCTTTTCGGATGTCCCATCCGTTGATATCCAGCATATCGTTTATGGGCAGTTCGATAACGTCCCGCTTATCGTCGATAGACAGGTACCACTCCGGCCTGTTCACATAGACAAAACGAACATCGT
Source organism: Paenibacillus sp. PSB04 (assembly GCF_025809195.1). Classification (NCBI taxonomy): domain Bacteria; kingdom Bacillati; phylum Bacillota; class Bacilli; order Caryophanales; family Paenibacillaceae; genus Paenibacillus; species Paenibacillus sp. PSB04. The sequence continues at coordinate 223,881 of NZ_CP081301.1, forward strand.
AGTCGCTGTCTTTGGAAGGAAAACCCCATGCACGACTTCCTGATTCCACAGCGAAAAGAATCTTAACCTGATGCTTCTGTTCAATTTCTACTAAACTCTGCTTTATGATCTCTTTCACTGCTTGCCTCCTCCGGAAAGTCCGCCTCCATTTCCCTGTCCATTGCCGCTCCCCTTGCTCTATTCGTCCACCCGATAATTGAGATGCAGCTCGTCCCCCGGAAGGCCGCGAATTCCCCAATTCGCTTTCGGTGTTTCAAAAATCGTAATTTCCAGGTCCGAAACACCGATCCCCAAGGCGGGAATTTTTTCAAAAAGAAGCTGGATCAGCTGCTTTTTCGCGGCAGCCGATCGTCCTTCGAACATGCTGATTTCAATAATCGTATATTTGTCGGTGCGGTCACCGGGGTAGATGAAGTCTTCTTGATCCATGAAAAAGAACCGGTGAAACCTTTTATCCTGAGGCAGCTGCAGCGCCTCCACGGCACAGGCATGAAGCACATCCGAAAAAGCGCCCTGGATCGGCTTCAGCGTGGAACGCAAACCGAAAATTTTAATTTGAGCCATCCGTCTCTCCCCTTCCATGAAATAGAATCATCCCGGGATGCTGATTGGGCTACACGTTAGGAAAAAGTGGCGTCGAGAGATATCTTTCCCCTGTATCGGGCAGCAGGACGACGATCCGTTTATTGTGATACTCCGGTCTTTTGGCCAATTGAATGGCCGCGTACACAGCAGCCCCGGACGAGATGCCCACAAGCAGTCCTTCCCATCTGGACAGCGAACGGGCCGTTTCCAGCGCGTCTTCGTCCTTGACCTGGATGATCTCATCGACGATGGACGGGTTGAAGTTATCCGGTATGAAGCCCGCTCCAATGCCTTGAATCTGGTGTGCACCCTTCTTCCCTCCGGACAGAACCGCCGAGGTAAAAGGTTCCACCGCCACGTTCCGCACGGACGGATTTCTTTCCTTCAGCACTTCGCCAACGCCAGTGATGGTGCCACCTGTACCGACGCCGCTGACGAAAATATCCACATCTCCGCCGGTATCTCTCCAAATCTCTTCTGCTGTCGTCATCCGGTGAATCGCCGGATTGGCCGGGTTGTTAAATTGCTGCGGAATAAAAGAGTTCGGGGTGGATGCCGCGATTTCTTCGGCTTTGCGGATGGCACCGCCCATCCCTTCATTCGCCGGTGTCAGCACCAGCTCGGCTCCAAGCGCAAGCAGCAGCTTGCGGCGCTCCAGGCTAAAGCTCTCCGGCAGGGTAATAATCAGCTTGTAACCGAGAGCCGCTGCCGCAAAAGCCAGGCCTACCCCGGTATTTCCGCTCGTCGGCTCGATGATCACCGAGTCCTTGTTCAGCAGTCCGCGTTCCTCGGCATCCTTGATCATGGCATAACCGATGCGGTCCTTTACGCTGCCTGCCGGGTTAAAGTACTCCAATTTCGCAATGAGGGTCGCCTGAAGCTCGTGCTTCTCCATCACATGGCCCAGCTCCAGCAGCGGCGTATTTCCTATAAGATCAGTCAAGTTCTTGGCGATTGTCATTTCCGTTAACACTCCTGAGTATAAAATCCAACTTCCTCCGTTGGTCATTACTTCAAGTTATCATTTCCGGAAAATAAAAACAATCCATGCGACCCGTGAAGCACCTAAGACAAACTGCTTACCCGCGCTGCCCTGGTCATACCTCTACAATACCGGCGGCTTGGTAAGGGTAGTCGATCTGCTTTTTCACGAGCTGCGCCGCTTCTGCTCCTGCGAATCGTTCAATGACGTATACGCCCAGGTCAATGGAGGTGGCCACCCCGCCAGCCGTGATGAAATGGCCATCTTTTACAATCCGGGCTTGAACCACCTCTTCGCAGTAAGGCTGAAGCAAATCGTAGACGTTGGGATGAGTCGTCGCTTTCCGTCCTTTTAAAAACCCCGCAGCTCCCCACAGCAGCGAACCCGTGCATACCGACACTTTGAATTCCGCCGATTCAGCTGTTCGAATCCAGTTGATAAAATCCGCATCCTCCCGCAGCTTTCGCGTTCCCATTCCCCCAGGGATGAACACCAGGTCATACGCCGATAAATCCGGCCGAATGACATTCACGCTGACCCGCATCCCCAGTTCATCTGTCACTTCTTCTGTTAAGCCGCAAATGTCCCATGTCGTATCTTTCGTTGGCTCAAACTGCCGCAGGCGGTAGATGACATCATAAAAGCCGACAAAATCCAGAAACGTAACACCATCGAACAATACGAGCGCAATTTTCAAACCGAATCATCCTCTCAGAAAGGGCAGCCTAGGATTATAGCTATCTGAAATTGAACCCCGGGTTCTTCTAAATTATTGAACTGCTCAACGCCGTATGGGAGGCAGCATATTCTTCTTTCAGCAAGCCGTAGATCTCCAAATCGACAACGCCTTTACCCGACCAGACGGTTGCCTGCCTTAACGTGCCTTCCAGCATAAAACCGTTCTTCTGCAGCACGCGCTTGGAAGCATCGTTCGCCGGCATCACTTCGGCCTGCAGCCGATTGACCCCCACCTGTTCGAATAAATAGCCGGTCAGCAGCTGCACCGCTTTCGTGGCGATGCCCTGCCCCCAATAATCTTCATTTAAAAAGTAGCCGATGGACATCATATTCACTTTGGAGTTGATATCATACACTTCGGCAATACCGGCCAGTTTTCGGGAGGAGTCCGGGATAAAGATGCCCCACTTCACTCTCGATTTTTTGTTATAGTCGCGTTCGAAATGCCCGATCATCTTTTTCACCGTATCTTTATTGTGCTTGGGGATGATCCCGCAGTAGTCAAACACGCGGTCGTTGGAATAAATTTCGTATAGGTCATCTAGATGGGCCGGTTCGATTTTACCCAGCTCAATGCTGTCGTTGTGTAAGGTAGGAAAGGTGTCGAATAGCGTGTCTGTATTCAAATTCGTGGTCCTCCTTGTGAGGGATAACTAAAGTTGAAATGATGATCGTAGACTGCCGAAAAAATGATAGATTGCAGTAGGGTCCTTCTCATCGGAACGTCTCCCCTTTTTAGTCGAAGTTGGGTGCTGCCAGTTCAGCAACCTGGCGAATCACGTCACCGGCATCATCGCCGTTCCGGATCACAAAGAAATGGTCTGCTTCCTCCGCCGTAGGCTCTATGACGCCGCTGTCCGGAGACTCCGCCTGCTGCCGATCCAAAACGGCTTTAAAGGAAGAAGATTTGCTGAAGATGGAAGTGCTGCGCTGGCTGTGAGCTACCCGTTCTTGAAGGACCGCATCCGGAAGGTCAAAATAAACGACAACCGTCGTAAACCCGTGATTTCGGTAATAATCGATCAATTTGAGGCGGGCATGGCGATGGCGGTTGGAATTGCACAGGATGAGATGATAGGAGGTCTGATTTACCGCATAATCCACAATGGTCTGAGTCACGGCATATTTGATCCGATTAGGTCCTTGTTTGGGCAGCAAAGCCCGGTAGTGGGTATTGATAAAGTCCGCATGGTTGTCCTGATCAATGACCAGGGAGTTCGGCATTTGTCCTTCCAAGGCTTGGGCAAACGTCGATTTACCGCTATGGGTTACCCCAACGGTCAGAACGACGAGCCTGCTCATGACGGTTGATCCTTCGGCTGGTAGGCACCCAGCTCATTTCCGAACGGATCGACGAATTTGATGACCCAGCCGAATCCGTGATCTTCATACTGCCTGATATGTACTTCGTTGTCCTGCAGCGTATCGCGCAGGCGTTCGATCTGCCGGGTGATAAACATGAATGACGGCATCGGAAATTCATCTTCCGCCAGCCAAAATGTCCGCTCATTTTTTGTGCTTCGGTGCAGCATGAGAACCGGACCGGAGTTAAATTTTAACCAAGCCGCATGATCGTACACCGTCATCACTTCAAGACCCAGCACTTTGTTATACCACTCAACCGCTTGCGGAATATCCTGCACCGGTAATTGCACGTGATCGACGTTCTCTACGAGATGATTCACAATACTTCCTCCCTTCACTATTCACGGATCAACCAGGTTTTGGCTTCCTCAGGGTCTGAGAAAAAGGAAACCTTATAATCCGCCTTTAGCTTCTTCAATCCCCGTCTGACCCTCCACTGATTAAACCCGGACAGTCCCACAAACGAAAGCTTCTGAATGCGGGGGTTCAAGTGATCCATGTTATGGATCAGTTCTTGGATCACAGACTTCGTCACAGATGTTTTGTAGAAATCGACCCAAATCTTCAGCTTCTTGTTGCTGTGTTGAAAAATAAACGCTTCCTCCTGCCTCATTAAGGCAAAGAGCTGATCATGGTTTTTGTATTTGTTTCCGTACTTCAAGCAATGGATTTCCCCGCCTTTGTAGTAATAGGGATAGGTCGAGCCTCCTGGAGATTTCATCCGCAACTCTCCTTTGAATTAGGTAGCCTCATAATATTTCAATAATTCCTTGTCGATCTCATCAATATAACCGATGTCTTGTTGACCATCCCAGAATACAATTCTGCTCGCTTCATTATTGATGACAAAAGGCCTCTCCTGGTCAATATCCGCGCAAAACAATCCGCCGTATTCGATCCTGCCGTCCTTTAACCGGAACTTCATCATTCCTCTAAATGCAACACGATCCGAGGTTTGATTGGTCTCCTCAGCCATCTCGCGTATAGCGCATTCCCGAAGGGATTCGCCAGGCTCCAATATTCCGCCGGGTAACTCCCAGTGATTTTTCCATGTATTATGGAGCAGCAAGAATCCGTCTTTATTCCTGGCAACGACCAGGGCGTGAGTTATCTGAAAATCCAGGTTCATTTGGGCTGCTTCCTCTTCGGACACGGGCAGAAATTCGTCAAACACATCCCCATTTTGATTGATACAAATCGGCATCCTAATCCTCCCTTTCATGAGATATAACGAAATACTCACTGGAAGCCATACTCATTAGCTACTACAGTCTCCATCCGCTTAAAAAATCTCCCCAAGTTTGATCTCATTATAAGAATGTACTGTGATATCCGCTTGGTCCAGGTTCTGGTTCCCCGAGTTCGGATTCAGATATCCAATACACATCATGCCAGCCTTCTTGGCGGCGATTACCCCATTTCTTGAATCTTCAAGGACGACGCAATCCTGCGGATCGACTCCAAGCTGCTTTGCTGTCTCGAGGTAAATGTCAGGTGCGGGTTTTCCTTTTGGAACCTCTTCACCGCTGACCACGGTCTTGAAAAAATGGCTCAGCCCGAATTTTTCAAGAACACCTTCAATAAAAATTCTCGGAGAAGACGAAGCGACCGCCATCGGAATATTCCGCTGCTTAAGTTGAGCAATCAGCTCCCGAATGCCTACTATAGGCTCTATTTCGAGATTATTGAGAATATTCATTTTCAGATTCAGTTGATACTCAATCATTTCCTGAATCGTATGCACCAAGTTGTGCTCCTGCCTGAAAATGCCCAGCATCTCGGGATTCGTCATCCCGACAAACCGCTCCAGCTCCTGTTCTGTCGTTTTCACACCAAAGTAATCCAATGTCTTAATATCCACGTCAAAATGAATCGGTTCGCTGTCAATAATGACGCCATCCATATCGAAAATAAATGCGCTGTTCATGAAGTTCCTCCCTTTCGCCTAACCTGCAGTTATATGGCTTTACTTTACTGTAACAATCCAAACTTATGCTTCAAATAATACATGATCCCAGCCCGGTCCACATCGGAAAACTGTCTTGGTTCCTCTTTCATCATCCTCTGGACTTCCTCGACCGATCTCCAACCGGCATCCGCCGTTTCATCACCATTTCGAAGCAAGGTCCCTTCCGCTCTGCATAAAAAGTACATGCCAATGGAATCAACCGGACCTTTGATAGTCTGATATACACAAAAGGGTTCGACACACTCTACCTCAAACCCTGGGTTGATCCCGCGCGTATCGATCCTTTTCTCGCTGCCCTCTACTTCGACGATGGTTAGTCCTGTCTCTTCTCGCACCTCGCGCCTTAATCCATCCAGAATCGGTTCATAGAGCTCCAATCTGCCTCCTGGCAATTCCAACGATTCTTCGCCCGGCTTGTTACGGGTCTGAAGAAGGATTTCCGTTTGGTTGCGATAAACGCGTTCAATGATGGCCCTCGCATTGACGAAAAACATAACGCTCTCCTCCTCGTTGATCCGTCTCGCTACTTCAAAATGATTCGGACCATTTCCTATAGTGTCTTTACGGATCTTTATAATTGTTCGCGTTCCTTACAATCCTTCAAATGCGCACCTACAAAAAGATCAAATCCAAAATTGCATCATCTTTGATACATATTTTTTTTGTGTTATTATATATGTAATAAAGACCAAGTGCTGGTAACACTTGGTCCATACAATTGGCTTGGATGGGATCCCCCTTCTTAGTCAGTATAAAGGAAAAAACCCACCTTTTGCTTCCAACCTTTGGGTGGGTTTTTACTTTTTCTTGTTGTTATTATTGATGTATGTTAAAAGAGCAAGAATGAACGTCCCAAATAGGAACATAATCGTTAATGCGTCTTTTACTTCCATGGCTTCACCTCCTTTCGAAGGGAAACCATGCCCACCCAAGATTCAATTGTAGTTATATTTTACCTTTTAATACATATACGCACAAGTGTTCCCGTCACTTTCTCCAGGATTGTGAATCCTTAAGAATCTTATGAAGATTCCCCAAACAGCTGCTCCTTGAGCCTCTCTCTTACATCCACATCCGCCTGATCTAACATCTGCTTCAGCCGCACAGCATGCCAAGAAATATACCAAGGATCCATTCTGGAGCCATTGTCAAAAAAACCTGGAGGATAATCAGATGACTCTAGATCTCTCACCTCTACCGGCCCAAAATACTCAAATACATACGGAAAGCCCTCTTTTTTATCGTCAACGACTTGTTCAATTCGCTCCCGGTTAATAATGTCAACGATAATAACCGGTGTGGATGCACACCAATAGGCTCCATCGAGGCATGCTCCGCTCGTTAAATAATCTTTTCTCATGGATTCGATGCATGGGATTGTATAGAAATTCGATATCCAACGTGTTGCATCGGGAAAAGTAACCACTACATCCACATGAGCCTGTTCCGGATCGTGAATCCAGTTCTCTGCGTCAATCCGGATATGTCTTTTCTTCACAATCATCCTGCCCTCCTCCAATTCCTATGACTCGATTGTCTCTCACTACCCCACCGCAACAATCACACTCGTCACGAGCATTAACACAGAGACGGGCGCCCAGATCCTTCTTTCCCATTTACTTCGAGTAATCAGGTTCAGCACGGTTGAAATCGTTGAAAAAGCAACCACAAACCAGATCGCTTTGTTGGCAAACCAATCCCACGACGGAACGAATAAGCCCGATCTGCTCAGCACGATCGCCGCGATGGCGAGAAGAACGATAGCCTGGACAATCGCCCCCACTCGCATACCCGGCGGGTATTTCCCCGGGAACTTTCCACCCATCGCATAACTTCCCCATGGCATTCCTAGTGCCAAAGCCAGTTGAAAAAGCACCACAATAACAATCAAAATAGTGAATACCATCGCCGATATGGATACCAACACGGTCATCCCACTCCCTCTCACTGAAGTCTAGTCTACTGGGTGAAAATCCGCTTCTTCCTCTGGCGGTGCGTGAGCCATGTCATCGAAAGTATTCTTTTCCGGTCTGTGCTGCCATTAGACCTCGAACCAAAAACGGTTCAAGACATTTCCGTCTTCCTCAATAAAGTCCTGGTCTGGAATCCCGCCATTGTTGAGGATCGTCTTCTTGGAGCCTATATTATAGGCATCGCAGACCACCAACACTTTATGTATTCCAAGCTTCTTGGCTTCTTGAAGGGATAAGGAGAGCAATTGGGTGGCGTAGCCTTTTTGCCTTTCCGAAGGACGGATCCCATATCCGATATGTCCGCTGCTTTCCAATAATTTTTCATTAAGCTCATGTCGTATATTTACGGCTCCTACGATCTGATTCGTCTCCGTCACCAGCCACAACGTGGAGTTCCTTACATATCCATCCGGCAGGTCCTTGCCTTGTTCATTGTCCTCTAAAAACCGGATCATCCCTGCAAAATTCGCAGGATCCTTCGAAACGACCCAAGGCACAATCGGTTCGTTGCTTTCCTTCCAGTCCAGATAAAAAGAGAGGTACTCCTCTTGCAGTTCTGCCGTAGGTTTGATTAATCGTACATTCATCTCGGTGGCTCTCCTCATTCACATTTGTTTTGTCGTCTGACCGTCCGTGCCGCACCATTCCTAATAGACTATACCCAGGATGTCCTCGATCTTCTTGATGTAATAAGTGCAATTTTCACGGAGCAGCTCTCCGTCGCTTCCATATCCATACTCGGCTCCAATAGAGTCAATTCCGTTGTTTTTGGCCCCGATTATATCGTGCTTTCGGTCGCCGATCATAACCACTTCGCTTTTCACAAGGTTTCTGTTCTGGAGGATGTATGTAATGATTTCGGTTTTGTCGGACAGCGTCCCATCCAGATGACTGCCAACGACCCATTCAAAGTAATGGTCTACTTCAAAATATTTCAGGATCTCATCCGCAAACACTTTCGGTTTAGAGGTGGCGACATACAGCGTAAATCCGTCGTCCTGCAGCTGCTTCAGCACGTTTTGCATCCCGGGATACAACTCATTTTCAAATATTCCGCGTTCCCTAAAATACTCCCTATAATATTCAACGCCTTGCAGCGCCTGTTCCTCGGAAAAAGAATAGATTTCCATAAACGAGTTTTTCAACGGGGGACCGATAAACGGCTCCAGCTTATCTAAGTCATCCTCTTGGATCCCGAACTTGTTCAGTGCATAATGTACCGACTTGGTAATCCCTATCTTAGGGTCCGTAATCGTGCCGTCCAGATCAAATAAAAGATGGTTGTATCTCATGAGCTAGTTTCTACCTGCTTTCTAATTGCTGTTTTGGGATGATGGGTTCTGTATCCAGTACTTGCAAATCCCTTTATTAATCCCCTCAAGAGTTCCGCTGTTACTTTCAATGACCTTCCTGGACTTTATATTTACTTCGTCACAGGTGAGTAGCAATTTTTCAATTCCTAAATCCTTTGCCTTCTTTACAAGCTCCGACAAGAAAAGCTTCCCGTAGCCCTTGCCACGTTCACTAGGCCGTACGATATAACCGATATGTCCGCCATATTCCGCTAAACGTTCATTCAATCGATGTCTCAATTTTCCATAGGCAACGGGATAATCATTGATGTACATCCAATAAATCGTCTGTGGAACATAGCCCTCAGGTAAGTTAATCCCCACTGAAATTTCAACCAATCTAGGTAAACTGGCTTTAAACTGATCGAAATCATGTTCCGGAAAATTGGTGGTAAACCCGTTCTCTCCAAGTCCAATTTCATCGATCATCTCAAAAATGTCTCTGTCGTCGGTTTCTGATAAAGCTTTCAGTTCAATCTTCAATGACATCACCCGCTCACCAATAAATACTTGTATAAAAAACAAGCCCTTACGTTGCCTGAGCTTGTTGTCATTCCAATCATGCTCCTAAACTTGATGATGATCTGTTAACTCTTTTATGAAGTAGTAATGCTTACTTCCTAGAGGTGCGTTCTCGATCACGGCTATTTCTTTATATCCATATTTCCTATAAAACTCAGGAGCCTGAAAGCTGAAGGTATTTAATTTAATGAAAGTACACTGCTTTGAGCGTGCAATTTCTTCAGCTTCCTCCAGTAACCTTTTCCCATGCCCGCTTCCACGATGCTCATCATCCACCCACAAAATATCAATTTCCATCCAGTTCCAGCATATCACACTGTTTAAGCCGGCTATGATGTGTTCCTCTTCATCCATTACGCAAAGGTTCACTTCTTCATAAATGCCATTGGGAACTTGCTTGGAGTTAAATTCAATCAATTTATTTCTTACGTAATTCGCTTCATCGGCTGTTCCTCTTCGTATGTTGGGGATTTCGGGCATCGTATCCTCCTGTTGGGTTCAATATCGTCTTACTCCTTCTCTTAGGAATAACCTGCTTTCATTCGCTCCATAATCGGATGGCCTTCTTTCAATTGAAGCAAGTCCCACAGGTTCCCATACAGGTCTTTAAAGACGGCGACCATTCCATAGGACTGCTCTTTCGGCTCCCTCACAAATTCGATCCCGTTGGCGATCATATCGTTGTAATCTCTCCAGAAATCATCCGTATTCAGAAATAAAAACACCCTTCCGCCGGACTGATTGCCAATGAATGGTTCCTGTTCGGGTTTCGATGCCCTTGCGAGCAAAATGGTCGTACCTGCCGAGCCTGGAGGAGCAACGACGACCCAGCGCTTATCCTGTTCCGGCTGATACGTATCCTCGACTAACGTAAACTGAAGCTTTTTCGTATAAAAATCGATAGCCTCATCGTAATCCTTAACAACTAGCGCGATGTGCACGATGGATTGAATCATATCCTCTTCTCCTCCGATATTTTGTAACATCCCATGAAACATTGAATTCATTTTATATGGATTCCTAAAATTAACAAGGTTTTTCCTTAAAACATCCTTATTTCTCCGGAACGCCTCTGTCTATTCGAACGACCACCTTGCCTATCGCCCGACCTTGGCCGAAATACTCAAAAGCCTTGGCCGCATCCCCCAACGAATAAATCCGATCAATGACAGGCTTGACTTGACCCGTTTCCACCAAAGACCTCCAGATCAACTGGTCCTCATGATTCGGCTTATGGATCAGCAATCCCAAGGTCTTTTTTTGAAGCTTGGCCGTCAATGGTGCAGTCAATAATGTCTGAAAAATACGCGGAAAGGGACCACCCACCATGACATAGGTGCCGCCCTGTTGGAGTGCGCGCTGGATCGCAAATACGGATCGGTTTCCGACCACATCGAGAATCAGATCATACCGCTTATCACCTGCAGTAAAATCTTCATTCATGTAATCCACAACATGATCCGCCCCCACGGAAAGCAGCGTTTCCAGCTTCTCTGCCCGATCTACGCCGGTTACCACTGCCCCATGCAGCTTGGCGTATTGAATCCCGAACGTGCCTACACCGCCGCCTGCTCCATTGATGAGAACGTGACAGCCTTTCGCTAGTTTTCCTTTATCGCGCAGTCCTTGCAAGGCCAGAACCGCTGCTTGAGGGATGGATGCTGCCTGCTCGAAGCTCACCCCTTCCGGTTTCGGCGTCAGTGCTTTTTCGTCAGCGCAGACGTACTCTGCAAACCCTCCCCAGCCGCAGCCGGAAATATCCCCAAACACTTCATCGCCGGGACGAAACCGCTTGGCAGCCGCCCCCACAGCAATAACCCTTCCTGCAATGTCTGCACCTAAAATGCGGTAACGGGGTCTCCGCATCCCACCAATACGGTTCACAAACGGTTTTCCACGCAGGAGATCCCAGTCCCAGGAGTTTACAGATGCGGCGTGGACCGCGATCAACACTTCATGTTCCTTGGGCTTAGGGATTTCCACCTCTTCGATCCGAAGAACATCCGGCTGTCCGTAAGTTTCATAAACAAGCGCCCTCATCGTACCTGTTCCTAAACTTGCTTGATACTCTTTCGTCTCGATCTCGGTCTTCATGGTCGACACCATCCTACCTTCAAATTAGGGTTAAATGCTAAGGCGAGCTAGGCAGCTCTTCGAAAGCAGAAGAGATCAGCTCTTTTTTAAAACACCTAAATATGCACTCCACGGCCCAACGTCAGCCCGGTATCTCTCCGCCATCACCCGAACCATTTGCGCCATATGCGTAAGATCATGAACAACCCATGTAGAGAGGAGCTCCCTCAACTTCACGACACCGAATTCCGGATGCAGACCGGTCTTTTCCAGATCGTGAGGATTGACGACTGCCCTCAGTTTGGATATGTTCGCCATTCTTATGGTATGGAACTCTGATAATGCCTCTTCAACGGTTCTCTCAGAGGTATCTTTCAAGTGGGCATAGCGGTCGAATGCGGGAAACGGATTATTTTCCCCTTCCGCAAGAATGGATTCCATCCGCGGGATCCAGTTATGCTTCTCCGCTTCTACGAGGTGCTCAACGACCTCAAGCGGGTTCCAGGTTCCTTCCCCTTCATTGCTATGCAGCCATCCCTCGGATAGACCGGATAAGAAGCGCTCCAAGGTTTGCGGCGTGCGCTCCAAAATTTCGAGGGCTTCATTCAAATGGAAGTTCATATCAACACTCCTTTTGGCTATGTAAAAGCTCATCTTCAAAAATGCTTCCACCAGATCCCCGCACATTCCGGAACCGATGCCCACTGATTCTGAAGGATCCGATCAACGAGCTCTTGTCCGAAGAAAAACTCCGTATGATGAATGGCTTCTTCAATACTCCCAAAGTCATAATCGGTTCTGATCCATTGATGGTCAAATCCGTATTTGTTTTGAAGTAGTGCATAATACGGCTGCAAAAATTCAGGGGGATGCGGCGTCTCATATCCCGTTCCCATCGTTTCAAAAATAATGATCGTTCCATTCGGCCTTAACACCCGCTGCAGCTCGGCCATAATTTGTTCCAGATTCTGTTCCCAGTGATTATCGGACGCATCGGCCAGATAACAAATACTCCACCCCGAAACAACCAGGTCCATGCTCTGATCGGGTATGGGCAGCTGCCTATGGTCTGACACCACGGTTTTCCAATTCAGAGGACCGTTCATCCCCTGCAGCTTGCTCTCCAAGATGTCCAGCATCGGGCGGGAGATATCCGTGCAGATCAGAGATTTCGCCTCAGGCGCAATCACCGTCGATAATCGCCCCGCCCCTGCGCCTAAATCCAGCACGTCCAAATTTTTGAAAACTCTGATTGTATTGATGATGTCATATAAATCAGGCTGACGGCTGACCATGGCGTCATACATGTTTGAGTGATTCATATAGATAGGATCCTGGGTTGACATTTAATAACTCCTTAAAAGTAATGGATGATGGGGCAATTACGTAAAATGTTCCTACGATCGCTCTTGTTTTCGGATTTCTTGATGGTATAGGGCCCACTTAAGGTGGAAATCCGAAAGCCAAAGCATATGCTTCCGATGTTAGCTTTCCTTTGGAAAGCTTTTACGACCGCTTCGCTTCTTCGGAATCCTTTTACTCCCTTGCCTGCATCCTATTCTTTAGTTCAATTTATTTAGATTTGTGACCCATGATGATTTCAACATAAAATCTCGATCAGAACTTGAAAAGTTTCGCTGCGCCCCTTACTCATCTGGCTCCTCCCACTCCTTATCAAGCACCAGAACGCCACGTTGATCAGTCGCTGGCAATACACCCTTCATTCGAGTCGATTAACTGGACGATCTGATCCGCTGACAAAAAATACTTCTTTTTATTCTGATAGTTCAACATCGTCACTCCTGTTGCTAAATCATCATTTCCAATCTCTAAAATACGCTAGGATTTGAAAAGATTGATGCATCGCTTTCGAATTGATCTTTTCAAAATAAATGGGCTTTAATACAGGGTCGAGGTACATCAAAATCAAGGTTAATCCAATGATCAAGACGGAACTTCCCCAAGCAAGCTGAGCCCTTCGTATCCAAAAAACATTACCGGAAATCCACACCAGAGCGAGGAACAAGCAGCTTCCAATGATGAGATAGGCAGGCACATATCCCTCCATACACCAATAAAAAAGGCTGTACCAGTACATCCACACGAGCAGCATCAGCATATTATATGGAACTAGCGCTAACCTCTTTATCATTTTTGCAATCACCCTTTTGCAAATCTTTCAGGCAAAGGTTATGCCTTCGGATAGTCACTCCATAATTCGATGATGTTCCCATCCGGATCATAAAATCCAAAAGACTTCCCCTGGTAATTCGAAATCCGTCTGACTTCAATCCCATGATCCACCAGCCACTGCCTGGCTTGATCAATATCAGGAACGACAAAACCATACGCAGCCTGCGGACCATTTGAATACATCATCTGTGAGTTTACCGCTTCTTCGCTTACGATCAGTAGGATTCGAATTCCCGTTGTTGACCTCATTTCCACGTACAAAGGATCTTCAAACGCAGTTTCAAAATGAAGATATTTGGCATACCATTCTACGGAGCGTTCCGGATTCGTTACTGGGATATAAATGTATCCACTCAACAACAATTCCATTAAACAACGCCCTCCTCTCTTGAAATGGGTTAACTCCTTACAAAATCCTCTTTCAATTCGTCCTGTGGATCCCATTTAGACCAAGCGGCCTCCAGCAGATTCCCCTCATGATCTCTAAAGTAAAAATATTTAGCTTCTCCAGCTCCGAGAGTCTGCAAATCTTCGACCATCAGCCCCTTATCCTTCATGAATTGATGGGTGTATTCAAATTCCGGACAGTTTATCGCCATGATCGGAAAAGGCTTGCCGTTCCTCATAATTTCAAGCGGCTGCTTGTCTTCGGTTTCAATGAGCAGCAAAGCAATCGAATGTTGATGAGGATGGTGCAGCACGGCAATATAAGACCCGCGGTCCTGAAACTTATTCATTAACTTAAAATCCAAGTTTTCCGTGTACCACGCAATAGATTCATCAATTCGGGTTGTCGGAACATATACGTAGCCAATACGGGAGAAAGCAAACGTTGGACTCATTGGATACACTCCTTCGTTTTCGATGGTTTTTAGTCGCGATTAGGGATAGAAGAATAATCAAAAAAGTGATTAAGAATCCCGAAGGCTTTTATTTCAAAATCCATATTTCCTTCAGAATACTTATCCCTCACCTGTATAAAAATCCCCGCGTGCATAATATATCTCGAATTCCACTTAACCTCGGCTTCTTGTTTCTTGCACCCCATGTCCGATCCGGTATTCACACATACGATGCCGTGTTCCGAGGAAAGCCATTTCGTGTAATCTTCCTCATTTGGACAGGTCATCACTAAAACTAGCAATACAGCGCCAACCAGGACAAGGGCCCACTTCAAAACGTTATTCATCATACCTCCTTAGACTCTTAGAACATTTCCAGCTGCTTTGCCTTGAATTCACTTTTCTTTATACCACTTTCGAAGCAGATTAATATGCGCCTGATGATAGCGGTTATGGTCCGCCATATGCCATATCCCCCAGCGTATCGTTGCCTGCTTCTCATTTTCATGTCCAAAAGAGACGGTTTTCTCAAGATCTGCATCGGTTAGCTGAGTACATGCCTCTTTCAGCATGCCTATTACACCGTTATATTGAGTCATAAGTGTATTCAAAGATACGCCTTGGACCATCGGAAGCCTGCCATGCTCATCGATCATGGGGCCATACTGCTTTTGAAGTGACTGTGGAAGTGGGAGCCCCTTTATTCTGTAAACCCAGTTCAGATCCACGTACATGAGATGCCTGATTAACTGAGCTGTGCTGTTAAACTTGTTATCGGGCCCCTTGTAATCCATCTCTTCTTGCAGCATACCGATCGTGATAGATTGTAGTCGTTGGATGTTCTCTTTTACCGCAGAATATAAGATTCCCACCATTGGAGCCATGTTGGCCCCACCTTTTAAGTCGTAGAACATCCTGGCTCCTCCTTGACGATATTCGAAATCCTTCCTCTTCCGCTCTTCTTTATGAAATAACCCAGCCATAGAACACTCTTATTCTAGGCTGGGTCGTTTGTTGTCCGGAGCTTTTTCCATGATTATACATGTAGATGACCAATAGGAGAAAGCCCCCTGGCGGCTGAAATCTCTTCAACCTATCATTCTTGTCTCGCATTTCTCATACGGATCATGGAAAAGTTGACGGTGGACTTCAATACTTGTTCTCGCAGGGGCTGTAACGATGGAGTGATCCTTAGCTCTACACCCTCATTCAGAATCGCAGTGATCAAATCGTCAATTCTCTCTACTTCCACTGGTATAACCGGACGTCTTGATACATAGTATCCCGCATTCTCTTCTTCCAATTCGAAATCAGCTGCATCAAAGATGTAACGATAGATAGAACCCTTTTTTACCCGTTCATACCACCCGGTCTCAATGGCTATTATCCGGCTAGTTTTCGACATTCCAAAAAAACGTTCATGATCCATATTACTTGTATCATCCTTTGGCCAAATGCAGACTCTGGGGCATGCTCGTGGAAAATAATAATGTGGCGCATGGTACTCATCGATCGTCCAGACTTTTGCATCGGTTTGATCGTATATGGTCCGGGGTTCAAAGACTTGGATGCCGGGTTCTTCGCTAAAATGAAACAGCTTCATATGTATTCCCCCTTCATCGCACTACTTCCAAAAACCCCCGTACCTCCAGTAACACAAGTTCCCAATCAAATTCCGTATTATTTATCGTTAATTTATCGATTTTCAAATGATCCATGATGTCTAATTCATATTCCTTTCGCACCTTCAGCACCTCACAAAGGCCATCCACACCGTGATATCCCTTTGCCTTACCGAATCCCTGCTCTGTGAAATACCACGTAATATGGCGCAGCCAATCATCCGATCGTTCCTGAGTGACTCTGCTGATGGTTGACCTTATATCGTCTTGATAAAAGTAAATGATTTTAGGATGTAAAGGTTGAATAATCGTTTCTATTCTCTTTATAAAATCAGTAATCACTTGTTGTGGCTGATTGAACCGCCCGAACATCATAGTCAGCGGATTCTGCAAAAAGCAGCATTCTAATATGACGGTTCCTTCCGCCTTTTGAGCATGGCTAACGAACTCTTCCCATCTTTCAATGACGAGCTCTTGATATCGATCCAACGATCCATTGTATACATCTAATCCGGCTAACTCATCGATGAGGCTTTTATATTGGTCGATAGGTATTTGTTGCTGTAATTTGCCGTAGTAGATTAACCGGTATTGCCTTACCGTCTGAGTGAATTGATTTATTATATCGCCCAATTCAGGGTACTTATTTTTCAACACTTCATACTCTTTAAAGTCCAAACAAGCCACGGACTCATAATCCGCCGGATGATTCAAATCCCCTTCAAGAAACATTTGGTTGCTTATACCCTGTGTATCCAGCAGCCCCTTAATATATCGAGCTGTAGAGGTTTTACCCGATCCGGGTATACCTTCCACTAGAATTAATTTGGTTTGTGTCAAGATGATGTCTCCCTTTTGCTGGTGTCTTTTGTAATTGGAGTCCTCGAATCTGTCATTTCCCGCTCCAATGTTACTCTTAATTCTCGAGCTTCCTCATCATCCTTGTTTAAAAACATATATTTATCCAAATACAATAATGCCTGGTTATAGTCTTTTGTCGATACATAGATCTGAGTAATATTCCAGTAAGCATCACTTTCATTCGGATCAAGCGCAATGACCTTCTGAAAATACCCGATTGCCTCAACATATTTACCTTGGCGAGAGACTACAATTCCTTGATTTAATAAGGTTTCCGGTTGATTCGCATCGATATCCAAGGATTTGTTATATGCTTCTTCCGCTTTGAATAGGTCGTCGCATTTTTCATAGTAAATCCCAAGATAGTAATAAACATCTTCATGTTCAGGATTTATTTGTAGTGCATCATCTAAGCACTTCTTTGCTTCAATTAGGTTTCCCTGCTTTATGAAAACTCTGCTCTTATTCATGTGAGGTCTTTCCCAATGTGGGGCTCTGCCTATCACTTCATCAAACCAACCTAATGCTTGCTCAAAGTTCCCCAATTGCAATTCACAGCAGCCCAGGTAGTTGATGCTTGAGTTCAATTCAAGCTGTTTATCGATACACTCTCTAAAAATGTCAGCTGCCTCTTGATATCTACCTTCAAAATATAATTGATCACCAATATCGTATAGGGACATTTAAAGATTGATCCCTCCAAATTTTATATCAAGTGCTGATTTAGCTCCTCGTATTCTCTTTTCAAAATACTCATATAAATGGTATCTGAGTAACGTCCATCCCTTCTTCAAGACAAATGCTTCCGATACCCCTCGACCTTCTCATCTTTAAATCCTAATTTCTCATAAAAGGCATGGGCTTCCTTTCTCTGTCCACCGGACACAAAAATAACATAATTACAGTCTCTCTCCAGTCCTATGGCCTCGATATTCATCATTAACTGCTTCCCGATGCCAAGCCTGCGAAAACGATCTGAAACCACAACGTTCTCAATCACCATGAAAGGTCTGCACTCTCCGACAAGATCCTGGCACACAATCCCCATAACGGACCCTGCCAGCTCCCCATCCTTAAACGCTCCCAGAATATGATAGTCCCCCTTGGCTTGGATGATATCAAATACTTTGACCATCTTTTCGTAATTGTTAGGCTGATGATCCATGAGCTCCTCGTACAGACGGCATAGGTCATTCAAGTCGGCTTTGGTTATTTCTCTTATAGTAATCATTGAACAGTTTCTCCTTGCTTTCAAAAGTAAAAGGCCACTACTTATTTATTGTCTGGTTTTATAATACGTCCTATTACAAATTGCTTGTTGGAATCATTTGCATCGAACATCGGTGTAGTTTGGCCAGGGTGAACTTCGATCACTCCATCCGGTTGCAGCACCTCATGATTAAAATCTAGATAGCCTCCGATGACCTTTCCTTCGGATTCTAAAATATAGGCAACAATCTGATTGTATAGATCCGTTTTTTCCTTAAGGATATAACCCGTCTCTACAACCTCCTTGTTAAAAAACGGTGCCAAATCAATGTTCCCTTCCGTTCGGATAGTATCGACATGATCCATATAACTCTGCAAAGTTTTTGCTTCATATTTTGTTTCCGATGCAAAGCGCTCCGCCTGCCAGCCAAATTTTTGCAAATAGTCTGTGTGCATTGGCTTATAAAACGGCATATATTCTTTCTTTTCTTCTTTGCACCCTGTTAGTACGAGGACAATCAGTATAACTAAAATAATCGTCTTCGATCGCAAGGAATGACCTGCCTCCTTACATTTGGTTTCCCACATATATATTGATGATACCGCATATATAACACAAAATTCACCTAAATTTTCCCATCATACTTCACCTGATCCAAAAACTCCTGTACCTCTTTCCTCGACTTTAATATGACGACTTGTTTTCGACCCTTTACCTGTTCGAGTGCTTCCATGACCTTGGATCGGCTTCTTTTCTTATAATTCCAGACCCAAATAAAAAAAGCCCAATCCAGTTTTTCGGGGCATTCCTCGTTTAGATCGGGTCGTGTTTTTCCATGATATTGGATTCGTCTTTTCATGATCCTATAAATGCATAAGAGTCTGGGCATATCTAAAAAGATGACGGCATCCGCTTCACTCAAACGAATACCTAAGGTTCTGGTGTAATTTCCATCGATAATCCATTGATTTTCGCTTACAGCATCCTTCACAAATTCATCCCATTCGTCATTTACGGTTGGAGTCCAATTCGGTTTCCAATAAAATCGGTCCAGATGAACAACAGGCAATGATAGAATCTCACCTAATTTTTGAGATAAGGTAGATTTACCGGAGCCGGCTGAGCCGATGATCGCGATTCGATTCGTCAAGGGAAATCCTCCTTTCTATTAAAGAACATCCTAGGATGTCAGCATCTTCATAGAGATTCCAACTCAGCTTTTATCCTTATAAACGCCCTATGTAACCTCCCTTTTGTTGCCATAAACAAATCATTGTTTTTATCGATGACTTCTTCCTTACCAAAGACACGATCCTCAATATAAGTAGTATACCGGATTTCAATTTGTACAGCTTCTGTATGTGAAAGCGATCCATAATGAGATACAATATAACCTCCTGTAAGTCCCTCGGCATCTACTTCAACCTTGAACCCTTCTTCTCGAAATGCTTTAACTAGAACATTTAGGAATTCCTCTGAACACGTCTGGCCTCCTCTGGTTCCAAGAACAATATCCGCTGAAGACTGGATGTAGAAGCTATGCAGGTCAAACAAATATACCTTTCGGTAATTTGATGCAATCTGCCCGATCTCTTCCGCAAGACAGTGATGATATGGCAGGTATATCGTTTCAATTCGATTTTTGATTGTTGCCTCATCTGGAGATGTATCATAAATTTGTTCTCCAAATGTAGTTTTATGATAAATTAACGAGTTTCTGTAGTTGTCTTTATTATCTCTGAATGACATATCCCGGTTTACGTCGATAACATACCGACTATAGTTCGCAGATATAACTGTGAAATCAATACTGTCTAAGAAATCGTATAATTCGCGAACATACCAATCATTGTTAGACAAAATAATCCCAGGAACTAATCTAGACTTCATTTCATCGGTTAATAATGAAGAGCCGTGTGGAATACTTGCAATAAACGGGGATTTTGATGTACTTCTGTGGATATGGAAGGGGTCTATTTTCTTTCACCTCCAATTATTAAAGTTGAATTCGATAATTCTCCAAAAGTAACTCTTTATAGATTTAGTTCTTCAATGGTCTCTTCTAAAAATTCAATTTCTTCTTCTAATCCTTCAATAATTGTATTTATTTTATTTCTATACTTTTGTTTAAGTTCAGGAGTTATTTGGTCTTTAACTTGCTCTAACAATAAAAAAGAATTCCTGCTCACTTCGAAATTCCCAGAAATAACAAACTCCAAAAGAATGTCGATATGCTTTGAATAATTCAAGGGCTCCAGCGCATATAGGAGTGATCCTCTGTACCCTAATGTTTTGGGATCTTGGAGTAATTCGATAATTGGCTCTACTGCTTCTTGGCACCCCATATCGGATAATGCAATCGCAGTTTGGTTTCTTATGAGGTGGTTTTCTGTCGTGGTCAGAAGTTCTAATAGAAGAGGGGCAGCTGCTATATCTTTAATTTTCCCTATTTCTTCGATGAAATGAAGTGCTTCATCTATTTTATTACTTAGAATGAGTTGATTTATTCTGTTTAAATTCAATTCCAATCAATCCTTTAATGTATGGGTAGCGAAATGATTGCAGCTAATACTCCTGCATCTATAATACGACCCGACTTGTGGATCGTTCTAATCCAAGGTCGGGTCGTGTGTAGTCTAAATATGCATTTAATATAAGTTCTCTGATTCTCTCTGAGTGTTTATAGTTTTATAACGGTTTACTTCTGATTACTATGTTATAATTTTTTGAGTACAATATACGGCTAAAAGGGCGGTAGGCTAGTCTCCCGGAAGGGAGGTGATGCCCATGGAGGTCAAAGACGCACTTTCCTTAATGTTCATGTTTGGCATGTTCATTTTGGCGCTTCTCACCTACATGAAAAAGAAATAGACCGCCCTGCCTAAGGAAACGGTCTATTTCGACCACCACTTAGCGGCCGACTGCTCTTTATGCAGTTATTGTGCACTGGAGTCGTGTTCCCGCACGACTCCTTACTTATTCTTACCTTAGTATAGCTCATTATATAACGCTTTTACAGAGGTATTTCTTTGCTATACCGCATATAACAACTTATTTCTTCTTCACCTGCGCTAATAACTCCCCCGCAAAATGGTAAAACGCCTTCGCATCCTCCTCGTTGGCAAAACCGGCCTGCGCCATTTTGTCGCTGCCTCCGCCTTTACCGCGAAAATCGGCCAGATGCTGCTTGAATAGGGCGCCGCAGGCGAGTTCACTTTCCCCTCCCCGGGCGAGAAGCACCTTATGGTCCGCACCTGATACGAAAAGCACGATCACATCCGCTTGCTCGGTAAGCTTGGCCGCCAGGTTCTGCATATCTTTCAGCGGCTTGTCCGCAAAAGCATGCTTGATCAGGCTGCCCTGACGGTCAGCTAGCAGCTTCTCAGCCAGGTAAGCATCATTCTCAGCTTTTACCGCGGTTAATTCAGCCTGGAGCAGCTTCTGCTCCTGATCCCATTTTGCAATCCGGTCCATAATTTCTTCCTTGGCAGTATTGAACCGGGCCGACAAGCTGCCGAGAATCTCCATGCCGGCATTAAATTCTCTAAGCGCCCGATAGCCGCATTTAAAATAAACACGCGTATGCCCCTTCTGCTTCTCCGCTCGCAGCAGTTTGATCATCCCGATTTCTCCCGTTGCGGAGACATGCGTACCGCCGCAGGCGTTATACTCGATTCCTTCAATCTCAACGATCCGGATATTATCGGTCACCTTCGGCTGCTTTACTAGAGGCAGGGCCGCTGCCTGCTCCTGATTCACAAAATAACTCGTTACTTTTCGATTCAAGTAAATCTGATCATTCACTTCCAGCTCCAGCATCATCAGCTCATGTGGAGGCAGATCCGACCGGGCGATATCAATGGTGGCGTAATCCTCACCTAAGTGGAAGCTGAGCGTCTCCGCTTTACACACCTCCAGACACATCGCCGACAGCAAGTGCTGGCCGCTGTGATGCTGCATATGGTCGAACCTTCTGTCCCAATCCAATCGGCAGCGGACGTCTTCTTTTTCAGGAAAACGCTCGACTTTATGCAGGATTTCTCCTTCCTCAAAAACGACATCCAGCACCGGGATCGTATCGATCCATCCGAGATCACAGGGCTGCCCACCGCCGTGAGGATAAAAGGCCGTCTCTTCCAGGACCACATAGGTTTTTCCGTCTTCCCGCTCCACTTTGCGGGTGATACGCGTCTCCCATTCCCGGGTATATGCAGATTCGTAATATAGCTTTTTCGTCATGTTCTTGTCCTCACTGTCCTGTCATGGTTAAATTCACTTTAAATCCAGCTTACTATAAAACGGTCCCCCTGCGCCAAATCCTTCTGAAAAAGAAAAAACCGTCTGCAATCATCCCAACAGAACGGTCTCCATGATATGTTAGAACATTTTTGCACGATCGGTTATGTCGCAACCCCATGCTGTATGCCTCCACTGCTTTCCAAAAAATCAGACCGCTCCACACCATACAAATCATAGCGCTGCTGCGAGCGATTAATCGATTGATAGACCTGCTCATACCGCTCATTAGCTAATTTGACGTATGGCAGCTTTTCAACTGCTCTCTTCGACCGGATGTTTTGGGTGCGGATCTTCAAAAAGATCGTTTCAATATCCTGTCCAAGAAACAATTCAGCTAAAAACGCCTCCTTTGCCCGTTGGTTATACCCTTTTCCAAAATAAGGGGCCCCAATCCAAGTCGCCAGGAAGCCAGTTCGATGATGGATTTGATATAGATCAATGGTGCCGATGGGGTGACCGATCTCGTCAAGAATCGTTCTGGAGATGCACGTCCCCTGCTCTTCCTCAACGATCAACTGCTTGGTGATGAATAAGTATTCCTCATACGATTGGCATGGATAACGGACATAGGGAAAAACGGCTGGATCCGTCATCAGGTTGTACAGTGCATGGCATTCGTGCAAATCACGTTGTTTTAACATGTCATCGCCACCCTAGTCCTTGTGATTAGCTATACTCAGATTTAAGTATATAAAAGGACTTGGAGGATTGGATGAATGCTGCATTTTCCAGATGTAAAATCCGTCTTAAAAACTGAATTTGGCTATGCCCTTTCTGCTGGGTTTTACCGATCGTTCAATCCCTTGCCATCGAGGATTTGCTGTGTACATTTTTCGACCCGGGACTCTCGGGTTTTGGATTGCTTGGGCGCCGAAAAATAATACACGTACGCTCTTTGCCGCCCCGGCGTCAATGCCTCAAAAGCAGCTTTCAAGGCAGGGTTTTCATCTAGTTTATGTTGAAACTCTTCGGGAATATCGAGGTGTGTCTCGTTCATGATATCCTCTTTCACACCGGATTGTTCGACTTCAATGGCTTCCGCAATATAAGCCCTCAAGACGGGTTCCAGGTCGACGATTTCTTGGGTATCGTTAAACCGGATCTGACGCCCTACTTTCGTATTCTCACCGGTTTTAACCAGAATGCCATGGGGATCTTGTAACATGTAACCTTTGAAAAACAGAAGTGCCAAGTAGGCTTTAAATCCTTGGATGATCACGATGTTTCGCCCCTGTGACGTGTAACAAGGTTTGCCCCACTTTAATTCTTCGGTAAGCCCACAATCAAGCAAGATCTCTCTCAATTTCTCCGTTTCTTCAAGCCACATCGTGGCTCTGCCTACAAATGCATCTACTTTGGGATTCATTTTATTTTCCATGGTTATGCTCGTTCCTTTTCTCGCAGCGGTTTTGGTATATATCCATATTTGTTTACAGAAAGCTGGTGTCTGATACGGGGTTTTATCCTCTGAAAATAAACAAAAAATCCGCAATCTTCATTGCAGACGCAGTAGTTCGAGTTTGTCTAGATCTATATTGAATTTGCCATTTATTAAGATATCCAATCCTAGTAATCCGTTAATCGTATGATATCTGAATGAATTAAAGTCCAATTGGATATTCCTTAAGGTGTATTCTCCTACCTGGAATGCTTCAATTTCCTTGGTGAATGCATGTTCTTTTCCGCCGATTCCATAACTGGTTATGATATCATCTTCTAGGGTGACCCGAATACCGATATCATCTACTTCATCCTGTGAAATCAAGGTGTGGCTTGCTCCTGTGTCTATAATTATATTATTTATAGTTTTCTTTTGCCCATTGAAATGCACAGTCACCTCTGTAAATAATAACCCATCTCTATATTCAATTTTCATTTAAGGTATCTCCTCAGGCCAACGTTCTTCCGAATTTTCACAATAACTTGATCCTTTGATGTGTGATAAACCAAGGTTTTACCTTTACTATTTAATAATTCCTCTGTCGCTTCTTCATCTCTAATAGGCCCAATTACAGCCACATCATCAATAATTTCTTGGCAATCTTTCTCTTCGGAATGAAGAATTTCAAACTTTACAAATTGGTTTGGGAAGATTTGCTGCACTTCTTGCCACTTCACGTTAGATCCCTCCAAACGTTTTAAATATATTGTATCATCTATTAATAAGCCTTAAACAGAATTGTTATCAGGTGCTGAGATTTTTTCAAAAATTGTCCCCTCATCGTTTCGGTTAGCATACCAATCCTTTTCGGTTATCAGTAACCCAGTGACATTCGTTTGATCTGTAATAAATCTTACAGTTACGCAGATATCATCCAGATAAAATTGATCAGTGTCTTTCGGCTTCAACCTTTTATCCCCAAAAATCCACAATCCATCATGGATGAATTCTACTGAAATCTGGAGATCCATTTCCTGATGATGATATAAACCTGAGTATTTTCTGAGCAATGAAGTTTCAAGAACGTGATCGGGCGCATATTTCATATCGAAATTTTCAAGCGCTTGTTTTTGATACGTCTCGTAATCTGAGGAGGAGTTCTCGATGATCTCAACCGGGATGTTCAATTCCCGAACAATCTCATTGGCAATTTCGGCATATTCCAAAAAGAACGAGATGTGCGACTCAGGCCCTTGCTCTTGTCGGTTTCTAAAGTAGGGCTCGTCTTTATATTCCTCATGTTTTCGCAGCAAATACTCTCTACCGCCGCGCTGCTCGATCATTTTGTTAATGGCTGCCAATGCATCCTTCTGGTAAAAGTAGATCAGATTACAATATTCCTTACTCAACCGATCACTCACTTTATGTACCAATGACTTAATAAGCTCTCTTTCCGCTTCTTTATGGAGCAGGTGAACCATCGGGCTCTGCAAAAATGCGGATTCCATCACAACCACTTCTTCTTTAGGAAAATGATCCAGAAACTTAGACCATCGATCATAATAAGCTTCAAGGAACAATGTGTTATCTTCGTGACCGGTAAACTCGATAATCGGGTGATCATAAGTGGTTTCAAGATATAATCCGCAAGGGATCCCATTCCGTTCAAATTGATTGGCCAAAAATCGGGCAAATGTGGATTTGCCTGAGCCAGGAATACCTTCAATGAGTATAAGATTCTTCTTCATGGAATCATCCTATTAAGCGAACACGCCAAATCAGTAATACAGTCAAAAGGATAAGACATGTTGTTCATCCTCTCTACGAGTTCAGTTTTTTTGACTTTTCTTCTGCCAAAACACCTTTGAGTAAGCAACAACCCTCAGTCAGGCTGCAGCGCGAATACCATGTTATCTGATGTATGACCTTTTCTGAACTGCTCACGAAAATACCAATCATGTATCTTTTCTTTATCTGTCTTTTGATCCATGTCCTTGTTCAATTCAATCAATATATCGTGTGCCCATTTGTCATTTTCATAAAAACAACGGTGTTCATAGCAGTTTGCGTCGTCTATAAAACGATGTATGCTTTTCGGAATGATATCCGCGATCCCGTTATTTTCCGGGTGCATAATCCACTCCAAGCTCTTCCAGTCCAGGATTCCTTCTGGTGTCTTTATGGGAGTCTCATAGATGAAATCGGACGGTAACTCAGCGAAATAAGCATACATCCCGCCGGTTAACTTACCATCTGCAATCCAAGTTACAATACCCTTAAAATCAATGGAATCCAGGGAAATTCCTGTCTCTTCCTCGACCTCTCTCAGCGCAGACTCTCTTGGCGATTCGTTCTCTTCAATTTTTCCGCCCACGCCATTCCACCTTCCCATCCAACTCGGCTTTTCCCGGTTAAGGAGCAGGATCTGATCGTTTTGTTTAAGGAAGCAAATGTTGTATTTAAACATGGATAACCGCCTTTCAGATAACGTATAAAGAGGTTTCACAAACCAAGGATTAATCACGCAATTGAAACCACCTTATGTGACGAAGTTGCCACTTCCTTTTATCTTTCAATCCAACTTTCTGTTCCTAAAATGAATCCAACACTTTGATACTTTTTTCATTATGTTATTATATAAGTAATAAAGACCAAGTGCAGCAACACTTGGTCAGTACAATTAGCTTGGATGGTTTATTCCCTTCTGAGTCGAATATGAACAAAACCCACCTTCGGCCTCAACCTTTGGGTGGTTTTTTACTTTCTCTTGTTGTTATTATTGATGGATGTCTTCTGCTAACCTACTTGATAATCCTTCTTAAGCAATGCAAATATGGCAGTATCAACAAACCGGTTCCTCCAATAAAAATGTTCCTTCAATATCCCTTCTTCGCTAAACCCGGCTTTCTCAAGCACCTTCCTTGAATTCACATTCCCCGGTTCAACGAATGCTTCGATCCGGTTTAATCCAAATTCGCGAAACCCGAATTCAATCACCTTCTGAATGGCCTCGGTCATAAAGCCCTTTCCCCAGTAATCTGGAGTCAGTTCATATCCAATTTCGGCTTTAAAATGATGTTTCATCCAACCATGATATCCACATGTGCCAATGACACGGTCTTCAGATTTTAAAGTAATCCCCCAGCGAATGCCTAGATTTTTCTCAAATCTTTGCTGCCACCTATCAATTAATTCCTCGGCTTGTTGTACATTCGTAAAGCTCTCCACATCATAAAATTGTGTTACTTCATCCAAGGAGAAATAATGAAACAGGTCGCCTGAATCCTCTGGTGTAATCTGTCTGAGGACTAATCTTTCCGTTTCTAATATGGGAAATGGGGTCATACTTTCTTCTCCTTTCATGCTGAGTAATGTAGCCTATCCCCCGAACGCAATTCTATACCCATCAATGTCTTGAATCGTAAATTCACTAAAAAAATCATTCAAATCCGGACCTTGCACAATAGGGATTTCTTTATCCTTGATCTCTTCTAGCAATTGTCGAACATCTGTATAACAAAAAGCATCAAAATAGAGTCCGCCCTTAACTGAAGAAGAGGGGCTTACATCTTCCGGATATCAGCTGCTTGATGAAGAATAAAGGTTACTTGATCTCTTGTCATATGTACGTGTTGGACAACCGGACCGCCAACTAGCTCATAACTGAAACCCAGCTTCTTAT
This sequence comes from Paenibacillus sp. PSB04, assembly GCF_025809195.1. NCBI lineage: Bacteria > Bacillati > Bacillota > Bacilli > Caryophanales > Paenibacillaceae > Paenibacillus > Paenibacillus sp. PSB04. Next base: position 251,530 of record NZ_CP081301.1, read on the forward strand.
AAAAATCGATCGATTTTTCAATATCCCTCACAAGTAAGACCATAGATGGTCCGGAAAATGCAGTCTGATTCATCTTCGAATACCTCCACTTATAAATTGGGATTGTTAATCTCGAATAATCCTCTGCCAATCAAGTTGGCTGTAACAGGCTTCTTTCCGATCTCTCTTGCCCATACAGACAACTGACCGATGTGGTGGATTTCGTGGGCGATCAAGTGCCGCATGACTTCGCCGTATGTATGGGCTTCTCGCTCCCCTTCATCCGTAATATCGATCATAATACGGTCTTCCAGGCTGTCGTTCCAATCATAGACAAATGGAGCAAGCTCCTCGTGGCAGCGTGCAGAAAAATCTTTGATCTGCTGCACACTGGCCACTTTCTCAAACGGAGGGATTTCAACTGCTTTTTCCTGGATTCCGCCGCATATCCAGCCATACTCGACCGCCACAATGTGATACAGAGTAGGAAGGAAGTAGCCTATGCCGCCGGTGCGTTTTTTCAGCAACTCTTCTTCACTCACCGTATCGCACCAGTCTAACCAATCTTTGCGAACCTGCCAGTTATATTCGAATAATTTCAGCATGCTGTGGCCTCCTTATTTGGTTGGTATCTCCACATGTTATCAAATCCAACTCTATTTATTAAGATTATTCTGAACATCTTTCAGTACTTCGTAAAACCATTGATATGCCTGCCGTGTATGCTTACCAATATCTTCTATAGAAGTCACTTTATATAAATCTTCTAATCGTCCAACAATTTCTCTAGGCAGATGTTTAGATATACAGACAATGTAATAATCATGGTTAATTGGCTTGTATTTTATTCTTAATACTTCTACTAAAGGCGAGATGATAAATTTATGATAATATCCTATAGCTTCGATAAATTTCTTTCTCTCTATATATTTTTCTACTCTTGCTTTCTGCTTGATTGTGTTTTCAAGATGATGCAATCGATTCCGCAAAGTTTGTTGTAATTCCGACTCGTTATGTTCTCTGATTTGAATGACTTGCCTTTTGTCAAATAAAACAATAGGAACCTCACTATCATTGAGCCTGTCAAATTCGATATGGGGCCTATGACTATAAACATTCACATCAATAAATAAGTAGGATGGTGTGTTTTCTAAGTGAAAAACTTTGTATCTCATATTTGGATGTTGGCGTGGTTCTTCGTAGGATAAATCAAGTGCTGCAATCTCTTCCAATAAGCTTTCGCTTATTGAAAGTGCCTTTGTTTCAAATCCACTATTAACATGTATGACTACATCAATGTCAGATAAATGATCAGATGTGCTTGTTCCATCTGCCCCCTCCAACCATAATGCATTAATTTCAGGATAATTGATCATTCCCTCGCTTAAGTGTGAAATAATACGAGATCGTATCCCCATTTTTAGCTTCCTCGCTTTTTTGGGCGCTAGTCTCCCTTTTTTTGAATCCTTTGTTTTATTCGAATTGATTTATTTAAATGCAAAAAGATATGTCTTGTTGCCGGCATCAATATTAATCCTGCAATCGTCTTTTTCCCCCAATATTCAAGCAACCAGGAAGCTTCTTTCTTGACAGCTTTTTGCTCTTCAAGTACTTTAATTCTCTCGGCTTCCACCTTTTGATTAAAAGCGTTGGGCAATAGACGAGATACAACTTCACGAGTTTTTCGCCCTACTTCAATTCGATAGGTCATTAGTGCTTGAATATCAATATTTTCACTAAGATCGGCAATTTCAGCTTCTGTCATTTCGTTTCCAAAATGGGCATAATTCACATTAAGCTTCTTGTTCCATTGACCTGAATGCAGCACTTGTTCATCGTTATTTACAACAATGAACCGTCCTTTGCTTAATTGATTTTGGGGTTGTGTTTTACAATGAATATAGTAAGGCTCTCATCCATCTTTTAGTTACGATACCTCAATAATTCCTTCAGCAGTGTATGGAGAGTCCATTTTCATCAAACAACCCCCTAAATTAAAGCTTGTAAATTCATTACTCCTATATTCACCGATGTTTCAATATATCCTTCGATCTGAATAAAGCTAAAGACATTTAAAGGTTCATCGATTCTGTGTTTGTCATAATCCATGTCCCCCAGAACATGCGGAACAATGTCAATGGCTTCTTTGGCCTTAACTTCCTCCAGGTCAATGACCTTAGCTGATCCACTGATCGCTTGCCTCATTTCTTCTGTACAACTATAATGTTCTAACAATTTCCCATTCAGTAATCTAAAATCATTGTGATACAGCGGATATAACCCTGCGTCCGCCTCCATACGATTTCTCAGCCAGGGCATATAAAAACCCTTCAACCACTGATCATCAGCAATTAGATGGGTGAAATATCCAAGCACATATGGGTTATCCGAATATGGTTTATACTTATTGAGGAATCCATGATAGTCTATGTAACGCGTATAATTCTGATGTTCACCCCTAAAGAAATGGGACTCATCCTTTGCTTGAACAGCATCAGGAGCAACGCTTCCAAGTAAGAACGAAGCGCGATCTTGAATATTTAATTTTGCAGCAATTCTATGGCCGATAATCAGGTGCATGATTCTGGATCCCATAATGAATATCACCTCAATTGATTGTATTTCACAATGCGCCCGCTCCTAACTCTATCTGGCTCGTTTATGATTTTACAGTAAATGTAAACTGATAAACACTGGATATCTCTCCACCAAGTTTTTTATAAAATTCAACCGCGTGTTGATCAATAGCATCTGCTTGAACAAAAATTTCATGGATTTGCTTTGATTTGCAATACTCGACTAATTCCTTGACCAGACGGCTTCCTATTCCCTTACGTTGGTTATTTTCTCCTACCGCTATGTCATATAAATACAAACTGGAACCCATTCGATCATACATGGGCAGCTCATATCCGGTTAATCCGCCAATAACCTCGTTACCTTTTATTCCAACGATACAAATAAATAAAGGATTTGATAAAAGCTCCGCAATATTAACATGATTGACGAAGTCCGTATTAGGGGATTCAAACTCCTCATTGAACAGCAATACTAAATCAAAAAAAATCGATTCATCACCTACTTGTAGCTTCCTATATGTAACATTTTTATCCATGTTAACCTCCAACTCATTGAGTTATCTTAATGGATATTTCAGTTCGATGTCTCGCCCTGTTAATTCATCAATAAATATATAGTTATGATCAGCGCCTATAATGCAAAGAATTTTCTTGCCTTGACTAGAATTGACGGTATTTCTTACACGCTCTATCATAATTTGATTCCGGATCTTCCATCGAAAATTAAACGATCAAAATGGATCTGTCTACAATCGCTTCGATCCTTTAAGCACCCCTTCATCAAATTCCATCTTGTAAATTTCGGGTTTTGAGTTCTTTCGCTCCCTTCGAGCTTAGGCGATTCGCCATGCCTTACCATATAAATATAGGTTTTCATAAGCACTCCCCTGGAACACTTCCAAAATCGGTACTGCTCTTTACTCTAGAAATCCCATACCGCCCAGCCGCATAAATAAGGTGTTATCTAATCCCTTCATTTTTTCGAAATTCATTCTCTAAAATACTCATTGTAATGGAGTCATGATACTCATGGTTATAATAGAGAACCTCTCGCTGGATTCCTTCTTGTATAAATCCTAACTTTTCATATGCTTTTATGGCTCTTGCATTATACGAGTACACGTTAAGTTCAATTCTATGTAGATTCAGCACACCAAAGCCATAATTCAGTAATAATTTTAGAGCCTCTGTTCCAAATCCCTTGCTAAAATCCGCTTCATTAAACAAAGCTACCCGTATATTGGAATTGCGATTTACATAATCTATATCCTGTAGTGCAACTTCTCCAATAATACGATCTTCCTCTTTAAGAACGATCAATAAATGAATACGATCCGTTTCATTCTGTATTTCTTCAATATAATTTTCGATCATCTGTTTTGAAAATACTCTTTGGGTTCCCGTCAATCTCCTTACTTCTTCGTTCAACATGTTCGGGTAATACATATCGGAATCTTCGCTTACAAGCGGCCGAAGGTAAAGCCTGTCACTTTCCAATGCTCTGTTTAATTGCTGCATAGCAATTTCCCTCCCGTTATCTATATAAAAAATATCCCCAGCTTCATTTGAAATTGGTTCATTGTCTTAAGCACCTCAACTCCTAATAAACAAGATCTTCACGCACTTCGATTCCATTCTCATCACAATAATCTCTATATTTTTTGAGTACTGTAAAAATATCATCTTGACCAATAACTTGATTGTCTTGATCGAAATATTGCAAGGATCCGCCCAAAATGAATAAAGTAATGACCTCTTCATCTTCAGTAATAAGCGTATGAATATCTCCAGGCGGTTCAAAAATGAAGGTTCCTGGTTTCGCCATCCAATGACGTCCTTCATATCTCCATTGCCCTTGAATGTTGTATCCTATCACAGATCCTCCAGTATGCCGGTGGCGTGTCAGCACTTGATTGCTCTTTATTTTAAAGAGGTATATCCAGGTGCCGGTGGCAAGGTCAAATCGAAGAGGTTTAAAATAACAATTTGCTTCTTTCCCCTCATCAAAAGGAACCCACGGTAAATCTTCAATATCAAAGACCCTTTCGGGTAATTGGAGATTCTCTGCTAATTTTACTACAGCATCTTTAATCAATGGATTCATGGTATAGGTCTCCTTTTATGATAACGGTCTGAATCACCGCAAGAATGATCTGCTGTTGCTTTCTTGATCGAGATGACCCGCCAATATACCTGCTCTTCTGATGATTTCAATTCGTTCTCCTCTTCCTTCGATGTTCATTATCATGTCTATCGCCGTTTCAAAATTTGTTATGATGTAACCTGTCTTTTCAAATCCTGCAGGTATACTCACGAATTTATTAACTTGAGTTAGAAAATATACGGTATACGAATTGGTTTCCTTCCAAAACCAGCTGGCAAACGGTATTCTTACCTCAGCTAGTTCTATCCCTGCTTCTTCTAAAGCTTCTCGCTCTAAACCCTCTTGTGTGGATTCATTCTCTTCGAGTCTTCCACCAATGGTAGTAAGTACTTTCTCTTCTCGATCCCAAACCATCATCAGATTGCCGTTATCAAATACGGGTACGCAGTGGACTCCAGCAATTGGGAAATCTGTCGGAAGTTCATTAATCAATTTTAGCATGCTTATCCCTCCCTGGATTCATTACCGTGGTTTTGGGTAAGGGTGTCTCCAACATCTTCAAATATACTAATGATCTTTATGCCAAAAATTCAATAATCTCTTTGTTAATTACATCAGCTTGCTCATGGTTAATTGCATGTCCTGCATTGTTAATGATTTTGTAATTTAGTTTGTTATCTTCTAATCTCTTTATTGCTTTTGGATAATTGGTTAACCTGTCATATTGACCAATCAAAAACAAGACTTTGTCTTTCAGAACTGATAATTCTGTATCCGCATTAATTTCAATCTTGTGCTGCATCATGGATTTATTGTTAAAATGCTTCAACAAATAATACCAGTGCTTCATCAACACATCGTTATCTTCAAATGTCGAGAAATTGGTTCCGCTCAGTTTTCTCAGTAATTTTTTGCAATTACGTTCAGATGGAAATAATGCCTCAGGAAAAAACGCTGCCATCATCTTAGTAATGACCTCAAATTGGCTGGAAGGAATTCTACCCGCTAAACAAACGGCCTTATCGACGTTCATTGGCCTTTTCATCGTATAGTGGTAAGCCAAGTAAGCACCATATGACACTCCGCAGATGTTTACAGCATGTATTTGTAAGTTACTTAAAAGGTCATCAATCCAAGTGACTTGGTTGAAGCTTTTATAATAATGAGTATTGGGTTCGCTTTTCCCTGAACCACCTATCGCATCAACAGCAATGATATAGAATTTCTCTGACAGCACTTTGACGTTATAAATCCACATCATGGCTGAATTATCGGCTGTTCCATGGAAAAGCAACAAAGGTGGACTTTGCGGATCCCCCGCAGTAATGACATGGGTTAGACCATATGTAGTATCCACGTCTCTTTCTTCATATTTCGTTCCCCATGAATCCAGCAATAATTCGTACGAATCATAAATCAGTTGTTTACCTAATGGATGCTTATATCTTTCCATCATGCAACCCCCTTACACAAATGATTGTGCGGCAATTTCCGATAACATTTTGTGGATTTACGACGAACGCCCACCTTAGATAGCTTTATCTCAGGTAGGCGTCTGTGATGATGAGCGATTTCACTGCACTTCCACATTCTCCCAATTTAAGGAAAATGAACGTAGCGTGAATCTTATGTTAGGTGAAGACACTGGTTTATATGACCTGTGATCTTATTGCGCATCCGTTCAATACCTTCACTATATTCGATTGAATGCCTGATTTTCCTCCCGCTTGCGCTTAAACCTAATGGGTACTCGAAAAAACTAATGAATATATTTTTATATCATGTTAGCATGCGTTGTGTATCCAATATCATCCAGGGAGGAATGAAATCATGGTTATTAAATTTGAAATGATGCCAAAAACCCGCATTGCTTTTGTGCGCCAAGTAGGTCCATACGGTCCTCAGAACATCCAAGCAATGGAAGCGTTAAAGAAATGGGCTGCAGAAAAAAATTTACTCAACGGATCATCCATACTGCTTGGAATTGCCCAAGATAATCCGGAAACTACACCTCCTGAGAACTGTCGGTATGATGCTTGTATTGTTATTCCAGACGATTATCGGATAGATGACACGGATCATAACATTTTCGAAACTGAACTCGATGGTGGACATTATGTTACCTATAAGGTGAAGCATACAGCCGAGGATATTCAAAAAGCGTGGGCTGATATTTTTCCTGCGTTAAATCGTAGCGGATATCAAATAGACAACAAACCTATATTCGAAAGATACATTGGTGATATGTTGTATAACCATTATTGCGAGATATGTATACCTGTAAAAGCGTTATAGTCCAGCGTATGATAACAAACTCCACTGCCTTGATGGTTATGATTAACTTTCATAATTCTTACTTCGATATAGTTCTAAGCCTTGATCTCTAAAGTATTCTCTAAAAAAGTCCCTTGTTGTTTCAGGGAATTGATAAGTTTTTGATAATTGGTCTGACGCGGATACAGATTGTTTTATACTTTCAGTGGGTATCCACTCCATTCCGATTTGCCCAATATCAGCCTGTGAGCTGACAAAAGTATCAGTCGCTTTGATCCTGCATTCATAAATAAACTCTACTGCATGTACTTCCTTCATGATAAAAGAGTACTCATGATTTTTTGATATGTATTCTCTAATACAAATAAACTTGTGTTCTGCAACATCAATTCCTAGTTCTTCTAAGCATTCACGTTGTAATGTCTGCTCTATCGTTTCGCCTATCTCCTGAGCCCCTCCTGGCAAAGTATAATACACTCCAACTTCAGGACGTTCTTTTTTTATCGCAAGTAACAGTCCGTCTTGAATAATCAGTGCCCGGGCAGTATTTCTAATCATCTATGACACCTCATTAAGTTATTGGTGAATATTTGTTACTTTTACCTGAGGCTCTCGTATTCACGAAGTCGATCCTCCTTAGAATGCTCCTATCTAAGGAAGATCGATGCGTCCGCTGATTCAGCTCCCCTACAAGTCTCCCCGGGCGAACCAAAGATCGGCGTAAGCCGATCCGCAGCGAGAACACTACGTTATCTGTGTGCCAGTGCCGTCTTCGAGTTACTCACAAAAAATTTATCATTTGTTCTTAAGCAGCTCTTCTATTAGTATCCCGTTGATCTTTAGGCCGGTAATGTCACAGTTATTTATCTCCATATTGCTCAGATTACAATTATGAAACACTATAGGCTTATAATCTCCGTTTGGATCATAATTTCTGTCACCTTCCTGAGGCAAAACAATATTTACAAACTCAGTCCCGAATAGGTGTACATGATCTACCTTCATATGACTCATATTTGCATGCTGAACTGAAGTGGCGGATAGGTTAGCATTTCTAATTTCAACCTCACTAGCATTAACGTCATTTAAAGTCATTCCACTCATATTTGCATTATTAATCTTAGATTTTGATAAATTAACATTATCAAAATCTAAACCCTCCGCATTAACTTCCTTGAACTTAGATCCTGAAATGTCTTTCATCTCCAATTCCATCTTTGCAACTTCTAATCCCATGCTCATGCTCATGCTCATTCTCCTTTTCAATTTAGGTTTGTATGTGAATTTCAATGATGTTTAATAGTAGGAATCATACTTGTTTCAATGTAACGTTTACCGAATGAACGACACGACCCGGCCTTAGATAACTCCTATCTTAGGCCGGGTCGTGTGTTGTCTGAACCATCTTTCATCTTCCATGATTATACATCTGACAACCAAGGGGCGTCAGCCCCGAAGTGTGATGTAATGGGCCGCTTCTTCGAATAAAGACAAGACGTCAGCCCGCTAAACGATCTTCTTACTAAAGATCTCCATATTTTTATTATTCATATATTAAAACCCAATACTTCTCTCCGGGTTTTCCTTCTTCAACAACCTTCTTCCATCCACTTTTTTCATAGAAACCTAATGCTTTATGATTTTCAGATACACACTTTAATTTTACGGGCTTACCCATTTTTTCTATAGCATGGTTAACTAATTGAGTACCAACCCCTTTGCCGCTAAAATCGGGGTGTACAAATAAATTATGAATAAAGTTCTCAGGTAAATATAAAGATGCGAAACCAAGGATTCGGGAATGTTCTTCAGCTAATAGTATAAATTCCTCAGTTGTATCTCTATCAAAATCATCTAAATTCATTTCTTCTGTATTCGCCCAGTGAAAGCTCTTGCGGCGTGATTCAAGATATATTTGTCTTAACTGAGGGTAGTCTATTTTACTTGCTTCTCTGATAATTATAAGATCAATCCCCTATCTACAAAAAATTATGAGTTATATAAACATAATAAAGGATATGATGAAACTCCTTCAAGCAGCAGAATGTCGCGGATGAAATAGACACATGGAAGATCTCTGGGGTGAATAAGTTCGAGTTGGCCGGCAGCAGAGCGAGTAGTCGGTGCAGGTTTGTCTGTTGAGTTGCTTCCCTTGAAATTGATTATTTTCTGCAAACGATATATGTTCTAAACTAAAAAACCGCAGCTACGCAGCTGTAATAGAATCTTTCTTCAGCATGGAGAATATCAATGTATCCGTGATGAACTCACCAAATATATAGTCCCGAAGCAAACCCTCCTGCACAAAACCCAACTTTGTTAAAAGATTTACAGACGAATGGTTTTCCGGCATGACTTTAGCTTGTATTCGGTTTATATCCAGCTCATTAAATCCAAACGGAATAATCGTTTTGAGCACTTCGGTCATGATCCCTTTTCCCCAATAATCTCTTGATAAGTTGTAGGATAAGTTAACCATGGATCCTCTCACAAAATCGTTCAAAATGCATGTCCCAATAATTTGCTCCTCATCTTTGGAAGCTATTCCCCAAGTGATCATTTCTTTTCTAGTAAATGCGTTTTGAAACCGCGTAAATGTCTTGGAGGCTGTCTCGATATTTTTGGGCCCTGGATATCCCCAGTATTTTGTTACTTCATGATCTGAGAAATAAGTGTAATATGCCTCGGCATCTTCCGAACGTAATTCTCTCAATATAAATCTGTCAGTTTCAAGCTTAGGGAAAGAAGTAAATGCATCTTTAAAAGGCATATTGGATCCTCCGGTTTATGGGTTTTTATAGCTTTTTGTGTCATCCGGGACATCTTCCATGATTATACATTGGAAGACTGAGGGGCGTCAGTCCCAAATGTTAATAAGAAGTCTTTTGCATTTGATGATTGATTGTTAGTGGTTATTGATGGAATAATCCCCCTACTATGTGCTAAGGTCTACAGTGAGGTGCATCCATGAATGGTAAAAAACTTGTGCTCTTGATCGTGCTTATCTGTGTATTTGGATTAATCGCCATCTATGGGTTAGTTTATTTGATCATATGGTTTGCTTTTAATTCATAAATTTCGGCCCCGGCATCTTGGACAATCTAACTTCTGCTTCGGGAGGTAATAACATGAGTGGTAAAAAAATTTTCCTGCTGGTAGTGCTCATTTTTGTAATTATCGAAATCGGGTTAATTGGATCCTACTTTTTGGCGACCGCGGAACCCCCAACTCATTAAACATTAAGTTGCGTTCTCCCATCGGTCCGTTAGTTAGTCAATATTTGTTAAGCGGAACTTCAAGTAGCTCCTAAGCGTCTTATATAAAAAGGAGCTGATTTAACATGGTTCAAGCAACCTTCATTATTTTCGGTGCTATATTTATTGCACTCGGTATCCTTAGTCGCATTAAACCCACGTTTGGTTGGAGTATGAATGAAGCGTGGAAAGTGAAAGGTGACTCCGAGCCAAGTGACGCCTACATTGAAGCCCGAAAATTTGGTGGGTTTATAGCGATCGTGATCGGTTCATTTTTCTTTGCAATTGGAATTCTATTAATATTTATATATTAAGCTCTCAGTAAGCCAAGTTATTTATACGAGCAGTGTCCGATCTCTTTGTCCCTCTTATTTATATATGTATGGTTTGCCAAAAGCAATCGTACAAAAAAAGCAAAGGGTATCGGTACGACAAGGTTGCTCGTCTCTTATGTACTCGACCGCCGGCATGACGAATGGCCCGCCGAGACATGAAATGATGTTCGGCCTGGAGGTGAAAAACAGCTATGAAAAACAGAAACTTGACAGGTGTTGTGTTGGCCATTATTTATTGTTTTGTCCTTTATGGGATATTAATCGAAGCACCACCTGGTGAAGTTCCAGATCATCCGCCATGGGCATACTTAATGATTCCACTTGGAGCAATTGCAATTACGGCTCTCTTTGATTTTGTGATCAAGTACGATTTCTTCAAAAAAAAGGAATGAGTGAATTAATAGTGGATCATAATTTGACCTGTAGGAGATATCAAGACTTTGTCGCCCGGTCAGACTGGACTAATCATAGCTATTCTTTATATTCGCCCATTAATATTCTTTCTTTAGCTATGCTCCTAATTTCTTCGTCATCGTCATTTATTAATAATTCTAAGACACTTAGTTTAACTTTTTTGTTTCTAACTATTGATCCTCGAACTAGTGCTTCTTTATCATCTACGAACCCGAAAACCTAAAGGTCTGTAATGGTCGTCGCAACTCTGATAGGTTCTCTGGGTTGCCTGCTGCTTACTGTTAGCGATGCAACATGGATACATTGTTATGGAATGTTCATATCTTTCCACGAGCCCCTACAATGAGTTGTTACTATACTCGCATTTAAATCGTTCTACCCCTGGATATTTTTCTCCTAAACTTATAATTTTAAAGCCCTTCTTTTTATAAAAATTCACAGCATCCTTATCAGTTTCCGCCACTAATTTATTGATTTCTGTTGATTTAATTACGAATTCTATTAACTTACTTCCCAACCCCTGCAATCTAAATTCAGGATGTATTGCAATATGTTTTAACTCAGTTTCTGATTCGCCTTGAATTAATCCAATAATCCCTCTTAATGTGTTATTTAAATATATTCCATACAGTTCTCTGTCTTTCTTGTCTTGTAATTACTACATTCGGTCTCGATCCTTTCAGCAACCGGGCTCATACAATAGGATAGAAATTCATAGAGAACTTGATCTGATAAATCACTAACCTTACAGATCATATAGATGCCCCTTCTGATATGATTTAATATTTACTTTGCGTGAATTTCATAGTTGAACCACAAACCGTCCCGTCCATATCGATTCCCGCCTTGAGCCGGTCGTCCGTGTAGGACGCATCAAACGCCGTAGCCCCACCAAAGGAATGTCCCATAATGCCGATCCGCTCCATGTCCATCATCCACTCCAAACCGGCTGCATTTACCCTCGAGTTGACTGCTGCAGTGTTATCAGATGAATCGGCTTTCTCGATATTCCCTACAAAGCTATTAATCTTTCCTATCCCATACCACGATGAATAGCGTTGCTAATGGTCCAATTAATAATGATATTAGAAACCAATGAAGTCCGCTTCTGTTCTTTCCTTGTGCTAATCCTGCATTAATTAATGCAAGTGTTCCCCAGCCAACAGTGAACTCACTATTATTCATAAATTAACTCCTTATTTTTGTTAAATCGACGCTGCAGCGCTTTGTTAAACGAAGGAACTTTGTAACACCTCAGATCATGTACTTCTTTATTTTCACCTTTAAAATGCCTTTGAAATTACATCTTTTTAAATTGGTTTAATAAACTCAACCCGATTGCCAAAAGGATCCCTGAATTCGAATCTTTCATATCCTGGTATTGCTACAGATTCCAGTATCTCAATACCGTTATTGTGAAGCAGCTTTTCCATTTCTTTTAGGTTTTCGACTTCATACGCTAGATGGGCTTTCGTTTGTAAACGATCCACTCCATCTTCAGTTCCAACATGTAATTGTTGTTCTCCTACCTGAACCCAAAAGCCGCCTCGACCAACTAGTGATTCCGGTTTTGAGATCTCTTCCAGTTTCAGAATTCCACAATAGAAGTTCCTGGCCTCTTCTTCTTTTCCCTTCGGAATTGTGATTTGGGCATGATGAAATCGTTTTACCATATCAATGCTCCTTTTGAAAATTTTTTAATATATCACTTCGTTCATACATGTAACGTTCTCATATTCACGAATTGTAATTAGAGATTTCGATTAAATTCCCATCTGGATCTCTTAGATAAACGGACGTGATCGATCCTAATGCCCCTGTTCTCAATACAGGACCTTCCTCAATCATTACATTGCAATATTCTAAATGGCGAATGACATCGGGTATAGGATCGTCTGTTATAAAACATAAATCAGCAGTGCCTGGCATAGGCGTTTTCGCTTTTGGTTCAAACTCTTTGCCTGCTTCATGTAGGTTTATTTTCTGCTGCCCAAAATGCAATGCCTTTCGTCCTTCTCCAAATGTTACAGTTCGCATTCCTAAAACCCGAGAATAGAATTCACAGGTTTGATCAATATTCGAAACAGTCAACACTAAATGATCTAAACGATTGATGTTTATTTTAATCAGCCCCTATTTTAAAGTTTTCTTGCTTTGATCACGAAGGTGACCGGAAACATCTTCGCTCTTTTTACCAAATCATCATTTGCATCGTGCAATTGTATGATTTCATTGTCAGTTTCTTCAATCATTTGTTCAATAACAAACCCTGCTTTCGCCAACGCATTGATGTAGGTTGATAATTTACGGTCAGATAAGGTTAGTTCGCCTTGACAAAAATCTGGAGATACCGAATACCAGGATTCATCGAAATAAGGCTTGTTAATAGCAAATCTATTATTTTCTTGAACAACACATCGGTGTATAGGATGAGACCAGCTGAAAATAAATATGCCGTCTTTTTTTAAATAAGAAGCGATCCGGCAAAAAGTGCCTTCAAGGTCGGTTGTCCAGCCTATGGCGTAAATTGAATAAACAACGTCAAAATAATCTGCGGGTATGCCACACTCTTCTTCCATGGGAGAACAGATCAATTTTGCTGACAGGCCGCACGCCGTCAAATGCTGCTTTGCCTTTTCAATTTGTTTTTCTGATATATCGATCCCCCATAGCTCAGATGCATTGCGATCCCCGTGATATTGCAAGGATTGACCGTTTCCACAACCAATCTCTAACATCTTTTTTCCGGAAACATCGCCAAAAAGTTGGCATTTTTCTTCTGAAACAAAGGCTCCATAATAAGGAAGCACGATGGCTCTTAAGAAGTCATTTCCTTTCGTATCCCAATAGAAGCTGTTTGTTTCATGAACATGATGCTTATTCAACCTATTGACCTCCTCTTCATCGATACCCTCGGCCAAACCGAAGGGCGAATGCCCCACGGCGCAATTATGCTGTTGTACGAGATCTCCTTTTTCAACGAAAATTTGCTGTCATTCGCGGAGCAGCTCTCTTATACTCGTTCTTCAATTAGGGCTGCCACACTTCCCATATGTTACCGTCAGGATCTGCGAACGTTATGTTCGGTCCGCTTGTCACTCGTTCACCTAAAATGTTCACTCCGTTTTCCTTGAATCGTTTAGAGAGTTCTTGAATTCTCGGAGTAATAAAGCATGCCATTGCATGGGGTTTGCCGTTGTCCAATGACCATGAAAAACGTAATCGACCGCCTTCTTCGGCCGATTGGTGAAGGAACAATGCAGGTACGACTTGCCTTAAACCAGGGGAAGGCAGGTTTCCATTACGATCGGGAAGATTCAATACAGCCATCTTCATTCCAGGCTCAACAAGGTCGTTGTTTGCGGGTTGGTACCCTAAATTCTTTTGGTACCATTGAATAGACTCGTAAACATCATTTACTGGCACGTAAATACAAGTGATACCCGTAATGTCTTCCAGGACTTCTTCTACTTCGTTTCCCTCATTTGCGTTCATATTCAATTCCTCCCTCTCATCATCGGCAATCAATATTTATGTAATAAAGACCAAGTGCTGCGAACACTTGGTCAGTACAATTGGCTTGGATGGTTTATTCCATTCGAAGTCGTACAAGAACAAAACCCACCTTCGGCCTCAACCTTTGGGTGGGTTTCTCTGTTGTTATTATAATGTATGTAAAAAGAGCAAGAATGAAGACCATGCCCACCTAAGATTCAATTATAGTTATATTTTATCTTTATTGGCATTTTCGTACAAGCGTTCTTATAGAATGCGTGAGATCTCTTTTTTGCTCATCTCGTTGCACTATATGGATAAGAAAAACGTCTATCGACGTACCTTCAAAGAAGACAGACCGCGTTTAGTGGAAGTTTTTCTTGCGAGATCAGGAAGCAGAAGCTCTGAAACTTATACTTTCTGATCTCTTAACAAAAACGTCTATCGACATACCTTCAAAGAAGACAGACCGCGTTTAGCGGAAGTTTTTCTTGCGAGATCAGGAAGCAAAAGCTCTGGAACTTATACTTTCTGATCTCTTAACAAAAAAAGAGCCTCACACAAGTCGTATGAACTCGTGTGAAGCCTCTCATCTACTTCATGTTTCCTACGACTTTCACTCTCAGTCTCGTCGCATTGCCCGGATGATAAGCCAGCGGGGTTTCTTCCACTTCCACAAGCTCAACCGTTGCCGGATCAGCGCCAGCCAGCACCGCCTGCTTCACGGCTTTTTCTTGCGCATCTCTTAATGAATCCTCACGGGGCTCTGTAGAATAAATATAAATTTGTTCATATTGTCCGCTGATTTGAGCGATACACGCGCCAATGGCGTTGGCTACGCCCCCGTTCTCAGGCTTAATCATATGGGATACCCCGCGAATCGTGTCCGGGATAACGACACTGCCGCCGCCTACCAAAACAAGCTCAACGTCTCCCGAGGATGTCTTCATTTTATCAATGGCCTGCTCAATAATGGCTGCAATTTCAGCTTGCACATTTTTTGCAAAGTCTTCATCCAGATGCGCTACCAAGCTCTTATCCCCGACATCCGCGAGGCCCAGCCGAACGGCAATGTCGGTTGTCGTCAGCGTATGCCCGCCAAAAACCAGCGCTTCCTGTCCAATCTTGTATCCTACGCTGTCAGGGCCAACTGTAATTTTGCCGTTCTCCGAGCGCACAATACTTCCGCCGCCCAGCCCGACGGAGATAATATCCGGCATGCGGAAATTCGTGCGGATATCGCCAACCTCGACCGCAACCGAGGATTCTCTCGGGAAGCCGTCCTGCAATACCCCGATGTCCGATGTCGTCCCTCCCACGTCGAGAACCATCGTATCTTTGATCTTCGCCAAATAAGAGGCACCGCGTATGCTGTTCGTCGGCCCGCAGGCAATGGTTAGAATCGGAAATTGCTTAGCGTAATCGATCGACATCAGGGTACCGTCATTCTGGCATAGGAACACCGCTGCGTCTGTGA
Organism: Paenibacillus sp. PSB04; assembly: GCF_025809195.1. NCBI lineage: Bacteria > Bacillati > Bacillota > Bacilli > Caryophanales > Paenibacillaceae > Paenibacillus > Paenibacillus sp. PSB04. Next base: position 267,441 of record NZ_CP081301.1, read on the forward strand.
TGCCCTCTTCTTCCAACGCCTGCACAAATCCTTGGGTCGTCGTTTCAATCACCTTGCATAAGGCTGCGTTCAGTATGGTCGCATTCTCCCGTTCAATTAAGCCGACAGAACCAATCAATGAAGAACAGGAAACAGGGAATTCAGGTCCGTATACTTGATGGATGAGATCGCGAATCTGAAGCTCCTGATCATTTTTAATGGATGAAAACACACCAATAACTGCGATGGACTCGACACTGCTCCCCCAATCTTCTAAAAGAGCTGTAATTTCCGCTTCATCGACTTCTCCAAGCACTTGGCCGTCATATTCATATCCGCCATGAACGAGCGCATATTTACCCGACAGCTTCTGAACCATATCCTCAGGCCAGGACGTGTACGGAGCAACGGAAGCCGTTGCCGGGTAACCCAGACGAATGACGCCGACTTGCGCCAGCTTTTTGCGCTCAACAATGGCATTCGTGCACTGCGTCGTGCCTAACATGGCATGCGTGATTTGGGTTTTATCAATATTCGATTCCTGCAGCAAATTCCGGAGCGAGGTTTCAATTCCTGTTTTAATATCTAAACTTGTTGGGGATTTAACCGCATGAATCAAATGATGATTCTCATCCAATATGATGGCATCTGTGTTGGTGCCGCCTACATCAATCCCAATTCTATACATTCTCAGCCACCGCCTTTTTCACCAGTTCCTCAATCGCAACATAATCGTAATCATATCCGAAGTATCTTGGTCCAACCGTCTGGACTCCCTTTTCCGTTCTCCACTTTTCATGAGCGGGCAGTCCAACCACCCGTACGCGTTTACCGTATTTCAGGCTCTCCGTAGTTACCGGCGACAAGGTTTCGTAATCAACCAGACAGATCAAATCGGGGGTCATCGCTACCACTTGACCATTCTTTTCAGCAATCAGGTTTTCATTTTGAAAATGAACCTTCATCTCGCCGCCTTTAAACGCCTCGATTCCTTCAAGATGCATCTGGCCGAGGTTAAATCCTCCCTTGGTTTCCCGGATGACATCCACAATTTTGCCTTGGAAAAGTTCATAGCCGGACACCAGGTTCAGCAGTTCTTGAAGCTTGTCGCCCGCGTCCCGATTCTTCGATGTAATGATGGCTCCGATCTGTTCGGACAGGGTCACGATATGATGAACGCTGCTCTGCTTGATTTGCGCACCCGTTGCCGGGTATAGGCTGACTAAAGCACTGGCCCCCATTTCGACAGTGGCCACTCTGGCGAGCCGTTCTGTCCATTTATTATCAATGGTCTCAAAGATGCCGATGTTCCCTTTTTCATCCGTAATCGCCATCGGTGCCGCCGGAATGTCATCCAGGTTAAACGTGACCATTTGCAGCTCCGGGAATGCCCGTCCCATACCATCACAGTCGATCAGAGGCAATCCCAGCTGCGCCGCAACGACGATGGGGATCATGGAATTAACGCCTCCCGCTTCCATCGGAAACGTGCCGGCGATCCGTTCTTTTCCCAAGTAATTCGCTAATTTTTGAAAAACCTTAACAAACTCGTCCCCTTTAGGGAATTTCTCAACTAATACGGAAGGCGCCCCCATCATCGCGGCCGGAATGAAAAAGTCCTCATCCTGAATCTCATCGACGGAGAACAGTTTTACTGGTCCAAACTTCTCAATGGCCGAGAGAGCCATCAATTTTCCGATGTAAGGGTCCCCCCCTCCGCCGGTTCCTAAGAATGCTGCGCCGACGGCGATGTTTTCAACAGCTGCTTGATCTAAATATCTCATTTACGTTTCCTCCAATATGACTGTTTTCCGAGCCGATAAACGATAGACTACATAATAGATGACAAAAGAAATGACAATCCCGATCAACGGCTGATTCGGTACCTGCGGCAGGCTTGGGAACAGGGATAACACAACAGGGGTACAAGCGATGACCGCGCCCACTAGCCAGGAAATGACGCCCAGTATATTCACGCCTTCGACCTCATGCCAGCGGCTCTTATCCCCTTTGCCAAGCACCCAGTAAGATGCGATCATCACGCCTGCCACCGGCGGAATCATGGCCGACAGGATGGACATAATCGGCGTAAAATAGTTGAGTATGCCGACGACAGCCAGTACCGTCCCGATCGTTCCGGCGATGCCGACGGCCCATTTTTCTTTTTCCTTTGATACGTTGAACACGTTTATTAAGGCAAAACCGCCTGAAATGGCATTCACGAGGTTCGTTTTCCAGGTAGCGAGGATCAAAACCACACCGCCAATAAACGGAGTCGTGATGCTCAAAAAGGTTGCTGTAATATCGCTGGCCTGGTAAGCAATCGTCAGGACCGCTCCTGCACCGATCATCAACAAGCCTGCTGGGATAATTCCGAAAAGGGCGGCTTTCAGGACATCGGACCGTTTTCTCGAAAATTGGGAGTAATCTCCCGCGATAACCGCTCCCAAGGCAAACGAACCCAGGGTTACCGCCAGTCCGTCCGTAAAGCTCATAGCTCCATGTGGCTTGAAATTCTGAATGATCTGCAGGGATTCACCGGTCAATGCTTTGATAAGACCAAATACGCTAATCCCAATCAATAAAGGAACGGCAATATAGCTGATGACGCGCAGCACTTTAACGCCATAGATCGCCGAGACCACCATCACAAGACCGCAGATGAGAGAAGCCAGCGGAACCGGGACACTCATTCCACCTACGGCTAACAAATTGGCCAAGGCCGCACCGCACACATTCGCCTGAATTCCGAACCATCCGAGGCACGCAATGGCGAGAATGATCGAAAGAATTGTCCGGGATCCTTGTTTGCCGAACACCTGCCCTGCAACCTGAACCGTCGGCCTTCCTAAATCCGTGCTTTGAATCCCCTGCAAAATCATGAGCAATACAATGATGGAGTAACCCACCAACGTGACGAGCAGCGCTTTCGACAATCCCATGCCTGCCACCAGCGTGTTTCCCACCAATAAACTGGGGATGCTGATGACCGCGCCGGCCCAGATGATCCCGAGACTGAACCATGATTGATGCTCTTTAACGGCTTTCATATGATCTCCCCTCCTCAACCTTGTTCGTTCGAATTGTTTTTTCTTATTGTAAAAGATGAAGCCGGGCAGCGTCTTTTTCAGAAAACAAAAAAAAATCCGATGTTTTTGTCTGATTGGACAAAACATCGGAACTTTTTAGTTATGGATGAGACGGTAGACCATGCAGGCGGTATAAACATCGTACGATTCCGAATTGATGGTCACATCATATCCGATGAGCTCGCAAATTTTTTTGATGCGATATTTCACCGTATTTTTGTGGACGAACAACAGCTTGCTGCAGTCATCCATATTTCCCTTCGCATCCAGAAGAAACGTCATCAGGGTTGTCAATGCATCAAGGTCATCCAACAACGGCTCCAGGACAGACAAGCATTCTTCCGTGATCTCTTCCCCTTGTTTGCTTAGATCGATCGCCCGTTTCATGGAACGGACTTCAGCCGCGGTGTATAGTTTGCGGTGATGGTAGATGCGGTGAACCTCTTTAGAGGCTTCGTTGACGAGCTGGTACATTCGGCGTACGTCCTGCGTGTTCCGCATCCTCGGAGAATACACGATGCTCGATATTTCAGCGATGAGACTCGTGGTTTCGATATATTCCGCTGCGATTTCAAACTCATTGTATTTATAGGAACAATTCCCCAGCAAAACGACAATGCAGTGATCGATCATTTGAATGACCGCGGTTTTATAATATTGCGAGAGATACGCTTTTAAGTCTTCCCTTATCCTTCGTTCCTCCGACAAATCCTGAATGTAAACGAGCCACATCATTTGGATGGCGGAAACGTCGATATACAGCAAACTGGCCAATCTGCGCATTTTTTCGCTTTCATCATTTACGATGGCTTTAACCAGAGCGTATTCGCTGACCTCGTTATGCTTATCTCCCCACAAATTGATGGCCACCTGCACCACCTCGCTGATTTGATCCATTGTCTTCGGAGGCAGCTTCGAATTTTCTTTAATGATAAACAGGTAAAGGGCTTCCCCGTTTTTTTGCTGAACACGTTTGTATTCAACAAAGCAGGACGAATCCAGCTCTCCTTCTCCCGTTCTGCCGTTCAAAATGGAAGGCGCCATGGACCGGATCAGATTCGCAACAGGGAGCGATGAATTGCGCGGCCACATGACACGATTGATGATATCCAGGTTGCTGTTTGTCAGAATGATGTTCGCTTTCATCCGGTCCGACAGCAGTTTAAGGGTAATTTCCACGCTCCGCAAATGCTCCGGCAGCAGCGATACCTTTTCCAGTGATTCATTCACGAAATGCTCATTCACATTCTGATTGCTGACGATCGCCTCCATGACTTCATAAATGACTTCATTATATCGAAGAGAGTAATCGTTTCTCGGCATGCAAATGATAATAAAATTCAAAGATTCAGCCAGCTCGAGCACTTCATCAGCGATATCTGGCATTACAATGCCAACATAGTACAGAATCAGCCCCACTTCACCCAGGTCATGCAGGTACTGAACGGTTTTGCACTGCTGCTCTACGCTGTCTTTTATGGAATAAAAAGAGCTGATGACCAACTCTTCAGCATACCACTCTTCTTGAACGGTTTGAATAATTTGCGAGAAGAAATTGACATCCGCCACCTCTAAAACAGATAAAGAGGAAACGGTCTGATGAAGCCTGCTTGTTCCAGTGACCACCTGAGATCCTCTAAATGAAGGCAGCTGCAGTAAATCTTTAACGGTTACCCCAATTCAACCACCACTTTTTTGTCGATTCAAGCTGCTCCTATACTTCAATCTGTGCGATAGCTTGATCATATACTTCTCTACATCTGATATAGATAATATTAGTATAACCCTCGTTGTGATAAGCAACCAAGTAAGTTCCTTTGCCAACTATGAAATTTATTGCATATTCGGCTTGGTCCATTAAGATACTGCATCAAAAATCGGTTCGTACAAATATCATCCCCTGTTGAGGACTTCTTATTAAACAACCGCATTCACGAAGCGACCCGGCCTTAGATTGCACTTATTTTAGGCGGGATCGTGTGTTGTCAGAATCATTAACCTTCATTAAACTAAGTTTCCATATATATTCTTAGTCGAATTTATATAACGTTTATTGTATCAACGCTGCGGGCTGCGCCCTAGGTTCGCAAGATTAGCTTCGCAGGGCTATCTGCCTGATTATCTTCTTTTAAAATCTCGGGCAGACCAAGGGTCGAACGCGACTCAGCAGGATAGCAGTGTTATGCCCTGGTTCGTTCTTCCTTGAACTCACTATCATTGCTTGTTTGTAAATAGGGTTGTACAATTAATCTATAAGTCTTTCGGGGGTGTTCTTGTATGAAGTGGAGTAATGTTCGTGATATCTACCCTAATCGATGGGTACTAGTTGAAGCTCTTGCCACTCATTCTAACAATCACCAAAGAACTATTGAAGAAATGTCGGTTGTTTCTGAATATGACGACCCTAAGGATGCATGGGCTTCATATAAAAAACTTCATTTGTCAGAGCCTACTAGGGAACTCTATATATTCTACACCGGAAATGAGTATATTGAAGTCATTGAACAGCCCTTTACCGGAATCAGAGGTCTACGATGAAAATCCATCTTGTAAATGGTCTGCCTATTGTTTCTCTCCCTCTATCTTACAAGAATAAATCAACTCTTCTCGATAATGTCCTACTCGATACCGGATGCTCCACAACTATCTTTGATACTGATCTTGTTGAACCTATCGGCTTAGATATAGACTTTATCAATGGAAAATCGGTTCGGATGTTTGGAGTTGGTGGCTCAAGCGAGTTGTGTTATCAGCAGATGGTCTCTGATCTCTTTATTGATAGCATCCTGCTCAAAGAATTTACTATCCAACTAGGACTTACCAAAGAACCATATGGTTTCGATGCAATATTGGGTGTCGACTTTCTTTATAAATATGGGTTGAAAATCGATTTTGAGAAATTAGTTATTTCATAAAGGTTTAACGAACTTGCGTATAACGTTGTTGTATCTATGAACCCGAGTACCTTAAGGCAGTATCAGTTGCCGGCCGCAATGCGGTTAGGTCCGCAGGGATGTCAGCTGCTGAGTCTGCATCTGACTCCTCTGAAATATTACCTAACCTACACTTATCAATTGTTTTTTGAGCAGCATGATCTGACCAATATGATATGCATTATGAATACATAAATTTGATACTACTCCCCACCAAGGAGCATTGAAATAGGAGGGGATTTCTTTTATAAGTTTAAGATCTTCGCTTTCCTCAAGTGCCCTATTCCAACTTTCAAAGACTGTTTCAAGTCTCTGTAAGGTCTTCTTCCACTCAAAATCATTTATTGTATGTGGATTCACATAAAAAGTATCATCATTGTTTATTGAACTCTCTAATTCAAATTGTTCAACGTTATATCTCTCAAGCCACTTCTCATTCCAAAATATGAGATGATTCACGATCGACCAAATGGATTGTTTACTTTCATTCTCCCATGCAGCTTGTGTAGCATTTAAATCTTTTAAAATTTCATGGAGTGGAATGAACCAACTCTTATCGTTATAACAGGCGTTTAACTGGTCTATGAGAATAGATCTATAACTCATCCTTCTACCCCACTTTTCTATTAATCTTTCATTTATTTCGGGTAACGTTTGGGTATTCACGAAACGACCCAGCCTTAGATAGCTCTTATCTTAAGCCGGGTCGTTTGTTGTCTGCAGCGTGAATACAGTGTTATGCTCCGTTACTACCTTCGAAGCATCACCTAAAAACCATTGATCAAGATTCCAACTCTATTTTTTACTTTGGTATAAAAACTCAGCTTCACCATCTAGCAAATATCGATATTCATATAATTGCATTGTTCTTTCCCTTATTCTCTCCTTTATAACCGTGGCTAGGCTTACCGATCCTTGTGATCCAAGGTAACCATGATTAATAAATGTCTTCTCTACAAATGTTGTTTCCTTTAAATGATACTGTAACCATTCTTTCTGCGATTCAATGAGTGCTTCTCTTGGTTCTCGATCCAACTTCGAAAGAAGCTTTTTATATATTTGATTCAACTCTTTATCCCAAATCTCTGTATATTTGCCTTCCAACGCACCCCATCGCAATGTTGTGATATCCTCTTTGGAATTTACTAATTCATTTAATTCAACTTCATAATCATGATCTATAGGATTTCGAAGCATTTCATCATAAAATTCTCCTTTCAAATCATAGTTCCCAATGCTCATGGAAAACACTTCATTGTTAGAAGGATCTGATCGACCTTCAGTTATTCCTTCCGATTCTGCTCCATTACCTGTACTCACTACATCAGGAGGCAGTTCAGAATTCATTATTGATTTAGTTTCGTTGTTTAAAGTAGTCGACTGACTATTACTTTGACAAGCTGATAACACTATCGTTATAAAAAATAATAAGAGTATCTTACCTTTCATAAATGATCTCCTTAAATATCATCTTTAATATTTACCGGTAATGGTGCATAACTCCCATTCTACGACTATCGCATACTCTTTCCTTTCCCACCGAGTATGCGATAGTCGTATTACATTTGTATCTCCCATGGTATGCGAAATTACCAAATTATTCAATTCAATAATCGATCCAGCTGACTCAGTATACGACGGACGTCTTTGATACTGACACGGGTGTAGATTCCGGTGGTTTTAGAGCTTCCGTGCCCTAATAATTCTTGAATGTACCGAAGATCTTGTCCCCACTAAAAAAAAAGGCAGCCCCTCAGGGCTGCCTTCAGTTCTTCTCATACGTTCCGCATTCTTCATCCGAGTTTTCAAGCTTTCCAGCTTACAAACCCATTAATCATCTACTCCCGCTCAATCGTCACCAGCTGCTCACTCTTATCCCAGTTCACCTTCGTGCCGAAAGCGTCGGCCACAAAACGCAGCGGAACGTACAGTGAGCCGTCGCGGTTGATCACCGGCTGGGCCAAGGTAACGGCTTTGCCGTCGATCGTCGCTTGCTTGGAGCCTTCCTTGATGACGATCTGGGTGCCTTTCAGGTCATCCACCATCGTCAGCTGCTTCGTGGCCCCGTTCCATTTCAGTTGGGCATCCAGCTGATCCGCAACGTATTTGATCGGCACCATCGTCGTGTTGTTCACGATAATGGCTTCCGGGTAGTACCAGTAGTCTTCGTCGTCCTCAGCATTTTGGCGCGTTGTCAGCGAAATCTGCTTTTGCGTAATCTTCGCGTCTTCCGTCAAGAGACGGTACAGATCGGATTTCGCATCGAGATGACGGATCACTTCGCCTGGCGTCACGCCGATCAAGCTTGGTTCCCACACGCCTTTGGACGTGTCGACCTTATTCACGGTCACCGGCTGGTTGACGTTCCACGTCTCCGACTGCGAGTGAACTTTCACCTGCTTCACAGGCACGCCTTCGCCCTGCGGAATTTGGATCGTCAGGTCCATGTTCTGCTTGCGGATCTGCAGCTTGCTGTCCAGGAAGAAGTCAAGGGACAGCACGGTATCCTTGCCAAGGATCACCGACATATCGGGTTCAGCCATCATTTCTTTGACGGTGTCGTCGTATTGAGGCAGGAACTCGTTCAGCGCCTTCAGCGCTTCATCGGTAAAATAAGTCACCGCCGCGTCTTTATCCTTCAGCACGCTTTCCGGCGTGCCGAACGCTGCAGCCATATCTCCCATGTCCTCACCGGACTGGCTAAACGTAGATTCAAAGATCGGATAGTAGACGTCGTAGACGGCCGCGATCATTTCTTTCAATCCTTCTTTGTCCTGGGATACGCTGGTCAGGAAGCCTTTAACCAGGCCTGCCAGCTCATCACCGCGAATGTCGATGTGCAGCTTCTGCAGCGACAGCGATTCGCCGTTCACTTTGTCAGTCACGGAGGACAGTGCGATCGAGGACGGGTTCGGCGCGTGCTTGATCAGGAAGCCGCCAACATCCTTCGCCATTTTCAACGCGCTTTCGTTGGACATTTGAAGTCCAGTCATCGTGAGCCCTTCCATGCCTTCCATGCCGTTCAGCGGAATCACGACAGGTTGAGTCATGCCTTCAAGAGACAAGGCCAGGTTGTCCTTATCTACGGACAGATGGAACGGAATTTGCTTGCCGTTAACCTTCACGGCGCCTTCAATTGATCCGGTGTTTGGATCCTGCGTACGAGCCGAGTCAATCGTGAGCGAGATCGAGTTGATCAGGTCGATCATCTGCTTATCTTCTGCCGTCAGCCCGCTATCCGCAGGCACCAGTTCAAGCGACATCGAGGACTTCGCTTCGGACGATTTGACATCCAGGGTACTGAGCACCGCTTTGTTGACGTCCAGGCCGCCAACGGCCTGACAGCCTGCCAGCACAATCAGCATGATGGCCAGTCCAAGCGCCAATCCCCATTTGAAACGCTTCTTCATCAGTTTACCTCCCCATTATGTATGCATGGAAAAAATTCCATTTTATATAGTATGCCAGCAGGTAACACCGAATGTAAAGAACATTTCAAACCGTATATATTTAACGCTCCATTTGCGATATAATGAACATCATAAACGAGGTGAAGAAGCATGCAATCAAGTCCTTTGTGCCCCAAATTGGAAAAAGGGATGGAAATTATCAACCGGCGCTGGACCAGCCTGATCATCCATCAGCTGCTGAGCGGCCCGAAGCGTTTTTGCACCATTGAATCCTCCCTGCCGATCAGCGGCCGGTTGTTGTCGGAGCGGCTTAAGGATTTAGAGCAGGACGGTGTCGTCCGGAGAGAGGTTTTTCCGGAAACACCGGTGCGAATCGAATATTCCCTGACCGAGAAGGGCATGGCACTCGAACCGGTCATCCGGGGAATCGAGCTCTGGTCCGAGCAATGGGTCACGATTGATAATGCGGACTCCACGCCCGCCGAAGCTGCCAAGTGCTGCGAAGCGAAGCCTGCCTGCGACGAGGACCTTTAATACGTACGGATTGGATCCCCCCCTCCTCACCAACAACAAAAGGCGCCTGCTGCATGCAGAGCGCCTTTTCGATATTTCTGCCTTTATTATGGAAAATGAGCCGTCATTGCCTCCGGGCTTACTATACTTTGCGCCCAACGATGACCAAATCCCGTTCCACGCCATCCAGCTCGGCCACGCCCGGCAGCACGCCCCAATCCTCAAAGCCATAGCGGCGCAGCAGCTTCAGACTCGGTTCGTTATGCCCGAACACAAAGCCGACCAGCCGGTTCAGTCCGAAGCGTGGAGCTTCGGCCAGCGCCTTCTCCAGCAAAATCCGGCCAACGCCCGCCCCGCGGCACTCTTCCGCCACATAAATACTGATCTCCGCCGTCGCGTTGTAGGCTGCCCGCCCATAAAAAGACTGGAAGCTGAGCCAGGCCACAACTTTCCCTTCGGAACGCATGACCCACAGCGGACGGTGATGGCTGTTATGCTCATGGAACCAGGCCAGCCGGCTCTCTACCGTCACAGGCTCCAGATCCGCGGTCACCATTCTTCCCGCCACCGTCGTGTTGTAAATATCGACCACCGCCTGCAAATCCTCCAGCGCGGCGTCTTCAATGATGTAATGTTGTTGCGTCGTCATCTGCCCTGTTCAGCCTCCTACCGCTTGTCTACGAATCGTTATTTTCTATTGTAAAAGAATCCGGGAATCTGTGCTATAGGAAGCTTTTGACGCTTCACTCACCCGTCCAGTCCCACCATCTGCTCGCTCCAAGCCCACAAGCGTTTTGCACTCTCCCGGTCGGCTGCCTTGGGCTTCAGCGCCTGCTGCTTTTTCCGGTAAAAATATTTCCCGCTCACGCCCGCAACCTCCGGCGAAGCTGCCAGGTAAATGGCGGTGTCCGCCCCCTGCTCCGGCGTCAAAAACATGGGCTTCAGCGCGGCCAGCACCCGCTTGCCAAAGCCCGTATCGCGGTTCACCCCGATTTGCGTCGCGACAGCGCCGGGATGGACGCAGTTCACGGTGACCCGGGTGTTTTTCAGCCGCTCGGCCAGCTCCACCGTGAACAAAATGTTCGCGAGCTTCGACTGGGCGTACGCCTTGATCGGATTAAAGCTGCGAGACAAAAACGGATCGTCAAAATGGATGCTGCCAGCCTTATATGCTCCGGATGCAACGACCACGATTCTTCCCTGCTCTGCGGCGGTAAGCCGGTCCAGCAGCAAGTTGGTCAGCAGAAAATGGCCCAGGTGGTTCACGCCAATGTCCATTTCGAAGCCGTCGCGGGTTAGCTGCCTTTTCAGCATGACTACCCCCGCATTGTTGACCAGCACATCCAGCACCGGATAACGCGCCTTGAACGCCTCCGCAAAGCGGCGGATACCCGCCAGATCGCCTAAATCGCACAGCATCAGCTCAATCGCCTGCGAGCCGCTCCGGCGGATAGCCTCCTGCAGCGCAGCTTGGCCGCGCGACTCGCTCCGGCACACCATAATAACGTGTGCTCCCTGCTTCGCCAGTTCGACCGTCGTCGCCAGTCCCATGCCGGAGTTGGCGCCGGTCACGACTACCGTTTTTTGCTCCATGCTCACCTTGATCCCTCCCTTTACGCGTACTGCTTTTTCTAAAATACTAGCACACAGGCAAGGGAAAGCGTAGATGGTTCTGCTGAATTCCTCCCCTCTTCTTTCCGCATAGGCAGCGCCATGATATACGACTTTTCCGCGGGCTCATACTAACGTGGCATCCTGCAGGACCTGACCATAACGGACAGCATTTTTGCATCACCAAGACTCGAGGCACTTTCCAGAACTGCTTTTTCTTTTTGCAGATGAGAGGTTTATAATAGAAGCAATCCATGCTTTCACATTAAAAACATAGGAGGTGTACCGGATTTATCCGGGAAATCATGCAAATCGGACATCAGATCGTATCCATTGAGCTGTTTGCCCAGCCGACGGCCGAGCAGCCTGCTTACCAGCCGGTCCTGCTGTGGGATGAAACCGGAGCCACGCTCGTCGACACCGGCAATGTCGGCCAGTTCGACCAGGTCCAGAAAGCAATCACCGAAGCCGGTCTCACCCTGAACGATATCAAGCGCGTCATCCTCACGCACCAGGACATCGACCATATCGGCAACGTATCCCGCCTGCTTGAAGCCAATCCCGGCATCGAGATCTGGGCCCATGAAGACGATATTCCCGTCATCACCGGACAAGAGCCGCTGATCAAGGTCACGCCGGAGCGTCTCGCCCAAATGCCCGAAGCGGCCCGGGAGGCGGTTCAAAACGTTCTCGACGAGCGTTCCTCCATTTCCATCAGCCGGGTGCTGCATGACGGAGATCATCTGGAGCTGCACGGCGGCATTCAAGTAATCCATACTCCAGGGCATACACCGGGGCATATTTGTCTGTACCTTCCCAAAGAAAAGCTGCTGCTCGCAGCCGATGAGCTGACCATTCGCGAGGGTGAACTGCAGGGACCGGTACCCGGTTTCACGCCGAATATGGCACAGGCCATCGAAAGCATGGGCAAGCTGGCCGATCTGCCGCTGGATGGAGTGTTCTGCTACCACGGCGGCTTGTACGACAAGTCTCCGAACGAACGCATCCGGGAGATCATTCAAAGTCACCGGTAACCCATACGTCTATCGGCGTTATTGCGTTAAAGATGACCGCGTTTAACGGAAGTTTTCGGACCGCGTAACCATAGGATTGAAGTGACACGGGGAGCCTGGATCGGGCAGTTCGATCAACGAGCCATCGAGCCATCGGGCAATCGGACAACAACATTGACGTACACGGCCTGCCCACCAGCCCCTTCTACATAAGAAAGGATGAATAATCATGAGCAACCGAATCACCGCCTTGGAAAAGGCCATGAACGAACACGGCCTCGACAGCCTGCTCGTCACCGACCCTAAGCATGTTTTTTACCTGACCGGCTTTGCCAGCAACCCGCATGAACGGTTTCTCGGCCTGCTGCTGACCCGCGGCGAACAGCCGCTCCTGATCGTACCCGCCCTCGATGCCGAGGCCGCCCAGGCCGCATCCTCGGTAAAAAACATCATCACGCATGCCGACACGGACAATCCGTACGACCTGCTTCGGCAGCAGTTCAAGAACACGATCGGCACGCTCGGCATCGAAAAGGAACAGATCAGCGTGGCGCGCTACGAACAGCTGCAGCAGTCGGTTGGCGCCGGGCAATACGAAGATATCGGTCCGCTGCTGCGCGCGATGCGCGTCAGCAAGACACCGGAGGAAATCCAGCGCATGAAGCATGCGATTGACCTGATTGAAGAAGTGCTGCGGCAGGGCCTCTCCCGCGTGAAGCCGGGTGTGACCGAGATCGAAATCGTCGCCGAGCTTGAATATTTAATGAAGAAACTCGGTGCGGACGGTCCTTCGTTCGACACGATGGTGCTGACCGGACCGAAGACGGCGCTCCCTCACGGCACGCCAGGTCAGACCAAGATCCAGTCCGGCGACCTGCTCATGTTTGACATGGGCGTCTACGCCAACGGCTACGCTTCCGACATCACCCGAACGTTTGCGGTCGGCGACATTTCGCCGGAGCTGACGAAGATTTACAACACCGTGCTGGAAGCCAACCTGCAGGGCATTCAGGCGATCAAGCCGGGCGTGACGCTGGCTTCTATCGACCAAGCGGCCCGCCAAGTAACGGAGGACGCAGGCTACGGCCAGTACTTCATGCACCGTCTCGGGCACGGCCTCGGCATGGATGTGCACGAGTATCCGTCCGTGCACGGCGGCAATACCGACTTGACGCAGCCGGGAATGGTTTTCACCGTGGAGCCGGGCATCTATGTGCCGGGACTTGGCGGTGTGCGGATCGAAGACGATATCGTCGTCACTGACAACGGCGTTGAAGTCCTGACCTCGTATCCAAAAGAATTAACGGTAATCGGCGGCTAATGCCCTATGAAACGGCAAAACCGGAAGACCCCATCGCTAGATGGATCTTCCGGTTTTTTGTGCTGCAACCATTCAGCTTATCTATTGAACAGCGGCAATCATACAGTAGCCGTCTGCTCTGCTTAATCCTCGTCCTTGAATTTGAAATCGCGGGCGATATATAGAAACGGCGTTCCCACCGCGGTCAGCACGAACTTGATCAGATACGTCGTCAGGAAGATTTCAATCCAGACCGACAGCTCGTAACGTCCGGCAAAAGCAATCGTGCAGAAAATAAGCGTGTCCACCAGCGAGCTGATCATCGTGCTGCCGTTGTTGCGGATCCAGAACTGGTTCCGCTCGCCGAACAGCTTCCGCAGCCAGGCATACAGGCGCACGTCCAGGAACTGGCTGACGAAGTAAGCCGTCAAGCTTCCCAGCGCCAGGCGCGGCATCAGGCCGAAGATGTTCTGCAGCGATTCCTGCGCGAGGTCGCTCTCGTCCGGCGTAAAGAATAGCGCCATCTGCATCAGCAGCGTCGTCATCAGCAGCGTGAAAAAGCCGAACCACACCGCCTTCTGCGCTTCCTTCCGGCCGTATTTTTCGTTCAGCAGGTCACTGGTCATATACAAACTGACATACATCGTGTTGCCAAGCGTCAGGACGATGCCGAAAATATCGATCGTCTTCGTCACCTGAATGTTCGCGATCACCGTCGCGACCCCGATCCAGGCGTACAGCCCCTTTTTGCCGAATAAACGGTAGCACAGCAGGTACAGCGAAAAATTAACAAGTACGAACAAAATACCCCACAACAAATTGTACACTCGTGTTCCTCCTAGTTTTGATTACGCGGGATGGTTGCGAACCGCGGTTTTGAGGTCTTTGTCTATTCTATCAAACCCAAAACATGTACTACTGTATCACACGGAAACCGAAGTTGCCATGTTTTTTTCTGGGACCTGAAAATGTCTTGGGCAGGCCCCGGAACCACCGGGAGACACAGCTGCAAACAAAAACTGCCCACGTTCCGGCGTTCGCAGCCGGCATGGGCAGTCTCTTCAATGTCGCATATATAATGGATCACATTCGTTCATCGTCCTGAATAAGGCACAAGGCACGGCTTTACTGCACGTCCGAATTGGTAAAATACAGCGTCTGCGGTCCGGCCGCTCCACCGGTCAGGCTCAGCTCGGCAGCGATCGTTTTGCCCTTTTTGTTCACTGTAAACTCGGTAAACTTCCAGGCTTTCTGATAGTTTACGAACGGCGACTGCAGCAGATCCCTACCCCAGCCGATCACATAGTGGCCCGCGCCGCCGGACGGGTTATCGTACACCGAAATGACCCGCTTCACGTCCTCTTCGTTGTTGATGGCTACGCTGAGGTTGTACATGACCCCGTAGTTGCCGTTGTTGATGACGGTTCCGCCGTCCACCGCGTTCCAGCCTTCCTCATACTCACCCGGCATGCTGTCGCTCCACGGACCGCTCGCCGCTGAGGAAATGCGGATCAGCGAATTGCCGCTTGACGTATTGTAGTCCAATGTACCGGTACGGTCCGCATGAGGGAATGTTCCGCGCACGTGCACATCCTTCGGCAGAATCGGTACGTCCAATGGGTTGGCCGGCTGCTCTTTATAGCCCAGCGTCGTGACCGTGACGGTCGCGTCCCCATGCCCTTGCTGCGTATACGCGGCAAAATTGGCGATGCCGCTGGCGGTGTGCGTATTTTCCGCAAGGGCGGTCAAGTAATAGCTCTCTCCCGGCTGCAGGATTGCTTCCTTCTTCTGGGCCGCACGATTGCTCATAAAATCAGCCAAGGCCATCTGACCGGCGACATCCGGATAATAATCCGTCGCAAGCCCGATCCCCTCCGAGAACAGCATGACAGGCTCGGCGGACGTGTTGGTCACAGCCACGGCCACGGTCAGCGGCTCGCCGGTCATATTTTGATGATGCCAAAATACGCGGAACGATCCGGTCACCGCATCCCTGTAGTAAGCGCCTTCAACTTTAGGGGATTCCGGGGAGTCGCTCAGGATCAGGGATCCGCCCGTTCCCGTCAGCACCGGTTTCACCATGGGGACCGCCGGTTTCAGCGTCTCAATCGGTACCAGCTCCGCGTCGTCCGCAAAGGCCGCAGCCGATCCGGACAGCAGCAGCGTGCCCAGCAGGCCGATGTTCAGCAGCCATTTCGTCTTTTTCATGCTCATTCCCTCCTGAATTTGTAAGAGTATCCTTCCAGGTGGCGATCGTGGGATGTCATTTCGGATGGTTAACAAATTCGCGAAGGCGAAGTGTTTTCCTTTTTTTAGGGACTGCGGCCAAAGGCCCATTTCTTGGGATTGTTTCGTGACGAATCTATTTTGCCCGATGGTGCGGGGCTCTCAAACATCTCAGCGCTGTTAAGGCTTGCTGCGGCACGTATCCTTTCTCCGCGGCCCCTCCCCGCCCTGAGGACAGGTCGCTTGGGTTCGCCAGCCAGTCCTTTGGTCGCAGAAAATAACGTCGAATGGTCTAGATTTTTATTGCAATCTAAAAATGCCGATCCTCTCAAGCTATACTTTCTCATATCAAAAAAAGAAACCAAAGCCCGCAAAGGCTTTGGTTTCTTCGGACGCGTCCGCAAGCTTACGCATGCGCCGAGTCAAGCTCAACATGATTGTTGTTAAACGTATCCTGGTCATTCTCTTTCAAAATTTTACTCGAGATCAGACCGGCCGTGATCGAGTCGTTGACGTTCAGCGCCGTGCGTCCCATGTCGATCAGCGGTTCAACCGAGATCAGGAGACCGGCGAGCGCCACCGGCAGGTTCATCGTGGACAGCACGATCAGGGATGCGAAGGTGGCACCGCCGCCAACGCCGGCAACCCCGAAGGAGCTGATGGTTACGATCAGAATCAGTTTAATAATGAAATCCCAGCTTGTCGGATCGATGCCGACCGTCGGTGCGATCATTACCGCCAGCATGGCCGGATAAATACCGGCGCAGCCGTTCTGGCCGATTGTGGCACCGAAGGTTGCCGACAGGTTGGCAATCCCTTCCGATACTCCAAGCTTCTTCGTCTGGGTTTCCACGTTCAGCGGGATGGTGGCCGCACTGGAACGGGAAGTGAATGCGAAGACGAGCGTCGGAAATACTTTGCGTACGTATTGGATCGGGTTGAACCCGAACAGTGTAATCAGAATCAGATGAATGATGAACATGACGATCAGAGCCACATACGAAGCGCCGACAAACTTGGCCAGCTTCAGAATCTCATCGATATTCGTGGTAGCCGTCGTCTTCGTAATCAGGGCCAGGATGCCGTAAGGCGTCAGCCTGAGCACCAGCGTAACGATTCGCAGGACCACCGCATAGACCGCTTCGACCATCTTGCGGAAGGTAGCCGCCTGCTCCGGTTTCTTACGGTCAATGCCGAGAACGGCAACTCCGATAAAGGCCGAGAAAATGACGACGGCCAGCGTCGAGGAGCGGCGTGCCCCGGTCATATCCGCGAACGGATTGGTTGGAATGAATTCCAGCACCTGCTGCGGGATCGATTTGTCTTCGACCTCTCCCACTCTCTCTTCCAGCTTCTGACCTTGAGCTTGTTCGCGGTCGCCCGCTTGAATCTCAATCGCCTTCAGGTTGAAGGACAAGCTGGTTACGATACTTACCGAAGCTGCGATCGCCACGGTGATAAGCAGAACGGCGATGATCGAGCCGCTCATTTTGCCGAGGTTCTGTCTGCCCTTCAGGTTCATGATCGCGGAAATGATCGAAACCATGATCAATGGGATGACGACCATTTGTAACAAGCCGACATAGCCGCTGCCTACAAGGCTAAACCAGTCGGTAGACTTGCTGACGACCTCCGATTGCGTGCCGAAGGCCCATTGAAGGATAAATCCGAAAATAATACCGAGCGCCAGGCCGGTAAATACGCGTTTCGTGAACGATACGTGCTTCTTCTGCATCCAGATCAACAGGCCGATCAGAATGAGCATCACAACGACGTTCACCACAGTCCAAAGTGTGTCCATCTCTCTTTCTTTCTCCCCTCTTATAACAATAATGTTAACGCCTGTCCCTGCGGCTTGCCCGCGGGCAGGTCGCTTGCTTTTTTGGGCAATCTGTGAAACTGGACTTTAGTGTAGCATAATTCATACTATTTGGGTAGGGTTAATTTCATGTTAGAATTTGCTGTAAAAAAAGAAAAAAGAAGCCATTCGCCAAGTGTACTTCGGAATGACTTCTATTTATTACCCGCATCCTGCTCAAAACTATACCGTCTTGGCGGATATTCCCATGATTTGATACACTTGCTCCAGATTGAGATGCTCTCTGACGAGCGACGCAACCCGGTCAAACTCCTGCTCCTTCAGCCCCGATGCGGAGAAAGTCTCCTTCACCGGGCGGAGTCCTTTGCTCTCCCGGATCCGGTCAAGCCATAAACGCCGAAGCCGGTCGTTATGAAACACCCCGTGCAGATAGGTGCCCCAGATCCGCCCGTCCAGCGTCCCCCAGCCTTCAGCGGCCGGCTGCTCTCCGTCCGGCCCCAGCTTAAACACCGGGGCCATCTGCTCCCCTTTCAGGCTGCGGCTCTGCCCCATATGGATTTCGTATCCTTCGACGAAAATCGGTTCGCCGGCGGCCAGCAGGCATCGGCTCTCCGCGGACAGCAGCAGAGGAGAATGGTCCGCAACCCGGCCGGTCACCCGGACCGTGCGCTTCTCCTTCGCAAACGTCGTCGCGACCGGCAAATAGCCGAGTCCTTCCTCCTCGCGGGCAACGCCACCATCGGCGGCGTCCGGATCATGCAGCATTTTGCCGAGCATCTGGTACCCTCCGCAGATGCCGGCCAGCTGCGCATCGCCCGATTCGACGGCTGCGGCGATTGCCAGATCGAAGCCCTGGCTGCGGAGATACTGCAGGTCCCCGATCGTATCCTTCGTCCCCGGCAAGATGATCACATCCGGATGACCGAGATCGGCCGCCTTGGTAATAAAGCGGACCCGGACATCCCTTTCCTCCTGCAGCGGGTCAAAGTCAGTGAAGTTGGAAATGCGCGGATAGCGGATGACGGCAATGTCGATGTCCGCTTCCGGGCTTGACTGCCCTTTGGCGGTCAGCTCATCCAGCACGACGGAATCCTCGGCCTCAATGCGGATGTCCGGGATGTACGGAAGCACGCCGAGCACCGGAATACCGGTCCGCTCCTCCAGCCAGTCCAGCCCCGGCTGCAGCAGGGACAAGTCCCCCCGGAACTTGTTGATGATAAAACCTTTCACCCGCTGCCGTTCGTGGGGCTCCAGCAGTTCTAAGGTACCCACCAGGAACGCGAACACCCCGCCCCGGTCGATGTCCGCAACGAGCAGCACGGGCGCATCGGCCCAGCCGGCCAGGTTCATATTGACGATGTCCCGGTCCTTGAGGTTAATCTCAGCCGGGCTGCCCGCACCTTCCATCACGACGATGTCGTACTGCCCGCGAAGCCTGTCGAGGGCTTCCAGCACCGTGTCCTTCGCTTCCGGCAGAAAGCGGCTGCGGTAATCGGTCGCGCTCATGTGTGCCAGCGGGCGCCCGTGAACGACGATCTGCGAATGCATATCGCCCGTCGGCTTGATCAGGATCGGGTTCATATCGGTGGTCGCCTCGATCCCGCAAGCTTCGGCCTGCATCCCCTGCGCCCGTCCGATTTCCTTGCCGTCCGCGGTCACATAGGAATTCAGCGCCATATTTTGCGACTTGAACGGTGCCGTGCGGTATCCGTCCTGCACGAAGATGCGGCAGAGCGCCGCGGTCACGACGCTTTTGCCGACGTCCGAAGCCGTTCCCTGCAGCATCAGCACGGCTCCCGGTGAGCCGTCCTTCCGTGTTGTATCGGTTAATTCCATCGCGTCTGCCTCCTAGTCAAAAACGGTAGATGAGTATGGTCAGCACGAGCAGAAGCACAGTCTCAATGCCCTCGTTCAGCGCGCCGTAAGTATCGCCGGTTAAACCGCCGAGCATGGCGTTCATCCGCCGCCCTGCCCACCATCCGGCAGCCCATGCCGCCAAAGGAAGCAGCAGCCAGGCTAATCCGGCATGAAGCCAGGTGATGCCTCTATAATTCCAGATCCCGGCAGGTCCGTAGGGAAGCAGCGGAGACAGCAGCGCCGCGATCAGGGTGAGCCCTGCCGCCAGCAGGAAGGACTCCATGCTCTGCTTCCGGGTCATGCCATTGAAATAGCTGCCCGCCAGTCCCTCTTTGCCCCGCGCCATCGGCCAGGAAGCCATCGCATGGACCATGAACCAGCGGCTCCATACCGGCGGCAGCAGCAGAAGCAGCGGCGGGAGGCCGCCGAGCAGCAGCGAGTAAATCAGCGATGCCTTCAGCAGCAGGAGCAGCACGCAGGCCATGGCGCCCATGGCCCCGACCCGGCTGTCCTTCATGATCTCCAGCATCCGCTCCCGCGAGCGGTAGCTGAGCAGGCCGTCCGCCGTGTCCATCCAGCCGTCGAGATGCAGGCCCCCGGTCAGGCCGACCCACAGAATCAGCATGAGCACGGCGGCAGGAAGCGGCGGAAGCAGATACGAAGCGGCCGCTCCGCCGATCCAGACGGTCAAGCCGACCGCCAGCCCGACCAGCGGATAGAAGCGCGTACTCCGGCGAAATAGCTCCGGCGTATAATCCAGGGTCATCTTGACCGGAAAACGGGTCAGAAATTGAAAAGCGGCCGCAGCCGCCTGAACGTTCATTTTCATAGGTGATACTCCCTGCTCTTGAGCTCGATCGGAATGCCGGCCGTCACCAGAAAGACCTGGTCGCTGACGGCCGCTACCTTGCGGTTCAAGATGCCCGCGTAATCGCGAAACACCCGGCCCAGCCGGTATTCCGGCACGATGCCGTCGCCGACCTCATTGGTGACGAGCACCAGCGGAGCGGGATACGCCTGAATCTGATCCACGAGCTGGTTGATGGCTTCCATGAGGCGCGGTTCCATATCCTCCTCGCCCTCATGCGCCAGAAGCGTATTGGACAGCCACAAGGTCAGGCAGTCCACCAGCACGGCCGGCGCGCGATCTTCCGCGGATGAAGCTGCGCCAGCAGGATCAGCCTGCCCTGTGCGCAGCGCCTGCAGCAGCTCCGCCAGCCGCAGCGGCTCCTCCCGGGTCTCCCAGGGATACGCCGCTTCGGTGCGCTGCTGCCGATGGAGGGCGATCCGCTCCTCCATCTCCCGGTCAAAGGCCTGCGCCGTCGCCACGTACACCGCCTGCCCGGCGTGGGCCATCATCCAGCGCTCCGCAAAGGAGCTCTTGCCGCTGCGGGCGCCGCCCGTTACGAGTACGCTCACTCGGACGTCACCGCCTCGCCGCCGGAGATGCCGGCGCTTTCGAAGGTGGCCATCTCGCGCACGATGCGGGACGCCGCGTCCACCAGCGTCAGGCCGAGCACGCCGCCAGTGCCTTCGCCGATGCGCATGTCCAAGTCAAGCATCGGCGCCAGCCCGAGCTCCTGCAGCAGCAGGCGGTGCCCCTGCTCATGCGAGGCGTGGGACGCGATCATGTATTCCGCGGCCAGCGGACAGATTGCCCGCGCCAGCAGCGCGGCGGCGCTGGAAATAAATCCGTCGATGACCACGGGACATCGACGGGCGGCGGCGCCGAGGATGACGCCGGCCAGGCCGCCGATTTCGAGCCCGCCGACCTTGGCGAGCACATCGATCGGGTCGGCCGCATCCGGCGCGTTGACGGCGAGCGCCTTCTCGATGACGCCGATCTTATGAAGCAGGCGCTCGTCGGTCAGGCCTGTCCCGCGTCCGGCCGCCTCCTTGACCGGCGTGCCGGTCAGCGCGCACATGACGGCCGAGCTGGCCGTCGTGTTGCCGATGCCCATTTCGCCGGTAACGAAGATGCGGACGCCTTGCGCCACCGCTTCCTCGACGACGGCGATGCCGGTCAGGATCGACTGCTCCGCTTCCTCGCGGGTCATCGCCGGTCCCTTGGCCATATTGGCCGTCCCGTACCGCACCTTGCGGGACACCAGCTGCGGATGGGCCAGGTCGCTCTTCACCCCGATGTCGACGCAGACGATGTCCGCGGCGGCCAGCCGGGACAGCACGTTGACCGCCGCGCCTCCGGCGAGAAAATTGAGGATCATCTGCGGCGTCACTTCCTGCGGGAAGGCGCTGACGCCTTCCTCGCACACCCCATGGTCTGCGGCCATAATGATAACCTCTTTGCGCTCGAACAGCGGCTTCGTCTCGCCGGTTATGCCGGCCAGCTGGATTGCCAGCGACTCCAGCTTGCCGAGGCTGCCCGGCGGCACCGTCAGGTTGGCGATATGGGCTGCCGCCTCCTTCGACGCGGCCTCATCCAGGGGCTGAATCCGCTCCACGTACTGCTTCAAAAGTTCGTTCATCTTGCATCTACTCCCTCTCTCGTAAAACTGCCTTCAAACCGATCAACTCACAGCACGCCTACTTTCCGCACTCGTTCTCCGGGCTGCTTTAATCCTACCGCTGCCTGGTCACCAGCACCTGCGGAATACCGCTGACCGGATGGGGAACAATGACCGGCTCAATGCCGTATACCAGACGGATCGTTTCCTCGGTAAGCATGTCTTCCGGCGTTCCCATTCCGACCGCCTGCCCGTCTCTTAATACGAGCAGTTTATCACAAAACTGCGCCGCCAGGTTCAAATCATGCAGGACGGCGACGACCGTGATGCCTTCTTCCTGCCGCCACTGCGCCACCAGCTCCATGAACTGGTGCTGGTAGCGGATGTCCAGATACGTCGTCGGCTCGTCAAGCAGCAGAATCTGCGGCTCCTGCGCCATCACTTTGCCTAGGGCGACGCGCTGGCGCTGCCCGCCGCTCAGCTCATCCAGCGGGCGGTCCGCAAGCGCGTGCAGCTGCAGCTTCTCCATAATGTTCTCGATCAAGGCGTCAGGATCGCCGCCCTCGTCCCGGCCGAGCCAATCCTGGTACGGGTAACGTCCCATCTCCAGTACTTCCCTGACCGGATAATGGACAGGAGGAAGGCCGTCCTGCTGGAGAACGGCCATCATGCGGGAGAGGATTTTCCGGTTATAGGCAGAGGCTGGTTTGCCGTGAATCAGCACCTCGCCGCTGCTGACCTTCTCCACGCCGGAGATCAGCTGCAGCAGCGTTGACTTGCCGCTGCCGTTCGGCCCGATAATCCCCCACCATTCGCCTTCCTGAACCGACCAGTTGAGGCCATGGAGAGCTGTGATACCGCCATACTGTTTCCCTGCTTCCCTGATCTCGATCATGTCCATCTCCCCTTCCGCTGCTTTTTGTTCCGGTACAGCAAATAGGCAAAAAACGGAGCGCCTACGAAGGCCGTCACCACGCCGAGCGGAATCTCGGTCGGCGCCAGCAGGGAGCGGGCGATCGTGTCAGCCCAGACCATGAAGACAGCTCCGCCGATGGCCGACAGCGGAACGATCAGCCGGTAATCGGGACCGGTGATCAGTCGGATCACATGCGGAATGACGAGTCCGACGAACCCGATAATGCCCGCAACCGACACCGCGGCAGCCGTGAGCAGCGTGCTGACGAGCAGCACCCCCAGCTTCACGCCATCCACGTTCATTCCCATATGGGCCGCCTGCCGCTCACCTAAGGACAATAGATTCAGCGCGCGGGCCCGGCTCCAGACCACCGCAAATCCCACCAGAAAATACGGCAAAAGGATGGCCGTATACGACCATCCACGCAGGCTGAGGCTGCCCATTGTCCAATATATAATTTCATTGATCGTCCGGTTCGACATCGCCGAAAGGAAGGATACGACCGCTCCGAGAAAGGACTGCATCACCACGCCGGACAGAATCAGGCTGTTCGTCGGAATTTTTCCGCTCTCCCTGGCCAACGCGATGACCATCCACAGCGTCAGCATTCCGGTCACGAAAGCGACCGCAGGCAGCGTCCAGCCGCCGAAAAACGAATACTGCAGCCCGAAAAAGATCAGGAACGACGCGCCTACCGCCGACCCCGAGGAAACCCCGAGCGTAAACGGATCGGCGAGCGGGTTGCGCAGCACGCCCTGAAATCCCGAGCCGGCCACGGCCAGAGCCGCGCCGACCAGCATGCCCAGCAGAATCCGCGGCAGCCGCACCTTCACAATAATCTGCTCAAACGATGCGTTCCACGTCGGGTCGATATGGCTTCCGATCCATGGAATCCGGTGCAGCAGAATGAGGGCGATGTCCCGGATCGGCAGCGCGACCGAGCCGATCCCCAGACAGATCAGCAGGGTCAGGACGAGCAGGACGATGCCGATTCCTCCATAGCCTGCCAGCTTTTTGCTCATTATTTAAACAGGTCAGGATAGATGGCCTTCGCCACTTCCTTCAGGCCCTGCGTGACACGCGGACCCGGACGGCTCAGCAGATTGTCGTCAAGACCGATGACCGCATCGTTCTTCACGGCTGTAATCTGGTCCCAGCCGCTGCGGCCTTTAATGATGTCGCCAAGGCTTTTCTTCGTCTTCTCGTCGATGACGCTGTTGGCATACAAAATCACGTCCGGATTGTCCTTGATGATTTTCTCTTCGCTGATTTCGCTCCAGCCCTCGGTGTCCGCCGCCACGTTCACGCCGCCGGCCAGGGTGATCAGCTCATCCATGAACTCGCCCTTGCCGACCGTCCAGCCCGGGGAAAATTCGATGTATACCTTTTTCTTCTGCTCCGGCGTCAGCGATTTGACTGCTTCGGTAACCTCATTTTCCTCCTGCTTCATCTTGTCGACCACCGCTTTGGCTTCCGCCTGATGGTCAGTGATGAGGCCGTAGGTTTCGATATTTTTGATCACGTCATCGACTGTCTTCGGATCGGTCTTGAAAATTTGAATGCCAAGGTCGCGCAGCTTCTTCACCGCTTCCTCGCTCATCGAAATGCCCGTGAATACGATGTCCGGCTGGGCCGCAATGATCGCTTCCTCGTTCGGTTTAGTAATGCCGCCCATTTTCGCCTTGGACTTGGCTGCTTCCGGATAATCGTCATAATCGGATACCCCGACGATCTCGCTGTCCAGACCAATCGCGAAGAGCGCCTCCGTCTCTGCAGGAGATACCGAGATAATATGCTTCGGCGCTTCCTTGAAAGTAAAGGACTCTCCCGTCGCATCCTGAATGGTCAGCGGATAGGTTGTTTTCAGTTCGTCTGTCTTTGTCTGCGACGCACTGTTATCCGCGCTTTGCTCCGTCTGGGCAGCAGGCTGCTGCGAGGCGGAGCTGTCTTCGTTCTTGGCGCCGCAGGCGCTCAGCGATAAGGCAAGCAGCAGCGCCGCAAGGCCTGTGGACCAGCGTTTCAACGTTACGTTCATGATTTCGTTCTCTCCCTCTTTGTCTATCGAATAATTTGCACAAAAGAGGCCTGACCGGTATACGAAAACGGAATAAACCTGACGGAAATGCTAGAGTTGCAGCGCCGCTGCTCACCATGAGCAGGTGTATGGCGTCTGCCGCTCCATTCTTTGTCAACTAAAAAACCCTGACTCTTGTTCGATCAAGAATCAGGGATTACGTCTGCACGGAACATCCCGCGGCATCGCCGCGATGGACCGGTGTGCCTTGTAGCATGGTGCGAGGTCAAGTGGTCAAGCTAATGCTTGCTTGAGCTGCGGCGAACATGCGTTATGAAGGGCACGTGAAACGTAATCCTTTCCTCGAAGGACCGTCATTTCCTCTCGTGAGGCAGGTCTCCTGACTTACAGGCTGGGTAAAATCGTCCCCGCCTTCCCATCCCGTGTTGCTGCGGGACAGTGGCTTCCTGGGAACATACCTGTTTACAGTGGCGGGACCGTGCCGGAGTTGCACCGGCTTCCCTTTTCACCCGGATCAACGCTCGCCTTATACGGCAGACAGCTTCCGGGACCTCACAAGCACTCCTATTCAATTATCCTGGCCATGCTTCTTTTGTCCTGATTATAGGGGAAAAGCCTGCGGGTGACAATGGAATTTTTGTGTCCGGCATTTGCCGGGATACATATCCGGTCGCGTGCCCGGGGGCATGTCCGGACGCGGGCCCGAGAGCATGGCCAAACTCGGGGGAACGGACGATTCGGGAAGCAAGTCCTTGTATGCCGGCGGCCTGAGCCCTTTCGCCGCTTCCCATTGCCGGAGTGCAGAAAAGCTCGGACCGGTCGATGACGACCATTACCTCGTTCGCATCCTCTCTCAAGCTTCATTCACCAGCATGCCGTCCCAACCGCCGGTTTCTTCAGTGAAGCTCAGCCGGATCCGCAGCAAACTCCCGGGCTGAACGTGAACGTCCCAGAAGGACAGCCCCGGGACGAGGCGGACCGCGAGCTGCCGCAGAGCGCCGCCGTGGGCGACGATAAGCATTTCCGGCGGAACCTGAGAATCGGGGCCGGTGTCTTCCGGTCCTTGCGATCGGGAAAGAGCCGCCTTCCTGTCACCGATTCCTTTCGATCCGGGCAGTGCCGCCTCACCAGTCTCGTTCTCTTGCGATCCGGGCAATACCGCCTTACCGGTCTCGATCCTTTGCAATCGGGAAAGTTCCGACCCGCCAATCTTCATCCCTTTCGACCGGGAAAGGACCGCCCCGCCGCCGGTCTGGGCCTCTGCCGGTCTTCTGCATACCCCTTCCACGTCCTTCAACAAGCTGCCGATAAACCCGTCGATCCTCCCTGCAAAATCCGCCCATGACTCCCCGCCCGGCGGGGTCACCTGCTGCGGCGAATCGATCCACTGCCGGTAAAGGAACTCGTGCTGCAGCTGTTCATAGGTATGCCCTTCCCAGGCGCCAAAGTCCATTTCCCGCAGCCGCGGGTCATACATCGCAGTATCTGCGTGCGCCGGACTGATGATCGCCAGTGTCTCCCGGCATCGGGCCAGGTCGCTGCAGTATACGCCGTGGAACGCCTTCCCGGTCAGCTCCCGGGCCAGCGGCGCAAGCTCGACTCTGCTGCCCGGATCCAGCGGGATATCCGTATGCCCGAGGTAACGCTTCTCCCGGTTCCACCGCGTCGTGCCGTGCCGGACCAGCAGCAGATCGACCCGTTTCACTAGGACGTCCATAAGCTGCCCCCTGCCGCCCACAGCACGGCGATGCCCAGCAGAATAAAGATGACCGATACCGAGATGAGCAGCCGGATCGTCATCGTGATGTCGCGTGCCTCCATCGGGCGCAGCGCCTCGCCCATGTAAGCCCGGAACGAGGCGACGCCGTGGTACACGTTTTCGCCGCCGAGCCGGATGCCGAGGGCGCCCGCCACCGCGGATTCGGGAAAGCCGCTGTTCGGGCTCGGATGCCGTCGCGCGTCCCGGCGCACGGTGCGCCAGGTTCTGGCGGCGTCCAGACGCAGCAGCCAGGCGGACAGCACCAGGATGCCCGCGGTGATCCGGGCGGGAATGAAGTTGGCGATGTCATCCAGCCTCGCCGACGCCCAGCCAAGATGCAAATATTTGTCGTTCTTGTAGCCGACCATGGAATCGAGCGTGTTCACCGCCCGGTAGGCCATCGCCAGCGGCGCGCCGCCGATGATGGCGTAGAACAGCGGCGAGACGACGGCGTCGACGATATTTTCCGCCACCGTTTCGACCGTGCCGCGGACGATCTCCGGCTCGTCCAAGTGGGCCGTGTCCCGGCCGACGATCATGCCGAGCGACTTGCGCGCCTCCGGCAGATCGCCGCGCCGCAGATGGCCAAGCACTTCCTTGCCGGCATCCTTCAGCCCTTTGACGGCGATCGTCGTGGCGATCAGCAGCGCCTCCACCGCCCAGGCCAGCCACGGATGCACCTGATGCAGCCCCCAGAGCACAAGCCATGTCAGCAGCAGGGAGCCGCCCGCCACGATGACCGGGAGCAGTATCCCCGCTCTCTTAAGCCCTGACGGACTGGTGACCCTTGCCCGAATGGCGTTCTCCACCTTTTTGATCGCTTTGCCAATGCCGATGACCGGATGGGGAATCCACCTCGGATCCCCGATGATCCAATCGATGATAAAAGCCGCGGCAAGGATCCATATTGCGGTCATTTCCGCTCGCTCCAGGCCGCCAGCAGGCCTTCCTTCACCGTGGCGTACACCGCGCGTCCAATCATCGCACCGAGGTCGGTCGCGGTGCCTGCATAGCGGTGAAGCCCGGCGTAAGCGGCGCTTTGGCTGACGCCGAGAACGACGGCGTCCGTCGTCGTCCCCGTGGCGATCAGCCCATTGTCCGGGTCGCGCACGTCAAGATCGGCCAGCGCCGCGGCCTTGGCCTCCACCGCCGTCATGGCGGCATTCAGCATGGCCGCCTTCGTCAACTGGCCGTCGATGGCCAGCATGATGTTGATCGTTCCCGGCGTATAGGCCGCGAACGTCCGCCGCTCCGAGCCGGCACGGGCCGCATTGGATACGCCGGCCGTCGTACAGCAGAACACCGCGGCCTGCTCGTTCTTCTCCTCATGCACCGCCGCATGCCGCAGCTGGACCGCCGTCAGCAGCCCCGCCGTCGTCTCCAGCGGGTATCCCCACGCCGTGAGCCATTCCTCTGTATCGCGGACCGGGTCGCTGCAGTCGTACGTCCGGTCTACATACATATTCGTCACCCGCTGCAGTCTGCTCATGCCGCCTCCGTGAATAGAGCTTCCGAGGCAGTCCAGCAGCTCCGGCGCCTCAAGCAGCAAATGCCGCTCTTTCCGCGTCAGCACGAGCCCCGGCCATACGGTGGAACGGTACGTATCCTGCAATCCGTCCATAAATGGTGTCGTCATCGCTTCTTATCCCCCATATCGATCTTGTGTTTATGCGGACTCCAAAATCCGGTCCGCAAAGTGTGCACATCCCGCGCCAACGCCTACCGGCATAGCAGCCGTACCAGCCCTGCGTCTTGGGCCTGCACAGCCTGTCCTTTCGTGCAGATCAGCGCAGATCATTCCGCCCGGCTGGCGAGCACGTCGCCCAGCACCGCCAGCAGCCGCGCGTTGGCATCCGCTCCCTTCACCGCAAACCGGACATGTCCCGGCCCCAGACCCGGGTACATGGCGCAGCTGCGGATCAGGACGCCGCGAAGCCCGAGCTCGCGCTGCAGCTCCCCGGCACTCCACGGTGCCGGCAGCTCCGCGAGCAGGAAATTGGCTTCGCCGCCGCTCACGCGGCAGCCCATATCCCGCAGACCCGCCGTCAGCCGGGCGCGCTCTGCGGCGATCAGCTCCAGCGTCTCGCGCTCATGCGCCTCGCCGCCCTCGAGGCAGAATTCCCCGGCGAGCAGGGCCAAGCCGTTGACGCTCCACGTCACCTGCTTGCCCGTCATCGCCCGGATCACGTCCGGATGCGCGGCCGCATAGCCCAGCCGCAGCCCCGGAATGGCATAAAACTTCGTCATCGAGCGGACCAGGATCGTCCGCGGAAACCACTCCAGCTCCGGTAGCAGCGTCATCCGCTTCCCTTCCGGGATGAAGTCGATGAATGCCTCATCGACAACGAAATAGGTCCGCGTCCGCTCCGCCTCGGCCGCCAATTCCCGAATCTCTTCGAGCGGATATTGCACACCGTTCGGATTGTTCGGCTGCCCCAGAAAGAGCAGGTCCACCTTTTTCATCAGTCCGGCAATGTCAGAAACCTCAGCTCTCCAGTCGCGCTCCCGGCTGCCGAAGACGGCATGCACCTCGGCGCCGAACTGCTCCGACAGCTGCCGGTACTCCGAAAAGCAGGGCTGCACGATCCCGACCCTCGACGGCGCCAGCCCGAGCAGCAGGAGCGCCATCGATTCCGCCGCCCCGTTGCCGATGCTTAAATGTTCCGGCGCCACGCCCAGTTTGCGGGACAGCAGCGATTTCAAACGGCGGTGTCCCGGATCCGGATAACGAAGGATAGAAGGCAGCGCCTGTCCCAGCTTCGCCATGACGCCTTCCGGCGGACCCAGCGGATTGATGTTGGCGCTGAAATCCAGAAAGGACGCCGGATCGCCGCCGTACAGTTCCGACGCGCTCTCCAGATCCCCGCCATGTCCATAACGTTCCAGCATATGTATTTTCCCCCCAGCAGTTCACTGTCTTAAATCGCTTGCGAATGACCCCATTATGGCGCCAAATTTCGCTGCACGTCAATTCGGTTTTCGCTTTTGTTTCTTGTCCGCAATTGGTTTACAATAGACAAGGAACCGAATTAATTAAGGCCTTTTAACGGAGGAATCAAATATGCTGTTTATCGATAACCAGGGAATTACCGACCCTGCCGTCAATCTGGCGATTGAAGAATTCGCCCTCAAACATCTGCCCATGGACGACAGCTACCTGCTGTTTTACATTAACCGTCCTTCGATCATCATCGGTAAACATCAGAACACGATCGAGGAGATCAACCAGGAATACGTGAAAGACAACAATATCAAGGTCGTTCGCCGGCTCTCCGGCGGCGGTGCGGTGTACCACGACCTCGGCAACCTCAACTTCAGCTTCATTACCAAAGACGACGGGGAATCGTTCCACAATTTCCTGAAGTTTACCCAGCCGGTCATCGACGCGCTGCACCATATGGGTGTCAACGCGGAGCTGAGCGGACGCAATGACCTGCAGGTCGGCGAGCAAAAGATTTCAGGTAACGCCCAATTCTCAACCCGGGGCCGGATGTTCAGCCATGGCACGCTCATGTTTAACCTGAATCTGGACGATGTTCAGGCTTCCCTGAACGCCAATCCGGAGAAATTCAAGTCGAAGAGCACCAAGTCCGTACGCAGCCGCGTTGCTAACATCAGTGAGCTGATGAATCAGAAGATGACGATCGAGGAATTCCGCTCCGAGCTGCTCCGCTACATTTTCGGCATGGAACCAAACGAAGTGCCGCAGTACAAGCTGACGGAAGCCGATTGGGAGATCATCAACCAAATTTCCAAGGACCGGTACCAGAACTGGGAATGGAATTACGGGCAGTCTCCGCAGTCCAACGTCAAGCATACGAAGCGGTTCCCGGTCGGCATCATCGACATCCGGATGGATATCAAGGACGCGCGGATTCAGGATATTAAAATATACGGCGACTTTTTCGGTGTCGGCGATGTGGCGGATATTGAGGACCGTCTGCGCGGCAAGCGTTACGAAGAGTCCGAAGTCCGGGAAGCCCTCGCGGACATCGACGTGAAGCACTATTTTGGCAACATCGTGATGGACGACCTGATCGGTCTGATCTTTTTGGAAGAATAGTCAGCTCCGGAAATCGTCCTTATTGTAGTAGTGACATACAGCAAAGAGAGGCCCCATGAATTCCATGGACCTCTCTTTTTTATCGCTCCAACCCTCTCATCCTATGGTATAATCGGCTGCAAAAGCTTGCAGAAGGTTGCCGTTTCGCTCACCGCTCAGGCTGCTATTGAACGGAGGTAAGAGTTTTCCATGGAAATCAGGCCGAACCTTGAAACCGACTATGAACGCGTGATCCCGGTCGTCAACGACTGGTGGGGCGGGCGCCAAATGACGCATCTGCTGCCGAAGCTGTTTTTCGAGCATTTTCAAAATACCAGTTTTGTGATGGAGGAAAAGGAGAGTGGAAAGCTTGTCGCCTTCCTGATCGGTTTCCAGTCCCAGACGCATCCGAACGAGGCGTATATCCATTTTGTCGGCGTCCATCCGGATTATCGCAAGCAGGGTACGGCCCGGACGCTGTATGAGCTGTTTTTCGAAAAAGTTCTTCAGCTCGGCTGCGATACGGTGCGCTGCATTACCTCGGCTGTGAACGAAACGTCCATGAAATTTCACGCCCGCATGGGCTTTAAGCTGACGGTGGCCAAAGACTATGCAGGTCCCGGGCAAGATTACATCTTATTCGAAAAGAAGCTGAATATGGACAGTGAAAAATAAGCATACAAAAAAGCTGCCGCTAACCGGCAGCTTTTCTAATAGTTATCATTTTCTCATTTATATTTACGCCAGTCCATGCTGCTGTTCTCCAGCAGATGTTCAAAATCGTTATCCAGGCGCTTCTGTTCCGCTTTGCGCGCTTCGGCCGCTTGTCTCTCCTGCTCTTCCTTCTGCTTCTGCTGCTCCGCCTTCAGCTCGTTGGACTGCTGCTTCAGCTTATCCAGCACATCGCTGCTCAGGAGATCCTTCAGCGTCGCCGGTTTATCCGAGACTTGCGGCTTGCTCGGGGCTTGGTTTCGGTTCTTCTTAGCCATCGTATCATCTCCGTTTCCACCCACATTATAGCAGGTTTCCCAGGCTCCGTCATGCCCTGAACCCGCCCTTCGTGCCTTTTTGATCCTTGTTCTCCCTCGGGTTTTACGTTACAATTTGGTCGCTTGCCTGTTTTGCACAGGCCGATCGTACGAACCGTGAAAGGAATGACTTCATTTGAACCGCTCCCGTATTGCCGACCTCAGCCTGCTCATCGTGGCGATGATGTGGGGATGTACCTTTTTGATCGTTCAGCATGCGGTCCGGGTCCTGCCTCCCCTTGCCTTCAACGGCATCCGCTTCTTGGGTGCGGCGGTGCTGCTGGCTCTGATCATTACGTTTTTCTACCGCAGCCAGTGGCGGGATATTTCCGGCAAAATGCTGCTCCACTCGTGCCTGCTGGGCCTTTTTTTGTTTCTGGGCTATGCCTTTCAGACGGTGGGACTGCTGTACACGACCACTTCGAACGCCGGTTTTATTACCGGCTTGTCCGTCGTGTTTGTTCCGTTTTTGGCACTCCTGCTGCTGAAAAGTCCCATTTCCCGCTATACGTGGATCAGCGCGCTGCTGGCCGCCGCCGGCTTGTACCTGCTGGCTTTCGCCGGCACCGCCCTTACGCTGAACAAAGGCGACTTTCTCATCTTCCTGTGCGCGGTGGCGTTCGCTCTGCATGTGGCGTATACGGGTGTGTTTGCGCCGCGCTATTCCGCGCTGCCCCTGGCTGCAATGCAGATGGCGGTTGTCGGGCTGCTCAGCCTCCTCTCCTCGTTGTTATTTGAGGATGTGGGCCCCCTGACGCAGGTGGCGGATCGTCTGCTGAAGCCGGAAGTGATCTGGGCGCTCCTGGTGTCGATCGGTCCGACCAGCGCGTTCGCCTTTTGGATCCAGACCGTGTGCCAGAAATATACGAACCCGTCGCGGGTGGCCGTCATTTTTGCCATGGAACCGGTCTTTGCGGCATTAACGGGCGTCACCTTCGGCGGAGAGGTGCTGGGCGCTGCGGCGGGACTGGGATGTATTTGTATTTTTGCCGGAATGATCCTCGCGGAATTGAAATCTGCCCCGCGTGAGGTACAATAAGAAAAGTATGATCGATGTAATCCACAGAAGACAGACCGCTTTTAGTGGAATCTTTTCTTGCGAGATCAAGATGCTTTTCCCAATAAAGGTTGGACTTTCTGATCTCTAAAGAAAAGCATGATCGATGCAATCCACAGAAGACAGACCACTTTTAGTGGAATCTTTTCTTGCGAGATCAAGGCGCTTTCCCCATAGAGGTTGGACTTTCTGATCTCTAAAGAAAAGTATGATCGATGTAATCCACAGAAGACAGACCGCTTTTAGTGGAATCTTTTCTTGCGAGATCAAGGCGCTTTCCCCATAGAGGTTGGACTTTCTGATCTCTAAAGAAAAGTATGATCGATGTAATCCACAGAAGACAGACCGCTTTTAGTGGAATCTTTTCTTGCGAGATCAAGGCGCTTTCCCCATAGAGGTTGGACTTTCTGATCTCTAAAGAAAAGTATGATCGATGTAATCCACAGAAGCCAGACCGCTTTTAGTGGAAACTTTTCTTGCGATAATAGAATGCTTCAGCTTCGCTGAAAACGATAGATTCTATTATCTAGATAAGAGCCATACTGTGCAGGAATGTTTAGAGAAATACCCATCCTGCGGTAGAGAGAACATGGACGAGCATTTCAGCGCCCTTATAGGCGGAGAGGTTCGCCATGATTAAAGGAGAGAGAATCATGTACAAATTGATCGCGATCGACATCGACGATACTCTGATTAACGACGATAAAGAGGTGACCCCGGGCACCCAGCAGGCACTGGAGCAGGCGGTCGCCAAAGACGTAGTCGTCACGCTGGCCACGGGCCGGGCCTATGCCTCTGCCCAAGCCATTGCGCGCCAAACCGGGCTGAACGTGCCGATCATTACGTACCAAGGGGCGCTGGTCAAAAACCTGATGGACGAAAAAGTGCTTTACGAGCGCTACGTGCCAAAGGATGCGGGCTACAAGCTGTTCCAATACTGCATCGAGCATAACCTTCACCTGCAGGTTTATATCGACGACAAGCTTTACGCCCGTGAAGAAAACCAGAAGCTGAAGGATTACAGCGAGCTGAACCGCACGCCTTACTATATCGAGCCGGATTTTGAAAAGCTGATCGCCCAGAAAACGCCGAAAATGCTCATCATCGACGATCCGGCCTACCTGGATCAGCTGATCCCGATTCTGCGCGACCTGCTGGGAGACGAAGTGCACATCACCAAATCGAAGCCGCACTTCCTCGAAATCATGCACCGCGAAGGCACCAAAGGCCATGCCCTCACCTTCCTCGCCAGCCACTTTGGCTGCGACATGTCCGAGACGATCGCCATCGGCGATTCCTGGAACGATCATGAGATGCTGGAAGCGGCAGGCCTGGGCATTGCGATGGGCAACGCCATCCCGGCGCTGAAAGACATTGCGAACTACGTAACGCTAAGCAACAACGATGAAGGCGTGAAGGCCGCGATCGAGAAGTTCGTGCTGAACGTTTAATTCGCCAGGAGAGATCCACCTTAAAGTTCAACCCAAAAAGACAGCCGCGAATCAGGATCATCGATCCCTGTTCGCTAGCTGTCTTTTTGTTTGCCGACTAATATTTCCCGGCTGCTGGTTTACCGTTTACTGAACCGCTTTGGCCCGGTCCTTGCCTTTATCCGACTCGCCAGCGTTTTTGTTGGCGGCTTCCCGGTCCTGCTGCATTTCCTCCACGGTCTTCACCTTGAGGCGTGCCGCGCCGCGGTATCCTTCCCGGGTCGGAATCAGGTTACCGGAAGCCAGCCGTACCGACGCCTCGGCGATGGCATCCTCGTATTGCGGCAGCCACTGTTCCTGTGCCACGAGCATTTCGTCGACCATCTGCCAAATTTCGTTCGGATTGCACACCGCGCCGACCAGCGGGTCCATCATGAACGCCTGGCGGAGCAGCTTGTCGTCGCCGTGTACGGCCGCTTCCACCGCCAGCCGCTGCACGGAAATGCTCGCATTGCAGACCGCCGCCGGTCCGAGCGGCAGATCCCCGACCACCGGCATGGAGATACCGTTGCGGTCGACGTATCCCGGAGCCTCGATGATCGCGTCATCCGGCAGATTGGTGATCACTCCGTTGTTGACCACGTTGAAATGCCCCCGGTACACCCGTCCCGTCTCCAAGCCTTCGATGATGTAGGATCCGTGCTCATGGCTGCGCTGGTCCTGCTTGTATTCGAAGGGCTTCTCCTTCATCCAGTTGGGAAAATCGGTCTCAAACCAGTTGCGCCCTTCCGTGCAGACTCGAAGGTATCCTCCGGTCTCCCCGTTGATCCAGCTGCCGCGGTCGATCCAGTCGTTGATTTCGTCCGCCCGCTTGCGGTACCACGGAACATACTCGCTGAGATGCCCGTTCGATTCCGTGCTGTAATAGCCGAAGCGGCGCAGCATGTCGATCCGTACCTTTTCCGTCCGGCTGAAATCCGGATGCTTCTCGAACGCTTCCAGCAGCTTGCCGGTCAGGTCCTCCCCATTATGGCGAATCTGGATATACCACGTCTGATGGTTGATGCCCGCGCAGATGATATCCACTTCCTCCTGCTTCAGGCCAAAAGCTTCCGCAATTTGCCAGTGACCGCCCTGCACCCCATGGCACAGTCCGACCGTGCGGACCCCGCCGTACTTGTTGCAGGCCCACGTGAGCATCGCCATCGGATTGGCGTAGTTCAGCAGCAGCACGTCCTTGGACGCCATTTCGCGGATGTCCTTGCAGATGTTCAGCATCTCGGCGATGCCGCGCTGTCCGTACATGATGCCACCTGCGCACAGCGTGTCGCCCACGCATTGATCGACGCCGTATTTCAGCGGAATGTCCACATCCGTCGCGAACGCCTCCAAGCCGCCAACGCGGATCGTACAGATGACGTATTTGGCATCCTTCAGCGCCTCGCGGCGGTTCGTTGTCGCGTGAATGTTAATGTCCAGCCCGTTCTCCCGAATGTCCCGCTGGCACAGCTCGGTTACCATGTCCAGGTTGTGCGGATTGATGTCCGTAAAAGCAACTTCCACGTTATGAAATTCCGGAACGGACAACAGGTCGCGCAGCAGTCCACGGGTAAAGCCAATGCTTCCCGCCCCGATAAAAGTAATTTTAAATGACACGGCAAAAACCGCCTCCCTCAAG
This sequence comes from Paenibacillus sp. PSB04, assembly GCF_025809195.1. Lineage (NCBI taxonomy): Bacteria > Bacillati > Bacillota > Bacilli > Caryophanales > Paenibacillaceae > Paenibacillus > Paenibacillus sp. PSB04. Next base: position 303,601 of record NZ_CP081301.1, read on the forward strand.
AATAGTCGCCAGGTTCAACCTGATACAGGTATTGTAGCAACCCTTACTGGGAAAACGTTATCAAATTCATGACCTCTTTGCCGGAAAAGTGTCAACAATTCTCACTTTTTAGATTCGGATTAATGCACGTCACGGGAATCCACGTACCCTGCGATCCGGGAAGCCTTCCGGTATTCGACCGGTGTCTGGCCGGTATGCTTTTTGAACATCAGATGCAAATACTGACGGCTGCCGATCCCTACATAATCCGCGATATCCGCCACAGGAATTTCCGTCTGCCGCAGGAGCATCGCCGTTTTATCCATCCGGTAGGCGTTCAGGTATTCCATGATCGACATGCCTGTCTTCTGCTTGAATACCCGCTGCAAATACCCGGGGTGAAGCCGGACATGCTCGGCGGCGTCTTTAACCTGGATGCTGCGATCGTAGTTCTGATACAGGTACTCGATGCACTGCCGCACGTACATGCTCTGCGTATCGGGACCGGCCTCCACGTATTCCTGATGCAGCCGGGCAATCCGGATCAGCAGCTCGGCGAGCATCAGCTGCGGCATCAGCTCCTGTCCGGATTCGGCGGCGTCCAGCTCCAGAACAAGATTTTTCAGCAGCTGATGCACGTCATGAAACTCCCTAAGCACGACATAGGGAGCCGGGTTCTGGAACAGCGCCGCCAGTGCCTCCTCTCCCTCGGCAAGCTGTTTCGTCGACGGCAGCACCCCATCCCGCTCAACAAAGCGGAATTCGATGTTGAGCATCCGGCAGCGCCCCGTCACCAGCAGACGATGGGGAACGGTTCCGTCCAGCAGGATAAAGCCGCCCTTGGTCAAATGCACGACCGCTTCGTTTTCGCCAAACGGCTTCACCCCGACTGAGCAGTTCCCGTCTATGACATACATGATTTCGGAGGAGTCATGGGTATGCAGCGCCATGTCAAACCCGTTCCACTCTTTAAAATAGTAGGCGCTCACCTCCGGACGGCAGTCCGCCAGCATCAGCTGTTCGGGAAATAATCCGCCGGGTTCCCATCCGTCCAATTCGCTGTCATTCCATCCGCTGACGTTTGCCATGGATACGAACCTCCTTTTTCCCTTAACGGTCAGCCCAGCTCAACCTTCATTCCGGCCACGGCTAGCGTCACCTGCGGAGGGAGCGGATAAGACCGGTTCAGGTCGATATCATGCGACATATGGGTGTAGACCGTTCTCAGCGGCTTCACCTCCTGCAGCAGCTCTGCCGCTTCCTTCATATCGTACACGGACCGGGTGGGATAAGGCGCCGTCTCATGAAAAAAGCTCGTCCCGAGCACCAGCAGATCCAGGCCGTGCAGTGGCCGTTTCTCCTCCTCGTTCAGACCGATCGAGTCCGAGCAGTACACCCAGCGGAAGCCCGGCTTCTCCAGCCGGTATGCATAGGCATAACCGTTCGCCCCATGCGTCACCTTCCACGTGGTAATGTTCCAGCCGCCAAGCTCGATTCCAGCATCAGCGGGAATCATTTGAAGCTGCCGATGGATCCACGGAAACTGCCGCTGAATTTGGTCCAGCACCTCCTGCGGGGCATACAGCTCCCCTTTGGCCTGCCGCCAGCGGCATTCATCCGCCCACTCCGGCAGCCCGCCGATATGGTCAAAATGCGCGTGCGTCACCAGCATCCGCGCCGTCGCCCGCTGCCCGATCGCTTCCATCTGGCTGCGCCAATCCGGGCCGCAATCGATAAGAAAGCTGTCGGTCTCCCCCTGCCCCTGGACGAGCACGGAAGAACGCAAGCGCCGGTTCATCCCCGTCGTCCGGGCCTCCTCGCACACCTCGCAGCTGCAGTACACGCGCGGGACGCCCATCGCGTCCCCGGTTCCCAAAAAGATCAATGCGTCCATTGCGTCGGTCATCTCCTTATTTTTCCTATGTATGTAGGGTGGTGGTTATATTCCTGGTTCGTTACAGCTATCTTACCATATTCGCCTTTCCGAGAGTTCTCGGTCCAGAGACCGACTACAAAATCATACCAGCGGCGATTTATGCCGGCCGCTTATTCGAGTACACTGAGATCAAAGCTGCGAACGACGGACGCATCAGGCACCGCTGTTAAAACTGCCCCTGACCGGCGCAAGCCGGACACAGATGATCGGATGAACCGCATGATGCGGGTGCCCGGTGCCTGGGAGAAGTCCATCAACCACTCAAGTTCGCCATATTTGTACCGTAAAATTTAGAAGAAACGAGGTCACCCGCATGGAACTTTTCCGCAATGCCACATTCGTTAAAATGTTTTTGGCCAACTTCGCGTCCCAGCTTGGGTCAATGGTTGGCAGCATGGCTTTCGCCTTTTATCTCGTCGACCGCTTCAGCAGCCAGCCCGCTTACGCCACGTTAGCCGAGCTGATGTATTCTCTGCCGACGCTGGTCGTGTTCCTGTTCGTCGGCGTGCTTGCCGACCGACTCGACCGCAAACGCATCGCCGTCAACAGCGACTGGATCCGCGCGGTCCTCTCCCTGGTCCTGCTGCTCGCGATTTATGAAAACTGGATCGTCGGGGCGTTTGCCCTTCTATTTCTGCGCAGCGCCATCTCGAAGTTTTTTGCACCCGCCGAAATGAGCCTGCTCCAGGGGGTCATGAAACCCGAACAGTACGTGCAGGCGTCCAGCCTGAACATGTCCATCTCGGGCGTATTCATGCTCTTCGGCATGAGCCTCGGATCGGCAGCTTACTATTACCTCGGCATTGAAGGCGCCATTCTGATCGACATGGCCAGCTTCGTCATCTCCGCCCTGCTTCTCATGTCATGCCGTTTCCCGCAGCATGTCTCCCAGCCCAACGGCAAAGTACGCTTGAAAGACCTGAATCTGAAAAGCATCGCCGCCGACTTCGGCATGGGCTTTCAATACATCGTCCGTTCGCGCCTGCTGCTGGCGATTATTCTCGGCTTTTTCTTCTTCGGCATCGTCAACGGCGTGTTTTCGATTCTGCCCCTCTTTACGATGAAATACAAGCTTAGTCCGGAGCACTACGAGGTGTACACACCTTTGGTCATGGTATTCCTCGGAATCGGCTACCTGGTCGGCAGCGCAATCAGCACCCTGCTTATCAAAAAGATCGGTAAAGTCGGCGTGCTGATCACCGGATTGTTCCTCATCGGCATCATTACGCTGGTCGCCGGCGGTTTCCACCACATTCAGCTGTACTTGGGCACGATGGTGCTGCTCGGTGTGATCCTCGCTCCGATCAACGTTGTGCTGGGCGGATGGCTGCCGGAGCTCGTCGAGCCCCAAAGCATGGGCCGCGTCAGTGCCTGGATCGAGCCGCTCAACACGACCGGCCAGGCGATCGCGCTCGGATTTCTGGCCGTCGCCTTCCCCGGCCTGGTATCCGTCACCGCACTGTACTGGATCCTGGCGGCCAGCATCTTTATCGTCAGCGTCTATTACCTCGCCGTCCTGCCTTCGCTCAGCCGCAGGCACCAGCAAGAGGAGATGAACGTCGAAATGCCCGGCTGATGGCCGGGCTTTTTTTGCAGGGTAGGGAGTGCACTTTCGTCCACCTGCTGGCCAATCTTGCCGCCAAGCACAAAAAAGCAGGCCCCCGCCAAGCGGTCGCCTGCTTAAACCCTGCTCCGATTTCTGCCACTCAAATCCCCGCCAGCACCTGGTACCACACGCCCCGTTTAGAGTAGAGCGTGCTGCGCACCTCATCCCATCCGCCGAGGTAGTTGATATCGAACAGCCCTTTCGGCACCGGGTACTTGGAAGCGTTGGCCTTCAGCACCTCGCCGTCGACGGGCCGGAAGCCGTGTGCGGCGAAGATTTCCTGTGCTTCCTTGCTCCACAGATACTTCACGAACGCTTCGGCCACCTTGGTGGTGCCGTGCTTCTTGGCAAAAGCGTCCACGACGGCGGCCGGATTCTCGATCAGAATCGTGTTCTCCGGGATGACGACGTCGTATTTGACGCCCTGCTGGATGCGCGCCAGGAGCTCATTCTCGTACGTGACGATGACGTCGCCCACGCCGTACTCGAACGCCGCCATAGACGCCCGGCCGCTCTTGTCGAGCGACTCCACGTTCTTGTGGACCTTCTTCAGGAAGGCTTTGGCTGCGGCCGGATCCTTGTGACCCTGCTGCTCCGAAGCTTTCAGACCTGCGCCGTAAATCGCATTGATGTCCCACTGCGCCCCGCCCGAAGTCTTCGGGTTGGGGTACAGCACTTTGACCCCCGGCTTGGTCAGGTCCTGAAAATCCTTGATCCCCAGCGGGTTCCCTTCCCGCGTGCCCAGCACGACGATGGACCGGGTGACCATGCCTTGATCCGGATGTTTCGTCTTCCAGTCCTTATCGATGAGCCCCGCGCTGACGAGCTTATCGACGTCTCCCTCCATCGCGAGCAGCGTGACGTCGGCCTCAAAGCCGCCGGCAATCGCCCGCGCCTGGGTTCCCGACGCCTCATAGGACTCCTGGAATTTGACCGTCTGCCCGGTCTTCTCCTTCCACTCCTGCTGAAACTTCGGCAGGATGTCGGCCATCGCATCCTTCGCCACGCTGTACGCGCCGATCACCAGGGTGACGTCGCCGCCCGCTGCTGATACGGTGCCATTCACCGGAGCATCTTTGCTGCAGCCGGTAAAGACGAGAATGCAGGCCAGCAGCAGAGCGCCGAGAAGACCCGGGCGGAGTGCCGGCTTTCTATCGTGATTTTGCATCGTCTGCTTTCGCATCGTCTGCCACTCCTTTAGGCTGAAACTTGCCGTGTTTGCCGCATCAGCCTGCCGGAGGGCAGGCTGGAATCGTAATACCGATGATCTTCACAGAAGCGGTATGGCTGTGTCATCTCTAAATTACGGAAGTATCCGTGCTAAGAGTAAGTATTTTCAGAGGACCAATATAAGGTTTCAAATGAGCGATACTCCGATCCCTTTAAATAATGACCGGCATCGGGTCGACCTTAAGCCGGTTTTCTTCGATCCAGCTACGCTCGTCGTTGAACAGGTACGCGCGGTGCACCAGCACCCGTACCGGCTGACCCGGCTGCAGCGTATCCTTCTCCAGCGAGCGGTACGTCATCAGCTTGTGGCTGCCGACTTCGACTTCCACCATCCACTCGCTCCCTCGGAAGTGCAGATGGCGCACGATGCCTTCCTCCGTTGCAGACAGCACCCGGAATTCGTCGGGCCCGCCGACTTCAATGTACTCCGGCCGGATGAGCGCCCGGGTGCCGCTGCCCCCGGCAGCTTCCTCGAAGCCTTTCAGCTCACGCGCATTCTCCACCACAGTGGACTCCCCGATAAAGGTCGCGACGAACGGCGTCTTCGGCTCCTTGTAAATATCCCACGGGGTGCCCTTTTGCTCCAGGCGTCCCTGATTAATGATCATAATTTCGTCGGCTACCTCGATCGCCTCGTCCTGGTCATGCGTCACGAAGATCGATGTGATACCCACCCGCTCGATCAGCTCCCTGAGCCAGGAGCGGAGCTCCTGCCGGATTTTGGCGTCGATCGCCGCAAACGGCTCATCCAGCAGCAACAGCTGCGGTTCCGGCGCGAGCGCCCGGGCAAAGGCGACCCGCTGACGCTGCCCGCCGGAGAGCTGCTGCGGATAACGCTTCTCAAAACCCGCCAGCCCGGTCAGCTCGACCAGCTCCATAACCCGGTCCTTGATCTGCGACTTCGGCGTTTTCTTCACTTTCAGGCCAAAAGCAATATTGTCGAACACCGTCATATGCTTAAACAGCGCGTAGTTCTGAAACACAAAGCCGATGCCCCGCTCCTGCGGCGGAAGCGCGTTGACCAGCTCTCCGTGGAAACGGATTTCCCCGCTGTCCGGCGTCTCCAGCCCCGCAAGCATTCGCAGAATCGATGTTTTGCCGCCGCCGCTCGGCCCGAGCAGACCGATCAGGTGGCCCTTTTCAATCCCAAAATGCACATCCTTTACGGCATGAAAATCACCAAAATGCTTGTTCAATCCGCGAACTTCCACATGCATATCAGCGCACTTCCCTTCTTTTTTTGGCCCATTCCATCAGGAGGAGCAGACTTACCGAAAAAGCAGCCAGAACCAGCGCAACGCTGTTGGCCGAAATAACATTGAAATTTTCCACGTCCTGGTATACCAGCGTCGTTGCCGTTTGGGTCCTGTTAATGATATTACCCGATACGACGAGCACCGCTCCGAACTCGCCCAGCGAGCGCGCCACCGTCAGCACGATGCCGTAAATAACCGCCCAGCGGATCGACGGCCACGTTACTTTCCAGAACGTCGTCCAACCGTAAGCCCCCAGCGTCGAGGCGGCTTCTTCCTGCTGAGCCCCGATCTCCTGCAGCACCGGCATCACCTCGCGCACCATGAGCGGAAAAGTGACGAACAGCGTAGCAATGACCATCCCCGGAAAGGCGTACACGATTTTAAAGCCAATATCTTCGAAAAAAGTCCCCACCGCGCTTCCCGGCCCCAGCAGGAGCACGATCATCAGCCCCCCAATCACGGGGGATACCGCATACGGCAGGTCGACGATGCTGTTCAGAAACCGCCGGAGCCCGCCGCTCATCCAGCTGCCGCGAACGAGATAGATAGCCATCATCATGCCGAGCAGCGTGTTCAGCACCGTCACAGTGACGACGATGAGCCCGGTCATCATCAGGGCGTGCAGCGCCTCAGGCCTTGCCAGGGCATCGCCCAGACCGCTCAAACCACCTTCGAAGGCACCCATGACCATTTTGCCGAGGGGAGCGATCAGCAGCAGGAAAAAGACCAGGTATGTCAGCGTAATCCACAGTTTCTTCATGCTCTCTTCCCCTTCGTCTGCACAAAATTCACGACCCAGAGTATGACAAAAGACAGCGTCAGCAGCAGAATCGACACGGCGGCGGCCCCGGCAGTATTGTCGCTCTCAACCTCCCCGTAAATAAACACGGAGGCGATCAGCGTCCGGCCCGGGATGTTGCCGGCCACGAGCACGACGGCCCCAAACTCCGCCAGCGCCCGGGAAAAGGCCAGCATTCCTCCGCTGAGCATACCCGGCAGCATGGACGGCAGCACGACTTGGAAAAAGATTTTGGTTCCCGAAGCGCCCAGCGTCCGCGCCGCCTCCTCCTCGGAAGGATCGATTTCCTCCAGCAGCGGCTGCACCGCGCGGATGACGAAAGGAAACGTGACGAACACCATGGCGATGACGATCGCCGGTTGATGGAACACGATTTCAAAGCCGAGCGCTTCGGCGGCTCCGCCGATCAGACTGCCCGGTCCGAGCAGAAGCAGAATCATGAGGCCCCCGACCGCGGTCGGCAGGGCAAACGGGAGATCCACCAGACTGTTCAGCAGCGATCTGCCCGGAAAACGGTAGCGGACGATCACCCAGCCGATCATCGTACCGATCAGAACGTTAATCATCGTGGCCACAAGGGCCAATTTCAGCGTAAGGAGCACGGATTTCCACGCGATCGGGTCTTTCACGCTTTCGGCAAAAGCGCTCCATCCCAGCGAGAACGAATGGTAATACACTCCCAGCAAAGGGAGCACGACCAGCAGTACAAAATAAAGAAGAACGGTGCTTCGAAAACCCCAGGTCCAGCCTTTATGTCGCAGCAGTGTATTCACTTGACCCCTCCCTGCCTCCGGGAATCGGCCCGGTCGGCGCTTGACGATTGATGATTTCCATTATAGATTAAATTATTCCTATTTGACTACTTGGTTTTTGCTTATCAGTACTTTACCAAAAACTGTCTCACACCGTCAATACAAAAATAGATTTATTTCCAGTCTCCGTTTACGCTGCAAAGAAAAGAGCCTGCACGAGTGCAGGCCCTGCATTTTTCAGTCCAGAACATTCGGCCCGTTTCGGGGCAAAGTCAAGGTCTAACCGTGATGATCCTTTGCCTCATCGAGACCGTCGGCGATGGAACTCCCAGCACTCCACTCTGTTATCGCTTCACCACGGACATATGGAGTTGATCGGCATGCGCAGTTCTTTTCGAACGTCTTTGGAAGGTTGCCAGGATGACGCCGCAAATAATCAACACCGATCCCGCAACTTGTATGTAGCTGATCGGCGTACCTAGAATGAAGTAGCCTGACACCATCGCAACAAATGGCTGTAAATTCAGAAACAGGGACGCGGTCGCGGCACCTACCTGGTGAATTTGAGCGTTCCAGACGACGGCGCATAATCCTTGGATAAGCAGCGCGGACCCAATTAAGACAAGCCACCATACATAGTGTGGACGAATCTCAGCATGCGGTTCGATCCAGATCGATACCGGGAGTACCGCAATAAAGCCCAGCATCGTAGAGTAAGCCGTTGCCACAAGCGGTTCGATGCGCTCTGTCAGCTTTTTCATGAGAACGACAGACCCTGAAAATGCCAGCATGCAAATCAGCATCCATCCAATCCCGGACGAGATGCGAAGCATAAAACCAGCGCCATTTACCACAACGAAAAAGACACCGGCAAAGGCGACGACCGACCCCATCGTCATCCGAAGCGTAAACGGTTCCTTTAGAAACAAGCGGGCAAACAGCGCAGTACAAATCGGTGATAACGATAATATCAATGAAGCCGTCGTCGCATCGACCGTGCACAGCCCCGTAAAGAAGGTGACTTGATGCAGCAGCATCCCCACTAGAGCATACGGTATGAAGTACACGGCATCCCGCAGCGAAACCCGCACCCATCGGCGGGTCACAATCAAATAAACGAGCAGGAACATCGAGGAGACGGCAAGTCGATAGGCCGATAGATGCAGCGCTGGAAATGCTTGCAGCAAAAGCGAGCCCAGTACAAAGTTGCTACCGTAGAGTGATGCGCAAAACAATAGAAGCAGATAGGATCGCAAACGATTCGCCTTCTTTCAAAAAAGTGGGTACGAAAAAAGCCTGCGGCAGCATGCCGCAGGCCTCGTTTTAGGCATATGAAACTTCGGGCACTGCACCCGGGTTATTTCGCCGGGATGTACGATTCGTCCAGGAAACTGCGGATCGCTTGGAAAGCCTGCATCCTGTTCTTCTCCAGCAGCACCATGTGCGTTCCTTCCCCAATCTCTACCCAGCGGCGATAAACGGCGCCGGTCAGTGACGTGAAAAAGTTTTGCGCCAAATCAAGAGGCACATCGATGTCCCATTCCGCGTGAACAAGAAGGACAGGCACCGTGATTTCCTTGGGCTCATAAAAAGCTCTGTTAGCCGTCCAGTATTCACGGATGTCCAGAATCGGCCCATTGGTCGCCCGGATATGTCCCGGATGGACGCTTTGGCTTCCCGGATCAGAAGCTAACGTTGCTTCGGTCCATTGTTCGAACCAGCCTTCCGGAATCAAATCGTTGCGTTTATCTTCAGGGGCGGCGCTTAACCAGCGTTCCTTCGTGCTTCCGACCGGGACGAGACGATAGGAGCCGAGCGGACCTCCGGTATCGATAGGGACCGGTTTCGTGCTCAGCCACTGAGGTGCGACCAGAATAAGCTTATTTACTTTATCGTTGTTTCGGCTCGTATATGCCCCAGCAACCGTTCCGCCCCAGGACATCCCCAGAACGTTGACCTTCGATAAATTTCGTTGTTTTAAAACGAAGTCTACCGCCGAGCCTAAGTCTCGAACTCCCGTTTCCGTGCGAACCAGCGGAGGGTTGGAGTCAGCGGGCTGCTCCATCTCCGGGGGTCTCGTCGAACCTCCGTAGCCGCGTACATCCACGGCATACACGTCGTAACCATGGCTTGCCAAATAGTCCAAGAACGTGAAACCATCCAATTCAACGTCATACAAACTGCCAATCGGATATGTGGCACCGTGAACCATGACAATCGTTTTCTCGTTCGTGAACGTGTTCATGGAAGCCGGACGTTTGTTGCGTACATAAAGTTCGATTCCGGACGTATCGCTGGGGATACGGTGGTCTTCGGTCAAAATCGGTGTATCGTGCCTAAAATCGTTTGTCGTCATGGTGTCAGCACCTTTCAATGTGATTAGGTAAATTTATTAGATGAATTCCCATTTGAATCCGTTGCCGTCACGAGTCACGTACCCCGCAGAACTCCCCGGAAAATGGGTACTGAAATAAATGATGGGCCGATCCGCGACATACTCCAATACCCTGCGCCGGGAAACGCGTGCTTGTTCCGTGAATTCGCAATACATGGAATTCCACTCGGGATGATATACCTGAAACGGATGGTGCATCACGTCAGCACCGAACAAAGCTTCTTCTCCGCCGGACGTGAGGCTGATCGACATTTGACCGATGCTATGGCCGGGAGTCGGAATAAATTTGAACATATCGAGGAACTCTCCCCCCTCTGGAGGAATTGTCTTCACCAGTCCAGCTTCGACGACAGGCAAAACGCTCTCTTCGTATGCGTTAAAGTTAGGTTCGTTTTCTTTATTATGGCTGGCCGGGCTGGAGTAATATTGTTGTTCCGAAAGCGGAAATACATAGGTGGCGTTCGGGAACGTCGGTACCCAATTACCGCCTGCAAGCCTTGTATTCCAGCCGACATGATCCACATGCAAATGCGTCAACAGGACATAGTCCACGTCTTCCGGCGTAACCCCCGCCTCCAGGAGACGATCAAGATACGGCAGCTTTAGATTGGACAATTCCGGATTATACGGAAGATTTTTATCATTTCCCGTGGCTGTATCTATAAGGATCGTATGGTCCGGAGTCTTCACGACCCAAGTTCCAATACTAACGACAAGCTGAGAATCCCCGTCGATTAGGCCGGCGGGAAGGGTATCCCGATTCTTTTCCAGAAACGCCGGGTCCCACGAGCCCGCAAAATAAATTTCCGGCGGGACGCCGCTCAGCGTCATTTCCGTGACACGGGTTACGGTTGCGTCGCCTACTTGATAGACTTTGTTCATTTGAAATCCTCCGGTTTTCTTTCTAAATCGTAGATCGTTCGAGACAACTATTATAATGGGATCTGAAAGCATCCCAAAAATTTCGCTCAATATGGAAATGGTTGAAGGAATTCGTAAATACCCGGGTATGAGACTGCACATCAACCTTGATATAATAGTAGTTCTTAAACCCTGATATTTCAACGGTTTTACAGCGTAATTCGCTCTGCTTCAAAGTGCTTGATACCACTGCAAATATCCGATATGATACACGTAAAAATTACGTTTACAGCGAAATTTTCAGTTGAGGGGGACTTCAGATGAATTCAATCGGCGATACCATTCGAAATACGAGAAAAAAACAAAAATTGACGCTCAAAGAGGTTTCCACCATGGCCTCCATCTCTTTGTCTTTTCTCAGTGAAATCGAACGCGACAAAGTGAATCCATCCCTAAGCGTTCTCAAGCGTATAGCAAACGCTCTGGGTGTGAATTTTACCGATCTGTTTGGCGAGGAGAAACGAAGCATCGTCATCAGAAAAAACGAACGAAAACCTCTCGTTCACTCCGAGGGTTCCAGAATAACTTGGTATGCTCTCAGTCATGGAAGCGGCAATAAGATGGGACCGATTTGGGGAGTTCTCGAAAAAGGCGCAACATCAGGGGACGTCAGCGTTGGCCATCCCGAAGGGGAAGAGTTTCTTTATATCCATACCGGACGATTGGAGTTCATCCTTGGAAATGAACGGTTCACGCTCGAAGAAGGCGATAGCATTTATTACGATGCCCGAACGCCGCATAGTTACAAAAATATCGCCGAGGGGGAGACGCTGCTGATTGCCGTTCCCTCTCCAGCTTCTTTCTAGATTAACTTTATCCTTTGGAGGAATAGGCCCGCCCGTTCATTGTGATTAGGGCGCAGCAGCTGTATCATAGGCTTATAACATGTCCAATATTAGGTAAAATACACTTTAGGAAAGGAGACATACGACATGCTGCATACCCTTGAATTAAGTACGGCGTCACGGGACGAAATGAGGGATATTACCCGCGAGATTATCTCGCTGGTTCATCAAAGCGGGGTCAAGGAGGGGACGGTGCTGATTTACTGCCCGCACACGACCGCCGGCATCGCCATTAATGAAAACGCCGATCCGGACGTGAAGCATGATGTGCTGCTGCGTTTGGATGAGGTGTATCCGTGGGAGCATCCAAAATACCGCCACGCTGAAGGCAACACGGCTTCCCATTTGAAGTCGATCACCTGCGGACCTTCGCAGACCGTGATCATTACGGAAGGTGAGCTGCTGCTCGGACGCTGGCAGGGGATTTATTTTTGCGAGTTCGACGGGCCGCGCCGCAGACAATACCATGTAAAAATTATGGAGGGATAAGGAAGCCCGCCGTATCCCCAAAAGCACGCATGACAAAACAGGTGTCGGGGTGTGAGGCATTTCTGCATGCCCTCCCCTTCACCTTATTTTTTTCAGCTGCGCTCACACTCGCCACAGCATTTATACGTTGGCGCAATACCAATTCACCGTTATAAAGTAAGTATCTAAAAAAATTACCGCAGACTGCGGCAGCATATCTTCACATGCGTGATGGCCGCGGGTTTGATCTCCTCAAAAGTCACGCGATCCTGGATGTAATACGATATGAATCCGTGCATGGACAAAAATAACGTTAACGGCAGATTGCGGCAATGATCGGGGCCGTGCTCCTCCTCGTTCATGTAACGGCGCACCATGGAGGCAAACAATTCGAAGCAGCGCCCCTGCTCAGAACGGCAGTAGGACAGCAGTTCTTCGTCCCGGATCATGAACATGATCTCATACTGATAAGGATGGTCCAGGCCGAAACGGATGAACTCCAGCATGAGCTGTTCCACCTTGGTCAAGTCCTGGGTCGGAGCGACCTTGAGCACCTTATTCAGCTGTACAGCGAGATTGTTGAAATCCTCAACCACGATGGCGTAGAACAATTCTGCCTTTTCCTTGAAATGATAGTATAAGGAACCATGACTGTAACCTAAATGCTGACCAATACTGCGCATAGAAATGGCCCGGTATCCCTTGGTCACAAACAAATGCCTGGCCGCTTCCAGAATCCTCTCCCTCGACAACTCCTGTTCCACTGCTCTTCTTGCCATAGACCTTATTCCCCTTCAATAAAATAAAGCTTTTCGCCCTCCGTAATCAGGGATTGCCCCTGCGTCAAATCCACCATCCACGACATAAACGTCTCCGCTTCGCGGTCTTCCGGCAGGCACGTCAGCCGCACCTTATCCGTAAACACCGTTTCCCCCATTCGGACCTCACGGCCCCGGAGCTCGTTCTCGACCTTCCCCAGCCAGGTATAGTCGATTTCAACAAAAATCTCGCGGTGAAGCACGCGCGTAATCGCTTCCCCCGCTTCAATCGCCGCCACAGCACCGTCCGTGTATGCCCGGATCAGTCCTCCCGCCCCCAGCATGATGCCGCCGAAGTACCGGGTCACGACGATCGCCACATTTTTCAACCCTTGATTGCGGATCACCTCGAGAATCGGCTTGCCGGCCGTTCCGCTCGGCTCCCCGTCATCCGACTGCTTCTGGATTTCATCCCTCTCCCCGATCATGTAGGCGGAGCAGTTATGCGTGGCATTCCAGTGCAGCTTCTTGATCTCTTCAATAAAAGCGTTTGCATCATCTTCGCTGTCCACCGGTTTCACATGGCCGATAAAACGGGACTTCTTAATGACAATTTCCTTGGATCCCGCCCCCCGGACGGTTCGATAGCGATCAATCATGTTCATGCCCTTTCTTATTTGCCAAGAAAGCAGTCCCCCGCTGTTGATTAACCGGTGAACTGCTTCCCTAGCTTTGTATGTCTATTCAAAAGTTGCTGATGTTATTCTTATTCGGACAGTCTTGCTTCCAGCTTCGCTTTTTCTTCCTCATAGCCCGGTTTGCCGAGCAAAGCGAACATGTTCTTCTTATAGGCTTCCACGCCAGGCTGGTCAAACGGATTGACGCCAAGCAGATAGCCGCTGATACCGCACGCCTTTTCAAAGAAGTACACCAGATATCCGAAGGAATACGGAGTCATATCCGGTACAGTTACGATCAAGTTAGGAACCTGTCCGTCTGTATGTGCCAACATCGTGCCTTGGAAGGCCTTTTTGTTGACGAAATCCATCGTTTTGCCAGCCAGGAAGTTCAGGCCGTCCAAATCGTCCGGATCGCTTTCGATCGTAATTTGCTTCGCTACATTGTCCACCTGGATGACGGTTTCGAAAATGTTGCGGCTGCCTTCCTGAACGAATTGTCCCATGGAGTGCAGATCGGTCGAGAAGTCGACGGATGCCGGATAAATGCCTTTGTAGTCCTTGCCTTCACTTTCGCCGTACAGCTGTTTCCACCACTCGGATACGAAATGAAGAGAAGGCTCGTAGTTCACGAGAATCTCGATGGCTTTGCCTTTGCGGTACAGTGCGTTACGCACGGCAGCGTATTGGTAGCTGAGGTTCTCATGCACGTTCGGGTTGCTGAATTCCTTGGAAGCGTCAGCGGCACCCTGCATCATCTCTTCGATGTTGATTCCGGCAGTAGCAATTGGCAGCAGGCCAACTGCAGTCAGTACGGAATATCTTCCGCCCACGTCGTCCGGAATGATAAAGGACTCATAGCCTTCTTCATTCGCAAGCTTCTTGAGGGCTCCTCTTTCCTTGTCGGTTGTTGCATAGATACGCTTGCGGGCTTCTTCCTTGCCGTATTTCTTCTCCAGCTCGGCTTTGAAAATACGGAATGCAATCGCAGGCTCCGTCGTTGTGCCGGACTTGGAAATGACGTTCACGGAGAAGTCCTTGCCTTCGATCAGATCGAGCAAATGCGCCACGTAAGTGGAGCTGATGTTGTTGCCGGCGAAATAAACTTCAGGCGTCTTGCGCTTGTCCTTTGGTAAAACATTATAGAAGGAATGGGACAGAGCTTCAATCGCGGCGCGTGCGCCGAGGTAAGATCCGCCGATTCCGATGACGATCAGAACGTCAGAATCGCTTTGGATTTTCGCTGCTGCTTTCTGGATGCGTGCAAATTCTTCCTTGTCGTATTGGGTAGGAAGATCGATCCATCCCAAGAAGTCAGAACCTACGCCTGTCTTGTTATGAAGCTGCTCGTGAGCGAGTCGGATCGGCTCTGCCAGATAATCCACTTCGTGCTGACCGATAAAGGAGAGCGCCTTACTGTAATCGAAATTTAATTTGGTAGACATATCTAATGTAAACCTCCTAGTTTGGCTTCATCTCTATTCTATTTACGCTCCGAAAAAAACAGCTTTAGAATAGGATACTGTAATTTCACTGCATTTGGCAAGGACAATATGAAGCTTATCCACCCACAATTTCACTTCTCCCCCCATGGATTGTCGCATGGCCTCATGGTAAACTTAATGAATGCTTATATCTCACAGGAAAAGGTGATTCTCATGAAAAAAATAGGCTTCATCGGACTGGGCACCATGGGAGCGCCCATGGCTTCCAATTTGTTAAAACAAGGTTACGAGGTAACCGTCTATAACCGCACGGCTTCCAAGGCCGAAGCGCTTGTCCGGGAAGGCGCGTCCCAAGCCGCCACTCCTGCCGAAGCGGCCTCAGGACAGGATGCGGTCATCACAATGGTCAGTAATGACGATTCCATTCGCGAGGTGTTTTACGGCGAAGACGGCATTCTGAAAACGCTGGCTCAAGGCACCACCGTCATTGACAGCAGCACCATCTCCCCGGGGCTCGTCAAAGAGCTGGCCGCCGAGGTTCACAAGCTCGGAGCCCATTTCCTCGACGCACCGGTTACCGGCAGCAAGCCGGCGGCCATCGACGGCACACTCGTTTTTATGGTCGGCGGAGAAGTTTCCGTGCTGGAAGCCGCATCCGGCCTGTTTGATACGCTGGGCAAGAAGGTCATCCATATGGGACCAAGCGGCAGCGGTTCCGTTGCCAAGCTCGCCCATAACACGATGGTCGGCATCAACAACCTGGCCTTGGCGGAAGGCTTCGCCATCGCCGCCAAATCCGGCATTCCTGCCGACAGCTTCCTCGAGCTGGTGCAGCTCGGTTCGGCCGGCAGCAAGGCCGCGGACCTGAAAGGCCGGAAGATCATCGACCACGACTTCAGCAACCAGTTCTCCCTTGCGCTGATGCTCAAAGACTTGAAGCTTGCCTCCTCCCTCACCGACGCCACCGGCGTACCGTCCCCGATGCTGAACCTGGCAAAAAGCCTGTTTCAAGCCGGGCAGACGCAGGGCTTTGGAGATGAGGACCTGTCCGCTGTCGTCAAATGCTATGAAGCATGGATCGGACAGACGATCGGCGGCAAGCCGCTGCAATAATGGACAGGCTCCTTCCATATACAGCCATAGGTTGAATGGAACGGCTCCAAATTATGCAGAAAAAATGAGTTTACCGGAGAGAAAAGGGTAAGTCCGCCAGATGACGGACTTACCCTTTTTCGTTACTCCGCCGGGTAGGAGCAGCAGTAATCGGTTACGCTGAACACTTCCAGAGCGAATTTGGAATGGGCAGGCATGTGAAACGTGTGTGCTCCCTGAATTTCTTGCCAGGATTCTTCACCGGGAAGAAGGACCTTCAGGTGACCGGACAGGATTTCCATAATTTCAGGACCGTCCGTCCCAAATTCATACGTGCCCGGAAGCATAATTCCGAGCGTAACCTTGCTACCATCTTCCAGAATGACGGTGCGGCTGGTCACCTGGCCGTCATAATAGACGTTGGCTGCTTTGACGATGGTGGCATTGCTGAACTGCGACATGTGCTCACTGCTCCTTTTGAACTCAAAATATGAATTAAACGGCTATGACCTTACAGCAGCCCTTTGACACGGCTGACTACATTGTCCACCGTAAATCCGTATTCTTCGATGACGCGGTTGCCAGGAGCGGATGCGCCAAAGATGGAGATGCCGAGAATGTCGCCTTTGTCGCCGACATAGCGTTCCCAACCGAATGGCGAAGCCATTTCGATGGCAAGACGTGCTTTGACGTCAGGCAGCAGGACGGAATCTTTGTAAGCTTGATCTTGTTTTTCGAACAGATCCCAGCTTGGCATGCTGATGACGCGAACTTCGATGCCCTCTTTGGACAGCGCTTCGGCGGCTTTCACAGCCAGCTGTACTTCGGAACCCGTTGCGATGATTTGCGCTTGAGGTTTGCCGTTCTTCGCGTCAGCTACTACATAAGCACCGCGCTTGATGCCTTCGCGTGCACCCTCAGCCGTAGCGGCCAGGATTGGCAGGTTTTGACGCGTCAATACGAGCGCTACCGGGTTCTCTTTATTTTCAACGGTGTAAGCCCAGGCAGCCGATGTTTCGTTGGCGTCAGCCGGACGGATCACAGTCAATCCAGGAATGATGCGCAGCGATGCCAGCTGTTCGATCGGTTCATGGGTAGGACCGTCTTCACCAACCGCAATACTGTCATGAGTCAGAACATAAGTGACAGGCAGTTTCATAATGGAAGCCAGACGAACCGCCGGACGCAGGTAGTCGGTAAATACGAAGAACGTACCGCCGAATACTTTCACTCCGCCATGCAGCGTCATGCCGTTCATTACTGCAGCCATCGCGAATTCGCGTACACCGAAGTAGATGTTGCGGCCTTCGCGGCTGTCAGGCGTGAAGTTGGCCAGGTTGTTCAGGTGAGTCATCGTGGAGCTTTCCAGGTCGGCGGATCCGCCCAGCAGCTGTGGTACGCCGCCTGTAAGACCGTTCAGGGCGTTACCGGAAGCAACGCGTGTCGATACGGCTTTGTCTTCCACGGAATACTTCGGAAGGTCTTTATCCCATCCTTCAGCAAGGTCGCCGGCAACAGCCTTTTCGAATTGAGCGGCCAGTTCAGGATAAGCTTTCTTGTAAGCTTCGAACTGCTCATTCCATTCTTTGTTGACTTTCACGCCGTGTTCTTTCACTTTCGCGAAATGAGCGCGAACTTCTTCAGGCACGTAGAAGTCTTCTTCGTATACCCATTTGTAGAATTCTTTGGTCAGCTTGGCTTCTTCCGCACCCAGCGGGGATCCGTGAGTACCGCCATGGCCGCCTTTACCTTGTTTGTTCGGGCTTCCGTAACCGATGATGGTTTTCACTTCGATCAGGGTCGGTTTGCTCGTTTCGGCTTGCGCTTCCGCAATGGCTTTCTCGATGGCCGGAAGATCGTTGCCGTCTTCCACGCGCAGCACTTGCCATCCGTAGGCTTCGAAACGCTTCTGTACGTTTTCGGAGAAGGACAGGTTAAGTTTACCGTCGAGGGAAATGTCATTGGAATCGTACAGCATGATCAGCTTGCCGAGCTGTTGATGGCCCGCCAAAGAAGCAGCCTCATGCGAGATACCTTCCATCAGGTCGCCGTCGCCGCAGATCGCGTACGTATAGTGGTCAACCACTTTGTAGTTGTCTTTGTTGTAAGTTGCAGCCAGCTGTGCTTCTGCCATTGCCATACCAACCGCCATAGCCACGCCTTGTCCAAGAGGACCTGTCGTTGCGTCAACGCCAGCGGTGTGACCGAACTCTGGGTGACCTGGAGTCAGGCTTCCCCATTGACGGAATTGTTTCAGTTCTTCCATTGGAAGATCGTATCCGCTCAGGTGAAGCAGGCTGTACAGCAGCATAGAGCCGTGCCCAGCGGAGAGAACAAAACGGTCGCGGTTAATCCAAGTCGGATTCTCCGGATTGTGGTTCATCGTCTTTGCGAACAGCTGGTATCCCATTGGTGCAGAGCCCATCGGCATACCCGGATGTCCGGAGTTGGCTTTCTCGATCGCATCGATCGCGAGGGTACGGATCGTCGTAATCGACAGATTATCGATGGTCGCGTTCTCGGCCTTGTCAATCGCTTGATTCTTGTCAGTCATGGTTATCCTCCTCAGTATTTCTGGGAAATTAACATGAAGCGGGCACACTTGAAAGCACGGAAAAACCCGGCGGCTTAGAAGAACATCCGCTTGAATGTTTCATTTTGACTTATTATAACACTTGCCTTTCTTCTTTTCCATAACCTTTATCACCATTCCCCATGAAGAAGGTCATTATGCGGAGCAAATCAGATCGGATAAAGGGGCAGCGGATCCCGCCCGAAGCCAAGAGCCGGGCGGAATTGAGCGAAGTCTCGCCCTCCCTCGGTCTGGCAATAGTTTCAAACTTTTTTCATGTACCTCAGGGGGTTGACGCGCCCTTCCATCTATGACCCGCACGGTCCGGTCCTGAAACAGCAAAAACCATTGGAAACAGCCGTTTCTTCGAGTATGATAGTTCGTAACTCAACTGCATGTAACCGAGGTGAAAACGTCAAATGAACGGAAATACGCACATTCTGGTCGTGGAAGACGACAACGACATCAGCCGCCTGCTCTGCAGCATCGTCCGCCGCAGCGGATATACCGCACAGCCCGCTTTTTCCGGAACCGAGGCCCTCATTTATTTGAAGCAGCAGCCCTGGGACATGGTCCTTCTGGATTTGATGCTTCCCGGCTTATCCGGCGAGGAAGTTCTGAACGAAGTTCGGGAACACGGCGCTCCGCCGGTGATGATCATTTCCGCCAAGGGCGACCAGTCCGGAAAGATCGCCGCCCTCCGCGGCGGTGCCGACGACTATATCACGAAGCCGTTCGACATCGAGGAAGTATCTGCACGCATCGACTCGCATCTTAGACGGGTCCATCGTGCCGCGAACTCCGCCAAGCCGGTTATATATTCGCATAAAAATTTGCTGCTCGACCCGGAAGCCAAAACCGTACACGCCGACGGCGAGCCGATTTCCCTGACCGCCCGCGAATTCGATATCCTCCACCTGCTCATGGCATCGCCCAAAAAGGTATTTTCCAAATCCAATCTGTATGAAAGCATCTGGGGCGAGGAGTTTCTCGGGGATGACAATACCGTCAACGTACATATGAGCAATCTGCGCAGCAAACTGGCCAAGGCTTGCCCCGGCGAGGAATGGATCGAAACCGTCTGGGGGATCGGCTACCGGCTAAAGCCGTGAGAAGCCGTGAGAAGCAGGTGGAGCTTAGGTCCGCTGCCTTTTAGGGCTGTACAGCCGAATCCTTCAACAGCATAGCGTTATCCGCTACAGTCTTGTACCGGCCGCAGTCGGCTCTTCAGACTTAAGCCTTTCTTAAGAATTGCCTTAAACTTCTCTTACGCTTTCCGGAATACACTGAGCCTATCACTGGAGGGAGGCTGATGAGAAAACCATGAGCGAATATGTTCTTCGCACCACCAATCTCACCAAAACGTTCAAAAACGGCATCGCTTTGGATAAGGTGAATCTCTCGATCAAACGGGGATCCATTTACGGATTCATCGGGCAAAACGGAGCCGGCAAATCCACGCTCATCCGCATCGCCGCGGGGCTGGCCTTTCCGACGGAAGGCTCAGTGGAGCTGTTCGGATACAGCGGTCCTTCGGAAACAAACGAGGCGCGCAAACGCATCGGGTCGATCATTGAAAGTCCGGCGCTGTTCCCGCAAATGACTGCGGAGGAGAACGTCGAAGCCAACCGGCTTCTGCGGGGCATTCCCGGAAAAGATATCGTCAAGCGATCGCTCGAACTGGTGGGCCTGGAAGGAACCGGTCGGAAAAAGGCGAAAAACTTCTCGCTGGGCATGAAGCAGCGTCTGGGCCTGGCGATCGCCCTGCTGGGTGATCCGGAATTTCTCATTCTGGACGAGCCCACCAATGGGCTTGACCCTATGGGCGTCGTCGAAATGCGCGAACTGCTCAAGCGGCTGAATCAGGAACGACGGATCACCATCCTGATTTCCAGCCATATTTTAAGCGAGCTGCATCTGCTGGCCACCCATTACGGCATCATTCACCGCGGCGTCCTGCTTGAGGAGCTGACGGCCAAGGAACTGCAGGAGAAATGCCGGCAGTTCATTCATATCAAAGTCAACGACCCCGCCGCGGCGGCATCGGTCCTGCAGAACCGTCTGGACACCACGGAATTCGAGGTCATGCCGGACGGGTCCATCCAGCTCTACGATCATTTGGAGCATCCCGGGCGCGTATCGACCGCATTAGCCGCATCCGGCCTGGAGATCGAGCAGTTTATGCCGAAAGGCGAAGACCTGGAGACGTTTTTCACGAAAAGGATCGGAGGTTTGCAGCCATGAGCAACGTCATCAAAGCGGAATGGTTCAAGCTGCGTAAGGACCTCTCGTTCCGGACCCTGCTCCTGTGCATTGCGGCGGCCGCCATCGTGTATCCTCTGCTCGTCATCATGGACCATACCGCCGGCGAGCCGGAAGTCACGAGCCTGGAGTTTATGCAAAATGTGCTGGCCGGCAACGCCTATGTGCTGAAGTTTTCCGCCGCCCTGCTGGCCGGTTTCTTTATTTCCAGCGAATATTCGACCGGCGTCATGAAATGCATCGCCTCTTCCGGCAACAGCCGGATCCGGCTGTTCACCGCAAAGCTGCTGGTCTTCACCGTTGGTACGGCCTTGCTTGCGCTCACCCTGCCTGTGGTAGCGACAGCCGTGATGGTGATCGCAAATGGGGATGCGGGATCGTTACCGCTGCCTTTTGTACTGCGAGCCCTGGGATTTACCGTACTCTATGCGGCCGGATTCGCCGGCATTGCCGCCTTGTTTTCAACCTTGCTGACCGACAGCGGCAAATCGATCGGCTTCCTGTTTATCCTGTTCCTGCTGGCTGATTCCCTGCTCGCCGGAGCCGGAGGATTCATTCCCTTCATCGGCACGCTGTACGACTACTCCATCTTCAAACTGGTCAACAACGTGCCGATCATGGAACGAAGCGGTGGACAACTCAGCGCCATGGTCGTGGTTCCGGTCGTTTGGTTCCTGATGTTTGGAGCTTTGGGCATTCTGGCCTTCCGGAAGAAGGAGATTAAGTAAGAAGCAGCCCCATACCAACAATGAGCTGCAAGGTAGTGAATCTATTTTCGCGGGAAACTATCTAACCAAAGGAGGCGGACAAACGATGCTCTACATCACCATTGTCGCTGTCGCCGTTATTGCTCTGCTCGTCGTCCGCCTCCTGCGGATGCGCAGGGAACTTCGGCGGGTAACCGCCCAGCTGAAGAGCTATAACGAAGGCAAATCGGGCAAAAAAACCGACTTGTCCTATTACGAAAAAGATCTTGAATCGCTTGCGGCTGAAATCAACCGTCTGATCGACCGGGTGACCGAGAGCGGCGCCCTGCAGCGCCGAACGGAAAACGAGCTGAAGCAGGCGATCGCCAACATGTCCCATGATATCCGCACACCGCTGACGTCGATCTTCGGCTATATTCAGCTGCTTGAGGCCGAGGACCTCAGTCCCGAAGAAAAGCATGCCTACTTAAGTGTGATCAAACACCGTTCGCAGCGTCTGCAGGCGCTGCTGAACGATTTTTTCGAGCTGTCCGTGATTGAGTCCACCGATTACGAGCTGAAGCCGGTGCGCATCCGTTTCGTCCCGGTGCTGCAGGACGTCATCATGAGCCTGTACGACCAGTTCACCGACTGCAGTATCACCCCTCTACTGGAGTTTCCTGAAGAGGAGATCATCGGGTTCGCGGATGAGTCGGCCGTCAAACGGGTCATCGAAAACCTGCTGCTCAATACGATCAAGCACACGCGCGGCGAAGTCGGCATCGGGCTGAAGCGGCAAAATAACGAGGCGGTATTGGTCATCCGCAATGATGCCCCGCATCTCGCCGGCACCGATCCCTCCCTGCTGTTTGACCGGTTCTATACAGCCGACCAAACGCGCTCCGGTAAAGGGACCGGACTCGGCCTGTCCATCGCCCGCAGCCTGATGGAGAAGATGGGCGGCCGGCTGTCCGCCGAACTGAGCGGGGACGTGCTGACGATGACGTGCCGCTGGGAGCTTACCACCGGCGGGATTTCGCAGGGAGTGTCGGTTACCTGAACGGAGATGTTATAATTTGGAAATTCACATATTGTAATTGAAAATCCATATGAAAAAGAACCCCTTGGAATGGCATTCACTGGCGGGCCTCAGCCCTCCTGCCTCCAAGGGGTTCTTTGGTTTGAGTAAATTTGGCGTGGATCCGCGCCCTAGCGCGAGTTCCGCTTACGGGCGGCCAGCAGGCGGTCCATCGCTGCGGACCGCTCTTCCTCCGGCTGCGGCGGGCTTTGCGCCGCAGCTTCCTTGCCCGGCCCGGCCTCCGGCGGCCGGGCTGTTGGCGCCCCGCGCGGCGGCGAAGGTGAAGCCGCCGGGCGGGACGCCCCCGAAGCCGGACGCTCCGCTCCGGCTTCCTGCGGGCTGCGCCCGCTGGCGCCGGCCGCGCCGCGCTCCGCGCGCGCCTGCGGCGCCGGTGCCGGCGGCCCGGCAGAGCGGCCGCCGTAGAAGGCGGCGGTGCGCTGCTTGCGCGCCGCCAGCCGGCCCAGGCCGGCGTCCGGGGCCTCCGCCCCGCCGGCCGGTGCTTGCCGCCGCCGCAGGATGGCGGCGGCCCGCGCAGCGATGGCGCCCCATGGGAGCGCCAGGCGGCGGACGGCAATGTCCGCCACCCACAGCACCAGGGCCGCGGCCAGCAGCGCATAGCTCCAATCATGGAGCTGGCGGCTCGGCTTGGCTTTGGCGGCAAATACCTGCTCCGGATGGTCCTTCGACAGCATCCGGCCGCCGGTCAGCTCAGCCAATCGCTGAAGCCCCTGATCCGCATTCCCGTCCGCAATCCGGTATTCCGGAGAGTAAGGGACGACCAGCCCGGTGCCGGGCGCAGCCGGCTTGCCGCTGCCATCGAGCAGCGTCATCAGATACGAACCGGACTGGTCCACCGGCAGCTCTCCGGTATAGCTTCCCGGCGCCTCCTGAACGAGATCCACCTTATGCTCCTGCAGATCATCCCCGGTAATGACCGCCTGCAGTTGATCCGTGCCCGCCGTATCCGCTTTGACTTCAAAACGGACACGGTTCCCCTCGATCTGCGTGCTTACCTCATACGGGGAAGCCGTAAACTGAGGGAAGGTCCACTTCACCATCTGGGTCACGACATTGGAGAAGGCGGGCCAAGCTACCCAGTCCTTCGACCATTTGCCCATCAGGTCGCTTGTCCAGGCGACGGTTCGGCCGGATCCGTACTGCCACCTCGCCAGCAGCGGGTCGGGCTCCGGACTGGTCAGCACCGTCTGCGCCCCCTGCTTCGGCGTCGTGGCGACATAGCCGTAAACTTGCGGCACGCCATTTTCGAACAAAGACGTCCAGTCCCCGCCGTTTTGCAGTGCCGGCACAAACGGCTTGTCCACGATGTAGGACTTGGACATCATCGCGGCTTCGCGGCTGAAAATCGACGGTATCGACGAAGCGTCATCCACAAAGTAGTATCGGCCCTTGGCCTCATCCGCCAGCGACTGCAGCAGATTGACGTCCGCGTCCATTCCGACCGCAACCGTGGACATCGTGATTTTGCCGCCCTTCATTTGCTCGATCAAATCGCTGTATCCGCCGTTTCCGGCCGACTGTCCGTCGGTCATCAGAATGATATGCTTCCGCTGGGCCTTGACCTTCAGCATTTCCTCCACTGCGGACGCCGCGGCCGGGTAAATATCGGTCCCTCCATCGCTTTGGATGGACTGAATCTGCGAAATAACGTCTTCCTTGCCGTTCGCCAGGGGCTGAGGCGTCACGACCCACCACGGCTGGGAATCAAAAGCGAGCACGCCGACCGTATCCTTGGATCTCAGCATTTCCACCGTACGGATCGCCGCTTCCTTGGCGAGCTCCATTTTGTCCCCGCTCATGCTGCCCGAACGGTCAATGACCAGGATCAGACCGAGGGACGGGATCTCCCGCTTGCCCTCCAGCTCCATGGAGACGGGGAGCAGCTTTTCGATCGGTGTCTTGAAATAGCCGCCCATGCCGTAACTGTCCTCGCCACCGGCCATCATAAAGCCGACCCCGTAGGTGCGGACCGCCTGTTCGATCATGGCCATCCGCCGCTCGCCCACCTGGTCACCGGAAACGTTGTTAAAAATGATGGAGTCATACGCTGCATATTTCGCCGGCTCCAGCGGCAGAACACTCGGATCGATCCGCTCATACTGAACCAGACCCGATGAGAGGGCCGACGCAAGATTGGCTGCGTTCCCCTTCTCGCCTTCCACGATCAGCACCTTGGGCGGACCTTCCACACGGGTAAAAGCATATCCCGCATTGTTGGCCGACTGGCGGTCGCCGTCCATGAAAATTTCGGCACGGTAGCGGTGAAGCCCCGTTTTTTTCGCCAGCCCCTTCACGGCGTATCGGTTGTCTCCCGGGGTCACGTCCACCGACTCGCGTCCGATCTCGGCGTTGTCTTCATACAGCCGGAGCTCACCCTTGCCTTTATAGGTGCTCCGCACCAGTACTTCAATATAATAGGACTCTGCTTGGTAGAGCTTCTCCGGGACTTTGACTTCCTCCACGGAGACGTCCTGCTGTTCGGACGAAGGCATCTCCAACACGTCAACCGGGATGTCCTGGTCCTTCAACAGCCGTCCAGCCGACAGCATGCTGCCGACATTCTCCTCCCCGTCGGTGATCAGGACGATCCGGGAATCCGAGCGGCTGTCCAGCATGCTCCCGGAGAGCATCATGCCGGCTTCCAGATTCGTGTATTCCCGCTTCAGGTCCGCATTCAGCCGAAGGGAGCCCGGGAGCTCACGGGTCTCTTTTTGCTCAACAGCCGCGTCCAGACCTGTGGATACCACCGCGATGGTGTCCTTCGCTTCCTTGCCTTTGGCCGATTGTCCAATAAACGCTTCGGCGCTTTCCGTGTCCGTCATGCTCATCGAGCGGTCAACGACATATACGACCTTCTTTTGGTGCAATACAGTATAAGATTGCAATCCGGACAGCATCAGCACGAGCAGCAGCAGGATCACGGAACGGATGGCGATCGCCCAGGTCTTGCGGCGGCCGGCCAGGCGAAAGTCCGATTTGTACGCATACACCATCAGAAGCGCCAGCGGAAGGAGCAAGAGCAGCAGCCAAGGGTGATTAAATTGAACGCCCACGCTGGTACACCCCCCATTCGGTCACGATCATCAGCAGTACGACGGCGGCGGCCAGCCACATGAGCGAGTAGCGGCTTTGACCGATTTTCCCATCCATTCCCGGATTCCCTGCCTGTTCTCCGGCACCTGACTCAGCCCTGCCTGTATCGACTTGGCCCGATTTCAAAACAACCGGCTTAGAGGAGGCAAAGGTCCCCTCAAAAGGATCGGCAGCCGTCTCCACCAGATAGCTGGTGGTGTTCCCCTGACTGTTTCGCTCTTCAAAAGCATACAATCCGGGTACTTGCGGCGCCGTCTGCAGGGAGGATATCGCCCGCTCCCGTTTTTGCACCTCCGGAACCGGCGCTCCCGCACCAGGCACCCCGGTATGCTGCACCTTCCATTCCGCTTGCTCCGCATCCGCTGCGATCGGTACCTCCATTCCCGATCCGGCTGTTACCCTGCCGAGACCCGTACCTTCGCCTTCGTTCAGCCAAGAAACCGCGTTATGGACGAGGATCGGAAATTCCGCCGACAGCGGCAGATCCGTGTCCTGCAGCCGGAACAGAAACGACAACCGCGGATGTCCCGCTTCCTTGCCTGCATATATTGCCGGCGTACCGCCGATCGTCACCAGCGGCTCGGCCCAGGCCGGCAGCGGTTCCTTGTGCAGCTCGCCCACGTAGAGGCCTTTCAGCGTGATGTACCGGTTCACCGGATGATCGGATACTTTAGGCTCCTGACCGTTCACCTTGACTTCCGGACCGCTGCCGCCGATCGACCACAGCGGGGTCTCTTCAAGCAGCTGCTTCCAGGAACCTTCCTTCGTAAATGCAGGCGCCTGCCCGTCCACAACGATCAAATCCGGCGGATCCTTGGGAACCTGTGGAACAGACGCAGCGTTCCCTGAATCCGCCGTTTTCGCGGAATTGCTGGGCTCTTCCGTTGTCATCCGGGTCACCTGCGCTCCGGTCAACTGCAGCGCCTTTTCCAGAAACAGATTGCCCGGCGTCAGCAGCAGAATGCTCGGCTCCCGGCTGCTTTTCCCAAAAGCGTAAGCTGCGTTGTCCGCGGGATATCCGTCATCGCCATCCAACTCAATCCGGTACACGTCAGCCGGCGGCAGAGACTGCAGAACCAGCGTGGCGCTGTGCCGGGTAAGATCGGCCGATTCGGTACGAAGCAGCTTGTTGTCCCCATAAATGCGTACATCGACCGGCGCATCCCATGTCCCGCTCGAGCCGAGCACAGCCACCGCATCATTACCTTCCTTGCCCTGCTGAATGCCAAACTGCTGGATGGCGGCATTTTTCACCGGACCGTTTCCAACCAGGACTATATGTGCAGGAACTTCAAACGTCACCTGGTCGCTGGCGCCCTTCCATTCGCCGTCCGTAAAAAGAACAACCTCCGCGTTCTGCTCCTCCCGCGTAAGCGCAGAGGCCAGCGACAGCGTCTCATTATACGCCGCCTGACCATAGTAAGGCGTGAGACCGTCGATCGCATCCTGAACGCGCTTCGCATCCTTTTCCCGGGAAATGATCACGTCGGGCTCGGATTTCATGCTGAGCAGGGTGACCTCGCTGCCGCGGGCATGCTTCTTCACGTACTGCTTCATCTCGGATTTCATTCGTTCGATCCGCGTCTCCTGCGGCTCCTGGGAAGACTGTTCTGCATTGCCGGCTGGCGGCGGCGCTATTGCACCCATGCTCCCGGATGTATCAGCAACGAAGACGATGTGCCCCCCGCTATTTCCGGATACCCACAGATAAGGCTGCAGCAGGGCAAAAACGAGCAGCGCGGCGGCAAGCAGCTGCAGCCACAGCAGCAGACGGTTTTGCAGCTTCTGCCACGGGCGGTTGGCTTCGATATTTTTCAGCACCCGGTCCCACAGCAGGTGGCTGGGCACGGTGGTGTCTATAAACTTGCGTTTGAGCAAATACATCAGCAGAATCGCCGGTATGCTGAGCGCAAACCACAGCCCTGCCCATGAACCGATTCCCACAATGCTTCCCCCTTTCTCTGTAAGCCAAGCTCGTCAAGCGATGACGAGACCTGCTTCCGCCATTACGCCAAACACCGCCTTTTGCAGGCTCATATCTGTCGAAACCCGGATGAAGGTCATGCCGCGATCTGCAGCCAGCTTCATCAGGTATTCCTGATACCGTTCAAGCTCGTCCTGGTAGGCCCGTAACACTTTGCCGGTGAAGGCGATATCCTTCCCGGTGCCCAGCTCGCTGTCGATCAGTCTTAGGTCGCCGCTGTAGGCCGGGTCGATTTCCTCCGGGGCCAGCACCTGAACGAGTACGACCTCCTGCCCCGCCCCTCTTAGGCGGCTCAGCATCAGCCCGAGATCCTCCTCCCGTTCATCCAGCCAAAAGTCCGAGAAGATCCAGGTCATCCCCGGCAGTCTGGGCATCGCTCCCGGTGCGCCGTAGGCGGCCGCGAGGCTTCCTTCTTCTCCGGGGGCCGCGTCCTGAAAAAACCGAAACAGCCGGTGGGCCGCCCCGCGCCCGCGGAGCACGGGCAGGCGGGCGTCGATCTGGCTGCTGAAGCAGCAGGCCTGCAGCCGTTCGTAAGAGCACAGCGCAACATATCCGATGCTGGCGGCCAGCTGCTTCGCATACTGCAGCTTGGAGGGAATCGCTTCATTTCCATTCCCCTCCCGTCCCCGGGTCCCGCCTGCAAAATCCATCGATGCCGAGCAATCCACGTACAGGCTGACCATCAGCTCCTGCTCGTCCATAAACTGCCGGACGAACGGCTTGCCTGTCCGCGCATACACGCCCCAGTCGAACCTGCGGATGTCATCCCCGGGAGCGTAAGGCCGGTAATCGGCGAATTCGAGCGAAGAGCCGAGCCGGCTGGAGCGCCGCTTGCCCTGCAAGGTACCGGCCACACGCTTCGCAGAGCCAAGGCTCATCCGCTCCAGCCGGACCATCCAGTCCGGGGGCAGCAGGTATTCCGCGCTCATCCCTGCGCCTCCGCCCGCTCGAGCATTTCGCGGATCACCTGGTCCGTCGTAATGCCCATGGCCTGGCCTTCAAAGTTCAAAAATATCCGGTGCCGCAGTGCCGGCACCGCGACGGCATGGATATCGCCGGTGGAAAGGTGCATCCTGCCTTGGCAGACCGCCCGGACCTTCCCCGCCGAAATGATCGACTGGATGCCGCGCGGCCCCGAACCGAAACGAACGTACTTCTTGACGCCCTCCGGCGCCGACGCCTCTTCCGGATGGGTCATCATCAGCAGCCTGGCCGCATAATCCAGCACTTCATCGGCGACCAGCACTTCCCTGGCTCCCTGCTGGATTTCCAGCAGCTCTGCGGCACCGGCCTGCTTTCGCACCTCGGGCTGGCGGTTCGTCGTTGTCCGCCGGACAATTTCCTTCAGCTCCTCGCTTCCCGGATACGGCACGAGAATTTTGAGCAGGAACCGGTCCAGCTGGGCTTCCGGCAGCGGATAGGTTCCTTCGTTTTCAAGCGGGTTTTGCGTCGCCAGGACGAAGAACGGTTTCGGCAGAACGTGCGTCTCGCTGCCAACCGTCACCGTTTTCTCCTGCATCGCCTCGAGCAAAGCGCTCTGCGTTTTCGGGGTCGCCCGGTTGATCTCGTCCGCCAGCACGATGCTGCTGAAGAGCGGCCCGCGCTGAAAAGACATCGAGGTTTCCCCCTGACGGCCGAAAGAAATGACCTGCGTCCCCGTAATGTCGCTTGGCATTAAATCCGGCGTAAACTGGATGCGCGAGAACGACAGGTCGAGCGTGTCGGCAATCGTACGGACCAGCATCGTCTTGCCTAGGCCGGGAATGCCTTCCAGAAGGGCATGGCCTCCCGCAAAGATACACCACAGCATCTGCTCGACGACCTCCTGCTGGCCAACGATCACCTCGGCGATCTGCTCCCGTACCCGGGATATCGTCTCTTTCCAAGCTTCCGGTTGAATTTGCGTATCCAGCATTAGCCTTCCTCCTCAATTGTAGATCAGGGATTCGGATTGATTCCCGTAAAATATTCCTCGACCAGGCCCTGCATCTGCTGCGGCAGGTCGCTGCGCCCCAGCGACTTTTTAGCCTCGGCCTCATATTCTTTGTATACTTCCTCGTAAGGACGGCTCGCTCCCTCGACTCCCGGAGCCACGCCGCCTTTCTGGACCGTTCCGCCGCCGCCTTGAATCGGACCTTTGTCCGCCTGCACGTTCCCTTTGCCGGCGAATTCGCGCGGCGTCGTGACGAGCTCGCGTCCGCCTTGGCCGAGGCCTGCGCCGGAACCTCCCGGCCCCTGGCCCGATCCGCCGCGTCCGGATCCGCCCTGTCCGGCGCCGGAACCGGATCCGCTTCCGGATCCATTGCCGGATCCCTGGCCGGGACTATTACCTTGGCCCGCCCCGTCAATCGGCTCCGATGGATCGCCTCCGCCGCTGTCCGAAGGTTCGCCCATCCCGGCCGAATCCGCCAGGGCCAGCTGTTCCGCCGCGCCGCCGGTGGCCCAGGCATCCGATACGGGCATGCCGGCCGCCGTCATCTGCGAAGCCAGGCCGAGCCCCTGAGATGCCAGGCTTGCGGCCAATGCCGAAGCGGCGTCGGATTGGCTGGAAGACGCCTGGCTCGCGGCAATCGCTTTGGCCAGCTCATCCTCCAGCCCCTTCAGGGCTTCGTCCAGCTTGGAAGAGTCCGTGCCGGCCAGTGCCTGCTCCGCCTTGTTGAGCGCTTCCTGAAGGGCCTTGGTGTCCTGCTTCTTCCCGGCCTCTTCGGCCATCTTCTTCAAAGCCTCCCGCAGCTGCTCCTTCTCTTCCGGCGACAGCTTCCGGATCTGCTGCTTCAGCTGGTCCAGCGCTTTTTTCATCGCAGCCTGATCCTTCTGCTCCAGGCTCTTCCCGATGGAAGACAGCTGGGGCATCTGCTGCATCTTCCGGCCCAGCTCCGACAGATTCTGCGCCTTCTCTTCCTGCTGTTTGGCCGTCTGCTCCATCGCCTTCATCGTTTTCTCCAGCTGCTCCAAGGCCCGGTCCGGATCCTTGGTCCCGTCCAGTTCCTTTTGCAGCGTCTTGAGGTGGTCGTCCAGCGGTTTTTTCGCCGTCAGATCCAGCTTCTTCGTTTCGAGCTCTTTCACCAGATCCTCCGTTTTCTTTCGCTGCTCCTGAACCCACTGCTTCTGCTCCGCCGCTTGGGCAAGCTTATCATCCATCGGACTTGGCAGCAGCGCCAGAGCAAGGCATACGGCAAGCCCCCCGCCGCAGCCAGCCCACCACTTCGTCAGCTTCGGCATTCTCAGCCTTGTCTTCATCTGCGCCGCAAACAGGCGTCCGTATTCGGCCGCCTGGGTCCGCTGCCATCGAGCCGCCGCCGAATCGTTCCCGGCAAAAGACAACGCGGTCACCATCATGTCGCTTCGCTCCGCACTGCCGCTGGCGAGATCCATCGCTTCAGCCGCTTCCTTCACACGGATGCGGTGCAGCAGCCCGGCAGCCAGACCGGCGGCCGCTCCTGCTACCGCAAGCCCGGCAGCCGCCAGCTGGTAGAAAGGAATCGGCCACAGCCTGGCGGCGAGCAGGAAAAGCAGCGCTGCGATCAGTCCGCAGGACAACCCATATGCCAAATACTTCAGCATTCTGAAGACCTGCAGACGGGCGCGGGCCCGGTGGATCGCCTGCATGATCGGGTCCATAGTTTCCACCTCCTTTTTAATGGATAAAATACTCGGCCAGTGTCTTTATCATCCCGTCCTGCTTTCTTTAAGTCCCGTCCAGTACTTACTTCACGGGCTCCATCGTTGCTCCGCCACCCGTGCCGTCTGTCTCTGCCTGCTTCCTCCTCCGGCGAACCGGGCGAATCCGGCGGATGCTGATCCAGAGCGACACGATGATGACCACGCTGTACACCACCACAAATTCCTGCCACAGCTGAATCGGCGCATCCGCGTTGAGCGTCGTTCCCCGGACGAGGAAAGCCTGTTTGGAAAAGCTCGGTTCGAATAAGCTGATCAGCGCCGCCGCCGGATTCAGGCCCAGGATATAACCAACCCAGGAGTAATCCGGTTGCAGCACTAATTGTGCATTTTGTCTCTGAACCAAGCTCAGGGCGAACAGATACAGCAGTCCCGTCAGCAAAAAGATGCACAATCCAACGCCATAAGTCACGATCACGGAGATCATCGTCCTCTTCAGCAGCGTGGAGAAAAGAACCCCCAGCGATCCCAGCATCAGCATAATGAACAGATAGAACAAGAATAGTGAGACCAGCTGATTCAGGGAGATGCCGCCATACATAAATACGATGCTGTATACCGGCAGCGTCGCTACCACGATCAAGGCCATAAAGCTGAGCGAAGATACCAGCTTGCTCAAAATGATCGTCGACGAGCTCTGTTGGGTGGTTAACAGCATGCTGAGCGTCTGCTTTTCCCGTTCGCTGCTGATGACGCCAGCCGTCAGCGCTGGTGCCATGAATGCGATCAGCACCAGCTGGGCAAAGCTCAGCACATAGAACATGATCTGGCCCATGCCCGAGTTGAATCGGGTCTGCCCGCCGCCGTTCCCGAGGTACATGCTGACATAAATAAAGCCCAGGGCGATCAGCCCGAGAACCAAAATATACACCATCAGAGAAATCGCCGACCGGGGAGTCCGCATCCGCAGCCGGAATTCCTTATCAAGCACGGGATTGATCCATTTGCGCGTCCAATTCATGTCGCGGGCCCTCCTTTCGTAATTTCGAGGAATACGTCTTCCAGATTGGTCTGCGCCTCGTGAAACGACAGTACGGGGTAACCCCAAGAGACGATTCTCTGAAGCAGGGCTCCTTGATCCTCATCCCCACCGCCGAAATGAACATGGATGCCGGTGTTGTCGCAAAGCACGCCGCTGACGTAAGGTTCATCCCGCAGCCGTGCCGCAAGCTCCTCTTCCTTATCCAGCGAACGGATGTGAAGCACTTTTTTGACGCGAAGACGATTCTGGATATCGGCCACCCGGCCTTGGGCGACCATTTGCCCGTGCTCGATGACGCCGATTTCATCGACCATTTCCGCCAGCTCGGGCAGGATGTGCGAGGAGATGATGATCGTTTTGCCCATCAGCTTCAGTTCCTTCAAAATTTCGCGCATTTCGATTCGCGCCCGCGGGTCAAGCCCGGATGCCGGTTCGTCGAGAATGAGCACCTTAGGGTCATGCACCAGGCATCTGGCCAGGCACAACCGCTGCTTCATCCCCCGTGAGAGACTGTCGACATAAGTGTCCGCTTTGTCGCTCAAGTTGACGAGCTCCAGCAGCTGGGGAATCAATTTGTCCCGCTCCCCGCGCGGGATGTTGTAGCTGGCTCCGTAAAAATGCAGGTACTCCGTCGTTTTCAGCTGGTCATAGACCCCGAAGAAATCCGGCATGTAGCCGATTCTTTTGCGGACCTCCTTGGGGTTTTCGGTTACTTCAAAGCCGTCTACCCGCGCGGTGCCCGAAGTGGGCAGCATAAGCGTGGCCAGGATCGACATCGTCGTCGATTTGCCGGCCCCGTTCGGACCGACGAATCCAAAAACCGTTCCCTGCGGAATGTACATATTAATATCTTTTAACGCTTGAAAGCTCCCATAAGTTTTCGTTAAATGTTCGATTTCGATCATGGCTTCTCCGCCCCCTTCAGACTGATCTCCGGAAGTTTCAGCTGGACGTGCTCCTGGGCTGTCAGCATCAGGCGAATCCGGCCGCCCGCCAAGTATTGTTGGACGTTCTTTTCAGCCTTCCACTGCTTGGTGGCATCCCAGGTTACCGGGTCCCACGTCTGTTTGTCATTGTTGAAAATCCGGTATTCCGTTTTCTTCCCGGGGTTGTTCGCACGGAGAGTCAGCACGGCAGAGGCACCCTGCTTCAGCGCAGGCACCGTGTACTCGAAGGTGATGCTGCCTTGGTCCATTTCGGTGGTTCCGCTCGGATCTTCATACCATCCCGGCGACGATATCTGCGTAACTTTCGGTTGAATAAACCCGAAAGGAATGTTGAGCTTTCCGTTCTGCGCCCAGTCGATGGAAACCGGCTGTGCCCACAGGTTCAGCTGATTGCCTTCCAGCTTCTTGCCCTCCATGGTGTAGCTGACCAGCGGATCCTTGCTCCAGGCCATCACGTAGGAGCCTGACTGATACCATGCCGTGTTCGGAACCGTGGTCATCAGAATTTCGCGTTCCCGCGTAAATTCGTCCGCCTGGCCTCCGGTAAGGTTGCCAAAGATTTGGTTGGCCATATTGTACGGATTAACGGCGGTCGGTTTACTGGCAGCCGACAGCGGCTTGGTTTCCCCTTTGCCGAAGTCGCCGAGCTCAAACAGGCTTCCGCCTAGCGCCAGCACCGCATGATTCAGATTATAGGATGTGTTGTTCGTCACCTGCCCTCCGATATTCCCCTTGGCATCCAGCTGGATCTTCACATCGAACTGGCCGACCTTCCGGTTCTCCCGGCGATTGGACCATACCTTCGCGAGGGACCACTGCGGCATATCACTCAAGGTCAATCGGGTCGACTGATCACCGACCTCCACAAAGCTGTTAGAACGGTTCGAGCTGCTGAAAGCCCCGTTGGTCCGATCAACCGTCAGATAGGTATGTGCCGGAAAATCAATCGTGAACTCCCCGCTCCGGGGCGTAAAGAACGCCGAAGCGCTGACCTCCGAGGCATTGCCCTTGCCGTCCAGCTCTAGCATGTTGATGGTATGGGCTAGCTGTTTGGTTTTATCGGCCGCACCGATCATATAGACAGTGCCGCTGGCGATAACCGCGATGAGCGGAATGATCCACCAGGCCCATTCGCGCTTGTCGGCCTTTTTCAGAATCCAGTACAGCACCGGCGCCACAATCACGGCATAAACGATGAGCAGCCAGGCCATGACTGGAAAAGACGGCATTTTCAGCGAAGGAAAATAATCCAGTACGTTGATGAGATTGTACATCTGGTTCTGCATCATGTTGAATTTGTTGTTCGGCTGATTGGACAGCGCCAGGTGATCGCGCAGCAGATACGACCACACCGACGGATGACCGCTCCAGGAAGCCAGCGGTTCCATCGACAAATCGTAGGCTGCATACAGCACGGTGCCCTGCTCGACTTGGCGGGAGGCGATGAGCGGCTTGCCGCCGGCCTGATACATGACCTCTCCTCCTTCCACTGGGGAAGCGTCGGAGAGCGTGAGCTCACCGCCCAGCTCCAGCGGCTTGCCGCCCAGCTTGGCGAGCTCCGGAAGGGATGATGCCGTGTAAGTGCCCGTATACTGAACCGGGGCAATCTGCTCGAAAGCGGCCGCCGACTTCGGATATGCCGCACCGCCGGCAAGGACCAGCTCGCCGCCGGAACGCACCCACTGCTCTACGGCTGCGGCCTGCCCTTTGGACAAGGTGTCCGAGGCAAAACGGTTCAGCACGATGACGTCAAGGCTGTCCAGCAGCATCGGATCCTCGGGCAAATCCGTGCCTTTCAGCGGCAGAACGTTCAGGTCATACCCGCTGCTCCGCAGTACGTTTAAAAAATTCATCGTGTCGGGGTCCTCCGACAGAACAGCCACATTGGAGGCCGTCACAGGCATGCCTTTCAAATAAGGCGTACCGGAGCTGAAGCTGACCCGCTTGCCCTTTTGGAAAGAATTTTTATAAAAGCGGATTTCATTCGTATCCTTGGTGAAGTTGTCCCCCGGAACGCCCATGATGACGACCTTGGCCGTACCCTTCGGCAGTTCGACGTGCTGGACGTAAGTGGCGGGAGCCAGTCCGGTGTCGATCTGGATAACCAGATCTCCGGAAATATCCTGGCTGCTGGTGAGGGTGAATTTGACGGGATTCCAGCTGCCCATTTTCATTTTGCCGTTGTAGCCGATTTCGGTTTTCAGCGAAATGGAAGGGTCATCCTCCGCATGCGCGGTGCCGCCCCATCCAGGCAGGAGCAGCAGCACCCATATGGTAAGCAGTACTGGAAGTACGATCCGCCTTTTGTAACGTCGAAATGATTGCATGATTGTCTCCTCTCTTCTCTCAGGCTTCTTTGGTCATTCTACTATAGGGTTGCGGCGAAATTGGTAAAATATTTTCATAATTTTGGATAAATTGTCCGAACTGGTCTAAATCGACAAAAAAATCCCGCTCCATGAAGAGCGGGACGGACATACCTACAGCTTGATGCGCACGGTGATCCCCATAGCTCTATGTCATTCATCCTATTGACGAACGTGATGGGGTCAAACCCTGCATCCTCGTCACATCTCCTGAAAACTAGCGAGCCGCTTCTCGTACGCAAAAAGCCTTTATTCATTTTTTCAATGATTCATAGATACTGGCTGCCTGCGCTATAGTTCGCGCCAAGGGTGCCTGTCTATTGCGGGTTACCCGTTAAAAACGACCGTCTTGTTCTCGTGCACCAGAATGCGGTCCTCGATATGCCATTTCACCGCACGCGCCAGCACGACACGCTCGATCGTCCGGCCGATCCGCTTCAGCTCGCTGACATCGTCACGGTGGCTGACCCGCTGAACGTCCTGCTCGATGATCGGTCCCCCATCCAGTTCCTCCGTCACGTAGTGCGCGGTCGCCCCGATGATCTTCACCCCGCGCTGATAGGCTTGGGCATACGGTTTACCGCCGACGAAGGCCGGCAGGAACGAATGGTGGATGTTGATGATCCGGTTGCGGTAATGCTCGATAAAGAACGGTGAAACGATCTGCATATACCGGGCGAGGATGATCACGTCGATGTCACCGCCAACGACTTCAAGCTGGCGCTGCTCCGCTTCCTTCTTCGTATCCGCCGTCACCGGAATGTGATGGTACGGAATGCCAAACGATTCCACATATTCCTTCATATCCGGATGGTTGCTGACCACCATGGCGATTTCGGCATCCAGGTCGCCGGCCTGCCACTGCCACAGCAGCTCGACCAGACAATGGTCTTCCTTGGATACGAAAATGGCCAGCTTCTTCTTACGGCTGACGTTCTGCATTTTCCAATCCATCCGGAAGGTCGATGCCACTTCGCTGAATTGGCTTTCCAGCTCCGGCAGCCTCTTCTCCAGCTCCGGCAGGTCGAATTCAACGCGCATAAAGAACATGCCGCCTTCCGGATCCATCGTATATTGGTCCGATTGGACGATATTCGCGCCGTGTTGATGCAGAAAATGCGATACCGCCGCCACAATCCCCGGTCCGTCCGGACATGAAATCAGCATTCTTGCGCGGTTGGCGTGCGCACTTCCCGTGTTGTTTTCTTTTTTGACGTGCAATTCCATGTGTAAATCCATTCCTCTCTCTCGTGTTCTCTCTCTTGAACCGTATGGCCCCTCTGTGATTCCGCTCGGCTTACGCCAAAATCCCTTTACCCGCAAACCAGGCGGTCAGGCGCAGATTGATCTGCTCCTCGCTGAGCTCAGGGAACAGTCCCGCTTCCATAATCATGTCGTACAGACGCTCCATCGGCTCGCGCGGATCGGCCTTCTTCGCCTTGGCGTCGGTTTTCAGCACATTCCACACGTCCAGCACATATTGGCGTGGATCGACTTCCTGTTTGCCAAAGAAGGAATGCAGCTGTTCAACCTGGCCGAGGAACTCAGAGCCGAAACGTTCGCCGACATTGCCGCGAAGCAGCGCAATCTCCACCTCGTACATCGGCCGCTGCGTCTTCGCATCCTTGCCGATCCACGGCGTTTCCAGAATGAACGGGAGCCCTTGCAGCTTCTCGTGGTGGACAACGCGGTTGATGGCGTCAAAGCCGATCCAGCCGGATCCGATGGGCGTATGACGGTCTTTGGCGGCGCCGCGCGGATTTTTGCTGTCATTGATATGAACAACGCCGATCCGGTTCAGACCGATGATCCGGTCGAACTCTTCCAGCACGCCATCAAGGTCGTCCACGATATCATAACCGGCGTCATGAATGTGGCAGGTGTCCATGCAGATCGTCAGGCGTTCGTTGTGCTTCACCTTGTCGATCATGCGGGCGATTTCGTCGAACGTGCGTCCCATCTCCGTGCCTTTGCCGGCCATCGTCTCCAGCGCGATATGAACCTCCGTCTCGTTGGTTCCGTCGAGCACTTCATTCAAGCCGTCGGCGATGCGCTGAATGCCGTATTCGGCATCCATGTCGGTGTAGGCGCCGGGATGCAGCACGATGTTTTTGACCCCGATAGCATGGGTCCGGCGGATTTCCTCTTGTAAAAAGTTTACGGCGAGCTCAAACGTATTCGACTTATAAGAGCCGAGGTTAATAATGTAGGGCGCGTGAACGACGATTTCGTCGATACCGCTCTCCTTCATTTGGGCTTTGCCTTCTTCGATGTACATCGATTCAATGGGCTTACGCCGCGTATTCTGCGGTGCGCCCGTATATATCATAAACGAACTCGATCCATAGGTGTCCGCTTCTTTGGTTGCAGTTAACAGGCCCTTGTCCGAAAAGGACACGTGAGAACCAATTTTGAGCATGGTTTATCCCCCTTAAACGAATTATCCCTTATTTTATCGTGGATAATGAAATAAATCTATAAATGCGTTATAATTCTAAAGAATGGAATATAACTGCGATAAACGATTTATAGAGGTGAAAATATGCATAGTTCACTGGGCACAAAGTTGCTGACTGCAACGGCGCCGTCCAACACGTTTATGAATTCCATATTTGTGTGGGCCATCATTTTGCTTGTGTGCATGGTGATCGGCGGATATTTTATGATCCGCAAATTTCTGAAGGTGCTGCCGAAGAATGACGGCAAGTCCAAGCTGGACTGGCAGAATTACTGGGTCGAAACCAGCCGGCATCTGTGGACGGACGAATCCAAGGCGTTTCTGGACAAACTGGTGAAGCCGGTACCGGGTCCCTTCCGGGATATCGCCAAGCATTCGATTGCAGCCGAAATCGGAAAAATTGCGGTGGAGAGCGGAGCCAAGGAAGTGACGCAGGATCACTGCATCCAAGGATATATCAAAGCAACGCCAAAACGGGACAATAAATTCCTGGTGGCCTTTCTGAACAAGAACCAGATTGACTATACGCCTTACAAGCATCTGATGGACAAATAATCCGCAGCTGGGACCGGGTTTTCAGGACCTTTTCCGAAGACCCGGGAACGGGAAATAGAATAGCGCTTTATAGAAGGAACACCCCCGTGCAGGAGTGCTCACATTGAAGAAATGGGTTCATTTCGACAGTCTGATCTCTGCCGGGGGTTATTTATATACATATCATAAAATGAAATCAACTTCGGAGGAGAGGATCGGATGAG
Organism: Paenibacillus sp. PSB04; assembly: GCF_025809195.1. Classification (NCBI taxonomy): domain Bacteria; kingdom Bacillati; phylum Bacillota; class Bacilli; order Caryophanales; family Paenibacillaceae; genus Paenibacillus; species Paenibacillus sp. PSB04. The sequence goes on from NZ_CP081301.1 coordinate 342,645, forward strand.
AGTCGCCATTTGCGGAGGTACCGGCTTTATCGGCAGCGCGCTGACGGAGCATTTACTTAAAAACGGACATGAGGTGACCGTCGTCACCCGCAGGCTTCCGCCCGATCATAAACGCGACCCTAGGCTGGTGTTGTATACGTGGGATGAGATTGCGAGCCATCCCGAATTGATGGAGGGCATGGATGCGCTGGTCAATTTGGCCGGTTCTTCATTAAGCCAGCGGTGGACCGCCAAGGCAAAGGACAGCATCATCCACTCTCGCCTCACTACCGTGGCTGCCGTCGCCAAGCTTGTGGAGGAGCTGCACAGCAAGCCCGCGGTCGTCATCCAGGCCTCTGCTATTGCCGTCTACGGCACCTCATGGACCGACACCTTTGACGAAAACAGTCCGAAACGGGTCATGGATTTTCCTTCGGATGTCGTCAGCCGGTGGGAAGACGCCGCCGACAGCATCCAGGGTGTGCGGCTCGTCAAGCTGCGCATCGGCGTCGTGCTTGGAAATCAAGGCGGAGCCTTCCCGATCATGCGCCTCCCCTACAGGCTGGGGGTCGGCGGCAAAATCGGCAGCGGCCGGCAGTGGCTGTCCTGGATTCATCTGGAAGACATCGTCCGGCTGATCGAGTTTTGCATGACGCATCCGGAGGCCGAGGGTCCGGTAAACGCCACGGCACCTGAACCGGTTACTAATGATCAATTCGGGCAAGCCGTTGGCCGTGCGTATCACCGGCCTCATTGGTTTCCGGTACCCGCCGTGATGATGAAGGCCGTTCTTGGCGAACAATCCTTAATCATCTTGGAAGGCCAGCGCATTCTTCCGGCCAAGGCGCTTGAGCTGGGCTTTAAATTCCGGTATCCCCGCCTTCAGGAGGCTCTGAACGACCTTGCCAACGAGCAGGGATAAACGTTCTACGAGGGATCTCAGGATACCTTGAACGTATAGACTCCACTGATGATGGTGAAGGTGTCCCCATCCTTCAGCGGATACTCCTTATAGGGTACCATAGGCTCTCCATGCAGCTTGGTTCCGTTGCGGGAGCCCAGATCCTTGATCAGGTAGCCGCCGTCCTTGCTTCTGGCCAGCTCGACATGCGCGCGTGAGGTGCCTGTGGAGGCTTCTACATACTGGGCAACCTCTTCCGACCTTCCGATCACGAAGTGCGGCAGCGTCAGCTCGATCCGTTCGGAGGGGCGCCCCTCCCCTTCGCGAATCAAATAATAGCCGGGACTGCCGGAGCGTCGGCTTTTCCCTCCAGCAGCACCATCCACAGGCGCAGATAGAAGTACAGTCGCATGACTTCGTCCGGTACCGGACATAGCCTGTCCTTCCTTCAAACGGAAATCGTGTCCGGCGCTTCCATCCGATCCAGCATGCTCGTTGGCCGCACGTTCAATCCCGGCTGCATGGGTAGTCTCGAGGTGGCTCCATAGACGCTGCCGGATATCCGAATAATGTTCCCGGTCGGCCGGAGTTTCCCGACCTTCCCGATTTTCCCGTTCTTCTCGACCACCCCGACCTTCCCGACCATCCCGTCCTTCCTGTCCGATCCCAACTCCGCTCCCCAGCCCGAGCCCCTTTTTGTTAGAGCCCACCGCCGAGTAGCTGGGTCCGCTTGTCTCGCTTGTCCTCTGCCCACCTCCCCTCAGCTCGATACCTGTTGATGATGCAAGTACATCCTGTGAAAACTTCCACTTCCAATCCGGTTCCGCATCATCTGTTCCGTGATCGTCATCATCGCGATCCTTTCGTCTGCTGCCTTTGCCGAACCAGCCGGTCAGCTGCTCCACCTGAAACCGTGGGATTCTCTTCCGTGAAGCCGCATGGCGATCATCATCGATTTCACACGATCCGAAATCCGGGATTTCTCCTTCCATTGCTTGCTGCGCAGAACGGCCCAGCTTTAGCTTTCCAGACCAGCTAAGCCAAGCCGCCACACCAAGCAGAATCGTCAATAAGATACTGATCAGCAGCGAGCTTGTCGTGGGTTTCGGCATATAAATCATCCGCCAGATGACGGCGGCACATAATAGACAGCCCAAAGCAATATAAATCTTTCCACCAGACTTTCCGTTTGCTTCCCGCTCATCGTTTGCGTCTAAGGCATCGTCACGGTCCGGATTCCGGTTCCAATGGTCAAACGCTTCCTGAAGCCCGCCTACTCCCGGAAAGGAGTCCCTTTCAAGGCCTTGCCGGTCTGCCTGCTGCAGTGGTACGGACCGCAGCCGATCCCCTTCGGCTGCCCGGGCATTTGTTCTTGCCGTCTGAAAAGGAACCACGCTGCCCGCTGCAGAATCTTCTGCTTCTCTTATTCCTTTTCCCGGCACACGAATACCGCCTGGTAACCCTTTCCTGTAAGCCTGCTGAGTATGATCCTGATACCCTTCTAACGGCTGGCCGCCTCCCGGATGGTCAGCATATCCATGTCCATCATCCTCCTCGGCGGTTAACAGTTCGAGCAGGAGCTTTTTAAAGCCGGAGACCGAAAAGTCCTCGCCTCCGGTGAATTGAAGCAGTCTTTGAACACCGTTTCCCTTTAGCTCCTGGACCGTGGCCATCAGCCGCGTGACTAATTCCTTCAATCGGATTCGCAGCGGCTTATCCTGAAACGGCTCCTCTAGTGGAACATATGTAAAATAAAGCGTTCCCGAGTGCAAGGATCCGTCAACGAAGATGTAATCCTCATCCAGCACATACTTATCCGGCTGCAGCATGTAAGACTTGCTCTCTTCCAGCGTCCCGGCTACCTGGCACAAAAGCCCGTAATAATCCGGCATGCTGAGCCTCTCTCCCCTCAGCACATGGGACAGCATCTTCTTGCCTGTAATGTCATACTGGAGTGTTACCCGGAGATCCATCTCCTTCAGGCGCAGCGGAAGAAATCTGGCAATCCGGGAGGCCGAAATCATAGATAACTCTATATTGTTTAATTCATCGGGACGGTACCCTTCAGCAGGGCCAATGACCATAAAGGTTCCGTCATGTTGAATAAAGTCACGCGTCAGGGACTCCAAACCGGTGTTCACCTCCAAAAACCATTCTAGGAACTTATCACTTCGTAAACCGAGAATCACAAATACATGCACGCGCATATAAAGCCAGGCAGCACGGCAAGCATAAACGGAAAATGAAGCTGCTCCTTCCGATTTCCCCTCAAGCTGGTCAGGCTCCTTAATACAAAAAATCCGGACAGGCTTCCCGCGGCTTGGCGCAGTCGCTTCATTGCGTCCCTCCTCCACAAGGAGATCAACAGCCCGATGATTCCCGCAAAGATGACCGAATAAACCACGCACTGAACCGCAAACAGAGCGCCCATCCAGGCGCCGATCCCGGCAAACAGCTTCACATCTCCGGCTCCGACCGCGCCCATCCAGTACATGACGAGCAGCACCAGGAATCCGGCAGCCATCCCTTTCCCTGCAAACGCGAGCCCGGACCAGCCGTCCCAAATTCCGTGGAAGGTTATCCCCGCGATAATTGCGCTGAAATTTAGCTTATTTGGGATCTTCATCGTCCGGATATCGGTCACAAAAGCAGCGGCAATCAGCACTGCACATCCATATATAGCTGGATTCACGGTACAACCGCCTCCTTCCCCTTCTTTATGTAGTTGAACTAAACGAACTGTTACCGTAATTACGGTAGAGGTACGGACACATGAGGTTAACAGGCCAAAAAGAGTTTTTCACGACCCAAACGAGGCTAGTACACCAATTGAGGTAAAACCACATCATTTGAGGTATGAGCTATCCCTTTACGACGGTAAACATAACTTCCAGCCGCTGGCCGTCCGAAGTCGTAATGACGAAGGGCCAGGTTCCGGGTGTCGTGTTAGGTCCGACCCACCATTCCCACTCGATGGTTCCGTCCGCGTCCGCCTGCTTTTCCCCCAAGTATTTGGCGGTGCTTTGACCGCTTTTATAAAACACGGATAAATTTGCCGATCCGTTTGGAGCGATCTTGGCGCGCACCTTGGCTTTTTTGCCGACATACGCGGGATCTGGTTTGGATAAAATGCTGATGGATGTGCGTCCATCAACATCCCCTTCACCCTCTCCTGAGCCTTCTTCATCGGTGGCGCCGATCCACAGGCGTTCCTGTGCCTTGGCCTGAATCACGATTTTTCTATTGATAAAAGGGACCTTTATCGGCAGCTCGTAGCTCACTTCAATGCCAATGTACGGATCCGTCCTGTTCTTGAGGTCAGGGATTTGAATATTGGAAACATGAATTCGCTCGTAGCTTAGAAAATGGCTTTGCATTTGTGGCTTCAATATCGGTTTGACCACCGGGTCGAGCACCGCCTCTGCCGTCTGATTTTTTAAATCCTGGAGCGGGGCTTCGGCACGCCCCACTGCCTCATTCGTCCATTCCTTCAGGGGAGACGGAAGAGCCCCCGTATATTGGGAAGCCCAATCGCTTAGCGACAGCTCGGGAACCGACCAGCTCCCGGAGTCACGCTCCTTGGATTTGTCTCCCGTCCCTGCGGATGCTTCCGGCTGGATGGCCAAAGCCACCGGATATATGTGGGAAGATACCAGCTTGACGGTATCCGAAACGGTGCTCTGCAGCGCCGTAGAAATGAGTGTCATCTGAACGATATAAATCAGAAAAATGACGAAGAACAAAAAGACGGGCAGCACCAATGAGGCTTCCAGGACGATGCTGCCCAGCTCCAGCTTCTCCCGCTTCGGAAACGCCTTGGCAAAAGCAGAAGCTCTCCCCCAATTCATGCGGTGCAGCCGATCAATAAGCAAAATCCGCTTTTTTCGTAACATAGTAACGGTTTCCTTCCACGTTATCCGGACTGCCTCCGGCATAACCCGCCATTTGGATCACGCCGGGCAGAAACCACAGCCTCATTCCGATCCGGACTTCTCCTGACGCATACGTGGCGCGTTCTGCGGGATTAATTCCCGTATTCAGACGAATCAGCGCCAGCATTCTGGACATTTTCTTCTCATTGTCGCTGTGGATCAGCAGGAACAATCTCAAGTAGTCGCGGTATGTCATTTTAATCTTGACGTAACTGGACAGCTCTACAGATCCTTCCCTGCAGAGCTTCACCATGTCGGCCATGGCCATCTCTACTCCGTACAGCAGCGCTGCAGCTAGAACGAGCAGCGGGTTTCCCAGTTTGCTGTTCTTCACGAGCCCCTCCATGGTCCGAACCGCCAGCCGTGCCGCAAAAATTTCAGCATAGGCCGCTGACACATTACCCACCGGGTTATGGAAGCCGTACACGATATACTCCAGCTCTTGATGGCTTACGCTCATCTCATCGGCAACCGCATCCCCAAGCCGGCTTCCCGGGCTTGCCGCCGCATCTTTCAGCAGTCCAAGATCAAAATGGGTAAAATACAGCGCTGCATATTCGTTCTGGAACAGTTCATCCTTGATGCCCGACATCATCCCCGCCATGGATCCATACACCGAATCCGTCTGCTTCATGGCCGATTTGCCCGCATCATAGGGGTCATGGTCAAGATCGGTCCCCTTGTACTCGCTACCTGCGTCTTCCTTATTAAAGGTCAAGCTATCGTCGTAATACTGCTGAAGCTCCTGGTATTCCTCATTGTGCTGCTTCACTTTCTGGTCCAGCTTATTAATGCTTTCCAAAATGCCCGCCGCTTCGGACAGCTTGGCCTTGCTCTGCTTTTCTTTTTCTTTCCTTTCCTTATCGGATCCCCGATGCTTCTGCAGCTGACCTGCCACCCGGTCGAGCTTATTCCCGCTGCCTGACACGGCGTAATCATGGACATAACGGTCAGCCGCGCTTACTCCCCGGATCACCTCATTTTTCATGCGCCCACTGCTTCCCTGAACGCCGGAAGACTCGGCAAGAGAAGATAAAAGGGTGGATAGCTGGTTGTTAAAGGCACTATGATCCTGTTTTTGGGTCTGAATTACATCATTCAGTTCCTGAAGCAGACTATCGGACAGCAGCAGTTGGTCTATGCCGTCCCGGATGCCATGAATCGCCGCTGGATCGCTTCCGGATGCTTCCGGTGCCGCCCCCGGAATTATGGCGCTCCCGACCTGATCGTAGCTTTCGGTCCCGCCGCGGTTTCCGGCTTCTGCAATCACTTCCTTCATCTTATCGTTGCTGCTCCGGGCCTCCTCCCAGTACTCCAGGGCATTCTGGAGTTCCTTCGCATGGCTCTTGGCCGCCGAGGACCGGATGTCCTGCAGGCGGGAAATGACCTTTCCTGAGCTGCGGTTATACTCCCGTATTTCCGAGCTGTACTGTTCCTTTTCGTCTTCGCCACGGTTTGCATCCTGATTGACCTTGTCTACGTAGTCCTCATATTGTGCGGCGATGTCGGCCGCGGTGACCACTTCCGAAGAACCGAGCGATTGGTCCGGAATCGCCCCTCCGGCAGGCTTCATGGTCAAATCCGGGGCCTCCTTCAGGCTTTGACCGGCCTTTCTCTGGGCCGCCAGCATCTGATCTAGGGCCTCCTCGCGCTTGTCATACAGCTTCTGCAGCTTGCCCAGGACATCCACCGTATCCGAGGCTTCCTTCATGGATTCGGACAGCGGCTTGAACCTGCTGACGAGTTCCAGGGAAAAGTCGATGGGCGCTTTATACTTCATCTCCTCGCTGATTTCCCTATTAAAAATGTCATACTCCCCCAGCATCCGTTCCATCTTGAGCGACGAGGTGTCCAGCTGAAGCGGAAGCAGATCAAACCGATCGCTGCGGTCTCCCTTATCCATCGTGCTGTTAAGCACGCCTGCCATAATCTGATCGCCGCTCGTGCTGCCGTGTGCAAAAAGTCCATACCTTTCCTGCAGTTCAGGGTCGTACGACGACATGACCGACCGGACCGCCGCACGGACCAACCGCTCGCTCTGCGCCTTCATCGCCGCAATCCGGGCGTAGTCGATAAATAATGCGACAAACGCAAAAATCATGGCCAAAACCCCAATTAGAAAGATGGATACCGATCCACTTTCCGAGCGTCTCATGCCGAACACCCGCCAATCCTCCTCTCTAGGTCCTAAGGCTGGCTTCCGGACGCTTGAAGCCGCTTCAGCACCCCAGCCGCGCTGCCTCGATCCATCCCTTCACCAGCATCATTCTTCTTGAACTTCGAGCCGTAGTATCTCATCAGATGGATGCTGCGGATAAATTCGACCGGATCCACGACCAATGAACTCCCGGAGGTTCGAAGCTCGCTCCCTCCGTCCAGCATGGCATCGAGCGGCCGAAGAGAGATCATTTGGTTCAAGCTGGCAGTTACTTTCCGCTGCAGCAAAGCATTTTTATAGGTCATATCCCCCTGCATGCCTGCCGGAATCGCCGAGCCGATTTTGCTCAGCTTGATCGCCGTCAGCGCCTCTTGCGTGGAAGAGGTACTTGGAACAGGTACCGTCTGAGAGTTTTCGGCTCCTGCCCAGCCAAACAACGCACCAAGCCATTGATCGTCTGTCATTCGCCAATACAGCGAATCATATTGATTGACCGGAACCGAGCCGTCAAGCGCTTCTTTATGGCTGTTATCCCAGCTGTAGGCCGTGCGCTCCGCGGCTGCGGACGCCGCTTGATGCAGCATGCTCTGCTGATACATATATAGGGACAGAAACAGCAGAATCATCGTCGTGAACAGAACGACCGGCATGACGAGGGAGGCTTCCAGCGTAAAGCTTCCCTCGCATTCTTTTAACCTAGCTCGTAAATTCTTCACTTTTTTTGTTGACGTTAGCCAGCAGTTTGTTGATAAGCTCCATGATTTGCTTCTTAAACAGAAGCGCGATAATGAGGATCACGACGATAATCAGCAGCATTTCGAGCGTTCCGAGTCCCTCCTCGTCCCTCCATAATTTCTTGCCGCTTCGTCTTATCATTGTCAGCATTTATACCCCTCCTACATGTTCATCATCATAAAAGCCGGTGTGCCCACCAGCACAATCACGATCATAAAAATGACCATCATTGGAAAAACGAGCTTTGACGAAGCTTGCTCTCCTCGTGTCCGGGTAATGGCCTTGCGCTTCTCCCATAATCCCCGGGACAAGTCGTTCAGCGCCATGGCAAAGTCGCTGCCCCCTCGCCGTAAATTGAGCAGCACGGCTGTCGTAAACGCGGATACCTCCTGTACGGCACAGCGTTTGCTAAAATTTTCAAACGACTGCTGAAAGGAATATCCGCCTTCCAGATCATCGATCATCCGGATTAGTTCCTTATAAAGCGGATGATCCCTTTGGGCTTCCTTCTGACGTGCGCATCGCGTGATGGCCTTCTGCACCGTCTCGCCGGCTCCGACAAGCAGTACGATCTTGTTCAGCAGCTCAGCCAGCTCGATCGTAATATCCTGGTCCCGCTTATCGACCTTCGTATGCAGGTCCTTAATAATCGCGGCCGGCAGAAGGATGGCCAGCAGCCCTCCAATAATAAGCCCCGTGTTCCCCCCGGCGGCAAGCGTCAGCAGGCAGCCCAGCATCAGCATCAGCCAGCTGTAACACAGCATCTCTCCGGCATACAGGAGCGTCATCTCCACGCTGTGCCGCTGCCCGTGAATCTTCTGGATCGAGCGCTGAAGCCTGAAGAAGAAGAGCGGAAAACGAGCAGTCAGCTTGTACCGGTCGATGATGTACAGCATGGGCCGCATCACCGCTCTCAGCCGAATCCCTTCCATCGGCAATGTCATCAACCGCTTAAACCTGTCGCCGCAGCGCTGGTTCTGCACCACCCAACCTCCCGCCAGCAGAACCAGCATCACGGCAGCCAATAATTTCATGACTTCACCCCGTTCACACCTTGATATTCATCATTTTCATAATCCATAGCAGGCAGCTGGCCAGCCCCGCCAATGCACCTGTCGAAATCACGATGCCCATCCCGCTGTACAGCGGCTGCATATAGTCTCCGGCCGTAAAATTCATAAACATCAGCATCAGGATAGGCGCAGCCAACAAGGCTCTGGATTCAAACTTTTTCTGGGCGATCATGACCGAGATCTCCTGTTTGATATCCAGCTTCTCGCCGATCACCGTTGAGGTGTGCCGTACAACCTCGACAAGGTCCCCTCCCGTGCGCTTACACGTCGTGAATACATCCGCAAAATTCGTGATATCCTCCATTGCGGCACGGCGGCTAAAGTCATTCAGCGCATTCTCGACCGGTTCGCCGTATTCCATTCTTGCGCAGATAATGCCCAGCTCGGTAATCAGGTCATTCTCCGCATCCGGGTCGAGCATCCGCAGGTCCTGAATAGCCTCCCTAAATCCGTTCTCCACCGATTTGCCCGCAGACAGGGAGGAAGACAGCGAATACAGCGCCTGCTTAAAGTGAAGATTCATCGCGGTCCTCCGGCGCTCCAGAAGATGAGCCCTCCAAAACCGCGGAACGATCCATCCGCCGGATGCCATGATCATAGCTACGAGCCATTGGTGATAGAACAAATAGCCAATTCCAAAGCATAACACCCCCCCAATAGCAATGCATGCCGTACGCTGGAGCCCGTTCAGCTCATAAGTCCGATAATCCGGAAGCTTCTTCCCTATGCCTTCTGGAGGGGGCGATCCCTCCATACTTTGCCTCCTGAGCGCCCTGCCTGGCTTCTTGGGAGGAGCGGTCTCCCGCCGGTTACCGTTGCTCCCTGTTCCCTGCTGTTCGTGTAACATCGCTTCACCTCCTTGGTGACAGTACCCAACTGGTTTATTAAGGCCTTTTCATTTGATGCTGAATCAAGCAGCCCGCGACCCCAATCTTCATATTTGAATTAAAAATGTCTGCTTCACTTCTTTGCGGCGGCGATTCCCGCAGCCTGAAGCTTTGCGACGTGAATCAATCCGTTTCCCGTCGGCTCCAATTCCCCTGCAACCTTTCCATCCTTCTCCCCCGTCTCCCGAAAACGGAACAACGGATTAAGGACCACCTCACCGTTCTCCAGCCCTGCCACCTCGCTGATTTCAATGACCTTCCGCGTGCGGTCGCGCATCCTGGACAGATGGACAAAAATATCGATCGCCGAGCTGATCTGCTGGCGGACGACAGGCACAGGCAGATCCGCTCCGCTCAGCACCATCGTCTCCAGCCGGCTGATCATATCGCGCGTGTTGTTCGCATGGCCGGTCGATAAGCTTCCATCATGGCCGGTGTTCATCGCCTGCAGCATATCGAGCGCCTCGCTCCCCCGAACCTCGCCGACCACGATCCGATTGGGACGCATCCGAAGGGAGGAGCGGATCAGATCCCGGATGGCGATTTCCCCTCTCCCCTCCGTGTTGGCGTTACGGGTCTCCAGAGCGACCAGATTGGGGACCGTGACAATCTGAAGCTCAGCCGAATCCTCAATCGTGATCACCCGTTCGTCCGGCGGGATGAATTGCGATAGTGCATTGAGGAACGTCGTTTTGCCGGAGCCCGTCCCGCCGCTGATAAAGATGTTGTATTTCCCCACCACCAGCTGCTGCAGAAACTCAGCCGCCTCCGGACTCAGCGCTCTCCGGACGATCAAGTCCTGCATCGTCATCGGCGATTCGGGGAACTTCCGGATCGTCATCGTCGGCCCCTTCAGCGCAACCGGCGGCAGGACGATGTTGACCCGCGAGCCGTCCTTCAGTCTGGCGTCCACGATCGGCGAAGACTCGTTGACAACGCGGTTCACGCCGGCAACGATCGACTGGATAATGTCTTCAAGCCTCGACCTCGATTCGAACTTCAGCGGCAGCCGGGACACCACGCCGTCCTGCTCGATAAAAATATCCTCGTGGCTGTTGATCATAATTTCGGTAATCGCAGGATTGTCCACTAAAGGCTGCAAAATGTCGAGCCCGCGGAACGAATCGAAGATCCGCCGGATCAGGCTGCGCTTCTCCTGCGCGGTCAGCTCGCGAAGCTCAGGTCTCCTGAACACCGTCCGCTCGATATACTGCATCAGCTCCCGGTTGCCCAGCGCAGAAGTCACGTCCAGTCCGGACCGGATTTCTTGACGAAGCTCGCGGAACAGCCCTTCATCCATATCCCCTCACCCCTGAACCACTGACGAATGAGTCCCCCAAGAGGGACTTGCACAGCTTGAGGATATCCCGCTGGTAGATCGGCGAGCTGAGCAGCAGCTCTTCGTTGCTGTTCTGCTTCCAGGAAGGGATATACGGCAGAACGCCGTCCACCTCCGGAATGCACGCGGGCAGCGGATTGGCCAGCTGCCCGGTGAACCGGTTGACCACGTACCGGCTCTTTCCCGCAAGCTCGGCGAACAGATCCGGCTGGCTCCGCTCCATAAACGCAAACCACTGGCCGTTTTTGTACAGATTGGTGATATCGTCCAGCATCAGCCAGACCAGGCGGCGGCATCCTTCCAGGACGGCGGCCAGGCGTTCGTTCGTCCCGGAATCTGTGTCGGCGATCACCACGTCGTACCGGCCGCTTGCCGCGATGCTCTGCAGCAGCTTCCGTGTATCGGCTTTCCCCAATTGAACCAGCTCTTTCAAATTGGTGACGGGTTTGAACCAATCCGCACGAATTCCCGGATGATGGACGGTGTACGGGTCCGGAGATACCATCGTCTGCACATGCTTCTCCTCCTGGGCCGCTTTCAGCTCATACAGCATCCCGGGCAGCCCCTCGGCACTCTCCGCACCGCCCCCCTGTCTGGGAAAAATTCCGCTGCTGTTCACGGTTTCGAGGTTCAAATAAAATACCGACAGGCCGGCCGCCCCCAGCTGTTTGGCCATATTAACGGCAGCGGTCGTCTTCCCGCTCCCGCCCACGACGGAGACGAAGCCGATCGTCACGGCCTCTCCGTCCGCCACCGGCAGTGTACGGCGCTGACCTTCCCTTCGGCATAAGCCGAGGATGGAAGCCATCAGCTCCGGAAGGGGCTGATATTTGGGGAGCACCGGTCCTTGTATAGAGGCAGCCTCCCCATGTCCGAGCAAAATCCAGTTCGGTATATCGCCGTTCTTCCCGGCAAGCCAGGGTTCCAGGAAAGCGGCCTCCCCAACGACGGCGTCGGGCAGCTCCTCGCCGTCCATATACTTCATAAAAGCGTCCAATTTAGTGAATCCGGATATGTGCAGCTTGTCCCCAAACTCGCTGCTGTGAACATAGTGCAGGATACCCTCCAGATACTGCGCCTCCTTGACCGCGAGCGTAATTCGGTATGGTACCATCACGAATGATCCCTCCTCGTTTCAGACAGCAAAAAAGCACCGTCCAACAACCCGCCTGGCGGGTGTTAAACGGTGCTTCCGTTATTGGTAAGTATTTACTTAATTTAGAATTTATCACATCCGGTCCGGAAACACAATACACTTTGACATGAAAAAATCGATCCGGTAACGGTTCATTTTTCACAGAAAACGGTTCCTAATCTCTGGCGTGGGCAGCAGGCAAGCTTCCTCCTTGCCAAACCAGCGGTACCGGTTGCGCGCGACCCAGCGATAGATCACGTTCCGGAGCGGCGCAGGCACAGCGATGAAAGCATACAGAAGCGGCCAAGGCTGCTTTAAACGCCGCACAATCCGCAAAGCCGCAGCAGATTCCGTATAATAGCGTCCGTTTTCAATCAGAACGACGGTATTTAGGGTTCCGACTGGCAAGCCGCCCTCCCGGAGCAGCTTCTCTCCGATCTCGGACTGGAGTGAGGCAAAATGGAATATTCCTGCCGGATCCCGTTGGAGAATGAACTTGGTCAGCCCCTGGCATAAATGACAGACGCCGTCAATCAGAACAATGGCATTTGGCTTACCTGCGCTTCCTTGCTGCATGGTCATCGGCGAGCCCTCCCTTACCTCCAGTATCTTCCTTATTGCCTCGTAAATCAAGCCACCTCATAACTCCCCGAAAATAGAAAAAAGCACGGGATTCATAATCCCGCACCTGTATCTCCTGGATGATATTAATGGGCAAGCGCCTTATCAATCCATTGGTTCTCAACGATTTGCTGTTCCAGCTCGCCTGTAAAGCTCTCCATGCACTTGCAAATAAAGTCTTTGCGGCATACAGGACAAGGAGTTTTCTGCAATCGGCTGATGTTAGTCATTTTCCATTCCGGAAAACGGTTATAGAACGCACGGCACTCTGTTCCGTCAGCCAGGTTGATAATGAATTCGTACAATCCGCTTTTTTCATTGCTGCTGGCTTCTCTGACGTTCGTAATGATCGGTCTGTAAGACATATGCATCACCCGTTTATTTAGTTTTCTTGCCTCGGACAAATAGTACGTAACAAGTACTTAGACATATTAAATGAATTTTATATATCATGTCAACAAAGAAGGGTATGTAATTCATGTATTTGGCCCCAATATGTCTCTACAGTACCGATCGCTTTTGCTTCCCTTCAATATAAAGGATGCCTAACTCCCAAAGAAAATATCCAGAATCGTGCCAAGCTGATCTTTCTTTTTCCCTTCCAAAATATCGGGATTAAGCACCTCGACATTCCCGCAATGCTTGCAGGAAACAAATAAATAATGGATATGCTGGATATCAAACATCTTGCTGAGGCCGGCTCCCGTCATGGAAACCTCACGGATGTCGCAGATCCGCCCCTTGCACTTAACGCATACAAAACGATCCTCAATGATGTCCTTAATGCTCAAGCTGATCTCCCCTTTCCTTTGGTGCCTAACTATTTTACGCCAAGGCGGTGGAAATCGTTCCAGGGATATAGTTATGCCGTAAAAGGATACGACAAAAAGCCGGAAGCAGCCGCCACCGCGTGGTGAGCCCCCGGCTTTTGTTACGATGATAAAGTTCAGTGGAACTGAATCATTCCATCATCGCGCGGAAAACCTCCGCGAAACGCGGCCAGTTTTCTATGAAGGTACGTCGATAGACGTTCGGATACATCCTGGCGTAATTTAAATAACGTTCAGCTCAACATCGATATTCCCCCGCGTGGCTTTGGAATACGGGCAGAATTCATGCGCCTTTTTCGCAAGCTCTTCCGCTTGTTCGCGTTCGATCCCGGGCAGCTTGATATCGAGACGGGCCGCAAGGCGGAAACCGCCGTCGCTTTCGTCTTTGCCGATCATGACGTTGGAAGTGACTTCCACATCATTCAGCTTGACGCCGGCCTGGCGGGCCACATTGGCCAGTGCGCTTTCGTAGCAGGCACCGTACCCGGCTGCAAACAGCTGCTCGGGGTTGGTTCCATTGCCGCCGGCTCCGCCTAATTCTTTGGGCATACTGAGTTCATGCTTCAGGACACCATCGGAGGATGCGACCGAACCCTCCCGGCCGCCATGGACCGTTGCCGTTGCCGTATATAGAGCTTTCATCTTCATCGACTCCTTTTCCTGAAATTTGACCCTACCCTCATTAATTAAAGCGATCCTTCCAAATTGAAACGGGATCCTTCGGGTAATGGCTATTCAGAAGAGGTGCGCATCCCATTCTTGTGTGTCCCAAAAATAATTGTACAACCACACAAAAGTTTCCCTAGACAAACAAATTTGTATGAGTACAATGAATAGTAGAACATTTATTACATTACAATAATTTTAATAAGGTGTGATGCATATGAAAGACACCGAAATTATACATCCTTCCAAGTCCAATACGTGGGAGAAACCGAAGGAACGAACTTCGCTGTCTGACGTAAACCAATCTATGAAAGTCCCGGTGAACGCCTCGACTTTTCGCAAATTTCTGGCCTTTGTCGGCCCCGGATATCTGGTTGCTGTAGGCTATATGGATCCCGGAAACTGGGCGACGGACATCGCCGGGGGATCCCGGTTCGGCTATTCCCTGCTTGCCGTGATCCTGCTGTCGAACCTGATGGCCGTCCTGCTCCAGTCGCTGTGCAGCAAGCTCGGCATCGTTACAGGCCACGACCTGGCGCAGGCGTGCCGCAGCCATTACAGCAAGCCGGTCAGCATCGGTCTGTGGGTGCTGTGTGAACTGGCCATCGCAGCCTGCGATCTGGCCGAGGTCATCGGTTCGGCGATCGCCCTGAAGCTGCTGTTCGGGATTCCGATCCTGTACGGCGTTCTGATCACCGCCCTCGACGTCCTGCTTGTGCTGCTGCTGCAGCACAAGGGCTTTCGGGCGATCGAGACGCTCGTCATCGTGCTGATCGTGACGATCGGACTGTGCTTCGGGATCGATCTGTGGCTCTCCAAGCCGGATGCCGCCAGCATCCTCACCGGGTTCATCCCGACGGCCGATCTGGTGACCGATCATCAGAAGCTCTATATCGCCATCGGCATCCTTGGCGCGACCGTTATGCCGCATAACCTGTACCTTCACTCATCGATCGTGCAGACCCGGCAGTACGAAAACACCGACAAGGGCAAGCGGGAAGCCATCAAATTTTCCGTGTGGGATTCGACGATTGCGCTGACGCTTGCCCTGTTCATCAACGCGGCGATCCTGATCGTCTCGGCGGCGACATTCCACAAGGCGGGGATGACTACCGTCGCCGACATCAGCGATGCGTACCATCTGCTGACGCCGCTGCTCGGAACGACGCTCGGAAGCATTTTGTTCGCCGTCGCCCTGCTGGCATCGGGCCAGAACTCGACGCTGACCGGCACGCTCGCCGGACAGATCGTCATGGAGGGCTTCCTGAACCTGCGGCTGCCGTCCTGGCTGCGCCGGCTGATCACCCGGATGATCGCCATCATCCCGGCGGTCATCGTGACGGCCATCTACGGCGAGAGCGGCACCGAGGATCTGCTTATTCTGAGCCAGGTCATCCTGTCCCTCCAGCTGCCGTTTGCGGTGGTTCCGCTGGTCAAGTTTACTAGCGACAAGAAGCTTATGGGCAAATTCGTCAATCCGGTTTGGGTCAAAATATTGGCCTGGGTCGTGGCGGCATTTATCATTGTTCTGAACGTGTACCTTCTGGTTCAGACCATTTTCGGTTAATAGCACCGGACACAAAATAAAAGCCCCGTATCTCATGGATTCCATGGATACGGGGCTTTTTAAAATATCAGGACTCGCCAAGCTCGCTCAGGGCCAGGTTCAGCTTCAGCACATTGACCCGCTTCTCGCCGAATACGCCGAGGTCCCGGCCCTCTGTGTTCCGCTCAACGAGACGGTCCAGCTCATCGGCCGAAACGCCGCGCAGTTTGCTGATCCGCGGTACCTGAGCTTTCGCTGATTCGGGTGTAATATGGGGATCCAGCCCGGAGCCCGAGTTGGTGATCAGGTCCACCGGAAGCTCGCTGACCGGCACATCAGGGTTGTTCTTTTGCCAATCCGCGATCGAGGCTTGAACCCGCTTCAGCAGCTCGGGATTGGACGGGGCATAGTTGTTCGATCCCGAACCCTCTGCCTTGTAATCAATGCTGGAAACCCGCCCCTGGAAGAAGGAAGGGTCCGTAAAGGACTGGCCAATCAGCTCGGAACCCACGACCTTTCCCGTGCTGTCCTTTAGCATGCTGCCGCTCGCCTGGCTTGGGAAAATCAGCTGGGCCAGTCCGGTGCTCACCAGCGGATACGCAATCCCGCATAGGACGATCAGCACCAGACTCGTGCGCAGTGCGACACCCCACAAGGAACCATTCCACTTTTCTTCGCCGACCGCCGTCGTCACCGTCGTTTTCATATCGTATCATCCCTTTTTCATAATCTATCGCTTATCCATTTCTTTAGTTCGTTCTATTTAAATCCACAAATGAACTACCAGATCAATCAGCTTGATGCCGATAAAGGGCGCAATCACGCCGCCAAGGCCAAAGATCAGCAGGTTACGGCTGAGCAGGCGCGACGAGCTTATCGGCTTGTAGGCCACCCCTTTCATCGCCAGCGGGATGAGCAGCGGGATAATGACCGCATTGAAAATCAGGGCGCTTAAGATCGCCGAAAGCGGCGAGCCGAGCTTCATGACGTTCAGCACGTTCATTTCCGGAATGGCGGCCATGAACATGGCGGGAATGATGGCAAAATACTTAGCCACGTCATTCGCGATGCTGAACGTGGTGAGCGCGCCGCGGGTCATCAGCAGCTGCTTGCCGATGGCTACAACCTCGATGATCTTCGTCGGATCTGAATCGAGGTCGACCATGTTGGCCGCTTCCTTCGCGGCCGCCGTGCCGCTGTTCATCGCGAGCCCGACGTCGGCCTGAGCCAGCGCCGGCGCGTCGTTCGTGCCATCGCCGGTCATGGCGACCAGCTTGCCCTCCGCCTGCTCGCGGCGGATGACCGCGATTTTGTCCTCCGGCTTGCTCTCGGCGATAAAGTCATCGACGCCCGCCTCCCGGGCGATCGTAGCCGCGGTCAGCGAGTTGTCGCCGGTACACATGATCGTCTTGATCCCCATTTGCCGGAGCTGGTCAAAGCGTTCCTTCATGCCGGGTTTGACCGTATCCTTCAGGTGAATCAACCCGTAAATACGGCTGTCCACAGCGACAGCCAGCGGCGTACCGCCTTCCGACGCGATTTTATCGGATTCCATATCCAGATCCGCCGGAATACTTCCGCCTTGGGCCTGCACCCAGCGCTTCACCGCGTCCACCGCCCCTTTACGGACATGCCGCCCATCCACCAGGTCGATGCCACTCATCCGCGTCTCCGCCTTGAACTCGATAAACTCTCCAGCGGCGGCCGCTTCCGGATGAACCTCTATCGACTGCTTCTTCACCAGTTCCAGCACGGAGCGGCCTTCCGGCGTCTCGTCTTTAACCGAGCTGACGGCTGCCCAATAGGCGGTTTCCGCATAATCCGCGTCCCCCACCGGAATGAACTGGCTCGCCATCCGGTTACCGAAGGTAATCGTACCCGTTTTATCCAAAATGATCGTGTTGATGTCGCCGGATGCCTCAACGGCTTTTCCCGACATGGCCAGCACGTTGAACTGCGTAACCCGGTCCATGCCCGCGATGCCGATGGCGGACAGCAGCCCGCCGATCGTCGTCGGAATGAGGCACACGAGCAGGGAGATCAGCACCGGGATATCCAGTGAAATGCCGAAATGCTTGGCAATTGGCGCCAACGTGACGACCACGATCAGAAATATCAACGTTAGTGTTGTAAGCAGCGTGTTAAGCGCAATTTCATTAGGTGTTTTCTGGCGCGCCGCCCCTTCGACCAGGGATATCATCCGGTCCAGGAACGATTCGCCCGGATCGCTTTTGATCATCACCTTGATCTGGTCGCTGACGACGCGGGTTCCCCCGGTGACCGAGCTGAAATCGCCGCCGGCTTCTTTGATCACCGGTGCCGATTCGCCGGTAATCGCCGATTCATCCACCGATGCAAGACCTTCGATGACTTCCCCGTCACCCGGGATCATCTCTCCCTGGGAGACGATGACGACATCGCCTTTGCGCAGCTCGGCCGAGCTGACGACCTTGATCTCGCCGCCCACGATTTTGTTCGCCGTCGTGTCTTTTTTGCTCTTCTTGAGCGTATCGGCCTGGGCCTTGCCCCGGCCTTCCGCCAGCGCCTCCGCGAAATTCGCGAACAGGACGGTGAAGAGCAATATCAGAAACACGGTCAGATTAAACCCTATCCGTCCCTCGGTATGAAAATAAAAGGGAAAAAGAACCATCAGCAGCACCACGAAGGTGCCGACCTCCACAACGAACATGACCGGATTTTTCATCATTACGGCCGGGTTCAGTTTCATAAAGCTGTCTTTCAGCGCCTGTTTGGCAATGCCGCCAGACAGCATGCTTTTGCGTTGTCCGCTCATGACTTGCTCCACCTCTTTAGTTAAGTGTTAAAAATTCGGCGACCGGCCCCAAAACGAGGACCGGAAGGAACGTCAGCGCTCCGATCAGCAGCACGGTTCCGGTCAAAATGCCGGCAAACAGCTTGTTGTCCGTCCGGAAGGTACCCTGGGTCTCGGCAACCTTCTGCTTCACCGCCAGCGAACCTGCAACGGCGAGCAGCGCGATAATCGAAATATATCGGCCAAGGAGCATCACCAGACCGGTGCTGACGTTCCAGAATACGGTATTGTCTGCCAATCCCTCGAACCCGGAGCCGTTATTCGCCGCCGAGGAGGTGAACTCATAGAGCGACTGGCTCAAGCTGTGATACGAAGGATTGGAGAAGGCGTCGGTACCCAGATGCGTCATAAACGAAATCGCCGTCGGCGCAAGAATAATGAAGGGATGCATCAGAATCGCCACCGCGATCAGCTTCATCTCCCGGGCTTCGATCTTCCGGCCCAGAAATTCCGGCGTCCGGCCAACCATCAGGCCGCAGATAAATACGCCGAGGATTGCATACATGATCATATTGACGAAACCGACCCCCTTGCCGCCGAACACGACGTTCAGCATCATTTCGGCCAAGGGCGCAAGTCCTCCCAGCGGCGTCAGCGTATCATGCATGTTGTTGACCGACCCCGTCGTTGCGGCGGTGGTGACGGTTGTGAACAACGCGGACTGCGCGATGCCAAAGCGCACCTCCTTGCCTTCCATGCTGCCGCCCGAGCTGTTGATGCCAAGCTGGTTGATCAGCGGGTTGCCGGCTTTTTCCGAGAAATACGTCAGGCACAGGAACGCTACGAACAGCGTCATCATGACGCTGAAAATCATCCAGCCCTGCTTCTTGTTCCGGGCGAACCGTCCGAACGTGTAAGGCAGTGACGCCGAAATCGTCCACATGCTGAGAATTTCGATCACGTTGGTCAGCGGGCTTGGGTTCTCGAACGGATGGGCCGAATTGACGCCGAAGAAACCTCCCCCGTTCGTTCCGAGGTGCTTGATCGATTCCAGCGAGGCCACAGGACCCAGCGGAATCTGCTGCACGCCGCCTCCCAGCGTTTGCACGGCCCGCATCGGCTCCAGCGTCTGCGGCACTTTGAGCCCGACCAGCACCAGGGTTACGATGAGGGCAAGCGGCACGAACAGGCGGACATGCGCCTTGATAAAATCCTCGAAGAAGTTCCCGAGCCCCTCACCCCTGCGGGTGATGCCGCGCATAAAAGCAATAGCGATAGCCAGGCCCGAGGCTGCCGAGGTAAACATCATCATCGTGATGACGATCATTTGGCCAAAATAAGACATGCCGCTCTCTCCGCTGTAATGCTGGAGGTTCGTGTTCGTCATAAAGCTGATGACCGTGTTGAAGGACAGGCTAGCCTCCATATTGCCGATGCCGCTCGGGTTGCCCGGAAGGGCGCCCATCGTTCGCAGCAATATATAGCTGATCGCTACCAGAAAGATATTGGTTGCGATCATGCTGAGCGCGTACTTTTTCCAATTCATGCTGCCCCGCTGCTTCAGCCCGATGATCCGGTATAAAACTCTTTCCACGCCGCCGAAAATCCGGTCCGTCCGGTTCGGTTCATTGGAGAATATATGATATACGTAAG
This sequence comes from Paenibacillus sp. PSB04, assembly GCF_025809195.1. Classification (NCBI taxonomy): domain Bacteria; kingdom Bacillati; phylum Bacillota; class Bacilli; order Caryophanales; family Paenibacillaceae; genus Paenibacillus; species Paenibacillus sp. PSB04. The sequence goes on from NZ_CP081301.1 coordinate 362,873, forward strand.
TGCCTACCGGCTTCACGAGCAGCAGGAGCACGAAAATGACGATACAAATTTGCAAAATATCCAAGGCTGGCTTCCCCCTCTTACGAGCATGTTCTGCTTTGGCCCCTTAAGGCTTACAGATTTAAAATTCCCCGTCAAAATTTTTCCGGATGGATCAAGGCGTAAACCAAATAGATAAAGACAAGCACGGCGAATGCCCCAACGACAATCATTGGTCTTTGCCCCCTTCTTCCACCACTCGGCCGCACCAATGAAGAAATAACAAGAACACGCCAAAGGTGGCAGCGAGCGCAAGTATCATATATACATCCATCATCGTTTCCGGTCTCTCCTTTGCATGGTTAGAATCATCTTTATTTCAGTAAAAATCCGACTTCGCCGTTTAAGGTATAAATGATGTGATCTGCACCAAGCCCCCGGTAAATGCCGGGTGAGCTGCCCCTCTGCGTAATGACATATACCGGTTCCGACGTCCAGGGACGGCAGATTTGCAAATAGCGGCAGGTCAGGTTGAGGCTGCTTTCAAACAGAAAGATTTTGCCGACCTCTATTTCGGGCACCACCCAATCCTCCGCGTGATTCGTATTCAGCCGGATGATCTGCTGCACCCCCATTTTTCTCAAGAGGCGTTCCTCCCGGGCACTGTTGGTCAGAACGGCAAAGGGCCTCTTCCAATACATCAGCAGCTTGATAAAATTGCGTCCCGCCTCGTTCGGCGCGGTCACGATGACGACGTTGTCCATTTCAAAGGCTCCTCCTGTGCGGCAGCCGCGAATACGCAAAAGAAGCCGCAGGGAAAGAAGGACCTTTCCCGCGGCTTCTTGAATTTGGACGAATATGAATAGGATCGTCCTATATTCAAAATGCGCACGATAAGTGCTGCCTCTCCCGTTACGCTGACGAGGTTAGCTGTCGGATTCGGGCGTGAGAGTCGCCCTACCTTCCGGTACTTACCGTACCGGAAAGATTCACCCCGGCGGCTTCCATTCCAGGCGGCCGCTGTGGTTCCCCCGCTCCCGGCCCTTTCCGGCCGAAATTAAGCGTTATTGATAAGTGTATGTGATTGTGATGAATGCTCTCTTTTGTTCCAGTAAGCTAAAAAAGGGTAAAAAAAACACAGAGGCCAGCTGATCCCCCTGTGATCCGAAAGTTTATTCGGGTCGCAAGTTTCATCATTCCTCTCTCAAACGACGCTTACGAGGTTAGCTGACGGATTCGAGCGGTGAGAGTCGCTCTACCCGGCCGGATCCATGGCATCCGTAGCCGGGATTCACCCCTGCGGCTGGCAGCAGACCCCCGACTCTCACACCGGTTCGCTGCTCCATGGCACGCGTTTGGTTCCCCCGATTTCCGCGCTTTTTTGCGGAAACTCAGCGATTAGTAATGGAAACTGTATTGAATACGCTCTGAATCATACACCCGCTCCTTCCAAGCTGTAAAGGCAGTCTAAAAATCATGAACCGCGAATTTTGGAACATTCAGGACCTTATTAGCGCTTACATTTTGGCTTTTTGACTTCTACCTCTTCCATGCTCCCGATTTGGCGCATTTATGGAATCCAGGTCATTCGGGGACACTGGCTCGCAGGAATATCCGCATTGACATTACAGTTCAATCGTTTAAAATTAAATTGTGTGCTTGGTAAATGCTTCGGCTGGATGATGATTCATAGCAGCACAAAAGGAGGAGGATGGCAGTGAGCGTCTATGATTTTCAAGTGAACACGCTGCGCGGCAAAGAGGTATCGTTAAAGGAATATGAAGGTGACGTGCTGCTGATCGTGAACACGGCCAGCAAATGCGGATTTACGCCGCAGTTTCGCGGGCTGCAGGAGCTGTACGACGAGTTCCGCGACCATCATTTTCAAATTCTCGGTTTTCCGAGTAACCAGTTTGCCAATCAGGAGCCCGGTACCAGCGAGGAGATCGGCGAATTCTGCCAGATGAATTACGGGGTCACGTTCCCGATGTTTGAGAAGATCGACGTCAAGGGCAGCAACGCCCATCCACTGTTTCAATACCTGACCCGGGAAGCGCCGGGCGTGCTCGGATCGAAAGCGGTCAAGTGGAACTTTACCAAGTTCCTGGTCGACTCCAAGGGCAGGGTCATCAAGCGTTACGCGCCCAAAACGACACCGGACAAAATCGAAAACGACATCCGCAAGCTGCTTGCATCCGGAAAAAGCGAATAGGCAAATCAGCCCTACAAAATAACGCTACTTGCTGCGATCCGAATTCACTAGCTTTGCGGGACCCCGAAATATACGAAAATGCAATAAGCAAAAAAAGAAGCTCCCCTGGATTTCTCCAAGGAAGCTTCTTTCTGTGTTCATAGATGCGGTAGAGAGGACTCGAACCTCCACGGGCGTACGCCCACTACCCCCTCAAGATAGCGTGTCTGCCATTCCACCACTACCGCATAATATCCAAAGTTCATTTAGCGAACTTTTTTATTATACACAAAATCATCCGAATTGTAAAGGGAAATACATTAAAACACCATACATGTAATATTATATAACACATCAAACAACAAAAACAGAGATCAAGTCGCCCTAACATTGACAAACCACAATATTTATGTAATATTAACTTACAAATAATAGTGATCGATGATTTCACTTCGCAATTCATGTAATATTTATTACCACAATAATATGGAGGTGACCGCGTTGAACGACAAAAGCACCAAACTGCTCGATTACGTGCAAACGCTGGATAACGACTTGTCGGTCGGAGGCTTCAGCCATGTGTTTGACCTCCAAACCCGAATTGCAGAAGGGCGCATCCAGAGCCAGGAAGAGCTGGAAGGGTTCATCCTTCATCCGATGATGAATCGTTTGGTCCGCCAAGACGGCGCGGCCATTCAGGCGATTTACGCAGCTGCCGACCAACGGGATATCCGTCAGATCGCCCGAATTGACCGGTACATCCTCGGAGGAATCGCTGCCCATGAAAATGATGAAGCGGTGCGCCAACGGGGCAGAAGACTTTTGAAACTGGCCCAGGCCCTGTACCCCTGGCTCAATCTGAAGGTTCTTGACGAACTCGCGCAGAAGGAGCTGTCTCCCGTCTGCCTGGCCACGGCGCATGCCTATGTCAACTATCAGCTCGGGTCCAGCCGCGACCACACCGTTTATGGCTATATGCAATCTGCGGTCTGCACATGCATCCAGCTCGCTGCCCGCTCGCTGAGCATTCCGCCTCACGACGCCAAAGCGTTGGCCGGCAAATGGACGGCTGAAATGGAGCGCGCATGGACAGCGGAGAAAGATTCCCTGCCCACAGACCTTTTTAATATCCAGGAGAACGACTCCCATATCGCCTCGTGATCTCTTTAACAACACCACAAAGGCACTCCGCTCTGCCCTGCCGCAGCGAAGTGCCTTTTCTGTTCCCATGTATGTACTTGACCTTCATCTTACTGATCGCGGGACTGGTTCTTCCGGTATTCCACAAACTTGATGTACTCCTTGATAAACTCCTTCTCGTGATCGGATAGCGGCATTTCGTTTAACTGCCTTCCGTTTTCCCACAAATAAGGATCCTGCTGCTCTTTCACCATATACGGCCCCGGTTCCTTGCCCAGAATCAGCCAATCAAGGCTGACGCCGAAAAAGCTCGAAATTTCGATCAATTTATTGGTGCTCGGGGTGGACTTCCCCCTTTTCCAATCTCCGAAATTCCCCGTGCTGATATTAAGCTGCTCGCAAAACGACTTTTTGGTCATCCCCTTCTGCTTAATCAATGCCTCAATACGTCCGTAAATGGATTGCATAAAAAACCGCCTTCCAGTCATGTCGCAAAAAACGACGCATTTAAGTAATTTTATGCTTGCAATATGACGCAAAAACGTGTATAGTATTCTTTATATTAGGAATTTCCATACCTATGGCTCTTATTGTATCATTAGTCCCTTTTCTAATCCAACCGCCCTGCAATCATTCACTTCATATCTGACGTTACCTTTCCAACGCGATTCGGGCCCGCTTATGACCAATACCAAGACAGGGAGCGACCGCTTTTGCACACACTCGACATTTCTTATCATGAATTGATCCATGCCATGAGGCAATGTATTGCCGTCGTGGATGCCGGAGGAGTTATCATTTCAGTGAACCACGCCTGGATTCAAAGCGCGTATGACGAAGGCGTCCCCCAATCCTTTAACTGGGTTGGTATTAATTTTATGCAAATCGCCGACGCCCTTTCGGGAGAAGACGAACAAGACCTGGACAGACTCCAGGCGGTTTTGCAGGGTATTTCTACATACTACAGGAACGAATTCCGGTCGAGCTGCATCCAGCCCTCCCGCTGGTTTCAAATCGAGGCTTTCCCGCTCCGGAACGGCGCCAGGGAGGAACCCCGGGGAATGATCGTCTGCCTGTCGGATATCAGCCGAAGCAAGCAGCTCGAGAACGACTTGATGACCGCCTTATCCCAGATCCGCACTCTACGTGGATTGCTGCCCATCTGCGCCGTCTGCAAACGAATCCGCGATGACGATGACTTGTGGAATTCCATCGAGAGTTTTTTGCAAAAGCATGCCCACACCGAATTTACGCACGATATTTGCCCGGACTGCATACGGCGGCTGTATCCCAAGTACTCGTCCATATTGGACACGCCTACTCACCAGTAGCTGCACTACCTCCAGTCTCTTCTCCAACCAAACACTTCTTCAAAATCATCGTCAACGCGCCGCAGTTTTTTTCGTTGACGTTCTTTGTTCATATCCATATAATTGTTATGACAATTATATTTTGAAGGAGTGTTTTCCCTGACCCGCTTCTCATCTTCGTCCCAAACGATCGGTTTCCGATACGGAAATATGTCCCGCAGAATGTCTTCTATTTTTGCAGGCCTGCTTAAACCTTACGGCATCACACCCGAGCAATGGTCCGTACTGTACCAGGTTCACCTCCAGGAAGGGATTAACCAGAAGGAACTCGCGCTTCGTTCCGGCAAAGACCAGCCCTCCATCACCCGCATTCTCGATGTGCTGGACAAGAAAGAACTGATTCAGCGCAAGCCGGATCCGGCCGACCGCCGGGCTTATTTAATCTACGCCACGCCAGCCGTGCAGGAGCTGATGAAAGAAACGATCCCGATGGAGCTGAAGCTTAATGACGAGCTGATCGCCGGCATTACGGACGAGCAATTGGAGTCACTGAACCGCATCATGGATCAAATCAATAAAAATATAGATCGAATTTTAATGGAGTAGGAGTCACCTATGAACGACACCCGAGAGAAACTGTGGACACGTGAGTTTATTATGCTTACGCTGTGCAACCTGCTGTTATTTTTAAATTTGCAAATGATCGTATCCCCTCTGTCCGGCTATGTAAAAGAACATTTTCACGCCAGTGCCTTCATGGTCAGCATGTTTACGACCCTGTTCTCGCTGGCAGCGATCGCGGCGCGTCTGTATTCCGCGAAAGCTTTGGAGAGAGGCATCCGTAATCAAATCTTATATATCGGCCTTGCCTTAGCGCTGCTCGCCACCTTCGGTTACCTGTGGAGCGGCACGATGGCGCTGCTGCTGCTGATGCGGATCGTGTTCGGCGTGGGCTTCGGCATGGGCAGCACGACGCTGCCTACGATGGCATCCGGTATTATACCGGTCCGCAGGCTGGGCGAGGGCATGGGCTATTTCGGACTGTCGACAAGCATCGCCCTTTCGCTTGGACCTGTTATCGGGACGGCGCTTCTGGAGAACAAAGGGTTCGACACGCTGGTATATGCTACGCTAATCGTTATTGCCCTGATCTTCCCGCTGGTCATTCCGCTGACCAAAAAGGTAAAGCCGGCCGCCCCGGCCATTCCAAAAGAATTTACGGCGGTTCCCCAGAAGCAGGGCTTTCCGAAAGCGCTCCTCCTGCCCAGCCTGATGAACCTGCTGATGTCCATTACCTATGGCGGACTGCTCAGTTTTATTAATTTGTTCGGAAAAGAGGCCAGCCTCGCGAACGCATCGCTGTTCTTTCTGTTCAATGCGGCCGCCGTCGTGCTGATTCGGCCCATCTCGGGCAAAATCTACGACCGCAAGGGGCATATCGCCCTGCTCATTCCGTCGGCGGTGCTGCTCATTGGAGGGCTATGGCTGCTGTCTTATGCTCATACCACCGGATTTTTAGCCCTGGCCGCCCTGTGCTACGGCCTCGGATTCGGCACAGTTCAGCCGACCCTTCAATCCTGGATGCTGCAGCAGGTTCCTCCACAAAAGCAGGGACTCGCCAATAGTATGTATTTCAACTCACTGGACCTTGGCATCGCCGTTGGAGCCATGATTTTGGGCCAGATCGCCCAATACTCGACTTACGGGGCAATGTACCGTTACGCATCCTTGTTCCTCGTCCTGTTCATCATGGTATACGCGTTTTATCTTGCGAAACGGGCCAAAAACAACAACATGCCAAACCGCGATACCGGAACGTCCACAACCGTCTAAAGCCCTTGGGCTTGATCGATTCAGCACCTTTCTGCACCTGGCAGAAGGGTGCTTTTGATTTCTTTTACAATCACAGCCGTATGCCCCCAGCCCACAGATCACTCTACTCCCTGTAGTTCCCCTGGGTTCCTCTAGTGGCTCTCCCAATGCATCATTGAAAATCACTTATAATTTAATGTGATATTTTATGACTTGAAATGTTAAATATACTTTCAAATCTATTAATCAAGGAGTAAAATAGTCATATTATCTACCATTAGCCATATTCCTATTACAATTCCGGGGGAGAGATTAAGATGAACATGCCGGCCGCATCCACTGCCTTCGAGACGTTTATGCCCGTTCAGCCGGGCTTTGCCAAGCATTTTACCGATTACACAGAGCATTGCGACTTATTACCAGACACTCCGCTGCCTGTTCTGTTCTACCAATTCTCGGTCCCATGCGGCCACTCAGGACGCTGCCCCGTGCTGCCCGGGGGACATGTCGATATGTTGTTCCCGGTCGGAGGCTCCCCTACCGATTCCTTGCTTCTCGGCAGCGTCCTTTGCCGCCGTGAGGTGCCGTTTCGTCCAGGCACGTTATACTTCGGTGTCCGGCTGCTTCCCGTCCCCCTCGCTCCTGCTTTTAAAATTCCGCTAAAAGAATTGGCGGACCGATCCACGCCGCTGGATCGCGTCTTATCCATTCCAGCCGCCGCCATACAGCAAATCCAGCAGGAAGACGCCTCTTTTCATCGCAGAATATCCAGTTTCCACAGCGGCTTCTGTAAGCTGCTTCATTCCGGGCCATGTACTGCCGCTTCTGTACCATCGCACTTTTATCAGGCCATCCGGCTTATTTTTCAGTCCTGCGGCAATATCAGCATAACCGAGCTCTCTACAGCCATGGACTGTTCAACACGGAGTTTTCGTTCCCTGTTCGAGTCGTACATCGGCCTACCTCCCAAGCTGTTCTGCCAAATCATCCGGTATCAATCGGCCGTGGGCAGACTGCTGCATCCGTCGCGGGCGGCTTTTAATGACATTATTTCAGAGTACGGCTATTACGACCAGGCCCACTTTATCCACGAATTCAAAAAATTCAGCAGCGAATGCCCAACCCGCTGGATGGTGCAGCTCCTGCGGAAATCGTAATCTAGTTGTTTTTGCGTAAACTTTCCTGACACGACTTCCGTTTTATACAATTCATGTCAACTCTTCTTCAATATAATAGACTCCAATGACGGAGTGAAGGCATTCGTTTATCCCCAGTTTCTGCGGGTTCGTCCTCCATCCTGCGAAGTTTCTCCCGCGGAAATTTCAAACGATGCCTTCCTTCCGCCAAAAAGTCAGAATACATAACGCTGTATTGGAGGAGAACGACTTGAAGAGTTTTAAGAGCAATCTATTCACGGTTTTAATCGTTTCAGCTTTATCACTGACCCCGACGCTGGCCTTTGCCTCACCAGCCGCTTCAGCAGCAGCTCTAAACAGTGAAACGGCAGATGCAATGTCCCAGAGCTGGATGCCCAAATCTCTGACCTCCCTTACCGCCAGCAGCAAACCGATTACCGCCGCAGAGTTTGCCGAAGCGATGAAACTCGCTGCCGAAGAAGCCGGGACGACGGTAAGCCCATCCGGTTCCAATATTAGCGGTGCATTGACACGCGAAAAGGCCGCCGCACTGCTGGATTCCGTCATCCATGTCCCTTACACCGCTTCCGCAGGCTACCAAGACATTGCCGGAGGCAGCCCTTACAGCAAAGCCATCGCCAATGTCTATACCGCCGGCCTCATGCAGGGCAGCTCCTCCCAAACTTTTGGATACGGCAAGCCGCTAACGCACCGGGAAGCCGCCACGATCATCTACCGTCTGTATCAATATTTGCAGCCATTCAAGCTGACGGAAGCGACTATTGCGGAGATGCAAAAGGCGATGGAAACCGGCCGCCTGACCTCAGAGGAACTTGTCCAGCAGTATTTGGACCGGATCGCAAAGTACGATGACCAGGGCCCGAAGCTGAACAGCATCATTACCTTGAACGATAAGGCGCTGGAAACGGCGAAGCAGCTGGACGCCGAGCGCGCAGCCAAAGGGGAACGCAGCCCGCTGCACGGGATTCCGGTGATCGTCAAAGACAACTACAACACGTCCGACATGCCGACCTCTTCCGGGAATATCGGACTAAAGGATGTCATCCCTCCGGAGGATGCCACACAAGTCAAGGAGCTGCGCGATGCTGGGGCAATCCTTATCGGCAAAGCTAACCTGCATGAGTTCGCTTTTGGCTATACAACCGTCAGCTCATTGGGCGGGCAGACGCTGAACCCTTATGACCCGACCCGCGTGCCCGGCGGATCCAGCGGCGGAACCGCAGCCGCGGTAGCCGCCAATCTGGCAGCCGTAGGCATGGGTACCGACACCGGCGGATCGATCCGGATTCCTTCCTCGTTCAACAGCCTGGTCGGCATTCGTCCGACGGTCGGCTTGTCGAGCCGCTACGGCATCGCTCCGCTTGCCTTGACGCAGGATACCGGAGGTCCGATCGCCCGTACCGTGGAAGACGCCGCCTTCATATTGAACGCGACGGCCGGCTATGACCCGAAGGACATCGCCACCGCGAAGAGCGTCGGCTTCGTGCCGAAGGATTATACGGATTATCTCGATAAGGACGGTCTCAAAGGAGCACGGATCGGCATCGTCCGCGAAGTATTCGGAGACGACGCCCAGGTCAACGCTGTCGTGTCCCAGGCTATCGAAGAGATGAAAGCGGCCGGGGCGACGATGGTGGACAACGTCAAAATTCCGAACTTCGATCTCATCAATAAATACGGAAGCCTAAGTGCCTGGGAGTTCAAGTTCCAATTCAACGACTACCTGAAGTCCCTCGGCGACGCTACGCCTTACAAGTCTTTGGACGAGCTGATCGCTTCGGGCAAATACGACCCGTCGATTGAAAAAGCCCTGATCGACCGCAACAACCGTGAATCGCTGGATGCCCAGGAGTACAAGGACATCGTCCTGTTCCGCACCAAATACGTACAGGAAGCGGTCCTCAAAATGATGGCGGACAACCATCTGGATGCCCTTATCTTCCCGACCTCCTCCAAAACAGCCGTGAAAATCGGCCAGGAGCAGGTGGCGGGCGACGCCTTCAAACTAAGCTCCTTCACCGGCTGGCCGACGGTCACCGTACCGGCCGGCTTCACCAGCGACCATCTGCCGGTCGGCATCGATTTCTTCGGCAGAGCCTTCAGCGAGCCGGAGCTGATCAAGCTGGCGTACAGCTTTGAGCAGCACACTCACCACCGCGTGGCACCGCAGACGACGCCTTAAGGACACCCAAGAAAATCGTCTATCCGGCGTACCTTCTAAAAATCACTTTCAAAAAAAGCGCACCCCCGGCTGCCTGTCCGGGCGGACCCCCCAATCAGGTCCGACCCTTTCAGCGTGCCGCAAGGTGCGCTTTTTCCTTTTTCCATATCAGCTTCCTACCACGGCCACTCCCGGCCCAGCCAGTCCCTCATGACCAGCCGGTCCTCCTCCTGAATCCCTGGTCCTTCATAGCGGTCCCGCAGAAAATAGGCCACCGCCATGCGCGCCGCATCATCGGCATCCAGGTCACCTTCGGTATTCAGCTCACCCGACATATAGGATCTGACCCAGCCCGGATGGTACAGACGAAAGGTAAAGCCTTCGGGACGGAGTTCTTCAAACAGGCATTGAACTCCCCGGTTCAGCGCGGTTTTGGACATACAGTACCCGTACCAGTTATCGCGAAAGCTGCGGTTTATACTCCCCGCTTCCGAGGACACGAAGCACATGCGCTTTCCGGACCCCGCTCTCAGCAGCGGCACAAACGCCTGCGCCATCCGCATGGGTCCAACCGCGTTAACGTTGTAAATTCGCAGCAACTCCTCCTCGACCTGCTCTTCATGAATCGTTCTGGGGTAACGTGTGGCGATCCCCGCATTATTGATCAGCACATCCACCCGATCAGTCTTGCTCCCAACCGCCCGGCTGGCCGCCTGAACGCTCTCATCACTGGCTACGTCCAGCGGAATGACATACAGCCGCTCCGGCTCTTTCTGTCTAAGCTCCGTCAGTTCCGGCCAATCCGCCAGGTAACTCCCGGCAAAAACGTCCCAGCCCAGCTCCAGCAGCCTTTTTGTTATGCCAAGTCCCAACCCCCGGTCCGCGCCTGTAACAACGGCAACTCTGCTCCTGCTCATCCGTAAGCACCTCCTTTTTTAAAGCCCGTTATAAAGGAATCTCCTGTCCCCGCCAATCCAGCATAACTACCCGCTCTTCATCTTCCCTGGCCCCGGTAAAATAAGCAGCAGCCGCTTCAGCCGAAGCCCCCGTTTCATGCTCCGATCCAGGCTCAAACAGCCGGAACGTGAATCCCTTGCCGCTCAGATCCCCATGCAGCATGGTGTACGCCATATGCAGCGCAGCTTTGGACATCGCATATCCTGTCCCTGCCCCCGAAAGGCCAAGCCCCAAACTGCCCTGGACATCGGACAGCAGCGCGATTCTTCGCAGCCCGTTATCCATAAGAGGCAGGCACGCCTCGATAACACGAATCGGACCTAGCGTATTCGCCCGGTAATCTTCCAATACGAGATCCGCCGACATATTGGCGATTCCGGCCGCCTCCCTCCCCAGGCTGGATGCCGTTCCGCAAACAAGCAGATCCACCCGGCTGGTATGCTCTTGAATCCGCCGGACTGCCTGCTGCACCGATTCTCTGGACCTTGTATCCATCGTAAAGATATGTATTTTATCCGTATCCAAGGCGTCCTGAAATTCCTCTTCGGGAACGGGACTGCACCCCATGACGTGCCAACCCTTTTTAGCGAATTCCTGAACTAGTGCGCATTCCCACGGACGGTGAACTTCCGTAATCAAAACAACCTGGTCCATGATTCATTCTCCTTTCGGTGCTGATGCGGTCCACGTCAATGCTTGCCGCAGCAGCTGCTGGTAGCCCGGATGCAGCCAAACCGCCAAATTGTGGCCGGGTGTCAGCACGCAAACCCTTCCCTCGCCTTCCGTTCGGGTCCATCCACCCGTCTGCTCCCCATATTCCGAACGGGTCACCATAAATATATTCACGTCACTCTGGTCAGTCATATCCATGAAATAGTGCTCGTCTTGCATCGTGAAGGCTTGGACTCCCCGGGTAATCTCCGTTTCTTGTACAGGCTCGACCGTGACCAGACACTGCTCCGGATGGTGATGAAAGACTCCTCCGACCAGCCCGCGCACGTCCTCTATGTCCCGGTAACCTACCGTACCGGAGTGCAGAACGAGCAGACCGCCACCCCCGCTGACGTAACGCTGCAGCAGACCACCGGTTTGGGCTGTGAGCCACGGTTGCTCTTTTACCGCGGAGACCCGATTGGATTTCGCCAAGATCAGCAAGTCATATTCCGTAAGCAACCTTTCAGCGAGTCCTGCCATTCGGCATCGGTTCCCAAAATGTAGTGAAAATTGAACCCGCCTGCCCGAAGCGGCTCCAAGCCTCCCTTCACTACATCGGCCGGATGCCATTGATCGTCGCATAATACGAGTATGTTCAAGAATGTTCCCCTCCTTTGACAGCGTTTGCAAAGCGTATTACTCCCAGTATTCCAGAAACCCGCTTGCCACGCAACCCGGTTCCAGGTCCGATCATGCAAAATGCGGATATAACAAAAAAATCCTTGCTCATTCGCAAGGATTGTCATTAGTCAAATTATGGTGCGGTAGAGAGGACTCGAACCTCCACGGGCGTACGCCCACTACCCCCTCAAGATAGCGTGTCTGCCATTCCACCACTACCGCACGTTTAAAGGGAACTGCTATTTAAAAAAACTGGTGAGCCATGAAGGACTCGAACCTTCGACACCCTGATTAAAAGTCAGGTGCTCTACCAACTGAGCTAATGGCTCTCGATGATCCACAACCTGTGCGCCCATAAGCATAGATGGTACAGATATCGGAATTCTTATTCTCCTGCAAGCAATGAAAGTGGTGACCCGTATGGGATACTCTCACTTCGTTCGAGACTGCGAAGCTGATCCTAACGATGCAACGCTTCGACGAACCCGTCTTGGGTTCTCATCCTCTGTTGCAAGCAATGAAAGTGGTGACCCGTATGGGATTCGAACCCATGTTACCTCCGTGAAAGGGAGGTGTCTTAACCCCTTGACCAACGGGCCATATCGTAACATCACTTTCTTGACGACAAGATTGAGTATAGCATAGAACAAAAAAGGTTGGCAAGCCCTTTTTGTAATATTTTTAAAAAAAGTGTCGCTGCCACTTCTCTCCTATTCCCGGGCATAAATTCATCCCTTATTTGGCATCCTATACACGTCAATGACATCAACACACGACAAGGAGACAAAATCAATGGCTAAACCAGACGACCGTTCTGATAACGCGGAAAAGATCAAAACCGCCATTATCAACACGCAGGACAACATTAACGAAACCAACGATTATTTGGCCGAACACGCCCAGGAAATTTCCGGTCAGGAAGTTCACAACCTTCAGCACAAAAACGCCAAGCGCGAAAGAGCGATTGAAGGCATGCGGGAAGAGTACGAAGACGAAAAATAAAGCTTGCGAGGATTTGCGAAGCAGCCCCCTGTCCAATGATGGATGGGGGTTGTTTTGTTGCTCCGACGACCCCTCCCCTGAGGGTTCTCATCCCTTTACACCAAAAAGCCCCCAGCCGCAAAGGCGGTGGGAGCTTTCTTACGAAGTATCTCTAAACGGAGAGAGAGGGATACTCTCACTTCGTTCGAGACTGCGAAGCCGATCCTCCCGAAGCTTATGCTCCGACGAACCCTCCCCCGAGGGTCCTCATCCCTTTTACACCAAAAAGCCCCCAGCCGCAAAGGCGGTGGGAGCTTTCTTACGATGTATTCCAAAACGGAGAGAGAGGGATACTCTCACTTCGCTCGAGACTGCGATGCCGATCCTCCCGAAGCTTATGCTCCGACGAACCCTCCCCCGAGGGTCCTCATCCCTTTACACCAAAAAGCCCCCAGCCGCAAAAGCGGTGGGAGCTTTCTTACGAAGTATCTCAAAACGGAGAGAGAGGGATTCGAACCCTCGCACCGCTTACGCAGTCTAACCCCTTAGCAGAGGGTCCCCTTATAGCCACTTGGGTATCTCTCCAAGAAACTGGCTCCCCGAACAGGACTCGAACCTGTGACAACTCGATTAACAGTCGAGTGCTCTACCAACTGAGCTATCAGGGAACGTTGTTATATGGTAACACCAAATAATTTATCATGATTTTGTAGCGGAGTCAAGCTTGTTCAAACGAAGATTTCCAGCGCATTTCCCGCACCGGTAACGGCGGGGATCGACCTTGCGTTTGCGCAGGTACACCATCCCGCACTGGCGGCACACCAGCTGGTACCGGTAGGGCTGCACCTTACGTTCGCGTGCCGAAGGCAGCGACTGGCAGTATCGGCTTCCCCCGACCTGCTGCAGCAGCATTTTAAAATCCGGATCCCGGTGTTTGTAGCCCCTTCCCATCAGGTGCAAATGGTAATGGCACAGCTCATGCTTGATGATCTTTTCCACTTCCTCCCGCCCGTTCGCTTCGAGCTGGTGGGGATTGATCTCGATATGATGGCTTTTCATAAAATAGCGCCCGCCCGTTGTGGATAATCGCCGGTTGAACGTGGCCCGGTGCCTGAAAGGCAGGCCGAAGCTTTCCTCCGAAATCCGCTCCACCCAAGCTTGCAGCTCTTCATTGCTCATGACGTCCATGAGGTCCTCCTCTGACTGAATTTGACGGTCTTCGGGGCGGTTGTCCCGAAAGAAACATTCTCTTGAATTATAACTTCCCCATACGCTACACTGACAAGTAGAATGTTATGGAGGGAGATTTTTGCGCCTTATGCCGAAGATGAGATATGTAATTTTACAGAAAAATGCCGACCTCTTTTTTGTGGAAATGCCCGCCGATTACGCTTACCAGCTCAGCGCGCTGAACCTGCGCCTCAATAAGGAAATAGACAAATTGACGGCCTCCGTCGTCCCCGAGCTGCCGCTCGCCGTGGCGGAATGCGATCAGTTGGATCTGCTGCAGGAACATCTGCAAATTCAGGATGGACTTGCCTACATCAACGCATTGGAGCAGTCCTTTGCTTCGATTGATGAACAGAGCTATCCCCTCATCGCCCTGCTGACCGAAATCCGTGCCCTTCAAGCCCAACTGGAACAGTGGTATGAGGAGGAAGCGGAGGGCTAGGCGGCCGCAGCGTTATTAGGGAAATAGCCATGAACTGAACCGGGATCACAGCGAGGAGAAACGTGAAGGAATGCATTATGGGATGCGTTTATAAAAATACAATCCCGTCCCCTTGCCGAACCCGGGAAATTCAGATGAGACCTGCACGCTTTGGGCGTTCTCCCCATATGCTGACCGTAGAGACGGAATGCAAGAGGAGGAGATCACCCTTGCCGCAATGGCTCTGTAATCAGCTGAGGAAGGCGTTTCACAAAAAAGACAGACGCCAGATCAAACTGCTCAACGAATGCTGGTTCTTCTACCGAAACGCCCCGGAAGAAAACTCGGACGCCCGATAAATATTTAGAAATGAGCCCGCTCCATGCAAACAGGCCGGTACCGTGTACCCGCCTGTTTTTTGCGTTTGGTTTTGTCGGATTCTATAGTCAGCATGCCCCTTGTTACCTACTCAAAGCTTCTCGAAGCCGGCCAGCTCCCTCTAAGCTTGCGAAGCAGAATAATCTGCCCCGTATGATAGGCGTCATGCATCATCAGGCTGTGAATGAGGCTGGCGAGCGGTCGGGTCGGAAACGGCGCGTTCAGCTCGCTGTCGCTCAAACCGGACAGGAAGCTTCGGATCTCGCCATGGACCTTTTTGAGCCGATCAACCGTCTTCTGCCAGGCCTCATCTCCATCTTCGACGTTCCTGAACGTCTCATCGTTGCTGGACGCCTTGCCGTCCGGTTCCTCGCCGCGCATCCGCTGCAGGTAATATTCCTTGTAATAAAGCAGGTGGTTTACGTTCTCCCAGATCGTGTTGATGGCTTCCCCTTCCGGCTTCCATACCGCTTCCTCAGCGGTTACACCGTCCAATGCAGGTACAAGCGGCGGATACCAGCCTTCATGATCAAAACATTCATCCCATCTTAGCAGCTGCTCTTGAGTTTGGCCCATCTACAAATCCTCCCTGTCCGGTTTTTTGTAACGAACTAAAATCGATTTATTAGTTACATCCATAAATTAACACAGTCTATTTCTGCCGGTCAAGTAACTAGCAAAATAATTATTTAGTTGTTACAATGGACCTGAAAGGAAGGATAACGTATGCTTTGGGATGATTTTTTGAACAGTGACTGGCATGATTGGCGGGGCAGCGGCAAGTCCGAGGACCGGTTGGACCGGCCCGGATGGCTGCGGGCATGGCTGCAGGAGCAGCAGCTGCCGTTACTCGATGAACCGAACCCCCACGAGCTGCAGCAGCTGAAAGAGCTCCGCTCCTTGATTCATGGCATGGTCACCTCCATCGTCCAGGGTGTTTCCCTTGAAGCCGAGGCGATCGGCAGGCTAAATGCGGTCATGTCCGCCGGCCCCGTCATTCGGGAGCTGTTCTACCGCGAAGACAGCTTGTCTACTGGGAACAAACCGGTCCGCTGGGACTGGCAGCAGGTCATGTCGGAGATCGCCGCGTCTTTCGCCGAGACGATCGCCAATGGCGAAACGGCAAGAATCCGGATCTGTGACAATCCGGACTGCCTCTGGGTGTATTATGACGATACCCGCAACCGTTCCAAACGCTACTGTGATGACAAAATGTGCGGGAATCTGATGAAGGTCCGGCGATTCCGGGCACGTAAGAAAGCGACCCAGCACGACCACGGCCACGACCATAACCAAACCTAAACCCGAACACGCCAAAATCCCGAAGACCGGAAACACTTTTTTCCATTCTTCGGGCGGGCTATGGGATGGAGTCCGGCAGCCGCTCGTGAACCATTAACGTACGCGATGCTGGCCGATACTCCATATATACCGATCTTATAAAATCCTTTAAATCCTGATCTGGTTATAATCCGATCTTGTTTACTTACAGTCTTGAGATAAGATTATTCTCCCTGATGCGGGTTGCGCATCGTCAGGCCGACACGGCCTTTTTTCAAATCGACGTTCAGCACCCATACTGTCACGTTATCGCCGACGGACACCACGTCCATCGGATGCTTGACATAGCCGCTGCTGAGCTGCGAAATGTGGACGAGACCGTCGCTTTTGATCCCGATGTCCACGAAAGCCCCGAAGTCGATGACGTTGCGTACGGTGCCCTGCAGCTCCATGCCTGGGGTCAAATCCTCGATCTTCAGCACGTCCGTCCGGAAAATAGGCAGCGGCAGCTCCTCCCGCGGGTCGCGCCCCGGGCGCTGAAGGCTCTCCAGAATGTCGCGCAGCGTAGGCACGCCGACTTCCAGCACCTCCGCCAGCTTCTCCACGTCCTGACGCCCCAGCAGCTCGGACAGCTCAGGCGTTCCCAGCTTCTCCATGCCGACACCAAGCTCGCGGAACAGACGGTCCACCACCTTGTACGATTCCGGATGGATTGGCGTGCGGTCGAGGGGATTATCGCCCTCGGAGATGCGCATAAATCCGATGCACTGCTCGTAGGTTTTGGCTCCCAGCCGCGGCACATTCTGCAGTTCTTTACGGCTCAAAAACTTACCGTTGGAATCGCGGTATTTCACGATGTTTTTGGCGGTCGTCGCGTTGACGCCGGACACATAGGACAGCAGCGACGGCGAAGCGGTATTCACGTCGACACCGACATGGTTGACGGCCGATTCGACGACGGTCTTCAGACTCTCGTCCAAATGCTTCTGGGAGACGTCATGCTGGTATTGGCCGACACCGATCGCCTTCGGCTCGATCTTTACAAGCTCAGCCAGCGGGTCCTGCACGCGGCGGGCGATGGACACGGCGCTGCGCTCCGCAACGTCAAGATCCGGGAATTCCTCCTGGGCCAGTTTGGACGCCGAATACACGCTTGCTCCAGCCTCGTTGACGATCAGGTAAGCCAGGTCCGGCACGCCAATGTCGTTGATCACTTCTGCCACGAACTGTTCCGTCTCGCGCGAAGCCGTACCGTTGCCGATCACGATCAGCTGGATGCTGTATTTCTTAATCAGCTCGTTGAACTTTGCGGCGGCTTCTTTCTTCTTGTTGTTCGGCGGCGTTGGGTACGTCACTGCCACCTCCAGCAGCTTGCCTGTATCGTCCACGACGGCGAGCTTGCAGCCTGTCCGGTAGGCCGGATCCACTCCGAGAACGCAGCGGCCCTTGACCGGCGGCTGCAGCAGCAGGCTGCGCAGGTTGCCGGAGAAGATCGAAATCGCCTGATTCTCCCCCTTCTCGGTCAGCTCAGCGCGGATTTCGCGTTCGATGGAAGGGGCGATCAGCCGTTTGTAAGCATCTTCAATAACGGCCGTGAGGATCGGCTGCACCGCCGAGCTGCCCTTGATGACCTGACGCGCCATAAAATTGTGGATTGACTCAGGCTGTACCTCGAGGCCGACTTTAAGAATATTTTCGCGTTCTCCGCGGTTAATGGCCAAAATGCGGTGAGGCGGCATCTTTTTCGCCAGCTCCCGGTAGTTGTAATAGTTCTCGTACACGGACTCCTGCTCGGGATCCTTCGCTTCCGAGGTCAGCATTCCATGGTCCATCGTATAACGCCGCACCCAGGCCCGGATGGTCGCATCGTCGGCCAGGTTCTCCGCCAGTATGTCCATCGCGCCGGAAATCGCATCGTCCGCCGTTTCCACACCCTTTTCCGCATCGACGTATTTGGCGGCTTCCTTGTGCACATCCCCCTGCTTTGGCTGAGCCATGATCCACTCGGAGAGCGGCTCAAGTCCCTTCTCTTTGGCGACGCTGGCACGGGTTTTGCGCTTCTGCCGGTACGGACGGTACAAATCTTCCACTTCCTGGAGCTTGGCCGCCTTCTCGATTGCCGTCTTGAGCTCCCCGGTCAATTTCCCCTGCTCGTCGATAATCCGGATGACCTCGCGCTTGCGCTCTTCCAAATTCCGCAGATAAGTCACGCGCTCTTCGATTCCGCGCAGCTGGTTCTCATCCAATTCCCCGGTCATTTCCTTACGGTAACGGGCGATAAACGGAATCGTGTTGCCCTCATCCAGCAGTCCCACCGTCGTCCGAATCTGCTTCAGGGACAGCTGCAGCTCCTTGGCAATCTGCTGCACGATCCGCTCCTTTTCCTGTGCCTTCAGTACTTCACCATTCTGTTCGATAACCATTTCCTTTTCCGTCAAAAGAAATCCCTCTTTCCCATTCGTACTTGCGTTTCCATGTATTCAAACGTTCTCTCATCATCGTCGTCATTAAAACATTCATTCGTCATCATGTGATTGGTCACAGACTTGTCCGAGTCGAAAAATCGGGTTGGTCTGGTTTATAAACGCCTGCTGCCGCAAACCGTCGTACCGAAAATTTTATATCAGCAGGGCGGCTTCCTGCGGCGTTATAGGTATCAGTGTCAGCTTGCCTGGCGGCCAGTCCGATTAACGGGCGGACAGCCTCTATGGAAAACTGTGAGATCAAACCAAAACTTTAGGCAAATCTACAAAGTTTTCATATCTTATTATCACAAACTTTTAACCATTTTTCCAGCGGTCATGTTTGGCAGGAGAAAGCTTCCATCCCACGGTAGATTTCCCCTGAAAAAGCAAAAAGAACCTTACCCCATAAACAGGGCAAGGTTCATCATACTGCTGCGGCTTCCATCTGTATAGACCTTTACGCAGGCCGGAGGCCGGTTAATTCTGGAAGGGGCCGGGGCTTATACGCGCCGGAAGCGGAAAAACTCGCTGTGGTAATCCCCGCGCTCAGCGCCTACCGCGATGCCCGCATACATCAGGGCGTCGCCAGTGTACACCTCGCTTGTGCCCACCAGCGCATAATCTGCGGCCGGATCGAGCCCCTTCAGCTTGAGGCGGTTCAGCGGCGCGTTGGATTCGGCCAGCACCCGGAAATAGAAGACCGCGGCCTCGCTGCCGTCTTCCGCCACGAACATCCAGGCGGTCTCATTGCCTTCAAACGGGCTGAGGAGCCGGTACATCTCGCCGGTCTGGACGAGCCCGCGGATTTCCTTATACAGCGCTACCTGCCGCTTGACGACTTCCTTCTCTTCTTCGGTGAACTTCGTCAAGTCGAGCTCGTAGCCAAAGTTGCCTGACATGGCGACGTAGCCGCGCATGTCGAGCGGCGTAGACCGTCCCACCTGGTGGTTCGGAACGGCGGAAATATGCGAGCCCATGGCGCTTACCGGGTAAACGATGCTCGTGCCGTACTGGATGCGCAGGCGGGACACCGCATCG
This sequence comes from Paenibacillus sp. PSB04, assembly GCF_025809195.1. Taxonomy (NCBI): domain Bacteria; kingdom Bacillati; phylum Bacillota; class Bacilli; order Caryophanales; family Paenibacillaceae; genus Paenibacillus; species Paenibacillus sp. PSB04. The sequence goes on from NZ_CP081301.1 coordinate 382,709, forward strand.
GTGTTATCGCTCGTCCACGTCTGCGGCATGTAATAGAGCAGGCCGGGATCGAAGCGACCGCCTCCGCCGGAGCAGCTCTCGAACAGGATGTGCGGGAACGCCGACGTGATCCGTTCCATCACTTCGTAGAGGCCGAGCATGTAGCGGTGCGCCGTCTCCCGCTGACGCTCCGGCGGCAGCAGCGCCGAACCGATTTCCGTCATGTTGCGGTTCATGTCCCACTTCACGTACGTAATCGGCGCGCTGCTCAGCACCTCCGTCAGCATCCGTACAATCTCCTCGCGCACATCCTGCCGCGAGAAGTCGAGGATCAGCTGCTGGCGGCCTTCCGTACGGCGCCGGTCCGGTACATGCAGGCACCAGTCCGGGTGCTTGCGGTACAGGTCGCTGTCCGGTGAAATCATCTCCGGCTCGAACCAGAGGCCAAACTGCATTCCCATGCCCGTCACGCGGTTCACCAGGTCTTCCAGTCCTCCCGGCAGCTTGTTCTTATCTACCACCCAGTCGCCAAGCGAGGAATTGTCGCTGTCGCGATGGCCGAACCAACCGTCGTCCAGGACGAACAGCTCGATCCCAAGCTCTTTGCCGGCCTTGGCGATGTCGACGATTTTATCCGCATTGAACTGGAAGTAAGTCGCCTCCCAGTTGTTGACGAGGATCGGGCGCTCCTTGTCCCGGAACTGGCCGCGGGCCAGGCGCTCGCGGTACAGCCGGTGATAGGTCCGCGACATGCCTCCCAGGCCTTCAGAGGAATAGACCATGACGGCCTCCGGCGTCTGGAACGCGGCTCCCGGCTCCAGCAGCCAGGTGAAATCGAACGGATTGATCCCGATCGACAGACGGGTCGTCCGGAACTGGTCCACCTCGGCTTGGGCGATAAAGCTTCCGCTGTATACCAGGCTGAAGCCGTAGACCCCGCCGTGGTCTTCATCCGCCCCCGGAGACAGCAGCGCCGCAAACGGGTTCTGCTGGTGGCTGCTGGCCCCGCGGCGGCTCTCCACCGCCTGCATGCCATAGGCGACCGGACGGCGAACAACGTCGCGTTCCCGGGTCCAGGCGCCGGACAGCTGCAGCCACTCGTAGTCGGCGCGCGGGAAGTCCACGCTTGCGCTGAGGGCTCTCAGCAGTTCCACCGGCTCGGTGCTGTCGTTCACGATTTTTAACGAGCGGGTCAGCGCATCATAAGCTTCCATCACCGTGTACTGCAGCTCCACATGCAGCCCCGACACGGGATCCTGCATATTCACAAACAGCGTTTCGGCTTCGGACTCGCACTCCACATATGTCGAAGGAAGTCCCTCCATCCGCGGCTTGCCCTGCTCTACCCGATGCGACACATACTTGAATTCGGTGACAGTTGAGCCGTCAGGCAGCCGGAACTGTACCAGCGGGTGACGGAAATCGCTCGTTCCGTACACTGGAAGCTCTTGCGGCAGCGTGTCCAGGGAGATCGTACGATCCTCCGGCACCGGATTCGGGCTGAAGGAGGCCCGCTCGGTCGTCACGAGCAGCCAGCTCAGGTCAGCGTCGCGCAGCCTTTTCCCGTAATAGAGATGGGCGGCATAGCCGGACGGAAGAATCTGAATTACGTAGCTTGAACTGCGGGTCTGAAGATGAAATAATTGCTGCTTGGTATCGATATGAATCGCCATAATTCCCTCCCTGATATCACAAGCGGATAGACGCAGATGCAGTACTCACCTGCCCGCTCATACGTTGGATACAATTCATTATAGCGGATGCGTAACCCCTTACAATGGACTTATGTGACTTAAAAACAAGTTCAAAAACAAGAAAAAGGCGCCCCTTCCGGGTACGCCTTATCCTTCACAACCATATCATCAACCTTATGGTTCAACGCTTAAAAATCGATCAGGCTGAGACTGATTTGCAGCGAATCATCCACCTTTTTCATCGTTTCTTCATCCAGGTGGGTAATTTTGTCCGTCAGCCTCTGCTTATCAATGGTCCGGATTTGCTCCAGCAAAATGACCGAATCCCTGTCAAAACCATGCGAAACCGCATCGATCTCCACATGGGTCGGCAGCTTTGCCTTTTGAATCTGGGCGGTAATGGCCGCCACGATGACCGTAGGACTAAAACGGTTGCCGATATCGTTCTGAATGATCAGAACGGGCCTGACTCCACCTTGCTCAGAACCGACTACGGGTGAAAGATCCGCAAAAAAAACGTCGCCGCGTTTTACGATCAATGTCTACACCCCGCTCACTAAGCGGCCTAGAGTGCTGTCTGCATCTTCTTCCGCATGAAAGGCCTCCGATGCCATCGTCAAATTGATCTTGGCCATTTCCATATAGCCGCGCTGCATTGACTCCCGTATATAACGTTTCTTCCGCTCCGTTAAATACAGTTTCATGGCTTGCCTGATGAGTTCACTGCGGTTCGAATTCTCCATCGCAACGATGCCATCCACTTCCTGCAAAAGATGATCCGGCAAGCTGATCATAATTCGTTTGGTATTCTGCATATTAGCCACCTTCTGTTCCACCCCCACAATACCTTCTCACCCTTGTGCCCAGTATAACTTGAATCAAGGAAATTTATACAAAGGAATATATATGCCGAAGATATACCAGGTATGCTGCATACATTATAAACTAGACTCGGCATTTACGTACAGTCATTCCGTCATTACCTTTATTCGGGATGCTTGTGCCGTATTCCTTCATTTCCAGCAAAAAGGCTGAAATTCCGCCTTTCTTCGCATTAGGTGAGCAGTGGGTTGACCCGGTTGTACAGCGCCCCGTGCTTCGTGTAAACACGAGGTACCCGGTGGGAAATCATACAGATGACCTCATAGTGGATGGTACCCAGCTGAGAAGCCAGCTCATCTGCCGTAATACACTGGCCAGACTGCTGACCGATGAGCACAACCTCCTCGCCCGCATGAATTTCCTCTGCCTCTTCGGCAAAAGATTGAAGTGTTACCATACACTGGTCCATACAGATCGTTCCGACAACGGGAACGCGGCGGCCGCGGATCAGGACTTCCGCTTTACCGCTCAGCATCCGCGAGTACCCGTCGGCATAGCCGATCGGCAGCGTTCCAATGACTTCATCTTGATCCGTCACATATTTGGCGCCGTAGCTGACGCCCCAATGCGGCGGAAGGGTTTTGACATATACAAGCTCTGTCTTCAGCGTCAATACCGGGGAAAGTGCGACAGTCTGATGATTCACCTCATCCGATGGATACAATCCGTACAGGCTGATGCCGACGCGGACCATATTGTAGGACAGCTGAGGGGTATCAATCGCTGTGGCGCTGTTGCCCGTATGTATAAGAGGAGGGCTGAATCCTTTCTCCCCGAGCGAGGCCACCACGCTCTCGAAACGCCGGTACTGCTCCAGTGTATAGCTTTTATCTTCTTCGTCCGCTTTGGAAAAATGGGTAAACAAGCCTTCAACCTCAGCCTGCGAAAGAGCATAGAGCGACTCGATAAACGAAATGGCGTCCGGGCCGGGAAGAAGTCCCAGTCTGCCCATTCCGCTGTCGATCTTAATGTGCACCTTCAGCGGTCTGGACTCGGCGTCCGCCGGGAGCTGCCGGATCGCTTCCCGTACCTCCGGGCTGAACACCGTCACTGTTATGTTATTCTCCCACGCCGTTCTTATGCCTTCCGGAGGCGTGTAGCCAAGCACCAGGATGGGCAGCGTCAAGCCGGCATGCCGCAGTTCAATCGCTTCATCCAGGAAAGCGACGCTTAAATAGTCCACCCCGATGCTCGCAAGTTCCCGCGCCACCTGTACGGCACCATGACCGTACGCATCCGCCTTGACGCAGGCCAGAAATTTCATGCCTTCGGGCAGAGCCCGGCGAAATGCCGTAACGTTCGCTTGAAGATGGTCCAGATTGATTTCCGCTCTAGTTGCTCTATATTGTTGCTGCATTCATTCGTCACCTTCTCTAAGAATTAACACACTCATTACATACAGTCATTGAAAGGAGAGTTGTCATTTTCGTTCGATCATTCTATGGACATAGATGGATCGGATCGAAAATCAGTTGTTATTTACCTTTCGTTTATCCTATGTAATCGTAATGTTCAGGAAGGTGACTGTCAATGAACCACGCCCCGGCTGAATCCGGATGGTTTACCGTACCACAGCGGTTTTCGAAGATGGATAGGCGAAAGCCCCTTCGTTGCGCCGGTGGAATCATGCCCCGCCGGCCCGAAGGGTCCGCCTGTCTGCGTATTATTTACCCGATTGTTCCTGTAAAGACGCTGCAATCTGTATCATTTCGTCCACCGGCAGGTTAGCGCTTGTAATGCGGAATTCCACGCCGTCCCCATTCATCCAGGTCAGCGTTTGCTGCTCATCGCCAGCCAGGAGGCCTGCCGTAAATCCAAGATCCACCACTTCACCCGACATCAGGGACACGGCACGGTCCTGCGGACGGGATTCCATGATCGTGAACTGGTATGTACCGTCATACCGAAGCAGCAGCGCATGGTTGTCACTGTTGTCCAACTTGTTGCTGTCCTTGAGCGTAACGCCTTCAGGCAGGTAATCCGGAATAATCATGCCAAAGTCGCCCAGTTCCTTCGTGACTTCCTGCGCCGCTTCCCCGTTATCGCCCTGCGGCTGGTCCTGGGATGCGACCGGATTGCCGTTCTCGTCGACTTCGGCCACCGTTCCGACCGACGGATCGCTTTGCACGGTCATGTTGCGCTTCATGTCAAAAGAGTCCTTGTCGAATTTCGCATCGAACTGGAACTGATCGAACTTGACCTCAACGACGACATGGGCGTCAGAGTCGGAGACTTGTACTTGTTTTGGCGCGTAATTGTCCTTGCTGAGCCAAATTTTCTGGCGGACGAGAGACTGGCTGTGATAGTTGGCCGCAACATCGAAGACATAGCTGTCCTTGTCTGCGGCAAACTGCCGGGTGTTATCGCTTAAGATGCCCCGGACGAGCGTTTGGTATAAATAGACTTGCCCCTGGTTGTCCGGCCAGTCGCTTTTAAACCGGAAGCTTTTGTTCAGGCTTGGCGTCAGCACGAATACCCCGTCGTCGTTGCGGAGAACGATTTGCGTAACGTCCTTCTGGGCGTTCGTCAGGCTGATGCGGTAGTAGTTTGGATTCTGGTACCATACCTCCACCTGGTATTCCTGCGGCTTTTCCCCGGTATACAGCGTCATTTTCCCCGTTCCTTTGTAAGAGCCATCCTTGCTTTGCAGTGTATCGACCACGTTGTTCAAGTCTTTGACAACGGAAGCGGCATCCTTTTTGCCACCACAGCCTGCCAACACAACCGTAACGCACAAGATCATGGCGAGCATCCATGAAATCCGGCGCATGACATCATCCCCCTTAGCACTTGGTTTGAACTGATTGATACATGTCTATGAGGGACTTGGTCACATTATGCAGACTAGCATGACAAGCCTGATACCGAATCCGTGTTGCTGAATTTTATGTTATTAGTTCGCTGTTATACGACGTTATATAAAGGTGACTCGCGGCGGTACCGCTCCATGAACGCTTGCCTTGTCATGAGCAGCATCTGCGGAACCAGCTTGGGAGCGCTGTGCTTCACACGTTTTTGCCCGGCGGGATGAAGCATTCGCAGCAGAAACCTTAAATAGATCGTCGTCAGCAGCCGAAACCACCCGGCCTTCAGCTGGTGCTGCTCGAAGCCCAGCCCGTGGGTCAGCCCCCGGTGAAGCAGCGTAATTCCCGTCAGCGCTTTGACCTCGGCCAGTTCGGGAACCTGGTCCATCGCTTCACGGATCTGTCTGAGCGATTGCTTCAGGAGCCTGGCGGTTTTCAGCGCCGCCCTGTCCGGCCCAAGGCTCCGCGACAGCTCCAGCACCTGCCCGTTATCCAAATGAAGCTCCCCGATCCAGTCGCCGGCATGAAGCCACTGCCCGCTGTCACTGCGGATGCTTTGCCCGTGAAAAGGCCGAACCACCAGCTTGCAAATCCCGTAACTCAGCACCCGCTTGCTGCGCAGCCGCGTGATCCGGTCGAACAAGCCCTCCCATTTCATCCATGCCGTCTGGACTCCCGTCTTCAAAGCCGTCGTTTTGATCAATATCATCACATCTCTTCTCTATTAAGTTCGTTCTATTCAGTTTGACGGTTCAAATGAGGGAATCCATGCAAATCATCCAAAAAAAGATATTTGCATGATTGGCACTGACCACGAAACGTTCCTCGTGGAACAAGACGTGTCCGCGGCGCCGCCTGGCAACATGCCCGGATTCCTTTATCGGGGGAAGGCCGCTTATGTTCCAGTCATTCGGTAAAAAGAAACGGCAGGCCGGAGGCTGGGCCGGGATACCGCCCCTGCGGTACCATTTCCGACCCATCCCTCCTGACCTGCCTGTCTTAAAAAATGCTGCTGCTCTATTGATCCGCCAAAATACGGTCGATCGATACCAATTGCACGCATACGCACAAAATATCGATGGCCTGCGCAAGCTCTTCGAGCGATGGATAGGTTGGCGCAATACGGATATTGCGGTCCCGCGGATCGCGCCCGTACGGATAAGTGGCTCCGGCAGGCGTTAGTGTCACCCCGGCCTCGGCTGCACGCTGCACGACTTCCCGTGCGCAGCCGTCTATCGTATCCAGGCTGATAAAATAACCACCGCTGGGCTTACTCCATGAAGCGATATCTTTAGAGCCGAGCCCGGATTCCAGCTTGCTCAGTACCAAGTCGAATTTCGGCTTGATGATCGCGGCATGCTTTTCCATGTGGCGGCCCAGGTGCTCCATATCCTTCAGAAAGCGGATGTGCCGCAGCTGATTCACTTTATCCGGGCCGATCGTCTGCACGGACAGCTGTTTTTTCAAATGGCTGAGGTTGTCCCTGCTCGCCGCCAAGGCCGCTACGCCGGAACCCGGAAATGTCACCTTGGAAGTGGATGCAAAGATGAATACACGGTCAGGATGGCCGGCGTTCGAGCAGGCTTCCAGCATATTTTTCAGCTCGTCATGCCTTGAAGTCAGATGATGAACCGTATAAGCGTCATCCCAGAAAATGCGGAAATCGCCCGCCTTCGTCTTCATCCGGGCCAGCCGTTCCACCGTTTCGTCGGAATAGGTGATACCGCCGGGGTTGCTGTACTTCGGCACACACCAAATCCCCTTGATGGAGTCATCTTCGGCGACAAGCCTCTCTACTGCGTCCATATCCGGCCCTTCCGGCGTCATATCTACGATGATCATTTCGATATTCAGCTGCTCACAGATCGCAAAATGGCGGTCATACCCAGGGCTTGGACACAGGAATTTGACGGACGGGAGCCTGCTCCACGGCTGCTCACTGCCAAGCACCCCGAACAGCATCGCCCGTGCCAGCGCATCATACATCAAGTTTAGGCTGGAGTTGCCTTGAACAATCACTTCGGAAGACTGAACCCCAAGCATCTCGACAAAAAAACGCTTCGCCTCCGGGAGCCCGTCAAGGCCGCCGTAATTGCGGCAGTCCGTCCCATCCTCCGCCCGAAGTTCTTCCCCGGACGGCAGAATGTCCAGCATTTCGTTCGAAAGCTGCAGCTGCTCCGGGCACGGCTTGCCCCGGGACATATCCAGCTTCAAATTAAGACTCCGGTATGCCTCATATTCAGCTTGCAGCCGGGCTTGCTCCCGCCTTAACTCATCTTCCTGCCATCCGGCATAACCCGTAACCATCTTCATCTCTCCTCGCTCAGCTCTTCGTCTAACTTTTACTAAATTACACCATATGACCGAAAGCAGGCAGATGTCAACTACAAAAATCACCACACCTGGCGTCATGAAAATCCAAAAAAACCGGACTGCTGTAACGCAGCCCGGTTCCGGTGCTTTTTATGTTTAGCTGTGTGGGGTTGGAGGCTCCTTCGGGACCAGCTTGAAGATCTCTCCGCTCTCAAACGTATCGATGAGCCGGTCCAGCCAGCCGTAATAAGCAACCGCCTCGTGCAGCTTGGCGATATCCTTGCGCAGCAGCTCGGTGAACTCGGGATCATGCTCATACTCCGTCAGCAAGCGGCCCATTTCGTCGATGGACTTGCTCAGAATCTGGATATTGCTCTCTACCGATTTTCTCCACTTGATATCGAAAAAGTCGGTAAACGTCTGATACCAATCGTATTCCACTTCATATAAGTCCTTGCGGGAGCCCTTCTCCCATACTTTATTGACCATCTTCAAGTCCAGCAGGGTCCGGACGCCCGTGCTCATGCTGGTCTTGCTCATTTTCATTTCCCGTCCCATTTCATCCAGGGTCATCGGCTTGTCTGCAAAAAAAAGCAGCCCGTATAAATGTCCGGTGGACTGGGAGATTCCATATAAGTCCATGTTTCTTCCGATCGTTTCAATGACGCGCTTGCGTACCTTGTGGATTGCTGCGTCGCGTTCATCTTCGAATTGGTCCAAGCTCATGCTTGCAACCTCCTTATTTGTTCAACCATTCTCCGCAGAATCCCCGGCCCATAAGCCTGAACAAGGTCCGGAATCCGCTTGTGTTGCCCGTGTTTGTAAGTGAAAAAGTATGGAGAAGACCAAACCTTCATCGTCTATTGTATGTAAACGTATTTTAATTGTAAAGAAACCGATCCGTCAGGAAAACGGCGGATATGGGAGCATTCGGCAGTAAATTTCGTACAGTTTTTTCTGTACGTTCTTTACGTACGGTTAAAACGTTTGATACTATATATATTAATTGTTACACTGTTACCCGTTGGTTATTTACGCAGCATCGTGTTCGCACTTATCAACGATAGAGAAGCAATAAGGGGGTATCACAGTTGTCTATTTTGCAGCTTAAACAAGTCAGCAAATTGTTCGGAGCCCAGGCGGAGCAGAGCGTCGGGCTGCTCGAACAAGGCTGGAACAAGGAGAAGCTGGCGAAGGAAAAATCCGTGACCGTCGGGGTGAACCGGGTCAACCTCAGTATTGAAGCTGGCGAAATTTTCGTCATTATGGGGCTGTCCGGCAGCGGCAAATCCACCCTCGTCCGGATGCTGAACCGGCTGATTGAGCCTACGGCGGGGGAAATCCTCGTTCACGGGCAGGATTTAAGAAAAATGAATAAGGAGCAGCTCCGTAAGGTACGGCGCCAGACGATCAGTATGGTCTTTCAGAAGTTCGCGCTGTTTCCGCACCGGACCGTACTGGAAAACGTGGAATACGGGCTTGAGATTCAAAAGGTCAAAAAGCCGGAGCGCACGGAGAAAGCGATGAAGTCGCTCGAGCTGGTCGGCCTCAAGGGCTGGGAAAACAAATCTCCCGACGAGCTGAGCGGCGGCATGCAGCAGCGCGTCGGTCTGGCCCGGGCGCTCGCGAATGACCCGGAAATTCTGCTGATGGACGAAGCCTTCAGCGCGCTTGATCCGCTGATCCGCCGTGACATGCAGGATGAGCTGCTGGAACTGCAAGAGACGATGAAGAAAACAATTATCTTCATCACGCACGATCTGGACGAAGCGCTGCGGATCGGCGACCGGATTGCGCTCATGAAGGATGGCGCCGTCGTGCAGGTGGGCACGCCGGAAGAAATTCTGACGCAGCCGGCCAACGCCTATGTGGAGCGGTTCGTCGAGGACGTCGACCTGTCCAAGGTGCTGACCGCCGCCCATGTCATGCGCCGTCCGGAGACGATTATGCCGGACCGGGGGCCGCGTGTGGCGCTCGAGCTGATGCGCGAGCGCGGCATCTCCAACCTGTTCGTCATCGACCGCGGCAAGCGGCTGCTCGGCGTCATCACGGCGGAGGATGCCTCGGAAGCGATGCGCAGCGGCAAAACGCTTGCGGACATTCTGATCACGGATGGTCCAAGAGTGCATCCGGACGTCCTGATCAACGAGCTGTTTGAAATCACCAGCATGTCCAAGGTGCCGCTGGCCGTCGTCGACGACAACGACCGTCTTGCTGGCGTGATCGTCCGGGGTGCCCTGCTTGGTGCGCTCGCCGGGGAGAACAGTTCGAAGGAGGTGAGCCCAAATGCCGAAAATACCGCTGGATGAGTGGATTGAAGCGTTGGTCGGCTGGATGGGAGACCATCTGACGGTCCTGTTCGACTTTATTTCGAGTGTCATCGAAGGCATCGTTAACGGATTTACCTGGCTGTTCATGCTGCCGCATCCGTTCCTGTTTATCGTCATACTCGGTATTCTTGCCTTCCTGGTCGGGCGGATATCCCTGACGCTGTTCTCGGTGATCGGATTTCTGCTGATCTATAACCTGGGGTACTGGCCGCAGACGATGGACACTCTCAGTCTCGTCATTACCTCCGCCCTGATCTCGGTCGTCTTAGGCGTTCCAATCGGCATCTGGTGTGCTTACAGCAGAGGAGCTTCCCGTATCATTACGCCGATACTCGATTTCATGCAGACGATGCCGGCCTTCGTCTATCTGCTGCCGGCCGTTACCTTCTTCAGCCTGGGCGTCGTGCCAGGGGTCATCGCTTCGGTTATCTTCGCGATTCCGCCGACGATCCGCCTGACCCTGCTCGGCATTCAGCAGGTATCGGGCGAGCTTACGGAAGCAGCCGATGCCTTCGGGTCCACCGGACCGCAGAAGCTCTTCAAGGTGCAGCTGCCGTTGGCCATGCCGACGCTGATGGCCGGCATCAACCAGACCATCATGCTGTCGCTGTCCATGGTCGTCATCGCTTCGATGATCGGCGCCCAAGGCATCGGAGCCGAGGTATACCGTGCGGTAACCCAGCTCCAAATCGGGAAAGGCTTCGAAGCCGGTCTTGCGGTGGTTATTCTCGCCATCGTGCTCGACCGCTTTACGCAAAACCTATTTAAATCCAAAAAAAGGGGTGCATAACATGAAAAAACAGAAAAAATGGACGATCCTGGCCAGCCTCGGTCTGGCCGGCGCACTGATGCTGTCCGCCTGCGGCCAAAACGGCTCTGGCGGGTCGGCAAGCGGAGAAGGCAGCGCTGATTCCTTCGGTAAACAGGTCAACTACGAAATTATCGGTATCGACCCCGGTGCCGGAATCATGAAGGCGACCAACAAAGCCATCGAAGAATACGGCCTGTCCGACTGGAAGCTGATTGAAGGCTCCGGCGCGGCGATGACGGCGACGCTGGCCAAAGACATTAAGGCCAAAAAGCCGATCGTCATTACCGGATGGACACCACACTGGATGTTCTCCAAATATGACCTAAAGTATCTGGATGATCCGAAGAAAGTATACGGCGAAGCCGAGGAAATCCATACGATTGCCCGCAAAGGTCTGGAGCAGGATGAGCCGACCGCTTACGCATTCCTGGACCGGTTTGAATGGTCCTCCGATGAAATGGGCGAGATCATGACGGCGATACAGGATGGCAAGAAGCCGGAAGAGGCCGCCAAGGCATGGGCTGACAGCCACGCCGACCGGGTCAATGAATGGATCAAGGACCTGAAGCCTGTTAACGGCAACCCGCTGAAGCTGAGCTATGTTGCCTGGGATTCGGAAATCGCCAGCACCAACCTGCTGCAGTACATCCTTCAGGAGAAACTGGGCTACAAGGTAACCGCCCTGCAGGTTGAGGCAGGACCGATGTGGACCGGCGTCGCCAACGGGGACGTGGACGCATCGGCCGCAGCCTGGCTGCCGCTGACCCACGCCGATTACCTCGCCAAATTCAAGGATCAGATCGATGATCTGGGCGCTAATATGACCGGCGTCAAAACCGGCCTGGTCGTACCGTCCTACGTTGACGTTAAGTCCATCGAAGACCTGAAGAAATAATTCAATTCATTCTCTATAGGTTCATATGAAAAGGAAAAAGGGCTGGGCCCGGTAGATTGTTCTACCTGGGGACCCAGCCCTTTTTTTGCTGGAAGAGGAATCGGGTCCGTCATCCAGACACCGAACCGGTGCAGCCATTCTATAGAATGGCTCTGTTGCGCGCCTCTTCACTTTGACGTTTACTCTTCTTCAAAAGCCCGTTTATTCTCCGAACGATCGTCGATCGTCACGGTCACCGGCGAATACTCGGCCGTCACGACCTGCCCATGAACGGACACGCTGCCTTCCGGCGAGATGTCCTTCTCAGTCATGATGCCGAGCGCGATCGTAAACTCGTTGAACTTGATCGGGATGTTCTTCTCCCGGCGGATTTCCGTGCCGTTCAAATAGAACACTGCTTCGTCATTTCCGCGGTCATACGTAATTTTGTAGGTGTTGAATTCACGTGGCTTAAAGTTGGTGTCTTCTTTAAAGATGCAGAAATACCGGGTCTTGTCCGATGGCGGAACCTCTACCCCTGGGAAAGGAAGAACAGCGTATACGCTGGCATATTTGTCGTTGCCGGCAAAGAAATCCAGCGCCGCTCCGGTCGTGAAATCCAGCAGGTTAAGCGATACGTAGCCGTCGTACAGATCGTTCGGCACGGTATTGACCGAGCGGGCGCGGATCTGCAGTTCGAAGTCGACCACTCCGTGCTCCGGTACTTTGACTGTTTCCACTGAATAATACATATGCTTCGCGTTGTCCAAAATTTGAATTTGGTCGTTTTGCCGGCTCAATGGAGCACGGACGTACAGAATGCCGTTGCGGACAATGACTACTGCATCAGGCTCCCGGTATTCCCAGAACGTACCGTCCGGCAGCGGAAAGCCGCCGATTTTCCAGACCTCGCCCTCCGACAGAATCGTATGAAAATCCCCAAAAACGCGTTGTTGTACCATATAGCATCGAACTTCCTTTCTCGCTTAAGTCAATATGGCCGTAAGGTCAGATCAAGCCTTGTATCAGCAAACATATAATCATAATGATCCCGCTCCGCTGGGTCGATTTCACCGAAGCTCCCATCAGCGGAATATAGGCATGGCTGTTATTATGAGACTTCAGCTTGCCGTACACCTGGTACAGCGGAATCATGCCCGGCAGGGCCAGCAGTCCGTACACCGGAAGCGCCCCGGCAATGACGCTGACCACGAGCATCAGCGCGGACAGAAACAGCAGGAACCGGGAGAAGCCAAGCGCTCTTTGCTCGCCCCACACGACGACCAGCGTGCGTTTGCCGGCCTGGCGGTCCGCCTGCCAGTGTAAAAAGTGATGGTTGAACAGAATCAGCGTAGTTAACAGGCCGATCGGCAGGGACAGGAGCAGCGCCCGCAGATCCAAATGCGAGGTTTGCACATAATAGGCCCCCATGACCGGGAGAACGCCGAACGAGAGCAGGATTGCGACTTCCGAGTAGCCTTTGCCCCGGTATCCGAACTTCAGTGGCGGCGCCACATAGAAGTATGCGATCAAGCCGCCGAGTGCGCCGAAAATGAAAGCCCACGGCCCTGAGAATACGGCCAATATAATTCCGCAAGCCGCGGCAACGCCAAACAGCGCCCAAGTGACCGCCGCAAACTTGCGAATGCTCCATACGCCGCCCGTCAAAAAGCCCGAGTTCGTGGAGACCGCATCCACGGCCTCTTTGGCAGCCGTATCGGTCCCGCTCTTGTAATCCCACAGGTCGTTCACCATGTTGGAGAACAGGTGGGCCGACGCCGCGCCGACGAGCGTAATCAGAAACAGCCAGACGTTAAAAACGCCGTTCCATACAAAAGCCCCCAACGCTCCCAGCGCGACCGGAATCAGCATGACCGGTACAACTCCGAAGCGTGAGGCTTTCATGAACTGTTTGAGCATGCACCATGCTCCCTTCCTTATAATGTGCCCATGAAAAATGGGTTCGTATAATTTTCGGGCGAAAACGCCGTATTGCCAAACAAATGATATTTTTCACAAACTTTCCCATGATGGATATCGTTAACGACATACAGGAAAGCAGGTTTGTATCATCCTTCACAAGGATATCACACTTTCGCGGATGTTGTCATCGGAATGTATAAATCAGGAAGATTCCACGCGATGTCAAGTTCCAGACCAAGCCAAAAAAGCCACGGCCCTCTTTCCCGCTGCCCTTCGAATGAAGAAGGGAGCGTTCCGGTTGTGCCGTGGCTTGTTTCTGATTGACGAGAATCAACTGGCAGATTGTCTTAGAAGCGCCTGCCTGGATCCGCAGTCCGTACCGACCTGCCTGACCTAATTCCTATTGCTCTGTGCTGACCTGCCACGTGATGCCGAACTTGTCCCGGACCATGCCGAAGGCCGGGCTCCAGAACGTCTTCTGCAGTTCCATCAGCACCTGTCCCCCATCCGACAATCCGGCGAAGACCGATTGGAGACGCTCGCTGTCATTTGATGTAATGGCGATGCTCAACTGATCCCCAAGCTGATAAGGATTTCCCGGAAACGTATCGGAGAAGAGCAGCGTGTTGCCGTCAAATTCAAGTGCGGCGTGCAGTACGCGATCTTTGGCTTCATCCGGCAGCGGATGATCCGGATCCGGCATATCGCTGAAGCGGGACAATCCCAGGTTTTTGGCCTGCAGCACTTTTTCATAAAACGCAACGGCCTCGGCACAATTGCCATTCATTACAATGTAAGGCGATATCTTTACACTCATTCGGGTAGTCCTCCTTTATCATATGGGACATGCACAATCCATTATATCCCACGCCTCTGCGATTGATAAGGACATGCCGAAAAATGATGCTCTAACACCGCCTACGAGCAGCCATCCTCTTCAATCACCCGGCGGCCCTTAATATACAGCCGATTCCAATACGGATCCGAAAGCTCCGTGACCACGACGCCGCCCGCTTTGCAGGAATGAAGGAACCGGCCGCCGCCAAGATAAATGCCGACATGGCCGATTCGTTCCAGCCCTTTTTTATGCGTCCGGGAGTGGACGGAAAAGAACAGCAGATCGCCCCGCTGCAGGTTCTTTCTGGCCACGTCATATCCCAGAAGGCTTTGCTGTCTGGACGTACGCGGCAGCAGCAGACCGTTTCTGGCAAAAATAAATTGCATGAACGAGCTGCAATCGAACGCGTCGATGGACCAGGGCACCGCTCCGAACCGGTATGGAGTCCGGTAGAATGCCATGCCGTCCTGGATGATCTGTTCGATGAGCTCCGCTCTGGAGCATCCGGACGTATCCCGTGACCATGGAGGTGCCGCCGGAATAACCACAGCTTGCGTGTGAGCCAGATAAGCCGCGTATTGGAACGGCACCCGGATGCTTTTCAAATAGAGTTCGAGGTCACGCCCCGTTCGCATGAACGGCTTGCCCGGCTTATGGTTCACTTCCAGAATATAGAGGGACCGGTCTTCGCCTATGGCCAAGTCGACGCCCAATTCGGCAAAGCTCCGGTTGTAGTATAGCTCCAGCTGCTCCGCTACCCGCCGGGACAGGTCCCTTATCTGTTCGTACAGCCTCTTCGCTTCCTCCTCCCCAAATCTTTTGGCTAAAAAGGGATACCCCTCCAACGTTTGTCCGCCGTGCTCCGGATGTGTCGTCAGACGGCTTGTCTGTCCTAC
Organism: Paenibacillus sp. PSB04; assembly: GCF_025809195.1. NCBI lineage: Bacteria > Bacillati > Bacillota > Bacilli > Caryophanales > Paenibacillaceae > Paenibacillus > Paenibacillus sp. PSB04. The sequence continues at coordinate 398,053 of NZ_CP081301.1, forward strand.
ATGGACGACGAGCCCGGTAAAGCTCCAGCTGCCCAGCCCATCTTTCTGAATCAGCGCACGGCAGTCCCAGGGGCTTCGGCTGTTCACGCGCAAATCGAGCGCCGGCTGCATCATATAACCTTTGGCGGCCAGCTGATCTAAATATCTCCCTACCGATTCCACCTTGATGCCGCGGCATACGCCCCCGTCTTCCTCAATAATCAGCATGTCCTTGCGAAGACTGATCCGTTTGATCCCGGTACCCGATTCTCCGCTGACCGGTTTCAGCATGAGTGCTTTGTGCTGCTCCAGCATGGAAATCCCGTCGGCCGCCCGAATCAGCAGCTCCGTCTCCACCAAATGCTCCGCGATTTCCGGAGACGCCTTCAGTCCCTGATAGACAACCCACTTATTGCCAAGCCAGTCCCCAAGAAAGGGCAGCCGGCTGAAGGATTTGATTTCTTCCGCTTGCTGGTAACCGCGGATCGTCCTGTAATGGCCTATATCATAAATGAGATCCGGAAATCCCTGTACCGTACGCACCCATTTATGCTTTTGATAAGTGTAACCGGTAATTTTTCGCCGGGCCAGGTTCACATCTTCAGGCGCAAAAAGAATCAACCGTTTGAAACCTGCCTCATTCGCTGCCTCAACGTAAGGAAGAAAATGGGACCTTCCGGCCGTCTTGGCAGACATTAGGCCGAGCGTGGTGTTCATACCCATCCCCTGCCTGGGTTTCCGATGCCAAAAGTACGGGTCATCACTTCTGTATCATCCTCCTGGGGGTTTTCAATTCAACTCGTTCGTAACCAGCGTATGCCTTGGAGGGGATGGAAGTGCTTATCCCCTCCTTAACGGCAAGAAGGGACGTCCGCTCCATAAGCGTCGTCCCTTTCTTTCAGGTGATAGCATTATTGTATGAATTGCCGTTCTCTCAGCCAGGTCGCGCACAGGTCCGGCCATGCCTTGACGGCCTCTTCTTCCTCCGCGAGCCCAAGTCCGTGGCGTCCGGCCTCGAACACGTGCAGCGCATAAGGAATCTTCTCGCGGCTTAAAGCGAGGGCGAAGAGCAGGCTGTTCTCCGCAGGAACGGCCCCGTCATCAGCCGTATGCCAAATAAAGGCCGGCGGCGTATCCGGCGTGACCCGCGTCTCGTTGGACAAATATTGGACCAGTTCCGCGTCCGGCTCTTCCCCGAGGAGCGAATACTTGCTGCCTTCGTGGGTATATGGCCCAAAGCTGATAACCGGATAGCACAGCACCTGCAGGTCGGGACGGCTGCTCTCGCGCTCGACCGGATCTTCCGCATCCGCCTGGCCTGCATCAAAATGGGTACCAGCGGTGGACGCCAAGTGCCCACCGGCGGAAAAGCCCAAAATGCCTACCCGCGCCGGATCGATGTTCCAATCCCCCGCGAGGCTCCGCACCGTGCGGATCGCCCGCTGGGCGTCTCCCAGCGGAACCGGGTGGCGGTTCGGCGACACGCGGTAGTTCAGGACCACCGCCGACACCCCGATGCTGTTCAGCCACAAGGCGATCGGTTCGCCTTCATGGTCTGCGCGCATGACATATCCTCCTCCCGGGCATACCACCATCATCGGGAAAGGGCCCTCTCCTTCAAGCAGGTAAGGCGTAATGCTGGGGCAGCCCTCGTTCTCCGGCCCGCTTTGTCCCAGCGGAACATCCTCCCATAGTGGTATGCGCTGCTTGCTGTCAGGCAGTCTGCTTGCTGCTGTGCTCATTCGATCGTCCCCTTGTCATATGGTTTTGTCCACCATTTTACAATGGGAGCACACATAATTAAAGGGCTTACACTCAACTTGGCCGAAAAGTTAGCGCGAACCCCCCTGATCCTTCAGCTGCTTGATATACAATCTGCCAACGACGCTCCGTGCTGAAAACTCATCTGCCGGTCGGTTCGGTATCGTGCCAGTCGGTCATCGGAACGCGGTCCGGCAACTCGTGATATGCAATCCATAGCGGAGCTGCAAGCTTCGGCTGCGTACATGAAACCGAAGGGAATTGCTCATAATGTAACGGTACTGCCCTACCTAAAACTAAGGAGAGAATGAAATCGATGGGTATTCTCGACGGAAATCCGAAACACCAGCCGATGCATTATGGCGAAGTCTTCAATTTATGGGAAGTTTCCATGATGGCCAAAGGACTCGTTTCCTGCTATCAGGTATATCTGAACCATGCCGGAGACAAAGACCTCAAACAAATTCTTGAGGACCTGATCGACCAAGCCAAGACCGAAATCAAGGAATGCGACAAGCTGCTGACCGACAACGGCGTCGTCCCGGCGCCGATTATGGCCGACAGACCGGCCGTCAATCTGGAAGACATACCGCCAGGGGCCCGCTTTATGGACCAGGAAATCGGCGCCAAGCTGGCAGCCGACACCGCTGCGGGACTGGCTGCCTGCAGCGCGATTATGGGCATGTCCATCCGCGAGGATATCGGCGCATTATTCGCCAAATACCATACGACTAAGACCGCCCTCGGCGTGCGGATTTTGCGCATGAACAAGGAAAAGGGCTGGCTCGTTCCTCCACCGCTTCACGTTGAGCGTCCGGTTGAGGAAAAAGCATAACCCAGCCCCTCTGCCGCTTACGGCGACTCCCGTTCACGTAGTTCGGAATGTACGGCAAAAAGGCTTTCCCTTCGTCCCCAATGGACGGCAGGAAAGCCTTTTTTGTGATAGATCCCGTTTGACGTTCTAATACAGTTCTGACTCCGACAAAAACGTCCGGAGACTAGGACAGCTTCACGAGATGGTATTTTTTCTTGCCTTTGCGGATGATGATGAACCGGCCTTCGATGGCATGGTCGGCGCTTACTTCAAGTTCTGTGTCGGTGACGCGCTCACCGTTCATGGAGATGGCTCCCGAATTCAGATCCTCGCGCGCTTGGCGCTTGGACGGCTCGATGCCGATCTCGACGAGCCAGTCGATGATGTTCTTGGACTCCTTCGAAGCTTCAAACGTCGGCATTTCCTTGAAGCCCTGCTCGATTTCGTCCGCGGTGAGCGACTTGATGTCGCCGCTGAAGAGCGCAGCGGTAATCTTTTTAGCCTGGGCCAGCATTTCTTCGCCATGGACGAACCGGGTCATTTCCTCGGCCAGCGTAATCTGTGCTTCGCGTTTGTGCGGCTCGGTCTGCACCTTTTCCGCCAAAGCGTCGATCGCTTCTTTGTCCAGGAAGGTGAAGTACTTCAGGTACTTGACGACGTCGCGGTCGTCGGTGTTCGCCCAGAACTGGTAGAACTCGTACGGCGTCGTTTTCTTCGGATCGAGCCAAATCGCGCCGCCGGCGGTTTTACCGAATTTCGTACCGTCCGCTTTCAGCATGAGCGGAATGGTCAGGCCGAATGCTTTCGCTTCCGGGCCTTCCTTTTTCCGGATCAGATCCAGGCCGCTCGTAATGTTGCCCCATTGGTCGGAGCCGCCGATCTGCAGTTGGACGTCCTCTTCCCGATACAGGTGCAGGAAGTCCATCGACTGCAGAATTTGGTAGGAAAATTCGGTGTACGAAATGCCGGTTTCGAGCCGGTTGGCAACGATATCCTTGGCCAGCATCGTGTTGATGCTGAAGTTTTTCCCGTAATCGCGTAGAAAATCAATGACGTTCAGCTGATGCGTCCAGTCGTAGTTATTCACCATGCGCAGCTGGTTGTCGCCTTCGGTCAGGAACAGCTTCTTCATTTGGGCGGTCAGGGCGTCCACGTTCGCCTGCACCTGTTCCATCGTCTGCAGCGTGCGTTCGGACTGGCGTCCGCTCGGATCGCCGATCGTTCCGGTGGCGCCGCCGATCAGAATGACCGGCCGGTGTCCGGCCAGCTGGAACCGTTTCAGCATCATGAACGGGATCAGGTGCCCGATGTGCATGCTGTCCCCGGTCGGGTCGACGCCGCAGTACAGGGAGATCGATTTCTCCTCCGTCAATTGGCGGAGTCCCTCCGCGTCTGTCTGTTGGTTAATGGCCTCGCGCCATTCCAGTTCGTCAATAATGTTCATTTCCTTGTCCAGCTCCTTTGCTTGTTCATGATATATGGGGCTAAAAATCGGTTATACATGGATCGAGGCGGGCTTGTTTCTCCCGGATGCAAGGATTCCTCATGAAGCCGGAAAACGCAAAAAATCGCCCCCCCGGCCTGAAACAGACCTAAGGGACGATTGTAATAACCGTGTTACCACCCACATTGCGCAGGGCCGCCTCATTCAAGGCATGCTGCACCACTCGACGGCGCATATAACGTTGGCCATTCCGCTTGGCATTACCCAAGATACTCCAGAGTGTAATTCGTCAGGACCGTGTGCTGCCGGGTCGCATCGACCCCCGGCTTTCTGAGAACAGGGACTTCCCGCTACTTCGCTCTTTCCGCGTATATTCCGAATATTCAAATGGATAAGCAAAGTATATTGATTTCCTCCGGGGTTGTCAAATGCCAGGGTTTACCGGCTTTTCACCAGCAGCTCCACGGCTTCCTTCACCATTTTTCCGGTGTCCATATTCCCGGCCGCCTGCTCCGCCAAAATGCACTGCTGCAGATTCTCTGCAACGATCTGGGCGATCGCTTTATCCGAGGCGTTGCGCACAGCGGACAATTGGGAGACGACCTCCTTGCATGATTTTCCTTCATCCATGAGGCGCAGCACGCCACGGATCTGCCCTTCGATGCGGCGCAGACGTGTTTTCATTTCATCCGTGTAATTGTAATCCATATCAGGATCCCACCTTTTCTAACGATATACCGGTATGGGTATATTATAGAGCAAAAAAAACAAAACTACACGGGTACGGATCCCGCTGCCGCACTGAAATTTATTCCACCCGATCTTTCTCACAGCAGGGACGCCCATATTTTCACAGCTGTGAAGGCGATTAACACTACCAGCGCATACCGTAAAAATGTCACGTTCATCCTGGAGCTGATTCTCGATCCGAGCGGAGCCCCGATCAGGCTGCCAAGGACGGTAAAGACGGTCGGTCCGAGCGGAATGCCCCCGCCAGCGATTTTGCCGATGACCCCGCCGACCGCCGAAATCAGCACGATGGCCAGCGAGGAAGCGATCGTCGTCCGGGTTGGAATGCGCAGCACCGTCAGCATGATCGGAATCAGAATAAACGATCCGCCCGCACCCACGATGCCGGAAACAGCACCGACCAGAAAAGCCGCAATGACGGCTACGGTTTTGTTAAACGTCAGCGGTTCAGACCGGCTCTCCGTTCCCCGGTTCGGAATGAGCATGAGGACGACGGCGAGTACTGCCAAAATGCCGTAAATCACGTTGATAACCGTCCCGTCCATCGTTCCGGAGGCCAGTCCGCCGATCAGGCTGCCGGCCAGAATGCCTCCCCCCATATACATGACGAGGCCTTTGTGCACCGCCGCTCCTTTCGGATCGGGTTTCGAACGGTACGCCAGCACGCCGGCCAGTGAAGAGAAGAAAACCTGGAACATGCTGATCGCGGAAACCTCGTGCGCGGAGAACGACGGCAATCCCAGCATAGGCGGAACATACAGCAGCAAGGGAAAATTGATGATCGCCCCGCCGATGCCGAGCAGTCCGGAGAAGAACGATCCGACGAGACCCAGCAGCAGCATGACAGCGTAGAGCATCATATCCGCCATGGCGCCCTCCCTCCTTTCTCCTCCCTAAGCACCCTTAGTGAAAACAGGCTGTAGCGCATTTCGTACGCTGGTTACTTGTCATGAACCGCACAGCGGTTCGGCCCGATCTCCATCTCACGCTGCTCCTCCTCGGTCGGATGGATTTTGCCCATGTTTGCCTGCCGGATCTCCTGGTATGCATGAGGCTGCGGCGGGAGATTTTCCGTAACGGTGCGCCGGAACGATTCCTCGTCCTGAATGTTCAGCCCCGGATTGTGACGGAACAGGTCCGCCAGCCGGGCCATAACCTTCCCGTCCTCTCCAAGCTCGGAGATTTTGCCGAAATGCGCCGGCAAGACGATCAAGTCCTCGGACAGCCCTTTGTACCGGTTATACAGCGTGCTCCGCAAGTCGTCCACCCAATCCTCCGCCTGTCCCGCCAGGTCTGGACGGCCGATGGATTCGACGAATAAAATATCGCCGGTCAGCAGATACTTCCCATCGATAATCAACGACGTGCTTCCAATCGTATGCCCAGGGGAATACACCGGCTCGATTGCGATAGTGGTGCTTCCCACGATAATTTCCCGGCCTTCCTCCAGACGCTCATAGGAGAAGGTAATCTCCTCCGCATCTTTCGGCGGCAGCCAGTAGGCCGCTCCGGTGCGTTCGGCTAACGCTTTTCCGCCGGAAATGTGGTCGGCATGCAGATGCGTGTCCAGCGTATGCTTGATCACCGCCCCCAGTTCGCCTGCAAAGCTTTCCAGGATGCCGGTCATGCGCGGCGTATCGATAACGGCAGCTTCGCCGCCGGAAACCACCATATAAGACAGGCAGCCTTTGCCGATCCGCACGAACTGATACAGCGCACCCCCGCCGTTCAGTTCTGCGATCTGGACCGGTTCCAAATGCTCGCTCCAGGATTTCATGCCGCCTTCCAGGTAGGACACGCCGGTTCTGCCCGCTTCAGCCAGCTGTTCAGCGACGAATTGGGAGGATCCCTCCTTGGCGCACACGACGAGAACCTCTTTGCCTTCAGGCAGCCGGGCAAGGGCTTCATCAACACCGTCCAGCAGATCGAAGTACGGGATGTTGACGATTTCTACCCGCTCCCCTTCGATCTTCCAGTCGTTAAAATCACTCTCATTGCGCACGTCCAAAATCAACAGTTCTTCCTTGGCCAGAATCCGCCGTGTCAGCTCCTTGGCTGTCATGACGCCCGGATTCGTATTCACTGAAGCTGTCATATCAAAGATTCCTCCTTGTCAGAAAGATAAGGTGACGTTGGCATCCTTGGCAAAGTCGAGAAAGGTCACCGCTCCGCCGACTTCAATCCCGTCGATAAAGTCTTCCTTCGTCAAATTCATGACGTCCATCGTCATTTGGCAGCCGATCATCCGGACGCCAAGCTCCTGGGCCATCGCGACCAGTTCCGGAATGCCCGGAACGTTAGCCTTCTGGAATCCTTCGGCGAAATGCTCGCGTCCGGCCGGCAGCGGCAGCTGTTGGTGGGCCTGCTTGTGAATCAGATTCAAGCCTTCGAAAGTAAAGAAGATGGCTACCTCCGCCTCGGTGGCTGCAGCCGCCGTGGCAATGTTAAACACTTTATAGGCATCGAACAGTCCGCCGTTGCTGGCGATAATCGCTACTTTTGTACTCATGGATCATACCTCCGTAAAATATTGAATTTGGTTTTTGGTTTTGGTTCTATTGATTTTCAATCGGTCCCGTCCATGCGGACATGCCGGGCACGACGTTGCTTACATGCTGAAATCCATGCTCGGCGAGAAGATGACATGCCAGATCGCTGCGCGATCCTGTGCGGCATACCACATGAATGCTGTCTTCAGGATCCAACTCCGAAAGGCGCGCCTCCAGGTCTCCCAGCGGAATGGATACCGCCCCGGGTATGTGGCCGAATGCGTATTCAGCCGGCTCCCGCACGTCGAGAATGACTAAGTCCTCACTCGCTGCGAGCTTGCTTTGAAGCTCTTCATTGGTAGCGGTGTGCGGGTAATTCGCCGCTTCCTTCAGCTCTTCCGGCCGGGATTTGCGCAGGTAATGCTTCAGCACCTCCCCGTCTTCGAGCGTCCCCAGGTACTGGTGGCCCGTATTTTTGGCCCAGCCCTGCATGTCCGCCAAAGACCCCCGGTCCGTGGCCAATACCTCGATGACCTGCCCCGCTTCAAGCTGGTCCATTGCTTTTTTGGTTCGGACGATAGGCATCGGGCAGGACAAACCTTTGCAGTCCAAAGTGACATTTACCGATATATCCGCCATGCTTGTAAACCTCCCTTATAAAGTAAGATCCGGATGTGTGTTGCTCATTGATCGAGGTATTATACATATACCCCTATGGGTATAATTCTAGGATGGAAGCAGCGAATTGTCAAACCGCCAAATCATGGAATATTAAAACAAGCCTCCTGCAGGACGCGCCTGCTGGAAGCTTGTTTATCTTTGCATTGTTGTCCTTAGACAGCAGCTTATGAATCGCCAAAGGAACTGGAGATTCGGGTATCCGTGTTAAACAGGGGACTTCGGTTCCTCTGGTTATTCCGGTTTTGGTTCTTTTGGTTCTTTTGGTTCTTTTGGTTCTTTTGGTTCTTTTGGTTCTTTCGGTTCTTCTGGTTCTTCTGGTTCTTCTGGTTCTTCTCGTTTTTCCGCCGCTCGTCCGGCTGAGCCCTCTTCCCGGTACCGTTTTGGCGTCACGCCGGTCATTTTTTTAAACACCCTGTTGAAGTAACTCTGATCGTTAAAGTTCAACCATGAGCAGATGTCCGAAACCTTGTATTTCGTCAGCATCAGCAGCTTTTTCGCCTCGTCAATTCTTTCGCGCTGGATATATTCACTGATGGAGATGCCTACTTTTTTCTTGAACAGGCTGGATAAGTAGTTGGGACTCAAATAGGTCAGCTTCGCCAGCTGTTCGAGTGTAATGTCGTCGTAGAGGTGGTCGGAAATATAGTGCTGGCAGGCCGTAATCGTCGACGAATACTGCTGCTCCTTAACCTTGGACACCCGTTCCGTAAACGCGAAAACTACCTCGGTCATCACCTTGGATATCGCCTGCAGGCTTTCCTGCTCCTCCAGCTGCTGAATATAGTAATCGCTCAGCGTAAAGGCCGTCTCCTCGTTCAGCCCGCCTTCGATCGCCGCCCGGCAAATCAGGGCCACGCCGGTGATCATCAGGTTTTTCTCGCTGCGGATCCGGCTGCGCCTGGACAGCTTGCCTAGCTCGTCTTCGCCGATCAGCGAATAACGGACGACGTCCTGGACTTTATCGGTGCGTCCCTTGCGGACATAGTCCAGCAGCACCCGCTCATGCGAAAGGTTCGTATGGGAAATCAGGTTCATCCGTTCCCGCGAAATCTCCAGATCCGGCGCATGCGGCTGCTGATTCTCCGGTGGATGCTCGCCGCTGGTCTCAACGATCTGTGCCGGGTCCAACTGTTCCTGGTAGAGCAGGCTGTAAACCAACAGGCTCATGGAACGAAAACGCTCCGGACCAATAACGGGCAGGGATTGGTAAAACTCAATCAGCACCCGGACGTTGGAAAATTCGTGCATCAGCTCCGTGATGTAATCGATTTGCGTTTCGTCCAGCCCGGCGTCGAGACAGGGTCCGACCACGATTTGCCCCAAGGCTGCTTCTTCATGCTGCAGGCCGATTCGAAATAACTGCAGCCTGTTGATGGAAAAAAAGGACGGAATCTTCTTCTGCCCGCCGTTTACCGCATGTTCCCTGATCTGTTCCAGAAGCGGAACATAATACGGGCTCTGGCGGATGCTCGCAGCGGGACTTTCATATTCAAATTGGCCGCGGGTGTTGACGTAAAATACAGACACGCCATGGGCCTCATGCAGATGGTGGCACATGTATTTGATTTCTTCCAATGCGAACCGCATGACGCCCCCCCTTTTGCCGGCATAAATGATAACGGTTTCTTTACATTAAAATAATACAATTAAGCGTAGAAAAGTACAATAATTGCCGATCAAACCCTCGTACAATGGTCAATGAACAGATCATGATCAACGATTAGGGGGAATGTACGATGGAATTGGAGAATAAAATCGTGCTGGTCACCGGCGCCGGAAGCGGCATCGGCAGAGCCAGCAGTTTAAAAATGGCCGCTAACGGGGCCAAAGTCGTGCTTGTCGATTTTAACCGCGAAACCGGCGAAGAAACGCTGCGGATGGTCCAGGACCAGGGCGGCGAAGGCATTTTCGTTCAGGCAGACGTATCCAAGAGCGAAGACGTGCAGCGCTATGTCAATGCCGCCGTGGACACCTATGGCCGGATCGATGCCTTTTTCAACAATGCCGGCATCATCCAGAAATTTTCACTGCTGGCCGACGTGGAAGAAGCGGAATTCGACCGCCTCGTTGCCGTTAACATGAAGGGTGCCTTCCTGGGGCTAAAATATGTGCTCAAAGTGATGGAGAAGCAGGGCAGCGGCTCGATCATCAATACGGCGTCGACCGCCGGCATCCGCAGCGAGCACAGCGTGTCCGTATACTCGGCAACCAAGCATGCCGTGATCGGATTGACGAAGTCGGCAGCCATGGAATACGTGAAAAAAGGCATTCGGGTCAACGCCATCTGCCCTGGCGGCGTGCAGACCTCGCTGACTCAAAGCGTGGAAGAACAGTTCAAAGCGGGCGGCTATATGCCCGAAGAAGTCAGCAACATGCGGATCGGCCGCTACGCGCAGCCGGAGGAATTGGCCGAAATGGTCTCCTTCCTTGCCTCCGACCGGTCAAGCTATATGGTTGGCTCCATAGTCCTTGTGGACGGCGGCCTGACACTGTAAGCTGCTTAGATTACGAAGAAAACCCTCTCTGGAATCAGAGAGGGTTTTTGTCATTCTCAAATACTGAACACACCTGCCAAACACAGCAGTCCACCGAAGATCATAAGAATCATGCCGGCAAAGCGAAGGTACCATCGCCGATCCTCGCTAAGCTCCGCATCCCAATCCTCGCTGAATCTTCGAAACCACCACGACTCCGGCTTTTTTCTGGCAAACCAGCCAATCGCAGCAAGCACGATTCCTATGATCAGCACCGGCATATGTATCGACTCCTTTATGGATAGAACGGGATCACGCAGCCGTCGTTCCGGGATAAGCAAGTCAACTGAGCAATTTGATAAGTAACCGAGGGAGATACAGCAGCACATCCAAAAACTGGATCTATCCGCATAACGTTCGATTGGATTGTATCTCATATTTTTCATAGGGCCACTCCTTTTAAATCAATGGCTGCCTGCCTACGGAGCAAATGACACATGCCGGATGATGTAACGCACCACAAAGAAACTGATGATAAACAGCGCCGCCAACCCGAGCAGAAAAAAAATCAGGATCTTATCCCCTAAGGAAAAACGCTTCATTGGATCCACCTCGCAACTTTTCCTTAATTATACAGGAAAGTGGGCTGTATGTTAATTTTTGTTGCCATAAAAACGGCTGAGTGAAAAAACAACATAGTTGAATCCTATATAAAGAAAAAGGCCCCACCTTTGGGAACCTTTAATTGATATCAGACGCCAGTTCTATATTATATGAATGACCCTCGTTTTACCGATGCTGCTCCCGAATCGCCCGTACGATCCGATCCGCCCGTTGATCTTCTTTGTATGAATGAACCACAAGCATCGCATGAATGACGCCCGGAATGTAGCCGATACATGTAAGGATGATGCTTAAGATGAACTGTCCCAATTTACCGCAGCTCAGAACGGCCAGCGGCGGAAGAAAGCATAATAAATAACGCATTGGCGTTAACCTCATTTCTGTTTGAATGATCTATAATACGCCGCCGCGGTATCTTCGTTTCATTTTGTGCCGCACTCATTTTTTGGGTAATAAAAAGAAAACGGAGATGAAGTAAGGAGGACATGACATGTGCGGACGGTATACATTGGCCGTTGAAGCAGAGGATCTCATCCAGCCATTTGACATCGATGATGTCCAGTATGAAATAACACCACGGTATAATATAGCCCCGACCCAAACGGTTGCCGGCGTTCGAAGCGATCACGGAAAGCGGATCTTGCAGGGGTTTCACTGGGGGCTGCTTCCGTTCTGGGCCAAGACGAAAAAGATGGCCTACCGTACGTTTAATGCCCGTGCGGAGTCGATTGACAGCAAGCCGGCATTTCGGTCAGCTTTTCCTGAGAAACGAATGGCCGTGTTGGCAGACGGATTCTACGAATGGACTCATGAAGGCGAGCATAAGCAGCCCTACCGGTTCCGGGTGAAATCGAGTGAGGTGTTTGCTTTTGCCGGCCTGTACGATGATTGGAAAAGCCCGGAGGGCGAGATAATCACGAGCTGCACGATCATAACGACAAAACCGAATTCCCTTACGAAGAAGGTGCACGACCGTATGCCCGTTATTCTTGGTGAGGAAGAACTGAACATCTGGCTGGATCCCGGCGTGTCCGATAAGGACTTGCTGCAGGGGCTGCTGCGGCCTTACGAAGCAGAGGACATGTACTCCTATCCCGTGTCGAGATCGGTCGGAAATGTACGGAACGAAGGTGAAGAATTGATCGAGAAAATCGCCCTGAATTCCAAATAAAAATGCAAAGAGGACCTCCGGGTCATCCGTTAGTCCTCGTCTGATCAAGAAACAACAAACTGAACGACAACCGGGATACCGGGGTCCAACACATCGCCTCCAGGAATGGTAAGCGTCGTTGTTGTTACTGACGAAACGTCGGCCGTCTGCATCAAACCGTTCAAATAAAGGTTGTAGTAGTTGAACGTCCCCGGAAATGCCGTAGCAGCCACTCCAGCGTCATTGGTGAAGGCCGTTGCGGCTATAGTGAAGGTCGCTCCGGTTCCGGTACCTGCACCAATGGTCGAAGTGAATCTCACGCTGTTCTGATATGGGGTTACGATGGGCATTTTCTCTCCTCCCTTCTTGGTTGAGGAACATATAGGTTTTCACACAAAAATCTTTGAAAACCATCGGATCCTCTACCCTATTAAATGCAAGAAGGATAGGATTGGCTTGGGAGAAAATACGAAAAGATGCTAGACTGTAATATTCGCCGTTAACTGCACCGTTTCCAAAACGATGGGAGTCCCCGCATATATCGTCGTGTTTTGCGGTGGAAAATATAGTTCCGACGGATTGATGCTGTACGAATTCCCCGGCTGGATGATTCCATTGATATAGAGATTGCTGAAACTATTGGGACCAAGCGTCGAAAAATCGGCAACCGGATCGCCTTCATCATTCGTGAATTGGCTCGCCGCAACCGCGGCCGACTCCGTTAAATCCAGATCGGTCTCCGGCTCATAAAAATAACGGGCGGCTGTCGGCAGCACAGTTACTCCTGGTATAACGACGGGCCCCGGCGGGCCCTGCGGACCTTCGGGTCCTTCTGGACCAGCCGGCCCTTGAATGCCCGGTGCTCCTGGTGCCCCTTGCATCCCTGATGCTCCTTGAGGGCCAGGGCCACCCGGTTGTCCGGGGAGACCCTGTACGCCTTGCGGCCCCTCCGGCCCGCGCGGACCTGACGTCCCGGGAGGGCCCTGCACCCCCTGTAGACCTTGCGGTCCGGGAATCCCGGGTAGTCCTGCCGTACCATCCGTCCCCCGTTCCCCCTGAGGACCATGATCGCCCTGCATCCCGGTCAATAGCGCGAGCTCTGCTTTAATTTGTGCCTTGGCTTCCTCGATTGCCGCTTGTAAGGCATGCTGATCCATCAAATGTCGGATCTTCCGTTTTCTTTTAGGGTTCACCTTTTTGCAAACGACGGCCCTTTTGATTCTTTTCGCGCCGATGCATTTTATTTTCTTCTTTACATATGTGCGCTTCGTTCTTCCTCCTTTTCCCATTTGCGGCACCCTTCCCTTAAAAAATTAGGAATATGTGTATATGACATAAGTATATGTCCAATGCACATCATGGGAGTGGACTATTCGCCTTCTTCGGTGTTACCTCTCTCTCTCTCATTCCCTGCCACCTTTTCCCCTGCGGTAAAGATAGGCCCAGCTGGTCCACCGTCCGGACCACGATATGCATGATCAGGTCCTCAATGGCCACCGGATGGTTATAAAAGGCTGGCACGGGAGGCATAATCGTCGTGCCCATGCGGGACAGCGCCAGCATATGCTCCAGATGGATATCGTTCAGCGGCGTTTCGCGCGTAAGCAGGATCAATTTTTTTCGTTCCTTCAAAATGACGTCGGCTGCCCGGGTGAGCAAGTTGTCGCTTAATCCCATGCGGATGGAGGCGAGCGTCTTCATGCTGCAGGGCGCTACGATCATGCCGTCCATCTGGAATGATCCGCTTGAAATAGCTGCTCCCAAATCTTTGTAACCGTACACTTGATCTGCAAGTTTCTCGACTTCTTTGACCGTGTAGGGGGTTTCATACCGGATATTTGCAGCTGCCCATGGAGAGACTACGGCATGCGTTTCGACGCCCGCCTCCTTTAACGCTTGAAGCAGCCTGATGCCGAATATCGCGCCCGTCGCTCCGGACATGCCCACGATGATTTTCATAAGCCCTCTCTCCTTCGCATCCGTAAATGCAAGTTTCACTCATTTCTTTTGATGAATCATGGTGCTGAAGTTCCTTCGGCGGCAGCAAACAAACGAATGGCGAGCTTGCGTATTTCCTCCGGATAACCGGCGAAGGAGGCTTGAAGCGGTGCATAGCCATCCGGCCATTCATTCGGAGAAAGGCCATTGTATACGATCTTTGTCGTCGCAGCCTTTCGTTTTTCCTCCTGATCCAGGTAAGCGACAAGCGGGAGTACGGGCTGATCGGCAAAATGCAGGATTCTGTCCGGATGGCAGCGGGTGGCCGCCGCCCAGACGACCTGGTCAATCCGGCTGGGATCGATATCATCGTTCACGACGATGATTTTCGGAATATAGGAGCCGCCGCGGCAGGCGAACACTACCTCTCCGATACGGCGGGCGAGTTCCTTCGAATCGGCATATGCCCCCGAGGAATCTACCGTCACGACAAGCCAATGGACCGCGGATTCGAACGGGATGAAGCAGCTGCGGACAGGCAAGCGATGGCGCCGCAGTTCATGCTGAATGCTTGCGGCGATCGCGACGCCCCAGTTCGTATGATTCTCCTCGGGCGGCATCCCTGCAGCCACCGCCGGCATGATCGGGTCAAGACGGTGAGTCATCGCCGTAACGCGGAAACACGGCACTTCTTTCTCGTGCCCTACCCACGTATATCCCGCATACTCCCCCATCGGACCTTCAGGTACGGTCTCATTCAAGGATACAAAGCCTTCAATGACGATTTCGCTGCTTGCCGGTACCTTAAGATCATGGCTTTCGCAGCCGACGACTTGAAGCGGTTTGCCGTACCATCCGCCCAGCAAATCGGCTTCATTCGCGCCGTCGGGCAGAGGATATCCGGCGATCATGGCGATGCCAGGATCCACGCCAAGACAAAGCGCATACGGCATGTCCTGGCCGATCTCCTTCCACTGCTCGTATATTTTGCCGATATGCTGGGATGGCACGATAACGCCGGCCATCGTCCTTTTGCCATGCAGCATGACCCGCGTAATCGACCAGTTCACCCAGGATCCGTCAGGCGAGCGTACGATCAAAATGCCGTATGTGTTGATGTAGCGACCGCCGTCGCCGACATGCAGGTACGGAACCGGAAGGCTCGTCAGATCGATATCCTCCCCGAACAGTTTCTTCTCCTTGCACGGCCCGTCCGGCACTTCCTGCGGCGGCAGCGGTTTAACTTCGGGGAGATGGGACCAAGCCTCAACCAGCTCCGCAATACCCGTCTCGGCGGGGAGCCCCAGCGAAAGCGCGATCCGCAAAAAAGGATGACGTTCATTCGGACTGAGACCGACTGGTGCACCCAGCACGCGAAATCCAGGGGCGCTGTCCTTGATCTTGCAAAACAGCGGCGCCGGGGCCGGCCGTTCATAGGCGTAACGGATCATCGCTCCCATTTCCAGATTCCAATCCACCTCCTGTTCGATCTTGATCATATCGCCGTATTGCTCCAAAGCCTCGATATATTCCCGAAAATCGATGCCGGCTGCTTGAATTGTTTTCATTGCCTGACCTCCCGAGTACTTTAAAATGTCTGCATACAAAGCTTACATCCGAGCTCTTTTATATGTAAAATATATATTAAGGTAGTTTACAATATAAAAAACATATGATGGTGAAGAGGTACGAGAATATGGATTTAAAAAAATTGGCCTATTTCGTGACGATCGTCGAAGAAGGACAAATTACCCGCGCCGCGCAGCGGCTGCACATCGCCCAGCCTCCATTGAGCCTTCAGCTCAAATCCCTGGAGGAAGAACTGGGTGTGACCCTGATCGAACGCGAAAACAAAAAATTCGAGATTACCCCGGCCGGGTGGACGCTGTATAAACGAGCTAAAGAGGTGCTCCACTCGATTGACGGGATGGTGGCGGAAATTCATGATCAGGAACAAGGTATGCGCGGCACGCTATCCATCGGTACGGTCATGTCCTGCGTTCCCTACCTGCCTTCCGTCGTCAAACAGTTCCAGCAAACTTATCCCCGGGTGACCTTTCGATTATGGGAGGATGATTCCTATCGGGTGGAAGAGCTGCTTCAGCAAAAAAGAATCGAACTGGGGCTCGTCAGGCTTCCCCTGCAGTCCGATTTAGGCGCCTATACGCCGGAGGTATCGATTGACCGGCTGCATACCGAACCGTTGGTAGCGATTCCGCCGGTCTCCATAGCGCTGGATGGACCGATCCTCGCGGTCGAGGAGTTATGCTGCCATCCACTGCTGATTTTGCGCGGACAGGGGGACTACGGAGTTTACCACCGGTTTATGGACATTTGCAAAATCAGGGGGCTGAAACCAAGCATAGTATGCGAGAGCCCCGACGTATCAACGCTCATGCTCCTCGCCGAATCCGGCATCGGGATCGCCGTCGTTCCCCGCTCGGCTCTGCTGCTCCGCCTGGATCAAGTAAGGCATGCCGAAATCGATCCGCCCATTGAATCCGATACCGCCATCGTCACGCTGAAGGGGCAATATCTCTCGGCAGCAGCCCGGAATTTCAAACAGCTGCTGCTCGGATCGATGGGAAACGGCCGAAGCTAAAAAACCTTCCGTTTCCATCATTTGCGAAAGGTCTTATATTTTATGGCACAACGATGGCTGCATCATAGAAAAATGCAAATCGCTTTCCATTCGGGTACAATAAAACCAAACGACCTATGGAGGCTGCAACGATGAATATGGAAGAAGAACCAAAGCAACAGGCGATTCCCGCCGAAGACGACCAAGGCAATTTCAAGCTGCTCGACACCCAGCGTATACTATCGATCACGTCCGAAATCGAAGGCGACGAGGACAGCGCAGCGATTTTCCATTACGACGACGGCAAAAAGTACAAATACGTGCACAGTGAGAAAGCCATGAAACAGTTCGGGGAGTGGATTCAAAAAGGGGAAGGTTAAACGCTATGTTGAGGATCGAAGGGCTGCCGCTAGGCAGCTCTTTTCATTGGCTTGCTGCTATAAAAGAGAACGTGTCCACTCTTCATAGTTAAATAAAAATGCCTCCTTGCAGTACCATTAGTGGTACAACAAGGAAGCAAACAACACCTAGCTATTATTATTGGGCTTAGAAATTTCCTTACGTATCTCTAAAAACATCAGATATAATCTAAGGAAGAAACCAATGAACAGTCCCACCCCTATGATAAATCCTACTTGCCCCAACAATACTAAAATGTAAGAAATTGCACAACCTAATAATATCAACCCTATGAGTTTCATTTTCCGGTCTCCTATGATGTTAATTTACTGGTTTAAATATGAGCAGAACGATTCCATCCTTTACATATAATCCAATAAATGCTATTACAGACCATTTTATACCATGAGCAGGTGTATCGCTAGGTCAAAAAATATCAGAATTGTTCGTAAGTCAATGTAATAATAAGCCCACAGGTGTTTGTGACTCTGTGGTTTTACTTTTATGATATATTATGTAAAAAGTCCGCTCTTTTACTTTTGTTGCTACACATAAGGAGTGTTTTGATTTGATGAGAAGATTCGCTACGTTCTTACTTAGCGTAATAATTAGCGTAATTGTTTGCTATGCCCTGGCGGCAGTAAGCGGTGCAGGTGATACTGGCCTTATTGTTTCATTATTAATTACGATCTCGCTTCAAATCTCATTCTTAACGGTAGTCTGCATTTTTAAAAAATCATAGCAACAAACTCATGAAAAAGGATTCGTTATTCGGATGCTTTTTTCAATTTCAAAATTATTAATAATTAACACAGATAGTTGAACGGCTAAATAACGGAGAATGCAATGAACGCAACTTCTCGAAACAAAAAAGGGTAAATTCAACCTCATTGCGGACGTATTTATTACCACCACGAATCCAGTGAGATTCAAATATCAAATGGGCTGTGGATACTGTTTTTAAGAGCAAACTGATCCGCTCATCCATGCCCTTCTCCCTTGGGCTCTTGATTCGAAAAATAAAGCCCCAAACACTCACGAGGGCATTAAAATAGCGTTCCTTACCATTTCGGTAACGTGTACACACGTCACAGAGAAGATGAAAAAGGATGCCAACGAGAAGATAAGGGTCCATTTCGGTGACATCCTGAATTTCAAGTTTGATCGCGACAAGAACCCAACGCCGTGATTTTTGCAAGAAATGTGATTTTTTTCGTGATTTTACGAGAAAAGGCTCCCTCGCGGGAGCCTTTCTCTTTACTAATATATTCAGGCTTTGGGAGCCTTATATTACATCATGCCGCCCATTCCGCCCATGCCGCCCATGTCTGGAGCAGCAGCCTTTTCAGGTTCAGGCTTGTCGGCGATTACGGCTTCTGTTGTCAGGAACATAGCCGCAACGGAAGCTGCGTTTTGCAGCGCGGAACGCGTTACTTTGGCAGGGTCAACGATACCTGCTTCGAACATGTTCACCCACTCGTCCGTAGCTGCGTTGTAGCCGATGCCCACTTTTTCTTTCTTCAAGCGGTCCACGATCACGGAACCTTCTTGACCAGCGTTGGCAGCGATCGTGCGGATTGGCTCTTCGAGAGCGCGCAGAACGATGTTCACGCCTGTCTTCTCGTCGCCAGCCACGTCTACGGCAGCTACTGCATGGTATACGTTCACGAGAGCTGTACCGCCACCGGATACGATACCTTCTTCAACCGCAGCGCGGGTTGCGTTCAGGGCGTCTTCGATGCGCAGTTTGCGCTCTTTCAGTTCGGTTTCGGTTGCAGCACCGACTTTGATAACTGCTACGCCGCCGGCCAGTTTAGCCAGACGCTCTTGTAGTTTCTCTTTGTCGAACTCGGAAGTGGTTTCTTCCAGCTGCGAACGGATTTGGGAGATACGAGCGTTGATGTCGCTCTTCTCGCCGCTTCCGTCAACGATGGTTGTGTTTTCTTTCGTTACGCGCACTTGACGGGCGTTACCCAGTTGCTCGATGGATGTGCTCTTCAGATCCAGGCCGAGCTTCTCGGTGATCACTTGGCCGCCAGTCAGGGCAGCGATATCCTGCAGCATCGCTTCGCGACGGTCGCCGAAGCCAGGAGCTTTAACGGCTACCGCGTTGAACGTGCCGCGCAGTTTGTTCACGATCAGCATCGCTTGAGCTTCGCCTTCGATGTCTTCGGCGATGATCACAAGCGGTCTTGCTTGTTGAACGATTTTTTCAAGCAGCGGCAGGATTTCCTGCGTGTTGCTGATTTTCTTGTCAGTGATCAGGATGTATGGATTTTCAAGCACAGCTTCCATTTTATCCGTATCGGTGATCATGTATGGGGAAATGTAGCCGCGGTCGAACTGCATACCTTCCACGACTTCAAGCTCTGTAGCGAATCCGCGGGATTCTTCAACGGTGATTACGCCGTCCTTGCCCACTTTTTCCATCGCTTCGGCGATCAGTTGGCCCACTTCTTCGTCAGCTGCGGAAATGGAAGCAACTTGAGCGATTTCTTGTTTCCCTTTAACTTCGTTTGCGATGTTCTTCAGCTCGGCAACTGCCGCTTTAACCGCTTTGTCGATCCCTTTGCGGACAACCATTGGGTTAGCGCCTGCAGTTACGTTCTTCAGACCCTCGCGGATCATGGCTTGAGCCAGAACCGTAGCGGTCGTCGTACCGTCACCGGCTACATCGTTGGTTTTAGTTGCTACTTCTTTAACGAGCTGAGCGCCCATGTTTTCAAAAGCGTCTTCCAGTTCGATTTCTTTAGCGATCGTCACACCGTCATTGGTAATGAGCGGGCTGCCGAATTTTTTCTCCAGAACGACGTTGCGGCCTTTAGGTCCGAGCGTCACTTTTACAGCGTTAGCCAACGCGTCTACACCACGCAGCATGGAGCGGCGTGCGTCTTCACTGAAACGGATATCTTTTGCCATGTTGATAAAAACCTCCCATAAATGATATAGATGTTGCTCATATGTTCAGGCTCTTCGCCGAAAATTCAATCCTCGCCGGATCAAAAAGTCGCTTAGCCTACGATTGCATGTATGTCGCTTTCTTTCATAATCAAATATTCTTTACCTTCATATTTGATTTCTGTTCCGGCATATTTGGAGAACAACACACGGTCGCCTTCTTTGACTTCCAAAGGAACGCGTGCCCCGTCTTTAACGGCTCCGCTGCCAACAGCGATAATTTTGCCTTCTTGCGGCTTTTCCTTGGCGGAGTCCGGAAGGACAATCCCGAACGAAGTTGTTTCCTCTTGTTGGATTGGTTCTACCAAAACGCGGTCACCCAAAGGTTTGATCATGAAAAATAGCCTCCTTATTTAGTATGTTGTGCTGCGGTTAAAGTCTGGTTGACGATTCTTGTTAGCACTCGACAACGTTCAGTGCTAACAACCACTTTTATGATACTCAACTTGGGAACAGATTTCAAGTCCTCTTTGAAGCATTTTTCTAAGAACTTCACACTTTTCATAGCACGTCCGCCGAACCCGTTCCATCCTGCACCGGACAAGCCTGTCACAGGCCTCCGCAGCGAATAAGACACCCTCCATCATTGTATCCACCGGAATCCGAAATATGCCGTTTTCCGTGATTTCTGAAAAAGAAATGCCGTTTTCGAAGAAAAGAAAAAAGCATCCTTTTTCCGTCCAGAAAAAGAATGCCTGTGTCCTGTTATTGCGGTTCGGCCGGGAACCGGTATCTCGCCTCCACCGCCGCATCCGCGGCCAGCTGCTTGCGGTACACGACGGAGGATAAAAACACGCTGAACTCATACAGCACGAGCAGCGGAATCGTCACGAGAAAATCCGAGATGAAATCCGGCGGCGTAATAACGATCGCGATAAATACGAGGGCGAAATAGGCGACCTTTCGCATTTTCCGCAGCCGCAGCGGGTTCAGGATCCGCAGCTTGGTCAGAAACATGACGATGATCGGCAGCTCGAACAGCAGCGCCACCGGTACGACCAGCGTAAACAAAAAGCTGAAGTATTGGGAGATGCCGTACGTCTCCTTCAGTCCCATCGACTCGGTCACCTGGGTCGTAAAGCCCAGCGCCATCGGGAATACAACGTAATAGCCGAAGGCAAGTCCGGCCAGAAACAGCAGAAATACGTAAGGCACATAGCGCAGCGCGGCCTTGCGTTCCACTTCGCGGAGCCCCGGGCTGACGAAGGCCCACAGCTGGTACGCCGTAAACGGAATCGTCGCCACAAGCGATACGATCATGGCGATCTTCATGTACATGCCGATCCCGTCCCAGAAGGAAAATGCGTGCAGCTCGAAATCCTTCGCTGAGTCGACGCTGATCAGGTACTGGTAGATGGGATTGGCGCAGACCAGGCCGACCACAAGCCCGAGCACGAGCACAACGAGGACGTAAATGATCCGTTTGCGCAGCTCGCCCAAATGCTCGACGATCGACATTTCTTCCTGTTTTTCCACGATGAGGTCACCTTCCTTCGCTTTAAGCCTTCCGGACAAAACAAAATCCCTCCCCGCAAGGAAGGGATGGATATGGACTGCCTGGACTTCTCCCTGAAGTCACTCCGGCAGGCGCTTATCTTGGGCAGCGCTGCTCTGCACAGGTGCAGGCTGCGTTTCGCTTGCGGCCAGCGGCTTAGGCTCGCTCTTGCGCGGCGCCTGATCGTCTTCGCCGATGATATCGCGGGCACCGTCCTTGAACTCGCGGAATGTGCGGCCGACGGCCCGTCCGAGTTCAGGGAGCTTGTTGGGTCCAAACAGCAGCAATGCCAAAATGACCAGCAAAATAATGCCTGGCACACCGATTCCACTCAGCATATGGTATTCTCCTCTCTGTACTTTACTCTTAACCAAAATCCGGATATGTAACACACCGTGTCCGAGTAAAGCAGATCATTGATGGATGTTTGCATTCGATTGGGCTTGTTCACAGCAATGACATAAAATTGCCACATCGCCATCATACCATATCACGGATCATTACAATATCAAATAAGTGTGACAATTTTGAAAAAAGTCAGGTAAATGCTGGATTATTGGCGGTATTGCCCGGTCACCATCAGCAGCGCTTCCGGCAGCTGGTCCATAATGGCCGCCAAGTGCTCGTGCACGCCCTTGGGCGAGCCCGGCAGGTTGACGATCAGCGTCCGTCCGCGGATGCCGACAATGCCGCGGAACAGCATCGCCGCGCGGTTCTTCTGCATGACGGTCGCCCGCATGGCCTCCGCGATGCCTGGCACCTCCCGCTCGATGACCCGGCGGGTGGCCTCCGGCGTTACGTCCCGGATCGCCAGCTCCGTACCTCCGGTCGTGAGCACCAGGTCCGCCTGGAAATAATCGGTTAACTCAATGAGCGATGCGATAATATCATCCTGCTCGTCGGGAACGATGCGGTATTCCACGATCTCCCCGCCCAATTCCTCCTCCACCAGCTCCCGGATGACCTGTGCGCTCGTATCTTCACGTTCACCTCGGGCTCCCTTATCGCTTGCCGTCAGGATCGCTGTTCTCCACACCATAAGATCACCCCTCCTCCTTTAACCCTAAGTTCTTATCCTTGTGAACCGTCTGATCCGAGCAGGTCCTTCTTCGACTATACTCAAGCTTCGCGGCTGTAGTCGCCGCTCTTGCCCCCGGTCTTGGATTCCAGCCGGGTCGGACCGATGACCATATCCTTCTGCAGCGCCTTGCACATGTCGTAGACCGTCAGAGCGGCAGCCGATACGGCGGTCAGCGCCTCCATTTCGACACCGGTCTTGCCCGTAGTCTTCACAGTTCCTTCTATATAAAGTTCATCATTTCCGTTATCGCTGAAATGAATATCAATGCCTGTCAGCGGCAGCGGGTGGCACATCGGAATGATATCCGACGTTTTCTTCGCCGCCATGACGCCGGCAACGGAAGCGACGGCGAGCACGTCTCCTTTGCCGATCCGCCCTTCCTTGATGCGCGCCAGCGTTTCTGGCGCCATCGTGACCGTCGTGCGGGCCACCGCCGTACGCGTGGTGACGTCCTTCTCCGAGACGTCTACCATTTTGGCCCGGCCTTGTTCGTTAAAATGCGTCAGATCCATCGTCAGCCCCCTTGTTCATCGTGTATATCCCTTGGTCGGTTATGAGGACCTGAAGACGGGCGTCGTTCTCGTCCATGGGGACGCGGTCCACTACCTGCGGCGCAAACCCAATCCCGGCCCACAGAGGCATGGCACCGTCCCCGGCCGCAGCGCTCCATCGTTCGTAAAGCCTGTCGTAGTAACCCGCACCGTACCCGAGTCTTCCACCTTCGTGATCGAAAGCGAGTCCGGGCACCAGCACCGCATCCGGCAGCATCCCGTCCTGCTCGGCCTGCACCCGCTCGGGGTCCGGCTCCAGGATGCCGTATGCGCCGGCCTGAAGCTCGTCCCACCGCCGCAGCCGGTGAATCGTCATGGAACGATCCCCTGGATGGCAGCGCGGGACATACACATCCACGCCCCGAAGCCAGGCCCGCTCGATCAGCGGCCGCGTGTCCAGCTCGCTGCGGAACGGAACGTACACCATCACGCTCCGGCATCCAGCCGCTTCCATCCACGCCGATGCATGACGGCAGGCCTGATCGGAAGCGCGTCTCCGCTCCTCTTCCGGCAGACCATCCCGCACCTGCCGCATGGCAAAGCGAAGACGCGCCTTCTCTTCTTTCATCCAAGCCGCCCCCTGTGGCATCCAACGACGCTTTCGATTTTCAGTCCTGCATCCGTAGATTTGCTCTTATCTTACCACTGTTGCTTCTCTTTCGCCAAGATTGTCCCGAAGTCCTGCACTGCAAGTCGCGCATTCTCAGTATTTCATGTAAACTGATCTTATTAAGATGATAGATGGAGGTTGCAACGTCACATGCTTCTTCAAGCGAGCGGAATCAAAAAATTATTCGGTATCACTCCCGTGCTGGAAGGCATCAACCTGCAGGTTCAGGAGAGGGAACGTATCGGCCTCGTCGGCGTCAACGGCGCGGGCAAGTCGACCCTTCTGCAAATTTTGGCAGGGGAAATGTCCTATGACGGCGGGCAAATTTATAAATCGAAGGAAACGACAATCGGGTATCTCGCCCAGAACAGCGGGCTGCAATCCGACCGTACCATTTGGGAAGAAATGCTGGGTGTGTTCACCCCTTTAATTGAGACGGAAAAAGAGCTCCGGGTGATGGAGCAGCAGATTGCCGATCCGGCGGTCATGGATAATCCGAAGAAATACCAGGATCTGCTGGACCGTTATGCTTCCCGTTCGGA
Source organism: Paenibacillus sp. PSB04 (assembly GCF_025809195.1). Classification (NCBI taxonomy): domain Bacteria; kingdom Bacillati; phylum Bacillota; class Bacilli; order Caryophanales; family Paenibacillaceae; genus Paenibacillus; species Paenibacillus sp. PSB04. The sequence goes on from NZ_CP081301.1 coordinate 422,374, forward strand.
CTGGTTCAAGGACCACGGAGGCTACGAAATGGAAACGCGGATCCGCAGCGTGCTGCACGGCATGGGCTTTGGCAGCTTTGCGCCGGAGACTCCGATCGCCACGCTCAGCGGCGGGCAGAAGACGCGGCTTGCGCTGGCGCGCATCCTGCTGCAGGCCCCGGACCTGCTCATGCTCGACGAGCCGACCAACCACCTGGACATTGCGACGCTGACCTGGCTCGAGGATTATTTGCGCGCGTATTCCGGATCGCTGCTGGTCGTATCCCATGACCGGTATTTTCTGGACCGCCTCGTGACGACCATCGTCGAGATCGAGCGGCATCAATCCAAGCGGTATACGGGCAATTACAGCCGGTATATGGAGCTCAAGGCGGCCGAGTACGAATCCCAGATGAAGATGTATGAGAAGCAGCAGGACGAGATCGCCAAGATGGAAGCTTTTATCCAGCGCAACATCGTCCGCGCATCGACCACCAAACGGGCCCAGAGCCGGCGCAAAGCCCTCGAGAAAATGGACCGGATGGACAAGCCGCTGGGCGATTTGAAGAAAGCCCACTTCTCCTTCGAGGTCGAGTACATGTCCGGCAAGGAAGTGCTGCAGGTGCGGGACTTGTCCGTGTCGTTCCAGCCGCCGAAGGCGCTGTTTAAGGACGTATCCTTCGACCTGCGGCGCGGGGAAACGGTCGCGCTCATCGGGCCAAACGGGATCGGCAAATCGACCCTGCTCAAGTGCCTGATCGGAACCAGCCAGCCGCAGACCGGAGCGATCCACTGGGGGACCAAGGTCAAAATCGGGTATTACGACCAGGAGCAGACCAACCTTAATCCTTCCAATACCGTGCTTGAGGAGCTTTGGAGCGCCTACCCGCACATGGAGGAAGCCCGGATTCGCACCGTACTCGGCAACTTCCTGTTCAGCGGCGAGGACGTGCTCAAGAAAATCGCTGCGCTCAGCGGCGGCGAGAAGGCTAGGGTATCGCTGGCCAAGCTGATGCTGCTGGAAGCCAATATGCTTATACTGGACGAGCCGACCAACCATTTGGATCTCTTCAGCAAGGAAGTGCTGGAATCGGCTCTGATCGATTACGAAGGCACCCTGCTGTTTATTTCGCACGACCGGTACTTCTTGAACAAAATGGCCGAACGCATTATTGAGCTTCATCCCGAAGGGACCGAGCATTACCTCGGCAACTATGACGACTATGTGGCGAAAAAGCAGGAACTGGAGGAACTCAGCCAAGAAGCGCTTGAACAGGCAGGTGGAGCCGGAGCGAAGAACAGCCCCTCCAAACCGGAGGCAGCAAACGATAACAGCGATAAATCCGGCGTATCTTCGTTCGAGGCCGACAAGCAGGCCAAGCGCGAAGAGCGGAACCGGCAGCGCAGGCTCGCCGCGCTGGAGGAGCAGATCCAGAGCCTGGAAGAAGAAATTTCGGAACTTGACGCAGAAATGGCCAAGCCGGAGGTTTACCAGGACTACGTCGCCCTGCAGGAGCATCAGCAGCAGCAGGAGGAAAAGAAAAGCCAGCTGGAAACGATTTATGCCGAATGGGAAACATTGGCCGCGGAGTAAGCCGATTTTCCGCAAATGGAGCCGGCGGAAGCTCCAATGTTCGAACTTTTGTCAAATTTACAAAAAAAGTTTTGACGTTAAGATTCCACTTATTCACAGCCTTATCCCCAAAAAAAGTGCATAACTTCCAACAAAGGATGGCCTTAAGGGCCATTTTTTGTTGAGCAAATGCGCCTCTTTGTAAAATATCCATCTTTATCCACCAAATTATCCACATTATCCACAGTTCCCACAGGGAACCTGTGAAAAACCTATCCCCTATTTTCACCCCCCTATAAACCAGCGATTTCATTAAGAAACAGGTGGTTGTGCACAATTTCGGTGGAATATGTGGATAACCTTGTCCACATCTTGACAAGGACCAGGTCCTAAGATATAGCCCCAAAGTAGGTCCTTGGCCTGCCGATTCGCCGATTCTTCCGACAAGAATGACAGGAGCCTTCGACGGCATAACGGCTTTTTCGTCCCCTATCGTTGGACAACAACCGCCATAACCGTCAAAGATGCAAAACAGCCTGCCGTCTCATCAACGAGACAACAGGCTGTTCATAATTCACAAGGTCTATGTTACTGATTTCCCTCCGGCTCAGGCCGGAACTCATGATCGGGAAAACGTACGGCCGGCTCGGCTTTCAAGCGCGGACGGACCATTCCTCCAGCGAAAATTGCGGCATCGCCCGCAGGTCCAAACCGGCGAACTGCTGCTCCTTCCATTTCAAATAAGCAGCAGCACCGATCATGGCCGCATTATCCGTGCAGTATTTGAACGGCGGGATAATCAGCTCGATGCCTTCCTGCTCGCACTGGCGGGACAGCTCCGCCCGCAGGCCCTTGTTTGCCGCCACGCCCCCGCACAGCAGCAGCTGCTTCGCATGATAAGACTTCACCGCGCGGATCGACTTGGTGACGAGCACTTCCACGACGGATTCCTGGAAGCCGCGCGCAATCGCACCCTCCGCGGCCGGCTCCCCGCGCATCTTGCGCTGGTTCACCACGTTCAGCACCGCCGACTTCAAGCCGCTGAAGCTGAAATCGTAGCTGTCCGGCTCAAGCCAGACCCGCGGAAGCGGAATGGCCTCTTCGGACTCCATCGCCAGACGGTCCACGTGCGGGCCGCCCGGATACGGAAAGCCGAGCGCCCGAGCCACTTTGTCGTACGCCTCGCCGACCGCGTCATCCCTCGTGCGCCCGATGACTTCGAAGTGGCCCTCCTTTTCCAGGTAGACCAGCTCCGTATGCCCGCCGGAAGTCACCAGCGCCATACACGGGTACTTCAGGTCGGCCACCAGGTTGTTGGCGTATATATGGCCGGCAATATGATGCGTGCCGATGAGCGGCTTCGAGAGCGCAAACGCCAGACTGGTCGCCGCGACGACGCCCACAAGCAAAGCCCCGACGAGGCCGGGGCCCTGGGTGACGGCAATGGCCGACAAGTCCTGCGGGGTGATGCCCGCGGCCTGCACTGCTTCCTGAAGCATCAGCGTAATATTCTCGACATGCTTGCGGGAAGCGACCTCCGGCACGACGCCGCCGAACACCTTGTGGGTTTCGATCTGGCTGGCGATCAGGTTGCTGAGCACCTCTTTGCCATCTTTGACCACCGCGGCGGACGTTTCGTCACAGCTCGTTTCCACCGCCAGAATATAGCATGGTTGTGATTGTATGTTGGCTTGATTCATTTGTGTACTTTCCTTCCTAGCCGCGGGCGTTCTGACTGCGGTCCGGAAACAGCTCGGCCCACATGATCATCGCGTCCTCCTGGTTGTCCGAATAATACCCTTTTCGGAGTCCGGCCGGCTCGAATCCCATTTTCATATATAAATTTTGCGCCACCCGGTTAGAGACCCGGACTTCGAGTGTCATCCGTTTCATGCCAAGCTGCGAAGCTGTCTTCATCAGTTCAAGCAGCAGGCGCTCTCCCCATTTGCGGCCGCGGTACGGGGACAGAACAGCAATATTCGTCACATGCGCTTCGTCAATGACCGTCCACATCCCCGCATATCCGACAGGTTCCCCGTTCCATTCCATCATCATATAACGCGCAAAATGATTATGCGTCAGCTCGTTCCGGAACGCTTCCTCCGTCCAGGGCAGAGTGAATGCGTCATGCTCGATCACCATCACGGCGGGTATATCCTCTAATGTCATCGGACGGAAAGTTAATCCTTCCGCGTCCTGTTTGATCTCCTGCTCCATGATTGTCAAAAGACTCCCTTCACGGCTTGCGCAGGAGCTTTTCAGCTTCGGCAAGCTGCGTATAGTTTGGCACCAGGGCGTGCAGCTCATCCCGCTCTCCCCGGAGTAGGCGGTCCGCACCAAGCTTTCCTACCGGCTCCCCTTTCATATCGCAGGAAGTCAGATGAAGCCGGTCTCCCAGCATGGAATGCAGCCGCTGCACCGACTCCTGATGATTGCCGATCTCGCCGACAAAATGGACGGCAGCCGGCCATTCTTCCTCCGGCATGGACAAGAGGAACTGCTCCAGCTCCTCCACCCACGGCTGCATCAGCCGGATGGCATCGTCCTTCTTCCGCTGCGGGATGCCCGCCTGCCCGGCCGCAAACAAGGCCGTATACGCCTGGCCTCTTCTGGCGTCCACGAGCGGAATGACCCAGCTCGTTTCGCCTGAGGCCCGTGAGTCCGGGCCGGCCATCAGTCCGCTCCAGGCCAGCGCATGCAGGCTGGAAATGCCGGCGACCGGCACGTTCCAGGCCCAAGCCAGCGTCTTGGCGGCCGTGACGGCAATCCGTGTTCCGGTATAAGAACCCGGGCCAACACCCACGGCGACGCCGTCGACTTGGGATGCTTCCACGCCGGCTTCCCGGAGGCCTTTCTGGATCAAAGGCAGCAGATGGACCGAATGATTCCGCTCGCCTGAAGCCTCGATCGTATGGAGCACGCGGTCGTCCTCCATGACCGCCAGCGCCAGGCAGGCCGTCGAGGTGTCCAGCGCCAAAAACCGCCGCAGCGGCTGTGAATTCTCGTTATTCATGTTGATACGACTCCATTTCTGTTCAAACTGCCGACCCATTCTTCATAAGGCTGCCCATACCCTCGGACCGTAATGCTTCGCTCCGTGAGGCCGACAGTCTCGATGTAGATATGCAAATGCCGGTCCGGCAGCAGTTCTTCGATGATTTGCGACCATTCGACCAGGCTGACGCCGTTTCCGAAGAAGTACTCGTCCAGTCCCAAATCCTCGGCCTCCTCCAGAGACACCCGGTAGACATCCATATGGTAAAAGGGCAGCCGCCCTTCGTATTCCTTAATAATGGTGAATGTGGGGCTGTTTACAACGTCCTGCACCCCAAAATGCCTGGCGAACGCCTGCGAAAAGGCGGTCTTCCCCGCCCCCAGATCGCCGTCCAGGCCGATCACGGTCCCCGGCTCCGCTACGCCTGCCAGCCACGCGGCCAGCGCCTCCGTATCCTCGGGGCTGCGGGAGGAATAGATGAACGGTTTCCCGTTATGATTGCTTTCCACGATGGGATTCCACCTTCTCCTTCCAAATCCTTGAATGCAACTTGCCCTTAATTATATCGGTCAACCCTGACACCCGCAAGGACTGGGGGCCGTGTGTTCCGGTCAGCCTTATCCCTAATCCTCAAGGATGGTCAGCTGCGGCCACTGCCGCTTCCAGTTTTTCGACCGTACCCGGCTGATATAGTAGGCTCTATCCTCAAACCGGGGACTTCTGCGTACGACGAGGCCGAACAGATCGTCCAGCCCGTAAGGGGCCAAGATCTCCAGCCTGTTCCCGGTATTCAGGCTTGCGCCTACTGCGGTCGCCGTCTCCGGCCACCAGCTGACCGCGTCCTCCGAGGAAACGTAAGGCGGATTGCCGTTGCGGATATGCATGCGCGCCTGATTTTTAACAGACCATTTATCATTCCCGGTTTGTTCGATCAGCCTCTGCTCCAGCAGCCATTCGCGTTCCTCCGACAGATCTCCCGGATCATAGAAAATAACGTCAATATCGGTATGGGCCGCCTGGTTCGTAAATCCGTGCAGCCGGTCCCACACCGTCCCCCTGACGTACCCGGCCGCGATGTAGCACTGCGGAAGCCCCAACTCCCGTACCCGTTCCAGATCTTTCATTAAAAGATCATTTTCCAGGATATACTGCCGTAAACGTTCTTCGTAGGACATACGCATCCTCCAATCCCTTTGGCAGCTCATCCGCCGTGTTCCTTCATTATATCACGGAATCACAGAAGAACCGTTCGGGGAGAAAAGCGACAGCGGACTCCCGCGGCTTCCTGCCAGCGAGCAAAGCCCCTGTGCCGGAAGGGACAGGGGTTATATTTCGTGCGTAAGGCGTGAATGATCGTATCGAACACTATTTTCGTTTCTTTTTCCACGGCTTGATGACCGAAATGACGAATATGACCAGCGTCAGAACGATCTGAATGAAGACGAACGTATTTCTGAGACCATGGTTACGGAGAAATCCAGGGTCTTCAAGCGCCTCCGGCCCCATCGTCTCCAGCAGATAGAGATTGGCAAGCATCAGCTTATCCACGACGAAAATGCCGATGAACGTCTGCAGCAGAAACAAAATCCATTTCACGGCCAGCCAGCGGTGCCTGAAGAAGCCCCATGGCGTAAAAAAGCCATACACGAAGGCGACCGCCAGTGTCCCCACGGCCCCCGTCCGGATCACACCGTCGCTGATGAGCACGATGACTTTATAAGATTTCAGCGTATCTTCATAGCTGTTTAACCCCAGCGCAAAGTTGACGGCCACCGAGCTCAGAATGCCGCCGAAAAACAAGGACACCAATACGATATGCACGATCTTCAGCCATTTCATGGCGGGTGCGCTCATTTTCTTCACATTTGTCCTCCTCCCTTTCCCCAAGCCCGCAACTTTCGGAGTCAGGCCATAAGTCCTATCCTACCGGTCGGAGATTGCAAACCTGTGACAACGATGTACGCAATCCGTGAAATTTGGCGGCAAGCCCCAGCAGCCGCGGAACATGGCGAATCAGGGAAGCCGCAGAATCGACAATCATTTTAGGAAAACGGCCATTCGACAAATCTCCACTGACCGGAGTTGTCAGTGAAGTGGGGGTATGATGGGGTTGAAGGGCAAACAGCCCGCAAATTTGCCAATGCGCTGACAGCATCGTCTGCCGGCTTTACATTAAAAAATGAACATGGAGGAGATTCAAATGGAAAAAGCTCTCAAGGATCGCAAACCAATCGGATATGTATTCATTCCCGGGGCGGGACTGGACGCCCAAATATGGGACAGGGTGGCAGGGGAGCTGCCGGCGCCTTGCCTGACGGTGGACTATCCGGGCAGAGGAACGAATAACGGAGGAACAAGCAAGCTGTCCTTAAAGGATTATTGTGCACATGTAAAGGAGCAGATCCGCAGCTGGGATGTGGAAAAGTTCATTCTGGTCACTCATTCTCTCGGCGGTGTACTCGGTCTGAGCATCGCCGACGAAATGGCGGACCGGGTCGCCGGTTTTGCCGCCATCGGAGCGGTGATCCCGGCAAGCGGGGGATCGTTCACGTCCGCCTTCCCTTCAGGTCAGCGGCTCCTGCTGCCCCTGATGATGCGCTTGTTCGGGACCAAGCCTCCGGAACAAGCCATCCGCCGCGGGCTCTGCAGCGATCTCACCGAGGAGCAGGCCGACGAAATCGTCCGCCGATTTACCCCCGAATCGATCCGGGTCTACACGGACCGGGTAGAGGCTGCTTCCCGGCTTCAGGTCCCTTCGCTGTACATCAAGCTTGGTCAGGATCAGGAGCTGAAGCCAGGTCTGCAGGACAAGATGGCCGGAAATTTGGGCGCCCGCGTCGAACGACTTGAGTCCGGCCATATGCCCATGCTGAGCCACCCGGATGAGCTGCGTCAGCTGCTCCAAAAGTTTGCTACCTCGGTGTCCGAGGCAGGATAACAGGCAGCCGGCCGGGCACCCCTGTCTGCATTATTGGAGGAGCTCCACATCCTTTTTACTTGTTACCCGGAGACCTCCAGCCATTTGCGGATGACGGCCTGCAGCATATCCCGCTTGGACTCGACATCATTCATACCGGTAAATCGGATCGTTGCCCGGTCAGGCGCAGACCATTCCAGCAGCTCCTGCGCATGTTCGAAAAACGGCCTAAGGTCGACAGGATCTTTTGACTTCGCCCCGCGATGCAGCACCAGCCTGAAAAATCCTTTTCCATGCAGATTAAAGGTCACCCTGTCGTCATTTTGGAAGAGAAAGCTTGGGGCGTTCCACTTGATATGCTCGGAGAGCCCTTCATCCGTGTTCAATATGATTTTCCGAACTTCCTCCATTTCAGGCTTAAGCGGATGATCCAGCTGTTTCAGAAAATTCTCCACATGCTCGCTGGACGGCTTTGGCACGGTTATCACTCCTGACTTCCGATGATTTTGGTGCACTACATTCGCTGCGACATACCGTATGTCCTGCCTCCGTCCGATCTTTGTGATGACCAACTGAATATCAAAATAAAAAAAGTGCGTAATCACCTCACGCACTTTTTTCTATCTCTTTTCCCAGGTCTATGGACTGCCGATCAACCCGCTCAAGATTTGGATAAAACCGCTGTCTCTTCCCCGGCCAGCACCGGTCCGCTCTCCCATACCCGACTCGGAATTTCGCGCCTGAGTACCGGCAGCACTTCCTCCGCGAACCGCTGCAGCTGCTCTTGCTGCTCCGACTCGGTCAGCCCATCCACGCCGATGCTCAGCACCGTATGGCCAAACGCTTCATGGTAATTCAATATTTTCTCGATGACCTTTTCAGGGCTGCCGATCAGCGCCGGGCCGTTCTCGATCTGATCCTCCAGGCTGTGAAAAGGCGATTGGTTATGCTTTGCCGATTCGGTTGCGCTGAAGGCCGTATAATACGGTCGGTACCGCCGGATCGCTTCCTCGGTCGTATTTCCCAAGTACAGGCTCCCGGAGCCCGCGCCGACGACCGCTTTGGCGGGATCATGGCCGTAATAGGCAAGACGTTCGCGGTAATGATCGATCAGCGCTTTATACTTGGCCTGCGGATGGAAGGCGTTGGAGGAAAAAATCGGCTCCCCGAACTTGGCCGCCAGCTCGGTCGAGCGTGTACTTGAGGCGCTGCCATGCCAAATCGGAATGGAGGCCTGATATGGACGGGGGAACGTCGTCACTTCCCGCAGCGGAGGCCGGTACTTTCCTTCCCAGGTGACGTTTTCTTCCGTCCACAATTGTTTCAGCAGCCTGTACCGCTCTTCCATCGAATCCCACTGCTCTTCCTCCGTAATGCCGAACAGCGGATAATGCCGGGGGTCGTTTCCTTTGCCGATGATCATCTCCAGCCGGCCGCCGGACAAATGGTCCAGTGTGGCATAATCCTCAGCCACCCGCACCGGATCCAGCACGCTCAGCACGGTCACCGTCGTCAGCAGGCGGATGCGGGACGTGCGGGACGCGATGGCGGTCAGCACTACGGGCGGCGCCGAGGACAGGAAGGGAGCTCCGTGCCGTTCTCCCACACCGTAAGCGTCAAAGCCGAGCTTCTCGGCGAGGACCGCCTGCGAGATGACGTTGTGGAACTTTTGCTGCGCGGTCAAGGACTCCCCTGTTACTGCATTGGGAAGATTCATCATAAGGCTAAATACAGCCACTTTCATATGGAATCTGGCCTCCTATCCATTCAAAATCAGTTGAGTTCGGTCGGCTGCTCCAGACGTGGTCCGGCACCTGCCGCTTCCTTCCGTTTGCGCAGAAGGAGCGCCAGCGGAATGGCCAGCGCCACCAGCGCGCTCGCGAACAAAAACGCATCGTCGATGCTCTGCGTATACGCCTCGCGGCGTATCCACTCCGTGCCCTGCGCCGCATAGTTAGCGTGCAGACGGGACTCGTGCACGCTCATCCGCGCATAAAACACCGACGTAAACATGCCGAGCGCTCCCGCGCTGAATAGCTGCCGCAGCCAGTTGATCAGGGCCGAGGCATGGCCTGATTCGGACTGCGGAACCGCCGCCATCGCCGCGCTGGTCGCCGGCGTCAGTGACAGCCCCGTACCGACATTGCGGATTGCCAGCCAGATCATGACGGAGACGAGCGTCGTTTCCGTGCCGAGCCGGCTGAAACGGAAAGTCGTCACCAGCAGGATCAGGCTGCCCAGGGCAATCAGCGCTGCCGGCCCAAAGGTGCGGTAACCTTTCCCCGACAGGAACGTGGCCAGGGTCAGACACGCGGCCGCGGGAAGAAAGAGCAGCCCGACTTGAAAAGACGACAGCCCTTGAACTTCTTCCAGGAACAGCGGGACAAAGTATACGCCGGAGTAGAGGGCAAAGGACAAGATCAGCGATACACCGAGGCTTGCAGCGAACGTGAAATTGCCGAACAGCCTGAGGTTCAGCAGCGGCTCCTTCGTGCGCAGCTCGACCCGGATGAAAAGAGCGGTGCATGCGCCGCCGATCAGGAGGCAGCCCCACGTCCAGGCCGACCACATGCCCCAGGCGTGCAGATTGCCGAACAGCAGCAGGATGGCAAGGCTGCCCACAGTGGCCAGCAGGAGTCCGGCGGAATCCAGACGCTTTTGCGGACCCCGAACGTCCTTCGGGAGCAGGATACGGCCCGCCAACCAGGCCAGAATGCCGGCCGGCAGCGTCACGAGAAAAATCAGGTGCCAGTCGTGCTGCTGAAGCCACCCGCTAACCGAGGGGCCCACCGCCGTGCCAAGCACCGTCGAAAACGACCAGACGCTGACCGCTAGAGGCTGTCTTCCTAGCGGCAGCGTCTGATAAATCATGGCCAGGGACACAGGCTGAATCAGTCCGCACCATAAGCCCTGCAAGATGCGGAAGAAAATCAGCGCATGAATGTTCCAGGACAGGGAACACATCACGGAACTGACGGTGATTCCGGCCAGCGACAGCAGAAACATCCGCCTGCCGCCGAAACGGCTGGAGAGATAGCCGCTGACGGGAGCAATCATACCGAAAGCCAGCGTAAAGCCCGTAATGATCCACTGCACCGTCCCGAGGCCGGTGTGAAAGATGCCGATAAAGCCGGGCAGCGAAACGTTTAAGGAAACCATGGGATACATGCCGACAAAGGAGCCGCAGAACAGGGTGAGCAGAACCGGCCAAAACGGCAGACTGCCCTGCCCCTCTTCGGCCTTTGCCGCGGCAGCATTCATCGTGACTGACAATTCATAACCTCCCGTTCAGGTGGCGGCCATCCCGTCACAGCGCATAGTGGCAGGCCGCGTGGTGACCGCTGTCCAGTTGGCGCAGCGCCGGCTCCTCCTGCCGGCAGCGGTCTGTGGCAAACGGACACCGGGTATGAAACCGGCAGCCAGAGGGTGGATTGGCCGGCGACGGAATTTCCCCTTCCAGGCTTCCGGCCGGCTGGCCTTGGCGGGGCGTGGTCTGCGGTATGGCCTCAATCAGAGCCTGGGTATACGGGTGGGCCGGGGCGAGAAACAGCGACTCGCTCGGTGCGATCTCCACGAGCTTCCCGAGGTACATCACGCCGATCCGGTCCGACAGATGCCGGACAACCTGCAGGCCATGGGCGATGAACAGGTAGGTCAGCCCCAGCTTCTGCTGCAGGTCCTGCAGCAAATTGATGATCTGGGCCTGAACCGATACGTCCAGCGCAGATACGGCTTCGTCGGCGAGAATGAACCGCGGGTTCAGGGCGATCGCCCGGGCGATGCCGATCCGCTGCCGCTGCCCGCCGGAGAACTCGTGCGGATACCGCTGCGCCCACGATGGGTCGAGCCCCACCAGTTCCAGCAGCTCGCTGACGCGGCGGCTGATGTCAGCGGGGGAGCGCTGCCCCTGACCGTGCACTTTAAGCGGCTCGGCGATGCTGTCGCCGATCTTCCAGCGCGGATCCAGCGATCCGTACGGGTCCTGGAAGATCGTCTGCATATGCTGGCGGGCGGCGCGCAGTTCACGCCCTCCCAGGTTCGTCAGGTCCTTGCCATCAAAGAGTACCGTCCCCGCCGTGGCACGCTCCATCTGGAGCAGCACCCGGCCCAGCGTCGACTTACCGCTGCCGGACTCGCCGACCAGGCCGAAGGTTTCGCGCTTGCGGATCGTAAAGCTGACGTCGTCCACGGCGCGGATCAGCTTCTTCGCTTTGCCGATGCCTCCGCCATGCACGGGGTAATACTTTTTCAGGTGATCCACGGTAAACAAAGCGTCCGCCGCTTCTTCCGCTGCCCCGGCTGAGCCGGCTTCGCCGCGTCCTTCAATGTTCTCTTCTGCGCCGCCTTCCCGTGTAACGCGTAAAGCAGCCGTCACGCTGGAAGCCGCTGGGTCGCCAGAACCTGCAGCTGCACCCGGAACAGCCATCGCATTGGATGCTGCCACCGCACCGAAACCTTCAGCTGTACCGGAAACCTCAGCTGCACCGGAGCCCGCCGGCTCGGCGGGGGCCATCCAGCCCTCCGACTGAACCAGCTCCTCCGCATGCCAGCAGGCGCTCCGGCGCTCGCCGGATCCGGTTAAGACCGGCGCTTCCTGCATGCAGCGCTCCGTGGCAAAGGGGCAGCGCGGGTGAAAGCGGCAGCCCTGCGGAAGTGCGGCCAGGCTCGGGATCGAACCTTCGATGGAGTGCAGCTTCGTGCCGCGGACCGTGTCCAGCGTCGCGACGGAACGGAGCAGGCCCCGCGTATACGGGTGGCGCGGAAGGCGAAACAGCTCGGAAGCCGGCGCCTCCTCGACGATTTCGCCGGCATACATGACGACCACCCGGTCGGCAATTTCGGCGGCGATCCCGAGATCATGGGTGATCAGCAGGATCGACATGCCGAGCTCAGCCTGCAGCTCTTTCAGCAGGCGCAAAATTTGCGCCTGGATCGTAACGTCCAGCGCAGTGGTCGGCTCATCCGCGATGAGCAGGTCCGGCCCGCAGGACAGCGCCATGGCGATCATGGCCCGCTGCAGCATTCCGCCGGACAGCTCGCCCGGATACTGCTTCAGTCGCAGCTCCGGCTCCGGAATGCCGACCCGCTTCAGCAGCCGGACGGCGCGCTCCCTGGCCTCCCGCTTGGATACTTTCTCATGCTGCAAGATGGTCTCCTGAATTTGCTGCCCGATCGTAAAGACCGGGTCGAAGGCCGCCATCGGCTCCTGGAACACCATCGCCATCCGTTTGCCGCGAATCCGGCGCAGTTCGGCCTCCGGCAGGCCTGCCAGGTCCGTCCCGTCCAGAAGAAGGCTTCCTCCGCTGATGCGCCCGTTCTCATGGTCGATCAGACGCATGATCGCTTTGGAGGCCACCGTCTTGCCGCTGCCCGACTCCCCGACGAGGCAGACGGTTTCCCCGGCTTCGATCGACAGCGTCACGTCCCGGATCGCCTGCAGCGTTCCTTTTCGGGTCGTAAAATCGACGGACAGCTCCCGGATATCAAGCAATGTGCTCATTGATGCTTCCCTCCTTTAGCGCTGGGTGACTTTCTTCGGATCGAAATGGTCCCGGAGCCGGTCGCCGATAATGTTGACGGACAACACGAATGCGGTGATGGCCAATCCCGGGAAGGTGCAGATCCACCAGGCCGCGGTCAAATAGCCTCTGCCTTGGGAGAGCAGCGTCCCCCAGTCCGGAACCTCGCGCAGAACCCCGAGGCCCAGAAAGCTCAGGCCCGATCCCGTCAGAATGGACGTTCCGATACCGATAGCCGCCATAACCAGCAGCGGAGACAGGCTGTTCGGCAGCACATGCTTCCAGAACACGCGCAGCGGCGAAGCGCCGATGGATACCGACGCTTTGACGAACGTCCGGCTCTTAATGCTCAGCACCTGCGCCCGCATAACCCGGGCATAACCCGGCACAGAGGATACGGCTACGGCCAGCACGATGTTAAACAGGCTCGGTCCGAGCGCGCCGGCGATGGCCAGCGCCAGCAGGATGCCCGGGATCGTCATCAGCACGTCATTGAGACGCATGATCGCCGTGTCGATCCAGCCGCCCGCATAACCGGACAGCGCCCCGATCGTTCCCCCAAGCAGGCCGCCGACGAGGACGGAAGCAAAGCCGATAAAGAGCGAGTCCCGGCTCCCGTACACGACCACGCTGAAAATATCCCGGCCGAAATAGTCGGTGCCAAACAGATGCGCCCCGCTTGGCGCCTGCATGATGCTGTCCGTCCGCATCTCCGTCGGGGCGTAGGGCGCAATCCACTGCGGCACGATGGCACAGGCCGCCACAAACAGAATGATTAATCCGGCCGCCACCAGGAACAGGTCGCTTGCCGTAAACTTACGGATTTTCGGTGCGGCCGCGGCCGCGAGCTTCCGCTCGCGCCAGACCGTCTTGGCGGATACCGCCTCCCTCATAACTGCTCCCTCCCAAGGTTTAAGTTGAACGTCTCACGCGCGGATCGATCAGCGTATAGGACAGATCCACCAGCAGGTTAACCAGCGTATAGATGATGGCTGAGAACAAAATGACGCCCTGGACCACCGGGAGATTCTTGGCCATGATCGCATCCGAAATGATCCGGCCGATGCCCTGGCGGGAAAACACCGTCTCGACGACAACCGTGCCGGCCAGCATGTCACCGATCAGCATACCCGTCATCGTGACGGCCGGTATCAGCGCATTGCGCAGCGCGTGACGGTACATGACCGCCCGCTCCGCCAAGCCCTTGGAACGAAGCGTCACGATGAACTGTTCGCTGATGACCTCCAGCATGCTGTTGCGGACCATCCGGATAATAAAGCCGCTCCCGACCGTGCCGAGCGCCAGTGCGGGCAGAACCAGCGTCCGCCACCCGTCCGATCCCATCGCCGGAAACCAGCCCAGCGTAATGGAGAAAATCAGGATGAGCAGGATGCCCGACCAGAAGGTTGGCATGGAGATGCCGAACAGCCCGATGACGCGGGCGATGATGTCAATCGCCCCGTTCCGGTGAATGGCAGACAACACGCCCAGAAGCAGACCCACGGTTACGGACACCAGCACGCTGGCTCCGGTCAGGGCCAGGGTGGCGGGGAAGCTCTCGGCGATTTTGGGCAGCACCGGATCGGAATTCAGCAGGGATTTGCCGAAATCCCCCTGCAGGATGCTCCCGAAATAATGGAGCAGCTGGATGTGAAACGGCTGGTCCACACCCAGCTGATGCCTTAAGTTCGCAATGACCTCCGGCGTCGCCATCGAGGGGTCAACCATGTTGTCGGTCGGATCCCCGGGAAGAACGTAGAGGATCGTGAACACCAAAACGAGCGAGCCGATAATGACGAGGAGCGACGTTAAAAGGCGCCGGGTTACCATCCACAGCATGCCGCCTCAAGCCTCCTTTCTATTTTTGCAAAGATACGTCGTTGAACAGCGGATACCCGAGGGAATCAAAGGTAAGTCCCTGTACCGATTTGGAAGCTGCCACCGTATACGGGAAGACGTAAATCGGCAGAATGACCGCATTGTCGATGATATAATGCTGAATTTTTTGGTACAGCTCCTCGCGCTTGGCATCGTCCTTCTCGACCCGTCCCTCTTCCAGCCACTTGTCGACTTCCGGACTGGCGAGTCTCGGCAGTGTCGGCCGGCTCTTTGGATCATAGGAATGGTAGAAGGAGTACAGCGCGTTCGGATCGGAGTTGACCTGGCTGTTGCCGTACAAATCATAGTTTCCGTTGGTGTAGACCACAGTGCGGACATCCTTCGTGATCTCGACCTCGACGTCCACGCCGATCTGCTTCAGCTGCTGCTGCACCATGACCGCGATGTCGTTGCGTTTCTCCCGGTTTGGCGTGCCGTCGACGTAGTGCAGAGTCAGTTTCTTCCCGTCCTTGGTCCGGACGCCGTCCGCTCCCTTGACCCATCCCAGCTCGTCAAGCAGCTGATTGGCTTTGGCGATATCCGGTTTGACCGAGTTTTCCAGCGACGGGTCATAACCGAAGGTGCCCGGGGTCAGCGGAGACCAAGCCCGCTCGTACGTGCCCAGGTACAGCGTTTTGACGATGGCGTCCACGTCCACGGCCAGCTGCACCGCCTGCCTTGCCTTCAGCTCGTTCCACGGCGCGCGCTCCTGGTTGAAGAACAACGTGTACGGCAGGCCGAGCGTATTTGCCTGCAGCAGCTGGAAATTCGGATCCTTTTTTAAGGTCAGGATGTTCTGAGGCGGCACCGTCTCGGCGGCCAGCACCTGCTTGCTCTGCACGCTGCCGATCCGAGTGGCCTCCTCGGGTACGATTTTAAAATCGATGCCGTCCAGGTAAGGCGCCCCCGTATTGGTCACGATCTCCGGCGCCCAAGCGTAGTCCGGATTGCGCTCGACCTTGATGTCGGCATTCTCATCCCACTTGACGAATTTGAACGGCCCCGTGCCGACCGGATGCTGCCCCAGCTGATCCCCGTATTGCTTGGCTGCAGTCGGCGACACAATGCCAAGCAGCGCCTGGCTCAGATTGCCCAGAAAAGCCCGTGAAGGCGTCGACAAATTCAGCTTGATCGTGTACTCGTCGATGACCTCGGAGGACTTGTAGGGCTGAAGCAGGGCGGCCGCATTCGCCGCCTTGGTGGCGGGGTCCAGAATCCGGTCGAAGTTGAACTTGACCGCCTCGGCGTTAAACGGCGTTCCGTCCTGGAACTTGACGTCCTTCCGCAGCTTAAACGTGTAGCTAAGCCCATCGTCTGAAATGGTCCATTCCGTCGCCAGCCACGGCTTGATCGTATTGTCCGGCAGCTGAACGACCAGACTGTCGTAGATGGTGCGGATGACGCGGACCGCGACGGCCAGGCCGCTGCGATGCGGGTCCAGCGTATCCGGCGACGTCGCCAGAGCGTAGGTGAGCTCCCCGCCCTTGGCGGATGCTCCCTGTACGGCCGGTGCCGCCCCGCTATCCGTCTGCTCTTGGGAGGCCGTCTGCTTGCCTCCGCAAGCGGACAACAGCATAACCAGGACCAGCAGAGCGGCAGCTGCCGATTTACGCCTGTTTTTCGTATAAAACTTCATCTCTCTCAGACTCCCTTCGATCCAAATATCGTTTGCATGCAGGGTGCAGGGACTCCGCAGATTGGCAGAGACCCCGTCCCGTTTAGGACAGCGCTTTTTGCTTCGTATAGCGGTTCTCCGGCACCGGCAGACCCAGATTTCCCCGCAGCGTATCTCCCTCGTATTCCGTGCGGAACAACCCCCGCTCGCGCAGAATCGGGACCACCAGCTCGACAAAATCGTCCAATCCGCCCGGCACGCCCGATCCGATAATGAAGCCGTCGGCAGCCTCTTCCTCAAACCACTGCTGCACCACATCCGCCACCTTCTCCGGCTTTCCGATAAACACCGTCCGCGGTGTCGCTTCCTGCAGCGCTATTTCACGCAGCGTCAAGTTCTCCTCTTTGGCGCGTCTCTTGATACGGTCGGTCGTGCTGCGGAAGCTGTTCGAGCCAAAGTCACCCAGGTCGGGAAACGGCTCATCCAGCGGGTATTGGGAAAAGTCGTGGTGCTCGAAGTAGCGTCCAAGGTATTCCAAAGCCTTCTCAATCGTCACCAGCCCGGCGATTTCCTGGTATTTGCGCTCGGCTTCCTCTTCCGTGCGGCCCACGATCGGCCCGATGCCCGGAAAGATCAGAATTTCCTCAGGAGCGCGCCCGAGTGCGGCTGCCCGCTGCTTCACGTCCCGGTAAAAGGCCTTGGCCTCCTCGATCGTCTCCGGGCCGGTGAACACGGCGTCCGCCGTTTTCGCCGCCAGGCTGCGGCCACTGTCCGAGGAGCCCGCCTGGAACACAACTGGCTGCCCCTGCCGGGAGCGCGCAATGTTCAGCGGCCCCTGCACAGAGAAGAACTCCCCTTCATGGTTCAGCCGGTGCAATTTGTCCGGATCGAAGAACACCCCGCTCTCCTTATCCCGCACAAAGGCATCATCTTCCCAAGAGTCCCACAGCCCTTTGACCACCTCAAGATACTCTTCCGCGATCCGGTACCGCTCGGAATGGGCCGGATGCGGCCGACCGCCGAAATTCAGCGCGGTCCCCTCCAGTGGTGAAGTCACCACGTTCCATCCTGCGCGCCCGCCGCTGATGTGGTCGATGGAGGCGAACTGCCTGGCGACCGTAAACGGTTCACTGTAAGAGGTCGACAGTGTGCCGACAAGCCCGATCCGGGAAGTGGCTGCGCCGAGTGCGGATAAGATCGTAATCGGCTCAAACCGGTTCAAAAAGTGCGGGATCGACTTTTCGTTGATATACAGGCCGTCGGCAATGAAAACAAAATCGAACTTGCCCTCTTCCGCCTTCTGTGCCTGCTGTGTATAGAACGAAATGTTTACGCTCGCATCCGAAGGAATTTGCGGATGTCTCCAGGCGGTGTGGCTGCTGCCCACGCCGTGTATGGTGGCCCCCAGTCGAAGCTGTCTGTTTTTGCCCATAGTTCACTCACTCCATCTTTTTTTAATTTGGGTTGATGCTTGAAATGACTCCAAAGATGACCCTCGACGGTTTCATTATTATTTTTCCAATGAGTATAGTCGGGATTATTGCTGATACTGTACCATCTATGCCTTTCGGGCGACAATACCGTATTAAAATCTTCTATTCAGGCTTTTTCATTCTCTATAAGGCTTTACACTGCGGGCTTTTCCGGGTATGTGAAAAACCCCGATCCGTGCTTTGGCGGACCGCGGTTCTCAGGGTTGTTTCGGGCAGCTCTGTATTATATGTGGAGTAAAGGGGGTATGAAATAGAGGTCAGACTGCCTGCTCTTCAGCCGGCGTTAATACGGCGTAACGGGTAAGCTCGCTGCGAAGCTCGGTTAAAGTGGATTCCAGACGATCTCTCAGCTCTTCCTTGATCTCGAAACCGCCGTTCTCCAGACGCGTGATCCATCCGTCTACGGCGAATACACCGCCAAGAATATGCGTGCCTCCCAGTGCGGCTACCACCGGCTTCAGGGCATAATCCACGGCCAGAAGATGGGCGATCGTGCCCCCGATAAACAGCGGCAGCACCAGTTTGCCCTGCAGGCCTTTTTGCGGAATGACGTCCAGAATCGTCTTCAGCGCCCCCGAGTAGGAAGCTTTATATACCGGGCTCGCGATAATGACTGCGTCTGCTTCTTCCACGACCGCAATCACCTGCCGGATCACCGGACTGTTGAAATCTGCGCGGAGCAAATCCTCTGCCGGCAAATCCGCCGCCGAGATGAAATCGATCCCGTATCCGGCCAGCGCCAGCCGATCCTCGAAAAACTGGGTCAAAGCGAACAGGCGGGACCCATGCGTCGGGCTCCCCACAATAAATGCTATTTTCGTCATCATCATTCCTCCTCATGGGATGGTGTTGAAACTGCCAACTTCACAAATATCCGGACCCCGTGTACCAGGACATCCTCGTCGAGGTCAAACCGGGGCTGGTGGATCGCATGCACGATTCCCGCTTCCTTGTTCCCGCAGCCGATAAAGGCAAAAGCGCCGGGAACGCGGTCCAGATACCAGCCGAAATCTTCGCCGGCCAGGCTGGGCGGATCGAGGTAGCTCACCTGCTCCTCGCCGAGCACCTGCCGCGCCGCAGCCATGATCCGCCGGACGGCAGCCTCGTCATTCACGACGGCGATGCCCTCGCGCAGCTCCATGGCGTAACTTCCGCCGGACGCTTCCGCGATGGTGGCGGCCAGGCGCCGAAGCCCTTCCGTGATCGCCGCAACGGTTTCCTTCCGGAAGGCCCGGAAGGTCCCTCGCAGCTCGCTGTCGGCTGCAATGACGTTCACGGCCGACCCGGCATGCAGCGTGCCGAAAGCGAGAACGGCCGCTTCCGCGGGATTGACCCGGTTCGCCATCAGGCCGTTCACCTCGGTGACGAACCGCGCCGCCATCTGCAGTGCGTCCACCGCCTGGTGCGGGGCGCTGTGATGACCGGACGCGCCCTGAAACCGGACGGTAAAATGGCTGGAAGCCGCCATCGCTTCGCGCGGATGCACGCCCAGCGTGCCGACGGGCAGCTCCGGCATGACATGCAGCGCGAAGCATTGGTCGACGCCGTCCAGCACACCGTCCTCGATCATGTCGCGGCCGCCCGACAGCAGCCGCCCGTCCAGCGGGCTTCGCAGCGCGCCTTCCTCCGCCGGCTGAAACACGAACCGGATCGTGCCCCGGATCCGGTGCCGGTGCGCCGCCAGCGTCCGTGCCGCGCCGAGAAGCATCGCCGTGTGGGCGTCATGGCCGCAGGCATGCATGACGCCTTCATGGATCGAGCGGTACTCGGCGTCGTTCTCCTCTTGGATCGGAAGGGCATCCATGTCGGCGCGAAGCAGCAGGGTCGGGCCGCTGCCGCCGGTACCGTGCAGCGTTCCGACGACCCCCATGCCAAAGTGCTTGCCGACGCCGCGCCTGACCTCGATCCCCCAGGATTCCAGCAGGCCGGCCACGATGCCCGAGGTGCGGGCCACATCGTACAGCAGCTCAGGATGGCGGTGCAGGTCCCGGCGAATCCGGACGAGCTCCTCGCGGAGCCCTCCGGCAAATTCCATCAGTTCATCCGCCTGTGTCAGCCCGATCATCGTCCGCTCCTTTAAGAACGTCCGGCCGCAGCCTTGGCTCGGGCATACCGGTTCTCCGGAACCGCCAGCCCGAGATTGCCGCGCAGCGTGTCGCTCTCGTATTCGGTCCGGTAAATACCGCGTTCCTGCAGAATCGGTACCACCTGGTCCACGAATTCCTCCAGCCCTTTCGGCACGGCGGCCGTAATCATGAAGCCGTCGGCCCCGCCTTCCTCGTACCACTCCTGAATTCGGTCCGCAACCTGCTCCGCGGTTCCGATAAAATTGCCGCGTGGTGTGGCCGACTGCAGCGCCACCTGCCGGAGCGTCAGGCCTTTTTCCTTGGCATCCTTTTTGATTTTGTCCGTACCGCTCTGGAAGCTGTTCTTGCCGAGATCACCGAGATCCGGGAACGGCTCGTCAAGCGGATACTGGGAAAAGTCGTGATGCTCGAAAAACCGGCCGAGGTAGTTCAGCGCATTTTCGATCGTCACCAGGCTGGCAACCTCCTGATATTTCCGCTCGGCTTCCTCCGGTGTGCTGCCGATAATCGGGCTGATGCCCGGGAAGATCAGCACGTCGTCCGGATTGCGTCCAAAAGAGGCGGCTCGGGTTTTGACATCCTGATAAAAGGCTTTTGCATCCGCCAGCGTTTCGTGCCCCGTAAAGACGGCGTCCGCTTCCTTCGATGCGTAGTTTTTGCCGACCTCGGACGACCCTGCCTGAAAGATAACCGGCTGCCCCTGCTTGGAGCGGGCGATGTTCAGCGGTCCTTTGACCGAGAAAAACTCGCCTTCATGGTTCAAGGTGTGCATTTTCTCCGGATCGAAAAATACCCCGGTTTCCTTGTTCCGCACAAATGCGTCGTCCTCCCACGAATCCCACAGCCCCCGGGCCACTTCAAGAAATTCGGTCGCGATCCGGTAACGCTTATCGTGTTCGGGATGCTCCTTCTTGCTGTAGTTCAGTGCAGACCCTTCCAGCGGGGACGTCACGATGTTCCAGCCGGCGCGCCCGCCGCTGATCATATCGAGCGAAGCGAACTGGCGGGATACGGTAAAGGGCTCGCTGTAGGAGGTGGATAACGTGCCGACAAGCCCGATGTTCTTGCTGACGGACGCGAGCGCGCTCAGAATCGTGATCGGCTCAAAACGGTTCAGAAAATGCGGGATCGATTTTTCGTTAATATACAAGCCGTCCGCGATAAAGATGAGGTCCATCTTCCCTTCCTCGGCTTTTTGGATCCACCGTTTATAAATCTCAAAATTGACGCTGGCGTCGGGCTGGGCATCCGGATGGCGCCACATGGAGGTTCCTCCTCCGACACCGTGCAGCAGCGCGCCGAGTTTCAACTGTCTTTTCTTGGCCATCTCTTCCATCCTCCTTATTTAAAAAGCGACTCTATTATGGATAAAAATTCAGTCCTCCCGCCTGAAAAGGGCTTAGACCAATGCTGCCGCCTGCTTAATGCGCTCGATTTGCCCAAGGTGATTCTCCACGTGCCGGATAAATCCGTTGACCAGATCGGCGACGCTGACGGTTTGACCTCTAGGGTTCACGCCGGTTTTCGCCAGGTCTTCGGGCGTAAGCCGCTGGAGCAGCAGCGTGTTATACGTGAGCAGCGCGTGGAAAGCATCGAGAATGTCCGGCGTGCCGCCCTGATTGGCATACTGGCCGCTGACCCAGTCGTCCTGTTCGAACGCCGGCAGCTGTGCCGTCGTGCCCGCCAGAATGTCGCGGATGCGAAACGAGGTCACGATGCTGTGATCGGTCAGGTGCGAGAGGACCTCCTGCACGCTCCATACTTCCGGCGCCCGCTTCCAGGTCAGCTGCTCCTCGCTCAATCCTTCGATGGCTGCGAGCAGTTGACGGTGTGTGCCGCTGAATTTGTCAATTTGAACCTCGCTCATATGAACGCTCCTTCCAACTGATTAGGATACGGGTGATGTTGGCGTGTCGGCGGGCGATGGATGAAACCGGGACAGGGAGAACGGCGCGATATTGTGCGGACTGTGGCCGTCCAAGATCAGGTCTGCCAGAAGGCTGCCGACCGCGCTCGAAAATTTAAAGCCATGCCCCGAAAATCCGCCCGCTGCCCACACTTGCGGGTGCTCTGGATGCCGGTCAATGATAAAGCCCTCGTCGGGCGACATTTCGTATTTACATACCACTCCCCGCTTCAACCGGCCCGAAGCTCCCGGCATGTAGGCATCCAAGGCGCGCCTCAAGTCGCCTTCGTCCTCGGGGAGCGAGCCAAAGGGTGCCAGCTCCTCGCCCGGCTGCCAGGCATGCCCGGTGTCGTGCCGGCCGATTTTGAGTCCGGCCCCGCCGATGCTCGGAAAGCCGTAATAAGAGCCTTCCGGCGCATTCAGCGTAAACCCGGGGAACCGTCCGTTATCGAAGGCAGGGGTGTTCGTCTCGAACCAGCCCACCGTTTTGCGGACGGCTCGAACCGGAAGGTTCACGAACGGGGACAGCGTGCCGAACCAGGCGCCGGCGCTCAGAACCGCGAACGAAGCATGGTAAGTGCCTTCCTTTGTCGACACCGTGACCCCGTCCTGATGCGCTTCGATGCCCCGGACCTTCGCGTAAGTCAGCAGCTCCGCCCCTTTGGAGAGTGCCAGCTTGCGGTAAGCTCCGACGCAGCGCTCGCTGTGCAGATATCCGGCGGCCGGCTCATACATCGCCTCGAACGAATCCGGCACGCGCAGCTCGGGCCAGCGTCTGCGGATCTCCGCCGCGTCCAGCCACTCGGGATGAATCCCGTGCCGCTTGGCCAGCTCGATCCGCTCCCTGTAGGAATACAGGCCGCTGTCGGCGAGATTCAGCACGCCAGACTGGACGAGCAGCTTCGTCTCGGTCAGGTCCTCGACTTCGTTCCAGAGTCGGTGCGCGCGGATCGCCATTTCCGTGTAAACCGGATCGCCGCTGTAAGCGTGCCGGATCAGGCGCGGTTCCCCGTGGTGACTCCCCTCCTGATGCGGCGGGTCAAACGCATCGATCAGCAGCGTTTTCACTCCGCGGCGCGCCAGGTAATACCCGGCGCTCATGCCGACCGAGCCCGCCCCTACGACAATGACGTCATACCATTTTCCCATGGCTATTTCGACGCACCCCCGTGGCCGAAATGCGCCAGGGCGTCTTCGGCTAACTGCGTAAAAAAGGCGACGCTGACCGGGAGCGCATTCTCATCCAGGTCAAAGGCGGGGTGATGCCATTCCTGCTTGCCGTTCGTCCCCATGAAGACGAACAAC
Organism: Paenibacillus sp. PSB04; assembly: GCF_025809195.1. Classification (NCBI taxonomy): domain Bacteria; kingdom Bacillati; phylum Bacillota; class Bacilli; order Caryophanales; family Paenibacillaceae; genus Paenibacillus; species Paenibacillus sp. PSB04. The sequence continues at coordinate 445,641 of NZ_CP081301.1, forward strand.
CCGGGAACGGCTTGCTGGTAGACGGCAAAATCTTCCCCGGCGGGCGAAGGAACCGGCACGATCGCCCGATATCCCGCCGCCTCGGCCGCGGCTGTGCCAAGCTCGGCCAGAGCAGGGTCGTTGTCCACCGGCGGCGGCCCTTCGATCCAGCGGACTGCGGCCGTGGTGCCGAAAGCTTCTGCCACGCCCCGGACGACCTGCTCGAACCGCGCCAGCACCTGCTCGCGCACCTGCTGGTCAAACGTGCGGATCGTGCCTTCCAGGAGCGCCTGCTCCGGAATAACGTTCCACGCCGTTCCGCTGTGCAGCTTCGTGACGCTGATCACCGCGCTGCTCAGGGAGCTGATGTTTCGGCTCACCACCGACTGCAGCGCCGTAATAATATGCGAAGCCGTCACGATCGGGTCCAGCCCGGCCTCCGGAACGGCCGCATGCGAGCCCTTCCCGGCGACTTCGACGACGAAGCCGTCAGCCGCCGCCATCAGCGGCCCTTCCTTGATGCCGATCGTCCCAACGGGAAGATCGGGCTTGTTGTGCATGCCGAAGATGGCCTGCACTCCTTCCAGCGCGCCGCTGCCGATGACCTGCTTCGCGCCCTTCGCCTTCTCTTCGGCCGGCTGGAAGATCAGCCGGATCGTGCCGCGAAGCCTGTCTTCACGGGCTTTCAGCGCGTACGCCGTCCCGATCAGGGCGGCGGTATGAAAATCATGCCCGCAGGCATGCATTCTGCCTTCAATCTCGGACGCGAACGGCAGTCCCGTCTCTTCCTGAATCGGAAGCGCGTCGATGTCCGCGCGAATCGCGATGATCGGCCCGGGCTGCAGGCCGCCGACCTCGGCCACCACGCCGGTGGCCAGCGGAAGGTCCAGGATCCGGATGCCTGCTTCGCTCAGCCAGCCCCGGATCCGGCGCGTCGTTTCATGCTCCTCGCCGGACAGCTCCGGGAAGCGGTGCAGCTCCCGGCGGATTTCGATCAAGCGGTCCACCCCCGCGGCGGAGGGGATCCGTACAGCATCGCTTGGCATGTCGCCATCCTCCTTTTACTTGTGTCTATGGATACTTAGGCGGATTCAACCAGCAGCCTTCCCCGCTCATGGCCTCAAGCCTCCGCCGGCACCTCGGCCAGCGCTTCCGCCAACAGTTCAAACGAACGGAGACGCTTGTCGAAAGGCTGAATGTTGGTCGTGACGACGAACTCATCGATCCCCGACGCCTGATGAAGCTCAAGCAGCTTCTCGCGGACGGTTTCCTTCGTGCCCTTCAGCACCGAAGGCTCCTGCTCCTCGACCGTATACGGCTCATTGGCCTGGCGGCCGAATTCCTCGGCTTGCTCCAGCGTACCGACCGTCAGCGTACGGCCGCTGGCGAGGTGAATCTTCACCAGCTTGTGGGATCCGGCCAGCTCGGCAGCTTCCTCCACGCTGTCCGCCACGACGACGGACAACGCTACGATGACCTGCGGCCGGGTTCCGTGCGAATCGTCAAATGCGTCCCGGTAGGCACGGATGGCCGCCAGTGCAGTCGCCTCATCCCCGTTGATGAACAGGGAAAATACATAAGGCAGCCCAAGGCTGGCTGCAATCTCTGCGCTGCCTACGCTGGCGCCCAGCACGTACAGCTCGGGAGCCGTCTCCGGCAGCGGCGTAGCGCGCAGCCCGTGCAGCGGATGGTCCGCTTCCAGACGATTGTGGATGTACTTGCCCAGCTCCACGATTTTATCCGTCAAGGAAGCGGAATCCCCGGCTCCGCGCTGAAGTGCCTGTGTGCTCCGCGGCAGCCCGCCGGGCGCGCGGCCGATGCCGAGATCGACCCGGCCCGGCGCCAGGGACGCCAGCACGTTGAAGTTCTCCGCCACCTTATAGGGGCTGTAATGCTGCAGCATCACGCCGCCCGATCCGATGCGGATCGTTTGGGTTTTGGCCAGCAGGTAAGAAATCAGCACCTCCGGCGAAGAGCCGGCCACATGATCGGAGTCGTGATGCTCCGACACCCAGAACCGCCGGAACCCGAGCGCCTCGGATTTCTGGGCCAGCCGTATCGTATGCTCGAACGCCTCCGCTGAAGTCTCTCCGGGATAAACCGGGCTTTGATCCAGAACGCTAATCGTAATGCTCATATGGCTCTCCTCCTAAATGCTGTAGTTCAGTTCCGGCGTAATCCGCTTCAGAAACTGCTTGGTCCGTTCCTCGCGGGGATGGTTGAACAGCTCGGCCGGCGGCCCTTCCTCCACGATGACTCCCCCGTCCATGAACACGACATGGTTCGCCACATCGCGGGCGAAGCCCATTTCATGCGTCACGACGATCATGGTGATGCCTTCCTTGGCAATTTTGCGGATGACCTCCAGCACTTCGCCGACGAGCTCGGGATCCAGCGCCGATGTCGGCTCGTCGAACAGGATAACCTCCGGTTCCAACGCCAGCGCCCGGGCGATGCCGACGCGCTGCTGCTGCCCGCCCGACAGCTGGCTCGGATAGGCGTCCAGCTTGCCCGCCAGCCCGACCTTCTCCAGGAGTGCCGCACTGCGTTTGCGCGCTTCGTCCTTCGGTATTTTTTTGACGATGACGAGTCCCTCCATCACGTTCTCGATCGCCGTCTTATGCTTGAACAGATTGTACTGCTGGAATACCATCGCCGTTTTTTGCCGGAGCGCGTGAATGTCCTTCTTTGCCGCATGCTCCGCGTTCATCCGGAAGTCGCCGATGGCAATCTCTCCGCCGCTCGGCTTCTCCAGGTAGTTCACGCACCGCAGCAGCGTCGTTTTGCCGGAGCCGCTCGGCCCCAGAATGACGACGACTTCCCCTTTGTTCACGGTCAAATCAATCGATTTCAGCACCGGGTTCCGGCCGAAAGACTTGGATATATTCGTGAGCTTGATCATGCCACTCCCCCCCGATTGTACAGATTGATGCGTTTCTCCAGCAGCGCCGTCAGCCTTTCGATCAGAAGCGTCAGCCCCCAGAAAATAGCCGCAGCCGCCAGGTACGCCTCAAAGAACTTCCAGTTGGTCGACGCCACAATTTGCGCTTTGGCGTTAATGTCCACGACGGATACGGTAAAAGCGAGCGTCGAGCCATGCAGCATTCCGATCACCGAGTTCGACAGGTTCGGCAGGCTGACGGCCAGCGCTTGAGGCAGCACGATGCGGCGCAGCGCCTGCGGTGTCGTCATGCCGATGGAATAGGCGGCCTCCAGTTGGCCGCGGTTCACGGCGAGCAGGCCGGAGCGAATCACCTCGGACATATAGGCCCCCGCCGTGATGGAGAAAGAGATGAAGGCAAAGCCGATCATCGGAATGGATGAGGATTTGAAGCCTAGGCCGAGAGCGGCGGATACCGCGTCAACGATGACCGGCAGCCCGAAATAAATGAGCAGCAGGTGCGTGAGCATCGGCGTACCGCGGATGAAGGTCACATAAGCCGTGGCGATCTGGCTGAGCACCGGGACTTTGTAGATGCGCACCACGGCTCCGATCAGCCCGATGATAAAACCGGCCGTCACAGAGACGGCGGTAATGAGAAGGGTGGTTGGTATGGCGGACAGCAGGTGGACAAAGGCGGTCCAAATAAACGTAACGTCGATTTTCACAGCTCAGCGCCTCCTTTTTCCGTTCCGATCCCTGCGACTACGCGCCGGTAGGACCCTTTCTTTTGGATCCGGAAGCCGGTGCGTGCCGACGTATCCGGAAGCTCATGCCGCAAAAGGCGGACTTCCGCGGCTTTGAGCACCTTTTCCAGCGTAAAGCTCACAACCAGGTAGATGAGCGCCAAAGCGATGTAGGACTCGATAAAATGCTGGGTGACCGAACCGAGTGTCTGCGCTTTTCCCGTCATCTCCATCACGCCGAGCGTGAAGGCCAGCGACGTATCTTTCAGCAGGGCGATCACCAGGTTCGAGAATACCGGGACGGCGATCGCCAGCGCCTGGGGCAGAACGATCCGGGTAAACGCCTGACGGCCTGTCATCCCTACGGCATAAGCCGCCTCAAGCTGCCCCCGGTCCACCGCCATGACCGACGCCCGGATCATCTCCGACATGAAGGCCCCGGTGTGAAGACCGTACGTTAGGATGACAAACACGAGCACCGGTGCTTTTGACATGTCGATTCCGATGAGCTTCAGGATCTCCGGCAGTCCGTAGTAGAACAGAAACAGCTGGATCAGAATCGGCGTACCCCGAAAGAACGAGACGTACACCTGGGAGAACGTGCGCAGCGCCGGTATCCGGTACAGCCGGGGAAGGGCGATCAGAAAACCGACAATCATTCCCACCACCAGCGAGCCTGCGACGATCAGCAAAGTGATGCCCAGCGTCGATGCCAGCTTCGGAAAAAAGCTGAACACAAATGAGAAATCGAACGGTGCACCCATATTACAACCTGCCCCCTTCCTGGTTTAATCCGGACTATTTATCCGCCGTAAAGTCGCTTCCGAGCCATTCCTTGCTCAGCTTGCCAAGCGTTCCGTCCTGCTTCAGCTCCTTGATCGCTCCGTCGACCGCATCGGCGAGCTTCTGCTCTTCCGGATCGTCCTTGCGGAAGACGAACAGAATGTCATGCTCGGACAGATCGTCACCAGTGACTTTGAGCTTGCCCTGCGGGTCGATCAGCGGCAGCGAGAAGTCCGCTCCGATTGTCGCGTCCACCCGTCCGGTCGTAATTTGATTCACGGTATCGTTGGCGGCGCCGTTTTGATAGACGATTTGGATTGCATTATCATGTTCCTTGTTGTAGTTCTCGAGAATTTGGGCTTCCGCGCTTGTCGCGCCGGTTAACACTTTTTTGCCCTTCAAGTCGTCCAGCGAGTGGATCGAATCGTTGTCCTTGGCGACGATGATCTTGTTTCTCCAGTGGGCGTACGGCTCTTTGTTAAAAAGATATTTTTCCGTCCGCTCCGGGTTTTTCTCCATTTCATGCGCTACAAAATCGATCTTCTTCGTCTCCAGGCTGAGCAGCAGATTGGAAAATTCCTGCGTCTGGATATCGAACTCGTAGTCCGGCAGGCGCTTGTCGATCTCGCGTACCAGCTCTACGTCGAAGCCGGTCAGCTTTCCGTTCTCATCGATAAAGCAAATTTTCGGAAAGGCCGTGCCTGTGCCTACGACGATTTTTTTGACGGCTCCTCCTGCGGCGTTCGCCGCCGTATCCGCGGACGTTTCCCCGCCCTTCGATCCGGATCCGCACCCGGCAATCACCCCTGCCAGCATGATCCCTGCAACGACTGCTAATGTTTTTCTCACGACCTCATCCCCTTTCATATGGCTCCCATTTTTCCTTGATTGATAATTCCTATAGATTTAGTAAGGATTATGTTGTCACTAACTTTACCGCGATTTGCACAACGCGTCTAATAGAGTTTTTCTATCCGATCATGTAATTCATTAATGGGACGGATGACTGCTTCAAATCCAGCAAAAATTCAAGGATATCCGTGTTCTCGCCGGTGAGCGAAATCAGGTTGGTCTGCAGGGAAACGCCTGCTGTTTCGGTGATGTCCACGGGAACGAGGCTGCCCATCTCCTCCTCCTGCCTTGCGCAGAGGCCGGGAAGAAAGCAGATGCCCGCCCGCTCCAGAACGAGCTTCTTCGCCGTCTCGGAGTTGTCGACCTGATAGACGATGTTCGGCGGCTGATCCAGGCTTTCGAACACCCGGTGAATCCGCAGCCAGTCCAGGGAACCGCACTCGAAAAACACCAGCGTTTCGTGACGGATTTCCCGGATCGACGCCCTGCCGGCCGAGGCGAGACGGTGATCGGGGTAGACATACAGGCGAATGGGGTCTTCGTAAAAAGGATAGGACTGGAATGCCGGATTCATCATTTTGCGAACGAAGGCCAGGTCGAGCTCCCCCGCAGACAGCTTGGCGGCCAGCTCGTCGGTCGGCGCCGTGGTCAGCTTGAATTTGATTTCGGGAAAACGACGGGTCAGTCCCATCAGCAGATGGGGCATCAAATAATTGGATACAGAGACGGTGCTGCCGATCCGCAGTTCGTTGGGCATGGCCCGTTTGGATTGGAGGTGATGCTTGCCCTTCTGGTAAGTCTGGAGAATTTGCTGGGCATAGGGGAGAAACTGCTTGCCTTTTTCCGTCAGATGGATCTGTTTGCCCAGACGGTCGAACAGTCGGCAGTCGAGCTCGCGTTCGAGCGATTGAATGCGCGCGGTGACTGTGGGCTGCGACAGGAACAGGACATCCGCCGCCTTGTTGAAGCTGCCGTAATGGTTGATGTACACAAAAGCCTCAATGTTTTCGATGTTCAAGGTAACACCCCCGAAGTTTTATCACTCACTATTCCAATGAATTTAGGTGGTTTTGAACCTGAAAAAGGGTATAAATTATCCTTATCTTAGGCAGTTGGCAAATTATTGTCAATAAGTTTATTTTCGTAACAGGCTGTTCCTCCAGGTTGAAAAAAGGCCGAAATGACGCCCATTTTCGGGCACGAAGGGAAGTACTCGGGTCTGCTCTAGCGGCCATGGTGAAGCCTGAAAGCTTATAGATTTTTTTAATATCCGAATTAATTATTTTATTTTCCGATGCGAATAGTAGGTATTACCTGCTATACTTAGCTCACACCAAATTACCTGAATCCCTTCCAAAAGGAGTGAAAGCGATGAATCCAGAAGAATTGATCCTCCGGGACGCCAAGGATTCCGAACGCGAATTGATTGCCGAAGTGATGCTGGAATCCTATCAGCAGTATGCCTTTGATATGCCCCAGGAACGGTGGGAGCAGTACCGGGACTCCATCCGGAATTCCGTGTATGGAAATGCCCCCTATGCCCGAATCGTTGCCGAAATCGACGGCCGGATCGTCGGAAGCGTCCAGATGTTCCTCTCCTCGGAAGCCGCTTACGGCAATCCGGAGATGGGGATTCACTCGCCGATCATCCGCCTCCTGGCCGTTCATCCTTCCGCGAGAGGACGCGGGGTGGCCACCGCGCTCATCCGGGAAGCGGCACGCCGTGCGCTGGAGCTTGGAGCCACGACGCTGAACCTCCACACTTCCGACATGATGGCCTCGGCCGTGAAGCTGTATGAGAAGCTCGGGTTCCAGCGGCATTACGAGACCGATACGACTAATGGGGAGACGCTGGTCAAAGGATACCGGATCGACGTTCCCGGTTCCCTGCTGCTTCAGAACGCGGTGTAGCCCTCATCGCTTCCGTACTTCCATAAAAAATACGAAAAGGCGGTCCGGCTGAAGCCGGAACCGCCCTTGCTGCTGTATGCCACTTTTGTCCAACTGAATTTATGTCACAGATCCGTCCAATGCCTCGCGCACCAAAGCGAGCAGATTGGCCTTCTCGGCTTCGGGAATCCATTCTGTCAGCCGGGCCGCCGCTACCGGCAGCCGCCAGGCATCCACATCCGTTTGGCTGAGGCTCCCGCCTCCGAAGTACTGCCGGGTATACTCCTTCACGAGCTCCTCCCTCATCCGGGCAAACTTCTTCACAGCCTCATCCGGCGTGCCGTCGGGCATGGTGCCCATTTGGAGCAGCACCAACGTTCGGGCGACGTCTCCGGCCGGATTGCCGCGCATGCCCGTCATCCAGTCAATGACCCATTCCTTCTCTCCGAGAATGATGTTGTCCGGATGAAAATCCCCATGACACAGCTTCGATCCTTCCGGAAGCTGCATCAGATAGTCAACAATCCGCTCCTTCTCCGCTTCCGCCAAGGAAGGCGCATGCTGAATACGGTTTTTCAGTACCGTCTTCTGCTCCGGCAGACCGTGAATGTCCCGGGCATGCAGCTCCAGATGAAGCCTGGCCATCCGGGCAGCCTCTTCGTGCAGGATGTCCGGATTAACGGAAATGGACTGGAGCATGGTGATGCCGGATGCCAGCTCGTAGACCACCCCGAAGCGGGAGCCGTGCTCCGCAATCCGAACCGGCCGGGGTGTCGTCACTCCCGTGTTATACACTTTCAGGCTGATTTGATATTCCTCTTCCGCCATGCCGCGCGGCATGCCTTCCCGGTACAGCTTCAGCACCTGGCCTGGCTGATAGGACAGAACCTCCGCCGTTCTGCCGGCAGCGACCACCGGACTTCCCCCCATATGTACACAGCTCCTCTCTGCCGCCCTGCTCCCTTTCCCAAAAACTGATGAACATGGGCCGCTTGCAGGTCCATTGTACCTTATCCCCTACAGAGATGGATACGGGGATTTTGCACTTCGCCGTATTCGTGCTCCCATCAGCAGCAGACGTAATAAAAACGTCTATCGACGTACTTTCAAAGAAGACAGACCGCGTATAGAGGAAGTTTCTCTTGCGAGATCAGGAAGCAGAAGCTCCGAAACTTATACTTTCTGATCTCTTCAAAAAAGCCGCCAGGGCGGCAGTATACTCTCCGCAGCCCGAGCGGCTTGCTTACATCCATCTTCTCCTTCATCCCGTGAGGATGAAGGGAAATCAGGTCAGGTTTATCCTTCCTGTAGACGTTCCACATTCACCGTCTGGGTGTCGGTAGGCCGGGTGCCGACCTGAACCGTGGCCACTCCGTTGTCCACGTCCACCTTTTCGATCCATACCGGTACCCCTTCCAGGTTTACGGGAATGGTGTCCTTTGCTTGATAAATATCTAGCGCGCGCTGAGCATCCATGTTGGTTTCAGCCTCCTTTGTAATAGAATCATAAGCTATCATTGTGCGCAGAACCTAGCATTCTTCGCTAGAGGCCTGCTGCTCTTCTGCGTCTTTTACTTTGAAAATCTTAATTGCTTGTACATTTCAGCATGCCCGGGCTATCAGCCTTCCTCGGGATCTCCCTCTTGCGCGGGACCGATCATGCCCGGCTCAACGACGATTGTGTCGGTCGTGCTCGCCCCGATGTAGCCGTTGTCTGCCGTAATGTTGCCGCCGCCCAGTCCCTCATTGACCATCCGGTCGATATCGAGCATATGGGTATCCAACGATATATCCTCACCCGGCGAGGTTACGTTATGCCAGTTGACGTTGTCCGCATCGATATAATCCGAAGATTCGATCGCGTCTCTGGCCGCCTCGTAATTTTCGAGCGCTTCCAGCGTCAGCTCCTTGTCGTCGTCCGGGTCCTGTCTTCTGTCCTTCAACCTTGCTCCCTCCTCGCTACAGCATGCATGTGGTCATGGGTTCAATATGCCCTGCAGGCGGCCAAACCATTCATTTTTTCCCTGCCCAAATCGGCGGCGGGCCTTATAGAAACGGGATATTTTCCCCATACTAGTAGGAAAAAGCGTTAAAGGAGCGATAACTATGCATACCGTCTGGAAGGGAGCGATCAGCTTCGGCCTGGTCCACGTCCCGGTGAAAATGTTCTCCGCTACGGAGGACAAAGATATTTCCATGAGGTACGTCCATAAAGAGTGCGGCAGCCCCCTCTCCTACGTCCGCAAATGCCCGGTCTGTGACGAGGAAGTGGGCTGGGAAGAAATCGCAAAGGGCTATGAATACGAGAAAGGAAAGTTCGTTTTGTTTGAAAAAGAGGAGCTCGAGCAAATTACCGAGCAGGCCAACAAGGCGATTGCCATCCTCGACTTTGTCGATCTGTCCGAAATCGATCCGATCTACTTCCAGAAGACGTATTATCTCGCTCCGGATCAGGCCGGGGGCAACGCTTACCAGCTGCTGAAAGAGGCGATGCAGCAGAGCGGCAAGATCGGGATCGCCAAAATCTCCATCCGCTCCAAGAGCAGCCTTGCGGCGATCCGCGTGCTGGATGAGTGCCTTGCGATCGAAACGATGTTCTACCCGGACGAAATCCGCCCGGTTTCCCAAGTGCCGAACCTTCCGGAAAATATCCAGGTCAACGATAAGGAGCTTGGCATGGCGCAAATGCTGATTGAGCAGCTCTCCACGCCGTTTGAGCCGAAAAAATACGGGGACGACTACCGCGAACGCCTGCTCGATCTGATCGAGCACAAGGTGGCCGGCGAAGAGATCAAGATCGCTCCGGCGAAGCAGGAGACGAATGTCATCGACTTGATGGCCGCCCTGCAGGCCAGCATCGAAGCGGCCAAGCCGGTGGCGACCGACCCGGGTCCGGCCAAGAAGACCGCCAAGGGCAAAGCCAAAGCCAAGCCGGCGGAACCTGCCGCCGCTGCCGGCGAAGGGCCCAAGCCGAAACGCCGCAAGACGGCCAAGAAAAACGAAACCGTCTCGTAACGGTTAGATCGGAGGATCATCGATGCCGCTTACCCCGATCGTCCCTTTCGAACCCATCATGACAGACGTCCTCCCTTCCGGAGAGCAGTGGATCGCCCAGATCAAATGGGACGGTGTCCGCATGATCACCTATTACGACGGCGGGGAGGTCCAGCTTGTGAACCGCAAGGGGAACAACCGGACGCGTCAGTATCCAGAGCTGCTGGATATCGCTTCTTACTGCCGTGCCGATTCGGTCATTCTGGACGGCGAAATCATCGCCCTGGTAGACGGAGTGCCTTCCTTTCATCAGGTCATGAAACGGGACAGCCTTCGCGTAGAGCAGCAAATCAAAGCCCGCGTCCAGCAAGTGCCGATCGTCTATATGATCTTCGACATCCTGTATTATAACGGCGAATGGGTAACGGGACGGCCGCTGCGCGAGCGGCAGCAGCTTCTAGCGGAAACCGTGATCCCCAGCGGGCACGTCCAGCTTGTGCCGAGCTATACGGACATCCCGCTGCTGCATGACGTGTCGGTCCAGCACCGGCTTGAAGGCATCGTTGTCAAAGACGTTAACAGCGTCTATGCCCTGGGCGGCAAGGACAAGCGGTGGCAGAAGCGGAAGAACATCCAGGACGTGAACGCCGTGGTCGGCGGGGTGACGTTCCGGGACGGCATCGTGAATGCACTGCTGCTCGGCCTGTACGCCGAGGACGGGAGGCTGGTCTATATCGGCCATGCCGGAACGGGCAAGCTGAAGGTGGCCGACTGGCGCAGCATCACCGAGCGGGTCGCGGATATGGCGGTGAAGGACCGTCCCTTCGTCAACCAGCCGGAGCGGCACAAAGGGGCGGTATGGATCCGTCCCGAGTGGGTGGTCAAGGTGAATTTCCTGGAATGGACGCCCGGCGGCACCCTGCGCCAGCCCAGTATTCAGGCGTTTGTCGATGTTTCTCCCGTGGACTGCCGGCTGGATCCGTAGCTTCCAAAGGATCACGGCGAGGATCTATGGCCGTGACTTTCCATCATGCAGCTCAGAAATGGCATCCCGCCTAAAATGATTGGAGGTATCCGTATGCCGCGAACCGTGAAAGGCACGATTTCGATCGAGGGACAAGACATTCCCATTACCAATCCCGATAAGCCGCTGTGGCCGGAAATGGGCATTACCAAGGCCATTTATTTGCAAAAGCTCGCGGCGCTCGCTCCTTATTTGCTGAAGTACTGCCGGAACCGGCTGCTCACGACGATCCGCTATCCGCATGGGGTGCCTGGCGAATTTTTTTATCAAAAAAATGCTCCGGAGCCGCTCCCTCCCTACGTCCAGACGGCCGAGAAGGACGGGATCAATTACATCCTGCTGAACGGCCTGCCCGAGCTGCTGTGGCTGGGCAACCTGGCCGCGCTGGAGTTTCACCCGTCCCTCCATTACGCAGGGAGCACGCTGCCCTGTGAATGGATGATTGACCTCGACCCGTCGCGGGAGGTCGAACCGCGGATCATGGAGGCCGCGTCCATCGTCGGCAAGGTGCTGCGCTCGCTCGGACTGCAGTCGGTGCCGAAGACGTCCGGGGCGACGGGTATTCAGATCATCGTGCCGATCAATGAAGGGATCACGTTCGACGAGCTGCGCACCGTCGGGCATTTCGTCGGCATGTTCGTGACGGAGAAGCACCCGGAACTGTTCACCCTGGAGCGGCTCAAGAAAAACCGCGGCGATAAAATCTACTTCGATTACCTCCAGCACTATCAAGGGAAAACACTCGCCGCTCCTTACACCCCCCGGGCACGTCCAGGCGCGACGGTGTCAACCCCGCTGCACTGGGAGGAAGTGGACAGCAACGTTGCCCCGACCGATTTTCACCTGCTTAACATCGAGGAGCGGCTTGCCCGCCACGGCGACCTGATCGCCGCGCTCGCCCCGCAGCCAATCGAGCAGGTGATCCGCCATTTAAGCGCAGCAAAGCCCGGAAGGTAATCTTCCGGGCTCTGCTGCATTTCACGGGTCAGTCCAGCTTCGCTGCCCCGCTAATGGATATCTTTTTTCTTGAAACGGCCGCCCTTAACGTCATGGATATTACCAACCGCAAGGAAGGCATCCGGATCCCAATCACCGACGATGGCCTTCAGCTTGGCCTCTTCCAGACGGGTGATGACCACGAAGATCACTTTCTTGCTGTCTCCGGAGTAGGCTCCTTCCCCTTCCAAATACGTGACGCCGCGTCCCAGGCGCTGGGTGAGGGCATCGCCGATGTCCTTGTATTTCTCACTGATGATCCATACCGATTTGGACTGGTCGATCCCTTCGTTGGTGATATCAATCACTTTAAAGGCGATAAAGTAGGCGATCAGCGAATACATCGCGTTATTCCAACCGAATACGAAGCCCGCACTCGTCAGGATAAAGAAGTTGATGAACATGATGATCTCCCCGACGGAGAACGGCGTCTTTTTGTTGATGAGAATCGCGACGATTTCGCTGCCGTCCGTGGAACCCCCTGCCCGGATGACCAGGCCGACGCCCGCACCGAGAATCACGCCACCGAAGATGGCTGCCAGCAGCGGATCGAACGTAATGGGTTTAACGGGTTCCAGCAGCGCGGTGCCAATCGACATCACCAGGACGGCTGCCAGCGTGGAGAAGGCAAACGTCTTGCCAATTTGCTTGTAACCCAGAAACAAGAAAGGAATATTGAGAACCGTAAGAAAAATGCCGAGCGGCAGATGAAAAAGGTGGGACAGCATAATGGAAATGCCGGTAATCCCGCCGTCAATGATGTTATTGTTTACGAGGAATACTTCCAGTGCAACAGAGACCAATCCGGCTCCGATCAGCATGACCAGGATGCGCATGAACACTCTGGCTTTCGAGGTCGGCGCCTTGAGCGGCTGCAAATCCTGCGGCAGGTTTGGCCTATCCGTGGATTGCGGGTTTGAAGGTACAGCCATCGAATCCCCCCGATTCTATAGATTGTTGTAGCATAAAGGGACATGAAACGCCCGGGTAGCATCGTGTACAGCCTAAGAAATCTGGACTTCCGTGATTATTCCCTTACTTTATTATATCATAGTTTTTAGCTGTATATTATCAGGATGGGAGTTTTTCTGTCATGAAATCCTTATTATTATTTATAGCGGCCGGGCTGGCCGAGATCGGCGGCGGTTACCTGGTATGGCTGTGGATCAAGGACGCGAAGCCCTGGTGGTTCGGCGCGGCGGGCAGCCTGCTCCTGATCCTGTACGGGATCATTCCCACCCTGCAGAATTATCCTTCCTTCGGCCGGGTTTATGCCGCATACGGGGGCATTTTTATCGTCCTTGCCCTGCTGTGGGGCTGGTGGATCGACAAAAACACGCCCGACGTCTACGACTGGATCGGAGCGGCTCTGTGCATGGCCGGCGTATCCGTCATTCTTTGGGCTCCACGGCACTAGGCTCGGCAGCAGCAGATTCAGGACCGCGCGGTCATAGCAGCGGGGACAGCATCCGGCACAGCACTTCCGCCAGCTTATGCCGAAACGGCCGGGCCTGAAACTCCTCGGTTACGATTTGATGGCTCTGGCTCATATCTTCCTTGAAATCTTTCACCAGCCGGTCGATCGAGGACTGCTCGAACAGCGCTGCCGTCAGCTCAAAGTTGCAGAAAAAGCTTCGCATGTCCATATTAGCGGTACCTACCGAGGCCATCAGATCGTCGACGATCATGACCTTGGCATGAATGAAGCCTTTCTGATATTCATAGAACTTCACTCCGGCCAGCAGCAGGTCTTCAACATAAGAGAGCGAAGCGAGATGCACCAGCCTGGAATCGGCTTTCAACGGAATGATGATCCGCACGTCCACTCCGCTGACCGCAGCGGTTTTGAGTCCTTCATAGATGCCCTGATCGGGAATAAAGTAGGGCGAGGTGATCCAGATCCTTTTTTTCGCGACCGTAATCGCGCCAAAGCACATCTCCTGAATGGCGTTCCAATCCTGATCGGGTCCGCTGCTGACGATTTGAACCTGTTCATCGGCTTCGCATTGATGCTTGGGAAACAGCGCAGGGTCCGACAACCGCTCGCCTGAAGCGAGCTTCCAGTCGCTCAAAAACACATTTTGCAAAAAATAAACGGCATCTCCCTCGATCTCCAGGTGCGTGTCGCGCCAATATCCCATTTTCTGATATTTCCCCAAATAGTCATCGCCGACATTCAGCCCGCCGACAAAGCCTTTGGTTCCATCGACGACAATAATTTTGCGGTGGTTGCGGTAGTTGATCCTGCGGTCGATCATGGCCAGAAGCGGCGGCAGGAAGAAGTGGAACTCCACGCCCGCTTCCTTCAGCTCCTGGATGAACCCGCGCCTGCGGCCAAGCCTGTAGCTTCCAAAACCGTCGCAGAGCAGCCTCACCTTGACCCCGGCTTTCGCCTTCCGGACCATGATGTCCTTGAACCGGTTCCCGATATCGTCGTCCCGGAAAATATAAAATTGAATATGTAAGTGATCTTCTGCTTTGTCCATGGCGGCGAGCATCGCGCCAAAGGTTTCCTCCCCGTCGGTCAGCACCCTGCTCTTGTTGCAGCCGGTAATCGGGCTCTCGGACAGATGGGACAGCAAATTAAACAAGCGCTCCTGATGCTGAAAATCCTTGCTGTGCATATCCCCGGCACGCTTTACCAAGGACGCCTGACTCCATATCAAGGGACGGATCTCTTGAAACAGGCGCGAACCCTGCGTACGGACCTTCTTCCTCGCTTTATAGTCCTGGGCCACAAAATAATAGACCACAAAGCCGATCAACGGGCAGCAAAACAATATAAACAGCCAGGCGACCGTCTTGTAAGGATTGCGGAATTCCAGAAGCAGAATCGTTGCCGTTTGAAAAATAAAAACGAGTAGTGCGATAAGCAGCCACAGCATACGTCAGCCTCCTTGCGGGTCAAAAGCAATCTGTATGTTCAGGATTGACCACTTTCAACCTGCTTTATTCAGTATTTACCCGGATCAGCCTCATGCAGACGCAGCGGCGGCAAAGATCACATTTTTGACATGTTTTAAGAGATCAGAGAATACATAGAAGATAAGACAAGTACAATCAAGCCGAGGAAAGGAGCCGCCATGAAAAATGCCAAAGGCAACGGGCGGGTGACGCTCCTGGTCATGCGGGACGCCCAGCATTCCGTCAAACAGCTGCATCTCTCCAAGCCCTTGATGATGGCCGTCCCCGCCGTGGCCGTTCTGTCGCTGTCCGGACTCGTTCTTGCGCTGCAGGCCCACTCGTCCCAGGTGATCTCCCAGCTGGAGCAAAAGGTCACCGCCGAAAGCCTGAAGAACGTCCAGATGCAGCGGACGGTGAACAGCCGGGAGCAGTCCATCCAGCGCCTGCAGAACGAAATCGTCAACCTGTCGAGCCAAGCCAAAGATATGAAGCAGAGGATGGACCGCGTGGATGAACTGGAGAACCAGCTGCAGCAGTTCATTGACAAGCACGGGACCACCAGTATGGCCGAGCCTGCTTCCGGGGCCAAAGCGTCTTCCCTGTCCTGGGATGCCTCGCAGCATGTCGGTGGCGAATATATCGCTGTGCATGAGAACGATATGCTGGACCTGGCCCAGGAGACGAAAGATGACTTTCAGGAGATGCAGACGCTGCTGCGGTCCATGGAGAACCAAATCCCTTCGACCTTGAAAAAAGCGGAGGAAACGCAGGATCGGATCTCCGGGCAGCCCGACCTGTGGCCGACCGAGTCCCGGGTGACGACCTCAAGCTTCGGCTACCGGACGGACCCTTTTACCGGAAGGGCGTCCTTCCATGCGGGGATCGATATTGCCGGGGATAACGGAAGCCCCGTATATGCGGCGGGAGCGGGTACGATCGTGACGGCTGAGAACAGCGGCGGTGCGCGGGGACGGTATATCGTCATTGAGCATCCGAACGGCCTGCAAACCTGGTATATGCACCTCAGCAAAATCCAGGCCCATGTCGGCCAAACCGTCGACAAAGGCGAACAGATCGCCGAGCTCGGCTCGACCGGGCGAAGCACCGGCCCCCATCTTCATTTTCAGGTCGTGAAGAAGGATAAGCCTGTTAACCCGCTGCCTTATATTCAGTAGTAGAAAAACGTCTATCGACGTACCTTCAAAGAAGACAGACCGCGTTTAGCTGAAGTTTTTCTTGCGATTATAGAATGGTTCAGCTTCGCTGAATTTTATAAATTCTATAATCTTAAAAAGGAGGGATTTCAAACATGAGCAGATCCAAAGCGAGCCGGCACCAGAGCGCAACGGACACTTTGATCGGCAAAGGGACAGAAATCGAAGGGACGCTGGCCTGTGAGGCCAACCTGCGCATCGAAGGCAAATTTAACGGTGTTATTGAGAGCAAAGGCAGCGTCATTGTCGGGGAGCATGCGGTGGCCAGATCACACATTCATGCCAAAGAGGTCATCATTGCCGGAAAAGTGTACGGCGATGTGACAACGCTCGGCCGGCTGACCATCACGGCGACCGGGCAGATGTTCGGGGACGTGCTGGGGGCAACGTCGCTGGTCATTACCGAGGGCGGCATCCTCCACGGATCCAGCAAAATGGAGCTGAAGGACGCCCCGGAGGAAATGGCGCAGGAGACCGCCTCCACCCCGCGGTATTTGGAATCGGAAGCCGGCTGATGCGGCCCGAAGCTTCTGCTTTCTTATCTTTGCAAAAAACGCAGTCGCAAGTGAACGGATCACGTCCACATGCACTGCGTTTTTTGGCTTTTAAAATCGTGACAGGTCAGGCCGCGACGTCCCGTTTGCCGAACACGGTCCAGGCGATGACCAGAAACAAGACGTAGTAGATGGCCAGAATCAAAATCGAGAACCCAAGCGTCACACCCCCGGGTCCCACCGAAGAGGCCAGATACTGCGACAGGTCCATGTGCATAAACGGCAAAAATTTTGCCCAGCTGTAGCGCTCAGGGTTGAACAGCATATTAAAGATGCCCTTCGCAAACATGATGAACAAGGACAGCCCGATGGCGAGCCCGCTTGCCCGGAACACGGCAGAGAGCATGAAGGCCAGCGCCACGGTCATGAACAGGTCTACATAATCGCATAGCATAATCAGAAAGTAATGACGCGGCCCGATACGCTCGCCCATAAGAGAACCGCCTGCTCCTCCCGAGAAGAAGATTGCAGAGACCCCGTATGACACGACGATCAGCAGCACCGTGCACAGCAGGCTGAACAGCACTACGGCAATATATTTGGAGAGCAGAATCTTCGATCGGCTCCATGGGCGGATCAGCAGCAGCTTGATGGTCCCCCAGGAGAATTCACCTGCAACGGAATCCGACGCGACCACAACCGAAAATATGGTGCACAGAAAAAACGTAAACGCCCCGGTCTGAAGCACGCTTTCCCACAAGCTGATATTGCCCCCGCTATCTGCCAAGTGAAACAGGAGCGGCATCAGAATGTTGACGATGGCCAGGATCGACAGCATGATCCACGTCCGGGCTCTCCGGTATATCTTCATATTCTCGTTCTGCACGAGATGGATAAAGCTACCCAATCTGATCACTTCCCGTCATTTCCAAGAATTGGTCCTCCAGTGACCGGGTTACCTTCTGAATCCCGTACACCTTGAATCCGCTCTGGACGAGCCGGGCATTCGTGTCGGCAATGCCATTTCGGTCGAGCCGGACGATCAGCAGTCCATCGCGTACCGTACCGCCCCCAAGCAGCTCCTGCGCCTGCTCCGGACGGTCCAGCGCAAATGCCGTTTCCACGGTCGTCTCCTGCGCTCCCTCAACACCGGCCAGTGTGCGTACGTCAATCAACCGTCCGTTCTGGATGATCGCCACGGCGTCGCACATCAGCTCCATCTCGGACAGCAGATGGCTGGAGACGAATACCGTCGTCCCCTCTTCCCTGCACAGCCGGCGCAGGTAGTCCCTCAGCTCGCGGATTCCCTGCGGGTCCAGCCCGTTGGTGGGCTCGTCCAGGATCAGCAGCTTCGGACGGTGCAAAATCGCCTGAGCTACGCCCAGGCGCTGCCGCATGCCCAGTGAATACGTCCGCACCGGATCCTGAATCCGGTTGCTCAGCCCTACGAGCTGAACCACTTCCCGAATGCGCTCCTCGGTAATCCCTGACATCATCCGGGCAAAGTGCCGGAGGTTTTCATACCCCGTCAAAAACTTATACATTTCCGGGTTTTCCACGATCGCCCCCACGTGGACGATGGCCTGCTCAAAATGATCCTTGATGCTGTAACCGCAAATTTTAATATCTCCCTTGGTGATCTTGGTCAGCCCGACCATCATGCGGATAGTCGTCGTTTTTCCGGCCCCGTTCGGACCGAGAAAACCAAAGACCTGCCCGGGAGGGATGTCCAGCGTAACATCCTCAACCAATGTTTTGGATGAGACTTTCTTCGTGACACCTTCCAGCCGAACCACCGGTTCCTGCTGCATTTCTATCACCCCTTCTGCCCAAGTCTGGCCCCATTGTAGCATATTCGCCTTGCAGATGCCCATCATATGGGAAATCTGCCTCTGATTGTGTCTGCGAATAACATAGGGTACAGCAGCCCAGGGGAATCACTGTGCGGTAAAATCCCGTCCGGAACACAAGTGCCGTGTCCGACATAGGGATGACCTGCTCACATCGCAAGCAGAATACGGATAGCTGACTGTTCAAGAGAATCGACTTCCCTTCCATGAAGTGTGTCTTTGCGCTTAAAATTATGACCAACGACTTATTATAGATACATTCTGTAACATGCACACCAAGAAATCTACATGAATCTGCATCCTTTGTCAAGGAAACTGACGGTTTTCGTCGAAAAATAACCCCACAACGTGGGGCTTATGAATCAATCCGGGTTCAGAGATGCTGCAAAGGACGCCGGAAATGAAAAAGCAAGCGTGACATCAAGCCACGCCTGCCTCTTATTGTAAATGCTCTTTAATGACATTATGGATGCGCTGCCGCTCCTCATCGCTGACCATGTAATACCAAATTCCGTTGATCTTCTTGCCCTGGCCTTTGATCTCCACCTGCTCGATGGTCTTCAGGTCGGACCGGTAATCGGTCACGAAGGTCTTCATATTGTCGAAAGTGATGTCCGTCCTGACACTGTCGCCTACCTGGTTCAGTAGCGATTCGATTTTTACGACATTCGATATTTTGAGCGCATTATTGATCACCTGCTCCAATATTTCCCGCTGCCGTGCATTACGCCCCAAATCTCCACGCGGATCGTCATACCGCATCCGGGAGAAGGCCAGCGCCTCAGAGCCGTCCAGCTTCAAGTCGCCCTGTTTGAAATCGTATCCTTCATATTGAAAGGCAAACGGATTATTCACTTCCACCCCGCCGAGCAAATCAATGATTTTGGCGAAGCCCTCCATATTGACCTTGATGTAATAGTTGACCGGATAACCGAGGAAGTGCTCTACCGTCGCGACCGACATGTTTACGCCGCCAAAGGCGTAAGCATGGTTGATCTTGTCCGTCGTCCCGTGGCCGACGATTTCGGTTCTCGTGTCACGCGGGATGTTGAACATCAGGATACTCTGCTTGGCCGGATTTACCGTCAGCAGGATCATCGAGTCCGAGCGGCCCGGGTCGTCCTCTCGCTGATCCACACCCATGACCAGAACAGTAAACGGCTCCCTTTCATTCAGATGAACCGCTGGCGGGTTTTCGGCACTCTTGGACGTATCCGCCTGGCCGCCTGTCTTGCCATCCGAGCTGACGGTTACCGGTACAACGGACGGTTCCCGCTTTTCATATATTTCGTTAGCCGTCGCTTTGACCGAATTGTAAATATACAATCCGTATCCCGCGACACCGACCACCAGCACCGATACGACGGCGATGGTCGAAACGACCCATTTTTTCATGATGCCTCTGCCACCTTCCTAATGGACACAGCTGCGTCCTGCGCACTTGGACACGCAGCGATTAGTACGCATTATCCGCGCCGAACAGCACCTTGACCGTTTTACAAATAATGATCATATCCATCCATATCGACTGTTCGTTTATGTATTTGAGGTCCAGCTCGACCATTTCCTGAAATCCCACATGGTTCCTTCCGCTGACCTGCCACAAACCTGTACACCCCGGGACAACGAGCAGCCTCTGCATATCGTAGGAAGTATAGTCGCTTACCTCCCGCGGCAAAGGCGGTCTTGGCCCGACCAGGCTCATATTCCCTTTCAGCACATTCACAAGCTGGGGCAGCTCATCCATGCTCGTTTTACGGATGAACCGGCCGACCCGGGTGACCCGCGGATCGTTTTTCATTTTGAACATCGCTCCGGTCACATCGCTTTGCTGGATCAAATTGCCGAGCATCAGCTCGGCTCCGCTGACCATCGACCGGAATTTGTACATCTTAAATGGTGCCCCTCCACGTCCGACGCGGACCTGGGAGAAAAACACCGAGCCTTTTGGATCCTCCAGCTTGATAAGCAAGGCAACAGCTAGGAATACCGGACATAAAAAAATCAGCCCTATCAGCGATAAGCTAATATCCAGGGTTCGCTTGACCCAAAGGTACATCATCCTGTCTTTCCGGGGAGTGATCGGAAGGGGCTTGCCGACGTCCACCGTTTTGTTCAGCGGATTCATGCTGCTCATAATTGAACATCCTCGTCCCTTTGAAGCATCTGCATCAGGAAATCCAAGGTCAACGTACGTCCCATGACTGATCCATCCCCCGCTCTCAATATAAGTCCAACCGGACGATCTCATGACAGGCTTATACTTCAGCCTTTTTAAAGCAAAGCACTATGCAGCCCTTTGATAAATAGTGTAAAATGTCTGTATCCCATTACGAAAAAACGTAAGATTTTTATGCTTTGATATCAAAATGGTGTCCTGGGCCGGGGAAAGAATCGTGGTCACAGGGACTTTCATACGGTGTGGAGGCCGCTCGGCCGCCTCGTTGCGGGCGGTTGTGGTGTTTTGTCATGCGCTCCGGCTCCTGCTGCGGGGATTCAATACGAATGCCGTATTGGTGGGCCTTAAAGGAGATGCTGCTTTCTTTCCAAGCCACGGTGCCGTACACCTGACGGGCAGGGGCATTTGGAACGTGGATAATGAACCCCAGCCTGAGCTCGGGCACAACGGGGAGATCCAAGTCGCTGATGATTACCATTCGGCTTGGCTCGTATTCCCATAAGATGACAGGACGGGTCCGATGCAGAAAAACCGTCTGGTTCCCGACCTGATGGATATACATATACGTTTGAAGATGTATGCCATGTGCTGTTAACATATTCATCGGATTATTCCTGCCTCATGGTATGAAAATCGGGATAACGCCTTATACTGGCTAAGGGATACGATCCGTCTCAACAATTGATACAAATGGTATCATTTCCAATTTTCACTTTACGATACATTTTGTAACTAGTCAATACTTATTTCCTATATGAATCTATTTTTGCGACAATTTGTTTCTGATTTTATGTATTTTTTCAGGTATTCGGAGGAGGTTAATTCATGAATCATGGTAATCGCATCGCAGAATTGCGGGACCAACGCGGCTGGACCCAGGAGGAATTGGCCCAATCCATAGGCATTACGCGAGCCGCACTATCCCACTATGAAAAGAACCGCCGTAAACCTGATTTTGAGATTCTGACCAAACTGGCTGACAAATTTGACGTTTCCATCGATTATCTAATCGGCCGTACGAACCAGCCGAAGATTGTCATGGATCCGGAGGTCCGGGATTTTGTCGATCAACTGGAGCTTTCGGACGAGGACTTGCTGGAAAAGTTCAATTTGACGATTGACGGCCGCCGCTTGTCTGAGGAAGAAGCCAAACGTTTTATCGCTTTTGTGCGGATGGAACGGTCCATGAAATAATGAAAAACCTCAGCTTTCCTTGAACTTAGGAGGGCTGAGGTTTTTATAGGTTCGGTTACCGTAATTCGACGGGGTCCCCTTTTGGAGTATATGGAAGCCAACTGCTGCAGGGTGGCCTCCCTGTCTAAAATCGGAATGATAAAACGTTTTCTGTCCCTCCTTGTCGTTTTATGTGAACCCCCCGGACACGATCTGCGAAATTTCCGCTAATCCGTCCCCTTCTCCATCTTTTGAACAAAGCGCTTCCAGTTGTCAGGATGAATCCCGCATTGCTCCAACACTTTCATGATGTCTAATTGGGTTTGCTCCGGAAGTTCTTGGTTGGACCGGGCCTCGGCACCGAACTTTCTCTCATCTCTCATCGAAGATACCCTCGCTCCACTCAACATATTATCCAAAATGATTTCCACGGCTACTCTTTTGTTGACAAATACAACGTCTGTTCCAAGTATGAATGTCAAGAATCAGCCAAGTGACTAGGTCTTTTTTATTATATCCCAAGCCTCTTCTGGATGTTGTCGTCTAATGGGACAATTGCTTTTTGAAGCAGGTTCTATTTTTGTCGAAAAAAATGGGCATACGATTTATGTCTCCAATTGAAAACATTTCGTATGCCCTTTCCAGCAATTATTGCGCAAATATGAAAATTTCAACCTTGTTGATAGGAATTCTTTCTTTATAACATCCGGTTTGGAAGAATTAGTTGTTTCCCGCTCTCGCGAGCTCGCGCATGTTGGCTTCGAAGGCAGCCAGCAGGGCAGCTTCGCCGCTCAGTCCATTCTCCTGAACCTTGCGGATTTGCTGTGTCATCCGCTTGTAATCCTTCGGAATGACGCGGACAAATTGGCCGAGGCTGTTCTCCCAGTCTTCCAGCACACGCTCGCCGACAGCACTCTCCGTGTAGTTGACATGCTTCTCGATCATGCTCTTCAGTTCCTGGGCTTCCTCTGCATCTTCAACGCGCTCCAGAAGAATCATCTCCAGGTTGCAGCGGTCGATAAACGAACCCTGCGGATCATAGACGTAGGCAATGCCGCCCGACATACCGGCGCCAAAGTTACGTCCCGTTTCCCCAAGGATGACGACGCGGCCGCCTGTCATATATTCGCATCCGTGATCGCCAACGCCTTCAACGACGACATTCACGCCGGAGTTGCGGACCGCAAAGCGTTCGCCGGCGATGCCGCGGATGTACGCCTCGCCGCTTGTCGCGCCATAGAAAGCCGTGTTGCCGATAATGATGTTCTCTTCGGCCTTGAACGTCGATTTCGGCGACGGCTTCACGATCAGCTTCCCGCCGGACAACCCTTTGCCGGTGTAGTCATTCGCGTCGCCAACCACGGTCAGCGTGATGCCCTTCGGAACGAAGGCGCCCAAGCTCTGGCCGGCCGTTCCTGTAAAGGTCAGCGAAATCGTATCTTCCGGCAGGCCGGCTGCCCCGTACTTCCGCGTGACTTCGCTGCCGAGAATCGTGCCGACGGCGCGGTCTACGTTCGTGATCGAAAGCTCGCCGGTAACCGGCGTTCCATCTTCCAGCGCCGGTGCTGCCAGCTTCAACAGCTCGCGCATATCCAACGTCTCTTCGAGACCGTGGTTCTGGGTCTTCGTGCGGTAGCGCGTGCTTCCTTCCGGAAGCTCCGGTGTGTGCAGCAGAACGGACAGATCGATGCCTTGCTTCTTCCAATGTCCGTTCGCCTCTTCGGCATCCAGGCAGTCCGTGCGTCCGATCATCTCTTGGATCGTACGGAAGCCGAGCTCCGCCATAATTTCACGCATATCTTCAGCCACAAATCTCATGAAGTTAACGACATGCGCCGGATCGCCCATGAAGTTCTTGCGCAGTTCCGGATTCTGGGTAGCTACCCCCACCGGACAGGTGTCCATCTGGCAGACGCGCATCATGATACAGCCAAGTGCCACGAGCGGAGCCGTAGAGAAGCCATACTCTTCGGCACCCAGCAGCGCTGCGACGGCCAGATCGCGTCCGTTCAGCATTTTGCCGTCCGTTTCCAGGACGACGCGGTCGCGCAGATTATTCAGGATGAGCGTCTGGTGCGTTTCCGCAACCCCAAGCTCCCAAGGAAGACCCGCATGGCGGATGGAGCCCTGCGGCGATGCGCCGGTACCACCGTCATATCCGCTGACGAGGATAATGTCGGCACGGCCTTTGGCCACCCCGGCCGCGATCGTTCCGACGCCAACCTCGGACACGAGCTTCACGTTGATGTTCGCGCGCGGATTGGAGTTCTTCAGATCATAAATCAGCTCCGCCAAATCCTCGATCGAGTAAATGTCATGATGCGGCGGCGGAGAAATCAAACCTACGCCCGGCGTAGAACCGCGCACTTCGGCAACCCAAGGATATACTTTACGGCCCGGAAGCTGTCCGCCTTCGCCCGGCTTCGCTCCCTGCGCCATCTTGATTTGAATTTCGTCCGCGTTCACCAGGTAGTTCGACGTCACGCCGAACCGGCCGGACGCCACCTGCTTGATTGCGCTGCGGCGGGAATCGCCGTTTGCATCCGGAATATAGCGCGCCGGATCTTCGCCGCCCTCACCGGTGTTACTCTTGCCGCCGATGCGGTTCATTGCAATTGCGAGGCTTTCATGCGCTTCCTTACTGATGGAGCCGAAGGACATGGCACCGGTCTTGAAGCGTCTCATAATGGACTCGATCGGCTCGACTTCCTCGATCGGAACCGGAGCTCCTACCGGTTTCAGCTTCAGCAGCGAGCGGATCGTCAGATGCTTCTCGTTTTCACCCTGAACAAGCTTCGCGTACTTTTTGTACACCTGGTAATCGCCGGTGCGTACGGCCTGCTGAAGCAGATGGATCGTCTGCGGGTTGAACAGATGCTCTTCCCCGTCCTTGCGCCATTGATAGTCGCCGCCGGAATCGAGCACCTTGTCGCTTCCGTCCTTGTCGGTAAAGGCGCGGTTGTGATGGGCCAGCGCTTCGGCCGCCACTTCTTCCAAGCCGATGCCGCCGATGCGGGACGGCGTACGGGTAAAGTACTTCTCGACAAAATCCTCTTTCAGGCCGACGGCTTCAAAGATTTGCGCGCCGCGGTAGGATTGGATTGTCGAGATGCCCATTTTGGACAAAATTTTCACCACGCTCTTCGTCGCGGCTTTGATATAGTTTTTAACGGCTTTCTCGTGCGTCACGCCGCGCAGCAGCCCCTGCTGGATCATGTCGTCCAGCGTTTCGAACGCCAGGTAAGGGTTGACGGCACTCACGCCGTAACCGAGCAGCAGCGCGTAATGATGCACTTCACGAGGTTCGCCGGATTCGAGCAGAATGCTGACTTTCGTCCGCGTTCCTTGGCGGATCAAATGATGATGCAGGCAGGATACGGCAAGAAGCGCCGGAATCGCCGCATTTTCTTTGTCCACGCCGCGGTCGGACAGGATCAGGATGTTGTGGCCTTTCTTGATTACGCGGTCGGCCGCTTCGCACAATCCGTCAAGCGCCTTACGCAGGCCTTCCGCCCCCTCCTCTGCCGGGAAGAAGATCGGAATCGTCATCGACTTGAAGCCGGGACGGTGCACGTGGCGGATCTTCGCGAAATCCTCATTCGAGAGAACCGGCGTGTCCAGACGGATCTGGCGGCAGCTCTCAGGCTCCGGATGCAGCAGGTTGCGCTCCGGTCCGATCGTCGTTCCGGTCGCGGTGATAATCTCTTCGCGGATCGCGTCGATCGGCGGGTTGGTCACCTGCGCGAACATTTGTTTAAAGTAGTTGTACAGGCGCTGCGGCTTGTCGGACAGCACCGCCAGCGGCGCGTCGTAGCCCATCGAGGCTACCGCTTCCTGGCCGGTCGAAGCCATCGGCTCCAGCACCTTGCGCAGATCTTCGAACGTATAGCCGAAGGAGAGCTGCAGCTGCTGCACGTTGTCATGCTTCGGATTCGGCAGCTCCGGCGCGTCCGGAAGCTCATCCAGATTGACCAGATGCTCGTCGAGCCACTCGCGGTACGGCTGCTCGGCAGCGATCTGGGCTTTCACTTCCTCGTCGGAGATGATCCGTCCTTCCTTCGTATCTACGAGCAGCATTCTGCCCGGACGGAGACGGTCCTTGTACAGGACATCCTCAGCTGGAATGTCGAGCACGCCGGCTTCCGAAGAAAGAATAATCAGGTCGTCCTTCGTCACGTAATAACGGGACGGACGGAGTCCGTTCCGGTCAAGGATGGCGCCGATCTGCACGCCGTCGGTGAACGCCATAGCCGCTGGTCCGTCCCACGGTTCCATCAGGGTGCTGTGGTATTCGTAGAACGCTTTTTTCGTTTCGTCCATGCTTTCATGGTTGTTCCAAGGCTCTGGCACCATCATCATGGCGACGTGTGGCAGGGAACGTCCACTCAGGTACAGGAACTCAAACGTGTTATCGAACATGGCGGTATCCGAACCGTCCGGATTGATGACCGGCTTGACCTTCTCCAGGTCATCGCCAAAAATATCGCTCTTAAACAGCGACTGGCGCGCATGCATCCAGTTCACGTTGCCGCGGAGCGTGTTGATCTCCCCGTTGTGAATCATGAAGCGGTACGGGTGCGCCCGTTCCCAGCTCGGGAAGGTGTTCGTGCTGAAACGCGAGTGAACGAGGGCGATCGCTGTCTCTACCAGCTCGTTTCTCAGGTCCAGATAGAACTGCCCCACCTGATTGGTGGTCAGCATCCCTTTGTATACGATTTTCCGGCACGAAAGGCTGGAAATATAGAAGGAGTCCGCCTGCGGAGCGTCGCCATAACGGATGGCCAGCTCGGCGCGTCTGCGGATGATGTACAGCTTGCGCTCGAAGTCCATTTCGTCCTTCACATCGATGCTGCGTCCGATGAAAATCTGCCGTACGTACGGCTTGGCTTCCTTCGCGGATTTGCCCAGCATCTCGTCATAGGTCGGAACGTCGCGGAAGCCCAGGAACTGCTGCCCTTCTTCCCGGATGATTTCGACGAGCCGGCTCTCATGAGCCTCCCGAACGGCTTCGTCGTGGGAAAGGAACAGCATGCCTACGCCGTATTGCCCCGGTTCAGGCAGCTCAAAGCCGATCCGGGCCGCTTCTTCCGCAAAGAAGCGGTGAGGAATTTGCAGCATGATCCCGGCGCCGTCACCGGAATTGGGCTCGCTGCCCTGTCCGCCGCGGTGCTCCATATTCTCGAGCATCGTCAGAGCCTGGCCTACGATCTCATGGGAAGCCCGGCCTTTGATATGAGCGACGAAGCCCATGCCGCAGGCGTCTTTTTCAAACTGCGGATCATAAAGTCCCTGCTTAGGGGGAAGTACCGTATGTCTCATGGAAAGCAACCTTTCTATCTTCAGAATAAATAAATGCAAGTAAATCCAGATACATCAAAATAAACCAGTACGAAGACGACATTGGCTACAAGAATAATACTTCATGCTCACTAGGGGAATGGGGTATGCGACAACGGCGGAAATCCTCGTTGCATGGGGGAATGGTTTTCTTTTTGTTATAAAACGTCGATAATTATTCAAAATGAATTGGTTATATTATTTTAACACCCACTAAACCTCTGCGCAATTTAAACTTTTTATGAATGTGATAAGAAATGTTTTGCAGTGAAGCATTAAAGCGGCATGTTGTAATTAACCTGAAAAGCGTATGATTATTCATTTCAACCAGGTTTTTTCCAATATACAGAAAAACAGCCTCCCCCAACTTAAGAGGGAAGCTGTTTGCCGGCGATGCCAATGGTGCCCTTGTGCTTCATGTCGCCGTTTTCGTGGAAATAATTGCTGTACAAAAACTGCAGCCGGCTGACCCAGCGCATTTCGCTGTTCATCGCGCGCAGCATCAGCTTCTGGACCTTCGGGTCCGTCGCCGTCAGCATCAGGTCCGAATAATTCCACGCGGCTTCGAGTGCGTCATCGACGGTCGTTTTCAGTCCGGTTACATACGCCCTCGGCGTTTCAACCTTGCTGAAGACCGGGTAGCAGCCGGTATGCTCATAATAGATACGGGTCAGCTCGGCGAGACGGCCCTGCCGCTCCTCTTCGACCACGCGGCTGAAATAGATCCGGTGGTCCGGGGGAGCCAGCTCCTGAAGCCTTCGTCCCTTACGGATCGCTTCGTACTCGCCCTGTATGGCTTTCTGCAGCTCGCCGGCCGGCAAATACCCGTTATGTTCACTAGTTCGGTAAAACAATCAACCCCCGCCTTTCCGATAGGCTAATGTTACGATACTGTATGCCCGGATACGGCGGGGGGTGCCATTTGTCAAAGCCACCGCTTCATCAGCGGTCAGATCTCTATGCTCTCTCCCGGCTTGAGCGCGTGTCCTTCAATGCCTTCCTGATGAAGACGGTCGCAGAAGAGCGTACTGTTCTGGTTAATGGCAGGGAAAGTGTTGTAATGCACCGGAATGACGCGGTCCGCCCGCAGCCATTTGGCCGCCAGCAGCGCATCGTCCGGTCCCATCGTCAGCACGTCGCCGATCGGCAGCGCGGCAGCATCGATCTGATTCATTTCACCGATAAGCCGCATGTCGCCGAACAGCGCCGTATCTCCCGCATGGAAGAACGTTTTGCCGCCCATGGTCAGCAGTATGCCCGCCGGTTCTCCGGCATAGATCAGCGCGTCGCCGTCCTGAACCGCAGAGCTGTGGAAAGCCAGCGTATATTTGACCTTGAATCCGTCAAACTGCTGCTGCCCCCGATGTTCATGGCAAAGGTTTTCGCACCCTTCTTGCGGCAGAACTCCGCCAGCTCGAACACGGCGACAATCGGACAATCATTCGCTTTGGCAATCTCCAGCGCATCGCCAAAGTGGTCGGAGTGCCCATGGGTGAGCAGTACCGCATCCACACGGATATCCGCAGGCGCAATACCCGATGCCGGATTACCCGAGAGAAACGGATCGATGATCACGCTCCGGCCGCCTTCCTCCACCACCACACAGGAATGACCATAATACGTAATTTTCATATGAACGCCACCTCCTCATTATCCTTTACCCATAAACATTTTAAACTTACGGGATTTATTTGTAAAAGGAGTGGTTGCCGATCGTCTTGGCCAAGGTCCGTGTATGGTGAACCGTCAGGTCGTCGGCCAGCTTCAGCGACAGAAAATAATACGTATCATCCGAGACTTCCTTGCGTCCGTTAAGCGCCTCATTGACGGCATGAATCGAATCCTCGTTCGGCTTCACACGGTCAAAACGGCCGTTCGCCACAGGACTGAACTGATATCTCTGGTAAATGACTTTTCTAATCGTATCGGGAAAATTGGCTGACCGCAGCCGGTTCAAGACAACATTGGCCACAGCCACTTTGCCTTTGTACGGTTCGCCTTCGGCTTCTGCCATCACGATTCTACGGAGCAGAAGCACGTCCTCAGCGGTTACCTTGTACTGTTTGGTCGCTTCCGACTTCTGGGAAGGACTGAGCAGTTTGGTCCGGCTGAAGAATAACGTGGTGGGGGGATTCAGTTTTGGATCCAGCTTCGGCTTGGCTGCAACAGCTACAGCTTTCTTCGCCTTAGGCTTCGCTTGCACAGCTTGGGCCTTTTTGGCGGGCGCCGGTGTTTGTGCTGAAATCCCTTCAACAAAAAGGGGATGATGCTTAACATTCCATTTTTTCAATAAATTTACATTCAAAAGCTGCACGGAGTTTTCCGCGGTTAACGGGTGATTTGCCCCCTGTATGGATAAATGCTGCGGGCTTGCGCCTGCTTTATCGTTCTTGCTGTATGTTACGGCCCCCAGTTGATTCGTGCTGTCGTTATACTGCATTTTATGCATCTGCTCGTTTTGCAGCAGCATGCAAATTGCAGAGAAACACACCAGAAGCACACCGATCAGCAGTGCCATCCAGCGGTTTTGACGTAATGTGTACATGTTTCTCCTCCTATATTTCCGGCACATTCCCTCTTTAAGTAACCAAAAATACAGGTTTTGAATAACCTTTGGAAACATTTTCAGTCAATTGCTGTATCCGAGATCGTACAATAACTGACAAACAGGACAGTCTTTACAACACATGTTGCTTAGGAACGGCACAAATTTACTTCACAGGATACGGCAACAAAGGGAACTCGATATTCGATCATGTGCGGAAAAATATATTCGATTTCTATTGCTATTTATTTCCAATCTACGAATCTTTCATTTGAACGGCCTCTAGTATCTCATACATTGGCTTTTCGTGCAAATGCGTGGAAAAAAGTACAAATTCATCGACCTCCCAAATCAGAGGCTGATTTTTTCCTTCAGGACCGGATTTTTCCACTGCCAAAGACGGTAAATTGGAGCCTGCAAAAGGCGATTTTCCCGCGTATTTACGGGCAATCGTGACATGGGGACGGTAAGGTCTCGCCTCTTTTACGAACCCCAGTTCCCCCATCTCGGAAGTGACCGCTTCATAGAGCTTGTCCAGGCCGCCGGATTGGTCAATTACTCCAGCCCATAACACCCGGGGAGACTCCGCTGACCCGAAGGTGCCGAACGCTCCAAATTCCAGTTGAAATGGGTTGATTTTCAAGGAAGCCCTTTTTAAGGCAGCCGTGATTTCCGGCACTCTTCCAGCCTCAGCGTCTCCCAGAAATTGGACGGTAATATGGTAATCCTCCCGGTGCGTCCATTTTTTAAAAGCGAGCTCCTTCTCGTTCCGGTGCCTCCATTCTTCCAGTAATGATCGGATCGATTCCGGTATCCGGACCGCAATGAATAGCCTTAAAGGCTTATCTTGAACTTGTTTCTCTTTCATTTCCATGCAAATACTTCTCCTTTCTTCCCCTTTGCGCCGCATAAAATGATCCTGTAAAAATTGGTACCGAAGGTATAATTCGCATGAATTCCTTCATTAATATAGTTTCACCTTTCGGGCCCATTGTCATGCAGCAGAGTTACGCAAAAGCATACTCTTAGGAGGGCGTTTACTTGACCGCTGCTCCCTTTCATTCGCTTGGCCTCGGGGGCCCCTGTTGTATATCGTTTCAAATCTGTTATCCTGAATATATTCATAATATATAGACTGAACTAAAGATTTGCATTAAGCTTCCTGTTATAGCAGCCCCATACGGCCTGTAACATGTTATTAGTTCATTCTATTTAGAGTAGCAGAAACATCACATCAAGGGTACATACATGAAGGAGGCTGAAACGGTATGAAGCAAATTGTTTGTCTGCATTCCCTGACTCCGGAGCAGACCCAATTGATTGAACAAGCCGCTCCCGGCTATAAGCTGACCGTCGTCAAAAGCACCGATGCGGATCCCGCACTCGTGAACGAAGCGGAAATATTGGTTGGCTGGTCCAGGCAAATTGCCGATCAGGTGCTGAATCAAGACAGCAGGCTGAAATGGCTGCAGACCTGGTCGGCCGGCGTGGACACGCTTCCGCTGGACAAGCTCGAACAGAAAGGCGTGCTGCTGACGAATTCCAGCGGCGTCCATGCGATTCCGATCTCGGAGACGATCCTCGGCATGATGCTCTCCTTCTCGCGCCAGCTGCACGTCTCGGTCCGCAATCAGCTCAAGCACAGCTGGGAGACGAAACTGGCCGCGCCGGGACGGGACACCTTGTCCGAGCTGCATGGCCGAACGGCCGTCATCGTCGGCGTCGGCGAGATCGGCAGCGAGACAGCTCGCCTGGCCAAGGCGTTCGGGATGCGCACCGTCGGCGTCCGCCGTTCCGGCAAAGCCGATCCACACGTGGACGAGATGTTCACCATGGACGGGCTCCACAAGGCGCTGAGCCAAGGCGATTACATCATCAGCGTGCTGCCGCTTACCGATGAGACGCATCACCTGCTGAACGCCGCTGCCTGGGCGGCGGCCAAGCCGGGCGCCTGCTTCATCAATGCGGGCCGCGGGCCGACGGTGGATACGGCATCCCTGCTGGGTGCGCTCCGCAGCGGGCAGATCAGCTGCGCCGGGCTCGACGTGTTTGAGAAGGAGCCGCTCCCTGAGGACCACCCGTTGTGGGACATGGAGCAGGTTATCATTACACCGCATGTTTCCGGAAGCACCGACCGGTATACCGAGCGGGTCATCGATATTTTTGTCGAAAACCTGAAGGCCTACGTGCAGGGAAAAGAGCTTCCGCGTAATCTCGTCAATTATGAGCGTGCTTATTAATACGGACATCTCTCAGCAGCTGTCCCCCGCAAGGCGGAGTTTTGCCTCCGAAATTTTCCGGATGCTATGCGAGCGTCCTGATATATTCGGAGCATGAAAAAAGGCTGTCCCGCGTTACCGGTCGATTCAGACCGGATCGTGAGACAGCCTTTTTGGGCTTGATACCCGTGATGAGCACTGAGATGATTGACTTGACTTCAACTCATGACGGTAATCTTCTTCTATTAAAATGAGAAACTTCTACTTAAAGTGATGAGAGACTTCTATTTATTAAGATGAGGAACTTTCTTCTATTATATAGTAGAAAGTAATCGCATGCCGGATTGCTAATCCGCCTCCGTCACCCGCAAAGCCAGACGTTCCGGACAAAGCCGCCCTTCCATACCCGGGCGATGTCCAGAATGGCAAAGCCCGCCTGCTGAATCGATTCCGCCGCTTCCTCCGTCGATACAATAACAGCCCGCTTCGCCATACGGCGCAGGCTCTGCAGCATAACGAGCCGCTGATCCGTGCTGAGCACCGAGCACAGGTTGTACGGCATGTCCAGGACAGCCGCATCGAAGCGATCCGTCACTTGCGTCATATCGCCGAGCGTCACCACCTCCGGATAGCCGAAGTGCTTCAGGTTGGCCCGGGCCCCCCGGATGGCCAGCGGATTGATGTCCCAGCCCCGTATGTCGATGCCCATCGACAGGGCTTCGATCAGCACGTTCCCCATGCCGCAGCAGGGATCGGCGGCCCGGACACCCGCAGGCTCCGGCACAAGGATGTTCACAAGCGAACGGGCGGTCGTAACGCTGAGCCCGGTGGAATAATTGTGCGGCTTGTCCTTGTGCAGCCGCCAAGCGCGTTCGGGATGCCGGCACCATCCGAGCAACCACTGTCCCTCGGCGGACAGGAGGCCGAACTGCACGTCCGGATGCTTCATCTCCGCCTTCCCCCGGATGCTGCTGCCGACACGGCGCTCAAGCATCCGCTGGTCCTCGTAGGAGCAGGGATCGCCGGATTTGACGTAGGTTACCTTGAATGTGGCGTCCCCAAGCTCTAACTCCGAAGCCTGACGGGCAATTTCTTCGATCGAGTCGCCCTGCATCAGCACGTCCAGACGCATCGACACATACGGACTGCGGTCCGGGTCAAGCAACCGGGAGCTGCGCAGCATGAAGCCCCTCCCTTTCAAGGGTTTCGCCTGCCCGAGCAGAGCATTCAGCTCCATCCGGCACAGCTCCGTTTCCGACTCGTGGCTAGCGTACAAATAAATAAACTCCGATGGTTCGGATGTCAATTCCATAGTTCCTCCGTTCGTTCTTCCTATCTTCAGGCTCCATTGCGATCTAACCGTTCAGCACCGTCACTATTCTACATTCCCAAATTCCCATTCCCAATCAAGAACCGCGTGTGCAGAATGGCAGGCGAACTTGCCTGGCTCCCTTTTATAAGCACACCGACGCCAGCAGCCGGTAAGATTCCAGCCGCTCGGCATAACTCATTACCGGCGTGGTGACCAGGAACTCATCGCACCCGAAGGAATCCGCCAGCTCCAGCAGCTTCGACTTCACCTGCTTCGGCGACCCGGTGATCAGCCGGGTCGCCTGCGGCTGCGGCTCGCTGGCCTCAGCTCCCGGCCGCTCGACTTCCGGCAGGGCTGACCGGCGGGACAGCGCCAGTGCCTCCTGCTCGGTCGCGGCGCAAATGACGCCGATGGCCGCGATGCTTCTCGGCCGCTCCAGCAGCGCCGACGGCTTGAAGCCCTCCCTGTAAGCCGCCAGCACCTCGGCGCCGTCGCGGTCGCTCATGAACTGGCCGAACACGTAGCCCGTGCCGTTCTCCGCCGCGAAGCCGGCACTTTTGTTGTTCGTCCCGAGCATCCACAGCTCCGGCTGGATCCGCGGGACGGGCTTGGCCGCGACCGGCACGTCCTCGTACGCGTAGCGGTCCTCCAGCAGCTCGATCAGCGAGCGGACGCGGACCGGCATCTCGGCCACATGCTGCAAATAATTGCCGCTCAGCGCCATCGAGGCATGCGCCGAGCCGCCGGGAGCC
The DNA here is from genome assembly GCF_025809195.1 of Paenibacillus sp. PSB04. Classification (NCBI taxonomy): domain Bacteria; kingdom Bacillati; phylum Bacillota; class Bacilli; order Caryophanales; family Paenibacillaceae; genus Paenibacillus; species Paenibacillus sp. PSB04. The sequence goes on from NZ_CP081301.1 coordinate 479,765, forward strand.
CGGCCGATGCCAAGATCGACGCGGCCGGGATAAAGCGCAGCCAGCATGCGAAAGTTCTCCGCGACCTTCAGCGGGCTGTAATGCGGCAGCAGGACCGCTCCCGACCCGATGCGAATCCGCTCGGTCCGGGCTCCGATATGCGCCAGCAGCACTTCCGGTGCGGCGCAGGACAGGTTCACCAGGTCGTGGTGCTCCGCCGCCCAATACCGGGTGTAACCCCATTGTTCTGCATGGCGGGCCAAGCTGGCCGCTTCCTGCAGTGCTTCCTCAAAGGACGCCTCTCCTATTTTTGGTACAAGATCCAGCACGCTAAGTTTAAGAGCGCCCATCCGGTCTTTCCTTCCCTTCTATGGCTGCCTAATCCAGGTCGTAAATGGAACCTACCTTCAATCCGTACAGCTCATTGTAAATTTTTTCAGCAAACGCATCCGTCATGCCCGCAATATAGTCGATCACCATGTGCTCCCACGTCCAGATCGGATTCGGCCCGGCCTGATCCTTCTCGAACCGCTGCAGCCAGTCGGAGGGGATAATCGATTTGGAGGCGACCGGATCGAGAAAAGCGTCCCACAGCCGCTGGATCATCCACTCGCTGCGCTTCTGCAGCCGCTGCACCCGCAGGTCGCGGATCATCGTGACCCAGGCGAAGCTTTTCAGCACGCTGACGGTGCGGAGCATATCCTGATCTTCCTGGCCTTCCTTGACGAAGGTCACCTTCTTCCAGTCCCCGTCGTCAATGACGCCGAGGCTGCTGACGAACAGGCTCACCCAATAAGCCTTGACCTCGCGGCGGGTACGAGAGTAGTCAAACTCGCAGTACGGAAGCTTCTCATTCCACACTTTTAAAAAAGACGTCAGCACTTCCTCCACCTTGTAGCGGATATGCTCTTCCGGACAGTTATCCCAGAACGCATCCTCCAGCGTCATGATTTTCTCAACAATCAGGCGCAAAATATGCGGATCTTTCAGAAAATGCTCGTGCACTTCGATTTTCCCGGCCTTGATGCCGTCTTCGAGGTCGTGGGCCGAATAGGCGATATCGTCGCATAAATCCATCAGCTGGGCTTCGAGCGTCTTTTTGCCTGCAGGAATGCCCCAGTCCTGGCGGATCTGCGAAATATAGCCCCATTCGTGCTGGTACAGCCCCTTTTTGAGCAGGGTGCCTGGGTATGGATATTTATTGATGCCGAGCAGGATCGCGTCGGACAGGTTCAGGCCGTCCACATTTTCCCGCTTCTCCAAAAACATGATCAGCCGGAAGTTGTGCGCGTTGCCTTCGAAATGCTCGTATTTTTTCCGCAGCCTAGCGCGGACGTCGTTCACTTCATCCGGGGACAGATGCAGCCCCTTCACGGCTTCTTTCGTCCGGTCCCGGATCAGCTGATCCAGAATGCCGTCCAGCACCTCTTCCCCTTTATGTCCAAAAGGAGGATGGCCGAAGTCATGCGCGATCGCCGCGCACTCCACCACCTCCGGATCGATCACGAGCCCCGGATTGTCCGCCTGCTCGTCGCTGACCTCGGGATGCGCCCGCAGCAGGCTGCGCGCTGCTTCCCGGGCGATTTGCGCCACCTCAAGCGAGTGGGTCAGCCGTGTCCGGTAATAGTCCCCCGTACCCGCGCCGAACACTTGGGATTTGCCCTGCAGCCTCCGGAACGTCGGCGAATGGATCAGCCGCGAATAATCCCGCTCATATGGCGCGCGGGACGCGTCGGATTTCACTTGTTCGGGGTACTGCCGATGCTCTCTTTTTTCTTTAATGTTCATGTACAGCACTCCTCTCTCGGGCAGTATGGTTTTTTTATTATAAGCGATTTTGCCGGAGGTGTACTAACATGGGACGCGGGCGAGTGTCTATTTTCCATAAAAATGCAAAGTTTATCGCAAATATCCGAACAGTTGGTGTAAACATCACTGACAGTGGATTGACAGGTAGGCATCGTTTGCTCATAGATTCACCATTGTCGAGACTGGGAGCCTGCGGGTTTTGACGGGTATTATCCCAAGCCAAAAAGGAACCCTTCATCCTGGGGATGAAAGGTTCCTGATAGAAATGCTTCATTCGATTGCCTTATAATGCTCAATCGGATTCCGCCGGCTCCACGGCCTCCAGCAGCGCGCGGTCGAGATCGGCCGCGTACGCTTCCTTCGCCGCCGGGCTCCAGTTCAGCACGCTGCCCATATATTCGATGACCGGCGCCTTCCAGGTGCGCACGAGCTGAATATCGAACAGCGTCGCGCCGAGCCGGCGGGTAAAAAAGTCCACCGGCGTCGCCGCCATCTCCGCTTCCAGCGCATAGGCCAGCTGGCCGAACAGCATCAGCGGCAGCCCGTGCGCTTCCGCCTCCGCCCGGTGGCTCTGGATCAGCCGGAAGACGCCGGATGCATTCGTGCCGTATTTGCCGGCGATCGCGAGGGCTTCATCCGGGGCCAGCCCCGCCTCGATTCCGGTCTGGGCGGTCTTCCGCACGAAAGGCTCATACTGCGCCGAGCCGCCGAAGTCCCCGCCCGAAATCGGCAGATGCTTCGTCTGGCATGCTTTAAACGGGCGCCCTGTTTGTTCAGTCAGCTCCCGGGACAGCACGTCCACAATCGTCTCGGCCATCTTCCGGTAGCCCGTCAGCTTGCCCCCGGCGATCGTCAGCAGTCCCGATCCGGACTCCCAGATCTCGTCCTTGCGGGAAATTTCCGACGGATCCTTGCCCTGTTCAAGAATGAGCGGCCGGACCCCGGCCCAGCTGGACTCCACATCCTCCGCCGTAATTTGCAGCTCAGGAAACATATAATTGATCGCGTTAATAATATAGTCGCGGTCTTGGTACGTCATCCGGGGATGCGCCGTATCCCGGTCGAAGAAAGTATCCGTCGTCCCCACATACGCCTTGCCGTCGCGGGGAATGGCGAACACCATTCTTTTATCCGGCGTGTCGAAGTACACCGCCTGCTCCAGCGGAAATCGGGACTGGTCGATGACCAGGTGGACGCCTTTGGTGAGGCGCAGCGTTTTGCCCTCCTTCGACGCATCCTTCTCGCGGATCCGGTCAACCCACGGCCCTGCAGCGTTAATGACCTTGGCAGCGTGGATTTCGTAGGTGTCCCCGGTCAGCTGGTCGTGGACCACCGCGCCGCGCACGTTATTCCGGGCGTCGTACAGCAGCTCCTCGACCTTGCTGTAATTGAGCGCAGCAGCCCCGTGCGCCACGGCCGCCTTCATCACTTCGATCGTCAGGCGGGCGTCGTCGGTGCGGTATTCCACGTAGTACCCTCCGCCCTTCAGCCCCTCCTTCTTGATGAGCGGCTCTTTCGCCAGCGTCTGCTGCGGGGAGAGCATCATGCGGCGCTCCGCTTTTTTGACGCCGGCCAAATAGTCGTACACCCGCAGTCCGAAGGACGTGCTGAACTTGCCGAACGTGCCGCCCTTGTGGATCGGCAGCAGCATCCACTCCGGCGTGGTGACATGCGGACCGTTCTCGTACACGACCGCCCGCTCCTTGCCGACCTCGGCGACCATTTTGACCTCAAACTGCTTCAGGTAGCGGAGCCCGCCGTGCACCAGCTTCGTCGAGCGGCTGGACGTACCTGCGGCAAAGTCCTGCATTTCCACCAGCGCCGTCTTCATCCCGCGGGTCGTCGCGTCCAGTGCAATGCCTGCCCCGGTGATACCGCCCCCGATGATCAGGACGTCAAACTTTTCCTGCTTCAAGCTCTCCTTGATTTGTTCGCGATTCGTATTGGACCATATCATCTGTGCTTATCTCCCTCCAGATCGAAAAAGAGACCCCCCAAGATATGTTTCTGTGTTTATTTAAAAGCCATGGCTGCATATACGGCCTTCTTCCAGCCTTCGTACAGTCCGGTTCGCTCCTTCTCTTCCATCACCGGCTGGAACTCGCGCTCGATCGCCCACTGGCCGGAGATGTCCTCCTGGCTCTTCCAGTAGCCGACAGCGAGACCCGCCAAGTAAGCAGCCCCCAGCGCTGTCGTCTCGTTAATGACCGGCCGTTCGACCGAGACGCCGAGCACGTCGCTCTGGAACTGCATCAAAAAATCGTTGTGCACCGCACCGCCGTCGACTCGCAGCGTGGTCAGCTCGATACCTGAGTCTGCCTCCATCGCGGACAGCACATCCTTTGTCTGGTAGGCCAGCGATTCCAGCGTCGCCCGGATAAAATGCTCCTTGGACGTGCCGCGTGTCAGGCCGAACACCGCTCCGCGCACATCGCTGTCCCAGTACGGGGTGCCGAGCCCAACGAAGGCGGGAACGACGTACACGCCGTCCGTTGAAGCCACACGCGAGGCGTACGTTTCGCTCTCCTTCGACTCCTTCAGCATCCGCAGCCCGTCGCGCAGCCACTGGATGGCCGAGCCCGCCACGAAAATGCTGCCTTCCAGCGCATATTCCACTTTGCCGTTGATGCCCCAAGCAAGCGTCGTCAGCAGGCCGTGCTCCGAGCGGACCGCCGTTTCGCCGGTATTCATCAACATAAAGCAGCCGGTGCCGTAGGTGTTCTTGGCCATGCCCTTGCTGTAGCACGCCTGCCCAAACAGGGCCGCCTGCTGGTCGCCCGCAACGCCGGCGATCGGCACCTCTGTGCCGAAGAAATGGTACGGCACCGTCAGGCCGTATACCTCTGAGGATGGACGCACCTGCGGCAGCATGGAGGCCGGAACCCCCAAAATCTCCAGCAGCTCGTCGTCCCATTTTAAATCGTAAATGTTATACATCAGCGTGCGCGATGCGTTTGAGTAGTCGGTCACATGCGCGCGACCGCCGGTAAATTTCCAAATGAGCCACGTATCGATCGTGCCGAACAGCAGCTTGCCCTGCTCCGCCTTCTCCCGGGCACCTTCGACTTCGTCCAGAATCCACTTGACCTTCGTACCGGAAAAGTACGGATCGATCAGAAGGCCTGTTTTGGCGCGGATGGTGTCGTCGAGCCCTTGGGCCTTGAGCTCCTCGCAAATGCCGCTTGTCTGCCGCGACTGCCACACAATCGCATGGTACACAGGATCGCCTGTTTCCTTATCCCACACCACCGCGGTCTCCCGCTGGTTCGTGATGCCGATCGCCGCAATCTGCTCAGGCTTCACACCTGATTCCGACAGCACGGACGCGATCACCGACAGGACCGAACCCCAAATCTCGTTGGCGTTATGTTCCACCCAGCCCGGATGAGGAAAATGCTGCGTTATCTCCCGCTGGGCCGTATGTACGGCTTCTCCTTTTTCATTAAATAAGATAGCCCGGGAACTCGTCGTCCCCTGGTCCAGTGATAAAATGTATTTTTCCATAAAACCCTCCCTGCTCCGTCAGCGAACGATGCGCTCGTTGTGGTTGTGCACATTCGGGATGTTGCTGGATGTATATCCGCTAAGAAAAACGTCTATCGACGTCCCTTCAAAGGAGACAGACCGCGTTTAGCGGAAGTTTTTCTTGCGAGATCAGGAAGCGGAGGCTCCGAAACTTATACTTTCTGATCTCTTAAGGAAGACAAACCATGTCGCTTGGTGACGTTTACATGGTTTTCCTTAGTGACATCATACTATATTTGGAGCGGGTTCGGGTTAACAAAATCGAAGATTGGCGAAGGAAATGGAGCAAAGCAGAGGATGGCACTGATGAGGTTCTTGGGGAGAAATTGAAGGGCGCGAAAGGGAGCGGTAAAAGAGGAATTTAGACAGGGTGAGGGCGTGGTAGCGACCTAGTGAGGACATTGAGAAGACATTGTGAGAACTTTGCGATGACGAAGCGGGGAACATTGTGAGGACCTGGCGAGGACTTGACGATGACGAAGTGGAGACATTGTGGGATATGACGATGACGTAGTAAGGACATTGTGAGGACCCATTACAGAGGAGTGGAAGATATATCAAACGGATAAAATTATTATATTGTAATGCGTATCGATACACTATATAATAAACAACAAATATCCAAGGAGGGTCTTTTGCATGAACTATTCGATTAACCTGTTCGGCTACCACGTGGACTGCAAGCTGAACGTCGAAGAAGACCGGCTGCAGCTGGACATCGCCGAGGAAGACCAGAAGTCGCTGAAGCAGTATTTGATCCGGGTGCTGCCAAAATACGGCCGCGAAGCGTCCCAGACTTCGACGTTGGACGAGCTGGTGAAGCTCGCAATTGATGCGGAAAAAACGATGGAAGGCCACATGTCCGAACCGAAGCTCAAGCTGCCTTACGAATTCCAGCCGGAAATCAAAGAGAAGCTGATCGAAGCGGCGGCCCTGCAGGACATGTCCGCAACCCAACTGCTGATCCGGATTATCGAGCGCAAATACCAGGAAGTTATGGGGTAAAGGGGGTTTTGGTTATGCCATACGGCAACAAAGTTAAATTTCATTACGACGTTCCTGCCTACATCAAAAAGCAGCTTGCCGAAGCGGCCAAGAAGCTGAACATGACCGCCACGGAGCTGCTGTCCAAAACGATCGAGGAAGAATACGAGCGGGTCAAACGCAAGCAAGCTTCCGCTAACTCCGGGAAATAACGGGGATCTGGGCTGCGAACCTTTCCACGGAACGGGCCTGTTCTACGGAAAGACTCAGGTATTCATAGTCCTGACCGATCCGGTCGCATGACAGCAGATGGCACTCTGTATAGTCGTCAACCGGATCGTGTTCCAGGAGATACACGCGGATGCTCGGGTTCAGGTCCTCGATTTTGCAAAAAAACATCGCTTCCGGGGCGGCGTCCATAATCGCCTTGATGCGTTCCCGCACGCAGCCCGGCAGCAGCGGCTCCAGCAGCGAAAACGTCTGGATGGTCGGTTGGTATTCATAAATCAGCATAAGCGGATGCCTCCCTTTTAGTATGAAAAAAATTATGATTTCCCTCCTGCCTGACTTGTCTCTATCTATGGTAGGTACTCGCGTTTTCGTTAGAGCACCTTTAGCCGCTGTAAAATCGTCAGCACCCTGTACAGATCGTAGCTTCCATTCACCGGGGTGCTGATGATCTTCGCCTCAACCGCCGCGTTTACCGCGGATTCCGCCCAGGCCGGAACCTCCATCTGCTGCCGCGCCTCCAGTGCGGAGATCCGTTGCTCCACCTTTTGCAGAAGGACCTCAAGTTGGGTCAGGCGTTCCGCTTTTTTCTTCAAATCTTCCAGCTGTTGTGCCAGCTCAGTGATGTTAACACTCATTTCGGTGTGTTCTCCTCTCCATGTGTCATATTGAGGCAGTCCATACTGCTCCATGATCGCGATTAGCTTGGACGGGTATTTCGGATCTGTCGCGTAGCCGCCTTTCCAAACTGCTTCGGCCGCCTGCCGGTATTCTGCGTGCAGCACGCCGTGGTACCGCGTCGGCTTATCCTTCGTGCCGTTCAACAAAAGCTTGGAATGGTCGGCAATGGACTCCGTCCAGGAGTGGTATTTGCGAAAAGATGCCGCCACCTTCACCGCCTTGCCGTTGACATACTCTGTGGTGGGCATTTCTATGCTTCCCGCTGTGCCCTTGCCTTTGATGCCGAACAGGTTGTTTGCCTGCCGGGCGAGCCCGCTTGTCCCCCAGTTGGACTCCAGAATCGCCTGGGCGATGGTTAAGGAAGCTGGAACACCGGTGGCCTGCATGTCAGCGATGGCGCAGGGGGCGAGGGTGGCGATGAATTCGGTTTGATTCAATCCGAGTCCCCTACTTTCTTCGTCTGCTTCACAACCTGGTGGCCGAATACGGCAAAGGCTCCCGCCAAAATCCCCTGGATGAACGTCTCCGCGTTCCAGCCATGCATCCAAACCGTAAGTAACACAGCAGCGATGACCACCATGTACACGATGCTCCAGTCCGGCACCGACGGCGTCTGCTTCATGACATACCCCAGTACCCAACAAACAGCCACCACAATCAATAGTTTCGGGTCGATTAACTGCCAAATCATATCCCAATCCATGTTTTATCCATCCTCCTAGTAATTGTTTAATGTCCTGCAAGCTGAACGGCGGCTGCGATGGCACCCATCACGATTGTGATGGCCGCACCGCTGACCGTCCGCCACAGCCATTTTTGGCCGTCCTCGATCCGGTCCAGCCTTTGATGTGCTGACTTAACCGACTGCATGGCTTCCCGGGCGAGTTCCTTGGTTGTCTCAATCGTGGCGGCCAGCGTCGGCACTTGCTCCAAGGTTTTTTCAATACGTGCGAGTTGAATTTGAATCTCCACCAAAGCTTTGGTCGCATCCTCCACGTCACTCACCCTTTCGTGTGGCACGGCGTTCCCCTCCTTTGATTGGTTAAAATAAGATGCCCCCGGAGTGGTTCCGAGGGCAAAATAAAAACGCCTGTTGGCGCATATGTTGTTGCGTATTATCGTCCTATTGCGCAGAATAATCTTGGCCTGTGATCTGCTTATACTCCTCTGGGGTTATTTCGTTATTCACAACTGCCCATCCCAAATCTTCAGGCATTGTACCCCAATTTTTTTTATAGGCTAGAGTCCAAAATTCTAAATCGGTCATCGAATACCCACCTTTCTTGCTTTTACTGCAATATCCCCAAGATATGCTATTTCTGATTCAATGTTAGTTTTATCACGAAAGAAGTCCACATACTCTTTAATTTTTTTGGCGTCAACTTCATCAATTAGATCAGAAGTTCCCAACATAAAAATAGATGGTGCTGCCTGAACTGGAAAAACTTTAACGGCTTCATCGAATGGAATCATATGGATCTCGTCTGCAAGACCCACCTCCTTCAATTTATCTTTTAAATCGTTTGTTCTATTATCATGAGGATTATCTACAATAAGTAAACGTAACAAATTAACCCCTCCTATATTTTTCTTTCTGTAATAACTCCGATAAGTCCCGCACCACCAGCACCTCCGCTATAAGTCCCCCCGCCAGCGCTACCGCCGTTAGTACCGTTTACCTGCAGAATTCCGCTATTTTTATAAATTCCTCTATGAAGAGAAATAATGAGACCTCCACCAGCACCACCGCCACCGCCACCGCTTCCAGCACCGCAATATGTTCCAGACAAGTAAGTGGCATATCCTCCATTTTGTCCGTTATTTAGTCCATTTGAAAGAATTTTCCCGGTTGAACTTATTGTGATATTCCCTTTTGCAATTATTAGGACAAGACCTCCTCCAATGTTAGTACCGTCTACCCCATTTCCTGCCGTTAACGGACCGCTGTTGCCCATTCCGCTTTCTCCTGCAACTCCTCCTCCGCCAGAAGCGCCTCCACCGTTAACTCCAGAGCCTCCTTTGCCGCTTGAATAATTCTGAGGTACTGCTCGATTACAAGCCGCTCCTGAACCTCCTGCACCGACGCCGCCGTTCCTGCCTGATAACCATTTAAAGTTAAAGTCACCATCGTATAGTGCTACAACACTACTTCCTCCGGCACCTGCGGGACCAGATGAACCTGTTCCTCCATTTCCACCTAAACTTCCAGTCGCATAACCACCAGGGTTAGAAGTAATAGAAGCAGAACCTCCTGCTCCGCCTCCTCCTTGTCCTCCTCCAAACAAGTTTCCTCCTCCTCCTGCTCCACCTGCAGCTCCAGAAGTTGATACAGCACTTCCCCCAGAACCTCCAGCTCCTCCACTTCCTCCACGAGGTGTTGAATAGAATTTGTTTTTGGTTGGGTCGTAAGCGAGCAAAGTTTCAACTGCTAACGGAAGTATAATTGGATCGTTGCTAAGAGGATTAACAAAAGCACTTTTACCGGTCATGTCTATCGTACCATTAATAATTACATCACCAGTGCAATACAATATTAATCCACGGCAACGCTTATCAACGCTCAACGTATGACCTGAGTTAATCGTGATACTTGTATATTGTTTAACTACGGTCGTAACATCCTCAGCATCTACTGTGAAAGTAACATTTCCCGTGGTGTTTAATGCTCCATCGCTGCCATCACCAAATGACTCATCTAGACCACCTCCTTCACCCTGTAAGATAAAATTTGTCCCATCCCAAAACAAAGAGTAAACGCTCGGGTAAATCCTGGCGTTATTCCCATTTGGTTTTATGATCGGAAATTCCGTGCCATTGTTGATCCTAAGCTTTGGAGCGCTTGAACTAGCTGCATTAAATTTGATTGTAAATTTCTGATTAAAGCCTATGGTTACTGGAGTTGTGACGCTGTAGGCATCTCCAATGTTAGAAGTTGTTCCAAGATGCGGTACGAGATTTACAATTGCAGATGCGTCTAGCTCTTGTAAGGTGATTCCCTTAGCCATGTGTTGTTTCTCCTTTCTACGGTTGGTATATGAAAGAATGCCCCCGGACCACTCCCGAGGTCAAAAAATATGCCTTGCTGCGCTGTCCCCGTTCTTCTTCAGTGATAAACTTCGGTGTGTAGGGTACAAGTTTGGCCTCATCCACTTTTTTACTGATCTTTATATTAAGCATGAAAGCGTGTATAGTCCTCCCCTCCTTTCATTACCCCATAACCGTAACATCCATCTGCGCAAGGATGGCTGCTTATGTAGCATCCTGCCGTTCGTTCTCTTAGCTCGCTGATTTGTGCGGTTAATGGTGGCTGAGATAATGGTTCCTGCGGCGTCGGATCATTTAGATCTGGGTAGCTGAATACAATTTTTCCGGTCTCCGGATCAAACCGCCAGTTCTTAGCCTGTGCGAAGTCCTCGGCGTACTGGCCGGGTTCAAAGACAGTCATCTCAATAGCATCACGGTCTAATCCTTGAAGCTCAATATAAATTTCAAAATCCTCTTCCTTAGTGGATTCTATACCTTCGATTCTTTCATCCCGTTGAGCAATAATATTCCCTGTTGATTTTACCCAAAAGAATTTCCTGCCTAATGGTTTGATATCTCGCATATTTATCCCTCCTTTTCTATACGCCGAGAATTATATATCCATAATTAGTTAACACGCCTATATTTCCAGTTCTTGATAATTCCCACGTTATATAGTTACTGCCGAATACAACATTACCAAGTCCATAACTTGCCGAAAAAGAAAATGAGTTGAAATACATTTCTGAAGTTAATTTGGAAACTACTTGTGAGTTACTTGGGGAAGGCGCTACTGCCACAGAGTACCCTCTGATAATAGTAGTCACTTGACTCGGGCTGGACGTTTCAGTTTCTCTGTATGAAAGATCAAACAAAACCACCTGCGGTTTGAACGATAAATTAGCAATGGTGCCTGATAGGCCGGAAGGAATCGATCCTGTAGCTATTTTATTGCTAGGCACATATGTCCCAATTTGTTCCCCATCATCGTTTGTAAACGTCATTCCCGCCAATACGTCAGATGGTTGTGCATTGCCGCTTCCACCGCCACCGTCAATCCGGTACTGATCAAGCCGAAAACTATCCAAATCAGGCATCAGACATCCACCTCTCGGCCAGAAATATAATAAGTACCGCTGACAGTTCCTGTTTTCCCCGGTACATTTGCTATTGAAGCAGAGATGCTTTCGCCAGCTTCTAAAATCTGATCTAGAAATGGAACAGTAAGTGTATCATTCGCCTTTACCTTATGAAAAAAAGCAAGAAAGGTATCAGCGAATCGTAAACTGAACACCATGTCCAAATCACCCATATTGCAGATTGTTACCGCTTTAACAATTGCCTTTTTATTACTTGGCGCTGTATAGACCGTCGTATTTGTAGTAGAAAGTAATCCTTTTCCAAATCGTTTACTTACATCAGCCATTTATAGAGCCCCCCATCTGGTAATGCTTTGAATCTGATCTTGCAGCCCATTAACCCGATTTATCGGGATAGATTCTAACGCCAGCACCGCACCATTTATGGCACCATCCGGGCCAAGTGGGATATTTTTCAGTACAACCATCGTCACCTCAGACGTAGCTGCCACGCCAGTCAAAAGATTGATCTTCGCCCGCTGCGTGACTTGACCTGTTCCATCGCGGACGGTATTTGTCACGGTGTACTGAGTAGCGTCCAGGACTGCGCGGTTAATCGCTACTAACAAGGTGTCAGTATTCGCGTCGAATAGATCAAGTGGGATCTCGAAAATCTTTTGATTATCGGCTGTGGCTGTCACCAGCAGTGGGTAGCTGACCAACTTCGGTATGCCGGTCTCAGTAACCAAGCTGATTTGCTGGTCTGTGTAGGATTTCGCCTGAAGCGTCGCTTCTTTGACTGCCTTAGGAGTCGCTGCCAGTTCCTCGGATGTGCTATTCGTTTCGCTTGATAGCTGCACTTTCCCCTTTTCTGTAAGGGAGGCGTCCGGGATTGAAATATCATCCACCGCATCCTCTACAGCCTTAACGGCCTCATCAATCTTATCCCAGTTATCATTCAGCATCGTTTTGATATTAAATGTATCGTTACCATCAGTTAATGGGTCCTTTTTTAACAGGCCAATATTAGGTGTATTACTGGACAACTCAAGCACCCCCTGCAAATTTAGATAGTGGAGTTTTTTCTATTTGGATTAGAGACATTACTTCGTCGATTTCACGAATGATTAAATAATTGAATTCGTATTTAACTTGAAGATGCGCGGGTTTTATTTCTTCAATGACCCCTTTTAAATCATCAAGGTTGGGCGGAACTCCGACTGTCTCCAGGAATTTTACAATGAAACTCCATTCAGCCGGCTGGAATGATACACTAATCTTCCCACCGTCATATGCCTCGGCAACATTTTTAACCAATCTGCCGGAAAAGGTTCCCGCTCCCCGAAGCTTCGACTCAACCAATGACCGCCTTTGTTCAATCGGTTTATTTCGATCAATGCTAATCCCCAGCTCCGCCTCCCACCGTTCCAACCCCCACGTCGCCGTCTTCACAAAAAACTGCTCCAGCGTCTCATTCAGCGCCGCATAAAGAGCATCCATCTCCGCGCCCTTGGCATCCACATCAGCTCGAATGACCCGGCTGAATTCGTAGTAAGCTGGCAGATAGGAGAACAGTTCGGCACCACGAGAATTTGTAAATGCAGCGTCACTCATGAACGTCCACCGCCCCCAATACGGCTACTTCACCCGGGCTGATTTGGATATTTGTATCCGCGGCGCCGTTGACCGTCAGATTGGAATAATCGATGATCGGCGGGATATCCAGCAGAATGGCAGCAATTCTGGTAAAGCGGACAAGCGGATCGGCGAAAGCCAGCTGTTTCAAATAGGCGGTAATGCCGCCGATCATCTGCTCCTTGACCATGCCTAAGGTTGCACCGTCAGCCAAAGTGAGCTGGACCGAGATATCGATCGGTACCTCTTTTGCGGGCATCACCGTTACAACCGGTCCAGCTGGAGCTTTTCCTTCCCCTTGACCGTCCATGGTCGGATCAATATACGCCTGAACTGCTTCAACGATTGCCGGACTGGCTGCCCGCTTATCCATATCGACCAAATAGATGCCTACAGTCCCCGGACCTTGCCATAACGGAGCGACCTGCACTCCTCCCACGCCGGGAACCTCATTGGCCCACTGGATATATTGAGCTTTGTTACCGCTGGTCCCCTGGTTTCGGATTTCCGCATAGTACCGTTCCAACAACGACTCATCCGACTCCTCGTCAGCGCCGCCGGTTACTGCTGTCGGATTGGTCACCGAGATGATGCCGCTAGTTGGAACCAGCATGACCTCAATGACGCCTGCCGGGACATTTCCCTGGCTTCCTGCTGCTAAAGCAGTGATAGGCGCATGTCCCTCGCCGCTGCTACCCAGCGTCACGTCGGCGGTTGTTTGGTACTCAATACTCGACTCACCCGTAAATTCGTCAGCCGGCGTAGCAACTAAGGTTCCTTTTGCCAGTTTTTTTCCCGGCTGCCCCACAAACCTCACGGTCCCGGTCGCAGGCACCGCTGCTCTCCGGTTCACCCCGCGCTCCGCCGTTCTTAAGGTCAGGTACTCACCGAAAGCCGTACTCGCGAACCCCCGCCTCAACACCTCCTGAGCCCACAGCGCCGCTTCGGACAGCATGAACGCCACCGGCGCCTGCGCGTCCCAAATAAAAGAGCCCTCGGACTTATCAATATCCGAAGGCACCCTGGCCAGCATGCGGCTCATAATGTTTTCTTCCGTCTGATCCTGCAAAAAAAGCGGCAACTCCGCCATCAGATCACCACGCTTTCTATGATTTCAACCTCGTCCCGGACGCTTTGGATGCGGCATCTGAAGCGGCAGGCCTCGCCTTCCCACGCAAACGTAAACTGATCCACGCTCTCCGTACGCGCATCCGCCAGGAGCGCCTCGGAAACCATGCGCCGGATTTCGCTCTCGAGCAGAGCGTGATCGTAGCCGCTGCCGACCAGATCCTCCAGCTCGCTGCCGTAGTCCCTGGAATAGATGAGATGGCGGTAGCGCGGGGTACGGATCGCTTTTTCGCACCAGGTTACCCAGGCTTCCCTTTCGTCCGCAACTGCGATTTTACGGGAGGGGGACATGACGAATTCCCCGGCGTCAAAATCGAACCGCCAGCTCCTCCCAAACACTGCCCCGCTCCCTTCCAATAGTTCCGTCTCAGCATCCTCGGTCCAGACCATGTCTTCCGTCTCCGGAAACAAATTAGCCACGGCCGCTCACCACCCTGCAGACAACGACCACGTCATCCCCGCCATTTACGCGGACGGCCAGCACCCGGTCCCCGGGCTTAAGCCCGGCACCCAGCTTCAGCGCAGCATCCGGAACTTCGGTTTCGTCAAAATAAAACGACGTATCCATCGCCACGCTCCCCCAATTCGGGGTATCCGTTCGCGTTCCAGATGCTCCAACCGCCATATAACGTGGCAGCGCAAGCAGCCCGGGCAGCTCGGCCACCATGTAGTCCTGCATTTCGTGCTTGAAATCGTCCAGCTTCAGCCCCGTCGACGTGATCGTCCCCAGCACCGCCCCGACGCCGCCGAGCGCCTGGCGCGTGTGCTTGCCGACCGAAGCGTACAAAGAGGATGCAAGCTGTCCATAAGGGTCTTTATTCAAGGTAAAACCTCCTTTTGACGTCGTCGTAGGTTCCGAGCTCCAGCGACATGCTGCCCGGGTTGCCCAGTTCGCGGCTGACCGAGATGACGATCAGCTGCACTTGGCCCAACTTAACCGCATCCCCCGCCCGAATCGTATTGATATCCGGCGCGTTGACGGTGATCGTCTCCTGGATGCCGCGCAGCTTGCTGCGGGCGAGCTCACGGGCGGCTGCTCCGTTTTTTACCTCGTCGTCCTGGATAATCGCCTGGAGCTGGCCGTACTTGGCTACGTCCTTTTCTTCAATGGCGAGAACTTTGGAGGGAACCTCTTTGCCCGTCTCGCTCGCCGCGGTCGCCAGCACCTTCACCTTCGTCGCCGCCCCTTCCAGCGTGCGCGTCTGCATCGTATCCGTTACCGCCTCAAGAACGTAAATGTCCGGGTTCGTACCCAGCTCGTACAGCTCCAGGCCGGAGGCGATCATCCGGGGATGATACAGCTTCCCGCCAGCTTTGGCGGTAGCCCGCAAATCAGCAAACATGCTGGCATACAGCGACTGCGTCCGGTACACGGCCCGGCCCAGCTCCTTGCCGGTATCCGGCAGCTTGGCGATTTTCAGATTCCAGTCAGAGGCATATTTTTTAAAACGCTGCGTCGCCGTCTGCTTCGCCGGGAACAAATACTCGTCCTCTGATTTGTCCAAGTAGACTGTGCGGTCGTATAGCGTTATAGTCATCCGCTTCATGCCGTTGTTCGTCGTCTCGACCTCCCATACCACCGCAGGATGCAGCAGAGTGACGTAATTCTTTTTCCCGTAAGGAATACCGCTGATGCGGATCGCCATGCCCGGCGAGATCGGGGGCAAATCCGGCGTCACCACCAAGTTGACCGTGCCCTGGTAAGCGATCTGCTCCAGCGAGTCGCGCAGATTGATCGCCTCCACCAAGGGGGTCAAATCGTATTTGTCCTGCAAAATCACCTTGTAACTCATGACAGCACCAGCTTCTGCCCCGGCTTAATGGCGTTCGGATCCTTGCCGATTACCTTCTGGTTCAGCTTGTAGATCTGGTTCCATTTTGAGCTGTCGCCGAGCTCCAGTTTGGCGATTTTGGAAAGGGAGTCCCCCGCCTTGACCGTGTAGGTTTTGTTTTTCTCCTTCATGTCGGTGCGCTGCTTTTTGTTGACTGCCGTCCCGCCGCCGGTGCCGCTGCCAGCCGTTTTCGCCACCTTAAGCTCTCTCCACGTGCGGAGCGTGATATCGAAATACACGTCCCCGGGCTCCCCGCCCCGGAACGTCGTTTGATGGGAGGCCACGAACACGGGCACATTGATCCCGGCTTCGCTGATGACAAACCGGAGCGGGGTTTTCATCACCAAAAAATCATTCAGTTTGTTCATCGCCACCTGCGGATCAGGCAGCTCGCCCTTTCCCCCTTTGCAGAAGGATTCGTCGTACACTTTCGGAAAAAAGGAGGAAAACGAGATTTCCTTAATCCGGTCCCCCTGCGGAAAATCGAACTCCCCGGACGAGAGAATGTTGGCGGTATCGTAGCCCTTTTGCCTGGAAATGATCACTTCCTCCGGATTGACCGGAAACGTGAATCGCTCACCCTTCCCGGTCATTAACACCAAATCCACAGCAGTTCCTCCTCTCTGGAAACGTCGTTACACATATGCTTTCGCCCCCGGTTTGCGGTTCTGCGCAGCTTTGGCAAACTCCGAACGCAAGCGCTGCCCGATCTGGAGGATCAGGCCCTCCACATCTATGGGTGTCTCTTCATGCACAGTCACCTGCACCGCACCCGCCGGGAGATTGTAGTTGGTTTCCGTTTTAAAATCCTTCAGAAGCCCCGACAGCGCCGACATCTGCTCCGGACTGATCTGCACGAGCTGTGGCGTCGTTTTGCCGCCTCCGTTGCCCCCGATTCCCGGCTTAACGCCTCCGGTTGCAGCCTGCAGCCGTGGGCCTGTTCCCATCGGAGCGGTCGGACCTTGGGCTCCGGGCAGGTAGGGACCGTAAGCTTTGCCGGTTAATGGGAGGGGAGATGTTGGGGGCACATACCTATTCGGGTAGATCATTCCCGGTAACCCTTTTTGGGCTGTCCATGCAGGTGAAGCATATTGTCCGTACGGCAATCCTGTAGAAACAGCTGGTGCAGATCCTATGCTGGATTCAGGTTTTACGGGAGCCGGCTTGTCCTTTTTCTTCTTTTTCGAGAACAGACCCGAGACCCAGCCGCCGACCTTCTCTCCTATATAACCTCCGGCTGCACCACCCAGCATTGCTCCGACCGCCGTTCCTCCACCAGGAATAACCGATCCTAAAAAGCCTCCCAAAACCGTTCCGACGCCGCTCCCGACGGAGGACCCGATGGCTTGAGCCCGCTCTTTCCCGGTCTTTGCGGTCATAATGGATATGGCATCGGCTGCGAATCCAAGGACCCCTGGCAGATTTTTGCCTATGCCCTTGGCGGCTGAAGTCATCATTCCACTGCTTCCGATGGATTTTACGGTAGGAGCAGCGATCCCGCTGCTCTGGGCGGCTTTTGTGGCTGAATTGGCGATCGCGCTGCTTTTACTGCCACCGAAGAAATCCTTTCCACTTTTCCACAACCCCTGTATTCCGCTGATAACGCCTTCACCAGCAGAACCAATGGTACCGATGAAATCACCCGCTGCGCCCATCGTTTTCCACGCTCGGCCCAAGGTCTTTTTCCGCTTATAAGTTTCAGTCCTTAGAGGAGTTTCCCTTTTGGCAGCGTCAGGGTCGGCCGCCAGGTCCTTTTTCTCCTTATCTTTGTCCTCGCCATTCCAAGCCTTTTTGATGGCTTTGCCTTTATCCGGGATTTCCCCTGCGCTCTTCAACCCTCCGCCAAAGTTTTTTAGTGCAGAAAATACATCCTTGATTTTGTCAGAAGTGGACTTTGGGCCGTCCTTCTTCTCCCCACCGATCTTCAGCTCACCTATCGTTTCCGTGAGCTTTTTGACGGCGGCCGAGTTTTCCTGAAGCGCTGTAACGAGAGTGGAAAAATCAATCTTTCCGCCTAACGCTCCCCCACCTACTGCAACATCTACAGTCGCCGTCGCCCGGATAACCTGGGACTTCACGCGATTGATTTTTTCCAGCAGGCTGTCCAGCCCTTTCGAGGCACTGTCCTTCAGTGCGATTTCGGGAACCATACGGGTTCTCCCGATCTTCAGCACCCGCCCCTGAATCCGTTCGAAATACCGCTCCATCGCCCGCAGTTCCCGGTTCGCCTTGATTACGTTTTTCGGATCAATGACGAGATTCAGCCGGTAATTTAACGTTTCTGCCATGAATTCTTCACCTCCTTAACCTTGATTCATGGCTGCCATCTGTTCGATTTCTTCCTGGGAAAAAGCGAGCAGCAGCAGCCGCTCCCCGCGCGGGAGCCGCCAAAATTCTCCGGGACGAAGGTGATGCCGGGCCCACAAGTGGTACAGCATCGTCGTCATTCCCCCGGAGCCGATCAGTTTTTTAGGTCAGCGATCTCGACCCCGAAACCGGACAGCTCCAGCACCTTGTCGCCGACGGCGTCCAGCTCCCCGGCCAGCAGCATGCGGCGCACCGCCTGCTCCCCGCCCGACAGCTTCAATCGGCTTGTGATCCGCGGATCGCCCCAGCCGTTCAGCGTGAGCCCCTTCACTTCCAGCTTGCCGGTGGCTTCGGAGATAAGCAGCGCGTTGAACGTTTCGGTATCGACCTTTTCATCCACTGCCCCCTTCACCGTCCGGCGGACCGTACACCGCTCGCGGATGCTGTCCACCTTGCTCGAGGTCAGGCCGTGCAGCACGATCTGCATATCCAGGCGCTTGATGCGCACAGTCTCCTCCGGCAGCTTCTCCGCCGCCTCAAACAGGCTGTCCAAAATTTGTTCCTCACTCCAGTTATCCTGCAAGCTCATGCGTCTTCCTCTCCTTCAATTAATGAATGGTTTATGTCCCTAAAGGGATGATGTTGAGAGTTTTACTCCTTGAAAAGAGTACTTTCTCAGCCCTTTTGCTTATCCAGTCAGGCCGTACAATAGGTGCGCCAGTTCCGGTTCACAAAAAGAAAAGAACACCCATAAGCGCAAAAGTGCAGCTATTCTCCGGGAAATCACATCTAAAGGACATTATTAAAATAAAAGCAAAAGTGCAGCTTCATTTCCGGCCAACCCGCCATTTCGCGAATTTCACCAGAAATCAGTGCACCTTTGCTTCTATCTTCTTCTAAAATGGTGATAGGCTGGATGAAGTACACTTTTGCAGTTTGGCAGCTATTTCTCCAAACTCCTTAGTCCGCCGAGATCGGGTCCAGCAGCTCGTACCCTTCAAAGGTAAACGTCGTTTCCTCCTGCACTTCCTCGCCGGCGGTCCAGTTAGCCAGCTGGATTTTGTCCGGCATGCAGCGGATCAGGCGAACGCGCTCGTGCCCGTAGGACTCGGGATCGTCCAGCTTGGAGATGATTTCAAACTTCGTGAAGCCGCGGTTGATCATGTCCGAGGTCACTTTGTAGCCGCTCATCGTGCCGGTTCCTTTTTTGCAGCCGCTTTTGTGGACCGTCCAGTCGCTGCCCACCAGCTTGAGCTCGCGCTTTTCGATTTCGACGCTGGCTTCGAGCTTGTTAATGTGCGTCTGCCATACACCGTCGATATAGGCCTGGCCGTACGTGCCGAGAATGACTTTTGAAGCATCCAACATAGGGGTTCCTCCTCAGAGTTATTCATAGTTTTTTTCATAGCTTGCATGGTTAAAAAAAGATCGCGGCTCTTCCATCACTGCACGTTAAATGTGCCGAACAGCTGCTCCATCACGTCCGTCAGCTTCACGTTCCACTGCAGGAACACCTGATCCGGCTCCGGCTGCTTCACCGCAGAATCACCGTAGTAGGCCGGGTCGAGGATGACGTCATAGCCGTCCGGCTCAATAACGCTGCTCAGCGACAGCTGGCCGAGATACTCCTTGACCGCGCCGATCAGGGCGAGGCGGCCTTCTTCCGTGTTGTTCACGCGGCCGATATACGTCTGCTCCGCCGCCCGCTGCAGATCCGCATTGATCGCGTCCATGACGCGGATGGAGCGGATCTTCTTCCAGGCGCTGCTCTGGCCCTCGGCCGGCGTCGCCAGCGTGTTGATGCCGCGCAGCGCCTTCACCTGGCGGCCGTCAAAGAAGAGCAGGAACACGCCGCTCTTCACGGCCTGCTCCTGCTCGGAGCGCGTCCAGCGCCGGGTAACGTCCTCGAACGGCGTGACCGCGTACGTCGCGGACTGGTTCAGGCGCTGCCCTGCGATCAGGCCGGCCACATAGGCGGCCGTCTGCGCGGAGCTGTAGTCCGTCCCGGACAGACGGACACCGGTGCCCACGTTGACGATGCCCTCGTGGTTCAAGGCCAGGGAGCGGGCCGCCGCCAGATCGGCCGCATCCTTCGACACGTCATCGGCGGCGCTGCCTCCGAAGACGGCCATGACGCCGCGGCCTTCGCCGCGCAGCCGCTTGATCCAGGCGGCAAAGCTCTGCAGCAGCGCCATGTCGGCGGCATAGTCGAGCGCCAGCAGGTCGAAGTCCTGGCCTTCGGCGGCCTCCTGCATGGCGACATAATCGGCGTTCGTCAGGCCGCCGATGCCGCTCGCTCCGCCGGTCAGCGCCAGTCCGCTGACGTCGGCCGGTACACCGCCGCCATCCACGGCCTCGGCAGTGACCCAGTCATTGCCGCCATTGATGCTCGCGGCCAAGGAAGCGGCCGTGCCGTCGGCGCCGGTGAAGGTGCCGAGCAGCTTGGCGCCTTCATACAGGCGCAGCTCCTTTGCGGCCGGATTGCCGAGCGCAGGCTGCACCGTCACGGTAAAGCCGTTGCCGCGGCTGCCCGGGTGCTTCGCCGTCAGCTTCAAGACCGCGGCCGGCGAAGCATCGCCGCTCTGCAGCGTCACGGCCGCCGCCTGGGCCGTATCGTCCGCCAGGCGGTAGGCCAGCAGCTTCTTCGGACCGCCGAGCAGCGCTAGATAGAGGGCCGGGTAGGCGGTCGCCCCATTTTCGCTATCCGCGGCAAACGTCGCAGCAATCGCCTGCTCGCTGCCGATCTCCACAAACTCGCGGACCGGACCCCAATTGGCTTTGACCGGAACGATCACCGTTCCGCGGCTGCCGCCTTGAATGGCCGACGTTGCCGCTGCTTTAAAGTTCATATACAATCCCGGCAGCACCGGTTGATTTGTGCTTTCCCAAGTTCCACCTGCCATAAGTTAGACCACCTTCGCTTTCATGAATTGTTGGATCTTTCCCTGTACCTCGGCGATCGAAAAATGCTGACCGTCCGTGTCATGCATAGCACCTGCCACGACCTCTGCCCGGACCCCGAACAGCTCCTTGGCCTGCGCCTTCAATTCCTTCAGCTCATACCTCGGCATGCCGCCTCCGGCTTCCGGGGTTTTCGAAATTTTCTTTACGCCCATATCGGGCCACCTCATTTCATGATAGGTTGAACGGCAACGCGGCGGATCAGCGCCGCTTCCTCCGCAGGACGCATCCGCCGCTGCACCAGGGTCAGCTTAAGCTGTCCATCCAGTATGGCGTCGGCCTGCATATTCGCGGAAACTTCCGCTACTGACAGGTAGCGGCGTTCCCCGTCACCAAGCGGCAGCTGGGTCTGTGTCCCCAGCTCCTCCACCAATGAGACCGAGGCATGATGCTCGGTCTCCGGGAACGGTGCCGCCAAATGCCCCACAAATGTTTTGCGGATCTCGTACATCGAAGCCCCCGCCATCTTCGTCTCACAGCCGGCAAGGCGCCACAATACGGCATGCTCCTCCCGGTCCGCGGGCCATGACGTTTCGTAGACCTGCCACAGGTCAGCAAGCTTGCCCCGTGTCCATCCCGCCAGGGCGCTGAGCCATGCATCCGCAGGGGCAGGCGCTTCGGCTCCCGAAGTCTCAGGCAGGTACGCACCGAACCTGAGGCACCGGATGATGCCGCCCGAGGCCGGATCAAGCGCGTCCGCTTCCGGAACACCCAAGTAATGCAGCAGGATCGCTCCCGGATCCGGACCTGCTATTCTTCTGCGCTGCAGCCCCTGAACCAGCTGCTGTGCCCAGGCATCCAGCCGGGATATCCCGGCACTGCCGCTGTACAGCTTTACTCGCACCACTTGACGGTAACCCGCCCAAGCCGACTTCCAAATCTCCTCGCCAAGGGTGAGAACAGCGTATGGCCCGTCGTCCCCTCCGGCCGGCGGCTGCACATCGTAGATCCGGCCTTCCAGCTCGGGAATCAAGGCAGCGACTGCCTGTTTAACGGCTTCCCTCATACTACTACCCGCCGAACCGTTTCTTTTGCGTCACAGCCCCTTCCATTCTTTTGTGTCCGCTGAATCCTTATCAACTCGGCCCCCTCCTTTCTATCTGATCAAAGCCATCGGGCAATGAAGCGTCACACGTCCGCAAAAAAACCGGCCCTTCCGGCCGGCTTAACATCCACTGATTGTGTTCGGTACGTCTCTTTGCTTCATTCCCGATGATATAATCTTACACCCCGGATTCGAAAACGCTGACGGCAGTTCGGACGGTTATCGGCGGAAAATAGTACGAATATATGTTCGTATTTTTGCATCCTTTTTATTCCAAATAGAAATGGTTAGGATCAGCACTTCTGCGGCCGATTCATCCCCTGAAACTCCCGCTTTCCATTAGATAAAAAAAAGCCGAAGACCTCTCCGGTCCCCGGCTTGTCCCGCTTATGAGCAGGCTTTATTTGGAATTGCATGCCTTGGCTTTTTGAAGCTCGGATAACGTCAACAGCCCGCGGTCCGCAAACGCCAGCGCCATTTTATAGAAGGCTCGCGTTCGTATTTTCGTGTACGTGTCCTTACTGACCGGCGGGTCGAGCACGTAATTGTAGACTTTATAGTCGAAAACGTCATCTTCCTTCATATACCGTTCGCGGATCAGCGTCTGTTCCCGTTCGCCCAGCCGTTCCACGATCGACTCGATCATCCGGCAGTATGCCTGGCGGGCCGCAGGCGCGTCTACATTGTAGACGGCGACCTGCGCCGTCTGGTCCGAGGTCACGTTGGTCGGTCCGTGAAACCGTTCGGTATAAGAGGGGGTAACGCTCGCTTCCCTGACTTCAAACGTAATCGTTTTATAGATCCGGTATTTCTCCAAAATCGCTTCTACGGCGGCCTGGGTCTTGCGGCGGTCCAGCTGCGGCAGCATTTGATCCATATTCAAACACGCTCCTTCATGGATGTTCACCTAAAAAAACTGTGGCTTGTTCGTATTTTTGTTCGTATAATGATGTTAACATACCACTTTTTGGGTATCCCGTAAAACCCGGAAATCCCGGCTTAACCACCATTTCGCTCCAGATTCCTTTTTCTTTCATGCCATTTGGTAATTATAACATCATTTTTCTTTACCTTTTGGCAACATTGGATTATAGTAACGGATAGAAATAGATCAACGTCATAGAGGGAGTGGCTAAACCGTGGAAAAAGAATTCGGAGCCGTGCTTAAGCGGCTGCGCGAGCAGAAGGGCATGACGATCAACCAGCTTGCCGAAGCATCGGGCATCAGCAATTCGCAAATTTCCCGCATGGAGAACGGGATTCGGGGCGTGCCTAAACCGCCGACCATCCGGAAGCTCGCGGACGCGCTGGAAGTTCCTTACGGCGAACTGATGAGCGCCGCAGGGTATTGGGATGCAGACGGGGCTGCCAAAGGATTGCGGGAGGAAGCGCCGGCATGGGCGACCTATAAGGACAAGCGGGATTTTAAGAAAATGCTCGAGGAAGACGGAGAGTTGATGTTCGACGGAATTCCGCTGGACGCCGAGGACAAGCAGCGCATCAAGGATGTCCTCACGGGGCTGTTCTGGGAAGCGAAGCAGATGAATAAGCGGAAGAAGAAGGAGCCCGGTTCTCCGGACAGCCCCTCTTCTTCGTGATGGATGGGACGAACAATCCACAACTTGCAGGTGAATCCTATGGATGAAATGATTCGAAAGTTAATCCGAAAATATAAGACCAGCTGCCCTTTCGAACTTTCCCGGTCCCTTGGCATTCATATCCGCTACCTCGATCTCGGCAAATCCACCAAGGGACTCTATTACCGGAAACTGAGACGGCGGTTCATTGTGATTCACAGCGAGCTGTCCCCCGAGTGGCAGCGGTTTGTCTGCGCGCATGAGCTCGGCCATGACCGACTCCATAAGGGGATCAACCGTTTTTTTCTGGAGGAGCATTCCTACTTTGCCCCCGGCAAGCTGGAGCGGCAGGCCAACCGGTTTGCCGTCGGCCTTCTGTCCGCGGGAACGGCGATACTGCAGGGCGAAACGGCTGAAACCTACTGCAAGCGTGTCGGCATTCCGCCGGAAATGCACACTTATATTCAACCTTAGGCCAATAAATGATTCATAAGTCTTATTTCACCATTCCGATAGTCTATTAGAATAATAGGGAAGGAAAATTTATCTAATACGATTTAGGAGGTTATGAGATTCATGATCACAAGGAAATGGTTCACCTCCCTTCTGTTCAGCGCGGTGCTGTTGGCTGGTTCGGCCCAGGCGGCAGCAGCGGCAGAGGGTACGACCGGGAACACCCCGGAGCCATCCGCCCCGTCCGGCAAGCATATTACGATTCTGCACACGAATGATATGCACGGCCGTGCGGTAGAAGCATCCCCTGAAATGGGATTTGCCAAGGTCACAGGAATCTTTAACCAATACCGCAGCAAAAATCCGGATACGCTCGTTCTTGATGCAGGCGATGCCGTACACGGTACGCCATTTGCCACGCTCGTTCAAGGCGAGAGCATCGTGAAGGTCATGAACGAAATGGGTTATGACGCCATGGTTCCGGGCAATCACGAATTCAACTACGGCTGGAAGCATCTCGTGGAACTCTCCAAGGAGTTGAAGTTCCCGATGCTGAGCGCGAACGTCATCCAGTCTGACGGCACTACCCTCTTCAAGCCTTACATAATCAAGGAAGTCGACGGCGTCAAGTTCGGCATAATCGGCCTCAGCACGCCAGAGACCGCATATAAGACGAACCCGACCAACGTCACCGGACTGAAGTTCGCCGATCCATCGACCGAAGCCAAGAAATGGGTGAACGAAATCCGCGGGCAGGTCGACGTCGTTGTCGTGGTTGGCCACCTCGGTCAGGACAAATCGAGTGTCGACACCAGCCTTAAGGTCGTTAAGGAAGTGCCCGGCATCGACATTTTCATCGACGGACATAGCCATACGGTTCTGGAAAACGGCCTAATGGCGGACAACAACACGCTGATCGCCAGCGCCGGCGAATACACGAAATATGTCGGCGTCGTCGATCTGTGGGTCGACAACCATAAAGTGGTGAAGAAAGAAGCCACGCTGATCGATGAGAAGGAAGCTGCCGATATCAAGGCCGACCCGAAGGTCGCCGATCTGGTCGCTTCCATCCAGAAGGAGCAGGAGCCGATTCTGAAGGAAAAAGTCGGCGAAACGCCTGTGAAGCTGGAGGGTTCCCGCGAGAAAGCGCGCACCGGCGAGACTAACCTCGGTGACCTGCTGGCCGATGCGATGCGCGATGTGAGCCAATCGGATGTGGCGATCACGAACGGCGGAGGCATCCGTGCGTCGATCGAAGCCGGCACCATCACCAAAGGCGACATCGTTACGGTTCTGCCGTTCGGCAACCAAATCGTGCAGCTGAAGGTTAAAGGCTCTGATATTAAGGCGGCTCTCGAGAACGGTGTATCCGATTATCCGCAGTCCAAGGGAGGCTTCTCCCAGGTTTCAGGGGTGACGTTTAAGATTGATACGTCCAAGCCGAAAGGAAGCCGCGTTCACTCCGTCAAGATCGGCGATAAAGCGCTCGATCTTGACGCCACGTATTCGCTCGCGACCAATGACTTTATGGCTGTCGGCGGCGACGAATACACGATGTTCACGAAGTATCCGCAAGCCGGCATGTACGGCGCCCTGGACGAAGCCCTGATCAACTATATCCAGCAGGGCAAGCCGATTCCGGAAGGACCGGCCGGTCGGATTACCGAAGGCCCTGCCCCTGCGGCAACGACAGCGCCATCACCGTCCGAACCTGCGCCAACGCCGGCCAAACCGGAAACGTCGGCGCCTTCGAAGCCGGCAGCGCCAGCCAAGCCGCAGCCTGAGGTCAAACCGGCCCCTGCTCCAGCCGCGAAGGTCTATATCGTCAAGAAAGGCGATACGCTGTACAGCATCTCGCTGAAATACGATACGACCTGGCAGACGCTGCGCGACCTGAATCATATCAAGAACGCCAACCGGATTTATCCCGGTCAGCAAATCAAGCTGCCTGCCTAACCTTGACGGCAACCTTAAGGAAGCTGCGAAACTCGGGAATGAAGCCCAGCATCCGGCTTCAAAGCATCATCTATCAAAACACAAAATCCCCTTGCCCAGAACGGGTAAGGGGATTTATCAATGATCTTATACCATTAAGCTTGAATTACAGCATCTGCTCCTTAATATGCGTCTCCGCAAACTTCGGAGGATTGAACCAGTCGCCGCTCTGCGCCCATGTCGGATCCAGCGGCACCCACTTGTTCTTTTCAGACAAATACACTTCATTCCAGGCATGCGGTCCATATCCGCCCTGGCCGTCATAGCCCTGGCCGGTGACCACCTTCACCTGCAAGCCCTGGGACCGGGCCATCACTGCATACAGTCTGGCATAATCGATGCAGACACCCTTCTTCGTGTTGAACGTATCCTGCGGCGTCTGTTCATGCCAAATGCCCCGCTGCTCGTAATCATCGACCTTGCCGTAATCGTACTGCACCCGGGTGCCGACCCAGTCGTACAATTTACGCGCCTTTTCCTCGTCGGTCTCCGCGCCCTTGACGATCTCGGCGGCGGCCGCCTCGATATCCGAAGGAATCGCGTGGTCGATCACCTCGTACTTGCGCTGCATGATGCCGTTCAGCTCTTTTTCGACAGCTTTCGTGAATACCGGAAGCTTGTCTTTTACCAAGTGACCCGACAACGGCTCGATGACCCGCTGCGCCCCTTCTTTATAGATCGGCGACGCCTCCACGTATTGGGTAAACGAGGTGTGCGGATACAGCGATACGTACACGAACAGCAGCGCGACGACGACGATACACCGTCCTGCCCCGATCAAGAGGCCGATGCACGCACCGGCCAATCGGCTCAGCAGCGAAGCGGAGGACTTCCCGCCCGGGTTAAAGAGCGCGCTGCTCCCGCCGAAGATCAGCACCGTTAACCAACGGATCAGGAAACGGATGATGCTGTAGCTCACGATAAAGATGACGGCAAACCGCATCAGCGGAAAATCGGCCATCGCCGTAATGAACGTATAGTAAATCTGCTCCCACATTTTCAAATCCCGGTTCGGGAGCTGGCTGGCATAATCGGCGAGCCATTCTTGAACTCTGGGTGATACCCACAAGGTAAAAGGAACCGCAAGCACCAGCCCCAGCAGAATAAAGACGCTTTCCCTCAGCAGGGACAGCAGCCTTCCCGCAGAGCGGGATGCGCCCCGGCTCCAGCCCTGAAGCAGGGACACCAGCAGGATCAGCAGCAGCAGGATGCTGATGATGTTAAATTCCTTAAGACTTTCTATCCATGATTGCAGCATAAGATGACCCCCTCCACGTTGGTGCATGGATTAAGTCCTTTATTTTCCATTTGAACCGCCCGCCTGGCTCTGGGATTCAGAGATAAACGATTTGACCGTGTCGTTGATCTTCCACTGCCCGAGGGGCACGCCGCGGAACGTGACATCCACTTTGTCGCTGCCCGTGGTTCCCTTCATTTCCAGGTTCGGCGTCGTGATCGTAAACGTTCCGTCCCCGTTGTCTGCATATTTGGCATCCTTGGCTTCCTTCATCATGACATCCATAGCCTCGTTCTTCAGCGTATCTACGGTCTCGTCCTTCACCGTCGTTACGACCTGATTGATCTGCTCCAGGGAAATGCCGCTGTATACGACAAGCGCCAGCACGATGATGATGACGAGCGCCCATTTGACCATCGTCTTGACCAGATTCAGGACGATAAACAGCACGACAAGGGCAATCACGATCACCAGCCAGTTTTGCTGCAGAAAATCGGACCATACCTGCATATCCATTTCAAAAACACACTCCCATCGACCTGAAGGGCTTAAGCCACCCTATCAAGTGATTTAGAAACTTCCATTCGATTATACATGATCCGGACATCGGCTGTCAGCCAGCCCTTAGACGGGGCTTTCCGTCGTTCCCGGGGCGTAGGCGCCTCCAATATCAAGAAATCCACAATCTGCCCGGCATACAGCAGTCCAGTCTTACGTAACCTGCAAAGCTATCGATTTGCCCGTCCCAAAAAAGAGGGTCTAAGCCGCCAAGTAGAAACGTACACGTAGATTGATGAACGAATGGTTGTCTCATCCGCGGGCCAACCCGTTCCACACCGAACGTACAGATGATGAATCTGCGAAAAAGGAGCTGCTCACGTGAAAACTGCTATTTGGCTGTACATGTTTTTGTTTCTCGCCTTCTTCGACCTTCACGCCCAGTACCCCATACTCACGCCATTCGCGGTCTCCTTGGGAGCAGCGCCGGTCTTTATCGGGTGGATGATGGGCATTTATGCACTCACCCATTTGCCCGGCAATTTGATTGCAGGTACGGTCATCGACAAGCACGGCAGCCGGCGCTATATCATTTTCAGCCTCGTATCGGCCGGTATCGTCCTCCTGCTGCAGGCGCATGTTCAGTACCCTTGGCAGCTGCTGGTCCTGCGGTCGATCAGCGGCTTTGTGCTGGCCTTCTTGTCGCCAGCCTGCCTTGCCCTGCTCGCTTCCCTGTCCAAAAACGAGGTGACCCAGGGCAAATATATGTCCGGTCATGGCGTAGTGCATACCCTGGCCTCGGTCGTGTCGCCGGCTGCGGGAGCCTTTATCGTGGCACATACCGGTTATTCGACAACGTTCCAGGGTCTCGGGTGGCTGCTGATTGCGACCGGGGTCATGGCGGTCTTCAGCGTTCCGAAACCGGTCAAGGCGATGACGGATGCCCATGGCGGTAATGAAGAAGCTCCAATGTCGTCCCCTGCCCCCAGCGTATCCTGGCGCTATTTTATCCTCCCCTTTGTCGTTTCCTGTTCCCAAGGGATCCTGTTCTTCGAACTGCCATTGCGCGATACCGGGGTGGAAGGCATTAAATCGACCGGCATCCTGTTTTCCGTCCTGAGCATCGGCGCCCTGGTTACGCTGAGCATGCTGTTTATCAACCGCTATTCACCCTACAAAAGGGTCATTGCAGGCGTTCTATTGATGGCTCTTTGCTTCTTTGGCATGGCCGCGTTTCCTCATGTGCCGCTGGTCGTTATCCTGTTTATTCTCGGTTCGGCAAAAGGCATCATCTTCCCTGGACTTGCCTCCATGTTTATTCAGCTCAGCGGCGGCAGCAAGCTGGGGAGGATCTTTTCGCTCCAGTCCATCGCCATGTCCATCGGCTCCTTTATCGGTCCGATCGCCGCCGGCCAGCTGAGAGGATCCGTGTCGCCGTACTACATCGCTTTTGTCCTCCTCATGGCGGGACTTATGATGATCCCCATCAACCGCAAGGGATCTGCGCTTCATCCCCATATGAACGAGAATCCGGTGTAGACATAAGCCTAAAAATCGAGAGATAGGCCCCTGCACAATAATTCCTGCACTCACCCACATAAGATGGATTGTGTTAACCGACCAGGAAGAAAGAGAGGTGATCTCGATGGGTCTGTATTCTCACTGCGGCTGTGGTCCTGTAGTAGCACCGGTGGCCGCACCTGCAACCAAGGTAGCTCCCGTGGCGGCAGCTCCGTGTGTGCCTTACAGTAACGTAGGCGTCGTACTGGTACTGTTTATCCTGCTTGTCATCATTTTGCGTGCATTCTGGTGCTAGAACGGCGATCTTCCCATATTAAACGGTCTGTCTACCCTGCTGGACAGATCGTTTTACTTTTTTTTGCATGGCTTGCCGAAAACAAGCTACACTAGAATTACCCGGACCTAAGCTTCAACATTTCCCGGGGAATTTCGAGACAAACATCCTTCTCTTAGTCCGAGGTGAGCCATCATGCCGATTTATATTATTGTCGAGGGAAAAAACGACCGCAGTAAGGTCCGCCGCCTGCTGGATCCCGAAATTCAAATTGTGTGCACATACGGAACGTTAAACACGACAAGGCTCGAGTCTTTGCGCAAAGAAATTAAGGACAGCGAGGTTTATCTGTTTATGGACAACGACAGCTCCGGCAAGAGGATTCGCGGCGTTCTCCGGGATGCCTTCCCGGATGCAGGCCACATCTACACAAGACGGGGATACCGGGGAGTTGAGGGCACACCGGATGAATATATCATTTCCCAGCTGGAAAAAGCGGGGCTTGAGGAATTTATCGTTTATCCCGATTCCTACACCGTATGGTCCAAAGATTAACGCAAAATAGCCCCACGAAGTGGAGCTTATGCTTCGATGCCGATTCCAGATCCTTTGCGGGGAGCCCGATACAAGGAAACTACTCCGCAAACGCTAAGTTGGTACTTTCTGATCTCTCACAAAAAAAGGCGCCTACCCATCCGGAGCATGCCGGGGATCTGGCGCCTTCCTGTTTGATTATTCCTTGGCCAACGCCTCAACGTCCTTCGCAAGGGATTCTGCCGTAACTTCATCCGTATTGTTGGCGTTATACAGCTTGCGGACCTGATTGTCCCGGTCGACAAGAGCAATAATGTTCGCATGGGAGAAGTTGTCCTTGTTGTCTCCCATAATGGCGATTTTGAACGACTTTTCGGCCAGATCGCGGATCTGCTGATCTTCGCCTCTCAGGAAGTACCATCCGTTGTAATCGACATTAAACTTGTCCCCGAACTCTTTGATCTTCTCCCGGGTATCTACCTTCGGATCGAAGGAGATCGAGACGAACTCGGCGTCTTTGCCGAAGGTTCCGTCCTTGACGAGCTGCTTCTGCGTCTGCGACAGCATGAAGGTCGTTACCGGGCATACGTCCGGGCAGCTGGTGTAGAAGAAGTAGAACAATCTGACCTTGCCTTTGGTATCGTCCAGGCTTACCGTTTTGCCATCCACATTTTCAAACGAAAAATCTCCGACCTGGCTGATAACCGGCAGCTTCTCTTTGCCAAATCCCATGGCGTTATATACCAGGTACCCTGCTCCAATCACGATCACCACCAGCAAAATCCATGTCCATTTGTAGCGCTTCAACATCGAATTCGTTCCCCTCTCCCTAATCACGATTCCTGCTGTCCCTTATGCCGGCGGACATCTTGATGCCGCCCTGCCTCCCCAGGACTACAGGCAGTAGTTTGTTATGTAACACTGACGCGGCCCATCCGCCCTGACGGCCGGGTGACCCGCTTGAGCCCGGGTGAACAGGCTTTCATTTCTTCCTTTTAAAAGAATCCCATGATTCCATGGGATTCTGGGTAAGAACTTAGTGAGTTGTGTTCAAAATCATTGCGATCAAGCTCAAGGTCAAGTAGTTTATCGAGAAGAAGAACGTTTTCTTAGCCCATGCTTCATCGTCTTTGGCGGTAAATCCCTTCAAGCCATAATACAGCCAGATCAGGGACAGCAAGAGCGAAATGATCATGAAGTAAATGCCCACATAGCCGTATGCATACATTAATACCGGTACCGGAACCAGCAATACCAGGTAAGGAATACATTGAATCTTGGTACGCTTAACGCCTTTGACGACCGGCAGCAGCGGGAATCCCGCCACTCTGTATTCTTCGACACGCCGGATGGCGAGAGCCCAGAAGTGAGGCGGCTGCCACAAGAACAGCATCGCAAACAGCAGAACAGCGCCCATATCGACCGTACCCGTTACGGCAACATAACCGATTACCGGCGGCATAGCCCCCGAAATCGCGCCGACGGAAGTACTCCAGGTGGACGTCCGTTTCAGCCACATCGTATAAACGACTCCATAGACGAACATACCGATAACCCCGAAGATGCCGGCCATAACCCCTGAAAAAATAAAAAGGTCAGCGAGTCCCAGCACACCTAGAATAAAGGCATACCAGAGTACAACTGCTGGCTTTATGCGGCCGGCCGGAAGCGTACGTTTACGCGTCCGTTCCATCTTCATATCCAGTTCACGATCATAATAATTGTTATAGACACAGGCGGAAGCCATAACCAGCATAGTTCCCAGTAGAGTCAGAATCATCTTGCCTATATGAATATCCCATTGGGATGCGACCCAGAAACCTGCAAATGCAGCAATTAAGTTAGACCGGAGAATACCGGGTTTAGTTAATGTGATAAAATCTTTCCAAGTTGCCGATGGATTGGGTGGCGTTTGATTGATGGAAAGCGCTGCGGAATCCGAAGGAGCTTGGTAAGTCAAGTGATTATCCACGCCTTAAGATCCTCCTTAGTTCTGTCATTATGGAGGAACTTGCCCTCCGCTATAAAGTTTATCATATCAAAAGGTAAAAGTGTTTGACAATCCTCTCCAAAATCATTCACCATTTTGACAATTTAGTGACACGTATTAGCGACACGTAATAGTATGGTCAAACACTAATAAATTCATCCAATATTGGGTAGTAACTATAGTGAGGCATTCTGCCGGAAAGGAAATCAGCTTCCGGGTTTGTTACAATAGAATAAAGAACAACAAGAAGGAGACATGGTAAATGGATACTGCCACACATTTTGTGATTGGACTCAGCCTGGCCGGTCTCGCCTACGTCGATCCGGCGGTTGCCGCGAGTCCCACGCTTGCCGCCGCGGTGCTGCTGGGCACTGTCATCGGTTCGCAGGCTCCGGATTTCGACGGCCTGCTGCGGTTCAAGAGCAATGCCCTCTATGTTAAAAATCACCGGGGAATTACTCATTCCCTGCCGTTTCTCGTCATCTGGACCGCTCTGATCAGCGGAATCCTGTCCCTTCTGTTCAGCGGTGTCCCATCCGGGCATATCGTGCTCTGGACCGGCATCGCCGTCTGTCTGCACGTGTTCAGCGATCTGTTCAACACGTACGGAACCCAGGCCTTCAGGCCCGTGACGGAAAAGTGGATTTCGTGGAACATCATTCATATTTTTGACCCGTTTATTTTCACGCTGCACGCCCTGGCCGTTCTGCTCTGGAGTACAGGAGCGGTACATCCTGCACCTCTGTTCACTGTCGTATATATCCTGACGGTGTTTTATTATATTTGGCGGACCGGCGCCCATTCGATGCGCACCCGGGAAGTGATGCGGCTGGATGAGAGCCGTAAGCCGGGAGAACGTTACTTCGTCATTCCGACCATTTCCTATAATAAGTGGCATGTCGTCAAGTCCCATCCGGACGGCAGCTATCAGATCGGCGTACTGAACGGGCATACCCTCGAATGGAGAAAGCATGCCGTCACCGAGTCCCATCCGGCGGTCGAGCATTCGCGGAAGCATCCCGATGTGGAAGCTTTCCTGTACTTCTCCTCCTTCGCGGTGGCCGAAGTCGAGCCGCTTCCCTGGGGCTATGTGGTCCGCTGGGCAGATGTGCGCTACCGGCACCGGAGACAGTATCCGTTCGTCGCTGTGCTCGTCATGGATAAAAATTATCAGCCGATCAATACTTACGTCGGCTGGCTGAGCTCCAAAAAAATGAACAAGCGGCTCTCCATCAATTCAGGCTGAGCGCCGCGGGGATTGCATAATAAAAAGGGGTCTGCGGAAAAATTCCGCAGACCCCTTTTTTACCGTAACGCCTTTTATCCTTCCGTCGTAATGTTTTTCAGCCGCCCCGCGTTCGGGAAACAGCCTGCCTCTTGACGGATGCTGCCGGATAAGAGAGAATCACGGTAGTTGCAAGACAAAGACCGAAGCACCTGTCGGCGCTCCGGACCCGAAATACTTTCCTGTATGGAACTATCTGCCTTGGCCGGAAAGTTGTTGCTCAGCCAATTGAACCAGACGTTTCGTAATGTATCCCCCGAGAGAACCGGTTTCACGGGAAGTGTAGTTGCCCATGTATCCGTCTTGCGGCATTTGAACGCCGAGTTCCTGAGCCGCTTCCATTTTCAATTGCTGCAGTGCAGCGTTTGCTTGAGGTACCACCAGATTGTTGGAACGAGATCTAGCCATTATAAGAGTCTCCCTTCAATTCTGCGTCTTATTGAAATGCAAGCTTGCAAGCTTAGTATGGCTCGCAGCGACACAGTTATACAAGAAAGTTTCTATATATGAAATGGAGGTTTTTGCCAATGAGTAAAGGCTTGTCTTTATGGTTTGCTGCCTCGTCCATCCTGCTTCTGATGGCATGCGCCGTCTCCATCAGCTATAACGGCTGGGTAGCCGTGCTGCTCGGCATTCTCGCAATTCTCAATATCGGGTGGGGCTTTGTGGTCAAAGCCCGCAAGAACCGGCTGGAGCAGCCCGATCACCGGTAAAGCGGCTAGTCATCGCTGCCGCCGGGGAAGTTATTTCTTGGCCGGGAGAAATCCCATTCTTTCTTTGACTTCGGCCACGGTGCGGGATGCCTTCTCCATGGCTTTGTCTGCGCCCTGCGCCAAAATATCATGAATTTGACCGGACTTGCGGATTTCGTCATATTTTTGCTGAAGCGGCTCGAGCGTCGCTACGATGACTTCTCCCAGGTCCTTTTTAAATCCGCCGTACATTTGACCTTCGTATTTATCTTGAATTTCCTGCAGCGACATGCCGGAGCATTGCGAGTAAATACTCATCAAATTGCTGATTTCCGGTTTTTCATCCGGTGCATAGCGGATTTCTTTTCCCGAATCGGTCGTGGCCCGGCTGATCTTTTTGCGGATGACATCCGGCGGATCCAAGAGGGCGATATAGCTTCCCGGGTTCGGATTGCTTTTGCTCATTTTTTTCGAAGCGTCGTCCAGCGACATAATCCGCGCGCCCACTTCGGGGATGTACGGTTCCGGAATGGTAAAATAGTCGCCGAAGCGGTGATTAAAGCGTCCCGCCAGGTCGCGGGCAAGTTCCAAGTGCTGCTTCTGGTCTTCGCCTACGGGAACCAGATCCGCATTGTACACCAGAATGTCTGCCGCCATCAGCGCGGGATAGACAAACAATCCGGCTCCTACGGAATCCTTGCCGGCCGATTTGTCTTTAAACTGGGTCATACGTTCAAGCTCGCCCATCGAGGTGAGCGTCGTCAGCAGCCATCCCAGCTCGGCATGCGGCGGAACATGCGATTGCATATACACGTTCGCCTTATTTGGATCAATGCCCGCTGCGATGAATAAGGCGGCTACCGCCTCGGACTGCTCCCGGAGCGCCTCGGGTTCCTGGGGTACCGTAATCGCGTGGAGATCGACGACCATAAAATTGCACTGATAGTCGTTCTGCAGTTTCACAAAATTTTTCATGGCTCCGATATAGTTGCCGAGCGTCAGTTTGCCGCTGGGTTGAATGCCGGAAAGTACGGTTTTCATCAACAATCCCTCCAACTTTAAAAATGGTAAAAACAAAAAAGGCCCCACGCCCGCAAGGGACGTGAGACCGTGGTGCCACCCTTATTTGCTGCAAGCCGCCCATGTGGAAACGACAACTGTCAGCCT
The DNA here is from genome assembly GCF_025809195.1 of Paenibacillus sp. PSB04. Lineage (NCBI taxonomy): Bacteria > Bacillati > Bacillota > Bacilli > Caryophanales > Paenibacillaceae > Paenibacillus > Paenibacillus sp. PSB04. The sequence continues at coordinate 515,205 of NZ_CP081301.1, forward strand.
TTCTGCTTCCGTAACGTGGAATCGCCGGCCGGTCTACGCAGGAAGTCATGGTTGCTTCCGTTCAACGCGGCACTCAAGGGTCCATTCGGCAAAATCGGCTCCACCGGTTCGCATCAACCACCGGCTTTCTGAAGGTTACGCCGTCTTTGCTTACTTGTCCCTGTCATCGTGTTTACATAATCATTGAAAGCCTTTTGCAATGCCTATGATAAAGCTCAGATCGTCGAATTGTCAAACCCCTTTTTTTACGAAACGCCATCAAATCTGTTATGATATGGGTTAGATATTTGAAGGCTAAATGAATTTAGAGGAAAAAGGAGCAACGATATGAAACAAGTGACCAAAGGGCAATGGAACGGATACGATACCTATATCCTGCATAGCCGTGAGCTTGAAGTCACACTGCTGCCATCGCTTGGAAACAATGTCATTTCCATTTTGGACCATACCCTAAATCGGCAGGTCGTTCGGAGACCTGATGACAACGATCTGGAATTCTACCTGCAAAAACCTTACCATTTTGGCATGCCGATGCTGATTCCCCCGGGACGGATCCGCGGCGGCCATTTTGAATACGAAGGCAGATCGTATCAGTTCGACCGGAACACTGCCGGTGACAACCATATTCACGGTCTCCACCGGACACAGTCCTGGAGAGTCAGCGATATCGAAGAAGACGAAGAAGGCTGTGCAGTGACCTCGGAGTTCCTGACCTCGGACGATCCACACTGGATGGAGCAGTTTCCCGCACCGCTGAAGCTGGAAATGACGCTTCGCCTTCAAGGGTCCAAACTGACCCAACACTTAAAGGTTACCCACATGGGGGACCATCCGATACCTTTCGGCATCGGTTTTCATACATGGTTTTTGCTTGACGGGCAGCCGGGAGAGTGGACGCTTACCCTGCCTGTAAGCGCGGAATACGCGCTGGATAAGGATTTAATTACGACCGGCGAGCTCCTCCCGCTAGGACCGCTCGATCAGCTCAATCAAGGACTCAATCTGGCCGGGACCAACTTCGACACGCCGCTCCGCATCGGGGAAGGACAGCCTGCGGAAGCCCTGCTGATGCGCAGTGACGGGTACGGACTGAAGTATTCGGCGGATCCGAAGTACTATAAGCATTGGGTTCTCTATACGAAAGGCGAAGCGGACGAGTTTTTGTGCATCGAGCCATATACCTGGCTGCCGGATGCGCCCAATCTTGCCGCGGGACCGGACCTGACGGGTCTGATCCGGATCGAGCCGAAGGCATCGGTCGAGATGGACCTGACGCTGGACATGGTCTATCCTTCTGAAGACCATTAAGCCGACTCCTTAGAATCAGGCATAGGAAAACGCGGATTTTCAAATTTACAAAATAACAGGGCTGCATGCTGCTTGAAGCGTGCGGCCCTTTTTGCGTTATCCTCTATTTACCAATTTATATCTCCCTTCTTGCTGCATGTTTTCAAATCTTTCGCACCATAATAACACCATAAAGTTCAAAGGAGGTGACAAACATGGGTATGGGTCAAGGTCAAAACCAAGGACGCGGAAGCCGCTCGAACAACCTGGTGGTTCCACAAGCTAACGCTGCTCTTCAACAACTGAAACTTGAAGCTGCACAAGAGCTTGGCGTTCAAATGCCACAAGACGGATACATGGGCAACTACACTTCCCGTGAGACTGGTTCTTTGGGAGGTTACATCACAAAACGTCTGGTACAACTGGCAGAGCAGCAATTATCGGGTCGTTCCGGCCAATAATCTGCATTTGTATACGTTGATATCATGATGCCGGGCCCGGCGCGAGCCGTCCCCGCCTACAAAAGGCAGCCTCTGGATTATTCCAAGGGCTGCCTTTTTCCAATTATAGATTTATAAAATTTTCAGCGGTGCTAACCATTCAATAATCGCAATAAAAACTTCCGCTAAGCCTGGTCTGTCTTCTGTGCTAATCAAACTATTCGGATATTCATGGATAAAGTCATACTACAAAAGCAAGAAGGGATGATAAAAATAAGTCCACGACGAACTACGACAATTCTGTTACTGTTTCAGGATATGTATGTCTCGGATACCGGATCATCAGGTTAGCCATGTTATAGTTGGATTCCAAGATGGCATCCACCGCAATGAGCCCCTGCCGGATCGTAAATTCGTAGCTGATTTCACCGTGAGTCCAATGGCGCTTGTATTTTAAACTTTCTAAAGCCATGAGACGAAAAGACGAGTACTGTACTGGAGTCAGTCCGGAATCCTGGGAATGAATTTCCCCGTTCCGTCCTTCCAGCGGATGATGCCGGATACCAAATTTACCAATGACATTATTTCGTATTTGCACAAACACCGTGCCGGATGATAGTCCTGACAGCTCTTCTTCCAGTTCCTTAAACACTAAATCCAATTGCCTTGCCAAAGATAACTGCTCGGTTTTGATCATCTTTTTCCCCCTCTCCAAAATTCGCCAAAACTCATAGGGCTTATGACTCATTATAAGACAGCATGTAGTATCATACAACAACATCAAACATAATTGGGTAATAATTCCTATTATTTTCGTTAAAGCAATTTTATTTTCGGCAACAAATCGCTATATTTCTGGTTATTTTGACAAAATGTGATTTCCCCAAGGTTATTCCAAGAAGAGCGCGAAAAACCACGAATCAACTCCATTGAACACTACCCCAAATCCATTTCGATAATCCCATCACCCTAAAACCAGTCGGCTTAAAGCGACTATCCCGGGCTAACATAAAACCTGAAAAGAAAAAAAGCCCGGGGGCATTTGAGCTTCCCCGGGCTGGCGCTACTCCCTATCATCGACAGACACCCTTAGTGCTTCGGGTCCAGTCGGAACCCTGCTTCCGCCCTTAGGTTCCAGACTGATCACAATTTGGTCCGGGTCCATAGCCCCGTATCCGTAATAATAACCTTTACCCTCGGGCATACCCGTCATCAGCATTCCCATGCTGACCGACCGCTGCTCATGCTGCAGCCATACCTGGTAGGCCTTTTCCTCCGGTGGCTGAAGACCTTCGATCACGATCAGCATCTCACCCGAATCCCGGTCGATCCACACGCCGCCCGATCCGTGAAGCGGTGGAACGGGCGGAATCCGGTACTGATCGTAATTGGCCGACTGCATCACAGCGATTTTGGATGTAAAAGCTTGATCGATAGAATCGGCGGACGGCATCTCCCGATGCTTGAAGGAGAACAGCCCGGCAACGACGCAGCCCGCAACAATCGCTGCCGCTGCGGCAGGTACAAGGTAACGCCGCCGGCGGACAAATCCTTTTTCCAGGGAACGGAGCCGGGCCAGAAGCCGCATTTTGCGGCCCAGACGGGCGGACGGGCCAGGAGCTGCGGAAGAGGCCGCGAACGGGCCAGCTACCTCACTGGGGGCCTGCCAATCCGCCTCTGATGCGGTTTTCTCTTCGGCACCCACGGCCCGTATCGGCGACTCGGGCAGCGGCGTGCTCAACGCTGCAGCGGTTGGCCGGCTCTCCAAAGCCGAGGCTGGCTCGCGCATTACCGAGCCGGCCAGCTCAACGGATTGCATCACCATCTCCCACTCGGCAAGGCGCTCCCTGCAGTGGGAACAAGCGGCGGCATGCTCCTCGACGCGGAGACGCTCCGGCTCATCCAGCTGTTTCATCGCGTAATCGACCAGCTTTTCCTCGGGCAGCTCCGCACAGCCTTCAGGATTATTGCTCCCATTTTCCCGAATGGACAACCGCATGCGGTTCACCTCCCTCGCCGGCCTGGGTAACTTGGCCCTGCTCCAATCTGCTGCGCAAATTCCTGATGCCGTAGCGGATCAGCGACTTCACGGTTCCGACCGGCTTCTGCATCTTCTCAGCCAGCTCGCGGTGCGTCAGCTCCATCATATAGCTCCCGTAGAGCGCCATTCGCTGCATGGGCGGAATGCTGCGCAGCGCCGCCCTCACCTGCTCCTGATCCAGATGCCGGAACGCTTCGAGCTCCGCCGATTCCAACGTCCGCTGCCAGCGCATAACGGCCGACTCTTCCTGCGTCCGCTGCAGGGCGGCCATCCGCTGCTTTTGCCGGAGGCGGTCCATCGCCCTGCTTCGGACACGAACCGCCAGCCACGCTTCCACACTGCCCCTTTCGGGATCGTAGTGCCCCGCTTTTTCCATCACTTCGATAAAAATTTCCTGACAGACATCTTCCGCTTCCACCCGGTCCTTCATCCAGTATTCCGCAAGCCGGTAAACCATCGGAGCAAACGCATCATAGAACCGGTCGAAAGCCGGAGCCGAGCCCTCTGCAATTTCCTTCAACCACGCTTCAGGACGGTCCTGCATGATGGAGTATCCCCCCTTATTCTCTTCATTCCCTTGATCCGGCCTTGCCCCCTGCACCCAAGGTCCCGAAGAGAGCGCTAGCCGCCATTTTTACAGCAACATTCTAGCAAAAGAATTTCGCGTTCGGACTCCCCTCTTCCGTGATTTTATCCCTTTTTAAGCAAATTTTTATCTTCTTTTAATCTTCCGGTAAATCCGGTGGTGGCTCTTCATTCGTATTCCAGATGATCACCAACACACTTGAGGAGGGTTCTGTTTCATGACACGTTTCTTGAGGATCATCACACATGCCGGCCTGGCGCTGATGCTCTGCATCGGCTTTCTGATCGCCAGCACGGGAAGTCCGGTCCATGCAGCCGGAGGTCTGACGCTGTACACTACCTACACTTCCATTTCCGTGCCCCCCGGAGAATCGCTGAATTACAGCGTGGAGCTGAAAAACAACTCCGGCAGCGTCATTACAGCCCCGATATCCGTTACCGATCTGCCCGAAGGCTGGACGGCTAAAATTTCAGGCGGCGGCTGGGACCTGAACGAAATTTCGGTCATGCCGGATTCATCGCAAACGATCTCCCTGGACGTGACGGTTCCGATGCAAATCGACAAGGGAACCTATCGCTTTACGCTGTCGGCGGGCAGCCTCGCGTCTCTGCCCCTTTCAGTCAACATCACGGAAAAGGGCACGTATCAAACCGAACTGACGACCGATCAGGCCAACCTGGAGGGACACTCCGACGCGACCTTTACCTATTCGGTGAACCTGTCCAACCGCACCGCCGAAAAGCAGACGTATGCGTTAACCGCCCAGGCTGAGAAGGGATGGGACGTAACATTTACGGCCGACAGCAAACAGGTCTCTTCCGTCGAAGTGGACCCGGGGGCTGACAAATCCATTACCGTTGATGTAAAGCCGGCTGAAAACGTGACGCAGGGTACCTTTAAAATACCGATCCGCGCTTCCAACCAGACAACGAATTCCGAGCTGGAGCTCGAAGCCGTCATCACCGGTAAATACAGCATGGAACTGACGACGCCAAGCGGATTGTTAAGCACCGACATTAAGGCAGGCGGAGATAAAACCGTGGAGCTGCTGATCAAAAATACCGGTACCGCCGACCTGACCAACATCAACTTCACCTCCACGGCGCCAACCAACTGGGAAGTCAGCTTTAATCCCAAAACGGTCGATAAGCTCGCCGCCGGCAAGTCCACCACGGTGGAAGCCAAATTGACCGCAAGCGACAAAGCCATCGCCGGGGACTATGTAACCGATATTACCGCCCAGGCTGCGGAATCTTCATCCAACGCCTCTTTCCGGGTCGCTGTCAAAGGCTCCGTCCTGTGGGGCTGGATCGGCGTGCTGATCATCCTGGTCATTTTAGGCGGCATCTATGTACTCATTCGTAAATACGGGAGGAGATAACGTTGGCGGAGACAGTCATCGACATTCAGCAGTTGACCAAAAGCTACGGCACCCATAAAGCCGTGGACCATCTGTCCCTTCAAATCCGCCGCGGGGAAATCTTCGGCCTGCTCGGCCCAAACGGCGCAGGCAAATCGACCACCATTCTGATGCTTCTCGGCCTGAGCGAACCGGACGGCGGAAGCATCAACGTGCTGGGGCTGGATCCGACGCGGCGGCCGATTGAAGTCAAACGCCGCGTCGGTTACCTGCCGGACGACGTCGGTTTTTACGAAGACTGGACCGGCCTTGAGAACTTAAAGCTGACCGCCCGCCTTAACGGCATTTCCGACAAAGAGGCGGAGGATCGTTCGCTTGATCTGCTGAAGGAGGTAGGGCTGCAGGATGCCGCCCATAAGAAGGCCGGGAATTACTCCCGCGGTATGCGGCAGCGGCTCGGACTCGCGGACGTCCTGATCAAGCGGCCGGAAATCATCATCCTCGACGAGCCGACGCTCGGCATCGACCCTAAAGGGATCGATGAGCTCCTCGGCCTGATCCACGGCCTCAGCCGGGACCAGGGCTTGACGGTGCTCCTCTCCTCGCACCAGCTTCACCAGGTACAGCAAATCTGCGACCGCGTCGGTCTGTTCGTCAGCGGCAGGCTGCTGGCCGAAGGAAACCTGGAGACGCTGTCCCGCGTCCTGCTGACCGATACGCCGCTCTTGATCACCGCCGAGGTGGACCGGGCGGATGATGCGCTGCTGGCTGACCTTCAGAGCGTGGAAGGGGTCAGCTCCGTTCGGATCGCGAGCGGGGATCAGGACTCGATGAGACCGGTGGAAGATCGGACGCGCCTGGAGATCGGCGTCAACGCCGACTGCAGTCCGGAGATCGCCCGGACGGTCGTCGCGTCGGGAGCGGCCCTTTACGGGCTGCAGCGCAAGGAATACGGCCTGGATGAAATCTACCGGCGATATTTTGCGGGAGGTGAGGAACTTGGAAGCAAGCGTTCTAAAAGAGCAGCTAAATAAAGCCTGGGACACGGTCAGCACCCCATTTAAGGACGGCATCGGCCGGCTGCGGGGCACTGCTCCCTCCGACCGGGAGCGGTTCAGCCGGGCGAATGCGAACCCGGCGGCATTCCGCGTCCTGGTGCGCAAGGAAATTTCCGATCATGTCCGGAGCTGGCGCTTCCTGCTGCTCCTGGCGATCATCTTCCTGACCTGCGTCGCCTCGCTGTATACGGCGCTGAACAGCCTGCAGGACGCTATCAAATCCACGGACGGCTACAGCGATTTCGTCATCCTGAAGCTGTTCACCACCTCCGACGGCACCCTGCCGTCGTTTATCGGATTCATCGGCTTCCTGGGCCCGCTGCTTGGCATCGGCCTCGGCTTCGACGCTGTCAACAGCGAGCGGAACAAAGGTACCCTGAGCCGCATCATGGCGCAGCCGATTCACCGTGACGATTTGCTGAACGCCAAATTTATCGCATCGCTCACCATCATCGGCTTCATGTTTCTCTCCCTCGGGCTGCTCGTGCTGGCCCTCGGTTTTCTGATCGTAGGACTGCCGCCGTCATTCGAGGAGCTGCTGAGAATCCTCAGCTTCCTGGTCGTCACGATCGTCTATATCGGATTCTGGCTGAACTTATCCATCCTGTTCTCGGTTAAGTTCCGCCAACCTGCCACATCGGCGCTGTCGGGTATCGCCGTCTGGCTGTTCTTCAGCTTCTTTTACGATATGATCCTGAATTTGATCTCCTCGGGCCTTGCGCCTAACAGCGACACGGCTTCGGTGGACGACATGGTCCACCATGTCAGCTTTATGCTCGGGCTGAGCCGGATTTCACCGTATACGCTGTTCAATGAGGCGACCTCGACGCTGCTGATGCCGACGGTGCGTACACTGGGTCCGCTCACGACGGAGCAGGCCTACGGCGCGATTGACAGCCCGCTCCCCTTCGGGCAGAGCCTGCTGCTGATCTGGCCGCAGGTCACCGGGCTGATCGCCCTGACGCTGGTCTGCTTTGCGATCTCGTACGTCATGTTCCTGCGTCAGGAAATCCGCGGACGGTCCTAACTCTATGCCCCGCTTGATGCACTTTGCGGAGGGCGGACATCTGACAAAGCGATTCCATGTTGCTTTTCCAAGCGCATAAGAATGCATTTAGCAGTCGTCTTCTTACGATGCGATATAACAAGTCCGCGTCTCCCAAACTAATGTATCATCAAAAAAGCAGTCCCTTTGGGGCGTAATGAACCCCAGGGGACTGCTTTTTGTGTGGCGTACTCTATTACATTTGTTCGAACCGTCCGGCTGGATTACACCAGATGGTCGGTCATGGCCAGGAACTGCTTGACATCCTCTGCCGTCAGATCCGCCGCGCTCTGCCAGAAATCGCGGCCCGTTAAATCGGCGTTCAGGTGCTTCTTCGCCAGCTCCTCCACCGTCATGACGCCAGTATCGCGCAGCAGGGCGTCGTATTTATCGGCAAAGCCCGCGCCTTCCTGAAGCGCGCGTGCATAGATGCCGGTGCTGAACATGTAGCCGAAAGTATACGGGAAGTTGTAGAACGGCACACCCGTAATATAAAAATGAAGCTTCGACGCCCAGAAATGCGGATGGTAAGACGACAGGGCATCGCAGTACGCTTCCTTCTGCGCTTCTTCCATCAGCGTGTTCAGCTCCTGAACGCTGAGCAGACCGCTCTTCCGTTTCTCATAGAAACGGGTCTCGAACAGGAAGCGGGCATGGATGTTCATGTAGAACGCGACGCTCCGCTGGATTTTGTCTTCAAGCAGAGCCAGCTGCTCCTGCTCATCGGCAGCCGATTTTACCATCGCGTCCGATACGATCATCTCCGCGAAGGTAGATGCCGTCTCTGCAACGTTCATTGCATACCGCTGGTTCAAAATCGGCAGCTCGTTCATCAGGTGTTGGTGATAGCCGTGTCCTAGCTCATGGGCCAGCGTCGAGACGTTCGACGCGGTTCCGCTGAACGTCATAAAGATCCGCGTCTCCTTGCTGAGTTTCAGCGAGGTGCAGAACCCGCCAGGACGCTTGCCAGGACGGTCTTCCGCCTCGATCCAGGACTTGTCGAAGGCCATTTCGGCAAAATTAGCCATGCGCGGGCTGAACTTGCGGAACTGCTCCACGATCGTTTCCGCCGCTTCCTGGTAAGAAATGGTGCCCGAAGACTTGCTGATCGGCGCTTCCACGTCCACCCAGCTCAGACGGTCCTGGCCGAGCAGCTTGGCCTTGCGCTCCATATACTGCAGCAGCATCTGTTTGTTGTCCTGTATGACATTCCACATGGCGTCCAGCGTCTCACGCGACATGCGGTTGATTTCAAGCGGCTCCTTCAGCACTTCGTCCCAGCCGCGGCGTCCGTACAGCTTCAGGCGGAATCCGCCGAGGTGATTCAGCGTATCCCCGCAGAAGTCGGCTTTGTCCGACCATGCCTGTTCCCACTTCACGAACATCGACTCGCGGGTCTCCTTGTCCGGACTGTCCAGCTTATTGGCCGCCTGCCCGGCCGACAACGACACGGTCTCGCCGTTTTCTTCAAACGGAATTTGGATATGGCTGACGATCGTATCATACATGCTGCTCCAACCATGATATCCATCAATGGCCAGATCGAGCGCGAGGCTCTCCATGTCCGGACTCATCATTTCGCGGGCTTGGTCGCGGCTTTCGCTAAGGACGAAGGCCAGCTGCCGCACCTGATCCCGGCCGATCCACTGCGCGAACGTCTCGTCATCGGTCGAGCGGAGAATGTGGTCAAAGTCGGTCATGATTCCACTAATGAGCGCCCGAAGGGCCGCCAGGCGGCCGCCCAGCTGAACGGCCTTCTTATCCTGCTGGTTCTGTGCCTGCAGGCAGCTGACGAACGCGCTGGCTTCGGAAAGGCGAGCAATCGTGCCCTGCAGAGCTTCAATAAACCCGTCAAACGACTCGGTCTCTTTTGGGCTCGCCGGCGCCTTGGCTGCCTTGATTTCGCCCTGAAGGCTCTTCAGGTCCTGCTCCAGGGAGTGAAGGAAGGTATCGAACTCGGCGGAAGCGGAGCCGCCCGGAAATACGGATTCAAGATTCCAAGTTAATTTCAGGTCTTTGTTCATGTTCGAATCACCTTTCTCATCATAAATTTTATTTTATTTGATTGGCCTCATGGTAAGGTGTATAACTATAAAGACGAAACCCTTATGTTTCTGCCTGGCAAAACGGGCTTATTCATACAGAGGAGGGATACTCACCATGAGACCATTGCAAATTTCACCGGAGACCGCCGTGAAACTATCCGAGAAGCTGGGGGTTCCCCTGGAACACCTGATGCATATGCCGCAGCATATCCTGCTGCAGAAGCTGGCGGAGCTCGCCAAGGAAGAAGCCGGCAAGCAGGACGGCGATGAAGGAACCAAATCATGATTCCGTTCTCGAGAACCTGGCCTTACGACAAAGTGATGGGCGATATCTATGTACATGAATGTCCGTTCTGTGGAACGAACAATGTGAGGCTGCCCCTTAAGCCGGCTGAGCTTCGCAGCATTCATGAAGGAAAGAAAAAGCTGCTCGTCTTTCCCTGCTGCAACAACAGACTCCATATCATTGACACGGACAACGATTATTTGCTGTTCGACCAGGATATTCGCTGATCGAACCGGCTGATCTGCTCCGGAAAGAAAACACGCAAAGGCATGCCGTGATGAACACGGTCTCCTTGGCGTGTTTTTACGTTCAGGCGGGATTCATCTCGCCCGGCAGCTCCATTCGCTTGTCCATCATCTCTTGCCGCAGCACGCCCCACTGCTCGCGTGAAGCGTGAATCATGGCTGAATCCACGATATGTTTATCATTGATGACTCTGGAGAACCACTTGACCGCCTGATGGTAATCGCCTGTCCGGCGATACAGTTCCCCAATCAAATAAAGCAAGCGCGCGTTGTTCGCTCCTACGCCTTCCAGCTCATACACCCGGATATAAGAATCCAGGCAGTATTTCAGAAAGCGCTGCTCCTGCTCCTCGTCGCCCTTATACCGGTAGAGCCAGGCAATATGGTGCAGAAGGCTTGCGATAATCCGATCCTTCTCTCCGATCGTCTGTGCGCACAACAAGGCGAGCTTGTAGGTCTCAAGCGCAATTTCCCAATCCCGGTGTCCGCTGTAGTCCCGTTCGATCCAGCGCTTGCCGATTTTCTCGGCAAACTGCTTCTTCTGCATATCGCTCAGCCGTTCCGTTGAATGCTCCGTAGACGCAAAACCGCACTTCGGGCATACCCTGACCACATAATAGTCGGGATTCTCGTTGTTATAATAAGCACAAAAATCCGCATCCGTACGCACGGCCTTCTTAAAGCTCGGACGCACCCGTGACGTGGAAAATTGATGCTCGCAATTACAGCATACTACATTAATGGAGTAAAGAGGTTCCAATGCCACATCCATACATTCCTTTCATGCCCAGTGTCCTCATCGCTGCTTGTCTCTTTCCGGGCCTTACGCCGCTGCTTACTCGAATAAATCATCAACATGCAAAGTACATATGATTTCCATTATATCAAAAACCAAAAACAAAATAACCCCACAAAGTGGGATCTGAGCTTTAAATTAGGGTCTCAAGTCCTCTGCATGAGCCTCGCGGAAGGACAAGTCCCTATGCACAAAAAAAGGCGCTAAACGTAAGTTTAGCACCTTAGGACATGTTCAGTAACTGCTCCAATCCTCTTCGCCGGGATGGACCAGTGATTCGCGAATGACATACACGAAGGCGCAGACAAGGAGACCGGCGACAATACTCATGTTCTCATCACTCCATCCATATATTTTAAACTTGAAATGAAGTTAGTTGTTGTACTGTATATTTTACCATATCTCCACCAAAAATACAGCACTTATTGTAAACGCTTTCCCAACTTTTTTGTACTGTTTGTCCGATGACATTCATAATATCTAGGAACATAGGTGTGATTCTCATGTCCCATATTCGGAAGGGAGGCTGCGAATTTGTCCGTAAAAAGGCTGGGTTTACCGCTCATGATTGCGTCTATGGCCGGATTGTTAGTGCTGATGCTGTGTTACCCCGGCCCTTATTTGGAATCCGCCCTGCGGGGCTTGGCCATTTGGTGGGACGTCCTGTTTCCGTCGTTATTTCCCTTCTTCATCATTTCCGAAATGATGCTGGGCTTCGGCATCGTTCACTTGTTCGGCACGCTGCTCGATCCGCTGATGAAGCCGCTGTTCCGCATTCCCGGAAGCGGAGGATTCGTAGCCGCGATGGGGTATGTGTCAGGCTATCCCATCGGGGCCAAGCTGACGGCCAAGCTGTGGGAACAGAAAATGCTCAACCGGGAGGAAGGCGAGCGGCTGGTGGCCTTCACAACGTCGTCGGACCCGATTTTTCTGATCGGCGCCGTATCGGTCGGTTTTTTTCATTATCCCAAAATCGCAACCATTCTGGCGCTTTCCCATTACGGCGGCGGTTTTCTGATCGGCCTCCTCATGCGTTTCCATGGCAAACGGGGCTCGGTGACCGAAATCCCGGCTTCCGGAGCCCCGGTTCGCGGCAGCCGGCTGCGGCGGGCGTTTAACGCTATGCATGAAGCCAGAATGAACGACGGCCGAAGCGTGGGCGAGCTGCTCCAGCAGGCGGTCGAATCTTCGCTGAAGCTTATTATTGTCGTGGGCGGACTGGTTGTATTCTTCTCTGTATTTTTAGAGATACTTACCGAAGCGGGGGTTATGGCGTTCTTCTATCGTCTGCTGGAAAATGGCCTGACGGCCCTCCAATTCCCTCCATCCCTCTCGGAAGCGCTCGTTGGAGGCTTATTTGAGGTTACCCTGGGCGCCCGTTCGGCGGGTGAAGCCGCCTCCTCCGTTCCGCTGCCCTTTAAAGCAGCTGCAGCAGCCTTTATCCTGTCCTGGGGAGGGCTCTCCGTGCACGCCCAGATCGCGAGCATTCTGCACGCCACCAATCTGCGCTATTTGCCGTTCATGATGGCGCGCTTGATCCATGGTTTTGTGGCTGCTTTCCTCGTTCTGTTTTTATGGGAACCGGTGATGGGACGTTATACCGATGCGCCTGCTTTCGCAAGCCAAAACTTCGGCTTTCTGGCCTCGGCCCAAGGCATCCGGGACTGCCTCGTCCTGTTGTGCATTCTGCTGGCCGGGATGACGGTGCTCTCCCTTCTGATCAGCTGGATTCAATCCTTGTGGCGCGGCGTTCGCCGGACCTCCTGATCACGGAACATGAAATGGACGTTGTGTTATCCTCCGATATTGTTTATGATTCTTATAAACCCATTACAAAGGAGCTTACACCCTTGAGATACTATGTTCTGGATCGCGGGGATCAGTTATCCGTGGATTTAAGCGAGCAGTTCCATAAGCTTGCGGCGCAACGGGGATTTCAGCTGGATGCCGAATCACCGGAGATTGTCATTTCCATCGGCGGGGACGGCACCATGCTTCATGCCTTTCATACGTTTATTGACCATATTCCTGACATTGCCTTCGTAGGGGTTCACACCGGACATCTGGGATTCTATGCGGACTGGAAAGCGGACGAGCTGCCGCAGCTGATCGAACTGATGAGCTCTGCGGCCAATTCGGGCTCCATTCGTCCGCGAATCGTCAAATATCCGCTGCTTGAACTTGAAATTCATAGAAAATCGGGCAACGCTTCCTATATCGCCTTAAACGAGTTCACCCTGAAAGGCGTCGACGGAACGGTAGTGGCCCAGGTGGACATCAACGACCAAACCTTTGAAATGTTCCGCGGCGACGGGATCTGCGTCTCCACGCCATCCGGAAGCACGGCATATAATAAAAGTCTTGGAGGCGCCATGGTGCACCCGACTATCGAGGCGCTGCAGATCGCAGAGATCGCTTCGATCAACAACCGCGTCTTCCGGACGATGGGCTCGCCCCTTCTGCTGCCCAAGCACCATCACTGCGACATTTTCTCCCGCAAAGAGCAGCGGCTCTTACTCTACATCGATCATGTCAACCTGCAGGTGGACGACCTCATCTCGGTTCGCTGCCAGGTCGCCAAGGAGAAGGTCAGCTTTGCGAGATACCGCCCGTTCCCGTTCTGGAACCGGGTACGGGAAGCTTTTCTGGGATAAATCAGCATCAAGAACTTTATATTGCAAAACAAAAAGCGGCTCCTATACGGAACCGCTTTTTGTTTTCTCTTTGGGCTGCGACTCCCGGCTCTTCTGCAGTACAAAGTACGCGCAGCCGAAGTTGCAGTATTCGTTAATGTAATCCATCATGCCGGAAATGGCTGTGTCTTTGGTTGCTTTGGGATGCTTATCCCGGTAAAACCCTTTAAGCCGGAGCTGACTGTAGCCCCAATCGCCGACAATATAGTCGTAGCGGTCCAGCACTTCACTGTATCGTTCACGAAAGGCTTCAAGGTTCCAACCGTCTTTATGATCTTTAAGCACCTCATAATTTTTTCCGCCGATCAGAATCAATGAACTACCCCTGCCTTTCTGCCTGAGGTTATCGTATAATGGCGCCTATTTATGCTGTGCAGCGGATTGTACCTGCTCATGGGCATGGTAGGAGCTGCGCACAAGCGGTCCGGATTCCACGTGGCTGAATCCCCGCTTCATGCCTTCTTCCTTCAGAGCGGCAAACTCATCCGGATGATAATATTTAACCACATTTAAATGCTGTGGAGAAGGCTGCAAATATTGTCCGATCGTCATAATGTTGCAATCCACGGCGCGAAGGTCGTCCATCGCCTGCAAAATTTCATCCCATTCTTCGCCGACTCCCAGCATGATGCTGGACTTCGTCGGAATGTTCGGCTGCATTTCCTTCGCTCTGCGCAGCAGCTCCAGGGAGCGGTCATACTTCGCTTTGGCGCGCACACGATTCGACATGCGTTCCACCGTTTCAATGTTATGGTTCAAAATATCCGGCTTCGCGTCCATTACGGTCTTCAGGGCGTCCCAATTGCCCATAAAGTCCGGAATCAGCACCTCCACGCTGCACAGCGGCAGACGCTTGCGGACAGCCTTGATCGACTCTGCGAAAATAGACGCACCTCCGTCGGACAGATCGTCCCGGGCCACACTGGTGATGACGCAGTGGCGCAGACCCATGTTCTCCGCCGCTTCAGCGACACGTTCCGGTTCCTGGAGATCCAGCTCCGTCGGTTTTCCTGTATTGACTGCACAAAAACGGCAGGCCCGCGTACAAATATCGCCGAGAATCATAAACGTGGCTGTACGATTGGCCCAGCATTCATATATGTTAGGGCAACGTGCTTCTTCACATACCGTGTGAAGGGTCTTAGAGCGCATCATGCTCTTGATTTCCTGGTAATTGTCACCGGTTGTCAGTTTGATGCGAATCCAATCCGGCTTTGGCTCCTTGATGGTATTCGTAGGCAATGTTCTGACCTTCTTTCGCTATCATGGTTAGCTGCTGCATGTTCCATATTATATCATGAAATCAGCCAAAATACTTCCATTTCCACGCACGGATAAATTCGAGGTTCTTGATTCACTCTAAGGCTATGTCGGTCCAGTCCGAATATTGAGCGAGGACTGCATCAAACTGGCAGGAGGTAGAGAACCGATGAAATACATTGTTCCGCACACACGGTGGCTCAAACGTTCGCTGACAGGTGTACTCGCATCGGCGCTGCTGCTGGGCTGCTTTCACCTTCCAGGCAAGGTGGACGCGGAGCCGGCGGCTCCGGAGCCTAACCAAGCCGCCAAATCGCTGGACCAGCTGAGCCGGACAGAAATCCTGGAGTCCAGAAAGGCACTCTATGCGAAGATCAGCAAGGCCACCAACATCCCTTGGTACAGGATTGCCGCGATCGACCAGTACGAACGGACCTTGACCAAAGCCCATCCAAAAGATCGCAAGCACCCGGAGCGCCTCACCGGCATCCTCATTACGGAACCGGCCTGGTCGGGAGTGTTCAATCCGGAATTGAACGATCATAACCCGCGGTCCATTTCCATCTTCGACGGGTACGGCCGCGACGGCTCCGGCGACGGGCGGGCAGATCCCGACAACGACCTTGATGTGCTGTACAGCATGGCGAATTATTTGCAGCGGTACGGCAAATCACAGGAAGATTTCAACATCGCGATGTGGGAATATTACCATAACAGCCGCTCGGTTCAACGGATCGAACAATTCTCCAAGCTGTATGAAAAATTCGGCACGCTGGATTTATCGGGGCATGCCTTCCCTCTCCCCATCAGCAACAGCTATTCGTACCGGAGCACCTGGGGAAGCGGGCGGAGCTGGGGTGGTTACCGGATCCATGAAGGCACGGACATCTTTGCGAACTACGGCGTTCCCGTACGAAGCACCTGCTATGGCGTAGTTGAGCTCAAGGGGTGGAACCCGTTCGGCGGTTGGCGCATCGGCATCCGGGATTTGGACAACCATTACCATTACTACGCTCATCTGCAGGGGTTTGAAAAGTCCATCAAACAGGGGGATATCGTCACACCAGGACAAACGATCGGCTGGGTCGGCAGCTCCGGCTACGGGAAACCCGGCACGCAAGGTAAATTCCCTCCGCATCTGCACTACGGCATCTACCGTGACAGCGGCCTGGTCGAATGGTCGTTCGATCCTTATCCATCCCTCCGCCACTGGGAAATGGAAGAGCGCAAAGCGCTGAAACAGAAAAAGGGATCCTCCTGAACCGCGTGTTCGGGAGGTCCCTTTTTTCATATTGCTATACCAGGCCGTTTAGTGCTTCCCTGCCTCCCCCGTGACCCCGCTCGTCGAATCCGTTATTCCGGGGTTTTCCCCTCCCGGATGGATGCTGGGCGGGTTTCCGGCCGCCGGGCTTCCGCCTTGCTGGCTTTGCGCTCCGGCTCCGGGCAGCGCGATGCTTGGCGCCGCGGCCCCGTTCTCCCCGACCGGCGTGCCCTTGCTGTCGTAATAATACATCGGCACGTTGCCGACGACCATCAGGTAGGAGACCGGGATTTCCGTATCGACGATTTCCGGCTCCATGTCGAACGGCACGACGACTCCCACTTCGACCGTTACATGAATGTAAATCTCCACGAGCACCATATTGATCCCCGCATCTTTTTCTCTCGTTTTCAGATCTACCTTGACCGCACCTTGAGGCTCGACCCGAATCGGAATATTGGGGCCGAAGGATGCAATGATCGGGCTGCCGAGTGCCTGGCCCAGCGGAATGCTCTCGGCCAGCTTATGTTTGTCCTCCAGCGTGGACTGGACCACCTTAAAGGTGCTTGAGGTAATTTTCATATGCTCTGCGTAATTCAGCATAAAGCCGGACACTTTGCCGGACGTATCCATTTTCCAATCGATCAGGTCATCCGCGTTCTCGCCCTCCGCCACCTGCGCAGCCACCGCTTCGTTAATGGCGTCGGTCGCAATCTGCTTCATGCGGATTTTGGCCAGGTACATGATGGGCGGCTTCAGATGATTTTCGACATAGGCGAAGCCCTGGAGCATAAGAATGAGAAAAACCAATGCACCGATCAGCCATACCCTCCGCCGGCTCCGGGGCCTGCTCGCCCCTCTGCTGCGCCATCTGGCCCTTCTTTTCATGCCGGAACCCCTCCTTCGAAGCCATAGGTTACCTTATCAGCATATGCCCGGGCTTGGCAAAAAAGAAGAGCAAGCCCCACTCCTGCCAGGGAGCAACCACTTACGTATTTTGTTATACTGGTATCAACATTAGAGGAAGATCGTAATCCCCTTTCAACATGTTATTTTTAAAAAAATGAGCATCCCGTATCCTTTTCCCCCTGTTCAAACGTTATCTCTATAGAGGCCTCTACAGGAGTGTGATTAACATGTTAATCCGTCAATTCCATGACACCGGATATCATCGCGAGGATATTTCGGAGCTGTACCCAAGTTTGAAAAAATTCTGCCTGAGCGTCACCCGCAACCGCTGGGATGCCGAAGATCTGGCACATGACACCATCGATAAAACGCTGCGCTTCTGCCTGAAAGACCCGTCTTCTCCGCGGCAGCCCAGCCTGCCGCTTATGATGACCATTGCACGCAACCATTGGATCGATCTCGTCCGTAAAAGGTCGCGTGAGTCAGCCGAACCGATCGTTGAGCAGCAATCAACCGATCACCCGATCGATACGCTTCTGTCCGGGCTCGACACCTTAATGGAGAAGCTGACGCCAAAACAGCTGCTGGTGTTCGTGCTGAAGGACGTGTTTGAGAGCCGGGTGTCGGATATCGCCAGCATGCTGGAACTGAATGAAACGACAGTCAAATCACTACTGCACAGGGCGCGCCGCAACCTCAGCGGAGACACCGGCGAAGCCATTTCACCGGACCCGCACTGGAAGGACGTCGAGCAGGAGGAGTTTCGCCATATCCTGCTGACCGCCATCCGGCAGGAGAAGCCTGAGCTGCTCCAGCGCCTAATGGAAGCTCTGCAGCCGGCAACGGACCGGGCCCCAGTGGTCGGTTTCGGCCGGACACGGATGTCCTCCGGAACGGGTATGTCCCTGCGCTGTGCGGCGTAGATCCTTGTGCCTTCCCATATAAAGGAGGCCATGAACATGAACACAATTCCTTACGTTGTGGAACAAAGCCGACTTGGCGAGCGTTCCTATGATATTTATTCGCGCCTTTTGAAGGACCGGATTATTTTTCTCGGTTCCGAAGTGAACGACGTGGTGGCCAACAGCATCATCGCACAGCTGCTGTTCCTGGCCGCCGACGATCCGGAGAAGGATATATCCCTGTATATCAACAGCCCAGGGGGCTCTACCTCGGCAGGCTATGCCATTTTGGACACGATGGACTACATCAAGCCGAAGGTCACCACGATCTGCATGGGCCTTGCCGCATCCATGGGTGCGGTGCTCTTCCTTGCCGGGGAAAAGGGCATGCGTTATGCCCTCCCCAACAGCGAGTTCATGCTGCATCAGCCGCTCGGCGGAGCCCAAGGCCCCGCTGCCGATATCGATATCACGGCGCGCCGGATATTGAAGCTGCGAAGCAAGATCAACGATTTTATCGCGGAGAGAACCGGACAGCCGCTCGAACGCATTGAGAAGGATACCAATCGCGACTTCTTCCTCACCGCCCAGGAAGCGCTGGAATACGGCATCGTGGACCGGATCATTACGCAGCCGGTAAAATAACCGAACGCTGTAACTCCGGAAAACTGCGGCTAGCCGAACTACCACCATGTACACAGAAGATTCATGCCCGCACGATCGTTGCAGCGCTCTGCCAGATTAAAAAGCCGACGGACTTGTCCGCCGGCTTTTTTCTGTCCTATACCCGGCTCTCAAACCTGTACGCCCTTTTTCATGACGGGTTTTCAGAGCTTGTAGAACCTGCCGAATCCTATGGGCCTGCATTATATTGGCTTTTCATTCAAATATCCAGGTCGGTCAGTCACAAATTTTCATTTCGTCTACCATACTTGTATGGTAGTATGGAAGTGTCAGGAGGTATCCATGAAATGGATGAAATTATGCTCCAATCCGGTTCAGCCGGAAATCTCGTGTACCAACAGCTCAAGCAGCAAATTGTCAGCCTGGAGCTTCCCCCGGGTACGGCCCTGTCCGAGAAAGAAACGTCCCTGACCTTCCACGTCAGCCGGACGCCGGTTCGGGAGAGCTTCGTACGCCTGGCCCAGGAAGGCCTGCTGCTGGTGCTGCCTCAAAGGGGAACCCGTGTCTCGCTGATCGATCCGGACATGGTAGAGGAAGCCCGGTTCATGCGCGAGCAGCTGGAGAAGGCCGTCATCCGTCTCGCCTGCGAGTCCTTTCCCGCAGACAAGCTGCAGGAGATGGAGAACAATCTCGTGATGCAGCAGGAGAGCATGAAGCAGCTTGACGGCAAGCGAATGTTTGAGCTCGACGAGGCTTTTCACCGAATCCTGTTTGAGGGCGTCCGGAAAATGGGCACATGGAACGTCATTCAGCAGATGAACGCGCATCTGAACCGCACCCGCGTGTTATGGCTGTCGTTGGATCCGCACTGGGGGAACCTGTTTGAGCAGCACCGGGAAATGATCCAAGCCATCCGCAGCCGGAATGCGGACCTCGCCGAACGGATCATGAAGGAGCATCTAACCCTCAGCATTTCGAACCTCCCGGTCCTGAAACAGCGCTACCCGGAATATTTCAAGTAAGTCATGCTGGCCTGTGTAGCAAGGCCGCCGGAGCATGCCATACCGGTACCGGCAATGGTGCCGATGAAATGGCAGCAGCTTCTTTCTGCAAAACAACATAATGACAAGGCGGTGTATGGGATTGCGTATGGTATTCCGTTGGTTCGGCGAAGGCAATGACACGGTTTCGCTGGATCATATCAAACAAATTCCCGGTGTCGAAGGGATCGTGTGGGCGCTTCATGACGTCCCGGCCGGAGACGAATGGCCGATGGAGAAGATCATCGCTGTTCGGGATCAAGCTGCAGCACATCACCTTCATATTGACGTGGTGGAAAGCGTTAACGTCCATGAGGATATTAAGCTGGGCCTGCCGACCCGGGACAAGTATATCGACAATTACGTCAAAACGATCGAAAAGCTGGCGCAGGCCGGCGTGAAAGTGATTTGTTACAACTTTATGCCGGTGTTCGACTGGGCCCGGACGGAACTCTACAAGCGGCTGGAGGACGGCTCCACGGCACTCTTTTTTGAAAAATCCAAAATCCACGGCATTGACCCGTTCGACCTTGTGCAGACGATCAACCAGAACAGCTCCCTGACGATGCCCGGCTGGGAACCCGAACGTCTTGCGCATCTGACCTCCCTGTTTGAGGCCTATCGGAATGTGACTTCAGAGGACCTATGGGACCATCTCGCCTATTTCCTGAAGGCAGTCATTCCAACCGCGGAGCGCTGCGGCATTACGATGGCCATCCACCCGGACGATCCGCCATGGCCGATTTTCGGGCTGCCGCGTATTATTACCGGCCAGGACAGCCTGCGGCGTCTGCTCTCCCTTGTGGACAGCCCATCCAATGGCATTACGCTGTGCAGCGGCTCCCTTGGGGCCAATCCGGACAACGACATCATCGCCATGATCCATGAGTTTGCGGACCGGATTCCTTTTGCCCATATCCGCAATGTGCGCGTGTATGAGAACGGCGACTTTATCGAGACTTCGCACCGGACGCAGGACGGCACCGTCGATATCGCGGGCATCGTCAAGGCATATCATGACACCGGATTTACTGGTTACGCCCGCCCGGACCACGGCAGACATTTATGGGGCGAGCAGTGCCGGCCGGGATACGGCCTGTATGACCGCGCCATGGGTATTATGTATCTCTGGGGGCTGTGGGACGCCTACCAGAAGCTTCAACCTACCGCAGAAAAGAGGGATACGCATGAAAGCATTGCCTAACCACCCTGCCCTGCACGGAAAAACAGCTGTTGTTACCGGCGGATCCGGGGTTCTCTGCAGCGCGATGGCGCTGGAGCTCGGACGCCAAGGGGTGAAGGTCGCGATTTTGAACCGGACGGCGGAAAAGGGCGAAGCCGTTGCCCGGCAAATCCGCGAGGCAGGCGGTCTGGCGCTTGCCGTAGCCTGCGACGTGATGGAGCCCGGCAGCGTGCAGGCGGCGGAGCGCCAGGTCCGTGAGGCCTTCGGCCCGTGCGACAT
Source organism: Paenibacillus sp. PSB04 (assembly GCF_025809195.1). Lineage (NCBI taxonomy): Bacteria > Bacillati > Bacillota > Bacilli > Caryophanales > Paenibacillaceae > Paenibacillus > Paenibacillus sp. PSB04. The sequence continues at coordinate 536,545 of NZ_CP081301.1, forward strand.
CCTGATTAACGGAGCGGGTGGAAATCATCCCAGTGCTAACACGACGGAAGAGATCTATAAGCCGGAGCACCTTGGACAGCCAGGGATCACGACGTTTTTTGATCTCAGCATCCAGGGATTCCAGAACGTGCTTGGCCTCAATATGATCGGCACCCTCATTCCGACCCAGGTCTTTGCGGGGCAGATGATCGGCCGTCCCGGCGCGGTTGTGCTGAACATATCCTCCATGAGCGCACCCAGTCCTATGACCAAAGTGCCGGCGTACAGCGCAGCCAAAGCCGCGATTAACAACTTTACTCAATGGCTGGCGGTTCACCTTGCCGAATCGGGCATCCGGGTCAACGCTATTGCCCCCGGCTTTTTCCTGACAGAACAGAACCGGAAACTGCTGACGAACGAGGACGGGTCCCTGACCGAACGTTCCCATAAAATCATCAGCCACACGCCGATGCGCCGGTTCGGCGTTCCGGAAGACCTGCTGGGCACCCTGCTCTGGCTGGTGGACGACACGACCTCAGGCTTTGTCACCGGCACGGTGGTGCCCGTTGATGGCGGATTTATGGCCTATTCGGGCGTATAACGAAACGCAAAAAAGGCAGCTCCGCATCGCACACCGATCGGATTTGCCTTTTATTTTGATATTCTCGAGCAGGCAGCTTCAAGCAAAATGCCGCTGCCGCATCGCCTCGAACAGCATCAGCGTCGAAGCCATCGCCACGTTCAGCGACTCGGCCTGCCCCCGCATCGGAATGATGAGCGCGTCATCCACCAGCTGCTGCGCCTGCTCCGACACCCCTTTGGCTTCGTTGCCGACGAGCAGCCAGCAGGAGCCCTGCCGGAAATCGTAGCTGTAGCACGTGTCCTGCGCCTGCAGGCTGGTGCTGATCACCCGCGCGCCGCTCCGCTTTGCCTCCGGCAGGATCTCCATCAAATCACCCTCCACCACGGGTAAATGGAACAGCGACCCCATGGTCGAGCGGATCGTCTTCGGGTTGTACAGGTCGGCCGACCCGCGCCCCAGAATGACCCCGTCCGCTCCAGCCGCATCGGCACTGCGGATGATTGTCCCGACATTGCCGGGGTCCTGCACGCCGTCCAGGACGATGACCAGGCTGCCCTCCCGGCTCATCAGGGCGTCAAGCCCTGCTGCGGTCTTGGCCTTCCGTGCAACGGCAAAAACCGGCTGCGGCGTCTTGGTATCCGTACACTTCGCGATTACCGCAGGCGATACGCCGATCCACTCCGCAGATTCCCCGCCGGCCAGGTGGGCAAGCTCGGACGGAATCCCCTGCTCCAGGTCAAACGCGACGCATTCCAGGTCTGCCCCGGCCGTCAGCGCCTCCTGCACGAGATGAATGCCCTCGATGATATATTTATGCTGCTTGTCCCGGTGCTTCTTCTCGAGCAGCTGTGCCCATTCCTTGACCCGGGGATTTTGCGGTGAAATGATGTCCATCCTTAACCGTCCTTCTCATGATTCATCTGTCAAACTGCTCCTCTGCCCCAGCACCAGGTCCTCCCGCGCTGAGGATCGGATCATTTCGGATAAGCCAGCTCCAGCTTGGTCAAATCGCTTTTCTCGCCGACGATAACGAGTACGTCGTCTTCGCTCAGCGGGGCATCGGCATACGGCGAAATATCCATCTTTGTACCGTGCTTGATCGCCATGACGTTGCAGCCGAAGCGGGCGCGAATGTCGAGCTCCCTCAAGTTTTTGCCGACCATGTCCTGCGAAGCCTTTAATTCCAAAATGCTGTAGTCTTCGGAAATCTCGATGTAATCCAAAATATTCGGCGAAGTGAGATGGTGGGCGACGCGCATGCCCATATCCCGCTCCGGAAAAATCACTTTATCGGCGCCGATCTTTTGCAAAACCTTGCCGTGCAGTTCATTTTGCGCCTTGACGATAATCGTTCCGACCCCAAGATCCTTCAGGATGAGCGTCGTCAAAATACTGGATTGGATGTCTTCGCCGATGGCGACAACCACCACGTCAAAATTGCGGATGCCCAGGGCACGAAGCGCCTCTTCATCCGTTGAATCCGCTGATACGGCATGCGTAACCATATTCGATACCGCCTGGGTGCGCTGTTCATCCGAATCGATGGCAAGCACGTCAAACCCCATCTCGCTCAGTGTGTTTGCAACACTGGAGCCAAAGCGCCCCATACCGATGACGGCGTACTGCTTTTTTGCCATATGTTAACCTCCACGACTATAAGAAGTCTATCCTGATTATTATATCACAGCAGGTGAAAAACTTGAATTTTGCCACCTGCCTCGGGGCACATTACTAAAGAATATCATTACAATTCAGACTGAGCCCTGGTGAAGCGGGACGTCGTTCGCACCGATATATGGAGCGGGCGGCTCTGACGTGAAGGGTTCATACTTTTTAGCCTGGAGGGAAAACGATCATGTCAATTCTTCTCGACCTGCGCCAAGCCATTGTCCATAAGGTCCATGATTCCAATGAAGCCGAGCTTCGTGAAATGATTGAAGGATCCGTCGACGGTCCGGAGCAGGCGCTCCCTGGCCTCGGAGCGATCTTTGAGATGATGTGGAAAAATATCGACACGAAGCAGCAGAACGAGCTCGTCCATGTGGCTCATGAGCACCTCAAGACGATTAAGCCGGGTCCACTGACTTAACAAAGACGCCGGTGCTTTTACCGCAACGACAAATACCCCTCCGCTGGGAAACAGCGGAGGGGTATTTCCTATATTACAGAAGCTTCAGCAGACTTAAGGGGCCGTCTCCAAAAACTTCGCGGTCGGATTTTTTTCCATCGCGGTCCGCATCGCATATTCGTTTTCAAACAGCACGACATAGTTGCCCTTCTTATCCTTCACCAGCGTCGAGTTGATGCGGAATTTGCTCGGATCGATCTGGTCATCCACGATCCAGCGGGCGAACTGGTACGGCATCCGCTGCAGCTGCACATCCACGCCGTACTCGCCTTTCATCCGGTATTCGAATACTTCGAACTGCAGCTGGCCGACAACGCCGAGAATCGTATCGTCGAAGCTGACCGTATGGAACACCTGAATGGTCCCTTCCTCCGTCAGCTGGTCGATGCCCTTCTGGTACTGCTTGTGCTTCAGGGCGTTCTTGACCGTTACCTTGGAGAAAATCTCCGGCGAGAACGTCGGCAGCTCGTCAAAGACGATTTCGCTGCCTTGGCTCAGCGAGTCCCCGATCCGGAAAATGCCCGGATCAAACAGCCCGACGATATCGCCAGGATACGCCTCATCGACGATGTCGCGGTCCTGTGCCAGGAACTGCTGCGGCTGCGACAGCTTGATGTCCTTGCCGACCCGCACATGCTTGACGGTCATGCCGCGCTGGAACTTGCCGGACACGATCCGCATGAAGGCGATGCGGTCCCGGTGCGCCGGGTTCATGTTCGCCTGGATTTTGAAAATGTATCCCGAGAACTTCTCGTTCGTCGGCTCGATCAAACCAGCCGTGCTGCGGCGCGGCTCCGGCGGCGGGGCAAGCTGCAGGAAGTTCTCCAGGAACGTCTGCACCCCGAAGTTGTTGATCGCACTGCCGAAGAACAGCGGCGTCAGTTCGCCCTTTTGTACCTTTTCCAGGTCAAATTGGTCCCCCGCTACGTCCAGCAGCTCCAGGTCCTGGCACAGCTGATCGTGCAGGTAATCCCCCGCCATCTCACGGATAACCGGGTCGTTATAGTCCTCCACCTTCTGTACCTGAATAGTCGAGTGGTCGTTCCCCTGGAACAGCTCGACCTGATTCTTCATGCGGTCGTAAACACCGCACAGCTCGCGTCCGGTCCCGATCGGCCAGTTCATCGGCACGGAGCGGATGCCAAGCACCTGCTCCAGCTCCTCCATCAGGTCGAACGGACTCCGGCCTTCCCGATCGAGCTTGTTAATAAACGTAAAAATCGGAATGCCCCGCTTCGCGCAAACCTGGAACAGCTTGATCGTCTGGGCCTCGACCCCTTTGGCCACGTCGATCAGCATGACGGCGCTGTCGGCAGCGGTCAGCGTACGGTACGTATCTTCACTGAAGTCCTGATGACCCGGGGTGTCCAGAATGTTGACCCGGTGTCCGTTATAGTCGAACTGCATCACCGACGAAGTAACCGAAATCCCCCGCTGCTTCTCGATTTCCATCCAGTCACTGGTCGCGTGCTTGCTCGCTTTGCGCGCTTTGACCGTACCAGCCAGCCGGATCGCGCCGCCGAACAGGAGCAGCTTCTCCGTTAATGTTGTTTTACCTGCGTCCGGGTGGGAGATAATCGCGAACGTCCGGCGCTTCTCCACTTCCTGCTGCAGCGTATCATCTATCGCTTTGCTCATTTCACTATTCCCTTCATCACTAAAGTCATGTCTATTATTGTATCACATTCTCTACGCAAATCACCCCCATGCAGAGGCTGCATGAGGATGATTTCATTTCAGGCTATGTCTTTAGTGAAACATAAGGCAAGCACCGGCACAACGGTTTTATTTGCCAATCTGCCACACGACGTTGTCCTCTTCCTGGCCGTTCACCGGCCACCAGTGGAAGCCGTCCGCTTTCAGCAGTTCGTCCGTTTCCTTCGGTCCCCAGGACCCGGCAGGATAATAAGAGATATCACCCTGATTTTGCGCCCAGGCTTCGGCGATTTTATCGACGAAGGACCAGGCCGACGCCACTTCATCCCAGCGGGTGAAATACGTCGATTCGCCGCGGGCTGCATCATGCAGCAGACGCTCATACGCTTCAGGCGAGTTGATGCCGACCATGCAGCTCTGGCAGAAGTCCATCGCGAGCGGCTCGATTTCGTTTTCGGAGCCCGGCTTCTTCGCGTTGATCTTTACGTAGATGCCTTCCATCGGGTTCACCCGGATAACCAGCAGGTTCGGTTCGAGCTTGTATTTTTTACCCAAATACACGTTGTTCGGCATGCTCTTGAATTCCACGACGATTTCCGTCGTTTTGACCGGGAGGCGTTTGCCTGTCCGGATATAGAATGGTACGCCCGCCCAGCGGAAATTATCCACGAACAGCCGTGCCGCAAAATACGTTTCCGTATTGGAATTCGGGTCGACCTTGTCCTCCTCACGATAGGCTGGCAGGTCCTTACCACGGGCAGAGCCCTTGATGTACTGGCCGCGGATGACATTCTTCTTCACTTCTTCCGCTGTCTCGTAAGGCCGGAGCGAACGGAGCACCTTCACCTTCTCGTCACGAATGTCCTCCGGCAGCAGGCGGCTCGGCGGCTCCATCGCGATCATCGTCAGCATCTGCAGCATATGGTTTTGTCCCATATCCCGGAGTGCACCGGCATGGTCATAGTACCCTCCGCGCTCTTCAACGCCGACGGTTTCGCTCAGCGTAATCTGCACGTTGGCAATATGCTTGTTGTTCCACAGCGGCTCGAAGAACGCGTTGGCGAAGCGAATCACTTCGATATTCTGCACCATTTCCTTGCCCAGGTAGTGGTCGATGCGGTAAATCTCTTCTTCCTTAAAGACCTGGCGAATCTGTTCGTTCAGCTCTTCAGCCGATTTCAGATCGTAGCCGAACGGCTTCTCGATGACGAGACGGTTCCAGCCTTCGGCATCCAGCATGCCGCCCTTTTGCAGGTTAAACGATACGCTGCCGAACAGCTCCGGCGCCAGGGCCAGGTAAAACAGGCGGTTGCCCGGTATGCCGAACTGCTTCTCCAGCTTCACCGTCTGTTCGTTTAATTCACGGAATCCGTCGACATTGTTAATATCGAGGGACTTATATTCAAAATGCTGCGCAAACGTCTTCCAATTGTCGTTGTCCTCCGCCTTGTAACGGCAAAATTCCTGAATCGACTGGAAGATGTCCTCACGGAACTCCTCCTGGGTACGCGGACGCCGCGCGACGCCGATGACCGCAAAATCCTCGGCTAATTTACCTTCACGGTACAAACTATAAATGGCAGGAAACAGTTTGCGTTTGGCCAAATCCCCGGTTGCCCCGAAAATAAAAAATACAGCACCAGGTGTTTTGAGTGCTTCAAGATTTTGATTTTCAGTCATGGCTCCTCATTCTTTCTATGTCGTATTTTGGTCTCTTCAAAATCCCGATTTTACACCATAATTTGGTGGCATAAAATGATTGATGTCATTTTAGCACATTCATCAGCATGATGCTATCCGTTTAACTTCGTGGTAAATCAAAAATTTCTTTCTGCGTGCCAGGCAGGTCTAATACTCAATCGTAATGACCGGAAGCCCGATCGTCACCCGGCTGCTGCCGGTCGATTGATCCTCATGAACCGCCACCTGCATGTTCAGAACCTTCCCTCCGCTTTGAATGCCGGACCGCAATGAAGGCACCTCGTAAGCGTTGCTGACCGTAGTCGCATCCTCGTAGGATTCCGCTTTTGTCGCCGCCATATTTCTGAAAATGCCATCCTCTACCGCTTTCATGGTCGAACCGGCAGTATGCTCCCCTTTAACCGTTCCCTGCAAAGAAGCATTCCATTCAGCATCGATGCCGTTTTCGTGCAATGCCTGTCCGTATTCCGACTGGAGTTCAGTCAAGGCGCTCAGCTGCTCATCACCAGCCGCCTCCAGTTGAATAATAATATAACTGCGATCCTCTGAAATCTCCTGCCAGTTAAACCGCACGTTAACGCCATTTTTCGTATCCACGACCCGGTACGTCAAGTGACCGCCTTCCGTCAGCTGCTGTACTCCCGGCAGATTCAGCGATTGGGACAGCCCCTCAGCCGCCTCGTACGCATCTTGATTTCCGTTGGCTTCCCAGTCTCCCTGCCACTTCACAACCAGACGCTGCGGCACGTCTACCACTTCATTTCCCAGCTTCAAGAGGGTGCGCAATTCTTCCGGATCTTGATGGGACGGCGCCGACGTCTGATTCGCGCTGTACCACAAATACCCCATCCATACCAAAGCCGCTACACATACCGCCAAACCTAAACCTGCCCATCTCCGGACTGCCATCATCCCTCATACATCCCTTCACCAGGAAATCTATCAATCTACTAAAAGGATGTCCGTTTCCGGGGCGATTATACCTAAAGCCGTACGATAGGCGAAATTGGGTGAATGACCATAGCCGCGTCCATAGGCCATGAATACACTGGTTAATAAAAATGATAAGGGAGGTTCGCACACTTCCATGATCCCTATTTACCCATTAACAGAAGAAAATATTCGGCAGCACTGCGGCAAAATGGTCGCTGCCTGTATGTATGACGGCAGAGTATATACCGGAAAGCTGACCGAGTGCAAAGACGGCCATATTATTCTGAACGGGCCGGAAGGCACCCAACTGCACGGCGCCAAAGTAAAGGGCGGCCATAAAAAACGCGCTAAGGGGCCTATAGCCAAAGCTCCGGAAAAAGCCACCGTCCGCGCCTTCTATCCTTATTATCCGTATGGCTATGGATTCGGCTTTGGAGCTGGCCTGGCGCTGAGTCTGGCCACCCTCGGGCTGCTGTTTTTGATTTAGCGGTCTTCAAAACTTACACATTATGATCCAAAAAAGCCCCTGGAAGCTATCCGCTCCTCAGGGGCTTTTCATCTGCTATGGACTAATTTGCTTTGGATTCAACCCAACTATTCCGCCAGACCGTTCTTGTAAGCGTAGATCGCCGCCTGCGTGCGGTCGTCTACGCCCAGTTTCGCCAGGATGTTCGTCACATGGAACTTGACCGTTTTGATTCCAATGATGAGGTCATCGGCGATTTCCTGGTTGGACTTGCCCTGCGCCAATAGGCGGAGCACATCCATTTCGCGGTCGGTCAGCTCCTTGTGCGCCGGGGCCTCCACCTCCGGATGGCGGAACCGGTTCATCATCTTGGAGGCGACCTGCGATTCCAAGACCGATTGGCCGCGAGCCGCGGCGCGGATGGCGTCGGCGATTTCGCTTGCGCGCGACGTCTTCAGCAGGTAGCTGAATGCGCCGGCCTCGATAACCGGGTACATTTTCTCGTCGTCCAAATAGCTTGTCAGCACGATCACCTTGCAGTCCGGGTACAGCTTCAGCAGCTGCCGCGTCGCCTCAATCCCGTCCATGCCCTCCATCACCAGGTCCATCAGGACGACGTCGGGTTTGTATTCCCGGGCAAGGCGGATGCCTTCCTCCCCGCTGCCTGCCTCGCCGACGACTTCGATGCCGTCCTCGGTCCCCAACACGGCTGCCAGACCGATCCGCACCATCTCGTGGTCATCGACGAGCAGCACTTTAATCAAGGGTGTTTCCATTTCCAAGATCCTCACTCCCTGCTTTGTCTTCAGATACAATCGGCACGGTAATTTCGATTCGCGTACCCTTGCCGGGCGCCGTAATAATTTGGATCGATCCGCCGATTTCGTTGACGCGTTCCTGCATATTGGAAAGGCCGTAAGAGGCCTGTTTTGTCTCGTTTAGTTCAAAGCCCTGGCCGTCGTCACGGAGCATGACCCAGACCATGTCTTTCTTTTGGTGAATCCGGATTTCCATCTTATCCGCTTTGGCATGCCGGAGCGTGTTAGACATCGCCTCTTGGATGATGCGGAACAGGTGATTTTCGATTCCTTTTACCAGGTGGATGCCTTTGTCCATTTCAAACACGATTTCCATCGGAACCTTCACTTTGAGCTCTTTGATCAGCTCACCGAGGCCTTGCTCCAGCGGTTTGCCTTCCAGATAGACCGGCCGGAGATGCAGCAGCAGCGCTCTCATTTCCGATTGGGCCACGGCGGCCATTTCTTCGATGAGCGCGACCTGGCGCTGAGCCTTGTCAAAATCCTTCTCAAGCGTCCTCCCCACGGCCGTCGCCGTCATCGATATCGCAAACAGCTGCTGGGATACCGCATCATGCAGCTCCCGGGCCAGCCGCTGGCGCTCCTCTACGATCGCCGATATCCGCGCCTGCTCGGCCAGCTGGGCATTGTTCGTGGATAAGCGCTGAAGGGAGTTGACCTGCTCCTCCCACTTTTTGCTGATGCGCCCAAGCTGCTCGCCAAGGCGCCCGACCTCGTCGCTGCCAAGCTCCGGTACGGAGCGGGCGACGTTCCCTTTTTCCCAGGAGAGCAGCGTTTCCCGCAGCCGTTCCAGCTTCAATTTTACCCGATAGCTCTGATAGAACCCGAAGATAGCTCCCAGACCGATCGGAACCAGGATCAGCGTAGCACCGGCCTGCAGCGTTTTTTGCCAAGAATCAAACGGGGCCAAATAACCATATGTATAAAGTACGTAAAAAATGATCAGGAGCATAACAAAAGAAAGAAGGGCCCCCTCGCCCATGCTCCGGGAGACCATATTAGCCGGTTTTCTGGTTTTCATCAGGGAACCCACCTCCTATGACAGATCAATATCAACATCTCCTACCAGGTAGGAAATATGGAATTTAACTTTGTATTCGCTGGTCTCATAATTAGGGGATTTCCAGTTCAAACGGTTCATCAAGCCGTTATCCCGGTGCCCTCTGAAATCGATCGCGCCGAACAGGACGAACACTTCAAGCTCCACCCCGTAATACTCCGGAATTTTAATGTCCGTATCCCCCATGATGCCTTGAAACATCATCACCGTACGGTGTTCCTCGGGGATCGCAAGCGACAAATCCAGATCGGCTTCGTTGATGACATGCCAGACGCTCTGGCTTCTCATAGCCCAAGGGACCTGGTCCCAATTGTAATGCCCCGAAAAACCCTGCTTCTGCAGGTACCCATCCCGGTTCTGTACCTTCCTTGCCTTTACAAAAAACCATCCCAGGGAGATCAGCGCAATCCCCAGCACGATCAGCAAATGATCAATCAGCAGCAGGATGGCGCCCACCGCCACAAGACGGTAGCCCCTCTTCACTTTTCCGCCGCGAATCGTATAAATTCCCATAAGAATGAATAAGAGGGCGACGATGGTAAAAAAGCCGACCCACCTGCCGAAGAGCATGAGAAGGCCGATCCCGATGAGAATCAGCGCAATGAAGCGATTTCTTTTTTCCATGCCGCACCTCCTTATGATGTCTTGGTTTATCGGAAAAGTAAGACCGGAAAAGCCATAGGGTTGTGACGGGCACACTCCTTATGGCTTCACCGGGATCCAGGAAGATGTGAATGAGGTCTCGCGCCCTTATTCCATTCTTCCTAGCATATCATATTGTCCGCAGAATTGAATACTTATTCTTTATTCGATTTGGAAGGAGCGGCAGCCGGCGGGTTCAGCTTGCTTTTCAGCGCGCTGAGCTGTTCTTCCACCTTCAGCTGCTTCTCCGCATCGACCGGGCTGGTGAAAGCGGATGTATCCGGACGGTAAGGGGCACGCATCACATCGGCTTCAGCTTCCATTTGCATGATCTTTTCTTCCATGCGGTGGAATCCAAGGGACGCGCTGCCGCTTTCGATCGTATGCAGGCTGCTGATTTGAGACATTTGCTTTTTGGCTTTCGCCATTTGCGCACGGGCTACGAGCTCATTGCGCTTGTTGCGCATTTTGTAGAACTCGTCTTTCATGTCATGGAGCTGCTGTACCAGTTCTTTAGCTTGTGCCTCGGATTGAGCGTGCAGTTCTTGGTACTCGGACAGTTTTTGGTCAAAATAAATCTTTTCCTCGAGCAGCTTGCGCGCTACTTCTTCCTGGCCGTTACGAAGTGCCAGTTCAGCTTGTGCCTCACGTTGGCCGGCCATCTTCACGGCTTCTTCCACGCGCTGCTTCATGCGGCGTTCATTGGCCATTTGCTTCGCTACTGTAACTTCCGCGTCATGGATTTCTGCCTCCATATCGCGCAGATACTGGTTCAGCATAATTACCGGATCTTCAACTTTATCCAATACCTCGTTCACCGATGCTTTCGTCATATCCTTAATTCTTTTAAATACTCCCATGTTTTACACTTCTCCCTTCTCGTACTTAGATAATTTTTTTTTCAATTCCTCAAGCTCTTTCTTCATGGCTTTCTTCTCGATATCTTCCATCATGGCGTCCAGGTCGGATGCGGACGAGCTGTATCCGCCCGGTCTGCCTCCGCCGTAAGGCGAACCGTTGTATTTGGCTCTAGGGTCAAAAGATTGGGCACCATAAGCGCCGTTGCCTTGCTGACCGTTGCCGTAGTAGCTGCCGGACCCCATACTATTGCCGTAGTATCCGCCCCCAGCTGCCCCCGGTCCCGGTCCATATGGATTAAAAGGTGTCGTAGGTTCTTTAGGGATGACCAAAGCCGCGATAAAGTAGATGAACAGCGTGGTCCCGCCGGTAAATGGGATACTGATCAAAAACAGGATCCGCAGCAGCGTGGAATCGATGCCAAAGGTATCGGACAGACCGCCGCACAAACCGGTGACCATTTTATCGCGGGTCGATCGGTATAGCTTGCTCATGACGTTACTCCTTTCCGCTGTTGTTCAGCTTTTCCTTCAGGCGGGCCAGCTCCCTTTCCAGCACGCTGGATACCGTTCCGCTGGCTTGCTCGAACAGTTCCTGACCGCCGCGGCGCAGGTCGCGCAGACTGCGTGCTTCAAATTCCCAATCGGAAATGCGGTCTTCCAGACGGTTGAACATCTTGGGAACATCCTGTCCGCCAAAACCTTCCATGCGCTGATTCATCCGCTGCTGAAGTCTGAGGGTTTCCATCCGTGCCGCGTAGTATTGACGTTTGCTGTACACAGTTTGGTACTCCAATTTCAGGTCGTTCAGTTGATTTTCCAGCTCGGTGAGCGACTGGCGGGTTGTATCCAGCAGTCCTCCGTATTGCTCGAGCTTTTCTTCATAGATTATTTTTTCCTGCAGTGCGAGCTTGGCTAGATGATCCTCGCCGGCCTTCAGAGCCAGCAGCGCCTGCTCCTCACGCTTTTCCTTCATGTTGGATGCCTGATCCACTTGCTGCTTCAGCTGTCTCACGTGAGCGGAGTACTGCTGAACGAGCTTCTCGGCTTCCATAATATCGTCACGCGTTGATGCCAAAAACTGATCGATCAACCGTACCGGGTCCTGACTTTGTTCCAAACGTTCATTTAATGTCGCTACGGTGATATCCCGTACCCTGCGAAATACGCTCATCTGTTTTTGCTCCCTCCTTATAAGCTGTGATCGCCTATTCGTTTGATTGTATTTATTGAAGGTAATTCTTTGTTACCGTTACATCCACTTCGACGACTTCTTACCTTTCAGCAGCATAATCCCGAACACTACCAGGGCAATTCCCAGCAGCGGTCCGATGATCCAGGACAGCTTCGCCAGAAGTCCCATGACACCGAATGCGAGGATAATCGTACCGATGACCACCTTACCTCTGCGAATTCCATAATAGCCGAGCACGATCATCAGGATCGGGAAGATCAATCCGATCAGCCTGCCGAATAATGGAGCGAATACTCCCAGGAGCATCAGTGCCCCGATTGCGATCAATACGATCGCCCAACCAGAAGTTTTATTTGTTCTCATGCATTGTCACCGCCTTTCGTTTGTATCAACCTTATGACTCTATTTTAGGTTCAATCCGGGATTTCCAAAACGGACCCCAGACGGTTTTTAATCCTAGACCTAAGTCGGGGGAAGGCTCGGACCTTAGACGAAGCAAGCTTTTTCTGCATGTAACGCGGCAGCCACATCCTCCACTGGCAGCTCCAATTGCCCGTTTATAGGGCATGATCAGCACGCTATGGAACTTCAATGAGCAGTTTACTTATACAATGCTTGGAATAGGAAATCGTTGGAGGCTCTGAGCAAGGGATTTGGCACTTAACTAAAGAAACATTGAGCCTGTTTAGCCCAGGTAAAGCCGGCTGGAATGGTTTATCAACTTTAAACAAGGATGGGGAAAACGTTCAAAGGGAGTAATGGTAGAACGAACGGATTGATCAGAGGATCTTTAAATATCATACAGTCATACAAATAAACGCAATACGAATTATCATGGCCGCCTTTCAGCGGGATATCATCAGGTGGCTGATTGGAAGGAGAAGTGCAAGTGTACTGCAGGATGAGGGATTAACGAACGACGAACGATGGCTCGGTGTACAATGTTAGTCTATACAAGAAAAAGCCTTGGATATTTTCCAAGGCTTTTCTCTATGATGCCGGTGAAGGGACTCGAACCCCCACGGTTTCCCTCACGATTTTGAGTCGCGCGCGTCTGCCAATTCCGCCACACCGGCATATTCAGTTAAAAAAAATGGCGCGCCCTAAGAGATTCGAACTCCTGACCTTTTGATTCGTAGTCAAACGCTCTATCCAGCTGAGCTAAGGGCGCATATGAAGTTAATGGAGGCGCCACCCAGATTCGAACTGGGGATAAAGCTTTTGCAGAGCTGTGCCTTACCACTTGGCTATGGCGCCGAAATCAAATGGAGCGGACGACGGGAATCGAACCCGCGACCCTCGCCTTGGCAAGGCGATGCTCTACCGCTGAGCCACGTCCGCTTAAACTGGCTGGGGATATAGGATTCGAACCTATGCATGACGGAGTCAAAGTCCGTTGCCTTACCGCTTGGCTAATCCCCAACAAGATTGTCATTATAAGTTATGGGGCGATCGATGGGACTTGAACCCACGAATGCCGGAGCCACAATCCGGTGCGTTAACCCCTTCGCCACGACCGCCATAATAAAAGATATGAAGCTGTATTTCGAATGGCAGGGGCAGCAGGAATTGAACCCACACTAACGGTTTTGGAGACCGCTGTTCTACCTTTAAACTATGCCCCTATAATAAAACTGGTGGAGGCTGATGGATTCGAACCACCGAACTCGTACGAGAACAGATTTACAGTCTGCTGCGTTTGGCCACTTCGCTAAGCCTCCATATGGTGCCGGCGAGAGGACTTGAACCCCCAACCTACTGATTACAAGTCAGTTGCTCTACCAATTGAGCTACACCGGCTTTTATGCTTATTATTAAATTCATGGTGGCTCGGGACGGAATCGAACCGCCGACACGAGGATTTTCAGTCCTCTGCTCTACCGACTGAGCTACCGAGCCTAATTTTGTTTCTATCAAGAGTATTATTGCAACAAACTAAACTCTCAAGAAAATAAATGGCGGAACCGACGGGATTCGAACCCGCGATCTCCTGCGTGACAGGCAGGCATGTTAGGCCTCTACACCACGGTTCCACGGCCAATTATGTATCTCCATAAATAAGGAGATAAATTGCGGGGGCAGGATTTGAACCTGCGACCTTCGGGTTATGAGCCCGACGAGCTACCGGACTGCTCCACCCCGCGTCATTAAAAAATATTTATTTTCTTTAAAGTATACATGGTGGAGGCTGAGGGGATCGAACCCCCGACCCTCTGCTTGTAAGGCAGATGCTCTCCCAGCTGAGCTAAGCCTCCATAAGAAACACTTTTAATATCTTAGCAGATAAACCACTAAAAAGGCAAGCATTTTTTCTTTTGGATTCTCATCCCTGAAGCTAATAATTAAAGTGGTGACCCGTATGGGATACTCTCACTTCGTTCGAGACTGCGATGCATATGCTATCGAAGTAACGCTCCGACGAACCCTTTTTGGATTCTCATCCCTGATGCAAGCAATAAAAGTGGTGACCCGTATGGGATTCGAACCCATGTTACCTCCGTGAAAGGGAGGTGTCTTAACCCCTTGACCAACGGGCCAAACTATAATGGCGGAGAGAGAGGGATTCGAACCCTCGAGACGCTTTTGGCGCCTACACGATTTCCAATCGTGCTCCTTCGGCCAACTCGGACACCTCTCCATAATGGCTCCCCGAACAGGACTCGAACCTGTGACAACTCGATTAACAGTCGAGTGCTCTACCAACTGAGCTATCAGGGAACAATATTTAATTCAAGTGTTTGATCACTTGAAAACTAGATACGAAACGAATCTGTGTTTTATATTTTGGATAAGCCCTCGACCGATTAGTATTGGTCAGCTCCATGCATTGCTGCACTTCCACCTCCAACCTATCTACCTCGTCGTCTACAAGGGGTCTTACATACTGGGAAATCTCATCTTGAGGGGGGCTTCACGCTTAGATGCTTTCAGCGCTTATCCCGTCCGTACGTAGCTACCCAGCCATGCTCCTGGCGGAACAACTGGTGCACCAGCGGTACGTCCATCCCGGTCCTCTCGTACTAAGGACAGCTCCTCTCAAATTTCCTACGCCCACGACAGATAGGGACCGAACTGTCTCACGACGTTCTGAACCCAGCTCGCGTACCGCTTTAATGGGCGAACAGCCCAACCCTTGGGACCTACTTCAGCCCCAGGATGCGATGAGCCGACATCGAGGTGCCAAACCTCCCCGTCGATGTGGACTCTTGGGGGAGATAAGCCTGTTATCCCCAGGGTAGCTTTTATCCGTTGAGCGATGGCCCTTCCATGCGGTACCACCGGATCACTAAGCCCGACTTTCGTCCCTGCTCGACTTGTAGGTCTCGCAGTCAAGCTCCCTTCTGCCTTTGCACTCTTCGAATGATTTCCAACCATTCTGAGGGAACCTTGGGGCGCCTCCGTTACTCTTTAGGAGGCGACCGCCCCAGTCAAACTGCCCACCTGACACTGTCCCCATACCGGATTACGGTACCAGGTTAGAACCTAGATACGATCAGGGTGGTATCCCAACGGCGCCTCCACCCAAGCTGGCGCTCAGGTTTCAAAGGCTCCCACCTATCCTGTACAGATCGTACCCAAATCCAATATCAAGCTGCAGTAAAGCTCCATGGGGTCTTTCCGTCTTGTCGCGGGTAACCTGCATCTTCACAGGTATTAAAATTTCACCGGATCTCTCGTTGAGACAGCGCCCAAGTCGTTACGCCATTCGTGCGGGTCAGAATTTACCTGACAAGGAATTTCGCTACCTTAGGACCGTTATAGTTACGGCCGCCGTTTACTGGGGCTTCGGTTCACAGCTTCGGGATTACTCCCTAACCGCTCCCCTTAACCTTCCAGCACCGGGCAGGCGTCAGCCCGTATACTTCGCCTTGCGGCTTCGCACAGACCTGTGTTTTTGCTAAACAGTCGCTTGGGCCTTTTCACTGCGGCCCCCTCGT
>NZ_CP081301.1:557500-752500 GCF_025809195.1 Paenibacillus sp. PSB04
AAAATAATAGTTCCCATGGCATCGACATAAACCGACTCTCCATAAAAAAAGGACAAATTGGACAAATTCACGTCTCCCTCCATGCATTCCTTGGCGAAAGTGAGCCAATTCAGTTATAATATACTTCTACATGTCCATGTCAGTTCCTTCTTTTTGTAAATACAACAAATTTGATGATAGGAGCTAAAGATTCATGATTTTCAATCAAGCGAAAATTAACGCTTTTCGTCTTTGGGGCCTGCTGCTGACGATGCTGGGTATGGGTCTGATGGTTCTGGGGACGGCCGGTATCGTATTTTGGGGACATGCCGGTAAGGTGTTCGCAGCCATCGGTCTTGTGATTGGCCTGATTTCCATGATGGGCAGCCTCGGAATATATTTCTGGGCCGGCATGCTGTCGACCAGCGCGCTGCAGCTCGAATGTCCGGAATGTCACAAATTGACCAAAATGCTCGGAAAAACCGACCGCTGCATGTTCTGCCGCACGATCCTGACGCTGGATCCCAACCAGGCGAATATTACTCCCGAAGAGCTGCAAGCCGCTCAGCAAGGCCAGGGAGCCCAAGCAACGCCGCATCATCATTAAATACAAAAAAACCGGTACGACCTGATCACAGGCTGTACCGGTTTTTTATTACATAAAGTATAAGTGCTGATTCAATAAGGTAATTACTGCTGTATTCCTTTTAACACTTTCCAGGCATCCTCCGTCCCGAAGCTTCGCGTCCATGCCGCAACGCCGCCCAATTTGAGCGACTTGGCCAAGTCCACTCTCGCCTGCAGGGATACCGCGTCCTCAATCCATATTTTTTTCAGGACTCCGTCTTCCTTATACTCCACATAATGCTGCTTCACGTCTTCCAGATACTTCGGCTTCAGTTTCTTTTCGGCTAAAATATCTTTGACGGTCTTCATGCCGACCGCTTTGGAGGACACTTCGACTTTCCCGTTCTTGCTCGCTTCCGACCAGATCCGCGTATACAGCGGCACGGCCAGTATCAACTTCTGTGGCGGCACGTCGTCCTCATCCAGGATCTTTCGCGCAGCTGCTTCCGCCCAAGGGAGGGAAGAAACCGAGCCGGCTTCCGGACTTGATGCCCAATGCTCATCGTAAGCCATCAGCATAATGAAATCCGCGGCTTCGCTCAGTGCACTGCGGTCCAGAAATTTGGACCACAGCTCGCTGCTTGATTTCGGCGTGACGTCAACCGATAAGATCAGTCCTCGATCCTGTGCCAGCGGCTTCAATTCACGCACAAACTGCGTAATATTGGGGCCGTCCTTCGTTTTTACATTTTCATAATCGATGTTGATCCCGTCCAGATGATACATCTGCGCCAGCTCCAGCAGCTGGCTGATCGTATTCAGCCGCGTTTCGTAGGTGGCCATCGCGCTCGTAGTTATGTCCGCATCGAAGCTGTTATTGATCAGCCCCCATACCTCCATCTTACGGGCATGGGCTTTATTCACATAGGCCATATCCGCATTGCTGCGAACGTTGCCCTTGCCGTCGATAATGCTGAACCAGGTCGGACTGACGACGTTGACACCGTCCAGTCCGTCCAATACGGCCGGATCGGGTTTGTTTTGATAGACTGCTTCCCACGCCAGGTTGACGGGCTTGCCTTTCCAGCTGCGCTCCGCCCGGGTTGGCGGGATAGGCGGAATTTCGATCGTCTTTTTGTCCCCAAGTGAGATTTCATCCTTGCGGACATACCCGCTGTAGCCGTTATCCATCTGGGCGAAATACCAGGATCCCTTCGAATCCCAAATCCGCAGAGGGGTACCACCCTTCATATCAGCCAGAATCGGCGAGTGGATGGAATCCCCTTGTCGGAGCTTCACCTTATCGTCAGGCTGGCCTTTGGCCGCCCCCATCTGGATGGTATCCCCGGCTTTCATCAAAATGACGGCACCCGTAGTGGCATCCTCATGGATGTTAACCCCGTACAGTTCCTTAAGCGGCTGAATCGGCATGTACGGCACGCCGTCCTTTTCCTCCGGAGCAAACCGGAGCTCAACCGGCTTGTTGTTCAGCTGCGCTTTTTTCTGTCCTGTCTGCAGCCGCATGACCCGCACCGGCGTCGTCAAAATGATGGACTGGGTCCCTGATTCATATCGAATCGTCGGATCCACCACCTTCTGCAGTACCGGCAGCGGAAGCATCAGCTGTTCTCCGGCTCCTTCGGCTGGTTCTGCCTGAAGCTTCCCTTCCACGAAAATAGGCTTGTCCATGCCGCGCCAATCCGGTTTTTCATGCAAAGGATTCGGTAGAATTTCGGTCACCGTCAGATAGGCCCCGGCAATGATCAGGCACAAGCCCAGGAATATAGTAAAGCGCCTCCCCGCTGAGGGGCGGCGTCTGCGTCTTCTTCTGTTCACTCGC
This sequence comes from Paenibacillus sp. PSB04, assembly GCF_025809195.1. Lineage (NCBI taxonomy): Bacteria > Bacillati > Bacillota > Bacilli > Caryophanales > Paenibacillaceae > Paenibacillus > Paenibacillus sp. PSB04. The sequence goes on from NZ_CP081301.1 coordinate 559,887, forward strand.
TAATCCTCCGTCATTTTATTCACATTATGCCTTCCGGTATGTTCCGGATGATCGGAAAGTTCTGCCTGAAAAACAAAAACGTGAAGAATCCTTTGCAGGAGTCCGCACGTTTCAAAAATCATTGTTCTTTGCAAGAACTGCATATCCCATAAAGCTCCATCCTCAAGTCCTTGACCTTGAATCCAGTGCTCTGTTCCGCTGTATGCTCCACATCCTTCAGGGAAGGATACATGAAATCTTCAATTTTGCCGCATTTCTCGCAGATCACGTGGAAGTGATCCGACACGTTGGCATCAAAGCGGCTCGAATTATCTCCATAGGTCAGCTCATGGACCATTCCCGCTTCCATAAACATCTTCAAATTGTTATATACGGTCGCGACGCTCATGCTCGGAAACTTGGGCTCGAGTGCGCGGTATATCTCATCCGCCGTCGGATGGTTCATGGACTCCATCAAATAGGCCAAAATCGCATGACGTTGGGGCGTAATCCGAACACCTGTTGCCTTCAGTTGTTCTAGTGCATGTTGGACTCGCGTAGACATGATTCCCACCGCCTTTAATGTTTTAACATAGTCGTTAATAACTTTATTGTACGTTTATCTTTTGAGCTTTGTCAACGGACCCCGCCCCACAGAAGCCGTTAAAGCTTCCATGTTCATCCTTTTCTAATATTTATTCACATTTAGTTCACTGTTGCCTTCGACATGGATCGTATAATCACCGGTGCCGATCTCGCCGGTAATGCTCTTCTTGTCCACGACAAACTCGGGGAACATATTATGAATATCGCCATAGCTGATCGTTCCGTCAATAGCGTAGTTGCCTTCCCCTGGCAGATCAAGGATAAGCTCCCCGACAGCGCTGTAGATGTCCCAGTTTCCGCCGACGGAGTTCGATCTTGCCGTAATATCGCCGTTGAGCGACTCTGCCGTCAAATCCGATTTGATGTCATCCACATAAATGTTGCCGTTCTTGGTGCTTACGTTGATTTTTCCCTGGGCCCGAATGACCGACAGATTCCCGACCTGGGATGTCAGCGCAACAGAATCGGAAACATCGATCGCCTCCATATTCCCCCGGTTGGTCGTGAGATCAACCGAGCCGGTAACGTTCGCGGCCTGAACGGCCCCGTTCAGCGTTTTTCCTTTAACCTGCCCAAGAATATGGTTCAGCTTAAGTTCGCCATTTGCACTTTCCAGCGTAATTTGCTCAATGGCCTCAACATTATTCAAAGTAATACCGCCGTTCATCGTCCGGACGGAAAAATTAAAGCGGCGGTCTTCCGGCAGCGTAATGGTCAGGTTCATCCGCGGCTGCCTTTTGCCGGATTGCCCGTAAGCCTTGCCTTTGGTTTGGATCGTAACGGTGCTTCCGTCGCTGACGTCAACCGTGGATTCCTGCCCGATCACATCCGCTTCCGGCCCCGTAATCTGATCCACCCACATCTCGGTATCCACCCGAATGTCGTCCACAGGTCCCCGCTGCAGCAAAATATCGCCGTTAATATTGTCGATATTCACCGCTTGGGTCTCGAAGGCGACAGGAATCGAAATCGGGTCCTTATCAAACCGCTTACCCTTAGCCTCACTGTAGTCTACACCAGCCGCCGTCAAATTCAGACTGACCTTATTCCACAAGTGAAGGTAGTGGTCTTGTTCGGTGACGACAAAGACGGAAGCCGACAGCAGGACGGCCACCAGCACTCCGCGGATATCCAGCCGGAAACGCCCCCAGCCGGGTGTTCGCGATTTCCGCATAAACCAGTACAGCACAATATATTCAGCCCCCCACAGGACGGCCAGCAGCGGCCACCATTTTAGCAGGAGCAGCATGTATTCGGTCCCTTGAACCGCATCCGTCAACAGCAGTGCACCGGTCACAACCAGCAGCAGCACGGCAGTAAAACGCCCCACCCGCAATTTGGGTTTTCGGTTCACGTTGTCGATCACCTCTTTCCACGCTGCAGCACGGCCATAAAATCAGGCTATGGCGCAGCGGTTCATCTTCCGCGTCTTTGGTTTAAAAACAGGAGCGTCTCCCGAAGCCCGAAAAACAAACCAAGGACGATCAAAACGACCGCAGCCGCGGTTTGTCCGTACTGTTCAATAAACATGCCAAGCCATTTGGGCTTCTGATAAAAGGCGATCATCAGCAGCCCGCCGGCAACCAGATATACGCCGAAAGCGATGCTGCGTTCCAAGGCAAAGGGATGCGCCCGTTCCGTCTCCTCTTCATCCGGCAGCTCAAGCCCAGCCCTTCTCCGGTGATAAATCACATAATCCGCAGCTTGAAGCACATCATAAACGCTATAAAAATAAGCGACAGGAAATAAAAGCGCGAGCAAAATAAGCAATGGCACGTTGATCTGGATGCCGATGGAAGAAAAATAGAGCAGCGCCGACGCATCCAGCATCAGCGCGAATATAAGAGAAACCCCTTTACGGTACAATCCCAGATAAATATGGCCGAGTCCCGGACAAATCGCTGCAAGAAGCCCTGCGGTAAATTTGCGCTTGCGGGAATACAGCCGGCGCTTGCGGACTCCCCGCTCCGCCTTGGAATAAATGCGTAACCGGCGTTTACCTTTCTGCGGTTCGTCCGCTGAATTTGTTGAGTGACGTCCGGCAGAATGCATGCTTGCAGCTCCTTTCTCTAAATGGTTTGGCCGAGTCCTTTTTCCTGATAGTACCCTATTCTGTCCCCTAATTAACAGGTCAATATCTGGATTATCCGGCCTGTCAAAGCAAAAACCCCCGGTCACCCGGGAGCTTTCGGCGTTTTCGTCAGTCTAGGGACACCAGTGTAATTCCTTCCAGCTTCCGGATTTGCGAAGCCAGATGCAGCGGATCAAAGGACTGCTTGATCAGGACGTGCATCGAGATCTCAAGCGTTGTGGAGGGAGGCTCCAGCTCAAAGGGCGCGGCTGCACTCCGTTCATTGATAATCAATTTTTTCACGGCGATGCCTTCCGCCTGCACCAATTCCGAGATCGATTCAAGCAGCCCCGGAACCGAAACGGCGTGGAACGTGAACAGGTGGAGCTTGCTCCCTTTGATATAACGCTGCTCCAGCTTATTAAATACCACGAGCGTCAGTAATATAAGCAGCGTGGCAGCGACGGACGCGAAATAAAATCCGGCGCCGACAGACAAGCCGACCGCAGCGACGACCCACACGGAAGCCGCCGTCGTTAAACCGGTAATGGATTTACCGGTAAACAGAATCGTTCCGGCTCCCAGGAATCCGATCCCCGTAATGACGGCCGATGCCAAACGGGCAGGGTCGATCCGGATGTTCACCTCGTGAACGAATTCGGAGAAGCCGTAAATAGACAGCATAATAATTAACGCCGATCCCATGCACACTAAAATATGAGTTCGGAGTCCAGCCGCGTGGTTGGACCGCTCACGCTCCAGACCGACCAATCCGCCGAGCAGCATAGACAGCAGCAAACGCAGCAAAATATGCACATTATCGATATACCATGGATCCTGCAAGGGTCAACCTCTCCCATTCTGCTGAGGTATTTATTGTGACGATTCGGACGCTCTGTGAAAGGTCGTCAGTTCCACGCCCGGGGCTACCTCGTACCGGTCAAAAGGAACAAAGCCGTATTTGGTGTACAGCGCCACAGCCGGCGTGTTTTTGGTTCCCGTGGACACGATGAACAAGGGAACATCCGGATGAAGATCCAGCACGTGTTGAATCAGGCTGCCCGCAATCCCCTTGCGGAAATGATCGGGATGAACCATCATCCGGCTGATCGTAATCGTATCCGGCGCTTCCTGCTCCGTTGCTACCGCTCCGATAAGTTCTCCGTCCTCATTTAAACATCCGTAAAAATCCTCTTTACACTTGCGTATCGTTTCATGGGTGTCCATCAGCGGCGGAATATCGCGGAACCCGATCCGCTCCGCCTCCAGCCGGTAAGCCATATGCTGCAGACGCCAGATCTGATCGACCATGTCCTCGTCATCCAGAAACAGTCTGTTTATCATATTCGGAACCACCTCGAGCGCATGCGCGAAAATGAAAATGAATGCTAAATCAAAGGGGCTTGTCACACGGACAAGCCCCAAGGGAAGCTCAAGCTTTTATTGGCTCAATATTTCGGCCAGCAGCTTGTTGACAAGCGCAGGGTTGGCTTTGCCTTTGCTCTCCTTCATGACCTGGCCGACCAGGAAGCCGATCGCTTTCTGCTTGCCCGCCTTGAAGTCCTCGACGGATTGCGGATTTGCCGCGACAACCTGCTCGACGATCGTTTTGATCGCGCCTTCGTCGCTGATCTGCACAAGTCCTTTTTCCTCGACGATCTGCTGTGGCAGCTTGCCGGATTCGAGCATTTCCTTGAATACCGTTTTGGCGATTTTGCTGCTGATCGTGCCCTTCTCGATCAATCCGATCATTTCACCGAGACCGCGGCCGGTAATTTTGAGGGCCGGCAGCTCCAGGCCGGTACTGTTCAAGTATCCGAGGAGGTCGCCCATAATCCAGTTGGAAACCGCTTTGGCATCCTTTGTATAGTTCAGGCTGTCCTCGAAAAAGTCCGCCAGCGGCTTCGAAGATGTAATGACGCCCGCATCATAGCTCGGGAGGCCGTATTCGGAAGTATAGCGCGCCTGCCGGGCATCCGGAAGCTCGGGAATCGTCGCGCGGATGCTCTCCTTCCAGGCTTCATCGATATGAAGTCTGACGAGGTCGGGATCCGGGAAATAGCGGTAGTCATGCGCTTCTTCCTTGCTGCGCATCGACAGCGTCTTGCCGGCGGCCTCGTCCCAGCGGCGTGTCTCCTGCACAACTTTGCCGCCGTCGTCCAAAATTTCCGCCTGGCGGTACTCCTCGTACTCCAGGCCCCGCTGAACGCCGCGGAAGGAGTTCATGTTCTTCAGCTCGGCGCGGGTGCCAAATTCCTTTTGCCCCACCGGACGGATACTGATATTCGCGTCGCAGCGCATGGAGCCTTCCTCCATCTTCACGTCGGAAACCTCGCAGTACTGCATAATCGCGCGGAGCTTCTCCAGGTAGGCTCTCGCCTCTTCCGGCGACGAAATGTCAGGTTCGGACACGATTTCGACAAGCGGCGTTCCGACGCGGTTAAAGTCGACCAGTGACGCAAATCCTCCGTCGACGTGCGTCAGCTTGCCCGCATCTTCTTCCAGGTGCAGGCGGGTAATGCCGATCCGTTTGGTCCGGCCGTCGACTTCGATGTCGATCCAGCCATTCTCGCCGATCGGCTGGTCGTACTGGGAAATCTGATAAGCCTTGGGCGAATCGGGATAGAAGTAGTTTTTACGGTCGAATTTGCTCACATCGGCGATCGTACAGTTCAGCGCCATGGCTGCTTTCATCGCGTAGTCGACAGCCTGACGGTTCAGAACTGGCAGTACGCCGGGATGTCCGAGGCAAATCGGGCACGTATGCGTGTTGGGCGGCGCGCCGAATTCGGTGGAGCAGCCGCAGAAAATTTTCGACTTGGTATGCAGTTCGACATGGACTTCCAGTCCAATGACTGTTTCGTATTTGGTTGATGACATATTGTTCTTGCTCCCTCCTGGTCCCGCCTGAGATTACAGCTTCGGCTGCAGCTTATGATGTTCGGTGTTCTGCTCGTACGCGTGGGCGACGCGCAGTACCGTCGATTCGTCAAAGGCTTTGCCGATGATCTGCAGGCCGACCGGCAGCCCGTCCGCCAGTCCGCAAGGAACGCTGATCGCGGGGACGCCGGCGAGGCTGACCGGAATGGTCAAAATATCGTTCAAATACATCGTCAGCGGATCATCCACCTGGGACCCCAGCTTGAACGCGGTTGTCGGTGCGGTTGGCCCGATAATAATGTCGTAGTTCTCAAAGACGTTGTCGAAGTCCTGCTTAATAAGCGTACGGGCTTTTTGAGCCTTCAAGTAATAGGCGTCATAGTAACCCGAGCTCAGCGCGTAGGTGCCGAGCATAATCCGGCGCTTGACTTCCGGACCGAAGCCTTTGCTTCTCGATTCGTGGTACAAATCGATCAGGCTGCCCGCATGGTCGGCACGGGTGCCGTAGCGGACGCCGTCGAAACGCGCGAGGTTGGAAGACGCCTCCGATGAGGCGAGAAGATAATACGTTGCCACCGCGTATTCGGTATGCGGCAGGGACACTTCCTCCCACACGGCTCCGAGATCTTCCAGCACCTTCAAAGCGGCCAGAATTTTCTCTTTCACGGCCGGGTCGACCCCTTCGCCCATATACTCCTTCGGCACCGCGATGCGCAGGCCGCGGACATCTCCGGTCAATGCGCTCAGATAGTCCGGAATATCGACATTTGCTGATGTCGAATCCATATGGTCGTGGCCGGCAATGGCCTGGAGGACGTAAGCGGAGTCCTCCACGTTCTTCGTCAGCGGGCCGATCTGGTCCAGCGAGGACGCGAAAGCCACGAGCCCGAAGCGGGAAACAAGGCCGTAAGTCGGCTTCAATCCGACTACGCCGCAGTAGGACGCAGGCTGGCGGATCGATCCTCCGGTGTCCGATCCGAGCGCAAAGTAAGCTTCGCCAGCGGCCACCGCCGCGGCCGAGCCGCCGCTGGAGCCGCCAGGCACGCGGTCCAGGTCCCACGGATTGCGGACCGGCCGGAAGCTGGAATTTTCGTTCGAGCCGCCCATGGCGAACTCATCCATATTCAGCTTGCCCAGCGTAACGGCATCCGCCTCACGCAGCTTGCGTGTCACGGTTGCGTCATAGACCGGGTTGAAATTCGCCAGGAACTGGCTCGCACAAGTCGTGCGCAGGCCTTCCGTCACGATATTGTCCTTAATTCCGGCAGGCAGGCCGAAGAGCAGGCCGCGCGGCTGACCGGACGCCAGTTTGTCGTCGAGACGGCGGGCTGTGTTCCGCGCCTCCTCCTCATTCAACGTCAAAAAAGCCCCGATGCGTTCGTCCCGCTCGGCGATGACCTGAAATGACTGGTCAACAAGCTCCTGCACGGACAGCTCCTTGGCATGCAGCTTGTTATGTAATTCTTGCAATGTATGGTTAAACAGGCTCAAATGAATACTCCTCCCTTCAATGATTAGCCGCTAATCCAAGACAGCCGGCACTTTAAATTGTCCGTCTTCCTCTTCAGGCGCGTTGGCCATAACTTTCTCGATCGGCAGACTGTCTTTCGCTTCATCCTCGCGCATTACATTGCTGAGATGCAGCACATGCGTCGTCGGCTCCACACCGTCGGTATCGAGTTCATTCAATTTCTCGGCATATTGTAAAATGGCGTTCAGCTGCTCGGTCAGCATCTGCTCTTCTTCGGGTGTGAAATTGAGCCGGGCCAGCTTGGCCACATGCTGAACGTCTTGATTGGTAATACTCATCAGCGGTTCCTCCTTGTTCCTTCTTATCTAAGCATCCCTGCGGCATTCCATCCGGATCCGATTCAGCGAAGCAGCTTGTCCTGAAGCAGCCCGGAATTCGCGGCTCCATAGCCGCAAAAACGCATGGATATGCCCTTGCAGACTGCTGGTGTTTAAAGGATTAAAGCCTCAGGATAACGTTTCTAATTATATTGTAGAACCGGGGAAGATTCAATGCACCCGGTCAAATTGAAACGAACCGATATGTTGCTGTCCGGTGCCTTATATCATTCCTTGGCTGAAGCCCCTGCCGATATACCTTTCACTTAAACGTCTATCGTCGTACATTCGAAGAAGACAAACCGCACTAGGCGGAAGATTTCTTGCGGATAAGGATGTCGTATCTCCGAAGTTAGAAGCCGAAATAAATGAGTGAACAGCTTTCAGCTTAGCTATATATCTTAAAACGCAAAAAAGAGCCGGCTAATAAGCCGACTCCTCTAAATCCAGGCGCGGAGATTTACCTGTTTGATAAATTCCGCCTGGGAGAGCACTTCAGGCGCAGTCTCTTCTTCCTTCTCATCCTGCTCAAGCTCGCCGTTCATAATCTGATGAAACAGCTTCTCGTTATATGTCGCAAGGGCGTAATCGATCAGCGCTTCCCGCGTGGTCATCTCAACTTCATGCTGTATGAGCAACTCTTCTGGCTCAACATCACTCGATGGCACGAAAAAGTTACGATTAATCTTCGGTACCCGAATTACGTAATCAAAAGCATTATCCGGGTTCCGGTCATAGGCAATCAGATAACCGTATTCCCCAATAGGAAGGTTCTGCTCAAAGGCGTCCGCGACGATTACAATTTTCTCCCCTAATTGCAGCATCGTCTACCTCCTAGATGTATGTCTTTCATTTGTCTGTATAGTCTACTAGAAAAACATAGACATGTAAAGCTGAAGAAAAAATATATATGGAGAAAAATAAAGTGAGATTAAATCTCCCAAAAATAAAAGAACGCAAACCGGGATCGGGCCACAGCTTGCGTGCTTCGCGAAAGTAACAAGGTTCATCAAATTAATCACATTGTATCAATCTTGTAACCGCTTGTCCAGACAAATTTGCTCAGAAATTGTCGGAAATGCTGACTCCCTATCGAAATCTATCCTTAACGGACATAGGGATTGTTCGCCCGCTCATAACCAATCGAGGTTTTGGGGCCATGGCCGGGATACACCTTCACGTCGTCCGGGAACGAGAACAGCGTATTTTGGATGGAGTCAAGCAGGTCCCTTTCTCTTCCCCCGTACAAATCGGTTCGTCCAACGCCAAGCTTGAACAGGACGTCGCCGGAAAAAAGGTCGTTTCCGCAGAGGAAGCTGACGCTTCCAGGCGAATGTCCAGGCGTATGGTAGACGGTAAACGTGCGGCCGATCAGCTGCAGCTGCTGACCTTCATCCAGGCTGTATTCCGCGGGATCGGTCGCCAGCGGCGGAGTTACCTGCGGCCAGTTCTGCGAACCGTTCATCTTCGGGTTCACCAGCCATTCGCTTTCTAGGTCATGAAGGTATACCGGCGCCTTGGTCAGCTTGCGTACTTCGTCGACGCCGCCCATATGGTCGAAATGGGCATGGGTCAGCAGAATGGCTTCGATCTCGAGACCCTCAATGTGCCGGATCAGCGGAGCGGGATTCATGCCGGGATCAATGATGATCGCGCGGCCGGGATCGTCGCCGGTCAGGACATAACAATTGGTTTCCAGCGGCCCGAGGCTAAAGGATCGGATGTTCAGCATGGCCTCAGATCAAAATCCGGAAATCAGTTCACGCAGCTCTTTGATGATCGAGGCGTGAAAGCCCGTTCCTTCCCCGTAAGCTTCGACGATCTGTTTGCGGGTAACCGCCAGGTTGTCCTGATAGTCGGCAGCTTCCCGGTCCGGATTGTTCTGTTTGAATTCGACCATGAACTTTTGAACGTGAGCCGGACGCGGCCCCCAGGTGCCCAAGACGTATCCGCCCGTATCCGCAAAAATGACCACAGGCACACTCCGGCCGCCCATCGTCAAATACTGGTCCATCAAATCAAAATTCTCTTCCAGAATAAACACCTCGACCGGAATTTCCGCCGCTTCCAGCGCCCGGAATACGACCGGAACGTTGCGAACAACGTCACCACACCAATCAGCAGCCAGGATCAGCACGCGGAGGTCGTCGCGGAACTTCAAGCTTTCAAAAAACTCTCTGTCGCCTTCATCGCTCCACGCAAACTGCTCGTAACCGTTCTTGAAAGCCTCCTGGTTTTTCTGCATGCCGCTCACGAACTGTTCGGGGGAAATCCCGCGATTCAAATAATCCGCCACATTTTTAGCCATTAGTGAACGCCTCTCTTCCTTCTGTTATTGATCCATTTAATCAGAAAATATACGATCAGCAGCGCCAGCGCAATGAGCAGAATCGGCGTTATGTATGGAGCCGCCTTCTCATCGATATTTTTCCACTGGTCTCCGAGCAGGTAACCAAGATATACAAACAATGCGGACCAAGGAATGACAGCCAGGGTGGTCAGCAGCGTAAACCGTCCGAGATTCATCCGGGAGATACCCGCAGGGATGGAAATGGCATGCCTTGCCACCGGGATGAACCGGGCTGTGAAAATAACGCCTGTCCCGTATTTGTTGAACCATTCCTCCGCGTAATCGATATGTTTTTTATGAATGAAAATGTATCTCCCGTACTTCTCCAGCACCGGGCGTCCTCCGTAGCGGCCGATCCAATAGATGAACAGCTGCGCGATCACGCCGCCGACCGTTCCAAAAACAACCGCGCCGATATAGTTGATATGGCCCGACGACACCAGAAACCCTCCGTACGCCAGCACGATCTCGCTGGGAATAACCTCGATCATCAGACCCAGCATAATTCCGAAATAGCCCAGACTTTGAATCCAGTCAAATAACTGATTAATGATATCCGATATAAAATGCACGCCGGCCCCCACTTCCCCAATGTACTCTTTTACTTCAAAGCTATTCTAGCACAGGGATGGACATGACTTCTACTTGGGGCCCAATCTGCTCCCGCCGGTGTCTTCACGGGAAAAAGCAGCATATGGTGTGGGTAAAGGAGTGAGTCAGATGCCCCAGATCCCGCAAAACAAAAAGGCCGCCCTGCCAACGGCGCGCGGCATCCGCAGGAAATGCAGCAACGAGCTCTACCGGGCGATCAAGCGAATGAAGGTGCATATTCCGGCAGATCTGGTCAAACAGGGGGAAGCGATGTACTACCGCAAAGTAGTAGGCAACCTCATATGGATTCATGAAAACCGGAGCAACCGCAAAGTGCAGTGCGACTGGTGGGACAAAGAAGTCTGTCCGGAGCTCGCCGAACTGTGGCAGCTGGATCCGGGCAGGCTCAGCAGCGCGTTCCGTGATGCTTACGGCGGGTAACGCTAGGTCCACCCGCCTAACAGCCATCGGGGCAACGCGCACCATTGGGGCAGCCGGGCTTCATTACGGCTGCCCCCTTTCAGCGCCGCAAGGAATAACACCTACGCACGCCAGGAAAAGGCAAATCAGTGACACAAACCAGGAAGCGGCCGAACCGTTTGCATCCGGCTCCCCGCATACTGTCATTCCACCGTCCACCGAGCCCTCACGCCGGACAAAGCCGCAAGCTGCCTGCCCCATTCCCTGGCCTCGAACGTTAGGGCAAACTCCCGGTCATTCCGAATGACCCGGAGCCGGGTGTCCTCCGCAGCGCGGGCGTAATCGTGGTACAGCCCGAAGCCAAAGCGGGCGATGCGCCGGGCCTCCGTTTCATGCCCGGCGGTATACTCGGCCCGCGCGAGCTGCAACAGGCACTCCAAGCTGCGCGTCCGCTCCCCTGCATTGTATTTATCCCGGCGGAGCGCAGCGCCGGTCCAATAAATAGCCTCTTCCGCATCGCCCCGCCGGCCGGCATTGTCGGCCATAGCCCACAGCAGCCCGGGATGATGCGGCGCATAGGCGAGGCTGCGGCGGAGGATGACCTCGGCTGCAGGCGGCGGGACAAGCCCGGCCAAATCCAGGGCGGCCGAATAGTCCGCCGGATTCCACCGCAGCGATGAGGCAAGGCGGGCCGCTGCTGCCTGGTTGTCGCGGCTCCTCAGCGCCTGCATATGCTCGGCGTGGCCCATATAGCCGCGGTACGCCAGGCAGGAGCTCCCTAAAGCGATGACAATCCAGAGGGACAGCAGCGCGGGGACGCGCCTGCGGATGCGCTCCGGCGGTGAAGCTGGAACGCCGCCGGTCTTCTTCACCACGGAGGAAGGCTCAGCCGCAGCCTGGGCAGCAAGCAGGAAAAACAGCAGCCACACCATCCCGTAGCTCCAATCGATATCGACTGCGCCGTGCAGGAGGAACGCGATGTAGGAAGGCAGCAGGCGGCGGCACCTCCTGAAGATCAGCAGTCCGGCGGCGGCCAGCATGGAGGTCAGCAGGGCGAGTCCGACGAGCCCTGTGTTCAGCAGCACATCCACGTACCCGCTGTGCATTTGGCTCCCGACATAGGGAGACGATTGAACTGCGCGGTAGGACAAGCGCCACGTATCGCCCCCTTGGCCCAGCCAGGGGGCCTCTTTCACCAGCGCCCAGGCGTCTTGGACCATCGCCTGGCGGGCAGACATCGTGCCGAACTTGTGCACGATGCGCTCCCGCACGGTGCCGAAGACGACGGCGGCACCAGCGGCCAGCAGCGCGCCGCCTGCCGCCGTGCCCAGGCGGCGGCGCCCCGCGCCTGCGGCTTCGCCGCGCAGGCGCAGGAGCCATCGGCCGGCAAGCATGCCGCCGGCCCACAGCCCGGCCAGCGCGAGCAGGCCGGGCCACGGCTCCGCCGCCAGCTTGGCCGCGGCCAGCTGGCGGTACAGCAGCGCCGCGCCGGCCAGGGGCGCGGCGGCGAGCACGAGCGGCGCGGCCATGCGCCGCCGCTCCATCAGCAGGCCGGCGGCGCATGCCGCGCCGGCCGCCAGCCAGGCGCCGCGCGACTCGCTGAGGAGGAGCGCGGCGGCGTACGGCAGCAGCGGCAGGCTGCCGAGGAGCACGCGGCCGGGCGGTACTCCCGGATGCCGCTGCAGCAGCGGGCCGAGCGCGAACAGCCGCTCGAGCAGAAACAACGCCATCACGGCGCCGAACGTGTTGGGATACTGCAGCATGCCTGCCAGCCGCGCGCCGGTGGCGCTCACTTCGGGATCCGCCGTATAGGCGATGGCATAAGGCAGCGGGAACCAGCCGTACACCGAAAGCAGCGCCGTCATAGCAAGAAGACCTCCGGTCATATGCCATGCCGCCGCAAGCACAAGCCTTCCCCTTTTGTCCGAACCCTGTACCCAGGCCAACACCACGAACGACCCATACAGCACCCAGCGCAGCGCCTGATTCCCGTCCCCGAGCACGGATACGGAACCGATCGCCCCATGAACGGCATAGAGAAGCATCATCAAAAACGGACTGCACAGCACCCAGCCCACAAGCGGCGGCGCTTCGGCCACTCGGTTCAGCCGTTGCCATACGGCTGTCTGGCCCCGGCTAAACCGGTACAGCCCCCATCCGCCCGCCCCGGCGCAAAATAGGCCAAAGCCGAGCCAAACCGGGTATAGATCCGCCGAAAAATACAAGCCGGAACGCCAGACCGCAGCCGCCATCACGGCAAACAGCGCAGCCCCCATCATCCACCGTGCACACTCTTTCATGCTCTACTCCTCACGCTCCCGATTCCTGGTTCTGTTAGCCAGTATTTCCCCAAGCTAACTTGCCGAAACGGGCAGCCCAAAAGCCGAGCCTTCGTCCTGTGCACTGCGATTATGGAAGCTGCGCTTCATACCGTCTGCCTATTTAAACTGCATTTTTGTTTACGATTGGCGGGCGCCATTCTCATCTTACTCCTGCCGGAGCGAGCCTTCGGGCAGCAAATCGGCACATGCCTTCTCCAAGTAAGGAGAAGCGCTGAGCAAATCGCGGAACGCGGTATACTCCTGCCACAATTGATCCCGGCTGCCGCTGCTGCCTTTGACCGCGCGGATCAAAATGTTCTTGGGCGTATGCTCCAGATCGATGAATTCCAGAAGCTGCGTCTTATATCCCATCAAGTCCAGCAGTTTGGCCCGGATGGCATCGGTCGCGAGCGCCGAGAAGCGTTCTTTCAGGATGCCGTGCGACAGGAGCGGTGACAGGGCGTCGTTCTTCACCTGGGAGAACAGCTCATGCTGGCAGCACGGAACCGACAAGATCACCTGGGCGTTCCAGCGGACCGCCTTCTCGAGCGCGGCATCGGTCGCCGTGTCGCAGGCATGCAGCGTGACGACCATATCGACCTGCTCCAATTCGTCATAATCCGCAATGTCACCGACCAGAAACCGCAAATTTTGATATTCGAGCTTTTTCGCCAGCGTACTGCAGTGTTCGATGACATCCGCCTTCAGATCCAATCCGACAACATTCAGCACCCTTCGCTCCTGGACCGCCAAATAGTGATAGAGGGCGAAGGTCAGGTACGATTTGCCGCAGCCAAAATCCACGATGGTGATCGGGCGGCTGTCAGGAAGAGAGGGAAGGATGTCCTCAACCATTTCCAAGAAGCGGTTGATCTGTTTGAACTTATCGTATTTGCGGGCAAGCACCTTGCCCTGCTCGTTCATGATGCCGAGCTCGACCAGAAAGGGTACGGGTTCCCCTTCTTCCAGCACGTACTGCTTCTTGCGGTTATGCGCCAGATCCGCCGTCGTTTTGGTCGGGGACTTGGTCAGGATCGATACTTTATATTTTTTGCTGATCAGAATCTGGTAATCCGCCTCGGGCGTGCAGATCAGCGCCTGCCGGAAGGTCTGCTCGAACAGCTCTATGATCGTCTGCTCGGCCTCAGCGGCCGTCAGATTCTGATGCACCACTTTGTTGGGATGAACATAAGCCAGCTGGTAATGCACTTTTTTCTTTAATTCCACGGGTTTGATCTGGACTTTGGTGAAAGAAATTCCCTCACGTTTGCGAAGCTGGCTTAACGTCGCAGTAATCAAAGTCGACTCCCCGATGATGTCGTGAATCAATTTGCGTAATGCTTCCAAGAGAGTACATCTCGCTTTCAACTTAAGATAAGGCTCGCTTCAGGCATTGATTCTGCGCCGCAGCGTCTCCATGCCTTCCAGCACTTCGCTGCGCGGGAGCCCTCCTTGATTCAGGGCTTCGTCGTCCCGTTCAAGCAGCCTTTCATAGAAGGAAACACCTTCTTCTTCCGTGATTTCCCGCTGATCGAGCAGCCGGAAGAGCACGTTCTCGGCTTCGTCGAACCGGCCTTCCTTCTCCTCGTAGGACAGCAGAATCTTCTCGGTCTTGACCGGAAGACGGTATCCCTTCACTTCGTCCTTCAGCTCCGCCACGCGGTCCTGCAGCTGCAGCATGGAGCGCTGGGCCCCGTTCAGATCGGCGTATAGATAGAGGTGGAGCGATTTCATGAAACGTCTGAGCGCCTCATCCGCCTCTCCCATGTCTTTGTACACGCCGCCTTCCTCCTGCAGGAGCCGGGCTACGGTCTGCAGCTTGTCAGCCTCCACGCCGCCGCCCAGGCGAAACATATCAATAATATCTTCTACGGATAAGGAATTTAACAGACGGGTATTGAGACGGAAGTTCTTGCTGAGCAGATCGTCGATTTCCCATAGGGCTTCGGCATATTTCTTCTGCTGTTTCAATCCGAACACTTTACCAACCATTTCGACCATATCTTCAACCATCTGTACGAGGTAATCTTTGCGGAACATGGATCGTCCTCCGTCCTTCCTTCAGATCAGCTTGTCAGCTTCCCTTTGATTGTAAGGCATTCGGGAGGCCAAAGCCAGTTCTTGCAGGACTCATCAGAAAAAGGGAAAGAGCCAGACCGGAGCCGGCATAGAGTAGACCCGGGGAAAAGAAAAAGCCGGAAGCCTGGGTCCGGCTTCCGGTTGAGTCATACGGATTATGCGTTCTTCGTCTGCTGCATAAATTGAAGGATGACCCGCGCCAGTTCCTTCGGGGCTTCCATCATACTCATGTGGCCCGCCCCTTGGATCACGGCTTGGGTCACGTTCGGCTTATCCACCGTGAACACCTTCTCCGGCGGCGCGACGCTGTCATATTCTCCAGCAACCAGCAGCAGCGGCAGCACCGTCGCTGACATAACGTCCCGCCGGTCCGGGCGCTCCCGCATGGCGAGGGCGGCCCCAGCCGCTCCCTGCGGCGGTGTCAAATAACCGATTTCCTTGGCCCGTTGGATGAGCTCAGGATGAGTCTGGTCTGCATCGGGTGCAAACAGCCCGGGGATCAACCCGTCGATAAATGCAGTAACGCCTTCCGATTGGATCGTGCTGACTGCCTTCAGGCGCTTCTCCTTGCCTTCCTCGGTATCCGGATAGCCCGTCGAATGGATGAGGCCGAATCCGTTCAGCCGCGATGCGTAACGCTGTGCGAAGGATAGCGTCACATACCCGCCCATCGAGTGGCCGAGCAGCGTCACCTTCGGCAGGTCGAGCTCGTCCAGCAGCTTCAGGACGTCATCCGCCATCTGCTCCAGCGAGTAGGCGCCGAGCGGGGCGTCCGAGTGCCCATGGCCGCGCAGATCGACCGCGATGCACCGGTGGCTGCCCGACAGCAGCGGAACTAAAAGATCCCAGTATTCGGAGCTTCCGCAGAAGCCGTGGAGCAGCACAATCGGCTCACCTTGGCCATGATCGGTGTAACAAAGGGTATGACCGTCACAAATCAATTTTTCCATGATGACATCCTTCTTTCTATATCAGCTTGAATTTCGCCGGTATGATCGTAATAGATTTTCAAAAATGAAGCATATATTAATTATGTATATTATTAAGCCAAAGGCCATAACTTGAAACGGGCCTCTGCCTCCGCCCCGCTGAGTCCGAATCCTTCCGCCGCGGCAGACGCGATCTGGCCGGCCATCGACATGACCTGGTACAGCGAGGTCATCTGCAGCGTCGAATACGGCCGCGGCCCGTTGACATTGACGACGGCTGCCACGCTGTAATGCCCGACGGCCGGCAGCATACGGCCCACCGATCTGGCGGGGAGCAGCGGCTCGTCCGACAGCAAGTAGCTTCCGACCGAACCCGGATGTCCCAGACAGGCGTCCACCGCTACAACGGTATGGTCCGCCGGTATCTCTGCGATGGCCGATTCCAAATTGTGCGCGTCGCAAGGAGAGGACAGCGTGCCGATGACATTCGGGACGCCGTATAGGACCAGTCCGCTTCCCGTCAGCGGGCCGAGGGCATCCCCGGTGGACCGGTCGGTGCCGATACACACAAAAGTGATTTTATCCAGCGGATGGCGTTCATGAATCTGCCTGAAAAACGCGGTCAGCCCCTGCGCGTTCATCTGCTTGCTGCGCTTGGTGCCGCGGATATGGTGGGGATCTTGAAATGACATGCCTGGCCTCCTCCCTGCTTCGTTCATTCTTCATTCGATAGAATGATTTTACTGCAAAATGATCCGGTTGGAAAACGGGAGCTTCTGGATGGGACAAAAAAACAGAGTAACGGACGTAAAGACATGCTACAATAGAACACAAGCTTAGGCACAGGAAAGGATGGGCGCTTGACATGGATTTATCCCAAAAGACACCTGAAAATATAGAGTATATGATTGAAGGCATTAAAACGAAGCTGAGAATGGCCAGCGGCGCAGCCATGAATGCATCGGCGTTCTCCGTCGACCGGTATGAGGACATCCAGGACGTCTACGATCTGGTGATGTCCAAGGACAATCTGAGTATTTCCGAGGTGGAAGCGCTGGTCTCTGAGCTGGGACGTCTGCGTAAAGCGTAAGGCTCCCCTTTACATTTCGAAAGCCCCCTGATGTCCGGAACCGCTGTAATCAGTCGATTCCCGGAACATCCGGGGGCTTTTCCGTCAAGGGACAGCAATTAAGGTATATCCACCAGTACAAATTCAGACTCTCCTTCGCTGCTTGTTCCTTTAATATGAAGATCGCATGATTTTTTTACCCTGGCCGAGTCTCCGGGCTCCAGATGGAATGTCCCGTCGTCGCAGCCGATTTCCAGGTGACCCGAAATCAGGAACAGAAACGTCCTGCGGTCCTCTTTTTGCGGGAACACCAATTCCTGCCCGGTCTCCAGGATCGGAAAACAGATGGACACGTCGGCATGGATGTGAAGTGCATCCGGGGACTTCGGCAACCCTTCCGCCGATCCGCTGACAAGCGGAACCAGCTTGTTAAGCCTGTCCTGCCTCGGAAAATGGTGAGCTTTCCATGCGGGCCTATGGCCTGGTGTGGACGGTAAGAACCACATTTGCAGAAAGCGGACCGGCTCCTCTTCCGACGGATTGGTCTCAGAGTGCATCACACCGGACCCTGCGCTCATGGCTTGAACGGTCCCCGCCGGCAGCTGAACCTGATTTCCCATGTCGTCACTATGTTCAAGCGTGCCGGAGATGACGTAGCTGACGATTTCCAAATCATGATGAGGATGTTTCTTAAAGCCTTGTTTCGGACTTAGCTGATTGTCGTTATGGGCCAATAAGCAGCCAAAATGCGCATTGCTCGGATCATCATAATCGGCAAACGAAAAGCTGAATTCGCTGTGGATCCATCCCCGCTCCGACGTATGGCGCTCCGCTGAAGTCACTACTTTAATCATTTCCATCCACCTCCATGAACTGCATTTGTTATTGGAATATGTAATTCTTACCCCCAACTTCGAGGGGCTAATCAACCCACCCTCGTTCTAGCCGCCAAAGACGGCTTGGGCATGAAAAAAGCCCCTCACTGCGCGCAGCGGGGGCCAAGGATTTCCTCCAAGAGCATTCATTTACTTCTATATATCAATCCAGACAGGCACCTCTGCCACTAGCGGGACCGCTCCAGCGTAAATACGGTTTCGGCGTGACCCACCTTCCGGCCGGCATCATTGTAGATGTCTTTGGTAAATTCGGATCGCAGGCCCTCCAAAAGACGGCGGTTATCATACCCGATCTGCTCGAGAATGGATTCGACCACCCAGCCCCATTCTTCTTCCGATCCGTCCAGTATTTTCAGGGCGATGCCGAGCCGCTCCTTTTTCAGACCGAAACAGTACACGCCTTTGAAGCCGCCTTTGGCGACAATGTTCGGGTCCTGCAAAATAAACGTGTCCACCCGGCGGGTTCCGCCGACCATGGCCGGATAATGGTTCATGGCTGCTGTGATCGTTCTCACGGCCGTCCGCGTCGGTTCGTCCGGAATGAGGTCCGGGCAGGCCAGCTTCACATAAGCGTTAGCCATGGCGGACAAAGGCAGCGCAAAAACCGGAAAGCCGCAGCCGTCCGTTCCCAGTCCGATCCGTTCCGTTTCCATGCCGCTCATCATCGCAATCACATCCAGAATTTCCCGCTGCGCAGGATGATCCGGTTCCGCATAGGTCTCCTCCGGGTTATGCCGCATCCGGCTGTAGCCCAGCACACCCAAATGCTTTCCGGAACAATTGTGGTACAGACGCCGCTTGCGTCCTTGTTCGCGAATGGTGTGCTCCTTGCTGTCTTCACTTAGAGGATATGTCGGCGCACACACCATCTGCTCCTCGTCCACCCCGATTTTCCGCTGAATGTTCTCCAGCACTTCGATATGCCGGGGTTCT
This sequence comes from Paenibacillus sp. PSB04, assembly GCF_025809195.1. Lineage (NCBI taxonomy): Bacteria > Bacillati > Bacillota > Bacilli > Caryophanales > Paenibacillaceae > Paenibacillus > Paenibacillus sp. PSB04. The sequence continues at coordinate 578,859 of NZ_CP081301.1, forward strand.
GCCAAATGGGAAGCGGCCATAATGGCGATTTCCTCTTCAGTCAGCCCGTAATAATCCGCGATCCCCGCCCGAATCCCGGGAATGGCCTGCAGCGGCTTGGCCGCCGAACGCGTAAAGGTGACAAAATGGGGATCTCCCGCCGACGCGTACACCTCGCCTTGATCATTTACGATACATATATGTCCATAATGGGTACTTTCCACGATTCCGGCCCGATACTCTTTCACCAATAAAGCGTCCATACAGCCTCTCTCCTTTTCTGGTTGCCTACCTATGATACAACTTATTCACAGCATAATAAAGTTGATTGCCTACAGACTCATTTCCGGTTTAAAAAAAGATGGACACTCCACGATATTTGTAAAGCCACTTAAATGGCCGATTCATGAATAATATCCCATGTATTCGAAAGCATTCCCCATATTTCGCTGATTATCTTCCTTTTTCACATCTGTTGTTTCACACCATTTCTCACCGTTTATATACGAAGTAAGATCGACGCGTTGACACCATGTCACAGCAGGTTATGCCGCATTTAGAGAATTTTATCAAACCTTATAAAAAGGAGGCGATCGTCATGTGGGGTATTATCATCAGTATCGTCATGGCCATCATTATCGGGATTATCGGTGATGCCATCGCAGGACACAACATGCCGGGAGGCGTGATCGGCGCCATGATCGCTGGCTTTGTAGGCGCATGGGTTGGAGCTTGGCTGTTCGGCGACTGGGGTCCTGTCATCGGTAACTTCGCCGTAATTCCGGCGATTCTCGGGACGGCGATCTTCGTCTTTATCCTTGGCCTGATCAGCCGCTTGTTCTCGCGTACCACCTAAATTGATATACACCAATAATAAATTAAGGAGTGATTGGTATGAATAAAGCAGAGACGGAATATCCGGTTCAAAGCGGAAGCAACTTCTTCAAGGGCGTATTTATCGGAGGTTTGCTGGGGGCGGCGGCGGCGCTGCTGTTTGCGCCGAAGGCCGGACGCGAGCTGCGCGGGGATCTCTCCGACAAGCTGAGCGTCGTTACCGACAAGACGAAGGAAGTGGCCTCTGTCGTGACAGAAAAGGCAACGGATCTGGCCAAAACGGTATCGTCCAAGACGACCGATCTCGCCAAATCCGTCAATGAAAGCAAAAATACGATTATGGAAAGCGTCAAGCAGGCTTCGGCCGACGTGGCGGATGACATGAAGAGCGCATCCGGCGACGTTGCAGACGATGTCAAAAGCGCTTCGAAGGATGTCATGGACAAATCAGCCGATGCATCCAGCGATATCCGCCGGGAGCTTAATAAGACTTCTTACTAAGCTGCCGATTCACCCGATAGCCAGCTGACCAGCTGGCTATTTTCGTGCACAGGTCCGTGATCATTAAAGCCGGAATACCGGCTGAAGAAGGAAGGGATTCTGATGAGCAAAGCCAATCCTTATGACGTGGATGAACATCCTTTTGAGCTAAGGCACGAAGTGAAGAGGCTGAACAACCGCCTTGACCAGATTGCCGATTCCCTGGAGCGGTCCGAGCTTCAAGATATGATCGAGAACTATACAAACACCAAGAAGCGGCTGATCACCAACTTTACGGCCGGCTTGTCCCGCGGGCTTGGCCTGTCTCTTGGAACCTTTGTGGTGCTTGGCCTGCTCGGATACGTCTTAAGCTTGTTTGTCGATATGCCGGTGATCGGCCAATACATTGCCAACCTGCAGGACTACATCACCCAATACAAATCGCAGTAACGGATCGTTTCATGATCGTTTAAGGGATAAGAAGAACGTCAGTCGACGATTCATTTAAAAAGAAACGGATGGTTCCGGGGAATCCCGGGTCATCCGTTTTGGCGTTATGAAGGTGCCGGTTCTCCGTCCATCGCGAGGGTGACCGGTTCGATCTCCAGAAAGGCGCTCGTCTCAGCCGACTCCCTCTCCTTCAGGCAGATCAGGGCGCTCCGCAGACCGGCTTCGAGATCCGGGCCCGCCGCAGCCTTCGTTCTCAATAACGCGCCGGGCAGCACGATTTCGGAAAAGACGCGCCAAAGGCTCCTTCAGGCTGCCAGGGAACTCGGGTACAACGGGGCGGATGTCACGCCGAAGCTGTGCTTTATTATGTACGGACGCGTCCCCGACGCCCCCAGGTACATGTACGACCTCGCGACGATTGAGCAGGCGGCAAGCCGCCGCTGACCACCTTTTACGTCGCCCCTGCGAGCCGTGAGCTGGCGGTTAACCGGATGATCGAAATGATCCGCAGGAAGGATCTGGAGCCCCAAGTGACCTATTTGACCGAGATGGAGTGCTTTCCCGGAGAGACGGTTGCCGCGAACACGGCGAACACGAAGCTTTAAGCAATGACAAGCGTAAGGTCGGGACTGGTGTTCCGCCCATCGAAGTAGACAGCTATAGGAATAAACCAGGCAGCCTTAGTACGGTACTCCACCGGACTAAGGCTGTTTCATTTTAGGCGTTTCCTGTTTTCGTTCTATTCGATTACCATCGTATAGCATTCTCTCGATAAATCATTCTTGACTTAATCCAAAACAAACAAAGCCGGCGGCTGCCGGCTTACGTTACGTGAAATGCTCCCTTGAACGATGCCGCATGCAGAAAATGCCCCGTCACTCTGCCCGCTCTTCCCCATAAAGCTCCGTCAGGTGAGCAATGTGATTGACTCCCCAATCATTCATCGCCTGGAGCAATGGCGTCATGCGTTGGCCGTAGTCTGTAATGGAATATTCGACCCTTGGCGGGATCTCCTTATAGACCTCACGATGCACGATATCGTGATACTCCAGTTCCCTTAACTGTTGGGTCAGCATTTTCTTCGTGATGTCCGGGATCGATTTCTGAAGCTCGCTGAACCGCATCGTTCCATGGTTCAACAGACGGAGCAAAATCACGGGCTTCCATTTCCCGATCAGAATATCCAGCGCCGTTTCAAACTTACAATAAGTATTCACGCACATCCTCCTATCCCTTGATTGGTTTAAGGTATATTTTTCGATACTACGTTTATTTAAAGTGCCTACTTCCATCATCCCACCCTTACTCCCTATTATATATCCATGGTTAAAGACGAAACAGAGCCAGGATAAGGAGCAGTGAAGACATGAACGTTGTACTTTGGATTGTGCAAGGAATCTTGGGAGCCGGATTCCTATATTCCGGTTGGATGAAGGCGTTTCAGCATGAACAAGCGCGAACGGCCTGGCCGTGGGTTGGAGACGTACCTAAAACGCTCGTTTGGGGGATCGGATTGTTGGAATTGGCCGGGGTTCTCGGGGTGATTTTGCCTTTGGCCACGGGGATTACACCAAAATTAACACCGATCGCTGCACTCGGCCTGGCCGTGACTGTACTGCTCGGCGCCGCTTTCCATGTGAGTCGGAAGGAATATAAAGAGATTGGCATCAATATCGTGTTTCTGGTGCTGGCAATCATAGTCGTTATCGGCCGCTGGTAATGGCGTTAAATGAAAGATCCCCTCCTAGCATACGGCTGTGCGCTAACTCAGCACTTGTTTGCTTGCAGGGGATCTATCCGTCGTGCGGGATTCACCGATTAACTCGAGTCCTGTTTTTGATATTCGGCGGGATGCTAAATCTTCGATTTTTTGGATTTGACCTTGAGCAAATCGCCAGTCCATCCCTTCCGGTGCATCCAAAGGTACATGATGGCGGTGCTGAGGAACGTGATCAGCATGATCCCGACGAACCCCCATGGCACCTTGATGCCCGGCAGGTTCTCGAAGTTCATCCCCCAGATCGCGCCTGCTACGGTGGCCGGAGTAAAAATCGCCGTCAGGATCGTCAGCGTCTTCATGATTTCGTTGCCGCGGAACGCCGAAATGGCATCATCGATGGAGATCAGTGTATCAATCTCATCTTCGTAATGGCGGAACGCCCGGTCCATCCGCTCGATCCGGTGCAGGAGCTGCATGAACGGCCGGCTGTTCTCCAGCTTGTCCAAATACCCCTCTCTGGCAGCCGCTATCAGCTCCTGAAACGGCGTAAACAGATTGCTCCAATACAGCAAAGCAAACCGCGAGTTCAGGATTTTGTCCATCAAATACCGCTGGTTATCCATCTCCATCGCATGCTCCAGCTTGCGGAGGTTCGCTTCGAAATGATCCAGCCCGAGATGAAAATAGTGCAGAATCGTCCGGGCCAGCACGAACATGCCGTCTACCGCACTGTGGCATTGGTGCAGCATGGCCGTACGTTCTTCGGTAGCCATGATTTCGCGGGTATTCTGATCCAGGTTGATCGTAATCAGCTTGTCGCGCTGGACGTAAAAGTGAACCCGGTCTACATGACCGCTGTCCTCCACTTCCGCTTTGACCGAATAGGGCAGCGTGCCGAACATGACGGCATCCACGCCGTTAGGAAACCGGACGGACATATAGTTCTGTGCGATGTTCGGGATGACTTCCAGCCATTCCTCAATCAGGGGGCATGCCTCCTGCAGCTGCCTGAAGTCTTCCGATGACCAGTCCTCCACCACCAGATCATGCCATGTCCAGTGGCCTGCAAAAGATAATATATTGCTTGAAACCTCAGCCGCCATATGACCCCGCCTCCTCTATCTCACCATCCATATCTTTGTTCACCAAAAAGGACACGCCGTATATTCTCAAGGGAGAACTGGCGTGTCCTTACGAACTTCCGGTTGAGTCGAAACATAACATAAGCTTGTCCGTCATTGGTATGAATTAGACATGATTTCTTTCAGCTTTTCTGTTGCACGCTTCTGAATCCGCGAGACACTCATCTGGGAAACCCCCAGCTTCTGGGCGATTGAGCGCTGGGATTCACCATCCTGGAAGGCAAGCAGCAGCACTTTCTGTTCCTGTTCCTTCAGCTGGCTCATCGCCTGCTGGAGGTCCATCCGTTTTTCCACCGAATCATAGTCGTTGACGTCCGAACTGATCAGTTCACCGAGCGTTGCACCCGTTTCTTCCTGGGACAGCGGAGAGTCCAGTGAAACATAGTGGTAGCATTCGCGTCCTGCCAGGACCTCTACCGTTTCTTCCACCGAGAGATCCAGGAATTCGGCGATTTCGCGGACGTCCGGCGAGCGCTCCAGCTTGACGGTTAACTCATCAATAGCCTGCTGGACGAGTGCGCCTTTCTCTTTGATCCTTCTTGGAACCTGGATATACCAGGACTTATCCCGCAAAAAGTTTTTCATATGCCCGATCATGCTCTTCATGGCATACGGTTCAAACGGAATGCCCAAGCTGATGTCATACTGCTGCAGCAGCCGGATCAGAGCCATCTGGCCGACCTGGTACAAGTCCTCATAGAGGTCCGGGCGGTTACGGGCGATTTTACCCGCGGCCATCTTGACCATCGGTTCATATTTTTGGATAAGCACGGTGGCGATATCGTTGTCTTTCGTCTGCTGGTATTCCCAGATCAGACCGACCGCCTCGCTCATGGACTCGGGGGGAGTCACCTTATCATTCATACTTTCTCCTCACTTCTCATGAGCCGTTTGGTCATAACCACCTGGGTGCCGCGTCCGGCCTCATTATCTACCATCACATCGTCCATGAGCGCCTCCATCAAGTAGAAGCCGAGTCCCCCGATTTCCACATCATGAAGGTCTTTGTCATGCAATGTCACGGTGTTTTCGGTACGGTTCATCCGGTCAAAGCTCTCCCCGTCGTCCTTGACCTTGATGGACAATTGGTCATTGCCGATTTCGAACGTTACTTCCACCATGCCGCCTTCCTGACCATAAGCATACAAAACGGAGTTGTTACAAGCTTCCGATACGGCTACCTTCATATCTTCAATGTCCTCATAAGAAAAACCCATCTTCGATGCGATTCCATACAAGTTCAATCTTACGATATCTACAAAATCAGCATTGGCCGGTAATGTTATCACGACTTTTTGAACTTCAGCATTCATACTGTCTTCGATCCTTTCCTATTGGGAATTCCTACTGGCGGCAAAAAACTTCGCAATACCCGTCATGTCAAACAGCCTTTGGATTTGGGAAGGAACCTCTTCCACGACAAAACGGGCATCCATCCCATGTCTGGCCTTCAATATGGACAATAGAATGCCGATCCCTGTGCTATCGATATATTTCAGATCCTTCAAGTTAATCACTAGATCGATCTCGGAATCCCCAACAAGCGGTTCCATGACAAGCCTGAAGTCGGGCGCCACCGATAAATCCAGTTCCCCGCTCAAGTAGACCGTGCAGGAACCTTCATGGCGTTCTGTCGTTGCATTGAATTTTTCGTTCTTATTCGTATTCATAGACATTCTCTCCCGAATTTTTTGTTTTTCTTGTATAAGAACAGTTAACCCTAAACTCCCCTGTTTGAATCAGCTTGTACGCAAGCTTATGCCTGGCAATAATTGGACCCCGTCACATGGAGTTGGCATCGGAGGTCTGCAAGCCTTTGCTTTGTGCAGGCACGGGATGCTTCATCAGAATCTCCTTCACCGATTTCATATTGACCGGCTTGCTGATATAATCGTCCATCCCGGCTTCCCTGCACCGGCTTCGGATGCCTTCCATCACATTGGCGGTCATGGCGATGATAACCGGCCGGTATCCCTGAGGCTGCATCTCGCGGATGAGGGCCGTGGCCTCCAGACCGTCCATGACCGGCATTTGCAAATCCATGAAGATCAGCCGGTACACCGGATTGGCGCGGATTTTATCCACCGCCTGCCGCCCGTCCTCGGCCACTTCTGCTCTCAATCCCAGCTTGCCCAGCATGCTCACCATCAGCTTCTGGTTGACCGGATGGTCGTCTACCACGAGGATCAGCGGTTCTTCGTCTTTTGCAGACGGCAGGGAAACAAGCAGGTCGTCGCCCATGCCCATCATGCCGTCATCCGATTCAGGCTCGCTCGTCCGGATCGTAAAGATAAATGTGGCGCCCTTCTCCTCGGTCGATTCCACGTTAATGCTGCCGCCCATCATTTCAACGAGCGATTTGCAGATGGCCAGTCCCAGCCCCGTGCCACCGTATTTCCGGGTCATCGAAGAATCCAGCTGGGAGAACGGCTGGAACAAGCGGTTTTGCTTATCCGGCGTAATGCCGATACCGGTATCCTTTACCGCAAATTCGATCATGAGGCTGCCGTCTTCGGCTCTTTCCCGTAGTGACACCATCAGATAAACTCCGCCCTGATGCGTAAACTTCACCGCATTGGAGATCAGATTGATCAGCACCTGACGCAGGCGGGCCATATCCCCGTAAATGATGGGCGGGATGGCTTCATCGATAAAGTACACCAGCTCCAGGTCCTTTTTCCCTGCTTCCATAGAAAAGAGGCTGAATACTTCCTTGATGCAGTTTTGCAGCTCAAACGGATGCTCCTCCATCTCCATTTTCCCGGATTCCATCTTGGTAAAATCGAGGATGTCGTTGATCACCGTGACCAGTGCGTCGGCGCTCTTGCGGATGATCTCCGTATATTCCAGCTGCTCTTCCTTAAGCTCGGTTTCCATCAGCAGATCCACCATACCGATCACGCCGTTCATCGGCGTGCGGATTTCATGGCTCATCATCGCCAAAAATTCAGTTTTGGCCTTGGCCGCGATTTCAGCTGCCTCTTTGGCTTTAATGAGCTCCTGATTGGCTTTTTCCAGCTCCTGCGTTTTTTGCTGCAGCAGCATGGACTGGGTTTTATGCTTTTTGTTGGTCAAGTACATTTCCACAAAGCCTTCAATCTTGGACTTCAGGATTTGCGGGATAAACGGCTTCACCATATAATCAATCGCACCGGCTGAATAACCTGCGAATAAATGCTCGGCTTCTTTACTGTTCGCGGAAATGAAGATGATCGGAATGTCCTTCGTTTTATCCCTTGCCTTGATCAATTTGGCTGTTTCAATCCCGTCCATACCTGGCATTTGAACATCCAGTATGATCACAGCAAACTCATCCTTCAGCAGGCACCGGAGCGCTTCCTCACCGGAGGTAGCCTTCACAAGATTATATTGCTCACTCTCCAGCACTGCTTCAAGGGCGAGTAAGTTCTCCGGACGGTCATCAACCAGCAGAATATGAATCGGTTCTTGAGACCCCATGGAATCCTCCCACTTCTCTAGTTAATCTTCCTGTAGATTTTCTCCACACGATCCAGCGGTTCGTAAGAATCACTGTATTCCGTAAACTGTATCGACTCTTTTGCTCCAAGAACCAAAATTCCGAAACGGCTTAAGCTTTCATAAAACAGGCCGTGGACATGATCCCTGAGCGTGTCGTTAAAGTAGATCATCACATTACGGCAAAATATAACGTTAAACTCGTTGAAGGAGCGGTCCGTTGCCAGATTATGCTCCGCAAAGATCATATTTTTGCTTAGAAAGGGCTGGAAAATCACCGAGTTATACTTAGCGGTATAATACTCGGAAAAGGAACGGGTTCCGCCCGCCTCAATGTAATTTTTCGTATACAACTTCATTTTCTCAATCCCGAAGATCCCCTGCTTCGCCTGCTCCAGGGAACGGTCGTTCATATCCGTGGCGTAAATCCTCGCCTTGTCCAGAAGTCCCTCTTCATGCAGCAGAATCGCCATGGAGTAGACCTCTTCTCCGGTGGAGCAGCCTGCATGCCAGATGCGGATATACGGATAGGTTCTCAGCAGGGGGACGATCTTTTTTCGAAAAGTCAGAAAGAGGTTCGGATCGCGAAACATCTCTGTGACGGGAATCGACAGATTATGAACCAGCCGCTCAAAAACAGGCCGGTGATGCAGCACCTTCTCCTGCAGCTGGGAAATATTGCTTAAACTTTCCGCGCGTATAAAATGCCATATCCGGCGCCGGAGCGACGGAATCGCATAATTGCGGAAATCGTAACCATATAAACGGTGAATGCCTTCCAGAAGAAGCTCAAGCTCGATATCTTCCCGTTCCGTCTCATCCTTTACGGGGATGTCCTGATCTGTATGCCCCAAATCCATTCTCTTTCCTCCTGCTTACGTTTGCTTCAATGATGAAAATGTAATGCTATTACCTATTACCCCGTTATTGCCCTTACGAATACAACCAAACCCTCATCAAGGATAATAACTGTTCCGTTTGGATCGGCTTCTTCACGTAATCGGAAGCACCGGCCTCGATACACTTGGAGCGGTCTTCTTTCATCGCCTTGGCGGTCAAGGCAATAATCGGAAGCTTATGGAACTGAGGTATCTGGCGAATCTGCCGCATCGCCTCATAGCCGTCCATCTCCGGCATCATCATATCCATCAGCACCAAATCGAACGGCTGGCCTCCGGTCAGGATATCGATCGCCTCGCGTCCGTTCTCGGCGAAGGTCACCTCCATGCCATAATTCTCCAGGACGCTCGATAGCGCAAAGACGTTCCGGATATCGTCGTCGACGAGGAGGATTTTCTTCCCTTCAAACAGCGCTTCCCTGTTATGAAGCTTCTGCAAAATTTGACGCTTGTCCTCAGGCAGATTGGCTTCCACCCGGTGCAGGAACAAGGTAGTTTCGTCCAGAAGGCGCTCAGGCGATTTTACGTCCTTGATAATAATGGACTCGGTGTATTGGCGCAGGCGCATTTCTTCCTTGCTGTCGAGATCTTTGCCGGTGTACACAATGATCGGAAGGTAGCCCAGGTTCTCGTCCTGCTGGATCTGATCCAGCAGCTCGAAGCCGGTCATATCGCTCAGCATCAAATCGAGCACCATGCTGTCGTAGCGTTTCTTCCGCAGCTCGCTGAGCGCCTCCTTGCCGGTGGACACAGCGGTGATGGCCACGTCATCGTGATCGATAAGCTCAATAATCGAACGGCGCTGGATGTCATCGTCCTCAACGATGAGGAGATGCTTCAGCGACTGCTCGGTATACGACTCAATATGTGAGAAGGCATGCTCCAGGGACGCTTTGGTCGAAGGCTTCTTCAAGTAGGCGATAGCCCCCATTTTCAGCCCTTGCTTCACTTCATCCGATACCGAAATGATGTGAACCGGGATATGACGGGTTGCCGAATCCCCTTTCAGCTCGCCCAGGATCGCCCAGCCATCCATGACCGGAAGCTGGATGTCCAGGATGATCGCATCCGGCAGGTAAGTCTTCGCCATATCGAGGCCGATATCGCCCTGCATCGCCACGAGGGCCTTAAAGCCTCTCCCCCGCGCCATATCCATCAGAATACGGGCAAATTTGATGTCATCCTCAATGATGAGCAGTACCTTATCTTTATCGGCAATCCGCTCGCGGTCGTCTTCCAGAGGCTCCGCCGCGTTGATGGCGGATTCCTCTTCATCCATCATGTTCTGCGCCGGCTTGGGCAGCATCAGCTCGCTGGAAACGGCAGCCTCGTCCTGAGCGGAAGAAGACGCCTCCGGCTTCTCCTCCGTGACCGGCAGATACAGCGTAAAGCAGCTGCCATGCCCTTCGACCGATTCGACTTCGATGCCCCCGCCAAGCAGGCGGGACAGCTCACGGCTGATGGAAAGACCAAGTCCGGTACCGCCATACTTGCGGCTGGTCGTACCGTCCACCTGCTGGAACGCCTCAAAGATCAGGTCGGTCTTATCTTTCGGTATGCCGATGCCCGTATCCTTGACGGCCGCCGCGATATATTCCTTGTTCCGGTCCAGATAAGCCGGCAGGGCTTCCGGATCCGCCCGGCGGACCGTGAACACGACCGAACCCTGGCTGGTGAATTTAAAGGCATTGGACAACAGGTTGCGCAGGATCTGCTTGACCCGGTGTCCGTCGGTAACGACGGAATCCGGCACATCGTTGTCCACGTGAACGTGGAGCGCAACCTGCTTCGAATTGGCCAGCGGCTTGAAATTCTGGTTGACGAAGCTCTGCCATTCCTCGATCGGCACGGTTTCGGAGTTGATCTCCATTTTGCCGGCATCGACTTTGGACAAATCCAGAATTTCGTCGATCATCTTGAGCAGATCGGCGCCCGACATGTAGATCGTATGAGCGTATTCCTTCTGCTTATCGCTCAGGTTTCCTTCCTTATTCTCGGACAGGAGCTGCGACAGGATCAGCAGACTGTTGAGCGGCGTGCGGAGCTCGTGGGACATATTCGCCAGGAACTCCGACTTGTATTTGCTGGTCACCGCCAGCTGCATCGCCTGCTGCTCCAGTCTGGCCTTCGCATCTTCAACCTCGATGTTCTTCTCTTCAAGCTGCTGCATCTGCTCTTCCAGCGCACGCGTCTTGCCGATCAGCTCGGTATTGTAATGCTCGAGCTCCTCCTGCTGGCGCTGCAGCAAATCCTCGGAGCGCTTGAGCGCTTCGGTCTGCTCTTCCAGATTTTCGTTGGAGCGGCGCAGCTCCTCCTGCTGGGTTTGCAGCTCCTCGGATTGGCACTGCAGCTCCTCGGTCAGCGCCTGCGATTCACGCAGAAGCTCCTCGACGCGAACCCGGCGGTTAATGTTATTAATAATGACGCCCAGACTCACGGTGAGTTGGGACAAGAGCTGTCTGGCCAGCTCGCTGAACGGTTCGAACGACGCCATTTCAACGACGCCGAGCAGCTCGTCTTCAAACACGACCGGATAGATCAGCAGATGAGCCGGCTTTGCCGAACCAAAAGCCGAGTCCACTGACAGGTAGTCTTCCGGCAGCTCGGTGATAATCGGCTTGCGGTCCAAAGCGCTCTGCCCGACCAGCCCTTCTCCGATTTCAACTCTGCCTCTCGGCGAGCGTTCTCCCTGGCCGGCGTATGTTCCGCTAAGAGACAGCATATTCGGATTTTTATCATCGTCCTGAATATAAATAGCTCCGTAAGCGGCGCCCAGCACCGGCGTAAACTCGCTGATGAACATTTGAGACACCTGCTGGCTGGAATTGATGCCGCGAAGAAGCTCGGTAACCCGGCTCGCATTGGAATTAAGCCAGTTCTGGTCCTTCTGGGCCTGGAGGTAGTTCTGCTCCAGCTCCTGCTTCTCTTCCAGGTCTTCGGCGATCTCCTTGAACACATGGGCCACCTGGCCGATTTCATCTCTTGAGGTCACCTTAATCCGGCGGATGGCCTGGATCCGGCCTTTGGCAAAGCTGTTGATCATCATGTTCACGACGCCGAGTCCCCTTGTGATGGTGGAGATGACCCACAGGATAACGGCAAGTCCAAGCAGCAGACCGGCAATCATAATGGCGGTCGTGATTTGAACGGACCGGTTGTAGGCCGTTTTGGCATTACTGATCTGCTGATCGACCAGCAGGTCCTGGTATTCGGCCAGTGCGTTGATGCTGTCTATCGCTTCCTGCTGGATCGGGGTTCCGCTCTCATTTCGATAGGTGTTGGCCTCCTCTATCATCCCTTTGGATAACAAGGTGGACTGCTTATTGATATATTCCTTGTAATCCGACCACGCCTTCTGAACGCGGTTCAGCATTTGTTTTTCCTCAGGAGAGGTGGTGGTTGCATTCAGCTTCTGCAAATTTTTTTCGCCCTTGGCGATCATATCGTTGATCTGGGAATTGCTGTTATCTGTCGCCACGCTGTGATTCAGCATCATGCTCATTACGAACCTGGACATATCGTTCACTTCGCTCCGGACCCCGCTGGAATACCGCACTTTCAAATACCGGTCCTCATAGATACGATCCATTTGCTTGTTCATATAATTCATGCGGTCGTAGCCGACCACCGTCAAAGCAATCAAAATGAGCATGAGCGAACCGAAGCCGATCACCAGCTTAGTCTTCAGTTTCATTCTTCATTCGCTCCCTCTTTTAACGAAATCCAGACGAGACATTTATCGTCTTCCCGCTCCTGGGTTCCGTTGTCTTCAAAAAATGCCTGGTACATCTTCTCTTCATTCCATTCATGCGAATGCTTCAGGTGGCTGACCAAAAAGTCGATTTGTTCGTCATGATCGCCCTTGACCAGCTCCAGCAAACCGTCGGTGTACAGCGCAATATGGCCTTCCCCTTCGTAAGACAAGGTCTGCGGATCGATGTCCATCTTGTCGAATAGGCCGACCGGACAGCATGCCTGGTCAAGCAGCAGCATGTCTCCGTTCTGTTGGAAAAATAAAGCCGGGGGATGCCCGGCGTTGACGTAGTCAATCCGTTTCATCGAGGTATCAACAACTAAATAAATCGCCGTAAAATAATATTGGACAAGCTGATTTTCGATGTGAAGCTGGTTGAACCGGCGGTTCAGCTCCTGGATCACTTTCTCCGGCTCCACATAGGTCGTTACCGTATCCTTCAGGACCGACGCGATGAACATCGTAAACAGGGACGACGAGATGCCATGGCCCATCATATCCAAAAGAATGACACCGTAACGGCCGTTGCCGAGGGAATACCAGGCATACAGATCACCGGCAAGCTCGGCGGAAGGCTGATAAATGGCGTGGACCTCAAACAGCTCGTCCTCAATAGCGGGACTCAGCACCGCGTTCTGAACAAGCGCAGCCAATCTCAGCTCCTCCTGAATCCGCTGATCGCGCTCCTTATGCCAGTCCTTCTCATGTTTGAGACGGAGTGCCAGGCGGATCCGGGCCATCAGCTCCACTTTGTTGATCGGTTTGGTCACATAGTCGACCGCTCCGGCATCCAGCGCCTCGGCTAACTTTTTGGAATCTCCCACCGCCGTGACCATGATGATCGGAATATCCTTGAGATGCTCGTTTTTCTGGATCACCTGACAGGCCTCGATCCCATCCATTTCAGGCATCATCATATCGAGCAAAATCAAGTCAAAATCGGACGCCTTCGGCTGACCCTCTTTGGCATAGCCTTCCGCTCCCAAAATTTCAAACATTTCTCTTGCCGATGAGGCTTTATCGATATCCCGGTAGTTTTCTTTCTTTAAAATCTCCCGGATGATTATGACGTTAGTCGGATTGTCATCAACAATTAATATTCTCATAACCCTCTCCTTACGATCCTATGAAATTGTTGAAATCTCTATTTATATACTATATACCATACCGTGTGAATATTTCAGCATCTAAGGTCTATCAGTCGTTGGAACTTGGGGCATGATATCCCACTTGTTCCAAAAACATAGATAAGGAATGGGAAGCGTTATCCCATTCCTTATCTATGTTTTTGACATGCTCTGTATGCGGGAAATACCGGCCTCATGCCTTTTTGGCAACTACCAGCACCTTGCCCAGATCCAGTTCCTTTTCATAAAATTGAGCCTCAGCCTCTGTGAAGCCCAGCGACGTAATTTTGGCCCGGAGCTCATCTCCGCGTGAACGGAACAGATTAGCAAGAGCATCAAACATGCCTTCTTCTTTAATGCCAACTTCACTTGCCCCTGCCGTGTCCGCAATCCGGTCGGTCCGGTCGCCGTCATGGGCCAGTACGAAAATATCATCGTACACATAACCGGCGCTGCGCAGCTGATTGACTTCTTCCACCGCTTGGACGCCGTTTTCCACAACTTTCGCAAATGATTTGGTATTGGTTGATGAATTCATCGTTCTCACTCTCCTATTCTTTGTTGATCCCGTACATGTTCTAATTAACCTCTGCGGGTTTAGTTGAAACGCCGTTTCCAGGAAACGGCAGGTTATTCACTCGCTTGGTCAAAAAAGTCAACTCCCGCGAGCCTTCCCGTTTCCGGATCCGTGTAAACCTTGACGGCATGGTGTCCGCGAAGGTAGACGTCACCATCCTCCGCACGGAACTGCGGCTGCCCTAAAGCACCGGTAACCCGGTATTTGCTCAAAGGGATCCAGGAACCGTTGATTTGCATCTTCCCTGCAGCCGCTCCCACATGAACGTAGTCCACGATGCCGTCGCAGAGCACGACCGCCGCATCCTGGTAGACGTAAGCCGAGCAGCCCGTGAACGGATCGGGCGTCACTTTCAGCGGCTTGCCCTTGTGAGCGAGGACCTCCTGCTTGGTATCGTTCAGGGAAACCCCGTTCATCGTATCAAACGCGGTAAAGCGATCAGAGGTTTGCTGAACGGTCTGCCGGACAGCCTGGACATTCGCCGTATGGCCCGGGTCAGGCTGGGCAGCGGACACGAAGGACAAGGGTGACAGCATTCCAAGCAGCAGCGTAATCATTTTCAACATGATTCTCATCCTTTCTGTTGTCAATGGATCCAGCCTGAGCCATAGGTCCTACCGGCGCAGTCTTTGCCAGACCGTCGCGGCGGTGTCGATCCACTTCACCACGTTAGCCGCAGGCTTGGCCTTTGCTCCCGTTTCATATACAGCCGAATAGGACTCAAACGTGCGCTCCTCCGGCGTCGACGCGGAGGCAAGCATGTGCCGCGGACGGGATTCTACCTGGTGCTTGGGCTGCTTAAACTTGTGAATCAAGGTTGTGGAAGCCTGTTTCGCAGCCAGGGTTAACTCGCTGAGCACTTCACCCAAATTTTTCACCGAATTCATGACCGGATCAATCTGTTTCATCTTATGCTCGACATCCGCCGTAATATCGTTGGCGTGCCGGACGATTTGCTTGATCTCATAGCTGAGTTCGTCGATCGTCTGCTGAACCTCCTGCAGAGTTTGCGTCGTCTTCTCGAGCGAACTCTTTGCGGCCAGCAGCGTTTTAATGAGATAAACGACCAGAACCGCAAAAGCGACCGCGATTAACGCGACACTGAGCGACATAATCATGTGCATAACCTCTCTTTCTTGTCTCTTCAAGATGCCTTCCATGCTTCCTGTAAGGCTCACTTAAGCGTTAGTTACCCTATCGCCCAAATGACGAAACAGCGCCGTTTTTTACCAAAGTCAGGGCTTGTTTCATTCCCCTTGGGCCCGGTTAAGTATGACTACGAGGGTGAACGGGACCCGCTGGTTTATCGGCGTATGTCCAGTCATTTATCGCCCAAACTCTACAGGAAAGAAAGGTGAGCAAGATGTTGAAATGGTCGATTATTTTCTTAATTATTGCGATCGTCGCCGGAATCTTCGGATTCTTCGGAATCGTATCTGCGGCGGCTACGATTGCCAAGGTACTGTTCTTCATTTTCCTGGTTCTCTTTATCATCTCCCTGTTTACCGGCCGCAGCCGAACGCCTTAACGGTATAAGGGCAGCTGATACGAGAAGACGAACAAGCCAAAAGAGATAAGAAAAAGGTTAGAATGAGCAAAAAAACCAAGCGGTCCTTCGGATAGAAGGCGCTTGGTTTTTTTAATGCCCGCAATCTTTTGTTTCATTAAAAGAGCGACGGCAGATCCAGCCAGTTCAGCTTGAACGTCAGCTTAACGCCGTCATCCAAGAACTGAACATCGTCCACTCTAAGGATGTCCGGCAAGTGCTCCTTGAGCGGCACGGAAAGGGTGCCTAGCCCCCAGGTCTCCGCCGGGACGCGGATCGACTTGATCCTCGTGGATTCATGCTTCAGCACAATGACGCTGCCGTCGGCATCCATCGTGAAGGTCAGCTCAGCACCAAAAGGGATAAACTCCCACTTGCCGTTAATATCCGCCGTAACCTCCTGCCCATGGAACTGGAACTCGGCTCCGGTAACGGTAACCTGCGGGGGCATATCACCCATGTGCTTGATGAGCTCTTTCTTAGCCAGCTCGTTCAACTCTTCGTTGTTCAGCGTAATTTCCGGTTTCTTCGTCTTCAGCATCTGCATCGCTTTATCCTGGATATTCAGATCCGTATAATTCAAATTCAGCTTGCGGTCCGGAGCGATGTACCAGATCAGCACGCCGGCGGCGATAATGACCAAGATGATGATCGTTATAATGAACCGAAACAAAAACTTCCCTAGGCGCATGTCCGCCCCCTTTCTGCCGAAAAGCAAGTTCACTCCACCATTCGGCGCATTTCTAAAGTTTTATTTTTGGCCTACTTCAAAAGCAGGCAGCCGGGATATTTGGTACCATCCACCCTGACGCTTCTACCATATTTATGGTAAACTAAAACAATCTTTTTTTCTACGATACTAGATAACTTGGTTCATTTGTCTTTAAGAGGGTTATTTGGATAGTGTAGAAGCATACTATTCCAAGGAGGAACACAGTCTATGAAAAAAATCATCACTATTGCAGCAGCACTCGGATTAATGGCTTCCATGGGAACCGCAGCGTTCGCGGACAGCGCATCCACAACGTCTACAACGAACAGCACTCCGTCCACCACGACTTCGGCCACAGGCTCGTCGGAGACCGTTGCCGAACCTACCAAGCTGGTACCTGAGCCGATCATCTCGGCAGGAGAAGAAGTAACGAATCCTACGGTGCCTCTCATCCTGACGGTAAATACACCGTTCTACTTTGAGCCCGGCGGTAAAGTCGCAAGCGTCCTTGCTCCGCAAGTCGTTGACACTACGGGCAACCGCGTTGGATCGCTCCTCGGCGAGTGGGTGGAAGTGTACACGTGGCTCGGAACGGCCTGGATTCTCGTAAAATAAGACATCCAAAAAGCAACATGCCAGTACTAGAAAGAACTAAGGAGTTTTACTAACGGGTGTCGGCGTCATTTAGTTCCTTCTACATAGAATATCATCAAACCTCCCGCACAGCGAAACCTTTGCGGGGGACAACAAAGGACCGGAGAATTCTCCGGTCCTTTGCATTTACGCGACCTTTATTTCAGAACGCTGCCTCCATACAGAAATCTCAGCTTCCAAGAGTTGCTGAAATCCGATACCGTAACGCCGCCGGCTTGATTGGAGTAGGTATGCAGCAGCTTGCCGTCGCCCAGATACACCGCCACATGGGTAATCCGCTGGCTGGACTTATCAACGCCTTGATAGGCGGAAGCGCTGGATCCGCGGTAACTCATAAAGAACACGAGATCTCCCCGCTTCAGCTGGTCCGTGCTGTATACAGCTCCGCTGTTTTCCTTCACCCAGGAGCCCTGCTGTCTGGAATCTGCCGGAAGCACAACGCCAGCAGCCTCTTTGAAGATTTGGCGGGTAAAATCCGAACAGTCGAACGTGGTCGTCGTATTCCGGTTGGAACCAAACTCGTAAGGGGTTCCCAGATACTTCATGCCGGTCTGGATCACCTTTTCGATCATGGCATTCGTATTTTCCGCGGAGACGGGTGGTGCCGCTTCAGAGGATCCGGTACTTGGCTGGGATGCCGAACCGGTGCCCTTAACGGCTATGTATTTTTCGCGGGTGCTGACGTAGCCAACCTTGCCCGACGAAGTTTTCACTTTATAATAATAAGCCGTGCTTTTCTCCAAAATCTGCACGGTCTCTCCTTTTTTCACATAACCGAGCACGTTGCTGGACAGGGAAGGCTTGTCCCGAAGATTCACCGAGGCCTGGATAACACCGACCTGGCCCTGTGCCTGAACCTGGCTGGATGCCGATGCCGCTTGAGCCTCATGTCCGGTCGGGATGATGACGGCTGCAGAAATGGCAGCGGATAATAGCAGGCATCCGAGTAAGCTTTTCTTGATGTTAATCATTTCATTCCTCCTTGAGATGTCTGAGTCGCTTGTAGAAACCGGGGAACGCCGGCCCGCTTAGCGCTTGCTCTCATTATAGGCAGGAGGATCGAGAAACCGCATGGCCCTTTTTACACAAATAAACACTCCAAATGTTGGTAGTAAACAGGTCTATGGTCTTAAATACACCTGGTCCCTGGAAATCAGGGAACATTAAGGAAATGCCTGCAGCGGCCAAATGGTAGAACAAAGCCGGCCCTGTTCAGGCCAGCCTTGTTCATCCATGTTTTCATCAGACGAAACTTTACACGATTATTCCACTAATGAATTCTCCAGATCCTCCCCGTTATTCGTCCCGCCTTGATCCGGAAGGTCAGTGCCGATTGGAGCAGCGGCGCGGACGACCTGAACCGAGGCCATCGTCCGGCCTCCCTTATATTGAGCAGAGATCTGGGTCAAGCCCGGCTTATGACCGATCAGATTTCCTTCCCCGTCCACTTCGGCAACGTCCGGATGACTGCTGCTGAATTGAACCTGCTTGGTAATATCCGATCTCGTCTGTGTCGAATAGTCATACAAAAAAACCTTGATATCCAGCGTCGAACCTTCCGAAAGCGAGTATTGGGACGAATCCAACTCGAGATAGCCGTTCAGGGGATCATACTCGCCCGTATCTTCCGGCAGTACAGTCACGTTCAATCTTGCTGTATAACCCTCGTAAGATGCTTCCACATAGGTGTCTCCCGGCTCCTTTCCCGTGATTCGGCCTAATGCGTCGACTTCGGCAATCGCAGCGTCCCCCGAAACGTAGACTGCGGCGTTGGACAAATCGCTTCGGGTTCCGTCATCATATACCGCTTGCAGCACCGTGGAGACGCTTGAACCTGTTTTCAGTTTCTTTTCCTTTTCCAAAAATGCGATGCCTGTTAGTGTTCGCTCAACAGGCGGCTGGTCCGCCGGCGGCGTGAGCTTCATCAGCTGAAATTTCGCGCTGTCTCCCCGCTGAACGGTTCCAGGGAAAATATAACCTCCATCCGGAGTTCCCGATGCGGTACCGACCCTGTAGATCGGAGGCCCCTTGAACAATTCCCTGCTGATCAGCCCCCCGCTCCGATCGACGCTTAACACGCTGTATTGATGCTTCCACTCTGAACTCCAGTCCAAGTATGTAACATGTTCACCCAGCAACGCGTAGCCCTCTGCCGTCTGGACCAGACGATTGAAATTCTGCGAATTGGCACCATCCGGGTATGTCTTTTCCCATTGCACCTGTCCGGTCAGATCCGTCTTGGTAAGTACCGGCACGCCGTTGCCGTTAACGGATTTACGGCTCAAGATCATATAGCCTCCGTCCTCGGCCGGAATGACCGAGTAGGCTGTCCAGCCGCTGCGCGGCTCGACCGTTTGCTTCGACCACACCTCTTTGCCTTGATCATCGATCTTCATTACCAGCATCGCATCATGTTCTCTCGATTCATATTCCACCATACCTGCGTGGCCGACAGCGATGTAACCCCCGTCGCTCGCGGGAATCAGATCGGTTAAATAGTCGCTCCCCGAAAAACTATACTGGTTGTACCACAGCGTATTCCCATTTTGATCAATCTTGGCGATATAAGCTCTGTCATAAGCAACCCAGTGGACGATTCCGCTTCCGGCGATCAAAAAGCTGCCATCCTCCGTCTCGACGATGGCTTTCGGGTTTTGATCATATCCTTGTGCATCCAGGACCTTCTGCCACACCACATTCCCCGATGCATCCAGCCTGATCAGGAACAGCTGCCGAATCGGCTCAAACTCTTCACCCGTGTTCCCTGCAATGAGATACCCCCCGTCCTTGGTCTCAATGGCCCGGTATGCCGTACTGGACCCCCAGTCATAATAAGCCAGCTTCTGCTCCCATTCCACCTGCCCTTCTCCATCCAGCTTTACCACATAGGCCTTTCGATACGAGTCATAGATGTCGCCCAGGGCTAGATAGCCACCGTCTGATGTAGGGATGACCCCCTCTCCGCCGGACTGGCTTCCGTAATCCTTGGACCATTCAATCGCCGACCGCGTCGGCTCGGCAGCCGCAAGGCTGAATCCGGGCCACATCCCAACCATCACCAGCAATCCGGCAGTGCAAGCAGTCCACAATCGCCAAAACGTTCTGTTCACAGCCTTTACCCCTTTCCATCGTAAGCATGATTTGAGACAGGAATTTGTAAAATCCCTCCATCTATGTCATTATTCATCGAATTTCTCCAACTGGATATCCCACAAACCTCATAATTACCTGCTACGTTGGAACCGTTTTCCAATTTTTATTTTCACACTTCGTCAGACCCATGGCTGAGACCATTTCTCCGAAAGGCAGCGGGCGGACACAAAAACAGCCACAATGCTTATGCACTGCGGCTGTTCACTGAAGCTGATCAAGAACACGGGAGCTTTTCAAAGGAACCGGCCTTCACAAGCTTTTCTCCCGAGGCTCCACATGGACGTGGACGTTCATAATATTATGAATTCTCTTCATCCGCTCTTCGATCTTGTCGCTGATGGCATGCCCTTCGATCAGGCTGAGGGTGGGGTCAACCACAATAACGACATCGACCAGGACATGGTTGCCGTGAACCCTGGCCTTCACATCGTTGATGCCTTCAACGCCGGGGGTTTTGGCAATGGTGCCCCGCAAATCGCGGAGTTCCTCCTGATCGAACCCGTCGGTCAAGCGGTAGGTGGAATCGCGAAAAATATCCCAGGCCGTCTTGCAGATCAGCAGACCTACGGCAAACGCCGCCACCACATCCAGCCATGGCAGGCCGAACTGTGCCCCGACAATCCCGACTGCCGCCCCGATACTGACCAGCGCATCGGACAGATTGTCTTTGGCGGCCGCCATCAAGGCCTGGCTCTTAATCTCCTTGGCCAGCTTTCTATTATATAAATAGACGAACAGCATGCATACAGCGCAGACAGCCGCCACGCCGGCTGACCATAAATCCGGCGAGGCTTCTTTGCCCATAAACAGGGATTTGGCCGCCTCCACCAGCACCTGAATACCGACCATGCCCATAATAAACGAAGCGATCAGCGATGCTACCGTCTCTGCACGGAAATGACCGTACGGGTGGTCTGAGTCCGGCGGTTTCTGCGATATCCGCAGGCCGATCAGCACGGCGGCCGACGCCACGATATCGGTCAGATTGTTAAACCCGTCTGCAAGTAGGGCGCTGGACGCAAAGAAGTAGCCGCCGACCAGCTTGCCCGCGGAGAGGATCAAATACGCCGCAATGCTGATCCAGGCGCCGCGTTCCCCTTTTCGGATATCTTCATAGATATGATCCAAGTTCGTTGGCCCCTTTTCACCGTTTCATGCCCAAAGGCACTTTTTTATCCTAGCAAACGAAAGTCGTGTGGGTCTAGAGAAACATAGTTGCTTATGTTCAAGAGGTTTTGTCTCTCCCATCTCTTGTGGGGAGCCGCAAAAACAGCTAGAATAAGGACACAACCCCAAAGGGAGGAACCCTACCCATGACGGATAATCAGGACGCCAAAAAGGTCAATTTGGCCGACGCCATCCGCGCGAAGCTGGAGCAGAAGAAGCAGCAGAACAAGGGCGGCAAGCCCGGCGGCTTCCAAAGCAATGCCCCGCACGCGATGAAGAGCCAAAACACGAAAAAGCCCAACAATCAGCGCCGCCGCACCGGCGGGTCCTAAACAAGCCACAGGCTTTATGGACAACACAGAAAAGCTGCCACCCCCGCTTAAGGGAATGGCAGCTTTTTTTCATGGCTTGAAGCGTTAAACTTCCTGCGGATACATCTGCTCGCGCAGCGCCTTGATTTCATCGTTCTCCAGATACTCGTCGTATGTCATGACTTTGTCAATGATGCCGTTCGGCGTAATTTCGATGATCCGGTTGGCGATCGTCTGAATGAACTGATGGTCATGCGATGTGAACAGGATCGTGCCGTCGAAGTCGATCAGCCCGTTGTTCAGCGCGGTGATGGACTCGAGGTCCAAGTGGTTCGTCGGCTCGTCGAGGAGCAGCACGTTCGCGCCGTTCAGCATCATCTTGGCCAGCATACAGCGCACCTTCTCTCCCCCGGAGAGAACGCTCGCCTTCTTCAACGCTTCTTCGCCGGAGAACAGCATCCGGCCCAGGAAGCCGCGCAGGAACGTCTCGTCCTGATCCTTGGAGAATTGGCGAAGCCATTCCACCAGGTTCAGGTCCACCCCGTCAAAATATTCGGAGTTGTCTTTCGGGAAGTACGCCTGTGTCGTCGTAACGCCCCAGGAGAACTCGCCCGCGTCCGGCTCCGCCTTGCCCATCAACACTTCGAACAGCATCGACTTCGGCAGTCCGTTCGGGCCGACAAAAGCGATCTTGTCGCCTTTGTTCACGACGAAGCTCAGCTCATCCAGCACCTTCTCGCCTTCAACGGTCTTCGTGAGGCGGTCTACCGTCAGCAATTGCTTGCCTGCTTCACGCTCCGGCTTGAAATGAAGGAACGGATATTTCCGGTTGGAAGGGCGGATATCGTCCAGCGTAATTTTATCCAGCTGCTTCTTCCGGGAAGTCGCCTGCTTGGATTTGGAAGCATTCGCGGAGAACCGCTGAATAAATGCCTGCAGCTCCTTGATCTTCTCTTCCTTCTTCTTGTTGGACTCGCGCTGGAGCTCCAGCGCCAATTTACTGGATTCATACCAGAAGTCGTAGTTACCCACGTACAGCTGGATTTTGCCGAAGTCGATATCCGCGATATGCGTACATACCTTGTTCAGGAAGTGACGGTCGTGGGATACGACGATGACAGTGCCTTCGTAGTCCATCAGGAAGTTCTCGAGCCACTGAATCGATTCGAGGTCCAAGTGGTTGGTAGGCTCGTCGAGCAGCAGGTTGTTCGGACGGCCGAACAAGGCCTGTGCCAGCAGGACGCGGACCTTCTCGTTGCCGGAGAGCTCCACCATCTTCTTGTCATGCAGCTCGCGCGGAATGCCGAGGCCGATCAGGAGTGCAGCCGCGTCAGGCTCGGCGTCCCATCCGTTCAGCTCGGCGAATTCGCCTTCAAGCTCACCCGCACGAAGTCCGTCCTCCTCGGAAAAGTCCGCTTTCGCATACAGCGCATCCTTTTCCTTCATAATGGTATACAGACGGCTGTGACCCATGATGACGGTTTCCAAAACCGGATACTCGTCGTATTCAAAATGGTTCTGCTTCAGCACCGCAAGGCGTTCGCCCGGTGTCATGTGAACCTCGCCCTGGTTCGGCTCGATTTCGCCGGAGAGGATCTTGAGGAACGTCGATTTGCCGGCTCCGTTGGCGCCGATCAAACCGTAGCAGTTGCCTGGCGTAAATTTTATATTTACATCTTCAAAAAGTGCGCGTTTTCCGTAACGGAGTGTCACGCCGCTTGTACTGATCATGAAGTATTACCATTCCTTTCGCTAGTAGGCTTCAGCACATTATAGCATAAATCAACGTGCGTTCGAAGCCCATTTCATAATAGAAGGAACAAAGTATAGCCCGCGGATTCGGCCGAGCCCGGGTATTCCTTCCCCTACCCGGACGTTTGTCCTATCATTGCCTATCTCTATCAATATAATCGTTTTTATCTATTTCTATTCCCGCTCGCGCTAAGAGATAATCAAAAGGACCCCAACATAGAAGGATGGGGGCCATTGTCCAAACCGCTCGAATTCACCATGGTGTAAGGGAAGGGTCCATGCAAAAACACCGGAAAGAAGCCGCCCGGCGGTCTTTCCGGTGTTTCGTATGGATCTATCGACGTATCCGATTCCTGTTCGGTATCCGGAACTACCTCCGCTCCGGGTGGATCGTCAGCGTCTCCCCGTAATGCATCACTTTAATCCGCTCCTCACTCAGACCGAGTCGGACCCGCTCCGCCTCCATCCGGTCCAGCGCCTCCCGGGCCGTATCGTCGGCCAGGCGGAACGTGCCGTAATGCATCGGGATCATCATATCGGCCTCCACATCCAGAAAAGCCTGCAGCGCCTCTTCGGGATTGACGTGCTGCGACGTCATAAACCACTCGGGCTCATACGCCCCGATCGGCATCAGCGCCACATGCAGGTTGAAGCGCCGGCCAATCTCTTTGAAGCCGGCAAAATACCCGCTGTCCCCCGCAAAATAGACGTTGGGCGGCAGCATCCTGGTGCCGTCTTCCGCTCCGGCGTTACCGGCTTCCCCTGTCTCATGCGGCTCCAGCACAAAGCCGCCCCAGTGCGAAGTGTTGGTGTCAAACGGCGTGCGGCGCGTCCAGTGCTGCGTCGGGACGAAGCTGATCTTCACCTGGCCGATGACTATATGCTCCCACCACTTCAGCTCCCGGCAATTGTGAAACCCTTTGCGGACCATCTTCGCGCGGAGGCCGACCGGAACGATCAGCGTCGTGCCCGCCCGGTACAGCTTCCGGATAGAAGCCATGTGCATATGGTCATAGTGGGAGTGCGATATGAGAATGATGTCCACCGGCGGCACATCATCGATCAGGAGACCGGGCGCGCCGAGGCGCCGCTCAAAGCCCATTCTTTTGGCCCAGACCGGGTCCGTCATAATGTTGAGGCCCTCATACTGGATGAAAAAAGTGGAGTGGCCGATCCAGGTAATCGACGTATCCTGCCGGTTGCCGTGCAGATACTCCAGATCCGGCGGCATATTCGGGATTTGGAAGCTGTAGTCCTTTTTCTTCTGCCGCCGCTCCTGGCGCCACTGTCTGAACTGCTTCAACGTTTTATCCGTACTGACATTATCCATGTTATTGTAGCGGATCTTCGGCAAGAGTCCCCCTCCTTCCCGGGTGTAATCGCTGTTTATTCCATTTTACCCGATCCGAAACCCTGTGTACCACTAGCGCTGACGCTCGAATGCTTCCCTCTATCCCAAGCTCGCTTGCCGCTAAGTCTATGAATTATTCGTCATGAAGGTCGGAGTAATGAATGACGTACAGCGCCAAAAGCATCATCGTCACGACGACAATCAGCATCGGCGCAAAATAAATGGTGAATATCACGCGGCAGTACAGCTCCTTCTATGCAGCTTGGTAACCTCTTAGTCATTGTCGTCTTTCCATCCGTTTTCTATCCGCGGCAAAAAGTTTATGTTTGGGGGCAAAGTGAGGTAAACTGTAGTTTAGATAGATGGATTCATCTATATAGGAATGAGTTGTATCATTTTTTTCAATAGTAAAAGTTGTTGAAGAAGAAGGAGGTCTTTATCTGTGAAGATCAAATTTATTGAGCCAACGCCGAGCCCGAACTCTATGAAGCTGCACCTGGATGAGAGTCTGGAGCCCGGTATCCGCAAAACATATACGCTTGACAATGAACGCTCCGCCCCGGCATGGATCCGGGAGATGCTGCATATCCAAGGGGTCAAGAGCGTGTTCCATACCCTTGACTTTGTCGCCTTGGAACGCCAGGGCAGCGCGGACTGGTCCGCCATCCTTGGCGAAGTGCAGGAGCGGTTCGGCCAGGAGGGCCTGACAAGCCAGTTCACGGAAGAAGACGTGGAAGCCGGCAGCCACTACGGCGAGGCGGAAGTGTTCGTGCAGTTTTTCCGGGGCATCCCGATGCAGATCCGCGTGAAATCGGGCACTCAGGAGGTTCGCCGGGCGCTGTCCGACCGCTTCACGAAAGCCGTGATGGAAGTCACTGCGGCGACGATGATCAAGGAGCGCAAGCTGAAGGATTACGGCGTCCGCTACGGGGAGCTGGAGGATATCGCCGGTGAGGTCGAGCAGGAGCTTGAAGCGGCGTTTCCTGAAGATCGGCTGAAGCAGGTCATTGAGCAGGCGATCGCCCATGGCGCCAGCGAGAGCGAGTTTGAAGAGGAGCGGCGCGAGCTGAGCGACGCTGAGCTCGCCGAGGCGATGCAGAGCGCCGACTGGAAGGTTCGCTATGCCGCCCTGGACGGCATGCAGCCGACCGAGGAGCGGCTGCCGATCATCCGTCAGGCGCTGCATGACGAGAAGATGCAGACCCGCCGCCTGGCGGTCGTCTACCTCGGCGATCTGCGCACGCCGGAAGCGATGGAGCTGCTGTACGAGGCGCTGAAGGACAGCTCGCCGACCGTCCGCCGGACGGCGGGCGACACGCTGTCTGACATCGGCGACCCGGCGGCCACGCCGGCGATGCAGGCGACGCTGAAGGACAGCAGCAAGATCGTCCGCTGGCGCGCCGCCCGCTTCCTGTACGAAGTGGGGACGGAAGAAGCACGCGATGCCCTGGAGGAAGCGGTAAACGATCCCGAGTTCGAAGTGAGCCTGCAGGCACGGATGGCCTTGGAACGCATCGAATCCGGCGAGCAGGCCGCAGGCACCGTGTGGCAGCAGATGGCCAAGCGGAGCCGCTCCTGAAGACTGCAGGGAACGGCTCTTCCGGAGTTCCAGCTTTAACCATTGCCTTTTCCCAGCGTAATACGTTACGATGTTACGTGTTCAATACATCAATACAAAGAAATATGTAAAAGATAACCTCATCCGTCCAAGGTGAGGTAGAGGTTGCGGAAGCGATGAGTAGCTGTTCCGAGGCGTAAGAGCCGCCGGTGACGACAGCGAAGGGCGCCTTCCGCCGAAGTGTGCGAACCCGCTCTACGGTTGGCATGCTGGGTCTGTTCTCCGAAAGGGACAGAACTGTCGCGGTGTTCCTTCCTCCTGCAGGAAGATGAAGACGCCGTGATGAGCTATCTTTCATGGAAGCACGGGTGCGGAAGCCATAGCGTCATTTATCGGGACCGCGGGTACTTCATACCTGGGGTCCCTTTTGGTTGTTCCCCTTCCACTCCATGAAGTCATATTCATATTTGAAGGGATGATTTCTTTTTATGCGTTTAAAAACACCGGCAACGGCACTCAAACAGAGCCTGAAATCCCGGCACATGACGATGATCGCCCTCGGCGGCTCTATCGGCACCGGGCTCTTTCTGGCAAGCGGCAGCGCCATCTCCTCCTCCGGACCGGGCGGAGCGATTCTGGCCTATGCCGCCGTCGGCCTGATGGTATATTTTCTGATGACAAGCCTGGGAGAAATGGCTACCTACATGCCGGATTCCGGCTCGTTCAGCACCTACGGCACCCGCTTCGTCAGCCCGGCCTTCGGATTTGCCGTCGGCTGGAACTTCTGGTACAACTGGGCGATCACGATCGCGGCCGAGCTGTCTGCGGCGACGGTCATTATCAAATATTGGTTTCCGGACTCTCCCTCCTTTTTGTGGAGTCTGCTGTTTCTCGCTATCATGTTTGCCCTCAATATTCTATCAGCCAAGGGCTACGGCGAATCCGAATACTGGTTTGCCATTATTAAAATCGCGGTCGTCATTATTTTCCTGATTGTCGGCATTCTGATGATCTTCGGGATCATGGGGGGCAAGCCGGTCGGCTTCGAGAACTTCAACCTGGGCGGCAGCTCCTTCCATGGCGGATTCTTTGCTTTCGTCGGCGTCTTTATGGCGGCGGGCTTTTCCTTCCAAGGAACCGAGCTGATCGGGGTGGCCGCAGGGGAGAGCGAAAATCCTCGCCAAAACGTGCCGCGCGCCATCAAGCAGGTATTTTGGCGGATCCTGATCTTCTACATTTTGGCGATCATCGTCATCGGCTTCCTGATTCCTTATACGAATCCGAACCTGCTGAAGACCGATCTGAACAATATCGGCGTCAGCCCGTTCACCCTCGTATTCCAAAAGGCGGGTCTGGCCTTTGCGGCATCCGTCATGAACGCGGTCATTCTGAGCTCCGTGCTGTCGGCGGGCAACTCCGGCATGTACGCCTCCACCCGCGTGCTGTATGCCATGGCCAAGGACGGCCTGGCACCTAAATTTTTGAGCCGGCTGAACAGCCGCGGCGTTCCCGTATACGCGCTCCTGATCACCACGGCGATCGGTATGCTGGCGTTTCTGGCCTCCCTGTTCGGCGACGGGGTCGTGTACAACTGGCTGCTGAACGCCTCCGGCATGTGCGGCTTTATTAACTGGCTCGGCATCGCCGTCTGCCATTACCGTTTCCGGCGGGCTTTCCTCGCCCAGGGACATTCCCTGGACGAGCTGCCCTACCGGGCGCGCTGGTTCCCGTTCGGACCGATCTTTGCCTTTATCCTGTGCATTATCGCGATCTTGGGACAGAACACCGGAGCGTTTACCGGCAGCAAAATCGACTGGTACGGCATTCTCGTGACGTATGTCAGCATTCCGCTGTTCCTGGCCGTATGGTTCGGCTACAAGTGGAAAAAGAAAACCAAGCTGACCCCGCTGGAGCAGTGCGACCTGACCACCCACGACCCGCGGTAACATAAAAAAGGAGACTCACAAATGAACATGTGAGTCTCCTTTTTTTAGGTGCTGATGGCTTTCCCAAAATACCAGATGGCCAAAAAGCCCTCTCCTGCCAAGCTCCTGGGCTTCGCAGTGAGGGGGCTTTCTGCTGCATAGCGGCAAGTCTCGCTTGCCAATACACCGCTTTGCCTATTTCCAAGTGACGTAAATTCTCAAATCCTCCGTCTCATCCAGCGGGCTTTGCGTGTATGAGATCGAGCTCACCCCAAGCCGGTACAAATCCTGCAGGGCGCCGAGCAGCTGCTCCTTGTCCCCGTGGAACCGGAAAAGCAGCGAGTGCCCTCCCGCAGCGACCACCGGTTTGGCCTTGGCACTGAGCTGGGCGGATGTCGATACGATCTGCGCCGGATCATACAGCTGGTACTCAAGCTGTTCCTGCAGCTTCTGGTAAAACGCCAAATGGCTTCCTCCCTGCCGGATCAGGCCGGACAGCGTATCGCGATACAAGGTCATGGCAGCGGGATAAGCTTTGGTCCATGCATGGTCCTTCCTCATCTGCGCGTCCGTGCGCAGGTAATAGCCCGTACCGACCTCACCGGCCTTGTCCGGAGCGGGATCATCCCAGGTCGTGTCCAAGTGGTACCATTTGCCGTCAAGAAGCACCAGATTCCAGGCATGCAGCTGACTCACGCCCGTATCTCTCGGGGCGGCGGTGCCTTCCACAATTTTATTCGGAATTCCGGCTTCCTTCAGCATTTTGTAAGTCAGCAGCGAATATCCCTGGCAGACCGTGCTGCCCGAGCTGAGTCCGTCATACGCGGTATATTTCTGAAGGGTCCTATCGTATTTCAAATGGAGTATCACCCAGTCATGGATCGCCTTGATCTTCTCATGATCGTTCATGCCTGGCCGGATCAGGCTGCCGAGTACCGCCTTCACCCGCTGGTCGACGTATGCCGTCTGCGCGGCCGTTTCCCGGTAGCGGAGCTGCACACTCACCGTGGCCGATTTCGAGCTGCCGCTGTAGGAGTAACCATAGCTTTCGATCGTGTAATTGATGTAGGGATCGCTCTCCAGCGCCTGTTCGAGGGCGCTCTTCAGCTGGCTCTTGAGGGCCGACGTCTTGCCCTGGTACACAAACTGAATCTTCTCCAGGCGCTGATTCATGGCGGCCAGCAGCTTCGCCTGAATCCCGTCCACGGTCGTGACCACATTCGCCGGAGAGGTCGCGGCCGCATATACCCTTTGCCAATCAATGCTCGGGGAAACGGCGGCGGCAACCACCGTTCCAAAGAGCAGCAACGAAACGAGCGAGAAGCGCTTTACAATCATATGGCCCCCTCCCTTCCTGACCATCATGCCGGTCCACACCTGTACCGCTTTTGTCATCCCATGGCCGAACGAGCCTACCCGTACATGAAAATGGCCCTTCCAAATGACTCTATTCCAGCTATGGGCAAGTTATGACACAACGCTTCTATGCTGCTTTGCGAACGGCCATCTGAGGCGGTTTGTGACCGGCTAACGAACGATTCCATGCAGCACACCTGCTGCCTCCTGCTGGCTTAAAGCACCTCTTGCCGCTCCATTACTTATCCGTTTCTGTTCGGGCAGCCGCCTGAACAAACGCCGCGGCCCGTTCCTGGACGGCCTCGACATTTCCCGACTCCAGCTCCGCCTTCGGCAGCAGCGAGCTGCCGATCCCGACCGCGCACGCCCCTGCTTCGAAATAATCGGCAATATTGCCGATCGTCACCCCGCCTGTAGCCATCAGAGGTATATGATCCAGCGGCGCACGGATCTCTTTCAAATAGCCAATTCCGAGGCTGCCCATCGGGAACAGTTTCACTGCGCTGGCACCGGCCTCGTAAGCGGCCACAATCTCAGTCGGCGTCATGGCACCAGGCCATACGTCGATGCCCTGCTCCAGAGCAAAGGAGATGACGGCTTGATCGACATTGGGCGAGATCAGAAACTGCGCTCCAGCCTGAACCGCCTCCTTGGCCATGGCCAGGTTCAATACGGTTCCAGCGCCTACATAGGCTCGTCCGTCGTATGCCGAGCGCCAGCCTTCGATCATGTGCAGCGCCCCATCGGTATTCAGCGTAACTTCCATAAGCCGGACGCCTCCGGCGATCAGTCCCTCACCTGCCGTCCTGGCCTGATCCCGGGTGATCCCCCGGACGATCGCAACCATTCTTGCGGACAGCAGTTCCTGCATTGCTTGTGATGTATGCATGCGTTTCATTCCTTCCGAATCTATTTTTCTTAGTATATTCGGACTTTACAGGCGTTTTCCTTCCCGGACATGTCAATTCGGCAGGATCTCTCATGCTTCCGTTTATTTCGTCCTTGGCACAGGATTTGACGAAAAATCGACGTATTTTTCCCCCGAATCTACGGAAATGCAGGCCGGGTTTCGTATATAATAGGAATGTTGTATAGAAATGATTGTTTGTGGACGTTGGTAAACCCGATGATTTTACCTTAGGAATGGAGAGATTGTCCGTGACTTACGTGGATATTTCCAATATATCGGTCGAGGTATTCGTGACCGTGCTGCTGTTTCTGCTGATTATCGCCCCGCTGTTCAGCCTGGCCATTCTGCGTTTTTTTCAGGGCCGTCCCAAGGCCGGATTCACGCTCATCGCGACGGGCATTATCATCTACTTCGTGCTGCAGCTGGTCGGGAAACTGTTCTTTTGACAGCGTTTTAAAAGTAAAAAAGCCTAGGGATACCCCAGAGCGGCCCGGATCGCGGCCTGCCTTTGGCGGTCATCCCTTATTTTTTGCGCCTACGAAAAAAAGGCCGCCCCGGCGGAAGCATCTTTGCTCCAAGGGACGACCTCTAATTTAGCGGTTATAGAATGAACAGAAAATTATTGTTGATTCAAAAACTTTTCAAACTGGGTTGTGTTCATGCCCAGCACGCGGTTCTCGCCAATGACGGTCAAAGGAACGGCGCGAACGCCCATGTCCCAGACCTGCTGTGCATACTCATCGTTTTGCTCGATGTTGCGTTCTTCGAACTCGACGCCCTTGTCGGCCAAGTATCCTTTCACCTGACGGCAGTGCGGGCAGTTGGTGCTGGTATATACAATCACTTTTTCCATCGCTTTAGGTCACCTCATATCGTGAAAATGTCGTGTATGTCAACAGGCTCTTGCGCCGGCCTGATCGGTCCACTTCATGCATCCATTACAGAGCGACTGCGCTGTGCTCCAGACTTTCAATATACTTCTCGCAATCGATTGCTGCCATACATCCGCTACCGGCTGCCGTAATAGCCTGTCTGTAGCGGGTGTCCTGAACGTCGCCGCAGGCGAAGACGCCAGGGATGTTCGTTTCCGTCGTTCCTGGCTGCACAACGATGTAGCCGTTCTCGTCGAGCGTAATTTGGCCGCCCAAAAATCCGGTATTCGGGTGATGACCGATGGCAACAAACACGCCGCTTGCTTCGATCAGTTCCTCTTCACCTGTCTCGTTGTTCAGCACTTTGAGGCCTTTCACGCCGCGCTCGTCAGCCACAACTTCGAGCGGAGTACGGTTAAGTGCCCATTCCACCTTCTCATTGGCACGCACGCGGTCCTGCATGATCTTGGAGCCGCGCAGCTCAGTGCGGCGGTGTACCAGCGTCACTTTGGACGCAAAGCGTGTCAGGAAGCCGGCTTCTTCGAGCGCGGAGTCGCCGCCGCCGACCACGATAATTTCTTTACCGCGGAAGAAGAATCCGTCGCAGGTCGCACAGGTACTTACGCCGCGTCCGACATTCTCCTGCTCCCCGGGAATGCCCAGGTATTTGGCGGTTGCGCCAGTGGACAGGATCAGCGTCTCGGTTTCGATATGGCCGATGCCTTCCACGTCAAGCTTGAACGGACGCGCGCCCAGCTCCACGTTGTTCACCCAGCCCGTGCGGAATTCAGCGCCGAAACGCTCCGCCTGCTTGCGCATATTATCCATCAGTTCCGGTCCCATCACGCCTTCAGGGAATCCTGGAAAGTTCTCAACTTCTGTCGTCGTGGTAAGCTGGCCGCCCGGCTGCGGCCCTTCAATAATCAGCGGACTCATATTGGCCCGTGCCAAATAAATCGCTGCCGTCAATCCGGCAGGTCCTGTCCCGATAATTACGGATTTATACATAGGATCTCCCTCCAAGCTTCCCGTTCCCGGTGCATCGTCCCTTAGCGGGTTCGTCCGGGATCTATTTATCATTTAATTTAAAATAATTATTATCTGATAATCATTATCATACATTTTTCATAAGATGTCAATAGATCAAGTATACATGCCTTTCACCTGAATTGTGAACAATTTAATTTTTACAAATCGTTTAACAATTTCCTGCCGAGCAAAAAAGGAACCTCCGACTCTCCTTCGGAGGTTCCTTCATTTATGAGCCGCTTCGGTCTCGACACCGCACTTACCGCAGCAGACGGAGCCCGTTCAAAATGACAAGGATCGTGCTTCCCTCGTGGCCGACCACGCCGAACGGAAGGGCGATGCCGGCGGCAAAGTTGCTGACCATCAGCAGCAAAATCACCGACACGGCAAACACCATGTTCTGCTTGACGATGCGCCGGGCGCGGCGGGCGAGCGTAATCGTCGAGGCGATCTCCTCAATGTTGTCGTTCATCAGAACGACATCCGCCACCTCGAGTGCGGTGCCGCTGCCGTTCATCCCCATACCCATGCCTACGGTGGCCGTAGCCAGTGCAGGCGCGTCATTCACGCCGTCCCCGACCATCACCACGTGGCCGTACTGCTCGCGCAGCCGTTTCACATGGTTGACCTTCTCTTCTGGCAGCAAATCAGCAAAGACGTAATCAACACCGATGCTGCTGCCGATGGCGTTTGCCGTCAGGCTGTGATCGCCGGTCAGCATCGCGACCTTGACGCCGATTGACTGCAGCTGCTTCACGGCCGCGGCTGCCTGCGGGCGGATCACATCAGCGAGTGCGACCAGCCCGGCAACCCGCTCCCCGTCCAAAATCACGGACACGGTTTTGCCGGCCGCGTTCAGCTCCTGACGCAGCCGGAGCCATGCGGCATGTTCGCCGGACGCGTCAGCCTGATCCAGCATATCCGCCTTACCGATGCGCCAGCGTCTGCCCTGAACCCAGCCTTCCATACCCCAGCCGGTCAGCGAGGTCACCGATTCCGCTGAAGGCAGCATCGCGCCCTCCTCCTCGGCTTTCACCACGATGGCTTTGGCCAGCGGATGCTCGGACAGTTGTTCCACGGATGCGCAAATACCCAGAAGCTCCAGGCGGTCGTATCCGTCCGCCGGAATGAAATCCGTTACCTGCGGCGTTCCGAGCGTCAGCGTTCCCGTTTTGTCAAAAGCGACCACGGACGTCAGCGCCATGTTCTCTACATGCGCACCGCCCTTGAACAGAATGCCCCGGCGTGCCCGGTTTGAGATAACAGACAGCATTGCCGGCATAATGGAAGACACCAATGCGCACGGCGAAGCTACCACCAGGAACACCATCGCTTTATAAAAGGAGGTTCCAAAGCTCCAGCCCAGCACAAACGGAGTCAGGAAAATGAGGACCAGCGTCGCCGCCACCACGATACGCGCATAAATGGCTTCAAACCGCTTCATGAAACGCTGCGAATCCGGAACCTCGGTCTCGGCTTCCTCCACGAGCTTTACGATTTTGGCGAAAACGGTGGACTCCGCGGAACGCGACACCTCCACGTACAGCACGCCTTCCCCGTTCAGCGTTCCGGCAAACACCTCGTCGCCCGCGGCTTTGTCGGCCGGGACCGATTCGCCGGTGATGGACGATTGGTTCACCGAGGAGTTCCCCTTCTGGATGATTCCATCCGCCGGGATCAGTTCTCCCGGTTTGACCAGGACCAGGTCGCCGATGGCCAGTTCCCCAATCGGAACGTGCTTCATCTGCCCGTCCTGAATCCGCAGCGCGGTTTCCGGCTTCAGCGCCATCAGCGATGAAATATCCTTTTTGCTTCGTTCGGTAGTGTAGCTTTCCAATGCTCCGCTCAGGGCGAAGATAAAGATGAGCATGGCGCCTTCGTTCCAGTAGCCGATGCTTGCGGCGCCCAGCGCGGCAGCTACCATCAGCAGGTTGACGTCCAGATCGCGCTCGTGGATCAGCGTTTCGACCCCTTCCTTCGCTTTCAGCCAGCCTCCTGCGGCATAGGACAGAATATACAGCACGACCGATACGACGGCCGGGGCGGACAGCCAGCTGGCTGCCCAGCCGCCCAGCATAAGCAGTCCGCTCGCTAGCGCCGCCTGCATTTCCGAATTGCGGATCAGCGAGCGTAGATCAAAGCGCCCTTTCTTTCCGGGACCTGGGCGGTTCAGATTGGCCTGACGCTGAATCGATTGAGCAGGAGCATTTCGTATGTTTTCCATGAGTGATCACCTTCCTAATGAGAATGAATAGCATTATTAGTCCCCTTAAAATGGCACATGCTGCTCCGGACTAGCCGGAGCAGCATGGTATGCGGATGGAAACGGAACGCCTCTGACGAACCTTTCTTCCTTCGCGATTGTTGTTTTTAAATGAGAATGATAATCATTTTTGCGTCAATACAATAATTTTGTGTTAAGGAAACTTTTTGTTAATTACAGTATACGCGCCCTCCCATAAAAAGTAAACGGGGATGCTATTTTTTACGCAAAAAAATAGGCTTTAATGAATCCGAAGCAGGCCTTCCCACCCCAGTAATCATTAAGCCTATTGATTATTTATCCTATAAAGCGCGATGCTACGTTCTTCCCTGTGCGGATCTGCGCCTTAGTTCGTGCTGCCTTTCCAGGAGCTCCCACTGCGCTGCGGCGAGCCGCACGCCCGGCAGCTCGGAGGGAACCGTGCTGACCGCGTTCAGTCCCAAACGATAAACATAAGCGAGATCCGACGGTTTTACCGCCCCGGAGAGGCAGATTCGAATGGCCGGCTTCGTCCGGCGGATGCTGTACACCAGTTCCTCCAGCACGCTGTACGGAATGCCCGCACTGAGCACTTTTCCCCTCTCCTCTTCGCTGACCAGGTATTCCATCAGCCAGGCCCCTTCATGCTTCCCGTTGATCACGATGAAATCTGCGAACCTGGCGATTTCCGCTGCCGCTGTTTCGCGAACGTCCCAATCCAGCATCGCTCCGACCCGGTATCTTAAGGATCTGCGCTGGTGACAAAGGGTTTCCTCGCCGACCCGATCGATAAACTCATGAATCCTATGAAAAGCCTCCCCGTCCTCTGGATAAGGAACCAGCAGTTCCAGACTGCAGTCGATCCTTTGCATTTGGCAGGACTGGGCGGCCCGAAACAGGGCTTCCAGCTGAATATCCCGGAGCATATCAATGTCCAGCGCCGCGTCGCCTTTCAGCTTACGGTAGTCTTTCAGGCGTCCGGACACGAGAGCCACCGTCAGCGGCGCTCCCTGCAGGCTGTGCAGGAGATTCACCAGATGCCCCTTCCACCGGTTCATCAGCCGCTCCTGAATCTCCCGTTCGCGGCCGTCAACTCCCGGAACCCGATTGAGCCACTCCGCATAAATTTCCTTCAGATGGCCGGTTCTCAGCCACTCTTCTTCCCGAAGCAGCACTAAACCGGCCGCTCCGTCCAGGCGTTCGTTTTGCCGGTACAGGTAAGGAGCTTCTTCCGTATATACCCGCAAACTGCGCATGGAATCACTCCAATCCAACAGCATCTCCGGGGTCGAGCCTTCCTCTGGCTTGGACCGGTATTCCTCCGCTTCCTGAAGGATTTCCCCAATCCGCTCGGAATCCGCGGACAGAAGCGCCTTCTCCCTCGTAATCGAGCCGATGGATGCAAGCTCTACCAGGGATGCGATCTCGGGAAGGGAGCCCGCCCTTGCATAGTCTCCGGCATCTTCCAAGTGGGGGGCATCCGATTCCTGGCGGCCGTTCTCCTCTTCCCTGCCGGAACGCCGGTCACGAGCGCTCCCGCCCATTTGTCCGCATGCCGGCTGGTGAACCGCTTCCACACCGCAAGGTGCGGGGCAGGAGCCGAATTGGCAGAAGCTGTTCTGACACCGTTCACCCTTCATTTTTGGCTGTCCACCCTCTCTTCAGAGATAAATGAGCTTCCACTTGCGTAAATTGCTGTACAGAATGAACTCAAGCAATTCATGTTGAAAGACTTGGATAAGCCGTTACAATGAGGGTTTTCATTCGAAACTTGAGTTCAATCTATATACCCTACAGAATATTAGCCGAAAGGGCGAAATATACGGAATTTGCGCGGTTTCCCAAGGAAAGCCTACGGGCGGAGAGCCCCCATTGGGCAAGCTTACGATTCACAACACAAAAAGCCGCCTCAAACGAGGCGGCTGATCAGGATAAGGACGGGATTTAACTTCTATAGCTTTATATAGCTTTGGATGGCTTAAGCTTGCTGGCTGGCCTCAATGGCCTGCTCCAGATCGTGCAAAATATCGTCAATCGCTTCCGTACCGATGGACAGCCGCAGCATTTCCGGGTTCACCCCGGCGGCCACCTGCTCCTCTTCCGACAGCTGCTGGTGCGTGGTGCTGGCCGGGTGGATGATCAGCGACTTCGAGTCGCCGACATTGGCCAAGTGGGAGAACAGCTTCACGTTCTCGATCACCTTGCGGCCTGCTTCCGTGCCGCCCTTGATGCCGAACGTCAGAATCGCTCCCTGTCCCTTCGGCAGGTACTTCTTCGCCAGTTCATGCGAAGGATGGCTT
Source organism: Paenibacillus sp. PSB04 (assembly GCF_025809195.1). NCBI lineage: Bacteria > Bacillati > Bacillota > Bacilli > Caryophanales > Paenibacillaceae > Paenibacillus > Paenibacillus sp. PSB04. The sequence continues at coordinate 616,136 of NZ_CP081301.1, forward strand.
GCGAGCCCGGGGTAACTGACCCACTCTACCGCATCGTGGCTTTCCAGGAACTGCGCGACTTTCAGCGCATTCTCGCTGTGCCGCTCCATCCGCAGGTGCAGCGTTTCCAGACCTTGAAGCAGCAGCCACGAGTTGAACGGGGAGATCGCCGATCCCATATCCCGGAGCAGCTGTACACGCGCCTTGATAATGTAGGCGATCGGGCCGACAGCTTCCGTATACACGACGCCGTGGTAGCTTGGATCCGGTTCGGTCAGTCCCGGGAACTTGCCGCTGGCTGCCCAGTCAAACTTGCCGCTGTCGACGATTACGCCGCCGATGGACGTGCCGTGGCCGCCGATGAACTTCGTTGCCGAGTGAACGACGACGTCGGCACCGTGCTCGATCGGACGCAGCAAATAAGGGCTCGGGAATGTGTTGTCCACGATCAGCGGGATGCCATTCTCATGGGCGATAGCGGCAACGGCCTCCACATCAAGCACGTCCCCTTTCGGGTTGCCGATCGTTTCGGCGTACAGCGCTTTCGTCTTATCCGTAATGGCCGCGCGGAAATTTTCCGGGTTGCTGGCATCGACAAAGTGCACTTTAATGCCAAGCTTCGCCAGCGTATTGGCAAATAAATTATAGGTTCCACCGTACAGCGTTGAGGACGAGACGATCTCATCCCCGGCGCCGGCAATATTCAGGATGGAGAAGGTGATCGCCGCCTGTCCGGAGGAAACCGCCAACGCTCCGGCACCGCCTTCCAGGGCTGCAACGCGCTGCTCAAATACGTCGGTGGTCGGGTTCATAATGCGGGTATAAATGTTGCCGAACTCCTTCAGAGCAAACAGATTGGCGGCATGATCGCTGTCCTTGAATCCGTAAGACGTCGTTTGATAGAGCGGCACGGCACGCGAAAAAGTCGCAGGATCGATTTCCTGGCCTGCATGGACGGCGAGCGTTTCAATGGATAATGGGCGTTTCTCGGACATAGGTGGATCCTCCTTCATGTAACTGTGGAAAATGATTCCACACGCGAATTTTTTCATATTTTCTCATACTTTGTGAGGTTTGAAAAGAAGGAAATTATTATAAATCCGATAAAGTTTATTGGATTTATACGTCCGAGAACGTGAGACCCAAACGCAGCGCATGGACAGACTGATCAAGAAAATCTAAATTTCAGCAAAAGTCCGGAAGATCAAATCCCGATCAGATCGGATATAAACGAGCCCATCAGCAGGACGGCCATGACCGCAGCAGCCCATACCGCTTTGGCAGAAAAGGCGCCTCCGGCGATTTCCGGCGCGTTCCGTGCCCTTAATCGCACTGACCGATAATACATGACTGCACCCACGGCAATAAGAAGAACCTCCAAAGCGCCGCTGATGAAAGGCCATTTCCATAAGCCGAACCCCATCAAAGGCAATGAGCCCAGATTTCCCGGCAGAATCGGCATGTCACTCCGGTGCACCAGCAGATCGAGCAGCCAGTGGCTGAAGACCACGCCGCCGATAACCCCTGCACTTCGCTTTCCCCATAGCCTCCAGGCCCCAAGGCCGGCAAGCAGGGCGATGATCAGCGCACTGACCAGCGAATGCGTATAGTCTGCATGGATAACGGCTCCGCCGTATCCTCCACCATCCGTTTCCACGGTTGTCTCCATTCCCGTAAGCAGCAGCGGCACAAAAATGACGTCAAGCAATTGCGTGCCCAGCATGATCGCCCACAGCGGAGTTTTGGGACTTGCGGCTTTGGCCGCTGCGGCGAGTCCAAAATGACCTGCGAACATCTTACTTCCCCTCCTTTTTCGTCGTCCGGCCGATTCGGGAATCAAGCCAGCCGCAAACCACTGTAAACAAAAGCATCAGAACGATAAAGCTCATCCATCAACCTCTCCTTTGCGGATCGTTATTTATCCGGCGCATGTTGTGCGCGGAAGCCCAGCAGCAAAACCTCGATCGCTTCACGAAACGTGGGAAGCAGACGCTCCATCAATTCCTCGGCCGATTCTTCGGACAGCTGATAGGTGCCCACAATGCCATGAAGCAGGTAAAAATAAATCCGGGTGGCCGACAGCAGCCGCTCGCTTCCCTCCGGTAAATCCAGACACTGCCGGACAGCCTGCATCAGCAGACGGAACATCCCGTTACGGACGCGGTTAATCTCAAGTTCGGGCTCCGCTTCGTCCACCCTTACAGAGCGTGCCTCAAAAAAGATGCGATGCATATTGCGGTGAATCAGGCAAAAGCGGATAAAATCCAGGCTGATTTGCCTCAATGCTTCTTCCGGCTCCAGCTTTCCGGACACCTTCTCCTCAATCTGCAGCTGCAATTCCGTTAACGCCGGGATGGACAGTTCGTGGAGCAGCGCCTCCTTATCTTCAAAATAAATGTAGATCGCTGTATGGGAGCAGCCCGCTTCCTTGGCCACTTCCCTCATGGTGACGGCATCGTACCCTTTGGCCGCGAAAAGCCGGCCGGCCGCATTCAAAATGTCCTGCTTGGTTTGTTCGGATCGAACTTGTTTTTTTCTGGGCATCTGGGTGTTTGTTCCTTTCGGTCTTTTTTAACTAACCAACGGTTACTTAATCTGTATGTTATAAATATAACCAGCGGTTACTTTTGTGTCAATCCTTTTTTTAGGAGATCAGAAAGTATAAATTTCGGAGCTTCTGCTTCCTGATCCCGCAAGAAAAACTTCCTCTAGACACGGTCTCCGGGCGCCTTATTGTACTTGCAGGCAAAAAAAAGAGCAGCCGCGTCGCGGCTGCCATAAAAAAGGAATCCTGAGAGTTATAAAGAGAGTAATCGATGTCGAATTAAGCGAATGAATGGTTGCACATTCGGATCACATAATCCTATCGATTGATAAGTAAGAGCTTATTGGATATAAGCTTACTTTTAATAAGTGCATGGAAAAGTATATATCTTCCACAAGCGGTTTGTCAAGCACATACCGTCCCCATGGAACCCATCCGGTGAAAGTTGACGGTATCTTAAAATCAAACTAACATGTCATTAGGACCAATTAAATGCATGAACGGACGTTTCGAGCCGAGCCGGCTTGTCCGTTGCCTCCAGGAGGGAGATTAATTTGCATTCTACATCTACAGAACTCGCGACCCGATATTTTGAATTGATGGACAGACTTCCTAGAATTATAGATTATGCAGGTCTGGTTCGCCAGGTGAAGCTAAGCACGACAGAATCGTTTATACTTCAATATTTGCAAAATAGCGGCAGCCAGCGCGGAACGGACATCGTCAAGGTCACCGGCCTGACCACCAGCGCCATTACGCAAATCTGCGACAAGCTGGAGCAGGAAGAGCTCATCGTGCGCAGCCGCAGCGAGCAGGACCGCCGGTTCGTTAACATCTCGATTACGGACAAAGGCTCTGCGCTGCTGAAGAAGCTGGCAGAAATGAGCGCCGTCCGCATCGTCGAGACACTGGGAAATTTGACGGACGATGAAACCGAGCATCTGCTGGACACCATCCGTCAGCTTGGCGAGCTCATTCAGCTGCAGCGGAATGAGCGGCAAGCACAGTGATCCCCCTCATCAAGTGGATCCGAAGCAACGAGTTCGAATCCGAAGTGAACGGGCTCTAGAAGCGTTGTACTTTCGAGAACCAACCCAATTAAAAGCACCCTGAATTGCTGCGAAACGCCGGCAAGTCAAGGTGCTTTGTCATTTATCCAGGCATGACCCGCCACGGAAGTGCACGCTCAAGGAAGCTTGCGGGAGGTCACCTTCGCCTGGGTGAACAGCAGCAGGTAATCATGCCCGCCGGCTTTCGAGTCGGTCCCGGACATGTTGAAGCCGCCGAAGGGCTGGCCGCCAACGAGCGCACCGGTACACTTGCGGTTGACATACAAGTTGCCGCAGTGCATGCGTTCCAGCGCAGCCGAGATCCGGTTCTCGTCCGTCGAAAAGAACGATCCGGTCAATCCGAACTCCGTATCGTTATAAATCTCGATCGCTTCCTCCCAATCCCGTGCAGATACGACCGCCAGCACCGGTCCGAAGATCTCCTCCTGCATGATCCGTCCCTTGACCGGGACATCGGTAAAGATGGCCGGCCGGATATAATACCCGGCTTCCCCGATCTGTTCCCCGCCGGTCACGAGATGCCCTTCTTCCCTGCCGATCCCAATGTACTCCAAAATTTTGTCCCGCGACTTCTCATCAATGACCGGTCCGACCGGCGCGTTATCCTCTGGAGATCCCACCTCCAGCAGGTTGGTCAGCTCCGTCACGCGGGCAAGCACCTGATCGTAGACCGACCCGACGATGATCGCCCTCGACCCGGCGGAGCATTTCTGCCCCTGGTAGCCAAAGGCCGAGACCACGATGGCCTTTGCCGCCGCTTCCAGGTCCGCCGTCTCGTCCACCACGATGCCGTCTTTGCCGCCCATCTCGGCGACGACCCGCTTGATCCAGATCTGCCCCTCAGCCTGCTCCGCGGCCAGCTTGTTGATCCGGAGGCCGACCTCCTTCGAGCCCGTGAAGCTGATGAACCGGGTCTGCGGATGCGCCGTCAGGTAATCGCCGATGACGGCCCCGCTTCCCGGCACAAAGTTGATGACCCCGTCCGGGAATCCGGCTTCCTTCATCAGCTTGAAAAACTGGTAGGCGATTACGGACGTGTTCGATGCGGGCTTGAGCAGGACGGTGTTGCCGGTCACCACCGCGGCCGTCGTCATGCCGGCGCATATAGCCAGCGGGAAATTCCACGGCGGGATAATAATGCCCACGCCCAGCGGGATGTACTGGAGCCGGTTCTCTTCTCCCGGCACCCGCGGCAGCGGCTGGTGCAGCGACGTCTCGCTGAGCCGGACGGCTTCCCTGGCGTAATACTCCATAAAATCGATCGCTTCCGCCGTATCCGCGTCGGCCTCGGCCCAGTTTTTACCGGCCTCGACGACCATCCAGGCGGAAAACTCGTGCTTGCGCTGGCGCAGCAGGGAAGCCGCCTTGAGCAGCAGCGCCGCCCGCTCGGTGGCCGTCGTTCTTTTCCAGGTGGCAAAAGACTTTTGCGCCTGCTGCATCGCCTGCTCCGCAAGGTCGGTACCGGCCTGGCTCATCCGGCCGACCACCTCCCGCACATGGCCGGGATTCCGCGAGACCAGCTCCTGCTCCGTGTAAACCTCTTTTCCGCCGATCACGACAGGATAACGATGTCCCAGCTGCCCTTTCACGGCGGCCAAAGCTTTCAGAAATGCTTCGCGGTGCTCCGGCTGGTTAAAATCGGTGAAGGGCTCATTTTGAAATGCGGCGCTCCAGGCAAACGAGTTCATGGCTACCTCACTCCCTTTTTACTTAAAAGTATTTTTGAGCACAAACCAGACATTGGCCGGCCGTTCCGCCAGCCTGCGCATGAAATACCCGAACCAGTCCACGCCGAACGGGACGTATACCCGGAACCGGTAGCCCTCCTCGACAAGCTTCAGCTGCAGTTCCTCGCAGATGCCGTACAGCATCTGAAACTCAAAGCGGGAGCGCGGAATCCCCTCCTCTTCGATGAACCGTTTAGCCTCGCTGAGGATCCGCTCGTCATGGCTGGCGATCGCCGTGTAGCCGCCGGACTGCAGGTGCATCTTGATCAGCCGAATCAAATTGTCGTCCACGTCTTCCTTCCGGGGATACGCGACGCTTGCGGGCTCCTTGTACGCCCCTTTCACCAGGCGCAGATTGACCCCTTGGGCGCCCAGTTCCTTCACATCCTCCTCCGACCGATACAAATACGACTGGATGACAATACCCACATTGTCATACCCGCCCCGCAGCTTCTTCAGCATGTCGATCGCCGGCTGGCAGTGGGCGTGGTCCTCCATGTCGATCCGCACGAACAGTCGGTAGCTCTGCGCCCTGGCCAAAATTCTCCGCATCAGCTCAAAGCATAGGTCCGGGCTCAGATCCAGACCGAGCGACGTCAGCTTGAGCGACAGGTTGGCCTGCACCTTGGACCGGTGGATCGCATCCAGCGTTTTGAGGCACATGTCGGCCGTCTCGCGCACTTCCTCCTCGCTGCTCGTGAACTCCCCCAGGTAATCGAGGGTGGCCATCCGCCCGCTGGCGTTCAGCTTGCGGACGGCGTCGATCGCATGCTCGATCGATTCGCCCGCAACGAAGCGCCTGGCCCCGAGCCGGAGTCCGTACCGTTTGGCCCAGCGGTTCGCCGCCCGGTTTTTGGCCAGCGTCAAAAACAAAGACTTCATGGCTTTCTCCAAGGAGACGCCTCCTTTCGCCTACAAAATCCGGCTGCCGAACAAGGAGCCGAGCAGCTCCACCGCCAGCTTCGACGTCTGGTTGTTCCGGTCAAGGCTGGGATTGACCTCCACCATATCCGCGGACGTGATGAGGCCGGATTCGCTCATCAGCTCCATAGCCAAGTGGGCTTCGCGGTAGCTGAGCCCGCCGCGGACCGGCGTGCCCGTTCCGGGCGCCTCAAACGGATCGACGCTGTCGATGTCGAAGCTGACGTGCAGGCCGTCCGTGCCGGTCCCGGCGATCCGCAGCGCCTCCTGCACGACATGCTCGATGCCCAGCCGGTCGATCTCGTACATCGTGAAGCAGGTGATGCCCCGCGAGCGAATGAGCGTCTTCTCGTCCCGGTCCAGATCACGGGCGCCGATGATGACGCAGTTCTCCGGCTTCAGTTGAACGGCGCCGGGCAGGATCTGCGTCAGCTTCAGCTGCGTTAAGCCGAGGGCGGCTGCCAGGGGAATGCCGTGCATGTTCCCGGATGGGCTGGTGATCTCGGTGTTCAGGTCCGAATGGGCATCCACCCAGATGACACCCATGTTCGGGTAATGCCGGCTGAGCCCTGCCAGCGAGCCCATGGCGATGCTGTGGTCCCCCCCAAGCATGAGGGGAATGCTCCCGGCTGACGCCGCCGACGCCGCCTCCCGCGCCAGCTGTGAGCAGACTGCCATGACCTGGTCCACATGCTTCATACGCGTGGTGGGATAGGGCGTCAGGCTGGTGGGCAGCTGGATCCTCCGCCCGGCGTCCACATCGTAGCCGAGCTGCTCCAGCTTTTTGACCAGACCGAACTTCAGGATGCTGTCCGGCCCTTGCTCGCTTCCCGGCCGTCCCGCCCCGTAACCGAACGGTACGCTGATAATCGAAATGGTTGGTTGCCCCATACGTTTTCACGCCCTCCCTTGACCGGTGAATACCTCCCCAATCCGGCTGAGCGCAAATTCTAGTTCTTCTTCGGACAGGATGAGCGGCGGCGCAAACCGGATCGTGGTATCATGGGTTTCCTTGCATAACAGGCCGATGCGGGCCAGCGCCTCGCAGTAAGGTCTTGCCGGCACAGACAGCTGCAGCCCGATCAGCAGGCCGCGCCCGCGGACCGAGACGATATCGGGATGGGAGATCGATGTAAGCTTTTTCATAAACAGGCGCCCAAGCGTTTCGGCACGCTCCGCCAGCTTCTCCTCCTCGAGCACATCCAGCGCAGCGGCTGCCACCGTGGAAGCCAGCGGATTGCCACCAAAGGTCGAGCCGTGCGAACCCGGTTCAAACACGTCCATGATCTCCCGGTCTGCCGCGACGGCCGAAACGGGCAGCACGCCCCCGCCGAGGGCTTTGCCCAGGATGTACACGTCCGGAACGACGCCCTCCCAATCGCAGGCAAAGCGGCGTCCCGTCCGGCCGAGCCCCGTCTGAATTTCGTCGGCCATCAGCAGCACCTGATGACGGCGGCATAAATCCCGCACCTGGGTTAAATAGCCTTCAGGCGGCATCACGATCCCGGCCTCACCCTGAATCGGCTCCACAAGAAAAGCCGCCGTGTTCGGCGTAATAGCCTGCTCCAGCGCGGAAGCATCGCCGTAAGGGATGATCCGGAAGCCGGGTATGAACGGCCCGAAATCCCGTTTATACGCCTCTTCGGAGGAGAACGAGGTGACGCTCAGCGTACGCCCGTGAAAGTTTCCGGTACAGACAATGATCTCGGCTTGATTCTCCGGAATGCCCTTGATCCGGTAGCCCCATCGCCTAGCCATTTTCAGCGCGGTTTCCACCGCTTCGGCGCCCGTGTTCATCGCCAGAATCTTGTCCTTGCCGGTATATGCCGCCAGCTTGCTCACAAAGATGCCGAACGCCTCGCTCTGAAACGCCCGCGATGTAAGAGTCACCTTGCCGGCCTGTTCCTGCAGCGCCTGCATGATTTTGGGGTGCCTGTGGCCGTGATTGAGGGCGGAATATGCGCTGAGCATATCCATATACCGATGTCCGTTCAAATCCTCAACCCATACGCCCTCCGCCTTATGAATGACGATCGGCAGCGGATAGTAATTGTTGGCGCTGTGCTCATCCATCATTTGCAGAATCTCGTCTGTCGTTGCCATGGCTGCACATCCTTCTCTTGGCATCATGTTCTCACCCTATGTGTATTGCTCTCCATTTCATTTCATGTTTGTAAAAATCCCGTAACGGGTGTATGCCAAATAACCCGATGGGGCGGGCTTTTCCAAAAGAAAAAGCACCCTCCGTCTTCACGTTCTACCGTGAATCGGGGGTGCTTGGCCGATGGCTTCGGTTCATTGCAAATTATTGCTTGGACTCCAGCGTTTGAAGGTATTCCGATACTTCACCAGGCGTTTTGGCGAATTTGCTGTGCAGATGGGCGATTTTCTTCCCGTCCTTGTACACGAGCAAACTTGGGATGCCGCGCACATCGTTCTGGGAAGATACGTCCTCCAACTGCTCTACATCCAGTGCATAAAATTTCTTATCCGGATGTTTGGCCATGATGTCCGGCATAAATTTATCGAGCGTTTTGCAGTCCGGGCACCAGGTTGCATCGTACTTGATGACCGTGATGCCGTCCCCTTGAATCAGTTCGTTATATTGGGCTTCCGTTTGAATACGTTCCATGATCCTATCCCCTTTGTCCATTAGTCGGTATACAGCGGTCCGGCAGGCTGCCGGACACCCGGCGATGTAAGTGTAACCAAAATCATTACAATTCAGCCGTTACCTGTATTGTATCCGTTTATGAACGATTTTGCAAAGGACTTACATGGAATGCATCTCATGCCCCGTTACCGGAACTTCTCCGGCAGGGACCGAATGGCTGAATATAGCTGCAGCGCAGAGGGTCACGACCGGCAGGATAATATACAGCATCCAAAAGGACAGCCGGATCGGCATCAGAGCGGGCACCTGTCCAGCCCCTTCCGTCCGCTCTTCTTCGTCCGCAGCCTCCCGGGCTTTGTATTTCTGGTTATGGATCAAATACATGACCATGGCGGTCATCGCAATAAACAGCGCATCCATAATAAACAGCATGACGTCCCACCTTGCCCGGGGAATCATCTCGCCGAGCATAGCGCCATGCAGTCCGCCCATGATCCCCCCGCCGATGCCCTCAATGACCGCCAGCAGATGGAGCGGCTTGCCGACCAAATAGCCAATCGCAAAGCAAAACAGCACCGACAGGCCGGTAGACAGTACGAGGTCGCCGGCAAACATCATGCCCAGGATGACCCCGATCGTCAAGTTGGAGATCAGCCCTGTCGTCATCGCCACCATGTTGCCGGTCATGTTTAAAAGATGCTGCCGGTGAATTTGGACATACCCGATACATACCGCCGTATACACCAAAACCATCACCACGCTAATATTTAACAGCATGAAGCAAAACCCGCCTTTCTGGATGCGGCTATTCAGGTTTGGCCGCCCCGCCCCTTCCGCCTTTTTCCGATGATTCAGCTATAAACAGCCTATTCGGAAGAGCACCGTAATATTCAGGCAGGAAAGCCCTGCAGCAGGTCAAAGAACGGGCAAAGCCTCCGTCGTTGACGGAGGCTTCGGCTGATCATGGTGACTGAGGACTGATGCACGATTTAAGGATATATTTTTTCGCCTTTTTCCAGCATGTCGATAAACTGGTCGATTCGTTTAGCCCTCGTTTCGGGCTTCTTGGCGCTCTGGACCCGGAATAAGACGGCGTATTTGTTGCGGCTGTCCAGCGTCGCAAAAAAGGCTGCCGCATCCGGATGCTCCTCGAACTTCCGCTCCAGATCCTCGGGAATTTGCGACCGGCTCTGGGATGCATAGGCCTGCTCCCACTGGCCTTTTTGTTTGGCTTCCTCGATCGCCGCAAGACCAGCCGGCTTCATGCGGCCTTCTGTGACAAGGCGCTCCGCCTTCTCCTTGTTGATCTTGGACCAGATGCTCCTCGGTCCGCGCGGGCCGAACCGCTGAATCCAATACGTCTCGTCCCAGGCCTCCTTGCGGCTGTCGATCCAGCCGTAGCAGAGTGCAATCTCTAATGCTTCGTCATACGTGATGGATGGGATGCCGGATCCCTTCTTGGCCATCTGCAGCCGAATGCCGCGTGAATCGGCATGATGCGCTTCGAGCCACTCCTCCCATGCCTGCTGACTCTCAAAAAAGATCACGGGCAGTTCTTCCCGCCCTTCTCCTGTTTTACTGGACATAAGTCGGTCTGCTCCTCCTTTAATCAGGATTGTGCCGAACGCCTGCTTCCCTGTTTATTTCCACGCCCGCGGATGCGTATCCTGGACCATATCGAGGTCCGCAGCGGCCGCATTGGCTTCGACCTGCTCCGGGCTCTTGCAGCCCGGGATTACGCAGTCCACGGCGGGGTTCTGCAGGCACCAGGCCAAGGCCCACTGGGCCATGCCCACGCCTTCGGGCACCTCGGTCCGCTGGATTTCCTCCACCTCGCGGAGGCGGGCATCGATGTTGTCGCGCTCATGCCGTTTGCGCACGTTATCCTGGAACACGGCGCCGGGCTTGTACTTGCCGCTTAGATAACCGCTGGCCAGCGGCACTCTCGCAAGGACGCCCAGATCCTGCTCGGTACAGGACGGAAAGACACGCTCTTCCGGTTTCCGGTCGAGCCGGTTGTACACGACCTGAATCGCTTTGGCGTTCAGCTCCGTCGCCCGGGAAGTCTGCTCCAGGTTATCGTTGCTGCCGATGGAAATGCCTAGGTTGCGGATTTTCCCGGCCTGCACCTGCTTGTCCAGCAGTGTCCACAGATCGTCGTTGTGAAATACTTCATCCGAGCCCGAGTGGAACTGGTACAGGTCGATATAGTCCGTTTGCAGCGCTTTCAAGGATTCATCCAACTGGACGAGAACCTCATCTGCAGACCAGGCGTTTTCCCAATGATCATGCCAGCGGTGGCCGAATTTCGAAGCCACAACCCAGTCCTCGCGGCGGTCCCGCTTCAGAAAGTTTCCGATGAGGCTCTCGGACAGGTGATGCGGACCATAGCATTCCGCCGTGTCGATCAGGTTGATGCCGAGATCCTTCGCCTTATGCAAAATGGCGTCCGCCTCCTGCTGGTTAAAGTCCTTCCCCCAGTCTCCCCCGAACTGCCATGTTCCTACACCGACCACCGATACCTTCAATTCCGTTTTTCCAAGCCGTCTGTATTTCATTCTCAAGCCACCTCTCCTGTGAATGGGTTTGCATTTTTGGCGCTGCACAGCGGTGCACAGCTTCCGCTGGGCGATACACATGTTATTTTTGAAAAACGATGCTGTAATACTTGTCCGACCACGGCTGCCTGCTGAGCACCTTGAGGCCAAGCTCTTCTCCCATGCGGGCCATGTCCGATGAGGAGATGCGATGTTCCGACGGCGGTTCGCTGTCCGGGTAAGCCCATTCCACGCAGAGCGCCTTGCCTCCTTTTTTGAGAACGCGCTGCACTTCCTTCAATCCCTGCTCATGCGGCTCGGCAATATGCAGGACGAGGGACAGGATCATCACGTCCACGCTTTCTTCCTCTAGCGGAATCTGTTCTGCCGTTCCCTGAATCAGCCGAATATTCGTAACGCCCCGCTCTTCCGAACGGGTCTTCAGCATGTCCAGCATCTGCGGATGGGTATCCAGCGCATAGACCGTTCCGGAAGTTCGTGCCGCCGCCGGAAACGTGAAGTAACCGCTGCCTGCCCCCACATCCAGCAGGTCCTCGTGCCCGGACAACTCCAGCAGGTCCAGCAGCTTCTCCGGGGGAAGCTTCTCCAGGCGTTCCGGGCTCTCCAGCCGCGCGATCAGCGTCGGGTCGTACTCTTCTGCAGCCACTTGCTCATCCTCCTTGTCGGATATCCCCATATGAGGTATCACCCTTATTTTCTTCATCCTACCATTATCAGCCATAGAGACACAATCGCCTAACGGTGCATGCCCCAGAGAAAACTCCGGACCCCAAGCCTTCCTCCTGTGCAGGACTCAAGCAAGGCGTCCAAGGGAGTGGAAACGACCCAGGTATGGATGCTCAGGCCGGGGGAAACGAGACCGATTGAGATCGGCTGAAAAACTTCGGATTGGGCGGGTATTTCTAACGATGCAAAATTATAGACGATGCAAAGGATGGGAAAGATGCAGAGAATGCAAAGCAAAAAGGCAGCCTGTTCAGGCTGCCACTTGGAAGTTACTCCTGGTCTGCCAGTATATCCTGCGCTAATCCGGTTCTCTCTCCGAATGCTGTACCGAATCACCGGTTTCTGTACTTTGCCGCTCCGAATCACCGGTTCCCGCATCCTCCTGCTCCGCACACGGGAAGCATTTCAACGACTGGTCCTCCAGCACCACGCCATTCAAAAAACCGTTCTCGCAATAAATGTCCCTGCCGCAATCGCGGCATTTGCCGATCCATTCGCGCATCGGGCAATCCCTCCTGACCCCGCGGATATTAACCGCGGCTGGTGTAATCCGTCTTTTCCAAGTGGAGCTAAGATCAGGTTACCTCGTTTGGAGTCCTTCACGCAACGGATATGCTGTGGATATACCGTGGATATTCTGTGGATATACTATTATTTACTGTGGATATGATGTGGATATATTGTGAAACACTTCGGAGGTGCGGAAGATTTTGCATCTACGATCCCGAAATCCCCTTGTTTTCGCGACGTACGGCCGGCCGCTCGCCTCTTTTACAATTCTGCCGCCCCTTCTGCCCGATGCGATATCCTTTTTACATCGTCTGCCCCGCATCCACCGTGATGACCTGCCCGGTCAGCGAATCCTGTTCGACCACGGCACAGATCATATGGGCGATATCTTCAGGCGAAGAAATCCGGTTCAGCAGCAAGGAGCCTGCCAGCTGCTCCATCTGCTGCTCGCGCCCGGCCCACCATCGGGTCGCCACCGCCCCCGGCGCGACACTGCTCACGCGAATCTCCGGGGCCAGCGCCCGGGCGAGCGAGCGGGTCAGACCATGCACCGCGGCCTTGGACACGGCATACGGCAGCGAAGAGCCGCTGCCCGTAATGCCGGCGATGCTCCCCAGGTTGACGATAACGCCTTGTTTTTGCTTTTTCATCTCGGCAGCTGCCGCCCTGGCGCAGTAGAACATCCCTTTCACGTTGACCTGGTAGAGCTCATCCCACGCCTCGTCGGTCACGGATTCCAGGTCATTCATGGCAATATACCGGGTAATGCTGGCGTTATTAATCAAAATATCGACCGAACCGAACTCCCTGGCAGCTCTGCCTACCATCGCCTGAACCTCTGCCTCTTTAGCTACATTGGCTTGGACCGCAACGGCTGTGCCGCCGCCCTCCTGAATGGTCCGAACCGTTTCCTCCGCGTCTTCCCGCGACCGGGAGTAATTGACGACCACGCGCGCTCCCCGCTTCGCCAGCTCAATGGACACCGCTCTCCCGATTCCGGTTCCCCCTCCCGTGACGACCGCTGTTTTATGCTGAATGTTCATGTGATCAGCTCTCCTTTTAAATTCCTAAATGGGGTCAGAGATTCATTGATGTCTTTCCGAAATCCAATCACGGGGCCATCTGCGCGATGCCGTTGCCGAACGACCAGTTTTCTGCCGTATTTTCCGTTAAAATGATCATGACGTCCTGCGGCCGGATGCCCGCTGATTGCTGCAGCCTTTCCGCGATGGCGGCATACAGCGCCTTTTTCTTCGCGAGCGTCCGCCCCTCTTTCAGCGTAATCTGTATAAATATCTGTCCGTCGGACCGTTCTACGTTTAAGTAACTGCGGTCGTACAGCAGCTCCCCTGCCCCATGCCGGGTAATCACCTGAAAATAATCGTCTCCCGGGACGTCGATCGTGTCCACCATCGCCTGATGAATGGAGCGGCTGATCACAGCCAGTTCTTCTTCCGAGGGCCCCTGCCCTACATCTATCCGCACAAATGGCATGTTCCATAACCTCCTGTAGCTTCCGTTTTCTTTCTGCCGGCAATGATATTGTAATCCCGGGGATCATATTTGTATAATTGAATTAAATAAACGACGAATTCAAAAATATTGAACTATACAGCAGGAGGCAAACATATCATGGACCTGAAAGCTGTCAAAACCTTTCACCGAATCGTCGCCCTTGGCGGCTTTAACCGGGCGGCCGAAGAATTGAATTACGCCCAATCCACCGTCACGATGCAAATCCAGAAGCTCGAGTCGGAGCTCGGCGTCCGGTTAATCGAACGGGGCAAAACCTTTCAGCTCACCGAAGCGGGCCGCCTTTTTCACGAGCAGAGCGCACATATCGTCAAGGATGTGGAGCAGCTTCAAGGCACCATGAAGGAGCTGCTGTCTGGGGAAGCAGGCCATCTCCGTCTTGGCGTCGTAGAGCCCATTGCCAGCTACCGGCTGCCGGAGATCCTCGCTTCTTTTCTGCGCGATTACCCCAATATACGGGTATCCGTGACGATTGCCAGCTCGCCCCAGCTGAACGAACAGGTGCTGCGGGGAGATCTGGACATGGCGATTTGTTCTCCTCCCCAGCTCGGTGCCGGGCTTTATTATGAACCGCTGCTGACCGAACATTTTGTCGTCCTCATGCCGGAGGATCATCCGCTGGCTTCCAGGGAGCTCGTCACGCCCGCCGATTTTAGAGGGCATCGCCTGCTGATTACGCAGGCCGACTGCCCTTACCGCCGGAAGCTTGAAATGATCATGCAGGAGCCCGGAGGCCCGCCTATGGATGCGATGGAAATCGGCAGCATGGCTGCGCTGAAATTTTACGTGCAGAGCGGATTGGGCGCTGCCCTCGTGCCGCTGACCGTTCTGCAGCCTGCACCTGCCGGAACAGTAATCCGTCCTTTTAAAGGCAATGCCGTCAACATCACCTGCGGTTATGTATGCCGGTCGGCTGAATACCCGCCGCGCCTGGCCGCTTCCAAGCTATATGAGGCTCTGCAGCGGGGGCTGCCGCAGGCAGAGGCGGAGGAACCCTCCGAGACAATCCGGCGGAATGCATAGATTTGATCCATGGCAACAATCGAGCCCACGCAAACAAGCCCATTTCCTCGAAATGGGCTTTTAACATGGAATATCCGCTTCAGTCCCCGTCCTCCTCCTCAAACAGCTCGCTCAGCACACGCTTCCGGTTTTCAAGAAAACGGCGGGTGATGATATAGTGCATCGTATCTTCATATTGAACCTCTTGGGGAGGATGGACGTCAAAATTGATGATATCCGCATCGGGATAGCCCAGCAGGATCGGCGAATGGGTCGCGATGATAAACTGGGCCTCTTTCTCCAAATCCTTGATCACCTTCAGCAGCGCCAGCTGCCGCGCTGGAGATAAGGCCGCTTCAGGCTCGTCCAGCAGGTAGATAGCCTTTTTACCGAACCGGTGCTTGAACAGCGACAGAAAGGCCTCCCCATGCGACTGCTCATGCAGAGATCGTCCTCCGTAATAACGTAAGCTGGCAGGCATGGTGTCCAGATGGCTGGCAAAATGGTAAAACGTCTCCGCACGCAGGAAAAACCCGTTCGTCACTTTGGGCATCCAAGACAGCCGGATATGGTCGCCAAGCGCTGATTGGGAAGCATCCACCTCATACGCGTTGTTTCTGCTCCCGCCGGCCGTGTTGAATCCGCACCGGTCTGC
Source organism: Paenibacillus sp. PSB04 (assembly GCF_025809195.1). NCBI lineage: Bacteria > Bacillati > Bacillota > Bacilli > Caryophanales > Paenibacillaceae > Paenibacillus > Paenibacillus sp. PSB04. The sequence goes on from NZ_CP081301.1 coordinate 631,976, forward strand.
GATTCCTTCCATCAGCGTGGATTTGCCCGACCCGTTTTCCCCGACAAAAAAGGTGACGTTTCCCCGAAACGAAAGGGACTCCAAATTCCGCAGCGCCGGGATGGAAAAGGGATACTCGTTTCCCTTGGTATGTTCATTGCGCAGAATGGTCAAGCTTCGTAAAAACATCGGTCTTCTCCCTTCATCATGGATCGTCCTACCCGATCTCCCGAATCACCTGCTCAATGCCGGACTCGATGTCCGGCTCCTTCACGCTGGACACATTCAACTTGAGAAGCGGCTCTTTCACAAACGAATCAAGGTAACCCGCATCTGCCGTTTCGACCCGAATGAACTTTTTCTGCAGCCGCTGAATCACCTGACGGGCACGGGCAGCATCCTCCAGTTTCAGATAGGTGTGGACACCCCGCTGCCGGGCCGGCTGGTAGGTAAAGTGAGACGATTGCGTACTTCCTGCATGCAACATGATCGTTTCATGCAGCAGGGCAGATCTTCGCCCATAGCAGCTGCGCATTTTTTTGCGGTGACGCTCAAACATGCCGCTCTTGAGGTACAGCTCCAGGGCCGCCTGGGAGAGCATCGAGCTGTCGATGTCCGACAGTTTTTTATATTGGTTGAAATCGTTCCGAAGCGCCTCCGGGAGCACGGCCACACCGATCCGCAGGCCCGGAAATATGATCTTGGAATAACTCTTTAAATAGACGACATGTGCGGAATCGTCGTACGCATAGATCGGGTCCTCTTTGGCATCCTGCTCCAGATCGGCCATGTAATCGTCCTCGATAACGTAAACGTCGTACTGGGCCGCCAGACGGGCGATAGCTTTCTTTTGCGACCGGTTATAGGATCCTCCCAGCGGATTGTGGAAGCGTGGCACCGTATAGAACCACTTGATCTCCCTGGTCTTAAACATCCGTTCCAGCTCATCCAGATCGATGCCGTCGCCCGACCGCCGGATCCCTTCTGCTTCCATGCCGTACGTCCTCAGGTACTCCATCAGCAGCGGATAACACGGCTGTTCCACCAAAACCCGGTGCCTGCCGTTCGGAAACGGAATACGCGCCAGCAGCCCCAGCGACTGCTGTACCCCGGACGTAATGAAGATACCGCGCTGATCGGTGAACACCTGGTAAGAGGCCAATTGGCGCTGCATCTCGCGGATCAAGGACGGCAGACCCTGAGGCGTGCCGTAAATGAACAAGTCGTTGCGGTACATATCGATCGCTTTATTGATACAATGCTGAAAATCCAGATACGGAAAAATATCCGGATCAGGCGCAGCCGCCGTAAAATCGATCCACCGGTTTCCCGGATTCTGCTTTTTTCCGGACCGCTTCATCACGTAATAACCGCTCTTGGGGGCGGCATAAATCAAATGCTTGTCCTGCAGCTCCTCCAGCGCGCGGATCACCGTGCTTTTGCTGCAATCATAGCGCTTTGACAGCTCCCGGATGGACGGCAGCCTGTCCCCCTCCTTATAGGCGTCACCCGAGATTTGCAGTTCCAAATCGTTGATCAGCTCGGCGTATTTATACATCGTAACGCCTCCTCCCCCGCTCTTTTGTACCGGTACAGATGATGATTATTGATATTGTAGCACAGCCGCGCCCCCCGTAAAATGAAACCATCAACAGGACCGGTCCATAAAGCGCGCGCAGTGATTAGGGAGGTCTGACTTTATGAATGCTTCTTCGAATAAAAAAGCGGTCGCGGCCGCGCTCATCAACGCTTTGATCATCGGATTGTCTTTTATTTTCGTCAAAATCGCGCTCAGCGTATCGGATCCGCTCGACACGCTTGCCCATCGCTTCACGCTGTCCTTTCTGGCGGCATCGCTGTTCGCCTTTCCCGGACGGGCCCGAGTGAAGGAAGTCATGCCCCGGACAGCCGCGCTGCTTCCGCTGGCCCTTCTTTACCCTTCGCTGTTTTTTGCCTTGCAGGCATTTGGGCTGCTCTACGCCTCGTCCTCGGTGGCCGGGATCGTCCAGGCGGTCGTGCCGGTGTTTACGATGATTCTGGCTGCAATCTTCCTCAAGGAACACACGACGTTTGCCCAAAAAATGTTCACCCTGGTTTCGGTGGCCGGTGTTATTCTGATCTTCGCCGTGCCCGGGATCAGCATCTCCTCCGCCAGCCTTGGCGGTGTTCTGCTGATTCTCCTGTCCGCCCTGTCCATGGCGGGATATAATACAGGCGCCCGGAGGATGACGAAAACCTGGCGTCCAAAGGATATGACCTACATCATCACCTTCTTCGGCTTTGTGTTTTTCAACGCCATATCGGTGATTAAGCATGTATCTCAAGGGACGATCAGCCAGTATTTCACGCCGTTCCTGGAACCTAAATTTCTTCTGGCCGTGCTGTACCTTGGCGTGTTGTCCTCCCTGGTGACTTCGTTTCTGACCAACTATGCCCTGTCCCGCATGGAGGCCTCCCGCGTCAGCGTCTTCGGCAGCCTCTCCACCGTTGTGACGATCGCCGGCGGCGTGCTGCTGCTGAACGAGCGTCTGGACTGGTACCACTGGGTGGGAGCTGTCCTGATTATCGGCGGCGTAATGGGTGTGAACCTGAAGCGACAGGGAGTGCGGGCGGATCAGAGCAAGGAGCTTGGGAGCTCCAAAGGATAATGTGTGTTGGGCTTTAACCTTAGTCAGCCACTTGGGCATGAAGGCAGTCCAAAACAAAACAGGCAGCACAGGAATCAAGGATCATGCGTGTCAGGCACTCTAACAGCAAAAAAAAACAGCTGCAATTTCCTGCAGCTGTTTTTCACACCCCAACTAATGATACATGTCTCCAGCTTCCCCTCAGCTTCTCACTTGCTATCCCTACCAGTCACGCCGCAGCGTAAACAGGTCCTTCAGCGCTTCGGTCGACAGCTCGGTAATCCAGCTTTCCGTGCTGGAAATGACATTATCGCTGAGCTGCTGCTTGCTCTCCAGCATCTCGTCGATCCGCTCCTCCAGCGTGCCGAGTGAAATGAACTTGTGCACCTGCACGTCCTTGGTCTGGCCCATCCGGTAGGCCCGGTCCGTTGCCTGGTTCTCCACCGCCGGGTTCCACCAGCGGTCGAAGTGGAAGACGTGGTTGGCCGCAGTCAGGTTCAGACCGACGCCCCCCGCCTTGATCGACAGGATGAACACACCCGGCTGCTCTGCTGCCGGCAGCGACTGTGACTGGAACTGTTCGATCATCCGGTCCCGCGCGGTTTTGGACGTGCTGCCGTTCAGATACAGCACCGGCTCCTGCAGCTCCTGCCCCAGCACCCGCTTAAGCATCTCGCCCATGCCGATATACTGCGTAAAAATCAGGCAGCGGTCGCCCTCTTCCCGCAGCTCCTTGACCATGGCCAGCAGCCGTTCCAGCTTGGCCGAGCGGCTGATAAGCCGTTCTGTGTCGAGCTGACCTCCTGAGGATTCAGCAGCTGTCCGTGCAGCAGCCTCATGCTCTGGCGCCTTTGCATCGGCTGAAGTTTCCGCAGCCAAGCCAACGGCATCAACTGTGCCAGCCGAAGCCCGTCGATCACTTATAGCCGCTTCGCTGCCCTCAGCCTCATGCTTTCCGGCAGTCTCCAGATCACCCGAAACTCCTGGAGCGTTTGAATCACTCAGCAGGACACTTGAGTCAGCCGCACCGTCCGTGCCTGCCGCTGCGCCCGCCGTGCCAGATACCGCGGCCATATCCGCGGGATCCACAAAGTTGTCGACCGATTCCCCGGTCAGGAGCACCGGATGGTCGCAGACCTGCTTGAGCTGTGTCAGGGCCGACAGAATGGCCCCCTTCCGCTGAATGCCCTCCAGCTTCTGCACCCGGTTCATCAGGTCGTTGACCGTCTGATCGTAGAGGGCGCTCTGCTCGGCGGTCAGGTGGATATAGGTTTTCATTTCGTTCTTTTCCGGCAGCTCCAGCTGGATGTGCGGATCCTTCTTCTTCCGCCGCAGCATAAACGGCTTCACCAGCTTTTGCAGCTGCGCCGTCCGCTGCTCGTCCTGATCCCGCTCGATTGGCTGAATAAAGCGGACCTGGAAGCTGCGCAGGCTGCCCAAATATCCCGGGTTCATAAAATCGTACAGCGACCACAGCTCGGAAAGCCGGTTTTCGATCGGCGTTCCGGTCAGCGCGATCCGATGCCGGGCCGGGAAGCTGCGCACGGCGGCCGACTGCTTCGTCTGGGCGTTCTTGATGTTCTGCGCCTCGTCCAGGCACAGCGATTCCCAGGCGAACTCCTTCAGCAGGTCCTGGTCCAGCGTCGCGGTCGCGTACGAGGTCAGGACTACATCGGCCTCGCGTAGTTCTTCGCGGAGCGCCGCCTCGCCCGACCGGCGGCTGCCGTAATGCAGCAGCACCTTCAGCGAAGGCGCAAAGCGGCTGATCTCCTTCTGCCAGTTGCCCAGCACCGAGGTCGGGCAGATCAGCAGCGAAGGCAGACGCCGTTCTCCGGATGCCTCCGCCGTCTCCTTCAGGTGCAGCAAATACGTGATAAACTGGATGGTTTTCCCCAGGCCCATATCGTCGGCAAGGCAGGCGCCCAGCCCAAACCGGCGCAGAAACGCAAGCCAGGAGAACCCGTCGTACTGGTAAGAACGCAGCTCGGCCTGCAGCCCGGATGGAACGTCCAGCTTCGGCCAGGCCGACTTCTGGCTGAGCTGGTTCATGAGCGTCAGAAGATGCTCGTTCAGCTCCACCTCAAGCTCGATCCGAGCCGCTTCATCCGGATCTTCGTCCGCATCTTCTTCCTCGCCATCCTCCCGCTTCCGGGCGCCGGCGTCCTCGTCCTTCCGCTGGAGATGCAGATGCAGAACGTCCTGAAGGGACAAGCCCTGCGAGCTGTCGACTCCTTCCATCATCTGGCCGATCTGCTTGATCAGGCTGGGGTCGAGCGTAATCCATTCGCCGCGGAAGCGAACCAGCCGCTCGTTGCGGGCGACCAGCTCTTTGAATTCGTCCTCCGTAATCTGGAGGTCGCCGATCGACACCCGCCAGTCAAACTGAATGATCGAGTCCAGGCCGAACAGTGAGCTGCCCTGCCCTTTGGCGGCGGCCTCCTCGCCCTCGCCGGCCTTGACCTTGGCCCGCAGCTTCGGCTTCCGCCGGCTGGCGGCTTCCCACCATGCGGGCAGCAGCACCTGCCAGCCCGCATCGAGCAGACGGCGGCTGTCCGCCGTCAAAAACTGCCACGCCGCCGCGTCGGACAGCGGCTGGCCCAGCACGTCGCTGCGCTCCGCAGCCCGCACGCTCGCCGGCAGGCTGGCGCGCAGATGCTCCGCCCACCCGGCGGAGCGCTCGCGGATGTGGGCCGTCCAGACGTCCGGCCACACGCCGGAAGCCTGTCCGTCCGCATCCAGACGGACAGGCACCAGCACCGACGGGTCCAGCTTGTCCTGCAGCACAAGCTGAAGGCGCCAGACGGGCTCGGCTTCGTCCGGCTCCAGCAGCTGCAGCACGGGCCGGAACGGCGCCGCGTCCGCTTTCCAGCCGATCGAGATGAGCCATGCCTGCTCGGTCAAGCCGGCGACGGCCCCCTCTCTCGCGAAGAGCATCGGGTACTCGCGGCGCAGGTCGGAAGCCGTCGCTTCCGTTCCATAGCATTCGCTGAATACCAGCGAAGAGAACGCGGCGCGCAGCCCCTCGGCGAACTCCGGTCCCAGGTCCCTGATCTCTTCCCGCGCTTCGGCATCCAGGCGGGATTCATCCCAGTTCCACTGAAGCTTGCCGGACTGAAACGCGGGCAGGCTCGGGTTGTACCGTTTTTCACGAACGCAGGTCATCAGCGCAGGAGCGAGCCGGATCAACGTCTCGGTCCCTTCGTCTCCCGCCCACTGGATGTGGGCAAGCAGGTCCAGCTGAGCGAAGAACGCGATGACGTACTCGGCCGGCAGAATGACCAGCTCGATGTCCTGCACCTGCTGAACGTCCAGCTGCGTACCGTACAAAGTCTCTTCATGCCAGGCGAACAGCCTATGCTTCAGGTCGATGCCGGGCACGGTTCGGCGCGTTGGCGTCGAGCCGTAGATGAGCGCGTCGCCGTACCCGCTGAGCCGGGTGTGGATCGTGATGGTGTCGGTGTATGGAATCATGGGATCAACTTTCCTTTCCGAAGCTCTTCCTGAAGCGCGCGCAGCCGGCTGTGGCGGCTGGAAAACACGATGATGAATTCTTCCCAGCGCTCCTCCCGCTTCAATTTTTTGTACAGCTTGGCCAGACGCTTGAGCAGCTTGACCGCGGCTTTGTAGCCGGAGCGGTTCTTCAGGAGGACATGCCGCTCCACGCCTTGATGGTAGAAGGGCAGCAGCAGCTCAGGTGCCTGCTTCTCGATCGGCGCAAGCACGCTGACCCGAAACTCCAGCGGGTCCTTGCCGGAGCTGAGCTGCACGTCCATCCACAAGCGCCATTTTTCGTGAGCCAGCAGGTTATCTTCATAAACTTCCTTGGAATACGGCAGCATCCCAGCGAGGGTATGCCACATGGACTCCTCCGCTTCGGGCACATGCCGGACAAAGGTGTTCCAATAGGCGGCATATTCGTGCAGAGGCTCCTTCCGGTGATTGCTGAACAGAGGAGCCAGCCGCACCAGCCATTCCTGCAGGCGGGCCCAATCCCCCGAAGCGGACAGCTCGTCCAGAAAGGAGGTCAGGAAGCCGTGCGGGATGATGGAAGCCTTGTCCGCTGCCTGCAGCCAGGACCAGGCCTGCCGGTCTTCCCCCATCAGGAACGCAATACGGGACTGGGCGAGCATCCACGGCAGCCGGGAGAGCGTATCGCCCAGCTCCTCTTCGGCGCTTTGCAGTTTCGGCATCTCTTCCTCATGCATCCGGGTGTCTGTGACGTTCGGATGGATCCATTTCAGCCAGAATCGGTCATAAATATCGAACAGATAACCTTGCTGCCCCGTTTCCGTCAGCATCTGCCGGCGCAGGTAGTTCAGCGTCTTGGTCACGCGCGGCCACAGATCTGGCTCGGCGGCCAGATCGATCCCTTCGCCAAGCAGCTGCAGCATGCCTCCCCGCAGTTCATCCGCGGCCACCTGCACGTGGTACCCCAAAAATGCCGGAGACCGTCCGCCCGGCACAATTGGCTTGATCAGCTTGATCAGCATATACAGCCTGGCATGGAGCTGATACAGCTGCTCCAAGGCCGGAGTCAGGTCCGGCTTGACGGCGTTGATCGCATGTATGGCGTTTCGGGCATAGTGCGAGTTCTGGCTCGTAAATTCCAGCGGAGTGATGCACAGCTTGAAGAAGGCGTGCCATTCGGAGAGGCTCATCTCCGCCAAATGGGCCGCCTTCTCCCTTAAAGCATCCGCCGCACTTCCCCGCTGCACAGGCCCGAGGTCTTCTTCAGCTTCCGTCTCCGGCAGATGGTGCTGGAGCCTGACGGTCGTATGCGCATTGACAATCGCATGCACGGACCGGCCCTGCCGGCTGACATACTCCAGGAGAGCGGCGATGGAATGCTTGCATCGTTCCCCGACCGGGCAGCTGCAGCGGCTGTCCTGAACCGACTCGGGATTCAGGTGGACACGGTAAGCCTCCCCGCCCTTCACCACGGCCTCAATTTCGCCATCCCCGCCAATCAACAGCTCCGCCACCCGGCCCTGTTTATAATATTGAAATCCGCGTTTGATCGTCAGGTCGTTATAATACTCCGCAACGCTGCGGATCAGCTCTTGCCACTGTATATCGTTTATAGTTTGGTTCACACTCATGATTGTTCATCGTCTCCTGAGAGAGCGTTAGGAAAAAGCGTGAGGAACCCCCACGCTTTCCCTACAGCAGTTCGTTTCTTTTTTTCAAATACCGGTACAGCACGAAGCTGACCGCCGAGCAGATCAGGGCGCATAAGCCGATAAACGAATATCCGGCCTGCAGTCCCCGGACCAGGCCTTCAGGGGTGCCGGCACCAAAAATATGCTTTACGCCGCTCGTGATGGCGCCGATCAGATAATTGCCGATCACGCTGCCGACCCCCATCAGGGTGACGGTGAAGGTGATGGCCGTATCGCTTCCTTTCACGTAACGCTTGGCGATAACCGCCATAACAGTTGGATATATCGGAGCAATGCCGATGCCTGCGGCCGCGAACAGGAACGCGCCCCCTTCCCCGCTGACAATGGCGGCGAACGTGCACAGCCCCGAGAAGCCGGAGAGGATCATCAGCGACAGAATAAAGCCGATCCGGTCCGTTACCGGGCCCAGGAAAAGGCGTGCCAGTGAGAAACACAGGAAAAAGATCGAGAGCATGCCCGAAGCTGCGGTCTGGTCCCAGTGATAGCTTTTCTCCAGAAAATTCACCAGCCAGCTGCCCACGGCCATTTCCGAAATGACCCCGAAGGTCAGCAGCAGCACGATCATCCACAAGGCCCGGTCCTTGGTCAGCATCCACAGCGAGATCCGGTCCTCCTGGACGGTATCGTCGCCCGGAAACCGGCCGAGCAGCGCCGGGATCATCGGAATCACCGCCAGCGCAAGCATCACCATATACATCTCACGCCAGCCGAGCGTCACGCCCATGATCGAAACGGACATTAAACCTGAGGCGATCATCGGCGCCACGATCGAGCTGAGCCCGTAGAAAAAGTGCGACAAGTTCATCATCGTCCCGGTATTGCGCACGAAAATCCGCGCTCCCAGAATCGCCAGGCCGATTTCCAGCATGCCGTTGCCGATGTACATGAAAAAATAGGACGCCGAAAATAGAGGGTATGTTCGCGACAATAAGATGAAGACGCCCGAGAGAACCATCGACCCGAACGAGATCATGCTGACCCATTTGATCCCGATCTTGCGGGTAATATACCCTGTGAAGGAACAAGCCAGCAGATACCCGAGCGAATTGAGCGAGAGCAGGGTTCCAAGCTGCTGCTCGTCGAGTCCGAAATCCGCCTGGATGCGGGGAATCGCCGGACCCTTGATATTTTCCGAAAACCCAAAAATGATGAACCCGATAAAAACGGTCGCCAGCTGCAGCATATAGTTGCGGCCGGCCGGCTTGGCCGTTTTCACGTCGTTCAATTCCGCCTGTGTCTGCAATGATAAATCTCCTTAATCATAAAGTGGATGAACGTTTTATAACATTAAACCCATTTGGGGTAGGCATTCTCCAAATTCGCTCTGGACACCAGCCCCTTCTGCAGCATCGGGTGCGGCACGATCCGGTTATACGTTCTGATTTTGTCGTTAACCGCTTCGAGTTCGGCCCGAAGCTCGTGATCCGAGCGGGGATTGTCAGCCAAACGCTTCAAATCCGCAGCGATTTCCTTCCGCAGCTCGGCCCAGGGAGGCTGATAATTGTTTTTCTTCAAAATGCTGCTGAACACGTCTTCGTCGTCGATCTTATGTGGCTTGCCTTTGCCCGGCAAATCGTCAAACCCGCCACGCTTCGCAAAATCGTCAATAGCCGATTCCACCAGCCCGTAACGTGTGGACATGTTCTGGTAGCGGTCTTCCGCTTCGGCCTTTTCGTCCTGATCTTTCGCTTCTTTGTACTGATCTTCCCGTTCCACCCCAGTCACCTCTCCTTATGCCAGGATCGCCGATCCGTTATTTGGTGCCTATCGCGTATCGTATAACCCCATTGTAGCATACCCCGGTCTTCCCTCAGCATGTCGTATTTCGAAAAGGCTGTAAATTACCGCCAGAGCTTTATAAATTCTTGATAATTGCCTCTTACCCTAACATTAACAACTAACAAGAGAGGAAGTTATTCATGAAAATAACATCTGTTCGCTCCGCGGCGGCATTCAGTGTAACTGTGCTGCTGCTTACCCTGCTGGCCAATCTGTCCGGAAGCATGAATCTCGTCGCCATCAGCCAGCTTGCTCCAATGATCACCGTGCTGCTGATGCTGATCTTTGTATCCGGAAGAAAAGATTCTCTCCGTTCATCGGGGCTCGGCACGTTTGGCGGTCTCCACTGGTATTTTGCCGCCATCTTGTCCATCGTCCCGATTGGAATCGGGTTTCTTGCCGCGTGGGCTTTCGGGATCGTTCAACTTCCGTCAGCCGAATTCCTGAGCCAAGGCACCGCCCGCTTCACCGTTTCCGAATATGCCTGGTATATCACCAAAAGCTCCTGGGTTCCTCAGATGCTGATCAGCATGCTGATCTTTTCCTTCGGAGAGGAAATCGGTTGGCGCGGCTATCTGCAGCCCAAGCTGACCGAGACTTGCGGTATTCAAAAGTCCATTCTGATCACCGCCGCCGTGTGGGCCTGCTTCCACTATCCTTTTTATCTGAACCAATACAATACGGACGGGAATGTGTGGATCAACCTGGTTCTGTTTACTGTCATGATCTTTCCGTTATCCGTATTTATGGGCTGGGTCCGCTGGCGCAGCCGCAGCATCTGGCCGGTCGTTGTCATTCATATGGTCATCAATTTGTCGCGGAGCTGGCTGGAGCAGTTGTTCTTCGATAAAGCTTCGGGCTGGTCTTACGTGGCCGGGGAGAGCGGGATCATTACCATTGCGGTATGGGCGGCCTGCGCGGCTGTAATCTGGATCAAGCTTGGAAAAAGCACCCGGGCTAAAAAAGCACCCGGTGAGCTGTCCGAGGTTAACGCGGGGTAATGCGGGACCCATTTTGCTGAAGTTTTTGTTGCGCTATTTCCTATACCTAAAAAACAACCGTCCTTTTTCGGACGGTTGTTTTCAGTATTAAACTGGCTTTTCATCTTAAAAATTAAGCCTTTACCTCCCGGCGCTTCCCCGCCTTCGCCCGGTACATGCGCCAGCCCGTCAAGGCGGCGGCCACCAGGCAGATGCAGGCTGACGTGCTGAACACGGCGTGCATGCCGCTTAAGAAAATGTCGGGATGCCCCGGCACCAGCCCGGTCACCCGCCGGCCGGCGCGGAGGCTCATGACGTGGAACAAAATCGTCGTTGCTACGGTAATGCCGACGACCATGCCCACGTTCCGCACCAAAGAGTTGACGCTCCCGGCTGAGCCGAGCTGCGTGCGCGGCACTTGGGACATGACGAGCGAGTTGTTCGGCGACTGGAACAGGCCGCTGCCGATGCCGAGCATGGCGATCCACAGCCCGACGAGCACGAGGCTGCTTCCTTCATGCAGCCAGGCCAAGCCGAATTGGGCGATCACCATCACGACCAAGCCGGCAAAGGTGAGAAGCTCCGAGCCGATTTTGTCCGATAAAGCGCCGCTCACCGGCGCCACGATGACCATGCAGATCGGGAAGAGCATCAGCAGGAAGCCGGCGGCAAACGGCGATAAATTCAGCATGTTCTGGGCGTAAAACGGCGCGATGATGTTGAAGCAGAAATTGGCCGTAAAGACGAGAAAGCCGCACAGAATGCTGATGGAGAAGAGCGGATTTTTAAACAGCGACAGATCCAGCAGCGCGTCCTTGCGAACCGCTTCGGTGCGAAGGAAGATGACCAGCGCCACCAGCGCGACGGCAAGAGCGAGCAGAATCCAGACGTTGCCGTATCCGGCCTGCTGGCCGAGCAGCAGTCCTGCGAACAAGGTGATGATAAATACCGCGAACAGCGAGCTTCCCGGCACGTCGATCTTGGCCTTGACCCGGATCAAATCCGCCGGCAGCACCTTCCACCCCATGATGATCGCGATCAAACCGATCGGTACGTTAACCCAGAAAATGTACTCCCATCCGAGCGATGAAATGATGATGCCGCCTAAGGATGGCCCGGCAATGCTCCCGAGAGAAACGAACGTGCCGATCAACCCCAGCGCCCTCCCCCGCTCCTTCGCCGGAAAAATATCAGTCAAAATCCCTTGGCTGTTCGCCATGGTCATCGACGCTCCAAGCGCCTGAATGACCCGGGAGACGATCAGGAACGGCAGCGTTGTGCTGAACCCGCACAGCAGCGATCCGATAATGAAGATGATCGTGCCGATTTTAAAAATACGGATCTTGCCTGCGATATCCCCCAATTTTCCGAAGAAAAGAATGACCGCGCAGATCGCCATCAGGTACCCCGTCGTCACCCATTCGATCTGGGCGATCGGCAATCCCATCTGTTTGGACAGCACCGGCAGGGCGATGTTGACGATGCTTCCATCCAGTGTGGACATAAATGTAAATAAATTCAGAACAATGAGGATGATCCAGCGCTTCTTCTGGATATTCGCATCCTCTTGATACGTCCGCTGTATTGAACTCATGTGGTACCTCCTGCTCCTGTTCATCATTATTAGTTGCACGCGCAACTAATTGGCAGTAACAGTGTACCTTATATTAGTTGCGCTTGCAACCATTTTGAGATAAAATATTTGCTGAACTTGAGTTTATCGTTCCCGTTGTCCCTCCACTTCATGATGAAAGAAGGTGCCGATGTAATGCCAGACAAAGAACCGATTGGCAAGCTGATCTCTTACATCCATCGCCAGAACCAGAAAAGGCTCGCCAAGGAACTGGCTCCTTACGGCATCGGCGGCGGCGGACAGCACAGCTTCCTGAAGGCCATCCTGCATCAACCGGGAATTACGCAGGAACAGCTGACCCAGCAGTTGAAATTCGACAAGGCCACCACGGCCCGTTCCATTAAACAGCTGGAGGCGTCAGGTTATATCGAGCGCAAGCCGGACCCGGATGACCGGCGTTCCCAGCTGCTGTTTCCCACCTCCAAAGCCAAGGAAGTACAGCCTCAGCTGCATGCGATCCTGGATGAATCCAACCGGACTCTAGCCCGGTATCTGACCCCGGAGGAGCATGATCAGCTGATCTCGCTGCTGCACAAAGTCAGCTTGGCCCAAAAAGATGAATAAAGTAAAGGAGCCCCACGGGAATCGTGGAGCTCCTTTTTGAGGATTAAGGAAAGTATCCGCTTCGGAGAATTGGCTTCCTTATATCGCAAGCAATGCCTCCGCTAAATGCGGTTCAATCCGATATTACGAATGCTGTGATTGAGCCAGGTGCAGCCGGCTGTATATGCCGCCGGCGGCAATCAGCTCCTGGTGCATGCCCTCCTCGGCAATACCCTGTTCATTCACGACCATAATCCGGTCTGCGTTGCGGATCGTCGTCAGCCGGTGAGCGATGACCAGCGTCGTGCGCCCCTGCGACAGCTCGGTCAGCGCCTGCTGAATGGCGGCTTCCGTCTCGGTGTCGAGCGCGGATGTTGCCTCGTCCAGGATCAGGATCGGCGGGTTCTTCAGGAACATCCGGGCGATCGATAAGCGCTGCTTTTGTCCGCCCGACAGCTTCACGCCCCGCTCGCCGATGACCGTATCCATGCCCTCCGGCATGGAGCGGATCACTTCGGCCAGCGATGCGCGCTCCGCCGCCTTCCAAATTTCCTCATCGGTGGCATTCAAATTGCCGTATGCGATATTTTCCTTCACTGTCCCGGAGAACAGGAACACGTCCTGCTGCACGATGCCGATGTGCCGCCGCAGCGAATCCAGCTTGATGTCCCGGATATCGATGCCGTCGATCGTAATCCGTCCCCCATCCAGCTCATAGAAGCGCGGCAGCAGGCTGCAGATCGTCGTTTTCCCCGCTCCGGAAGGACCGACAAACGCGACGGTCTCCCCCGCCCGGATCGACAGATCAATATTGTTCAGGATCGGTTTGGCCGGATCATAACCGAAGGTGACACCTTCGTAGCGGATATTGCCTACAACCCGATCCAATTCCACTGCATCCGGAGCGTCCGCAATGTCCGGCTCGGTATCCATGATTTCCAAATACCGCCGAAAGCCCGCGATGCCTTTCGGGTAGCTTTCGATGACCGCATTGATCTTTTCGATCGGACGGAAAAAGACGTTGGACAGCAGCAGGAACGCCATGAACTCGCCCAGCTCGATCCGTCCGCTGAGGAAAAACCAGGCGCCGCACAGCATTACGAACACGGTGACGAGCCGCATCATCATGTAGGTGACCGACATGCTTTTCGCCATCGTCTTATAAGCCATCAGCTTGGTCTGGCGGAAGTTCTGGTTGTCGACGTCAAACAGCTTCTTCTCATGCTCCTCATTGGCAAAGGACTGCACGACGCGGATTCCGCCGACATTGTCCTCGATCCGGGCATTGAAATTCCCCACGTTCCCGAACAGCCGCCGGTACGTCGTGGTCATTCGGCCCCCGAAGTGAATGATCACCCAGGCCATGACCGGGATAATGATAAAGGTCAGCAGCGCCAGCTCCATGTTAATGGAAGCCATCAGCGCAAAGGAGCCGATCAGCGTCATGACCGCAATAAAGACATCCTCCGGCCCGTGGTGGGCCACCTCGCCGACGTCGTTCAGATCATTGGTGATCCGCCCGACCAAATGCCCGGTTTTATGATTGTCGAAGAAACGGAACGAGAGCTTCTGGATATGGTCGAACAGCTTTTTACGCATATCCGTTTCAATGTTGATGCCCAGCATATGACCCCAGTAGGTCACGATATACTGCAGTACCATATTGAGCCCGTAAATGGCCAGCAGCGCCAGACAGGCGACGACGATGATCGCCCAGTCCTTGCTGGGCAGCAGGTTATCGATAAAATGGCTGACGGCCAGCGGAAAGGCCAGCTCCAGCAGCCCGGCGAACACCGCGCACACGAAATCAAGGATAAACAGCCCCTTGTACGGCTTGTAGTACGCGAAAAACCTTCGAATCATGGATGTATCACACTTCCTTGTTGATATTTTACGGCTTGTGGGCCAGGATATTGATCAGTTTCCCAAATGGATCCCGTACATAGAAACGGCGCACGCCCCACGGCTCATCCGCCGGACCGTATTCGATCTGAAAGCCCGCCTGCTTCATACGGTTCAGAGCTTCGTCGACGTCATCCACTTCGATGGACAGGTCCGGCACCGGGGTGCCCGAGCCCCCTTCCGATGCGACGCTGACCTGAACATCCATACGGGCATCGGTCCCATAGGTGGCGATCCATCCGTGGTCCATCCACTTCTCCAAACCGAGCACGTCCTCGTAAAAAGTACGGGCAGCCGCCAGATCCTCCGTACGAATGTTCGTGACAATCCGTTTTACTTTCATCTCCATTCCCCCTGTTCCTTTTACTTCCAAGGTAACTATTCGACACTGGTCGGGAACCCCCTCCCTGTATGCCGAATTTCCTCTGCTCAGACCCACATCCGCAAGAATTCTGTATCATGGTTCGTTTAAATCTGACACCTTTTATCGTGATTTATGTAAATACTGACACAATTTTACCTTCCGCTAATGCTCGGATAACATGATGCCAACACTTCTCCCCCATCATAAAGAGGACAACATGCATTTTTCTAAGACCAGAGGGGGAGAACAACGACCATGATGAAAAAAACGATTCTGCTGGGCACGGCCCTGCTGCTTTCGGCTGCGCCGCTGTCGGCAGCCACGGCCAGCGCAGCTGCACCTGCGGGCAAAGCGCCCGCGTCCGGTATTCAAGCCAAGGCCAAGCAGGGCAGCTTTACCGGGGCTGCCGTGGAACGGGCCAAAGACGGTACGCTGACGCTGCACTGGCAGACCACCGCCAATCTGGGACCGGTTAAAGTTTACTGGAGCCAGAGTCCGGATAGCGGCTGGAAGGAGCTTGCCCGTACCTACGCCTCGTTTGGCGGCCTGCGAACGAAGGATCCGAATCCGGGCAGCCGGGTTTACTTTAAAGTGAAGGCGGCGAGCGGTGCCGTCATCACAACCGCCGAGCGTCTGCTGCCGCTCCAAGGCGCCACCAACTTCCGCGATCTCGGCGGCTACAAAACGGCGGACGGCAAAACGGTCAAGTGGGGCAAGCTGTTCCGCTCGGACGAGCTCGCCGGCCTCACGGCAAGCGATATCGCCTATTTGCAAAAGAGCGGCCTGAAGACGATCGTGGACTACCGCACGGACGAAGAAGTGAAATCCAAGCCCGATCCGGCGATTCCCGGCGCTGCCTATGTCCGCAACCCGGTCTTCGGCCAATCCGGCAGCGGCACCGACATCATGAGCTTCATGGCGAGCGGCGAGTTCGACAAAATGGGTAAGCCCGGCGACGTGTTGACCGCCGCCAACCGCGACATGGTCGACTCCCCTTCGGCTTACGTGAAATTGTTCGACATGATGCTGGATCCGGCATCCGCGGCGCTCGTACAGCACTGCACCGCAGGTAAAGACCGCACCGGCCTCGGATCGGCATTGATGCTGCTTGCACTCGGCGTTCCGAAAGAAACCGTAGTCCAGGATTTCATGCTCAGCAACAAGTACCGCGAAGCATACAACAAGGCGGCTGTGGACGCCATGGTAAAGCAGTTTAATCTGACGGACGAGAATGCGATTGAAGTCATCAAAGCGTTAATGGACGTCCGCCCGGAATATATCAACGCTGCTTTCGACGAAATGACGAAGAAATACGGCTCGATTCAGGGTTTCCTGGAAAAAGGCTTGGGGCTAAGCAAAGACGAGCAGGCAAAGCTGAAGCGGATGTATCTCGAATAGTCGCCTATCCCGGTTCTCCGGATGCGAACATAAAGACGACCTGTGTGGATGAAGCCATACAGGTCGTTCTTTTTTTAGAGATAAGAATGTGTAAACTTCCCCTATCATCCCCGACATATTTTGTCCAATGGTGGCGTATGGTGCTGAACCTTCGTCGATTCGTTGAGACGGACAAACCGGAATCACGTATAATGGAGATAATTGGAATCAAGATGGAGGTTGAACGATGGGTTTGTTTTCTTTTATTAAAGGCCAATTTATCGAGGTTATTGAATGGACGGACAACACCAATGAAATCGTGCACCAGTTTCCGGTCTACGACAAAGCGATCAAAATGGGCGCGAGGCTGACGGTGCGGGAATCGCAGGCCGCGATTTTTCTGAACGAGGGCCAGATCGCCGATGTATTCGGCCCAGGCACGTATACCTTAAGCACGCAGAACATGCCGGTTCTGACGGCGTTAAAATCATGGAAATATGCATTCAATTCGCCGTTTAAGGCAGATGTGTATTTTGTAAACACGCGTAATTTCACGGATCAGAAATGGGGAACGACCAACCCCATTATGATGCGGGATCCTGAATTCGGAGCTATCCGGATGCGGGGATTCGGCAGCTACGCGTTCCGCGTGCAGGACCCGGCCTTGTTTCTTAAGGAAATCTTCGGGACCCAGTCCTCATTCGGTTCGGATCAAATCGGCGGTTATCTCAAGTCGGTGATCGTATCCGGTGTGAGCGACCTGATTGGCGAGGCCAAAATTCCGATCATGGATATTGCGGTGCAGTACGACGAGCTGAGCTCCGCCCTCCGGACCAAGCTGGAGCCGATTTTCAATGGCATGGGTCTGTCCCTGTCCGGATTTTTTATCGAAAACATCTCCTTACCGGAAGAAGTCGAAAAAATGATCGACCGGAAGTCATCCATGAGCATTGCCGGCAATCTCGATCAGTACATGAAGTTTCAGGCCGCCGAATCGCTTCGCGATGCAGCCAACAATCCCGACAGCGGGCTTGCTGGCGCCGGGGCAAGCCTCGGGGCGGGCATGGCCATGGGGCAAATGTTCAATCAAGCGATGAAGCCTTCGGCGGATGCTGTAGAGCCCCAGCCTGCCGCTCCTGCCCATCCGGCGTCCCCCGTTGATACCGAGCCCTGCGCCCAATGCGGACACGGGCTCAAACCCTCCGAGAAATTTTGCCCGGAATGCGGTACGCCGCGGCCGGAGAAAAAATTTTGCACGGAGTGTGGGGGCAGCTTGAGCAGCACGATGAAGTTCTGTCCGAGCTGCGGCAATAAAGTGTAGAGGAGAGCGCTTATGTCCGTCGAAGCACCGATCCGCTTCCCCTGCTCGGGCTGCGGGGCGCAAATGATTTTTGATACCGAAACCCAGCAGATGAAATGCACGTATTGCGGAAGCCTGGCTCCCATTGAACAGCCCCGTTATCCGTCCGAGCCTACCGAATATGAGCTGGATTTTGCGGATGAACAAGATCAGGCCTTGAAAGACTGGGGGACCGAGCAGCAGGCGGTGCAATGCGAGAACTGCGGGGCCCAGATGCTCCTTCCTGCCGCGCAGACGGCGGCTCTATGCGCCTTTTGCGGCTCCCCCAAGGTCCTGCCCCAAGGGGATCCGGACAGCATACGGCCCGAATCCATCATCCCCTTTCACATCTCGAAGGATGAGGCGAACGCCCTGTTCCTGAAGTGGAAGAAGAAAAAATGGTTCGTGCCGGGCGCCTTCAAAAAGCAGCAGACCCGCTCGAATGTTTCCGGCATTTATGTCCCCTTCTGGACCTTTGATGCCCAAACCGATTCCGACTATTCGGCAGAAGTTGGTACCTATCATTACCGCACTGAGACGCGTACCCGGACGGTTGACGGGAAAACAGAGACGTACGAGGAGCAGGTTCGGTACACCGTGTGGCACTGGACATCCGGCTCCTACGATCGATTTTTTAACGATGTGCTTGTTCCTGCTTCCAAACAGCACGACACCCGCCTGATGGAGCAGTTTGACGATTTCAGCCTAGAGGACCTCCGACCATACAAGCCTGAATATTTAAGCGGTTTTGTGGCCGAAAGGTATACCGTGCCCTTGCGTGAGGGTTGGAGCGACGCGGTATCCCGGATGGACGACAGCCTGGAAGATTCGATACGCCGGCAAATCGGCGGGGACGAACTGCGCAACCTCAGCATCGATACCCAATACTCCGAGCGGACCTACAAGCATATCCTGCTGCCGCTTTGGAATGCCTCTTACACGTACAAGGAGAAGGTTTATCGGTATATGGTCAACGGAGAGACGGGCAGCATCAGCGGCAAGGTCCCGCGCAGCGGATGGAAAATTACGTTTTTCACCCTTTTCTGCGTGCTTGTGGCCGCCGCCATTATTTTGTATTTTTATCAATCCTAAATGTGCCTGTTGGTCGGATTCATAACATTCGCCAATCATAAAATAGAATTAAAAAAGAGTTCAGCCTGGTTGCTGAGCTCTTTTTTTAGTTTCCCCGCGGCTTACGTCACATGTTCGAGCTTGCCTGGTTCTCGGTTGATCCCTGGATGTACCGCTCTCCCCACTGGCACATCACATCGATGACCGGCCGAAGGGATTGGCCCAGCTCGCTCAATTCGTAAACGACTTTCGGCGGGACCTGGTTGTATACCGTCCGGATGATGACCCCATCCTCCTCCAACTCTCTAAGCTGCTGAGTCAGCATTTTTTGCGTGATGCCCGGGGTCAACTTTTTCAGCTCGCTCGTTCGTTTCGCTCCATAGGTTAAATGGCATAAAATGAGCGTTTTCCATTTCCCCCCGATGACTTCCAGGGTCGCTTCTATCGGTATATTAAAAGCTTGCGGCATACTCGTTTTCATGGCACTTTTTCCCCCGATCAAAATAGGTACTTTTTGGTTCCTATATTACCTTTTGGTGAAAATGACACAAAAAAGTGCGTACTTCTGTTCCTCGATTATATGATACATAATCTCCTTGTGCCAATAAGGAAATCGGCAGACCCGATCGAGCCGGTTCCGAAAATGGATGATTATTCATAATGAGGAGGACATATCGAATGAAGGCAAACGGTCAAACGTCTCAAAGTTCCGGCAAGCTTTCCTGGGGCTTATTGTTCGTTTTGTGCGGCGCAATTTTTCTGGAAGGGATCGACGTGTCGATGATGGGCGTGGCTCTGCCCTCGATCCGTGCTGAACTGGGCATGTCGACCGGTTCGCTGCAATGGGTAGTCAGCGCCTATGTATTGGGGTATGGCGGCTTCATGCTGCTGGGAGGCCGGGCAGCCGACTGTTCGGGCGCCGAAAAATGTTTCTGCTATGGCTCACGGTTTTCTTTGCTTTCTCCGGGTTAGGCGGATTATCGACCGAAGGCTGGATGCTGATCACCGCCCGGTTTGTTACAGGCATTAGTGCAGCGTTCATGACTCCGGCCGGCTTATCCATCATCACGACAAGCTTTGCGGAGGGGACTGCACGTAACAAGGCCTTGCTCGTTTATGCCGGGACAGCGGCCGCCGGGTTTTCACTCGGTCTTGTGGTCGGCGGCATCTTAAGTGAGATTAACTGGCGTTGGGTTTTCTTTGGTCCGGTTCTATTGGCATTCGTGATTCTTCTAGCCGCGATTCGCCTCATACCGGCCTCTGGTCGGCCGGAGGCCTCCTCCAAAGGCTTCGATCTGGCCGGAGCAGTCAGCGTCACGGCGGCCATGCTGCTTCTGGTTTACGGTGTCGTGGAATCCTCCAACCTGGGCTGGAGCTGGACCGCCGGAATCCTGGCCTGCAGTGCCCTGCTTTTTGGTCTCTTCGCAACGATCGAACGACGCTCGGCTTCCCCCTTGGTACGCCTTGGCATATTTTCTGCCAGCTCACTCGTGCGGGCGAACCTGGGTGCCATGTTGTTTGCCGGTTCTTTTTTCGGGTTCCAATTCGTGACGGTGCTCTACCTCCAAGAACTGCGCGGCTGGTCATCTCTAGAAACGGGTCTTGCCCTGCTCGCCGTCGGTGTCGATTCCATACTCGCACCTACCCTGACCCCCAAGCTGGTAAACCGTTTCGGCAATATTCCGGTGATTTTCGGCGGGTTCTGCCTCGCTGCATTAGCCTACGCCCTTTTTCTTCCTATCGGTTTGGACTGGACCTATGCAGCGATGTTCCCGACGATGATCCTGACGGGCCTCGCCTTTTCGCTGACTTACGGACCTTTAACCATCGCCGCCACGGACGGAATAGCGGAAGAAGAGCAGGGGCTCGCCAGCGGTTTATTGAATACCTCCTTCCAGTTTGGCGCCGCACTCGGTTTGGCGGTCGTGACCGCTGTGCAGATTGGCGCTACAGGTTTGGACAAATCCCCGCAAGCCCTGCTCGACGGCTACCACACAGCGATGATGGTTCCGATTGCCGCTTCCCTTCTCGGGATTGGCATTACCGCCCTCGGCCTTCGTAAACGCTCAGCAGAAAAATATGTAAACAGCTAAAAATAACGGTCCGCCCTGCATCGCAGGACGGACCTCTCATTTGTCTGCTTATCTATGTAGTAACAGCTTAAATCCTCCCACTCGTATCTATCAATAAGCCTTTGTCAATATCTGTCATGGGGATTTCTCATATCTGCGGGGAATTCAGCTTCTTCACCTCTTCTTACACTGACTTCTAAAAAGATATAAACGATAACTATGTCAAATATAGATAGACCGATATTGATCAAAATACAAAATGGATAATAAGATGTTCCTAATGTACTAATTTTACATATTGGGGGTATTTAAATTGGAAATCAAGCATGGCCAATTAACGACAAGTTGGGGAGCCCCGGTTGGAGATAACCAGAATTCTATGACTGCCGGCTCTCGGGGTCCAACACTCATTCAAGATGTCCATCTTCTTGAAAAGCTGGCCCATTTCAATCGTGAACGTGTCCCTGAGCGGGTTGTTCATGCCAAAGGTGCCGGTGCACACGGATATTTTGAAGTAACCCACGATGTGTCCTCATATACCAAAGCCGACTTTTTATCCGAGGTTGGTAAACGCACGCCCTTATTTATCCGCTTCTCGACGGTTGCAGGCGAACTTGGCTCTGCAGATACCGTGCGTGACCCTCGTGGATTTGCCGTCAAGTTTTACACCGCAGAAGGGAACTATGACTTAGTAGGAAATAATACGCCTGTCTTCTTCATAAGAGATGCCATTAAATTCCCGGATTTTATCCATACTCAGAAACGGCATCCTCAAACCCACCTAAAAAATCCAAACGCGGTATGGGATTTCTGGTCATTGTCTCCCGAGTCCTTGCATCAAGTATCCATCTTGATGTCTGATCGCGGTATCCCTGCTACTTTACGTCATATGCACGGTTATGGAAGCCATACGTTTAAGTGGGTCAATGCAGATGGGCAAGGCGTTTGGGTAAAATACCATTTCAAAACGGAACAGGGTGTTAAAAATCTGGATGTCGAACTAGCTGTTAAACTGGCCGGCGAAAATCCGGATTATCACATTGAGGATTTGTTTCAAGCTATAGAAAAAGGAGACTTCCCCGCGTGGAAGTTGTATGTTCAAATCATGCCGCTTGAAGATGCAAATACTTATCGATTCGACCCATTTGATGTAACCAAAGTGTGGTCGCAAAAAGACTACCCTCTTATCGAGGTTGGACGTATGGTCCTCGATCGTAATCCGCAGAATTATTTCGCTGAAGTCGAACAAGCAACTTTCTCTCCTGGAGCCTTCGTACCCGGTATTGAAGCTTCTCCGGATAAAATGCTTCAAGGCCGTTTATTCGCCTATGCCGATGCACACCGCTATCGGGTCGGAACAAATCATAACACGCTTCCTATTAATAAACCTGTTATCGAAGTGAATAATAACCAGCGTGACGGTCAAATGCGTTATGATCGCAACGGAGGAAGTTCAATGTATTATGAACCGAATAGTTACAACGGGGCGACTGAATCTGCAGCATACAAGGCAGCTACGTTTGAGGTATCCGGTTCAGCCGACAGTGTCCCTTATGACCATCATGACCATTACACTCAACCTGGTGACTTGTATCGGTTACTTAGTGCAGAAGAACGAGGGCGCTTGGTAAATAATATTGTGAATGCCATGAAACCGGTTGAAAAGGATGAAATCAAACTTCGTCAAATCGCCCATTTTTATAAAGCCGATCCTGAATGGGGAAATGCGGTTGCTACGGGGCTTGGTTTAAGAGATATGGAGACTTTATCCTATTAAACAAAAAGCAGTTATCACAGCTTATCATAGCCTGTGTAACTGCTCTTTTTACGTTATCAAATGGGTGTTTCATTGCTTGATTGACTTCAATTCGCGCACTTGAATAGGTGGCAGGTTCTTTTCAATTTCAGCGCGGCTGTCTTCATACCATGAAGGAAGCATGATGGCCTCGCCTAGATGATCTTCAGGCTCATCATTTGCGAAACCTGGCGGATCCGTCGCAATTTCAAACAAAATGCCGCCTTGTTCACGAAAATAGATCGCATGAAAATACTGCCGGTCAATAATCGGTGTAGGCTGTAAACCGCTGCTTTCCACATGGCTTCTCCAGGCATCATGGTCTTCAAAATCCTTGGCTCGCCACGCGATATGGTGAACGGTGCCGCTACCTGGGATCCCCCAGTCCATGGGCTCCGCATTCACATCAATGAGGTTGCCGATGTCCCCTTCAGCCTTATAGCGAATAAAGTCGCCATCCTGCCCTACCCTTTCAAGACCTAAAACGTCCTCAAGTACCTGCATTGTCTTGGTGGATGCAACACTGTATAGCACGGCGCCCCCAAATCCTTTGATCGCCTTATCCGCCGGGATACCTCCGAATGACCACGTATTGAGCGCTCCGTCTTCCCGTTCAACAATTTCTAACTGCAGACCGTCAAGATCTGAAAATTCGATATAGTTTTCAGAAAAACGGGTGCTTTCCGTGAAGGAAATATCGAACGCCGTGAGGCGTGCTTTCCAAAAATCAATTGCGCCTATGGGTACTACGTACGTTGTTGTACCTACTTGTCCTCCTCCTATGCGGCCCTTGCGGGAAAGTTCGTGCGGGAAGAACGTCATTATCGTTCCGGGGCTGCCTTTTTCATTGCCGAAGTACAAATGGTATACCTCGGGTGCGTCAAAGTTAATTGTTTTTTTTACAAGACGAAGACCTAGAACTCCAGCATAAAAATCTACATTTCTCTGCGCGTCCTTCACGAAACAAGTAATATGATGGATGCCTGCCGTTTTCTGTATGATATTCCCCATCCTTCCCAGACTCCTTCTGTTAGGTATTTTCGATCCTGCTAATAACTGAAAAGTACTCCTGATTCAAATCATAGAGAAAAGAGCAGCAGCGAACCATTCCATTATTTCTATACTTGCATAGCGAATTTACTATATCTTTTGTACGAAAAACCCATTACGAATAAGGCGAGGGTTTTCCCAAGCCGTTGCGATGATTATAAGAAAAAGCTATATGAGACATAGAAATATCGATATTGATCGTGCGAACATCCGTTTATACGATTGTGTTACATATCCGGTTCTTGGAATTCAATATCTATAGAACTCCTTGACTGGAGAATGAATCTCGTAAAATACAAAGGAGAGTTTGGATGGGAGTACGTTTTTTAAAAATGGCTGTTATTTATATTGTTCTCGGTATTGGCATTGGAATCTACATGGGCGCAACATTGAATTTTGCATTGACTAGCGTTCATGCCCACACCAACCTTTTCGGATGGGCAACTTTGGCCCTTTGCGGATTTACTTATCTGCGCTTTCCCAAAGCCGCAGCGTCCCGTCTGGCCCAATGGCACTTTTGGTTGCAGGGCATAGGTTTGCCAATCATGTTAGTCTCTCTGTCCTTTATTGCAAACGGCTATGATCAGGAATGGTTATCCACGATTAAACGTATAGGTGAATCCGTTGCCGGAAGCGGCATTCTTGTTTTTGCTGTCAACGTGTTTTTAAATGTGAAGGAAACCAATGCAGCTGTAACAAAAGGGACGCCTGCAGAAGAAAGGGGAATCACGATTGATTAATCCAGCAAAGCAAGCGGCACCACGTTATAACCTTACGACCCTGATTCTATTCTGGTGCTCATTAATTGTCGTCTCATCCCTATATTTAACGATCCCCCTGTTTCCCTTATTTGAGGACGTATTCCAGATTTCATCTTCCAAAGCAGCTTGGGCAGGAAGCGCCTTTTCATTTGCTTTTGCCGGCGGAGGACTCCTGTTCGGGGGGCTTTCCGACCGCTACGGACGGAAAAGAATGATGATATCCGGATTATGCCTGCTCGCGGTATCAACCCCTTTTATTGGAACGGTCCATGAGTTTCAGTGGCTTATTGTGCTGAGGGTTATCCAAGGATTGGCAGCATCCATGTTTCCCCCTTCTGTGTTAGCCTACGCAATAGAGATGTTCCCAACGAAAAAAAGGGTAACGATCCTCGGATTTATAAGCACCGCCTTTTTGATGGCCAGTATCGTTGGACAGATCTATAGCAGCACCGTCATATTGGAACTAAGCTGGAGATATGTATTTTACATCCTTGGCATCGTGTATTTTATTTCGTTTTTTCTGATTACCTTATGCATACCCAAAGATATCATCCAGAAGCCGGAGGGCAATTTCTTTACTCCGTTAAAGCGCATTGGCGGTATTTTCAAGAAAAAAAGCCTGCCCTTCTGTTACATCATTTCCTCAACTCTCTTTATTGCACTCGTCGGTTTTTTCTCTACGCTTGGAAGTTATCTAAGCAGCGCTCCCTTCAGTCTGAGCCACCAGGAAATCTTATGGGTTCGCGCAGCCGGTATCATCGGCATGCTCGTTTCCCCGTTTGATGGAAAGCTCGTTGCTAGGTTTGGCGTAAAAAATGTACTATGTTGCGGTCTGATCTTGGCCGGTATTGGCCTAGGTCTGGTAGGCGCCTGGGAGAACCTTGCGTTTTTAATCTTGGCGAGTATTGTTTTTGCAGCTGGCATAGCTATGGCTCTTCCCGCCTTGTTGTCTCTAATAGGCACTTTAGCTGGAGAGTTACGGGCTAGCGCTCTTTCTTTCCATATGTTTATGCTATTTATCGGAGCCTCACTTGGCCCCATCGTCTCGGTTTATCTGACCGGCATCAAAGGTCATGTGTTCACTTTCGAGGTGTTGGCCGGATTACTGCTGCTAAGCACGATTGTCCCATTCTTCATTCGCTTGGAGAAAAAGGAAACCGCCGCCACCCCAATCCATCCACCCAATCAAACTAACGTTGAGTATCATTGAAAAGATGACTCCTGTTTTGATCGGGGCTGCTGATAAAGTCTTCTAAATCAAAAGGTACAGTCCCCCATTTTCAATGAGGGGACTGTACCTTTTGTCTGACTAGGATCACCTTAGGTTTGTTTACTTTTAGAAGACAAAGCAATCCAAGTCGCAGAAACCGCTGCCGTGATGATGGTTACACTTATGATGAAGATGGACCTGTTTAGGGTTATGGGCACCTGATCCACCACCTCCATATTCCGGCCCCTTGTAATAGCCGCCAAAGACATTATGCGGAGACCAGTCTGGGCTGGCTTTTGGAGCTGGAGGCGACAAAGACTGAAATTCGCTGGTACCGTAGACGATCTTACCACCTACGACGGTAAAGACAGATTCAATTTTTTTAATTGCTTCTTCCGAGACATGAAAGAAATTATCGGAAAGGATCGTAAAATCAGCATATTGACCCGGTTTGATCTGCCCTTTCACATCTTCTTCCTTTGAAAACCATGCATTCCCCGTCGTATACATCCGAAGCGCTTGGTGTCTCTCTACACGATTAGAAGCAGGATACAGGCTTAATCCTCCCAGTGTTTTGCCCGTCACTAGCCAATATAAGGCCACCCAAGGATTATAGCTTGCTACTCTGGTGGCATCCGTTCCCACACCAACGCGCAGTCCGGACTTCATCATCTTGGTTATCGGAGGAGCATTCTCCGCTGCTTTTGCCCCATATCTTTCGACAAAATATTCCCCCTGGAAAGCCATTCGGCTTTGAACCGCGATCGAACCTCCTAATTCGACGACCCGCTCCAAATCCTTCTCATGAATCGTTTCGGCATGATCCAAAATCCAGCGCAAGTCTTTGAACGGCACCTCTTTGTTGACGCGTTCAAAAACATCGAGAAAACGTGTTATGGATTCTCCATAAGTGGCATGAAGACGAAACGGCCAACGTTGTTGAACGAGATGTTGGGTAACTTCAAAGAGTTCATCTTCGAGTACAGCTGGAAGCTCCGGGCGAGGCTCAACAAAATCCTCAAAGTCTGCTGCGCTGTACACAAGCATTTCACCTGCACCGTTATGACGATAATAAGAACTGCCCGTGTACGGCTGCGATGAAGCGGTCCATGCTTTAAAATCGTTTAATTCATTTTTGGGATGCTGGGTGAATAAATTATACGCCGTGCGAACCGTAATTTCTCCACGTCTATCCAGTTCCTCAAACACCTGATAGTCATCGGGATAGTTCTGAAAGCCCCCTCCAGCGTCGATCACGCTTGTCACACCAAATCGATTCAATTCCCTCATAAAGAGTCGGGTTGAATTCATTTGGTCCTCATAAGAAAGCTTTGGCCCTTTAGCTAAGGTGGCGTACAATATCGTTGCATTAGGCCTGGCGATGAGCATTCCTGTTGGATTGCCCCGGCTGTCCCTTTGGATTTCTCCGCCTGGCGGATTAGGCGTATCCTTCGTATACCCTATTACCCGTAAGGCAGCTTTATTCAAAAAGGCTTGGCGGTAAAGATTAAGAATAAAAACGGGGGTTTCCGGAGCAATTCGATTGATTTCATCCAGAGTTGGCATCCGGCGTTCGATGAATTGGAACTCCGTCCATCCGCCTACAACACGGACCCAATGAGGTGCTGGTGTACGATCAACCTGCTTTTTCAGCATTCGCAATGCATCCGCTACGGATGGCACTCCATCCCAGCGAAGTTCAAGGTTATAGTTGAGACCACCGCGAATGAGATGAATATGTGAATCGTTTAAGCCCGGTATCAACATTCGTTTGTTGGCGTTGACAACCTGCGTGGAGGATCCGACATATTTCATGATTTCGGCATCATCACCCACAGCCAGAAACTGGCCGTCCTTAACGGCAACTGCCGATGCGGTAGGATTTACATCGTCCATCGTTACGATGCTGGCATTGTGAATGACTAGACTGGCCTCAACATCTTTCGTTTTTCTAGACATGATTCCGCTCTCCTTTTAGATTGCATTATTTGTGGTTTAGCCATTGCTGGATCCACGGGATCAACCGCTGGCCTACAAACATTCCGG
Source organism: Paenibacillus sp. PSB04 (assembly GCF_025809195.1). Classification (NCBI taxonomy): domain Bacteria; kingdom Bacillati; phylum Bacillota; class Bacilli; order Caryophanales; family Paenibacillaceae; genus Paenibacillus; species Paenibacillus sp. PSB04. Next base: position 659,684 of record NZ_CP081301.1, read on the forward strand.
CGAGACCGAGCAGTCCTAAAAAAGGCGGTGCTGGCGACGGGATCTTAAGCGATTGAAAAACAACGCCAATGACAATACCTGCGGCAAGAGCTAAGGCCATAGAACCTATAGAACCTGTGCTCATAGTCAATACCTCCTTTAATACGAATTGTGATGTTCTTGCTAGACTGCCTTTATCCATAAGTCTAAAAGTCGACATTTTTACTAACAATATGGCTTTTTCTATAACAGCCATAGGAATTGCTTATGTATATTCCTTATAGAACTTTCGAAGTATATAGGATTTTCCTATGAAAAATATAGAAAACTGAAGATTGTTTGCACATTGGTATTTCCATAGACTGAATACATGCAGCAGAAACTCCAACGGATCGGGCCCTGTTGCAACCAAAATCTAGGAGGTAGGATCCTCTATGTTTAATGACAAGACAGATTTACTGACGGCTGAAAACTCTGCAATTATTCTTATTGACCATCAGCCTCAAATGATCTTTGGTGTTCAAAGCGCGGATCGTCAAACCATCATTAACAACACGGTTGGGTTGGCCAAAACCGGGAAAGTCTTTAATGTGCCCACCATTCTTACAACGGTGGCTGCAGAATCATTCTCAGGCCCGATTCATCCGCAAATTCAAGAGGTATTTCCAGATCAGGTACCGATCGACCGTACAACAATGAACTCTTGGGAAGACGACAACCTGGTACAAGCCGTGAAGAAAACAGGCCGTAAAAAGCTGGTCATGGCAGCGCTCTGGACGGAGGTTTGCCTTGCCTTTCCTGTTATTGGAGCTATTAAAGACGGATATGAAGTGTACATTGTAACGGATGCTTCAGGCGGGACGACTGCGGAAGCGCATAACATGGCCGTTCAACGCATGATCCAAGCAGGAGCCATCCCCGTTACCTGGGTTTCTGTTATGCTTGAGTACCAACGCGATTGGGCTCGCCAGGAAACCTATGACGCCGTGATGTCGATCGCTAAGGAGCACACCGGTGCTTATGGCGCGGGCATTGTATATGCCCAAACGATGTTTGGCGGCCACGAGGGCGGGAGCCACAACTAATCATCATCATTAAAAAACAGAGGAGAATGAAACATGCCAAAATTATTAGTCGGAGAAGAAAATGGGCACCCTATTCAGTTGAATTTTGAGGATGTTGGCGCAGGCAAACCTGTCATTCTGATTCATGGTTGGCCGCTGAGCGGACGCTCTTGGGAGAATCAGGTTCCAGCGCTCATCAATGCAGGTTACCGCGTGATTACCTATGACCGCCGTGGATTCGGGCAATCCTCCCAACCGTGGAACGGATATGACTATGATACGTTTGCAGCGGATCTTCATAAGCTTATCGAACAGCTGGACCTTAAGGATGTAACGCTGGTCGGATTCTCGATGGGTGGCGGAGAGGTAGCCCGTTACATCGGTACATACGGAACAAGCCGTGTCAAAAAAGCCGTGCTGGCCGCTGCGGTTCCACCGTTCTTTTACAAGTCTGCCGAGCATCCGGAAGGTGGTCTGGATGAAGCCACGATTCAAGGCTTCCTAGACGGTTTGAAAAAAGACCGTGTCGCCTTCCTTGACAACTTCACTCACAATTTCTTTAAAGCAGGGGATCGAACCGATCTGGTTAGCGAATCTTTCCGCCATTACAACCTTGAAATTGCTTCTTCTGCTTCGCCAAAAGGGACGCTGGATTGTGTTGAGGCTTTCGGCCGGACGGATTTCCGTGGCGATTTGGCAAAATTTAATATCCCACTGCTTGTTATCCATGGGGATTCCGATGCAATTGTGTCGCTTGAAGTCAGCGGTCAACTTTCCCACGAAACGGTTCCAGGTAGTCAGCTCGTCGTCATCGAAGGGGGACCTCATGGTCTAAACGCGACTCACCCTGAAGAATTCAATACAGCTTTAATTAACTTTCTGAATGCTGAATGATTGAAAGGTGTGAACTTTGACCCATGAGAGGATGCTTTTTCACAAAAAAAAAAGACCCTCTTATGGGTCATTTGTGTTTTAGTCTTTTCTCATCACTCGGTTTCAAACCGTCTCCGCTGGCTTCGAAATTCCAGCGCTGTGATGCCTTCGGTATCCTTGAATATTCTCGTAAAATGCTTCACATTTTCGAATCCAACTTGATCGCTGATTTCGTACACCTTCAAATCGGAGTGCACCAGAAGTTCCTTCGCCTTATCCAGCCTTAACCGGCGAACATAGTTCGAGAAGCTCTCACCGGTAAATTCTTGGAAGGCTTGGCTGAAATACGAGTAATTGAGTGAGAAATGGTTGGACACCACCGCCATGTTTAAATTGTCGGCATAATGCGTCTGCAGGTAGGTGAGTACTTTTTGCATCGTATTTTGTTCCGTTGGCACCTGCTCTTTCCGATCTTGGATGAACCGATCCAGACGATCGAGAAGCTGTTCGACGGATTGGTAATAATCCTCAAATCGATCGAAATTTCCGATGTGACCAACAGGAGCGTACTTCATTAATAGACCGAATACCTTAAGCCCGTAGATGCGGAACAACTTATCGAACAGCTCCTCGTTCAGCAGCTGACTAATACGTTCCAGATAGCCGATTTCACTGCTGCTAATGATGCGAACATCGAGGATTTGATCCAGAAGTTGTTTGATTTCATCCCCGCGTCCCATTCCAAGGAGATTCAATATCCGCCCAATCAACTCCATAGGGACGACATACCGCTCATTGCGATCACTTATGCCAGCGTAATCCAGCACATCGAGATCTGGAAGCAGAATCCCGTATTTCATAGTTTGCTTCGCCTGACTGTATGCCCACCTTATCTGCTCAATCCCTTGAACGGAATCACTAATCGCAATTCGCAGCTGTGTCTCATACTCACTTAACCCCCACTGTTCCGCCAACCGGTAGAACATATCGGGATCGCTTGCTATCATAATCGTTCCGCCTTTTCCATCACGCGTCAGCATCCAATTCATATGCCCTTGTAACAGCTCAGCGATTTGATTCCTGAAAGTAGCTGCATCCGTACTGCTTGGCTGTGAACTTCCACCACGTTGCGTAACCAAGCCCAGTGTATATCCTGCATCCAACCAGCTTAAGCCGGCCTGCCTCAGCTTGTTCGGTGTGATCGCATCATCCACATCCTTCTGGGTTAAATGCAGCGTAACCAGCTCGGCAGCAAAAAGGCTGGCATCTTCGCCCGCCTGGTCTGCTCGCTCTTCTCTTTTCTTTATATCCAGCATTAATCGCTCCAGGACGGCAAACAGCTCCTCCCGAATCACGGGCTTTACGAGATAATCCTTCACAGCAAAGCGGATACCTTTCTGCGCATATACGAAGTCATTATAGCCAGACAGCAGTACAACCTCGGGTTTAACCGGATGGTCTTGCAGTTGGTCGAGCAGTTCGATCCCATCCATAATGGGCATTCGGATATCTGTAAACATAATATCCGCAGGCTCCTGGCGCAGCAGCTCCAGCGCCTCTTCTCCATTCTCGGCAAATCGATATTTAAACAGATCGGGGAACTGCCTCTCAATGACTGATTGCAAGCCCCTCCGAATGATCTTCTCGTCGTCGACGATCAGCAAGCTAATCATAGATGTCCTATCCCCCTCCCATGACCCGGTACGGCAAAGTCATGATTATGCGTGTATAGCTTCCTTCCTGACTTTCGATCCGAATCCCATATTCCACCCCATAGCTCATCACTAAACGTTGGTCCACATTCCGCAGACCGATTCCATTACCGTCCTCGTTCTCCTTACGAACGAATAATTGCCGGACCTCCTGATAAGCATGCTCTTCCATTCGCAACATTTGATTCAACAAGCCCAGCGTTTCATCCGGTATGCCGCGGCCGCTGTCCGTAATCTCTATGACACAAGCTTGATCACGCCGGACGGCAGAGATCGTAATGAGAAGATTTCCGTCCTTGGAATGCATGCGGCTCATCCCATGCTTGATTGCATTCTCGACTACGGGCTGCAGCGACATTTTAAGCGATTCCTGCTTGAGGCATTCCGGTTCAATAGACAATTGGAGATCAAGTCTGCCATCATAACGGATGTTCATGACGGATACATAATGCTGGACCTGCTGGATCTCATCGCTGAGCATCACGTGATCCTGCCTCCATTCCATCGAATACCGCATCATACCACCTAACGAGGTCATGATGTCCGATATAAGATACTGCCCTTCAATCTCCGCCAGCATCTTGACGTTCTCCAGCGTATTGTAGAGGAAATGGGAATCGATCTGGTTCTTCAGCGCCCGAAGCTCAGCTTCTTTGCCTGCCGCCTGCCGAGCTGCCTGGTCTTGAATGAGCTCGTTAATTTTCAGAATGAGCTTACGGTAATGAAAGCCCAGCTCTCCTACCTCATCGGTACCGGTAATCGGCGGCAGCTCGACGTTGAAGTTGCCGTTTCTCACCTGCTGCATCGATTCCCTTAATGCCTTAAGCCTGCGCAAAATGATCGCTTGCATCGAGTAAGACAGCAGAACGAGAAATGCCGCCAGTAATGAAACGAGCACGATATAACGAACCCTCGAATGGTTAATGCCTTCCATGGTTTCCTCAAGACTAGCCATATTGACCAGATGTACGTCAATCGATGGGATGTAGCTCTGTAAAGCCAAGTAGGAATGTCCATTAACCTTGAACCGCACCGTCTCGTAATCCGTATGGCTCGTCAGCTTTATGCTGCTTATCAATTCCTCCGCGCCGTTCTGCTTGAACACGGACGAATCCTTTAAGCTGAAAACTTGTCCGTTCCTTGCGACTACGATCAGCTGGGAGTTTTTATCTTGTACACTGCTGAACGTTTGGGAGAAGAAATCGGATAACTGCATCGATATCTCTAGAATCCCGTTATGGGTAGTATTGTCCGGATACTTGAATTCCTGTAAGTACGTCATGAAGGGCTCGTTCGGCATTTGTTCGGAAGGCATACCGGTGAGGCCGACGTTCTCCTGTATCTCCCACCAGGGTAAACCGCCTTGCTTCATCACGTCATCATGCCAAGGCTTGCTCTGAATGCGCGATTCCTGCAGGATAACCGGCCAAATCTCATTCACATAGCGGTTATCCGTGAATAGCCGGACATTCGCGATTCGCGGATTGTTAAACAGAAAATATTGAAAGCTGTTGACCACGTCCTTCTTTATATGAAGAACTTGCGCCGTATCCTGGAATTGTTCGATTTGCAGATAATTATTCATTTCCCGATTGGATAACGCAAGCTGACCCGTCCATCCCATCAGCTCTACGTTATTCTCAATGTTGATCTTCTCTACTTCCAGCACATTCTTATTGTTCTCCAACAATTCCTTCATTGCCTTGGCGGACTCTTCATTAAGTGTATACCAAGAGAATAAAACAACCGGTATAAAAATAACGAATATAAAGGACAAAATCAGTTTGACTTGAAGCGAAAGGTTAAACGTAAATGCACGTATCTTCAATAACCAACGGATTGCCGCGAATCCCATTCCCTATTTCACATCCTGCTGCTTCCTCTATCGAACTATTGATTAAGCGACGACTTCAGCTTCTGTACATTTCGTTCATAAGCCGCCTGGCGGCTTGCTGCGATGGCTTCATACTCGGGATCCTCGGTAGTGGCTTTCATGAATTCGGCGAACAGTCGGTCGAATTCGGCATTCGATTTCGACATCAGCAGCTTCGGCAGCGTCTCCGCCCAGAGCCGCGTATTTTTGCCTACCGCAATACCTTCCTTCGTTGTCGGGTCCGGGTCCAGGTTTTCGAACTCGCTTGTGCTAACCGTCTTGCCCCTAGTCCAATCGGCAATTTGTTTGGAAGGCTCGGCATCCATCCCCGTCATCCATGCTAGATTCATGTTCGTATCCATTAGCATCCAGTACATATAAGAACCGCCATATTTGCTATCGAACGCTTGGCGATCGGTATTAAGCAGTTGCATGACCTCCGGCAGGAACTGATCTTTGCCGTCAATCGTATCGTAGGTAACGCCCTTCTCTCCTAAGAACAGGTCCTTGTTTCCCTCTTCGCTGAGCAAATAGCTGAGGAAGGCGATGGCCCTCTTCTTGTCTTTGACGTTCTTCGAGATGAGCGTCACGGTCCATCCGGAGATGCCGTTTCCTGCAAGGGTTGGCGCATCATGCGCATCGTTCGCCGGACCGTCAATCGCGATATAGACCTTATTCGGGTCCTTCTGATACAGCGCCTGATTAATCTCTGAAAAATCGGACCACTGATACAGCATGGCAAAATAACGCCCTTGCGATATTTTTTCGTCCTTTTCCACTCGTTTCTCATCAAGAAAAACATCTGTCGGCATCAGTCCGTCCTCATTCGCTTGGCGAAACATCTTCAGCCATTTCAAATAGGTCGGGTCGCTTCGACGGTCGTACAATTTGCCGTTTTTCTGCTTCGGAATGGCTAGGAAGTTCTGAAGATAATCTTCCAGCGAATAGTTGCCGGTTTCCGTAAATTCATGAAGGCCAATCGGGATGAGCGGCTTGCCGTCTACTTCCGGAAACTTTTCCTTCGCAGCCTTCAGCGCGCCGAGAAACCCTTCCGGTGTGCTCATATCCGGCTCTCCGAGGGCTTCATACATGTCTTTCCGAACAACGAAGGTCTGATTAGACGTAAAAAGCTTCCCGTATTTTTGATAATCCGCAGGCGATGAAGATGCATTCGGGTAGCTGTACACATCCCCGTCAGCCTGTGTGTACCAGTTAAGCTTCTCTGGGTCAGCAGCTTTAAAGAAATAAGGATCGTATTGTTCCGCCAGCTCATTTAATGGAAGCACCATATCTCCATTGATCATCTTCTGCACGGAATCCTCGTAGGAGCCTAGCGTGATGAAGTCAGGGAGCGACCTTGCTGACATCATCGTGTTGAGCTTCTCCCCGGCGTCTCCAGCAGGCACAATAAAGTTCAAACTGACACCCGTTTTCTTCGTTATATAATCGGAAACGACGTTGCCCCCCCACTTACCGGTGAACCAATCGAAATTGATATACCAGTCAAACGTTATTGGTGTCGTATCCAGCTTCCAAGCGGGCTCATTTGGAGATAGCTTCGTTTGAGAAGCATCTGCCTTTTTAAGACTGTCGTTGAAAATCGTATCATCAGCAGCGCCATTGCTCGATGTGTCCGTGCTCCCGGAACAAGACGCCAAAGTCCAACACATCATCAGAGCCAGTAACAGCATTGCCGGTTTACGCATTTTCCCCATTCAAAAATTCCCCTTCGGCCTTTAATATCCCATCATTTAATATATTTCCACAAAAACAGACAATTTCCGTTCAGAATCCTTAATGTATTGCTAGTATAAAGGTTATAGCAGGTAAAGGAAAGAGTCTAACCGGATAAGCAGGGTTACTATATTTGGGATATTTCCTATACCGACTAACGCGAATAAGCGAGCAAGACAGGAAATATTCCTTCGTCTAGGCTCGCATTCATTAGCTATGATGTTGTAGTTCCCTTATCTATGATTCCAGAAAAAAATCGATACATTTCTGAACAGAAGGATTATGGTGATGATCCTTTTTAAAAATAAGCTTCATCTCACGTACAGGCGTTAGATCTACGAAACGAATCATTTTCAGATGCTGCCCAGAAAATGTTTCAATTAATGAAACAGGCAAAATAGCTACCCCCAACTTTTGCAGTACCATAGAAAGAAGAATAGCCGTCGAAGTGGACTCAAATTTCGATTGTAAAGATTTGTTCATTTTCTCGCTGAATGTATGAAGATGCTCGATTAAACTTTTATCGCCAACAAATAAGGAAGATTCTAAATTTTCTAGCTCTTGAAAAGAAATAAAGGTTCGATCTGCCCATGGATGATCCGCATAAACGACCAATGCTTGTTCTTCTTTATACAGGTGCATCGCATGAATTTCTTTGTTTGGATCATATTTGTCGGCAATGCCAATATCGATACTACGATTCAATAATTGCTGTGATGTATTTTCTGTACTGGCAAATTTTATTGTAATGTCAGGATACTGTTCATGGAATTTCAAAAAACGGGGGATTAAACCATTAAAGTCCACTGGAGAAATGCCTATCGAAAGTTGATTTGCCCGAGCATAGCGTAACTCATGAGTTTCTTTCTTCGATTCTTCAATGAGCCTCATGACGGAAAGAGCTTTCTCGTAAAGTATTTCCCCGTCAGCTGTAATCTTTACGCCTCTGCCAACTCTCTGAAACAAAGGGGTTCCAACTTCTACCTCTAAAAAGCGGATTTGTTGGCTTAAAGTAGGTTGAGAAATCATTAACACTTCTGCAGCCTTAGTAAAGCTTCCTGCTTTGCAGATTTGAATGAAACATTCTAATTGCCTGAACATGGAAGATTCACCTCAACCTCTCTTACATAGGAATCCATCTCTTGAATGAATAGACGTGCCATGGGCCTCATCGTAACGGAATGAAGATATACAAGAGATATATCCCAACGAGGTATATGGCCTTCTAATTTGACAATACGCAAAGAATCATCCCTGAGGCTCTCAAGCAAAGATATGGGTATAATAGCTGCTCCAAGTCCATGACGAACCCAGTGAATCAATACTGAAGTGGAGGACGTTTCTATGCTCGACTTTAAGGCAAACCCACTTGAGAAACAATACATATCAAGCAATGATTTGTTTTGTTCTCGGAACATGATCGAGTTCATTTGCTTCAAAAATCGAAAAGGAATCGAAGATTTATTAGCCAAAGCATGTTCTGAGTGAATCAATAGCGCCATTTCTTGTCTATACAAATGAGTCGAAATGAGTGAAGTATCCGAAACTGGATATGCAGTGATCCCAATGTCCACCCTTTGCTCCAAAACCTTATTTTCGGCATCCTCTGCATCGATAATTTTTAATAAAATATTCGGGTACTTTTGATGAAATCTCATGAAGTAAGGAGCAAGATATTCAAGTTCAGCAGGACAACATCCAATAGAAATGGTTTCTCTGGATTTGTTGATTCGGCCAACGATTTCATTTCGCGCTTCTTCAAGAAGATTCATAATGGCATTGCCCTTATTCAAGAGAATTTTTCCCGCTTCCGTTACCTCAACTCCTCTACTTACCCGATCGAACAATTGAATATTATACTCATCTTCCAAAACCCGAATTTGCTGACTTAGTGTAGGCTGAGTCACACCTAATTCTTCTTTAGCTTTGGTCAAACTTCCAGATTTGCAAACTTGAATAAAATATTCAAGCTGACGTAATTCCACAATGTATCCCCCCTTTGTTAATTTGTTCTTCGGTTTCTTAACCTGGCGATTTTCCGGACACCATCCTTGCTGATCAGTACTCTTACTTATTGCTTACCGTATGAAGTGCTCATCCGCTGGTGGTCATGAGCGTGATCGTGGTAATTGCTGAACTTCTCTGTAATAAACATTATATGAAGGAAACTATCATGTAATATATCCGCTACATTTCAGGTGAAGGTTACTAGATTTTAGGGTTGGTGGCCGGGGAACCCCGAAAGGTATAATAAAATCTTAGGCTGGCCGTAAGCCCAGTTTAGGGCTCTTAAGAGGATCATTTGGTGTCAATGGCACACCGTTTCCTTCGAAAGCGTTAAAAGCCCCTTGAGAGGTAACATAGGCCCTGAGATAGCCTCCGAAACACAGTGTTTTTTTACTTTATATCCTTGATTTCCTTGAAACAACAAAGGAGCCCAGTTTAATACTCCGGGCTCCTTTGTACTTAGTTAAGAAGTTACAACCAATATCATTCCGTTACTTTTATTACTTTGTTGGCCACAGCACAAAAGCTACACCAAATCGGCGCTCTTGGACCTTGAGCTTAAATCAGCCTGTCTATGGCGAGTTGTCACACTCTCTAAAACAACTAATGGCTTCGCCCCCAACAAGGGACGAAGCCATTAACTTTGCTTTGTTCAGCTATAATCTTAAGATGTCGAGACACCAACTCTATTGCAAAAATACTGGTGTAACGGCTCAACAATAATGTCTAGCACTCACTTTAATGTCACCAGACAGAAATTGTCGGTCGTGTTGTCGACAATCCTTTTACTCCCCTTACTCCACCGTTACGCTTTTCGCCAAATTCCGCGGCTTGTCGACGTCGTTGCCTCTGGCAAGCGATGCGTAGTAGGACAGCAGCTGCAGCGGCACAACCGACAGAGCCGGCGTCAGCAGCGGCAGCGTCTTCGGAATCGCAAACGCCTGGTCAACCGACTTCAGCAAACCTGCGACATTTTCTTCATGGGTAATCGCCATGATGTCCGCGCCGCGTGCATTCACTTCCTTGATGTTGCTGACCGTTTTCTCCAGAACGGCTTCCTGGGTTGCCAGGGCAATAACCGGAATGCCTTCCTCGATCAGCGCCAGCGTACCGTGCTTCAGTTCACCCGCAGCGTACGCTTCAGAGTGAATATAAGAGATTTCTTTCAATTTCAGCGAACCTTCCTGCGCTACCGCGTAGTCCAGTCCGCGACCGATAAAGAATAAGTGCTCATGCTTGGAAATATGCTCTGCATAGGCTTTAATGGCATCCGGCTTGGCCAGCATGCTCTCCACCTGCTCCGGCAGAGCCTGCATAGCGGCTACGATCTGAGCCACCGCTTCCGGCGTCTGCGTGCCGCGAACCTCGGCGAGGTACAGCGCCAGCAGATAGAACGCGATCAGCTGCGAAGTATACGCCTTAGTGGATGCTACAGCAATCTCCGGCCCGGCCAGCGTCACGATGACGTCGTCGGCGTCACGGGCGATCGAGCTGCCCACCACGTTGGTGATGGCCAGTACGTGTGCTCCGTTTGCTTTGGCTTCACGCATCGCAGCGAGCGTATCCGCCGTTTCACCGGATTGGCTGACAACGATGACCAGCGTCTCCGGCGTTACGATTGGAGAGCGGTAACGGTATTCCGACGCTACGTCCGTCTCTACCGGAATGCGTACCAGCGATTCAATCGCGCTGCGTCCCACGAGACCTGCATGGTATGCTGTACCGCAGGCAATGATTTGAATGTTGCGGATATTTTTGATCTGATCGGCCGTCAGCTTCAGCTCCGGCAGAACAACCTTTTTACCCGACTCGTCGATCCGTCCGCGCATCGTGTCGCGATATGCTTTCGGCTGCTCGTGGATCTCTTTCAGCATGAAGTGCTCAAAGCCGCCTTTTTCCGCCGTCACTGCATCCCAGTCGACATGAATCATTTCCCGAGAAATAAAATTCCCCTCAATGGTCATCAATTCGACAGAATCCTGCGTCAATACGGCCATCTCACCGTCATTCAAAATATATACTTTACGCGTATATTGAAGAATTGCCGGAATATCCGATCCGATGAAGTTCTCTCCTTCGCCAATCCCGATAATCAGCGGGCTTGCTTGACGCACAGCCACGAGTTTATCCGGTTCGTACTCGGTCAATACACCGAGGGCAAAGGCGCCGCGCATATAACCGATGGCCTTCTGAACCGCTTTGACAATATCGCCGTCGTATTCGCGGGCAATCAGATGGGAAATCACTTCCGTATCAGTTTCCGACACGAAATGATGTCCCTGGCTGATCAGCTCATCCTTCAGCTCCAGATAATTTTCGACAATGCCGTTATGCACGACCGAAAATTTATGGCTGTTGTCCGTATGCGGATGAGAGTTTACGTCCGATGGCTTGCCATGAGTAGCCCAGCGCGTATGCCCGATGCCGGCACTTCCCACCAGCGGTGTCCCTTCCAGCTTGGACTCCAGATTAGCCAAACGTCCTTGAGCCTTGGCAATTTGCAATCCCTGGTTGGTGAACACGGCAATACCCGCAGAATCGTACCCGCGGTACTCCAGCTTCTTCAGACCCTCGATCAATACCGCTTGCGTATCCTTTTTACCAATATATCCGACAATACCACACATAGTTAATATCCTCCGTTCACTTCTTCAAATTGGGTTTTAGAAGCGTACGGGAGCATAAAGGTGCAGCATGGTGCCAGAATGTACAGGAAAACGAACATTGTATTCAGTTATACAAGGTGCATTCACGAATGTACATCCTAGCATCGCCGCATCTCTTATGCGCTTGCCCGCACACTCATGAAAAATGATCACTATTTTCTAACACCCACTGGAAACGTTGTGTGAACGGTCGCCCGTTCATTTTCCGTTTCGAGTTTACGGCTGTGGTGTATCACCGGGAGGTCCCCGCCGAACATTTCGAACACCTCCACCTCGTCAACTTGATGCTGCCGTGAATCCGAAGCGTCGTGCTCCTTCAGATTCTTCCCCGCGCAAGCCCAAGTTCTGGCGCTATTGTTGCTAACCTCACGACCCTCGCTTTCTGTTTCGTAATGACATTTACTAATTATATTCATGTCATCTCCGTTTTGCAATCGGGCTGATAGCCCCAAATCGGAGTCCCCGTTATATACCCTGTAAAAAAGCCGATGAAACCGCAATTCTAGTCTCACCGGCCTATGGCATTTATGCTTTATTTTATAGAAAAAGCCAACATTTACCTGTTATACTAGTTCCCGTTTCACCACATCGACGATTTGGGAGACATACTGATCCAGGTCCTCCTTATTAGGACCTTCAGCCATGACGCGGATCAGCGATTCCGTGCCTGAAGGACGAACCAATACCCGGCCGTTATCCCCAAGGATCCCCTCAACGGCTTGAATAGCATCCTTAATAGCTGCATTGCCTTCATACTTGCTCTTGTCCTCTACCCGTACGTTTACCAACACCTGAGGGTACTTGCGCATCATCGTTCTCAGCTCGCTCAGCTTCTTGCCCGAAGCCTGGATCGTATCCACCAGCTGGATCGCGGTCAGAATGCCGTCACCGGTCGTATTGTAGTCCAGGAAAATAACGTGGCCGGACTGCTCTCCGCCCAAGTTATAGCCGCCTTTACGCATTTCCTCCATCACATAGCGGTCGCCGACAGCCGTTTTGGCCGTTTTCAGCTCCAGCTTCTCGGTCGCCTTATAAAAACCGATGTTGCTCATGACGGTCGATACGATCGTGCCGTTGTTCAGCTTACCCTGCTTGTTCATAGCGTCACCGCAGATACAGAGGATGAAATCGCCGTCGACTTCCTCGCCCTGATCGTCAATCGCGATCAAACGGTCCGCGTCTCCATCAAAGGCAAGACCCAGGTCGGCTTTGGCCTTCAGCACTTCTTCTTTCAGCTTTTCCGGGTGGGTGGATCCGCAGTGGTCGTTGATGTTCAACCCGTTCGGCTCGGTGCCGATCGTAACCACCTCTGCGCCAAGTTCCTCAAACAGCTTAGGAGCCAGCTCGTAAGCGGCGCCGTTGGCACAGTCGAGTACGATCTTCAGCCCGTCAAAGCTGTGGGAAATCGTCGTTTTCAAATACTCCAAATATTTATATTTCGATTCATTATCGACAATAACATTGCCCAGATCCTTGCCAATCGGACGCGGAAGCGTATCTTCGGCTGCGTCCATCAACTCTTCGATTTTCAGTTCGGTCTCGTCGGACAGCTTGAAGCCATCCCCGCCGAAGAACTTAATGCCGTTATCTTCGACCGGATTGTGGGAAGCCGAAATCATAACGCCGGCGTCCGCCTTTAACAACCGTGTAATATACGCCACTGCTGGCGTAGATACAACACCTACACGGATAACATGCGCCCCGATGGACAGCAGACCCGCAACCAGTGCCGATTCCAGCATAACTCCCGAAATCCGGGTATCCATACCAATGACAACCGTAGGTTTCTCCACGTCCCCGGTCAACACATAACCGCCGCAGCGTCCAATGCTGTAAGCCATTTCGGCCGTCAGTTCTTTATTGGCAACACCGCGTACTCCATCAGTTCCAAAATATTTCCCCATAATTGATCTCCTTTTTGAGTGCATCTCTAGTTACTATATGAGTTCGTTCAGATCAGGGTGAGCCGGTATCTGTCTGTGGCTCCTGCCCTTCCGGCGGCGTGGTGTCACCCGCCGTTCCATTGTTGTCTGTCTCATCCACGTTCGTCGAATCCGTCTCGGAACCTGAATTGCCGCCTGTTCCTTTATTGCCGTTGTCGGTCGTTCCCTTGCTGTTATCTTCAGGCTTCGAGTCCGGCTGGGTCGACGTTGCTGCAGCATTATCTTTGATCTCTATGGTCGCCGTTAGCGCATTTCCCTGATCCACCCGCGAAACATAGCGTGGGAGGACCACCTGCAGGTTCACCTGATGCGTACCGGGCTTCAGGTTACCAACGCTGGCGATGAGCTGAATGTCATCCTTTGTCAGGCTGTTCAGCAGTCCAGGAGCGCCGCTCAGCTTAAGCGACATGGTGACGCTTGCCGGGCTCTTGATCGCGGCCTGCACGTCAGAGCCGGCCCCGCTGATCTTAATCGGAATGTCGTCAATCACCCGCTGAGAGTTGGACACCGTGGTGATTTCAACCTCCATAGAGCTCGGCTCGATTTTCTCAAAACCCTGCGGCGGCGTCAAGTCCACAGGAAGTACCATTGTTCCCGCTTCCTTGATCTGCCCCAAATCCACATCGACGTCATTATAGGACTTTATTCCCGCAAGCGCATCTTGAGAACCGTACAGCTTCACGGTAGTCACGCTTGGCTGAGCCTTGGAAATCACGAGGCCGTCAGGCAGTTGGCCGGAATAGTGCAGTTCGATCGGCACCTCTTTGTAGGGCGGCGTAATCGGTACGACCACGGAGATGGTTGACGGCTCAATTACCGCCCCCTCAATTTCCTTCCCCTGCTTGTCCAACGCGGTCAGCTTCACCCGCTTTTCCTTAATCGTTGCGTCTTCTCCATCAATGGATACCGATCCTTGAATCTTATCGACCCTTTTCAGGTCGCTTTCAGGCAGCGTAACAGACACTGTAGCCGGTTCCATCGTAATGCTGCCCATCTGATATCCGGCTGCCGGCTCCCCGCTCGTCACGATCGATACAGGGAAAGAGGATGTATCCCTCTTTTCAATATTGACAGTCACGGTTGACGGCTGAACGTTGACCACCTCAATTCCCGAAGGAACGTCTACGGTCAGCGGCAGCGTGCTGGTGCCTACTTTGGCTTTGCTCAGGTCCAGCCTTACTTTATAATCTTCCGAGTACATCGAGAGCAGGTCCGACTTTTTTCCTTTGACCTCAAGCTGAACCTGATCCGTGTCCATGGCGCTCAGAATATACTTCTTCTCATCCAGTCCAAAAGCCTGTACCTTCACATTATCAATGATCCGTGAATCAATTTTAGCGGTTGGAGTAGGCGTCACATCGTTCAAATGAACCATGCTCCAGAGCAAAATACTTACGGCAAGCGCCAGCACTTTCGAAATATTGTTGTTATTGATCCACTTATTCATGATTATCATTCCCCTTCCGCTTCCAGAAAACAGGACGTTTTTCTTTCGCAGAGGAATTTGGACGGAGCTCTTCATACAGTTTCGATATTAAGGATTCTTCTTTAATATCACGAACGACCTGACCGTTAATGGCCAACGATATTTGTCCGGTTTCCTCCGATACGACGATGGACACCGCATCCCCTACTTCACTGATCCCGATGGCCGCCCGGTGCCGGGTGCCCAGCTCCTTGCTGATAAAAGGATTCTCGGACAGCGGCAAATAGCAGGCGGCAGCGGCGATCTGCTGGTTCTGAATGATCACGGCACCGTCATGGAGAGGTGTATTCGGTATAAAAATGTTAATGAGCAGCTGGGAGCTCACCATGGACTGCATAGGAATCCCGGACTCCGTATATTCATTGAGACCTGTCTCCCGTTCAAATACGATTAACGCTCCGATCTTTCTGCGCGCCAAATAGTTCACGGCCTTAATGACTTCGCCGATCAGCTTATTGAGCTGTTCATCTTCCGCCGATGAGCGGCCAAACAGCTTGCCCCGCCCCAACTGCTCCAGCGCCCTCCGAAGCTCCGGTTGGAAGATGATAAAGATCGCCAAAATGCCAAAGTTAAATATCTGGTTCATAAGCCATTTAAGGGTGTACAGATCAAACCATGTACTGAGCGCCCAGATGATGACCAGGAACAAAATCCCTTTCAACAGCTGAACCGCCCGGGTCCCCCTGACAAGCAAAATGACCTGATAAATGATATATGTAACGATGGCGATGTCAATGATATCTTTAATGGACTCTTTCCACGTTAAGTCCGCAAAATAACTCATACTTAGGCCCCCATACTCCCCTTCATGATGATGGGTCTCTATGTCATTTAATTTCCCCTATATTACCTAGGTTATAACGTACACCTTCAGGTTGCAAGCGGCCGCGGTTTCAAATTGGAATCATTTATAAATATTGCCAACAAAAAAGACGCCCGCTTTGTCCCAAAGAGGCGCCAATATCCACAAATATCAAGATTTACTAACGATAGGCGACATCAGAGAACATGTTTGTGATTTTATACCATATCCAGTCCATCGCCTGATCAATGCTCTTCACCTGACCCGAAATATGGGCGGTTGAGGCTTGGTACAGCGATCCATCGATGACCGTCAAATTACCTTGGACGTCACCATAGATCTGAGTCTTTCCATTTTCTACCGTCAAATTGCCCGCAATACTCTTGCCTTCAGGCACGATGACCGTGTTCCCTTCAATGACAACTTGATCCAGATCACTGCCTTTAACCACCAGTTGGGTATCCTGATCCCAGAAGCTCACGGTACTAAACAGCATCACTAAGACAAATATAGCCGCGGCTGTAATGGCCGGATGTCTCTTGACCCATGTAAGCCATAGCTGCTGCTTCTTCTGCTTCGGGAGAGAATTCATGATCCGCTCAGTCAGCTCAAGAGATGCAGACGGCGTATGATGCGTCAGTGAGTACATCAGCATATCCGTCTGTTCCAGCTCTTTAAACTGCATCCGACAGTCAGGGCAGGACAGCATATGGGTCTTAAGCTCCAACTGCTGCTCCTTGGACAAGTCGTCATCTAAATAATCATGCATTAAAGAGACGGCTAATTTGCAATCCATTCTGAGCCAATCCTTTCATTAATATGAATGTATTCAATCTCCCCGGTTCAGGGGCACAGGTCAGTTTCATTTGTAATACGTACAGGTTCTGAAGAAGTTTCAAAACCGAAGCTCGTTTTCTATAATTTGGGCTCTAATTTTTTGCGCAAAAATTCGCGACCCCGGTGCACCCTCGTTTTAATCGTTGTTACGGGCATTCCCAGCACATCGCTGATTTCCTGCAAGGACAAATCCTGCAAATACCGGAGGACCATGACCGACTTATACTTCGCCGGAAGGCTCTCGATCGCTTCGTAAATGATCTGCTGCGTCTCCGAGATCAGCGTCTCGCTCTCAGGCGTCCGGTTATCGCTTGGAATCATCGAATACCCGTCCATACCTTCCTGGTCGTTCATCTCAGCATCAAGGGAATAGGTCGGTTTCCTTTTCCTCAGCCGGTCGATGCATAGATTGGTTCCGATGCGGTAAATCCATGTGGAGAATTTCTGATTCTGGTCATACCTGTCCAAATTTTTATATACGCGTAAAAAAGTCTCCTGAACGACGTCCTCCGCTTCGTGGCGGTTGTTCAGCATCCTGTAAGCCAAATGATAAATTTTGTCCTTGTACAGTTCCACAATTTCGGCAAACGCCCGCTGGTCTCCTTTCAGAGCCAGTTTTGTCAGCCGGTTTTCTATATTTTCCATCAAGATTCCCCCAGACTTGCTGATGGGTACGACAACAATTTATTTTTCCATTCAAATCGTAAATGAAGTCTCTCTAAAAAGCAAGACAAGCCGTATAACAGAACAATAGGAAAGCCGCAGCACCTGGGGTTCAGGCACAGAGCTTTCCTATTCTGGCTTCAGGGATGCTTATTGAAGTAATCGTATCATCAGCCTGTGTTCCGGAGTCCCGAGGCAATGCCGTTGATCGTGAGCAGAACCTCACGCAGCAATTCTGCATTATCCTCATCCTGTTCGCGCAGTCCGCGGAGCTCGCTGAGCAGCTGTACCTGCAAATAGCTGAGCGGATCCACATAAGGATTGCGGAGGCGGATCGATTCCTGAATGACAGGCACATTATCCAGAATTTCTTTTTGTCCTGTAATTTTCAAAATCAGCTCTGACGTCAGCTTGAACTCTTCCTCAATCAGTCCGAAGATACGGCGGCGTGCCTCATCGTTGCGGGCCATGCCGGCGTATTCCTTGGCAATGACCATATCCGCCTTGGCGATCGCCATTTGAAGGGAATCGATCAATGAAGTGAAGAAGGAGAACTTTTCGTACATCTCCTGCATCACCTTCAGATTCTCTTCCTTGTTCTGATAGAAGCTCTGGAGGCCTGTACCCGCGGCGTACCATGCAGGAAGCAGGTAGCGGCTTTGGGTCCACGAGAACACCCACGGAATGGCACGCAGATCTTCAAAACGGTCGGTATTCTTCCGCTTGGAAGGACGCGAACCGATGTTCAGCTCTCCGACTTCAGGAAGCGGCGTGGATTCCTTGAAGAATGCCAAGAAATCCGGATCACGGAAGATCAGATCCTGGTACTTGTTCCGGGAAACCTCGGACATCTCGCGCACGATCTCATCCCATTGGGCTTCGTTTACGTCATCCTCTTCCGGCGAACGTGCGTTGATTGCTGCCGTCACCAGAGCCGATGTTGCCTGTTCCAAACTGCGGTAAGCAATGCCCTTCAGCGAATAGCGCGAGGAAATGACCTCACCCTGCTCGGTGATCTTGATGCCTCCGCCGATGGTAGAAGCCGGCTGAGCCAGAATGCTGCGGTTCAGCGGCATGCCGCCGCGACCCAACGATCCGCCGCGTCCGTGGAAAAATTTCAGCTTGATGCCGAACTCGCTGGCGACAGCCGTCAGCTCTTTCAGAGCTACCCGCAGTTCCCAGTTGGCTGTAACCGCGCCGCCGTCCTTGTTGCTGTCGGAGTAACCCAGCATAATTTCCTGAAGGTCGTTCCGGGCCGTAATGCTCTGACGATAAATCGGCAGTTTGAAAAGCCGTCTCATAATTTCCGGAGCGGCGTGCAGGTCCTCTATGGTCTCGAACAACGGAACCGCCTGCAATGTACATTCTACGGTACCGTCCGGAAGTTGCCGGAACAGCCCGACTTCTTTGGCGAAGACCATGACTTCCATAATGTCACTGGCTCCTTCAGCCATACTGATCAGGTAGCTGGTAATGCAATCCTTACCGTAATCCTGCTGTGCTTCCTTGACTACCCGGAATACATCCAGGCACTCTTTAGTACTTGGGCTGTAGTCCTGATATACCGACGAGATCGGTCTCGGTTCGCTCAGCAGCTTCGTGAGCAGCTCAATCTTCTCCTCTTCGGAAAGCGCTGCATAGTCCGGCGTAATGTTGCTCTTCTCCAGGACCTCTTTCATCGCATTCTCATGTTCCTGGCTGTGCTGACGGATATCCAGCGCCGCCGTATGGAAGCCAAACAGCTCCACCTGGCGAATCAGCTTCTTGATATAAGTATCTGCTACATAGTCCGCAAAATGGAAGCGAAGACTGCGGTCAATAATGCTCAGGTCTTCGATAAACTCCGCTGGCGACGCGTAGGACTCGGCTGTTCCTTTTTTACTGTCGTCCAGAACGTTCGCGATTTTCTCCATCATGTAAACCAGTTTAATACGGTATGGTTCCTTCGCATTGTTCCAAATATCCCTTTTTGTAACGGTTACATTTGCACGGTCCCGTTCAATGGAATCCTGAAGTTCCTTGGAAACTTCTACTATGGAAGTGCTGAAGCTCAAATACTGCATATATTCAACTAAAATGCGCTGATATTCCCGAATAGCCAGCTTGCGCTGCATACGAAGCGTCTGCGAAGTGATTTCGGCCGTCACAGATGGGTTACCGTCACGGTCGCCGCCGATCCATGAGCCGAATTTCAGGTACGTAGGTACGTGCCAGAGGTGTCCCGGATAATACTTGGTCAAGCAGCGTTCCAATTCCTGATAGACGTCAGGCAGTACGTGGAACAGCGTCTCATGGAAGTAATACATTCCGTTCCGGACCTCATCCAGTACCGTAGGCTTACGGGCTCTAAGCTCATCCGTCTGCCACAGCGTAATGACTTCGTTCAGCAGCTTCTCCCGAAGCTGTTCGCGCTCGCGGAACGTAAGAGTCGGATTATCCAGCAGCATGACATCTTCGGAAATCCGTTTATGAATATCCAGAATCGCTCTGCGCATAGCTTCCGTCGGATGGGCGGTCATTACCAGTTCCAAGGACAGGCTCTCAATAATGTCCTGAACTTCTTCGACCGTAAAGTTCCGCTCTTTCAGTTCCTTGATGGCCATCTCGATCGAATCGGGCTGAACGCTTTCTCCAGCTGAGCGCTCATAGTCCCGTTTTCTGCGGATTCGATGATTTTGCTCGGCGATATTCACAAGCTGGAAGTAAATCGCAAAGGCGCGAATCACCTGATGGCGAATATCCGGCTCAAGGGTTTCAACCATCTTTTTGAATTCTTCATACAATTCAGGCAAAAAAACAGAACGTAAAGATTTGCTTGTTTCACGGATCTTCTCAACGATATCTAAGAGTTCATTGCCCCCTTGATGGACAAGCACTTCCCCGAGTATGTTCCCCAAGAATCGCACGTCACGCCGCAGCAAGTTGTTTGAATTGCTTTTGTTCGCGGTTACCGTAAGTTCAGTCATGCTACTCCTCCCGTCTCTATCCCGTCTGTATTGCTTTCTCTTTGTTCATACTTTCTTAACATCATACAATAAATCACATCGAAAATCTGCACTTTTATTAAATAAAGCGCAGATTTTCGCGTAAAAACACGATGTAAAATATGTATTTTCATTCAGTCATGCCTAATTCCTGACATATGGTTTAACAGATGTTGTGAATAATACAGCGGTTTTCATTCTAAATAAAATACCGCATTGAGTTTATTTATGCATAGCCCAGATGCTTCAACCACTATTTACCACATAACTTAACTCATTAAACAAATCATCTCGTTAATATTTAACATGAGGTTAGTTTAACGGAAAATCTCTTTGGACCTTTTCATTACAGCAGCTGATTTAACTATGCTCTCTTGTTAACATAACTGCTAGTTCATTGATCAACATAGAACACATATAAAGAAATCATGGGCATAACCAATAATAGATTGTGTATAGCTTGCTTAACTAGGCATAGTAAAAATTTTTAAGAATGCAATTGCTGTGGGTATTAACCCTCCATTTAAAAGGGCTAGAGGGGCAAATAAGGCGGTTATAGAGACAAGCAGGTAAACCCCTTAGAGAGATACCTAGTAATCGTGCATAACAGCCCTTAACAGCCCTTTCAAGGCATCTCAAATTTAAAAGCGGACCTTCGGCCAGCCATTGACGTTAGATCTTGACGCGCGTCCTGAGCGGGTTCCTTCATTGAAGACGGCACGGACGGTCGTACCCACGCTGCGTAGGTTTTCTCCCACACAACCGCTCAAAATAAAAAAACGCCTTTCGGCGTTATGTTTTATGTATGGAGCGGGTGATTGGAATACT
Organism: Paenibacillus sp. PSB04; assembly: GCF_025809195.1. NCBI lineage: Bacteria > Bacillati > Bacillota > Bacilli > Caryophanales > Paenibacillaceae > Paenibacillus > Paenibacillus sp. PSB04. The sequence goes on from NZ_CP081301.1 coordinate 681,135, forward strand.
CAACATCTCGATTAAATAAGCGTGCCTTCGGCCCGCCATAGAGGTAGATGTTGACGCGCGTCCTGAGCGGGTTCCTTCAATGAAGCCGGCACGGACGGTCGTACCCACGCTGCGTGGGTTCTCTCCCACACAACCGCTCTAAACAAAAAAACGCCTTTCGGCGTTATGTTTTATGTATGGAGCGGGTGATGGGAATACTCAACATCTCGATGAAAAAGCGGACCTTTGGCCCGCCACAGAGGTGGATGTTGACGCGCGTCCTGAGCGGGTTCTTTCAGCGAAGCCTGCACGGACGGTCGTACCCACGCTGCGTAGGTTCTCTCCCACACAACCGCTCTAAACAAAAAAACGCCTTTCGGCGTTATGTTTTATGTATGGAGCGGGTGATGGGAATCGAACCCACGCTATCAGCTTGGAAGGCTGAAGTTCTACCATTGAACTACACCCGCAGATCTCCGTGCAAGCCTTGAAACAATCATGACTTGCACGAAGCTGTGCATGCGTATCGGGATGACACGATTCGAACATGCGACCCCCTGGTCCCAAACCAGGTGCTCTACCAAGCTGAGCTACATCCCGATATCTATTGTAAAACAGTTAAATGGCGCGCCCTAAGAGATTCGAACTCCTGACCTTTTGATTCGTAGTCAAACGCTCTATCCAGCTGAGCTAAGGGCGCATATGGAGCGGACGACGGGAATCGAACCCGCGACCCTCGCCTTGGCAAGGCGATGCTCTACCGCTGAGCCACGTCCGCATTAAACAAAGTGGTGCGCGTGGAGGGACTTGAACCCCCACGTCAAAGACGCTAGATCCTAAGTCTAGTGCGTCTGCCAATTCCGCCACACGCGCAAAACCTGTAAATAAAACTGGTGAGCCATGAAGGACTCGAACCTTCGACACCCTGATTAAAAGTCAGGTGCTCTACCAACTGAGCTAATGGCTCTCACTGGCTGGGGATATAGGATTCGAACCTATGCATGACGGAGTCAAAGTCCGTTGCCTTACCGCTTGGCTAATCCCCAAAGTTACGAATAACTATAGTCTGCCCAATTTTAAGTATTTCATATCATGAATGGTGGAGGCTGAGGGGATCGAACCCCCGACCCTCTGCTTGTAAGGCAGATGCTCTCCCAGCTGAGCTAAGCCTCCATGCAAACTATGTACCCATTAAAAAAAACGATGACCCGTCCGGATCTTTCCTTCGTTTAAAGGCAGCAAAGCTTGTCCCAACGAAAGTACATCCGACGAACCTTATGTGGAACAAAACAAGAAAGTGACCCGTATGGGATTCGAACCCATGTTACCTCCGTGAAAGGGAGGTGTCTTAACCCCTTGACCAACGGGCCACAAATATGGAGCTCTCAACCGGGATCGAACCGGTGACCTCATCCTTACCATGGATGCACTCTACCTACTGAGCTATGAGAGCAAATGGCTCCCCGAACAGGACTCGAACCTGTGACAACTCGATTAACAGTCGAGTGCTCTACCAACTGAGCTATCAGGGAATATACCGCTTGGCAACGTCCTACTCTCCCAGGACCCTTCGGTCCAAGTACCATCGGCGCTGGAGGGCTTAACGGTCGTGTTCGGGATGGGTACGCGTGGAACCCCTCCGCTATCGCCACCAAACGTTCAAGTGTTTGATCACCTGAAAACTAGATACGAAACGAATCTACATTTTATATTTATTGGATAAGCCCTCGACCGATTAGTATTGGTCAGCTCCATGCATTGCTGCACTTCCACCTCCAACCTATCTACCTCGTCGTCTACAAGGGGTCTTACATACTGGGAAATCTCATCTTGAGGGGGGCTTCACGCTTAGATGCTTTCAGCGCTTATCCCGTCCGTACGTAGCTACCCAGCCATGCTCCTGGCGGAACAACTGGTGCACCAGCGGTACGTCCATCCCGGTCCTCTCGTACTAAGGACAGCTCCTCTCAAATTTCCTACGCCCACGACAGATAGGGACCGAACTGTCTCACGACGTTCTGAACCCAGCTCGCGTACCGCTTTAATGGGCGAACAGCCCAACCCTTGGGACCTACTTCAGCCCCAGGATGCGATGAGCCGACATCGAGGTGCCAAACCTCCCCGTCGATGTGGACTCTTGGGGGAGATAAGCCTGTTATCCCCAGGGTAGCTTTTATCCGTTGAGCGATGGCCCTTCCATGCGGTACCACCGGATCACTAAGCCCGACTTTCGTCCCTGCTCGACTTGTAGGTCTCGCAGTCAAGCTCCCTTCTGCCTTTGCACTCTTCGAATGATTTCCAACCATTCTGAGGGAACCTTGGGGCGCCTCCGTTACTCTTTAGGAGGCGACCGCCCCAGTCAAACTGCCCACCTGACACTGTCCCCATACCGGATCACGGTACCAGGTTAGAACCTAGATACGATCAGGGTGGTATCCCAACGGCGCCTCCACCCAAGCTGGCGCTCAGGTTTCAAAGGCTCCCACCTATCCTGTACAGATCGTACCCAAATCCAATATCAAGCTGCAGTAAAGCTCCATGGGGTCTTTCCGTCTTGTCGCGGGTAACCTGCATCTTCACAGGTATTAAAATTTCACCGGATCTCTCGTTGAGACAGCGCCCAAGTCGTTACGCCATTCGTGCGGGTCAGAATTTACCTGACAAGGAATTTCGCTACCTTAGGACCGTTATAGTTACGGCCGCCGTTTACTGGGGCTTCGGTTCACAGCTTCGGGTTTAACCCCTAACCGCTCCCCTTAACCTTCCAGCACCGGGCAGGCGTCAGCCCGTATACTTCGCCTTGCGGCTTCGCACAGACCTGTGTTTTTGCTAAACAGTCGCTTGGGCCTTTTCACTGCGGCCCCCTCGTGCTATTCACACTACCGGGGCACCCCTTCTCCCGAAGTTACGGGGTCATTTTGCCGAGTTCCTTAACGAGAGTTCTTCCGCGCGCCTTAGAATTCTCTTCTCGCCTACCTGTGTCGGTTTGCGGTACGGGCACCTTCACCTGGTTAGAGGCTTTTCTTGGCAGTGTGAGATCATGACCTTCGGTACTGTAATTTTCCCTCCCCGTCACAGCCCAGCCTTAAAGTGTGCGGATTTGCCTACACACCAGCCTCACTGCTTGGACGAGCATCCATCAGCTCGCGTCACTACCCTCCTGCGTCACCCCATCACTCATAACGGTTTACGGTGGTACAGGAATTTCAACCTGTTGTCCTTCGATTACGCCTGTCGGCCTCACCTTAGGTCCCGACTTACCCTGAGCGGACGAGCCTTCCTCAGGAAACCTTGGGCTTTCGGCGGATCAGATTCTCACTGATCTTTTCGTTACTCATACCGGCATTCTCACTTGTATACGCTCCAGCACTCCTTACGGTATACCTTCAACGCTGTATACAACGCTCCCCTACCCCTGATGCAAAGCATCAAGCCATAGCTTCGGTGGTGTGTTTAGCCCCGTTACATTTTCGGCGCAGAGTCACTCGACCAGTGAGCTATTACGCACTCTTTCAATGGTGGCTGCTTCTAAGCCAACATCCTGGTTGTCTGTGCAACTCCACATCCTTTCCCACTTAACACACACTTGGGGACCTTAGCTGATGGTCTGGGCTGTTTCCCTTTTGACAATGGATCTTAGCACTCACTGTCTGACTCCCGGTTACAAGTCAATGGCATTCGGAGTTTGACTGAGCTTGGTAACCCTTGCGGGCCCCGCACCCAATCAGTGCTCTACCTCCACGACTCTATTCACCGAGGCTAGCCCTAAAGCTATTTCGGGGAGAACCAGCTATCTCCGAGTTCGATTGGAATTTCTCCGCTACCCCCACCTCATCCCCGAATTTTTCAACATTCGTGGGTTCGGGCCTCCAGTGCGTGTTACCGCACCTTCACCCTGGACAGGGGTAGATCACACGGTTTCGGGTCTACGTCCACGTACTTAATCGCCCTATTCAGACTCGCTTTCGCTGCGGCTCCGGCTTCTCACCTTAACCTTGCACGGGAACGTAACTCGCCGGTTCATTCTACAAAAGGCACGCCATCACCCATAAACAGGGCTCTGACTTCTTGTAAGCACACGGTTTCAGGTTCTATTTCACTCCCCTTCCGGGGTGCTTTTCACCTTTCCCTCACGGTACTGTTTCACTATCGGTCGCTAGGGAGTATTTAGCCTTAGCAGATGGTCCTGCCAGATTCATACGGGGTTTCACGTGCCCCGCACTACTCGGGATCCGTCTCGGAGGGAACTGACTTTCGGCTACAGGGCTTTTACCTTCTATGCCGGGCCTTTCCAGACCTCTTCGCCTAACCAATTCCTTTGTAACTCCATGTGAGACGTCCCACAACCCCGGCCAGCAAGCTGACCGGTTTAGGCTGTTCCGCGTTCGCTCGCCGCTACTGACGGAATCACTCTTGTTTTCTCTTCCTCAGGGTACTTAGATGTTTCAGTTCCCCTGGTATGCCTCACCATAACCTATGTATTCAGTTATGAGTGACTGACTATTACATCAGCCGGGTTTCCCCATTCGGACATCCCCGGATCAAAGCTTGCTTACAGCTCCCCGAGGCAGTATCGTTGTTCGCCACGTCCTTCATCGGCTCCTAGCGCCTAGGCATCCTCCGTGTGCTCTTAGTAGCTTAACCATAATGACTCCTGTTTGACTTGCTTCGCTCTCTTGTTTTGCGCTGCGCGCAAAGCCAAAGTCGCTCACCAATCCAAACACTCGTCTGCTACTTTTTACTTCTTGGTCTTTCAATGAAGACACAAGCAGCTAAAAGGATATTTCTAAAACGCAGATTCGTTTCGTTATCTAGTTTTCAAGGATCAAATATTTGGTGGAGCTAAGCGGGATCGAACCGCTGACCTCCTGCTTGCAAGGCAGGCGCTCTCCCAGCTGAGCTATAGCCCCATAAATAACCCCAATAAGTGACTTACACTTGAATGAAGTTTATATGGTGGGCCCTAGTGGACTCGAACCACCGACCTCACCCTTATCAGGGGTGCGCTCTAACCAACTGAGCTAAGGGCCCATATCGTGTATGGGAATTATTCATTTGAAACCCATAAGGGTTTGCGCTTGGCAACGTCCTACTCTCCCAGGACCCTTCGGTCCAAGTACCATCGGCGCTGGAGGGCTTAACGGTCGTGTTCGGGATGGGTACGCGTGGAACCCCTCCGCTATCGCCACCAAACGCGTTTGAAAGAGGTTTGCTCTCTCAAAACTGACCAACGAGTGAGTAACTAGCCAACCGGCTAGATTTGTATTTGAATGCTTCCATCGCAGGAAGCGATTCTCCATAGAAAGGAGGTGATCCAGCCGCACCTTCCGATACGGCTACCTTGTTACGACTTCACCCCAATCATCTACCCCACCTTCGGCGGCTGGCTCCTCGCGGTTACCTCACCGACTTCGGGTGTTGTAAACTCTCGTGGTGTGACGGGCGGTGTGTACAAGACCCGGGAACGTATTCACCGCGGCATGCTGATCCGCGATTACTAGCAATTCCGACTTCATGCAGGCGAGTTGCAGCCTGCAATCCGAACTGAGACCAGCTTTGATAGGATTGGCTCCACCTCGCGACTTCGCTTCCCGTTGTACTGGCCATTGTAGTACGTGTGTAGCCCAGGTCATAAGGGGCATGATGATTTGACGTCATCCCCGCCTTCCTCCGGTTTGTCACCGGCAGTCATTCTAGAGTGCCCACCCGAAGTGCTGGCAACTAAAATCAAGGGTTGCGCTCGTTGCGGGACTTAACCCAACATCTCACGACACGAGCTGACGACAACCATGCACCACCTGTCTCCTCCGTCCCGAAGGAAAGGCCTATCTCTAGACCGGTCAGAGGGATGTCAAGACCTGGTAAGGTTCTTCGCGTTGCTTCGAATTAAACCACATACTCCACTGCTTGTGCGGGTCCCCGTCAATTCCTTTGAGTTTCAGTCTTGCGACCGTACTCCCCAGGCGGAATGCTTAATGTGTTAACTTCGGCACCAAGGGTATCGAAACCCCTAACACCTAGCATTCATCGTTTACGGCGTGGACTACCAGGGTATCTAATCCTGTTTGCTCCCCACGCTTTCGCGCCTCAGCGTCAGTTACAGCCCAGAGAGTCGCCTTCGCCACTGGTGTTCCTCCACATATCTACGCATTTCACCGCTACACGTGGAATTCCACTCTCCTCTTCTGCACTCAAGTCACCCAGTTTCCAGTGCGAACCAAGGTTGAGCCTTGGCCTTAAACACCAGACTTAAATGACCGCCTGCGCGCGCTTTACGCCCAATAATTCCGGACAACGCTTGCCCCCTACGTATTACCGCGGCTGCTGGCACGTAGTTAGCCGGGGCTTTCTTCTCAGGTACCGTCACTCCGATAGCAGTTACTCTATCGGACGTTCTTCCCTGGCAACAGAGCTTTACGATCCGAAAACCTTCATCACTCACGCGGCGTTGCTCCGTCAGGCTTTCGCCCATTGCGGAAGATTCCCTACTGCTGCCTCCCGTAGGAGTCTGGGCCGTGTCTCAGTCCCAGTGTGGCCGTTCACCCTCTCAGGTCGGCTACGCATCGTCGCCTTGGTGAGCCGTTACCTCACCAACTAGCTAATGCGCCGCAGGCCCATCCGCAAGTGACAGATTGCTCCGTCTTTCATCATTCCCTCAGGAGAGGAAATGAGATATCCGGTATTAGCTCACGTTTCCGTGGGTTATCCCGGTCTTGCAGGCAGGTTGCCTACGTGTTACTCACCCGTCCGCCGCTAACCATCAGGAGAGCAAGCTCTCCATCAAGTCCGCTCGACTTGCATGTATTAGGCACGCCGCCAGCGTTCGTCCTGAGCCAGGATCAAACTCTCCAAGAAAGTTTGTAGCTCATTTTGAATCTGACGAGATTGATTTAATCTCAATCGCTCCGGTCATAAGACCATCGCGTTTATACTCACTCGTTGTTCAGTTTTCAAAGATCAAAATCTCTTTCGTTTCTCATCACCGCATCTCAGCGGCGACTTTTATAATATATCATACTCACTCGGTGTTTTGCAAGAGTTTTTTTAAAAAGTTTTTTACCACTTTCTATCAACCTTGCAAAAGCACTGTGCTTCGTTTCAAAACTCAAAACTGAAGCGAAAATTAATTTATCATAAGATAGGCAATGCCGTCAAGCATTATTGTTTAAATTGTGATAGCTTGCTGTTACGCGCATACTTTGAAAGCTCCTTTTGCGGAGCGAATCGGGCATACATCCGAAAAACAGTCTTGTAGCGGTTCGCAATGGCATTACGGATATCCTGATCCAATCGCTGATCGCTTAAGTCGAACAGCATCTCGTCCAGCTCCTTCCGCAGCACATAATCTAATTCCTTACATTCCTTCTCGTTAAATAGCATACCCAACATATTAGAACTGGCCCCCCTGTAGATTTATACCTGAACGTCCTAATCGGAACGGAAATGGTTTTATCGTCTTACTGTTATGCACAACTTTTGGGAAATTTATGAATCGCAATTTACAAAATACTAATTCTGCATCAAGGCATAGGTAACTGTGCTTTCAATAATTGCGGCAGCAAACAGCAGAATGACGACCCAAAAGGCTGCTGTAACCGATTTGCGCAGCACTCCCTCACCTTGACTGCCCCACGCTCTCCTTCTCGGATTGATTCCGCGGATGACCCAGCTTCCCATTCTGATGCCGTAGGCACACGCGATGATAATCGCCGGTATTTCAATAATTCCATGCGGCAGGAGCCCCCTGATCACTAGATCGGCTAGACTCTCTCCTTGGGCGCTTAAACTATGTACCAAATAACCTATAACCATTCCGTTAACCAGCAGAAACATCACGGGCAGTATTCCCGCCAGAAGACCCAGGTAAATGATCAGTACGCCTTTAATACTGTTATTGAGGAAAATAAACCCGAAGAAGCTCCACTGCGGATGCTTAGAGTTCTGCAGATTACCGCTGACCTCCCTCAACCCGCTTAGCTGCTGGTTCACCAGTTCGGCCAAAGCCCCTGTACTGATCCACCCGGCCGCCACTCCGGCAGCAAAAAGCAATACGGCAAACAACAAGGTTTTTTTGATCGACATCAAGTCTCTTATAAATGTACTCAAACGAAGCAAACGATTACCTCCTCATAGTAATAAGTCCCAAGTACGAGCATACATTGAAGTAAACAAGCTTTACATGAGCATTTTTCCTGAAATTCGTTATCGGGGGATCATTACAGCCTATTTATAAAAACCCTCTGCTATAACGGACGACAGCGCAAAATGCTGATGTACGGAAAGGGGAGCTTACGAGCATATGAATTCATTTTTCTATGTGCTGAATGGCAGGAAAATAAAACGCACGTTTCTCGTGCTGGCCGCAGCGGTATTTGCCATCGGTATCATCTATGTCGAGAGCGACAACATCACGGTATTCTCTGAAGGGGCTCCAGCAGCCATTTACAGCGTCCCTACCGAGAAGAAAGTGATCGCCCTGACGTTTGATATCAGCTGGGGGGAAAAGCGGGCAGAGCCCATTCTGAAGGTTCTGAAGGACAAGAATGTGCAGAAGGCTACTTTCTTTTTATCCTCCCCTTGGGGAAAAAGCCATCCGGATATCGTAAATGACATCAAAAACAGCGGGTTTGAAATCGGAAGCCACGGCCACAAGCACGTGAATTACAGCACGCTGAGCGACGAAGAAATTCGCAAGCAGCTGATCACCGCCAATTCTATATTAACCGATTTGACCGGCAAGGAACCCAATCTCCTCCGCCTCCCCAACGGGGATTTTGACAAGCGGGTATTGAAGATCGCAGACAGCCTTAATTATAAGGTCATCCAGTGGGATACCGATTCCCAGGACTGGAAAAACATCGGTGCGCAAAATATCGTTAACCGCGTAGTGTCGAAGGCACACCCCGGGGACATCGTGCTTCTCCATGCGAGCGACTCGGTCAAGCAGACCCACGAGGCCCTGCCAGTCATCATTGATGAGCTCCGCAAGCAGGGATACGAATTCGTAACCGTGTCCGATCTGCTCAGCCAAGCGGATACCAAGGGAAAAGAGATCCACGATCAGGCGGCGATGCAGCAAGCCATTGATGACGCAGCCGGCATGTAATGATGAGCAGAGAAAAAAGAGCTAAGGATCTTAGCTCTTTTTTGCGTTCAACACTTTATGAAGGATTAAAATTTGGTAAGCATTGCAGACGATCAGCGGAACCAGAATAAAGACGGTAGCGTTGTTTACGCCAATCTTGAGTCCTCCCACCAGCTCCACGATCGTGATCGCGGTCATGAAGAAGATCGTTGGTATCCAAGCCGTCGGATTGGTCGCTTTCGCCTTAAAATAAGCTACAACAATGGCTACGACAAGGATCGATATGCCTACAACCAAGTCGGAAATCTGGCTGTTCTCCTTCCCGACGAAGGAGCGGAAAAACATGACTTCAAGCAGCGCCAGAACCGCGAGGACAAGCTGTATGTACTGCCATACTTTCTTAGGGAACACTCCGATGGCTGTGTAATTCAAAATCATATAAGCGAAGAAGCCAAGCTGGGAATAGACGCTGACCATCAGGCCGTACCCGAATAAAATGACCAGATAAAACAAGTAATCCGCTGGCCCCTTAAATTTAATTATACCGCTTCCAAACTGCAGCAGCACCCCGGCCACAATCGCCGCTATGGAGCCGGCAAGCAGCGTTTTCCAAAATAATGTCATCCATCTTTTTAAGTTCAAATATTCTGCACCCCCAAGACTTTATTTTACCAACGTTCACAATAAAAAACCATCCATGCCTCGACATATTTCGAATTTTCGGATGCCATACTACAAACAGGATCTGAAGCAAAGGAGGACAACACAGATGAAGTGGCCGGTTATCGGTTTATGTGCGCTTTTTTTCGGTATTTCCGCGGCTCTGACAGGCTGTGGATCGGAACAGAGCTATGCCCCGCCCCAGAGCGATTATAAAGAGATGAAAACGATGGTTGTCGATATCCTGAAGAGCGATGAAGGCAAGAAAGCCGTTGAGGATGCCCTGAAGGGCGGCGGCAGCGGTTCGGGCAGCAGCGGCTCCGGTTCTGGTTCGGGGCTCGGTATGCAGATGATGTCCCTTCAAGCCGGAGAGCAAATCCGGACGGCCGTCAAAGACACCATTACCGCTCCGGAGTACAAGAAAGAGTTCGAAAAAATCATGACGGATCCCCAGTTTGCCGGGGACTTCGCCAAAGCCATCAGCTCGCAGAACAAGCAGCTGCATATGCAGTTGATCAAAGATCCTACTTATCAGCAAGCCGTCGCCGATATTATGAAGTCACCCGAAGTCATGAAAATGTTCCTGGATATTACAAAGTCCCCTGAATACCGCAAGCAGTCAATGACCGTCATGCAGGAAGCCATGCAGAACCCGTTGTTCAGAATAGAAGTCATGAACATGCTGAAGGATGTCGTGACTCAAGAACTCCAGCCTAAAGTCGAGAAATCGCAAAAGAAAGGCGGGAGTAAAGGTCAAGAAGGCGGGGACCAAGGCAGCAGTGAAGGCGGCAGCAAGGAAAACGGCGAGGGCGGCGGTGGAGGAAGTTAACGGCATTAAAAAAAGCCCCGATCGGGGCTTTTTTGGTGTGATGATGCAAATGTGTAGCTTATTGCTCGCACTTGGCAACAATCGATGCGGCCAATTGACTGTAGATCTGACCCGTCGGCGTGTCTGCCTTATATACAGACGGCGAGAAGTCAGGTTCGGAGACATGGTTGTCCGGCGCTCCAAGCGGCAGCTGCGCCAGCAATTCCGTGTGAAGCGTTTCCGCCAATTGTCCGCCACCGCCCCGTCCGAATACGTAATCCCGCTTGCCGCAGTCTGAGCACTCGTAATAAGCCATATTTTCGACGACGCCCAAAATGTCATGATTGGTCTGAAGCGCCATCGCTCCGGCACGAGCGGCTACGAAAGCAGCAGTGGCGTGCGGTGTCGTGACGATGATCTCCTTGCTCTGCGGCAGCATCTGATGAACGTCAAGGGCCACATCGCCCGTTCCCGGCGGCAAGTCAAGCAGCATATAATCGAGCTGTCCCCAACCGACGTCGCTGAAAAACTGGTGCAGCATTTTGCCGAGCATCGGACCGCGCCAAATGACCGGGTTGTTCTCACGGATAAAGAAGCCCATCGACATCACCTTCACGCCAAAGCGCTCCACAGGGATAATGGTGTTGTCCTCTACCACCGGCCCCTCTTCAATCCCCATCATATCCGGCACGCTGAAGCCGTAAATGTCGGCGTCAATAAGCCCTACGCGCTTGCCCATACGGGCCAAAGCTGCAGCCAGGTTGACGGTCACCGTCGATTTGCCGACGCCGCCCTTACCGCTTGCTACCGCGATAAAATGGACGTTCGGATCCTGCAGCAGCTGGTTGTGCTCCAGCCCGGCGGCATGTCCCTTGACGAGCTTATCCTCGTCCTCCTGGCGCATGCGCGCCGACTCGCCTAATATTTTCTCGCGTTCCAGCTCGTTAGCTTCCCGCATCCGGATGTGAATCTCCGCACCCTCTGCGTCCCCAAGCCGTTCCCGGATGTCACTCTCAAGCGCCTTGGCGTAATCCTCACGCTTGTCTAAAGTGATGACCGACAATGAAATCCGGCTTTCCTTCACAACGATATCTCTTATCATTTGCAGCTCAATCAGGCTCTTCCCTGTGACAGGCTCGACGATTGGCTGTAATAGCTGTTGCACTTGCTCACGTGATAACATGCTGGCAGCACCTCTGCTTTATAGTATTCATCTTAAGTTCCATCTAAAGCCTCAGGTGCTATTATACCATTCTCAAGGATTTTCTGACGACACTTTCGCCTTCTCGCCGGACAAATACCGGAGAACCCCCTTGTAGACCGATGCGGCGACCTTGCGCTGGTAGCTCTCATCCCTGAGCAACTCCGACTCCTGCGGATGGGACAGGAAGCCGACCTCCACCAGAGCCGAAGGCATCTTCAGCGCTTGAAGCAGATATACCGTATTCACCGTTTTGGCCACCCTGTCCGTATTTTCGAGGTTCCGCTTAATCTCATCCTGAATTAATGCAGCCAGTCCTGCGTTGTCCGGATGATTCGGATAATAAAACGTCTGGGCGCCACGGTATCGGTTCGACGGAAAGCTGTTCATGTGAATGCTCAAAAACAGATCCGCATGCTTGTCCTCAATGAACTTGGCCCGCTGCTTCAAATCCTCTGTCTTGCGTTTGGAGTACCCTCTCGTATCGCCGGCCAGGTCGTAGTCGCCTTCTCGCGTCATCACGACGATCGCACCCGCCTGCTGCAAATAGTCGCGCAGATATAAGGCGATCGCCAGGTTAATGTCTTTTTCGATCACGCCCTGCTTGCTGACAGCACCTCCGTCCGGCCCGCCGTGACCGGCATCCAGTGCGATTACTTTCCCCGACAGGGGCAGACCCAAGGAACCCGTCGTCTTTGCGGCAGGTATTTGGTATGTGGCCACCGCAATAAAAACAACCAGCAGGCAGAGGCCGATCAGCGCTTTTTTGACCGTGCTTACCCGGATCCACAGCACCTGTTTCTTTCGTCCCTGCTTGGACATAAAAAATCCACCTCCGTTCCCCATATCGACTCTACACATCTATATGGGGCGAGGTGGACAAATAGTACTTTATGAAGATACTTGTGCGGACATCCCTTCGATCAAAATCTTAGCGACCTCAGGACGGGTAAATTCCGGTGGCGGGCAGACGCCGTCCCGCAGAAGACCGCGTACCTTCGTACCGGACAAGGTCAAATGATCTTCCTTCGGATGCGGGCAGGTTTTGCTGGATGCCATATTGCCGCACTTTTTGCAGAAGAAGCTGTGTTCGAAAAACAGCGGGGTAATGCCGAGTTCTTCCGCCGTGAAATTCGAGAAAATTTCCTGGGCTTCATAGGTGCCGTAGTAGTCGCCTACGCCGGCATGGTCGCGGCCGACGATAAAATGGGTGCAGCCGTAATTTTTGCGGACCATCGCATGGAAAATGGCTTCTCTCGGGCCGGCATAACGCATAGCGGCCGGGAACACGCCAAGGAACGTACGATCGGCCGGGTAGTAGTTTTCGAGCAGGACCAGATAACTCTTCATCCGGACGTTGGCCGGAACGTCATCCGACTTGGTTTCACCAACGAGCGGGTTCAGGAACAGCGCGTCGACGATCTCAAGCGCACTCTTCTGGATATACTCGTGGGCCCGATGAACCGGGTTGCGGGTTTGGAAGCCAACAACTTTCTTCCATCCCTTCTCTGCAAAAATACGGCGCGTCTCCGCCGGATCAAAATAAAACTCGCCAAACTTCGCCGGTTTCGGACGGTTCAGCACCTGAATGCTTCCGCCCACATAGTTCGACGGGCGCTCAAACAGCTTCTTGACGCCAGGATGCTCGGAATCGCTTGCCTTGAATACCTTGGTCGCTTCAGCGGTCTGATCGACGCTGTAAATGCTCTCGATATCAAGGACGGCATACACCACCCCGTCTTCGGCTCCTACGAGGGCTGCCTTGTCGCCTACAGTGAGTTCCGCAGCCTTCTCATCGTCCACAGCCAGCGTAATCGGAATGCTCCATACCGTGCCGTCCGCCAGCCTCATGCGGTCGACGACCGACTGGTAATCCTGCTCATTCATAAAACCCGTCAACGGGGAAAAAGCGCCTACGCCAATCAGATCGATATCCGAAATCGTCCAAGTATTCACAGGAATCTGTTTAAATCCGGCCGCAGCCTGCAGCAGCTCTTCTCTGGCCTGGCCTTCAGCAATACGGTTAATCAAGGTACCTCCGTGAGGCTGAATCGCTGTCATCTTTTCGCTCCCCTTCTTCTGGTCCGTTATTTATTACTTATGAAGTCCGCATTCAATTTTGTCACTGTTTGCCCAGCGTCCTGCACGAGGATCTTCTCCAGGGGCAACTGCACGCGTGCAGTGCATGCATCCGATACTCGGAAAGTTCATATCGTGAAGCGGGTTGTAGAATACCTGGTTTTCACGAATGTAGTGCCATACGTCGTCGGAAGTCCAGTCAGCCAGCGGATTGAATTTAACAAGTCCGAATTTGTTGTCGTATTCCACCTTCTTGGCGTTAGCCCGGGTAGGCGCCTGATCGCGGCGGATGCCGGTAATCCAAGCGTCGTACTGGGACAAGATCCGGGTCAAAGGCTCTACCTTACGGATGTTGCAGCATGCGTTAGGATCGGATTTCCACAGCTCTTCGCCATGGGCAGCCGCCTGCTCTTCGGGTGTCAGCTTCGGCGATACTCTTACGAACTCAATGCCATACTTCGCGGCCAGACGGTCCCGGGTTTCGTACGTTTCTTTAAAGTGGAAATCGGTATCGAGGTAAAAGATGTCGGTCGATGGGCTTACCTTTTGCAAAATATCAACGAGCACGACGTCTTCCGCACCAAAGCTGCAGGCAAACGTAATGTTCGGGAATGTCTCCACCGCAAGTCGGATCAATTCTTCAGCTGTAGCATGTTCCATTTCTTCGGCTTGTTTCTGGATCCATTGTTCTTTTTCGAGCAAATTCATACCAGATGCCTCCATTCTGAATAAAAGTATCGTTTGTAATTCACTATAATCCCTACTGAAATAATATGATTAATCACAAGTATAAAGTAAAACCGCTGGTTGTCAATTCCTTTTCGCCGTATTTTTTTTCATTTTGGAATAAAGATTTTGAATAAGGGGCTCGTATGGCAATTTCTTCGCATTCCCCTATGCATAAACGTACTTTTGGGGATGACATACTAATCCGGTAAAGGGATTTGGGGCTGACAAGATGTATACGCCGCTGTGTACAGAGGGCATCGGGCCACAGCAACATTGGGCTATATACACTAGATTATTGGGAAGGGGTGTTCTTGGTGATCGTATCTTCGCATCAACTGAAAAATGTGAGCGGACCGCTATTTTGCGAAACCTGCAGCCAGCTATCCAATCAGTTCAATGTATGGTGGACGGACGGTAAAAATGATGATGGCCTGGACTACTGCAACATTCATGTGGAATGCGCCACCTGTCACAATGAGGTATTTCACAAGTCGGCCGTGGGGGATATTCATAATTTGGACGACGCGATTAACGTGCTGAGCCAATAAAACAGCTGAGAGTACTTTACGCAGAGCGGTATGATCCTTACGTTAAAGACAACAAAAAATCGCCCTAGACCAGTAATGGCCAGGGCGATTTGTACATAAAAGTAAATATTAACGTTTCGAGAACTGTGGCGCGCGACGAGCGGCTTTGAGACCGTATTTTTTACGTTCTTTCATCCGTGGGTCACGAGTCAGGAAGCCTGCTTTTTTCAGAGCTGGACGGTATTCCGGATCTGCTTTCAGCAGAGCGCGGGAGATCCCGTGGCGAATGGCTCCGGCTTGGCCGGAAATGCCGCCGCCGTTGGCAATAACGAGCACGTCGTATTGTCCCAGCGTTTCAGTCAAAGTCAGTGGTTGTTTTACGATCAGTTTGAGGGTTTCCAAACCGAAGTATTCGTTGATATCACGTTTATTGATGACAATGCGTCCTTCACCCGGTACAAGGCGAACACGAGCTACCGAATGTTTACGACGACCTGTCCCATAGTATTGTACTTGTGCCATGAAACTGTCCTCCTTTTAATTAGCCGCGAAGTTCGTAAACTTCTGGGTTTTGTGCTGCATGCGGATGTTCAGTACCTGCGTATACTTTCAGTCTCAGCTTCATTTTCTCGCCCATGCGGGTTTTAGGAAGCATACCGTGAACAGCGGATTCCAATACACGTTCTGGCTTGCTGTTCAGCAGATCCTGAGCGTTTGTCACTTTCAAACCACCTGGATGCAGGGAGTGACGGTAGTATTTCTTGTTTTGAAGCTTCTTGCCTGTCAGGTGAACCTTCTCAGCGTTGATGATGACAACGAAGTCACCTGTGTCAACATGAGGGGTGAATTGAGGCTTATGTTTACCGCGGATCAGGGCCGCAGTTTCGCTCGCCAGACGTCCGAGCGTTTTGCCTTCGGCATCAATGATGTGCCATTTGCGCTCTACTTCATTTGGCTTGGCCATATAGGTCGTACGCATGAATAGTTCCTCCTTGGTTTCGTCCGAAAATCATTTATCTTCGTTCAATTGTCATTGTTAAAAAGCTAATTTTCATGTTAGGAATGTGAATCTCTTAACTGGGGCTGTGGGAAAGCCATTAAGAAAACACAACTTTTATTTTACAGTAAACCCAGGCAAATCGCAAGCTGATTTTAAATTATTTTCATCAGCCGCTTCATACTCGACGTTCCATAAAATCAGTCCCTTGGCGACGGCTGTAGGCCCCGCTTTGGACCGGTCTTTGGCTTCCAGGATCGCCGGCATATCTCCGGGCTTCTTGCGGCCTTTCCCGATCTCCAGCAGCGTTCCCACGATAATGCGGACCATATGCTGAAGAAAGCCGCTCCCTGTGACGTAGATATGAATTAGCCCCTGATCCCGAGTCCCTGGACGGCACATGGAATCATCTACCACGAGCTCGGCCTCATACAGCGTCCGGATATGGGAAGGCTTCGTAGAATGGCGCGAAGCAAAGGAAGTAAAGTCATGAGTCCCGATCAGATGCTTCAATCCTTCCGCCATTGCCGCAATGTCCAGCTTGACGGGATGATGGAATTGGGTTCGTCTCTGGAACAGATCCGGAAACTGGTTGGCATTGATGGTATACCGGTACGTCTTCCGTTTAGCCGACCTTCTGGAGTGGAACTCCAGCGGAACTTCCGCCGCCTCCCAGACGATAATGTCTTGGGGCAGCCTCGAGTTGAGGGCGATGCACCAGCGCTCGACGGGAATATCGGAAGAGGTGATGAAGTTAAACACCTGGCCGCGAGCATGCACGCCGGCGTCTGTACGCCCGGAAGCATGAATCTTGACCTCTTCCCCTGTCAGCAGCTTGATCGCCTTCTCCAGGGCATCCTGGACCGTGCTGCCGTCCGGCTGGGTCTGGAACCCGCAGTAATCTGTACCGTCATAACTGACCTTCATGCATAGGTTGCGCATTTCTAAAACCTCCTGAATCCGATACCGCATGGTTTCCCGATGAACGGGGAATCCTATCCATTCGTACGTTTTTACACAAAAACGGCCCCACCGCGATATCACGGCGGAGCCGTTCCTGTATTCTGGCTCGGATGAACCGGCTGCTTCTTTTCAGAAAAAGAAGCTCCCTTCAGGAGCTCCTTATACACGTCCCTAGAAGTGAAAAAAAGGGTTTGATCAGAATCATGGATTCCTTCCACCCTTTCCTCATCCTCATCAGTTTACGCGCGGTCAACCAGTTCCAAATAAACCATAGGCGCGGAATCACCGCGACGAGGTCCGAGCTTCAGGATACGTGTGTATCCGCCTGGACGCTCAGCGTAACGTGTAGCCAGCTCGCTGAACAGTTTTTGGATTGCGTCTTGCTCCCCATCTACCGTTTCACGACGAACGAATGCTGCCACTTGGCGACGGGCATGAAGGTCACCCTTCTTTGCTTTCGTGATCAGCTTTTCAGCGATCGTGCGAACTTCTTTCGCTTTCGCTTCTGTCGTTTGGATACGCTCGTATAAGAACAGGTCGGTTACCAGGTCACGGAACAAAGCTTTACGTGCGCTGGAATCGCGGCCCAACTTTTGGTATGCCATGTTTTCCCCTCCTTCGCTAACAATCCTAAGATGCTATTCTTCTGTACGGAGTCCCAAACCGAGCTCTTCGAGCTTCTCTTGAACTTCCTCCAAAGATTTGCGGCCCAGGTTGCGGACTTTCATCATATCTTCTTCGGTTTTCGTGGTCAGCTCTTGCACCGTATTGATACCGGCACGTTTGAGACAGTTGTAAGAACGTACGGAGAGATCCAGCTCTTCGATTGTCATCTCAAGCACTTTTTCTTTTTTGTCTTCTTCTTTTTCGACCATGATTTCCGCATCTTTTGCTTCGTCCGTGAGACCCACGAACAGCATCAAATGCTCGGTCAAAATTTTGGCGCCGAGGCTAACCGCCTC
Organism: Paenibacillus sp. PSB04; assembly: GCF_025809195.1. NCBI lineage: Bacteria > Bacillati > Bacillota > Bacilli > Caryophanales > Paenibacillaceae > Paenibacillus > Paenibacillus sp. PSB04. The sequence continues at coordinate 699,125 of NZ_CP081301.1, forward strand.
TTCTGGTCTGATGCTGCCATCAGTCCATACTTCAAGCGTCAATTTGTCGTAGTTGGTCACTTGACCAACCCGCGTATTCTCCACGCCGTAATTCACGCGGCTAATCGGGGTATAGATAGAATCGACCGGGATGACGCCAATGGGTTGATCATCACGTTTATTCTTATCTGCTTGGACATAGCCACGACCGCGGTTAGCAAAAATACGCATATGGAGTCTCGATCCAGGACCCAGTGTAGCAATATGCAGGTCCGGATTAAGAATTTCCACATCGCTGTCCGCCCGGATGTCTCCTGCCGTCACGACCCCTTCACCCTCAGCATCGATTTCGAACACTTTCTCTTCGTCCGAATGAATTTTTAGGGAAAGAGCCTTCAGGTTCAGAATAATTTCCGTTACGTCTTCCATGACGCCCGGAACCGTTGAGAATTCATGAAGCACACCGTCAATCTGAACAGATGTAACGGCCGCGCCAGGCAGCGAGGAGAGCAGAATCCGGCGAAGTGAATTCCCCAGAGTCGTTCCATATCCTCGTTCCAGCGGCTCTACCACAAATTTTCCATAGGCTCCGTCTTCACTGACGTCTACGGTCTCAATTTTCGGCTTTTCGATTTCAATCACGCAAGTACCCCTCCTTCAAACGTCGCTCCTATATGAAACTGTCACCTTGTTCAAGTGTATCCATGTAGTATGCCTAAACAACCATTATTAGCAGATTGTGCCGGTTTTATACCACATTCCCAGGTTGACTATCAATTAGACACGACGACGTTTTGGCGGGCGGCAACCGTTGTGAGGAATTGGAGTTACGTCTTTGATCAGGTTGACTTCCAGACCAGCAGCTTGCAAAGAACGAATCGCTGCTTCACGGCCTGCACCTGGACCTTTAACCATAACCTCAACTGCCTTCATACCATGTTCCATTGCAGCTTTGGCAGCTGTTTCAGCAGCCATTTGCGCAGCAAACGGAGTGGATTTACGGGAACCTTTGAATCCGAGGCCGCCGGAGCTTGCCCAAGAAATTGCGTTACCGTGAGGATCCGTGATCGTTACGATCGTATTGTTGAACGTGGAACGGATATGAGCCACGCCAGATTCAATATTTTTACGGTCACGACGTTTAGTACGTACGACTTTTTTCGGTTTAGCCATTGTCTTTTATCCCCCCTTATTATTTCTTCTTGTTCGCTACAGTACGACGAGGGCCTTTCCGTGTACGAGCATTGGTTTTAGTACGTTGTCCACGAACCGGCAAACCGCGGCGATGACGCACACCACGATAGCATCCGATTTCAACGAGACGCTTAATATTTAAGGAAATTTCACGACGCAGGTCACCTTCAACCTTAACCCCTTTGTCGATCGTTTCACGCAATTTGCTGACTTCATCTTCCGTCAAATCACGAACACGAGTGTCCGGATTGATGCCTGTTTCGCTCAGAATTTTCTGGGAAGTCGTTTTACCGATTCCGAAAATATAAGTCAAGGCGATCTCAACGCGTTTGTCACGTGGCAAATCCACACCAGCTATACGAGCCATTTTACGCTACACCCCCTTCTCTTAACCTTGTTTTTGTTTGTGCTTCGGATTTTCACAGATAACCATTACAGTACCTTTGCGACGAATGACTTTGCATTTTTCGCACATAGGCTTTACAGAAGGTCTTACCTTCATGTTCATTACCTCCCTAAAGTTTTGCCAAGCAAAACTCTCTTCGTAGGATGACTCGGAGTCAACCGGACCAGGTCCGGATAAAATGTTCACTACGTTAATTGCTGCAAACGGGATGTTTAACATCCTGAACGTTTCCCCTAAAGGAAACGGAATTGCTATTTACGATAAGTTATACGACCTTTGGTTAGATCATAAGGCGATAACTGAACGACCACTTTGTCGCCTGTCAGAATACGGATAAAGTGCATCCGCAGCTTACCGGAAACATGGGCAAGAATCTGATGACCGTTCTCCAGTTCGACCTTGAACGTTGCATTCGGCAATGGTTCAAGAACCGTGCCTTCCACTTCAATAACATCTTCTTTGGCCACAGTCAGTCTCCTTTCTCTTCAGCTTGGGATTCGGTGGACTTCATAAACTTCATCACTGCATAACGCAGCTTTCCGTTTGTGACCCGACCGCTTTCTTTTAAACTGTCAACAACCTCACTGCTGATAAACTTTTGGGGCTCCAGATGCAATAGATTCTTCTTCTTGCACTGGTCAAACTTTCGTTTGTCCCCGTCAGCTATATACACAAATCTGCTGTCAGCTATGGATACGACCACGGCGAGCTGTCCGGCATCCTTGCCTTTCAGGATCTTCACAATTTGACCGATTTGCGGGCTGCTTTGATTGCTCAAGAACGATCACCTACACATCCAGTTTTGTGAAAATCTCCATGCCGTCCGGCGTCACAGCCACCGTATGCTCGAAATGGGCACACAGGGAGCCGTCAACCGTAACGACCGTCCAGTTGTCTTCCAGCGTCTTAACATACCTTGATCCGGCATTGACCATCGGTTCGATCGCCAATACCATGCCGGGTTTAAGCCGAGGCCCTCGGTCCGGCGTGCCAAAGTTCGGAATTTGTGGTTCTTCATGCAGTTCTGCCCCAACACCGTGCCCGACATACTCCCGGACAACCGAGAAGCCGGCATCTTCAATCACGCGTTGAATGGCATGCGAGATCGTAAACAGGCGCACATCAGGTTTGACAAGCTCTAAGCCTGCATATAAAGACCTTTCGGTGACGTCCAGCAGACGCTGGGCTTCCTCCGAAATGCTCCCTACAGGATAGGTCCAAGCGGAGTCTCCATGGTAACCACGGTACTGCGCACCGATGTCTAGCGTAATAATGTCGCCTTCGTTTAATTTGCGTTTGCCGGGAAATCCGTGCACCAATTGATCATTGACTGAAGCGCAAATGCTGGCAGGAAAACCATTGTAGCCTTTAAAAGACGGCAGCGCATGTTGACTGCGAATGTAGTGGTCTGCAATCCGATCAAGTTCTCCGGTAGTGATCCCCGGTTCGATGTGTTTGGCCATAAGGCGATGCGTTTCCGCAACGATCCGTCCGGCCTCCCTCATAAAGCCAAGTTCCGTTTCGGACTTACAAATGATCATTACAATTAACCTCGCAGTACCGATACGATTTCATCGGATACCGTACCGATTTCCTGATCCCCATCGATCTGACGCAAAAGACCTTTGTTCTCATAAAACGTAAGGAGCGGTGCTGTTTTGTTGATATATTCGTCCAGGCGGGTACCTACGCTCTCTTCGTTATCATCCGAGCGCTGATACAGTTCGCCTCCGCATTTATCACATACACCTTCCTGTTTTGGCGGGTTGAAAATCACATGATAAGTTGCACCGCAGTTCTTGCAGATCCGGCGTCCCGTAAGGCGCGCCATCAGCTTGTCGCGGTCTACTTTCAGGTTGATGACATGATCAAGCTTCGTGTTCAGTCTGCTAAGAATTTCATCCAGCGCTTCCGCTTGCGAAAGGGTTCTTGGAAAGCCGTCCAATAAAAAACCTTTTTCGCAATCGGACTGCTGCAGACGTTCTTCAACAATGCCGATCGTTACATCATCCGGTACCAGGAGTCCTTGATCCATGTATTCTTTGGCTTTCTTCCCGATGGGAGTTCCCTGTTTAATCGCCAAACGAAATGCATCGCCTGTCGAAATATGGGGAATGCCGAATTCATTGACAATGACTTCCGCCTGTGTTCCCTTACCTGCCCCAGGAGGGCCCATGAATAGTATGTTCACGTTTCTCTCTCCCTCCAAACACTACCGTTACAAGAAACAACGCAATAAGCACCGGGAAGTTCAATGGACTTCACCGGGACCTATTACTATTTATTGATAAAGCCTTTGTAATGGCGCTTAATCAATTGACTTTCGATGGTCTTCATTGTATCCAATGCCACACCGATGACGATGAGCAGTGAAGTTCCCCCGATTTTCACCGAGTTCGGCAGACCGGCAAGCGTACCGAAACCGATCGGAAGCAGAGAAATAACGGCCAGGAAGATGGCGCCGGTCATCGTTAACCGGGACATTACGCGGGTCAGGTACTTCTCAGTCGCTTTACCAGGACGAATGCCAGGAATGTAGCCACCGTTTTTCTTCATGTTATCAGCCATTTGGTTTGGATTCATCTGCACGAATGTGTAGAAGAAAGTGAAACCAATGATCATCAGAACATACAGTACCATACCAAGAGGGTAGTCATATCTCAAGTTAGTTTGGATCCATTGGGCCCAAGCATGAGTTGACCAGAAGCTCGCAATAATCGTAGGGAACTGCAGCAGGGATACGGCGAAGATGACTGGAATAACGCCCGCAGCATTGATCTTGAGCGGAATGTGCGTATTCTGTCCGCCATACATTTTGTTGCCTACCACACGTTTTGCGTACTGCACAGGAATTTTACGAATCGCTTGCTGGATGTAGATAACACCCGCAATAATCGCCACGATCACAATAAGTATGATGATCGTCTTGAGTGTATTCATAAATACCTGACCATCTTGGATAAAGTTGGAGCTCGCTGTACTCCGGATATACATCGGGATGTTAGCGACAATCCCTGCAAAAATCAGAATGGAAATACCATTTCCGATTCCTTTTTCAGTAATTTGTTCACCAAGCCACATCAGGAATGCCGTACCTGCGGTCAATACGATCGCAACGAGCAGGTAATCCACGAAGGTGGCGTTAGGAATCATTTGCGTACCGTACAACCGGTTAAAACCGATGGCCATCGCAAACGACTGAATCAGGCCCAATACTATCGTACCATAGCGTGTCAATTGCGCCGATTTCTTCTTCCCGTGCTCGCCTTGTTTAGCCCATTCGGCAAGTTTCGGGACGACATCCATCGACAACAACTGCACGATGATGGACGAGGTAATATACGGCACGATCCCGAGGGCAAAAATGGAGAACTGATGTAGTGCTCCTCCCGAGAACGTGTTTAAGAGACCAAACAACTCGCTACCCTGCTGATTCGTTTGCTCCAGGACCGTTTTATCAACGCCTGGAACAGGAACGAATGAACCGATACGGTAAATGATCAGTACAAACAAGGTGAACAAGATTCTCTTGCGTAGGTCCTCAACCCGCCATATATTCTTCAGGGTCTTAAACATTAGATCACCTCGGTTTTACCGCCGGCAGCCTCGATTTTCTCTACCGCAGATTGAGAGAACTTGTTTGCTTTTACAGTCAATTTTACGGTTACTTCGCCATTACCAAGAATTTTGATGCCGCTCTTCGTGTTTTTCACGACGCCGCTTTCCACCAAAAACTCAGGAGTTACTTCAGTACCCTCTGCAAAGCTGTTCAGTTCCTCGATGTTCACGATCGCATACTCTTTCCGCGTAGGATTTACAAATCCACGTTTCGGCAGACGACGATACAATGGGTTTTGCCCACCTTCGAAGCCAGGACGCACACCGCCGCCAGAACGAGCGTTTTGACCTTTGTGACCACGGCCAGATGTTTTACCAGTACCGCTACTTGTACCACGGCCAACACGTTTGCGTTCTTTGCGGGATCCAGCAGCTGAGGAAAGTTCGTGTAACTTCATCGTTCGTTGCACCTCCTTAATATTTCTAGGTTAATCTTGTTGCAAGATTAACCTTCAATTTCAGTAACAGATACCAAGTGGCTCACTTTGTTGATCATTCCGCGAATTGCAGGATTGTCGTTATGAACCACCGTCGAATTTAATTTACGCAAGCCGAGAGTTTTTACAGTCGTGCGCTGAGTTTCAGGACGGCCGATCAAACTGCGGACGAGGGTAATTTGAAGTTTAGCCATGACATTCCCTCCTTAACCGAGCAGCTCTTCGACAGATTTGCCACGCAATTTGGCTACATCTTCAGCACGCTTCAGACGGGACAAGCCCTCCAAAGTCGCGTTGACCATGTTCATGGAGTTCGAAGAACCCAAAGATTTTGTCAAGATGTCACCTACACCTGCCAGCTCCAGTACGGCACGCACAGGACCGCCGGCGATAACTCCAGTACCTTCAGACGCTGGTTTCAAAAGAACGCGTCCAGCACCAAAGTGGCCAGTGACCAGGTGAGGAATTGATGTTCCAACGAGAGGAACGTGAATCAGATTTTTCTTAGCATCTTCGATGCCTTTGCGGATGGCGTCAGGAACTTCGCCTGCTTTACCGATACCAGCACCAACCCAGCCTTTGCCGTCACCGACAACTACCAGCGCGCTGAAGCTGAAACGGCGTCCGCCTTTTACTACTTTAGCAACGCGGTTAATATTAACCACTCTTTCAGTCAGTTCCAAAGTGTTAGGATCTACACGCAAGTCGTTTACCTCCTTTTTAGAAATTCTTAGAATTCCAAGCCTGCTTCGCGAGCTGCGTCAGCCAGAGCTTGAATCCGTCCATGGTACAGGTATCCTCCGCGGTCGAATACGATCGAAGTATGACCTTTTTCTTTTGCACGCTTAGCAACGAGTTCGCCGACTTGACGAGCAGCCTCAACGCTGCCGCCGTTTTTCACGGAACCGCTAAGCTCTTTATCAACTGTAGACGCAGAAACGATGGTTACGCCAGCTACGTCGTCGATCAGTTGAGCGTAGATATGTTTAGAAGAACGGAATACGTTCAAACGTGGGCGTTCAGCAGTACCTTGGATCTTCTTGCGGACACGCAGATGACGTTTGAGACGAGCTTTGTTCTTATCCTCTTTTGTAATCATGTCTTCCCTTTCACTCCTTTCAGTTTTGCCATGACAGCTTCACTTTAAGACGCACGGGGTAAAGAAGGCTTAAGAAATAACTGCTTATTTCTTCTTACCTGCTTTACCTTCCTTACGGATAATGCGCTCACCTTCATACTTAATCCCTTTACCTTTGTAAGGCTCAGGCTCGCGAACGGAACGGATTTTAGCGGCGTATGCACCTACGCGCTCTTTATCGATACCGCGAACGATGATTTTCGTATTTGCAGGTACTTCGAACTCGATACCTGGTTCTGGAGTGATTTCTACCGGATGAGAGTAACCAACGTTCAGGACGATCTTATCTCCAGACTTGCTTGCACGATATCCGACCCCAACCAACTCCAGAGATTTCGAAAAGCCTTCAGTTACTCCGCTCACCATATTGTTGACAACGCTGCGGGTTGTGCCGTGAAGCGAACGATGCGCTTTGTTGTCGGATGGGCGCTCAACGACGATTTCGTTGTTTTCTACCGTTACCTTCATGTCTTTATGAAGTTCACGAGTCAAAGATCCTTTCGGTCCTTTAACCGTAATAACGGAATTGTTCAGTGTGATATCCACACCGCTTGGTACTGCGATTGGTTTGCGACCAATACGGGACATGTGTTGCACCTCCTTGTTCTGTGACGTGTATTACCAAACGTAGCAGACAACTTCTCCGCCAGCTTTGGATTGACGAGCTTCTTTGTCGGTCATAACTCCCTTGGATGTGGAGATAATCGCAATACCCAAACCGCCGAGGACACGAGGAATTTCGTTGCTCTTCGTGTACACGCGCAGACCTGGTTTACTGATTCTCTTCAAACCGGAGATGACGCGTTCATTGTTGGCACCGTATTTCAGGAAAACACGGATAATCCCTTGTTTGTTGTCATCGATATATTCTGCATCACGGATGAAACCTTCACGCTTCAAAATGTCAGCGATTTGTTTTTTCATCGTCGAAGCAGGCATTTCAACCGTTTCGTGACGCACAGTGTTGGCGTTACGAATACGAGTCAGCATATCTGCAATTGGATCAGACATAGTCATTTTGTGTGAACCTCCTTCCCGATTGTAAACTTCTTACCAGCTTGCTTTTTTCACGCCAGGGATCTGGCCTTTATAAGCTAATTCACGGAAACAAATTCTGCAAATTTTGAACTTTTGCAGTACCGAATGTGGACGACCGCAACGTTCGCAGCGTGTATAAGCACGCACTTTAAACTTAGGCGTACGTTGTTGTTTTACTTTCATCGAAGTTTTTGCCACTTAGCCTGACACCTCCTAAAAATTTTCGGAGAAATGGATTTGCGAATTACTTCGCAAAAGGCATTCCCAATTGAGCGAGCAGCTCGCGGGACTCTTCGTCAGTTTTAGCCGTCGTTACGATAACGATATCCATACCACGGACTTTATCAACTTTATCATACTCGATCTCAGGGAAGATCAGTTGTTCCTTGAGGCCAAGCGTGTAGTTGCCGCGTCCATCAAATGCTTTGGTAGACACGCCGTGGAAGTCACGGACACGTGGAAGGGTAACGTTGAACAATTTGTCCAGGAAGTAGTACATACGCTCTCCGCGCAGTGTTACCTTCACACCGATCGGCATATTCTCACGCAGTTTGAATCCGGCGATGGATTTTTTAGCACGAGTAATTACCGGCTTTTGACCAGCAATCAGCTGCATATCATTAACTGCGGCATCCAGTACTTTCGAGTTGGATACGGCATCACCCACACCCATGTTGATGACAACCTTCTCGATTTTAGGTACCTGCATTACCGTAGAATAACTGAACTTCTGCATCAAAGCAGGAGTAACTTCATTCAAAAAACGTTCTTTCATTCTTGCTGCCATGAATTATGAACCTCCTTTCTAAACGATTCGATTAGTCGATAACCTCTCCGGACTTCTTCGCAACACGGACCTTTTTACCGTTATCCAGCGTTTTGTAACCGATACGGGTTACTTTGCCGCTCTTCGGATCGATATGCATCACGTTGGATACATGGATCGGTGCTTCCTGCTCGATGATTCCGCCTTGAGGGTTGGATTGGTTCGGCTTTTGGTGTTTCTTCACCATGTTCACGCCTTCGACAAGCACACGGTTTTCACGAGGATACGCTGCGATGACACGGCCTTTTTTGCCTTTGTCTTTACCGCTGATGACCATAACCGTATCTTCTTTCTTCACGTGCAGTTTGTTGCTGTGCGATTCCAGAACCTTTTTCACTTTCGGCATTTTGTTACACCTCCTATGACTGCATGTCAGCGATTTATCGGGATCCCGTAACAGCTCACTGTCCGGGAATCAGCTATTAGATTACTTCCGGTGCCAAGGAAACGATTTTCATGAAATCTTTGTCGCGAAGTTCGCGAGCCACTGGTCCGAAAATACGAGTTCCGCGCGGGCTTTTGTCTTCTTTAACAACAACCGCTGCGTTTTCGTCAAAAGAGATGTAAGATCCGTCTTTGCGGCGTACAGAACGCTTCGTACGAACCACAACAGCTTTAACAACATCACCTTTTTTGACAACGCCGCCTGGTGTTGCTTGTTTGACGGAGCAAACGATCAAATCACCGATGGCTGCTGTACGACGTCCCGTACCACCCAGCACGCGGATACACATCAGTTCCTTCGCACCAGAGTTGTCAGCTACTTGAAGACGTGTAAATGGTTGAATCATTGAAATTTCCTCCTTTCGGAAAAACTAACTCTATCTTTAGATGATAACCGCTTTTTCAACGACTTCTACCAGTCTCCAACGTTTGTCTTTAGAGAGTGGACGAGTTTCCATGATTTTAACGGTATCTCCGATTTGTGCTGTGTTGTTCTCATCATGCGCTTTAAATTTCTTCGTGTATTTAATGCGCTTGTGGTAGAGATCATGCTTTTTGTAAGTTTCAACGGCTACAACAATGGTTTTATCCATTTTGTCACTGACAACTTTACCGATTTGCACTTTACGAGCATTGCGTTCTTCGCTCATAGTTAGCCTCCTTCCTGATTACAGACGAGCACGGCTGTGATCTATTAACTAATCCCAAGTTCTCTTTCACGGATGACGGTTTTAGCACGAGCTATTTCCTTGCGTACATCACGGATCCGAGTTGGGTTATCAAGCTGTCCGGTAGCCAATTGAAAACGGAGGTTAAAGAGTTCCTCTTTAAAGCCCGCAATCTTTTGCTCGATTTCTGCAGTGGTCAAGTTACGCAGATCATTAGCTTTCATTTGCTTCACCACCCAATTCTTCACGTTTCACAAACTTCGTTTTGATCGGCAGCTTGTGAGCGGCGAGACGCATCGCTTCGCGAGCGATTTCCTCAGACACGCCTCCAAGTTCAAACATAATCTTGCCTGGTTTGACAACTGCGACCCATTTCTCAACGTTACCTTTACCGCTACCCATACGAACCTCAAGAGGTTTTTGAGTGATCGGCTTGTCAGGGAAAATCTTAATCCATACTTTACCGCCACGCTTGATGTAACGCGTCATCGCAATACGCGCTGCTTCGATCTGACGGTTCGTGATCCAAGTTGGCTCCAGAGCTTGCAAACCGAATTCACCGAAGTTCAGTTCAGTTCCGCCTTTTGCCATACCCTTCATGTGACCGCGTTGTTGCTTGCGGTGTTTTACACGTTTTGGTACCAACATGATTAGTTGCCTCCTTCCTGAGCAGCTTGTTTCTTAGCCGTAGGAAGAACCTCTCCACGATAGATCCATACTTTTACGCCGAGACGGCCATAAGTTGTATGTGCCTCAGCCGTACCGTAGTCGATGTCAGCACGAAGCGTATGAAGTGGAACAGTTCCTTCACTGTAGCCTTCCGAACGAGCGATCTCGGCGCCGCCAAGACGTCCGCCCACTTGAGTTTTGATTCCTTTAGCGCCAGCACGCATCGTTCTTTGGATCGCTTGTTTCAATGCACGACGGAAAGAAACGCGGCGTTCCAATTGCTGAGCAATGCTTTCTGCAACCAGGACTGCGTCCAGGTCAGCTTGCTTAATTTCAGAGATGTTGATGTGAACTTTTTTACCGCCTGCAATTTTCGTAACTTGGCTGCGAAGTACTTCAACTTCGGAACCACCTTTACCGATAACCATGCCTGGTTTCGCAGTGTGGATAGTGACGTTCACACGATTTGCCGCTCTCTCGATTTCGATGCGAGAAACAGCAGAATCCTTCAATTTATTTTTCAGGTATTCACGGATTTTGACATCTTCCAGCAAAAGATTACCGAAATCTTTGCCAGCATACCATTTCGATTCCCAATCACGGATGATCCCGATACGGAGTCCGACTGGATTTACCTTTTGGCCCACACGTTATCCCTCCTTATTTTTCAGATACCACCAAAGTAATGTGGCTGGTGCGTTTATTGATCCGGCTCGCACGACCCATGGCGCGTGGACGGAATCTCTTCATTGTTGGGCCTTGGTTAACGAAAACCTGGCTCACAACCAAATTGTTAATATCCATCGAGTAGTTATGCTCAGCATTGGCGATCGCTGAGTTCAGCAGCTTCTCCACAACCAGGGAAGCCGATTTCGGAGTGTGGCGGAGAATGGCGATGGCCTCACCAACTTGCTTACCGCGGATCAAGTCAACAACGAGCTTGACTTTACGAGGAGCAATCCGAATAGATCTGGCATGTGCTTTTGCTTCCATTTGTTTTACCTCCTCTCAAACAAAGAGCTTCGAAATTATCTTCTTGTTTTCTTGTCATCGTCCGTATGACCCTTGTAGGTACGTGTCGGAGCGAATTCACCCAACTTGTGTCCTACCATGTCTTCCGTTACGTATACCGGAACGTGCTTGCGTCCGTCGTATACACCGAACGTGTGACCGATAAATTGTGGGAAAATCGTAGAGCGACGGGACCAAGTTTTGATAACCGCCTTCTTGTTCGATTCGTTCATCACTTCTACTTTTTTCAGCAGGTACCCGTCAATGAAAGGCCCTTTTTTCAAACTGCGACTCATCTATAAAATCCTCCCTTCATCCAATCTTCTCGTTACTTTCGGCACTTCACAAAGTTATGCACAGCGTGCATTATTTTGTGCGGCGGCGAACGATATATTTGTCAGAAGCTTTGCCTTTTTTACGCGTTTTGTAACCAAGGGTTGGTTTGCCCCATGGAGACATTGGCGATTTACGTCCGATTGGAGCGCGGCCTTCACCACCACCGTGAGGGTGATCGTTAGGGTTCATAACTACCCCGCGAACTTCAGGACGTTGTCCGAGCCAGCGGCTGCGGCCTGCTTTACCGATTTTGATCAGCTCGTGGTCTTCGTTACCAACGGAACCGATTGTAGCACGGCAAACTTTAAGCAGTCTGCGAACTTCGCCCGAAGACAAACGTACGGATACGTATTTATCTTCTTTACCAAGAAGCTGAGCTTCGGTACCGGCTGCGCGAACCAATTGTCCGCCTTTGCCAGGCTGCAGTTCGATGTTGTGGATAACAGTACCCACCGGAATGTTCTCCATTGGAAGTGCGTTACCGATTTTGATGTCGGCGTTTGGACCAGATTCAATTTTGTCTCCCACTTTCAGACCTTTAGGAGCGATGATGTAACGCTTCTCTCCGTCTGCATAATGGATCAGAGCAATATTGGAAGTACGGTTCGGGTCATACTCGATCGTAGCAACGGTACCTGGTATGCCGTCTTTCGTACGTTTGAAGTCGATGATGCGGTATTTACGTTTGTGTCCGCCGCCGTGGTGACGAACCGTAATTTTACCTTGGTTGTTGCGGCCAGCTGTTTTGCTGAGCGGTGCAAGCAACGATTTCTCCGGCTGATTTGTCGTGATCTCTTCAAAAGTAGACACGGACATGTTACGTCTAGCCGGGGATGTCGGCTTATACTTTTTAATAGGCACGTGATTTCCTCCTTACTCTACAGATTCAAAAAACTCGAGCGCTTTGCTGTCTTTGCTCAGCGTTACGATGGCTTTTTTCCACTCGGTTGTGTAACCGTTGTAGCGGCCATAACGTTTCGGCTTAGCAGGGACGCGCATTGTATTTACATTCGTTACTTTCACTTTAAAGATCGATTCAACAGCTTGTTTGATCTCGGTCTTGTTCGCACGGATATCCACTTCAAAGGCATACTTCAAGTCGCCCATGTATTCAGCCGTACGTTCAGTGATCACCGGACGTTTGATAATATCACGAGGATCTTTCATTACGCGAGCACCTCCTCTACCTTCTGAACTGCTTCTTTCGTAATGATCAGTTTGTCGTACAGAAGTACGTCAAGAACATTAATGCCGTCTGCTGCAACAAATTTCACGCCAGGAATATTCCGTGCGGAAAGAGCCACATTATCATCATAGCCAGGAGCTACGATCAGAGCCTTACGTTCTACTTTCAGATTGTTCAGGATCGCTGCGAATTCCTTTGTTTTAGGCGTGTTCAGAGCGAGTTGGTCCAGGACGATCAGATTGTTAGCGATCACTTTGGAAGACAATGCAGATTTAATAGCCAGACGACGAACTTTCTTAGGAAGCTTGAACGAGTAGCTGCGTGGTGTTGGACCGAATACAGTACCGCCGCCCTTCCATTGTGGTGAACGGATCGAACCTTGACGAGCACGGCCGGTTCCTTTTTGTTTCCAAGGCTTACGTCCGCCGCCGCGTACTTCAGAACGGCCCTTCACTTTGTGTGTACCACGACGCAAAGATGCTCTTTGCAGCAATACCGCTTGGTTCATCACGTGTACGTTTGGCTCTACGCCAAATACTGCATCGTTCAGTTCCAATTCTCCTACTTCGCTACCGCTGACATTAAACAGGGTTACTTTTGGCATTATGTGTTCCTCCTTTCCTTAGGTGATTATTTCTTCACCGTTTCGTTAATTTTAACGAAGCTGTTTTTAGGTCCAGGAATAGCACCTTTAACGAGCAATACGTTGCGTTCAACGTCCACTCTAACAACTTCAAGTTTTTGTACAGTTACCGTAGCATTACCCATGTGACCTGGCAGACGCTTTCCTTTAGGAACACGGTTAGCCTGGATCGAGCCCATGGAACCCGGTCTGCGATGGTAACGCGAGCCGTGAGCCATTGGTCCGCGGCTTTGTCCCCAACGTTTGATAACGCCTTGGAAGCCTTTACCTTTGGAAGTACCGGTTACGTCAACAAATTCGCCTTCTGCGAAGACATCCGCCTTCAGTTCTTGGCCAACCTCGAAAGCTCCGAGGTCAACACCGCGAATTTCGCGAACGTAGCGCTTAGGTGCAGTGTTAGCTTTTTTAGCATGTCCTGCTTCTGGCTTGTTTGCACGCTTCTCCTTCTTATCGGCGAAACCGATTTGAATAGCTTCGTAGCCATCGTTCTCAAGATCTTTCTTTTGCAGAACAACACAAGGACCTGCTTCGATAACCGTCACAGGAATTACATTACCTTCTGGAGTAAATACTTGAGTCATTCCGAGTTTTTTTCCTAAGATACCTTTCATGTTGACACCTCTTTTCCCGTCTTAATTCATTTCGAATTACAATTTGATTTCGATATCTACACCGGACGGCAGGTCCAAGCGCATAAGAGCATCCACAGTTTGTGGAGTTGGGTTAACAATGTCGATCAGACGCTTGTGTGTGCGCATTTCGAATTGCTCCCGAGAATCCTTATACTTGTGTACCGCACGGAGAATAGTAATGATTTGTTTCTCAGTTGGAAGCGGAATCGGTCCAGATACACCAGCACCCGAACGTTTTGCAGTTTCAACGATTTTCTCAGCGGATTGATCAAGAATTCTGTGATCGTAAGCTTTCAAACGAATACGAATTTTTTGCTTTGCCATTTTAGTCCCTCCTTCTATCGCCCAATTTGGTATCGGACATACTCCGTGAAAATTTTCTAACCCACCGCTCCATGGCAAAGGGGCCGGGTGTGTCAGTAACCTCTCACATCATCGCAACGTCTCAGAACAACATTCACTATTATATATAAAGAATGGGCATAATGCAAGCTTTTAATGAAAAGGTGTTGTTGTTCTTTTCTTCCTATATATAAAGAAAGGAATCCTCCCGCCAGGAGAGGATTCCTCTGTATCTCTTGCGTTTACAACACAGCGTTACTCGTTCCAGCACATCGTTGCTATATAGAAGGCAATTTGCCTTTTAATTATTTGCTGATTGTTGCGATGGCACCAGCAGCTACTGTACGTCCACCTTCACGGATCGTGAACTTCGTTCCTTCTTCAATCGCGATTGGAGCGATCAGTTGAACGGATACAGTGATGTTGTCGCCAGGCATAACCATTTCAGTTCCTTCTGGAAGGTTAACCACACCAGTTACGTCCGTTGTACGGAAGTAGAACTGTGGACGGTATCCAGTGAAGAAAGGCTTGTGACGGCCACCTTCTTCTTTAGTCAAAACGTATACTTGAGCAGTGAACTCAGTATGCGGTTTAACGGAAGCTGGTTTGCAAAGTACTTGACCGCGCTCGATTTGGTTACGGTCTACACCGCGAAGCAGGGCACCGATGTTGTCACCAGCTTGAGCGGAATCCAGCAATTTACGGAACATTTCAACGCCTGTAACGACGGATTTCTTAGTTTCTTCAGCGATACCAACGATTTCAACTTCGTCGCCCACTTTAACCGTTCCGCGTTCTACACGGCCTGTAGCAACCGTACCACGACCAGTGATGGAGAATACGTCCTCGACTGGCATAAGGAAAGGTTTGTCAGTGTCGCGCTCTGGAAGAGGAATGTACTCATCGATGATGTTGAACATTTCGATGATTTTTTGTGCCCACTCGCCGTCTGGGTTTTGCAGAGCTTCACGAGCAGAACCTTGGATGATCGGAGTGTCGTCGCCTGGGAACTCATATTCGTTCAGCAGGTCACGAACTTCCATTTCAACCAGTTCAAGAAGTTCAGCGTCTTCAACCATGTCGCATTTGTTCAGGAATACGACGATGTAAGGTACGCCTACCTGACGGGAGAGCAGGATGTGTTCGCGAGTTTGCGGCATTGGGCCGTCAGCTGCGGATACAACCAGGATCGCTCCGTCCATTTGAGCAGCACCAGTGATCATGTTTTTAACATAGTCGGCGTGCCCTGGGCAGTCAACGTGTGCATAGTGACGGTTAGGTGTTTCGTATTCCACGTGTGCAGTGGAGATTGTGATACCGCGTTCGCGCTCTTCTGGAGCTTTGTCGATTTGATCGAATGCTACTGCAGCACCACCGTAAGTTTTGGACAATACAGTCGTGATAGCAGCAGTCAGAGTAGTTTTACCATGGTCGACGTGACCGATAGTACCGATGTTAACGTGCGGTTTAGTACGTTCAAACTTAGCCTTTGCCATTTGAACAATTCCTCCTTAAATGGATTGAATATAGGTTTTATGTTTGAACTGACCGGTGTTTATGCAAGCAGTTCTGGATGTAATCGTACCGGTCAGGGTTTAAAACTCAAAAGCAGATATTACTCGTCAGATCCTTTGGACTTCGAAACAATTTCTTCAGCAATGTTCTTAGGAACTTCTTCGTAGTGGGAGAGTTCCATGGAGAACACGCCGCGTCCTTGGGTACCGGAACGAAGTGTCGTCGAGTATCCGAACATTTCGGAAAGAGGCACTTTCGCACGGATGATCTGAGCGCCGGAACGGTTATCCATACCTTCGATACGTCCGCGACGGGAGTTCAGCATACCCATTACGTCGCCCATGTATTCTTCAGGCACCGTAACTTCGACTTTCATGATTGGCTCGAGCAGGACAGGTTTACACTTGTCTTTAGCCGCTTTAAGCGCCATGGAACCGGCAATCTTAAACGCCATCTCATTGGAGTCGACATCATGGTAAGAACCGTCTACGATTGTAGCTTTGATGTCTACAAGCGGGAAGCCGGCAAGAACACCATTCTTCATGGCTTCTTCAATACCATTCAGTGCAGGCTGGATGTATTCTCTTGGTACAGAGCCACCGACGATCTTGCTGTCAAACTGGCTGCCAGTACCTGCTTCGAGAGGTTCGAACTCAACCCAGACGTGACCGTATTGACCACGACCACCGGACTGACGAACGAATTTACCCTCAACGCGTGCAGCTTGACGGAAGGTTTCACGGTATGCAACCTGTGGTTTACCCACGTTGGTTTCTACCTTGAATTCACGACGCATACGGTCAATGATGATGTCGAGGTGAAGCTCACCCATACCAGCCAAGATTGTTTGGCCGGTCTCTTCATCTGTATGAGCACGCAGCGTAGGATCTTCTTCTGTCAATTTGCCCAAAGCAACGCCCATTTTGTCTTGGTCGGCTTTGGTTTTAGGCTCAACTGCGATTTCGATAACCGGATCCGGGAAGTTCATGGATTCCAGGATAACCGGAGCTTTCTCGTCGCAGAGTGTGTCGCCCGTACCGGTATCTTTCAAGCCTACGGCAGCCGCGATGTCACCGGAGTAAACTTCGCTGATTTCTTGACGGCTGTTCGCGTGCATCTGAAGGATACGTCCGATACGTTCGCGTTTGCCTTTGGTAGCGTTCAATACGTAAGAACCGGATTGAAGGATACCAGAGTATACGCGGAAGAACGTCAATTTACCAACATAAGGGTCGGTCATGATTTTGAATGCCAGAGCCGCGAACGGTTCTTCATCGGAAGAATGACGCTCAACTTCCGTACCGTCTTCAAGGTGACCTTGAATCGAAGGTACATCAACTGGAGCAGGCAGATAATCGATAACAGCGTCCAGCATCAGCTGAACCCCTTTGTTGCGGTAAGAGGAACCACAGATAACCGGGAAGATCTTAACTTCGCAAACCCCTTTGCGGAGGGCTGCTTTCAGTTCCGGAATGGTGATTTCTTCACCTTCCAGATACTTCATTGTCAGGTCTTCGTCGAGTTCTGCGACTTTTTCGATCAGTTCAGCGCGAAGTTCTTCAACCTTGTCTTGGAACTCGGCCGGAACGTCGACCACCTCAATGTTTTGACCCAGGTCGTCTTTGTACATATGAGCTTTTTGCTCAACCAGGTCGATGATGCCCACGAAGTCGTTCTCCGCACCGATCGGCAATTGAATCGCTACTGCGTTCGCTTGCAGACGATCGCGCATGTCGTTAACGACGTTCAGATAGTCGGCACCGATAATATCCATTTTGTTTACATATGCGATCCGCGGAACGCCGTAGCGGTCAGCCTGTCTCCATACGGTTTCAGACTGAGGCTCAACGCCCTCTTTCGCACTGAAAACACCTACTGCCCCATCCAATACACGAAGGGAACGTTCAACTTCAACCGTGAAGTCAACGTGCCCTGGGGTGTCAATGATATTAACGCGGTGACCTTTCCACGAAGCGGTCGTCGCAGCGGAAGTAATCGTGATCCCGCGCTCCTGTTCCTGCTCCATCCAGTCCATTGTAGCCGCACCCTCGTGAACTTCACCGATTTTGTGCGTACGGCCTGTGTAGAACAAGATCCGCTCTGTGGTGGTCGTTTTACCAGCGTCAATATGCGCCATGATCCCGATGTTGCGTGTATTTTTCAAGGAGAACTCTCTTGCCATGAAAATAGTCTCCCTTCAAAATTGAAGTGTAATTTGTTGAGCCGAATCCTACCAGCGGTAGTGAGCAAACGCTTTGTTCGCTTCAGCCATTTTGTGAGTGTCCTCGCGTTTCTTAACGGAAGCGCCTGTGTTGTTGGAAGCGTCGATGATCTCAGCCGCCAAACGCTCTTCCATTGTCTTCTCACCGCGGTTGCGGGAGTAGTTCACGAGCCAACGTAATCCCAAAGACGTACGTCTTTCAGGTTTTACTTCAATCGGCACCTGGTAGTTGGCACCGCCGACACGGCGAGCTTTAACTTCCAGTACTGGCATGATATTTTTGATAGCTGCTTCAAACACTTCCATAGGATCTTTACCCGTACGTTCTTGAATCAGGTTGAACGAATTGTAAAGGATGCTTTGGGCAACACCTCTTTTACCATCCAGCATGATGCGGTTGATAAGGCGTGTAACCAGTTTGCTGTTGTACACCGGATCCGGCAATACGTCTCTCTTACTAACTGGACCTTTGCGTGGCATGGATATCCCCCTTTCTCAAGTCTTTGAATTCTTATAGAAATCAATTACGATTTTTTAGCTTTCGGACGTTTCGCGCCGTATTTGGAACGAGCTTGCATCCGGTTGTTCACACCTGCAGTATCAAGCGCACCGCGAACGATATGGTAACGTACACCTGGAAGGTCTTTTACCCGTCCACCGCGAACCAATACCACGCTGTGCTCTTGCAGGTTGTGTCCGATCCCCGGAATGTAAGCAGTCACCTCGATGCGGTTCGTCAAGCGAACACGGGCATATTTACGAAGCGCGGAGTTCGGTTTTTTCGGAGTCATTGTACCTACACGGGTGCAGACACCACGTTTTTGAGGAGCGCTAAGTCCTGTCTCTTCACGCTTCAGAGCGTTGTATCCTTTCTGCAATGCAGGGGACTTCGACTTGTAGATCTTAGCTTGACGTCCTTTGCGAACTAGCTGGTTAATTGTTGGCATGTTAGCCACCCCCTTCCCATAATAGTTATCCTCATTACAAACCTCTTTTTAAGTCCACAGACCCAGGCGGTTCATAAAAGAACAAATGAAAAGTCTTTGCCGGAAGAACTCTGTTGATTTCTCCAACAAAAACGTTCCTTACCCTATGATTTAACGATGGCAGCCATCGCTGCGCCCACTTCAATTCCACATGCTTTACCCAAATGATGCATAGTATCCACATAGGTGATCTTCACTCCATGCTTACTGCAAAGAGCTTCAACCTTTGAAACGAGCCGGTGTTCCGCATCTTCCGCCACAAACACTTCGGCGGCTTGGCCCAATTCTACGAGTTTCATCGTTTGTTTGGCACCGATCTTGACATGAGCATCCTGTAATCCTTTATCATTAGACATTTTAATATCCTCCAAAAGCACAGGGGTACTTAACTACTCACGCACCTTTGCTATATTAGCACTTGCATTAGGCGATGTCAAGAATGTTTCAGGAAAGTTTTCGCGGAAGCAGCCCTTTTTCATGCCGCCTCCGCGCAAAACCGCCTGTATAGCAGTCTATTACTCTACTGTTGCCGTTTCAAGCTCTTTGGAGTCCTGATTTTCGGCGTTCGGATCATCGAACTTGACGCTGCGGTAACGGTTCATACCGGTACCTGCAGGGATCAATTTACCGATGATGACATTTTCTTTCAGGCCGAGCAGCTGGTCAACCTTGCCTTTGATCGCCGCATCGGTAAGAACGCGTGTCGTCTCTTGGAAGGATGCCGCGGACAAGAAGGAATCGGTCTCCAGGGAAGCCTTGGTGATACCGAGCAGAACCGGTTTAGCCACCGCAGGCTCTTTTCCGGACAGGATTGCTTCTTTGTTCGCTGCTTCATATTCATGAATGTCGGTGAATGATCCAGGAAGAAGCGGTGTATCTCCCGCATCGACGATACGGATTTTACGCAGCATTTGCTTGATCATTACTTCGACGTGCTTATCGTTGATTTCTACGCCCTGATTACGGTATACGCGCTGTACTTCCTGCAGAATGTAGTTCTGCACCCCGCGGATGCCTTTAATGCGCAGCATTTCTTTCGGGTCGATGGAACCGTCTGTCAGCTCGTCGCCGGCTTCGATTTCCTGACCTTCGCTTACGCGCAGACGGGAACCGTAGGTAACGGAGTACACTTTCGTTTCCGCTTCACCTTGGACTTCGATTTCACGACGGTCTTTCGCTTCGCGGATTTCCTTCACGACGCCGTCGATTTCACTGATGGTTGCTTGACCTTTCGGATTCCGGGCTTCGAAAAGTTCCTGAATACGCGGAAGACCTTGGGTAATATCGTCCCCTGCGACACCACCGGTATGGAACGTACGCATGGTAAGCTGGGTTCCTGGTTCACCGATGGATTGCGCCGCGATGATGCCGACAGCTTCCCCGATTTCCACGAATTTGCCTGTGGCCAGGTTGCGTCCGTAGCACTTCTTACACACACCGTGACGGGCACGGCAGCTGAGTACCGAACGGATTTGCAGTTTTGTTACGCCGGAGTTGACGATCAGGTTCGCTTTATCCGAATCGATCAGCTCGTTGCGGTTAACCAGAATTTCGTTGGTTTCCGGATGACGAACCGTCTCGAAGCAGTAGCGTCCTTCAATACGGTCATACAGATCCTCGATAACCTCTTTACCATCCTGAATCCGGCTGACGGTAAAGCCTTTATCGGTACCGCAGTCTTCTTCGCGGACGATAACGTCCTGGGCAACGTCTACCAGACGGCGTGTCAGGTAACCGGAGTCCGCTGTACGCAGCGCGGTATCCGCCAGACCTTTACGGGCACCGTGCGTCGACAGGAAGTACTCGAGGACGGTCAGGCCTTCACGGAAGTTGGACTTGATCGGGAGTTCGATGATCCGGCCGGATGGGTTCGCCATCAGACCCCGCATGCCGCCGAGCTGAGTAATCTGCGATTTGTTACCCCGTGCTTTGGAATCAACCATGAGCATGATGGAGTTAAAGCGGTCCATGGATTTCATCAGGATGTCCGTAATGTCATCCTTCGCCTTGGACCAAATATCGATAACGCGGTCGTACCGTTCTTCGTTCGTAATCAAGCCGCGGCGGTATTGGTTCGTAACGACTGCAACCTTCTCGTCGGATTCCTTCAGGATCGCCTGTTTCTCATCAGGAACGATAACGTCGGATACCGCAACGGTTACGCCGGCACGCGTCGAATACGTGAAGCCGAGCTGCTTGATTTTGTCCAGAATAACGGAAGTTTCCGTCGTGTGGTAAATCTCGAAGCAGCGGGCAATGATTTGGCCCAGATACTCTTTACCAACAGCGCTGCTTATAGGCAGGTCGTACATGCGCTCGCGGATGTCAGCGCCTTTTTCATAGACGAAATATTTTTCCGGCGTTCCGTTGAAGAGATTGTCGCGGGTTGCTTCGTTAATGTACGGGAAGCTGCTCGGGAAAATTTCGTTGAAAATGATGCGTCCGACGGTCGTCAAGAGCATTGCGTCCTGCTGCTTGTCGGTAAAACTCGTTTTGCCGAGCGCTTTAACCGGAATGGCTACCCGTGCATGCAGACCTGCGGTTCCGCGTTGGTAAGCCGATACGGCTTCGTTCACGGAGCTCAGAATCATGCCGGAACCTTTCTCTTCCTTGTTGTCCATGGTCAGATAGAAAGACCCGAGAACCATATCCTGCGAAGGAGTTACGACAGGTTTACCGTCTTTAGGGTTCAAAATGTTGCCGGATGCCAGCATGAGGATACGGGCTTCGGCCTGTGCCTCTGCGGACAGCGGAACGTGAACCGCCATCTGGTCACCGTCGAAGTCGGCGTTGTAAGCCGTACATACGAGCGGATGCAGACGGATGGCGTGACCTTCCACCAGGATCGGTTCAAACGCCTGGATACCGAGACGGTGAAGCGTAGGGGCACGGTTCAGCAGAACCGGATGCTCTTTAATGACTTCTTCGAGAACGTCCCAGACTTCCGGACTCACGCGCTCAACCTTACGTTTGGCGCTCTTAATGTTATGGGCGAGGCCCTTGTTTACAAGTTCTTTCATGACAAACGGTTTGAACAGTTCCAGCGCCATTTTCTTCGGCAGACCGCACTGATACATTTTCAGGTACGGACCAACGACGATAACGGAACGGCCGGAATAGTCAACGCGTTTACCGAGCAGGTTTTGCCGGAAACGTCCTTGCTTACCTTTCAGCATGTGGCTGAGGGATTTCAGCGGACGGTTGCCTGGTCCAGTAACCGGACGGCCGCGGCGGCCGTTGTCGATCAGGGCGTCAACCGCTTCCTGCAGCATCCGTTTTTCGTTCTGCACGATGATGTCCGGAGCTCCCAGGTCAAGCAGACGCTTCAAGCGGTTGTTCCGGTTGATCACGCGGCGGTACAGGTCGTTCAGGTCAGACGTTGCAAAACGTCCGCCGTCCAGCTGTACCATCGGGCGCAGTTCCGGAGGGATAACCGGCAATACGTCCATGATCATCCACTCTGGCTTGTTGCCGGAGTTGCGGAAAGCCTCGATGACTTCCAGACGCTTGATCGCACGGTTACGGCGTTGGCCTTGAGCCGTACGCAGCTCTTCCTTCAGAAACTCGAGTTCCTTTTCGATATCGAGATCCTGCAGCAGCTTCTTGATCGCTTCAGCACCCATGCCCGCTTGGAAACCATAGCCGTATTTTTCACGGTAGCTGCGGTATTCTTTCTCGGACAGAAGCTGTTTCTTCTCCAGAGGCGTATCTCCAGGGTCGGTTACTACATAAGATGCAAAGTAAATGATCTCTTCCAGAGATCTTGGCGACATATCCAAAGCGAGACCCATACGGCTCGGAATGCCTTTAAAGTACCAGATATGGGATACAGGAGCTGCCAGCTCAATATGACCCATCCGTTCGCGGCGCACCTTCGCGCGGGTAACTTCTACGCCGCAGCGATCGCAGACTACGCCTTTGTAACGGACACGCTTATATTTGCCGCAATGGCATTCCCAGTCTTTTTGCGGTCCAAAAATCCGTTCGCAGAACAGGCCTTCTTTCTCCGGTTTGAGCGTACGGTAATTGATGGTTTCCGGCTTTTTCACTTCTCCGCGGGACCATGAACGAATTTTCTCCGGGGATGCAAGCCCGATCTTCATGAATTCGAAATTGTTAACGTCCAACAAGGAGCAACCCTCCTTAACCTAGTCCTAATGATTTGAACCGTGAATGAGGACGGACGGTATTCCCGCCCGCCTTCACACGGTCTTTATTCCACTCCGACTTCTTCGCCTTCCAGGTTGAGGCTCAGCTTATCGCCGGCTGCCTCGTCTTCATCATCGAGCTCTTTCATCTCGATCTCCTGCTCGTCACCGCTCAGGATCTTAACATCCATACCGAGGGATTGAAGCTCTTTGATCAGAACCTTGAACGATTCAGGAACACCCGGTTCCGGAACGTTCTCGCCTTTAACGATGGACTCGTAGGTTTTCACCCGGCCGACCACATCGTCGGATTTGACGGTCAGGATCTCTTGCAGTGTATATGCGGCGCCGTATGCTTCCAGCGCCCAAACTTCCATCTCACCGAAGCGCTGTCCGCCGAACTGGGCTTTACCACCCAGAGGCTGCTGCGTAACGAGCGAGTATGGTCCAGTTGAACGGGCATGGATTTTATCGTCAACCATGTGGGCCAGCTTGATCATGTGCATGACGCCGACGGTAACTTCACGTTCGAACATCTCGCCCGTGCGGCCGTCGTACAGACGCGTCTTACCGTTGCGCTGCATGCCGGCTTCTTCCATGGTGTCAAATACGTCATATTCATTGGCACCGTCGAATACCGGCGAAGCCACATGAATACCAAGACGCATGGCTGCAAAGCCCAAGTGGACTTCCAGAACCTGCCCGATGTTCATCCGGGAAGGTACCCCCAGCGGGTTCAGTACGACCTGTACAGGCGTACCGTCCGGCAGGAACGGCATATCTTCTTCCGGCAGGATGCGGGCCACGACCCCTTTGTTACCGTGACGTCCGGCCATTTTGTCACCTTCAGAAATTTTACGCTTCTGAGCGATGTACACCCGAACCAGTTGGTTTACACCAGGAGGCAGCTCGTCGCCGTTCTCACGGGTAAACACTTTGACGTCCACGATAATCCCGTCACTACCATGCGGTACGCGCAGGGAGGTATCGCGCACTTCACGCGCCTTCTCACCGAAGATGGCGTGCAGCAGGCGCTCTTCCGCCGTCAGCTCCGTTACGCCTTTTGGTGTAACTTTACCGACGAGAATGTCGCCGGCGCTGATTTCGGCACCGATCCGGATAATGCCGCGTTCGTCGAGGTTCTTAAGAGCTTCCTCGCCGACGTTCGGAATATCGCGGGTAATTTCTTCCGGTCCGAGCTTGGTGTCGCGCGCTTCGGATTCGTATTCCTCGATGTGAATCGAAGTGTATACATCTTCCTTCACCAGCTTCTCGCTAAGGAGGATGGCATCCTCGTAGTTATAACCTTCCCAGGTCATGAATGCTACGACTACGTTACGTCCAAGAGCCAATTCACCCATTTCCGTCGAAGGTCCGTCCGCGAGGATGTCGCCCTTCTTGATGACGTCGCCTCTCTTCACGATCGGACGCTGGTTGATGCATGTGCCTTGGTTCGAACGCATAAATTTGTGTAATTTATGTTTAACGATGTCGCCTTTGACTTCTTTGCCGTCCACGGTCTCGATGCGGCGCACCCAGATTTCGTTGGCGGAAGAACGTTCAACTACACCGTCATATTTGGAAACGATACATACCCCGGAATCCTTCGCAGACTTGTGTTCCATTCCTGTACCAACCAGCGGAGCTTTAGGCACAAGAAGCGGCACAGCCTGACGCTGCATGTTCGATCCCATCAGGGCGCGGTTGGAGTCATCGTTCTCGAGGAACGGAATGAGCGCCGTCGCGACCGACACGACCTGTTTCGGCGAAACGTCCATGTAATCCACGCGTTCGCTCGGCATCGGCAAGATGTTGTCGGACTGCTTGTTGTAACGGACGATAACCATATCCTCCGCAAACGTGCCGTCTTCATTCAGCTTCGCGTTTGCCTGTGCGACCACATAGTTGTCTTCCTCGTCAGCTGTCAGGTAGTCGATCTGGTCGGTTACAACCCCCGTCTTCGGATCGACCCAACGGTACGGAGCTTCGATAAAGCCGTATTCGTTGATCCGTGCGAACGTAGACAAGGAGTTGATCAAACCGATGTTCGGACCTTCCGGTGTCTCGATTGGACACATCCGGCCGTAGTGACTGTGATGGACGTCACGAACTTCGAAGCCTGCGCGCTCACGCGTCAAACCGCCGGGTCCGAGTGCAGACAGACGGCGTTTGTGCGTCAGTTCAGCAAGCGGGTTGGTCTGGTCCATAAACTGGGACAGCTGGGAGCTTCCGAAGAACTCTTTGATCGACGCGATAACCGGTCGAATGTTGATCAGGGCTTGCGGCGTGATGACATTCGCATCCTGGATGGACATTCTTTCGCGTACGACGCGTTCCATACGGGACAGACCGATACGGAACTGGTTCTGCAGCAGTTCACCGACCGAACGCAGACGACGGTTACCAAGGTGGTCGATATCGTCCGTGTCACCGATGCCATGCAGCAGGTTAATAAAGTAGCTGATCGAGGAAATAATATCAGCAGGCGTAATATGTTTAACCGATTTATCAATATTACCGTTCGCAATCACTTTAACGACCTTGCCGTCTTCGATCGGGGAGAATACGTCGATGCTCTGCATTGGAATGTCATCGGCATCAAGCACACCATTGGCAACATGGTACGTCTTGTGTCCGACATTCTTCTCCAGGTGCGGCAGAATTTCGTCAAGGAGACGGCGGTCCACCATTTGTCCGGCTTCGGCAATGATCTCACCGGTATCGGTATCGATCAGTGATTCAGCAAGACGCTGGTTGAACAGACGGTTCTTGATATGCAACTTTTTATTGATTTTATAGCGGCCGACATTGGCCAGGTCATAACGCTTTGGATCAAAGAAGCGCGCTACCAGCAAGCTCTTCGCATTGTCGAGGGTAGGCGGCTCGCCCGGACGGAGGCGTTCGTAAATTTCGATGAGCGCTTTTTCCGTGGAATCGGTGTTGTCTTTGTCCAGCGTGTTGCGGATGTATTCGTCGTTGCCGAGCAGGTCCAAAATTTCGGCGTCGCTGCCGAAACCAAGCGCCCGCAGCAAAACAGTAACCGGGATTTTACGGGTACGGTCGATCCGGACATACATGATGTCCTTTGCATCCGTCTCCAGTTCAAGCCAGGCACCACGGTTTGGAATCACTGTTGCAGTGTAGGTTTTCTTACCGTTTTTATCGACTTTCGTGCTGAAATAGACGCTAGGAGAGCGTACCAACTGGCTGACAATGACCCGTTCTGCACCGTTGATAATAAATGTACCGGTCTCCGTCATCAGCGGGAAATCTCCCATGAATACTTCCTGTTCTTTGACTTCTCCGGTTTCTTTGTTGATGAGCCGTACTTTCACCCGAAGCGGCGCCGCATACGTCACGTCACGCTCTTTCGCGTCATCGACGGTGTATTTGGGTTCGCCCAGGCTGTAGTCGATGAACTCCAGCACCAAATTGCCCGTAAAATCCTGAATTGGCGAGATATCCTGGAACATTTCGCGCAATCCTTCCTCCAAAAACCATTCATATGATTTCTGTTGGATTTCGATCAGGTTCGGAATCTCAAGTACTTCATTAATTCGTGCATAACTTCGCCGAGTGCGTCGACCATACTGAACAAGATGTCCTGCCAACTTTAACTCACCCCTCATGTCTACTCACTTTAAAAATTGATTGCGAACCTCTGTTTGGAACCTTATAATGGATTCATGCAGAGGATTCATCCACAAATAAAGAAAAGCCCTTACCCGAATGCTTTCGAACAAAGAGCAACTTATCCATGGTCTTGCCTTCTAAACATAGAAGTGACTTCATATCCAGTAGATTTGCCCAAAATGTACATATTATACGTGGACATGCCCTATTTTATGCATATCTCCGCATAAAAACTATTGACATTTCAGCCAACTAAAGACAAGAAGCCTATCCTAATACTGACATTTTATAATAATATCACACATGATTTTTCAAGTCAATAGTCCTATTGCATATTATTGAAAAGATTTTGTAGCCTTAAAAATCCGGTACCCTTTATCTTTGGTGACTTCCTCCACCTGTGCGAACAAGCTCTCCAGCTTCGCCTTTGCCGATGGTGCCCCCTGCTTCTTCTGAATCACGATCCACAAAGTTCCACCTTCACGAAGATGCTCATTCGCCTGCTCGAAAATCCGATGCACCGTTTCCTTGCCCGCACGAATCGGCGGATTGGTCAGGATGACATCGAAAGCTTTCCCTTCTACCTGCTGCAGCAGATCGCTCTCCAGAATCGTCACGTTCGTAATTCCGTTCAGCCTGGCGTTTTCCTTGGCGAGTTCCACTGCACGGCTGTTCACATCCAGCATCGTCACATGCCCATCCCCGGCCAGTCTTGCCGCCACCAGTCCGATAGGACCGTACCCGCAGCCCACATCCAGAACCTCGGCCCCCTGCGGAATATCCATCGCTTCGATCAGTACCTTGCTGCCAAAATCAATTCCCTTCTTGGAAAACACCCCGGCATCGCTCGTGAACTTGTAGACTGCACCCCGCAGTCGCTCTTCCAGACTCCGCCGGTCATGTCCGGCTTCGGGCTGGTTGGAATAGTAATGCTGTGACATGCTTTCCCTCCGAATCCTTGGTTTCATTACACAGGATCCCCTGGTTCTAGTCGTTTAGTCACAAGGGATGCGGTTTTACAAAAACAAACCCCTTGAATGATCAAGGGGTTTGCTATGTGCTTCAACTGAGAAGGAATTACTTCACTTCTACAGTAGCGCCTGCTTCTTCCAATTTAGCTTTAACGGATTCAGCTTCTTCTTTACCCACTTTTTCTTTCAGTGGTTTTGGAGCGTTGTCAACGAGTTCTTTAGCTTCTTTCAAGCCAAGACCTGTGATTTCGCGAACGGCTTTGATAACGTTGATTTTGGAAGCACCAGCGTTAGCCAGGATTACGTCGAATTCAGTTTGCTCAGCAGCTTCAGCTGCGCCAGCGCCGCCGCCAACTACAGCTACTGGAGCTGCAGCAGTTACGCCGAATTCTTCTTCGATTGCTTTAACCAGGTCGTTCAGTTCCAAAACAGTCATACCTTTGATTGATTCCAAGATTTGCTCTTTACTCATGGTTGAACCTCCATTTTATAATAAAATTATTTTTTGTTTACTTTTAAGCTGTCAGAACGGGAAGCTTACGCTCCTTGTTCTTCTTTCTCAGCCACAGCCTTAACTGCAAGCGCGAAGTTGCGAACTGGAGCTTGAAGCACGCTGAGGAGCATGGAAAGGAGACCTTCGCGGGATGGCAGTTCTGCCAACGCCTTGATTTGGTCAACGCCGACTACACGGCCTTCAACCACGGCACCTTTCAGTTTCAAAGCTTCGTTCTTCTTAGCAAAATCGTTAAGGATTTTAGCTGGTGCTACGGCGTCTTCTGCACTGAATGCGATAGCTGTTGGACCGGTCAATACTTCGTCCAGTTCAGTCAGCTCAGCAGCGGCAGTCGCACGGCGCAGCAAAGTGTTCTTCAACACTTGGAATTCAACACCCGCTTCGCGAAGCTGCTTACGCAGTTCGGTAGCTTGGGCAACGTTCAATCCGCGGTAGTCGGCCACTACTGTCGTTGCACTTTCGCGCAATTTCGCAGTTACCGCATCTACAGCTTCTTGTTTCGCTTGAATCACTTTTGCGTTTGCCAATGTCTACACCTCCTGAAAGTTTCAATGACTGTCCAGCCGGACTTGCCGGCCGCCAGTTCGATCTACGTCGGAGTCCGCTTCGAGTCTGAGTACTCTTGGCTTCTCCGATTTCATAGGCAAGTAAAAAGCCTCCGTAGATTTACGAAGGCCTGATGAATGATGATTGTCCGGGCAAAGCGCAGGAAAATCATATATATTCTATCACAACACCTCGGTAGGAAATTAAGCCCTTAGGCACCTACTGTCTACGGTAAGCATATTCAACTTTAGTGGTCGGTCACAAGGACCTAAACAACAACTTTTATATAGTAACAGATAACTCAGAACGAGTCAACGATAACTTATTTAAAGGTTGCTGTATTCACGCGTGCGCTTGGTCCCATCGTCGAGGATACGGCGATCCCCTTCAGATAAACACCTTTTGCAGCAGCTGGTTTAGCACGGTTGAGTGCGTCGATGAGAGATTTGAGGTTCTCATTCAGTTTGGCCGCATCAAAAGATACTTTACCGATCGGTGCGTGAATTTGACCTGCTTTGTCCAGACGGTATTCGATTTTACCGGCTTTGATTTCTTGAACAGCCTTGGCAACATCGAACGTAACTGTTCCTGCTTTAGGGTTAGGCATAAGGCCTTTACCACCGAGCAGACGACCCAGTTTACCGACTTCGCTCATCATATCAGGTGTAGCGACGCAGACGTCGAATTCGAACCAGCCTTGTTGGATCTTGTTGATCATGTCTTGATCGCCAACAAAATCTGCGCCAGCCGCTTCCGCTTCCTTCGCTTTGTCACCTTTCGCAAATACCAATACGCGTTGTGTTTTACCCGTGCCATGAGGCAGGACAACAACACCACGAACGGCTTGGTCTTGTTTACGTGGGTCAACGCCCAAACGAACTGCAACTTCAACGGTTTCGTCGAACTTGGCAGTCGCAGCCTTTTTCACAAGCTCTACAGCTTCTGCTGGCTCGTATACTGCTTCGCTGTCGATCAACTTGGCAGCTTCAACATACTTCTTACCATGTTTAGCCATGTTTGTTCCTCCTTTGTGGTTTTAGCGGATATTCCTCCCACATGTGCCGGCCTCATAGGCCGGGTGTCGCAAGAAAAACCGGATTAGTCTTCGATTGTGATACCCATGCTGCGCGCAGTACCTTCAACCATACGCATAGCTGCTTCAACGGAAGCTGCGTTCAGGTCAGGCATTTTTTGCTCAGCGATCTCACGGACAGTGCTGCGTTTAACGGTAGCGACTTTCTTCTTGTTAGGTTCGCCGGAACCCTTCTCGATTTTGGCAGCTACGCGAAGCAGAACTGCAGCCGGTGGAGTTTTGGTAATGAACGTAAAGGAACGATCCTCAAATACCGAAATTTCAACCGGAATGATCAGACCAGCTTGATCAGCGGTACGAGCGTTGAATTCTTTACAGAATGCCATGATGTTGACACCTGCTTGACCCAATGCTGGACCTACTGGCGGCGCCGGATTCGCTTTACCTGCAGGGATTTGCAGTTTAACAACCTTGATTACCTTCTTTGCCATGTAAGACACCTCCTTCAAAAGTGGTTAGCGGGCCTCGAGGCCCTCCCACAAGAAACCTGAAGAACATTATATCTTCTCCACCTGAGTATAATCCAGCTCAAGCGGGGTTTCCCGTCCAAACATGTTGACGTGTACCTTCAGCTTGCTCTTGTCGACGAGAATTTCTTCTACCGAGCCAACAAAATTCGCAAAAGGACCAACTTTGATACGTACGGATTCTTTAATATCGAATTCGATCTTCGGCTTCGGCTCTTCCATACCCATATGCTTCAGAATCTGTTCCACTTCTTCCGGAAGCAAAGGCGTCGGCTTGGAACCCGAACCCGTCGAACCGACAAATCCCGTAACCCCTGGCGTATTGCGTACAACGTACCAGGAATCGTCAGTCTGGATCATTTCCACCAAGACATATCCGGGGTAAACCTTTCTCATGACGACCTTTTTCTTGCCGTCCTTGTTTACCACTTCTTCTTCCATCGGAACAAGAACGCGGAAAATCTTGTCTTCCATGCCCATGGACTCAACGCGTTTTTCCAAATTGGCTTTGACCTTATTCTCATACCCAGAATAGGTATGAACTACGTACCATCTTTTTTCCATATCAAGCCACCCGGGACCCTTCTTAAATAATCGCTTCGATCACAGCGGAAATGCCGATATCTAGAACCCAAAAATAAATCGTGACGATCGCAATGGTGCCAAGTACGATAAGCGTGTAATTCGTCAACTCTTTACGATTAGGCCAGCGAACTTTTTTAAGTTCCGCCCAGCTTTCAGAGAAAAAGGAAAACAGAGACTTGAAACCTTTCACGCCGACTACACCTCCAAAAAACTATCTGGTTTCGCGATGAGGAGTTTGCTCGTTACAAAACTTGCAAAATTTCTTCATCTCCATGCGGTCGGGGTGATTTCGCTTGTTTTTGGTAGTCGTATAGTTTCTTTGTTTGCAATTCGTACAAGCCAAAGTGATAATTACCCGCATGCTGTGCACCTCCCGAAGACGTCCTTCTATTTCAGAAGAGTCAATATTGATCCCTAGTAGGAAACAGCCTAAACTTTTCATCGCTGAAAAGAAAAAAAACCGTTCCTGCGAAATGAACGATTAAGCTCGTGCCGAAGCCTTTGCTCTACCATTCATTAAAACACGCGAATTTAGGCCTACCTAAAACACTTTATCACAAGGGTCAAACCATGTCAACGAAAGAATGGCCTTGTCAATACGCGTTTAAAAACCACGATTCCCTGTCGTTTCAAGCCTTTTTTTCTCATCATAAGCCGCCTGCATTCATTTACCAGTATGATTCATTCGTCCAGAGGTTAAACCTCGGCACTTCCGAGTGAATAAAAAAAGACTCCTTACGAGCCTTTCTTCACCTTAGCGTCTGTTCAATTGTCGCGAACTTCCAAATATCTCTCCAGCTTGCGCTTGACCCGCTGCAGAGCATTATCGATCGATTTCACATGCCGTTTCAAATCCACCGCAATTTCCTGATAGGAGCGGCCGTCCAAATACAGCATCAGCACTTTGCGCTCCAAGTCGCTCAGAATCTCGGACATCTTGTCCTCGAGTCCGACGAACTCTTCCTGGTTAATAATCAGCTCTTCCGGATCGCATACCTGCGAGCCGCAAATCACGTCAAGCAGCGTACGGTCGGAGTCCTCATCATAGATAGGCTTGTCCAACGACACGTAAGAATTCAGCGGGATATGCTTCTGTCTCGTCGCGGTCTTGATCGCCGTAATGATCTGCCTCGTAATGCACAGCTCGGCAAAAGCCTTGAACGAGGACTGCTTGTCCCCTCTGAAATCACGGATCGATTTGTATAAACCGATCATGCCTTCCTGGATGATATCCTCGCGGTCGGCGCCGATCAGAAAATAAGATCTGGCTTTGGCCCGCACGAAATTCCGGTACTTGTTAATCAAGTACTCCAGCGCTTCACTGTCACCCTCGCGGAAATATTCGACTACGTCCTCATCCGTCTTGTAATCATAATCAGATAACATTAACTCTTTAAGGTCGACGCTCACCAAGAAACCCCCCGGCTGCAACGCAAGGTACCCGTTACTCGTGAAATATACGAACAGTATAAATGATGCTCTCCAAGCCGTCAACCACGGATTATCCAAAAAAGAACAGCGATAGCAAAAATGTCAAGAGCTGCAAATTTGTCATTTCATACAAAAGTTGGCTATTCCCGCCGCCATCGTTCGAAGATTTCGCGGATGTCCGGCGACAGCTTGCTGTCCAGCGTATTGCGCGTCGATCTGGCCTGATCTTCCTTGATCCGCTTCTGGATCATCTGCTCGCTGTTCTCCACTTCGATCAACAGCTCCCGGGCGGACAAGCGAAGCGCTCCCCGCGCGAAGATGACATGCTGTTCGATCAAATCGCTGGTCGCCACATAAATCTGCCTGCTCCGCCGGGTCAGCTCTCCAACAAGACGCTCAATGCATTCGTCCGCCGTTTCCTTCTCCTTCGTAAAGTAAACCTGGACCTTGCTCTGCGAAAAGGATTTGCCCAGACCCGGCACCCGGTAGGCGTCAAATACCGCGATCACTTTTCTTCCGGAAAAAGCCTGGTAATCGGCCAGCCTGGCCAGCAGCTCGTCCCTGGCCTCCTGCATGCTGATCTGCGACAGCTCTGCAAGGGACGGCCATCCGCCGATCATGTTATAGCCATCGACCAGAAGCACATCGCGCAAAGCCGCCATTCCGGCTAACCTTGGGTGCGGCGCCGGCGCAGAACTTCGTACATCACGACTCCCGCGGCCACGGAAGCGTTAAGCGAGTTGATTTGACCTTTCATGGGGAGTTTCACCAAAACATCGCATTTTTCGCGGATCAGTCTGCCCATGCCTTTCCCTTCGTTACCGATGACTACGGCGACGGGGCCGTCAAACACATTCGTGTCGTACATCTCGGAGGAAGCCGACACGTCGGTACCGACGACCCAAATTCCTCTCTCTTTCAGCTCCTCAATGGTCTGCCCCAGGTTCGTTACGCGTGCGACCGGGACGTATTCGGCGGCGCCGGCGGACGTCTTGGACACGGTCGCGGTAACCTGTGCCGACCGGCGTTTCGGCACGATTACCCCATGAACGCCGGTGCAGTCCGCGGTCCGGAGAATGGAGCCGAGGTTGTGCGGATCTTCGATCTCATCCAACAGCAAGATGAACGGCGCCTCCCCCTTGGCTTCCGCTGCCTGCAGGATGTCCTCCACTTCGGCGTAGGCATAAGGCGCCGCCTGCGCGACCACCCCTTGATGCTGCATGCCCGGCGCCATCTGGTCCAGCTTGCGCTTGTCCACCTGCTGAATAACGACGCCAAGCTTTTTGGCCTCGAAAATGATCGGCTGCGTCAGATGCTTTTGGGCATTTTCCGCAATCCATATTTTATTGATCGTCCGCCCGGATCGAAGCGCTTCGGTGACCGAATGCTTCCCGGCAATGATTTCTTCCTCCATCGATTTTCCTCCTGATTCTTATTGCCTGTGATGGCCTGCCATCTTATTTCTTCTTGGGCTGCTGCTCTATGAACTTGATCCCCGTGTCGATTAACTCCTGCATGCGCTCGAACTGCCCGGTATAGTACAAGTATCCGATCAGGGACTCGAACGCGGTGGCATGCCGGTATTCCAGCACGTCGGCATTTTTCGGAATGGTGCCCGACTTGGCGTTGCGGCCTTGGCGGACTACGTCGCGCTCCTCTTCAGTCAGCATCTCCTCCAGCGCGCCGACAATCCGGCTTTGGGCCTTGGCCGAGACAAGTCCGGTCGCCGAACGGTGCAGCTGATTGGGCCGCAGGTTCGTCTTGGAAATCAAATATTGGCGGATGGCCACCTCATAGATAGCATCGCCAATATAAGCCAAGACGATTGGCGGAATCAGCCGGGCCGGCTTGGATGGCGGGTAGCTGAACATCCAGCTTCCCGCACTTTCCGGCAGCAGTTCGTTGCCGTCCGCCCCGCTCATTTGCGGCGCCAGCGCATGCCCTGCGCCGTATCCTCCAGCAGAATTCCCTTGGCCGCGAGCTCGTCGCGGATTTCATCCGCGCGGCCCCAGTTTTTGTTCTTCCGGGCTTCGGCACGCTCGGCGATCAGCTGCTCCACTTCCTCGTCCAGAAGCTCGGCCTTTTCCTCGAAATAGAGCCGCAGCACCGCGTTCAATTCGTCAAAAGCCGCCAGCATCGCCTTCAGTTCAGCAGGGTTCGCCACAGGCTCCTGAAGCAGCAGGTTGGCTTCACTGACCCATTCAAATACGGAGGTAATCGCATCCGGCGTATTGAAATCATCGTTCATTTTTTCATAGTAGGAAGCGAGAATCGCATCCAGCTTCTGCTGCACGGATTCGCGGACCGGACCGTTTCCGTCCGGAGCCACCGTATCCAGGCGGTGCTTCATATTCGTGACGGCGTTGGCGATCCGCTCCACGCTCTTCATCGCCTGATCCATCGTCTCGCTGTTGAAGTTGAGCGGGTTGCGGTAATGCGTGGACAGCATGAAGTAGCGGATCGCTTCTTTTTTATATTGGGCCCGCAGATCTTTGACCAAAATGCCGTTTCCGAGCGATTTCGACATTTTCTCGTTATTGATCTTGATATACCCGTTATGCATCCAGTAGTTGGCCAGCGGCTTGCCGGTCAAAGCTTCCGACTGTGCAATTTCGCACTCGTGATGCGGAAACTGCAGGTCCTGTCCACCTCCGTGGATATCCAACGTGTCGCCAAGGTAGCGGCGGGCCATGGCCGAGCATTCGATGTGCCAGCCAGGGCGGCCGTCGCCCCAAGGGCTTGCCCAGAAAATCTCACCCGGCTTCGCCGCCTTCCAAAGCACGAAGTCTTCCGGGCTTTCCTTCCGCTCGTCGACGCCGATCCGGATGCCGAACTGCAGCTCCTCCAGCTTCTGATGCGAAAGCTTGCCATACCCCGCAAATTTGCCGGTCCGGTAGAAGACGTCGCCACCTTTTTCGTAAGCGAAGCCTTCGTCTTCCAGCTCCTTGATAAAGGCGATGATGTTATCCATGTTCTCCGTCACCCGCGGGTTGATCGTCGCCTTATGAATGCCCAGCCCGTCGAGGTCTTCGTAGTACGCTTTAATAAACGTATCCGCCACCACCGGCACGGTGCTGTTCATCTGCTCGGCCTTGCGGATCAGCTTGTCGTCCACGTCCGTGAAGTTCACCACGTAATTGACTTCGTTGCCGATCTGCTCCAGATACGCGCGAACGACGTCGAAAAAGATCATCGGACGCGCATTCCCGATATGAATGTAGTCGTATACGGTCGGACCGCACACGTACATGTTCACCTTTCCCGGCTGCTTCGCCACAAACTCTTCTTTCGCCCGGATCATCGTATTATAAATTTGAAGGGACATATCCACATTTCCTTTCATCCATGAAATTCGCTGCTTCTTTATTTCGAACGTGCTCCAGCCGGGGTTTCCTCCTGCTGCAGCCGGTTGTTTTCCGTTTGTAGTCTTTCCAATTCACCGCGAAGCTGTTCGATCTCCTGCTGCATGCTGCGCAGCGAGTCGACGATCGGGTCAGGCAGCTGATGGCTGAGACGGTCCACCCGGCGCCCGTCCTGCTTCACGATTCTTCCCGGAATGCCCACCACCGTGCTGTTCGAGGGAACTTCCTTCAGAACGACCGAGTTGGCTCCGATGTTGCACTGGTCGCCGACCGTAAACGATCCCAGCACTTTCGCGCCGGACGCAATGACGACATTGTTGCCGATGGTCGGATGCCGTTTGCCTTTTTCCTTCCCGGTGCCCCCGAGGGTAACGCCCTGGTAAATGACGACGTCGTCCCCGATCTCACAGGTCTCCCCGATGACCACACCCATGCCATGGTCGATGAACAGGCGCTTGCCGATCTTCGCTCCGGGATGGATCTCGATCCCCGTCATGAAGCGGCTGACCTGGGAAATCACGCGCGCCAGCGTAAACCACCGGCGTTTGTACAGTGCATGCGCAACCCGATGAGCCCAGATGGCATGCAGCCCGGAATAGGTGAAAATGACCTCGAACAGACTTCTGGCCGCCGGATCATTCTCGAATACGGTTTGGATATCCGATTTCATGTGCTTGAACATATCCGTTCCCCTCTTTGCTTCTTCTGTTCTCCATCGTTTCGTGGAGGCACAACCCCTTCTCGTTCTGACAACAAAAGCGATCATCGACGCTTGTTCATCGAAGCCCAACACGCCCAGCGAAGATTCTTTCAACAAAAAACGCCCCTGCAGCATCATGCTGCAGAGACGTTATACGCGCGGTCCCACTCTGCTTGGGCCTTGCTGCTGACGTGCCCGCCGGTAATTCCGGCAGACTGCATCGCAAACGAAAAGCCCCACTTTCTGTCCTCATAACGGCGGACGTCCGGCACAGTCTAACGGGGGAGATCCTCCTCCGCTCATCCATGCAGCTCACAGGTGCATTTCCACTGCCGGCCAATAGGTAACTTCCAGCCTGAAGGAAAACTTGCGCCTCCCTTGCGGTCACCCTCTCTGTCAATGGCGTGATCAATGTACTTCTCCTGATCTTCGCTGATCGCACATTGGATCATTCGGCACTCCCTGTAACAGCGGGGCCGAAATGATTTTGCTTGTAATTATAGCCGATAAGTCGTCTTACTGACAAGAAGTGTTTCAGGGAGCTTATGGGTTAGAATATGCTGTGATTACAAGAAAGAATCCACTTATGCTCCCTTAATTTGCGATTTCAGCCGCTCGATCACGCGTCCGCGGCCCAGCAGGAAGATCGTCTCGTTCAGATCGCGGCCATGCATCTGGCCGGTCAGCGCGACGCGGATCGGCATAAAGAGCTGCTTGCCTTTCACGCCGGTCTCCTTCTGAACCTCTTTAATAAGCGCGGCAATATACGAAGCGGTATACTCCTCCGAAGCTTCGATCCTCGCCAGCAGCGCCGACAATACGGTAGGTACCTGCTCCTCAGCCAGCACCGGCAGGGCTTCCTGATCGATTTCCAGATGAGTGCGGAAGAACACCTCCGACAGATCGACAATATCCGATGCGGCTGTCATCTGTTCCTGATAGAGAGCGACCAGCTTGCGCGTCCATGCCTTCTGCTCCTCATCCAGTTCAGCCGGCAGGCGGCTCGCCCGCTGCAAGTGCGGAATCGCCAGCTCCGTAATCCGGTCGGTATCGGCATTCTTAATGTACGTATTGTTCAGATGAGCCAGCTTGTTCTGATCGAACACGGCCGGGCTCTTCGACAGGCGGTCCGGATTGAAGATCTTGATCAGCTCTTCTCTGCTGTAAATCTCTTCTTCGCCTTCCGGAGACCAGCCCAGCAGGGCGATAAAATTCACCATCGCTTCCGGCAGGTAACCCAACTGGTCGTACTGCTCGATGAACTGGATGATCGATTCATCCCGCTTGCTGAGCTTCTTGTGGTTCTCATTCACGATCAGCGTCATATGACCAAACAGCGGCGGCTCCCAGCCGAACGCCTCGTAGATCATCAGCTGGCGCGGCGTGTTGGAAATATGGTCTTCCCCGCGCAGCACGTGGGAAATTTCCATCAGATGGTCGTCGAGCACCACCGCGAAGTTGTACGTCGGAATGCCGTCCTTTTTCACAATGACAAAGTCACCGGTGTCCTGGGTATTGAAAGAAATCGTGCCTTTGACCATATCGTTGAACGTGTACGTTTTATTATCCGGTACCCGGAAGCGAATGCTGGCCACCCGGCCTTCCGCTTCGAATGCCTGACACTGCTCAGGCGTCAAGTCACGGTGCTTGCCGGAATAGCGCGGCGTCTCGCCGCGGGCGATCTGCTCTTCCCGTTCCTTCTCCAGCTCTTCCTCGGTGCAATAGCAGCGGTAAGCCAAGCCGCGGTCCAGCAGGTCCTGCCAGTATTTCTTGTAAATGTCCAGACGTTCGGTCTGGCGGTAAGGGCCATACGCCCCGCCCACATCGACGCTTTCGTCCCAGTCCATGCCAAGCCATTTCAAATACTTCAGCTGGCTTTCTTCGCCGCCTTCGATATTCCGCTTCACGTCCGTATCTTCGATTCGGATAATAAACTCTCCGCCCTGGTTACGGGCATACAAATAGTTAAACAGCGCCGTTCTGGCATTGCCAATATGTAAATGTCCGGTTGGACTCGGTGCATAACGTACGCGCACTTTGCTCATCCTGATCCCCTCCGTCATATCATTGATCAATAAAGTCCGTTCAGAAATACTTTACCCTATTCCAGCTTAAATCCTTCAAGATGATAGCACATCTTGGATCAAGCATACAACCGATTGGGCTGCAATGCCTTCTCCCCGACCGGTGAATCCGAGCTGCTCCGTCGTAGTTGCCTTCACATTGACCTGTGTCACGTCGGCATCCAGCGCCTTGGCGATGACTTCAGCCATCTGCGGAATATAAGGAGCCATTTTCGGACGCTGGGCGATAATGGTCGAATCGATGTTGCCCAGGCGGTACCCCCGCTCCTTGGCGAGGCCCCATACATGCAGCAGCAGCTTCAAACTGTCCGCGTCCTTGAATTCCGGATCCGTATCGGGAAAATGCTTGCCGATGTCCCCCAGCGCAAGCGCACCCAAAATCGCATCCGCGACGGCATGCAGCAGCACGTCCGCGTCGGAATGTCCCAGCAGCCCCTTCTCATACGGAATCGTGACTCCGCCAATGATGCACGGCCTGCCCTCCACCAGCTGGTGAACGTCAAACCCTTGTCCTACACGTATCATCCCTTTTTCTCTCCCTTGCGTTTCTGCATAAATGCGGCGTACTCCAAATCTTCCGGCGTCGTAATTTTGATATTCGTATAGCTGCCTTCCACAACGGCCACGGGAATGCCCAGCCGCTCCACGAGCATGGAGTCGTCGGTGCCGGTGAAGCCGTCCGCTGCGGCGCGTTCATGAGCCCTTTTCAAATCGGAAAGACGAAAAGCCTGTGGGGTGTGAATGGCCCACAGACTCCGGCGATCAGGGGTCGCCAGAATCGTCCCCGAATCGTTCACCTGCTTGATGGTATCCTTCACCGGCACCGCCAGCACGGCCGCTCCTTCCTGGAGCGCCTTCCGGTAGCATGCCTCAATGTGTTCAGGTTCCACGAACGGGCGAACCCCGTCATGAACCATTACCCATTCTGTGCCGATTTCCATCAAGCCGTTGTATACGGATTGTTGTCTTTCGCTTCCGCCGGCGATGACCTTGGTTACTTTACCAAGTCCGTAATTCCGGATCCACTGCTCGCAGCGCGGAATATCGTCCGCACCGGTGACCAGGACCACTTCTTTCACCAGCAGCATTTGTTCAAAAATGTCAAGCGTATGCATAATGATGGGCTTGTCTTCAAGCATAAGGTACTGCTTGCTTTCCTGCGTCCCCATCCGGGAGCCGCGGCCCGCGGATACCACAATGACGCCCACCTGATTCTCTGTGCCCAAGTCGATGCAAAGCCTCCTCAACAACTGACCGAAAAAGAGTATACCCCCATCATACCGCGTTTACTGGGCTTTTTCCAACAGTTTCGGTTTGGCGAAGATCATCCGCCCCGCGGAGGTCTGCAGCACGCTCGTTACCAGCACTTCCATCATATTGCCTATATAGTCGCGTCCGCCTTCAACCACAATCATGGTTCCGTCGTCGAGATAAGCCACTCCCTGGCCATGCTCTTTGCCGTCCTTGATCACCTGCACCATAATTTCTTCCCCCGGCAGGACGACCGGCTTCACGGCGTTGGCCAAATCGTTAATGTTCAGTACGGATACGCCTTGCAGCTCGCACACCTTGTTCAGGTTAAAATCGTTGGTCACCACTTTGCCCTGCAGCACCTTGGCGAGCTTCACCAGCTTGCTGTCCACCTCGGAAATTTCTTCGAAATCCCCTTCATAGATCAGCACCCTGACGTCCAGTTCCTTCTGGATCTTGTTCAAAATATCGAGTCCTCTGCGTCCGCGGTTCCGCTTCAAGAGGTCAGAGGAATCCGCGATATGCTGAAGCTCTTCCAGTACAAATTCGGGAATGACGATCGTTCCTTCGATAAAACCGGTTTTGCAGATGTCCGCGATCCGGCCGTCGATAATGACGCTCGTATCGAGAATTTTATGCTCCTCAATCCGGCGTTCCTCCGGCAGCTCGCCCCGGCTCCATTTGCCGGAAGTCCACAGGGAAGCGAGCTCCTCTTTCTTTTCCAAGCCGATCCGAAGTCCCATATAACCGCACACAAACGTCACGCCGACAGCCAGCAAATCCCCGGCATGTCCAATCCAGGCAAGGCTGGGGTAGATTAATAGAGCCAGCAGCAGTCCTCCGATCAGACCCGACGCTCCGGCCGCCAGTTCATTCATCGGCGTGTTCGAGAACGAAGCGATAAACGAATGCAGACGATACGATACAGCTTGAGCACACAGGGAACCAATCAACATAAATAAAATTGCGCCAACCACAGCGAACATCAGGCTGCCCCACAGCGAATCATCAATTCCAATTCCAGGGAACGACCAGCCTGCTGCATGATGCAGCGAGTACCCGATCCATGCCCCGCATAATCCGGCAAATGCCGTGATCGATTTCCTCAGCATCAGTTCCCTCACCTCCTTAAATCCATATTTTTAATAGTTGCAGATTTCATTAGCAGTATGGTCCATTTTGCAGCAACCTAATCCTGTATATTCCAATTTTTATTGGACGGCTGAACCTTTCTTTTGTACCATCCTACAGAAGTCTCGTTTTTGGTTGAAAATGGGGAATTGACTGGAATATAATAAGTTCAATTCAAAAAACTAGAGGTTAGAGGTGAATAGGTTACATGGGCACACCAAGTTTACAAGACTTTCAAGATCAGGTTTCCGAACTGTTGCTCCGTCACCGCAGTCTGCTGGATGTATTGTCAAAGAATGGACAAAGCAGTGCCTCCGTGAACCGGTCCGTCGCCAAAGCGATTACCGATTGCGGCTGTATTGAACTTCATGCCACCAAACAAACCTTTGCTCCGGGACTGAACCTCGAGGAAGCCAAGGAAACGGTACGGACCCATGTCCAAGGGGAGCTGTGCGAGAACTGCCGTGAGGTGATCAGCACCGAGCTGGGGCGAAACCTGTTCTATATGTCGGCGCTGTGCAATCTGCTCGATATCAATATGGATGAAGTGGTCCGGAAGGAATCGCAAAAATGCTCTACCCTCGGTCTGTTTAACATGTCATAGAAGACAAGATTTTTTTATACATCAAAAAAAGCATTTATCTCGCTGCTCCGGGCAGGAAATAAATGCTTTTTATTTTTGCATCCCGTTCTATTAAACAGGACGTCGTTTATGAGGAGTGGTCGTTGAACACTTTATCGGACTGCTCGCGATGGCGCCGGCGTCTCCGCGACAACCTTCTCACGTTCTCCTTCACACCGTAAGCGGCATACAGCACCAGCGGCAGGAAAATCAGCTTGGAGAGCTGATCCGGGAACGTAACGGCGACCGCAACTCCGGCAAGGATGACGAACGGCGCGTACATCATCGCTTTCTTCGGAAAACCGATTTTCTTGAAGTTCGGATACCGGACCGTGCTGACCATCAGGTATGACAGCAGCAGCATGGCGATGATCATATAGGGGGCGGAAATATCATCACGGAACAAAGATAATGTTGCAAGCACACCGCCCGCTGCCGGTATAGGCAGACCTATAAAGTAGC
Source organism: Paenibacillus sp. PSB04 (assembly GCF_025809195.1). Classification (NCBI taxonomy): domain Bacteria; kingdom Bacillati; phylum Bacillota; class Bacilli; order Caryophanales; family Paenibacillaceae; genus Paenibacillus; species Paenibacillus sp. PSB04. Next base: position 741,414 of record NZ_CP081301.1, read on the forward strand.
CCGGGCTGCCTGATTGGACGTTGAAGCGGGCAAGCCGAAGCGCCCCGCACATGGGAAATACGGCGGTTACCGTCCAGATCAGCGCATGATGCATATCGTGGAAACAAGAAATGTACATGATAAGTGCGGGTGCAACACCAAAGGAAATTACATCCGAGAGGGAGTCCAGTTCCTTGCCCAACTCACTCTGTGCATTGAGCGCCCGGGCCACCCGGCCGTCCAATCCGTCGAGAAGCATTGCAATGATAATCATGATGGCCGCCAAGCTCAGCTTGTTGTCGAGGGCCAGCATAATCCCTACCATTCCGAGAAACAAGTTACCCAAGGTACACATGTTCGGAATTGATTTCGTAAACATTTTCTCACCTCAAATATCGTAGTACCCCCATGTCATCCATTGATTGTATGGCATTTAAATTTGTCTGTCAATGAATACTTGTTCCTGCAAGCGTTTCAGTCCCTCTTTAATATTGCGGGCTCTGACTTCGCCAATTCCATCCACTTCATCCAATTCTTCGATCGTAGCCATCATGATATGCGGCAGCCGTTCAAAGCGTTCCACCAGGTTGTGAATGATGACGTTCGGCAGACGTGGAATTTTATTGAGGATCCGGTAACCACGGGGTGCTACAGACTCTTCTGAGGTTGCCGCCGACAACGGATATCCCAGCAGACGGACGACATAGTGGATATCGAGCAGCTCGTCGTCGGTCGCCCGTTTCAGTCCGGCGATCATCTCGCGGATCTTCTCATCGTTGTCGTCACGGGCATAGTCTTTGTACAGGAGCCAGGCTTCTTCCTCCATGTTGCTCACGAGCTCTTCCATCTGCATGCTGATCAGGCGCCCTTCGTTCCCCAGCTCGTTGATGTATCGCTTGATTTCCATCTTGATGCGCAGAACCATCTCCACGCGCTGAATGACGTTGACCACTTCGGGTACGGTGACCAGCTCTTCGAATTCGGAAGCCGACAGGTTCGTCAGCGACTGGTTCAGCACCGCCCGGTACTTCTCCAGTGTCTGAAGCGCCTGGTTGGCTTTGGTTAGAATGACGCCGATCTCTTTCAACGCGTAGCGGAGCGTCCCTTGGTACAAGGTAATGATGTTCCGGCGCTGGGAAATCGACACGACCAGCTTGCCGGTCTGTTTGGCGACCCGCTCGGCCGTCCGGTGCCGAATCCCCGTTTCGATCGAAGATATGGACGAGTCAGGAATCAGCTGGGTATTGGCATACAGAATCCGCTTCAGGTCTTCGCTCAAAATGATGGCCCCGTCCATCTTGGCCAGCTCATATAAGTAGTTGGGCGAGAAATCGCAGTTGATGGAGAAGCCTCCGTCCACAACCTCCATCACTTCGGGACTGTAGCCGACCACCAGCAGTCCCCCGGTTTTGGCGCGCAGCACGTTTTCCAGGCCGTCGCGAAACGGCGTGCCGGGTGCCACGAGCTTCAATAAATCGTTCATTTTCTCCAATTGGCTCGGTTCTTTCATCTTCATTTGCCCCCTAATCTAACGCGACCGCTAGTGCATCTGCAACGGTACTCACTCCGATGATTTCAATACCTTTGGGGTGCCTCCATCCTTTCAAACTTTTCTCCGGTAAAATAATCCGCTTGAACCCCAGCTTCTCCGCTTCCCGGACGCGCTGTTCCACACGGGAGACGCCCCGGACTTCGCCGGTCAGGCCGACTTCGCCGAACATGACGTCATACGGCTTTGTCGGAATATCCCGAAAGCTGGAGGCGATGCTGACGGCGATGGCCAGATCAACCGCCGGTTCGTCCAGCTTGACGCCCCCCGCCACGTTCAGGTACGCATCCTGATTCTGCAGGAACATGCCCATCCGCTTCTCCAGCACCGCAATGATCAGTCCCATCCGGTGATGGTCGATCCCGGTGCACATGCGCCGGGGTGACGGAAAATGCGTGGAAGAGATCAAGGCCTGAAGTTCGACCAGGACGGGTCTGGTGCCCTCCATGCTGGCCACGACCGTGGACCCCGCCACGCCGAGCGGGCGCTCGGACAGAAACAGCTCCGACGGGTTTCCCACCTCGACCAACCCGACCTCGTTCATCTCAAAAATGCCGATCTCATTTGTCGATCCAAAGCGGTTCTTAACGGCTCTTAACAGCCGGTAGGTATGATGACGCTCGCCTTCAAAATAAAGCACACAGTCCACCATATGCTCCAGCAGCCTCGGTCCGGCGATGGCCCCTTCCTTTGTAACATGCCCCACAAGGACGGTGGCGATGCCGAGCCCTTTGGCTACCCGCATAAACCGGGCCGTACATTCCCGGACCTGCGCCACGCTTCCCGGCGCGCTGGTCACCTCGGGAATGTAGACCGTCTGGATGGAGTCGATCACCAGAAACTGAGGCTTTACACTCTCGATCGCCTCTTCGATCAGATCCATATTCGTCTCGCACAGAACGTACAGTTCCGGCGAGAGGGCACCGAGGCGATCCGCCCGGAGCTTGGTCTGACGGACCGATTCCTCACCGGACACGTACAGCACGCGCAGGCCGGACTGCGTCAGGGCGTGCGACGTTTGCAGGAGCAGGGTCGACTTGCCGATGCCCGGGTCGCCCCCGACAAGAATGAGCGATCCGGGAACGATCCCGCCGCCCAGAACGCGGTTGAGCTCGCCGATCCCGGTCAGCACCCTTGCTTCCTGGCTGCTCTCTATATTTATGATCGAAAGCGGCTTTTCTTTACTATGAAAAAGCGGGGAATTCATCCCCTGCGTCTTGATGATGCTTTCCGTTTCTTCTACCATCGAGTTCCAGGCCTGGCAGCCCGGACACTTTCCGTACCACTTGGCAGCTTCATAGCCGCACTCGGTACAGTAAAATTTCGTTTTCGATTTGGCCATGCTCTCTCCTTTGCTGCAGCCAATTTGTCTAATTATGTCGTTACCTCAGAATTTTGGCATTATTTTAAGTTTACCATTTATTAAGATTTATCGTAAAGTCTATCCAAAAACTTTACATTGATTTATCACTGCGATACAAACAAAAAAGGGACCGACCCGCCGGGTCCATAAAAACCGGCGGGGCAATCCCTTGTTGTTTCAAGCTTCGTATGAAGTCACCGGCTCATTTACGACTGTGTATTGGCCGATACATTTTCGTTTTTGCTGACCGTCAGCGCGCCGTTCTCTTCATCGATAATCAGCGAGTCGCCCTTGGACACATGGCCCGTGAGCAATTCTTCCGACAGACGGTCCTCGATATGCTTCTGGATCGCCCGGCGAAGCGGACGGGCACCGAATGCCGGGTCGTAGCCTTCTTTGGCGAGGAATGCCTTGGCTTTATCCGTCAGGGTAAAGTCGACATTGAATTCGCGCAGGCGTTTACGCAGCTCTTCGGTCATCGTCGTCACGATTTCGGCGATGTGCTTCTCTTCGAGCGAGTGGAAGACGATGATTTCGTCGATCCGGTTCAGGAACTCCGGACGGAAGCTCTTCTTCAGCTCTCCCATCACTTTATCCTTCATGTTGTTGTAATCGGCCCCGGCGTCAGCTGCTGCCGTGAAGCCCATCGTGGAGTTCCGCTTGATCGCTTCCGCACCGACGTTGGAGGTCAGAATGATCAGCGTGTTGCGGAAGTCCACCACACGGCCCTTGGAGTCGGTCAGACGGCCGTCCTCCAGCACTTGAAGCAGAATGTTGAACACTTCAGGGTGCGCCTTCTCGATTTCGTCCAGCAGAACGACCGAGTACGGCTTGCGGCGTACTTTTTCAGTCAGCTGGCCGCCTTCGTCATAGCCGACGTATCCCGGAGGCGCTCCGACCAGCCGGGACGTGGAGTGTTTCTCCATGTACTCGGACATGTCGATGCGGACTACCGCATTTTCGTCACCGAACATCGCCTCGGCCAGAGCGCGGGCCAGCTCGGTTTTACCGACACCCGTAGGTCCAAGGAAGATGAACGATCCAATCGGACGCTTCGGATCCTTCAGACCGGCACGGGAACGTCTTACCGCGCGGCTGACCGCCTTGACGGCTTCTTCCTGGCCGATAACGCGTTCGTGCAGGATTGTCTCCATATTCAGCAGGCGTTCCGTTTCTTCTTCCTTCAGCTTGCTGACCGGAATGCCGGTCCAGCTGGCCACAACCTGGGCGATATCCTCAGGCGTCACTTCGGAGTCCGTACGGCCCTGTTTTTCTTTCCATTGGTTCTTTGTAACGTCCAGCTCTTCGCGGATCTTCTGCTCCGTATCGCGAAGGGCTGCCGCTTTCTCGAATTCCTGGCTTTGCACGGCCGAATCTTTTTCCTTGCGGATATCTTCAAGCCGGCTTTCCAGTTCCTTCAGATTCGGCGGAATGGTGTACGTGTGAAGCCTTACTTTGGAGCCCGCCTCGTCGATCAGGTCGATCGCTTTATCCGGCAGGAACCGGTCGGAAATGTAGCGGTCCGACAGCTTCACGGCTTCCACGATCGCTTCATCCGTAATTTTCACGCGGTGATGCGCTTCGTAGCGGTCGCGCAGGCCGAACAGAATTTGAATCGCTTCTTCCGGAGACGGCTGATCCACCGTGATCGGTTGGAAACGGCGCTCCAGAGCGGCGTCTTTCTCGATATATTTGCGGTACTCATCCAGCGTGGTGGCACCGATGCACTGCAGCTCGCCGCGGGCAAGCGACGGCTTCAGAATGTTGGATGCGTCGATGGCGCCTTCCGCGCCGCCGGCACCGATCAGCGTATGCAGCTCGTCGATAAAGAGGATGATGTTGCCCGCTTGGCGGATCTCATCCATGATTTTCTTCAAGCGGTCCTCGAACTCGCCGCGGTATTTCGTACCGGCTACAACCGATCCCATGTCCAGCGTCATGACGCGTTTGTCACGCAGCGTTTCCGGGATTTCGTTGTTGATGATTTTTTGCGCCAGGCCTTCGGCGATGGCGGTTTTACCAACCCCCGGCTCACCGATCAGCACCGGATTGTTTTTGGTCCGGCGGCTGAGGACCTGGATGACTCTTTCGATCTCGTTGCTGCGTCCGATAACCGGATCCAGGTTGCCTTCCTTGGCAATCGCAGTCAAGTCACGGGCCAGGCTGTCGAGCGTCGGCGTGCTGACGTTGGATTGGTTGCCGTGATGGCTGGATACAGCTTCGCTGCTGCCCAGCAGCTGCAGCACTTGCTGGCGCGCCTTATTCAGGCTGATGCCGAGATTATTCAACACACGGGCGGCCACGCCTTCACCTTCGCGGATGAGGCCGAGCAGGATATGCTCTGTGCCCACATACGTATGACCCAATTTGCGCGCTTCGTCCATGGACAGCTCAATTACCTTTTTGGCGCGAGGGGTATAAGCGATATTCGTCGGCTGTTCCTGCCCCCGTCCGATGAGCGTTTCCACTTCATCCTGGATTTTTTCAAGGCCAAGTCCGAGTCCGATTAAAGCTTTAGCGGCTATGCCGTCCCCTTCCCGGATCAGTCCGAGCAAAATATGCTCTGTACCAATGTTGTTATGCCCTAAACGAACCGCTTCCTCTTGTGCCAATGCGAGCACCTTCTGCGCACGTTCCGTAAATCTTCCGAACATCATATCTCCTGCACCTCCATGAGTTTTATCATCGCTTCTCCACTTGCGTCCTTCATCGTAATACTGTATATCATAAAGGCTCAGCGCTTTCCGAGGGTTTCCCGGATGAGCTTCGCCCGGTAAATATCGCGTTCTTCGGTGTTCATCTCGTGACCGTAGGTTTTCTGCAGGAAGCCCGGCTGGGTCATCACATTCAGTTCATTCATCACCGAAATAGACGGTCCCTCAAGAATCCCGAGGTCAACTCCAAGGCGTACGTCAGAGAGACGCTGCCCCGCCTCTTTCGAATCCATCACTTCCGCGTAGGATAAAATCCCATAGGACCGTTTGATGCGGTCGGTAATGCGGAGTCTGGAATCGTTCATAAGCCGCGTGCGTGCATTTTTCTCATGCTCGATAATCTGCAGCACGACGCTGTGGAGGTTGTCGATGATTTCATTCTCGGTCTGTCCCAAGGTAATCTGATTCGAGATTTGGAACAGGTTACCTATTGCTTCGCTGCCTTCCCCGTAAATTCCTCTAACGGTGAGCCCAACTTGTGAAACAGCGGATAAAATCCGGTTGATCTGCTGGGTCATCACCAGCGCCGGGAGGTGCATCATGACCGAAGCCCGCAGGCCTGTGCCCACATTGGTTGGACAGCTGGTCAAGTACCCGTGCTTATCGTCAAAGGCGTAATCGATATATTCCTCAAATTTATCGTCAATGCTCGAGGCCTTCTCCCAGGCTTGGCGGATTTGAAAACCGGGGTATAGACATTGAATGCGAAGATGGTCCTCTTCGTTAATCATAATGCTGACCGATTCGTCCTCACTGAGGATGACCGCGCCGTTCTGGGATTCATTCGCCAAATTAGGGCTGATCAAATGCTTCTCTACCAGCACCCTTTTGTCCAGCGGATCGATGTGGTCGAGCTCCACGGTATAAAAAGTTCCAAAAGACTGAAGGTGATCACTGGGAATACCCGTCAGACGTTTGAGCACTTCCTCCGACTGCTGGCGGGTGGCCAATAGCGGAAAAGGAAGATGCTGCAGGTTGCGCGCAACCCGAACCCGGCTGCTGATGACGATTTCGGAAGCATCGGCTTGGCCGCGCATCCAATCGCTCAGCGCTTTCTCGGTAAACCGGAGATTTGGCATCACGCATTCCTCCTCCTTCGAGTGAACTTTACTGTTCCGACAATTCTTTCTCAAGCTTACGGATCTGGTCGCGCAGCTTCGCAGCCTCTTCGAATTCCTCTTCGTGAATACGCTGCTGAAGCTCGAGCTTCAAGCCGTCGATTTTCCGTTTGGCTTGAATTTTGCTGCCGCCTCTCTTGGGCAGCTTGCCGACATGTACGGTACTGCCGTGAACTCTTTTGAGCAGAGGGTCCAGGCGGTTGCCGAAGTACTTATAACAGGAGCTGCAGCCGAACCGGCCGATCTTGCTAAACTGCGAGTACGTCATCCCGCACTCTTCACATCTCAGCGATTGAGCAGCCTTGGCGCTGCTTGCCGCTCCTTTGCCGGCCATGTCAATGTCCATGAGACCAGACAGCAGGCTGTGTATAGAAAATCCGCCAGAGGTTCCGGGGATCATTTCCCCTTTCTCCCGGGCACAGGATTCGCAAAAATGAAACTCCGTCTTCTCACCATTCACAATCTTGGTAAAATGGAGAGTCGCCGGCCTCTTACCACATTCTTCGCAAAGCATACCGATGTACCTCCTTTTTCTCCGTAAGCCTATTTGCCTAACAAAGAAATCAGCATCGCCTTCATCAGCCGAGCACGTATCTCATCCCGGTAAGGAAGCTTGATCATCAGGCACTCTCTGGATATCGCAGCGCGCATAATGCTCGCTTCGCGCTTACTAAGGATGCGTGCCTCCTCCAACTGATAGATCAGCCCTTCGGCCACGTTCTGATCGATGCGTTCCCCAATCGTTTGGTGGAGATGCGTATGAAGCGCCGAGTATTGCGGGAGTTCAATCCGTTGAATCCGGATATACCCTCCGCCACCGCGCTTGCTTTCCACAAGATAACCTTTTTCCAGCGTGAATCGTGTACTGATCACATAGTTGATCTGGGATGGAACGCATGAGAACTGATCAGCCAGATCGTTGCGCTGAATTTCAATCATTCCTTCGGGACTATCATGCAGAATACCCTTCAGATATTGTTCAATAATATCAGAGATATTACGCATTGTTCATCCTCCATTACGTTAAAACGTCAAGACCTTCATGGTCATTCGTTAGTCCGTTCGCATACCCAAACCATCTCCTTTAAACTTAACCAATGGTCGTGGGCTCGAATCTGGATCTTAACCCGGTGAATATGTTATAACTGATCTAAACCTTGCGCATTCACTATTGTGAGTTCAACGGTAAACAAACATACATTTGAATTTACGTTGACTTTGACTTTCTTTGATCTAAATTATAACATATTCTCACGTTTTGCCAAGAGGGTGTATCTTCATTTTTGACGTTCTCCTTCTTTTTATACCGCACCGATACGAAATAACCCCCTGCAACGTATGCAGAGGGCTATCATTCTGACCGGATCCCAGCTCATAAGAATTGTACGGCATGGTATTTTATTCCATAATTAAAAGAAATCCATAAACAAGGTCTGTCGAGCGGGGATCCGCTCTTCCAATATGCTCACTGCCTTCCGATTGCCTGCAATTCGCCCGGATTGGTATAGTTCAGCCGGCCGTTTGAACCCCGTCAGCAGGACGGTCAGTGCCTGGATGTCGCAGCTAAGGACCTCCTCCTGCTGTTCTTGAGATGAATCCAGGGGGGTGACCGATACGGTTCCGTCCGATGAGAACGCCCAGCTCCAAACGCCTTCATTCCAAGGTGCATACATATCCGTCAGCTGAATAGTTAGACGCTCAGTTCTCCCCTCACCGGAGGCTGTAAAAGGATAAGTTTCGACGAGTTTCTTCATATTTACGACACGGGCCATCCCATATGGGATAATTTCCTGGTTAATCCGTGGATCGGCCAAATGATATGTAAGACTGTCATCCATCGGCATGAAATTGACGATCACCTGCGTCACCATTGAATCGTGATTGGCGATATAAGTCCATAGCGCACGGCGTGCCTCATCCGTGACATAAATGAGTTCATCGATGGTAAACTCCTTGTTTTCCACCTTATAAAGAACATATCCTTCCGGCGCACCTGATGCCGAATAATATACCGCGGTATGCCCATCCTCGTCCAGTACCGAACGGGTCCACCATTCCCGCGTCCGAACCATCAATCCATTATAACGTTTGGAAAATGCAGCATAGACCGTATCCAGAACATCCACGTCTTTGATATCCCGCCGAACCGCACCTTCAGTGGTGACCTTTGCCGGCAATTTATCGGTCGAAATGACATATTTCTTGTACTCGCTGAACATTTCCCAGCCGTATTTCCGGTAAAACGGGTAGGAAAAAGGATGCAGCATGGAAAAGACCTGCCCGTTCTCATTCATCTGCTGCAGCGCGTGCGTCAACAGATGCTTAATATAACCCTGCCGGCGGTTCTCCGGCCATGTGGAAACGCTCGCAATCCCGCCCATAGGAAAAGTCTCACCTTGAACCGATACCGTAAGCGGGATTAACACCAGCTTAGCCGCCAGTTGCTCATCTTCGTCAAAAATGCCCCACACCTGCTCAGGTTTAAATCGTTCTTTGGCCAGCTGCTTCCGCTCGGGAGTCATCTTGTATTGAAAAGCATATTCGCTTAGCCGAGTGCTTTGCTCAAATTCATCTTCCCGTAAATTCCGGATTTCCATGCTTCCACCTCGCCTATTAAGGATGTGCCTGCGAATTCAGTCAGACCCTCATCGTCCTGACAATCATTGAATTCAAAGACGAGTATGGCAAAACCTGTGTGCAAAGTCAATCCATCCTGCAATCTATCCTGTTTACCTGGGGACAACTTATATAAAGAATAGGATCTTGTCGTGGTTATTCAGGATCATCTGTGGGTTATGGGGATCATTTTGTGTATTTGTGGATGGTTTTTTGGCGAAACGGGGAGTCGAAAACGTTATCTGTGCATAATTAAGATGAAGAAATGTTAAAAACATTGGAGCCTGTGGATGAAAAAAGCCCCTTATCAACAGGAGCGGGGGAACAAAAAAACCACTGTCGATGTTATCAACAGTGGTCCTTCGCTTGGCAACGTCCTACTCTCCCAGGACCCTTCGGTCCAAGTACCATCGGCGCTGGAGGGCTTAACGGTCGTGTTCGGGATGGGTACGCGTGGAACCCCTCCGCTATCGCCACCAAACGTTCAAGTGTTTGATCACTTGAAAACTAGATACGAAACGAATCTGTGTTTTATATTTATTGGATAAGCCCTCGACCGATTAGTATTGGTCAGCTCCATGCATTGCTGCACTTCCACCTCCAACCTATCTACCTCGTCGTCTACAAGGGGTCTTACATACTGGGAAATCTCATCTTGAGGGGGGCTTCACGCTTAGATGCTTTCAGCGCTTATCCCGTCCGTACGTAGCTACCCAGCCATGCTCCTGGCGGAACAACTGGTGCACCAGCGGTACGTCCATCCCGGTCCTCTCGTACTAAGGACAGCTCCTCTCAAATTTCCTACGCCCACGACAGATAGGGACCGAACTGTCTCACGACGTTCTGAACCCAGCTCGCGTACCGCTTTAATGGGCGAACAGCCCAACCCTTGGGACCTACTTCAGCCCCAGGATGCGATGAGCCGACATCGAGGTGCCAAACCTCCCCGTCGATGTGGACTCTTGGGGGAGATAAGCCTGTTATCCCCAGGGTAGCTTTTATCCGTTGAGCGATGGCCCTTCCATGCGGTACCACCGGATCACTAAGCCCGACTTTCGTCCCTGCTCGACTTGTAGGTCTCGCAGTCAAGCTCCCTTCTGCCTTTGCACTCTTCGAATGATTTCCAACCATTCTGAGGGAACCTTGGGGCGCCTCCGTTACTCTTTAGGAGGCGACCGCCCCAGTCAAACTGCCCACCTGACACTGTCCCCATACCGGATCACGGTACCAGGTTAGAACCTAGATACGATCAGGGTGGTATCCCAACGGCGCCTCCACCCAAGCTGGCGCTCAGGTTTCAAAGGCTCCCACCTATCCTGTACAGATCGTACCCAAATCCAATATCAAGCTGCAGTAAAGCTCCATGGGGTCTTTCCGTCTTGTCGCGGGTAACCTGCATCTTCACAGGTATTAAAATTTCACCGGATCTCTCGTTGAGACAGCGCCCAAGTCGTTACGCCATTCGTGCGGGTCAGAATTTACCTGACAAGGAATTTCGCTACCTTAGGACCGTTATAGTTACGGCCGCCGTTTACTGGGGCTTCGGTTCACAGCTTCGGGGTAAACCCCTAACCGCTCCCCTTAACCTTCCAGCACCGGGCAGGCGTCAGCCCGTATACTTCGCCTTGCGGCTTCGCACAGACCTGTGTTTTTGCTAAACAGTCGCTTGGGCCTTTTCACTGCGGCCCCCTCGTGCTATTCACACTACCGGGGCACCCCTTCTCCCGAAGTTACGGGGTCATTTTGCC
>NZ_CP081301.1:757500-1352500 GCF_025809195.1 Paenibacillus sp. PSB04
GTCCAGGTCAGCGATTTTCACTGCGTCACCGGCTGGTCGGTGTACCATAACACTTGGGAAGGCATCCCCCTTAAAAAATTGTTGGATGAAGCCGGGGTTCAGCCAGCGGCACAAACTGTGAAGTTTTATTCGGGCGATGGGGTCTACACGGACTCTATAACGATGGAGCAGGCTCGCATGGATGACATTATGGTAGCCGTTCTGCACGACGGCAAGCCCATTCCAAGCGATCTCGGCGGTCCGGTACGGCTGATCGTTCCCCAAATGTATACTTATAAGTCCGTCAAATGGTTAAACCGGATTGAATTGATTCAAGGCGACCATGTCGGCTATTGGGAAGAGCGGGGTTACGATAAAAATGCCTGGCTTCCGAACGCCAAAAGGACATAACTCGCTCCTTGCAGCCCTTCAATCAACGCTCAAGCCCCCTCCTCATGACCGCTGAAAACAAGGCGGCGGCCTTCCCGCTGCCTGCGGTCATGTAATGATCCGCATCCGTTCTGTCAAACCCCATCCATACAGCCCCGGTCCATTCCGGCGTATAGCCGACGAACCAAAGATCGCGGTTTCCCTTGCTGCTGACGCCGGGCAGGCCAAGCTGCGTCGTGCCGGTTTTGCCCGCTACTGGCCGGTTCATCCTCGCTTTCAGCCCTGTGCCCTCGTTCACGACACCGCGCAGCATGCTCGTCATATTTTCCGCCGTCGAGTGCGAGATGACTTGGCGCTCATCCGGACGGTAGGCATACAGCACCCGACCTTTTGAATCCGTAACCTGCCGTACGAGATGCGCATCACGATAAATCCCTCCGCTGGCAAACACGCTGTACGCCTGCGCCATTTTCAAGGGAGAGACGCCGGAATGAACGCCGCCAAGCGCAATGGACAGATTAGCATCCTCAGAGGTAAGCGAAATGCCCAGCTTCGCCGCGAATTGTATCGCCTTTGTAATCCCTACCTGCTGCAGCAGCCATACGGCCGGAGCATTTACAGACTGCTGCAGCGCTTGCCTCATGGTCATTTGCCCCTGATAGGTTCCGCCCAAATTCTGAGGGCTGTAGCTCCCGTAAGCTATCTTGCGATCCTGAAGCATGCTGTCCGGCGAAAATTTACCGCTCTCAAGGGCCGGGCCGTAAGCGATAATCGGCTTAAAGGCAGAACCCGGCTGCCTGGCATCAACCACAGCCCGGTTCAAGCTGCCTGCAGCCGGATGCCTGCCTCCGGTCAGCGCCACAACCTCTCCCGTCCGATGATCCATAATCACCATCGCTGCTTCAACCTGCTGATCCTTGCCGTCCGGCGGAAAGAAATCCGGGTTGGCAAACGTATCTTCCAGCGCAGCCTGTGCAGCCATATTCATTCCCGTTACGATGATATACCCACCCGTCTTCAACTCTTCCAACGTTTTGCCTGTTCGGAGCGCGGCTTCCTTGAGAGCAGCATCCATATAAGAGGCCCCCAGCACAGGAGGATTCACCTTCGCCGGCGGCTGATATTTCGTATTCATAGCAGAGATCATGTCATGACGGGTAATCAGACCTTGACGCTTCATAATGCCAAGCACTACGTTGCGCCGTTGTATGGGCAGGTCGCCCTTATGTAACGGATTATAAATGGACGGTCCCTTCGGAATGGCAGCCAAGGAGGCGATTTGCGCCACACTGAGCTTTTTTAGATCCGTCACTCCGAAATAGTGCTCCGCCGCAGATTTGATGCCGAATTGCCCATCCCCCATGTAAATCTCATTCAAATATAATTCCAAAATGTCATGCTTGGACAAGCGTTTCTCTAGCGACAAAGCAATAGAAGCCTCGTTCAGCTTGCGCAGCAGCGTTTGATCCCGGTTCAGATACAGATTTCGTGCCAGCTGCTGTGTAATGGTGCTGCCACCTTCCGAAATCTGCATATGGATGGAGTTGGTGTATACCGCACGCGCAATCCCTTTGTAATCCAGCCCATGATGCCCATAAAAACTCCGGTCCTCCACCGCTAAAAAAGTGTCCAGCAGCAAATCAGGCATATCTTCCAGGTGCGCCTTGGCCCTGTAGCCCGACTCCGGCAGTGGTATTGTTCGAAGCTTGGTCCCATCCGAGGCCACCAGGATGCTCGACTCCGGCAATACCAGTTTCTCGGGATGACGCCCCACGACGATACCTCCGTACGTATGTACATAAACCAGACCCGCCAGTACGATCACCGCACCGATGACCGCTATATCGAATGAGAGGTAGAACCCCCTCATCACCTTATGCCAAACCTTTGCCTGCAGGATGTTCATGACGCCGTCATCAGGCTTTCCAGAAGCCTCTCCAATCCTTGCGCTTCCCGCTTCACGGATTCCATATCGAAATCTGGCGGCCGCTGACTGTCCAAGTCCGCAGCCTCCAATGTGCGGAGCAGAGATTTGATTCGCAAAATGACTGCCATCACCTCTTCGTTGTCCAAAAGCGGGGTCGTTTCATTTTGGATGGGCGGTGTGGATATTGGATCGGCTGAAGATGTTGTCATCCATCTACGAATGCCTTGTAAGTGGCTTGCCAATGCCTTCAACTCACCACCGGAGACAACGTTCAGTTCACGGAAGGATCCTCGATCCGCCAGCTCCTCCGCCGCTCTCACGATCTGTTTCATATCATCCGCAAGTTTTTGCGAGCGAAGCATGAACAAACCGGCAAACACGATCAAAAAAACAACGGCGGCTATCGGCGTTCTACCAATATAGTTCACCAAACCACGGGCCAGCCTGGCAAAAAATGAATCGGGCGAAACATGTCCATATGACCACACAAAGACACGGTATGTCAAAAAGAGAACGATACCGCTTAATAAAGCGCTGCCCGTCACTGTATACAGATAAGCAGCCCGAACCGTTAACCATTTCCTCAAAACTCAGGCCTCCTCTCAGCAAAGCAGAAAATTCACCCACCTATGCGCAAAAGGATACCAGACAATTCTTAACAAACACCCGCGAAATCCTTAACATTCCCTTAAAATTCCACCGCAAGCAGAAATCCGGCTTCATGCAGAGAGCCCACTCATGCGGGAGCTTTTTTCTAGCCACTGAAAAAAAGGGCGGCAAAGTCCGTCTGGTACATTCCACCGTCCACTCCTTTATTAGGGGATACTCCTGCCATTCGGATACCAGATAAGTTCTTGTCATCCACGGTCCAAACAGCAACATCCGCATGAGAAAAAGCCCTGGACCCATTTTTTAATGAGCCAGGACTTTGTTGGTCACGTTCAATAACTAGTTCGCTTCTTCGTTCAATAGACGGATGAACTCGTCCTCATCCTCGATCACCTGGATGCCGAGCTGCTTCGCTTTGGCCAGCTTGCTGCCGGCCTTCTCTCCGGCAATGAGCAGGTCCGTCTTGGCCGAGACGCTGCCCGTCACTTTCGCTCCCAGCGCCTCCAGCTGCGCCGACGCCTCGTCGCGTGTCATTTGGTGCAGCGTGCCGGTCAATACGACCGTTTTCCCACTAAAGAAGGAGTCGGTTTTAACCGCCTGAGGTGCCTCAGGCGCCTTCGCCTGCACGCCGAGGGAAAGCATTTTCTCGATGCCCGCCACCACAAACGGATCGGCAAAGAAGTTCACGATGCTCTCGGCGACAATGCCGCCGACATCCGGAAGAGCGATTAACTCCTCTATGTCGGCTTTCATCACAGCATGGAGATCCCGGTAATGGTCCGCCAGCATTTTGGCCGTGGATTTGCCGGTGTTGGGAATACCCAATGCGTACAGGAAGGAAGCGAGATCTCTGCCCTTGCTTTTTTCAATCGCCTCTAGCAGATTCATCGCCTTTTTCTCGCCAAAACGATCCAGCTTCACCAGCTGCTCAAACGTCAGCTCATACAGCTCCGCCGCTTCGCGCACGTTCAGTTCGTCGTACAGCTGTCCGGCTGTCTTATCGCTGAACGTCTCGATATCCATCGCGTCACGGGAGGCGAAATGCGTAATCCGCCCGATGATTTGCGGCCTGCAGTTCAGCTTGTTGTTGCAGAACAGATGGGCGCCGCGCATTTCCAGCGGGAAGCCGCACGCCGGGCAATGCTCCGGATAAATGATTTCACCGCCGTCGTTCTCTTCGGTCACCTTACCCAAAATCTCCGGAATGACGTCGTTGGAACGGCGGATAAACACGCGCGTACCCAGCGCATATTTCAGGTTTTTGCGCTCGATGTCCCCCACGTTGTTCAGCGTACAGTTCTGAACGGTAACGCCTGCCAGCTCCACCGCTTCTACCCGGGCGAGCGGAGTTACTTTACCGGTACGGCCTACGTTCCAGCTGACGGACTCCAGCACGGTTGTCGTCTCTTCTGCCTCGAATTTGTAGGCTACCGCCCAGCGAGGGAATTTGTCCGTATACCCGAGCGCCTCGCGCGTGCGCATGTCGACGATTTTGATAACGGCTCCGTCAATGAGATAGTCCAGGCTGGAACGGCGCTCCTGAATTTCGGCCAGCTGCTCCATCACATCGTCGAAGTTATCGAAATACGTGATGTACGGATTGACTTTAAAATGATTTTCCCGCAGAAAATCCATCATTTCCTTATGGCTGTCGAACCGGATGTTATCCGAATAGCCCACGTTGTAGAAATAGGCATTCAACCGGCGCTCGGCCGTAACCTTCGGATTCAGGTTGCGCAGCGCTCCCGCCGCCCCGTTCCGGGCGTTCTTGAGCGGCTCTGCCGCCGTCTTGTTGTACTCCTCAAGGACAGAGAGGTTCATAATCCCTTCGCCCTGCACCTCGATCGTTCCGTCCTTATATGGAATGCTCAAAGGCACAGACTTAATCGTCTTGATCTGCGGAAGGATGCCTTCGCCGACCACGCCGTTTCCACGCGTAGCCGCCTGAACCAATCTTCCGTTGGTATAGGTCAAATTGAGCGTGAGCCCGTCAAACTTCAGCTCCACCGCATAGCTCAGCTCGGGCAGAGGGTTATCCGGGTTCTTCTTGTTAAAGTCTTGAACCAGCCTTACAGCCCTTGCGTTCCAGCTGCCAAGCTGTTCGATATTTTGGGCCTTATCCAGGCTCCACAGCGGAGCCAGATGACGATGCTGGACAAATCCTTTGAGCAGCTCTCCCCCTACACGCTGTGTCGGAGAATCCGGCAGCGTCATGCCGGTCTCCTTCTCCAATGCAACGAGCTGGTCGTACAAAGCGTCGTACTCTTTATCGCTAATGACAGGCGCATCCAGCGTGTAGTATTGATAATTGTGCTTATTCAGCTCGGCTACGAGCTGCTCCATGGTCAACTTCGGATCCATGCAGGGTCATCCCTCCGTCTATAGATTCATAATTTTAATTTTCCACTTTGGTGATCGGCGCAAACCCGGCCAAAAGGCGTTTCACGCCAACCGGCGCTGGAAAAGCGATCTGCAGCTCCGTATCGTTGCCGCTGCCTTTCACCGAAACGACCGTCCCGATGCCCCATTTGCCGTGGGAGACCTTGTCTCCCGCCTTCAGGGCGGTGAGGTCCGAGGTACTGCTCGCCGCTGCCATTTTGGCCGGAGTGGAGGTAGTCACCGTCACCCGGCTCTCCCGTCCAACCGAAGTGGCCATCGAACCGCTCTGCGAAGATGGGGCAGCACTTCTGCCGAAGTTGCTTCCGCCGCTGCCAAAACCTCTGCCGCCATAAGAACCGCCAATATTGCCTCCGCGGCGGTAGCGGTCACGGGCAACGACCGTATCTTCCTTCAGCTCTTCCGGGATCTCATCCAGGAAGCGGGAAGGCGGGTTCGCCGTCGTCCGGCCGAACAAGGTGCGCATCTGCGCGCAGGATAGGAACAGCTGCTGCTCCGCGCGGGTAATCCCGACGTAAGCCAGCCGGCGCTCCTCCTCCAGCTCCTCATTATCTTGGAAGGCCCGGCTGTGCGGGAATACGCCTTCTTCCATGCCGATGATAAACACCACCGGGAACTCCAGCCCCTTGGCGCTGTGCATCGTCATCAGGACAACTGCATCCGCGCGGTCCTCCTCGCTGTCGTTCATACTGTCGATGTCGGCGATGAGCGCCAAATCGGTCAGAAACGCCACCAGCGACTTATCTTCATTATTCTTCTCAAATTCCATCGTAACAGACAGGAACTCGTCGATATTTTCCAGGCGGGACCGGGATTCGATCGTATTCTCGCGCTGCAGGTCGATTCGATACTGGGTCATCTCCAGCATTTTCTCGGTCAGCTCAGTGACGGACAGATACTCCACCATCTGGTAAAGAGCCGAAATCATATCGTAAAACTCCACCAGGGCATTGCGGGTCCGTCCGGCAAAGCCGAGATCGTCAACGAACTCCAGGACGCGGAAGATGGACACTCCCCGCTCCGTCGCCGCGGCTGCAAGCTTCGCCACCGTCGTATCGCCGATACTCCGTTTGGGAACGTTAATGATCCGCGTCAAGCTGATATCGTCATCCGGATTGGAGAGCAGGCGCAGATAGGCCAGCATATCCTTAATCTCTTTGCGGTCGTAGAACTTAATGCCGCCGACGATTTGGTACGGAATGTCCGACTTGATCAAAATTTCCTCGATGACCCGGGACTGGGCGTTCGTCCGGTACAGGATGGCATGATCCTGGTACGACTTGCCCTGATTTACGTTCTTGCTGATTTCCGAGGTGACGAAATACCCTTCGTCATGCTCCGAGTCCGCCCGGTACACTTTAATCTTCGCGCCTTCGCCTTTATCGGTCCACAGCTTCTTCGGTTTGCGGCCGGTGTTCTGTCCAATGACCTCGTTCGCTGCGTTCAGAATCGTCGCGGTGGAGCGGTAGTTCTGTTCGAGCAGAATGGTGCGCGCTTCCGGATAGTCCTCTTCAAAATTCAAAATGTTGCTGATGTCCGCGCCGCGCCAGCGGTAAATAGACTGGTCGCTGTCGCCCACAACGCAAATCCGGTGATGGCTGTCGGCCAGCATCCGGCACAGCATGTACTGCGCCCGGTTCGTATCCTGGTACTCGTCGACATGAATGTACTGGAACTTTTTCTGATAAAAATCCAGCACTTCCGGCACTTCCTTAAACAGCTGAATCGTAGCCATGATCAAATCGTCAAAGTCCAGCGAGTTGTTGGCCTTGAGCCGCTTCTGGTACATCGTGTATACCTTGGCGACCAGGCCTTCGAAATAGTCTCCCGCCTTCTGTTCATACTGCGCCGGCGTCACCAGTTCGTTCTTCGCCGTGCTGATGACGGACTGGATCGCTTTCGGCTCGAATTTCTTCGTGTCGAGGTTCAGATCCTTCATGCAGTTTCGGATAACGGACAGCTGGTCTGTGGAGTCCAGAATGGAAAAGTTCGAGGTGAATCCGATGCGTTCAATATCTCTCCGCAAAATGCGGACGCACATCGAGTGGAACGTGGACACCCAAATATCCCGTCCCTCATTGCCGACCAGCTTGGCTACCCGGTCCTGCATCTCGCGTGCGGCTTTGTTGGTAAACGTAATGGCCAGAATGCCCCAAGGCGGAGCTTTGCGGGTTGCGATCAGGTAAGCGATCCGGTGCGTGAGCACCCGGGTCTTGCCGCTGCCCGCGCCGGCCATGATGAGCAGCGGGCCGTCCGTGGCTTCCACGGCTTGGCGCTGCTGCGGGTTCAGTCGTTGTATTGCCTGTTGTATATCAATAGGTTGCATGCGTGCATGCTCCTTCCTGCTATAGAAATTCACAAATATGATAGGACATCATAAAAGCGGTATGCAGTGTGGCCCAACGGCCAGCATCTATTATACCGGTTAGCGGTTATATGCATTTGGGGATTAGAGGTAGTACCGACAACAGTTTAAATCCACTTACTTTTATTCCTTAACAGCCTTAACCGTCAGCAGCGCCTGCTTCAAATCTTCGTAAACGGCGTTGCCGACGACGATGGTGTCGCAGACGTCAGCAGCCTGACGGGCCGAATCGGCATCCTTGATGCCTCCGCCATAGAACAGCTTGGCCCCGTTCAGCGAGCGGTGAATGTGACGCACGGTCTCCATGTCCCCGAACGTCCCGCTGTACTCCACATAGACAACCGGCAGAGACATTAACTTGTCCGCAACCTGGGCATACGCCGCTGCTCCGGCCGCATCCAGCTCTGTCTGCGCACTCGTCAAGCGGGCAACCGTGGAATCAGCGTTCAGGACGATATATCCTTCGGGAACGAGCAGCTCCCACGGGATCATGTATCCATATTCCTCTACCGCCCGCTGATGATGGCCAACGAGCCATGCCGAATCCGAAGCATTGAGCACCATGGGGATCATATACAGATCAAAACCCGGTACGATCGCCTCCAAGTCGGACACCTCCAGCACGCAGGGGACCTCATATCGCCTAATACGGGACATCAGCTCCACGGTGTTATCAAACGTTACCCCGCTGGACCCGCCCACCATGACGGCGTCCGTACCGGACATGCACACCGCATCCAGCGCCTCATCGGAGATCTCCTTATCCGGGTCAAGCTTAAACACATGCCTCCATGGCATAATCATTTGCATCAAACGGCATTCCTCCACGACAAATCTTCATAAATCTAGTCTATGTCAGCACCGGGTGAGTGTCAATTTGTGTTCGCATAAAATGCGAACATTTTTTCGCCAATCCGCCGTACACAAAAAAGAAGATATGCTCCGGGTAGAGAAGCATATCTTTCAAGTCATAAACGATTCATCAGGTGAACAATATGGATGCAATTACCACCCGAGCGCAACCAGCCAGCGGGTATCACCGAGCTCTTGTTCCGTTACAAAGTCGGAATACACGCCCGTAACCCCCATTCGCTGCAGCCTGCCAATTTCGGAAGGATCGTTAATCGTATTCACATAAGCCGTGATGCCCGCTTTTTTCAGCTTGGCCAGAAAGTCTGGCTTCGCCCGGGATTCCGGGATCGTGACCGCCTCAATCGAATGGCTGGCAGCAAAATCGATGACTTCCTGATCCGTATCCTTGGTCGCATACAACGTGTATATAATAGACGGAAACTCATAGATACCGTTCACCATGTCCAGCATCGGCTGATCGTAAATTTGCGGCACGACCCTCCCCAGCAGCGCGGGATCGCGTTTTTTTGCCGTATTTACGAGGATCTCCAGCTCTTTTTGCATATCCGCCGGCTCCTGCTCCTTCGTATCTGTCACGATATAAATATCGGGATAATGCTCCATCAGGTCCAAAATATCCGACCAATCCAGCGGCTCGTATGTGCCGAGGATTTTGCTGTTCTTGAAGTCGCTGTAGGTCAGTCTTCCCGACTGCTTGTCCTTCGGAAGCTCACCCTTTTGCCCCAGCAGCTCGGTCATGTACTGCGTCCATTCGTGCCTGGCCACCAAATGGCCGTCCGCCGTCAGTAGCAGATCCACCTCGAATACACGGTTTCCTTTTTCGTAGTTGGCAATAAACGCCTCATAGGAATTCGTGTACGCATGCTCGCGGATCCCGCCCATCGCGTGGGAGATGACCCGATAATCGGTAAAATTGTTGTTGATGTCCTTGGAGCTTCCCTGGGGAACCCACATCATCAGGCCGGCCGCTACAACCAGCGCCAGCAATGCCACCCATTTCCTCATCGATATCACATCCTTTTCACCAGCGTAAGCGTGAGGGGAGCGTGTCTGATTCGTTGGGAGCCGAAGAAAGAGATTCGTTAGTAGAGATTACCCGGACGGGAGGGGTGTCAAACGATGAGGGGGTGGGGAAAGATGGGAGTTAACCTATTGGATAAGAAAAAGCGACGTCATGGACGCCGCTTCATTAAATCAGTTCTTGATTACTAATATGCGTTTTTATTAACAAAGCCGTTTCGTATCGTTTTGAAAATGATTTTAATATCAAAGAGAAGAGACCAGTTTTCGATGTAGAAAATATCGTGGTTAATCCGTTCCTCAATGGAAGTGTCTCCGCGCAGGCCGTTGCTCTGAGCCCAGCCAGTAATGCCGGGGCGTACATGGTGTTTCACCATATACTTCGGAACTTCCTCTCGGAATTGTTCTACGAAATAAGGGCGCTCCGGTCTTGGGCCGACGACGCTCATATGCCCCAGCAGCACGTTGAAAAATTGCGGTAATTCGTCCAAGCTGGTCTTCCGGAGAAACGAACCAAACTTAGTCCGCCGCGGATCATTTTCCGTCGTCCAGCCCGTATCCACCGTACCCGGTGGCATTACCTTCATTGAACGGAACTTATACATCATAAAAGTACGACGATTCAAACCAACCCTTTCCTGCTTGAAAATAACAGGGCCCGGAGAAGTGATCTTGACACCGATCCAAATCAATAGCAAAAGCGGTGACGTCAAGATAATGGCAAACAGGGAAAACGCAATATCGAACAGCCTTTTGAACAGCCGATTTGCCGCCATGTCCAGCGGAATATCACGGACGTTAATTGTCGGCATACCAGCAAAGTTATCAAAGTAAGGTCTGGCTGGCAGATAGTCGAAAAAGTCAGGAATAATGAGCGTACGCACACCCGCTTTTTCACACAAAGCAATAATTTTCGCGTATTTGAAGTGCGCGTCTAGTGGTAAGGCTAGAACGACCTCGTCGATCAGTTCTCTTTCCAGAACAGCTGAAAGGTCATCTACGGTACCCATAATAGGCTTGTAACGCCGTTCCTCTATACTGTCCCACTCCCGGTAATCGTCCAGGAAACCGATCACTTCATAACCAAGCTCTGGGTACTGCCGAAGATTATTATAAAATCTTTTGCCAAGCGACCCCGCTCCAACGATCAATACAAACTGCCGGTTGTAGCCTTTCTGCCGGATATACTTCAGAGACGATTTAAGAATGTAACGGTATACCAGGATAAACATCACCAGCGTAACCATATACATGGCCAAATACGAACGGGAGATGTTCACTTCTTTCACAAAGAACATTAAGCTAAGGAGCACAAAAATGCTGATGCAGTGCACCTGAACAATTTTTATGAATTCATCGGCAAACCGCTTTTTTCGCTTAGGCGAATATAGAGCAATCATCATGCCGGCTACGATGGCGATGCCTCCATAAATAAAGCTCCACATCGCATAGGTTTCGATCGGCAGCGGTCCGCTGTACGGTATCCAGCCACTCCGAAAACGGATCCACCAAACCAGCAAGAACGAAAACTGGATGAAGGCAAAGTCCGTCAATGCATACATCTGAGTCAGGAACTCCTGATTTTTCCGAATCACATGCCCACCTCCACATTAGTTTCTCGAGTGCTCGGTGCCGATTTGGGACGAACTAGCCAGCTCTTCATCAGAGCCATGGCAAATTTAAGCCCTACCCCCATATATATGAGGGAATTCGTCAAAACATTGTATTGTTTGCGATAATGCTTTCGGTGAAACACGATCATCGCCCGATGGAACTCGTAAATAATCTTATATGGCCTTCTGCGGGCACTTCCGCCTTTATAGTGAACAATCGTGGTTTTGGGATAGTAATGAATGTCCCACCCCGCCTGTTTAATGCGGTAGCACCAGTCAATATCCTCGCCGTACATAAAGAACGTTTCGTCGAGTCCTCCGACCTCCTCCAGCACCTCACGCCGCACAAGCATAAAGGCCCCGACCAAACAATCCACCGGGTAGGCCTGATCTGGATCCAAGTGCCCCAACTGGTATTGGTTGAACCGTGGATTATCCGGAAACAGCTTGGAAAATCCGAAGGCATAATAAAACGACGCCGACGGCGTCGGAAATCCGCGCTTGCAGGCTTTGTCTAGGGATCCGTCAGGCAGTATAATTTTGCAGCCGGATGCCCCTGCCTTGGGATGTTCGTCCATAAAAGCGATCATGGTTTGTAACGTATCCTTTTGGATGACCGTATCCGAGTTAAGCAGTAAAATGTAACGTCCCTTAGCCGCTTCCATCCCCTGATTATTAGCCTTGGCAAATCCGGTATTATCCTTATTCGCGATGACTTTCACTTGAGGAAACTCGGCTCGAATGGTCTCGACCGAATCGTCGGAAGAGTTGTTATCGATAACGATGACCTCATAGGTATAGTCCGTCCCCGAGGCATACACCGAACGAAGACAGTCCACCGTCAGCTGGCATGTATTGTAATTCACAATAAGAATGCTTAAATCCAATTTGAAGCACATCCTGACAACCATAGTTATGAAAATATATTAAAATAACGACAATATACCCAAATTCAACCTATCTATCGACATTATAGCATAAGAAGATGGTAGGTAGGGATGAAATAGGAAGTATAGAGAAATAGATAGCTTATCTTGAGTTCATTTTTGCTCTAATGGCATCTTTTTTACGTTTCAAATTTCCAAACTGCTTCATAAAAGATCCCCAAGCTCCCAGTACGCTAGTTTCACTCAATAGAACATACCCGTTGCTGGCAATTTCATAAGGCAAGACATGTACCAGGTTTCGAAACCAGAGGGAACGCCCACCGTTCTTATACATCATTTTATATCGGTTAATATAGGATGCTTTTCGAATAAACAACGGCTGCTGTTGACGGGTCCCCTTCTTCCATCCTCGGGCGTGATACCCAATAGCTTCGGCATGGAAGTACGATTTCCATCCCAAGATCTGTGCCCTCCAGGCAACATCTACATCCTCTTTATAAGCAAAAAAGTCTCCGTCAAAAAACTCCCCGTATATGCTGATATCCCGAATCATCCTTCTAGAATAGATGGCTGCTGCACCGGAAACGCCAAAAACCTCACCGGACTGGTTCCAATCAGATGAGGGATCCCCTGCCCCACGATCAAACGCTCTATACACCTTGTTCATGATAAGTCCCGTGCTATCCACAATCTCAGGGTTCGACTTAAGAAGCAGTTTACCAGTAGCACTCCCCACTTCAGGATGGCTCTCAAGATAGCTGATGAGTATTTCTACATATCTTGGATCCAGTGTCACATCCGGATTAAGGACTAAGATGTAATCACTGTCGGTTGTCTCAATGGCCTGATTATGGCCGGGAGCAAAACCGAGATTTTCTTGATTTGCTATAATTGTAAGCTTCACTTCATTACTATTTTGAAAGGAATAGATTTTATTCAATGTACTGTCGGCAGAGTGATTATCAACAACAACAATTTGTTCAATAGGATAGGTTTGAGCTTGAACGGCTTCCAGGCATGGAATGATATCTTCACTGCTATTAAAAGTCACAATATGTACGCTTACTCGTGTATTCATAGGTTGTATCCTGTCCCCATCATCATTTTGATTCCATTATAGCAAATAATCTCTCATCCTATGGTAAGGGTGAGAGATTATCATGGACTAGGGAAGCGTTATCCTTTGATCTGCTTCAAAAAATCAACTAGCCCTTCGCGCCATGGTCTAAAATCCGTTAGCCCATTCGTGCGGATCGACAAGTGATCCATAACGGAATTAGCCGGCCTTGGAGCAGGACGCGGAAATTGCTCTGTGGTACATGACTCAACTTGTGCTTTTATCATAAACCCAAGCTCTTTAGCTTCTTCGAAAATAGCCTGTGTAAATTCAAACCATGTGCAGTCTCCGCTGTTCGAGGCATGGTAGACGCCGTATTTTTCGGTCTGGACCAATTCCTCCAGAAAACGAGCGAGATCAGCCGTGTAGGTAGGGGAACCCTTTTGGTCATGAACGACTTGCAGCTGGGGTTTCTCCTGACCCAAGCGAAGCATTGTTTTCACAAAATTATTTCCATGCAGCCCGTAAACCCAGGATGTGCGGACAATGAAATACCGGGACGATAGGCTTTGTGTAAGAACCTCACCGGCTCTTTTTGATTTGCCATACACACTTTTCGGATCCGTATTGTCGTATTCCTGATAAGGGACCTCGGAACGTCCGTTAAAAACATAGTCCGTACTGATGTAAACCATCTTAGCGCCAGCTTTTTCGGCTGCAACTGCCACATTTCTTGTACCGACTGCGTTTGCTCTGTAGGCTTCGTCAACATCCGTCTCGGCGGCATCCA
The DNA here is from genome assembly GCF_025809195.1 of Paenibacillus sp. PSB04. Taxonomy (NCBI): domain Bacteria; kingdom Bacillati; phylum Bacillota; class Bacilli; order Caryophanales; family Paenibacillaceae; genus Paenibacillus; species Paenibacillus sp. PSB04. The sequence continues at coordinate 771,408 of NZ_CP081301.1, forward strand.
CCGCAGTATAAGCTGCACAGTGGATGATTGAATCCGGCTGGAATTCGTTAATAATTTGTTGGCATTGCTCCAAATTCGTAATGTCCAACTCGGAGCGGCTGCACCCCATGACTTCATGCCCTTTTTGTTGAAAAAGAGCCACTACATCCTTCCCTAGCTGTCCTGAGGCTCCGGTCACTAAGACTCTCATACAGAATCGCCTAACCGTTGGCCGTATTGCTTAGCGTAATAGTCTTGGTACTCACCAGATTGAATGCGAGTCCACCATTCCTTGTTGTTCAGATACCACTGAATCGTCTCTTTAATACCTGTTTCGAAATTATGCTTTGGTTTCCAACCAAGCTCCTGCGTAATCTTGGTCGGGTCAATGCCGTAACGGCGGTCATGCCCAGGACGATCCTGTACATAGGTAATCAGCGATTCCGATTTATTCAGCTCCGCCAAAATAGTTTTTACAATGTGGAGGTTCGTCCGCTCGTTGTTGCCTCCAATGTTGTATACCTCGCCGATACGGCCCTTATGAATAACCAGGTCAATGGCGCTGCAATGATCTTCTACATACAGCCAATCTCGAATGTTAAGCCCGTCTCCGTAAATCGGTAATGCCTGGTCGTTCAAAGCGCGGGATATCATCAGCGGAATCAGTTTTTCCGGAAATTGATACGGTCCATAGTTATTAGAGCAGCGGGTGATGTTCACCGGTAGACCAAAAGTCTCGTGGTAGGCACGCACAAGAAGATCCCCGCCTGCTTTGCTCGCGGAATATGGACTGTTCGGGGTCAGAGGCGTTTCCTCCGTAAATAGGCCAGTTTCCCCTAATGTACCGTACACCTCGTCCGTAGATACTTGAACGTACTTCGTCACGCCGTATTTTTTGGCTGCGTCTAAAAGTACCTGCGTCCCCAAAACATTTGATTTTACGAATACTTCCGGATCCAAGATACTGCGGTCCACATGCGATTCGGCAGCAAAGTTTACTACCACGTCAATACCTTGCTGGAACAAGTCGTCAATCGCTTTGGCATCGGTAATATCAGTTTTAGAGAAGGTATAGTTTGGATGATTTTCGATCGATTTCAGGTTTTCCAAATTGCCCGCATACGTTAGCGAGTCCACATTAATGATCTTATACTCCGGGTGCTGCTGAAGCATATATAAAACAAAATTACTGCCAATAAATCCGGCTCCGCCGGTAACGAGAAGTTTCATGTAAAAAGCGGCCTCCTAGTCAAAATTCAATTCCGCATCCTTCAACAGCGGATGGCGCTGGTCTTTGTCCGATAGAATCGGCTTGGATGTCGGCCAGTCAATTCCCAATGCCGGATCATTCCATAATATGCCCCGGTCATTTTCGGGGGAATAATATTCGTCCACTTTGTACAGCACTTGGGTGTTCGGTACGAGTGTACAAAAACCATGAGCAAAACCCTTTGGGACAAGTAACTGACGTTTGTTATATTCACTAAGGATGACTCCAACCCATTGACCAAAAGTAGGGGAACCTTTTCGAAGATCCAAAATAACATCGAAAATCGCTCCAGTTAAGACTCTAACCAGTTTGGTCTGAGCTTTGGGGGCTAATTGATAATGCAATCCTCTTAGAATGCCAGGCTCAGCGGATAGGGAATGATTATCCTGTACATACACGTAGTTTACCCCTATTTGCTGCATAAGGTTCTCATTATAACTTTCCATAAAAAAACCCCGGTGATCCCCGTGTACCACAGGTTCTAGTAATAAGGCCCCTTCTACTTTTAGAGGAGTTATTTTCATCATTCCGAAACCTCCTTTATAACTTGAGCATTCCGAATTCTTCACCAAAAATGATTTCCTGAGCCAACTCATTCGCCCGAGCCAGCGAAGCATGCGTACCAGCGTCCGTCCACCAACCCTCTAATACATCAAAGGTAAGCTCGCCTCTATCAATATATGCATTATTAACGTCCGTAATTTCCAATTCGCCCCGAGCTGATGGTTTTAATGTTTTAACAATCTCAAACACCTTATGATCAAACATATATATCCCGGTCACAGCATAATTAGACTTTGGATTTTGAGGTTTTTCCTCAATTGATACAATACGTTCACCTTCGATTTCTGGCACACCGAACCTTTTGGGATCACTTACTTCTTGTATAAGAATTTTCGCGCCAATTTGTTGGCCTTTAAAGTTCGCTACGTAAGAAGAAATATTATCAGCAAATACGTTATCACCCAAAATTACAACCATTTGATCTTCACCAACAAAGTGTTCGGCAAGACCAAGGGCTTGAGCGATTCCCCCAGCTTCATCTTGAACTTTATAAGTGAACGAAACCCCCATTTCTCGCCCGCTTCCAAGAAGATTAACTACATCACCCATATGGTCCTTTCCGGTGACGATCAGGATATCAGTGATGTCCGATTCTTTTAGCTTTGCCACCGAGTGAAAAATCATTGGGTACTTGCCAACCGGCAGTAAGTGCTTATTCGTAACTTTCGTGAGCGGATAAAGACGGGAGCCCGTACCTCCCGCTAGAATGATACCTTTCATTTAAGTAATTCCTCCTTTTCAATTTTCACACAATAAAGATTCGGATTATTTAATAAAGAAGAACATTAGCTAAACCAAGGTTCAATCAAAGTGGTTTCTCTTTCAATGCCCTTCAATAAGTTCGCAATCTGGGTATAAAATATTCAGAAAAAACTTTTAGAACTATACAACCTAGCTTATTAAAATTGTTTTTTTAGTTCCCTAACCGATCTCTGCTGAGAAAGTAACATACTTCTGTTATGTTTTTTAGCATATATCCGAGTAAATTTTGTGATATACCAAATATATCTTTTGATTACGGATAAAAAATTAAATAACAAATTCGGGGGAATCCTCATGCCTTTGTCCTTTGCAAACTTCTTCAGATTATTGTTAATGCCTATCAAAAATGGCCCAAGGCCGAAACAGACAGGGAATATCTTTACATAGACATCGACACATGAAATATTGACATCCATAATATTATCAATCACCATCTGGTAGCCATTCATCACCTCCATTTTATTAAGCACAATTACCTTCTGTCCTTCTTTTGCAAACAACAGGTTATGTGTAATACTACCTGATATAGCCGCCATACAGTCACAATTTCTCATATAATAAATCTGTTCGCTTAGTGTCAGTTTCTCAGGAGAAATAACTTTGTATCCATTCGCAGCAAACAAAGCTTGGATATCTTTTTCCCCACGTTCTTTGTTTAACGCATCGGGAAATTCCCCTCTAGTAAAGTAAATATGTGAATATGACTCAATGCCTGATACGTTAACATTCGAGATAACAGTACGATAGATATCTTTGAATTCTTCAGTATAGTAGTTCCTTTCGATATACGAGAATTCAGGTACGATAACTGAGCGAAACTGCGTCGGCGTCTTTACATCAATCAACTGCTCGTCACTAATACCCAGCAAATGCATAAATTCCAGAAAATTCCCATGCAGACTAGTCTGCTCGTTTCCCCAGTTCCAACCGCAATACGCAATTCGGTACTTTTTCACATCTGGGAGGACATACCACAACCTTGAAATCTGGTCACAGATAAAATGCCCCCAATGGCTTACAAATGGTCCCATAAATACAACCGTCTCATCGCATTGTTGCACAGAATTCTTTTCATACTCGTAAAAGCCACCAAAGAGATGTCCATCCCTGGTTTGCGATTCTTTTACGAACTGACCGTCATCATCAAGCACTCCTCCAAGTCCCCAAGTAGTTGATGAATCTCCCTTAGCCGGTAAAATAATACCGCCCTTCACCTCTTTAACAGTTAGAGGTGTCTTTCTCAAGTAGTCTCGGGCCTCATTTGCCCTGTAAGCTTGCAAGTGTTCCTTGGATACATACAAATCAACATATTTGCCCATAGCCGTCTCCATTACTTCTCTATGATCATTCCATCAACATCCCAAACGTGACGCATACTAACAACACCTGATTCATTCATCTCTTTTCCCTTTACAGATATAGCAATTATTCTTCTGATAATGTCATACTCTACCTCATTGTTCCCATAGACATAAACATTAAGGAAATATTTTCCGTTTACCAAGTTGTTATTCAAGAAGCGAAACTGAATCTGTCCTTCTTTTCTCGCTTGAAACTTCATCTTTGAGTCACTTTCTGTGGATACCTCATAGCATGGAACACCATCATCTCGGACCAAACCAACAGTGACACTGATCGGTGTACCACCATTAACACTTCGGTAAGACATATTAACAGTAAACGGCTCGCCCTTATCGAACACCTGCTTTGCTTCTCCCCAATTATCAACTACCTCAATAAAAGAAATTTCCACTTCACCATTGCCGCTTCTACGGGCATCAGGATCGTACTGTGAGGCAATATCACGACAGGTTAGATTTCTATTTTCTAACTTCGCTTGCTCAATATCAAGGCTGTTATCTATAAGCGTTCGATATTCCATTTCAGCTCGTAGTATCCTTGCATTCTCCATATCCTCCAAATAACGAGGGCAAACAATGCGTGGCGGACCATCTTCCTTGATGAGTCCATTATCAATCCAGATCGCTCTATTGCATAAATTTTCAATTTGGCTAGTGGTATGGGACACGATTACAATTGTAACCCCGGCTTCCTTCATAGCCTTGATCCGGTTAAAGCACTTAGTTTGAAATGAGGCGTCTCCCACACCTAAGATCTCGTCTATAAGGAGAATTTCCGGGTCAATATTTGTTGCAACGGAAAAAGCAAGACGCATATACATGCCTGAAGAATATGTTCTTACAGGTGCATCAATATAATTCTCTAACTCGGAAAAAGTAATAATTTCATCTACTTTGGCGTCAATTTCTTTTTTTGAAAAGCCAAAAATAGAAGCATTAATATATATATTTTCTCGACCAGTCATATCCGGGTGAAAGCCTGCACCTAGTTCGATCAAGCTGGAAACCCTTCCCTTTATTGTTATTTCCCCGTCACTGGGCTTCAGGAGCTTGGAGAGCATTTTTAATGTCGTACTTTTGCCACAGCCGTTTTTTCCGATAAGCCCAATAACTTCACCTTTTCTTACTTGAAAGCTGATCCCTTTAATAACCTCTCTTTTCTCATATTTGGCCCGCTTGATATTTGAAAGTAGCCCTTTCAGCGTTTGGCTCTTATCCGCAAATATCTTAAAGGACTTTTTCACATTTTTAATCTCAATTACTACATCTTCAGACATCGTTAGCCTCCTGAATTATATCTCTTCCGCAAAACCAGACTCAAGCTTCCAGAAAACAAACAAAGCTAAAATTAATTGGATTATCGCAAAACCAGCCGTCATCCATAAACTTGGCATATCGGGGATCTCCTTATAGTAGAGAATATCACGGAACGCCGTAATAACAGGGGTGAGGGGATTTATATCCATAATAGAGGCCAAGAAACCTTTTACCATTTGCGGCTCGAACAAAACTGGCGTTACCCATACCCCCGCCATTAGTACCATCTGAACAATAAACTGCACATCACGAAAATACACTGTAATAGCAGACAAAATAATTGTTATTCCCAATGCCATAATAAATTCAATCAGAATAACTAGAGGGAGATACAACAAAGCCTCCGGATTGACTCCTTGTCCACCGATAAAAATCAAAGCAAATACCATGACAAGTGTCAGCAATAAATTGATAAATCTGGCGATCACCGTAGAAATCGGGAGAATTTCATTGGGAAAGTAAATTTTACTAACAAGGCTCGATTGTCCAACAATAGACCCAGTTCCCTGCTGCAAACATTCTGTGAAAGTAAGCCAAGGCATCATCGCTACAACCAAGAATAAATAGTAATTTGGCACATCATACCGAATTACCTGGGAAAATACCAAAATGTAAACTAATATCTGACACAACGGAACAACCAAATTCCAAAAAAAACCTAAGACAGATCCCTTATATCGTCCTCTTAAATCTCTTTTGACAAGGCCATTAATGGTCCCTCTATATTGATTAATCTCCTTCAATCTTTTAAGCATACATTTCCTCCATTGAATATCAGACACTCCTTAATCCTTATGCTTTTCTAAATCATTTACTAACTTAACAACCCGGTTGTAGTTTGTACTTAAATCTGTCAATTGTTGGTTTCGTTCTTCAAGTTGTTTCTCCAGTTGCCTAATACGATCTACTACAATATTGTAATGTTTACTCAATTCAGCAACTTCTTCATTCCTCTCCCGCAGTTGGTCATCCATTTGCTTGATTTGCGTCACAACTCTGTTATAATGCTCACTTAAAAATCCAACTTGCTCATTTTGATGATGTAATTCGTCTTCCACTTTTTTTGTATGTGAGGAAAGAGCGGTGTATTTCACCTCCCAATCAACTCGCGAATTTTGAATAATATCATATTGGCTCAGTTGTTCAAATACCAAACATTTTTCCTTGTCCAATACTGGATTTGGCTCTTTCAAATAAATATCCGAAATTTTCTCCAATACAGATACTTTTTCATGCGATAACCCGAAATCTTCCAAAAGACTCATCAATGAGTAATAGTTTTTCACAGTGGAGCAGGTTGAGTATAAATATCCTAAAGAGTTCAATACAGCATAATCTGTTGGAATCTGTCTGGACTCTTCCCATTCTTGATCAATGAGCGTGTATCCAATATCACTATGATAAATAATGTTACTTGCATTAAGATCCATTAGGCCATATTTTAAAACATAAGTAGGTTCCACATACAGTTCCTTTAGTTCGTCAAGGACTGGATGATCCAACATCACAATATCGCTATTTTTGTATAAAAATTCCAAAAATTTTTGAATTTCAACTCTTATTCCCGCTTTTCCATTTTTCTCCCCAGCTAGATCGACTAATTCGGAGATTGATTTTCCTTCGATAAATTCTGCGCACCATTCGTCTTCTGTCGGAGATTTAAGAACTTTGCATATATTAAACCCAGATTGCCCCAACTTCTCGTGAATTTTTTGATAATTATCTAAGTGTGCTTTCGCTCCTGCACTTCTCGGTCTCTTAACAATAGTTTTTTTGTTCTTTTTAACCGATATGATTTGATAGTCTTCAGTTCTCTTTGGCTGAAATTTAGCAAATGAAATATCTGAAAACTGACTTTGGTCCGTTCCGGCCTCTACCAAAAAGCTGTTTGAAAAGAAACCAAACTGTCCGTTTTTCACAATTCCAGCCATTGTTTCCTGGATTGAAAAGTTGACAGCATTCCCATAAGTATAAATAGGCAGCATCGCAGCTTCGCCGTAGGAAGGTGGTTGTTCATCCGAATAGATTATTGATGGCAATTTATAATCCGGAAAAGGATAATAAAACTTCGTCTTGGGAAACCCACAATTGTCCAGCAATTCCTCCAGTTCCTGCTTGCCATAAGTTCTGACATCTCTATTGGAATACCCCCCCAGAGATACGTATGGCTCTCCCAAATGATCTTCGTTTGCTCCTGCAAAATACTTTATTCCGTAACGGTTCTCAATTGCAATCAGTAAAACGCCCTCGGGCTTTAGCAATTTTCGAATCATTTTCAAGAAAAAGACGTCTTCCGGGTATTCCGAAAAAAAACGCCTTGCATATTCTAATACGCCTATCAATACAACATAATCAAATTTTTGCTCAAAAGGAATGTCTGCAACATTCCCAGCGTATACCTCTAAATTCTCCCTTTCTTTGTGTCTTTCAAAAGTAATTCGGGCACGCTTTTGTGACTGATCAACAGAAACGACTCTTTTACTAGAATCACACAGAGTACCCGTAATGCATCCACATCCCGAACCAATTTCCAGAACGTCTTTGTCTTGAAATGAATACCAAGCTAATATGTTTTCTCGCTCTTTTGTAGTTAAATAAAATAGACTGTCTCGTGGGTGTTCAATCAATGCCTCTCCGCTGTAATGAGCTAAAAGTATGTCTTCCTCATTGTCAACATACTGGTCTTTACCAGTTGAATAATCTAGGTTCAACGTTGCCACTCTATCCATCCCTTTTTAAGATTTATTTGAACTCTGAACAACCTGACGACCTTCAAATTTTCCATGCTTCTCGTAATGCCACAGAGGGTTAATTCCTGCTTCTTGAATATCCGGATATAAGCGAAAATAGCCACGTGTAGAAAACCTTGGAGACGGATCGTTGCCTTCTCTAAATCCGAAATTCAAATAGTGCGCAGCAGGTTCGCTATCATTTATTTTCACCATATATTTTTTTCGATACCAACGTTCATTAAAATAATAAGAATACCTAATAATATTCAAATCAGACAAACTACTTTTATCCGTGTTAACAACCTCATATATCTTTTTGAGCCCAAGCCTATGAAGCCAAAGAAAAAGACTGATCTTTTTACTCAATTTCTTTTGTTTAACACCTTGTTCATTTTTCAAGAAAAACAAATAAGCTTTCTCAATTATGTCCTTTATATTATTAAAGTACAAATTCAATATATTGGCTGCGGATGGAGTTTTGTGATATATAATGCTCCATTTGTGTAGAAATTTGATAATACTATCATATGAAAGATACGTCGAATAGTGGTAGGGAAGCATCCTTACATTGATCTGGTAGTTGAATAAGTGGTCATTGACAGATACTAGAAATGGCCCATTACCATGAGTAACCGGCATAAAAGTCGAATAAACATCAATATAAACTGCCTGAATATTTCTAGATTGATGCACCATCTCTTGAGGATAATTTGTATCCTGCATTCGGTTGAGGATGATGGCCTTGCACTTAGAGCCAGAAAACAGCAGGTTATGGGTATTAGAGCCACTCAGTCCAGCAACAACGTCTGCTTCCTTCAATAAAGAAACCATAGTTAATAACGACTCATTTTCTGGGGCAACAATGTCAAACCCATTTCTACGGAAATTATCCTCTATTTTTTTCTCACCGATGGTATTACTCTCTTGCAGGTTAGTACGAGTCAGATACACTTTTCTGCTTGGGTTCGCTGGAACTGAATCTATTATCTTATCAAATGGGATAAGAAACTCTTTAGAATAGTAAAAATTATTTGTGCTCCCTAATATGCAGGAAGCTTTAGGTACAATTATACGTTTAAATCTGGTCGGACGATCCAAAAAAAGAAGATCATCTTGCTCTATTCCAACTAAATCATGAAAAAGCCGAAAATTACCATCCGGCTTTTTATTGAGATAGATGCCAGCAAGTCGGACCCCACTGGCTTTGCAATTTTCCCGCAGATAATACCACAGCCTATTTGTCGACTCAAACAAGAAATGACCCCAATGATAAATAAAAAGACCGTAGTATACAACTTCCTCGTCTATATAGACGCAATTATCAAGGTTCACATCAGGACACTCAGCCATCGAAAGGAGTTCTTTTCTATAATCTAAACCTTTATATAACCCAGACGACTCCACGAATTCCCCCTCTGCGTTCAAAACGCCACCACGATATCTATAATTACCAACCTCATCATAAAACGCTTCAGCCGGAACTATTATTCCATCGTCGATCTTTTCAACAGAAGGCTCCCAACCTGGCCATATAAAGTTATGGTCCATCATTTTTTGATATTGGTCTGCTGTTTCTCGGTTCAGAAACTGTAGATTATGTTCCATATAATACACCTATTCTATTGTTGTGATTGAGGATCGGATTTTAGTTTTATACTCACGAATAACAAACTCAATTCCTTCCTCAATCCCAGTCTTCGGTTGCCACCCCGTACATTTCGTAATTTTTTCAATATTGAGAACATTTTTTCTAACATCGCACTTACGACTTGAAGAATATTGAATCAACGGCGGATTTTCCGGGCTTAGCTTTTCCATTACCAAATTTAGAATCTCATTATTGGAATATCCAACTCCTGTTCCGACATTGAATATACTCTCCTGGCCTTCATAATTCAGGACTGCCGCAATTGCGTCAACAACATCGTCAATGAAGATATAATCCCGAATGTTTTCCCCGTCCCCCCATATTGTAATCGGTTCTCCATGCAAGATCCGATTCACCATAATTGGAATCAGTCCCTGCATACGGCCGCTATTACTCATAAAGCCATAAGGATTGCTTAAACGCACGGTTTGAAAACGAAGTCCATGCTGATTTTTGTATAACTCCAGAGTATTTTCGATCATCGTCTTAGTAAGAGCATATCCGCAGAAAGCGTGTTTTGGATCATCCTCCAAAGCTGGAGATTCTCCTCCCTCCCCATACACTGTCCCACCCGAAGATACGAAAAGAAGACTTGTATTCCTACCGACCATATCTTCCAAAAGGCGAATCGTGGAGAGGACATTAGCTGACACCTCGGCTGCTAGATTTTCTGTACCGTCCTTGGCAAACAGCGTGCTGATTAAGTGAATGATTGTATCGGCATCATCTAATAGCGGGGCAAAGCTCTCTTCTTCTGTAAAATTAAATTTCGTATAGGAAACATTTTCCATTGTTTCAAATTCCGAGCTGTACGATCTATCAGCTACTAGCACATAATTATCTTTGCTTAGCTTACCAACCAAATTCCTACCAATAAAACCACTACCACCTAAGATTACATATTTTTTCATTTACTATCCTCCGTAAAGCGAATTATATTCTTCTCCACAACACTAACTAGATTTTCGGTGAATATTTCTTGAGAGAAATACTGCTCATATGTCTTCCTACCTGCCTTACGCACATCATCCATCGCATCAAAGTTATCAATAACATATTCCAGTTTTTCTTTCAGCTCCGAAGCATTCCTACTACTAAATAAAAATCCGTTAACACCATCTTCAATGTAACGTGCAGTTCCCGTCATGTCAGAGCACAACACAATCTTGGACATCATCATGGCCTCCGCTAAGACAACAGGCATGGGATCGTCAATAGATGGAACAACCACACAGGCAGTCTCACGGTAAATATTCATTAATTCGTCATAGGGAACTGGTCCAGATATCTTGACATTGGGCAATTCGCTAGCTTTATTGTCTACGCTCCTATAGTAAAGCTCGTCACCAGCTTTACCTATTAGCAAGAAATCCGCCTTTTCCGCAATAGCCTCCGGCAACATTCCTATTGCTTCCAATAATAACAACTGATTCTTTCTAATCTCAAAAGTTGCAGGAAACAGAAACAGTACCTTTTTCCGTCGGTCGGTTATTTCTTTCATGTCAGTAGCCCAATCCTTCACACCATATAACAGGACTTCTGTATAAAATTGCGGTCGACACTTTTCCAACATTTCCTGTGCATATCTACCGCCGCAATAGACGGAAATATTACCTTTCAAATGCCTAGGTAGATAGTTTTCGAGAAAAGTATATCCCGTCCCACCATCGTGGATCCACCATAGAAAAGGGATATCCGAACCATTATAGCAGTTGATAAAGTTATGGCTAACGATGGAGGCCACCAGCACAAGATCAAAGTTTCCTAACAAGTTGTCAATACCCGGTGAGATAGACTTGGGTACCTCATTCGGGCGATAAGCCCTGTATTTCGATAAATCTTGATCAATAATAACCGGAATTTTCTCCGCCAAAATGTCTCTCGAAAGGGGGCCATCCTCAGGAGAGGCTACAACTGGGAAATATCCTTGATCTTTCAAAACTTTCGCTGCTTCAAATACAACCTGCGGAGATCCAGTCCGGGACAACTCATGACTTATAAGAAGAATGTTTCCCTTATTACCCTTCAGGATGTGTTTAGGAAGAAGTAGACGGTTAGGTAGTCTATCACAGTCTGAACTGTATTTTAACATGCTGTCTGTAAAAAAATTGTCCTTCTCTAGAAACGTATGCCACTGTTTTATGATGTACAAATATGCTCTATCTCGCGGATAGATATATTCCATCTCAGGTCTTACTTTATTAAAAAGAACACTTGTCGAAACAAAAGCACAACGGAGATTATTATCTTGGATTCGGAAGCTAAAATCCAACTCGAAGTATCGGTTCGGAGTATCTTGTTCATTTAGTCCGCCGGCCTGAAAAAAGACTTCTTTTCGCACCGAAAAGCAATATTTGCTTAATACGCTAACTTCTCTGCTTATATGATGATTGAGCGCACGGTCGTCATTATTATAAAATGACTGGCCTGGAAACGTACTAGTATACAACTCGCCACCACGCTGACCAATCCGCCCCCCCGTATAAATCGCGCCACCTTCTGAATCGATCACAGCGGGGGAAACTGCTCCAACTCCTGGAAAATCTAAAGTATCCAAAAGGTGATTCAACCAATCCCGCTGTGCTACGTACATATTATCACTTAGAAAAACAAGATATTCCCCCTTTGCTGCTGCTGCACCGAGATTGTATTTTTTCGAATTATTAAGAGGTCCATCATACGGTAAAAGAACCAGCCGTCCTCCTAAACCGGGAATTGCCTCACTGATATTTTCAGATAATTCAGAATTTGCTACAATAACAATTTCAAAGTTAGGGTACGCAGTATCCCGTAATAACTGTGGCAGACTGCCAAGTATGGCATTCGCATGGTCTGTTGCGATAATCACACTGACAAGCGGGGTTTCACTACGCCATTTGGATATAAAATTATGTCCATCGCGTTCATAGACAGAAGCTGAATAATTCATACGCCACATGTGATGAAACAATGCTTTTACCCGACTAGACTTCTCACGTTGGCGTACCTTTTCTGTCATTTCCATTGCATAGTTTAAATATAAGATCCGCTCAATGTGCCGAACTTCTCCTCCGCAATTAGAGAGTCGTAATGTCATTTCATAAAGTGCAGAACTATTAAAACCTTTGTCAAATTCACCACACTCCTGTAAAGCCGCTTTCCTAAACACAGAAAGATTCCCAGGGTATGAAGTTCTCACCATTAGCAGGGGAGACCAAGCTGGTTTAAAAAAGAACTTAAAATAGTTATCTCTCTCATCCACATGGCATTCATCCGAGTAGAGCAGGTCAATGTTCTTACCGTCGTCCAAACTTTTTGCTACCCAATACAGTGCGTCGGGTGTTAATTGATCACCAGGATACATAAAAATCACATATTCACCAGATGCTCTACTCAGTGCAAGGTTGTATGCCTCAGCTTCCTCTATTTTCTGCCCGTCTAGCCCCAGCAGATGGATTCGAGAGTCTTTTTCTGCTTCTCCACCAAAGAAGTTCACTCCCCGCCTATCCTTGGCTCCCATATCAACTGCAAAAAGTTCCCACCCACTGTAGAATTGCGAATGAATTGACTTTATACTCCTCTTCAACATGTTTATCTCCGCGCGTCCTAGAAGTAATACGATGCTGAAGCAAATGTTTTTTTTCAATTCCTCGGTGACCTGTCCAATAATCGCTTCTGAAAACTCCTCCTGCTGCTGCAGGAAGAGTTTACGGCCAGTGTGGTCCCCCGGAATGAACACAGACCCACTGTAGGGGAGTTCCTCCATCTCTCCCTCTTCTTTTGCCACAATACCATCTAGAAGGTCGCGTTTAGAGGCCTTATTTTTTATTGCTCTTACAAACCCTTTCAAACCAAATTCTTTATATATGGTGTATGCTTTTCGAAAGGCAACCTTTCTCTTGTCTACATTAAAAAGAATCTTAAAAACAACTATTATAAAATTATAGAATCGGTTAATTTTATTCATGAATGAACCCTCCGCTAAAAATCATCGTACCCTTCTAAGGTAGCATTTCTTTAATCCCACTGCATCTTCCCCAGGGATTTGCCTAATGGTATAAAGATATTGGTTGCGATACTAAATATATAACTATACCGAAAGGTTGTCCGGACAAATATATCCCTTCAAATAATAAGTATGTATACGATTATTAGTGCACCTAGAGTATCTTAATACCAAATTTTGGAGCTAGTAACTGACTTTCCACTGGCATTCCATAAGCCTGATAGTTAGTCCTAATTATTGTTTCACTGAATGTTAACGGTAGTTCCTTCCCTCAGCTTATGCTAAAATATTGTCGAACTCACAAAAAGGAGAATGGAAACTTTGTCTAATCCAGTATACGGTAAGCAGACCAAAAGGTCGAGCAGTGTCGAGAAAAAGCCTGTCCAGTTTTGGTTGTTAATTGTTGCCTTTATCGCTTTTTTAGTTTGGACCCCATTCCAAGTCGCGTTATTTAACGGTCAGATGCTAGAGTTTGAAAAGCCTTTGTTCTGGGGCGTGGCTCTATCAAGCATACTGCTGCTCTTATGGATTGTAAATTATTACAAGAGCTTTAAATTGGCCGAACAACGAGATTGGCTGTCCATAGTAGTACTATTGTTACCTATTACATATCTTTTGTCGTATTTTGGAGCTGCTTCGCATTATTTGGCGATGAATATGGTTCTTGTGGAATGCTTGTATGCAATGATCTTTATCGTCAGTCTCTACCTACTCCAAGATCAACGGGCTAATCGGATTATTCAGGTCGCCATTATGACCGTAGCTTACATCATCGTCGGATTTGGATTTCTTAACTGGTTTGGTCAAGGTAAATTAGCCGGAACACTGGTTGCATGGTTTTCGTTTGGCGTGATGAACGGCAAATACACCGATGCTGTCATGACAGACTCGAACGGTCTGCGTCTGACCTCTGTGTTCCAGTATGCCAATACCTACGCGGCATTTTTGATGGCTTTTTTATTTGCAGCGGTATTTTGTTTGATTCGATCTAAAAAATGGTACGGCCAAGCGATCCACGCATTTATGCTCGTTCCTATTATCGTATCAATCCTGCTCACCCTGTCGCGCGGGGGGCTAGTCATGCTCCCGGTAGTGCTTGTTCTATTGCTTCTCTTCCTGAAGCCAGCCAAGCAAATTCTGTGGGTCATCTACTGCGCGATTTCAGGTGTGATCTCGCTAGGGATCTCCAAAGAAGTCACCGATCTAGGACTTCAATTAAATCAAAAGTTTGCGGCTGGTGCAGCAGCTAAGGCTTGGGCTTTCCTACTCATTGCTTCTTTAATCGTTGCGGCTCTTGGCTGGGTTATTCAAAAGTTCCTCGCTCCCAAAATGGAACAGGGACTTACCAAAGCTTCCGGTAAAAAGCTTGCCAGTCTGTGGATCCCAGTCGGAGCAGTCGTTGTTGTAGGTGTTGTGGCTTTCCTGCTGATTGGAACCAGTGTACGTGATATCCTGCCGCAAAACGTAAGTACCCGACTTGAGAACATTAACTTTAAGCAGCACAGTGTACTCGAACGGATCACCTTCTATGAAGACGGCATGAAGGTCGTTAAAGACTACCCTGTTCTAGGGGCAGGGGGCGGCGCCTGGGCTGCTTTGTATGAAAAGTACCAGAACAACCCTTATACCAGCCGACAGGCACATAATTTCTTTGTGCAGTATCTATTGGAAGTCGGAATTATCGGGTTTGTGATCTTTATGGCTTTTGTCATCTATATTTTTTATAAATACATTCGGGGTTATATTAAGGCGGACGAAGAAGGCAAGAATTCTTATTTCCTTTATCTCATCTTAGCCCTATCAATTCTGCTTCACAGTATTTTAGACTTTAATATGAGTTATGTCTTTATTGGGATCTTGGTGTTTGTAGGGCTCGCCGGTATGGCCGCAGGAATGGACAGCCAGCCTCTGCGTAAGCTCTCATGGAAAACGGAAGGTGCTGGATGGGTATACAGCCTCGTATCGGGTATTTGCAGCATCGTGGTGCTCATCACATCGATCCGGTTTGTACAAGCGGCTGACGCTGGGCTGGAGGCCAAAAAGATCGTGCAGACCAGCACATCTTTTGAAGAGATTAAAGCTCCACTAGATAAGGACTTGGGTATACGAAGCAGCCATCCGGATTCCGTGCAATTAATGTCTTCCCTGTATCAATCGGTTTACAAGCAAACTCAGAATGACTCATTTTACAATGCAGACTTAGCCCTATTAACCGATGCGCTGAAGAAAGAGCCTTATAATAAAAATATTATTAACCGCCTTATTACCAACTATCAGTTAAAAGATGAGCAGGACAAGGCGTATGATACCTTGGTAGCCAACGCACCCAAATTCAACTGGGACATCAATTGGTATGAAAGAATGATTACGCAAGGTTTTGAGCTAGGTTATGCGGCCTTGGGTAAAGGCGATGTAACATCCAAAGAGAAGTACTTCAATGACGGGATCGCAGCATTCGAAAAGGTCCAGGCGGGTTTGAAACACCTAGCTACACTCCCGAAGGAACAGATGGCTGGGCGGCCGTTCTCCAACTCGCCGATCATGATTCTGGATGCTGGTAAAATGTACTACCTGAACAACCAGCCGGACAAAGCTACGAACACCCTGAAAATGGGACTGCAGCAAGATCTCAGCGATTCCACGAATCGGGAAATAGCCCGTTGGTATGTGGCGGCCCTGAAAAAACAGGGCTCCAATGATCAGGCTGTTCTGGATCAATTAATTAAGGTGGACCCTACTGAAAAGAAACAGATTGAGGATTTGGTCAAAATTAATTAATAGAGGAACTATAAAAGGAGCTCACGGATTGTGAGCTCCTTTTGCTTGAAGTACTTCATGCATATATTTTAACAACTCACCCCTCAGCTCATCATTTTGAAGGGCATAATGAATGGTGGTCCGGATAAAACCCAATTTCTCGCCAACATCATGGCGAATTCCATTAAAATGATATGCAAGGATTTGCTCTTGCTCACTTAATCGGGACAGCGCATCCGTTAATTGAATCTCCCCGTTAACCCCCTCAGTTTGCTCCTCTAGTAGTTGAAAAATATCCGGGGTTAAAATGTACCTTCCCATGATTGCCAAATTAGAAGGAGCATCAGCAGGCTTAGGCTTTTCAATCAGGGCGTCAGCCTGGTAGACCCTATCGTTCACTCTTGTAGCATCCACAATGCCATACCTCGACACCTCATCCCAATCAACAGGCTGGACTCCGACAATGGAGCTCTGATATGTATCATAAATATCGATCATCTGCTTCAAGCAGGGAACATCAGCCTCGACGATATCATCTCCCAGCAGCACCGCAAAAGGCTCATCGCCTATGAATTTTCGAGCGCACCAAATCGCGTGGCCAAGCCCTTTGGGCTCCTTTTGCCTGATGTAATGGATATCCGCCATTTCTGAGGATTTGCGGACCTCATTTAGAAGTTCCCATTTCTTCTTTTCGGCAAGATTATGTTCAAGCTCGAAAGAGTAATCAAAATGATCTTCAATCGCACGTTTCCCCTTGCCAGTCACGATGATAATATCTTCGATTCCCGAGGCAACGGCCTCCTCGATAATGTATTGAATCGTTGGCTTGTCCACGATGGGCAGCATCTCTTTGGGCATTGCTTTGGTCGCCGGAAGAAAGCGGGTACCTAAGCCGGCAGCTGGAATAATAGCTTTGCGGATTTTCATGACAATGCTCCTTGCTAATAAATAGGTTCAATTCGTCCTCTTAGTTGTCCTTATACCCTAATTATATCGGTCTTAGCGTTTAAGATGAATAGGGCCCCTGCCTTGAGCACAATAACCGTGCCAAAGCAAGGGCCCTCCTTCATGCCTCTATATTACTTCACCAGCTGTCCACGAGTTACGCCCAGCTGATTCGTCGCCTTCAGTGTCTTCCACACCTGCGTGCCGCTGATTTCGCCGCGCAGGGCGCGGTTGTACAGGTCGATGACCTCGTGCACCTGTTCAGGCGTTTCCTCCAGGAACTCGACGCGGTAGGTCGAGACGCCGAGGTCCATGAAGTTCGTCAGGTACTCGGCACCGGACTGCTCGATGGCGTTGTAGACCGTGTTGCGGCAGCCCTCGTCCACGCGGACCGGATGGGACATGCCAATGCGGTCCTGCAGGGACGCCCGGTGCGATTCGCACGGACGGCCGCAGTTCGTGAAGTCGGTGCCTTCGCTCAGGAAGGTACAGTACACGCAGTGCTCCGTATGGAACATCGGCAGATGCTGGTGTATGACGATCTCCATCTGCGACGTTTTGGAGCGCTCCAGCAGATCGACCATCTGCTGGATGTTCAGGTCGTAAGACGGCGTGACCAAGTCACAGCCGGCTTCGAGGAACAGATCCACTGCTTTGTGGTTGGCGATGTTCAGCGAGAAATCGCCAATCAGCTGCGGATGATCGGCATCCGGGTTTTCCATCCGGTGGCGCAGGTAGAAATACAGCGCCCCGGTGTTGCGCACAAGCACGGCGTCCGGCTTGAGGCGCAGAATGTTTTTGTGGTAGCCGTTCTCGTTCGGCATATGGATGCGCGGCGTCGCCAGCGCGATCCGCTTGCCGGCGGCCTGAACGGCTTCCACCGCTGCCGGGAACTGCTTGATGAACTCGAAGTCGGCGTATATCATCTCTACGCCGGCTTCGAGCGCAGCCTCCACCTGCGGGAGGCTGCGGCACAGCGCGGTGAGCTTCGCCTCACCGCGGGCCACCGGCGATGCGCTGCGCGAGGCATCGCCATACACGGTCGCCGCCCGTTTCACGTACACGGGCGGCTTCGGGCGCTCGCCTGCGAGCAGCTCCACCGCACGGCGGCGGATATTGTTCAGCTCGCGCATCGGCACGATGACGTCGCCCTGCAGGTCGACGTCCAGCTTCTCGAGCTGGTAGACGGTGCCGCCCAGGCGGCCGAACTGCTCCTCGAGCAGAGCGTAATCCATCGGCCGCTTCTTGGCGATTTCCAGCTCCATCTCCGAGTCCACCTGCACCGTTGTGCCCTTCTGCACGTCGGTCCAGACGGTCGTCAGGAGGCCGCCTGCATGGCCTACAGCCTTAACGTGGACCGGGAACACCCGGTACGGCTTCTCCGTCTCGAACGTTTGGCGCAGGCGCTTGTCGAGCGCCGGATCGTTTGTTTTCCAGATACGGTCGCCGACATGCAGCTTACGCAGGTCCACGTCGCTCCGGCCCGGGACGATGTCCACGATCCAGCCTTCGCCGGCTTCCCCGTCAATCTTGACGCCTTTGCGGCGCAGGTCGTAAATCCGTCCGCCCTCTTCCTGCTTCGTCGGGTCGCCCGCGTCGAACACGATGCCGTCCCCGCGCTTCAGCGGAGCTTCGATCTTGCAGACGACGCCGTCGCGCAGGATCTTTTCGACCCGGCCGACGTACACGCCGCGGCTTTTCGGGAACGTGCCGTCGACCAGCTTTTTGTTGTTCGTGCCTTCGAGGAACCCATGCGTAAAGCCGCGCGAAAAGCTCTGCTGCAGCTCGCGCATTTCCTCTTCGCTCGGCGGCGTATTGTCACCGTCAAAGTAACGGTCGATCGCCTTGCGGTATTTGCTGACCACGTTGGCCACGTACTCGGGGCTCTTCAGGCGCCCTTCGATTTTAAAGGACGTAACGCCCGCCTCGATCAACTCCGGCATCAAATCGATGGCCGCCAAATCTTTTGGCGACAGCAGATAAGCCACATCGCCCATCGGCTTCTGCTCGCCGTCCACGATCAGGTCGTACGGCAGGCGGCAGGCCTGAGCGCATTCACCGCGGTTGGCCGAGCGGCCGCCCCACATTTCCGACGTCAGGCACTGACCGGAATAGGAGACGCACAGGGCGCCATGAACGAACACTTCCATCGGGAGCTTCGCCTGTTCCCCGATTTTTTGAATCTGCTTCAGGTTGTTTTCACGTCCCAGCACGACACGCTCCATGCCCCAAGGCTTGGTGAATTCCACCGCTTCCGGCGAAGTGATCGTCATCTGGGTCGAGCCGTGAATCGGGAAGTCGGGGGAAATTTCCCGGATCAGTTTCACCAGCCCCAAATCCTGCACAATCACCGCGTCCACGCCCGCATCGATACAGGCGTCGATCAGTTCCTTGGCATCCTCCAGCTCGTTTTCAAACACCAAAATGTTAAACGTCAAAAAGCCCTTCACGCCATAGCTGTGAAGAAACGACATGATCTCCGGCAGCTCCGCCATCCGGAAGTTGTTCGCCCGGGCACGGGCGTTAAACTTTTCCACGCCGAAAAAGATCGCATCCGCTCCGTTGGCTACCGCCGCACGCATGCAGTCCCAGTCGCCGGCCGGCGCCAGAAGCTCCACGTCTTCCCTTCTTAATGCCTGTTTGTTCATCTATATCCTCCCAAACCGGTCCTGCCGGTTCAAATTCTAGAATTCTCGTACTCATTGCTGACCTAACGAAAAGAATCACCAGCACAACTTCTGCTTTAACTTATCTAGTGTACCAGACATCTTCCGATCCTTCTACTATCCCCACGAATTATCTCGATTCCCATAGGAAGGCAGCAACTTTCGCATTTGCATACTATCAGGTTATCCGCGTTTGGTAGGGTGCAAACCACGATTATGGACCAGCGTGTCTTATATGATGTGAAAAACTCCATATGCAGCAAAACCGAAGCACCTCTAAGACGTTTCCACAGACGCTCGGCACAGCACAAGCCATTAGACCATCTACATCCTCTAACGCATCCCTCATCAAGCCGGCACAGCAAAAACCGGAACAGCCTTCGGCTATCCCGGTTCCTGGTCAAACTTATTTTCTGCTCCACTTATTCGGCAGCCACAGTAGTCTTGACGTCATCTTTTTTCGTGAACGTAAAAGAATTCAGCGTCTCATCCAGCGTCTTCTTCTGAATATCCGTGGCGTTGGCGTCATTCAGGGACGCGGACAGCGTATACACCGTGCCGTTATGCTGAACGACGATTTGACGCGCGCTGTACGGAATGCCGTCCCTCACCTGATGAATGGAAAAGACGACAGCTGGCTCGCCGGCAAAGGTCGTGTTCTCTACCTTTTCCAGCTTCAGATCTTTCTGATACTTCACGGCTTCATTGTAGAACGCCTTCAGTTGGCTTACAGCCTCTTCAAAGGAGCTATCCTTCTCGGCCGTGATCATCATGCGTCCGCCCACGAACTGATACTCCACCGGCGACAGCTCAAACTGGTCGCGATTTGCGCTCCAGTACTGCGGAATACGAATTTGGTACTGATAGGTTTTGGACGTTTTGGTCGTTCTCTTGGATTTATCGATCAGGAACGTATTCTCTTCCATACTCCCGAAGGATTCCGGCACGACGGTAAAATCAATGTTGATCCCGTTCATCAAATCCTTGAACTTGGCCACATCCGCCGGCTGGTCTTCCGGAGCTGCATATTCCACATAATAGCGGTAACCGTCCTTCAAAATCATCACTTCATATTCACGGATCCAGCCGTCACCGTAGTTATATCTGGCTTCGTTCACCAGCGCCTGTTCCCCGGATACCTCCAGCGGATAAGTATTGACGACCTCATACGAAGTTTTGACGAAGGATTCCTCCAGCCATTTCTTCATCTGTCCGCCCCACTGTTCAAGCGAGTCGCCTTTGGGTCCAGTGGACACGTTCAACTTCAAGTAGCTGCCGTCCTTGCTTTCATAATACATGTCCGCATTGTCCATGCTCCAGGCAGCCGGGATGTCTAAAGCAATGCCGTAGTCCTCGTTATACACGCCGCGCATGCCATTTTTGACAGTCGACAGATCCTTCACGGTTTTGTCCGCCGGATTAAAGCTTGTATCAAAAGAGTTCAGCAGCCCGGCATATTTATTCAGGTCCTTGTAGTTGGACGCCTGCAGATCAGCAAAATACAGCTCGTACAGACGATTATGGCTCGAATACATCCGGCACTCCCAGAAGGTTCCATCCCCGTCCTTGGTCACAATACGGGCATACGGCACCTTTGCTTTCGGGAAGGTCCCCCGGTCCACTACCATCTCGCCGCCTTTTTTGGCGTCCTCCACCAGCCGATCCAGCAAATCATCGGTGCTTAGATCCGCATCCTCATCGGAAGCGTGGACTTCAATGTAGTACTTTTCCTCTGCATCGTTAAAAGACGCAATACTCTCGGTCTCATCGCCGCTGCCGACGATCAGGCCGCTCGGATAATTCATCGTCCAGCCGTAGTAGCTGTTGCCGATCTTCGTCTTGCCTACGTCCGAATCGATCCCTGGATCCTGCGGACTGGCATCATCCTCCGAAGGTTTCAGGCTGATCACCCATTCCCCCGCCGACCCTGTATTCATTTGCGCTCCGATACCTTGCGCCACCACACGAAGCGGAACCACCAGGGTGCCGTTCATCATGGACGGGGCAGCCTCCAGCTTCACTTTACGTCCGTCCACCCAGGCCAGATGGCTGTCGATCGTTAAGCTGATCTGATGAGGGCCGTATCCGATTTTGACCACATTGTTTTTTTCCAGTTTCACTTCGCTGCCGAACGCTTTGCTGAACACGCCCAGCGGAACCATTACGGTTCCATTTTTCTTGAACGGCTTCAAAATTTGTACCGTCTGCCCGTTAATCACCGCCGCGGTGCTACCCGTCTTGAGCTGCAATGTCAGCTTGTCCGAGCTGCTGTCCGCCCACGCGGGCAATGCGGCTGCCAGCATGATGATGCCGGCCAGTGCCGCCGATCCGATGTTACGCAATGCGTTTCCCTTCATCCGTGACTGTCCCTTCTTCCCCATTAAAATTCCTCTCCCGGTCCGCTCTCGTCATTGTAGGCATCACCATCGGCGCCCGCCTGCGACAGAACCAGCTTCCGCTCCACGATATCCCCGCCGCTCTGCATAAGCAGCTTAACCGTTTGCCCCGGTAAAAAGGACTTAAACATTTCGTTGATGTCCACGACCGAGGTCACCCGCTTGCCGTTAATGCTGTAGAGTACGTCGTCCTCCTGAATGCCGGCTTTTTTGGCCTGATCCGAAAAGACCTTCGTTACGGTTAACGGATCGTCCGTTGGCAGTCCGACAATGGCAGACCAGCTCTCTTCCATGTTGAATCCGAGGCTAGGGCGCTTCACTTCCCCATACTTGAACAGTTGTCCCATCACGTACTGCACCGTATCTGAAGGGATGGAAAAGCCCATATTTTCCACGCCGACGGCTGCGAACTTCAGGCTGTTGATCCCGATCACCTCGCCCCGCATATTAACGAGCGGCCCCCCGCTGTTGCCCGGGTTAATTGCCGTATCGCTTTGGATCAGCCGGTAAAAAGCGTTCACGCCCCGGTTCAGACCGCTGACAACGCCCACCGTCGCTGAATTGCGCAGGGAAAAAGAGATCGGCGTACCGATCGCAATGACCTTCTCCCCTACCTGCGCAGTTTGTGCGGACTTGGCAAAGACCGCAGGTACTAAAGATTTGGCATTGATTTTGATTAAGGCAATATCACTTGTTTCGTCTATGTATGAATCCACAATGCTATACGATTTGCCGTCGGATGTGACGACCAGCGTACCTTCCAGTCCGTTCACCACATGCGCGTTGGTAACGATCCAACCGTTGGACTTCACGATGACTCCTGTACCGTGCGCCAAATTGTAGCGGTTGGTCGCGCCTCCCGTCAGCGTCGTATCCGTCGAGCGGCCGATAATCCCTACAACCGAAGGCGATATGTCTTTGACGATTTGCGGGACCGGATCCGCTGCCACCTGGACGTTGACCTTCTTTGCTGTAGATGCGCTTGATGCTGCTGTTTTTGCCTTCTGCGCAGCTTGTCCCGCCTTGGATGCCGCTGTGGCCGTTTTGCCTGTGCTCTGTGCCTCGGCCGCCGCGCTTCCGCTGACGAGCACGATCGTGCTGAGCAGCGTAATGACCCACTTTTTCCCCGTCGGTTTCATTCCCTCACCTGACCTTATCTTTATCTTGATCTGCAGATCTCCGGAGTCTATCCTTTCCCCTGAATCATAGCCTCAATGTATCACACAAACCGGGCGTGTACAATTGCTGGAAGCCCTATATTTAATAGGAAATTTCCACAACCAGAATCCCTTCGGCTTAAACAAAAAAAGACCCCTTGTCCGCCGGTTAGCGAAAGGTGTCTTCATTCGTCGCAATTTCGTTGGAGTTGTATCCGTTTAGCTCAT
The DNA here is from genome assembly GCF_025809195.1 of Paenibacillus sp. PSB04. Classification (NCBI taxonomy): domain Bacteria; kingdom Bacillati; phylum Bacillota; class Bacilli; order Caryophanales; family Paenibacillaceae; genus Paenibacillus; species Paenibacillus sp. PSB04. The sequence continues at coordinate 795,175 of NZ_CP081301.1, forward strand.
CCAGTTCTGGATCATAGCAAAGTCGGACGCTAGAAAGACCAGCAAGCAAATCACGCTGAATCCGATTGCAAATTTGTTCTTAACCGGTTGCTTCACCAGACGGATAATCCCGATCAGGATCAAAATCGTAAACAGGATCATGAATACGTCAAAGGTATTGAATTTGGATGCAGCCGATGCAGCAGCTTCTGCAAGCAACATGGTTGGACCTCCTCTTGTGGCTTCGCTCAATTTACATATCTCTCTACATGTTATCGTTCTGGGCGATGAGATGCAAGACTTCGGATGTAAAAAATTGAAATTGTCATAAAATCGCCTTTTTCTGGTAATTGAAGCTGGTTGCCTCCGATCAATTACCATGTGCATGTGTAGAAACCTAATCCTTAATATTATTACCCCGGTTGACTTCAATTTATGAAAAATGGCGCTTATTTCCGGATGGATCATGGATCCTGCTCCGTGACCTGGAGGTTGGGATGGCGGATATATCCTAAAGTATAAGGAATCCATATAAGTGAAAATTGAAATGGATGATGGCGCAAGTACGCAAAATGTCCCTACGATCCCTCTTGTTTTCGGATTTCTTGATTGTATTGAACCCACGTAAGGTAGAAATCCGAAAGCCAAATGTGACCGCTTCGCTTCTTCGGAATCATTTTACTCCCTTGCTTACATCGTATTCTTTGGTTCAACTTACACAGAAACTCCAGAACTTATGTTTTTTCACATAAGAAAAACGTCTTTCGACGTACCTTCAAAGAAGACAGACCGCGTCTAGCGGAAGTTTTTATTGCGGGATCAGGAAACAAAGGCTCCGAAACGTATACTTTCTGATCTCTTCAAAAAAAATCATGCCTCCCCCGCCTGACGGCGGAATGGAGACATGATCTGGTCTATATCCTTATTTCGCGTAATCGTTCCATACCAAGCTCTGATTACGGCATTGGTACAAGCTGGTCGCTATTAGCTCGTCACCTTCAAAGCTTCGCTGCGCGCCGTGTCGCGCTCCAGGACCGGCTTCAAGTACTTGCCTGTGTACGACTGCTCCACCTTCACGATTTGCTCCGGCGTACCGGAGGCAATGATCGTTCCGCCACCGCTGCCGCCTTCAGGCCCCAGGTCGATAATGTGGTCGGCCGTCTTGATGACGTCCAGGTTGTGCTCAATGACGAGCACGGATTCCCCGGAATCGACCAGACGGTGAAGCACAGTCAGCAGACGGTCGATATCGTCGACATGCAGACCGGTTGTCGGCTCATCCAGAATGTAGAGTGTCTTGCCGGTGCTGCGCCGGTACAGCTCGGAGGCCAGCTTCACACGCTGTGCTTCACCGCCTGACAGCGTCGTGGCCGGTTGTCCCAAGGTAACATAGCCTAGGCCCACGTCGAGCAGCGTCTGCAGCTTGCGATGGATTTTCGGAATGTTTTTGAAAAACTCCGTCGCATCCTCTACCGTCATTTCAAGCACGTCGGCAATGCTCTTTTCCTTATACTTAACCTCCAGCGTTTCCCGGTTATAGCGTTTGCCTTTGCAGACTTCGCACGGCACGTAGACGTCCGGCAGGAAGTGCATCTCGATCTTGATGATGCCATCCCCGCGGCAGGCTTCGCATCGTCCGCCCTTCACGTTAAAGCTGAAGCGTCCCTTTTTATAACCGCGGATTTTGGCCTCGTTCGTCTGTGCGTAGATGTCACGGATATCATCAAACACACCGGTGTAGGTTGCCGGATTGGAACGCGGCGTGCGGCCGATCGGCGACTGATCGATGTCGATGACCTTCTCCAGATGCTCGAGTCCGCGGATTTCCTTGTGCTGTCCGGGTCTGACCTTGACCGCCTTGTTGAGCTCCCTGGCAAGCGTTTTGTACAGAATCTCATTCACAAGCGTCGATTTGCCCGAACCGGAAACCCCTGTTACTGCCGTGAAGACACCCACCGGAATTTTGGCATTGATGTTCTTCAGGTTGTTCTCTTTCGCTCCGCGGATCTCCAGCCAGCGGTTATCCGGCTTACGGCGTTCCGTATTGACCGGGATAAACTTGCGTCCGCTCAGGTATTGGCCAGTCAAGGAATTCGGATCTTTCATGATTTCCTCCGGTGTGCCTTGTGCGATGACACGGCCGCCGTGAATACCCGCACCCGGACCGATATCGATGATATAGTCGGCGGCCATCATGGTGTCCTCGTCATGCTCTACGACGATGAGCGTATTGCCGATGTCCCGCATATGCTCCAGCGTAGAAATCAACCGATCGTTGTCCCGCTGGTGCAGACCGATGCTCGGCTCATCGAGAATGTAGAGCACGCCCATCAGGCTGGAGCCAATCTGCGTAGCCAGGCGGATCCGCTGGGCCTCTCCCCCGGAGAGTGTGCCCGCGGCCCGGCTCAGCGTCAGGTAATCGAGCCCGACATTGACGAGGAATCCGAGACGCGCGTTAATTTCCTTCAGGATCAAGTTCGCAATCGAACGTTCCTTCTCGGACAGCTCGAGCTGGTCAAACAGCTTCATCGCTTCGCCGATGGACAGGCTCGTCACATGCGCCATGTTGTAGTCATTGACGGTTACGGCAAGCACTTCTTTCTTCAAACGGTGACCCTTGCAGACTTCACATGGCTTCGCGCTCATGAAGTTTTCGATAAATTCGCGGATGCCTTCGGAAGCCGTTTCACGGTAGCGGCGCTCCAGGTTGGGAATGACGCCCTCAAACACCACAAACGCTTCTTTCCGCTGCCCGAAGTCATTTTCGTAACGGAAGCGGACCTTCTGGTTCCCCGTTCCGTACAGCAGCTTGTTCATATCTTCTTCCTTCAGCTGGCTGACCGGAACATTCTGAGGAATGTTGTAATGCTCACATACCGATTTCAAAAATTGCGGATAATAGTTGGACGTACTGCCTGTCCACGCCAGAAAAGCGCCGTCATCGATCGATTTCTCCCGGTCCGGAATCAGCAGCTCAGGGTCGACGATCATCTTCACGCCAAGTCCATCGCATTCCGGACAGGCCCCGAACGGACTGTTAAACGAGAACATCCGCGGGGACAGCTCCTCAATGCTGAATCCGCAGATCGGGCAGGCGAAATTGGAGCTGAAGCGCAGCTCTTCCTGGCCCATAATATCGACCAGCAGCTGGCCTCCGGACAGCTTCAGCGCCGTCTCGATGGAGTCCGCCAGACGCGCTTCCACGCCCTCCTTAACGACGATCCGGTCGACAACGACCTCGATCGAGTGCTTTTTGTTTTTCTCCAGTTCGATATTTTCGGAAAGATCGCGAAGCTCGCCGTCTACCCGTACGCGTACGAAGCCCTGCTTGGCCACGTCGGTAAACAAAGACTTGTGCTCACCCTTCCGGCCGGAAATCATCGGTGCCAGCAGCTGTAGACGCGTCTTCTCCGGATACTGCATAATCCGGTCGACCATCTGCTCCACGGTCTGGGACGTAATTTCAATGCCGTGCTCCGGACAGTGGGGATGGCCCACACGGGCAAAAAGAAGCCGCAGGTAATCGTAAATCTCGGTTACCGTTCCGACGGTAGAGCGCGGGTTGCGGCTCGTCGTCTTCTGGTCAATCGATATGGCCGGAGACAGCCCGTCGATCGAGTCGACGTCCGGCTTCTCCATCTGTCCCAAAAACTGCCGCGCATACGCGGACAGCGACTCTACATAACGGCGCTGCCCTTCGGCATAAATCGTGTCAAACGCCAGGGAAGACTTGCCCGAACCGCTCAGTCCGGTTAAAACGACGAATTTATCACGGGGAATCGTGATATCTATATTTTTCAAATTGTGGGCCCTGGCACCCTTAATGACGATATTCTCGCTGGCCAATGGTCGCTCATCTCCTTTGAAAGGATCTATTTATGGGATTTATCCACAAAGAGAACGACCAGTACAAGCGGCCGTTCCCTTATCATATCCATGTTCTTGTTTATTCCGCCTTCAGTTCCAGCAGGGCGTCACGCAGCTCGGCTGCGCGCTCGAACTGCAGGTTCTTCGCGGCATCTTTCATTTCCGCTTCCAGACGCTGGATCACCGACTGGCGCTCCTTCTTCGACATCTTGCCGCCGGTTCCGGTCAGATACTCTGCCTTCGACTCGGCCACTTTTGTCGCCTCGATGACGTCGCGGACCTTCTTGCGAATCGTTTGCGGCGTGATTCCGTGCTGCTCGTTATAGGCGATCTGCATGGTGCGGCGGCGCTGGGTTTCCTTAATCGCTTTGTCCATCGACTCCGTAATGTTGTCGCCATACATCAGAACAAAGCCCTCAGAGTTCCGGGCCGCGCGGCCGATCGTCTGAATGAGCGACCGTTCCGAACGGAGGAAGCCTTCCTTGTCAGCATCCAGGATTGCAACCAGCGATACTTCCGGAAGGTCAAGGCCCTCCCTCAGCAGGTTGATACCAATCAGCACATGGAACGTGCCCAAACGCAGGTCGCGCAATATCGCCATCCGCTCCAAGGTCTTGATATCGGAATGCAGGTACCTGACCTTGATTCCGATCTCCTTCAGATAGTCGGTCAAATCCTCGGCCATCTTCTTGGTCAGCGTCGTCACGAGGACCCGCTCGTCGCGGTCGATCCGCTCCCGGATCTCCCCGATCAGATCGTCGATCTGCCCTTCGGTCGGCCGGACTTCGATCACCGGATCCAGCAGTCCCGTCGGCCGAATGATCTGCTCGACCATCGTATCGCAGTGTTCGATCTCATACGGCCCCGGCGTCGCCGATACGTAAATGATCTGGTTTACTTTATTCTCGAACTCTTCGAACGTCAGCGGTCGGTTGTCCAGCGCCGACGGCAGACGGAATCCGTGTTCCACTAGCACCGTCTTACGCGCCCGGTCCCCGTTGTACATCGCCCGAATCTGCGGCAGTGTCACGTGGGATTCGTCGACCACAATCAGCATATCGTCCGGAAAATAGTCCAGCAGCGTATACGGAGTAGCCCCACGCTCCCGGAACGTCAGCGGTCCGGAATAGTTCTCGATCCCCGAACAGAAGCCGACTTCCTTCATCATTTCAATGTCATAGCGCGTGCGCTGTTCCAGGCGCTGCGCTTCAAGCAGCTTGCCTTGGGAACGCAGCTCCTCGAGCCGCTCCTCCAGCTCCCGCTCAATATTGACCAGAGCGACTCGCATCGTTTCTTCCTTCGTTACGAAGTGAGACGCCGGGAAAATCGCAATATGATCGCGTTCACCGATCAGCTCACCGGTCAGGACATCGATCTCCGTAATCCGTTCGATCTCGTCCCCGAACAGCTCCACGCGGACCGCCTGCTCCCCCTTGGAAGCCGGGAAGATCTCAATGACGTCACCGCGCACGCGAAACGTCCCCCGCACGAAGTTAATGTCATTACGCTGATATTGGATGTCCACCAGGCGCGACAAAATCTGATTGCGCGGCTTCTCCATGCCTACGCGCAGCGACAGCAGCATGCTGGAGTATTCCATCGGCGAACCCAAACCGTAGATGCACGAGACGCTAGCTACGATAATAACGTCCCGGCGCTCGAACAGCGAGCTGGTCGCGGAGTGGCGCAGCTTATCGATCTCCTCGTTGATGCTCGAATCTTTCTCAATATACGTATCCGATGAAGGGATGTACGCTTCCGGTTGATAGTAATCATAGTAACTCACAAAGTAATCGACGGAGTTATTCGGAAAAAACTCCTTAAATTCGCTCGCCAGCTGGGCGGCAAGCGTCTTGTTATGCGCGATGACCAGCGTCGGCCGCTGCACCTTGGCGATGGTCTGCGCAATGGTAAAGGTCTTGCCGGTACCGGTCGCACCGAGCAGCGTCTGATGCTTCTTCCCCTGCTTCAGGCCTTCCACCAGCTCGGTAATGGCCTTCGGCTGGTCGCCCTGCGGTGTGTATTCCGACTCAAGCTCAAACGTCTTGGTACTGACGACAATATCGCTCATTGCCCAACATCACCCTTATCATCTAAAATAGATATTCTAAACTATATGTCGAGATTTCCCGATATAAGCTATAGGAAATCATTGTTGAAATAAGAATATTTGTTCCCGTCTATTATACTCTGATCAAGTGCCGTATGCAAACCCTAACTCATGAACAGGAGTGATAGCACAACATGGAAATCACAACAATACTGGGCATCCTGGCGGGACTTGCCGCGCTGGTAGGTGGCTTTTTATGGGAAGGAGGTCAGATTAATGGATTAATGCAGGCAGCGGCCGCCCTGATCGTATTCGGGGGTACCATTGCCGCTGTCGTTGTCAGTTACCCGCTTCACCGGCTCAAGACGATTCCCAAAGCGCTGCGCTTTGCCTTCAGCAAACCGGCCGAGGATACAAACCAGCTGATCGAAGACTTGGTTGGCATGGCCACGGCGGCCCGACGCAACGGAGTGCTCTCTCTTGAAAGAATGGCGATGGACCATCACAACTCGTTCCTTCGCGAAGGCATTCAGCTGGTCGTCGACGGAACGGAAGAATCCCAGATCAAACAAATCATGGAGCTCGAAATGGACGCTGTAGAGCAAAAGCATGAAAACTACGCCAAAATATTCGAGTCCGCGGGCGGCTACGCCCCCACCATGGGTATCATCGGCACCGTTATGGGGCTGATCCATGTCCTCGGCAGCTTGTCCGAGCCGACCGATCTGGGGCCGTCGATCGCCGTTGCTTTTACCGCTACGTTATACGGCGTGGCGAGCGCCAATATTATCTTTTTACCCATTGCGTCAAAAATTAAGTCCCGCAGCGCCGATGAAATTCAGCAATTGGAACTTTTGATGCAGGGCATTCTGGCGATTCAGAACGGCGAGCACCCCAACATGGTGCGTAAAAAGCTCGTTTCCTTCACACCGGTGGACAGCTATCATGCCCCTGCCGTGAAGGAGGAATTCATCGATGAGACAGCGGAATAGACGCCAGGGCCGGAGGAAAAGCGAAGGAGACGGCGGCCGGGACCGGTGGCTGATCACTTATGCGGACCTGATCACGCTGCTCCTGATCTTTTTCGTCATGATGTTCGCGATGAGCCGGCTGGACGTTGAGAAGTACGAAGCGATTACCCAATCCCTGCAGCATACGTTCAAAAGCGGCGATTCGATCCTCGAGAAGGGATCCGGCATCACCGGCCAAGCGGACAAAAATACGCATCGAAATCCCGACACGGCCAAAAAGCCGCAGAACAGCGGCTCTCAGGAACTGACCGAACGGGAACTTGCCTTCCGCAAGCAAGAGCAGGAGCTCCAGAACCTGATGCAGGTCATTTCACAGTATGTGAAGGATAACCGGCTGGAGGACCAGATATTTGTGGCGGACGAGCCTCAAGGCATCTCCATTACGCTGAGCGACCAATTTTTGTTCGATGTCGGCAAAGCGGACCTAAAGCCCGGCTCAGCACCGGTGCTGGACAAGCTAGCAAGCCTGTTTAAGAACCTGAGCACGGTGATCAGCATTGAGGGTCACACCGACAATCTGCCGATCGTGCATGCTTCGAATTACAAAGACAATTGGGAGCTTTCCGGAGCGCGGGCGCTGTCGGTCCTGCGGTTTTTCCTTGACCAGAAGCATCTGAACCCGGACGAATTCCAGTACGCCGGATACGGCGACACGCGTCCTGTCGGGGATAATGGCACCAAAGCCGGAAGGCAGAAAAACCGCCGGGTGGAGATCATCGTCCTCCGCCAGCTTCAGGAATAATCAGTAACCTCCTGCTTCGCCGGTAAATCATCCGTTGGTCCTTTCATAAGACAAAAAAAGCGTGGAAGCTCTGAAGCTCCCACGCTTTTTGCGTTCTTGCCTTACATGTCGGCTTCCCGCGCATCATGCGATGCAGGGGTGGACGACTTGCTGCGGGCATGAATTTTCATGCCGATCAGCTGAAACAGATTGACCGGCTTCAGCACCAGCGCCACGCCGGCATCCGGGTCCGGAGCCAGAATAACGCCCAGCTGGTGATGATCCCCGTCGTAGATTGCCCGCTGGAGGAACTTGACTTCACCCTGCAGGTTTTGCACTTCCAGCTTGCAGAAGGCCGGGTTTTTGCGGATCGCCAGATGCAGCTGCTCTTTGGACCGGATCGCCATGCCGTTGACCTTCACAATCGATTCGCCGGCCGCAATGCCCAGCTCTTCGGCAGGGCTCCCGGGAATGACGGCCAGCACCTTCAGCCCCTGCACAGGATGGACAAACACCGGACTCCGGTGCTGCTCCTCATACCGGCTGTACCAGGCCAGCCCTTCATGAAGCACAAAGGCGATCAAGGCTGCCACAAGCGCGAGCGGGCTCCACCATGCCGACAGAATGCTGAAAGCCAGCAGAACGACGCCATAGATAAGGAGGCGTTTGAATGTCCGATCGGCCTTCACCTGCGGAAGCAGGCTCTGCGTCATTTCGCTGAAGCCGATCACCACCGGCAGCGCCATCATGCTGAAGCCGCTGCTCCATCCGTCTCCGCCAAATAAAGGCGTCCAGGGCAGAGTCACATCCGAGGTCCCCGGAATCAGCAGAAACAGAGGAATCGGCCAGAATACCTGCATCTGATAGCCTCCAACGAGCTTGCCTCGCTTCCCTTCAATAAAGAGCGGATTGGCGAAGGATGCTCCCTGCAGGCGAATGAGCAGCGCCTCGGCCAAGTGCAGCACCGCGACCAGGGCAAGCAGGGCAGGAATATCCAGGCCCGCTACCGTATCCTTCATCGTTTTCAGGAACCCGTCCGGACTCCAAGAAAACAGCCCCATCACAAACTGAATCACGCCCAAGATCCCGATGGCGTAGGCAAAGCATAAATACCTTACCCGGAACAGCAGCAGCACGATGGCTACCACCCAGATGCAGATCACCGCTTCCGTGGTCAGCGAAATTCCCAAAAACGCTGCAGCCACCGAGACGCCAATCCCGGCCAGCAGTCCACCCCAAAAGGTTCGCCATGTCTGCAGCCCCCAGCTGTGCAGCCGGACGGAGAACAGCTTTCTCTCCAACAGCACCTGCCTGCGGTACACCAGCGCCATCAAAATGATCGAAATATAATAAAACGGCTGCGTCAGCAGCTGTAACAAAGCATCCCCCAACTTCCACAACAGTTCCAATGCGACATCCAATCCGTCACCACGCTCCTTTACCATGACATTTACGCATATCCAGGACAGACATCAGACGCAAGAAAAAAAGAAGGCTAAAGATCAGCCTTCTTAACGATTCGACGCGGCAGCGGCAATTTCCTTCCGCACCTCGTCGATCCCGCGGTTCAATTGATTATCGTATTTCGGATTGCGGATGTGCTCGATCAGCGCGTTCTCGAGTGCTTCCGCCGTCTTCGCGTCAATGACACCGTTCGCGCTCAGCTTCGCGCTGCTTTGGAACGACTTGACGGCCGCCACGGTTTTCTCATCGAAGAATCCGTCTTTGCGTCCAGGCTTGAAGCCAAGTCCGTCCAGCATGATCTGCGCACTCTTCACGTCAGTGTTATTCATGTTGTATTCCAGCGATTTGTCTTTGTTGATCGGAGCCACCGAGAAGTAATCCGGCTGATCCACCGCAATGTCAGGCTTGATGCCCTTCTTGTGGATCCAGCTGCCGTTTGGCGTCAGCCATTTCGCGATCGTAATCTTGAGCAGGCTGCCGTCGCCCATTTGCTTGTCGAAGCTCGTCTGTACGGTTCCTTTACCAAAGGAGTTTTCACCGATCAGCTTCGCTCCGGCCGACTGCTGCAAGGCACCTGCCAGAATTTCGGATGCGCTGGCGCTTCCCTTGTTCATCAGGAGGGCGACCGGATAGTCTTTGCCCGTTCCCTTGGACTCGCTCTTCTCGCGCTTCTTGTTCTTGTCTTCAACCTGAACGATCAGCTTGCCTTTCGGCACGAATTGCTCGGCGATATCGATCACGACGGACAGCACGCCGCCGGGGTTGTTCCGGACATCGATGACGAGGCCCTTCATGCCTTCGCTCTCGAGCTTCGCCAGTTCTTCCTTGAAGCGATCGCCCGTGTTCAGGGAGAACTGGGTAATTTCAATCACGCCTACCTTACCCGGTTCCATGTGGGCATTGACGGTCTCCAGATCGACATCGTCGCGCACGATGGTGTACTGAAGCGGCGTCGATACGCCGCTGCGGCGAACCGTCAGCTTGGCCTCGCTGCCTTTCGGACCGCGGATTTTCGAAACCGCATCGTTCAGCTCAAGCCCGCTCAGCGATTCTCCGTTCACCGTCAGGATGATATCCTTGGCGCGGAGTCCTGCCTTTTCTGCAGGCGATCCCTTGATCGGAGACACGATGACCACATTGCCGTCTTCCGAGGACACTTCGGCACCGATGCCGCTGAACGAGCCCTCGATGCTCTCCTCAAATTCCTGTGCCGTTTGCTTACCCATATAAGTCGAGTACGGATCTTCCAGCGATTCCATCATGCCGTTGATGGCGCCATCCACCAGCTTGCTCCGGTCCACATCCTCATAATAATTGCCTTGGATGAGATCCAGAGCCGTACCGATTTTCTTCGCTTCATCCTGCTTCAAGCCGCCGCTGACCACGCTCGCTAACACGCCCTGGCCCGTCGAGGCCTGATTCGCAAAGCTTGCGCTTGTTAACACGAGGGTCAGTACGCTTCCCAACAGCATACCTACGACGACCAACAATGCGACCGTACGTTTCTTCAAAGTAAGTTTCACCGCCTTTTATTTTCCGGCCGAACCTCTTATGACCAGACTTAACCATCCTAGTATATGTTCGGCTTGTACGGAATATTTATACGGTCTACAGATACGGCATCGGGTCCACAGGCGTTCCATTCTGACGGACTTCAAAATGAAGGTGAGGCCCCGTGACTTGTCCCGTTGCGCCGGATTCTGCAATCACCTGACCGCGGCTGACATGCTCGCCTACCTTTACTTTAATACCGCCTTCACGTATATGTCCATAGAGGGTCCACATTCCGTCCCCATGATCGATGATGACACAGTACCCGTAACCGCTCCACCATTCGGCCAGCGTGACGGTTCCCGTTTCAGCGGCGTGGATCGGCGTTCCCTGCGGAACGGCAAGGTCCACCCCTTTATGCATCTTGCCGACTTCCCCCGTAACCGGATGGACTCTTCGGCCGAAAGACGAAGAAATACGGGCTCCGCTCACCGGCATATACAGCGGTCCGCCGCTGCCCGAGAAGCCGCCCGAGCTTTCAACCGTCGTTGTCGCGCTCCTCTTCTTGGCCGCTGCCGCTGCTGCAGCCGCTCTCTTCGCAGCAGCAGCTTTGGCTGCCGCCGCCTTTCTCGCCGCTTCTTCAGCCTTCAGCTTGTTCTTCTCCTGCTCCAGGGAAGCACGCTTGCTGACGAGCGTGACGAGCAGCTGATCCTGCTCTTCACTGGTGTCGTCGGATTCTTCAATCTTCTGGTCGTACTGCGCGATCAGAATCTGCTTCTGCCGCTCGTTTTCAGCCAGAATGGCCTTCTGGTCTTCCATCTGGGCATACAAATCCTTGGCTTTGGCGTAATCCGACTCCAGTTCCTTTTTCTTAGCCAGCACCAGCGCCTTATCCTTCTTGTGCTGCTCCAGCAAGTCCTTGTCCTGGTCTACGAATTCCTTCAGTGCATCGGCCCGTTCCAGGAAATCGGAGAAGCTGGTCGATGAGAGCAGCACCTCCAAGTAGGATACATTGCCGTCGGTATACATAAGACGTACCCGGGACTCCAGCATTTTCTCCCGCGACTGGATCCGCTCCTCGGCGGCATCCAGCTCGGCTGCGGTCTGATGGAGCTTGTCCTGCGTGTCGTCAATTTGAACCGTCAATTTGGTCATCGTGTTGCTCACCGTACTAATCTGGTTCATAACGTACTGCAGGTTTTGGGTCGTTTTATTTTTGTAATGCTGCGCTTCCTGCTTCTGGGCTTCCGCCTTGCTCTTCTGCTGCTTGGCGGTCTTCGCCTGCTGCTGCAGCACTCTCAATTCATGGTCGATCTCATCGACCGTCTTTTTCTTTGCCAGACCTTCCGAAGGCTGAAATACAGCCGCTGCGATCATAACTACAGCCAAACATGTGGCGATCTTTTTCAACTTGCGTTCCCCGTCCTTTTCCAAAAGTTTCTCCTGTATAACCAAGACTCTCCGTCAGCTACTTATCGTTCTTGTTCTTATACCTTCAAAAATTTGCGAATAGATAGGGTCGTTCCCCACATGCCGATCAGCACGCCGAGGACAATCAGTAATCCTCCCCACTGCCACAGCTGGCTCAGCGGGAGAAGGGACATCTGAAGCGTAAAATCCGAGCCGATGGAGGCGGCCAGCCGGTCATAACCGACGAACAGCAGCGCCACCGTGATGACGGACCCGATCAGCCCGATCAAGGTGCCCTCCACGAAGAACGGCCAGCGGATAAAATAATTCGTCGCCCCGACCAGCTTCATAATGCTGATTTCCCGGCGGCGGGCAAGAATCGTAACGCGAATGGTGTTGGAGATCAGGAACATCGACATGACGGCGAGGCCGGCCACGAAAATAAACCCGATGTTGCGCACCAGGCGCGTCACTTTAAACAGCGTTTCGATTGTGCCTTTGCCGTACTTCACTTTCATGATCGGCTGCTCCGTATGGCTCGTGTTCAGCGCCTCGATCTTCTGGGCGACGAACGGAACCGTCGTCGGCTCGATCACCTCAACCATAATGGTGTCCGGCAGCGGGTTGTTATCCTTGCTGAAGCCTTCAAGCAGTTCCTTCCCCTCGTCTCCCATACTGTTGCGGAAATCGGTGAGGCCCTGCTCCTTGGAAATAAACTGCACCTTGCTGACCTCCGGCATCGCGGAGATTTCGTTCTGCACCTTCTCGCGCAGCTTCTGGTCGACGTTCAGGTTGAGATAAGCGCGGATCTGCACTTGTTTATCGGCCTTGTCGGCCAAAGCGTTGACATTGAGCACCAAGATGATAAATACCCCGAGCACGAACAGGGATACCACGATGGAGGTAACGGAAGCTACGGTCATCCACCCGTTGCGGAAGATGCTGTTAAACCCGACCCGCAAATGCCGCAGAAAGGTGTTAAAAGTCATACCCGTACTCCCCTCTCTGCTGGTCGCGTACAATGTTGCCGTGCTCGATCGCGATGACGCGCTTGCGCATCGTGTTCACGATCTCCTTGTTGTGGGTGGCCATGACGATGGTTGTTCCGCGGAAATTGATCTCATCAAGCAGCTGCATGATGCCCCACGACGTTTCGGGGTCGAGGTTGCCGGTAGGCTCGTCCGCGATAATGACCGCCGGGTTGTTCACGATAGCTCTGGCGATCGCGATCCGCTGCTGCTCTCCCCCGGACAGCTGCGCCGGAAGGCGGGTGGCTTTGGACTTCAGTCCAACCAGATCCAGCACCTCCATCACGCGCTTTTTCATCTGCCGCTTCGGCGCTTCGATGACTTCCATGGCAAAAGCCACGTTTTCATATGCCGACAGCGTCGGAAGAAGGCGAAAATCCTGAAAAATGACGCCGATATTCCGGCGCACATACGGAATTTTCCGCTGCTTCAGCTTGCCGATATTAAAACCGTTCACAGAGATTTGCCCTTTGGTCGGCACTTCTTCTCTATAAATAAGCTTCATGAATGTCGATTTGCCTGCGCCGGACGGTCCGACGACGTATACGAATTCGTTGCGGTCGATCTTGACCGATACGCCTTGCAATGCATGGGTTCCATTCTGGTAGGTCTTCCATACGTCCTGCATTTCAATCACTTCGTTCATCACTTCCTAATTACATAATCAGCCATTATAAATTCGACACATTCCAGCTAATTCCTTTAAAAAAGCGTAGGAATCATCACGATGTGTTTCATTGTAACAAAATTGTTACCTTTTGAGTACCCGAAATTTTTCCACTTTGCCTACATATATATGGAAAGACAGCATCAATCACGATGAAGAGGAAGCGAAAGAGGTGGGAGCCCTATGAAAAAAATTCATTTGAGCCTGATCATTATCGCCAGCATCCTGCTGATCGGTTCCGTCACCGCCGGGTGGGTACATCTATATATCGGACAAAACACCCTTCCGGATAAGATCCAGGTTGCCGGCTACCCGCTCGGAGGAAAAGATTCAGATGAAGCGCTTAAGCTGCTGGACGCCCGACTCAGACAGATGGAGAGCATTCCCTTGACGCTGTCTGTGGCCGCCAAAGGCATTCCGGATGCCCAGCTGACGCTGAAGGAAGCCGGCGTTTCGTTTGAAGCGGACGCCTTTAAAGAGGCGGTTGCGAAGCTGCATGAAGGGAGCTGGCTGGACCAGCTGAAATACCGCTGGCAATTTCAAACGGACTGGAACATCGTGCCCCACTGGGATATTTCCGCGCTGAAGGAGAAATTCACGCCGGAGTGGGAGCAGGAGCATTTCGGGCTTCCGGTGGAAGCCACGCGGCGGATCTCAGGTAAAGACGAGGTCGTGTACACGCCGGAGGTTTCGGTCTCGCGGATTGACTGGAACACGCTCAAGGAGCAGATGACGGCGCTGATTCCGAAGGACTTTGCCCTGATTGCCGGCGGTGAAAAGCCCAAGCTCAGCCTGGACCTTCCCCTGTACCGGATGGTGCCGAACGTCACGATCAGCAGCCTCAAGGAAGAAGGAATCGAGCGAAAAATCATCGAGTTCTCCACCGGGCTCGGTTCGAGCGGGCCGGGAAGGGTATACAATGTCGATTCCGCCGCCAAGGCGGTGAACGGCATGGTGCTGAAGCCGGGTGACGTGTTTGATTACAGCAAGGTCATTGCCAAGGCGGAGGAAAAGTACGGGTTCCAGGAGGCGCCGGTCATCCTGAACGGGAAGCTGGTGCCTGGCGTAGGCGGAGGCATCTGCCAGGTGTCCAGCACCGTGTACAATGCGGCGGTCCGGACCGGGCTTGAAATCGTCGAGCGGCGCAACCATTCCCTGCCGGTCAGCTACTTGCCGAAAGGGCAGGATGCTACGTTTGCCGAAGGCTCGATCAACTTCCGCTTCCGGAACAATACAGGCAAGTCGCTGCTGATACAGGCCGAAGTCAAGGATCGGAATCTGATCGTCAAATTTTTTGGCACCTTCCCGAAAAATGTCACCTATGACCTCATGTCCCGCACGGTCGAAACTCTCCCGGTCACCGAGAAGTTCGTGCAGAATCCGACCCTTCCGGTCGGCGGCCAAGAGATCCTGCAGAGCGGCAAACCCGGCTACGTCGTCGAGACCTATCAAATCAAGAAGGTGGATGGCAAAGAGGTATCGCGCAAACGTATTTCCCGTGATACGTACCGTCCGCAAAACCGGCTGATCGCGGTCCATACGGAAGATTCGGGAGAGGGCAGCCCCGCTCCAGGCTCTGAAGAGCAAATCGTGGAGGACGGCGTAAGCGGGCCGAACTTCTGAGGGCAGTTGAAGCGCAGCAATGGATTGTCAGCTATAATCCAAACGAAGCAAAAGGGTGCCTCCGCCGGTTTAACGAAACCGCTGGAGACACCCTTTTTATCATCATAT
This sequence comes from Paenibacillus sp. PSB04, assembly GCF_025809195.1. Classification (NCBI taxonomy): domain Bacteria; kingdom Bacillati; phylum Bacillota; class Bacilli; order Caryophanales; family Paenibacillaceae; genus Paenibacillus; species Paenibacillus sp. PSB04. The sequence continues at coordinate 810,614 of NZ_CP081301.1, forward strand.
GTGAGCTCTACTGAATAATCCCGATCCGGCGCGCCTGCTCCTCCGTCAAAATGTACTCCTCGCTCGGCCACACTTCCTCCTCGGCCTCGACGCCGAACATCTTCATCACTTCGCCCCAGATGCCCTTCTCTACCGCTTCCGCCTGCGTAATAATGATTTTCATGACGCTCACTCCTTTTCGCATCTTTTACCCTTTTATACCCCGTTTGGGGTGGGTTGATTCGCTTGGCGCTAAAAGAGTGCTTCTTGCCCAACACTCTCGAACTGTGATAGATTAATATTAGAAAATATTTGAAATAGGTTACCTTATTCAAATAGGAGGCATGATCATGGAGCCGCGCAACAAAGTAAAAATCGGCATCCCCGATAAGGAAGGTCAGCTGAGCTTCATGTTTACCCGTGGCGGAGCGCGCCGGGGAGCAGGCAGAAAAGGGATCGGGACGACCCGCAAAGTATCGTTAACTTTATCCGAAGCAACATGGAGCCATCTGGATGCCTATTGTGACGACCATCAGTTTACTCGGTCCGAAGTTCTGCGTGGAATGATCGAGCATTATTTTTCCGACCAAAATTAAAAGAAAAAGGTGACGCCCGTGTTTGTCCGTATCCCAGGTGATCTTCTGGCTCAAACCGTTCAACAGGTTGCCGTCGCAGCGTCGGTATCCTCGGCACAACCGCAGAACTCTATGATTCATTTACATACGAGTCAGAATGGACTGACTCTTGCATCAGGAACAAGCTCGGGAATGGTCATTCAAGCAAAGCTTCCACTCGATGAGGGACACTGTCAAACGGAGTCCATTGCCGTGCCTTCGCGTCTATTTGCGGATATGGTTCGCAAGCTGCCTGCCGGAGTGGTGACCCTGGAAACACAGCCGCCTTTCCTATTAAAGATTAGCTCAGGCAGTACTGTATTCCGACTCTACGGAATGGATCCAGAGGATAGCTGTTCCGTTCCAGACCTCGGAAACCACCTGTTGGATGTGGAGCTGTCGAGCTCTCAATTTAAAAAAATGGTTCAGCAGGTCGTTTTTGCATCCGCCAGATCCAATGAAGCCAGGCCAGTGTTAACCGGCGCCCTGTTTCACATTGCAAATGGCTCAATGAAGCTGATGGCTACAGACGGTGTGCGCCTGGCTTCATGCACAATCCATCTTGACCGTAATCTGAGCAATGAAGTTGAGGCCATTATACCTTCCGCATATTTAAAGCATGTCTCCAAGCTGCTGTCCGGAGAGAAGCTGCGGATCTCCTTCAGCAATCACCGGATGGTTATACAGAATCAAGATCTCGCGGCTTACATTCCTCTAATAACCGGATCCTTCCCGCCAATGGAAACGATGACCAACGCCACATATGTAACGGAAGTTCGGGTTTCCTCAGCAGCCTTTCTCAGCGCGATCGAGCGGGTTAATTTGGTTGGGGGCGGACAAACGGTTCTGCTGAATGGAACACCCCATTCCTTGGAATTAAGCTCCAATACGCCAGAAGTTAGCGATGTTCATGAGACTACTCCTGTGCAGGGCTTTCAAGGGGAGCCATTTCGTATTGCATTCAACGGGAAGTTTATGCAAGACATCATACGTGCAGTTGACAGCGAATGGATCAGCATTCAATATGCAAGTCCTTTAAAACCCCTCATTGTTACTTCTGCTTCTACAAATGAGTCCCTGGTTTATCTGATCACTCCGCTAAGGACGAGAGCTACATAGATACATACACCTTTTAAATTACAAACACCTGCCAAAATAAAAGAAGAAACCAGGGCTCGCCCCAGCTTCTTCTTTTCCAGGAGAGAAAGTTCCAAATCACGCTTCCATTAATGATGCGCCCCATCTTTACGCGCTCCCGGTCCCATCTGGGACATTTGCAGCCTTGATCCGCCCATCAAGGAGACCGAAACCAGCGCCAGTGCCGCCGGTATTACGGCCCACAGGAACGCATGGTCCACGGAGACGGACAGCGCGCTGCTGATCTTCTCCATGACCGGTGCCGGAATAAGCGCTCTGCGCTCCGGCGAGAGCATCTGCTGCGGATCCATCGTGGCCGGCATATTCTGGGCAGAAGCTCCCAGGGTGCTGCTCAGCCGGTCATGGAAGTCATTTCGCTGGATGATGCCGAAGATCGTAATCCCCACGGTCATTCCCAGTGAGCGCAGGAAGGAAATCGTCGAGTTGGCCGAGCCCCGCTGTCTGGCGTCTACACCCTGGATGGCCGACATCCCGAGCACGGAGAACGAAAATCCCATCCCGAAGCCGGCGACCAGCATATAGATGGACAGCATCGTCCGCGTCGTCTCCGGCGTAATCGTGCCGAGCAGCAGCATGCCGCCGCCGAAAATAACCGCCGACAGGATCATGACGCTGCGGAACGACATTTTGGTGGACAGCATGCCCCCTACTTGCGAGGCAACTACGGAACTCAGAGTCATCGGAAGTAGTATCAATCCGGAGTTAGTTGCATTTCCCCCCATGACCCCTTGCACGAAAATTGGAATGTACACGGCTGCGGTAATGAAAGCCGCCCCATAGAACAAGGCCGCTGCGCTGCTGAAGGCGAACAGCCTTTTGCGGAACATGTCGTAGGACACGATCGGTTCGGCCACCTTGGCCTCCACGGCCAGGAAGACGATCATCAGCACGGCAAACGCGGCGAATAATCCGATAATGACCGGTGAATCCCAGGCATATTTGCTGCCGCCCAGCTCCAGCGCGAACATCAGGCTGACCACGGAGCCCACCAGCGTAGCGGCTCCCCAAATGTCGATCTTTTGCTTGGAATGCTCATGAGACTCATGATAGAACAGCACCACCAGCAGAAAGGCTGCAATGCCTAAAGGCAGGTTAATATAGAAAATCCAGCGCCACTCCAGATAATCGGTGATATACGCTCCGAGAAGCGGCCCGAACAAACTCGACACCCCGAATACGGCGCCAAACATGCCCGCCATCTTGCCTCTGGACTCCACCGGGAAAATATCAAACACGATCGTAAAAGCAATCGGCACCAGCGCCCCGCCGCCGATTCCCTGAATCGCGCGGTAAATGCTCAGCTCGGTAATGCTGTGCGCCGTCCCGCACAAGGCCGAACCCAGCAGGAACATGATGATCCCGAATACGAAAAACCTTTTCCTTCCATACATATCGGACAATTTGCCGAAGATCGGCATGCCGGCCATCTCTGCCACCATATAGGCGGAGGTGACCCAGACGAATTGGTCCAGACCGCCCAGCTCGCCGACGATCGTCCCCATTGCGGTCGAGACGATCGTGTTGTCCATCGCGGCGATCAGCACGCCGAGCAGCAGACCGGCGACGATCAGACCCAGCCTGTTCTTTTTCACTGCCATATCACGCACTACCCCTTTATATTGTTTGTAAAATATCCTATCCCAGCCGGACAAACCGGCCTACACTTGCCGCCGTGTCCTGCTTGAATTCGTCCGTATACTCCACCAGTCCGATCTCGCATCCGCTGCCGATGTTCACCCTTCTGCCCCGGACGACGGCAGCCTTGGTGTTCTCGAGATAAACGACGTCGCCTTCGATGCTCTCCGCGCTGAGCTCCCCGCCATCGTAATGGGAAGTCATCTTCCCGAACAGCGGAATCTCCAGCCCTTTCTTGACGGTGATCTTGGCACCTACAAGCTCTCCAATCCGGCTCGGTCCATACATTTTAATCTCGACGAGCTCGCCGTTCAGCATGCCCGGGACTTCTACCACACCCCGCACGAGCAGCTCCTCCGTCTGGCCGGACGCCGCCCGAAGGCCGCCGTTGATCTTGACGAAATCCGAAGACACATTGCCGCCGACGGCCAGCTCGCCGTTAATGCTGATGCTTTTCAACTGAAGATCCCCGGACACGCTTACCTCGCCCTGAGACTTCAGCAGTCCGCCCTGAAGGTTCTCCCGGACGTTCAGCGTTCCGTTGACGGATGCGGTTTCTGTGATCAGGGAGCCGTTCACCTGAGCCGTACCCAGGCATTTAAACAGCCCGCAGTCCGCCGTACTGCTGATTTCCGCGTCACCCATAATTTTGACCTGGTTAAAAGTCCCGCCCCCCGAGCTCCCGCTGCCCGTGATTTTGATATCGCCAAGCCCTTGGCGGTTTCCATTTGCCGTCATGACCTTTTCCTCCCTTATGAATACCCGGTCGTCCGGGCATTCCCTGAATGTTATCTCATGCATCCGTATTGGAACGTTGCTCGATTGCTGCCTAGCCGATTCCAGCGCAGATTCACATCTGCTTCAAAGCTGCTTCAGATCTGCTTCGCCGATCCGACCTGAGCGTCTCCGTCCCGCTTGAAGTCGACCTTGTATTCGACTCTGCCGATTTTACAGCCGGGGCCGATCCGCACTTCGCTGCCGCGGACGACATCCGCTTCGGTATATTCCAGGTCCACGAAGTCCCCTTCAATGAGATCGGCCTTCAGGCGGTTGTTGAAGACCGGGGCCAACTGCAGCAAAATAGGCGCTTTCTTCAACCGGCGCACGGTAATATGATCCCCGCCAATTTCCTTGGCTTTGCTGGCCAGGCTCATCTTTAAGTCGATCTCGCCGGCGTTCACCAGCCCATCCACGTTAAAGCCGCCGTGAACCGACAGCACCTCGCACTGTACGTCCCCTTTCGACTTCAGGCTGCCCGACACTTCCACTTTCTCACTGTTGAGTCCCTTTTCCAAGGTGACCTGGCCGTTGATCGCAGCCGATTCGCTGCAGCGGGTCATCTCTTTGACCGATCCCATGCCGTCCAGAATCAAACGTTCGGCCGATAAATTGCCGCCGATCGACATCGTCCCGTTGATCTTGACCGTTTCCCCAAGCACCGAACCCGAAATGTTCAGGGTGCCGTTGGAATCCAGCGTAATGCAGTCGATATCTCCCTTCACCTTGCTGATCCCGTCAATCCTAACCGTTTTATACACACCGGACGCCACCGTCCCGATGCCCGACATCGACATGTCATGTCTTTGTTCCCGCTCCATCGCCTCAAACCTCCGATTGGTTGATTTTTAATTTCAATTCCTCGATACAGCCCCTTAAAGGCAGGCGGAACACCCACTTGGCATCCCGGTCCACATATACATGCTCGGTAGTCTCGATTAGCAGCAGCAGCGGCACGCCCATTTTGCGGATGAGCGCCAGCTCGCACGGTCTGCTTGCCACCTTGGCGTAATGACCCCGCATGAGGGATAACAGCATCTTGCCTTCATCCCGGGTTATTTCTCCGCTCTTGAGCAGCTTCTCCAGTACATAGACCGAGAGAATATCGGCGAACGTCAGCACGTCCTGCTTCCCCAGCTCCTGTTCGAACAGATCCAGCGTCATATTTGTAACAATGTTACGTTGTAAAAGCTCGCCGGGGGTGATCGATACTTCCCCGGAGCTCGGCGAAAACACATCGGCCAGCTCGTCGAGGGACAAACCGTCCTTCATATTGATAATGCGGTCTATGCGCTGCAGTATTTTTTGCTTCGGAAAAAAGGTCTCCTGTCCCGTGAAGGAAGACTTGCGGATAAACCATTCCTCGGGAATGAGGTTTTTCCGCTTCCAGCGGTACAGCTGTCCATAGGAAATTCCGGTCAGTTCCAGCAGATCCTTTTTGGAAATCTCTTCTTCGTTCATTGCACATCCTCCTCGCAGAAATAATGTAACATAACATTGTTACGTTGTAAATACGGCAAATGAAAAATATGGGGGACGCAACGAAAAAAGACGCCTCCACAAGGGAAGCGCCTTTTCTTACTGCAATTTCTGATCTGCAATTTATTATTCCGCTGCTAAAAATTAGTCCGTCTGCCTGAAGTCAAATCAGGCTCAATCACATAACCACGCCGTTACGGCTATCGTCTATACGTGCTCGGCAAGCCACTGCTCTGTCATGCTGAGCAGCACCTCACCGCGCTTAATCGCTTCCGCCACCTGATCCGTCGCCGTGCCTCCGTACACATTGCGGGCGTTCACGACGGTTTCCGGCCGCAGCACCTCATAAATCGTGTCGTCGAACAGCGGCGAGAACTGCTGGAACTCCTCCATCGTCAGGTCAAGCAGGTACTTGCCCTGCTGGATGCAGTACAGCACCGTTTTGCCGATGACTTCATGCGCCTGGCGGAACGGCAGCCCTTTGCCCACGAGAAAGTCGGCGATGTCCGTCGCGTTCGAGAAATCCTGGTTGACCGCTTCGCGCATGCGGCTCTTGTTCACCTTCATCGTCGCGATCATCGGCCCAAACAGCTGCAGGGCCCCCTCCAGCGTGGCCACCGTGTCGAACATGCCTTCCTTGTCTTCCTGCATATCCTTGTTGTATGCCAAAGGCAGCGACTTGAGCACGGTCAGAAGGCCCATCAGGTTGCCGTACACGCGGCCGGTTTTACCGCGAACCAGCTCCGGCACGTCCGGGTTTTTCTTCTGCGGCATGATGCTGCTGCCGGTACAGAAGGCGTCGTCCAGCTCGATAAAGTTAAACTCCGTGCTGCTCCACAGCACCAGCTCTTCGGACAGGCGGGAGAGATGCATCATGATGATGGACGCGTGGGACAGGAACTCCACGATAAAATCGCGGTCGCTGACCGCATCCAGACTGTTCTCGTAGACCCGGTCAAACTGCAGCTGCTCCGCCACGAAATGGCGGTCGATCGGGAACGTCGTCCCGGCCAGGGCGCCGGCGCCGAGCGGCAGGACGTTGATGCGCTTGTAGCTGTCCATAAGGCGCTCAATATCGCGCTGGAACATGGAGACGTACGCCATCAGATGATGGGCGAACAGAATCGGCTGCGCCCGCTGCAGATGCGTATACCCCGGGATGATCGTATCCAGGTTGTCCCTTGCTTGTCCGATCAGCGATTTTTGCAGCTCATGCAGCATGCCGGCCAGCTCGACGACCCGCTTGCGCAAATACAGGTGCATGTCGGTCGCCACCTGATCGTTCCGGCTGCGTCCCGTATGCAGCTTGCCGCCGACCGGGCCGATCTCGGCGATCAGATTTTTCTCCACGTTCATATGGATGTCCTCATCCGCCACCGAAAACTCGATTTCGCCGCGGCGGATTTTGTCCAGCACGGTTTGCAGCCCCGCCTTGATCGTCTCCACCTCTTCCTGCGGAACGATTCCGCATTTGCCCAGCATCGTCACATGAGCCAGGCTGCCTTGAATATCTTCCTCGGCGAGCGCCTGGTCAAAACCGATCGAAGCCGTATATTCGTCTACCAGATGGTTGGTCTGCTTCGTAAAGCGCCCTCCCCACAGTTTGCCCACTATCGTTCTCTCCCCTCTTGCTTGACAGCAGAGGGCCGCTCCTTCCCGTGACCGACAAGGAACGGCCTCCCTACGACATGCTTGTGCTGTTGATTATATCATGGAAAAATTATTTGTTCTGTGCCACGCCTGTGCCGACTTTAAGACGCAGAGCGTTCAAATGGATAAAACCGGTAGCGTCCCCTTGATCGTACGCTTGGGTCGGATCAGCTTCCATCGTGGCGATGTCCGGGTTGTACAGGCTGACCGGGCTCTTCACGCCGGCGGCGATGATATTGCCCTTGTACAGCTTCACGCGCACCGTACCGGTCACGTTCTTCTGGCTTTCAGTTACGAGCGCCTGCAGTGCCAGACGTTCCGGTGCGAACCAGAAGCCGTTGTACACAAGCGTGCTGTAACGGGTGATCAGGCTGTCGCGCAGGTTCATCACTTCGCGGTCCATCGTGATCGATTCCATTTTGCGGTGCGCGGTGAACAGGATCGTGCCCCCTGGCGTTTCATACACGCCGCGGCTCTTCATGCCGACAAAGCGGTTCTCCACCATGTCCACGCGGCCGATGCCGTGCTTGCCGCCGAGCTCGTTGAGACGCTCCATCACGGCCAGCGGGTTCAGCTTCTCGCCGTTAATGGCGACGCAGTTCCCTTGCACAAAATCGAGCTCCACATATTCCGCCTCATCCGGCGCATCTTCAGGAGAGGCACTGAGCAGGTACATGTCTTTATTTTCCGGAGCGCTCGCATCGAACCAAGGATCCTCGAGCACGCCGCTCTCATAGCTGATATGCAGCAGGTTGCGGTCCATCGAATAAGGCTTCGCCGCCGAGGCTGTTACCGGAATGCCATGCTTCTCGGCAAAAGCGATCATTTCCGCGCGTCCCGGGAACTCGTTACGGAACTCCTCAAGACGCCATGGAGCGATGACTTTGATGTCCGGAGCGAGGGCCGCAGCCGCCAGCTCAAAACGCACCTGGTCGTTCCCTTTGCCCGTTGCGCCGTGCGCGATTGCCGTTGCGCCTTCCGCGCGGGCGATGTCCACCATGCGCTTGGCGATCAGCGGGCGCGCAATGCTCGTGCCGAGCAGGTACTGCCCCTCATACAGCGCTCCCGATTGGAACATCGGGAAGATGAAATCCTGTGCGAACTCGTCACGCAGGTCGTCAATATATACTTTCGAGGCGCCGGTAGCCAGTGCCTTTTCCTCCAGACCGTCCAGCTCTTCCTTCTGTCCGATATCGGCCGTAAATGCGATGATTTCAGCGTCATACGTTTCCTTGAGCCACTTTAGAATGACCGACGTATCCAGACCTCCGGAATACGCCAGTACGATTTTTTCTTTTGCCATGTCTTAACTCCCTCTCCTGACTAATCTTAACCCATCAATGCGGCCATCAGCGCTTTTTGCGCGTGCAGACGGTTTTCGGCCTGGTCAAAAATAACTGAGTTTTTGCCGTCGATGACCCCTTCGCTCACTTCTTCCCCACGGTGTGCCGGCAGGCAGTGCATGAACAGGTAGTCTGCCTTCGCCAGCTGCGCCAGCTTTTCGTCGACTTGATAGTTTTTGAACGCCGCCTCGCGGACCTTCTGCTCTTCCTCAAAGCCCATGCTGGCCCATACATCGGTATAAATGACGTCCGCGTCCTTCACCGCTTCTTCCGGACTGTGCGTAACGACGATCTTCGCGCCGCTCTCCTTGGCGATCTCTTGGCTTGCCTTCACCACGGCCGGATCCGGGGTGTACCCTTCCGGACTTGCGATCGATACGTTCACGCCCAGCTTGGCGCCGCCGATCATCAAGGAATGGGCCATGTTGTTGCCGTCGCCGATGTAGGCGAGCTTCAGGCCTTTCAGTTGGCCCTTGTGCTCATAGATCGTCTGGTAATCCGCCAGCACCTGGCACGGATGCGCCAGATCGCTCAGGCCGTTGATCACCGGAACGGAGGCGTATTTCGCCAGATCCGTCACATTGTGATGCCCAAAGGTGCGGATCATGATGCCGTCCAGATAACGCGACAGCACCTGCGCCGTATCGCTGATAATTTCTCCGCGTCCGAGCTGGATGTCGTTTTTGCTTAAAAAGAGCGCGTGGGCTCCGAGCTGGAACGCCCCCACTTCGAACGATACCCGGGTACGGGTGGATGATTTCTCGAAAATAAGTCCGATCGTTTTGCCCTTCAGCGGCTGGTATTCCTCGCCGTTTTTCTGCTTGCGCTTGAGTTCGATCGCCAGATCGATCAAGTACTGAATTTCTTCCGGTGTATAATCGTCGAGCTCCAGCAGGTCTCTTCCCTTCAGGTCGATATCCTGCAGCAGCCCGGTTTGGCTCAACATCGTTACGTCCTCCTTTATCAGTGCATGCTCTAATGCTGCCCGGCTACGCCTTGTTTACTGCGGTATGATCATGGATCAGCTCGGCAATCATGCCGACGGCCTGATCGATTTCTTCTTTGGAAATATACAGGTTCGGAAGCAGGCGGATCACGTTCGGACCGGCGGTCACGAACAGCAGCCCGCGTTTCTGCCCTTCCAGCACGATGTCGTTCACCGGCTCCTTGCACTCGATGCCGATGAGCAGCCCCAAGCCGCGCACATCATTGACAAAAGGATGCACAGCCACCTTTTCTTTCAACTGCTGGATCAAATACTCGCCCATGTCCGCGGCGCGCTGCGGCAGCTGATCTTCGAGAATCGTCTCGATCGTGGCGATCATCGCTGCCGTCGCGATCGGCGTGCCGCCGAAGGTAGAACCGTGGCTGCCCGGCGTAAACGCGTCTTTCAGATACCCTTTGCCGAGCATTGCTCCTGCCGGGAACCCGCTGGCAATGCCTTTGGCGAGTGTGAAAATATCCGGCTCAATGCCGTAATGCTCATACGCAAACAGCTTGCCTGTACGTCCCATGCCGGTCTGCACCTCGTCAAAGATGAGCAGAAGCCCATGCTGTTCGCACAGCGCCTTCACTGCCTTCAGGAAGTCCGGCTGCACGACAAGCACGCCGCCTTCCGCCAGTACCATCTCGATCATGATCGCAGCCGTATCCGGGCCGATGGCCGCTTTCAGCGCATCCAGATCATGCAGCGGTACGCTCTTGAAGCCGGCAGGCAGCGGCAGAAAGCCGTCTTTCACCTTGTCCTGGCCGGTTGCCGTCAGAGTAGCCAGCGTACGTCCGTGGAAGGATTGATGGAAGGTGATGATTTCAAAGCGTCCGGTGCCTCTCACTTTCTGGTGGTAGCGGCGGGCCAGCTTGATGGCCGCTTCGTTCGCTTCGGCGCCGCTGTTGCAAAAGAACACCGCATCCGCGCAGCTGTTCGCCGTCAGCAGAGAAGCTGCTTTTTCCTGATTCGGAATGTGGAACAGGTTCGATACATGCCACAGCTCATCCAGCTGGGCTTTCAGCTTCTCGGTCACTTTCTTCGGCGCATGGCCCAGATTGGTCACCGCTATACCGCACATAAAGTCGAGGTATTTGTTCCCTTTATCGTCCCACAGCCAGCTCCCTTGCCCTTTCACCAGGCTGATCGGATATCTGGCATAGTTCTGAAACAATGAGCTTGCCTGTTCGCTTGCACTCATCCCTATTCACTCCTTCTCCCGGAGCCGCAGGTCCCTCCCTGTGCCCCTGTATAATAAAAACGTTTATCGATGTAAATTCAAAGTACCTTTATCTTAATCCCGCACGATGCGGGTACCCAACACTTCACCCTGCAGCACCCGGCTCAGTACCCGGGGCTCACTGCCGTCCACGATGACGACTTCCTGCACGTCTCCTTGAATGCAGCTCACCGCGGCCCGAACTTTCGGAATCATGCCGCCGTAAATGTCGCCGCTGGCGATCATGTCTTCGATTTGCTGCACCGTCACCGACGGCAGCACCTGCTTCTCGCCGTCCACGGCTTTCAGGATGCCGGGCACGTCCGTGACCACGATCATCCGGTCGACTCCCAGATGGGAAGCGACGGCGCCCGCCGCGGTATCGGCGTTAATGTTGTAACGCTGCCCAGCCGCGTCCACCCCGACCGGTGCGATGACCGGCATGTAGCCCATGGCCGTAATGCCTTTAACGATCGCCGATTCCACATAGGTCACGTTGCCGACATGGCCAACCTCGGCCGCGTTCGCAACCGGCTCGGCTTGGATCAGTCCCCCGTCGACGCCCGACAGGCCAAGAGCCCGGCCGCCCGTGCTCTGGATCCGCCGCACGATCTGCTTGTTGATCGTTCCTGCCAACACCATCTCCACGACATCCAGGACGTCCTCGGTTGTTTTGCGCAGGCCGTTCACGAATTCCGTTTCAATGCCCAGCTTGGCGAGATTGTCCGAAATGGCCGGCCCGCCCCCATGGACGATGACCGGCTGCACGCCCTGCTGCTGCAGCTGCTTCAGATCCTCAAAGAAAGAATCCGGCAGTGCCGCCAGCGTGCTTCCCCCGCACTTCATGACAAACGTCTGCTGGTCATCCGCTCCAATATGGGAGCCCTGCTCATTCTCCAGCGTCTTCATATGCATTCACTCTCCCCTGCAGCTGCCTTCGCCTTATGTCCGGTAAGCCGCATTGATACGCACGTAGTCATAAGTCAAATCGCAGCCCCAGGCGGTGGCTTGCCCGGCTCCGCCGTGCAGATCCACGACGATGCGGACGGTGTCCCCTTTCAAGTAAGCCAACGCTTCATCTTCATCAAAAGCGACCGGACGCGATTGTTCCAATACGCTGATATCGCCCAGCCGGATGTCGACCGTCTCCGGATTTACCGGCTCGCCCGCACGCCCGACGGCTGCGATGATCCGTCCCCAGTTGGCATCGGCGCCAAACACGGCTGATTTGACCAGGCTCGAGCCGATGACCGTCTTGGCAATCGCCCGCGCCGACAGGTCACTGACTGCGCCGGTGACGCTGACCTCGACCAGCTTCGTCGCGCCTTCGCCGTCCCGCGCAATCGCTTGGGCCAAGCTCCGGCACACATACGTAAACCCTTCGGCAAACGGCTCCCAATCCGGATGCGCCATCGTCAGTACTTCGTTCCCCGCCAATCCGCTGGCCATGGCGATCAGCATGTCGTTCGTGCTCGTGTCGCCGTCCACCGTAATCATGTTGAACGTCACGTCCGTCGCCTGCCGCATCAGCTGCTGCAGTGCTTCCTGGTCAATGGCCGCGTCCGTCGTCATAAACGCAAGCATCGTCGCCATGTTCGGATGAATCATCCCCGAACCTTTGGCCGCGCCGCCAATCGTTACCTCTTTGCCGTCCACCAACACCGATACGCAGGCTTCTTTTTTCACCAGGTCTGTGGTGAGGATCGCCTGCGAGAAGTCCTCCGCGCCCGAATTGGCGCTGCTGAGCCGCGGCGGCAGCGATTCGATGCCCGCGTTCACGCGGTCCATCTTGAGCAGCTCGCCGATCACGCCCGTGGACGCGACAGCCACGTCCTGCTCCGCCACGCCGAGGTGGCGGGCTGCGGCCGCCCGCATGTCATAGGCATCGGCTTCGCCTTGCTGCCCGGTGCACGCGTTGGCGTTGCCGCTGTTCACGATCACAGCCTGCAGCGTACCGTTCTGCAAGCTCTCGCGCGTCACCTTCAGCGGTGCCGCTTGAAACACATTCGTGGTGTACACGGCCGCAGCCACGGCCGGCACCACGCACAGGATCGCGCCAAGGTCATGGCGATCCGTCTTCTTGAGTCCGCAGTGCACGCCTCCCGCCGAAAAACCTTTCGGCGTGACGATCGATCCGTCCTTCACCTGCGTAAACGTCGTTAATTGTCCCATGTCTATGTTCATCCCGCTTACGGATACACCGGAGTATAGCCGAGTCCGAGATTCTCCTCCCATCCCATCATCAGATTCAGGTTCTGTATCGCCTGGCCTGCCGCACCTTTGACGATATTGTCAATGACCGAAATAATGGTGACCCGGCCCGTCCGCGGATCCGCCGCAAAACCGATATCGCAATAATTGGAGCCCAGCACTTCCTTCGTCGCCGGCCAAATGCCCGTGTCGCGCACGCGCACGAACGGTCGTCCTTGGTAATACTGCCGGTACAGCTCCACAAAATCTTCGTCGTTATATACGCCGTTCAAGTTTGCATACATCGTGCTCATAATGCCCCGGGTCATCGGCACGAGCTGGGTCGTAAACGTCACGGTCACCTGCTCACCGGCCACTTGGCTAAGCACCTGCTCAATTTCCGGGATATGCTGATGCTTATTCACTTTGTAAGCTTTGAAATTTTCATTAATTTCCGCAAAATGAGTCGTCAAGCTCGTTCCGCGTCCCGAACCCGATACCCCGGACTTGGCATCGATGATAATGCTGTTCGGGTTAATCCAGCCGGCGCTGATGGCCGGAACCAGACCGAGCAGGGTAGCCGTCGGGTAACAGCCGGGATTGGAAATAAAGTCCTTGCCGGCGACTTCTTCTCCAAACAGCTCGCACAATCCGAAAACGGCTTGGTCCAAATAGGCCGCATCCGGCGCGGTGTGCTTATACCATTTTTCGTACGTGGCGCCGTCCTTGATCCGGAAATCCCCGGACAAATCAATGACCTTAAGCCCCTCTTCCAGCAAACCCGGCACCAGCTTGGAGCTCACGCCCGAAGGGGTAGCCGTAAAGACGACATCCGCCTTGGCGGCGATTTCCTTCGGATCGGTACCGTCCAAATTTTGCACGATAATATCCGTTAAATGCGGAAAACCTTCCGAAATCGGCGTTCCCGCGCTCGATGATGAAATCACTGACGTAATGACTGCTTTGGGATGCCCCTGCAGCAGCCGGATCAGCTCAACCCCGCCGTAGCCGGTTGAACCGACGATCGCAATCCTAACCTTCTCCCCAGTACCGTGTTCTCCCATTCCCCGCGTTCCCCTCTCTACTGCCGCTTCTGTATAAATCATGAATAATTATGTATTATTATACGACCGCTTTTATATAAATACAACACTTTGGAACGAATTTCCCTTATCCTGTAAGGGCTTATCCGCTCCTGCCTCCTATGGTCCGGGCATAATGTTCTTTTTCTATCTCCAAGAAAAAAAGACCCTGCTCAAGGTCCGACCAAATTCATTCCTATGGAGTGATACATGCGTTGATCCCGAACCGCCCTTGTGGCGTGTGATGTCGTTTATTTTTTGATGCCGTATCGGTCCGGACAGGTGTGAACATCTAACCATCCCTCCAACCACTTCATAATGAAAAAGAGGCTGCCCAGCCCGCATGGATAACTGTTCGCCTCTTTTTGTTGTTCATTATTAAACTATGATGGATGATGAAAAAAATGCTCAGCTGCCCTGCAGCTTAAACCCCTCGCCCAGCACCTCATGCGCATTGCTGATGATAACAAAAGCCTCCGGGTCCACCGACTGCACAAGCGTCTTCAGCCGCGTCGTTTCGCTCTGGCCGATGACGACCATCAGCACGGTCCGATCCGTCCCGGTATAGCCGCCGGTGGCGTTCAGCTTGGTGCAGCCCCGGTCCAGGTCCTTCAGCACTGCCGCCGTTATCGGTTCGATATGGTCCGAGATGATATAAGCCACCTTCGAGTAGTTGAAACCGAGCTCAATGGCGTCGATCACCTTGCCGGTGACATACAGTCCCACCAGCGCATACAGCGCCTTCTCCAGCGACAGCGTACAGGCGGCTAAAAGGATGACCGATCCGTCCAGGATCACGACGCACAGGGAAAAGCTCAGTCCGCTGTACTTCTGAATAATTTGGGCCAGCGTCGTCAGTCCACCGGTGGAGCCCCGTCCCCGGTACACGATTCCGATGCCGAGACCTACCGCAATCCCGCCGTAAATCGAAGCGAGCAGCGGGTTGCTCGTCGGCAGCGGCCAGTCCTTCGTCAGATATACGAACAAAGGCAGCACCACGCTGCCCAGCAGCGAGCGGATGCCGTAATTTTTTCCGAGCAGCAGGATGCCCAGGATAAACAACGGAATGTTGAGCGCCCATTGGGTAAAAGCCGGTTCCATGCCAAACCAGGCTTCGGTCAGCACGGAAATCCCGGATACCCCGCCGGAAGCAATGCCGTTCGGCAGGAAAAACAAATTAAACCCTAAAGCGATAATAAAGGAACCGACAATGATGAGCAGCGTATCCACCACGTGGCGCTGGGGTCCGCTCAGGGGCAGAGATGCCTTTTTGCGGTTCGATGACTTCTGAGACATGAACAATTTTCTCTCCTTACCAAAAATATAAAATCGGCCATCCAACAGCCAAGACTTCCGGAATGCTAAAATCAGTCCTTTACACCAAAAAATTCCTACACGAATAGCGTGTAGGAATTCACTTGGTTTTATTCGGTTTCCACCTTAATTTGGCTGCGCAAATAACCGTCGATGAACAGATCCAGGTCCCCGTCCATGACAGCGCCGACATTGCCGGTCTCCACTGAGGTGCGGTGGTCCTTTACCATACTATAGGGATGAAACACGTAGGAGCGAATCTGGCTGCCCCAGGCAATATCCGACTGTTCCCCTCGGATTTCATCCAGCTGTTTTTGCTGCTCTTCGAGTTTGCGCTCGTACAGCTTCGAGCGAAGCATTGTCATCGCGCGCTCCCGGTTTTTGATCTGCGAGCGTTCGTTCTGACAGGTTACGACCACGCCCGTCGGGATGTGGGTAATCCGTACCGCGGAGTCCGTCGTGTTAATGTGCTGACCGCCGGCGCCGCTGGCCCGGTACGTATCGATCTTGAGATCCTCTGTCCGGATCTCCACGTCGACGTCCTCGGTAATCTCCGGCACGACATCGCAGGAGACGAACGATGTATGGCGGCGTCCCGATGAGTCGAACGGCGAGATCCGCACCAGACGGTGCACGCCCTTCTCAGCTTTCAGATAGCCGTAAGCGTTAAAACCTTTAATCAGCAGTGTAACGCTCTTGATCCCGGCCTCGTCACCCGGCAGATAGTCCAGGGTTTCCACTTTGAAGCCGTGCTTCTCTGCCCAGCGGGTGTACATCCGCAGCAGCATCTGTCCCCAATCCTGGGACTCGGTGCCGCCGGCACCCGGGTGAAGCTCGAGAATGGCGTTCATTTTATCGTAAGGCTGGCTCAGCAGCAGCTTGAGTTCAAAATCGTCCAGCTTCTTGGTTAACGACTCCACCGCTTCGGCGATTTCGGCGGCCAGCGATTCGTCGCCTTCCTCGTCGGCCAGCTCCGCCATCATGGAGGCGTCGTCGTATTCCTGCTGCAGCTTCTCATACTCGTCAACCGACGACTTCACGGCGTTCATTTCCGCGATGACCGATTGAGCCTTTTCGTTGTCATCCCAAAAGTCGGGAGCCGACATTTTCTCTTCGAAGTTCGCGATCATTTCCTGCTTCAGATCTAAGTCAAAGAGACCCCCTAAGATTGGTGAGTTTCGTTGCAATTTCCCTCAGGTCGTGCTTAACGCTTGGATCTAACATGGTTTACTCTTCACCTCTTTATCGACATAAACTCCCTTAAGCGGAAAGACCCTGCAGCCGTCCTCCTCTTCAGAGCAGCGCCCGCTTCGGGTCTCCCGGTTTAAGGGAGTTTTGGCTCCGCTTCTTAGAGTTGCCTAAGAAACGGCTGTTGTATGAATCATTGTACCATTTGCTTCTATATTATCTTATGCTTCTTGACCGTGGCAGTGTTTGTACTTCTTGCCGCTGCCGCAAGGGCACAAATCGTTGCGTCCGATCTGTTCGCCGACTTGCACCGGCTTCTTCTCGGTCGGCTCGCCATTCGTGGAAACCTTGCTCTCTTCCACGACAGCCTGGCGCTCCTGGTTCGCTTCGATGTGGGCCTTCATCACGTACATGGCCACTTCTTCCTGGATGCTGGCCGTCATCGTGTTGAACATCTCGAAGCCCTCGAATTGGTATTCGCGAAGCGGATCCGTACCGCCGTATGCACGGAGGTGGATACCTTGACGGAGCTGATCCATCGCGTCGATGTGGTCCATCCACTTGCTGTCGACGGAGCGAAGCACGATAACTTTCTCGAACTCACGCACCAGCTCGGAACCGATCCGCTCTTCGCGCTCGTCGTACTTCTTCTTCACCTTATCGAAGATAAACTCTTCAATCTCCTCAACCTCTTTGCCCCACAGATCGTCGCGGGTAATCGAGCCTTCGTCGAGGAGCTTGCTGTTCACGTAATCAGCCACTTCCTGGAGCTCCCAGTTTTCCGGAATATCGTCGGAGCAGTGTACCTCGACCGCACGGTCAATGACCGGCTTGATCATCTCCATGACGATATCCTTGATGTTGTCGGATTCCAGAATTTCACGGCGCTGCTTGTAGATGATTTCCCGCTGCTGGTTCATGACGTCGTCGTATTGGAGAACGACCTTCCGCAGGTCGAAGTTGTTGCCTTCGACGCGTTTTTGCGCGGATTCGACCGCACGGGTAATCATCTTGCTCTCAATCGGCTGGTCTTCCTCAAAACCGAGGCGTTCCATCATGTTCAGCACGTTGTCTGCGCCGAACCGCTTCATGAGTTCATCGCCCAGCGACAGGTAGAACTGCGTCGAGCCCGGGTCGCCCTGGCGTCCGGCACGGCCGCGAAGCTGGTTATCGATCCGGCGGGATTCGTGGCGCTCCGTACCAATGATATGCAGACCGCCCACATCAGCCACACCTTCACCGAGCAAAATGTCGGTACCCCGTCCAGCCATGTTGGTGGCGATCGTTACCGTACCCGGCTGACCGGCGCGGGAGATAATGTCCGCTTCTTCGGCATGGTATTTGGCGTTCAACACCTGGTGCTTGATGCCCTTACGCTTCAGCATTTCCGAAATGAGCTCGGAGTTCTCGATGGATACCGTACCAACCAGCACCGGCTGGTTCTTTTTGTGGCGTTCCACGATTTCGTCGACAACGGCCTTGAACTTGCCGTTCACGCTCTTGTACACGATGTCCGGCATGTCGTTCCGCTGGTTTGGTTTGTTTGTCGGTACCTGGATAACTTCCAGGCCGTAAATTTTCTTGAATTCTTCTTCCTCTGTCTTCGCCGTACCGGTCATGCCGGCCAGCTTGCGGTACATCCGGAAGTAGTTCTGGAAGGTAATCGTCGCGAGCGTCATGCTCTCGTTCTGCACCTCGATGCCTTCCTTCGCTTCGATTGCTTGGTGCAGACCGTCGCTGTAACGGCGTCCGGCCATCAGGCGGCCCGTAAACTCGTCGACGATCACCACTTCGTCCTCTGTTACGACGTAGTCGACGTCGCGGCGCATGATGACGTTCGCCTTCAGCGCCTGCACGATGTGGTGGTTCAGCGTAATATGGCTGTGGTCATACAGGTTCTCGATGCCAAAAGCGCGTTCCGCTTTAGCAACACCTTTTTCCGTCAAGGCAACGGATTTGACCTTAATATCAACCGTATAGTCCTCTTCCTTCTGCAGCTGCTTCACAAAGCGGTCCGCTACGTAATACAGCTCCGTCGACTTTTGGGCTTGTCCTGAGATGATCAGCGGCGTACGCGCCTCATCGATCAGAATCGAGTCCACTTCGTCAATCGTACAGAAGTACAGCGGGCGCTGCACCATTTGTTCTTTATACAGCACCATGTTGTCACGCAGGTAGTCGAAACCGAACTCGTTGTTCGTACCGTACGTAATATCACAGGCATAAGCCACTTGTTTATCCGCATGGTCCATGCCGCTCAGGTTCACCCCGACGGTCATGCCCAGGAATTCGTAAATTTGTCCCATTTCCGCGCTGTCCCGCTGAGCGAGATAGTCGTTGACGGTGACCACGTGCACACCTTTGCCGAGCAGGGCGTTCAGGTATACCGGCAGGGTACCTACCAGCGTCTTCCCTTCACCGGTCTTCATTTCGGCGATCTTGCCTTCGTGCAGCGTCATGCCGCCGACCAGCTGAACGTCGTAATGACGCTTACCGAGCACGCGCTTGGATGCTTCGCGTACGGTGGCAAACGCTTCTGGCAGGAGATCATCGAGGGTTTCACCCTTCTCCAGGCGCGCACGGAACTCCTCCGTCTTCCCTTTCAGCTGCTCATCGGAAAGGTTGACGAATTCCGGCTCTAATTTGTTGATCTGATCAACCGTCTTCATCAGACGCTTGACCTCACGATCGTTGACGTCACCGAAGATTTTTTTGACAATACCTAGCATGGTTAACCCCTTTCGCGCAAAACAATTGTTAGAATCAACTTCAGTTATTTCAGGGTTATGTTCAAATGAAATAGATTCTTCATGAACCAATTCACACAGACACCGGCTGAATGAGATGGATTCAGAAAGAATCGATTCATACAGGAGTATTGAAGATCTGCTGCTTGTTGAAATTGATCCGGACAGAATCGGCTTCATACAGACAAAATGCAACTGCTTGAAGTTCATTCCAATCGTGTTCAAACCGGTAATTAAAATAAAAACGGGTTTGCATAAATTGTAACAGTTTGTAAGAGATGCCGCAACAACTTACAGCCCTTACAAACGGCCTCTATTTATATACGCACGAAGAGCCCCATCCGTTGCAGGACAAGGGCTCTTTTTTTACTCGAAACTCAATAAATATTTACATAATCATGAAAATTGTTACAACGGACCGTCATTTTGTTAATACGCGCTGCCTTCATTTTTGCTCGATCAAACCGTATTTTCCATCATTCCGTTTGTAAACGACATTCACTTCCTGAGTATCAATGTTCGAAAAAACAAAGAAATTATGTCCGACCATGTTCATCTGCAAAATGGCTTCTTCCACGTCCATCGGCTTCAGGGTGAAGCGCTTCGTGCGGACCACTTCCAGTTCGTCGTGCTCTTCCTCCGTCATCGTCGGCAGCAGGCCGGTACCGGTCGCGGCTTCTTCCGTGAACAGCATCTTCAGGCTTCCTTCCTGGCGGAACTTGCGGTTGAGCTTGGTCTTGTGTTTGCGGATTTGGCGTTCCAGCTTGTCCACGACGGCATCAATGGATGCATACATGTCATCGCTGCGGTCTTCGGCCCGGAGCATCACTCCAGGGAGCGGAATCGTTACCTCCACACTGTGCAAACCTCTAGTAACTCCAAGTGTCACATTTCCATCTGAGGCGGGGGGTGCATCGAAATACTTCTCAAGCCTGCTGAGCTTCTTGTCGACATAGTCCTTCAAAGCATCAGTAACCTCGATTTGTTGACCTCGAATAGCTAAATTCATAGGGCACTCCTCCTTTGCAGTTCCATTATATCACAATTGTTAACGCTAAGTAAAAAGGCGTTTTCAGGCGGCTGTCCGCCAAATGAAAGCCCTTTACTCACCCCCGCTGTCCGCCTAAAGCAGGGTAAAATTCCTTAACCGCCCAGGAGGAAATGAAACAGGTTCGTTCGTGGTAAAATCCGCCGGAACGCAAAGAAAGACCCTGGAGATCCAGGGTCTTATCGCTACCGTTCTTCAATTACTTAACCATCGAACCGTATATGTAGGTCGGCCTTGCCGGATGATTATAATTTGATTACGTTAGCTGCTTGCGGTCCACGAGCGCCTTCGACGATGTCGAATTCAACGTCTTGACCTTCTTCCAAAGTCTTGAAGCCTTCAGATTGGATTGCGGAGAAGTGTACGAATACGTCGCCACCTTCAGCAGTCTCGATGAAGCCATAACCTTTTTCTGCGTTGAACCATTTAACTTTACCTTGCATGCACTAACATTCCCTTCGTCGTCAAATAAAGTGTGACTTACGCCCACATTCCTGAATATACCACCCAAACTTGTCCATTGTCAATTGGAATGGAAAGGGGTTTAATTGTATAAAATTCCAATCAACTGGCTATTCGGAATGTCGATACGTAATCATTTATATGCTGTATTAACCGGATTTAATACGAGTGAAACGGGGAAATAATTAATTATTTGTTCCCAGTTCTTGTGTGTCTTGCGGACCTTGTTGCTCTTCGATCGGTGGAGTGTCTTGTGGTTGTTGTGGTTCTTCAGACTCTTGTTGTTCGCCAGTCACTAGGGGCTCTTCTGGAGCTTCAGGAACGTACTCCCCATTCAAGATCGTGTTGTAGACTGAATAACTTTCTCCATTATTTAATGTAATCGTTATTTTTGCTTTAGACGGTTTTTGTGTAATGTCATACGGAGTGCTATCCCACCATTCATTCGAGCCTGCTTTTTCACGATCTGTGAAAGCTGCGCTTAATTGACCGTCCAATTCGCCATATGTTTCGTCGTCCGATTTCAATTGAGCAATTTGGTCACCCGTTGCTGTACGTGTGGCTAACGTTGAATCATCCTCAGCTACCAGGGCTACTTCGATTTTTTCGATGTCGTCATAGCTAATCCGATCTGGCTTTAATTGTAACTGAAATCCAACATTATACGCTATCTGCTCGGCCCAATAGCCGAAATCTTGAGCAACAACAAAATCCTCCGCTTTAGGCGCTACTATTACGCGAACTTCATGATGAGAGGAAGCAAGCACCTTATTACTATCTACTTCAACCAATTCAAGCTTGTAGCCATACGTGCCTTCTTGGTTATAAGCAACTCTAAAGCTGCTCGTCGCATTTTGGAGCGGGAATCCGGAAGAAGGTCCATAGATGGCTACTCCGCCACTAAGATCCAACGAGTGATAGTCTCCATCATTGACTTCGTAGTATTGAAGGTTCACAACTTGAGCTTGGGAAGGGTTGACTAGGGTGATGACTACTTTCACCAAAGCGTCTTTCTTTCCATTAGCTTTTGTGGATACCTCTACGTCTTGTGGAATACCCGTATAAGCTACATCCTTAATCGTACTTACGATCTCAGGGGATCCGTTAATTCCTTCTAAATAATACTGCGTTTGCCCAGAAACAATGGTATTGGTACTCGTCGCAGGGCCATTAACTACCTCACCTTGTCCATCGATGACCCAAATGGTTGGTTTGCCATAGGACTCTGTTTCGTTCGTTAAAGTTCCAGCGACATTTAACAAGGAAGTATTCAATCCGGAAGCCGCACCTTTAGATACCTCAATGCCGCCAAATTCGTTTCCGCCTACATTAACGTCCCCTTCTAAAGTTACGTCAGACCCATTCACCAGTAATCCAGCGTCTCCACCTGTTAAATTGAGGTCGCTGATCGTTACGCCTGAAGTGTTATAGACGTGCAGAACGTAGTTGCCTTGCCAGTCAGCAGCATCCCCCTTAAACGTAATGCTATGGTTTCCTCCATTAATAGATACCTTCCGAGTAACTGTGATTTTCTTATCGGTTTCAATATTAGAAGTAATATCAATGGTTGATTTTGTTTCATCTGACAATGCAGCAATCAATTCATCAAATGTATCAACACTTGCAACGTCATCATTTTTTACAATAACCGTTCTTGTTACTTCTTCCGCTGCATTCCCCGCTGCGTCCCTTACATTGTAGTGGATGGTGTAATTTCCCGCATTGGTAGTATCAATACTATCTACCGCTTGACTATCTTTGGTGTAGGTCACTTTGACTTCCAATTCCGTATCTTTGTTGTCTGTGACACTTACGCCGGCATCCTCATATTTTGCACCGAAGTCTACCGATACGATCGCTTCACCTTTCAGTTCAATCACTGGCTTTTCAGTGTCAGCCTCTTCTTTCACAATGACCGTTCTCACTACTTCATCCGCTGCATTCCCCGCTGCGTCGCTTACATTGTAGTGGATGATATAAGTACCCGCTTCGGTAGTATCAATACTATCTACCGCTTGGCCATCCTTCGTGTAGGTAACTTTGACTTCCAGTTCTGAATCTTTGTTGTCTGTTGCTGTTGCGCCGGCATCTTCGTATTCTGCACCGAAGTCTACCCATACGCTGGCTTCACCTTTCAGTTCAATCACTGGCTTTTCGGTGTCTGGCTCTTCCTTCACTATCACTGTTCTCGTTACTTCTTTTGCCGCATTCCCCGCTGCGTCGCTTACATTGTAGTGGATGGTATAAGTTCCCGCTTTGGTAGTATCGATACTATCTACCGCTTGACTATCTTTGGTGTAGGTCACTTTGACTTCCAATTCCGTATCTTTGTTGTCTGTGACACTTACGCCGGCATCCTCATATTTTGCACCGAAGTCTACCGATACGCTGGCTTCACCTTTCAGTTCAATAACTGGCTTTTCAGTGTCAGCCTCTTCTTTCACAATGACCATTCTCACTACTTCGCCCGCTGCATTCCCCGCCGCGTCGCTTACGTTGTAGTGAATCGTGTAGGTACCGGCTACTTCCGTATCAATTTTATCTACAACCTTACCGTCCTTAGAATAAGTGACTTTAGCTTTCAAGCCAGTGTCTTTGTTATCCGCAATGGTAACACCTGCATCGACATAATCCGCGCCATACGCGAGAGTTACGGTAGCTTCGCCTTTCAGGGTAATAACAGGAGCTACTGTATCCACTGGATTCGTCGTTCCCCCACCATTATTGCCTCCGCCACTCGATCCGCCGGAAGACCCGCCGCTGCTGCCCCCACTACTGGAGCCGCCGGAACTTCCGGAAGAAGCAGGAGTGTTCACTTGAATGGAGTCCTTTTGAGAGCCTTCCATTTGGTTCGGTTTAGTTTGGAAAGTAGAGCCTTTGGCTCCGTCGTTAATCGTTGCTGTTTGAATTTGGCCGGAACCGAGGAGTTTCGCTACCGCATCCAAAACAAGTTTCACGATCTTTGCTTCACTGCTCAGTTCGATCGATGTATTTCCTGCAGAACCATCAACTTGAACATTTTCGATGGAACCCTTAACCAATTGAACGGAAATGGATGCAGCAAAAACATCAACATCATCGAATGTTCCGTTCAGTGTGACTTTTGCATGTGCCGGGAGTTCCTTGGACAATTCAACATTTGTAAAGCCCTCGCCGCTGGCATGGTCTTCTTCCAATTTGGCCGACGACTTTACAACGACGCTTTGGGTGACCGTGGAACCTTCAGCCACAATACGCACGGTTCCATCTTTTTTGTTCACAACGATATTCACCAGTACGGAATCAACGAAGTGGATCGAGTTTTCGCCGCCGCCCTGAACGTTTGTGGTTCCATGAACTTTGACGTTTTTCAGAGTAGCATCTCCGCTGCCAATTCCTTCGGCAAGGGTCAGGTTGCCTTGTATCTCTACATTTTGGAGTGTTACTCCTGGAGTACTGATGACAACGTTTCCATGAATAACCTGGATTTCTTGATCTTTACCGCCGTAGGTGCCAGCCTGATCAAAGGTCACGGTCTCAGCTATTTTCTTTGCAAAGGCTGCGTCAATCAGCACTACCGCTTCCGCTCTCGTCAAACTTTTCTGCGGTTCAAAGGTTTGATTCGGGTAGCCATTCATGATTTTACTTTCCAGGACTGCTGTGACACCTTGCTTGCTCCACGCAGAGATGCGGTCGGCATCCTTCAAAGTGGACAACGAATCCGTCTGTCCCGCTGTCAGTCCCACAACTTTGGCAATCATAGCTGCAGCTTCTTGACGGGTGACATCAGCAGAAGGGTGAATCGTCTGATCTTGGTAACCTTGAACATATCCAGCTTTAACCGCTTTGGCCACATCTGTATAGGCCCAGTTGCTGCTCGACAAATCGTTAAATTGAACTTGAGCAGATTCGGTGTATCCAAAAATACGATTGACCAACGCGATAAATTCAGCCCGAGTAATCGATTGATTGGGTCTAACCGTACCATCCTCAAAACCTTTCAAAGTCCCTCGGTTTACCCACTCCTGCAGCTGTTTTTCAGCCCAGTGACCGTTGATATCCTTTATAGGTTGTCCTGCAAATGCGGGACTAACAGCCCCCAAAGTCATCCCCAAACCTAGCAATCCGGTTAACGTACCATGCAAACCTTTTTTCACAAGAATATCCTCCTATAGGCTTATGTAATCATGCGTCAAAACGAAAAAATGAACTAAATCGACATTATTTTCATCCGACGTTGCTTCATCAGACCTCCTTTTCCTAAAAAATCAGAAAACTTATAACAATAGAACCAGGGCTTAAAGACTATTTAATGCTTCTTGTATCCTACCATATTTAGACAAAGGAAATCTATACTTTTGTTCCTTTTGTTTCCTATTAATTTATTCATTGCTAGGTTGAATTAAAAAATCAAACAAAAAAGACTAGATCGTCTTCTTTCCGTATGAATAACTTAGACATCTTGTTCCAAACATATTCCACTTTATCTCTAAGGGATAGTTTATTACTGCTGTTAATACAAAAACACCTTCACGTTTGCCTCCATATCTTTCGATATGGTTGCACTCTCATGAAGGTGTATAATTTGGGAGACAACCTAAGCAGGGGATTAAATTTTACACATTTTGTTCGGCTTATGAAATTGACTCGATTTCCTTACGAATCAGTACAAGCAGTTCACTGTTAGTTGTCTTTGAAACTGCAATTTTCAAATATCTCAATGCCTTTTCCTTATCCAGCACCGACATTTCTCGCCCCAAATGTAGCCATAACCTGGCATTGTCATTGTCTGCCTTTAAATTTTGAATCAGGAGCTCGATATTTCTTTTTTTCTTTGACATCACGTCGACAAGATTGATGTCGTATCCATCGTGAAGTAGATGAATGTCACTTTGTAACCGCGGCATATCCCCAAACGTAATTTGCTCATGTATCATGTCCCTGTACCGCAAGCGGCTTGGAAAAAGCCGAACATAGCCGACAGGTATAACCTCTACAATTTCTCCATTTAACGTATTATCGTAGATGATATCGAAAACCGCTTCTTGACCCAGAGAATCGTAAGCATTTACGTAAGAGCGTATCTTATCATGATCAGCAGCCGGAAGGACATCGTCCGAATCTACCACAAAGACCCATTTGTTAGTGACCTGTTCGAGAGAGTAGTTTCTTGCAGCCGAAAAATCATTGATCCAATCAAAGTGATACAATCGAATGTGTTCATGCCCTTGTGCGTAAGATTCAATGATTGCAACGGTTTGATCGGTCGAACCCGTGTCAACAATAACAATCTCATCAACCGCAGTTATGATACTATCCAAGCACCTTGAGATACAACGTTCCGAATCTCTTACAATCATTGCTGCCGAGACACCCATTTATTCTAATCCTTCCTCTACCCTATCCGATTTTAGTTAATCTATGGATTTGGATATTTTTACAAATGAATACCAGTAAGTCGATCTTTGGAAGGGGAATAATTCATTTCAGCGGCTTGCGCATAGCACTCCTTGGCCTCGACCATTCTTCCTGTGACCTCGTAAAAAACGCCGAGATTATGAAGGGCCGCATAAGAACCGGTACCCAGCACACTTCCTTCACGACCATTGTCACCGATTTCCAATGCTTTTTTGTAGTACTTTTCGATTAACGAAACGAGCCCTCCATATTGTTCAGGATCGCTCGAAATCAGCTCCAGTAAATAAAGCGCCGAAACAAAAAAGAAATCGGGATATTCATTTAAAAATTCCAATTCACTATCGATAATCTGGATCCCTTCACCCAACTGACCTGTAGCTATAATCGCATATATTAAATTCACTATAATACTAGGAGCATAACTCTCTTGGTGTGTCATGTTTGCATAAGCGATTTTCAAGTGAGCTAACGCTTCCTCATGTCTCTCTAATCCACGGTATTCCTTTGCAATCTGAAAATGAAAGTACGGATCTAAAGGGTTCTCCTTGATCACCTCGAGTAAAATGGGGATGTTTCTTTCATTCTTGCTTTGCTGAAAATATCCATCGTGCTGGATTTCCACATCGATAATCACCCTCGGCAAATCCGAAATGATTTGCTCATGTATTTTTCCTGAGTATCGGCAGGACGACGGAAATAATCTAGAAATGTAAATTTGCTCATAATTGATTCCATCGGGTCCACTAAACTTATCGACCCTTTTTATTTTTCCAATGGCTTCTTTATTCTCAATAAAATCACGGATTGCTTCAGCGCAATCATTAGATATAAACTCATCTGCGTCCAGGACAAGGTTCCAATCACTCGTAGATCGGTCCAAAGCAAAATTGCGGGCTGCCGAGAAATCATTGTTCCAACGATAATCATATACCGTTGCATTAAAAGCTAAGGCAATTTCCTTCGTGTGATCCGTCGAACCGGTGTCAACGATTACAATTTCGTTCACATACTTTGCCGCACTCTCAAGGCATCGTTGTAAAAAAACGGCCTCATTTTTGACAATCATGACTAAGGAGATCGTTTTTTTCATAGATGATCATCCTGTCGTACTACCAGTTGCAGTTGTAGAAGAATCTTTTCCTGTAAGCTAATAACTTCTTGATCTTTCTCTACAATCCGCTCCAAGCAATTCAATGCCTGGTCATTAGCTCCAATAGAGTGAAGGATAGAAGCGTAGTTAAACAAAGTGTCGTAGTGCCTATCATTGATTTCAAGTGAAGCATTAAGGAGTGGAATTATATCATTGTAAAAACCTTCATTAAAGAAACGGGTCGCCAATACATTTAGAATCCGCTGCTTGTCGATTTCCAAACGATTCACTGCACTTATAATCAAGGACGAATGGACTGCACCGCCCTGAACCATTTGAACTATATGCTGAATTGCCGCCTCTTGATCTATTTCCTCATTCATTTGTTCCAGTACGGACATTAGGGTCATGCTAACAGAGTCTTTTCGCTCTGCACTAACCAGATAGCTTACAGTAGATAGATGATTGTCCTGGTTTGCTCCATTTAAAGTACTTAAATGGTGAATAAATTGACTAACCGCAGATGATTCATTACGATTCACCTTGGTATATTTTGATACGAATAATCCTGCTTGCTCAAATATATTCTCGATCTCTGAAAGTGTGAACAGCCTCTTTGTTTCCCGTTCAAGTACACTCCCATTTCCGTAAAGCGCCTTGTTGTATAATAGGGAATATATAATACTGTAATGAGCAGCATTAGGGATGCTAGCCAAAATTTTGCCGTCAGGTTTTAATGACTTCTTTACTTTATCCAGAAATCCCCACGGATCTTCAAGTTGTTGCAGAATATCCCCTAAAAAAATATAGTCATAGGATTCAATATCATAGGAAATTTTCTCTGCATCTCCAACAACAACTTCACCCACCATACTTGCAATAGTGGCTGCCTGCTGATTTTTCTCTATACCGAATAAAGCTGCGTTAGGATACATATGTTTAACTTTTAATAATGTGGCGCCGCAAGCGCAACCAATATCCAACACGTTTATTTTTCTCATACAATCCGGTTCAGTGATCATTCCGACTAGATCTTCTCTGGACTGTGTATGATACGCTGTATGAAACCCCCATTTCTTTTCAAATGTCTCCCGATTTCGATTCCACAGCTGTTGCCGTTGTTCAGGCATGTCTCCAAAAGAAGTTGACCCGAAATGATGGATAAACACATTTCTGCAAAGGATATTTTTGTACCCTGCCTTCATAATACGAAACGAATAATCACTGTCTTCGCACATACCCGGGCTAAATGCCTCATCTAACAAGCCTACCTTCTCGATAACCTCCCGCTTTATTAGCATACAGAAGCCTATAAGCTTTAGCTTTTGCTCCCAATCGGGCTTGGTCACCGCATTGTAGGTGTTAGCAAAACCCCACATTTCATCAATTGTAGTGTACGACGCAGTAATTTCTTGATCGCCGTATGCACTATTGGTTACCGGCCCCACAGCCCCAATATCAATGGAGCTGTATAAACAGTCTGTCATAAGATCCAGCCAACCTTGGGAAACCAGAACATCATTATTTAATAGAAGAATATTATCCCCAGTCGCAAGTTCGATCCCTTGATTGCATCCTTTAGGAAATCCGACGTTTTTATCGTTAAAAATCGTCAAAATATCCGTTTGTTCGGCGAGCCAGTCTCTGGTTCCATCCGTGGATAAATTATCAACGACGATCAATTGGTATGTTCCCCTTGGAGTGAATCTGCGAATGCTTTCAATGCATGCCTGCGTGTATTCAAGTTTGTTGTAGGTGAGGATGATAATGCTAGTTATTTTCACCGTTGAACCTCCTTATTTTTTTCCGGTTCAACTTTTATTAGATAATAAACACTGCCACGATCTTCAATTCTTCCATTCCCCTCAAGTTCGTTTAAGTGGAAATCAACTATTTGATAATCCAGGTCTAGAATCATCTTGTGAAATGACACTGGGTTCATTCTATTGCCCCAACTCCATCCAGGTGCTGGGATCTCCAAATAATTCTCATCATGGTTAGATAACGAAACTACGCTTTGTATTATTAAATACTTCCTGGCCATACTGTACGACTTAACCAGTATTTCCTTCGGATTTTCTACGTGATATAATCCACCTACATTTGCAACAATGTCATAGCTATGCATATTATCTATTTCATTTATATCCTCTAGGATAAATTCAATATTATTTATTCCTAGTCGCTCTGCTATCTTTTCAGCTTTAAAGAAATGTCCATCTTTATTATTATCAATACCTGTTGAAAAAGTTGCACCTAAATGCCTTGCTAACATTGCATAATAACCATCCGCACAAAATAATTCAACAAAATTAACTGGTGTACATACACTCGATCTGCATTTTGCTATTGCATACTGCATATAAGCTCTAATGATTGGTTCTTTTGATTTTTGATTTAACTTATATAATCCATCTAGTTGGTGATTATGGATTCCAAAAATAGAATAATCATGGTATAACTTCCCCAAATCTATAAGATTATCTGTCATAATTCATCTCCAACATATCGGGATATTAATTTATCAATAATTTCTTTAAAACTTCATTTTGATAGTTAAGGGTTTTATCAAATAAATGACTTGAAAATTCAGTTTCATTTACTGACTCTTTATTAATAGTTGACCAAAAACCAAACTCTTTTTTAAATTGCGTAATCATCCTGTTCTTGGTGTAGTGTGGGAAAATTTTAATCATTAGTGGCAATATAAAATCAGCGGCATTTTCTTCAACTATAAAAGGATGGGCTTCCCTATAGAGAGCTAAAAGGCTCCTGAAAATTACGTAATCGCCCGTGATATTTCCCTTATATCTCCATTTTCGATCCACGAATATTATTCTATTATCTTGTGTTCGGATTAAATTGTTAAAACAAAAGTCAAGCGCCTTACCGTCAACATATCTAAAATCTCTCGGATCTGTATTGGGAAACCCGTATTGCTCCATCAATGCACTATAAACTTCACCTATTAGTCTTAGCAGCGACTGACTATCATCTTGTTTTAAAGCGCATCTATAAGCCTCTAAACTTAAAGATCTACCTGAGAACCATTCCTCATCAGATAACTCATATTCATAATCTCCTATTTCATATTTAAAAAGTGATGATTTTAAAGGAATTCTAGATATATAACTTGGTGATTGAGTTTCTTGTAAATTAAATTGGATTTTATGATGGAACTCTTCTTTTAAAGCTTCATTGTTATAATATTTTGTAATTAAAGGAACGTTTTTTAAATTGACCCCATCATTTTTGGAACACAAGACTAAAAATGAATTAGAAAATTCATGTAGTAAGTGCGCATCACTCAAACTTTCTAAAAGTAGAGCATCGTGCATTAAAAACTCTCTTTTATTTGACCAGTCTTCAAACATTCCCCTTGAGATATTTGAAAGATTCCTATTATACATATTTGAATCTTCGCGCATAATAGTTTTAGGAAGTTTATAATCGGGAAAACAATGATAAAATTGAATGTTACTAAAACCTGACATATTTAATATTTCAATTAGTTCTTGCCTACTAAAAGTTATTGCCGAAGGATCAGGATAACCATGTAGTCCAGAAAATAAACTTCCATTATGATCTTCAACACATCCAGAAAAATATTTTGCCCCTAACTTATTTTCTATAGCTAATAGTAAAACTCCCTCATTACCCAAGTGTCCTGCTACTCCTTGTAAGAAACGAATACAGGTTTGTTTGTGATTTAGCGAGTCTGAGTAGAAAGGAATATACTCTAAGACTCCAATAAGAGTAACTAGATCGTATTCATTTCTAGGAAACCTCAATTTTAGTAGATCATCTACAAAAATCTGCACATTGTTGTTTTGTTTATTTCTTAGTGAGTTTGCTAATGCCCTTGGTAAACTACCTTCAACCACATCAACTTCATTAAACTTCTTTGCTAACCAACTTGTAGCTGCCCCCATTCCTCCTCCAAGTTCAAGAACTTTTCCGTTTGTATTAAGTACCTCCTCTATTACATCAAGGATATTGTTACGAACGGGGGTAAGATGATATTTACTACTCCAGTCCTTTATAAATTTATATAAATCACAATTCGAGTCCGTTTTGGAAAAAACACTCATTAAATATTGCTCGCTGCCATCCGAATAATTTATATTAGGTGAATCTTTACTTACAAAGACCCCATTGTTAACAGTATAATTACTGTAGATTTTGGTTAAGTCTTCTTTGGAATAATTTAATTCGGTAATATTTTCTTGTCTCCTAGGAAAACTAAATTTCTCATCAAATTGGTCCAGGGTACAGTTTTGATCTGACAATTCTACTGAATACTCTTCTATTAGTATACTCTGTTGCTCTTCATAGCCTTCCATACCAATAGGTCCACAATCATGAATGCACCAAATGTGTTCCTGTTTCGGAACCCCTACCTCAAATCCATGCCTTTTAAACTCCATAGCTTGTGATATATCATACATATGCCATCCCTTAAATTTATCCTCTCTCCAAGGAATGTCATACTGAGTCATAATAATTAAGCCGTCAACCGCTTCCACAGCTTGATAGTCTCCCTTAACCTCCTTAGCTTCCAAAGCCTTCATCTCATTTCTACCGCTATCATAAACCTTTCCGAACCTTTCACGTGCTAACCACCAAACAGCATTTTCTGGAAGTTTTTTTGCACCAATAACCCCCATCATTCCAAGTGTTGGGTATTTGCTAAATAGTTCAATAACATCAAATATAAACCTTTTATTGATAATAAGAGTATCTTGATGGAGATATATTTTATATTTGGCATTTGATTGTACCATAGCCCTGTTATATCCTTCTGTTAAACTACTAGCGTCTCGTATTGCAATTAATTCGACTTCAAAATGCTCAGGAACCATTAATGACTTGATATAAAGTACACATTCTTCGTACAATACTTCATCATTTAGACAAGTAATAAAGCACATTTTATTTTCCTGCATTTTTAACAATCCTCTCTATCTGAAGCTGTAAACTATAAGCATCCTCATCTGGATCACCAATTTGCATAAGAAATTCCAATGCTTCATGGTAACTGTTAAACTTATACAGAATGTACCCCAAGTTAAACAACGTATCCTCATTAGAGGAGTCCAAGGAATAAGAATGCTGGAGCAAAGGAATAACGAGTTCGTATTCACCTGCAGTAAAGCAATTTACCGCCACCCGATTCAAAGTGTCTGTTTTATGAATAATGTCCATCTCAACTGATTGTATGATATTATCAACTGATACTACCCCATTTCTGATTAGTTGCAACAGTTCGTTACAAGCTTCCTCTCGCTCCACGTCATTTTCAATCCTACGAAGTAAAAACTTCACTTTGTTAGCAGCGAGTTTTCGTTCGTATATTCCATGCTCGATTTCCCTCATCCACTGCAAAACCTTCTCATCCTTCTCTTCAAGTCTTTCCAACCAAACTAGGGCTGCTTCATCTTCCCCAAAGGAATACATCACAGTTGCCAAATTCAACAAAGTACTTGGATTGGATGGATCGAGTTCATACGCTTTATTGAGAAACGGCAGAACATCGTCAACCTGATTTCGTTCAAAGTTAGATATCCCCAAATAGTTCAGCAACGGAATATTCGGCCCGTCATTATATCTTTCAAGGGATGAAAGAAGCTGTGAAGTTGGACTGCTAAAAATACTGGACAAAACTTCTTCTCCAGGATTGATTAGCAATTCAGAAAACAAAGGGTGCAGAACTTCGTCTCGTGGGACTTTGCTTGCTGTAATTAAAAAGCTAGAAATCGCAAACTCAGGTGGCAATTGTTCTACTAGTTCCCCTAAACTTGTAATTAAGGATGAATCTTGCTTTTTAATGGGACTGGTAACATAGTCGAAATCCAATTCTTGAAACCCGGCTCGTTCAAATAGCGGAGGAATATCAGCCAAATTCCAATATTTATAAACCGACCGTAACCCTTCACCGAGTAATATCCTCTTGACCAAAGTATAGTGATTGGCATTTGCCATTTCGGTCAATAGCTGCCCGTGGTTTGCGAGAAGTTTTAAGGTAGTCGGGAGCAGTTCTACAAGCTCTAAATCTGGCGATATAATGATATAGTCATAGACCTGTTGGTCCAAAGTGTCAAAAGTGAGATAAGTTGCTGATGAACAAAATGTACCAAAACCATGCAATTCGGGAACATAATCATGAATGGAATGGCATCCATAAATTTCGGCATTCGGAAACAGCTGTTTTAGTTTGATACTCGTTGCCGTGATTCCAGTACCTAGAATCAAGATTTTAAAAATAGATGCAGATGGGCGTTTTATCAGGCGGAGGATATTACTATGATTGCTGGTATTTTCTAGAGAGAACTGCCATTTTTCAAGAAATAGACTCCGATACAACTCTGCCTCATTAGGCTCTTCCTCACCATAGTGATGGATAAATACGTGTTTACACAATCCAAGTTTCCATCCTACTTGTTTTATTCTTAGGCAATAATCAGCGATCATCGCTTTACCCTGCAGCTGCTCGTCGAACAAACCAATGGTATCCACAACTGTTTTTTTCATAAGCAGGCAAACATCAGAAAGAACAAGCCTCTCTTCAAACTGTTGTGGCTGTTGAATTCGCTGTGCGAATACTATCATATCTTCCATAGAGTCGAATTCATCTGGCACCACCTGGCTATTTTCCGTACCATTATTAGTTGTAGGTTCCACGGCACCTAAAGCTTTATCCTGTTCCAAAATCTGTGCCAAAGAAGTTAGCCAGTTGGGGGTTACCAAGATATCAGCATGCATAACAACCAGGTTTTCCCCAACTGCAGCTTGCATTCCCGTATTCCAACTGCCCCCGAGCGAAAGATCATGTTCCATAAATAACGTTCTTACATCCGTTTGCTCGGCCAGCCATGTCCTCGATTTATCGGATCCACTACTATCAACTACAATCAATTCATAAGTTCCCTTGTCAGTAAATCGGCGGATGCTTTCTATTGCGTCCTTAAGATATTCAAATTGGCCTGGTAAACTCGGCAAAATAATACTTGTTTTATTCATAAATAAACTCCTCAAATAAAAGGTATGGTTCTATCCCAATTTAACGAATCTAGAATTATTATCGGTTATTTTGTCGATTCCGAAGAGAGCTCAGCATAAAAAATAAACAATGAATTATTTTCCATAAAAAACCCCTTAAAAATACTTTATCTGTCTTCCCAAATCACCGATAAATACATATAAAGGGCCAAATCCGATTCAAGAAAGGACCTGACATGACTACCGATTCCAAAATTAAAATCACCATGTTCCACTTGTCATCATCCGGCTCAAACAATTATTACTTATACAGAGCTGCATCCGAGGATCTTCTAAATAAGTACGATATTGAACTTCTTAGCGAGGAACAGTTTCGATATCACCGCAATATTGACCAAAGTGACGTCTATATTACAACCCATGGGGAATATTCCTGTGATTACGAAAAAATTAACATCGACTTATGGCATGGATTTCCTCTCAAAGGCATGGCCAAAATGGACAAACAGGAACAAGCCCCTGATGAGCATGTCCATCAACATTGGTCCAAAGTCGATATGATTATGTCCTACTCAGCGTTGTATAACACGGCAATGAATGCATGCAATGGAGCGAATATCTCTCAGTACCGAATTACTGGTGTACCACGAAATGACGCCTTGTTTGTCGATGGTGCCAAAGATCGGCTTCAATCGATTTTCCCTGAGCTGAATACAGAGAATGATAACATCGTGTTTTTCATGCCAACCTTCCGGAAATCCGTGATGACGCCAGGCAAGCTGGAAGGTGCCAAAGAGGCAGGTAATGTGTTTGGCTTTTCTGAATTTGATAAACAACAATTTACTGCCTTTCTGGACGAAAACCAAATCACTCTCGTATTGAAACTGCATCCTTTTGAAGAAAGCTTTTTTAGCGAAGAGTTATCCAACATGTCTTCTCAACGGATTTTAATTTTAAACGATGATCTGCTCAAACAGAACGAAATGGATTTGTACGATGTTCTAGGTGCAGCTGACATGCTCATTACGGATTACTCATCTGTATACATTGACTTTTTATTGCTAGATCGGCCGGTCATGTTTTTGCCGGTTGATCTTGACCAGTATAAGGGGAATCGAGGACTGTTATTAGAGCCCTACGATTTTTGGACCCCGGGACCTAAGGCTAACTCACAATCAGAACTTCAACAAGTTATTTCTCAAATGATTCAGGATCCGATATGGTACCAAGCCGAAAGAGAACGGATTAAGGATATCTGCCATCACTATCAAGACAATAGAGCCTCAGAGCGAATCTGGGACCTCATCGATAGCTACATTGAAGAGCAGCGTGACCTTATTCTGGAGAGAAGAAGGATACAGCAAGAGCACAAACAACTTCAACACCAAGTTAAGAAAGCCATTCAGGGAATGATCGAAAGAAATCAGCTAGCCCAAGCCAATGAAGCCATTGAGCATTACCTGCAATCTAATTTGCCAGACCAGGATATTTTTGCGATGAATGGAATGCTGCATTTGCTGAATGGTGACCCTCGGGAGGCTATTCTCTCTTTCAAGAAGGGATATCAACACTTTCCATGGGATGAGGACCTGGTGTATAACTTGGGTTATGTACACGAGATTATTGGTGAGGCAGAAGCTGCAAGAGCGTATTACCAAAAGGCTCTTCAAATGACAGGCAAACCTGAGCTCCAATCTTTGATCATACAGCGACTTAGTGCCATTAAGGGGTAATCATAATGAAAAAAGTGATCACGTACGGTACATTCGATTTGCTTCATTACGGCCATATCCTATTGCTTCAGCGGGCCAAAGCTTTTGGAGACCATTTAACCGTCGCCCTATCCACTGATGATTTCAATCGGCTCAAGGGCAAGGCCGCTTATTTTAGCTATGAGAAACGCAAAATGATGCTGGAAGCCATCAAGTACGTGGATGAGGTAATTCCGGAGACTTGTTGGGAACAAAAGGCCAATGATATTCAACGCTTAGGCATATCGGTTTTTGTCATGGGTAACGACTGGGAAGGGAAATTTGATGAATTAAGATTCCAATGTGAGGTGATCTACCTTGCACGAACTCCCGATATTTCAACGACGTCCATTAAAAGCGAGCTTCAGCATTCCCTTTAAAATCCAAATACACATAAACACAAAAACACGTTCCCAGAGGGACGTGTTTTTAGTATTTTTATTAGCTACAATCTTGCTGAAAATTTATAAGGTAAATCTTCTAAGCATGAATCTGCCCGATAAATTCTCTAACAAATGATATCTTACTGAAATCAGGAAATTCTTCATGGAATAAAGCTATATATTTCTCTCTATCGGTAGGGTCTGCACAATTTATTAGTGAATAGTACAACCCCCGCTGTTTAGGCTGCATTTGGACGGCCAAAGCTAAAAAATCTACTGCTTCTTTGGTATATCCGTGACTGGAATGATATAAGCCTAAATTAATTAAGCTATGAATATCTAATGCTTCTTGCTTAAGGAGAATCGAATAGTAATCTAACGATATCTGCATACGATTGACACTATAAAAATAATTGGCTAGTTTATTGACAAGATCCGTTGTTTGAACCTTATTTACGAATTGGTCATAACATTCATATTGCTTCAAAACAAAAAGTTCCTTAGCGATTGTAAACCATTCATCTGTATGTTTACTGGAGAACTTTTCCTCTTCAGGCTCCTGATCTTGAATAACTTGAAGCATCAAAGCACTCAATTCCCCGAGCTTTGTGTTCTGTCCAGAAATCCCTATTGCCTTTTGAAGTAAACGCGTATCTTTCCAAATAAACGAACCAACGGCAATTTGGATCCAAGAATGAAGATCAAGCTCTTCTCCCTCATGCAGCAGTTCAAGTCCATATTGGTTGAAACTCATTTGATCTAACTGCACCAGTGCCAAACGGCAATTTTCGGCCGAACTGAGTGTCAAGTTTGCCGGAGTATGCTCTGAATAGTGTTCAACTAGTTCCTTTTGTCCAAGAGCCAGCCCAATTTTAAATAATAAACTGCTATCCGTCTTGCTATTTTTATTATAAATTTGATTAAGAAACTGAATTACAGACTCAGATTGCTCATTGTGACTAAGCCAATCTGTCATTTTTAATAAAACTCTTGGATTTTTGCTATTTTTGTTAAGCAGCTTGGAGAGCCAGTAAATCGCTTTCTGGTTGTCCTGTAAACTAAAATAGATTGAAATTAATTGTTGAACTGGCATCTCAAAGCTATACATCGGATCTACAAGCCAAATTTCTTGATCATTCTCCGCTCTGCCTTCAGCGATTTCTATGGCTTTCTGATAGTTCTCTATCGCTTGTGGATAAAAACCCAGGGTTTCGTAATGAATCGCTTTTAACGTATAGTACTCCGCGTAATTGTCAAACTGAGAAAGCCGTTCTTCCGTCCACTTCCAAGAAAGAAGTAAACGGTCTTGCTTGAAATAAAGGCTGATGAGACCAACCAGACAATGGGGATACCAAACAGAATGAATATCAGTATCCTTAATCGCTTTTTCATAACAATCCAGCGCTTGCTGATCCTCCTGAGCGTAACGGTATTGATTCCCCAGCGTAAACCAATCGTAATCACTCATCTGCTGATTTTTCATCATTTCATTAAAAATGGACATGTTCCGTTCGTGCTTATCTTTCTCATTCACTCGTTGGGTCTGATAGCCGGTGTGATATATTTTTAAATCAATTTTTTTATGGAATAACTTTTTATCGCTTCCGCGCGTTAATTGTTCATGAATGGGGCGTTCGAAATAGATTCCTTGATAATTAGGGAATAACCGGGTCACAGGAGATGCCGATATTTCGTCGTCATACGCCCTCTCGCCTGTAAAGTTTATAATAGGCAATGTATAAGCTAAATAATTCACAGGTGCTTCAGACTCAAGGAACTGCAACCATTCATGGTGTTCATCTATAGATAGATACTCATCTGCATCCAGCACAAGGATCCACTGCCCGGTCGCATGCCGCAAGGATTCGTTACGGGCTGCGGAAAAATCGTGGGACCAATCATATTCAATGACTTTATCGGTGTACTCACGCGCAATATCCTTGGTGCTGTCACACGAACCTGTGTCTACCACAATAATTTCATCCGCTATTCCTTGAACGCTGTCCAGACAGCGTGAGAGCAGTTCCTCTTCATCCTTGACAATCATACATACACTAAGTCGTTTCATCTGGTGTTCAGCCCTTTATTCGTTATTTCCTTTTGTCAAAAAAGAAGCTCTCTGGCGTGAATCCTGCATTATAAGCAGACCGTTGTTCCTTGATATTCCCCTGCCGAAATAGCCATTCGCTGGCTTCTGCCTTGTAAAGCCCCATTTTATTTAGAATCGCCCCATCATGTGCGCTTAAATGGTGAAGCCTTTGTTTATCGGCTTCATTAAGGACCAACCCTGCCCCCACCATCTGATTCACCAGCTCAGCCCTGCGATCAGAAAACCTTGAAAGTTCTTCATAGCTTACATCATTCAGTCGATCAACGATGCCGCTGGTCAAAAGCTCCAATTCGTCGATTAGCACTCGCACCAAGACCATTATGCTTGCTGCTCCGAATTCTTGTTTAATGATTTACTCGCGGTGTCCCAAGCCTCTCTAAGTTCAAGTAAATAAGATAATACTTCTTGGGCTGGAGCTGTATTTTTCTTCAAATTCGAATTAATCAATCGATAAAGCATGTACTCATAGACCTGCTCCAGCGTCTTTGCAATGGGATAATCGTAGTTGAGGGCAGCCATCAGCTCATGAATAACCGCTTGCGTTTTGCATAGGTACGTGTTTGCTTTTTCATAATCTTGTTCTTCTATGCCCGCAATCCCTAACCGAACGAACCGGATCGCCCCATCATACAACATCAATAAAAGTTGAGCAGGGGAAGCTGTTTGTAATTGTGTCTGCTGATATTTTTGATAAGGTGAGTTAATCACAACATGTTCTCTCCTTTTGTTAGGATAACAAACTCGCAAGGCTGGAGGATGTACTATTATATTTGTTCATTGCAGTCTCCATCGCCGTAAACTGCTGGTAGTATCGATTTTCGATCAACGTCAACCGGTCGTTCATTTCATCAATTCTTTTGTCTAATGCTGAAAGCTGATCCCCCATTTCGCTTTTCGGAAGGAAGGCTGTCGTTAGATCACTACTATATTTAGATGTTCCGGCCCGGTCCGAAATACTTTGTAATGCCGTTTGATTGATCTTCTTAATTCGGTTAAAAAGGCCGTCTTTAGAATTATTGCTGACGGTCGCTGACGAATCCGTTTGTCCAAATAATGCCGTTGCTTTTTCAGGGTTTGCCTCCAATGCTGCTCTAAGCTTCGTCTCGTCAATATGGAGCTTTCCTTTTTCACTATAGCCTCCCGTAGTGATACCGAACTGGGCTAAATTAACCTTTTCTCCATTCGGGAGAACGACATCAGCCGTCAAAGCCGCTCTCATGTCGCTGACTGTTTTGGAGATAATAGAGTCATCTTTGAGCATGCCGCTCTTG
The DNA here is from genome assembly GCF_025809195.1 of Paenibacillus sp. PSB04. NCBI lineage: Bacteria > Bacillati > Bacillota > Bacilli > Caryophanales > Paenibacillaceae > Paenibacillus > Paenibacillus sp. PSB04. The sequence continues at coordinate 850,485 of NZ_CP081301.1, forward strand.
GCTTTCTCTTCCCACAGCTTGATTTCATCGTCTTTCATATCCGCCTTCTGTTCCGTTGTTAGTGGCAGATACTTTCTATATCTTTCTTCGCTAGTCTTTTGATTCATAAGGGAGAGACCATCATTATATGCATCCACAAATGCCTTAATGGTATCCATCATCTTGTCGACATCTTGGGTGACTTCTACTTGGGTAGACTGTCCGGCCGGGGTAACACCGGTGAGAGTGATTTCTACACCATTGACCATAAATCGATTGGACGCTTGCTTCGTCGTAATCCCGTTAATAACAACCTCAGCGTCTTTACCTATGGTTTGCCCTGTTGTCGTAAATTGGGAGTTACCGTTAAACAACTCTCCGGTTAAAGAAATGGCAGAATCCCCCGTCTGTTTATTGGTCAGCGACAGGCTCCCCGTCTTCGAATCATACACCGCGGTAACCCCAGCGTCTTTATTGCTGTTGATTTTCTTGACGAACGAATCGATCGTATCATCAGGACTAAAATCAATCGTTGCATTTCCAATCTTTACACTTGTTTCGTTGCCAGAATAGATTTCCTTTAGCGTTGTAGCTCCTTCGGTGCCTTTATAAATCACATTTGTGGCAGTAGCCAAATTGTTAACGCTAATATTCAACACTGAGTTCCCAGCAGCCCCGGTAGCGGTTGCCGTTAATACATTGGAAGCACCCGTGATAGAGGCCTTTTTGGAATCAATGGCGCTGCTCAGATTAAACGAATTGGTGATTTTATCGTTAAAACTAACGAGTTTCGTGCTGACCTCCCGGTAACCATCACGCTTCCATTCGGTTAACTGCTTTTGTTGATTTAGTTTATTCAGCGGAACCCGCTCTGCGGTCATTAACTGTTTGACCATAGCATCAATATCAAGACCTGAAGCAAGACCTGAAATTCTCATGGTTTCCCTCCTACTTTAAGCTCTCTTATCCACAATAATTCCGTTTAATTCCATCATACGCGTGGCGACATCAAGCAACTTTTCCTGAGGAATTTCACGAATTAAATCCCCTGTATCCTTATTAAAGATTTTTACAACGAATGTATGAGTCTCCTTATGGACCTTAATTTCATAACTTTTCTCTGGTCCTTGAACAGCCCTGATCGCCTTTTCTAGCTGCTGTACAGCCAACTCCTGGTCTGCAGATAATTGGCCAGTCTTAATTATTGATCCTAACTCAGCTGGTTCAGCTTTTGACGTGTCACCTGAGTTTACCTTTTCAGTTCTGGGTGATATGGATCCCATAGGAATGCTGCCCGATATTCGATTGTCCACAAACGACTCCTCCTTCTTGTCCTTGGAACGGTCTACGCTTGCCTCTTCGATTCAAGTTGTTACTTATATATATCGGATATTTTTCGAGTGAAATGAAGATAAAATAGAAAAAGAGACCTTGATAACAAGGCCTCTTTCGGATAACTTAAATCGATTAACGAAGCACAGACAGAATGCCTTGTGGGGCGGAGTTTGCTTGTGCCAGCATCGATTGGGATGCTTGAAGGAGAATGTTGTTCTTGGACAAAGCAACCATTTCTTTTGCCATGTCCGTATCACGGATACGAGACTCAGCAGCCGAAAGGTTTTCAACAGTTGTACCAATGTTGTTAGAAGTGTACTCCAAACGGTTCTGTACAGCACCCAATTTAGCACGCTCTGTAGAAACTCCAGTGATAGCATCCTCAATGTTTTGAAGAGTGGATTTTGAACCCAAATTGCTAAATTTTGTCGTTGTAATTTTCCCGATTGTAATAGATCCAGTAGCCTTGTCATTTACAGTAATCGTTGCACCTTTTGTGATACTAATACCGTTAAATGTTGTCTTAGTCATGATGTTATCGATTTGCTTACCCAATTCCGAAAGCTCTTCATCAATGTTATTCGTATCGTTAGAGCTGTAAGTACCACTGGATTTTTGAACGTTCAGTTCTTTCATGCGAGTCAGCATGGAGCTAACTTCATTCATTGCGCCCTCAGCCGTTTGTACGAATGAGATCCCGTCTTGAGCATTGCGTTGCGCTTGCTCCAGACCGCGGATTTGTCCGCGCATCGATTCGGAAATGGACAGGCCGGCTGCATCGTCAGCTGCACGGTTGATGCGCAAACCGGAAGACAGTTTTTCCATATTTTTGCTGGCTGCAGTTGTGTTCAGAGCCAAATTGCGTTGCGTGTTCAAAGCTGGAATATTGTGGTTGATAATCATTGGATATTTCCTCCCTGAATTATTAAGTATCCCACGTCCTTGTGGTGAATGGTTTGAAGGTCGGCCGCCCGGTTCAAACCATTCTATAAGATATATCGGAAGTCCAAGGAGGTTTGTTAATAGCTATTCTAGCAAATTTATTTTAAAAATTACGCTGGATCATTTTTTCTTCCATTCCGAAATTTTACGCAAAAGTTCGTCACGTCCGGAGGACGCCTCCTCGTTGCTTTGCTGAATGGCCAAGTACAGCTCTTTACGGTGAATTTCAATATGTTTCGGCGCATTCACGCCAATTTTTACATTGTCTCCTTCTACACCCAGAATGATGATTTCAATATTCTCCGATATGACAATGGATTCACCTTTTTTTCTTGTCAGAACTAGCATTAATCATTCCCGCTTTCTTCTGAAGTTTGGGGACCCAGCAGGGGATGCTTGGATTGATAGGAGGTTGGGTATAGCACGATCTGTTTACCGGACTTGTTCTTTAAATTAAAGACCAGTGGCGCCGCCAGATTTGCCGTGACTTTGGTTAAGTCATTCCCCCAAGTCACGATGGCACGGACCATAATTTGGGCAGGGTCGGATATATTGAGTTGGGCTTGATCACTTTCACTTAATTCAAATTCATAGTCTTTAAAAAATATAAAGGGGTCCGTGATTATAAATGCCACATTCGAGTCATCCAAGGACTGGAGAATAGAGAAATGCTCATCCTGCGGAAGAATCACAAATTGCGTATACCCTTCAAAGCCAGGAATACCATTCTTAAACTCAAACACCTCTTCGGGTACGGCCTCGATATCATAGGTATCTTTCTGGATATTCATTAAGAACACAACTCCTTTTGATGTATAAAAAAGAGCTACGAACGATTACCAGTTCATAGCTAATTATGACGTATACGTGTATTCACTTCAATCAACGGATAAAGTCTACGAGGGTAGGTGAAATTATTTTAGCTCCTGCTGAAAGGGAGGCTTGGTAGATATTCGTCGCAATATTGGATTGAATCATTAATTTTGCCATGTCTGCGTCTTCCGTTTTGGACTGGAGTTGGGTTAACCCATATTCCTCATCGCCGAGGCGGCTCTGCATCAATTCAACGCGATTGGTCCGAGCGCCGACTTCCGCATGAACTGAAAGCATTTTATTCAATCGGGAATCTATGTTTTCCGTTTCTTTCGAAACTGCATCATACTGTCCTTGTTTCAAGGCGGCGGATATCTTATCGATAATATTAAATACGTTATCCTCGCCATCTTTTTCACCAAAAAACTCATTTCCCGAGGTATTGATTTGGAAAGTAACCCCTTGTCCCACAGTATACTCCACAGGTGCACCATCCGTCTGGACCGATTTCATTGTGTCTGGATTGGTAGTATCATAAGGTTTGATATCATAGGTTTGGCCATTAAAAATATACTTTCCGTTGTACTGCGTATTTCCCAACTGCCCCAATTGTTGTTTCAACTCTTGGAGCTCAGACTCGACACTGTCCAATGCGGTTTGCGGATTCGTTCCATTGCTCGCTTGAACCGTCAATTCTTTTAAACGTTTCATAACAGCTTCGGCCGAAGACATGACGGAATCCGTTGTATCGAGCCATCCAAGGGCTGCATCGACATTACGTTGGTATTGATCATTCGCAGATAATTCTGATCTGTATCTCAGAGCGTAAGTAACTCCAACCGGATCATCGGAAGGCTTGTTAATTTTGCGGCCCGTGGACAGCTGATTCTGCTGTTCTGACATGGAGCTCAGGTTCCGGTTCAAATTATGAAGCAGCTGCGTATTCATCATATTGGAAGTGATACGTAATGACAATTAAAAAACCTCCTTCGAATTACCGGCCAACGGTACCTGTTCCATTGATGAGCTTGTCCAGCATTTCATCAAAGGTTGTCATGACTCGTGCTGCTGCCGAATATGCGTGCTGGAACATGATCAAGTTGGACATTTCCTCATCAAGTGACACGCCGCTCACGGATTGCCTCTTCTCATCCACCTGATTCGTCAGTACCTGTGCATTATCCGCCTGACGTTTAGCTTCATTGGCCTGCACGCCAACCTGGCCTACAATGGCTTTAAAATAATCATCAACCGTCACGGGAGAAGTTAAATTGTCGCCAAAATTAAATTTGGTATCTTTCAGATCGGACATCAGGATAGCAAGTCCATTATTCCCTTTGACAACTTGTTCGTTAGGCGTTGTTCCCGTCGTCCGTAACGAGGTTGCAATCAAACTTGGGTTGTTAACGATTGCCTGACTCAACGTAATATTCGCTGCCGTTACAGGCCCACCATCAGTAGTAGAAAAAAAGTCACCGCCAGCAATAGGCTGCCCGTCATTGATACTATACCCAAGCTTATGCAAGCCGTTAATTCCCTGAATGGTCACCGTTAAGTCGGTTGCAAGCGTTCGATTGGGATCGTTATAAGTGACCCCGTTCAGCACCGTCCCTGCGGGCAGAACAGAGCCGGCAGGAAGGGTGACCTGGAATTCACCATTGACCAGTGTATTAGCAAATGAGTCCAGCTGTTTCTGGTAATCCGCAACATACTTATCACGAGATAAGAACGTTCCATAGACCTCGCCGCTATTTAGATCACCGGAAGCATAAGCATCCTGCAGTACTTGCGAAGTCAGGGCCGTTTGGGTATCTCCTGAAACCAAAGTCGTATTTCCCATATTGATTTGATAACCGTCAGGCAATTCAGTAACTTGAATATTGACCAAACCAGATAGCTGATCCACCAGCAAATCTCTCTGATCCCTCAAATCGTTGGCATTATCGCTCCCAGAGCCCTCAATACGGGTAATCTGCCGGTTTAGATCAGATACACTGGATAAAATGCTATTAATTTTGCTTGTATTTAATTCAATGCTATTGGTGAGATCTGCGTTCAAATCGCTTAACTGCTTACTGGTATGATTTAACGCGTCGGTTAGCGCCAGCGTGGTTTCTTTAACAATTTTTCTCCCTGTGATATTCTCAGGATCCTTGCTTAGATCAGACCACGCTTTATAAAAACTATTTACCAAACTGCTGATCCCCGTGTCCGAAGGCTCGTTAATAATCGTCTGCAGCTTGTCTAATGTGTCAAACTGGACATTCCAGCTTCCAAGCCCTTTGTTCTCGTTACGGTATTGTTCATCCAGAAAGGACTCACGAATACGCACAACGGAAGTTACCTCCACCCCTGTACCCAGTTGGCCTGGAACAGTTGAGTGAGTCATCCCATACGCTTCCATAGGCTTGGATGCAGACATATTAACTCGCTGACGTGTGAAGCCTGGAGTGTTCGCATTGGCAATATTATGTCCTGTTGTATTTAAAGCTGACGTCTGGGTAAACAGACTTCGTCTGCTGGTTTCTAATGAGTGAAACGTAGAAGTCATAGCTCCTCCTCAATTTTATGCCCTTGCATCAAAAATACCGGGCCGATTAGAACCTCCAGAATTTCCAGATGGGTGCTGGTAGGTAAACTCTTCAGAAGGAGTACGGAATAAATCTAAAGAGTAATCTATATAAGCTAAGGCTTGCTCGATTAATTGCTGATTCAATTCATTGATCTGTTTAAGCTCGGACAAAACATCCGATAGCTTTAGTTGGACTTTTCTAAGCTCGACTTTATCCTCAGGATCAAAAACCAATCTTGAAATCTCCGTCAAATTTAAATGCAGAAGGGATTTAATGCCCCGTTCCCTGAGAAAAAGCTGGCATGCCTCCTGACGTTCTTTTTCAAGCACTTCAATCTGCTTCATGATCCGCGACTCTTGATTCAATAGTTTGATCAGTCCGTCAATATCATTTTTGATTACGACATTCTTTTTGTCTTTCCCTAATTGCAGCATTGTATGATGGGTTTCCACTAGTCTTTCCAAAGTGTCAAGTAATGGCTGTATTGACATTCAGGGCCCCCTATTTATCGAAAAAAGACGACTTGACGTAAGGCATCAGCTTATCGGCCAGTTTACCAGCATCCACTTGATAGGTGCCGGATGCGATTCTCTGCTTCAGATCCTCGAGCTTCTTCGCTCTCTCCGGGTCATTGGCACGGCTCTGGGCCTCAAGCATTTCAATCGCCTCCGAGGAAATGGAAACTTGGTCCTTCTTGCGTGCAGGCTTTTGTGCTTCCTGCCGCTGCGTCTCCATATTCCGTTGATAAGGGTTAACTCCACCAATTCTGCCGGTATCATTAATTTTCATATCTTCCACCTTCTTTCACAATATGCGGGCTGCTCCGCCGGGTACTCACCCGGCCTCCCAAGCCGACACGTCAGCCCGTTCGCATGCAAAATGCAAACAACCGATAATCTTTACTAAGTTTATCGGTCGTCACTGAAACATTATTAATAGCTGCTGCCGTTTTTAGTGCGGCAGTCGGTTATTTGTGGAATTTATCCACGACGCGGTAGGCACCTTCACCCGGTTTTCTAGGACCGGAATCCTGATCTTGGCCTGTCTGTGCAGCCTGGCTGAGCTCCCGGGTCAGACGGGTGCGGCAAGAGTCGCACATATGCCCCTCACGAATCAGTGTACCGCAAACCTCGCACGGATACATCAAGTTCGGTGCATTCACGACTGAGATCCGGCCTTCACGGACAAAACTCGTAATCTGCTTGACGGAAACACCCGTGGCTTCCGACAGCTCCTGTATATTGGCACCCTTCTGCTCCCGCAGATAATCCACGCAAATCTCGTATTCGCGTTCGATCTCCTTGATGCAGTTCGGGCAAATGTCTCTGAAATTGGCAGCAAACAATCTGCCGCAGCGAGGGCAATTCGCAAGTTCCACAATAACTCTCCCCTTATCGAATACCAAATCAAGCCATGATGATATGGTTCTAGATTACCTTATTCCGGCTCCCCTCGTCCATCTTAATTTACGAATTTCGGTAAATCTTGACATGATTTTTTGTCGTTATTACGACCTGGCCCATGTCAGGCTATACACTTCAGAGGCAAGCCCCAATCCTTGGTGCAAAGTATCCCGCAGCACCTCTGCACACGAATTAATCGTGCTCCCTGTCGTATAAATGTCGTCTATTAAAAGAATTTGCATGGGCTGAATCTCATCTTGGGCCGTTACAGCATGTCCATAGATTTCTTGACGAGTCATCTCGCTATTACTATGACTTATATTAGTTGGAATCCCATATGTACGTATATACAACGATAAGGCAGCTTCTAACCCCTCCTTATGCACAGCGAACACATTCTTCATCGAATCGATCCGCTCCTGACGGGATTTATAGCTCTGCTTGGCGGTGTGCTCCCTGCGGACCAAAAGCGGCATGACGGGAATCCGATGCTTGCTACCAAGCCCTCTCGCCAACACCTCCGCCTGATTAAATCCCCGCTCCTTCAACCGGACGTCGCTTACTGGTACATAAGTTATCACGTCCGGCTTCCATAAAGCCTCTTGCGAAGTTTCTCTTAATTTATGGAAAAGGGGCACCTCTGGCAAAACAAAGCCGACCTTTGAAATTAACTTGGAAATAACCGCTGAAAAGAATCCAATAGAGGCATCCGATTGAATACGTTGATTTTGGGGGTGGAATGTGCGAAATGTGTGGCCTGATACAGTGCCTGAACTTCTCTTTGAAAATAAACCTGACGAAGACGCTGAAATTCCAATAGACGAAATTGAATCCCCAGAAGACGACAAAAGTTTTCCTTGCGTCAGTTTAGGGTTAAGACCGAGCAACAGGCTGCTCAGTTCCTCCTGCATCTGCACAAAAGCTTGATTCAGCATGTGGACAATCAGATCCGCGTATTTCTCATGCCCGCGATACTTATATTGGGCCAGCCACTCTCTCATTATCCCGTTATACTGGACGGCGCTCCGGTTACAGACAAAAGATCGGTGTCTCGTCTCTTCCCGCAGACAGTCCGGGCAGCCGATGGCACGGCCGCAGCAGAGACAGCGGGGTTTATGAATCCAGGGGATCGCCTCCGCACAAGATCGGCAGATGCCCGGCCATTCCCGGACAAGACGGCTAACGCTGCCGCAAGTCAGGCACGTTTCGCCGGGTGGAGACAGCAAATACTGCATCATCTGTAACAATGAACTACTGGACTTCAACTTATCATCCCTCCTATCGGCTTATGACTTAGAAGGCTGCTCCTTTAAATATCCGTGCTTGCCGGCAATCCGATTCATCGCCTTGATCTGGTTTACGGCCAGCTTTTGGGACAACGTCCACTGGGACGAAGCAAAAATGACCCTTCCTGCCGGATCCTCGGAAGACCGTCCGGCCCGGCCGGCCATTTGGACGAGCGACGCCTCGTCGAACAGGCTGCTGTCTGCATCCAGGATATACACGTCGCTGCGGGGAACGGTCACCCCCCGCTCCAGAATGGTCGTCGTGACGAGCAGGCGGATTTCCTTCTTCCGAAAAGCTATGACTTTCTCACCCCGCCCAGAGTCTTCCGAGGATGTCCCTTCCACCGCAGTATCTTTGAACCGGCGGCGTAAAATCTCGACGAGCGGTCCGATATGGCGTATCCGGGAGACGAACAAAAAGATCTGCGCTCCCCGGTCGATCGACCGGCGAAGCTCCGCGGCAAGCGGTCCCAGCAGCTTCGGCTGCCGCAGACAGGTTTCCACGCTGCGCATGGCGATCCGCTTCGGCACGGGCAGCGGGTGACCGTGGTACCGGACGGGCACCTTGGCATGCGGCAGCGAGCCTCGCGACACCTCCCGCTGCAGCGGGCGCGGCGGCGTCGCCGACAGGTACACAAATTTCCCATCAGTCTTACAGGCATGCTGCGCCGCATAGGCCAGCATAGGGTCGTTGTGATAGGGAAATGCGTCGAGTTCATCGATCACTACCAGGTCGAATGCGTGATAGAAACGCATCAGCTGGTGGGTGGTCGCGAGCGTCAAGGCGCCGCTCTCCCAGCGCTCGGCGCTGCCGCCGTACAGGGTAACGATCCGGACACCGCTGAACGCTTTGGCCAGGCGTGGGGCGAGCTCGAGCACCACATCCCGGCGCGGCGTGGCCACAAGCACGCGCCCTCCCACCGCCAGCACGGAGTCCAGCAGCGGGAAGATCATTTCGGTTTTGCCCGCGCCCGTCACGGCCCACAGGAGGAAGCGGGAGGGCGCGATGCTGGTGCCGCTTCTCTGCGCGGCACCCCATCTCGGCCGCATCCAGCCGGTGCGGCCGCCTGCCGCGGAGCCCCCTTCGGGCGGCTCCGCCAAGAACCCCAGCGCGGCCCAGGCGGCATCGCCCTGGGCTGCGCTCAATCCCCACCGCCCCGCAACGGCGGCGGTGGACTCCCCGGCCGTGCCCCGCACTGCCGGATCCGCTGCTGTGCGAAGCAGCAGCGAGCAGGCGCGGCTGCGCCCGAGCGCGAGGCATGCCTCGCAGTAGGCGCAGGCCGCGAGGCCGCACGCGGCGCATGCCGTGCGGCCCGTGGCTTCGCTGCCGCACCGGCGGCAGCGTGGGGCCTGGCCGCGGCCGGCGCGCCGCGCGCCGCGGTGGCTCTTATGCGGGCTGGCGGCAGCCACGCCCGCGTCCAGCGCCAGCTGGCCCTGCAGGTAGGCCAGCTGCGCCGCGCTGTGCCAGGTGCCGGCAAGCCCCGGCGCCCGGTCGCTCAGCAGCGAGTCGACCTCCGCTGCGAGCAGCGACCTGCCGCGCATCCTGTCCACCAGCTGCGCTGCCTGCTCCGCAAGTACCCTGAGCACAGCCGGATCCCTTACGTCTCCTGCCCACTGCCCTTCCTCCGGCTGACGCCTCAGCTCCTGCCATACGGCAGGAGATAACTGCTCGCCTAGCTCCCAGCGCCACATCCCGGAATCGTCATTACCGACATTTCTGTCATTGCCCTTTGTGTTGAATACATCCCCCGCCGATCCGTCATAACCCGTGGCACTGAATCCATCCCCGACAGCTACGTCATGGTCCTTGAATTTGAATCCGTCCCGTGTCGCCCTGCCATGGCCCTTAGCTTTGAATCCGCCCCGCGCTGACCCATCGCGTCCCTTTGATTTGAATCCATCCCGCACTGCTCCACCATAGCCCTTGGCCCTGAGTTCACCCCTTGCCGCTCCGTCATGGTCCTTGGGTTCGAATCCGTTCCAAACTCCCCCTCCCTGATCCTGCATTCCCCACAAACCGCCCTTTTGTCTTTCTCCGTCAACAGACGTCCACCCATTCTTTCCCGCGCGAGACCTATCAATGCCTGTCTGTTCCCGCTCCCTCTCCTCCCTCAACTCCGCCTCCAACCACCCCTTCCACTGCTGCAGCTTCCAGCGCGCCATGTCCGACGTACCCACAAAACCCCTAGCCACCTTGCATGCCCAGCCTAAAGGCATCTCATTTGACAGCAAAACCATCGTTCCATTCACTCCAGCATTCCTGCACACATACTCCCACCAGACGATGTCTATACGTAGATCCAGCGAAATTTTCATCCTCCACCGCTGCCCTTGCCGGATGGCATATACGGCGACACGCATGCGCCCGCCTCCTTTCTCCCTTCCCGTTTCGGTGAAACGTAAAAGCCGAATATCCTGTCCTCTTACGGAAAACCTCAATCTCTTCAAGAATCTTTTCAGCACGAGTGATATGTAAATCTACATAGAACGAACTAACGAACTAAAGAAATGAATGTTATAGACCTCTATTGGGCCGTTATAACAGGAAGTTCAATGTATACCTTTAATTCAATCTATACAAGCCCTTGGAATTCACAAACCACAGACGATTTTCCGACCAACGCAAAAAAGCACACCCCCGGCTTGTCGCCTCTAGAGTGTGCTTCACTCTGTATTCTGCATTATGCCGCCTCCCGGCATGAACACAGTTCCCTGCGTATTAGACATAAGGAATGCGCTCCGCTTCATGCGGCTTTCTTAAATCAATCATTTCGGAAATCATGCCGTCAGCCAGCACCAAGGTTCCTTCGATGTCTCCGTTCTCCACGGAGGACTGCATCGGGACGACGGATAATTCCATACCCGCGGTTCCGTGCATTCGGTGGACAATCTCCACGGTCTGATCCGTGGAAGCTGCATCCATCACCGTTAGACGAAGCTTCTTGCCTGAAATGAACGAATACCACCCGAATGCCCGGATGTACCATTCGATCTGTCCTTCATGGTTGGACGTCACCAGCGTATAGTGAACCCAGGGTGAACTTTTGCGCTTCTGCCAAGCATGAAATAAGTGAACCGCCGCAGCCGCCAGCACGTATACCGCCGTGATCCACAAAAGCGGAATCATCATGCAGACTCACCTCCTGTATACCCACACTATATGCGGGTACAAACCGGACGGTGAATGATAAAGGCCGGATCGCCCACACCTCTGACGAAAGGGGCATGAGCGAGCGTACAGTGGAATTTTTCACAAACTTTGGCAAAGGCAAGCAGCCATCCCAAAATTATGGTATTAGAGCGTAACCCAACCGTATTTAATCGAGTTGATAACTGCTTGCGTACGGTCGTCGACTTCCATCTTCTGCAGGATGCTGCTGACATGGTTCTTGACCGTTTTCTCGCTTATGAATAAAAACTCTCCGATCATCTTGTTACTCTTGCCTTCCGCCATCAGGCGCAGCACTTCAGCTTCCCGCCGGGTCAGCGGATTGTTCTCGCCGGCCACGAACTTGACGCCTGCTTCGCGGACGCCGCTCTCAGTCATGGCACCCGTTTCGTTCAGGAAGGTCATGCGCCGCAGCTGCTGAATCAGCTTGCCGGTCACTTTAGGATGAATAAATGCATAGCCTTCCTGAACCGAACGGATCGCATTGATCAGCGACTCGGCTTCCATATCCTTGAGCAGGTATCCGTTCGCGCCCTTGCGGAGCGTCTCGAATACGTAACTCTCATCATCATGAATGGATAGAATAATGACCTTTACATCCGGAAACAGCTCGCGGAGCTTCTCCGTGGCCTCCACACCATTTTCCACAGGCATATTAATATCCATCAGGACAATATCGGGTTTGATATCGTTGCAAAATTCGAGCACCTGAATACCATCGCCGCATTCCCCGATGACCTCAATGTCTTCCTCCATGTTCAAAATACGCTTCAGACCCTCGCGAAACAGTTGATGATCGTCAGCCAGGAGGACCTTAATGGTTGTTTTGCCGGAATCTCTCGTTTCCATCCAACTACTCCTTTCCCTTTTCCACGTTCGTTGGGATATGGATAATGATCTTCGTACCCTGATTCTCGGCCGATTCGATCTCCATTCTCCCTTCGAGAAGCTCTACCCTCTCGCGCATTCCGATTAAACCGAAATGATCCTTGCTCTTCTGTTCCAGAAGCTCGACTCGGAATCCAAGTCCATTGTCTTGAACGACAATTTTAACCATCTGCGCTTGATATGTAATCTCAATTAACACATAGGTTGGGTGGGCATGCTTCGCCGCATTGCTCAGTGCTTCCTGGACCAGACGGTAGATCGCCGCCTCCATTGCAGAAGAAAGACGATGCTCTTTCCCTCTCGTTTCGAACATGGTACGGATCTTGGTCTTCTCCTCGTAATCGTGCGCGTATTTGCGCAGCGTCGGGATCAGTCCCAAATCATCGAGTGCCATAGGACGCAGATTAAAAATGACCTTGCGCATTTCTTCAAGGCTGGAGCGTACCTGCCCCTTCAAATCTACTATTTCGTCCTGCACCATCTTAAATTCCTGCTTCAGCAGCATTCTTTCCACAATTTCGGTTCTAAGGACCAGGTTAGCGAGCAGCTGCGCCGGACCATCATGGATTTCACGGGCGATGCGTTTGCGCTCTTCTTCCTGCGCCAAAATAATTTTCAGACCGATCACCTGGCGGTTCTTGGCCGTCTCGATGATCCGGGTCACTTGTCCCAGCTCTCCCGACAGGTATTCCATGACAACGCCCATTTGCGATCCGATGGATTCGGCACGTTCTATCGAATTTTCGACACTTCTCACCCGCTTCTGGAGTTCATCGCGTCTGGCTTTCAAATACATTTCCTTCTCGCGATAAATCATCACATCAAGCTGCAGCTGCGTCGCTTTCTCGTAGGCCTGCCTAATATCATCCTCTTTGTACCGGACGAAGTCCCGGCTGACCTCGGTCAGCCGGATCCGGGAGCGCCGGTAGTTCAGCTCCAGCTGATCCACCTTTTGCAGCGTATCCACGGTTTCCTTCATCACTAACTGCAGTTCCTGATTCAACGTGAGCAGCTCGTCCCGGGCCGTCTCGAGAATCTCGAACATCTGATATTTGCTGTTTTCAACCACCTGGATGGCATTCTTAATGACTCGGTCTATCGCATCGGCTTGAAAATCCACGAATGTTCTACTCCATTTCTAACCATTACAGTTCTACATAGAATGAGCTGCAGTCGCATTTCCTAAGTTCAATTCTATACATATCATACCATATCATGATTGGATGGTAATGGTCTTCGTGTTTTGTTCCCAATTTACTTGTAATCCTAATTGCTCGGAAACGAGCCGAAGTGGGACTAAAGTACGACCTTGGGTGATGAATGGAGCAACTTCTGCGCTTTTACGCTTGCCGTTTAGGATATATTCCTTTTTGCCGACCGTCAAGTCCATCAGCTTGCCGCCCCGCAGGACGCTGATCCGCTGATTGGCCGAATCCCATGTCGCTTGTCCTCCAAATGTATCCAGTACGTATTTCACCGGAATATAGGTCGTACCGTTCTTCATGACCGGCGCAGCGTCCATGGATTTCTTCTGACCATTCGACATATAGGACTTCTGCCCGACCGCCATGATCACCTTGCCGGTTGGAAGGCCGGCATCGCTGGACAGCGAAGGCATCGTGAATTTAATGTTGTCAAAAGCGACCGTACCCGTCTTCGCCCGCTCGTCCTGACCCTCTTCAACATTGACGACGTAGAGGCGTTTCAACTGGGCCGGGAAGGCGATGCCCAGGCTGCTCAGATCCACGTTGATCATCTTCCAGCCCGTCCAGTCAATGGCTTTGGCAAGATCGACGTAAACCGTCTGTCCTTTCGCGTCCGTCAGCTCGGCACGCATCCAGTTCAGGCTGTTGTCGCCCATCGCGTCGATCGACATCGACGTAGCCGCTGCATTAATGCCTTTGCCCGAAGTGCCGTTCAGTTGTGCATAAGCATACATTTTGCCGTTGCCGGCCGTCATGTCATACTGCAGCTGAAGCACTTTGGAATTGGCATGGTCGCCGGTTCCCTGCGTCACCTGAGCCGATCCGGTAACCTGGCTGCCGCTGTTCGTCGTAAAATCGACCGGGTATGTGACATTTTCAAAGTTTTCCCACATGTCTTCGCCTGCCGCCGACAGAACAACGACGGTGCTGAAGCCGTTATAACGGGCGATCGCGTAACCAACCTTCGTATTGGCGTTCACCGAAGCGACGGTCAACTTGTCATCCTGCACGCTGCCTTTAAAGCCAACGAATTCCCACTTCAGGGATCCGGCCGGAACCGTGATGCTCTGCCCGTCCTTCGTCACTGCCGTAACCGGCACCGATACCGTGCTGCCTGCCTTCAGCGGAGCCGTTGCCGTTCCGACGTTCAGGGCGGACAGGTCGTCTCCGCCGATCACCTTCACCTGCATGCTGGCGTTGGCTTTGCCGCTGACCGCGGTAATCGTCGATGTTCCCGGCTTCACGCCCTTCACCGTCTGCCCGCTCACGACGATGTTGCCGTTGCTCGACTTCCAGGTCGGTGTTATGCTCGACACGTCGATCGGGTTGTAATAGGTGTCATAGCCTTTCAGCTGGAACGATGCCTGCTGCCCGATCAGGATCGCGGAAGAGCCGCTGATTTTCAGCCCGAGCAGGCTGCCCTGCGGCGCCTCGGTGTACACGCCAACAGCGTTGACGACGCTGCGCTGGGTCGTTCCGTATTCCGTGTCGAACGTCAACTTCGTGCCCGTTTCGCCGAGCGGCCGGTCGACCATCGTTGTGGAGCCGCCACCGTCCAGGTTCATGCCTTTCCAGACACCGACTTTGACCATAAAGGTCTGCAGCTCGGACAGCGACATGCCGGAGCTGTTGTCGTTCTTCTCAACGGCTACGATATATGCGTAGCGCTGATCCTTCGAATATCCGAGTGCCGTACGGGCGCGGTAGCCTCCGATGCTGGATACGTCGCGCGAAAAGGCCGACGCCGCTCCATTATTCACCAGGATGGTATGCCCGCCGATCATCATCTGCAGGTTGGCCGGATCAAGCGACTGTCCGGACGTTTTGGACAGCAGCTTGTAGTCGGTTGTGATCGTTTGGCCGACTGCCATATGGTTCGTTACGAACTGCGCTGCCGTTCCGTGGGTCCGCAAAATGTACCCGTCCTCCGGCACTGCGAAATCAAAGCCTCCCGGCTCGGAAATTTGCGTAATCACATTGTTTTGCACCAGGACCTCAACCGGTGTAGTGGAGCTGTTCTTCGGACGAACCGGCGACTTCCAGGCGCTTGTATAAATATACATAGCATTCGCATGGCTGTAATTCGAAGTACCGCTCTCCGGCGTGTAAGATGCCTTATTGACACCAGCCAGCGGGAACGTAGAGCCGTCTTGGGCTGTCACCGTTCCGTCAAACGAAAACTGATCGATGACCGGCGTGCCGCTCTTGGTTACCGCAAAGGAATACATCCCCTTCAGATCCGAAGGCGTCGATACCAGTTCCCCGCTGGTGACCTGACCCCCGATCGGTGCCCCATCTCCGGCCGTATTAAAATAGTCCCCGTTCACGCCCGCTACCGCACCGGTCTCTTTGACCATGCCGCCGGTGCTCTGTTTGGTGGTCAGCTGACCGTCCTGGCCGTTCATGACGTCAATCTTGACGTTCGGATTCTGCAAATCGACTTTGATGACGTCCGCCAGTGCCGTCGCCTGTTTGCCGGAACGCGTCGTCGTAAATTTGTACTTGGTCATTATCGCCCCAGACGTAACCGGGCTTTCGCTCAGCTTCGTTACGGTCGCCGCCGTGGCCGCGCTGGCCACCGAGGCAATAGAATGTCCGTTCAACGGGATGCCGCTGCCGACAACCGGCGTAATAAACAGCAGGCCGGCCAGCGATACGACCATCCACTTTTTTCCTGCACCCTTCTTGTGCTCGTTCCCCATGCGATCATTATGCCATTTCATGTACTGTTAACTCTCCCATCTTCTTCATACGCAATGCTATTCTATCGTTGCTCGTTCATAAACAGGACCAACCGACTATACACGTTACAGCATGAGTTCACAGACTCTATTATCTAGGTCCAGTATGAACTCCCTATTAAATAGACTGAAATTATCCAAAAAAGTTACGGAAAATTAATCTTTTTAACAAAATCCACCGAAAAATCCCACAAAAAAAGCCCTACCGAAGTAGGGCTGACGTACCGAAATGGAAACTCTATGATTTTGTGAGAGATTTAGCCTGTTTACTGCTCTGGTTACATGTACCCGATTTTCTCCAGCAGACGCTGAAGCATGACGGCCGCCTGGGCGCGGGTTGCATTTCCGCGGGGCTGGAACGTGTTCACTGTGACACCCTGGATAATGCCTTCCTTTAGCACGCGTGCCGCGGAATCCGGATACTGAATTTGCTTGCTGTCATTAAACACTTTCAGGTATGTGGACGCCGGATAGCTCAGCGTCGAGTTGTATCCCGCATAGTTCATAGCCCGGACCATCATGATCCCCATCTGCTCGCGCGTGATCGAGCTGTTCGGTTTGAACGATCCGTCCGTATTGCCGGTGACGATGCCGGCTTTGGCCGCCGCTCCGATATAGGCGCTGGAGCCGATGTTGACCACGTCATAGAAACGGTCCGCGCTTTGCGCATCCCCTTCCAGTCCGAGAGCCCGGGCGATATACTCCGCGAACTCAGCACGGGTAATATTCTTATCTGGGGCAAAAAGCGTATTCGTTCGGCCCTCAATCACCTGCTTGGTGGATAGCGTATTAATCGCGTCTTTCGCCCAATGGTTGCCGAGATCGCTGTAATATTTATAAGTTGTTGCTCCGAAAACGGTAAAATTTCCCTTCACCTTTGCATGGAATATCCCACGGCTGCCTGCCGCGTTGATTACGCCCGGAACGTAGGTCAGCTTATTCGCTACATTGTCGAAGCGTACCAGGCTGGACCGGCTGTCCTGCAGCGCGCTGCTCATCCGGACGAGATATTCCCCGCTGAGCTTCAGCTCTAGCGGATTGTTCGGCGAACTGTTGTTCACGGCGGATACATAGAAGTCTACAGGCTCGGTGATCTTTTGCGTCGAACCGGCATTCACCTTCTTGCTCAATTCCGCTGCTGCCTCTGCTGACAGCCTCTCTACCGTGATATTAAGCGAGACGGAAGAGCTGCTTGTATTGAGACTGCGGGAAATGTCCGGCAGATTCATTTTGCTAAAAGGCACCATATACACGGCATCCCCGGCTTTCACGGCCAGCACTGCGCTGCGATCGATGTTATAGACTTGCTGGAGCGTGTCTAGTGGGAACGTAACCGATGCTGAGCTTAGCCCGACGGCCGCATCTACAACAAGCGTGTGCAGCTTTTCACCGGAGTTCAGCATATATTGGTAGGCCTGCTTCAGCCTCTCGCCATCGACTCGGTACTGCTTAATATATTGGTTGTTGCGGGACTTCACATCCGAGACGGCCGTCACCTGGTTGCCAAGCGCAAACATAGCCTGTCCAAACTCAGATGACTCCATAAATGTCAGGTAAGAAGGACGATTCGGATCGGTCGATCCGCTGCTGCCCGTCGTTCCTGTACTGCTGACCGGGATTTTGCTAAAATACTTCAGATCATTGCCTGCGCTGTCCTTTAGCGGCGCTGCCCCTGGAAAGTAAGACAGCTCCACCTTTTGGCCGCTGATGACCGGATTGCTGAGCTTGAGCGTCAGCGTGCTGCCATTGACCGAGGCGCTGTACAGGGAACTCGTTATACCGTCCACCAACACTTGGAATTGGGTCACTGTAACCGAGGGTTGTGATACCAATGTTTTATTAAACACAACCTGGATTGTGTCACCCTGCACGACCGTTGATTGAATGACTCCCATGTCAACTGAATTCGTAACGGTAACCGGCTCCAAGTTCAGGTATCCGGCCGCGTTCCCGTTCAGGTCTGTCAGGCGCGCCGTACCGGGCACGTACGAAATCGTCACCTTGTTGTCCATGCTTAGTGCAGTGGTCAGGGTCAAGGTCACCTGATTGCCCTTGATCTCCACCGCGGTCACGTAATTCGGCACATTATTGACCAGTACGGAAAACTGGCTTTTCATCGGCACATTAGTCGTGCTCAGCAGCTCGTTATACGTCAGAATCAGCTTGGTGCCTCCACCTTCCGCCTTGTCAAAGACCGGAGGCTTCGTGTCCCAATAGTTACGGACGATGTAGTCCGTGAATCCGGCGATATTTTGTCCGCGGTAATCCTGAATCGGATACGCCCCCGGTTTGTAGCTGACCCGCACTACCTGCCCGTCGCCGACGGACGAGTTCATGGACAGCGTCAAGGACTGGCCGCTTTGACTCACGCTTTTGACGCCCATACTCGTTCCGTCCGCCGTTACGGTGAACTGCTCGTAGGCATAGGCAGAAGGATTTTTCAGTGACTGGCTAAAATACAGCACCACCGTGCTACCCGAAATCGTGCCGCTGGTTGGCTTCGGAAGCGCGGAGTCCACGCCATTCACGACCTCGCGGGCCCCAAAAGCTGCCGCCGCATTCCCCGCCGTATCGCGGATCGGGCTGGAGCCGCCGCTGTAGCTGATTTTCACATTTTGCCCGACGGCGACGCCGGTCTCCAGAATGACATAGACGCTGTCGCCGGAAGTATACACGTAGCTGATCCGCCGCGCTTCATCGTTCACCGTCACGTTAAAATTGGCCGTCGATGGCCAGGAGTCCGAATACAAAGCTTCATTATATACGAGCCGGATCGTCGTGTTGCTGTACATCTCACTGCTCTGGAGCACTGGAGCCTGCTTGTCCGACGTGTACGTCTGGAACGTCCAGCCCGTAGTGCTTGTAATTCCAGCATAGTTCATGCCAGGGTTCTGTTTGTCGTAAAAAGCCCCCGGGTCAACGGTCACGTAATAAGACGCGTCTTTGTCGAGCGTGTAACCGGACTGCAGCTGGATTTTGGCCTGGGTCCCGCTCACCGTGACCGTCACCGGAACACTGGCACCATTCGAGGATTTGCGGAGCAATACATTCCCTGAACTGCGAACTACTTCCCGGTTAAAATTCATATACAGCGTCGCGTCCACCGCCACGTTCGTGCTTCCGCTTGTTGGGGACAAGCTGGTCACGGACAGCGGAGTCGTACTGCCTGGCGCCGCTGCCGTCGTGAAAGTCCAGCCTGTGGTCGAAGTAATCCCGGCCACGTTACTGCCTCCCCGGTCCTGAAAAGCTCCTGTAGGCACAATCACATAATACGACGTCCCGTACGCCAACACGCTCCCCGGATCGATCGTCACAACTGGCGACCCGCCGCCTGTCACCTGCGTGGACTGGACGTTAATCGAAGTTACCTTAGTGCCGTTCGATTTATATAAATCAATAGTTCCCTGCCCCGGATACACCGGGTTGTTGAAAGTCAGCTGCAGCTTGCTGTTCGTGGCGATCCCGGTCGCGGCGCTTTGCGGCGATTTGGCCGTAATTGCGGTATCACCCTGCGTCGTAAAATACCATTGCCCGCCCGTCGTCAACCCGCCGAACGCTTGTCCATCCAACGTAGTGATGGCACCTGCAGGGATATAGACATAATACGTCGTGTTTTTGTCCAACGAACGGGATAACGTGAAGCTTACCTTTTTCCCATCCACTTGAACCCGCGAATTCGTCTGCCCCTGCGTCAGCGTAATGGAGTCCACCACTTGGTTGTCGGACACGCGTTTGATCTGTATGCTGCCGCTTCCCGTCTGAATTTCTTCATTAAAAGTAAGCTGCAGCGCGTTGGAAGGACTGGCTCCAATTGAACCCACTTGGGGCGCGTAGTCCACGACAGCCAGCTTGCTTAGTGTGGTGAACGTAAACGTCGACTCGTCGTTCAACGTCTGGTTAGAAGCGTCCTTTAGAACTCTCGCCTCGACTTTCACCTGATATTCCGTCTTGTAGGACAGCCATTTGCCTGCAGGCAGCTGGAAGTTGAGGTTATTGGTGGGTGCTGGATTCGTTGAATTCATGGCCTTTAAATCGCTTAGGCTGAGCTTGATCTGGTTGGCCTCTTCCGGATGAGCCGGATCGATGATCCGCACCACTGGGTCCGACGCTGGATCGGCGGATGGATCGGCAATATGTACGTTTTGGTTAAAGGTCAGCTGAAAATCCGGACGTCTCCCAACCTCCGCGGCCCCATCTGCCGGCAGTGTGGAGACAAGCGGTCCGCTCATTTGAGCCTGCACGGCCGTTGCTGCAGCTGATACGGGACTTCCTCCCATCCCTCCTGTGATTCCTATGTCCAATGCCATGGCGAGTGCTAGCATGCATGCCGTTATTTTTTTCATAGAATGGCTTAAACCTACCTTTCCTCGTATTCCGCTCCTGTGAAACAAAACATACCGCGCCCTTTTCACAGGCACACGCTTATACTTCTATGTCGGTTAAAATGGAAAGGAAGTTTAGCCTATGGCTGGAAACGCTAGGTGATAGGCACGCAAAAAACCTCAGCCCGGCCATTTGGCCAAACTGAGGTTCAAAAAAATATCTTCTATTATAAGTAGTCGCTTCGATTACAGACCGGCTTGCGCACGCAGCTCTTCGGCTTTGTCGACACGTTCCCAAGGCAGATCCACATCGGTACGGCCAAAGTGACCGTATGCTGCGGTTTGCTTGTAAATCGGACGGCGAAGATCCAGCATGCGGATGATGCCGGCTGGGCGCAGATCAAAGTTGGAGCGAATTAGCTCAACGAGCTTCTCATCGCTCACTTTACCCGTTCCGTACGTATCGACGTTGATCGATACTGGAGTCGCTACACCAATGGCGTAAGCCAATTGGATTTCGCACTTGTCAGCCAGTCCTGCAGCGACCAGGTTCTTCGCCACGTAACGCGCTGCGTATGCTGCGGAACGGTCCACTTTCGTCGGATCCTTGCCGGAGAAAGCACCGCCGCCATGACGGGCATATCCACCGTACGTATCGACGATAATTTTACGTCCTGTCAGACCAGCGTCCCCTTGAGGTCCGCCAATGACAAAACGACCCGTAGGATTGATGTAATACTTTGTCTCGGCGTCAAGCAGTTCAGCAGGAACCACCGGCAGAATAACTTGTTCTTTCACGTCTTTCTGGATTTGCTCCAGCGTCACGTCTTCCGAGTGCTGCGTCGAAACGACAATCGTATCGACACGGACAGGCTTATCATCCACATACTCGATCGTCACCTGCGTTTTACCGTCCGGACGCAGGTAGTCCAACGTACCGTTCTTGCGCACCTCAGCCAAGCGGCGGGCAATGCGATGGGACAGCGCGATCGGAAGCGGCATCAGTTCTGGCGTTTCGTTGGTCGCAAAACCGAACATCAGACCTTGGTCGCCGGCACCGATGTTTTCGGTTTCCTTGTCGACCTGGGCAGGATCACGGCTCTCCAGGGCGGCGTTAACGCCTTGCGCGATGTCGGCCGACTGCTCGTTGAGCGATGTCAACACGGCCATCGTGTTGGAGTCAAAGCCATACTTGGCCCGAGTGTAGCCGATTTCTTTTACCGTATTTCGAACAATAGCGGGAATATCCACATATTCGGATTTCGTACTGATTTCACCGATGACGAGCACCAGGCCGGTCGCAACCGACACTTCGCACGCCACGCGGGCATTCGGATCATTTTCCAGAAAAGCGTCAAGAACCGCATCGGAGATCTGGTCGCAAATCTTGTCCGGATGTCCTTCCGTAACGGACTCGGATGTGAACAGATGACGTCCTTTTACAGACATTGTATCAACCTCCTATAAGGGTATTATAACAACGGCAGATAAGTTCTAAACAAAAAATGAACCTTTTCCGCAAAGGAAAAGGTTGTTCTACAATCCTCGTATGTCATATTAACGTATTTGTCAACCCATGTCAATCAACGCAGACGGAACATGGGCTCTGAAATAACTGCATGAGTGCTTCTTTGATCAGCGTTGAAATGGCTTGTTACAGCAAGTTTTGCTGCGCCAGACGAACGAGGCGTTTCGTCATCTCGCCGCCCACCGAACCGTTTTCCCGGGATGTCAAATGAGCCCCATTCACACGGCCAAATCCAACGCCTCCAGCTTCACCCAGGTCGGATGCAAATTCAGTGTCCGCACCGCTAAACCCTGCAGATCCGTACGCTGCACCCAGCCCAAACTCGGCAGCGATTTCGTATTTCATTTGATTCAGCATATTCCGGCTTTCCGGTACCACTTTACGATTGCTTCTTGCCATGATGGATACACCTCCTGCAAATATGGTCTTGCAAGAGTAGTATTTGTCATCCGGCCGTCTCTAGACGTATAAATCATTGTTACTTCTGGCAAAAATAAGCTTATGTAGCACGATTATTGGATCGAATAACCGCCGCGAACCATAACCGTCAGGCTGGATTTCACGCCGTCTTGAACCATGATCCCGCGTCCGGCTCTCGGGAAGGACATCAGATGGTTGTTTCCAACCGCTTGTCCATTCGTTACATCTTCGCCATCCGTAAGGTCAGCAACGCCATTGGAGTCGGCACTGTAGATGACAGCATGTCCATTGCGGACGATAAACTCGGCACCTGCAGCGGCGATCAGCTTCTCACCTGGCTTTACTGTGACGATCGTTACTTGGTCACTTGATGATGAAGAATTATTATTCCCGGAATTGTTGTTTCCATTATCCGTTGGTGCCGTTGGATTGGTTGGCGTTGTAGGCGTTGTTGTTCCTCCGCCCAGCGCTTTTTGGATCTGTTGGTCTACATAACTCTTCGTTACGACCGGATCATCGGCTGTGCCGGCTTGGCCTGTCACACCTGCGCCTTGCGCGGTGATGCCAAAGATGGAGCCAAGGGCTACGCCCGCGCCGAGAACGATCACGGTAAGGGATAGTTTGGTGATGGATTTCATGAGAGACCTCCAATATATATAGATAAAGAAAAAGAGCTGCCCAAACTTACTGAGCAGCTCTAATTTAAAAATTAATTACAATTACTTCGCAGCAGGGTTGATAACTGCATCGATGTCGATTTCCTCAGCAGCATTGTTCTGAGCATCCACTACGTATTTTCCACTGTTTGTAGAAGAAACGTGTACAGAAACATCAGTTGACTTGATAGCATCTTTAAGGGTAATTCTTACTGTGTTGTTATCAACAACAGTTGCACCAGTAACATCAACAGAATCGCCATTTACATATACTTTGAAAGCTTGAGGAGTATAGTAAACGTTGACTTTCTCATTGAATGTCACGTCAACATAAGTAGCGTTTACTGCAGTTGCAGCTTTTGTTGCCTTAGGTGCAATACCATCAGCAATGTTCGTTGCAGCTACTGGAGCTACTTTGTGGCCGTAAGCATCGGAAGAAGTAGGTGCAGCTACAGTCGCGAATGTACCGATCGTAACTGGATCAAGGTTGTCATTCAGTGTAAATGTAACAGTAGTTTTGTTTCCATCATATTGTGGTTCACCAGCTACTGCAGTCTTACCATTGAACAAGAAGTCACCTTGGTTTACATAAGTTACAACACCTTCGAACTCTACATCAACTTTGTTCAGAGCAACAGCTTTAATGCTGTTTACTTTAACAGTAGAAGTCTTTTGGTCATTAACTTTGCTAGTACCAACTGTAATGTAGTTGCCGTCTACGTCAGCTACGTTAACTACACGAAGGTCAGAGGCCAAAAGTTCTGCCGTACTAATGTCTTTCTTAGGAACTGTGATACGAACCGTTTTAGCGTCTCTCATAGAAATTGTTGCAGATTTGCTAGGGAACGGCTTCACAGTGCCATTTACGACATAGCTGTATTTATTGATGTCATCTGCACGACCAGTTCCATCAATAGCCAGCTCTTTGTTGAATGTTACGTCAACGTATACATCATCAACATCAGAGTAAACGTCAGCCCATACGGAGTTAACAGTCAATGCAGACGTGTTAGTCACATCAACAGTGAAAGATTGTGGCAACATCGTGTTACCGATGTAAGCAGTGTCGCGGATACCGGAAATTTCAAGCGTGTATTTACCTGCATCCAATTTACCAACGGATTCAATGATTACACGGCTGTTGTTAACATTTCCGTTTTTAACTTCAAAGTAAGGAGTTTTAACTGGGTGACCTTTAGTGTTAAAGCCTTTGCCAGTTACGATTTCCCCTTTGGAGTTTTTCAACACAAAGTTGTCTGTGTTAGTAATGTCTTTAACGTTAACGTCTTTAGAGAAATCAACAATGAATTTAGTTGTGTTATCGTAGACGTCAGTCGTTACACTCGTAGCCGTTGGACGCTCAGTATCCAATTGAGGAGTCACTTTTGCCTCACGGTTTGCGGAGTTATCGCTCCAGTCTTTAACGCCTTGCAGGTAGATTGTTGTTTCTCCAAGGCTCAAAGGTTTACCTTCGCCAGTGAAGTACAGTGTTACTTTGTTGTCTTTCACTTCAATCTTGTCAGCTGTTTTGTTCGAAGAAGTGTGGTAAGCCTTGTCAACCGATTTTACTGGCTCGTTGAACTCAACCACTACTTTTGTAAGATCAGCAGTTTTCACAGAAACAACTTCTGGAGCCGCTGTATCTTCAGCTACTGTAAGTTTGGAGTCTGCTGGGCTTACTTTGAAGCCTGCAAAGTCTTGAACACCCGATACTGTCAGAGTGTGCTCGCCTACAGAAAGATTAGTTGTGATGAAAGCAATGTTAGGGTAAGTGAATTTCACATAGCCAGAAATTGCTTTGCCATCGATTTTGTAGTTAGAAATGTTAGTTGCTGTTTCAGAAGTTACAGGCTCAGAGAATTCAACTTTGAAAGCTTTTGTTCCCAATGCTTTAGCTTCTTTAACAACTGGAAGAGCTGTATCTACAGCTGTGAATGTAACTGTTTCATTAAAGGTCTTGGAAGCATCAGAGTTCTTCACGCCTTTAATTTCAAGCTTCGTATCTTTTTGTTTCGGCAAAGTTCCGCTGCCATCTTTAACAAGCAGAGTTACGGAACGTTTGTCAGCAGAAAGCGTAGCAGATTCAAATGTTACGCCAGTAACTTTGTAGTTATCTTGGTTTTCAGCTGTTTTGGTATCAACTTCTCCGTCGAAGTTAACAACCAACTGTTTGTAGTCGGAAGCCGAAACCGATTGGATTTTCGTAGCTGCAGTTACAACCCAAGTAACTTTTGCAGTGTACTCGTTGCCAGCTGCGTCTTTGAATTTCACTTCAGTTTCTTTGTTGGCTTCAAGCGGCTTGTCAAGTTTAACCTTTACTACTTCACCAGTAGAAAGTGTGAACTCAACGTTGCTTGGGTCAACTACTTTGTAAGTGAAAGTGATGTTAGCCGCTTGGTCGATTGCGTATGCAGCTTCAACCAGTTGGGAACGGCTAGCGTTTGCTTTGAAGTTAGCATCTTTAGAGATGAGGCCTTTGTCGATTGCTGCTTGAACATATCCTTTAGCCCAGTCAGCTGCGTTGTTGTTAGGGTTTGCAGGGATTTCAAGTTTCAGCGCACGAGTCAGAACAGTCGCCATTTCTTGGATGGTTACTTTTCCGTTGTAGTTGAAGATTTTCTTCACGTTGTCTTGACCTTGCATGATACCAGCAGCTGTTACTGCTTCGATGTAAGGTACTGCCCAGTTCTTGGCGTCGTAACCTTTATCTTTGTAAGAAAGAGTTCCAGTTACTTCTTTCAGTCCAAGAAGCTTCGTGATGACTTTCGCGAACTCAGCGCGAGTCATTTCTTTTTCAAGATGAGCAGATCCGTCTGGGTAGCCGTTGAAGATACCTTTAGCTGCCAGAGCGTCGAATTTTTGTTGTGGAGTTACTGCAGTATCACCGAATGCTACAGATGCAAACATGGAGAATGCCATTGCTGTAGACAGAGCGACTGTCAAAATTTTCTTCATAACCTTTTTTTCTCCTCCTTGAACATTCATCACATTAGAGTTTTCTTTAAATGGGTAGCTCGTGTTACTCATTAGCCAGTGCACCCCCTTTCCCGAGTTGAGCATGGTTCATATAAATGATGTCTGTGACGATATCACAGAAACTGGTAAACTTTTTAACGAAAGCGGCAAAAAAAAGAGTAGATTCCTAATCCTACCTAAGTATTATACAATGGGCCCCACACAGCGTAAAGATAATTTTTCTAAAAAATAGACATCTTTCTTGCTGAGGTGAATGTTGGTTGAACACCCATCGTAATTGACTCTACATCTTAGACGCGTGTGTTTCTAAAAAGTTGCACCTTTTTTAAAAAAATTTCAAAATTGTTACCGTACATGAATAAAAGACGTCAGAAGACCTGTTTGTCCAAGAAATATTTGGAAGACATTAACCTTTTCTTACTTGCTTGAAACAAGGAAAACAAAAAAACAAGGCACCGTTCGGCACCTTGTTGGTCGCTGTAAATGAGTCAAAAGTTACAAAATATTAACGTATTTTCATGGCAAGCTGAATGATCTGAGCGCGCATTTCCGGACTAGTATTGAGGTTTTCGTACATTTGCTCAATCGGTTGTTTATTCTCACGATATGTTTTCTCGTGTTTAATTGTCGAATGAGACCATTCAATGAGTTCGTTTTCGGTAATGACCAGTTCGTTATAAGCATCATGAAAGCCCGTCTCCATCACAAGGCCTTCCATTACTTCTTGCGTAATCTCTCTTGTTTTGCGAGTCGTTTCGATTTTCTTCTCCAAAATATTAGCTTTATTCTCAAATTTGGTTTTTGCTTTCAAATAATCCAGCTGCGCCTTGGAATAGATCGGTTTCATAAGATTGCCTTCACCCTCTAAAGTAAAATATTGTTCTACGCCATTGTATCCTAATTTCCGACAAATTACAAAGATTTGAAATTAGGAAGAGACCCCCAATTTTTGGGGGTCTCCTTCTGTAACTCCTCTAACAATGCTCTTAACTCAGGTTTTTAGGAAATACCTTAGTACCTTTCTTCAGCAGCTCTACCGCAATCTTGCCCGCTTCAGCACGGGTCATATTCGATTTCGGATTAAAATTGTACTGCGGCTTCTTCTGGCCTGGCTGAGTCACAGGTGAACCGGACATAATGCCGGCCTTAACCACGGCTTGAATAGAAGCCAGGGCATATGGATCGATTTTGCCGGAATCCAGGAACTGTTTGGCCATCGCATCCTTCAGCTTTTGATCGGTTACAGCCAGTTTAAGCTTTAACGCTCTGGCGATCATCACCGCAGCCTGCTCACGCGTCAGTGGTTGATCCGGGGCAAAAATGCCGTCAGACAACCCGGATACGATGCCCGCACGGGCAGCTGTTTCAATATGGGCATAATCCCAGGTCGTGAACTTGGCCGTCGGCACCAAATCGGTAAATGTATTGTTGTTATCATAATTCAGAGGCAGATTAAGTCCCTTCACCAGCAAGGTAGCGAATTCACCTCTAGACGTCTGGTCATCGGCTCCGAATTGCTCAAACCGAAGACTGTTCATGAAACCTTTGGAATACAGAGCGTTCAATACATTCCGCGCCCACTGATGATTCGTAATATCGGAGTAGCTCCGGCTCATCTTCATGACCATGTAGTAGCCAAACTCGTCAAAAGGAACCGTGACCGTATGTCCCTTCGAGTCCACTTCCCCGCCGATGTTTTCCCACTCACGCTTGTCAGTATACCGGAATACCGTGACCGTGTAGCCTGCATCATCCACCACGTTCGGATTAAAGCCAAGTGTCAAGGTTCCGCGCTGGGATGGGGTGATTTTACGTTCTGCTGGGATTGTCGGGTCACCGAACAATCCATTCGGAGAGTATGGCACCAATCCATTGGTTGCTTGAATAGAAGGCGATGTTGTTTCTCCAAGACCTCCGCTGATCCAATACACATCAGACACGCGACTGAAATTGCTCGTGTTGGACGGTGATCCGAACCGGAGGAAGTACTCGTCCGGAATCGACCAGCTTGGTGCACCGCTGTCCTCGCCTGTGCCAGGGAAGCCGATGACGTTGCCGTAATCGTTGCGGTGTTCAACGATCCCCGTTACCGGATCAGCAATGCCGAAGAGCAGCTTTGTATCCGGATAATACTTCTTAATTCCCCGGATATCCGTACTTTGCATGACTGTTCCTTTTGGAAAGCTCAGAGCTAGTTTTTTATTAAACACCGTATACTTGGTGGCTACTTTCGGAGCCATATATTCCGCGTCTACCGCTACTGTTCCTGTGTAGAAAATATCAATGGTATCTGTGTTGCTGACGCTGCCGCGAGTAATCGTAATTTTAATCTTGTTGGATTTATCCTGAGACAGTCCCACGTAATCCAAAACAAAGCGGTTTGGACCCAGATCGGTACGCTTCACGGCATTTTCTTTACCAATAGTAACCGCTGTTGCTCCCTCGGCTTCAATGTCGAAATGAACGAAGTTCTTTGTCACAACATATTTGCCGCCAACCGTCGGCTGCGGGGAAATGATGCGATAGGCGCTCTCTTCGCGAACGAGTTCAAGTTTCTGGCTTGTTTTGGCGCCCGTTTCATTGATCAGCTCCAGCGTATAAACGTACGTACCCGGCATATCAGATACAAAGTCCTGAACCCGCATCACAAAATCCTTGCGATTACCGGCAAAGTTATAATTATAGCGTTTGTTCGGGTCCGCATAAGTCACGGTTTCAGGGTCGGTATTATTGACTGGAATATCGACGGACAAAATGTTCTGGCTGCCCAATTTCAGGTTGGCTTTAACCGCTCCGGTACCTCTGAATACCAGATCATAATTTTTCAGGCTGGTTTTATATTGATTGTTGTTGTACACGAAATCAGTCGTGAGATTAAAGAGCTCCTTCAATATAGCTTCGCTTGACGTTAAATCGCGCGGAGGGAACGTCGGACGATTCTTAACAGAAGCCGGCTGGAAGTTCGTAACCGTCGACACGTTCTGGTCGACAATATAAAAGCGAATTTCCTTCTTCACTTCACGGGTTTGTCCCTTCTCATCCTTGGTTGTACCGGTCAGAACGAGGCGGTTTTCACCAAATACCAACGGACCATTTGAAGCTGAAACATCAAGCGACTGAGTAAATTTGCCGTTATTGTCCAGCCAATTACCTGAAGTCGTATCCGTTGTGGATTTCACCTTAAGACCATTGATATACATCTCAGCCGTAAAATATGGGCTGCCCAAATCAAAGTCGATATACTGACCTTCAATTTTGAACTTCGATGTTTGTTTGGAGTCCATCGTATAGGACTGTCCATCCGTCAAGTTGGAGACATAGATGTAACTTTTGGATGCAAATGAAATCGTTACGTCTTTATAGGCACTGGAATTTTTGAAATTAAACCGAACGGTTTGGTTACCATTCTGGAAACCACTAATTTTGTAAATAAATTGCGTCGTACTGCTAGGCATGGGTTGGATATAGTCGACCGCAATACTCTTCGTACCGAGCGGCAGGTATTGTGCAACCAAATCCTTTGGATCGGCTGGAGCGCTGTTGGTCGTTACCATGATATAAAAATCACTTGCTTCTACTTTCGCGCCATTCAATGGCTCGCCCGGAGGAATCGTTCCTGTTCCCGTGTAGCCCGTCAAATATTTAATATCGGTAATGACGGTCTGACCCTGCATATATTGGAAATCAAAGCGCTTGTCTATCCGCTTCGTCCCATATGTAATGGACAGGTTGTGAGTCTGCATAGGGAGAATCGTTGTTCCATTCGTATCCTTATTGAAGGCAACCGGATCTACCATAAAAGTAACCAAACGATAGGACGGTGTATTCTGCGAAACCGAAGGAATCAAAGTTTCAGAGCCATCCGTTGTTTTGATTTGCGAAGATTCCAGCTTAACATCTTTATAATATTTAACGACTTGAGCAGGCTGGTCATCCATCAGAAGATTAGCACTACCTTCAAATGCCGTGCCATTATCTTGGATCAGCATTTGCACATAAAGCTTGGCCTGATCTTTGTTCTCTGTAAACGTAGGCGTCCCGGTTAAGAGATCCTGTCCGTTTCCTTGAGAGTCGGCCAGATACATCGAGACGATCGGATTTTTCTCATCATAATAGAGAAGCTGATAACTAAATGTTAAGGAATCCGAGGCGTTCTGAACAACCAGCTTGAGGTCATTCAGACCGGCATTAAGCTGAAGCTGAGGTGTGTAGAAAGTTCCGTCCTGGAGCAAGGTCGTGGCAAGAGCAGCTCCGCCGTTAGCGGAAATCGTCACTTTCGTTGCGTTTTGTGCTTTACCTTGCAGAGTGATTTGCTGAATCGGAACAACGATTTGAGCGCCCTCGTTCAGGTTGAGCTTTTCCGCACCGCCCAGAACTTGAAGCTGCTCTACATAAGGAACGGTATCAAAG
This sequence comes from Paenibacillus sp. PSB04, assembly GCF_025809195.1. NCBI lineage: Bacteria > Bacillati > Bacillota > Bacilli > Caryophanales > Paenibacillaceae > Paenibacillus > Paenibacillus sp. PSB04. The sequence continues at coordinate 881,131 of NZ_CP081301.1, forward strand.
AGGACATAAAATGTCTCGGACCGTTCATTCAATCCTTGAGAACCGGAAAATGTCAATTTATTGACGCCTGGATACAGGGTCAATGTCGCTTTAAAACGGTTATCCGGACGTTCCACATCCGGTTGAATGACCCCTGGGGTGACGTGAGTCGTGCTCCCTACCCAGTTGTCGCCTTCCTTGTTTAACTGTTGTACCGTGACTCCCAAGGTGGAGCTGGATACTTTGGTAAACGTACCGGTCACCGTTAACTGTGCGTCGGTAACATGATACAGTTTTTCACGAGTAATTTGGTTTGTACCGGCTTCTTGCGTCAGTACAACCGTATTCCGGATTCCGCTGATATCCGGGGTAAAGAAGCTGGTCGGCGCATCCGCAGCCGAAGCCGCAGGTGTGAAGCCAGGTACCATCGAAACGACTAATGCCATTAAAATCATCCATATGAATGATTTCTTCATTCGCTGCATGGAACGTATCTCTCCTTTTTCTTCATGTTACTTACTTTATCGGTCCACCCGGCCTCATTTTGAATAAGAATCAGAAAAAAGCCCCTTCAATCCGTGGATTTTTTTCCTGTTTTTTGCAAACGAAAAAGCACCCTTTAGAATGGGGCTTGGTCAGCAGTGACTGCTAATCAGCTCCTCCAAAGAGTGCTTTTTACTAATAATATATATAATTGCAAAACGCTCATATCTTACCCTAATTATGACGGTTCTCACTAACCTTCATCCGCAGCCTTGCGATCAGATTCAGGATCGGCCGCTTCGTCTTACCGACGAGGCCGATGATCTCAGCGCCGATTTGCAGGAAGAACATCATGACGCAGATCACGACGAACGTGACCCAGTTCGCTTCATACATCGCCGCCGAGGACTGGATGACCGCCAGCACGCCGAAGAAGGCGGCGATCCCGTACACGATCAGCACCGACTGGCGGTGGCTGAAGCCGATTTCGCGAAGGCAGTGATGCAGGTGGCCCTTGTCCGGTGCGAAGATCGGTTTCTTCTGCACCCAGCGGCGGATGATTGCAAAGAACGTATCCGACAGCGGAACGCCGATGATAATCAGCGGGGTGATAAACGAGATGATCGCGATCTGCTTGAATCCAAGCAGGGAGAGCATCGCAAGACAGAAGCCCAGGAACAGCGATCCCGTATCCCCCATGAAAATCTTGGCCGGGTGGAAATTGAAGTACAAGAATCCGACGATGGCGCCGAGAAGCAAGAGACACAGCATAGCGACCATCATGTTGCCCATCAGCAGGGACATCACAAGGATGGTGCCGATCGCGATGCCGGATACGCCGGCTGCCAGGCCATCCAGACCGTCGATGAGGTTAATGGCGTTTGTTACGCCGATAATCCAAATGATGGTCAGCGGAATGGAAATCCAGTTTTCCAGCGAAGAATAGTTATCAGCAAAAGGAATATTTACAAAGTCCACTTTGATATCGAATCCGAACACGACCACGCACGCAGCAATGATCTGTCCGAGCAGCTTCACCTTGGCCGACAGTTCGAAGCGGTCGTCGAGCGCACCGATCAGCACGATCAGCGTTCCGCCCAGCAGGAATGCCTTAATAAAGTTGGAATCCCGCATCGAGAAATGATCGGCGACAAACGGAAGCACTGCGAACATGGCTAGTATAAAAGCAAGATATATGGCTAAACCGCCAAGCCGGGGCATAATTCGCGTATGCACTTTTCGGGCATTCGGTACGTCCACGGCTCCGATCTTCACCGCCAGCTTCTTGACGAGCGGCGTCAGGACCAGTGCCAGGATGAGCGACACGATACATCCGATGATGGCTAGCATTAACATGTGATTGTTCAACCCCCAATTGTTCTACCGGATTGAATTATACTCTGATCGAAAAATAAAACCAATCCCGTTTTTTCGCAAAATATCGGGTTATTCAAGACGATTTCATCTTTTTATCTGGGTTTTGTCAGGTTTTCTTTATCCCGCAGCACTTTCACTACGAATTTCGGCAGCGCAAGCATTCTTTTGGCTCGCGTCGGCTCCTTTAACAGGCGGTATAACCACTCCGCCCGCAGCTGCTGGAACAGTTTGGGAGCCCGCTTGGACTTGCCGGAAATGACGTCGAAGCTTCCGCCGACGCCCATCATGACCGGTACGCCGAGCTGCTCCTTGTAGCGCGCGATCCAAGGCTCCTGCGTATCTACGGCGCGTGCCACGAACAGAATGTCCGGCTCCGCTTCGCGGATTGCCGCGATCACATCGGCGTCCTGCTCTTGGGAAAAGTAGCCATCACGAAATCCCGAGATTTGAACCCCCGGATACTGCAAATGTAACCGCTCCGCCGTCGCCTGAATCACTTCAGACGTCGAGCCGAGCAAATACACTTTCCAGTGATAGTCTTCTCCGACCTTCATCAATTCATGTAGGAGGTCAAAACCTGCAACGCGTTCCTTCACGGGCGATCCGGCCTTATCCGCCGCCCATACCACTCCCGTCCCGTCCGGGACGAGCAGATCGGCTCCCCTCATGACGTCCATGTAAGCAGGGTCCTGAAGGGCCGTCATCACCATAATGGGATTGGCGGTAATGATCTGATGCGGCCGGCGCTCACCCGACTGGATGAGTCCGGTTAAATATTGAACGGTATCGGTCATGCCCCATCGGCTCACCGGGATGCCGAAAATCGGCACCGTGGGCACTTGGCTTGGTTGGTTCACGCTATAATCACCTTATCCTTTATTGCTGCTGCAAAAAATCAATAATATGCTGCGCCGGAGCCTGCGCCTCTTCCTTCAGCACCCCGATACGCTCGCGGTTCGCTTCCTGCCAGAGGCTGTTCTCGCTCAGCAGGCGGGACACTTCGCTCTTCAGCGCCTCAGGCGCCAGCGAGGCGCTTGTCCCTACAGGCTCCAGATCCAGCCGCTTCAAAAAGTTATCGATCTTCGGATCATAGGACACGCCGATCATCGGCACCAGCTGATTCGCGGCATAGATGAGGCTGTGCAGCCTCATGCCGATAACGACGTCACAGCGGCCAACTTCAGCCAGCATCTCCTGCGGGTGTACCACATCGCGGCACATCGACACGGCGCTGCCGTTCGCGGATACATCGCCCATCCGGTCGATGATTTCCTGCGATGCTTTCACATCGTCCGGCAAATGGAACGGCAGGAAGCGCAGATGCACCGCCTGCTCCTGGCACAGCTTGCTCAGCCCGTCGGCCATCGCCTGCAGCTCCCGGCGCTCCGGATCCCAATAGCGGACCGAGATGCCGATTACCGGCAGCGGACGTTCGGCGTCCTGCTGCAGCGATTCCGGCTTCTTGCCGCCGGTTGTCAGGCCCATCACCGGGTCAGGCACGACCTGAACCCGGTTCCAGCCCAGCCCCATGCGCTCCAGCAGGCGTGCCGACTCTTGATCCCGAACCGATATATATTCACATTGGTTAAATACGCTTTTGATGAACGGGTGAAACAGCTTCCGGTTGACGGGCCCAATCCCTTGAGAGTAGATAAAGACCGGCTTTTTCAACCACTGGGCCAGCTTGATCACCCCGAGATAATAAGGGATCGTCTTGGAGCTGGTGGCATCCTGCAGCAGGCTGCCGCCGCCGCTGATCAGACCTGAGCTTTCCTTCAGTGCCTGTCTCACTTCGCCCAGCTTCATCCGGTGTACCGCGTCCACCCCGTAGGTGGCCTTGGTCCACTCGGGATCGATGGAGAGAACCACCGGCCGAATTGGAACGCCGGCTGCCTTCCCCCGCTCCTCCAGAGCGGTTAAGATCGATTGGAGCACCGCCTCATCCCCGCTGTTCCGGAACCCGTAGTATCCGGAGATGACTACGGTCTTCTGAGACGTGGTACCCATCGTTTCCAACACCCTTCCAGTACTTGCCATACGCCAATGGCGATCAGGCCAAAGATAAATCCGAGACCCAGACCGAGCAGGTCACGAACGAACGAAATTTTCATCGGCGAGTGGATATGCGCGAACGTATCCACCATCGACAGCTGGCCGATAACCGCAAAGATCATCAAGTAAACGACGTTGCGGTATCTAAGCGACACGAAGATGCCCAGCAGGAACAGCGCGTGTGCAACGAGTTCCTTGTTCCGAGGACGAACGTGGAACGTGTTTTCCAGAACTGTACGTAACGTCATTTCAATCGAGCTGACGCTCCCCCCGTTGCCGGTGCGGCTCAGATAATATAAGCCTAACACACCAATGACCCCTGCTGCCACTACCCAGGTCAGCGTAATCGGGGTACGGAATAATTTACCGATTTGCTGCAGCGGTTTGCCGCCGCGGTACAGCACGACATAAATCGCGATGAGACCGATTGGGGCTAAATGCAGCAGGCTGACGCCGCGGAACTGATTCAGCACCAGGCTGTAGGTGATGTTGTTCAGCAGCGCGATGACAAAAGGAATCGCACTCAGCGAAATAATCGCCGTCTTGATATAAATCACAACCGCATGAGCAAACCGGCGTCCAGATGTAAGCCCGGCGTTGGCCGCGTTCATTTCGTTCAGCTTTCTCACTGCCAGCAGCACGGCAATCGTCGGTGCGCTGATGGCCACGAGCAGAGCCAGCGCCTGCTCAAACAGCGTCGGCTTGAGGACATACAGTCCTGCGCTGCCGATTAACCCAAGCACAAACGCGATCAGGGTCAGTGCCGGGATAAAGTAAGAAACGAGGAGCGCGACGAAGGCAACCCCACCGAGCACGACGACCATTTTAAAATAACGCTGTCCTGCAGAATCATAAATATGGAATGCTCCCGCTTGTCCCATCTTGAAGCCGTTGTTTTCCATCTGCTTGATGGCATTACCCGGCTCCTGCAGGGTTTTCACGATGTTATCCACGGAATCGGTAATCGTGGCCTTGGTCATGTTGCGGGATGGAGCGACGTTGATGTACAGCATCCGGATGTTCCGATCCTTCGTCGCCAGCGCAAACCGGTCGGCGATCGTCTCCGGACTCAGCGCCGCAGCATCACGGTCGCTCAGGGAGTACAGACGGGCTACGTTGTAATCCGTATCGTAGGCCAGCTTGGACAGCCCCTTCTGCGGCTGCTTCAGGTTCTCGATCGCCGCAATGCCGATCCCGTATTGGTTCAGCAGGTTGGCAAAGCCCTGCAAGCTGTTCATATCCTCATTGTCATTGAAGCCTTTAACGGAATCGCCCTCAAACAATACGCGTTTGACGCCGTTCGCCTGATAGTAGGCCAGCAGCTTGTCCATCGCTTCCTGGTTGTAAGGAAGGCTGTCGGACATCCGCGGCACGATGTTGAATCCTTTGCTGCGCAGCATTTCGAATGCAATCGGATCTGGCTGCATTGGCTTGAGCACGGCATCCTCCGGGGAAGTTTCCAGAATCAGGCCCTTCTGCCCGTTGAATTCCCATGGCTTGACGCCGATGCCGATCCCCGTAAAGGTGTCTTCGATCAGGGGAGACAAGCGTCCCGCATTCTCTTCGTTCGTAAACAGAATATAGGTATAGTTATCGTTGGTCGGGATGACGCTCTTCGTCATCGAGGCGACGTCCCCCGCATTAAACATCATGATGCGGCGGGATTTTTTAAAATCGTCCAGCGTACTCTCGAACATCGCCATGCTCGTCACGCCCGCCGCCTTCAGCTGATCCAGCTGCTGCTGAAGGTATTCCTCCGGATGGGCTTGATACGAAGCCGTCTCCACCAGTCCGCGATAGTTATACACCAACTCTACGTTATTGGAAGATGACTCCGTCCGGTAGCGGTCATAAATCACCGGAATCGCGGCGATTATGCCCAGCACGACGAGAATCCACAGCCATTTGCGGGATGCCGTGTTCCAACGCTGCCATTTCTGATGCACCAAAAGTACCTCCTCATAATAACTCCGGGAATCCGCAGCGTTCTTCTTCGAACACGCGACCTCCCGGAATATCCATTTCTTAAATGTTAGGCGTCTACTCTTGCCATCACTTCATCCGACAATTTCTGAATGCGCGCATTCGCATCATCCAGAGAATCGCCTCTCACGGCAAAGTATACCTTGATCTTCGGCTCTGTCCCCGATGGACGCAGGCAGAACCATGAACCGTCTTCCAGCATATATTTCAGCACGTTTTCCTTCGGCAGGCCGTCCAAGCCTTTCGAATAATCCAGCACCTGTGTAACGGTCTTTCCTGCCACTGTCTGCGGCGGGTTGCTGCGCCAATCGGACATTTTCGCCTGGATTTGGGCCAGGCCGTCCTTGCCCTTCAGCGTGCGGGATTCCAGTCTCTCCTGGAAGTAGCCGAACTGCTCATACAGCTCCTGCAGCACTTCGTACAGCGTCTTGCCTTGAGCCTTGTAGTAGGCACCCGCTTCACAGATGAGCAGCGAGGCCAATACGGCGTCCTTATCGCGGGCATAGTTGCCAGCGAGGTATCCGTAGCTCTCCTCGTATCCGAACAGATACGTATGGGAGCCGGTCTTCTCGAACTGGGTCATTTTCTCCCCGATATATTTAAAGCCAGTCAGCGTGTTGAAGACTTCCGCCCCAAAATGCTCGGCGATCGTCGCTCCCATCTCGCTGGTCACGATCGTTTTGATAACTGCCCCGTTGCTTGGCAGCTTGCCTGCTTCTTTTAATTGGCTGAGCAAATAATAAATCATGAGTGCTCCGGACTGGTTACCGGACAATACGACGAATTCTCCTGCCTGGTTCTTCACTACCGCACCCATGCGGTCGGCATCCGGGTCGGTTCCGATCAACAAATCAGCACCGATCTCCTGCCCTACCTTCATGGCCAGCGTGAACGCTTCGCGTTCTTCCGGATTCGGAGATTTTACGGTGGAAAATTCGGCGTCCGGCTGCTCCTGCTCTGCTACGATATGCACGTTCGTAAAGCCGACTTCCTCCAGCACGCGGCGGACCGGAATATTTCCCGTTCCATGAAGCGGCGTGTAGACGATTTTAAAATCTTTGCCGAGTGTTGAAGCAATCGTCTCGCGGTTAACGCTGACATCGGCTACGGTGCGGATAAACGCATCGTCATCCTCTTGGCCGAGCCACACGAGCAGCCCCTTCGCTTCCGCTTCCTGCTGATCCAGCCGCTTCACCGCAGCGAAGGAATCGACCTGCTGAATGTAGGAAATGACCTTCTCCGCTTCGTCCGGCACGAGCTGTCCGCCCTCGGCGTTGTACACCTTGTACCCGTTATACTCCGGCGGGTTATGGCTCGCCGTAATGACGATGCCGCCGGTCGCTCCCAAATGGCGCACGCTGAACGACAGCTGCGGCGTCGGGCGCAGGGACGGGAACAGCTTGGCTGTGATACCGTTGCCTGCAAGCACTAGAGCGGCCTCCAGCGCAAACTCCGGCGAGAAGTGGCGGGAATCGTGGGCGATCACGACTGAAGGCGTACCCTCAGCCGAACCGTGCTGCTCCAGTATGTAGCGTGCAAATCCTTGCGTCGCCTTGCCGACGGTGTACCGGTTGATGCGGTTGCTTCCTGCACCGATCACGCCGCGGAGGCCGCCTGTGCCAAACTCCAAATCTTTGTAAAAACGGTCTTCCAGCTCCAGCGGCTGATCGGACAGCCCTTCGAGCTCCCGTTTCGTTTCTTCATCTATAGAAGGATCTTGAAGCCATTGCTTGACATTTTCACTTGCTTGAGTGCTGAGTTGTTGTGTCATTACTGCTTCTCCTTTCCATAATAAGAATGATGGTTACTTAAGATTGTGCGGGGTCGGACAGAGCGAACATGATGTCGCCTTCCGCGACGACTTTATCGTCGACCTTGGCTACGGCGTGTCCCTTCCCGATGCTTCCCTTCAGGCGGGTAATTTCCACCTCAAGGCGAAGCGTATCGCCGGGTACCACTTGTCCACGGAAGCGGAAGTTGTCGAGACCGGCCAGAAAGCCGATTTTGCCCCGGTTGCTCTCTTCCTTCAAAATAGCGGCTGCCCCAACCTGCGCCAGCGCCTCGGTGATCAGCACGCCAGGCATAACCGGATATTCCGGAAAGTGGCCGATGAAGAAAGGCTCATTAATGGTTACGTTCTTGATCCCGACCGCGCGCTTGCCCACTTCCATCTCGACGATGCGGTCCACCAGCAAAAACGGAGGCCGGTGCGGGATGATCTCCTGAATTTCTTTCACGTTAAGCACGTCTCTCAAACTCCTTTCAAAATAGGCGAATCACCGCAACTTTCAAGGGTTATACTGCATAAAATCCATAGATTTCGGAAAAAACTAAACTATCCTTCACCCTCTGCAGAAGTGAAGGTTCAGATAAGGGGCCTTTCTCCGGTATGCCGATCCTGATGAACGGCACGGGGGAGGCCCTTTTGTACGGGTTTCGCAAGTCCCCCATCATTATACATTTTCCGAGCAAAAAAAGAAAACTCCCGAATGGAAGGAGTTTTCTGTCAAAAGTCAGCGGTTAGACGCCCTGTCAGGGCGCAAATACCAAATCGATCACATGCTGCCAAGTCTTCCATTGAAACACGTCGGACAGGCTCTGTTTGCCGATAAAGACATAACCGAAGGTCATTCCGCCAACCAGAGCGAGCAGCAGAAACAGCGGAATCATCCAGCGGATGACGATTCTCCATCTTGCCGTCTTCCGCACGGCCGGTTTCGCTTTGCCAGCTGCTTGGGTTTTCTCACTCATTGCAGAACTCCTATCCACGGATATTGTTCGCCAGATTCATCATCGTGTCGCTGGATGTCAGTGCCCGGGCGGATAGCTGATAAGCGCGCTGCGCCTGCATCATATCCGTTATTTCTTGCGCATAATCGACATTCGACTGTTCCAGATATCCCGAACGGATGGTTGTCCCGGAGGCAGCAGCGGTATAAGGGGCATTGCCGAACACCTGAGCTTTCGTCAGGTTGCCGGGAATAACAAACAGGTTGCCGTCCATCTGCACCAGCGCATCCGGGCGGATCGGCGATGCCAGCTGAATGGTAGCCACGGCACTTGTCCCCGCTGCATTCTTAACAATGACCTGTCCGTCCTGATCGACGGCCACCTTGGCATTGTTGGCGACGGAGATTTGTCTGCCGTTCGTGTCTAGAACGAAGTAGCCCTGATTGTTGACCAGCACCATATTCTTCGGCTTGGCAGGGTCGGGATCGGGCACAAAATGGAAGGCGCCTTCCCGGGTGTAGGCCGTGCGTCCGTTCGCCTCAACCGCAAACAGGCCCGTGCCTTCAATGGCGAGGTCCAGCGGATTCCCCGTCTGATTCAGCGGTCCCTGCTGCATATCCCGGGTGATTTCCGTCATCCGCATGCCAAAACCGTTATTGTATCCAAGCGGGGAAACCCGTCCGTTCTGCTTAAAGCCGTCCGGCTGCTGCGTGACTGTGGTCAGCACGTCCTCGAAGGAGCTGTCCTTCCGCTTGTATCCGTCCGTATCGATGTTGGCGATGTTATCCGCGATAACGTCCAGCTTCCGCTGCAGCGCATTCATGGATACCATCGCGCTGATCATGGAGTTATTCATTTACGTCCATCCTCCCTAGTCCGTAGCATCCTATACCTTGCCGACCTCGTTGACAGCCTTGTCCAAACTTCTATCATAAAATTGCACGACCTTCTGATTGGCCTCATAGGCCCGAAGCGCCGTGTTCATGTCTACGACCGCCGCGGAGGAATCCACGTTGGACTGCTCCAAATAATGCTGCCGCACTTCTACGCGGTCGGCGTTACCCAACGCGCGGACACCAGCAGCTGCGGTATCATCCACCTTGAACAATCCGTCACCCGTACGCACCATCTGGCCGGGCTGCCCCACGACGGCAATGCCAAGCCGTGTTCCGGGCGCACCCGTTGCGGGATTCAAAATAAACCCCTGCTCGTTCACTTTAAGGCTGTCCACCGAGCCTGTCAACCGAATGGGCTGATTATTGGCATCCAATACCTGGTACCCGGCCGAAGTCAGCAGCAAACCGTCCGGAGTCACCTTGAAGCTGCCGTCTTTCGTATACCCGATTCCCCCATCCGCATTGCGGACGGTAAAGTACGCCTCAGGCTTGTAGGTCACATTACCGTCCGGGTCAACATACTTGCCGGATTGGTCGAACGGAATGTTCTGGCCCGTTGCCGGATCGGTGACTTCAATATCAGACACCAGCGCAAAGTCGGTCGGCTTCTCGCTCTCCGTGATGACGCCCTGCTGGTACATGGACAAGCTCTCTTCGGCAAAAACGCCCGTATTCAGCTTGCCGAGCCGCGGGTTCGGGTTCTCCGCTCCCCCGCCGATCATCGAAATCAGCACCTCGGGGAACGAACGGGCCACGCTGTTGACCTGCTTGTACCCAGGGGTGTTGATGTTGGCAATATTTTGGACGTCGGTATCGTGGCGGCTCTGCTGCGTCATCATGCCGGCAGCGGCGGTGTAAAGTCCTCTCAGCATTGAGATGGGGTCCCTCCCTGTTTCATGTGCTTGTTCATTGGGTAATAAAAATTTTATCTTCATCTATATAAGCTAAACCATTGAAGTGGATGATGGGGCAAGTGCGTAAAATGTTCCTACGATCGCTCTTGTTTTCGGATTTCTTGATGGTATAGAGCCCACGTAAGGTAGAAATCCGAAAGCCAAATACGAACGCTTCGCTTCTTCGGAATCCTTTTACTCCCTTGCCTGCATCCTATTCTTTAGTTCAACTTATATAGAATACATCTCTGATCTATATGAACGGGCTCCTCAGAGCCCGCGATCCATAGTACATATATCGGACATAGGCCCGGGTTTTTTTAGGGTTTTGCCGCAGCCGGCTCAGGGGCCGGCCACAATTTATTAGAATGCTTTCTTGGACACCTTGTCCAAGTGATCGAGCATGAGTCCCGTGCCTTTCACGACACAGTGCATTGGGTCTTCCGCGATCAGCACCGGCACGTGCAGCTCTTCGGCGAGCAGCTCGTCCAATCCGTCAAGCAAAGCGCCACCGCCGGTGAGAATGACGCCGCGGTCGATAATGTCGGCGGACAGCTCGGGAGGCGTCCGTTCCAGCACCGACTTGGCAGCGGCCACGATCATCGAGACCGGCTCCCACAGCGCTTCCTGAACTTCGTTGGAAGAGACCGTTACGGTAAGCGGCAGTCCGCTGACCATATCGCGCCCGCGGATATCGATCTCATCCTGACGTCCGCCCGGACGGACGGTGCCTACTTTGATCTTGATATCCTCCGAAGTGCGTTCACCGATCAGAAGCTTGTACTTATTTTTAATATATTTCACGATGGCTTCGTCGAACTTGTCCCCCGCCATTTTAATAGAAGAGGCGGTAACGACGTCGCCCATGGACAGGACGGCTACATCCGTCGTTCCGCCGCCGATATCGACGACCATATTGCCGCTTGGCTGATAAATATCCATACCCGCGCCAATGGCTGCGGCTTTCGGTTCTTCTTCCAGAAATACATCCTTAGCTCCGCTTCGCTCGGCGGCTTCCCGGATGGCCTTCTGTTCAACAGAGGTAATATTCGTAGGCGCGCAGATCAGAATCCGCGGCCGGCTGCTCCAGCTGCGTCCTCCCACACTGCTGATGAAGTACTTCAGCATCGCTTCCGTAATCGCAAAATCGGCAATAACCCCGTCGCGCAGCGGACGAATCGCCACGATATTCCCAGGCGTGCGGCCAACCATTCTCCGGGCTTCTTCCCCGACGGCAAGGACTCTTTTGGTGTCGCTTTCGATCGTCACGACGGAAGGCTCGTTGAGTACAACCCCCCTCCCTTTGACATGAATCAGCACGTTGGCTGTGCCAAGATCAATTCCAATATCCTTGCTAAACATCATGAAAAGAGCCCCCAAAGTATTATTTTATGGTAAAAGAGTCCCTGTTACCGCTTATCGAAGTCCCATTTCGACAGGATGTGGCAGGAAGTTATGTATTTTTGGGAAAAAGGGATCACATTTGTCGACCTTATACCATCTTTTAACATATCATACTTCAGGGGAGGGATACAATGGGCACAGGTGTGCCCTGCCGCAAGATCATATGAACCGGGCCCGGAAGCCCAGATGGTCAGGCTTTGGCGGAAGCAACGGCTTCCCGTTTTTTCCCGCTGGTCTTTTTATACTTAATCTTGGTCGCTTCGCCTCCCCGGAGATGACGGATCGATTTGTGGTATTCAAGAATGTGCTTAACCTGATCAGCCAGATCGGGATTGATTTCCGGCAAACGTTCGGTCAAATCCTTATGCACTGTGCTCTTCGATACGCCAAATTCCTTGGCAATGGTTCGGACCGTGTGTCTCGTTTCCACGATACAACGACCAATTTTAATGGTCCGTTCTTTGATGTAATCGTGCACGCTCCCGCCTCCCTACTGTGGATAGTTTGGTACATTATATGAGGGGCGTGCCTATATATTCGCGCTTTCCAAGCCTGACAAGCTCCGCAAGGCCCATTTATTTTACGGGCAGCGCAAAATAACCCCGCAAATCGAGGGGGCTCCCAAGAGCCCTTTCCCGCCATTCACAAGGGTTTGCACACAAAAAGGCAGGGATTGTCCCTGCCTTTAGGCTTATTTTTTATTCACGCTTTCGGTTATTGCTTCGGAAGAACGGTTTCCGGATTGACCGGAGTTCCATTGTCGTACACTTCGAAGTGTACGTGGTTGCCCAGTTCCTTCTCGATTTCGCTGCGTCCGGCGGTGCCGATCGTATCGCCCTGCTTCACCGTGTCGCCCAGTTTAACTTTGGCGTCCGAGAGGCTTTGGTAAACCGTCTTGAGATTGTTGTCATGGGTAATCTCGATTACGGTTCCCGTCAGCGGCGGGTTCAAATCAACGCGAGTGACTTTACCGCCGAGAGCGGCTTTAACGTCAAACGCTTGGTCATCTGCGCGGGCCAGGTCGACGCCGACGTTCGGAGTGAACGTGTCATCGTACTGAACCATCGCGGCTTGATGATTTTCTTCGGTACCATTTTCATCATAGAACGGCTTCACGACTTTTACGTCTTTGGCATTCGCTACCGGCCAAACCATACCTTCGGCATTGGCGGTTACTTCAACGGCATTGTCCTTGGCGTCTGTGGCAGTGTCTTTGCTTGCTGCAGCATCCGAAGCTGTAGTAGATTGCTCCGTTACTTTAGCGGGGTCTTGGGTAAGGTTCTTCTGGCTGGTATCCTGGTAGACCCACACTAAGGTTAGTATAATTGCTGCTGCGGCCACGTAAGCTGCCGGGTATACCCACCGTTTGGACAACAGCTTTTTCCACGAAGAAGGCTGATTTACAGGCTCTCCTTGCACTTTTTTAGGAGCTTCGCCGTGGTTTTGACTACTTTTGTTTTGTTCATTCATATGTTTATCACCTCAGTAACATTGTTACCCGGGCGGAATCTTTTATACGTATCTCTTTATATTATTTTTTCAATCTTTAGAGAGAAGTTTTGAAGCTTGCGTAAAGTCGATGCCCGTATAGTAGTGTTTGAGAATTTGCGTGGCGGTGGATCCTTCCTTAGCCATCCCGTCCGCACCCCACTGGCTCATCCCGACGCCATGCCCGTATCCGTACGTGGTGATCTGGATGTCGGCCCCCGAGGTCTTCCAAGTAAACTCGCTGGACCGCAGGTTCAGCTTCTCTCTCACTTCCCGGCCGCTGAACACATGTCCGCCAATGGAAATCTCTTTAATCCGATGCCCCTCCGTCGTAGACAAAACTTGAATGAAAGGCTGACCCGTCGATACCGTGATAGCCTGTCCGGCCAAACCGAGCTTGGTGATAAAATCTTTCCGGCTGATCGTGACCGTCTCCTTGTACCCCGGTGCCAGCTCTTTGTCCCATGGACTCGCTACGCTGCGGAGGTACGGGATGTCATCCTTCCAATAATCTTCCGAATTTTCGGTATACCCGTTGCTGGTAGAGAAAAAGGATGCCGTAATCGGCTTGCCTTTATAGGTCATGATCGTATTGCGAGTTTCCTGCACCGCCCGCTGCAGCTTGGCCAGCTCCGCGGATTTCCCCTGCGCCTTCCATTCCTTCTCCAATACTTCCTTGGAGATATACGCCTGGTGGCTGACCGTATCGGTCACCATGGCCTTGCGGTCCGGCACGCCGCTCATGTCGCCGTCAACGAGGCGGCGGACGATAAAAGTGCGGGCCGCGATCGCCTGCGCTTTGAGCGCCTCAAGCTCAAAGTCCGCCGGCATCTCGGCCGCCAGCACGCCGGTGACGTAGTCTTCCATCGGCAGCACTTCCACTTGTCCCGTCTTCGTCAGATAGACGGACACGTTCGGCAGCTGCGCCTCCACTTGCGGCGCGGCGGGCTTGACCTGTGCCGGCGCCGGAATGGGCGCGGGCACCGGTGCGGGGTGGTGGTTCGTCGACACCACCACCAGCGTGGGCAGCAGCAGCGCCAGTGCGAGAACCCCGCCCGCCCCCCACAGGGCGGCTGGGGGCACCTTGCGGGCGCTGCCCGGGCGGCGCGGCCCTTTGGCCGGGCCGCGGCTTGGCGGCGGCGTCCATGGGCGCCGCCCGTTGGTGTGCCGGGCGCCGCCAGGCGCGCCCGGGGCCTCGGGCCGGAGCGTGCCTTGGCGCTCCGGCCTCGCCGGCGCTGCAGCCTCTGGCGGCTGCGCAGCATGGCCGGGCAGCAGCGTCAGCTGCGGCCTGCCCGGCTGGGGGGCCGTGCTTCTCGGATCATCCGGCGTGAGCGCTTCGCTTCTGGGAGCGACGGGAATTTTTAATTGTGTGCGTGGATCCTTCATATTCTCTCAAACCTCCGTCCATGCTTCGTCCTTCGTTACTAGACCTTCCGGATACCGGCTGCGCGGCGGGCAGATATCGATGGGACGCGGCGCTATCGTCCGCTCCCCTCTTCACCGTTCACATCCGATATTCATACATATGAGAGGCTTGAGAGTGATAGAACCCTTTTTAAGAGAAACAGAGATTGTGCCTTCCAAGCAGAAGGAACCTTCTATTCCTTAAGAGAACAAATAGGCTGGGTCAGAACCCGATGCCCTGCATCGTATAGGAAGAAGTATGAACTGGCCCAGAGCCGAAACGGTGGTGGATCGCAGACAATTGGACGACAGAAAAGACCAGGCCGCAACGGGCCTGGTCTTTTCTCAGCTGCTTATGGTGGATGGCCGCGTAGCTCCGGCCACTTGTTTGTTTACAGTACAATGAATCGTTTCCAGTAAAATGTTCCGCCTATCACAAGATCAAATAAGGACTTACACCCAAGTCGGCTGCACATTCACCAGCTTGACTTCCTCTTCCTTGCTGTCCGCCTCTTTCTTGGCCGCTGCCGGCTGAGTCAAGGTCGGCTCATCGACGGAAATCCGCCAAATATCGGCTCCCAGGCCTTGCAGCTTCTCAGCCAGGTGAACATAGCCCCGGTCGATATGATGCGTACCGCTAACCTCTGTCGTTCCTTCCGACACGAGGCCCGCCAGAATCAAGGCTGCTCCGGCCCGAAGGTCGGTAGCGCACACCTTGGCGCCTGTAAGCTTGGCACCGCCGGTTACGATGGCCGTGCGGCCCTCTACCTTGATCTCCGCGTTCATCAGCTGGAACTGGTCCACATGCATAAAGCGGTTCTCAAACACCGTCTCGGTCACAACGCTCGTGCCCTCCGACTTGAGCAGCAGCGCCATCATTTGCGACTGCATGTCGGTCGGGAAGCCCGGATACGGCAGCGTCTTGATATCAACCGCTTTGAGCGGATGGTTCGCCTTCACGCGCACGCCATTTTCGCCTGGTTCGATTTCAACGCCCATCTCTTCCAGCTTGGCAATGACTGGACCCAAATGATCCGGAATCGCGCCTTCAACGTACACGTCTCCGCCGGTAATCGCGGCCGCCACCATGTAGGTGCCTGCTTCGATCCGGTCCGGAATGACCGTATGCTCGGTACCGTGCAGCTTCTCCACGCCTTCGATCCGGATAATACCAGTACCGGCGCCGCGCACTTTCGCGCCCATACCGTTCAGGTAGTTAGCCAAATCGACAATTTCCGGCTCTTTCGCCGCATTTTCGATCACCGTCACGCCTTCAGCCAGCGTGGCGGCCATCATAATATTTTCAGTAGCGCCTACGCTGGCCACGTCCAAATAGATCTTGGCCCCGCGCAGTCTGCCATTACTTTTCGCTTCAATGTATCCTTGTCCCAGGCTGATTTCGGCACCCAGCGCTTCAAAGCCCTTCAGATGCTGATCGATAGGTCTTGTACCGATGGCACACCCGCCCGGCAGTGAAATCCGCGTATGGCCCATTCTCGTAAGCAGAGGACCCATGACCAGAAATGACGCCCGCATCTTCCGCACCCACTCATAAGGTGCCTCACATGAGGAAATCGTTTGGGCATTGACCCTCATTACATCCTTTTCATATGTAATGACTGCACCTATGGATTCCAATACTTTACTGATTGTAATTACATCGTCAAGAGGAGGCGCATCGATAATGATGCTTTCTCCTTCTTCCCCAAGAAGAGAGGCAGCGATGATCGGAAGAACAGAATTTTTTGCCCCGCTGACTTTCACGCTTCCGGTCAGTTTATTGCCACCGCGGACGATAAATTTGCTCATCATGATTCCCTCCGCGTCCAATTTTTCCTTTATTTCTGGATATTCAAGAAATTACATTGCTAATTCCCTAACTTCCATCATAACACTGACCTTTTGACGGATACAAGCGTTTTTTGGCGAATATGCTCCGAAGGAACTATCGCTTCAAGCCAGCCGGCATCAAGGCACGCTAAGCGGGATGAGTTACGAAATCAGACTTTTTCGGCTCCAGGTCCACATCTTTTTTAAACGTGTAAGGCTTTCCTGCCACATCGGCAAGTGGAGCCTTCAGCCTTACCTAAACTGTTCTTTTTCATTGTTGACATAAAAAAATGTTATTATTCGACATCTTTCAACCATGTTCAGTTGCTGAAGTCCTACAAGCAGCCTATCAGTGATATAACCAAACGTTGACCGGTTAAAACATATACCGGATCATGTTGCTCCAGCCGATATAATCGAGCAGAAACTTAGCGACGAAATGCCCCAGCACTACTGCCAGCAGCAGCTGCAGCAGCTTCCCTTGAGCTCCCTTCGGATGCCTGATAAACAGGTCCAGCTTCAAGTTCTGGAGCGCCCACCAAGACAAACCGATGCAGAACAAAGACACCACAATGGACATCAGACCGCTGACTCCGATGGTGCTTGATATGTTCTGTGATACGTCCGAATCCATGCCCTTACCTCCATCATCACTTGATTTAAAAAAAGAATAACGATGAACGCTGGGTGTCCCTTCCAGCAACCAAGCTCATCAAGGGACTATTATATAATACTTGCCTTGACCTCAAGAATCCAGTTCCAATTCCTTTATTTTTGAATAATTTATCGTAAAGCGCTTTCTGTCTAATTTCCTCGGAAATAAATAGGTCATTTGGACTAGTCAGCACCAATATTCTATATGGAATATGGGGATTGTATGACAGAAGAATCCCCTGGTTTCATAGGAACGATACCTTCGGTTTTTCCCTTTTCAATAAAAAAGCCTGTCTCTTTAACGAGACAGGCTCTCTGTACTATTATTTACGACCGGCCACATTGATCCGGTTAATCGCTTTTTGCAGGGCCATTTCCGCACGGCGGAAATCGATCTCATCCTGCTTGCCCGCTGCCAAACGGCGCTCGGCACGCTCTTTGGCGGCACGTGCACGTTCAACATCGATCTCTTCAGGAAGCTCTGCGCTCTCAGCCAGAACGACAACCTTGTCTTTACGTACTTCAACAAAGCCGCCGTTAACCGCGATCTCGGTGGTTTTCTTGCCGCTCGTCACGGCAATCGGAGCAACCCGCAGCGGGGTGACCAACGGAATGTGGTTCGGCAAAATGCCGAGCTCACCCTCCACACCGCGTACAACCAGGCTGTCCACCTCTCCGGAATAAGCCACGTGGTCCGGTGTGACGATTTCCAATAAAAAGGTGCTCACTTACATCCCTCCCTGAATGCTCACTTCGGAAGCAGTTAGCTCCCGGCAGGACACTATTCCAACGTCTTCGCTTTTTCTACGGCTTGTTCAATCGTTCCAACGAAGAGGAAGGCTGCTTCAGGAAGGTCGTCGTGCTTGCCTTCGAGAATTTCCTTGAAACTGCGGATCGTTTCTTTAACCGGTACATAAATACCCGGCATGCCGTTAAACGCTTCTGCCACGTGGAATGGCTGGGACAAGAAACGCTGTACGCGGCGGGCACGGCCTACGATCAGCTTGTCGTCCTCGCTAAGCTCATCCATACCGAGGATGGCGATGATATCCTGAAGCTCGTTGTAACGGGCCAGGAGACGCTTAACGCCTTGAGCGACGTTGTAATGCTCTTCGCCTACGATTTCAGGCGTCAGGATCCGGGAACTCGATGCCAGCGGATCCACCGCCGGATAGATACCCATCTCGGAAATTTTACGCTCCAGGTTGGTCGTTGCGTCCAAGTGGGCGAACGTAGTAGCTGGAGCCGGGTCCGTATAGTCATCCGCAGGCACGTAGATCGCCTGGATCGACGTAACGGAACCTTTTTTCGTGGAAGTGATCCGCTCTTGAAGCTGACCCATCTCGGTTGCCAGCGTTGGCTGGTAACCTACCGCGGAAGGCATCCGTCCGAGGAGGGCGGATACTTCGGAACCGGCTTGGGTAAAGCGGAAAATGTTGTCGATAAACAGCAGCACGTCTTTGCCTTCTTGATCACGGAAGTATTCCGCCATCGTCAGACCAGTCAGTGCCACGCGAAGACGGGCGCCCGGCGGTTCGTTCATCTGTCCGAATACCATCGCCGTCTTGCTGATAACGCCGGAATCGCTCATCTCGTGGTACAGGTCGTTACCTTCACGGGTACGTTCACCTACACCCGCGAATACGGAAATACCGCCGTGTTCCTGAGCGATGTTGTTGATCAATTCCTGGATCGCAACGGTTTTACCTACGCCGGCACCACCGAAGAGACCGATTTTACCGCCCTTTTGGTAAGGAGCGAGAAGGTCGATAACCTTGATCCCTGTCTCCAGCATTTCTGCTTGGGTCGACAGTTCGTCGTATTTTGGTGCTTCACGGTGAATCGGGCTGGAAACTTCGGAAGTCACTTCGCCCGCTTCGTCGATCGGCTGTCCCAGTACGTTAAATACGCGCCCGAGGGTAGCGGATCCTACCGGAACAGTGATTGGGCCGCCCAAATCCACTGCTTCCATACCACGAACGAGTCCATCAGTGGAGGACATGGCAATGCAGCGCACCATGTTATCGCCCAGATGGTTTGAAGCTTCCAGAGTCAAGTCAATCTGGCGTCCGCCAGCGACTGTGCCCTCAACTTTAATTGCATTGTAGATTTCCGGTAGTTGACCTCTTTCGAATTCGATGTCGACAACCGCACCCATAATGCTGACAACGCGTCCTTTGTTCATCTTTTTTGTTCCCTCCTACAAGTCTGCTGTATTCGCAAACCTAAATCGTAAGCCATGCGGCTTAACGGTATGCTCCGTGCAAGGTTCTATTATGAAATATAGATCATGTCTATCGCAGGTAACCGAAGCCGACAGACCGATTAAGGATGAGTTTGCTGCTGAAAACCAGGCGGGGCTTCTCCATACGCGGACAAGCACCCCCGGGTTATGAAAACTGTTATTCGAAAATAAGACACCGTCTAAAAATCTTATACCTGAGCGTTCGCACCAGATACGATTTCCGTAATTTCCTGCGTGATCGCCGCCTGACGCGCACGGTTGTAAGACAGCGTCAATTCGTTGATCAGCTTGGTCGCATTCTTTGTCGCCGCGCCCATCGCCGTCATCTTGGCACCCAGCTCACTGGCTTTGGCGTCCAGCAGTGCGCTGAAGATCAAGGTTTCGGCATATTTAGGAAGCAGCGCTTCCAGAACGGCTTCCGGAGACGGCTCGTATTCGTAGCTGGCCACCGGAGAAGCTGCGGATTCCATGCTGTCCATCGGCAGGAGCAGATTGGCTTCCGGAATTTGCGTCAACGCGTTCACAAAGCGGTTGTAGATGACGTACAGCTCATCGATTTTGCCTTCCTCAAACTCGCGGACCGCTGCGGAAGCGATCGACTTGATGTCGGCAAACGATGGCGTATCGGACAAGTCCGTAACCTCTTTCACAATCGGAAGCTCTCTGCGGCGCATGTAGTCGCGGCCTTTCCGTCCAATCACGAACAACTCGTATTCATCGTTGGACTTATGGCGTTCCTTAATCATCGTCGAGACAAGCTTCAACACGTTGGCGTTCGAACCGCCCGCAAGACCGCGGTCGGAGGTGATGACCAGGTAACCGGTTTTCTTCACGGGACGTTTCTCAAACATCGGATGCTTGATGCCTTTGGTACCGGACGCGATGCTGGAGACCACTTCCTTCAGCTTCTCGGAGTAAGGACGGGAATGCTGCGCCATCTCCTGGGCTCTTCTCAGCTTGGAGGCAGCGACCATTTCCATCGCCTTCGTGATCTGCTTCGTGCCTTGAATACTTTTGATCTGACGTTTAATTTCGCGTAATCCTCTTGCCATGTTTTCACCACCTCAAAACTTTAGCAGAGCTAAAGTTACTTCGAAAGCATTTGCATAGCTTTGACATCGTCAAAGCAGACTCGATGCGCATATCTAAAAAGATGAACCCGAGCCTTGCGGCCCGGTTCACGTCCAGGCTTACGCCATCACAGCAAAGCCTCTTTTAAATTTATCAATAGCCGCTTTCAGAGCCGTTTCGTTGTCGGCAACCAGATCTTTGGTATCGCGGATGGACGCCATGATCTCAGGATGGTTGCTTTCAAGGAACGCCAGGAATTCGCTCTCGAAACGACGGATGTCGCCGACAGGAATGTCGTCCAGGTGTCCTCTGACTGCCGTGTACAAGCTGGCTACCTGCTGCTCAACGCTGAGCGGCTGGTTAACCCCCTGCTTGAGGATTTCCATCAGTCTCGCACCACGGTTCAAACGGGCCAGCGTGGATTTGTCAAGGTCGGAACCGAATTGGGAGAACGCTTGAAGCTCGCGGTACTGGGCCAAATCCAGCTTCAAACCGCCGGCGACTTTCTTCATCGCCTTGAGCTGCGCGGAGCTACCTACCCGGGATACGGAAATACCTACGTTGATCGCCGGACGCTGTCCAGCATAGAACAGTTCGGACTCAAGGAAGATCTGTCCGTCCGTGATCGAAATAACGTTGGTTGGGATATATGCGGATACGTCGGACGCCTGTGTTTCAATGAAAGGCAGAGCGGTTAATGAACCACCGCCGAGTTCATCGGACAGCTTCGCCGCGCGTTCCAGCAAACGGGAATGCAGATAGAATACGTCACCAGGATAAGCTTCGCGGCCTGGAGGACGTCTGAGGAGCAGGGACAATTCGCGGTATGCCGCTGCCTGCTTCGACAAGTCATCATAGATGATCAAGGCATGCTCGCCTTTGTACATGAAGTACTCACCCATTGCACAGCCCGCATAAGGAGCGATGTACAAGAGCGGAGAAGGCTCGGAAGCCGATGCGGTAACGACGATCGTGTAGTCCAGAGCGCCGTGACGGCGAAGGTTTTCCACGACGTGCGCAACCGTCGATTGCTTTTGGCCGATGGCGACATAGATACATTTCACGCCATTGCCTTTTTGGTTAATGATCGTATCGATCGCGATTTGGGTTTTACCCGTTTGACGGTCACCGATGATCAGCTCGCGCTGTCCGCGGCCGATTGGCACCAGAGCGTCAATCGCTTTGATACCGGTTTGCATTGGCTCATGAACCGATTTACGGTCGATAACGCCTGGCGCGCTGCTCTCAACCGGACGATAAGCAGAAGCTTCGATCGGTCCTTTGCCGTCCACTGGCTGACCAAGCGGGTTGACAACGCGTCCGAGCAGGGCTTCCCCAACAGGAACCTGCATGATGCGTCCGGTACGTTTTACTTGGTCGCCTTCTTTGATTTCTGTGTAAGGTCCGAGGATAACGACACCTACGTTGCTTTCTTCCAAGTTCAGCGCAAGGCCTACAACACCGTTGGCGAACTCGACGAGCTCACCGGCCATAACATTGTCGATCCCGTGAATACGGGCGATACCGTCACTTACTTGAATAACGGTGCCGACTTCGGCCACTTCGATGTCAGATTTATATTGTTCAATTTGACTTTTAATCAGCGTACTGATTTCTTCAGGTCTGATACTCAAGTGTCTTCACCCCTATCTACTGTGCTAGTCTGTTAAAAGACTTTTCAAGCCGTTCCAGCTTCCCTGCCAAACTGCCGTCGTACAGCATATCGCCGATGACGACTTTTACACCGCCGAGCAGATTTTTATCAATCACGTTGGTTACGCGAATTTTCTTCTTAGCCAATGCTCCAAACTCCGCGGCAACCGTTTCGATTTCCTGGTCGCTCAGCGGATAGGTGGAGTACACCGTGGCGTCCGCAAGTCCAAGGCTTTCGCCTTCGATCCGGACGTAGCTGTCCAGCAGGTCGGCGAACAGATCCGCTCTGCCCCGCTCGATCAGCATATCAACGGTGTTCATGACCGGCTGGGATACTTTGTCTTGAAGGGCCTTCTTCAGCACATCCAGTTTCACCGATACGGCAATGTTGGGCGTGGAGATAAAACGGCGGATCTCGTCATCCTGGGTAATGGCCCCAACGACGGCCTTGAGCTCCTGCTCCACTTCCAGCGTTTTCTGCTGCTGCGCAGCCACTTCAAACAGCGCCTTCGCATAACGCTTGGCTGCTATTGTCTCCCGGCTCATGGTCTGCCCCCTACCTCTTTAAGGTACTGGTCCACGAGCTCTTCCTGAGCTTTATCGCTGCTGACTTCCTTCTCAAGCAGCTTGGATGCGATCTTCACGGATACGGCGCCCAGCTCGCTGCGCAGCTCCTGAACCGCCTTGTTCTTTTCGCTTGCGATATCGCGGACAGCGTCCTCTTTAATACGAGAAGCTTCCACCTTGGCTTGTTCCATAATTTGGTCAGCCTGCTTGCTGCTCGTTTGTCTGGATTGTTCGATAATGTCGTAAGCCTCTTTGCGCGCATTTTCCAGAGCTTTTTTCTGCTCTTCTACGTAAGCAATGGCTTGTTCGCGGGTTTGTGCCGCTTCGTTCATTTGACTCGTCACAAGCTCACGGCGCTTCTCCATGATGGAGAACAACGGACCGAAAGCATATTTGTTCAGAAGCAAATACAGAATCACAAACGCAATCAATGCGATAAAGAAAGATGCGTAGTTAATACTCAATCTAGTCACTCCTTTCCGGTGCACGTTCAGTCTTGTTCATCAGACAATCAGATAAGGAAGGATCCAAGAACCTTCCTTATCTGACGGCTAAAAAGAAGGCGCGGATGGCCGTGGCCTTCCCCGCCAAACCTTACTGCTTAAATTAAGCTCCTGCGTAGAACAAGAACGCGAGTACGACACCGATGATTGGAAGGGCTTCGACCAGACCTACACCGATAAACATTGTTGTTTGAAGCGTGGATTTCGCTTCTGGCTGACGAGCGATACCTTCAACCGTTTTACTTACGATCAGACCGTTACCAATACCTGCGCCAAGTGCGCCCAAACCTACTGCAATCGCAGCTGCAAGAAATGCCCAAACTCCCATTTGTAAAATCCTCCTTAGAGATGTGTATTTGTTAATATTTATGTTTAGTTAAGAGTGAAGGAAGAAAACTCCAAGCTTAACTTTGAAGCTAGTGTTCGTGTTCGTCGTGACTTTCTATCATTTGTGAGATATAAACCATCGTCAGGATCGTAAAGACGAATGCCTGGATGGCGCCGACGAAAATACTGAAGCCCTGCCAAACGACGAGACCGAGCGCAGAAGCGATGTATCCGCCTACGCCGAGTGCGGTCAGTTTCAACAGAACCGAGATCAGCACTTCACCCGCGAAGATGTTACCGAATAGACGCATGCCCTGCGTCAGCAGCTTCGCAAACTGCTCGATAACGTTAATCGGGAAGAAGAACCAATAAGGTTGGAAATAGTGCTTAAAGTAATTCTTCGTATTCTTGGTGATTCCAAGAAAGTGCGAAAGCAAGAATACGATCAATGCCAGCGCCATGGTTACGGAAGCGTCAGCCGTTGGTGATTTCCACCAGGCCACACCGACTTCTTCAACTTCCGGGTGCTTTGCAAATTCCTCGGTTACAGAAACGATTTCTTTACCAAAGATGTGCGCATGTCCTGCATCATGGAAGTCTGTTACGATACCAAAGGGAAGTCCCAGCATGTTGCCAACGAAGATAAACATAATAAATGTCAATCCAAGGGACAGAAAGTGCTTCCCTTTCTTCCAATCCATCGTGCTGGAAATCAGGTTCTGGACGAATTCCACCGTCCATTCCATGAAATTCTGCAATTTTCCCGGGTTTTCGACTGACAAGTTACGGGTTGCCAGCTTCGCGATCACAAACACGATCACACAGGTCACAATCAGCATCAGAATTGCGGAAAGGTCGAATCTTATGCCGCCCAATTCAATAATCGGTGATGTATGCATGTTTTTCTCACCCCTTTCTCAGTTGAAGGTCTACTCCTGTTTACGAGACAATCGAATCCCTATGAATAAGAGAAGAAACTGTGCCAATACCAGTGTTGCCGCTACGGCATACAGGTTAAACGTCTCCGGCCTTTGATAGGCCACAACGACGGCCAGCACACTGAGGGCTGCACGGGTCAGAAAACCCATATTTACTCTCTTGCCGCCCCCGCCTTCGACTGAATCCAACACTTTTTGCACTTTATAGCCCAAATAAAAGCTATTGGCAAGGCTGACACTGGAGCCAAGCACCATACCCAGCGCTATACTCCGGTATTGCGGGAAGACAGCAGCACCCAAGAAGCAAAGAGCCAGGAAATAAAGTGTCGCTCTAGTCAATACCCTGCGGTATTTCCATAGTTCACTCATCACTTTCCCCCATGACTGCCTTGGTGATCATAAAAACGCTTACGCCGCCAATCGCCAGACCCAGCAAAACTCCGAATGCAATCCAGAGTCCGGGTCCTCCCCAAATCTTGTCCAGCCAGGAGCCGAGATAAAAGCCCCCTAAAGTACACGCGGCCAGATCGATTCCGATGGCGCTTACAAGGCCCGCATACTTCAGAGGGCTTGCAGCATTTTTATTGGATTTTTGCGGCTTATCAGGTTGATTCATCTCTGTCCACCCTCTAATCCCAGTTCATTTTACTGAATGACCCGAGAGTTTGTCAATTGAACAAATCCGTGTCGAAACTGGCTGGAAATGTGACTAAAATCACTGCAAAAAGCCCGCAAATCCGTGTCAACCGTACAGTTTAACTGTATGCTGTACTCTTTGCCCTCAGAATATGGCTTAACTTTCCTTTGTGAACATTCTGTGAAATTGTTCCGGACGTTCATTTTTGATGCCAAAATGATGCAAAATCGCGTCGACAATCCGCTGGGATGCCTTGCCATCTCCGTATGGATTTGCGGCGCCGCTCATCGCATTATAGGCTTCTTGATCGGTCAGCAAATGCTTCGTCCGTCCGTACACTTGTTCCTCATCCGTTCCGACCAGCTCGAGCGTTCCCGCCTCGATACCTTCCGGTCGCTCGGTCGTGTCACGGAGCACCAGCACCGGCACACCGAAGGATGGAGCTTCTTCCTGAAGACCGCCGGAGTCCGTCAGAATCAGATGCGTATGCGGATAAAAATTGTGCAAGTCTACAACATCCAGCGGTTCAATCAGCTTAATTCTTGGATGATTGCCCAAAATTTGATGCGCCGGTTCTTTGACCGCCGGGCTTGGATGGACCGGATACACGATGGCGATATCGTCGAATTCGTCGGCAATCCGCTTCACGGCACGGAAGATGTTCAGATGAGGCTCGCCCTGCGATTCTCGCCGGTGCGCCGTCATCAGAATCAGCCGTTTGCCCTGCGCCCAGTCGAGCACCGGATGGTGATAATCCGACTTGACGGTGTACTGGAATACGTCGGTAACGGTATTGCCAGTCACGTAAATGTGGGATTCGTTCTTGTTCTCCTTCTTCAGGTTGCCTGCAGACCAGTCCGTCGGGGCAAAATGAAGATCGGCAAGCACGCCGGTCAGCTGGCGGTTCATCTCCTCCGGATACGGGGAGAGCTTGTTCCACGTTCTCAGGCCCGCTTCGACATGTCCTACCTGGATCTTCTGCAGGAAGGCCGCATAGCTGGCCAGGAAGGTCGTCAGCGTGTCTCCGTGCACCAGAACGATATCAGGCTTGGCCTCTTTCAAAACCGGCTCCAGGCCCTGCAGAACGCGGATGGTCACCTCGTTCAGCGTCTGGTTCTCTTTCATCACGTCCAGATCGAAATCCGGCGTAATCTTGAATACCTCGAGCACCTGATCCAGCATCTGACGGTGCTGGGCCGTTACGCAGACGACGGATTCGATATGTTCGGGATGCTTCTGCAGTTCTAAGATGAGCGGAGCCATCTTGATGGCTTCCGGGCGCACCCCGAAGATCGTCATCACTTTAATTTTTGACATATGGTTTCCCTCTCCTTACTTGGTTCCGTACAGCCGGTCTCCGGCGTCTCCCAGTCCCGGAATGATATAACCGTGGTCGTCCAGCTTCTCGTCCAGGGCCGCTACATAAATGTCCACGTCAGGATGGGCTTCCTGCACGGCTTTGACACCTTCCGGCGCGGCGATCAGGTTCATCATCTTGATCTGGGTGCACCCCCGCTTCTTCAGGACGTCGATCGCGGCAATAGCCGATCCTCCGGTCGCCAGCATCGGATCGATGACGATCAGCTCGCGCTCGGTCACGTCTGTCGGCAGCTTCGTGTAATACTCGACAGGCTGCAGCGTTTCCGGATCGCGGAACAGTCCAACATGTCCCACCTTGGCGGCGGGAATCAGCTTCAGCATGCCGTCGAGCATGCCGAGCCCGGCGCGCAGGATCGGAATCAGGCCAAGCATGCGGCCCGCCAGAACCTTGCCGTCCATCTCAGCGACAGGTGTCTGCACCTTCACCGACTCGAGCGGAACCTCGCGTGTAATTTCGTAAGCCATTAAGGAAGCAACCTCATCGACCAGTTCGCGAAAATCTTTCGTGTTCGTCCGCACATCGCGGATAAATGTCAGTTTGTGTTGAATCAAAGGGTGATCACAAATCACCAGTTTTCCCATGTTAGTCCCTCCGGTTAAATCGTAAGTCTAAGTGCTGTCATTGCCGGTTAGTTAGATGCCCATTCGCATACGATACATGCAAGTACACAAATCTTATTTATTATATCATTCCTGGAAATGATTTTGCACCCAAGAAAGATATGTTTATTCTGGCCCAAAGATCAGCCGGCTTAAACGTTAACCGAAAGACCGCGCAAGGGAACCGGCATGGTGTAAGCACCCCGTAAAGACCCGCCAATCTAACATTTGCCCTTCGCATCGACCAGTCTTAAATCTAGCAGTTTATCTCCCTCTGAACTACTATATAAAAGCCACTCTAAGAGTGTGAAGGCACACATCCGCTGTGACGGCAGAAAGGTTTATTGACCTATACGGCTTCTGAGAGCGAAAAGAAAAACGTATTATCGGCGTACATTCTCAGAAGACAGACCGCGTTTAGCGGGAGTTTCTTTTGCGGGATCAGGATGGTTAGCCTCGAAACATCGGAAAATCTCTATTTCTTATTTCTAAAAAAAGGGACCGGAGAACATTCCCCAGTCCCTTATATTCTCACAGACCTGTACTTCTCAAGATCTGTGTCCTATTAGTAGTTAAGTTCAGGATACAGCGGATATTGATCCGTCAGTTCCTTCACCATCGCCGCTGCTTTGGACAGCACGGCTTCGTCCTTAGGCGCCTTCAGCGTCATGGCGATGATTTTGCCGATCGTCACCATAGCCACTTCATCCATGCCGCGGGAAGTCGCAGCCGGCGTACCGATCCGGATTCCGCTCGTGACGAACGGGCTGGTCGGATCGAACGGAATGGCGTTTTTGTTGACGGTGATACCGACGGAGTCCAGCACCTTCTCAGCGTCTTTCCCTGTAATGTTTACGCTGCGGGTATCCACCAGCATCAGGTGGTTATCCGTGCCGCCCGATACGATGTTCAGGCCTTCGCTGATCAGCGTCTCAGCCAATACTTTGGCGTTCTTCACCACGTTTTCGGCATACGTTTTGAACGATGGGTCCAGCGCTTCGCCCAAGGCTACGGCTTTGGATGCGATAACGTGCATCAGCGGACCGCCCTGCGTGCCCGGGAACACGGCCTTGTCGATGGCCGCAGCCCATGGCTGCTTGCACAGAATCATGCCGCCGCGCGGACCGCGGAGCGTTTTGTGCGTTGTCGTCGTAACAAAATGGGCGTGAGGCACAGGGTTCGGATGAAGCCCGGCTGCAACCAGGCCCGCGATATGAGCCATGTCGACCATGAACAGCGCGCCTACGTCATTGGCGATCGAAGCGAGAGCTTCGAAATCAATCGTACGCGGATAGGCGCTCGCACCGGCGACGATCAGGCGCGGACGATGCTTGAACGCAAGTTTGCGGACTTCGTCATAATCGATGAGGAACGTATCTTCCTGGACCCCGTAAGCGACGAAGTTGTACAGCAGACCGGATGCGTTCACCGGGCTTCCGTGCGTCAGGTGTCCGCCATGGGCAAGGTTCATCCCGAGTACGGTGTCCCCTGGTTTTAGCGCTGCCAGGTATACGGCCATGTTGGCCTGAGCGCCGGAGTGCGGCTGCACGTTGGCATGCTCGGCTCCGAACAGTTCTTTCGCACGGTCACGAGCGATATCTTCAACGATATCGACGCGCTCGCAGCCGCCGTAGTACCGCTTGCCCGGATATCCTTCGGCGTATTTGTTCGTGAGGACGGAGCCCATGGCTTCCATAACCGCTTCACTGACAATATTCTCCGATGCGATCAGCTCGATGTTTGCACGCTGACGCTTCAGTTCCAAGTTCATGGCCTCGAGTACAGCCGGGTCCTTCTTACGCAATTGATCCATGTTAATAGTTCCTCCCTTATTGGAATTCAAAATAAAATGTTCGTTTCAATCATCCGCTCATGTTAATCGCAAAGATCTGAACTGCCGCCGTCACGGTCGGTTCTGCCGGCTTCTTCATCCAGACGGTACACCGCCCGTTCGCCGCCGATCAGCTTGGGCCGCGTGTAGGCCGCATTCACACGCGCGTGCCCAACATAGCGTAGGGTCGGGCGGAAAGGCACCGCCACACGCCGCAGATGCATGCCGATCATCGTCTCGCCGATGTCAATGCCCGCGTGAGCCTCGATCGCTTCGGCCAGGCAAGGCTCCTTCATGGAACGGTAAGCAGCGGCAGCCATAGAGCCGCCCGCCTTCGGAACAGGAACGGCGGCGACCTCGGTTAAGCGAAGACGCTCCAGTACGGAACGCTCCATCACCAGCGCCCGGTTCAAATGCTCGCAGCACTGAAACACCGTGTCGAAGCCGAACTTGGCCCGGACCTCGCCGATCGCCTGCAGCAGCTCCTCGGCAACCCCGAGCGCCCCCGAAGTGCCGATGCGTTTCCCGGCCACCTCACTGGTGCTCGTTCCGACAACCAGTACCTTACCAGGGCCAAGCCCCGCGGCTTCCACCAGCTCATGAAGAATTTGGGATACCTGTTCTCCCAGCGAAACTTCCAATGGACTGCCTCCTGACATGCTTTCCATGAGAAAACCTCCCTAATTGTGCAGATACCGCTCTTCAATCGCTTTAATCTTGTTCACACGCCCGACATGACGCTCGCCGCCGCTGAACTCCGTGCCCAGCCAAGCCTTGACGATTTCCTGGGCCAGACCCGGACCGATGACGCGTTCGCCCATCGCCAGCACGTTGGAGTCGTTATGCTCCCTGGTGGCGATCGCCGAGAACACATCGTGGACCAAAGCACACCGGATGCCCGGAACCTTGTTCGCCGCGATGCTCATGCCGATGCCTGTTCCACAGATCAGGATTCCCCGGTCGGCCTCGCCTTTGGTAACCAGATCGCACACAGGGAGAGCATAGTCGGGATAGTCCACGGAATCCGTGCATCCGCATCCCACATCCGCAACTTGATGCCCCATCCCTTCGATCACGGCAATGATGTCTTCTTTCAAACGTATACCCGCATGATCTGTTCCAACAGCAATTTTCATCTTTCGAAAAACCTCCTAAAATTTCGCGCAATACAGAGAAACGAATCCAGCGCTCCCCGGTATTCCCGTGACTTCTTGTACCATTATAACTCATTTGCAGCCACTAGACGAAAAAAAGAGCAGTCCGCGGATCATTCCGCAGAATTGCTCTTTTGCCCAGGCGACCGGCCGTATATTCCGGTGCTCCATCGTGGTTGGATCCACATTGTCGCCAGTTACACCGGAACCGATGTTTTTCACCTTCATCATAAAGCATGACGCGATGAAAATCAATCTGCAAATTTACTCCATTTTTTCAGGCCTAGGCTCCCGCCCAAGTGCTAATTTAAGCTTGTTTCTTAAAATGTACGGAACGCCTCCAGCTTATCCAGCAGCCGCTCGATGGCGGCGCGGATTTCTGCGGCGGTGACATCGTAATCGTCGCGGGACCCGCCGAACGGGTCCGAAATATCAAAGCTCGGGATCCGCTGCTGGATCTCGATCAGCCGCTCCCGTTCCTCGTCCTCCAGCTGCTGCCCGAGCGCCCGCTTCATTTCCCAGGTGGCGTACAGGCTGTCGAGCTCCTGCAGGTCCTTGATCACGTTCTCGTCATCTTCGGTGTATTCCTTCAGGGTATAAATTTTGTCAGCCGCGAGCGGAAAGCTCCGGATCACACGCTGCTTATGCCCCTGGGTCAGTGTCAAAATCAAATCCGCCCAATCCACCATGTCGGCCCTGAGCGGCTTGGCAGTCAAATGCTCATCGATCTCGTGGTCCCGCAGCACCGCTTCCGCATGACGCGAGATGGGTGTCCCTTCAAGGGCGGCCACGCCGGCCGAACGGACTTCGAGCGGAACGCTGCGCTCCTTGGCCAGCTTGCGAAGCAGAGCTTCGGCCATCGGGCTGCGGCACGTGTTTCCCGTACAGACAAACAAAATATGCTTCACGTCTCTAGCACCTCCCGAAGTGTCTTTGCCGATATTGTATCAGAAGATAAAGGCGAGGCCAAATGCCAGCAAAATCGCGCCGCCAAGGGCCTCACCGTATTCGCCGAGATTCCGGCTTACCCTCCTGCCGAGCAGGAGTCCAAGCACGGCCATCGCGCCCCCGCAGATCCCGAAAGCAAGCACGGTCAGAATCCGGTTGCTCTCAAACATCCCCAGGGATACGCCTACCGAAAAGGAGTCAATGCTGACGCTGAGCGAAAACAGCAGCATCCCCAGCAAAGAGCGGTGATCCACCATTCGCGTTTCGCTTGTTTTGAAGGCATTCAGGACCATGTGCCCGCCTAGCAGCACAAGCAGCCCGCCGGCAACCAGGGCCGCAACTTGTCCAAGCAGCGAACTGACGTAATATCCCATAAACATTCCCAGCAGCGGCATCAACACATGGAAAAGGCCGATCAGCAAGCTGATCTTGAGAATATGCAGCAGCCGGATTCCTTTCATGCCGATTCCTACGCCCAGAGAGAATGCATCCAGTCCTAATGCGACGGCCATTATCATGATTGTCATTAGCTGCCCTAAACCGGCAGAAGTCTCCAACATCCCTATTCCCCCATGTCCGTTAGGTTCTTGTACAACCATATGCGGACAAGAGGTAAATGATGTCTCTTAAAAGGTGCGGCGAGAGGTCACAAGCGCACAACCCGCTGGCCGGCGGCCTTGCGGAGCCGGTTCATGATGGCAGCGCCCAGACCCTCTTCCGGGCAGGCTTCCGACAAAATAAACGTCACGCCTTCTTCATCCATGCGGCGAAGAGCGGCGTACAGCCGGTGGGCGGCCGCTTCCAGCCCGGCAAGACTGCCGAGGGACTGCACGCAATCCGCGGCGTAACGGCCGATATGCTCCTCGAATGCCATCACGCCGGTTCTCTCCCCGCGGGCCGCCGCCGCCTTCAGCTGCTCATCGATCCAGCCGGAGACCCGCTCCGGCGTGCCGCCCTGCACAATGGTGAGCGCACCCTTGGGAGCGTAGTGCGTATATTTCATGCCGGGCGATTTCGGCGCGACGATCTCCTCTTCATCCGGTGAGCGTTCGATTCCCGGATCGGTCGTCACCGCCACCCCGGAGGCGGCGGCAAGCTGCTCGCTCGTAATGCCGCCGGGCCGGAGAACGGTGACGCTGCCGTCCTCCTGGACCTGTACGACGGTGGATTCAAGGCCGACCCCGGTCGGCCCTCCGTCCAGAATACCGTCGATCAGCCCGCTCAAATCTTCCTCGACATGGCCCGCGAGCGTCGGGCTCGGCCGTCCCGAGCGGTTGGCGCTCGGCGCCGCCACCGGACAGCCGGATTCACCGATCAGCTTCAGCGCGATCGGATGGTCCGGCATCCGGATGCCGACCGTCGTCAGCCCCGCTGTTACCCGCGGGGACAGCACGCCCGGCCGAAGCGGCAGCACCAGCGTCAGCGGGCCGGGCCAAAAGGCCGCCATCAGCCGCCGCGCCGTATCGCTGACCTCCGTCACGAGCCCGTGCAATTGGCTTGTATCCGCAATGTGGACGATGAGCGGATTGTCGGACGGCCGGCCCTTGGCCTTGAAAATCGCCTCGACAGCCTCCGTATTCCGGGCATCCGCCCCAAGGCCGTAGACCGTTTCGGTCGGAAAAGCAACGGTACCGCCATCCCGTAGAATGGCGGCTGCCCGGCCGATCGACTGCTCTGCACGGGACACCGCTTCCCTCTCCGCTTCTGCAGCAGCGGTGCTGCGTCCCATCAATACGGTCACATCCCATACCGGTGTGGCATGGCTCTTATTTGCATCATGGGCGGAAGGAGCGCTTCCTCCATCCTGCCCTTGGTTTAACCCTTTCATCGCTGTTCATTCCTGTCATCGAAATTGGTATGTTTTATTATAGCACATCTACAAAATCTCCATGACGCATGCCCCTGGACAGGATGGCCGCTAGTTCCTAAGCGAACAGCCCCGTCAGCCAGGACCACAGCCCGGAGAGCATGTCTACCAGGAAGAAGCGAACTTCCGGCTGGGAAGCATCGGCAGCTGCTTTCCCGGAAGCTTGAGCGGCTGCAGTATCCGTCACCTTGGCCGACGCAGTGGTCACAGCACCCTTAGCGTCACCCTTGGCATCGGCAGACTGAGCCTTGGCATCGGCGGGCTGAGCCGCAGCATCTCCGCTAGCCGCATCGATGAAGCAGAGCGGAGGGAACAGCACGCACCACCAATTTTGACCGCTGCCTGTACCCAGTGTGATCCGGAGTGCTTCATAGTTCCCGGCCGGATACACGGTACCGCCGTACAGTTTGGTCGGAAACGGCACGATGCCCAGTTCAACATTGTAATCGTAATGAATGCCTCTCTTCTCCAGCTCACGGCCCACGAGATCGTTCAGTTCCGGTAAATGCTCCCGGATCGTCGTTCTCGCCTGATCGAGGCTTTGCGGGTCCTCAAGCTCCTGTACCCAGCCGTTCATCTCCGCTACCACGGCATCGCGAATCTCGCGTTTGACCAGCTGGTCATCCGGATTATCGGAATTGGCCAGGATGCGCAGGCGGATGGACTCCTGCGGAATCGGCCCGCCGGCCACGGCCGCGTCGGTCTTTTGGCTCTCCCACATCATGGCGATCATAAACAAAATACAAAAAATAATGG
Source organism: Paenibacillus sp. PSB04 (assembly GCF_025809195.1). Classification (NCBI taxonomy): domain Bacteria; kingdom Bacillati; phylum Bacillota; class Bacilli; order Caryophanales; family Paenibacillaceae; genus Paenibacillus; species Paenibacillus sp. PSB04. Next base: position 914,781 of record NZ_CP081301.1, read on the forward strand.
CGGTATCCTTCACCAAGTCGCGCAGCCAGTCTTGCCCTCTATATTTCCCCTGCTTCATCGTTTTTTCCATTTTCCCCGGGCCCCTCTCTATCAGAACAAATCTATGATAGTTCTCAGTATGTCCGGGAATGGTAGAGTCTAAACCTAGCAATCTATAATATAGATTGAATTAAAGAAATCACACCTTTGACACGGATATTCCCCTTGGAAACAAGGAATGATAAGAAAACTCGAATTCATCTTATCTAGTATTTCTACGAGCTTTTAACCCATAAAAAAAGACCGCCTTCCCAAGCCCGAGGACTTGTCGAAAACGGTCGTTTCTTGTAAATCATCAGCTTCACATACCCGCCTTGGCCTGTCCGGCTTGAGCGGAAGCCCCTTTGTTTGCCGGGGTCAGCATCTCGTCGTCCACTTCCTCCCCATGAACGCGCACGCTCATGACGATCCCGATGCTCGCCATATTGATCAGCAGCGAGGTTCCGCCGTAACTGATAAACGGCAGCGTAATCCCGGTCAGCGGCATCAGGCCGATGAAGGCGCCAATATTTTCGAAGATCTGATAGAGCATCATGGCGATAATGCCCACGATCAGAATCGGCCCTGCCCGGTCCCGGCACTCGAGACAGATCAGAATCATCCGGTGGATCAGGATAAAATACAGCAGCAGCACGACCGATGAACCGACGAAGCCGAATTCCTCGGCGATTTCCACGAAAATGGAGTCCGAATAAGTATACGGCACACGCCCGGATTGAACCGAGGACCCTTTCATATACCCTTCGCCGACCATGCCGCCGGATGCGATCGCCAGCTTGGCGTTTTTCGTATGATAGGACGCCTTGGCCGTCGCCTTATCCGGCACCAGCCATGGGTCGAGACGTTCCGTCCAGTGCTCCCGTCCGATGTCCTTCATAAACTTCTCAATGTTGTCGTGAAAATGAATGTAAGAAAAAATGCTTCCGACAGCGACGGCCGCCAACACCACCAGCGCAATCAGCGCATGCCAAAACTTGATGTTGCCGATCCAGAGCAGTCCGAGCAAAATCAGAACGTAGCTGAGCGCGTTCCCGAGGTCATTCTGAACCATAACGAGCGCAAACGGCACGAACGTCAGCAGTCCGATCGGGACTACGTCATGCCAGAACGTGAGCCTCGATTTATTTTTGCGCATAATGATATACGTCAGAAAAATAATCAGGATGAGCTTGAACAGCTCCGCAGGCTGCAAACTGAAGCTTCCCATCTTGATCCAGCCCTGGGCGCCGTTGACGTCGGTCCCGATGAAGTTAACCGCAACGAGCAGGGCCAACCCGAACAAATACAAATAAAGCGCATATTTGACAAGCAGCTTGTAATCGACGATAACCAGCCCAAAAAATGCGATGAAGGCAAGCACGTAAAACTCGATCATTTTAATATGGGAACCGGCAAACTTCGTCCCCTGTGTGACACTGTAAATGGACATGATGCTGATGCCCATGAAAATCAAAAGAATAAAAACGACGACATAATCCACTTTTTTCAGCTTTTGAAGCATGGCTATCCTCCTGTGCGGAGCCTTCCGCTCCTCGTTGCCCCTGATGCGTACCTGTCTATTGTAATAGAACAGCCATGCCATATTCAATTCCTGTTAAATCCATCCCGGATGAGGCGCAGAATTTTGCCCGTCCCTGTGGCCGGAGCCGGTTCGTTCTGCAGCGGGAGCAGCTCCTCTTCCTCCTGCCCGTGAATCCGGACGCTCATCACCACCCCGATGCTGACCATGTTGATCACCAGTGAAGTGCCGCCATAACTGATAAAAGGCAGCGTAATGCCGGTCAGCGGCATCAGACCGATAAAGGCGCCGATGTTGACAAAAATCTGGTAAATGAACATCGTGATAATGCCTGTAATCAGGTATGGCCCCGCCCGGTCACGGCAGTCCGCGGCAATCAGAATCATGCGGTGGATCAGAATAAAATACAGCAGCAGCAGCGCCGACGAGCCGATAAACCCGTACTCCTCGGCAATCTGGACGAAGATCGAGTCGGCAAAAGCCAGCGGAACCCGGCCGTCGGACTGGATCGTCGTCCCCTGCATGTAGCCCTTGCCGTCCAGGCCGCCCGACCCGATCGCCAGCTTGGCGTTGTAGGTCTGCCAGCTGTCGTCACGGGAAGCTTTGTCCGGAACGAGCCAGGGGTCAAAACGCGCGATCCAATGCTCGCGGCCAATGGACTTGAACAACTTCGCCGCCTCGTCATGATAATGAATATAAGCCTGAATTCCGCCGAAGATGGCGGCAAAGGCCACGGCGAACCCGATCAGCGCATGAACATACCGGATGCCGCCGATCCACAGGAGCCCTACCAGAATGAGGAGATAGCAGAGCGCGTTCCCCAGGTCGTTTTGCGCCATCACCAGCATAAGCGGAACCAAGGTGAGGAGCCCCATCGGCACGACATCCCGCCAAAAATACAGGCCGCGGGACCGGTCTCGATTTTTCTTCAGCAGCAGGCTGGACAGAAAAATGACCAGGAACAGCTTGAACAGCTCGGCCGGCTGCAGGCTGAGTCCCCCGGGAAGGGTGAGCCAGCCGCGGGCACCGTAGTATTCGTTACCGGCAAACAGGACGAATAAGAGCAGCATCAGGCCGAAGATATACACATACAGTGCATATTTAATCAGCAGCTTATAATTGACGAGCGAAGTCGCCAGAAACCCTGCAAAGCCGATGACGTAATAGACGGCCATCCGCACCGAATAATGATCGGTTTTGGGCCGGCCGGCGGTGACGCTGTATATGGAAGTCAGACTGAACGCCATCAGGCAGAGCAGCACCAGCATGACGGCGAAATCCAATTGTTTCAGTTTGCGCAGCATATCCTTTCCTCCAGGGAAAACATAGGTAGTTCCATTGTAGAGGAAATTGGGTCAAAAAGAAAATTATGGGATCACCGGCGGACGCCGAGAACGTGGCGGTCAATGCCGGCGAGGTCCGGGATGATCATAATCTCATCCCAATGGCCCGCCTGGCGGAGCAGGTCTGCGACCTCGCCCGCCTGGCCGATGCCCAGCTCGAATCCGATGAGCCGGGGCGGCTCCTGCAGCAGCGGCAGCTGCTGCATCATGATGCGGTAAGGCGCGAGCCCGTCCGCTCCGCCGTCCAGCGCCGTGCGCGGCTCATGGTCGCGCACCTCGGGCTGCAGGCCGGGAATATCGGCCGCAGGAATGTACGGCGGGTTCGACACCAGGATGTCGACCCGCCGCCCCGCAAACGGCTCCAGCAGGTTGCCTTCTTCGAAGGCGACCTGGGCGCCGTTGGCTTCGGCGTTGCGCGCGGCGACACGCAGCGCATCCGCCGAGATGTCGCTGGCGTAGACCTGCCAGCGCGGGGCGTGCAGCGCCAGCGTGACCGCGATGGCGCCGCTGCCGGTGCCGATGTCGGCCGCGACCAGCGGGCGCAGGCCGTCCGCGGTGCCGGCACCGCCGCCGGGCGCAGCGGCTGCGCGGCTCTGTGCCGCCGGACGAGCCGCTTCGCGGTCCGGCTGCTCCGCGTCAGCCGGCCCCGGAACGCGGCCGGCGCCCTGCCCTTGCGGCGGCTCCTCCTCCGCCGCAGATGCCGCTCGCTCAGTCGGTGCTGCTCCCTGCGGCCACAGCTGCGTGGCCTGCTGCAGCACGGCTTCCACGAGCAGCTCCGTCTCGGGCCGCGGGATCAGCACGGCGGGCGTCACCTGAAAGGGGATGCCGTAGAACTCCTGCTCCCCGATAATGTATTGGGCCGGTTCGCCCGCCGCCTTGCGGGAAATCACTTCCTCCCAGGCCTTCCGCCGCTCGTCCGGAAACGGATCGGGCAGCGCCATGTAATAGGCCGCGCCGGAGAGGCCCAGCACATGCTCCAGCAGCAGCTGGGCGTTCCGCTGCGGCTCCATCACTTCATGCGCCGCTAAAAAAGAGGAAGCCTCCGCAAAGGCTTCCCGTATACTCTGCTTTGTCGTCATCACAAACGTGCTTTCCTTCAAAGCCTTATTCCCCTTTATCCATCATTTCCGCCTGCTCCGCAATGTTCAGGGCCGAAATGATCTCTTCGATTTCGCCATTCATCACCGAATCGAGCTTGTGCAGCGTCAATCCGATGCGGTGGTCGGTCACCCGGCTCTGCGGGAAGTTGTACGTACGGATCCGCTCACTGCGGTCGCCAGTACCCACTTTGCTCTTCCGCTCACCGGCATACTTCGCTTCTTCTTCCTGCCGCATCATATCAAAGATCCGGGCACGAAGCACCTGAAGCGCCTTTTCCTTGTTCGAGTTCTGCGACTTGCCGTCCTGACAGGTGGCCACGATTCCGGTTGGAATATGGGTCACGCGAACGGCGGATTTCGTGGTGTTGACGGATTGTCCGCCCGCACCGCTGGAGCAGAACGTATCGACGCGGATATCCTTGTCATGGATTTCGATGTCGATCTCTTCGACTTCCGGCATGACCGCCACTGTGGAAGTGGAAGTATGGATCCGTCCGCCGGACTCCGTCGTCGGGATGCGCTGCACGCGGTGCGCACCGCTTTCGTATTTCATTTTGCTGTAGGCGCCGCGTCCGTTGATCATGAAGATGACTTCCTTGAAGCCGCCCAGATCGTTCGTATTGGCGTCCATCAGCTCTACGCGCCAGCCTTGGGTATCCGCATAACGCGTGTACATCCGGTACAGGTCGGAAGCGAACAGAGCCGCTTCGTCGCCGCCCGCCGCGCCACGGATCTCCACGATGACGTTCTTGTCGTCGTTCGGGTCCTTCGGCAGGAGCAGAATGCGGATGCGCTCCTCCAGCTCGGTACGGCGCTGGGTCAGTTCCTCGATTTCCATCTTGACCATTTCACGCATTTCGTCGTCCAGCTTCTCAGCCTGAAGCGCTTTGGCGGATTCGAGTTCTTCCATAACGGATTTATATTCAGTATAAGCCTCATATGCAGGCTGCAAATCGGATTGTTCTTTGGAATATTCCCGCAGTCGCTTACTGTCGTTCGCAACGTCAGGATCGCAAAGCAGTTCACTAAGCTTCTCATAACGGTCCGCCAAGGATTGCAATCGGTCCAACACTGGGATTCACCTCTCCTATTTAAAAAATACACTAGGTATATATATGCTTTGATCGTTATCGCTGCTCTCTATCAAAATAGAGGGTAGACGACTTTTTATTATATCACGGTGCGCGCATATTTACCATAGCCGACATGGGTGAACAGGATAGCCGAAAGCCTGTTTATGTTAAGCTTGCGCTTTGTTTTTCCGCCCTATACTTACCAAAAAATAAACGCCGCAAATGACCAGCGGATACAAGATCGCCCACCCGACGAACGGAAACACCGCCGCCGTCAGGATAAAGGACAGCCAGCTGACCGTCCGTCCCCACCGCTGGCCTTTCAGCAGCCGGATCCCGGCTGCGCAGCCGCCCAGATACGTCAAAATAAACGTGGCATTGGGGAGCGTAATCAGCGTGGTCAGGGACACCGCGCCGGTTCCGTACAGAACGAGCACGAGCACGAAACACCCTGCCAGGAAGCCCAGTCCCCCGACAGGCGTCTGGAATCGGGACGACATCTTCCCCATCCAGGCCGGCGCCTTTCCTTCCCGGGCCAGCGCGTAAGCCAGCCTCGACGAAGCGCCGGTATACGAAATGACCGTGGCCGTGCAAATAAACATTCCCGTCAAGCCCGCGATAACGGCCCCGGCCGGACCGAGCAGCTTTTCAATAACCAGCAGCAGCGATACGTCCGATCCGCTCCCCCCATAGCTGTGCGTTCCCACCGTGGCCAAAGCCGTCAGAAAATACAGCACGCCTACGATGATGGCCGCAACCGTCACGCCCTGCACCGCCGCCCGTTTCGGGTCCACGAACTCCTCGGACAAATGCGATACCGCCTCCCAGCCGATAAAACACCAGAACAGAATGGCCGCACTCTGGCCGACGCTGATCCACCCTTCCGGCATAAAAGGCGTGAAGTGCCTTGCTTCCATATGGGGATAAGAACCGGATATCGCCAGGATGAGCACCAGCACGATCGCCGATACGACGACGATTTGCACGCTGCCTGCCAGCTTCATGCCAAAGACGTTGATGAACAGGGACACAGCCAGCATCAGCGCGGCGATGACGATTCTGGCGTCGTCACCCAGTCCAAAGGCTGCAGTCATATACCCTGCTCCCGTCAATGCTGCTACCGGTGCGCCTATCGGCACCGACATGAGAAAAAACCAGCCGACCAGCGTCCCGGCTTTGGTGCCGTATGCTCTGGAGACAAACGAGGACACGCCCCCGGCATCGGGGTAACGCGCCGACAGCAGCCCCATGACAAGGGCCATCGGCAGGACGAGCAGCGTCATGAGCCCCCAGGACAGGAGCGAGGCCGGACCCGCAATATGCGCGGCGAGCCCCGGCACGATCAGGATGCCGGATCCGAGCACCGAACCGATATACAAAGCGATGGCTTGAGGCAGCCGAATGGAAGAGGTTAAGTGTGATGCTGTAGAAGTCTTTTCGAATGAGGTCTTTTCTAATGAAGCCATATATTTGATCATCCTATCTGCTGTTAATGGTGTAACCGGCAGGGATTACCGGTCATTCTAGGGTTGTGCAGTGCTCACAGCTTAACAGATAATAGATGAATAGGTAAAACAGATTATTTTGATCGTTTCCATCGGGAGAACCGATAGATGATGATTGCCACGAATTCATATTTCGCATCATGGAGGATTATGGATGGACTTAAAACACTTACACACCTTCCGAACCGTTGCGGATACGCACGGCTTTACCAAAGCCGCCGAAATCCTGTCCTACGCCCAATCGAGCGTCACGGCGCAAATTCAGGCGCTGGAGGAGGAAGTCGGCTCGAAGCTGTTTGACCGTCTTGGGAAAAAGGTACAGCTTACAACCGCAGGCGAGCGCCTGCTGCCCTATGCCATCCAGCTGCTGGAGCTGCACGACCGGGCGCTGGCCGAAATGTCCGCTGGCGGAAGCCTGCCATTCGGCACGCTGAACATCGGCGCACCCGAGTCCCTTGCGGCGTTCCGTCTGCCGGACATTATAAAGGAATACACGGAGCTGTACCCGGACGTGAAGATCATTCTCCGGCCGGCCGGCTGCAAGGAGCTCAAGAAATTGGCCCTGTCCGGCGATATGGACCTGGTGTTCGTGCTGGAGCCGGAAGCGGATGACCCGCACTTGCAGTCGGAGACGCTCATCCATGAACCGATGGCGCTCATTGCGCCGCCGGCGCATCCCCTGACCCTGCTGCCGCAGGTTGATACTCTGGACTTGAAAGACGTTTCTTTTATCCATACCGAATCCGACTGCAGCTACCGCCTGCTGCTCGAACAGCATTTAAACAGCCACGCGATCTACAGCAGCAGCGACCTGGAGTTCTGGAGCATCGAGACGATCAAGCACTGCGTCATGTCCGGTCTCGGCATCTCCCTGCTGCCCGCCATTGCGGTCAAGGACGAGCTGTCCTCCGGCCGGCTCATCCGGCTCCCTTGGGACGACAGCCCCTGCCAAGTGGCCACACAAATGCTGTACCATCCCGGAAAGTGGCTGTCTCCGGCCCTTGGGGAGTTCATCCGCCTGTCCCGGGAACACGCCGCCAGATGGCGCCAAAACGGCTGAATAAATTTTTTAAAAAAACTTTGCAGGGATGCCTCGACATGCGGCGTCTAACTTAACGTATCGGGAGGAGGGGAGAAGACTGGAAGAAGAGTTGCAGTGGATCCGGGCGGTCAAAGCCGGCCATCCGGAAGCCTATAAATTTCTGGTGCAGCGGTACCAGAGCATGGTATACCATGTGTGCCTGAAAATGACCGCCGACAGCGTCTCGGCGAAAGATTTGTCGCAGGACATTTTCCTTAAGGCATATTCGGCCCTGCCTGCTTTTCGGGAAGAATCCTCCTTCTCCACCTGGCTGTATCAAATCGCCGTCCGGAAGTGCCTGGACTGGAAAAGGGCCCACCAAAGGGAACAGGCGCGAAGGACGATGGGAGAGGTTAGCGAAAACGATTGGGTAACCGCCGAGACACCCGAGAAGATCGTCCTCTCCGAGGAGACGAACAGCCGGATCCGTCAAATCGTCGATGAGCTGCAGGAGCCGTATAAGTCGGCCGTGCAGATGTATTATTTTGAACAATGCTCCTATCAGGAGATTGCCAAGAGGCGGGGCATTACCGCCAAAACCGTTGAGTCCCAATTATACCGTGCCAGACAAATGATGCGTCAGAAAGGAGAGGAGCTCAGGTGAAATGCGAACTCATTCAATACCAGATGGCCGCTTACGCCGCCCATGAACTGCCGCCCGAAACCTCCCTCTTGATCGAAAAGCATTTGAACCAGTGTCCGGAATGCCAGGCTTGGTATCAGGAAATTACGGAGATGTCCCAAATTTGGGAGAATCCCGGTCCGGTCATAGATATGCCGGATATCGTTGCCGGCGTGATGGAGGAAGTCCGTCAAATGCCGCCGCTGGCGGTAAGATCGCTGCCGAGAAGCCGGCCCCGCGAGTCGCAGAAATCCAAGCTGGCCCATTTCGGCCTTGCGGCCTGCCTGACCTTTTGCTTATTCCAATTCGGAATTTTCGAGCATCTGGGGAACGGGTTAACGGAGGCCACGCAGCATTTATCCACTCGAATGGAGCACATATTTAAGGAGGGTAACCCATGATTAGAAAAAGTAGATGGCTCACGTTTATGTTGTCCATGATTCCCGGCCTCGGCCATTTATATTTAGGATTCGCCAAACAGGGACTGCAGTACATGATCGGCGCCTGCGTCTGCATCATCCTCATCCCGTCGATTCCGATGCTGTTTCCGTTCGCTCTGGCGATTTTGTGGTTCTACCAGCTGTTTGACGCCCTGCAGAAGGCGAGCTGGATGAAAGCCGCGGCCATGGAGCATGAGCGGATGATGATGGGCCAGGATACCTTCGGCTATCCTTGGACCGAGCGTGACTGGATTCAAATGAACGGATATCAGAAAGAATCGGCGGTCCATCCGTTTTGGATCGGGGCGACCTGCATCGGCATGGGCATTCTCGTCCTCCTCGTCGGCGTCTTCCCCGGCCTGTGGGAATGGCTGCTGAACCGCAATATTACCAGCGTGCTGCTGGCCGTCGGCCTGATCGTTTACGGCATGTGGCTGCTTGGCAAAAGACCAAACCATAAGGGAAGTGAGCATCTGTGACCGCACCGCTTGAGACGCGCCCGCCGGTCCGAAAGATCGGCAAATGGACCACCGCCATCGGATTGATCGGCCTTGGGGTCATCATCATTCTTCAAATGAATCAGTTCATCAGTTTTGAAGTTCTGAAATACGTATGGCCCACTCTGCTCATCCTGCTCGGCATTGAAGTTGTCATTTCCAATGTCGTGCATGCCAACCAGCGGGTTCGTCTGGGCGGCGGAAGCGTCACGATCCTGATTCTGCTTCTGATTGTCAGTGGAGCCCAGGCGATTTACCCCAACTGGACGTTCCTCTTTAACAAAGGTTACCTCAGCGCCGTGCAGGGATCGGTTCCGGCGCAGGGAGAGATCAAGCGGGTGGAAGTTTTCCTCGACAGCGGCAAGGTTAACGTAACGGAAGCTCAAGGCTCGAATATTGCCTATGAGGGAAAAGTCCGCGTGCGCACCGAATCCTCCCAGGCCAATGCCGACAAATGGACGAAGCAGCACTGGAAGTCGGAAACGTCGGGGGACACGCTGACCCTGACACTGGATAAACACCAGCCGGATATCGTCCTGATCGGCGGCTGGGCGATGCCTGAAGATTACTTTAACCTCCAGGTTCCGGAGTCCGTCGAAGTGGAAGTGCATACGAAAAATTCCACCATCGACGCTTCCGGACTTCATGCCGGACTGACGGCCGTAACGTCGAACGGCACCCTGAACGTAAAGGATATCCAGGGCAAGGTGTCGGCCAAGACCAGCAACGGCCGGATCGTAGCCACGAACATCAACGGCCCTTCCGAGCTGGTGACCAGCAACGGTACGGTGACGGCCAACAAGCTTGGCGGCCCGGTCTACATCCGGACCAGCAACGGCGCCGTTCGGGGCGATAGCGGCATCGCCGGCAATTGGGACGTGAAAACCTCAAACGGCAGCATTAACCTGACCGTTTCCGAGGATGCCAGCGCCAAGCTGACCGCCAAGACGTCCAACTCCTCCATCAAGGGCAACATCGGCTGGGTGGATGAGAGCGACTCCCGCGCCACGGCCACCTTGGGAGACGGACAGTTTACCGTGGGGCTGGCCACGTCCAACGGCAGCATTACCGTGAATCATTAAGGGGCTGTGATCGTCGCAGGCTGCAAGCGATAATCGGCCTTTCGCGCTGGGTAGGACGGGGATAACCGACCACTCAGCCCTACCAAAAAACCGCCATTCCAAGGGTTACCCGGGGAATGGCGGTTTTACGTTGACTATCAGCTTACTCAATATCTAAATGTTTGCCTCAATTACACGTTTACACGTTGAAACGGAAATGCATTACGTCGCCGTCCGCAACGACATAATCTTTGCCCTCCAGGCGAAGCTGGCCGCGTTCCTTCGCGGCGTTCATGGTACCGGCGGCGACCAGATCGTCGTAGGAGACGACTTCGGCACGAATAAAGCCGCGCTCAAAATCGGTGTGGATGACGCCGGCTGCCTGCGGCGCCTTCGTTCCTTTGCGGATCGTCCACGCGCGCACTTCCTGCACACCTGCCGTAAAGTACGTGTACAGGCCGAGCAGGCGGTAAGCCGCCTTGATCAGACGGTTCAGGCCGGACTCTTCGAGACCGAGCTCTTCCAGGAACATTTCCTTGTCTTCCCCTTCCAGCTCGGCGATTTCCGCCTCGACCTTGGCGCTGATCGGAACGACTTCGGCGTTCTCGCCTGCCGCAAAGTCCTTGACCTGCTGCACGTACGGATTGCTGTCCGCGTCGGCCACGCCGTCCTCACTGACATTGGCCGCATACAAGACAGGCTTCAGGGTCAGCAGGTGCAGATCGCGCACGATCACTTTCTCTTCGTCCGACAGCTCCACGCTGCGGGCCGGCTGGTCATTGTACAGCGCTTCTTTCAGGCGCTCCAGCACTTCAACTTCCTGGGCGTACTGCTTGTTGCCGCCCTTCATGTTTTTGCGCGAACGGTCGATGCGCTTCTCCACGCTCTCCAGGTCGGCCAAGATCAGCTCCAGGTTGATGGTTTGAATGTCGCTGACCGGGTTGACCTTGCCGTCCACGTGCGTGATGTTCTCATCCTCGAAGCAGCGCACCACGTGCACGATCGCATCCACTTCGCGGATATGGGCGAGGAACTTGTTGCCCAGACCTTCCCCTTTGCTCGCGCCGCGGACCAGGCCGGCGATATCGACGAATTCAAAAGCGGTCGGTACGGTTTTGTTCGGCTGGACCAGCTCGGTCAGCTTATCCAGACGCTCGTCCGGAACTTCGACAACCCCGACGTTTGGATCAATCGTACAGAACGGATAGTTGGCGGACTCGGCGCCCGCCTGGGTAATTGCGTTAAACAACGTGGATTTGCCGACGTTCGGCAGTCCAACGATCCCTGCTTTCAAAGCCATTTATATGACAACTCCTATTTAGGTAATAGTTAAACAGACGTCTCTCAATCCTACCCATTATATATTAGAACCCCCGGAGCGGCAAGGATTGGACTTTACGATCGGACGCCCGGCTTAAGCCTTCATTTCGCCCTGATGATGGGATGAAACGAACCGGGGAGCGTAAAGTGCTTAAGGATAAAGATGCAGCGATCGTGTAAAAAACGAAAGGCGGCAAAATGAATGAAAGCTGCGAAAACCAATGCCGCAGACGCAGGCAATCAAGCTTTCGACGAAAAAGACCCGGATTCTCCGGGCCCTACTGCCAGAACATTTGCCAGACGATCTCTAAAAAGGATACCAAAATCCTTTCAGCACCTGCATCTTCAGCCAAATGCCTACAGCCAGCAGCAGCACGCCAAGCACGGCTAACGTCCAGTCCAGCCCTTCCATCTCCTTGCCGCTGTACCAGGTGCGTTTCTTCTGTGTGCCAAATCCCCGCAGCTCCATGGCGTTCGTCACCGAATCGATCCGGTGCAGCGCGGACTGCAGCACAGGAACGACGACCGCCGCCAAGTTACGCAAGCGCTGGGCGATGCTGCCGTCCCCTTTCGTAATCCCCATGCCGCGCGCCTGCATCGAGTTCAGCGTGCTCCGGAATTCTTCCGTCAGATCCGGAATATAGCGGAGGGCAATACTGACGGCGTAGGCGATTTTATAGGGGACGCCGATCCGGTTCAAACTGCCGGCAAATGCGCTCGGCTGCGTGGTGAAAATGCACAGGATCGTAATCGGCAGCAGCGTCAAATATTTGGCCGACAGCGTCAGCACGTAAAACAGCGTCTCCGCATTGATCGTATTATAGCCGAGCGGAATCAGCGGCGTATCCGTCCCCGTCAGCCGTGTGCCGAAGGTCGGCGTGATGAGCAGAATAAAGATGCCGTTCAGTACCGTGAAAATAATCATCAGCCAAAACAAAAATGCCATTTTTTTAAAAGGAATCCCTGCCGTCACCAGCAGCGCAATCCCGACAACCAGCATCAGCACAAACACCCGCAGGTCCAAAAACATGTACGTCATGACCGTCCAGGCCATAAACAGCACCAGCTTGACCGCTCCGTCCAGCCGGTGAAACAGCGAGTTCCCCGTGACATAGAGGCTGCCCGTTCTATTCATGGCCCTTCTTCCCCTTCTTCTCTGCGTTGATAAAAGCCTGCACAAACCGCTCCGGCGAAGCCAGGCCGTTGGCTTTGGCGAAAAGGGACAGCGACGTCTCCTTCAAATGGGCCGGCTCCGTCACCTCCGGACGGCTGAGCACCGAGGCGACCGTGTCGGCGGCGAGCACCTCGCCCCCGCTGAGCACCACGGCGCGCTGCGCGTACTCCAAAGCCAGATACATGTCGTGCGTAATGAGCAGGAAGGCGATGCCTTGTCCGGCCAATTGCTCGATAAAATCCATAAACTCCTGGTAATGCCGATAATCCTGGCCGGCCGTGGGCTCATCCAAAATCATCAGCTTTGGCGCCAGCACGAGAATCGCGGCGATGCTGAGCCGCTTCTTCTGGCCGTAGCTGAGCGCGGAAACGGGCCAGTTGCGGAAAGGATACAGCCCGCAGGTCTGCAGGATGCCCGCGACCCGCTCCTTGATTTCAGCGGCGGGCACGCCGCGGACCTTCAGGCCGAGGCCAACCTCGTCCGCAATCATATGCTGCGTGATCATCCGGTTCGGATTCTGCATCACATAGCCGATCGCTTCACCCCGGCGGCGGATCGACCACGAGGCCATATCCTGGCCGGCATACCGCATCGAGCCGGACTGCGGCTTCAGAATGCCCGTAATCAGCTGGGACAGCGTCGATTTGCCCGCCCCGTTGTTCCCCAGGAGCGCAACGATCTCTCCGGCGCCGACTTGCAGCGATACATCCTTGAGAACCGGCTGGCCGGGCTCATACCCGAAGGTCAACCCGCGTACGTCCAGCAGCGGTTCTGCAGGCTGTGACGGCGCCCCGGCAGCTGCTTGTTCGCTCCACCCATCCAGCCGCTCACCAAGGCCGGGAATGCCCAGCGGCTGCGGCCGGCTGAGGCCTTGAACACCGTCCAGGGATACGCCGGCATACCGCAGCGCATCGACATACAGCGGCGGCCGCAAGCCGCAGCCGCGTAGCAGGCCGGACGCCAGAATCTCGTCCGGCGTACCGACCGCCGCGATGCCTCCGTCCTTCATCAGCACGATCCGGTCGATCGGCTGCTGCAGCACATCCTCCACCCGGTGCTCGATGAGGATGACCGTTTTGCCGCCCTGCCGGTGGATATCGTCGATGAGCTGCATCGCTTTGCGACCGCCCGCCGGATCGAGGTTGGCCAACGGCTCGTCGAACAGCAGCACCTCCGCATCCGTCGACAGCACACCGGCCAGGGACACGCTCTGCTTCTGCCCGCCCGACAGCTCGTAAGGGCTGTGGTCGATATATTCCAGCATGCCGACCCGCTCCAGGGAAACAGCGGTTTCCCGCTTCATCTGCTCGCGGGGCATCGCTTTATTTTCCATGACAAACGCCACGTCCTCGGCCACGCTTAAGCCCACGAACTGAGAGTCCTGGTCCTGCAAAATCGTCCCCACCGTGCGGCTCAGCTCGAAAATGCTCAATTCGGCAGGATTCCGTCCGGCAATACTCAGACGGCCGCGGATGTCTCCGCCGTAGGTAAAAGGAATAAGCCCATTGATACAATGGGCCAAGGTCGATTTGCCGGAGCCGCTGGGACCGGCGATCCAGATCTTTTCTCCGGGATAAATGTCCAGCGTAATGTCCTTCAGCGTGGGCTCCGACTGATTTTTATACTTAAAACTGTACTGTTGAAACGAGATGATCGGCTGCATCATGACGTAAATCTCCTATCCTGTGGCGCTCTGCCAAGCACCTACTCGTTGACGCTTAAATTGCTGACTTTGGCGTTTCTGCGGGCAAATCCGATCACAGCCGGAACCCCGAGCACCAAAAAGACGACGATATTCGAAATCGAAGCGGCCGTGACCTGCACCAGCAGCTTATCCGACGGCTCGCCCATAAACGTGATGTCAAACCATCCTGAGAAGAGCAGCGACAGAATGATGCCGACGACGCCGTATACGATGAACAGGCCGATATGCTTTCCTTTGTATGTACCGTTCTGCGGGTCAAACCCTTTGGATAAGTAAATGAGTCCCATAAATGCGGCCGTAATGCCGGAACCGAGCGCCCAGCCCCACCATACCGTACCGCTGGTGAGCAGGTCGTTCAGCACGTGGCCGATCAGCCCCGCGATAAACCCGACCACCGGGCCGAACAGGGCGCCGAAAATCGCCAGCAGCGCAATCGCCGGACGCAGCGAGGTATCGGGTCCCACGGGAATTCCAATAAAGCTGGTGGCTCCATAGAGGGCCGCACCGATGCCTATCGTCACCACGGTTCTTGTGTTTAACTGAAAAATGGATTTCTTCAAAGCAGAGTCACCTTCCCCTTTGCATCAATTCAACAACCTTCATGTCCTAAAGGCGAACATTTCGCGTTATTTGTACTCTTAATATAAGGGCAGGCTGAAACGAAGGCAAAACTTTTTTTGGTAAATATTATATAAATTTTTTGGATCGATCGCCGCACGGAACGCGGGAACATCCATAAGGGCAACAAAAAAGGCCTTATTTCCGATCAGGAAAATGGGCCTTTGGTTGATTGTTTGCTTTTTGGCATCATCCAGCTGCCTGCGGCCTGGGGGCTGCGGTCCGCCGCCCAGGTTACGGCCGGGTCCGCACCAGCCGGCGCGTACCCTTCAGCGCGGCGACGTCCGCCGCGCCAATGCCAAACATCGCGGTGCGCAGCTCGAACTCGACCTGCGCCAGCGCCTCGTCCAGCGCCTGCTCGGACGAGACGGCCGGGCCGAGCAGGCTGCGGCCAAAGCCCGCGAGATCGGCGCCGAGCGCCAGCGCCTTGGCGGCGTCCACGCCGCCCTGCAGCCCGCCGCTACCGATCAGCCCTCCGTGCGGGGATACCGCCCGCACTTCGGCAATGCACTCCGCGGTCGGGATGCCCCAGCCCGCGAACGCCTCCGCCGCCCGGCGCCTAACTGCGTCCCGGCTGCGGAACTTCTCGACCTGGCTCCACGAAGTCCCGCCGGCGCCGGCCACATCGACGAAGGCCGCGCCGGCGTCGTACAGCCGCGCCGCCGTGTCCCCGTCGATGCCCCAGCCGACCTCCTTGACGCCGACCGGCACGTCCAGCCGGCGGCACACTTCTCCGATCCGGCTCAGCAGCCCGCTGAAATTCGTGTTCCCCTCCGGCTGGAACACCTCCTGCAGGCCGTTCAGGTGCAGCACAAGCATGTCCGCGCCGGCGATATCGACGGCCCTTTGGCACTGCTCCACGCCGAAGCCGTAGTTCAGCTGGACCGCGCCCAGGTTCGCGATCACCGGGATCGTCGGCGCATGCGCGCGTACATGGAAGGTCGGCGCAAGCTCCTCCTTCTCCACCGCCGCGCGGACCGAGCCGACCCCAAGCGCCCAGCCGCGCCGCTCGGCGACGGCAGCCAGGCGGGCGTTGATCGCCCCGGTCGTTTCGCTTCCGCCCGTCATAGAGCTGATCAGGAGCGGCGTCCGGAGCGTCCGCCCGAGGAAGGAGGCTTCGAGGGAAATCTCCTCGAAGCCAATCTCCGGCAGCGCACAGTGGCGAAAGCGGTACTGCTCCAGGCCGGAGGTCACGCCACTGCCCACATCTTCGCTCAGGCACAGGCGCACGTGCTCGATTTTTCTTTCCCCTGTAGGTATTTCGGGCAGCAAAGACCCGCTTTCCGCTTCGTTTCCGTTCATCTGATGCGCCCCTTTCATGGATATGCTGCAAACCTTGATTAACTTCGTGACCCGCTCGTCACCGCACGATTCTCTAAAGAAAGTATTATACCACAGAACCTCTGGTAAATTCGCCAACTTGCCTCAAACCGAGCCAACCTTCCATCCTGTACATCACGGATGATGCATCCGGCTGACCAAAGTTCACAAGGCGGCGGCCTTCCCCTCCCGCGACCCGGTTCACACATCGTGGTGTAATGCTGGCTGCTCACACAGGCACACGTCACAGCAGCGAGCCATAAATGCTTTGCAGGTTGTTCTGCCGAAGCGTTGGCTTAGGAGCCCACAAAGTTTCCTTGGGGAAAATTTTTGAAGTACATGCAACAGCCCAGGTGCTTTCCAATAGGATGTGATAGCCGTTTAGACTCGATTTGAATCGAAAGAAAGTTGTGAAAGGAGTGCTGCCCATGAACGCAAGTGAGGAGAGCCGACTGGCGGCCGCCGGCAGCGGCTGGCGCAAAGGAGGCGGTCCGCCCAGCCTGCCTGAGGTTCATAAGTCGATGAAGGTTCCCTTGAAGGGCAGCTTCTTCCGCAAAATGCTAGCCTTCGCGGGTCCCGGATACCTCGTCGCCGTCGGGTACATGGATCCCGGCAACTGGGCCTCCGATTTGGCCGGCGGAGCCATGTTCAACTACTCGCTGCTGTCGGTCATCATGATTTCAAACCTGATGGCGATCCTGCTCCAGTCCCTGTCCGCCCGCCTTGGCATTGCTACGGGAAGGGACCTAGCCCAAGCCTGCCGCGATCATTACAGCAAGCCCGTCAGCATTGGGCTCTGGATATTATGCGAGCTGGCGATTGCGGCCTGCGATCTGGCCGAAATCATCGGCTCGGCCATCGCGCTGCAGCTGCTGTTCGGCCTGCCGCTGCTGGCCGGTGTCCTCATCACGTCCGTGGACGTCCTTCTGGTACTGCTGCTGCAAAACAAAGGATTCCGGCATATCGAAATTTTGGTCATTTCGTTTATCGCCGTCATCATCTTGTGCTTCGGGGTCGAATTGTTCCTGTCCAAACCCGAGATGGGCGCGGTCATGGCCGGATTCGTTCCGACGGCAGACATCGTGCAGAACCCGGAAATGCTGTACATCGCCCTTGCCATGCTTGGCGCGACCGTCATGCCCCACAACCTGTACCTGCACTCCTCGATCGTGCAGACCCGCCGGTACGACGAGTCCATCGCCGGCAAGAAATCGGCCATCCGTTTCGCTACCGCGGATTCCACCGTGGCGCTCACCATCGCCCTGTTCGTCAATGCGGCCATTCTGATCCTTGCGGCGTCTGCCTTTTATTCAACGGGGCATACTGAAGTAGCAGAGATTCAAGACGCCTACCAGCTGCTTACTCCGCTGCTCGGCACCGGTGCGGCCAGCGTTCTGTTCGCCGTCGCGCTGCTCGCTTCCGGCCAAAACTCGACGCTGACGGGAACCCTCGCCGGCCAGATCGTTATGGAAGGCTTTATGAACATCCGCCTGAAGCCATGGATCCGCCGTCTGATTACGCGCCTGATCGCTATCGTCCCCGCCGTGATCGTGATCGGAATTTACGGGGAAGGCTCCACCGGCCAGCTGCTGATTTTCAGCCAGGTCATCCTTTCGCTGCAGCTGTCCTTCGCCGTGTTCCCGCTCGTCAAATTCACATCCGATCCCGTTAAGATGGGACCTTTTATCGCCCCGCGCTGGGTGCGGATACTGGCCTGGATCGTAGCAGCCGTCATCGCAGCGCTGAACATCTATTTGCTGTATGGCACGTTTTTCTAGGCTACCGAGGGTCACCACGCCCTTTTCCCATATGATGACAACGTTCCGCTGCTTCAAACAGGCCCTTTCGACGTTAATAGTTGGTTAGACCGCTGTACCAAGCAAGGCAGGGTTCCAAACCGTGGGGCACTCCCTCGGAGAACCCTGCCGTTTAACCCGGCTGCAGTGGACAAGCAAAGGAGGCGATGACTCGATGACCCAACATATCCCATCCCAGGACGCACATGAACCGTACCATTCGCGTGCGGCCAGCTGGCAGCCGCAGGGGAAAAGCCGTAAACGCCGGGTTCGGCGCTGGATTCTGGCTGCGGCCTGCTTGCTCACTCTTTGGCTCGCCGGGGTCATCGTGTATCAGACACACAAGCCGCTTCCTCCCGGCATTTCCTACGAGAGCCCGCTCTACCATGTCGATCAGGTCCGCTTCTATCGCGACTTGACTTACCCGGATAACCAAGGGCAGGTCATCCATGAGCCCCAGATTACGAATCGGATCATGCAGATTGTCGATGAATCCAGGGAGTTTCTTGTCATTGATCTGTTCCTGTTTAACGATTACAAGCATAAAGGGCAGAAGTTTCCGACCGTCAGCAAGGACTTGGCGGACAAGCTCATAGCGCATAAAAAGCAGTATCCCCAGATGCAGATCGTCTTTATTACGGACCAGATCAATACGAATTACGGCTCCGCCCCGAATTCCCTGCTCGAAGCGATGAAGGCGGCGGGCATCCAGGTCATCGTGACCGATGTGGATCCGCTGCGGGATTCAAACCCGATCTACTCCGCCGTGTGGCGGACGTTTATCCAGTGGTTCGGCCAGTCGGGCAAAGGATGGATACCGAACCTGATGGCCAACGACGGGCCCAAGGTCACCGCAAGGTCGTATTTAAAAATGCTGAACGTCAAGGCCAACCACCGCAAGGTTGTGGTCAGCGAGAAGACCGCTCTGGTCTCTTCCGGTAACGTGCATGATGCCAGCGCCTACCACTCCAATATTGCCTTTGAGGTGCAAGGCCCGATTATCGGCGATATCCTGAAAGGCGAGCAGGCCGCGGCCCGGCTGTCCGGGGACTACCAACTCCCGGTATATGCCCCAGCCTCCGAGAGCGCTCAGAAATCAAACCAAGGGAAAATAGCCGTCCGCTATCTGACCGAAGGCAAAATCGACAAATATACGCTGCTGGAGATCAACCGGGCGCCGCAAGGGTCCACCCTGTGGATGGGCATGTTCTATCTGGCCGATGAAAAGGTGATGAGCGCCCTGCTGGATGCCGCCGACCGCGGCGTCAACATCCGGCTGCTGCTTGATCCCAATCAGAACGCCTTCGGCCAAGACAAGATCGGTATCCCGAACCGTCCGGTCGCAAAGGAGCTTACCAAGCGTTCCGATGGCCGTATCGCCATCCGCTGGTACAACACGACCGAGGAGCAATATCATACGAAGCTGATGTACATCTCCAACCCTTCAGGCAGCTCCGTGATCATGGGCGGCTCGACCAATCTAACGCCGCGGAACCTGGACAATTACAATCTGGAGAATGACCTCTGGATATCCGTTCCGCGCGGCGATGCGCTGGACCGGCAGATGGCCGGCTATTTTGACCGGCTTTGGAACAACCGGGACGGGCACTACAGTCTGGACCTGAGCGCGTATCAGGAAAAGTCCACCTGGTTCAAGGACTTTCTGTTCCGCGTGCAGAAGCTGCTTGGATTTACGACCTTCTGATGCGTCACCAAGCCCCGATGCTTTCACAGGCGTCCTCCCATTCTCCGGTTGACCTGGGCCTTATCAGCACAGCCATTTCATCCGGATAGACCCAGCGATATCTGGCCGTTATGATCATACAACGCAAAAAAGGCGCCTTCTGTTATGCAGAAGCGCCTTCTGTTATATATTCCATCTTGTTATTACAATTCAAGTGAATTCCCGCTCACCGAACGGATCCCCTAAGCTTCGCAGACCGCCGACAGCTTGCACCGGTCTCCGCACAAGCGGCCTTTGCCGTGCGGCACGCACATCGGCGTTCCGAAGATCGGATCCTCGGCAATCATGCAGTCCATGCAGAACACTTCCTTGACCATTTGCGGCGTCAGCACGTCTTCCGGTGCACCGGCACAATAGACGCCCTGGTTCTTCACGGCAATCATATGATCGGCGTAACGGCAGGCCAGGTTCAGGTCATGAAGCACCATCACGATCGTCCGTCCCTGCTCACGGTTCAGCTCATACAGCAGATCCAGCACCTCGATTTGATGGCTCAAATCCAGGTACGTCGTCGGCTCGTCGAGCAGAATCAGGTCGGTGTTTTGCGCCAGCGTCATGGCGATCCAGGCCCGCTGCCGCTGTCCTCCGGACAGGGAGTCAACCGCGCGGTCAGCCAAATCGGTGAGGCGCGTCATTTCCAGCGCTTCGTTCACCAGACGCTCATCCTCCGCACTCCACTGCTTCAGCCACGATTGATGCGGATAACGCCCCTGCTTCACCAGCTGAAGCACGGTCAGTCCCTCCGGAGCCGTCGGTCCCTGCGGCAGAATTGCCATATTCCGGGCAACTTCCTTGGTCGACGTCCGATGGATTTCCTTGCCGTCGAGCAGTACCGATCCGCTCTTCGGACGCAAAAGACGCGCCATGGAACGAAGCAGCGTGGATTTGCCGCAGCCGTTGCTGCCGATCAGAACCGTAACTTTGCCTTCGGGAATGTCCAAATGCAGGTCTTTAATAATATCGGTATCGCCGTACCCCAGCGTCAATGCTTCCGTTTGCAAAAGCGTCATCTTTCCCGTAACCCCCAATTCTGCCCATCATATGATTTAAACCAATCTAATAACGTCCGTCCACAATAATGAGAATCATTATCACAAATATAATCGGCGGCCGCATGAATGTCAACCACTCACGGGCCGCCCAAAGAAGCTTTTTCGCCTACCTCGTACCACCGCAAAGCCGCTACAGCAAAGGGGATAGCAGCCTCGCGAGCGACTCCATAAAGCGCTCCGGTATTTTTTTCTTATTAAATTTATCGGGAATGATTTGCTTCGTATACACCAAATCCCGTTCAAAGTCCGACACGATCCGCTGCACGCTCTCGGTCTGCACCAGCAGCGCGTTCACTTCAAAATTCAAGTGGAAGCTGCGCATGTCCATATTGGCGGTTCCGATCGTCGCCACTTCGCCGTCAATGATCAGCAGCTTGGAATGCAGGAACCCTTTTTCGTATTCGTAAATTTTGACGCCCACGTCGAGCAGCGAAGGAAAATACGAATGGGAAGCCAGGAACGGCAGCCACTTGTCCGGCTTGGACGGAAAAAGGATGCGTACGTCGAGCCCCGACATCGCAGCCACGCGCAGGGACGTCAGAATATCGTCATCCGGGATAAAATAAGGCGTCGCCAGCCAGACCGATTTCTGCGCCGAAGTGATCATCGAGAAAAAAATATTTTTGAGCGTACGCCGGTCGTTGTCCGGTCCGCTCGGGATAATCTGCACGGCCCCGCCGCTGCTTTCCGCCAGCTCGGGAGACAGATATTCGGCGTCCAGCACCTTTTCCCCGGTCATATAGAGCCAGTCCTGCAGGAAAATAATTTGCAGCGTCCGCACCGCCTCGCCCCTGACGCGCATATGGGTATCTCTCCAGAAGCCGTATGCCGCATTGCGGCTCAGGTACTCGTCCCCGACGTTCAGCCCGCCGATAAAGCCAACCTTGCCGTCGATCACGACGATTTTGCGGTGATTGCGGAAGTTGACCCGGGAGAGAAAAAACGCCTTGGAGCTTCCGTACGCGACGACCTGAACCCCGGCTTCCTGCATGGCCCGGAGGAACGATTTGGGCAGCTGCATGCTTCCCCAGGCATCGTACATAAAACGGACCTGCACGCCGGCCTTGGCCTTTTCAATTAAAATCTGCTGAATCCTTGTTCCGATATGATCGGCGCGGTAAATGTAGTATTCCATATGAATATGATGCCTGGCCTTCTCGAGCTCCTTCAGCAGGGTGGAGAACGTTTCCTGCCCGTTGGTCAGCACTTTGGTATCGCTGGAGAAGGAAATCGGAGTCCGCGCCAGCCGCTGCGAGAGATGCAGCAGCTGCTGCTGCATGGGATTAAAGGAAGAGAGATCCGGATGGAACCGCGCACCATTCTCTTCCAGCCGGTCATATGTTCTGAGATCCTGTTCGGCTTTTTTATCGAATTTGCGCCGTTTGAAGTAGTTTTGCCCGAAGAGCAGATAAAAGAACAGACCCACCACCGGCATCAGGGCGAGCAGCAGAATCCAGGCCATCGTCGAGGACGGGTTGCGGTTCTCCATAAAAATCATGAACCCGAGCGACACGACGGTAAGCGTGGAAAATATACTGACAATGGTTCCCGCGGTTTTGCCGAACACGCCGAAACCAAAATAGTAAAACGCAAATAATATCGCGGCAATGATAAAGATTTGTATTCCCCGTCTCATATGTTACCTCTCTTAAGTATCATTAAAAAACATGCATATCCATGGTCATCGTCCAAACCCATAAGGTATATTTTACATGAACAAGTTCAAAGTTCCTACGAATTTTTATCGAATGGACAAGCCCGCCTGAAATTTCCGTGCATGCCTGATGTTAGAATGCCCATCTTCTTGACATTGGCTGCATTGTGTGAAAAAATATCACCTAACGACCGTTAGGTAGTCAATAGGAGTCGATGATATGAACGCCAAAAACACCCTGCTCGAAGCTGCATTATCGCATTTTGCCAAGGATGGATATGAAGGTGCGTCCCTGCAAAAAATAGCCGAGGAAGTCGGCATCAAAAAGCCGTCCATCTACGCGCATTTCAAAGGGAAGGATGAGCTGTTCCTGCAGACGCTGAAGGGCGCCCTCGATGAGGAAGGGACCCGGATTATCCGCCGCTATATCAGCCTGAAAGACCAGCCGCTCGAGCAGCGGCTCAAGGGACTGCTGGAGTATCTCCAGGAGGAGTACACCCGGAGCAGCAAAACCAAGTTTGTGCTGCGCATGGCCTACTTCCCCCCATCCTCGCTGCATGATCAGGTCATGGAACTGGTTTTTCCGTTTCTGGATTCGATGGAAAAGCGGATGATTCGCGTCATGCGCCACCATGCTTCCGCCGGCCATCTCCCGGTTAAAGATCCGGACGGCGCCGCCGTCGCCTACATGACGCTGATCGATGGGGTCCTTATCGAAATGGTGTGCGGTGGGCTGGAGGGATCAAAGCGAAGACTGGCGGCATCTTGGCCCGTATACTGGGCGGGCATTCATCATATATGACGCAAGTGGCATCCTAACGGACAAACAAAGGAGGATCATCATGAACCGCCACTGGCTTTCTGTTATTATCGGGGGCGTTGTGGAAGTGCTGTGGGTGTCCGGCCTGAAGCACTCGGACAATGCGCTTGAATGGATTCTTACTGTCATCGCGATCATCGCGAGCTTCATTCTCATTATTAACGCTTCGAACCATCTGCCGGTCGGGACGGTGTATGCGGTGTTTACCGGCCTGGGAACGGCCGGCACCGTCGTTGCCGAGATGCTGTTCTTCGGCGAACCGTTCCGATGGTCCAAGTCGCTGCTCATTCTCGTTCTTCTCGCCGGAGTGATCGGCCTTAAGCTGGTCACGGACAAAGACGGCAAGGGACAAAAGGAGGCGAATCACTGATGGCTTGGATTGCAATCGTCATCGCCGGCCTGTGCGAAATGTTCGGCGTCATCGGGATCAAGGGCGTCACGCAAAAGAAAGGGCTGCCGGCATATGTCATGCTGATCCTGTCCTTTATCGTCAGCTTCTCCCTGCTGTCCTACGCCATGAACTCGATTCCGATGGGAACAGCGTACGCCGTCTGGACCGGCATCGGTACGGTCGGCAGCACGCTGGCCGGCATGTTTCTGTTCGGCGAGCCCAAGGAATGGCGGCGGATTCTGTTTATTGCGATGATTTTGGCCTCAGCGGTAGGTTTGAAGCTGATCTCATAATTTTTTTTTTGCTTTTTTATGGAACGATGTCACAAATCGCGCACCTGATCAGTCTTCTTTGTGAACGAACCTAAAGGAGGCTGTTATCGATGGAAATCAGATTGAATTACAGGGACGCCAATATGCCGGCTGTTAAAGCGATGCTTGCTTTTGAGCAGTTTGCCCAGAGCACTTCGATCGACAAGGTGCTCTCCGAGCTGATTAAAATCCGGGTGTCGCAAATCAACGGATGCGCGTTTTGTCTGGATATGCACAGCAAGGACCTGCTCAAGCTGGGAGATTACCTGGAGCAGCTGACGCTGGTCTGCGTATGGCGGGAAGCTCCCGTATTCACTGAGCAGCAGCGCGCTGCGCTGGAGCTTGCGGAATACGTGACGAAAATTTCCGAGGCAGGCGTCCCGGATGAGGTGTTCGGCAGGGTCAAAGAACATTTTGACGAGAAGGAAATCGTCGACCTGCTGATGGCGATCAACGCCATTAACTGCTGGAACCGTTTAGCCATTTCGACCGGCATGTTCCCGGGCTGTATGGGTTAATAGAACCGCCTACCAAAACCGTCACAATTTCGCCATATTCATTCCCTATAAATATGGAGCCCAACCGGCACCTTCCTGCGTATTACAACCAGGAAGGTGCCTTTTTTTGTAAATGGCGCCGGGTTGTTTGAAAACGACCTTCGCTTTGTAATATAATCGTTCTGACTAGGCGGTCAATTTGAGAACCGAAGTGTCAGAAAGGAGTGAAGGTGCATTTGTCTGAGAAACTGGCGGACAAGAAAAAACAGATTCTGAAAACCGCCCTGCAGCTGTTTTCCACAAAGGGAATTTCGGCCACCTCCATGCAGGAAATCGCGGAATACTGCGGCATGTCCAAAGGCAGCTTGTATCTGCACTTCAAATCCAAGGAGGATCTGGAGAGCAGCATCTACCTGTACTGTGAGGGCCTGATCCGGGACAGCGTTATGCAGGTGGAACAGGAACACCTTCTGACTCCCAAAGAACAGCTGCGGAAACAGCTGGAAGTCGTGCTGAATCTGCTCGTGGAGCTCCGGGAGTTTCTGGTGGTGCAGATTCAGGATCACCATGCGTCGGGAAAAAAGCCACCGTCCCAGAAACATTTGCGTGAAAAGCAAATCATCGGCATCCAGTGGTTCAAAAACAAGCTCGAGCAAATTTACGGGGATGACGTCTATCCCTACACGCTGGACCTTACCATGTTTGTGGTGGGCCTTCTCGACGGATATATCCGGACGCTGTTTATTCCGGGTCTGCCGCTGAACATCCGGCGGGTTGCCGATCATATCGTGTTTTTGCTGGACGAAGTCGCCGGCGGCATGGTCCGGTCGCAGCGGGATCCGCTTATTTCCCCCGGGATATGGACCGAGTGGACGGAGAAGCTGAAGGACCGGTCCGGGGGGAGCCTGCGGCATCCGCTTATTATTACCAAGCAGATGCGGGATCTCTTAAAGGACAAGCTGCCGGAAGGACCAGAGCGTGACCTGGCTCAGGAGTCGATCGATATCATCGACAAGGAGTTTCGGGACATCGAACCGCGCAAAGCGATCCTGGCCGGCATGATCGCCAACCTGGAGAGCGTGCCCGAGCTTGTTTCCTTAAGCCGCGAATTGAAGGAAATCTGCAGGCTGTACGTGTTTTCAAGAACCGATCGTACCTGAAGCGTGAGCAAGAGATACAAAGGAGAGGAGCAGAAACCTGCGAAATGAAGAGCATTATTAATTTTTCATTGAACAATAAATTCGCCATCTGGATCCTGACGGTCATCGTCGCCGCCGCCGGCTTGTACAGCGGGCTGGTGATGAAGCAGGAGACGATTCCGAACATCAACATCCCGTTTCTTAGCGTGACCGCCGTTTACCCGGGCGCAGCGCCGGAAGGCGTCGTGCAGGATATTACGATCCCGCTGGAGCAGCGGCTGCAGAACGTGGACGGGGTCAAGAACGTCTCCTCTACGTCTATGGAGAACGCAGCCAACATCGCCATGGAATTCGATTACGGCACGGACCTCGATCAGGCCACCGCAGCCGTCCGGGAAGCGCTCAACGAAGTGACGCTGCCTGACGGCGCCCAGAAGCCGACGATCTCCAAGTTCAGCCTGAGCTCGTTTCCGGTCGTATCCCTCAGCGCGTCCGACAGTTCAAGCGATCTTGAGGGTCTGACCAAAAACATTGAGGACGAAGTCGTGCCTGAACTGGAGAAAATTCCAGGCGTCGCTTCCGTCTCCGTCTCCGGACAATACGTAAAGGAAGTCCAGCTGACATTTAATAAGGAGAAAATGGCCCAGCTCGGCCTGACTGAAGATACCGTCAAGGGTATCGTTCAAGGCTCTTCCGTACGGGTTCCGCTCGGTCTGTTCAATCTGGAGCAGTCCTCCAAAGCGGTTGTCGTGGATGGCAACATCACGACGCTCGATGATTTGAAAAAACTGACGATTCCGGTTACGCCGGGAGCGGGCAGCGCACAAGGACAGAGCGGTACTGCCGGGGCAGCCGGTCAAGGTGCCGGTGGCGCGGGCGCTGCTGCTGGGGCAGGCGGCGCTGGGGCAGGCAATGCTGCAGTTGGCAATGCTGCAGCTTCCGTTCAAGGCGGCCAGGCCGGCGTTCCAACCGGCATTCCGACGGTGAAGCTCAGCGATATCGCCGACATCAAGGTGGTCGGCAGCGCAGAGTCGGTGTCCCGCACGAACGGCAAGGCCTCGATCGGCCTGCAAATTGTCAAGGACAATGACGCCAACACGGTGGACGTGGTCAATGCCGTGAAGGACAAAGCCAAAGACCTTGAAGGCCAGTTCAAAGGCATGGAGCTTACGGTGCTGCTCGACCAGGGCAAACCGATCGAAGACTCCGTGTCGACGATGCTGGATAAAGCGGTCTTCGGCGCGCTCTTCGCCGTTATCATCATCTTGATCTTCCTGCGGAACATTCGCTCCACGATCATCTCGATCCTGTCGATTCCGCTGTCGCTGCTGATCGCCCTGCTGATCCTATGGCGGCTCGATATTACGCTCAACATGATGACGCTCGGCGCGATGACCGTAGCGATCGGCCGCGTCGTCGACGACTCCATCGTCGTCATCGAGAACATTTACCGCCGCTTGACCAGCAGCGGCGAGAAGCTGCGCGGACGCGAACTGATCCGCGAAGCGACGCGCGAAATGTTCGTTCCGATCATGTCCTCGACGATCGTAACGATCGCGGTCTTCCTGCCGCTGGCGTTCGTCACCGGCATGGTCGGCGAGCTGTTCATGCCGTTCGCGCTTACGATGGTCTTCGCCCTGCTGGCTTCCCTGCTCGTAGCGATCACGCTCGTGCCGATGCTGGCCCACAGCCTGTTCAAGAAGGGCATCAAGGCCTCCAAGCAGCATGATCACGACAAGCCGGGCCGGATGGCCCGCGGCTACCAGCGGATTTTGAACTGGGCCTTGTCCCACAAGCTGATCACATTCGGCTCAGCGGTTATTCTGCTCGTGGCAAGCTTCTTCCTGACCCCGCTGATCGGCACCAGCTTCCTGCCGGATCAGGAGGACAAATATATCATGGTGACCTACTCGCCTGAACCTGGCGCTCAGCTGGAAACCGTGGAGAAGCGGGCCCTTGAAGCCGAGAAATACATTTTGAGCCAGCCGAACATCGACAAGATGCAGTACTCCGTCGGCGGCAGCGGCAATCCGCTGGCTGGAGGATCTTCGTCCAATTCGGGTCTGTTCTATGTAGAGTACAACAAAGATACGAAAGATTTTGAGAACGTGAAGAAAAACCTCGTGGAAGGTCTGAAGAAGCAAGTATCCACCGGAGAATGGAGCTTGATGGACATGTCCGGCGGCATGGGCGGAAGCTCGCTCAGCGTCAGCGTCTACGGCAACAGCCTGGATGATATCAAGCCGGTCTCCGAGCAAATCCTGAAGCTGGTGCAGGCAGACACGGATCATTTTGAAAAAGCGAAAACAAGCCTGACCAAAGCTTATGACCAATACACGATCGTGGCGGATCAGCAAAAGCTAAGCTCGATGGGCTTGACGGCCGGTCAAATCGCCATGAAGCTGAGCCCGGTCCGCGAACGTCCGGTGCTGACCGAAGTGACGGTCGACAACAAAGACTACAAGGTTTATATCGAAACCGATAATAAGGAATACAAGAGCATCAACGACATTGAGAACGAAGCGGTCCAGTCGCCGCTGGGCATGAACGTTCCGATCAAAGACGTCGCCAAAGTGGAAAAAGGCACGTCGCCGGATACGATCACCCGCAACGACGGTAAAATGGTCGTGGACGTGACGGCCAACATCGTCACCTCCAACGTCGGCAAAGCTTCTTCGGACCTGCAAAAGGAAATCGACAAGATCGATTTGCCGGACGGCGTCGAAGTTAAATTCGGCGGCACCACTGAGCAGATCAACGATACGTTCACCCAGCTTGGCCTGGCCATGGCTGCGGCGATCGCCATCGTCTACTTCGTGCTCGTCGTGACATTCGGCGGCGGCCTGGCGCCGTTTGCAATCCTGTTCTCCCTGCCGTTCACGATCATTGGCGGACTTGTCGGCCTCTGGATCGGCGGAGAGACGCTGAACGTATCGGCCCTGATGGGCGCCCTGATGCTGATCGGTATCGTCGTGACCAACGCGATCGTGCTGATCGACCGGGTGATTCACAAGGAACGCGAAGGCTTGTCGACGCGGGAAGCGCTGCTGGAAGCCGGAGCCACCCGTCTCCGTCCGATTCTGATGACGGCTCTCGCCACCATCGGTGCCCTGCTGCCGCTCGTATCGGGACTGGAGAACAGTGCCGGTATCATCTCCAGAGGTCTCGGCATCACGGTTATCGGCGGTTTGGTCAGCTCCACGCTTCTGACGCTGGTCATCGTGCCGGTAGTTTACGAGTTCCTCATGAAATTCCGAAAACCGAAAGTAGAAGATTAATTTCTTCAAATAAAAAGGACGTGCTTCTCTCCCTAAACGGGAAAGGGCACGTCCTTTTTCTATATAGTTTAGGTTTGCCGACGAAACTTAACCTACTAACCTATGCATAAAATCGGAATATACAGACAACTTAACACAAATCCTCTCTCAAGAAAAGACCTGTCATGGCACGCTTATAGTCTAAAGGTTCATTCATGTTATAGAAGGCTTTGTCCGCACCGGGCCCCAGCTCCTGGATGAGCTCTTCCTCGGAGACATAGCACACCTTCAGCTGCTCCAGCCACCCGGTCAGGCGCAGCCGGCCGGAAGACAAGCACGTCTCCAAGGACGGCAGGACGCTGCGATGGTAGGCAGCCAGCAGCGGCTGAATGCGCCCCCCCGATACTGGGACGATGGCCTGGAGTCCGCTTTTATCATCCATAACCGCGGCCGCTTCATCTGCCTTCCGTGCCAGAAAACGAAAAACCTCTTCCGTCACAAACGGCATATCACAAGCCGTGATGATGCTCCAAGGCGTGGCGGCAGCATGCAGTCCGGCATGCAATCCCGACAGCGGTCCCTGCCCCGGATAACGGTCATGCACCACTTCTTTGCCCAGGAACGCATATTTTTCGTCGTCATTCGCCGAAATGATGATATTTGAAGCAGCAGGCGACATCAAGCGGACGATCCGCTCGATTACCGTTTCGCCGTTCACGTTCAGCAGTGCCTTATCGGTCCCCATCCGGCTGGATTGACCCCCGGCCAGCAAAATTCCTGTGACCTTGAACATCGTTCGTCTCATCCCTCTCGTTATAAGCATTAACAGGCAATCCAGGTCGTATTTTTCATACATTTAAAGTAGCTCCAAATAAATTATGGGATAATTCTCAAAAGTTGGTTTGTATCCCTTTTCAACTAATGATAAAGTGGGATTGGCAGTCTTTAAAACGCCGCTTTCGATATGGAATGAACGGAAGAATTTCTAACTTTGCGCACAGAAGCGGGTCATCAGAAGATTACAATGCGGAACTTCAGTTCAACCTATATATTAGCAAACGGCCGGAAAGGAATGTGCTAGCGTGCAGGAAAACGGAAGCAAGCCGTC
The DNA here is from genome assembly GCF_025809195.1 of Paenibacillus sp. PSB04. NCBI lineage: Bacteria > Bacillati > Bacillota > Bacilli > Caryophanales > Paenibacillaceae > Paenibacillus > Paenibacillus sp. PSB04. Next base: position 944,967 of record NZ_CP081301.1, read on the forward strand.
TTCGTTAACGTCGCTCAAGGCGTTCAACTTTTTAATTTACGGCACCATGGTGATTTTCACCAGCTATTTTCAATTATACCTGCAGGATGCGGGAATGAACAAACTGGAAATCGGCAGCCTGATGGCACTGGGGCCGTTGATCTCCCTGCTGGCCAATCCGGTCTGGACGTTTGCCAGTGAACGCCTGCGGGACACCAAGCGCAGCCTGCTGCTCATGATGGCGGGCACCCTGCTGCTGACTCAATTTGTATTTCATGCCGATACGTTTACGATGATTTATGTGGCCATGATGCTCTTTTTCTTCTTTCAAAGCCCGATGTTTGCGCAGAGCAACACGCTGATTCTCGGCTATATTCCGGATCAGCCGCACCGGTTCGGCGCGTTCCGGATGTGGGGCTCTATAGGCTGGGCGGTGACCGCTGTGGCGGCCGGCCTCTTCCTCGACCGGATCGGAATCTCCCGCCTTTCCTTCGTGTTTACGGGAATCCTTGTCCTGGCGATCGTATCCGTCCTGCTCCTGCCTCCGCTCAAGCGGACCTCCGAAACGCCGCCGATGCGTCTCCGGGGCTTTGGCAGGTTTGCGGTGAACCGTTATTTTATCGCTTTTATCGTTCTGGGCATGGCTGTCTCCGTCCCCACCTTTATGAATAATACGTTCATGTCGCTCTATATCACGGAACTGGGAGGATCAAAAACGGTAGTGGGACTGGCCGTCTTCCTGTCGTCCATTCTGGAGATCGGCGTGCTGATTCTGTTCAATCGTTATCTAAGGCGTAAATTGTCCACGCTCGTAGGCTGCCTTTCCCTTGTAAGCCTTCTGTTTGTCCTTCGCTGGCAGCTGATGGCGAACGCCACGAGCCCGGTCGAAATCGCCGTCATCCAGATCCTTCACAGCATCACCTTCGGCGGCTTCTTCTTTGTCGGAACCCAGGTGGTGCGCCTGCTGACGCCGGCCCCATTCCGCGGACCCGCTCAGGCGCTCTACACGCTCACTTGGAGCGGCATCTCCGGCATGCTCGGCAGCCTGGCCGGCGGCTGGCTGTTCCAGAACTTCGGCGGCGCGGCCATGTACAAAATTTGCGTGATGCTGGCGCTGATCGGCGCGGCTGGCTTCGGCATTATGTGGTACTGGATTCGCGTTCAGCATCATACCCAGGCGGGGGCTGCCGGAACTGTGACCGGGCCTGCCGATGATGACGATTCACCGTTCTAAAGAAGCTGGACCCGATTGGCCGGGCCAAAGCTTGACATAAGCGAGACAGAGCAAGCCAAACATAAACAAAAAGCCAGCCGCTGGGCGATTGCATCTGCGGCTGGCTTTTCTATATGTCATTCGAACGTTGCAGGTCTTCTCATAGGTTCTTGTGCCGAGCCGATCCTGCCTTATTTCGGCATTTGGAAGGAGCTCTTCAGGGAGACGACCAGGTTAAATACCGGTTGTCCGGGCGCAGAATACTTCGAATCCACGTTAAAATATCCGTGCCGGAAAAACTGGAACTTGTCCTGCGGCTTGGCATTCTTCATGTCCGCTTCCACAAAGCCGTGCAGCACTTCGAGGGAGTTCGGATTGATTTCGTCCAGGAAGCTTTTCTCTGCTGTTTCGGCTTCGTTCTCCTCGGCCGGGGCATCCGTCTCTTCCGCCTTGATCAGCGGCTCATACAGACGGAACTCCGCCGGTACGGCATGGGAAGCTTCGACCCAGTGGATGGTTCCCTTGACCTTGCGGCCGGTAAAGCCGGTGCCGCTCTTCGTCTCCGGATCATAGGTGCAGTGAATTTCCGTCACCTGGCCGTTCTCATCCTTCACGAAGTCATGGCATTTAATGAAATAGGCATTCTTCAGCCGGACCTCGTTGCCCGGGAACAAACGGAAATATTTGTTCGGCGGGTCCTCCATGAAGTCGTCCTGCTCGATGTAAATTTCGCGCGAGAACGGGATTTGCCGCGTGCCCATGTCCGGGTTCTCGGTATTGTTCTCCGCTTCGAGCCATTCCACCTGGCCTTCTGGATAGTTGGTGATGACCACTTTCAACGGCCGCAGCACCGCCATCGTCCGCGGAGCCTTCAGCTTGAGGTCCTCGCGGATAAAATGCTCCAGCATTTGCAAATCCACCAAACCCTGGCTCTTCGAGATGCCGGTCTCGTACACGAAATTCCGGATCGCTTCCGGCGTGTAGCCGCGGCGGCGGAGTCCGGAAATCGTCGGCATGCGCGGATCGTCCCAGCCGTCGACGATCTTCTCGTCCACGAGCAGCTTCAGCTTCCGCTTGCTGGTCAGCGTCTGTGCCAGATTCAGGCGGCCGAATTCGTATTGATGCGGCGTGCTCTCCATCTCGCATTCCTGGATGACCCAATCATAGAACGGGCGCTGATCCTCGAACTCCAGCGAGCAGAGGGAGTGCGTTACGCCTTCGATGGCGTCCTCCAGCGGATGGGCGAACGCATACATCGGGTAAATGCACCACTTGTCCCCCGTGTTGTGGTGCGTGGCATGGGCGATCCGGTAAATGACCGGATCCCGCAAGTTGATGTTCGGCGAGGCCATGTCGATCTTGGCGCGAAGCACCTTCTCCCCATCCTTGAATTCACCGCTGCGCATTTTCTCAAACAGCTCAAGGTTCTCCTCGACGCTGCGGTCACGGTAAGGGCTGTTCTGGCCCGGCTCAGTCAGCGTGCCGCGCGTCTCGCGGATTTGATCGGCTGTCTGATCGTCGACATACGCTTTGCCTTTTTTGATCAAAAGCACCGCACGGTTGTACATCTCATCGAAATAGTCCGAGGCATAACGCTTCTCCGCCCATTCGTATCCAAGCCATTTCACGTCTTCCTCAATGGATCTGACGAACTCCACGTCTTCCTTGAGCGGGTTCGTATCGTCAAAGCGCAGGTTCGTTGCGCCTTCGAATTCGCCGGCCAGCGCGAAATTGATCCAGATCGCCTTGGCATGCCCAATATGCAAATAGCCGTTCGGTTCCGGAGGAAAGCGGGTGACCACTTTCTGAACCTTGCCCGACTTCAGGTCTTCCGTTATGACATTTTTAATAAAATTGGAGGGAGTGCTTGGTTTCTCCACAGTTATCAACCTTTCATCCATAAAGTCTTCTTTATAGATAGACCTCGTCCATCTTATTCTCTGTATAAAGCTTGTTTCATATAAATATACCTGTAATGCCGGGAGAGTTCAATCATTCGCGCTCCTCTCCCCTTTTACGTGAACGCGAAGCGTTATACATCCTTCCCCAATCCAGAGACAAACATGAAAATTGGGGCTAATACCATTTTGACGCCATTTGAGGAATAAGGTAGCATGGAAATAAAAGCCGAAGGGGGCCTAAATGCATATGAAATCGATGAAGCTGGCGAAGGAACAGCGGGACCAGGCGATTCTGCAGATCCAGCAGTTTTTTGAGCATGAACGCGGCGAAGCCATCGGTGAGCTGGCAGCGGACGGCGTGCTGGACTTCTTTATGACACGCATCGCTCCGCATGTGTACAACCAGGCGCTGAGCGACTGCCGCCATGTGGTCAGCCAGAGAATGATATCCCTGGAAGACGATATATACGCATTGGAACAAAAGGTTAAAGCGTCCCGTTAAGTACGAGGGGAGAAGTGAAAACGCATGGTTGGTTACATATATAAGCTGGCCGCCAATTTCGCCGATCTTGGGAAAAGAAAGAGGGATTCATTCATGTTTACATACGCACTTGACGACCAAATTGAGCTCCGGCCCCTGGCGCTGCAGCATGCACGCCCGCTGTTTCACTTGACCGACCGGTCACGTGACCGGCTGCGGGAATGGCTCCCCTGGGTGGATGCGATCCGGGAAGTGGAGCATACGGCCAATTTTGTGAAAAATGCCATTAAGCAGGGAGCCGAGAACGGCGGCATTTCCGCCGGCATTTGGGTGGACGATGAAATCGCCGGTCTGATCAGCTACCATCAGATCGACTGGAACAACCGCTCCGTCAGCATCGGCTACTGGCTGGGGAAGGAATTTGAAGGCAAAGGCATCATGACCAGCGCCTGCCGGACCTTTGTCGATTATGCCCTGATGGACATGGATCTCAACCGGGTCGAAATCCGCTGCGCAACGGGCAACCACCGCAGCCGCGCAATCCCCGAACGGCTGGGATTCGTTCTCGAGGGAATCGTCCGTGAAGCGGAGAAGCTGCCCCAAGGTTACGTGAATCACGCGGTCTATGGGATGATACAAAGCGAATGGAAGCTGCTTCGGTAGCCCGTTTTGAAAACCCTTCCTCCAAGGCAGACAAAATGCCGCCGCTCCTGTCCAACGGACAGGGGACGGCGGCATTTGCGATAAGGTGAACCGATCATTCAGCAATGCTCCGACGTTCGGCAGCCCTGGATAACTGGGCTGGCCGCAGCATGTCCCGTCTAGGCCAGCCAGTTGCTGAACTGCTCCTTCACGGTCGAAGCAAGGGCTTCGACTTCGAGCATCCGGGCAATCTCTTGCCGGTCCGCCCGCTTGCGTCCCAGCGCCAGCTGGCGCAGAACCGCCGCCACCGTCACGCCGCCCGGGCTGGATTCACGCTTGATGATGGACGATTGGCGGTCCAGCACCCCTTCCTGGAGCACGCGGAGATAAAAACCGCTGTATCCGGTATCCAGCACCCGTGCCGGGAAGTCGGTCACCCCATGCTTGCTGGCGATTTTGAAACAGGGAAATCTCGGCTGGGCGACCTGCATGACTGTCCCGCCGATTTCAAACGTATCGCCGATGCACACTTCTTCTTCCAGCAGCCCGGATACGGTCAAATTCTCGCCAAAGGCCGGGCACTCCATCGGAATGCCCAGCTCCCGCTTCCAATAGGCGTAATGCTCTACAGGATAGACGCACACGGCCTTGTCAGGCCCGCCGTGATTTTTCAAGTCACCTTGGCCGTCCCCATCCATCTGCGTGCGTCCAACGAACACTTCTCCTTCAATCGGGCGTTTATGTATGCCGGTTGTGAGCGGTTTGCCCATATACTCCACCGTGATCGGCTTGCCGACGTTCACCGATACGATCCGGTAAGCGGTATCCACCTGATTCATTGCGGCTTCCCTCCAAATTGATCATCTTGCTTCCATCATAGCATTTGGAGTTGCGCCGGTACAAAAGAAATACACGAGCTGGGATGGCCCTTAGAGAGCCTGTACCAGCCCGCCGTCAATGACAAGGGTTGTGCCGGTAATATAGGTGTTGGCACCTGATAACAGGAATACGACGCCTTTGGCGAATTCCTCCGGCGTTCCGTACCGTCCGAGCGGAATTTCGCTCTGGGACTGCTCTGCGACCTCTTCCGCGCTGACACCCTTCGCTTTCGCATTCGATTCGTTCAGCTGGATGATCCGGTCGGTCTCAATCCGCCCCGGTGCCACCGTGTTCACCAGGATTCCGTACTGAGCCAGCTCCTGAGACAAAGACTTGCTCATGCCGGCTACGCCGTTACGGAACGTATTCGACAGAATGAGCCCGGGAATCGGCTGCTTGATCGACGTCGACGTTAAATTGACGATATGCCCGCCCAGTCCCTTCATATGCGGGAGCACCTCACGGATCATTCGGACATAGCTGAGCAGGTTCAGCTGAAAGGCTTTATCCCAGTCTTCATCCGTCAGCGTTTCAAACGTTCCCGGAGACGGACCGCCTCCGTTATTGACCAATATATCGATGCGGCCGAACTTTTCGGCCGTATAACGCACCATCGCTTCCACTTCATGCGGAATCGTAATGTCCGCCGCATAATATTCCACCACGCCGCTGCCGAGCTTCTGCAGCTCCTGCTGTACCGCCTCCAGCTTGCCGTCGCTGCGGCTGACCAGCATCACATCGGCTCCTTCTCGCACCAGTTCAGCGGCGATCGCTTTGCCCAGTCCCTGACTGGATGCAATGACAAGCGCCTTTTTACCCTCAAGATGAAGATCCATTCTCTTATGACCCCTCTTCTATAAATTCTGCTATACCCTTATAAACTGATCATTCGGGGATGAAACCATTCGGATTCTTGAATGCTGCTGATGACAAAGCGTTAATTATAGTATAAAAAGGAACCTTCACCTTGTGAAAGTCCCTTTTGTACCGTTTTATATCGGGCTGACTGACTAATTATACACAAAAAATGTCATATCATGGTATTTTACAGGACGGATAGCCCCATAGCCCCATTAAGGACGCGCCAGAAAGCAGCTCATCAATATATCATCGACATCGCGGCCGCCGATACAAAATTCCCGTTCCAGGCAGCCCTCCTGTACGAAACCACATTTGCGGTAAAATGCGATGGCTCCGGGGTTGGAAGACAGGACCCGCAGTCTCAGCTTTCTTTTTCCTTGCTCCTGTGCCCATTTCTTTCCCGCCTCGATCAGCCTCGACCCGATCCCCTCCTGCTGATAATCGGGATGAACCGCAATGTTAATTTCACAAACATGGCTGTTGCTGGAGAGGCCCGTAGCCGGACGAAATCCGATGTACCCGCACAGCACGTTGTCCACCACGGCCACCAGCTGGGAACCCGGCGGGCAGTGACGCAGATAGTCCTCCCGGGAAGACCAGCGGACCGGTTCCGGAGCGGTCCACTCGTTCCACACGAGGGCGTCGATATCCATCAGCGCCTGGGCGTCCCTCATTTCCGAGAGGCGGATGGTCAAAACACGATGTTCGGATGGCATAATAGCTTCACCTCTATTGATAGTAAACTAGGACCAGGCTCAGGGTATTGGAGTCATCGTCAGCTTCCGAAGGATTCGGCCAGATCGATCTCCGCCTGCCGGTTGCGGACCGCGTGCGTCACAAAGAACACAACCGACAGCACCGCTACCCCAATCGCCAGCCAGGTCACCGGCATGATTCCTCCGTTATCATACAGTATTCCCATGACATAGGGCCCTGCCATTCTTCCGACGGCCCCCATTCCCCCGGTCAAACCGATATAGAACGGAGCCGCCTTATAGGCGTGATCGGAAATAAAAGCCGGGATGGCCGGCGAGATCAGCATCTCTCCGAGCGTCGCCAGGATCATAGCCATGACCATTCCCGGATAACTGTGCAGACCAGCAATGACAAGATAGGCCCCCAGGTAAAAGAGGCCGCTGGCCGTAATTTGGGCCGACGAGGTCCGTGCGAACCAGCGCTTGATCAGGCTTGTCAGTGGCTGGGCGACAAAAATGAGAATGCCGTTCATCGTCCACAGGAAGCCATAGGCCCGCTTCGGCATGCCCTCGGAGATAATGAACGGGGACACGCCTGTGTTCCAGATCGAGTTTCCCAGCCAGAGGAACAGGGAACCGATGCCGATGAACAGGTAAACCCTCGTATTGCAGAGCAGGGACCAGGTACCTTCGGCGCGTTCGGGCTTGTCCTTTTTCTGCAGATGAACCGGCCCCTGCTCCTTATCGAGCCTGCTGAGATAATTCAGGAAAAACATGGCGAAAACCGCCGATGTGACCCCGTTCAGAATAAAGGTCAGGTCGTAGGACAGATCCGCAAGGAATCCGCTCATCGCCGTCCCCAGGGCGACGCCGATGTTGTTGGCAACGTACACGACGTTAAACAGCTCGCCCCGCCGGTCGGCGAAGCGGTAGCCGATGAACGCCTGGATTGCCGGCATGGACACGGCGTTGCAGAAGCCGATAAAGCCCATAAGAGCCATGTATAAATACCAATACGGGCTGATGAAAGGCAGGGCGAACAGGCCAAGCGCATTCAGGCCAAGCGACCCGACGATGAGCCGCTTCACCCCGACCCGGTGGTACAGCGCGCCGCCGAGCAGCTGGCCGATGATGCCGCCCAGCGCCTGGATCATGATGACCAGGCCGGCATCGGCCATCGAGTGGCCCAGCTCCTCAAACACGTACATGGTGGTGAGCGGCCACATCAGCGACCCGCCCGCCGAGTTGATCAGGCTGGCCGCCAAAAATATTTGAACTTCCCTTGGATAGGATTGCAGAAATTTCATGTTAGGAATCTCCTGTGCAGCGGTATGTGGTGAGGCCGGGCAGATGTCCGGCTTCTGAAACCGGCAGATAACGAACGAAAAAAAGAAAGCCCCTGGGGGCTCTCCGGCAGGTGTCCGCCAAGCGTAAAACCGGCTGACACCTGTAGCAATTTATCGTTATGTCTGCCGTCCCACATGACAGTATCTATCATATTGTGTCATCCCGCAATGACCTTCACTGACGCTTTACTTCGACAGTGGTTGAGAAGAACGTGGCTCCGCCGCCCATGTCGGCCAGGCGGTCGGGCGTCAAAGCGTTGGCCCGCTGCCTGCGGCCGTCCTTTGCCCACCACAATCCCTGGCTTACGACAGTGCCGGGAAGCATTTTATCCGTGACCACGGCCTTCAGCTCATACCGTCCCCGCTCGTTGTATACGCAGACGGGATCCCCGTCGGCAATGCCGCGTGCAGCGGCGTCTTCCGGATGGATCTGCAGCACCGGCTCCTTCTCCAGCTTCTGATGCTTTTCCACATTGGCGAAGGTGGAGTTCAGGAAATTGTGGTTCGGCGGCGAAATGAACATGAGCGGGAAGCTCTCTCCTGCTGCAGGACGGCGCTCACCGTCGTAGCCTTCCTTCAGCGGGACATACTCCGGCAGCGGCGGCAGTCCCGCCTGCTTCATCGCTTCGGAATACAGCTCGATTTTGCCTGAAGGGGTAGGCAGCCGGTCCAAATAGTGCCGCTTCGGCGTCATGTCGAGCTTGACGAAGCGCTGCTCCTTCAGCGACTCCAGGGTTACTCCGTTCAGATAGGGATTGTCCGGATAATCCAGCGCCGCTTCGATCATCTGCTCCTCCGTCTGGGAGAAGGCTTCTTCATCGAAGCCCATCGCCCGGCCCAGCAGAGAGAACAGCTCCACGTTGCTCTTGCTCTCGCCCTGCGCAGGAATGACCGGTTCCTGGATCTGAACATATTGATGCCAGTAAGAGCCGAACAAATCTGTGCTCTCAAAGGAAGAGGTCGCCGGCAGAAGGATATCGGCGAATTTCGCCGTATCGGTCATAAACAGGTCATGCACGACCGTAAACAGGTCCTCCCGGGCAAATCCGGCCTGAACCCGCGCCGTATCCGGCGCGACGACCAGCGGGTTGCTGCAGTAGACAAGCAGCGCCTTGATCGGCTGCTCCGTCATGGCCAGCGCTTCCCCGATCCGGTTCATGTTGATGCTGCGCGCCTCCGGGTTCGGCCGCAGATCCGGGCGTTCCAGCGCTTCGCTGTTCATCGCGTTATAGCCGCCGTTGGACTTGGCCGCACCTCCGCCCTGCTTCAGCCAGTGGCCGGTCAAGGCCGGCAGGCAGGCGATGCTGCGGATGTTCATGCCGCCATTGTCATGATGCTGCAGCCCGTTGCCGATGTGGATGTAGGCGGCTTCCGCCTCGCCGTACATACGGGCCAGCTTCTCGATATCCTCCTCCGGAATGCCCGTAATTTGGGATACACGGGCCGGGGTGTACGCCTTCACATGCTCCCGCAGCTCCTCATGGCCGACAGTGTACTTGGCCATAAAGTCATTGTCCGTCAGCCCGTCACGGAACAGGATGTGCATCATGCCCAGTGCGAGCGCCGTATCCGTTCCGGGGTATAGCGGAATAAACCAGTCGGCCCACTGGCCGGTGCGGTTGCGGTGCACGTCGATCACGACCACTTTGGCTCCGCGCTTGCGGGCTCTCTCCGCAATGACGACTTGGTGCATATTCGTGCTGATGATGTTGCCGCCCCAGACCAGTATCAGGTCGGCGTATTCGGTATCTTCCGGCGTCGTTCCGCCGCCGAAGCCCATCGTATATTTCCAGCCGGCGCCGCCGGCGGAGTTGCATATCGTTTGGTCCAAACGGCTTGTACCCAGCGCATTGAGGAAACGTCGGTCCATGCCGTCGACGCTGAGAATGCCCATATTACCGTAGAAGCTGTAGGGCAGTATCGCTTCGGAGCCATGCTCCGCAATAATATCCCGAAAGCGCTGGGTAATTTCCGTCACCGCTTCGTCCCAGGTGATCCGTTCAAACTGGCCTTCCCCTTTGGGCCCCGTTCGCTTCAACGGGTACAACACCCGGTCCGGATGATAAACCCGCTCCGTCATATTTCTTACCTTATTGCAGATCGCACCCTGAGTAATCGGGTGATCGGGGTTGCCGGTCACTTTGACGATTCTACCGTTCTCCTTGTGCAGCAGCAGGCCGCAGGTATCCGGGCAGTCCAGCGGGCACACCGCAGGAAAAACGCCGTTCTCTTGCTCGATCATCTCCCGCTCCATCTCCCTCTATATGAAGTCTGTATATGCTTGTATTTCTATCTTAAAGCGAGCCGGCAAAATCCGCAAAAGAAAAAATAAGGCATCTGTTTCAACCCCACGCCCGCCGGGTATAAAAAGAACAGGAGCATAGAGTGGACGAACCGTGTTCGCCCTGCCTGCTATGCCATATATCATGGACCACTCCCAACCGAATTCGCCAGGTCGATGTTTCGTTCCCCCGGACGCCGACCTGGCGAATTTGTTTATTTTTGGAATTCGATCAAAACCTGTGTTCCCGCCCTGGACATCGGGGTAATGCATACGTAGAGGTGATCAACGATGACAACCGTTTTTGTGGCAGGCGCAAACGGCCAGACCGGGCGCAGAATCGTATCGAAGCTGGTTGAGGCAGGTTATGACGTGAGAGGGCTGGTCCGTAAAGAAGACCACCTCCGGGATCTGGAATCCACAGGAGCCAAGGGTTACCTTGGGGACTTGTCGGGAGTTTTCACAGGCGGTATGAAAGGAGCGGACATCGTCGTCTGCGCCGCAGGGGCCGGCACCTCGGGTGATCCGGAGCATGTGGACCATGTCGGAACCGTTCGGCTCATTGAGCAGAGCGTGCTGGAGCAAATTCCGCGGTTTGTGCTGATCAGCTCTATGGGCACCAAGGATCCGGACGCCATGCCTTCTTTCCTGAAGCCCTTCCTGATGGCCAAACGCAAGGCCGAGACCATCCTTGAGGAAAGCGGGCTGAGCTATACGATTATCCGTCCGGGCGGGCTGACAAACGAGCCGGGCAAAGGCAAGGTGCATGCCGCTCCGGAGCTGCAGCGTCACGGCCGGGTATCCAGAGATGATGTGGCCGCAGCTGTTCTCGCGGCGCTGCAAATCCGGCAGACCCATAACCAGTCGTTCGACCTGCTTGAAGGCGATACCCCTGTGGAGGAAGCCTTGAAAGGATTAAACGGCAGCGTTCCGCAGTAACATCCGTTTTTGTAAGAAAAACGTCTATCGACGTACCTTCAAAGAAGACAGACCGCGTTTAAAGGAAGTTTTTCCTGCAATATCAGGAAGCCATGGCTATGGAGTTTATACTTTCTGATATTATAAGAAAAACGTCTATCGACGTACCTTCAAAGAAGACAGACCGCGTTTAAAGGAAGTTTTTCTTGCAATATCAGGAAGCAATGGCTATGGAGTTCATACTTACTGATATTATAAGAAAAACGTCTATCGACGTACCTTCAAAGAAGACAGACCGCGTTTAAAGGAAGTTTTTCTTGCAATATCAGGAAGCAATGGCTATGGAGTTCATACTTACTGATATTATCAAAAAGGTCTGTCCCGTTTTCGGGACAGACCTTTTGTTCATGATATTGGTTCGTATCACTATCAGGAAGTTTTCAGGAAGCATCCCGGCAGTTTATAGCAAACCGCGGATGGCTTCCGTCATGGCTTCCGGTGACTCCTTCGGCTCAAAGCGGGCAACCACTTCTCCCTGCCGGTTCACCAGAAACTTCGTAAAGTTCCATTGAATCTCGCCGTCTTCGGCCGGACCCGGCTGCTGCTGTTTCAAATATTGAAAGAGCGGATGAGCCCCTTCCCCATTCACTTCCACTTTAGCGAATACCGGGAATTGAACCCCATAATTCAGCTGACAGAACGATGCGGCTTCTTCACTGGTACCCGGCTCCTGTCCTCCGAACTGGTTGCAGGGAAATCCAAGGATTTCGAGCCCCTGCCCCTTGAACTCGTCATACAGCTTCTGCAGGTCGCCATACTGCGGCGTTAATCCGCATTGGCTTGCCGTATTGGCGATGACCAGCACTTTACCTTCATAATCCTGAAGAGACACCTCTTGACCAGAGGTCTTGGCTGCTGTGAATTGGTACACGGACATGTGATTACCCCTTTCTATCCTTCATATAGAATTGGCATTCTGCTGCTATTTACCCCGATGCTTGGCCTTGGCCTTCCTTACGGCGATCTCCCGCTTGTAAGCGGCCAGGGCTTCCCGCTGTTCCCTGCTTCGGCAGGCGCGCTGCTTCTTTGACTTCTCCAGCTCCAGGCGAAGCGCCTCCTGGCTCTGGGTGCTGACGCCGCGGGAGCGGGACTCCTTCGCCGCCTGCCGGGCAAGCCGCTTCGGGTTGACCGACTTCACAGGCAGCTGCGCGGCCGGGACGCTGCAGGATAAACGCTCCACCAGCGCGGGAAGATCGTTCATAACGTATTCCCACACCTCCTGCAAAGACGGCTCGGAACCAAAGACGTGACGACCCGCCTTGAGCCCGTCTGCTTCCTGCACTTCGACGACACCAACCCAATAAGGATCTTCAAAAAATACCGTTAGTTTCACCAGTATTCCCCCTCTGTATAAATCGGACCGAGGGACATCCCGAGGGGGGAAGGCTACTGACATGTGATCCGGGAGGCCGTGCTGGCGAATCGCCCTCTGCCTCCATACATGCGCCACGGACTACCGACCGGGCTGTGATTTTACGATCCACTTTCCATGATACTCCAAAGCGGCCGTGATGCAAGTCCGGCCCCAAGTGAATCCAATGAAGCCGGGAATCAGCCTCATATCGGCATGCGGCGGTTCATATACTTTCCTGTAGCTGAAAGCGAGATTACTGCTGAAAAGGGGCCATACGCATGAATCATTCATCCAATCGGCCGGAGTCGGGCAGGCGGATTCCCCAGCCGATCCGCGGCCGCGAAGGGGCGACCGACGAGGGGCCGCGCGACGTGCTTCGGGACATGGAGAATCCCGATATGCTCGTTCCGCCGAAGACCGATAACGGGCTGATACCCAATTTAAAATTTTCCTTCTCCGATACGCACATGCAGCTTAATGAAGGCGGATGGTCCAGGGAAGTGACGGTTCGCGACCTGCCCATCGCCACCACGCTGGCCGGCGTCAACATGCGCCTCACCCCTGGCGGCCTGCGTGAGCTCCACTGGCACCAGCAGGCCGAATGGTCCTTTATGCTGCTCGGCAGGGCACGCATTACGGCAGTGGACCAAAACGGGCGCAATTTCATTGCCGATGTGGGTCCCGGAGATCTCTGGTATTTCCCGCCAGGCATCCCCCATTCCATCCAAGGGCTGGAGGAAGGCTGCGAGTTTTTGCTTGTTTTTGACGACGGACATTTCTCCGACCTGAATACCCTCAGCATCTCCGACTGGTTCGCCCACACGCCCAGGGAGGTCCTCTCGGCCAATTTCGGCGTTCCGGAAAGCGCGTTTGCAAGCATCCCTCCCAGCCAGGTGTACATCGAGCAGGAACCCGTTCCCGGTCCACTGGACAGCCAAAAGGTAACCTCGCCCTACGGAGAGGTGCCCCAAACCTTTACGCACCGCCTGCTCGCGCAGCCTCCGATCATCACATCCGGCGGCAGCGTACGGATCGTAGATTCGTCCAATTTCCCGATCTCGCGTACCGTAGCGGCGGCACTGGTGGAAATCAAACCCGGCGGAATGAGGGAGATGCACTGGCATCCGAATCAGGACGAATGGCAGTATTACCTTACCGGCCAAGGCAGAATGACCGTATTCGCCGGTGGCGGCAAGGCCCGTACGTTCAACGTTCGCGCGGGCGACGTCGGCTATGTGCCGTTCGCCTTCGGACACTATATCCAGAATACCGGAACAGACAGCCTCTGGTTTTTGGAAATGTTCAAAAGCGACCGGTTCGCGGATGTGTCATTGAACCAGTGGATGGCCTTGACACCACGGGAGCTGGTGGCGGAAAACCTGAACGTCGGGTCCGATCTGCTGGATGCGCTGCGCAAGGAAAAATCGCCTGTAGTCAAGTACCCCGGCTTCACCTACACGAAGCCAAAAGACGGCGCCCCGGACGGATAATATCCAGGGGGCCGTCTTTTTTTCTAGATGCAAGAAAGTATTAGCTTCGTAGAATGTGCTTCTTTATAACACAAGAAACACTTCCGGATGCGGTCTTGCTTCCGATGTATGCCGATAGACGTTATTCTAATTTCCGCCTGTTCGTTCTGTTATCGTCCGGCGGCGTCCGCCGGAAGTCCGAACGCTTCGGCGATCAGCCGGAAGGACTGCAGCTTATCCTCAAAACGATGGGTAATGCTGGCGATCATCACCTCATCGGCATTGTATTCCTCGCACAGCTCTTCAATTCTGTGCTTCACCTGCTGCGGGGAACCGACGACCATCCGCTTGCGGTTCTCCTCAATCCGGATTCGGTCGTACCGCGAATACGGATATTCCAGCGCTTTCTCCACCGGCGGAGTGCCTGAAGACGATCCGCCTTTTTCCAATAAAATGAGCGAGAGATCCATGCTGGACGCAATCCGGTTCGCTTCCTCCTCCGTCTCTGCGCATACGGCAAAGATGGCCACCAGGGACTGGGGCTTGTCAAAAATGGCCGACGGCTGAAAATGCTCCTGGTACCAGCGCATCACATCACTGCCGCCGGAACCGTTGATAAACTGGGCGAAAGCAAAGCCGGTTCCCTGCATGGCGGCAATCCCGGCGCTGCCCCCGCTGGAGCCAAGCAGCCACATTTCCGGAACGGTCTGGACCATCGGCGTGGCCAGAAGTCCAGCAAAAGGATGTTCCGGACTCAGGGAATCCGTCAAATAGGCGACTAAGTCGTCGATCTGATCGGCGTAACGGTCCTCGCCGCGCATCTTCCCTTCCTGAAGGGCACGGGTCGCCAAAGGCATGCCGCCCGGCGCGCGTCCGAGTCCCAGGTCGATTCTGCCCGGATAGAGGCCTTCCAAGAGCCGAAAGTTCTCCGCTACCTTGTAAGAGCTGTAGTGAGGCAGCATTACGCCGCCTGATCCAACCCGGAGCGTCGATGTCTTCGCCGCCAGATGGGAGATCAGCACTTCCGGACTGGAGCCGGCCAGGTTCGGGGAGAAATGATGCTCCGATACCCAAAAACGATGGTATCCGAGCCGTTCGGCTTCCTGGGCCATGGCCGCCGTCTGGGCCAGCGCTTCCACCGGATTGCTGCCTTCCGATATCGTTGATTGATCCAATATGCTCAGCTTGATCATTACGCATCAAGACCTTTCTGCTATGACTGATTGCAGCCGGTGCTGACTGCTATTGCAGCAGCGGCATCCAGGTTTTGGATGAGCTGCCTTGCTATTATATCATGCGTTTGACGGGCTGCTGAAACGCTTGGCCGCAAAGTGGGAGGTTGCCCGAATCATCCGAGTCAGAAAACAAAATCGGCCTCGCCGCGATAGAGTACGGTTTGCACGGGCGGCCCACCCATTAGCAGATTTAGAGATTTGCCTCTAAATTTCGGGGCATCCGTGAGGACAAAAAAAGGCAGCAGCTGTCCCCGCCTGGGTTAGCTGCTGCCTTGGCCGCGGGGCGCCGTTATTTCCGGCGCCCGCGTCCTCCCGCGCTCCGGCCTCTGCCGCCGGGAGCGGATGGGCGGCCCGTGCCGCTCCGCTTGGCATCCCGGCCGCCGCGGGAACCGCCAACCGGCGCGCCGCGTTCCGCGCGGGCCGCTTGGCCCCGGCCGCCGCCAGCGCTGCGGCCGTCACGCTGCCCGGCCGCACCGGTGCGGGAGCGGCCGGCACTTGCACCGCCTGCGCCGGCTTCGCTTCCGGCGTAGGCGCCCCGCGCCCGCTTGGCCTCGCCGCGGGCGCCTCTGCCTTCACCGCCCGCGCGTGCGGGGCGGTCATCCCGGCGCGGGCGGCCTTCGCCGCGCCCGCCGTCTCTGCCGCCGCGCCCGCGGTCGTCACGCTCCGCATGGATGGAGCGCGCCTTGGTCCCCGCGGCAGTGATGCCGGCGCCCTTGTCATACCGGCGCCGTTCGATATTGTACTGGATGTGCTGCTCGATGTTTGCCAGCTCGCCTTTGTCTTTGGGGGCGACCAGCGTGATGGCCATGCCCTTCTCCCCGGCCCGGCCCGTACGGCCGATCCGGTGGATATAACTCTCCACGTCATGCGGAATATCGTAGTTAAACACGTGCGTGACGCCTTCCACGTCAAGCCCGCGGGCCGCCACATCCGTCGCGACCAGCAACTGCAGCTTCGCCTCGCGGAACCGCTTCATGACCGCTTCGCGCTTCGCCTGCGACAGGTCGCCGTGCAGCTCGTCCGAGTTGTAGCCTTGTTCGAGCAGCGCCTCGTTCAGCGTCGACGCCCGCCGCTTGGTGCGGCAGAATATGATCGCCAGAAACGGTCGGTAGGTGTCGATCATGGAGATCAGCGCCTCTTGCTTCGTCCGGTCCGTCACTTCCACGACGATCTGCCGGATATGGTCCAGCGGCACCGGCGATTTCTCCCCTTTAATCACTACGTCCTCCGCGTCCCGGGTATAGGCTGCCGCAAGCCGCTTGACCTCGGCAGGCATCGTGGCCGAGAACAGCATCGTCTGACGCTTGTAGGGCAGCGCCTGAATCAGCGTCTCGACCTCGTCCAGGAAGCCCATGTGCAGCATTTGGTCGGCTTCGTCCAGCACGAGCATTTTGACCCGCCCGAGCTCCAGCGTACCGCGCCGGAGGTGATCCAGCAGCCGGCCCGGCGTGCCAATGATCAGCTGGCGTCCCCCTTCGAGCTTCCGCAACTGCTTCTCGACGTCCTGTCCGCCGTAAACGGCCAGAATCCGGATATCGGTCCCTGCCGCCAGCTTGCGCGCCTCCTCGGTAATTTGCAGCGCCAGCTCGCGTGTAGGCGCAACGACAAGCGCCTGCGGGTACAGCTGTGTCGGGTCTATTTTTTGCAGCATCGGCAGCATAAAGGCCAGCGTTTTGCCGGTTCCTGTACGTGCCCTCGCGATCACGTCGCTTCCTGCAAGCAGGAGCGGGATCGTCTCCGTTTGCACCGGTGTCGGGATGGCAATACCGTTCGCCCTCAGTGTATTGACCAATGATTCGTTAACGCCCAAACTTGAAAACTTCAACAAAAATGCACCTCATTCATTAAGTTCCGCCTTTAGCGGGATATATAGTGGATTAACTCGGTTCAGACGCTTGTACTTCTATATCTTAAAAAGGAGGACCGTCACGTGACCCGTGCAGGGCCGCCGGACAGACCTCCCTTAAAGGATGAAATGAAAAACGCATGAATAACAATGTATGGATCATAATGGCGGCAATACAGGCAGCTAAAACCTGCCGGATTTGAATATGGAAAACAGCAGCCACAGCACCATCAACAGCGCCACAATAAAACCGGTTCCGATCACCGGAAAATGCCACAGCACCGAGGATTGCTGATTGAGGGAAGAACCGATGATCAGCCCAACCATGATGATGCTGAAGGCAAGCAGCACGATGCTGAAAGACAGCCGGTTGCTGATCTGGTCGAGCTTCCTCATCAGGGCTTCCATCTCCGGAACGCTGATCTCAACCTTCAGCTTGCCCTTGCTGATTAACGATGAAATCTGCCTTGCCTGGTCCGGCAGGTCGAACAGCGCCTCCGCCAGACCCGCCGCTCCGCCCAGCAGCTTCTTGCGCAAATTGCGGGTGCTGAAGCGGTCCTTGATCAGCTTCCGTCCAAACGGCTCCGCCATGTCGATGATGCTGAGCGTAGGGTCCAGCTTCTCGATGACGCCTTCCATCGTCAGCAGCGCCTTGCCGAGCAGCGTCAGATCAGGCGGAATCATCACTTTGTGACGCTGAGCGACCGCGAACAGATCGTTCAGCGCCGTCCCCATGCTGATTTCGGAAAAAGGAATATTATAGTACTGCTCCCGCAGACTGTCCAGATCCCTGCGCAGCTCGCGAATATCGCCGTCTTCCGGCATCATGCCCAGCCTCAGCACGGCGCGGACCATGCTGTCGGTGTTTTTCCGCATCAGGGCGATGATCAGCGAAGACAGATGGTCCTTCATCTCCTCGCTAAGCCGTCCCACCATACCGAAATCCAGATAGGCAAGGCTGCCGTCCTTGCGCACGAGCAGATTGCCCGGATGCGGATCGGCGTGGAAAAAGCCTTCGATGAAAATCTGGTGCAGCATGCTCTCCACGAGCTTCTCCGCCGTTTCCTTCAAATCGTATCCCTTCGCCACAAGCTCCTCCTGATGGCTTAAAGAGATGCCGCGGACGTATTCCATTGTCATGACGCGCGAAGATGTATACTGCCAAAATATTCGCGGGATGCACACGGTCTCATCGTTCTGAAACTGCAGTGCGATTTTTTCCGCGTTGCGGCCTTCCTGAGTATAATCCAGCTCAGCCCGCATGGAGCTCGCAAACTCTTCTACCAGGCGGGCGATCTGGTACTGCTTGACCCACACCCAGCGCTTCTCCGCTAACGCGGTCAGGTCCCTGAGGATTTCCAGGTCTCTGACCACCATCTGCAGAGCGCCCGGACGCTGGACCTTGACCGCTACATCCTCGCCGGTCTTGAGTTTGGCGAGGTGAACCTGTCCAATGGAAGCAGCCGCGATCGGCGACTCCTCAAACCAGGAGAAAATATCCTCAATGGCGTCGTCCAGCTCCTGCTCGATAATGCCCTTGGACGACTCGGACGAGAAGGGCGGAACCTGATCCTGAAGCTTGATCAGCTCCCGGATGATCGGCTCCGGCAATAGGTCCGACCGGGTGCTGGCCAGCTGCCCCAGCTTGACGAAGGTCGGCCCGAGGTCTTCCAGAACCAGCCGGATCCGTTCCCCCAGCGTCTTGGTCTGCGGCGTCTCATGGGTGATCCACCGTCTTGGGATGGACAGCATCTGGAACAGGCCCAGCTCCTCCACGATATAACCAAAGCCATGACGCATAAGCGCCATGGCGATCTCCCGGTAACGACCGGTATGTCTGATGCGCAGTGCCATCTTATTCCGCGGCCGGTCCGGAACGCTCTGCTTCGAGCTCCGCCACCCTCTTCTCCAATGTTGCAATGCGCTGTTCCAGACTGACGATATCCTGATCGGAAGGAACGTGAATGTCCGTTAATACACGCCGGACCTGGTCTTGAATCCACGTTTTAAATTGGGACTGCTCCTCCTCGCCGCGTTCCACCAGCCGGTTGACCAGATCTTTGGATTCCGATGGCGCCAGCTCGCCCCGTTTGACCAGATCGTCCACGATCTTCTCGACTTTCTCTTTGCTCACTATGGTAAGGCCCCATCCCAATGAAATTGCTTTTTTAAACAGATCACTCATGGTTATTCCTCCCAAAGCTATAGTCAATATATTATACCCCCAAATGATGGGTCATATAAACCCGGGAACCGCATTAACCCGGAAGATGCGCTGCCCACTGCGCTGCCTGCAGAATAAGCCGGCGGATCTGCGGATGGAGGAATGTCGGCTCGTGATGCCCCGGCATCAGAAAGGCGACTCTTCCCATACCGTAGCTATGTTTCCAGGCCGCCGGATGCCACGTTCCTTCCAGTTCGTATTCCAGCAGCACGGTTCTTTCGCCAAACGGGTCAAAATCAATCTGGTACGGCTCTTCGTCGAGTTCAAAAGGCTCGATGCCTTTCGTAACCTGGTCCTCTGCGCTCACCCGGAACGACAGCGGCTGGTACGGCGGATGACCGTTAAAACGGCCGCTGGCCAGCTGGGCCAGCTCATAGCGCCGGTTGCCTATAGACAGGCCGTTGTGGATGACAAGCAGGCCTCCTCCCTGGCTCACGTAAGACAGCAAACCCGCTGTCTGCTGCGGAGACACCTTCTCGTCCCACAAGTCGAAATAGCATATGCAAAGGTCAAACGGCTTCAAATGCTCCTCGAGCAGCAAATTTTTGTTTTCGCTGCATTGAACCGAAATGACATCGTTCAAAATATGGCTGATCTGCGCGTCTACCCCCTGCAAAGGGTGAAATTTCGGATGCGTGTAATCACCGAGTAAAATGCTCTTTTTCTTGTTCATTATGTTCCTCCTTGCTCGCTCTCGTTCCCTATAGCATTCCACACTTTCTGGAAAAAACCTTTAATTCCTTTCGTTTTGATGAAGGAAAAAGGGATGCAGCCAGCCGCATCCCCCGTCTGTATGGACATATCCCTTCCGTCAATTTCGAACAAAATACCTTCCCAGTTCCACCATCATGCTGCCCATCCGCTCATCTTCCTCCGGCGAGCAGACGCGTTCGATGCCTTCTTCCCGCAGCGCCTGGGCCGTAATTTTGCCGACAGCCGCCGCGACCACCGGTCCGGAGAAAGCCGATACCAGCTTCGGGAGCTCGCCCTTCACCCGGGCGTACTCGATCAGGTTGCGCACCTGCGGCCCGCTGGTGAACGCCACGGCGTCAAGCTCCGCCGCCGTAATTTCGGCGAGCAGCCGTGCAAGCTCCGCTTCCTCCGGAGCAATATGCTGATACGGCAGCACTTCCCGTACCTGGGCCCCCTGTTCCTGCAGCCAGGCCGTCAGCTTCGGGGCCGGATCGCCGTGCAGCTGTAGAATGACGTCCGCCCCTTGAAACGGATAAGACGCCAGCCCCCGGATCAGACCGGCCGTGCTCCCATCGTCGTCCCGTACGATCGGGATAAGCCCTCTCTTCTTCAGGGCATTCACCGTCTTGTACCCGCGGGCGGCAATGGACGAGCCCTGAAGCGCTTCGAGCAGTGCAGCGCCAGCCCCCATCTCCTCCGCCACCTGATCGATGGCGTCGAGCCCCATGCCCGTCGTCAATATGACCCAGGCGGGTGGATTGGCGATCCATGCTTCAATATCCTTGCGCAGCTTCACATCGTCGAGGAATACCGTTCCCTGTGCGGGACGAATCAGCGGAATGCCTCCCATATTCTCCACAAGTTTGGCCATTTCGGCCGCTTTGCGGGGACCGGTTAACGCAATTTTTTTACCTGCCAAATTCCGAGCCATGCATCCTTCTCCTCATCAGGGTTCATGGAACCCGCCACTGTTTTATTAAACAGTATACTTGAAATTCCGCCCAAGGAGATGAAAAGATTCACAGACTTTTAACGGCAGCGGCGTTCTGGCGCTTGGCCAGGCGGTGCCTTTTACGCTGGTTATACAAGAATCGAACGACAAAAAAGGAAATGACGCCAAGCACCAGGCCGAACACCGACATGCCGATCAGCACGTGAAGACCGCCCTGCAGCAGATGCTTAAATATGGTAAAATCGCCGGACAGCAGGTTTCTCCAAGCATGCTCCTGGACCGGAATATCCACCATTTTTTTCGGGAAAAACCATTCTCCGATTTTCTTGGCAAAAGGGAGGAGGACGATAGGAAGGAAAGTGAGCTTGCCAATGACATTGCCTATAATAGCTGCCGGAAGCGAGCCGCCGGCCAACCTTACCGTAGGGTAAAAAATCAAATACACCAGCGATCCGGTGGAAATGACGATCATCTCGAGCCCGAACCCGAGTGCAAATCCGAGCGACACTTTGCGTGCTCCGCCCGGGGAACGGAACAGCTTGATCATGTTCAGCTTGATTTTCCGGTAAAACTTATGAAAAATGTTGTGCTTTCTCGATTTAGTTGTCATGTAATCACCCTTCAGGTATGCCTAGCAGGCAGGACATCCCCTTCAGCCGCAGGCTTCAGGGCCGCCCGTTCCTTCTATTGTATCACTTTTATCCCCTCTAATCTAACCGAAAGAGTCTGTTTTATTTTTACCGGCAGAAGGATCAGGTAGCGTCCTCCCGGGGTTCCTGCATCCGGGGTTTTCGATGGGGCCGATGGAACAAAAAGATGAAGAGCGGCAGCACGATGACGAACACCAGGGCCACGACCGTCCACTCCCTGTCGAACCGGAACACTTCGATCGAATTGGGATAGATCCAGAATGCTGTCACCACGGCGAATAACCCGATGGGCGAGGTCATCATTTTTCCGGAAATCTGCGGGATCATCGTTTTTAATCCGTAACAAATGATGAACAAGCTGGTGGAGATATTCAGCAGAACCGCCGGAAACCAGAGGCCAACGAGCAGCATGTCGAACCGGTCGAGGAAATCCGTTATTTTAATCTGCCGGGACATTTCGTAAGACGGGTACATCAGGCTTTCGGCAATGGGTACGCCTACCAGCAGCGAAATCATAATGACGATCAGCAGCAGCAGCCCTGTCGACAGGAGCAAAGCGTACATCCCGTCACGGATCCGGTAATCTTTGCTTGAGAAGATGAACGGGAGCGCCAAGATCTGGCCCAGGTAAGAAAAGACGACCCAGCTCCCTTTGCCGACGCCCGCCCAATCGACATAAAAGTAAGGCTTGATATAGTTGAAATCAAAATCCTTGGCAACGATAAACGGTATGATGAGGACAACCGTTGTCATCATCGGCCCATACAGGTCGGCAATGCCCATCACCGTCTGCACGCCCCCTCTGGCAATAAAAATCACCGTCGCCGTGATCGCAATAGAAATGATGAAGATCGGCGTGAGCGGCAGCAGGACGACATTGGTAAAGTCGGCAACCATGCGGATATCCCTGGCCAGGATGATAAAGAAAAATATCAGATACAGGATGGTAATCACTCTTCCGATCACTTTATGCCGTCCGTTCAGCGACTGGAACAGGTCCTTCCCGGGGAACCGCTTGGCGCTTTTGGACAGCAGCAGAAGCATCAGCGCAACGACGATTCCCGCCGGAAAAAAGGACAGGTAGGCGTGCTGCTTGGCATAATTGGCCAGCTCACTCGGTACGTGGATTAATGTGGTGTTCAAGATGTAGGTAATTCCGAGCATCCTAAACTGCCGGTTCGTCACTTTATTCACAGCCCTGCCTCCTTTATTGCGATTTCACATTCAAAAAGGAACGAATTTTTCGAGATAATGTCCCGCCAGTACCGATCCGTACACGACGTGGCCAAACTGCAGGCAGTAGGCCCATATTCCGAACCCGCCTGCGAGCAGAATATAGGCCAACCAGCGGTTAATCCCCGGAATTTCGCGCATGACCTTCCGATCGACCAGGCTCACCAAGATAGCGGCCAAGATATACAGCCCCAGAAGCTTAATCATTCCTGATTTCCTTTCTGCCGAAGGGCTTGCCGACGGCTCCGATATTCTCGATATGAAGCTCAGGTTTTACGATAACCCTGACCTCGGGATATGCTTTCTTCCAATTGCCCTTAAATCTCTGCCAAGCCTTAGGGTCATTCTCGTAGATCGACCTGCCGAATCCCAAAATATCCGAATTGTATTTATGCTGCAGAGAACGCATGGCGAGCTGCACTTTATCGACAATCTCCTCGCTGGCCCGGCGCTCCAGGTCCCGGAGGCTATGCTCATCGCTGATAATGCTGTTTGAATCATTTTCGTACACGGCGCCCTTGGCGTAAATTTCGATGGTCATCGTGATATCGTTGCCGCGGACAACCGGTTTCAGCTTGGCCTCATTTTCACTGAAGCGGATGGAAATGTGGCCCTTGCCTCCGGGCCCGTCGACGATAATGTCCGGTGAGGGGGCCTGGTTCATGGCCAGATTGATGATTTTGCCTTCCTGCCCTTCCAGGGCTCCCACGAACTTGTCCTCGTCAAACAGGGCCAGGCCCGTAACCTGGATATTATTTTTGGAAGTGCCCACGCCCGGCGGCACCGCTTCTTGAATAGACAGGTACGGAAGAGCCACGTCCACGCCATCGGTCATGAGTGTGTTAACCAGCTGTTTCAGCGAATCGGGCCTTTTTGTGAATTCGTTGATCAGCTCCCGGATCATCTCGCTGGAGAATTGCTCCATCGGCGCTGCGGCGTCCAAAATTTTGTACGCCGATCCGCTTGTCACCGCCACCAGCGATGACAGGCGATTCTGAGGAATCCGGGCAAATTGGTCCAGCATCGGTGCAATGCCGTCCCTGGCGAAATCCTCGCCGATAAGCAGCACGCGCCGGTGGGAGAAGGAAAGGTTCCGGGAGTTGCCGGCCTGGATTTCCATGTTGGCGCTGCGCAGCGTAATGCCCGTTTTCGATTCCAGGTAGTAGGACTTTCCGCCGCTGGTGCCTCCGCCGCCGCCTTTGCTGCCTGCCCCGCCTAAATTTCCCGGCAGGGCGATCTGGAGGGCACTTCGGTACATCCCGTTTTCCTTGTCGACGGAAGATCCGATGACGAAGGCAACGTCGTTGATTTCTTTACGGTCCCAGCAGCCGGCCAGCGCAAGCGGGCTCAGGAGCAATAGACCGGCTACCGCCCATTTCTTGATCATGTCCATATCACCACACCTTGTTTGATTGCGGGGTACCGTTGATCTCCTTCTTCTCACGCACCCGGTCTTTCTTCGATGCCCAGGATGGGCGCCGCTTCATCTTCCACCATGGGGCGCGAACGAACACGTCCTTGTTATCCTGAACATGGAAAGGGCTGACGCCGGACATATACGGCACGCCAAAGGAGGTCAATTGGGTCACGTGGACCAGAATCCAGACTGTACCCAGCACGATGCCGAACAATCCGAGAACCCCGGCCAGAATCATCAGCGGAAACCGCAGCAGGCGGACCGTGATGGCCAGGTTGAACCGCGGAATCGTAAAGGAGGCGATCCCTGTCATCGACACGATAATGACCATCGGGGCCGATACGATGCCGGCCTCGACCGCTGCCTGACCGATAACGAGCGCCCCCAGGATGCTGACCGCCTGGCCGACGGTTTTCGGGAGCCTTACGCCAGCCTCGCGCAAGGCCTCAAAGGAAATCTCCATAATGAGCGCCTCGACGAGCGCAGGAAACGGAATGGCCTCCCGGGCAGCCGCGATGCTGAGCACCAGGGTCGAAGGCAGCATGTCCTGATGATAGGTCGTCGTAGCAATATACAATGCAGGTAGGAAGAGGGCGATAAACACGAATAAATACCGGATCCACCGGATGAAGTTCGTGATGAAGTACCGCTCGTAGTAGTCCTCGCTCGCCTGCATCAGTTGGAAAAAGGTCACCGGACCGATGAGAACGAACGGCGTACCGTCCGTGAATATGGCAAAACGTCCCTCCAGCAGCTGGGCCGCTGCGGTGTCGGGGCGCTCGGTGTACTGGAGCTGGGGAAAAGGCGAATACGGATGATCCTCGATCATTTCCTCGATATACCCGGATTCCAGTATTCCGTCGATTTCAATGTCCTTGAGCCGCTTCTCGACGTCCCGGATCATCTTGGGATTCGCCAGTCCCTCGATGTATGAAATGACCACATCCGTTTTGGTCTCTGTCCCGAGAACGATGCTCTTCATCTTCAGCCTGGGGGACTTAATTTTGAAACGCAGCAGCGCTGTATTGACGCGAAGCATCTCCGTGAATCCTTCGCGCGGCCCGCGGATGACCGCTTCGGTCTCCGGCTCGGATACGGTTCGGCGCAATCCGCCCTTTACATTGAACAGGTGGGCTTCCGAATACCCGTCCACCAGGATGACCGCGCTGGAATTCATCAGCCCCTCGATGACATCCCCCCACATGGTGGCGCTGTTGACCTGGGACAGGGATACGCGCGTATTTTCCAATGGTTCCAGATCAGGGTCTTGCTCCTTGCTCTCGTCCCCCTCATTCTTCAAGCGCACCAATCCCTGGATAATGGGCTGAATCATATGGATCTGGAGTTCTTCGGAGAACACGATCCCTTCCACATATACGAGCAGGCCCTCAACGCCCGGGGCAACCTCCATGCTCCGGTAGACCATGTCCGAGCAGTCATCGAAGATATCCTTCAGCATCTCCGTATTGACTTTCAGATCCTTCTGGATCGGCACCTTATCCAACGAAGGAGACGGCAGACCCAGTGCCCTGCCTGTTGGAAGGGCCATGCGCGGCTTATCCGGTGTTGCACCGCCTTTTTTCATCTCCACTAGTCACCTCGATTTCCGCTCCTTGCCAGCAAGAAGGAATTTAACCGTAGGTTGTGCCAGAATTGGATAAATTATGTGGATGGCTCGGGGAATGTACAAAAAAGGCGCCACCCGCTTGCAGCTTCGGGTGGCGCCTGCCTATTCATCGCCGTCAGATTTTAAATTGTGCAACCTGCTCGAGCAGCTGCTCAGCCAGCTTGTTCAGACTGGCCGCCGAAGAGGCAATCTCCTCAATGGAGGCAAGCTGTTCCTGGGCGGAAGCCGATACGGCCTGTGTGTTGCCTGCGGCTGCTTCGGAATACCCCTGAATGAGCCGAATCGACTGTTCGACGCTTTCGCCGCTCTGCGCAAGCGAGCGCGACGCCTCGGCGGCCGAGGCGATGTCCGCGCTGGCTCCTTTGACGGCCTTGCGGATCCGCGTGAACGACCGTCCTGTCAAATCCACCGCTTCGATGCCCTCGGACACCCTCGTCTTCGCGTCGTTCATGGCGGACAGAATCCGTGTCATCTCGCCCTTCATGCCGCTGACGAGCGCCTCGATCCGCTGGGCCGATTGCTCCGACTGCTCCGACAGTTTCCGCACCTCGATCGCGACGACCGCGAAGCCCCGTCCATGCTCTCCGGCCCTGGCCGCCTCGATCGACGCGTTCAGCGCCAAGAGATGGGTCTGCTGGGCAATGCCTGTGATCAAATTGACGATTTCGCCGATTTGGGCCGTTCGCTCGTTCATCGTATCCACAATGCCGTCGAGATCGCTGACCGTCTCGTGGATGCTCTGGATTTTGTCCGTGACGCTGATCACGGCCGCGTTGCCTTCTTCCGCCGACTGGGTCGTCCGCTGCATCGTCTGCATGACATCGTCCATGTTGGCCCGAATCCGCTCGGACTCCTTGGACATGACCTCCATGCTCACCATGCTCTGCTCCACACTGCGAAGCTGCTGCTCACTTCCGGCGGCAACCTCCTGGATGGCTTCGGTCACATGCTCGATCGCTTTGGTCGTCTGATCAGCGCCTGCAGCCAGCCCCTTGGCGGACGCGTTCACGTGATCCGTGATTTCCTGGACACTGATGATCATCGTGCGGAGATTGTCCACCATCGTCTGAAAGTGACGGCTGAGATTGCCGATCTCATCCCTCTTCGCCGTGTCCAGATCCTCCCGCAAATCCCCCTTGCTGATCCGCTCGGTCGCCAAGGTGAGCGCAGAAATCGGCTTAATGATCGAGCGGATATTGAACAGGATGATGGCCAGGGCAGCCAGAATGGATATCGAAATGACCAGGATCACCGTGTTGCGGATGCCGCTGACGGCACCGGCCACCTCTTTGTCGTACATCGTTCCGGCTATTTTCCACCCGGTGAGCTCGTTCGTCGTGAAGGACGCCCGCTTCTTCTCATTTTCGTATGTATAGCTGAATGTTCCTTCTTGGCCGGCAAACAGATGCTTGGTCACCACTTCTTCCGCGGGTTCCCCCGTCTTGTCCGGATGCACCACATAGTTTTTTGCCGTATCGACGATCACGATGTATCCGTCCTTGCCCAGCTTCATTTGGGTCAGGCTGCGAATCGTATCCAGATTGAGCTCGATCGACATGACGCCTTTGCCTGATGGGAGCATCTGGGCGATGGAAGCGGACATTTGGCCGTTGGCCGCTTTAAACACAGGCGAGATGGTCGCGCCCTTCCCCTGCTTGATCGCCCGGATATACCAGTCCTGCTTGCGGACGTCGTACCGTTCCGGCAGCGGGTCCTCGGAGGCCCGGACGAAATCGCCGCTATCCGTGCCCAGCAATATATCCTTGACCTCCTTATGCAGGGTGAGATACTGCCTCAGCTGAGCCTTGAGCTCGCCTCCCTTGCCGGTGGGATCGCTTTCAGCACTGGCTACATAAGGCTGCTGAATCAGGTAAGCGAGATCATCCACCTTCGCCTGGATGTTCTGCGTGATGATCCGGTCAGCGGATTCGCTGCTCTCCAGGGCGTTGGTCATCATCGTTCCCTCAATTTTCCCCTTGGCCGACTGGTAAGACAGCATTCCGATCATGACGCTGGGAATGATCAGCACGACGAGATACGATACCAGCAACTTTCGTTTAATGGACAGCGACATTCGTTTCACTAGCACTTTCCTTTCTACTGGGTAATATGTATCTCCCACCCTCAAACTTGTTACTTGAGTCACGGTCTATATGAGCACATTATCATAGATTGAACTCGCTCATCCCCATAACATTTCTACATATATCCATTTTCTTTAAAAATTTTGAACTTATCAATAGGTAATAAGAACTAGTAAAAGCATTTCTCAGGCGTCATTCATCCGCGAGAGTTCAAGGCATTTTCTCCGAGGGATAAGGCGTTTTGCACAAAAAAACAGCCTGGTGCTATGCACCCAGACTGCTTGCCGGCTTGCTGCTGATTATTGACTCCCGGTAAATAAAGTCATCGCTGTTTGCCTCTGAAGGCAGATTATCGTTTTAGCGCGTTCGTAATCCGTTCCTGCAGCGCCACGAGCTCTTCCCGCACACGGGCGATTTCCTGGATTTTGACGTCCAGCAGGCCGATCTGCTTCGTAACCGCTTCCCCCATCTGCTCCAGCTCAGCCGTGCGCTGGTCGTCGTCGGACGAGGACGAAAACTTGCTGCGGTGGAGCTCCACCTGCTCATGAATCTGCAAATACTCTTGAATCTCCTGCAGAGAGAAGCCGAGCACCTTGCGGGCCAACACGATATTTTTCAAATGCTGCACGTCATCTTCTGTATATAAACGCATGCCTCCGTCCGAGCGCTCGGGTGATTTGATCAGGCCGATTTCCTCATAGTAGCGGATCGTGCGCTTGGTCAGGCCGGTTTCCTTCGCCACATCGTCAATTTTAAGCCAGTCCATTCCGTTCCTCCCATTCAAGGTTCTCCCCCAAGTATATCGTTCTCCCTGGCAGAATGCCAATGCGCAGACAGCGGCAGGCGGGGGACTCGGGGCAAATGAGAAAACAATCGAAACGCCGTCAGGCGCTCATGAATAGGAGGCAGAAAAGCACTAAACGCTGTCCTTCGGTTTTTCTCCGATCAAACCAAGCAAAAACATTTGGGAATAAGCAAATCCGCCATGAAGCTTCTGCACAATCGCGGGAACGGTCAGATCATGTTCCAGATACATCGAGAGGATGCGGTGTGTGAATTGTTTTTGATCCGTTAGAGAGAATTCCTGAAGCTGCTTTACAAAGTCCTTATCGATCTGCTCCCTCCCTCCCAGCTCCTGCTGCAGCCGGTAACCCGCCACATACAAATCAGCCGCCGTTTCTTCGTCGGTTTTGCGGTGCTCGGCGACATAATCGGCAATCCAGTCCCTGACCAGGGTGGAAGTATCCTTATGATTATCCTTTGCCGCCTGCTGAAAGCTTTCTTTCAGCTCTTTCGGGAGACGGATATGCAAACTCGAATCCATTGATCGTTCCTCCTATTTTGGCATTCATATACGTACGATTTTATACACAATGTGTACACATTGTCAACACAAATAGCAAAAACAAGGCAGCCAACCCTAAGATTGACTGCCTTGTCCAGCTGCATCGTAACTTAAGCCTGCTGCGCTTTGCGCTGTTCCAGCTCCTGAATGATTTCGGCGTATTTGTGGTCCGTCAAATTATAGAAGAAGATCAGGACCATCGCGCCCAGCGTCAGAATGGCCGGAGCCAGCGTGAGCGAAAAAGCGATGCCGTGCAGCGCGGTAACCGTCTGTGCCTGATTAGCCACATACCCGGTCAGCGTAAGCAGAATACCAGAGAGCGAGCCGGCAAGCGCCGTCGCGACCTTCTGGGCGAAACTGAAGGAAGCATAGCTGATGCCTTCGGCCCGGACCCCGGTTTTCCATTCGCCGTAGTCAACCGAGTCCGCCGCCATCGTCCAGCCGACGACCCACGGCACGGTGAGGGTCAAGCCGATCAAAGCCGAGAAGATAAAGATCAGAGTAATGCTGCTGTAGCTCGTAAAGTATAGACACACGCTGCCGACGATCGTGATCAAAAAAGCGAGCTGAAGCGTGTTTTTCTTGCCGATTCTCTTTTCCACAAAAGGAACGCAGGCCATGCCGATCATGCCCATCAGAAGGACCACCGGGATGTAATACGCCGCCAGGTCCTCCCGGCCTACATTATATTTGAAATAATACGCCGGAATGGCGAAGAAAATCGTATTGGCTCCGCCGCTCAGCATCATGGCAAAGGACGAGAGCAGGAGCGGTCTGTTTTTCGCTAACGTTTTCAATCCGCCCTTGGTGCTGACTTCCTTCTGGATCGGAATCCGCTCTTGCGTGCTCTTGAAGCAGCCCAGCAGCAGCACGATCGCTACGATGGCGTACAGCCCCACCGTGTATTGATAGCCTTTGGCGGTGTTGTCGCCGCCGAACCAGCTGGCTAGTGGGCTGGTGGCATACGATACAATGAGCGTTGCCACATTGGCGAAGATCATGCGGTATGTCATCAGCTTCGTGCGGTCTCTCTGATCCTGTGTAATGACAGGCGACATGGCCGAATAGGGAATGTTGACCAGGGAATACAGGAATCCGAGCAAAATATAAGTTACGTACGCATAAACCAGTTTACCGGTGTTCCCCATATCCGGCGTCGAGAAGCATAATACGAACATAACCGACAGCGGAATGCTGCCGAACAATAAATAAGGTCTGAAGCGTCCCCATCTTGAATTCGTTTTATCGACGATCATCCCGATGATCGGGTCAAAAATGGCATCCAAGAACCGGGCGACCAGAAACAGCGATGCGACGGCCGCCGGGCTGATGCCGTAGACGTCCGTGTAGAAGAACATCAGGTAGACCGACGTCATACCCCACACGAAGTTGTTGGCCGCGTCGCCCAGCCCGTATCCCATCATTCTGAACGAGCTGAGCTTGCCGTACACTGATGCCGCTGATGTTTTAGCTCCCATGTGATTGCCCCACTTTCAAAAAATCTTCATTCAGGATGTTTTAGGTGAGCTCCTGATATATTCAATTATAGGAAACGCTTGATATCGCTTTCATCGCGTTTTTTGCTCAGAACCTTCACGTTTTTTGTTGAACCGGTACGGCTGCATCCGGTCCAGGCGGCAGTTAGGGAAATCATGAGGCCCGAAATGCGCAAAAAATAAGGTACAGCCGTCCCAATGAACAGCTGTACCTTATAGTGTGAACGTTATAGGCTGTGCTTAAACCTTCGCCTGGTGAACCGTAGCAAGCAGCTCGTCGACCATCGATTCAGGCGAGCGCTCAATCAGCATTTCCTGACCGTACAGCTGGATCAGCTTGATGAGCGGAAAGTCACCAAGAAACTCCAGCGACTGTTCGCTTAGCGAAATCGGATCGGAAATTTGCCCGTTCATACGCTCCATGAACCGCTCCAGCACTTCCCGGGACCGGGACTCCGCCATCCAATCGCGAATGAGGCTGTATCGGTGCAGACTTGGACTCTGCTGCGCCTCAAAAGCCATGTCTACCCGTACCGTCGCGCGGATATCCGCAGAGGAGCTGCCGGCCATGAGCATAAACCAGCCGCTTTCCGCAACCCATTGCCCCCGCTTGGGATCATAGTAAGAGAAATCCCGCGGGGTCAGCGTAAAGACGGCAGTCTTCGTTTCCCCGGGCTCCAGCTGCAATTTGCAGAAGCCTTTCAGCTCCTTGACCGGCCGGATCAGGCGGCTCTCTTCGTCCTGAACATAGAGCTGGACGACTTCCTGACCCGCGAGGTCCCCCGCGTTACGGATACCCACTTCGACCGTCGCCACCCCGCCGGCAGTGCGGACGCGCAGGCCGCCGTACTCAAACGACGTGTAGGACAAGCCGTGGCCGAACGGGAACAGCGGCTCAAGCTCCTTTTTGTCGTAATAGCGGTAACCGGTAAAAATCCCTTCGCTGTACACCGCCTGCTGGTTGCCGTCGCCGAACGTAAGGTAGGACGGCGTGTCCGACAGCTTCACCGGGAATGTCTCGGACAGCTTGCCGGAAGGATTCACACGCCCAAACAGGATGTCCGCCACGGCCCGGCCGCTGCCCTGTCCGGACAGCCACATCTCCAGCACGGCCGGCACGCCGCCGATCCATTCCTGCATCGCCACCGCCGTACCGTTGCACAGGACGACGATGCAGTTCGGCTGAGCCGCGGCAACTTCCTGGATTAGCTTCACCTGTACCGGCGGCAGGTCGATCGTCTTGCTGTCGTAACCTTCGGATTCCGTGCCTTCAGGCTGGCCGACGAAAAGGACAGCCGCTTCGGCCTGGCTGGCCAGCCGCACGCTCTCTTCGATCAGAGCTTCGTCCGGCTCGTTGTCGTTGCGGTACCCTTCCGCGTACGCCAGATGATCCTCCCCGCCAACCATCGCCGCGATTTCATCGTACGGGATGTCCAGGCGGGTCGGGGTTACCCGTGCGCTGCCGCCGCCCTGGTAGCGCGGCTTCTTCGCCTTCTGGCCGATAACGGCCAGCCGACGGAGCTTCCCGGCCGCAAGCGGCAGGATGCCGTTCTCATTCTTCAGGAGAACGATGCTCTCCGCTGCGGCCCGGCGCGCCAGCTCGTGGTGCGCGTCCACGTCCCAAGGCTGCCGCGCCTCCTTGCTGCCGGCTGCGGCAGTGACCTTGGCAACCAGCTCCAGCATGCGCCGCACGGACGCATCCAGCACGCTCTCGTCCAGCTCGCCGCTCCGCACGGCGGAAACCAGCTTCACGGCGTTGTATTTCGCCGGTCCCGGCATTTCCAGGTCAAGCCCGGCCCGCAGGCTCTTCAGTCGGTCGTGGACCGCCGTCCAGTCCGACATGACGACCCCGTCATAGCCCCATTCTTCGCGCAGCACCTGGCGCAGCAGAAAATCATGCTCGCTGGTATAAGTACCATTCAGCAGGTTGTACGAGGTCATCACCGTCCAAGGATTCGACTTCTTGACGATGATTTCAAACGCGGTCAAGTAGATTTCCCGCAGGGTGCGTTCATCCACAACGGAATTCGAAACCATCTTCTCGGTCTCCTGGTTGTTGCCGGCAAAATGCTTGACCGATGCGCCGACGCCCATGCGCTGCAGCCCGTTCACCATGGCCGCGCCCAGCTCCCCGGTCAGCACCGGGTCCTCGGAATAATACTCGAAGTTCCGTCCGCCAAGCGGAGAACGCTTCATATTGACGCCGGGTCCAAGCAGAATCTGCGTATCCAGCGCCAGACTTTCCCGGCCGAGGGCTTCGCCCACTTCCTCAATGAGCTTCGTGTTCCAGGTGGACCCCAGCGCCACGCCGGTCGGATAGCAGGTCGCCGGCATATTTTCCGAAAACAATCCCATTTCCTGCGTGCTTCCGGGCTTGCGGACGCCGTTGGTACCGTCAAACATCGTAATGGACGGAACGGCCGCCCGTTCAATCTCTTGCGTCTTCCACATGTCGGCCCCCGCGACGAGCGCCGCTTTCTCTTCCAGGGTCAGCGATTTCAGCAGCTTATCTATGGATGTATTCATGATGACTCATTCCTTTAATCATGGATTGTACATAGATTGAACTAAAGTTTTGCATGGAACTTCCTGTTATATAACGGTCCAATCGGCCCTATAACATCCATTTCTTTAGTTCACGCTATGTAGACGTTTGCAGAATCAACAAATGACTGCTTGTTCTCATTCTAACCCTGAAGCAAAAGCCCGTTCTTGTTCTCTTTTGCCTAAAAGCACCCCTTTTTTTGCGGTCATCCCCGGCTGCTGCAGGCATATCGCAAACAGCCCCGAATTTCCGTCCGGCACAGGAACGGGAAATTTCGGAGCTGTGTTCAATACTGTTTATGGAGCGTGATCAGTTGCACGCCGTGCGGCGGTACGGTGACCCGAACGGTATAGGAAGAAGCAGCCCGGATTTGGGAGACCTTCAAGTCAGGCCCGCTTTGGCGGCGCAGATAGGCAACCTCATCCTTACTGGGAAAGTCCGGCGCTCCCATCGCCTGCCATGCGTCAAACACCGATCCGTGCTCCCGGTCCAGGGTGTAATGCGACACCTTGTAATCTCCCTGCAAACCGCGAATGTCGAGGCTGACGTCCAGCGCCTCCTTGCTTTCAAACACGTCGTACCGGTTTTGCTCGCTGATGCCCGACCATTCGCCTTTGGCGTACAAGCTGTCCACATGTGTATAGTTGTACAGCAGCACCTGGATGTCTCCGTTCTCCTCGGTCGCGATATAATACGGACCCCTGGCCAAGATCCGGCGGCCGAGCTTGTTCAGCAGCGCAAAAGCGTAATAGGAGGGCTTCTTGAGCCCGTGCATGCTGATCAGCCCGAATCCGCCGTGAAACGGGCTGTCGCCCGCCCGCATCTCCTCAAAAATGTCGGTGAACGTCCAAAACCCGAGCGACTGCAGCAGGCCGATGGAATCGACCGCGTTTTTGATAATAAACGGCGCCATGAACATCGTGTCATGCAGCAGATTGTGCGGATACAAGGAAAAGTTCCATTCCGTCAGATGCAGCTCCAAAGCCTCCGCCGGGGAATCGGCGATCCGCTCGCGGACCTTGTGGATCGTATCCACAAAAAATTCCGGCGGCTGTGTATGGGATAGACCACCGGAGTGCTCGTCCCCGGGCCAATATTCCGAATAGCTGTGGAAGGAAAAGAAATCGATATCTACCCGGTGTTCGTGGCAGTACTGCAGGAAGGTCTGAATCCAGTCCGTCTCCCACACGGTAATATAATTCAGCGCCGGCCCGCCGACCCGAAGATCCGGGGAGACCGACTTGATCGCCAGCGCGGTGGCGGCGTAAAATTCGAAATATTCCTCCTTCGTCCCCGACCAGCAGATCTCGATGGCATCCGGCTCGTTCCACACTTCAAAGTACCACTGCCGCACCTCTTCCATGCCGTAGCGGTTGACCAGATGCCGGACAAACTGGCGGATGAGCTCCGACCACTTGGCCATGTCCTTCGGCGGCGATATGTTCCCTTTCCACCAAAAGAGGGTCTCATCCGAACGCTTCAGCTTGCCGGGCATAAACCCGAGCTCAACGAAGGGACGTATCCCTTGACCCAGCAAAAAATCGTACAGCTCATCGGCATAACTCCAATTGTACCGCGGAGTCCCGTCCTCGGATTCGTCGTAAATCATCATCTCGTCATTGAAAATGCCGTGGAACCGGATATGTTGAAACGGCTGCTCCGCCTGGATTTCCGTCAGCTGCTTCCGCCAGTCTTCGCGCAGCCCTTCGGCGGCCCTTCCCGCCGTCAGCAGCCGGTTCCAGTGAGGCTCGTACGATTCTCCGGGAGCGGCCGCATCCAGAACGAGGCTTTCCTCAACGCTCCGGGCAGGGGCGGGCGGCACGGACGGTGCCGCGGCTTCAGCCTGCGGCAGATGCCGGTACAAGCCCTCCAGCACTTTTACCGTATCGACCTTGATGTAGGAGCCGCTCTCCGATGTATCTCTCGTAAAAGGAAGATGCTTGTCATCCGCTCCCCCAATCTGCCGCTCATGCTTCTGCCGGTACTCGGAAGGCGTCACGCCCATTTTTTCCTTAAAGCTCTTGTTAAACAGCTTCACATTGGCGAATCCGCAATCCGCGGCGATGTCGATAATGTTGCTCGTCGTCTCCCTCAGCATCGTCTCCGCTTTTTCCAAACGGATGAGGGTCAAATATTTCTGAAAGGAGATGCCGATCTTGCTTTTGAAAAAGTGGGAAAAATAATAGAAGCTCAGATGCTCCTGTTCGGCCATCTGGTTCAGGTTGATTTTGTACATATAGTTCTCGTCCACGTATTGAATGATCCGGCGAAGGCGCTCGAGATCCACGTCGCTCGCATTTGCGCTGTCGTCCAGCCGCTCCGCCGTCGCGAAATATCGGACCAGCTGGCCCAGCAAGAGATGCAGATGCCCCATCACTTTGTCGCCGTAGCCGTCCTCCCGCTTGTTCAACTCCCACATCATTTGGGCAAGACCGGAGCGGATGGGCGCAAAGCGGGCTTCGTCCGCACCCCGGGCGTTCACGGAGCTGCAGTCGATCCGGTTTTTGGACTGCTGCGGCTGGGCCTGGACCGTCCCTGGATCGACCTGCAGGGTAAGCAGGACGTTGGCCTCGCCGGTCTTGTCGATTTTGTGCACGTCCATGCTGTTGATGACCAGCAGGTCCTCTTCCCGCAGAATCAGCCGCTCCTGGGCGACATGGATTTCCACCGACCCTTTGAGGACGTAGATCAGCTCCAGCTCTTTATGCCAATGAAACGGAATATGATCAATGCTGTTGATGAACAGCGTAAAAGGCATATGCTCATGGTGTTCGATAAACTCGTATCTGTGTTTCAATCCGATTTCCTCCACTTGGCTTTCTTGCCGCAACCGATTCAATGTAGAACTACTTTACAAGCTGCTCCGCCCGATGTAAAGCTGTAGCCCGGCGGGGGTCCTTGGCGTATCTAGAGCATTCCCGTTATCCGGTTGCCATAGACGAGCGATATATTCTCGGTCTGGAGAAAAAAAGACCGCCCCCAGCTCGGTATCGGGATACCTGCTGCAGGACGGCCTTCGCCATGCTTTATTCGATCATTATGAGTTCAAAATTTGTTCGATCCGTTCCAGCACGTCCGCCGAAAGCTCAATGCCCGAGGCCTTCACGTTCTCGGTGACCTGCTCCGGACGACTCGCACCCACCAGCGCGCTTGCCACATTCGGCTGCCGCAGAATCCAGGCCAGGGCCAACTGGCCTACCTTGATGTCCAGCTCGGCGGCGACCTTCTCCAACTGGCGCACCTTGGCGATCTTCTCTTCACTGATGCGGTCTTCCTTCCAGCCGAGCTTGGCGGCGCGGCTGCCTTCCGGAGCCTGGCCCGGCGCCGTGTATTTGCCTGTCAGCAAGCCCTGCGCCAGCGGCGAGTAGACGACCTGGCCGATGCCCTTCGCTTCGCCGAGCGGAATAACCTCGTGCTCGATCTCCCGCTGAAACATATTGTACACCGGCTGGTTTACGACGATGCGGTCCAGCAGGTAGCGGTCAGCCGTGCCGAGCGCGGCCTCCATCTGCGCCGCGGTCCACATGCTGACGCCGACGTACAGCACCTTGCCCTGGCGAACCAGGTCATCCAGCGCCCGCAGCGTTTCGTCGATCGGCGTATCGGCATCATACCGGTGACAGTAGTACAGGTCTACATAGTCGTGGCCCAGCCGCTTGAGACTGGCGTCGCACTGCTCCATAATGTGCTTCCGCGACAGTCCCTGGTCGTTGGGCCCGTCCCCCATTTTTCCGAACACCTTGGTTGCCAGCACGTAAGACTCCCGCGGGTACGCCTTCAGCGTCTGCCCTAACAGTTCCTCGGCCGCACCCCGCTCGTACACATTGGCCGTGTCAAAGAAATTTACGCCCTCGTCATAGGCCGTCCGGATCGCCTGAACCGCATTTTCGCGCTCCACGTATCCGCCGTAAGTCAGCCAGCTGCCCAGGCTGATTTCACTCACTTTCAGTCCGCTTCTTCCCAGTCTCCGGTATTTCATCGTTTCATCAGCGCCTCCTTGTTCATATCGGGATTCCCCAATTGGCCGCCCTAAGGCAGGTTTTCTGCCCGCCCGCAGGACAATTTAGGCTTTCCCTACTATTGTAAACAACCCCCGCAGGGAAGAAAAGCCGCCGCCCGGCAAGCTCCGTTTCTTTTTGGCGAAAAGTGGTAATAAATGAAATGAAAATACTTAGGAGGCTACGATGCTATGCAACCATCTGAACCGATATCCAATGAGCTGCCGCAGTACCCTGAATCTTTATGGAGAGCGACAACGGACCTCCCTTCCTTTCCGCGTCTGGCGGAAGACATCAAGGTGGACGTTGCTATCGTAGGCGCGGGAATTGCGGGAATTACGACCGGGTACCTGCTTGCCCGGGAAGGGCTGAAGGTCGCCCTGGTGGAAGCGGGGAAAGTACTGAACGGCACCACCGCACATACGACCGCCAAAATTACGGCCCAGCACGGCATGCTGTACGATGAACTGCTGAGCCATTTCGGGCAGGAACGGGCATCCATGTATTATCAGGCCAACCGGGATGCGCTGCAATTCATCCGGGATACGGCGTCCAAGCTGAATATTGACTGCGGTCTCCATGAGGAAGACGCCTATGTATATATGGAGAAGGATAAGGATCTCAACAAGCTGGAGAAGGAATTCGAAGCTTATGAGAAGCTGGGCATCCCCGGCGAATGGGTAAACAAGCTGCCGATACCTCAGTTCGCATCGGGTGCCATCAAGCTGCCGGGACAAGCCCGGTTCCATCCGCTGCATTATTTGCGGCGTCTGTTGGAGGAATTCGTGAAGGCTGGCGGACAAGTATATGAGAATACGACGGTCCATAAGGTGGACAAGGAGGGGCCGTTAACGGTCGTCACCTATCGCGGAAGCCACAAGATTCAATGCAGCCATGTCGTCGCCGCTACCCACTTCCCGTTCCTCGATGAAGGCGGCTTTTATTTTGCGCGGCTGCATGCCGACCGCTCGTATGCGCTGGCCATGAAGCCGGAAACGGCGTTTGCCGGCGGCATGTATATCAGCGCAGACAAGCCGACGCGCTCGCTGCGGGCCGCCTCCTGGAACGGCGAAGAGGTGGTCATCGTCGGCGGCGAAGGGCATAAAACCGGGCAGCATATGTGCACCTTCTCTTACTATGAGGCGCTCGAAGCCTATGGGGGCAAACTGCTGGGCAGCAAAGGCATTCCTTTCCGCTGGTCCACCCAGGATCTGGTCACCATCGACAAAGTGCCGTACATCGGACAAATTACGTCCAAGGACGAAGGGATCTACGTCGCAACCGGCTTCAACAAATGGGGCATGACCAGCGGTACCCTCGCCGGGCGGATGTTATCGGATCAAATCATCGGCAGGGACAATCCGTACAGTGAGCTGTACACGCCGTCCCGTTTCCTCGCCGACCCGTCGATTATGAACCTGGTGAAGGAAAATGCCGATGTGGCCGGAGAGCTGATTTCCGGCAAAGTCGGCCTCGTCCACACCCGGATCGAAGACCTGAATCCTGACGAAGGCGCCGTGGTCCGCCATAACGGTAAAAAAGCCGGTGCTTATAAAGACCCGGAGGGCAATCTTCATCTGGTGGATAACACGTGTACGCATATGGGCTGCGAGACCGAGTGGAACGCGGCGGAGCGGACCTGGGACTGCCCTTGCCACGGCTCCCGTTTCTCCTATGACGGGGTCGTGTTTGAAGGACCGGCTATCAAGCCGCTTGAGAAACTGGATGCACACGAGTAGACTGAATTAAGGAACGATACCACAATCGGAGGCGATTCCTTATGATAGTCATCACCAATACGATTTTGATCAAGGAAGGGCACGGACAAGCCGTGGCCGAGCGTTTTGCGAATGCCAAGGGCGTGCAGGACATGCCGGGCTTTGTCCGGATGGAGGTATGGCTGGGCAAGAGCAAGGAGGCGGAAGCCGAGGAACTGAAGGTGTCCACCGTCTGGGAGGACGAGGCGTCGTTTAAAAACTGGACGCAGAGCGAGTCCTTCCGCGCTTCTCACCGCGGGGCCGGAGGCAGCAAGGACGTCCTTCTCGGCTCTACGCTGAACCAGTATGAGCTCGTCGTCAGCCCCTTGAACGCAGCGGAATAAGCAGTATGCTGTAGTGCAGGCGGGTTTTGCCCGACAACCAAAAAAGGATAGGTTCGAGAGATCCGAAGGGTCTGCCGAGCCTATCCTTTATTATTTTATAAGATGCAGTTGATCCGCCTCTGACCCCGCGGCAGCCGGTTCCGACTGACATCAGGCGATGCCCGCCTCGGCTCCCGCTTCCTCCACCTGAAGCCGGTATGCATACAGCGACTCGTCGATAATGGCGCTCATCATGGGCAGATCCGCTTCGGGAATCAGCTCCAGCGCATAGTTCCATGCGTTCTCTTCAATCTGCAGCGCCACGCGCATCCGCTGTTCCTCAGTAAGATTCATGTCTTCCAACGATTCGGAGAGCGCAGGCAGCTCCGGATCCGCGGCATGCCCCAGCTCATGGGCCAGGACAATCGTAAAATACTCCTCCACCCGGTCCAATGATCCGAACATCTGCATGCATTGTTCCTCGATCACACCGGTATACATCGTGATCCGCTTGGAAACCATCCCGTACTTGCCGCCGATCAGGCGTCCATCCCGGGACCGTGTTCTCAGACGGACCTGAACGCCCAGTCCCGACCGTCCGACCAGCTCACGGATGATTTCGTTCAAATATATGGTGTTCAACGCTCTATCTTTATCCCCTTTAATGTCAAATAACCTAATAAATCATTATACGACGCAGCAGGCGAAAAGCAACAAGCAATCAAGCACTTTTTTCGGGTTTGCAGGGTGTCGGAGTCGATCAGCTAATGGTGAAATGGGCATCCCGCTTGTTTCGGCGTAGCGTTTGACGCCTCTCTCTTAAAGAAGTTTGGCGTCTTAACCGTGTTGTCATACGAATGGTGAAAAATATGGGTCGTCGCCGGCGATAACGGCGGGATCAACCACGTCCAGTTCCCGGTGACCTCTCTGCCGCTCCTGGCTTCCCGCTCTTCAAACAGCCGGAACTGGGAAGCCGCCGTATGGTGATCCACCATGCTGACCCCCGCCTGCTTGTAAGAATGCAGCACGGCGACGTTCATCTCGACGAGTGCGCGGTCCCGCCAGAGCGAGGTTTCGCTCGCTGTGGACAGGCCCATCAGCTCCGCCACCCGCGGCAGCATGTTATACCGCTGTTCATCGGCGAAATTTCGCGCACCGACCTCGGTCACCATGTACCAACCGTTAAACGGAGCGGCCGTATAGCGGATGCCGCCGATCACGAGTTCCATATCGGAAATGATCGGCACGGCGTACCAGCGCAAGCCCAGCTCGGCGAAGGCGGGCATATCCGGATGCGTGATCGGCACTTCCATGACCAGCTCCGGCGGAATGGGAAACAGCTCAGGCCCGCCTTTCCCGCCTTGAATGACAAGAGGAAGGACGTCGTAGGGCGTCCCTTCTCCCGTCCAGCCCAGCTTCTTGCACAGCCTCGTAAACAGAACGGAAGCCGGATCACCGGTGATCGTCCCGCCGTTCTCGTACCCCGCATAGCGGATCAGCTGGTGGTTCAGGATGCGGATATCGCTCATGCCGGGTACCGACGGCCTAAATACTGTGATCGTCGGCACGATTTTGCCGCCGCCCGTGCCGCGTTCGATATGACGCAGCAGCGCCTCGGCAATGTCGCCGGGCCGCTCAAGGCCCCGCTCATCGATGACCTGCATCGAGTCCCAGAACAGGCGGCCGATGCAGCGGTTGCTGTTGCGCCATGCCATTTTTGCCCCGTGAACCAGTTCCTCGTACGTATGCTCATACGTTCCGGTCTCTTCAATGCTGGCCCTGATTTCCGCCAGCCTCCGGACGGTCTCGGCCTCCGTTTTGCCAAGCTCCTGATAACACAATAATATATATTCTTCCGCATCACTCTGCAGAACGTTATACACCTTCATGCCGCGTTCACCTCGTCGTTCGTAAAAAGGGTCTGTCTCTCCCTATTATAAGCCAGACGCTGAAGCCACAGCCGTGTAAGGCTTGAGCAAATGGTGAATCTTGCGGCAGGCTGGATGAACCGGGTTGGGCGGCGGACGAGAGATGTTCGGTGGCAGCACAAAAGAGGAGCCCCTGAAAAACAGGGACTCCTCTTTATGATGAATCAGGACGGCATGCCAGCCTTGGTGTTCTCGGCCTCCGAATGGGAAGACGGCCAGAAAGCAAAGCGGCCCAGCAGCGCCGTAATGGCCGGCACGAGAAACGGCCGGACGATGAAGGTGTCCAGCAGGACACCCGCGGCGGTAATGATGCCGAACTGGACCAGCACCTGAATCGGCAGCGAGGCGAGCACCGCAAAGGTCCCGGCCAGAATGAGGCCAGCGGAGGTGATGACCGAGCCCGTCTCGGACACGCCCTCCTGGATCGCCTGCTTTAACGGTATATGCTTCCGTTTTTTCCAGATGCTCGAGATCATGAAGATGTTGTAGTCCTCGCCCAGCGCCACCAGGAACACGAACGAATAGAGCGGAATCGCTCCTTGGATCGCGTCCGCGCCAATCCCGTAATGGATGATGAGCCAGCCCAGGCCAAGCGCCGAGAAATAAGACAAAATAACAGTCAACATCAAATACACCGTTGCGGTGATCGACCTCAAATACACGAGCAGCAGCAGCGTAATCATCCCGATGACGACCGGAATAATGACCATCGTGTCGCGGTCGCCGGTCTCACGGGTATCGTATTGCTCGGCGGTCTGGCCGCTGATCCACACTTTATCCGCCGGGGAACCCACTCCCGCCGCCTGAAGCGCCTGCTCTGCCGTGCTCCGCAGGTGGGGAATCTGGTCCATCGCTTCGCTGGAATAAGGATTCATGTCGAGCGTGACGTCGTAGGCGATAATATTGGCGTTTTGACTGCCCGGCTGCCCTTTTGACACCTCATCCACATAAGGCAGCTCTTTCAGCTTCTGCCCCAGACCATCCGTCTTGCCTTCCGTATCGATCATAATTTTCACCGGAGCCAGTTCCCCGGGGCTGAACTGCTTCCCGATCGTATCGAAGCCTTCACGCGAGGCCATATCTTTCGGAAAAGATGACATAATATCGTAGGTAAACTTCACCTGGCTGGCTACGGAAGCGAGCGCGCCCAGCACGATCACCGTCACAATGACGATCATCCAAGGTCTGCGGACCACGAGCCGGCTGGCAAAGCCGGGACGCTTCGGCTTGCGGGCGGGTACCGGTTTGCCCTTTTTGCGGGCGCGTTCCTCTTCCATCTCCGGCGTGCGGGGAACGAACGGATAGAACGACGTCCTCCCGAAAATCGCCAGCAGCGCAGGTACCAGCGTCAAGCTCGCGATCACCATCACAAGAATAGAAACGCTGAACGGAACCGCAAAACGGTGGTATGCCCCGTACTTCGCCAGCAGCAGGGCCAGCAGCGACAGGACCACCGTGAAGCCGCTCATGGCGATCGCGCCTGAGGATTCCGTCACTGCCCGCAGCAGCGCCCGGGTCTTGCTCTCTTCTTCCTTCAGCAAATGGCGGAAGTGCGAGATCAGGAACAGACAGTAGTCCGTCCCGGCGCCAAACAGCAGCACCGTCATGATCGAAACGGCTTGGGAATCGACGGTGATCCAGCCTTTCTGGGCCATCAATCCGAGCAGGGGGCTGACTGCGCCATACGCAAAGCCGACCGCGATCAGCGGAATCAGCGCCAGAATCGGCGAGCGGTATATAAGCAGCAGGATGACCAGCACCAAAATGACGGTGGACATGAGCAGCTTGAAATCCGCGTTCTTGAAGAGACCGGTTGCGTCAATCGAAATGCCGACCGGACCGGTGACGCGGACGCTGAGGTCCGAACCGGAGTTATGGCTTGCGGTGAAGGGATCCTGCCCGGTTTCATGCGTGATCCCGGACTTCAGCTGCTCCACCCCTTCTTTCAGCTGGTCGCTGTCTGCGCTTTTCTCGAACAGCACGGGGGTGACCAGCGTGCTCTGGTCCTCGGACAGCATCGCTTTCAGCGCAGCCGCCGGCATTTGGTGAAATGGCGGAACCGAATCCTGATAAGGCACCGGATTCGCGCTCCATCCGGCATACACTTTCTGTACATGCTGTAAATCATCGTCTTTCAGCCCGCCTTCACGGTGCCAGACCAGCAGGGCGGGAACTCCAGCATCGCTGCTGAACTGCTCCTCCGCGATGCGTTCAGCCTGAACTGAAGGCTTGGCGTC
Source organism: Paenibacillus sp. PSB04 (assembly GCF_025809195.1). Lineage (NCBI taxonomy): Bacteria > Bacillati > Bacillota > Bacilli > Caryophanales > Paenibacillaceae > Paenibacillus > Paenibacillus sp. PSB04. Next base: position 988,636 of record NZ_CP081301.1, read on the forward strand.
GTCCAGATTGGCCGCATTGTTCTGGACCTCGCTGTTGACCATCGGCCAGATGGCACTCAGCACGCCCACGATGATAACCCAAACGGCCAGCGTGATCCATTTGCTTCTTTTTCCGGCGACCCAGCGCCCGTATCCGGAATCCCCCATATTCTGCTCCTCCCCACCTGTTACAGGTGCCAAAATGGTATAGTATAAGTACATGTTCATGCCGATAAAGTGCGGCTTCCGCAGGCTCCGTGATACAATATGGTACAGTACGGACCGCCGTACTTTTCAGCCTTATCAGGCGGCATACAATCGCAGAATTCAATGAAAAGCACATCCGCTATTACCATGCCACATTAATTATATATACCGGAAGGTTAATTATCAATCAGGATTTAGAACAGGATTGTGGAATTACTGGAGGACAACGATCAACTACTTAGATTATGGAGGACAACGATATGGAACAATCTCAGGGAAAACATCCGGCTAAACGCTCCCCGGGCCGGCCCAAACGCCGGCAGGAGGACACTCCCATGAACGAATTCATCCTGAAAACAGCGTCCGCCCTGTTCATGGAGTACGGCTATGAGCCGGTCTCGCTGCAGCAAATTGCCCAAGTATGCGGCGTAACCAAGGCGTCCATTTACTATCACTTTGAAAATAAAGCCCAGCTCTTCACGGCGGCTGTCACCGCCATGATGCAGAAGGCGCGCAATGCTTCCCTGCGGATTATGCAGCAGGACAAGCCGCTCTACGACCGGCTCGTGGAGCTGGCCGAGAACAAGCTTCGTTTCCCGCACGGAGACTTTGAAACGATCATGCGCGATGCCAGCGCCTCGCTGGCGCCCGAACAGCTGGAGGAAATCCGCGTCAGCGAGGACCAGATTCACGATGTGCTGACCGTCAGCTTCACCGAAGCGATCAAAAACGGGGAGGTGCGCTCCGCACACCCGCTCCTTATGGCGCACACGCTGGCATCCATGCTGATGATCGGCAACCGGGAGATTGCCAAAGAATTCGCCCCGTCCGCGGGCGAACTGGCCCAGGAGATCGTCAACATGTTCTGGAACGGGGTCGGCGTGCAGGAAGCGTAGCGGTCAGGACTGGCTGAAGGCGGCCTCGATGGTTGGTAGCATGCGGCTCGAATATGGCGTAGGTCAGCCGCCGCTATTCTTCCGAGGCTTTCCGGGCCGACTTGCTGCGGACAGGCTTCTTCTGTTCCTTCTCCTGCTTCTGCCGCAGCTTCCAATCGTCGAGCCAGGCCCATAAGTAGTAAGCGGCGTAGCTCCGCCATGGCGACCAACTGCGGCTGATCTCCAGCATGAGGGGAGAAGGCGGCTGGCTGTCAAAGTCCCACAGCACTTTCATTGCATTTTTTAGTCCGATGTCATCAGCCGGGAAGAAATCGGTTCGGCCCACGCTGAAGAGCAGGAAGCACTCGACCGTCCATTTGCCGACGCCGCGGATCGGGAGCAGCCGGTTGAAAATTTCTTCGTCCGCAAGGTCCGGCATGGCGTTAAGGTCGAGGGAGCCGTCCGCTACCTGCCGCGCCAGGCCGGTGATGTACTCGGCTTTACGCCGGCTGAACTGCAGCGGCAGCAGCTCGTCCGGTTCGAGCGCGGCCAGCGCTTCCGGCTTCGGGAAGCTGTAGAGCGTATGGTCCCCGATCGTCACGGGGGTGCCGTACTGCTCGGTGATTCGCGAGACGAGCGAAGCGGCAAAGCTCAGGTTCATCTGCTGGCCGATAATCGTCCGCACCAGATTTTGAAACAGATTCGGCTCCAGCAGTATTTTCAGCCCATGAAGCCCCGGAAGAATGGAGCCAATAACAGGCTCATCCTGAAGCTGCGCATAGAACGGCCTGAGGTCCACATGGTTGGACAGCATTTTGCCTACATACACCCGGATGGCTTCGGTTTCCTTCGAATTACAGGCCTGCAGCAGATCCACCTCCGCCGCCGGTCCCTGGTCGGTCTCCACCAAGGACACGGTGACCGGAATGTCGCGCCCTTCCGCCGGAATCACCTTCGTGAATACCGGGTATTCCGGATGAGCCAGCACGAGCCGGGGATTTTGCCCCCTGACCGCGACCATGGTTCGTTCGATGCTAAAGGGCGTAAGCAGCGGGATCGTTTCTTTCATGTTCCGTACCTCCTGACTCCTGTAAAGTGATCAAGCATTCGCCGCAGGTTCGGTCTGCGTTTTTTATTCCTGAATGAACTTCTATGATCAATATTGACAAACACACGTTCGATATTCAAGCTTAAACTGCCAATATTCCAAAAAAAGAGCAGCCGTGATGGCTGCTCTTTTGAAATGCGGATGATAAGGGTCGCGGGTGGGGTCACCTTCACCCTCAGACAACCTCTTGAATGCTTCCGCCGGAAAACTGGCTGTTATACAGATCGGCGTAGAAGCCGCCTTTGGCCAGAAGCTCCTCGTGGTTGCCCTTCTCGATCACACTGCCCTGGTTCATGACCAGAATCAGATCGGCGTCACGGATCGTGGACAGCCGGTGAGCGATGACGAAGCTCGTTCTGCCCTTCATCAGGTCGTTCATCGCCTTCTGAATATAGACCTCCGTCCGGGTGTCGACGCTGCTGGTCGCTTCATCCAAAATGAGAATGGACGGATCGGCCAGAATGGCACGCGCTATCGTCAGCAGCTGCTTCTGCCCTTGGGAAATGTTCGACGCTTCTTCGTTGAGCACGGTGTCGTAGCCGTCCGGAAGCGTACGGATGAAGTGATCGGCATGAGCCGCCTTGGCCGCCTCGATCACTTCCTCGTTCGTGGCGCCGGCCCGGCCGTAAGCGATATTTTCCATAATCGTCCCGTTAAAGAGCCAGGTATCCTGGAGCACCATGCCGAAAATGCTGCGCAAATTGCCGCGCTTCAAGTGGGTAATGTTCACGCCGTCGATGGTGATCGCCCCGCCGTTCAGCTCATAGAAGCGCATGAGCAGGTTGATGAGCGTCGTCTTGCCGGCACCGGTCGGCCCGACGATGGCGATTGTCTGTCCAGGCTTCACGTCGATGTTCATATCTTCAATGAGCATTGCGTCTTCCTTATAGCCGAACCGCACATGCTCAAACTGCACGGCACCTTTTGGATCGTTCAAGACAGCCGCATCCGCCGCTTCCGGCACTTCCTCTTCTTCATCCAGCAGCTCGAACACACGCTCCGCCGAAGCGATGGTGGACTGGATGATGTTCGCAATGTTGGCCGTCTGCATAATCGGCTGGGTAAACTGTCTGGCGTACTGGATGAACGCCTGCACATCCCCGATCGTAATGCGGCCGTGGGTGACGAAGATCCCCCCGACCACGCAGACCAGCACATAGCCGATGTTGCCGATAAACATCATCATCGGCATGATGATGCCGGAGATAAATTGGGCTTTCCAGCCGGAGCTGTACAGCTTTTCGTTGATTTTGTTGAAATCCTCAACAGACTCACGCTCGTGGCCAAAGGCCTTCACGATTTTATGGCCCGTGTACATTTCCTCCACATGGCCGTTGAGCTGTCCCAAAGAAGCCTGCTGGGCCATGAAATGCTTCTGAGACCGGGAAGCTACCGCTTTAATGACGATGAAGCTGAGCGGCAGCGTCACGATCAGAATCAAAGTCATCCATGGGCTGATCGACAGCATCATCACGATGACGCCAACCAGCGTCACGATCGACGTGATCAGCTGCGTCAAGCTCTGCTGAAGCGTGGTGCTGATGTTGTCGACGTCGTTGGTCGCGCGGCTCAAGATTTCCCCATGCGTCCGGGAATCAAAATATTTCAGCGGCAGGCGCGACAGCTTCGCGTTGATCTGCTCCCGCATATCGTACACGACTTTCTGCGCCACGCCGGCCATCAGATACTGCTGGACATAGCTGAACGCTGCGCTGAACAGGTACAGACCAATCAGTATCAGCAGGATTTGGGTGATGTAGGTAAAATCAATGCCGGCGCCCGGCGTCCCCTTCGCCATCGCGATGACGCCTTCCAGCAGCTTGGTAATCGCCTTGCCGAGAATTTTCGGGCTCGCGATGCTGAACACTGTACTAAGAATCGCCGTCAGAAAAATAACGATCAGCGTTCCCCGCCGCGGCCGCAGGTACCCGACCAGCCGCTTCAGGGAGCCCTTGAAGTCCTTGGCCTTCTGCGCAGGCATCATTTGGCCGGGATGGCCGCCCGGATGCCGCGGTCCTCCCGGCGGAGGTCCGGGTCTTCTTGTTTGCTCACTCATGCGATCTCCTCCTCTGACAGCTGTGAGGATACAATTTCGCGGTAAACGTCACTGGTCTCCATCAGCTCGCGGTGGGTGCCGATGCCGGCGATCCGTCCTTCGTCGAGGACGATGATCCGGTCGGCGTCCATGACCGTGCTGACCCGCTGCGCCACGAGCAGAACGGTTGCGTCCCGCGTTACCGGCTTCAACGCGCTGCGCAGCTTCGCATCCGTCTTGAAATCAAGCGCCGAGAAGCTGTCGTCGAACGCATAGATTTCCGGTCTGCGTACCAGCGCCCGCGCGATGGACAAGCGCTGCTTCTGTCCGCCGGACACGTTGTTGCCGCCCTGGGCAATTTCCGATTCAAAGCCGTCTTTCATATTCATAATAAATTCGGTCGCCTGGGCGATATCCGCCGCTTCGCGGATCTCTTCATCGGTGGCGTCCTTTTTGCCATAGCGGATATTGTCCGCAATCGTCCCGGTGAACAGCAGCGCCTTCTGCGGCACGAAGCCGATCTTGGCGCGCAGCTCCTCCTGCGTCATCTCGCGGACGTCGACCCCGTCGACCAGCACGCTGCCTTCCGCTACATCATAGAAGCGCGGAATCAAGCTGAGCAGCGTCGACTTGCCGGAACCGGTGCCGCCGATAATCGCCGTGGTCTCCCCCGGCTTGGCGGTGAATGAAATCCCCGAAAGCGCCGGCTGCTCCGCGCCCGGATAACTGAACGTCACGTCCCGGAATTCCAAATAGCCGCGGCCTTCTTCAGAGGATTGTGCAACGAGCGGATCATCGATATCCGGCGTAATGCTGAGCACCTCGTTAATCCGCGCAGCGGATGCGGAAGCGCGCGGAACCATGACGAAGATCATGGAGACCATGATCAAGGAGAACATGATCTGCATGGCGTACTGGATAAAAGCCATCAGGTCACCGACCTGCATATGTCCGTCCCTAATGCGCAGGCCGCCGAACCAGACGATGGCAATGGTCGATAAGTTCATGACGATCATCATGATCGGCATCATGGCCGCCATGATTTTGTTGACCCGGACCGCTGTGCTGGTCAGATCGTAGTTGGCTTCCTTGAAACGCTCCTGCTCATGCTGAATCCGGTTAAACGAACGAATGACCCGGATCCCGGTCAGGTTTTCGCGGAGCACCCGGTTCAGTTTGTCCAGCTTGACCTGCATCGCCTTGAACAGCGGCATTCCCATACCGGCTATGAGGGCAATGGAGCCCGCCAACACCGGAACGATCACGACGATGATCAGAGACAGCTTGGCGTCCTTGGACACCGCCATAATAATCCCGCCGATACACATCATCGGCGCGCTGATCATCATCCGCAGCATCATGGTCAGCACCTGCTGGGTCTGGGCGATATCATTGGTGGTGCGGGTAATGAGCGAAGCCGTGCCCAGCTTGTCAAATTCCTGCAGGGAGAAATTCTGGACATGCTGGAATACCCGGCTGCGCATCGATCTGCCGAAGCCGCCCGCCACTTTGGCGGACAGGTAGCTCGCGGCGATGGAGCAAATGGCTCCCCCCAGAGCTACGGCCAGCATAAAGCCGCCGATTTTCCAAATGTAAGGAATGTCTCCCTGAATGATGCCCTTATCCACGATGTCCGACATTAACGTCGGGAGATACAGATCCGACATGGACTGCAGAAACACAAGCACAAATGTGAACAGGATCAGAAGCCAGAACGGCTTCAATGAACGAAAAAGCTTCAGCATGTTGACACTTCACCTCCATCCGATGAATCATTCTGCGTTTTGCTTTCATAATACTTATAAGCCTTGGTCAGCAGCTCAGACAGCTTCTCGCTCTCCTCGATGCCCAGGTGATCGACAAGCCCCTTGAAGGAATGGATCGTCGCCTTACGGGCTTGGATAATCGCTTCCCGCCCCTCTTCGCTGAGCTTGATCCGGACCACCCTTCGGTCCGCCTCATCCGGCGTCCGTACGATCCATTTCTTCTTCTCCAGCGCTTTGACAAACTGGGTGACGGTCGGAGAAGTGACCCCCAGCATCGTACTGATCTCGGACACCTTCAGTCCCGGGCTATCCGGCTCGACATGACGCATGAGCAGAACCATCAGCCCCATCTCGCTCATCTTCAAGCCTTCGATTACCCGGTGGCGAAACTCCCCCCTGTTAAATCGCATGACTGCCTGAAGCAGCTGGACAACGGTTTCGTGGTGCTGATCATGCTCCTGCGGTTCACTTCCCTGGCAGAAGGCTTTCTGACGGTTGTTGCCATCGTCGTTCATGACGCCAACAATCCTCCTTTCTCAAACGTGCTATGAAGAGATAAGATCCCGCACAAAAAAATAATTAGGTTACCAATTAAATAGGCAACCTAATTATATGACCTTTCCGATTTATATGTCAATTAAAACATATCTAATAAAGTCCAACAATATTTTGTTCATGGATCAGCTGTGCTTGCATGACCAGAATTCCGCAGCAGACGTTTGACCGTCGCCGCAAACAATATGCAGCAGGTGACCGCTGCGCAGGCGTCTGCAATCGGCTCGGCCATAATGACGGCGTCGGCTTTGGGCGATATGAACTCCGGCAGCACAAAAACCAAAGGAATCAGCAAAATGATTTTACGCAGAACGGCAATAAAGATGGACACCTTAGCCTGCCCAAGCGCAAGAAACATCTGCTGCAGCGCCAGCTGAATGCCGTAAATGCACGTCCCCAGGAAAAAGACCGGCATCAGCCTTTCCGTCAGCGCAATCAATTCAGCCTGATCCGTGAAAATCATGGCGGGAAACCGCGGCAAGAACACCGCCACCGCCCACATCAGGATGCCGAGGACACCGCAAACGGCCGTACAAAACCGGATCGCCGCCTTCACCCTTGCATAGTCTCCCGATCCATAATTGTAGCCGATGACCGGCTGTGCTCCCTGCGCAAAGCTGGATAAAGGCAGGGAAAACAGCTGCATGAGGCTGGTCAGAATGCTGATTGCGCCCACATACAAATCGCCGCCATACCGCGCAAGGGAAATATTAAACACGATCTGGATCAGGCTTTCCGTCGACTGCATGATAAAAGGGGACAGCCCCAGCGCAAGGATGCGGCACGCCATCCGGGGGTTCACCCGCAGGTTGCGGAGCCGAAGGCGGAGGTGGCTGTGCCTGGATGTAAGAAACGACAGCACCCATATAGCGGACGCAGTCTGGGAAATGACGGTTGCCAAAGCGGCCCCGCGGACTCCCAGATGCATCGGAAATATAAAAAGGGGTGCCAGGATGGCGTTCAGCACAGCTCCGGCACAGACCGTAGCCATTGCCGTTTTGGCAAAACCCTGAATGGAAATAAAAGAATTCAGCCCAAGGGACATCAGCACGCTGACCGTCCCCAGCAAATAGATGCCCATATAATCACTGGCATAGGGCAGTGTTGTACCGCTCGCTCCGAAGGCGATCAACAGGGGACGGTGAAAACACAGCAGCACCGCCGTCAGCACTCCCGAGACGAGCAGGAGCATCAGGCAGCAGCTGCCCAGCAGCTTCTCCGCTTCCTTGGGTTTCCCTTCCCCCAGCTTCATGGAGGCCAGCGGAGCGCCGCCAAGGCCGATGAGGGCCGCAAACGCCGAGATGGTCATGATCAGCGGGAAGGCGATGCCCAGTCCGGTTAATGCAAAGGTACCGCCTCCCGGCATCCTGCCGATCAGCATCCGGTCGACGACATTGTACAGCGCGTTGACGATTTGAGCCGCAATCGCCGGAAGTGCAAGAGACAACAGCAGCTTGGGGATGCTCCCCGCGGCAAACCGGCTGCTCATTTCATCATGGTTGATTGTAAATCATTCCTTTTCGCTCGTAGTTTCCGTAGAAATGCGCATTTCCATCTTTCATTATATCAGACTGAAATCGCATGAAAACACGAGTTTTAAGGCATCTACGCGGCCGTTTAAGGGTTGTAAAATATAAAAAATAATGAGGAGATACATGTCTGAATCCAAAACGCTTTAAAAGCAAAAATAAGAGGTCTGAGAGGGTGTTGGTTTAATGTATTTTTTCTTGTAACCTCATTAAAATAATGCGTTCCAGTCTGCCCGGTTACCCCCTGTCCTCCATCAATTTCCCCTGCGTAAACGCGATCCATTCCCGCGCGGCATAGGACAGGTAACGGTCCCTGCGCCAGATCATCCCCAGCTGCCACGGAATAACCGGTTCCACCAGCGGCATAATCCGGATCCGCTCCCGGTTGATTTCCCGGCAGATCGTTTCCGGCAGCAGGGCGATGCCCAAATTGGCGGCGACCATGCCGCTGATCAAGTCCCATTGGGAGCTTTCGTAGACGATATGCGGCTGGAAGCCGACCTTGACGCATTCCGTAATGATCCGGTCATGCAGCGCAAAGTCCTCCCGGAACAGCACGAAGTTCTCTTCCGCCAGATCGGCAAGACCGGCGCACTCGCGATGCGCAAGACGGTGCGACGGGTGCACCAGCAGCATCAGGTTTTCCCGGACGAACGAAAACGAGTGGAACAGCGAGTCGTCGGTGGGCAGCACCACAACGCCAATGTCGAGCAAACCGCTTTCTACGTCGACCTCCACCTTTTTGGCGCCGTCCTCAAAGATCTGCATCGTCACCTGCGGGTATTTCTGATGAAACTGCCCGATCACCTCAGGAAAAAAACTCGATCCGACCATCGGCGGCAGGCCGAGGCGGATATGGCCCTTCTTCAGATTTTTCAAATCGCCGAGCTCGGAGGACAAGCTCTGGAACGACTTCACGATCGGCTGCGCCTGCTCGTAAATAATCCGGCCGGCATCGGTCAGCACCACCTTTTTGCCTGAACGGTCAAACAGGGTGACGCCAAGCTCCTCCTCAATGTTGCGGATCGTTTTGCTGATCGACGGCTGCGTGATGTAGAGCGATTCCGCCGCCTTCGTAAAACTCTGCAGCCGGGCGACCTCCATAAAATACTGCAATTGGCGGATGTCCATACGTCGTTCTCCTTTTCCTTGAGTAAGTCTATCGGGGACATTTTACGTACTTGCCCATCATCCATTTCGATTTTGAACTTATACGTCATCCTTATGCCATAGCCAAATGGAATGATATCCATTCGATATATGCATTTTACCTATGAAAATGAATGCTGTAAAATTTTCATTATAAATGAAAGGAAGGCGAAAACAATTGATGAAGCATGCCGTCAAAGGGACCGTTCAGGTCGCCGTTTTAATGCTGTTTTCATATGCGATGAACCAGCTGGCCGGTCTGCTGCATCTGCCGGTGCCGGGCAGCATTCTCGGAATCATCGTGTTGTTTCTTTTGCTCGAATCCGGCGTCGTCAAGCTCGAATGGATCGAAGTCGGAGCAAACTGGCTGCTCGCCGAGCTCCTGCTCTTCTTTATCCCGGCCGCCGTCGGGGTGATGAAATATTTTGCGATGCTGGAGAGCGACGGGGTGCGAATCCTGCTCGTCGTTATTTTCAGCACGGTCGTGGTCATGGCCAGCTCCGGCTTGACCGCCGCACGCATTGCCAAACATAAAGAACGGAAGGTGTCATGATGATCGGTCTCATCTGTCTGCTGCTAACCCTCGTGATCTACATGGCAGCCAAACGATTGTATAAGCGGTATCCTAGAGTGTATCTGTCGCCGCTGCTGGTGACGCCCTGCATCATTATTATTTTCCTGCTGTGCACACATATTCCCTATGAACATTACAATGCCGGCGGGAAATGGCTGAGCGATATGCTCCAGCCTGCGACGGTCGCCTTTGCGGTGCCGCTCTATAAAAATTTTAAAGTACTCAAAAAGCACGCCGTCGAAATCGTCGTCAGCGTGCTTACCGGTTCCTTCATGGCTATGATCTCTTCGGCGATGCTCGCCAAAGGGCTGAAGCTGGACACTTCATTGGTGACCAGCCTGATTCCCCGCTCGATCACGACGCCGATCGCCATGAACGTATCGCAGGTCATCGGCGGGGTGCCGAACATTACGGCGGTCTTCGTCATTATGACCGGCCTGCTCGGCTCCGTACTCGGGCCAATGATTCTGCGCCTTCTACGGATCGAGAACGAAATCGCCCGCGGCGTGCTGCTCGGCACGAGCGCCCACGGGACGGGAACGTCCGTGGCCTTCGGCTTCAGCTCGATGAGCGGAGCGATCTCCAGCGTCTCGATGATCCTGGCCGCCTTGTTCACGCTCGGCGTGGCGCCGCTGCTCATGCTGATGTGGTAAGGAGTTAGAGGCGGACCGGCTTGCCGGTAGATGCCGAGGCCAACGCGGCACAAGTCACGGCCTGTGTCCGGCAGGCATCCTCATAGCTTGAAAGAATACGGGAGCGATCTCCGGTGCGCAGCGCATGGAGAAACGCTTCCGTTTCGCGTACATAGGGGCTCCCCTGCTCCGCATATTCCGTCTTTACACCGGGCGCCGCCAACTGCAGCCGCTGCGGGTTCCAATCGATGATCCCCCGGTCCGTATAGAACGTCAGTCCCGTCTGGCTCAGCCCGCCGCCTTCCGGCAGGACGCATGTGTTGGAGATGTTCGCTACCACGCCGCTCGACAGGCGGAGCGTGACCGTTCCTACGTCGGCGACTTCTACGCCTTCCACCTGGCTCCGCTTGACCCGGTCCCCGTAAAGCGCATACACTTCTTCCACTTCACCGGCCGTATACCGGAGCATGTCGACCATATGCGTCGTCTGCTCGATGAACTGCCCGCCGGAGCCGCTTTGCCGTCTCCACCAGGACACGCCCGGCATGCTGTCCATCCACCGTCCCAGCACCATACCGGTCGTATGGTTCGACAGTTCCTCCTTCAGCCGCGCCGCATTATGCTGGTAGCGGAAATGGTACCCCACCGACGTCAACAGCCCCGTCTCGCGGACCCGGGCCAAAATTTGTTCCGGCAAGCTGGTGTCGAGCCCAAGCGGTTTTTCCACCAAAAACGGAATACCGCGCTCAATCAGCTTCATTTCGATTTCGCCGTGTGCCATCGGCGGCACGCAGATATACACCGCGTCGAGCGGCCCCGCGTCCAGCATAGCATCCAGATCCTCATATCCCTCGGCGCCGTAACGCCGCGCCATCCGGTCTGCTTTCTCCAGGCTTGTACCACAAACCGCCGTCAGCTTTACTCCATCCATCGCCGCCAAATTGTCGGCATGTACGCCGCTGAACCATCCGGTTCCGATCAATCCGATACGAAGTGTCATCCTGCGCGATCCCACCTTTATCCTGTTTTCTCCACTATACCGGGGGCCGTCCCGTTTGGCTACGATTTGTTGGGAACGCATCGCACGCCCTCGTATCCATCCCGTTCGCGGAACCCAATCCCGACGAGACCAAGCGGCCCGGAGGACCACTTCGCTGTGCCGCGTCTCGCCCGTCTAAGGCCTCCCGACGGTGAATCCCTTCCACTCATCCGGGAGCAGCCCCTGATAATGCCGCTGGAGAAAACGGTCGTCGACCAGCACCAGCACGCCCGTATCCTGCTCGGAGCGGATCAGCCGCCCTCCGGCCTGCAGCACCTTGTTCATCCCCGGGAACACGTAGGCGTAATCATACCCGCTTTTCCCGTTTTCATTGAAGTAATCCCGAATCAGGTTCCGTTCAAAACCGAGCTGCGGCAGGCCCACACCGACTACGACCACGCCTCCCAGACGGTCCCCCTGCAGGTCGATGCCTTCGGAGAAAATACCCCCGAGCACAGCGAAGCCGACGAGCGTATCCGCATTGTCCGCCTGGAACGCCGCGAGGAACCGCTCCCGCTCCTCCTCGGCCATTCCGGTATCCTGCACGATGATGCCAACCTCCGGGTGCAGCTCCGCAAAAGGCTCGACCACCATACGCATATATTGGTACGACGGGAAAAAGACCATGTAATTCGCTTTGCGCTCCGATATGAGGCCATGCAGCAGCTTCACCAGCGCGTCCCGGGTGTCGTCCCGGTCCCGGTACCTGGTGGACAGCGGCTCGATGCGCACATCCAGCTGCTCCCGGCTGAACGGCGACGGCACGGACAAGCTGTAGTCCTCCTCGCCGGCGCCCAGCATGTCCCTATAGTAGGACAGCGGAGACAGAGTGGCCGAGAAAAACACGGTCGAGCGGAAGCCTTTTCCCGCCTGGGTGAGCAGGTAGGACGGATCCATGCAGAACAGCTTCAGCACGCAGTCGCCACCGTGAATCTCGGCATACGTCAAAAAGCGTTCGTCATACAGCTTGGCGATCCGGATATAATGCTGCGACACAAAATAAGCATCCAGCAGCTGCTCCTGCAGCCCGGGGTTGCCTTTGGGAGCCAGCAGCTCCCGCTCGGCTTCGGCGATGAACAGTTCCAGCCGCTCACCCAGTTCCCGAGGCTGCTCCTGCCACTGCTTCTGGCGGACTTCGCCCATTTCCTTTTTCAGCTCGATAAAAAATTTATTGACCGCATCCGCCGCCTTCTGAACCCCGGCATCCACGCCCTTGTATCCGCGCTTCAGCTCGAGAAATGCCGCCTTGCCGATCTCAGCCGAGAACATGTCCCGTCCCCGATCAACGAGGTTATGGGCTTCGTCCACGAGCAGCACCGTCTGCCTCTTCTGCTCCTCGGGCAGCCGTTTGAACGAAACCCGCGGATCAAAGATGTAATTATAGTCGCAAATGACCGCATCCGCTGCGTAGGCCGCGTCCAGCGAAAACTCAAAGGGACATACCTGGTGCTTGCGAGCGTAACGCTCGATGACGGCGCGGTCCATCACCGTTTCCTGGGACAGCATGTCCAAAATAGCCCCGTTGACCCGGTCGTAGTAGCCGTCCGCAAACGGGCAGGCGTCCTTCCGGCAGACCGTCTCCTCCTGAAAGCAGACTTTGTCCTTAGCCGTAATCGTCACCGTCTGCATCCGCAGCCCTTTGGCCTGCATCAGCGCAAAGGCCTGCTCGGCGGCCGTTCGGGTGATCGTCTTGGCCGTCAAATAAAAGATCTGCCCAAGCAGCCCCTCCCCGATCGCCTTCACGGACGGGAACAGCGTGGACATCGTCTTGCCGATCCCCGTCGGGGCCTTGGCAAACAGCTTCCGCTTCTCCTTCACCGCCTGATAGACCGCTCCCGCCAGCTTGCGCTGTCCTTCCCGGTAAGTGTCGAACGGGAACGGCAGCGCGCGGATGCTCTCATCCCGGAGATGCGCATTTTTCAGCCGGAGCGCGGCATACGGGGTATAGACCTCCAGCACCCCCATCACAAAGGCTTCGAGCTCTGCCAGCGTCAGCATCCGCCGGAAACGGCGCTCCGTGCCGGTATGCGTCTCGACGTAGGTAAGCTGCACCGTCATCTGGTCCAGGCCGTGGTCCATGGCATAAATATAGGCGTAAACTTGAGCCTGTGCCCAGTGAACCGGCTTTCCGTCCCCCTCCATCGCATCCAGGCTCGCAGCGGTCGATTTGATCTCATCGATCATCCAGCCGTCATCCGTTTGGATCAGGCCGTCGCATCTTCCTTCAATGACATAAGTCAGGTCCCCGAAGGAGATCTCCCGCTTCAGAAACACCTCCTTCTGGTCGCCTTCCCCGTAGGTTTTCTGCACCTGCTGGTGAATTCGTGTGCCTTCAACCATGGCGGTGGCCGACCGGAATCCGGAATCGATATCCCCGCTTGAGAAAGCATATTCCACCAGCGGTCGAACCGATATCCGAACCTCCGCCCGCTCCCGGTTTTCTTCAGACATAAGATCACCCGTTCCCCTTGTTTTTCCCATCATACCATAATGGAGCAGGCAGTCCCAATGCGCTATCCACGAAAAAAGCCCGTGCCGCCCTGATAAAGGGGCACGAGCTTTGTCTAATGAACTCATCCGGCAGCGGCAGGTCACACGACGCCACCGTCTTCCTGCTATCTTCTCCGCGTCTCGGTCAGGCGGAACTGGTTGACAAGCTGAAGCAGCGATCCGGTGATGGACTCCACATTTTCCGATGTGCCGCGGACGTGCTGCATGTCCTCCTGCAGCTCCTGCAGGGTGCCTTCCACCTCTGCCGAAATGCTGCGGTTTTCGATGCTGACGGCGGCTACCTTTTCCATGATGCCCACCACTTCACCGACCATCTTGGTCTTGAGGCTGTCCTGGCTGCCAGCCTGTCCCAGCATTTCAGAGGCCGAAGCGACGATTTTCGTACCCTCCTCCACCGCCCGGCTGCCTTCGTCCATGGAGGCAAAGGCCAGTTCCACCTGCCCGCCGATCTGCCGCAGCGTCCGCTGGATCTGCTCGGTGGAATGCCGGGTAAGCTCGGCCAGCTTGCGGATTTCCCCCGCCACTACCGAGAAGCCTTGACCGTGCTCGCCCGCCCTCGCCGCTTCGATCGACGCGTTCAGCGATAACAGGTTGGTCTGCTTGGAAATGTTCTCGATGGCCGTCAGCAGGCCGGCAATATCCCGCGTCGTTTCCATAAACGTCCGAATGGTCCGGTTGCTCTCCTCCACCTTGTCCTGGATTTGCTTCATCTTGTCGCCGATATGCTGCACTTCGCTTTGCGCCACCGCAATTTGCTGAGCAGCCGCCTCTTCGATTTCCCGCAGGGTAACGCTCATCTCCACCGACACGTCCTTGGCCACGTCGATATCCTTCAGCTGGCCGCGGATGCCGCGGATCATGCTGTGAACCTTCCCGCTCACCCGCTCCGTGGAGCTGGCGGTCGACTGGGCCGTCGCATGCTGCACGTGCTGGCTGTCCTGAACGTCCTGCGCCGCCTGCTTAACCTGCAGCATAATGCCTTCCAGGGCATCGATCATGCTGTTTACCCATTTGCCGAGCTCCTTGGCCTCGTCATCCGCAAATTCGCGCAGGTCCAGCCGCTGCGTCAAATCCCCTTTGCCTTCGGCATTGATGCGGATGAACCGGCTCAGGCTGCGTAAATGCTCCGCCGTCCGCCGCGTCCCCCTGCGTTCAAGAACGAAGACCGCGATCCAGCCGAACAGCACGTTTGCCGCCAGAACCATGATCAGCCCCGTGACCGGAGGCAGACTCCAGGCCAGCAGACCGAATAGAAGACCGTTCAGCACCACGCCCGCCAGACCTGTCATCAGGTGCATTTTCTTCATCTTCCAACCGAAGCTCCGGAAGCGGTACACTTCCTCCAAATCCCCTTCGCACATCATCCCCCATACGTCCGGGCAATGCGGAAGCTGAAAAGTAACCCCTTTACCGATCACCGGAATGTGCCGGTAGTCCGAATATCCCGGAAACTCCACAAACAGATTGCTTCCGTTCTGTATCGTGTTCGCCACCCCTGGATGCAGTTCTCCTGTGGCCGGGTCCTTGAACACCAGTTCCAGCTCGGTATGGTTCTTTACCTGAACCGTCCCGTAGTCGGTCCGTACCCCTTCTTTCAGGTTATCGCCGTGCGTAAAGGTAAAGTCCTCGAAGCGGCTCCGCGACAGCGCCGTTCCGGGCGCAATGTTCTTGCTCAGTCCCGGCTTGGCCATGAAAATGTAGTTATCGCCTGAATCGGGATATACATGCCCCTGCTCCCGCTGGATCAAGTCGCCCAGGACATCGTTTGGAACCCGGCCGCACAGCGCCCCTTTCCACTCACCGTCATTCATGACCGGCAAAATAAACATCAGCGTCATCGCGTCGTGAAACGCCGAAGTGCTCGGGCCGACCTCTAATGTGGCCGGGTCGGAATAGGGGCCGAACAGGCAAGGATTCCCCTGCAGCGTATACTTCAGCCCCGGCTCGATCAGGCCCTCCCGGCTGCAGCTTGCCCCGATGCGGGACGGATGGGTGGAGTATACCACCTTCATGTCGTCACGAATCAGGAAAATCTCTGAGAAATCGGCACCTCTCTTCATATAGGAAGCGAACAGCGGCTCCAATGCCGCGGCCCCGGCAGGATCCTGGACGATATGGCCGAAGTTTGGGCCAAGCTGTATGCTCAAACGCTCCAAATGGGACCAATACTCCGTAACCCAGCTCTCTAATATTTGTATACGATTCTGGGCGATTCCCTCAAAAATGTTTTCGATATCCTCTTTCAAATGACGGTTTAACCGGTACGACCACCAGAGTGGCAGCCCCGTTGTAAAGCCAAGCCAGTCAAACATCCCCCTCAACCCCTTCATCAAACATTACATTATGCGTTAACTTATTTAACACAATATGGTTTTCGCACATTTTACCTAAAATGCAGACCTGGTTCAACACAATATTTTACAGTTTTTAGGGGGTTATTGACCGGTGGGAAATAAGCAGTGTACCGCAGTGTTTAGCAGGGTGTCGTGGTGTTACGGCTCAGCCCGCCGTACCCGGGCGGATCGGAAATCCGGACGTTTTCAAAGAATGCTTCAGAGGAGCGGCGGAAGCGGTTCATTTACTTCCCAATATGGTAAATGATAACTAGAAATGACAAGGATTCGCCTTTTGACATCTTTCTGAGCCGAAGGCATAATAAACCTATTGCCCTCGATTCCATGCGACAAAAGGGCTCAAGCAACCGCAGGATATTCAATTTTATGCGCAATCATCCAGCTTTTCGCGCGATATACTCAGCTGCCCGGCTTAGATCAGCCAGTCAGCCCGTCATTAAAAGGAAGGAAGTTGGTAACGTGTCTTCACTTCGTGGATTTCTGCGAAAACCGTTTGTCTTATTCACCATTCTTTTACTTTTAAAGGGGTATTTGGCATGGGCCGTTACGTTTAATGACCTGATGCCCTGGAAGCCCATCATTACCGAAATTCCGTTTATTTGGCTCGTGTTCTGTCTGATTGAGTGGTTTGCCGGCAAGCGGAAATTCGGGGCTTATGTCATCGCCAACCTGCTGCTGACCACGATCTTTTTCGCCGTCATTATGTACTTCAAATACTATGGCGTCATCGCGACTTACCATGCCCTGGAGCAGGTCAACCAGGTTACGGCCGTCCGCAACAGTGTCTTTTCGCTGATGGACCCTTACTATTTGCTGATCTACGCCGACATCGTCGTGATCTTTGTCATCATGGTGCGGGGCCGTAAAGCGCGGCAATGGAAGGATCAGACCAGCCGCCGGGCCCGCCGGAGCGTCGTTACCGTGCTGTTCATTCTGTCCCTCGTGATCTGCCTGTTTAATATCGTTCCGAACCGGGCCAGCATGAACGAGATCACAAAAGCCCAGCAAATGGGCATTTTGAATTATGAAGCGTATACGATTTTCTCCAAGAAGAAAGAAGACATCGTTCCGCTGAACAGCATTACCCAGGCCTCGATCGATGAGCTCAAAGGCATCAAGAAGACCGATCAGCCGCAGCATTTCGGGGATGCCAAAGGCAAGAACGTCATCATTATCCAGCTGGAATCGTTTCAGAATTTCCTGATCAACCTGAAGATCGACGGCCAGGAAATTACGCCTAATATGAACAAGCTGGCCAAAGAGCAGTACTACTTCCCGAACTTCAACCAAATGGTCGGCCAAGGCAATACATCAGATGCCGAATTCGTCGTGAACACCTCGTTCTATGTTCCGCCGAGCGGAGCAGCCACGCAGAACTATGTCGACAAGAAGCTGCCGAGCCTGCCGAGGCTGATGGAGAGCAACGGTTACGCGACCGCGACCTTCCATACGAACGACGTGGAGTTCTGGAACCGCGGGGAGCTGTATTCGTCCCTTGGCTTCCAGCATTATTACGACAAGTCCTTCTTCGGTGACGAAGACTCCTTCTTCTTCGGCCCATCGGATGAAGTGCTGTATAAGAAGACTGCCGCGAAAATGAAGGAAATGGACCAGGAAGACAAACCGTTCTATGCCCAGGTCATCTCGATGTCGGCGCATCATCCGTTCACGATTCCGGAGAGAAAATACCACATGCAGCTCCCTGAGCGATACGACGGTACGTTCGTCGGGGATTATATCCGCGCCCAGAATTATGCGGATTATGCGCTGGGCCAGTTTATCGATGAACTGAAGACTAACGGCCTCTGGGACGACAGCCTCATCGTCATCTACGGGGATCACATGGGACTGCCGCTGTACTCCCTGGACCGTGATGATAAAGAATTGATGAAGGAAATTTACGGACATGAATATTCCTATTCGGATATGATTAACATTCCGCTGATTCTGGCGGGCGGCTCGATCCAACATCCGGAAGTGAACAACACGGTGGGCGGACAGGTCGACATCCTGCCGACGGTCGCCAATCTGACGGGCGTTTCCGTCAAAGACCATATTCATTTCGGACAGGATCTTTTAAATCAGAGCTATAATCTGATTCCGGAGCGTTATTATTTGCCGACCGGTTCCTTCCTGACCGGCAATGCGCTCTTCGTGTCGGGAGCCGGATATGAGGATGGAGCGCAGTACCCGCTGAGCGGCCGAACCTCAGTGGACGGCGGCACTACGGAAGAGGAATATAACCGGGCGCTTAAGCTCCTTAATTTGTCCGACAGCTACGTGAATCAGCAGCCGCTTAAATAGAGAATGGCCTCATGCATATCAAGCCTTGCCTGTACAATTACGGGCAGGGCTTTTATTTTTCACCTTTGTTATCAATGTGTTATCTATTTTTCACGCACCCTATCTCCACACCAAGACGGGAATACCATCTATAATCATCATATTTTCACAGCCGCACACTTGATCTTCAGGCGTATTTTGTTTATAACAATTATATAAAGTTATCATAACCAAATAACGAAATACGCTAACAAAAATAACACAAGAAGAGGTGCACACGGTGAATTTAATGCGCAATAACTTGCTGGAAGGATATATCGGCGGCATGACCTGGGGATGGACCGGCATCCGTGGAACATGGAACACGCCTGAGGCCGGACATTCGATGGAGGAAATGGTAAAACGCCTCGGCGTGAACTGGACGGCCGTCACCTTTGCGGCCCTGCAGGATACGGCCCATTCGACGGAAATCCACTTTGCGGAAGAGCCGACCGTAACGGATGAAGAGGTTCGCCATGCGATTGCCTCCGCCAAGCGTCTCGGCTTGCGCGTCTGCCTGAAACCGGTCGTCAACTGCACCGACGGAACTTGGCGGGCCCATATCAACTTTTTCGATATTGACGTGCCTTGTGAACCGAAATGGTCCGAGTGGTTTGACTCTTATACCCGATTTATGCTGCACTATGCGGCTATGGCCGAGGAAACCGGCTGCGAAATGCTGTGCATCGGGTGCGAGATGGTGCAGACCGACCGAAGGGAACGGGAATGGCGCGAGCTCATCCGCCAGGTTCGGCAAGTATACTCCGGCATCGTTACCTATAACTGCGACAAATATCAGGAAGGCCAGGTGGCTTGGTGGGATGCAGTGGATGCCATTTCATCCAGCGGCTATTACCCGATCGACAGCTGGGAAGAGCAGCTGGACCGCATTGAGCCGGTCATCCGCCGGTACGGCAAGCCCTTCTTCTTTATGGAGGCGGGATGTCCCAGCCGGACCGGTTCGAGCCGGATTCCAAACGACTGGGGACTGCCCGGAGACCCAAACGAGGACGAACAAGCCGCTTATTATGAGCGGATGTTTGAAGCCTGCGCCAGCCGTTCATGGGTGGGAGGATTTATGCTGTGGGACTGGCCGGCAGCACTGTATGCACCGGAGGACGCCGCCGGGAATGATGATTACTGCCCTTATGCGA
Source organism: Paenibacillus sp. PSB04 (assembly GCF_025809195.1). Lineage (NCBI taxonomy): Bacteria > Bacillati > Bacillota > Bacilli > Caryophanales > Paenibacillaceae > Paenibacillus > Paenibacillus sp. PSB04. The sequence goes on from NZ_CP081301.1 coordinate 1,008,425, forward strand.
AAAAGGCGGAGGGCCTCATCCGCGATCATTACACGGCACAAATCCGCGAGTTCGGTGGACTGCCTTCCCAGCCGTAAGCGATCTAAAGGGCGCACAGGAAGACTGAACCTCGCGATTTCAGCTCTTTCAACCCGCACATACGGCAACCCCGTGCACTTTCCGGAAACTTCGAAACTTCCTTTATCGATAAAAAGCATCCCGCCTGTTGGGCAGGATGCTTTTTTTGTTATGACCGGCTGAGATTTCATCGTACCTGCTGTGATTTCATCTCCCGGAGCCATCCGGCGCCTGCGCCGTGGAATCACGGTAGACGATATCGCCGGCGAGCAGGATTTTTTCCAGAGGCGTATCCGCCTTGTCCATTCGTTCGAGCAGCTTCTCGACAGCCCGGCGGCCCATCGCCTCCTTCGGAACATGAACGGTCGTCAGGGACGGACTGCCCTTGGCCGCATCGGCGATATTGTCGAATCCGGAGACCGACACCTCCTCCGGAACCCGCACGCCAAGCTCGATCAGGATATCCCGGGCCGTCAGCGCAATCGCATCGTTGGCGCAGACCAGTGCGGTCGGCAGCGATTTGGATTTGATTTTCCGCGAGATCCACGACCGGATTTCGGGCTCGAAGCTGCCGTTCTCCAAATCGGGAAGCGGAATGACCAGCCCTTCCTGGCTCGGCAGCCCCTGCTCATCCAGCGCCGTCCGGTACCCGATGGAGCGGTCCCGGAAGCTGCGCGAATACCGGTCGTTTCCGATGAACTGCAGCCGCTGATGGCCGATGCCGATCAGGTGGGTCGTCAGCCGGGCCATCACATCCATATTGTTCGCAAAGACCGTGTCGGACGGAATGAGCGGATCCTCCATGTCGACCAGCACGATCGGCAGCCCCATCCGGTGCACCTCCAGCAGCAGCGGCGTGGAAATTTCCCCGACCCCAATGAGTCCGAGAATCCCTTCCGGATTCAGGAGGCTGACAAAGTTGTCCACGTTCTGCTCAGAGATGATCACCATGCCCAGTCCCCGTTCCTCGAGGCTGATCGAAATCCCCTCCATAATCTTGCCCCAGTACAGCGATTCCCTGTTCTGAAAACGGATATTGGGCATCAGCACGATCACGGAATGCTTGGCACCGCTGCGCTTAAGCGTGTTAGGTTCCGTGCGGGGGCTCCTCATATAGGCTTTCTTTTGCGAAAAATACCCGAGCTGGGAAGCCGCCTGGATCACCCGCTCCCGGGTCATTTCATTGACTCCGCCCTTGCCGGACAGCGCCTTGGATACAACGAACTTCGAAACGCCCAGGTGGTCGGCGATTTGCTGCATCGTAATCTTTTTGGCCATCGTCTCTATTTCACCTCAAATAAACTGTCATTCATATTACGAATATCGTAAAGGGCTGCATCGGGCGTGCCGCTTCCAAGGCGGTTTAGACGCCGGTGATGCTCCGGGTCCGAATACAGCCGTTTCTGGAACCATGTTTGTTAGTCTGCGGAATCAACAACATTATAACAAAATGGACGCTGGCATTATATAGAGACGATAACGAAGACCAGAGAAAGCTGGATTTTTCCAGATTTAGGGTAAAAGGAATTGACTCTCACCACACAATCGTATACATTTGTATACAAACAGCAATGCACGTATACACATCCACTAATTCTAAGGAGTGACGTCAATGAAAGAAGATATGAACAACGAGAGCGGCCGCTGGGAGCGAGGCGACCGGCGCGGCGGGGGCCGCGGACACGGGCACCACGACCACGGCCGGCGCGGCAAAAGGGAGCATCACGGCGACGACGAGGGCGGCCGGAGCTTTCAGAGCGCCCAGACGTTTCGGCGCGGCCGCGTGCTGATGTTTCTGGAGCGTATGCAGGTCATGCGCAGCACGCTGATGCAGCAGCTGAGCCAGCCCGAGTTCCAGCCGATCCAGCAGGTCATTACCGGTGAGCTGAAAGCCGTTGACCAGATGATCCAGGAGTACATCCATACGTTCGAGCTGCGTGAAACGGCGGATGGCGGAGCCTCGGGTTCTTCGCCGGGAGGCCAGGCGCAGGCTGCCGATTCTGATACCAAGTGAGGTCCCGCCCATGTGGAAACTGATGATATCCTACCTTCGTCCGTATAAGGTGTCGGCTCTGCTGGCTCCTCTGCTGATGCTGCTTGAGGTATCCATGGACCTGCTGCAGCCAGCGCTGATGGCGAACATCGTTAATAAAGGAGTGGTTCCCGGCGACCTTGCGTACATCGAGCGAACGGGTCTTCTGATGATCGGGGTTGCCGTAGTCGGCCTGCTGGGCGGCGTGGGGTGCACCGTCTTTTCAACTTATGCCTCTCAGCATTTCGGCACCGATCTCCGGGACCATCTGTTCCGGAAAATACAAACCTTTTCCTTCCGCAATCTTGACGAGCTGAAGACCGGATCGCTGATCACCCGGCTGACGAATGACGTCGTTCAGCTGCAGACAGTGGTCCAGATGATCCTGCGGAGCATCCGCTCCCCGCTGCTGTTCCTCGGCAGCCTCATCCTGGCCCTCTGGATCAGTCCCCGGCTGACGCTGGTCCTGGCGGTATCGATCCCTGTCCTGGTCGTCTTTCTGGTGCTGCTGATCCGGAAGTCTTTTCCGCTGTTCGGCCGGGTTCAGTCGATGCTCGACCAAGTGAACGGCGTCCTGCAAGAGAACCTCGCCGGCATTCGGGTCGTCAAGGCCTTCGTCCGCGCAGGCTATGAACGCAAGCGCTTTGCCGGCGCTAACGGCGATTACACGAAGGAGGCCATCTCGGCCAATCGGCTCTTGGGGCTGAACATGCCGGTCATGACGCTGATCCTGAATTTGAGCATCGTGGCGGTGCTCTGGTACGGGGGTGCCCTTACCCGCGGCGGATCCCTTCCCGCCGGCGATTTGATCGCTTATATCAATTACGTGACACAGCTCCTGTTCGCCATGCTGATGGTAAGCAACATGCTGACCTTCATCTCCCGGGCCAGAGTCTCCGCGGCCCGGGTGCAGGAAGTGTTTGACGCGCAGCCGGACATTGTCGATCCCACCGGCGCCCAGGCCAAGGAACCGGCGCCCGCGGATGTTGTCTTCGAGAATGTATCCTTCGGTTACGGGGAGCATCCGCATGCCGATCCGGTGCTCAGCGGGATCACCTTTACAGCCAAACCGGGCCAGACGACCGTCATTCTCGGCGTTACCGGATCCGGCAAATCCTCGCTCGTGCACCTGATCCCGCGGCTCTATGACGCCACCGGCGGCCGCGTTCTTATCGGCGGCACGGATGTCCGCGACATCCCGCTGGACATCCTGCGCGGGATGGTGGGCATGACGCTGCAGCAGTCCGTGCTGTTCAGCGGCACGGTGCAGGATAACATCCGATACGGCCGGCCCGCCGCTCCGCTGAAGGAAGTGACTGCGGCGGCCAAGGCCGCCCAGGCCCACGATTTTATCATGCAGATGCCGGACGGCTATGAGACCGTGATCGGGCAAAAAGGCGTCAACCTGTCCGGGGGGCAGAAGCAGCGCCTGTCGATCGCCCGCGCGCTGCTCGTTAAGCCGCGGATTCTCATCCTGGACGACAGCACGAGCGCGGTCGACGTCGGCACGGAATCGCGCATCCAGGCTGCGCTGAAGGAGCTGATGAACCGCAGCACCAACATCATCATCGCGCAGCGGATCAGCTCAGTCATGGAGGCCGACCAGATTCTGGTGCTGGAGAACGGCTCCATCGCCGCCCGGGGAACCCACGAAGAACTGCTGCGGACCAGCGCGATCTATCAGGATATTTACCGTTCGCAGCGGAAGGAGGAAGATACGCATGCCGCAGCCAACTAAACAAGCCGGCGCTGAACCCGGCCGCGGGGGCCCTCCCATGATGGGCCATGGACCCGGCCGAAACATGGTCATGCAGAAAGCCAAGCCCAAGCAGGCTGGCGCTACCCTCAGAAGACTGTGGGCCTATCTGAGCCGGCAGCAGTTCGGGTTGATCATCGTATACGTTACGACCATTCTCAGCGCGGTCATTTCCCTGATCGGCCCTTTCCTGCTCGGCAAAGCGATCGACCGCTTCATTATGCCGAAGGAGCATGAAGGCTTCTGGTCGCTCTGCTTGCTGATGATCGGCATCTATGCACTGGGCAGCGTCGTTTCCTGGATTCAGGTGTACGTCATGACGGCGGTCTCCCAGCGCACCGTCTTGGCCCTCCGCCAGGACCTGTTCGATAAATACCAGCAGCTGCCGCTGCGCTTTTTCGATACCCATCCGACCGGAGAGCTGATGAGCCGCACGACCAATGACATCGAGAACGTGTCGAACACGCTGAACCAGAGCGTAACGCAGCTCCTGAACAGCATCATTACACTGGCCGGGTCGCTGGTCATCATGCTGAGGCTCAACCTGCCCCTTACGCTCGTCAGCCTCATCAGCATTCCGCTCGTGCTCGTGGCAACACGCCAAATCACGCGGCTGACCCGAAAGCTGTTCAAAGCCCAGCAGCAGCACCTCGGCGAGCTCAACGGCTTTATTGAGGAGACCGTCAGCGGGCAAAAAATCGTCAAGCTGTTCCGGCGGGAGCCTGTCGCGGTCGAGCAGTTCCAGAAGATCAACCACAAGCTGAATCAGGTCGGCATCCGCGCGCAGATCGCCTCCGGCATGGTCGGGCCGGTCATGAACATGGTGAACAACCTCAGCTTCGCCCTGATCGCGGCGGCCGGCGGCTGGATGGTGTTGCAAGGGCACACCACCGTCGGCATCGTCGTCAGCTTTCTGAACTACTCCAAGCAGTTCGGCCGGCCGATCACCGAACTGGCCAACCAGTTCAACCTGATGCAGTCCGCCATTGCGGGTGCCGAGCGCGTATTTGAGATTTTCGACCTCGACACCGAGTATGCCGAAGACCACAAGCGGACCGTCGCGGAGCTTGGAGAGGTAAAGGGCAGCGTCGAATTCCGGAATGTAACTTTCAGCTATAAACCGGGAACGCCGGTGCTGCAGGACGTATCCTTTACCGCCGAGCCCGGTCAAATGATCGCCCTCGTCGGCCCTACGGGTGCAGGCAAAACGACGATCATCAACCTGCTGACCCGGTTCTACGAGATCGACCAAGGCGACATTTGCATCGACGGGGTGAGCATCCGCGATATGGATAAAGACAGCCTGCGGAGCAAGGTGGGGATCGTCCTCCAGGACGCCTACGTCTTTTCCGGCAGCATCCGCGAAAACATCCGGTTCGGACGGTTAGATGCAACCGATGCCGAAGTGGAGCATGCCGCCAGGCTGGCGAATGCCGACCGCTTTATATCCCGTTTGCCGGACGGGTATGATACAATCCTGGCCGCCGAGGGCAGCAATCTCAGCCACGGCCAGCGCCAGCTGCTGACCATCGCCCGGGCGATCCTCGCCGATCCGGCCATCCTTATACTGGACGAAGCCACCAGCAGCGTCGATACCCGGACCGAAATGCATGTCCAGGAAGCGATGCAGACGCTGATGAAGGGACGGACCAGCTTTGTCATCGCCCACCGGCTGAGCACGATTCAGGATGCGGACCGGATTCTGTTCATCCACGGCGGACGCATTGCCGAGCAGGGGGACCACCGTCAGCTGCTGGAAGCCAAAGGTTTTTATTATGACTTGTACACCAGCCAGTTTCAGCGGGCGATATAACTTATTGGGTATAAGAAAAACGTCTATCGACGTACCTTCAAAGAAGACAGACCGCGTCTAAAGGAAGTTTTTCTTGCGAGATCAGGAAGCAGGAAGCTCCGAAATTTATACTTTCTGATCTCTTAAATAAAACTCCGGATGCCTTCACAGGCGCTTCCGGAGTTTTTTTCGAATGAACGATGTTGTCAGGTCAGGATTTAACCCTCCACGGGGGTCAGAACAGCCTGCGGCTCCGATTCGGGAATCATTTCCTTTTCCGTCCCCTTCCCTAACCGGATATAACGCCCAATAAATTGGCGTATCTTGCGTTCGTACTCTTTTTTGTCCACAAAATAAGCGTTCGCATGCGAAGCCCCCTGAACCACATAGACTTCCTTATCCCCTGCCGCGGCATCCACAAGACGGTGCAGCATGGCGTATGGGACAAAGGTATCGCGGTCCCCGTGAATAAACAGAATCGGGAGCTTCGTCACGGCGACCTGCTTCAACGCTGAGGCTTCTCCGAAGGAGTATCCTGCCCGCAGCTTGCACATCAGGCTGGTTGCCGGCAGCAGCGGAAATGGCGGGAGCTTATACATCTGCTTGAGTTGATGGGTCAAAATGTCACGCACTGACGTGTAGGCACAGTCCGATACGATGCACTTCACCTGCCCCGGGAGCTCCTCCCCGCTTACCATCAGCACCGTCGCTCCGCCCATGGATACGCCGTGCAGTATGATTTCCGCCCCGGGTCCGCTGCGGTCAATGACCGTGCCGATCCACCGCATAATATCCCTGCGGTCCGGCCATCCAAACCCGATGTAATTCCCTCCGCTTTGGCCGTGCCCCCGGTTATCCGGCATTAGCACGTTCATGCCCATCTCATGGTACAGCTTAGCAAAAGCCCCCATTTCCCGGCCCTGGCTGGAATAGCCGTGCACGACGATGGCGGTTTGGCGGGCAGGCGTCGCTGCGGGGATGAAATATCCTTTGAGGGCAATTCCGTCCGAGGACGTCAGTTCCAACGTCTCTACAGGCTGGCTGCGGAGCCACTCCTCCTCAAGCTCCCAGGGGTGCTCTTCTTTGACCAGCGCCGGATCGGCTTCCAAAAACTCCTTCGTGCTGCGCTTGATGCCCACATTATAAAAATAAGCACTTGCCGCGGCCAGCAGTAAAACGATCACGGCCAGGCAGATGATGGCGACCCATACGGCGGTGAACATGATGGTGATCTTTCCCTCCCGGTCTTAGGCGATTATTGGATATGTATAAAATAACATTCCGCAGCACGGCATACAATGGCGGTTCTGCGTCCGTTCCTTTCGGTCACGCAAAAACAGCCCCTTCGGTCCATCACCGAAAGCGGCTGTTCGCTGTACTGCAGGATCCTGCTACTTTTTGTTCTTCGCCATCGACCGCAGCGCTTCCCGGTAGGCGTTGTCCGTACTGTAGTCCGGCTTTGGCGCCGGCGGCTCCTCCTCCTTGGCCGGCGTGCCTCCGGCGAACTGCCGGAGAGCATCGCGGTAAGCCCGGTCGCCCTGCTGCTCCGCAGCCTGCGGCCTCCGGGTTGTCACCGGCACCGGCTCGGGTCTTCTTACCGGTTCAGAGGTCACCCGTCCGGTGGTTGCCGGCAGCGGTTCCGCCGCCTTCACAGGTTCAAGATGAGCGGCTGGCTCCGCCGCCTCTGGGTTGTTTGGGACGGATTCCGGAGCATCCTTTTTTTTCGCCGTTTTCTTGGACATCCGGGCATTGTAAATAAAAAGAAAAACCAGGGCGAGGACAGCCAGAACGATAAAGGCGATAATCATAGCCTGTACCTTACCTTGCTGCCGAGGAGAATCGTCCGGCCAATTCGGCTACGCGCTTGCCTAATGCTCGGCCCAGGGCGAGGTCGTTTTCGCCGGGCAGGTTTTTGGGATCGTCATCCGAAAGCTCCACGGGACACGTCACACCCACGCCGTAATACGATCCGTACAGGGCATTCTCCGGTATGTTTCCGGGAAGACCGACAACGATCATGCCGTTGTGAAGCATCGGCGTCAGCAGGTTGATCATGGTGGATTCCACCCCTCCATGCACGGTTGCTGTCGTGCAGAATACGGCCCCTACTTTGTTGACCAGTTTGCCCTGCGCCCACAGGTAGCCGAGCCGGTCAATCCAATTTTTGAGTCCTGAGCTGATGGTTCCAAAATGCCCCGGACATCCCCATACGATGGCGTCCATATCCTCCAGTTTATAAATGTCCGCTTCATTGACGTGAGCGATCTCTGCCTCAGCTCCGTCTACGCCCTTAGCCCCTTCCCATACGGAACGCGCCAAGGCTTCCGTGTGGCCGTTTTCGCTGTCGTAAACCACGTACACTTTCATGCATAACTCCCCTTTCATCAACTGGATTTCTTATTTATCCCCAGGGCAGCGTTCCTTTATCCTAGCAGTGATCCGGGAAATTCCTCTGCTGAATATGAATGGGGCAATTAGGAGATGCTCTTGGATATCTGTTTTCAATCGATAACTAGGAAGCAACTTTAGGAGGGATCATGCTTTTATGAACTCGCGTGCACTGCTGGTCAACGTTGTAGTCGTCATCATTGTGCTCGTCCTGGGCGGCGCGGCCATTTATTACTACAACCAGACGTCCAACTACATTAAAACCGACAACGCCCAAGTCACCGGACAGGGGGTATCCATCACCGCACCAGCGGCCGGCAAGCTTACGACCTGGAACGGATCCGTCGGTAAATATTACAATTCCGGCGATGTCGTAGGAAGCGTAACTTCCGGAGGTACCCGGGTCGATATTACGTTCCCTGTGAACTCCACCATTGTTCAGCAAACAGCGGTTCCCAATTCTTTTGTATCCCCGGGAACTTCGCTGGCAAGAGCCTTCAACCTGAACAACCTGTGGGTTACAGCCAATATTGAAGAAACCAAGCTGGATAAAATCAAGGTTGGCCAAACCGTCGACGTGTACGTTGATGCTTTTCCGGATACAACGCTAACCGGCAAGATCGATCAAATCGGACTGGCTACCGCGTCTACGTTTTCGCTGTTTCCAACGACGAATTCCAACGCCAACTACACCAAAGTGACGCAAGTCATCCCTATCGTCGTAACCATTGAAGGATATAAAGGCCTCGGGCTCGTTCCAGGCATGAATGCGACTGTCCGAATCCATATTTAGGGGGCTTGTCTAATGGAAAATATACACTTGGGGCGGACGTTGACGGTACTCATGCTCGGGGCGTTCGTCTCCATCCTGAACCAGACGCTGCTGAACGTGGCGATCCCCCACCTGATGAACGATTTCAACGTGTCCGCAACGACGGTGCAGTGGCTGTCCACCGCCTACATGCTGGTGAACGGCGTGCTCGTTCCGGTCACGGCTTTTCTGATTGAGTCCTACGGGACCCGGGTGCTCTTTATTACGGCCATGAGCCTATTCACCATCGGTGCGGTGCTCTGCGCCGTCAGCACCAACTTTCCGCTGATGCTGTTCGGCCGCGTTGTACAGGCCAGCGGGGCGGGGATCATTATGCCCGTCGTGATGAACGTGTTCCTGACGGTTTTCCCGCCCGAAAAACGCGGGACCGCGATGGGCATGATGGGGATTGCCATGATGTTCGCACCGGCGATCGGACCGACGTTATCGGGATGGATCGTGGAGCACTATACGTGGCGCATCCTGTTTTTCATGGTCATTCCGCTGGCCGTTCTTGATATACTGTTCGCCCTGAAGTGGCTGAAAAACATCAACCGCCTGACCAAACCGAAATTCGACTTCTGGGGCGTCGTCTTCTCTACCCTGGGCTTCGGGATCCTGCTGTACGGATTCAGCTCCGCCGGAGACAAGGGCTGGACCAGCTTTACGGTGCTTGGCTCGCTGATTGTTGGCGCCATATTTATCATCCTGTTTATCGTGCGCGAGCTGAACATGGAATCACCGATGCTCGATTTCCGCGTGTTTAAGTACGACATCTTCTCGGTTTCGACGGTCGTCGGCGGCCTCGTCAACATGACGATGTTCGGAGCGATGCTGCTGCTTCCGATTTACCTGCAAAATATCCGCGGGTTCACCCCGCTCCAGTCCGGCCTGCTCCTTCTGCCAGGGGCGATCCTGATGGGGATCATGTCCCCGATCTCGGGAGCGATTTTCGATAAAATCGGCGCACGGCCCCTGGCCATTATCGGGCTGCTTATCACTGCGGTCATGACCTTTGAATTCAGCCGGTTGACCGACGCTACGTCGTATTCGCATCTGATGATGCTCTACACGATTCGCAGCTTCGGCATGTCGCTGATCATGATGTCGGTACAGACCGAGGGACTCAACCAGCTTCCCTACTACCTCGGAAGCCACGGAACCGCGATGTCCAATACGATGCGGCAGGTGGCCGGGTCGATCGGGACCGCGCTGCTGGTGACGGTGATGTCGACGCGGACCACTTTTCACATCGCGGAATCGTCCACGCTCTACAACGAAGACAATCCGTTCATCATGCAGGATATCGCTGCACTTGGGCAGGAGGTTGCCACCACCGCAGGGGTTCCCGCCGAGACCGGCGTATCGCTGGCACTGCAGTCGGTGCTGGGGCTGGTGTCGTCGAATGCAAGCATCAACGGCATCAACGACGCCTTTATCGTGGCGACCTGGTTCGCCATCGCCGCCTTGTTCTTTTCCCTCTTCCTGCGCCGGGCGCGCAAAGGCAAACGGTCCGCGAGCCCGGCCAAGCAGCCCTAAGCTTCTAGACCCAAAGCGCAGCACCAAGATATTGGGCCTCATGATCGGGGTACATATACAAAGCCGCTATCCCGCATGGGATAACGGCTCTTTTATTTTTCGGACAAGATTTGCTTTTTTAGTCGTACAAGCAGAGCCCCTCTCATAGGATGTAACAATGCGACAGACCGATGAAGGGGGTTCTCTTTGAATGAGTGTATGGATCAGCCATTTCCTGCTTGGCCTTTCCCTGGCCGCTCCGATTGGTCCCATCAATGCGGCACAGATGGACCGCGGGCTGCGCGGAGGCTTTTTACACGCGTGGCTGGTGGGCCTCGGGGCCATGGTGGCCGACGGAATTTTTATGCTGCTTGTGTATTTCGGGGTCATTCATTTTCTTAACATCCCTTTTATGAAAACGTTTCTGCTGCTGTTCGGCTTCTTTATCCTGACTTATATCGGCGTAGAAAGCCTCCTGACCGCAGGAAAAGCGGGTATGGAAACCCGCAGCAGTAATGAATCGCATGTGAAATCCTTCAGCGCCGGCTTTATCATGTCCATCTCTAACCCGCTGTCTATCCTGTTCTGGATGGGGATTTACGGGTCGGTTCTCGCCGACATGATCGCCAAGTACGAAGCCAAAGAGGTGTTCTTGTACAGCTGCGCCATCATGGCCGGCCTCCTGCTGTGGGATGTGCTGATGGCAATCTTAGCCAGCATGTTCCGGCGGGTGCTTACGCAGCGCCTGGTCAGCGCGATTTCGGTCATTTCCGGCATTTCGCTTATCGGATTCGGCCTCTACTTCGGATACGAGGCATACCGAATTTTGTTCGGGTCCTGATCGTCCTCGGGCCAGACTCTGCTTGCTCTTCGGTATCGTACGAGCTCTTCTTCGGCCCATCAGTCTTGTTCCAGAAATGGCGCATGACCAGCGTAACACAACCGATCACGACGATAAATCCGAGACTGATGAAAAAACCGGGACGGCTGATTTTATGAAACAGCGTTCCGATCAGTGTCAAGGCGATCAGCGCCATGCCGATATACCTCTTGGCTTTGCCCCATCCGGTCAGCTCCAGCAGCTTGCCGGACGTGACGAGAATAAACATCCAGTTATACAGCAGCATCATGCCCGCAGCCGTCGTAATGTACTCATATACGCTTTTCGGCATCAGCAGAGCGGATACCACGGAAGCGAGGAGCCCCACAGCCGTCAGACCGATGGCCGGCAGGGGCTTTTTGCCTTCCTTCTTCTTGCCCTTAATGAAAAAGGGCGGTGCGTCCCCATCGCTGGCCAGCGTAACGATCATCGTCGTCACCGCAAACAGCGAGGCCGTCATCGTCGAGAAGCCGGCAATAATGAGGACCGCATTAAACAAATGCGGCACAAACGGAAGCTTATAATCGACAAGAGCCACCACAAACGGGCTCTCCTCGGCGGCATAGGATTTCCATGGCTCGAGAATAAGCGCCAGTCCGATGGAAATGACATAAATGGACACTAACAGCAGCAGCATCACTTTGCCAGCCTTCGGCGCGTCTTTGGGCTCCTTCAGCCTCATGGTCATCAGACCTAACGCTTCCAGACCCCCGTATCCGTAAAAAGCAAAAATGAGCGCCGCCCAAAATCCTGTGAGCCCGCCCGGTACCCAATCCCGTGGAAAGGCGGGACCGTGAGCTTTGGTCGGGAGTACGCCGGATACCGCCAGAATGGCGATGACCATAAACATAAAGATCGCCGCAATTTTTAGCACGGCAAAAATGTTCTCCATTCGCTCGAATCCCTTGGTTCCAATCCAAATAATAAGGAGCCCGAGAACACCGTACCCCGCCGCAAAGCACCACATCGGAACCTGCGGAAACCAAAAGCGCGAAAACAAGGCAAGCGCCGTTAATTGGCTCCCCATAATAAGCAGCTCCGACGACCAGTACACCCAGCCGCTGCTGAACCCTGCCCACCGGCCGAAAGCCTTCTTGGCGTAAGAGCGGAACGAGCCCTCCATCGGATCCTCCGCTGTCATTTGAGACAGCTTGTCATAGACCAGGTAGGCCCCGAACGCCGCCAGGGCGTACGCAACGACCGCGGAAGGGCCGCCGATCTCGATCGCAATATGAGAGCCCAGGAAAAAACCCGTACCGACCGTGCAGGCCACCCCAAGGAGCGACAGCTGCCACCATTTCAGTTTCTTTTCTTTCGTCTGGGAGCCTTGATTCTGTGCCATAAATGATTCCCTCCACCGTATTGGTCGAACTCTGTTATCATCCCCTGGAGGTGACATCTTATGTACATTATGGCGGGCCCCGAAATACCAAAAAACCGCAGCTGCAGGGACTTTCGCCATCCTGCAAACTGCGGCTTTGAAACAATAGATTTATGATTCCTTTTAACGATTCGTTACTTCTTGATTCCCCAAGCTTTCAAAATGGCATCATGCACATACGTGTTTTCGTAGACGCCTGCAAACAGCTCGGCTCCGCTGCCCGTAGCCGTCAGTGGCACGTCCACGCCGGAATGGCCGGAAGTCGTCCAGTCCACATAGAACTGATTCTTCGAGTTCGCGATGGCGAACGGACCGTCTTCCTTCGAGATGCCGTCTCCGGTCTCGTCCTTGTCATCCGGCTCTTCGATCGTCAGGCCGCCTGTCTCATGGTCGGCCAGCACAAGCACCAGCGTGTCAGGATGCTTTTTCGCGAATTCCTTGGCGACGCCTACCGCTTTATCCAGCTCCTGGCCGGCTTTGATCGTCAGCTTGGCGTTATTTTCATGCGCCATTTCGTCCGTACCTTCTTCCTCCACCATCAGGAAAAAGCCCTTTTTATTCGTAGAGAGGGTATCGAGCGCCTTTTTCGTCATATCCACAAGCGGTACCGTCGGGTTGTACAGGTCGCCTTGTCCTTCCTCTCTTTGCTGGAACATTTCTTCATTGGCGAACAGGCCGAGAATTCTGCCGTTCTTCGCTTTGCTCAGCTCTTCTTTGTTCGTTACAAATTGATATCCGAGCTGCTTGGCTTTCTCAACCAGGTTGCCCTGAGTGCCCTTGCTGCCTTCCGACGGATCTTCAGCAGGCTGGTCCGGATGCGGCCCCGGCGTACCTTGCGGGTACCAGAAATCCTCACCGCCGCCCAGCAGGACGTCTACTTTTTTCTCCAAGTATTGCTTGGCAATATCGCTTTGCTTCGAGCGGTCCTCCACATGCGATGCGAATGCCGCAGGCGTTGCGTCGGTAATTTGGCTCGTCGTCACCAGGCCCGTAGATTTGCCTTTCTCCTTGGCGATTTCAAGCAGCGTTTTGACCGGTTTTTTGTTGGCGTCCACGCCGACGGCTCCATTGTAAGTCTTCACGCCGCTGGCAATCGCCGTTGCCGCTGCAGCGGAGTCGGTGACCGTAGTTGTGGAATGGGTACGAAGAAGTCCAACATATGGCATATCGTCCATTTGCAGCTTGCCGTTAACGCCAACCGTGCTCAGACGGATGGCATCGCGAGCTGCGGTGCCCATGCCGTCACCGACAAACAGGATCACGTTTTTAGCTTTGCCCACATTGGGCGATGGAGCTTTCGAGTTTCCTTGGGCGCTGACCGAGCCCGTAAAAATTAAACTTGCCGCCGCGCTCAGGCAGAAAGCGGTTTGAACCAGACGTTTACTGCGTTTCATTCATCATTCACTCCTTTAAAGGATTCTAGCATGTCCCCATTATAGGAGCCGATTGTTAAACGGGATGGCGGAGTTTGTAAAATGTATTTCATCTTTACGAAGAGGCATGCGGATTGGGGCCGGACAGGTCCAAACTGGCTTCGGGTGAAATCTGTTTTCTCCTGGTCCCCGGATTATGATATATTTCATATCAGGAAGACCTATTTTTCATAGAAGTGGAGAAGGAGGAAACACAATTGGAATTCAGAATTGAGAAAGACACCATCGGCGAGATCAAGGTTCCGGCGGACAAGCTTTGGGCGGCGCAAACCCAGCGCAGCTTTGAAAATTTTGAAATCGGCACGGAGAAAATGCCCCTTGAGCTGATTCGTGAATTCGCCATCCTCAAGAAAAGCGCAGCTCTCGCCAATAAAGAGCTCGGCAAGCTGAATGCAGAAAAAGCCGACGCTATCGTCGCAGCGGCCGACGAAGTGATTGCCGGCAAACTGAACGATCATTTTCCGCTCGCCGTATGGCAGACCGGAAGCGGCACCCAGTCCAACATGAACGTAAACGAGGTCATCGCCAACCGGGGGAACCAGCTGCTTCAGGAACAAGGCAGCGACCAGCGTATCCACCCGAACGATGACGTCAACAAGTCGCAAAGCTCCAATGACACCTTCCCGACCGCTATGCATATTGCCGCCCTGATCGCCGTGGAGGATCAAGTCCTGCCTTCCCTGGTGAAGCTGAAGGAGACTTTCCGGGCGAAGAGCGAGCAGTTTATGGATATTATCAAGATTGGCCGGACCCACCTTCAGGACGCGACTCCGCTGACCTTGGGCCAGGAAATCAGCGGATGGCACCGGATGCTGGAGAAAAGCGAAGGCATGATCCGCAGCAGCCTGGAGTCCCTGCGCGAGCTGGCGATCGGCGGGACCGCGGTAGGAACCGGGATTAACGCCCATCCGAAGTTCGGCGAGATGACGGCAGCCAATATCAGCAAGCTGACCGGCAAAACGTTCACATCGGCAGAAAACAATTTCCACGCGCTCACGAGCCATGACGAGATCGTCTATGTTCACGGCGCGCTGAAAGCGCTTGCCGCAGATCTCATGAAAATCGCCAACGACGTGCGCTGGCTGGCCAGCGGTCCGCGCTGCGGCATCGGCGAGCTGACGATCCCGGCCAATGAACCGGGCAGCTCCATCATGCCGGGCAAGGTCAACCCGACGCAGAGCGAAGCACTGACGATGGTCGTCTGCCAGGTTATGGGCAACGATGCAGCGATCGGCTTCGCGGCGAGCCAAGGCAATTTCGAGCTGAACGTGTTCAAGCCGGTCATCATCTATAACTTCCTGCAGTCCGCCCGCCTGCTGGGCGACGCCATGCGCTCATTCAACGATCATTGCGCCGTGGGCATCGAACCAAACCGCGCAGTCATCGAGCGCAACCTGAATCAGTCGCTCATGCTCGTGACGGCACTCAATCCGCACATCGGCTACGAAAACGCCGCCGCGGTCGCCAAGCTGGCACACAAGGAAGGCCTGACGCTGAAAGAAGCGGCCCTGAAGAGCAACCTGCTCACCGAAGAGCAGTTCGACGCGGTCGTGCGTCCGGAGGAAATGATTCATCCGAAGGAATAGTTAGAGATAGAAAAAAAAGTCGAGTTAAGGTCAGGAATCTTCCTGGCCTACTCGACTTTTTTTATTTCTCTCACCATACTCCCCTCAGCTTGTCATTGCCCCTCGGTCTGCCCCAGCGGCGGCAGGTTTGGCTTTGGAGCGTGCCAGCCGGATTTCCTCCTGCTTTCTCGCGGCGTAATAACGCCGGAAGCGGACGGAATAACCGAGCATATACAGCACCAACAGCGAGGCCAGCGTGTTCAGCACCACGAGCGACACATGCAGATCGAAAAAGTACGTCAACACGCCGGTGCCGACAACCGGTACGATAAACCCGGCATAGCCGGCAAGGTAAAAGGTCGTGATGACCTTTGACCGAGCCTCGGCGTGCGGCAGCTCACCAGCCAGACGCAAGCTGATTTGGAACGTCCAGCCGCTGCCAAGGGCTTGAACCAGTACCCCGATCCACAGCAGAACGATGCTTCCGGTGGATCCTGAGAAGACGACCAGCCATGCCCCGATCGACAGCAGCGCGATGCCAAGCCGAAGACGGGTAACCGGTTCGCTCGCCAGCGGCAACAATTGCAGCAGGGCCCCTCCTCCAAGCAGCAGCAGGATCAGCAGGCCGGAGACGGACAAGTTGGATGAATGGAGCACGCTTTTCACAAAAGAAGGAATCAGGGACAAAATAATACCATTCAGCGTAAACAGCGTAAAGATCGGCAGGGCGCTGAACGACCAGAAATGCGGGCTGATCTCGGACGGCACTCCCAGCGATATCGGTGCAGGTGCCGCTTTCGGCTTGCCTTTTTGAGCCAGAAAATCGGCATCCTTTAACGTTTCCAGAGCCATCCACGCGGTCACCAATAATGCCGTCAACAGCCAGAAAGGAACGCGCAGCGGCATCAAGTGCAGATACTGAATGACCAGTCCCGTCAAAGCCGGACCGAGACCGAATCCGACCGAGACCGTTATACCCGATAAGGTGATGGCCAGCGGGATTTTATCACCCGGCGTCTGCTTCAGCAGAAACGCCACCGCGGTACCGGTAAACGTCCCGTAAGCGATCCCCTCCAGAATCCTTGCGGCATACACGAGCCATGCCTGCTGACTGCCCATAAATACCAGAGTGGCAAGAATGGAGATCCATATGCTGATCCGGAGCACCCGCTTGAGCCCCCAACCGCTTCCCCGGGATCCGGAGACCAGCAGTGACGGCAGCAGGAACAAGGCGTATACCGCAAACAAAATCGTGATCTGCAGGCTGCTTAGATGGTAACGCTCCTGATAGAGCGGAAATAACGGGGACGTAAACGTCGCCCCGATCGACATCATTAAAATGATCCAAAGCATGCGTTTCATATGATTACCCTCACTTTTATTGGAATGTTCGTTCAAGAAAAAGGGTTAAAAATCGGCCTCCTCCCTACAAAAGGGAGAAGCAGCCGGTGCTGTAACTGCATTTATCTGAACGATCGTTCAAGAAAATCTCAAAAAAATAGGGTCCAGACTCGCTGAAAACTTCCCCATTTCTATTTATCTTTAAAAAACCGTAGACACCGCGACGGCACAAATATCCTCCAGTACGCCGCGATCAGCCGTCGTCCGGGCCATGACATGGACGCCCTGCTTGACGCCGTTCAAAAAACGGGCCAGCTGGCGCAGACTTTGCTTGCTTCGCACCAGCCCTTTGTTTTGCGCCCGCATCAAGAAGCTGAACAGCAGCCCTTCTGTATGCATATAATGCGCATCGATCCGGCTGGCGACGTTCGGGACATAAGCTACCGCTCCCAGGGTCGTGTTCGTCATGAGGCAGCCGCGCCCACGGGCCGCGTTACTCAGTGAAACGTCCATCACTCTGGAAAAATAACGCTCCAGCTGCTCCTTGGGCGAGTCGCTGTCCTCTTTTAAAATATAGTTGTAATTCTCGTCCGTCCTTGCGCTGAAACGGTCCAGGCAGGCCAAAAACAGCTCATGCTTGTCGCCGAACGTATCGTACAGGCTGCCCCGGTGAATCCCGAGATGATCGCACAAATCCTGGATTGAGGTGCTCTCGTAGCCCTTCTCCCAGAACAGGTCCAGCGCCTGGTCGATGGCTTTCTCCTGGTCGAATTCCTTATGTCTGCCCATACCGTAAACGCCCCTTTCTTGATCATGATGTGAGGATAACATTTTCTTGAACGTGCAGTCAAGTATTTTGCGCAAAAACAGGCGGGACGCCCCCGATCTTCACGATCTCCTTAAGGCGTCCCGACGTCATATCGCTGCTATAAATGGAAAATGGTCTTTTGGCCAAAGCCCGAGGGCCGATTATTCGTTATCCTGGGTTGGCTGCTGGCTGAACGCTTCTTTAGCGTCCTTCACCATTTCTTTGGCGAACTCTTCTCTTTGTTTGTCCGGTACCGGCATTTTGTTCAGCTCGGTTCTTTGGACTTCGTATTTGCTAGGCTCTTGATCGTTGTGATTCGTCATGTCCGGGTGCACCTCCTTTAATTGCAAAAAAACTGCCCAAGTGGTAGGATGCACCAATCCGGTTCTTTTATGCATGGCGAGCCTTCCACAGCCGTTTAATTGGCCTTGATCAGCAGCGCCTCCGGCCGGTCCAGCTGGTACAAGCTGCGGTAGCGGGGCTCGTTCTCCATCAGCTCCGCATGGCTGCCGCGCATCACGATCCTGCCGTCCTCCATAAACACGATTTCGTCCATGTGCTCCGCTCCGGCCAAATGATGCGTCACCCAGATCAGCGACTTCCCCTGCAGCGAATCGAGCATGATCCGGATCAGCTCATTCTCTGTCCGGGGGTCCAGGCCAACCGTCGGTTCGTCCAGCAGGACCACCGGGTTGTTCCGCAGCCAAATCCGGGCCAAAGCGATCCGCTGGCGCTCGCCTCCGGAGAACCGCTGACCGGTCTCGTGCATCCGGGTATGGTAGCGGTCCGGCAGCGATTCGATCAGCCGGTCCAGCTTCACCTGCCGGGCGGCCCGCACGATATCCTCCTCGCCGGCGTCCTGGCTGCCGAGCCGGATATTGTTGGCCACGCTCGTATCGAACAGATGCGGATTCTGGTTCAGCACGGAAACGATATGGGGCATATGCTCTCCGATCGCCGCGGCCGGAACGCCGTTCAGCGTGACCTCGCCTTCGCTGGGGGGAAGCGCCCCTTCCAGCAGCTTAAGCAGGGTCGATTTGCCCGCACCGCTGCGGCCGATGATGGCGACCTTTTTGCCCTGCGGAATATCGAGGGATATATCCCGAAGTGTCCAGGACGGATCGCCTTCATAGCGAAAGCCGGCGCGTTCCACCCGAATATGAACGGCGCCGCCGGCCATTGCTGCGGCTTGATCCCCGCTCACCTGTCCGTTTCCGTATCCATTCACGTTAGACTCCTCCCCTTCCAAATCCGAGAGCCGCCGCAGGGAATCCCGGTAGCGGGGAAGATGCTCCACGGCTTCCGAGACCGGGAGCAGGGCATCCGTCACCGGGAACACGACCAGCACAAAGGCCGCGATCAGCACGGCAGGCAGCTTCCCGTCGGCATACATTCCTGCCGCCCAGACCAGCACCGCCAGCAGGATCAGGCCGACAACGCACTGGCCGGCCAATTGTCTGAAGCGTACCCAGGCGCGGAGCTTCGCATCCGTTCGGGCAGCTTCCCCGGCCTTCGCCTCGTATGCCGCCAGAAACTGGGCCTCCCGGCCGCTGATCACCCAGTCGCCCATACCCAGCACAGCATCGGTCAAATGCCGGTACATGCCGGCTTTCTGTGTTTTGGCCAGCTTCGTTTTGGCCTTGGTCATCAGCAGGGATAGCCACGGCAGAATGCCGATAAGGATGAACATATACAGCGCCAGGACCAGGGCAAAGCGAAGATCCCAGCGGCCCACCGCCGCTGCGGCTGCCGCGTACATGACCAGCGCCGACGCTCCGGGAAACACGGTCCGCAAATACACATCCTGCAGATGCTCGATGTCGGCGGACAGCACGCCCAATACGTCTCCGGCGCGAAACCGCGACTGGATCCAGAGCGCCTGCGGCTCCAAGATCCGGTACAGCCGCTCGCGCATGGAGGATACGATCCGAAGGACCGTATCATGGCCCGCCAGCCGCTCGGCATAGAACAGGACGGCCCGCCCGATGCCGAACGTGCGGACGAGCACGATCGGCACGTACACCATCAGAATGTTCTCCGGGCGCAGCGCCGATTTGGAGATCAGCAGTCCGGAGGTGAACATCAGGCCTGCCGCGAACAGTAGCGCGAGACTGCCAAGCCCGATAATCAGCAGGCAGCGTCCCCAGTGGGCCCGGATGTACGGTACAATCCATCCTTCTTTTCTCACCTTACTCCCTCCATTTGCGATCGAATCAAAGCGTCATACGCCCCGCCCTTGCCGAGCAGCCCCGAATGGGTGCCCTCCTCTACGATTCTGCCGTGGTCCATCACCAATACACGGTCCATATCGGGCATCCAGTGCAGGCGGTGGGTGGCCAGAAAAACAAGCTTGCCCCGGAACAGGCGCAGCATCGTTTGCTTCAGTTCATACTCGGTTTCAATATCGAGATGGGCCGTCGGCTCATCCAGCAAAATAATCGGCCGGTCGCTCAGAAAAGCTCTGGCGAGCGCCACGCGCTGCGCCTGCCCGCCGCTCAGCTGGCGTCCACCCTCGCCGATCGGCTCATCCAGGCCACCCGGCAGACTGCGGACCAGCCCGGCAAGGCCGGCAGCTTCCACAGCCTGCAGCGCCTCCTCCCGGGACGCCTCCGGCGAGTAGAACCGGATGTTGTCCAGCAGGGAGCAGCTGAACAGATACGGATGCTGCGGGATATAGGTGATCTGGCTGCGCCACGCTTCACCGGCCAGCGAACCGACCGGCGTCCCGTTCAGGCAAATCTCGCCTGCATCGGGTGCGAGGAACCCGCCCAGCACGTCGATCAGCGTGGATTTGCCCGCGCCGCTGGCGCCGATGATGCCGATGGTCTGCATGCCCTGAACCTCAAAGGACACGTCATCCAAGGAACGAGGGCTCTGAGGGCTCTGAGGGTTCCGCCCCTGCCCTTGCTGCTGCCCGGACCCATCCGTACAGCCCTCAGCAGGCCGGTCAGCCCCAGCCTCCCGTCCGCTTTCCGCACCATCCGTCTCCGGTGCTGAACCGTACGCCTCAGCCTGGTGCTGCACGGTCACCCCCGACAGCGTCAGCCGGCTGAACGGCGACCAGCGCCAATCGGCGCCCGGACCCGGCGCTCCGTCGGAATCAGCCGGCTCTCCCGCCGGCCGGTCCAGGATGGACTGCATCACGGCACCCGCCTCTTTGCCGTCCTGCGTCGCATGGAAATCCGTACCGACCTGCCGGACGGGCAGGAAATATTCCGGCGCCAGGATCAGCACCGTCAGCGCGGTGACCAGCTCAAGCTGGCCGTTCACAAGCCGCAGGCCAAGGCCGACGGCGACGACGGCCACCGACAGCATCGTAAAGAAGTCGAGCGCGAACGAGGACAGGAAGGCGACGCGCAGCGTGCGCATCGTCGCCGTCCGGTAGCGGTCGCTCACCTTGGCTACCGATGCGCCGTGTTCCCGGCTCTGCCCCAGCAGCTTCAGCGTCTCCAGGCCGCGCAGCGAATCGACGAAGTGGTTGGACAGCACCCGGAAGGTGTCCATCTGCTTCTCGGCCTGCTTGCGGGCCGCCAGCCCGATGAGGATCATGAAGGCGATCAGGATCGGCATGGAGACCAGCAGAATGACGCCGGACGTGATGTCACGGAAAAAGACGTAGGCCAGAATCAGCCAAGGAATGATGGACATGCCTGCCATCCGGGGCAGGATCAGCTCCAGGTATTTGCGGAACTTCTCCGTCCCTTCGAGCGCCAGCGTGACCAGATGGCCCGTGCCTTCGGTTCGCGCAAACCGCGGGCCGAGCCGGAACAGCTTGCGCAGCACCCGCCCCCGGACATCGGCCGCGGTGCGGTCCGCAAATGCGCTGCCGATTTTCTGCTGCAGCAGTCCGAGCCCGTGCCGGAGCAGGAAAGCACCCAGGAACATCGCGATCCTGCCGGTCTGACCGGATAGCGGCGCCCCGGCGAACAGAGCCGACACGGCCTCTGCCAGCCCCTTGGCCATCATCAGGATGGAGACGCCTTGCAAAACCGTCAGGAGCAGCATGACGGCGAAAACGGGCTTTATCCCTTTGTAACCCAGCAGCTGCTTATCCATCGTGCTCAGTACTCCAGATGGCTCTGCTCGTGAACCCGTTTATGAAAGACGAAATAGCTCCAAATCTGATAGCCAAGCACGAACGGCAGCAGGGATAAAGCCACGATCGTCATGACTTTCAGGGAATACGGACCCGATGCGGCGTTGGTCAGCGTCAGGTTGAACGCCTGATCGATCGAGCTGATCATGACGTTCGGGAACAGTCCGGCAAAGAAGAAAGCAATCGTCAGCGCAATGACGGCGCCCGTCATGCCGAATGCCCAGCCGTCACGGCGCTTGGCGATGAAAACGGCGGCCAGCACGTAAGCGGCGACGATCACCACGCCCATGACGGTCAGCAGGAAGGCACGGCCCTCAAAAATGTCCGTTTCGAAATAGGTCATCGCCCCGAACGCCGCAATCAGTACCGCCAGCGGGGCAAGCAGCACCTCCGCCAAGCGGCGGGCCCGCACCTGCAGGTCGCCGGTGACCCGAAGCGTCGTAAACATCAGTCCGTGCACGAGGCAGAGCACTACCATGGTGAGCCCGCCGACCACGGAATACAGGTTGACGATGTCGCCGAAGAATCCGGCTTTCATCTCCATCGCCTGGTCGATCGGCAGCCCCCGGATCAGGTCGGCGAAGACGACGCCGAGCAGCAGCGGCGGCAGCAGACTGCCGATGAAGATGACGACATCCCACGTTTTTTTCCAAGCTGCGGTCTGCACCTTGCCGCGGAATTCAAAAGCCACCCCGCGCCCGATCAGGGCGAGCAGCAGGAGCACCAGCGGCGTATAAAATCCGCTGAACAGCGTCGCGTACCAGTTCGGGAATGCGGCGAACATCGCGCCGCCGGCCGTCAGCAGCCACACTTCATTTGCATCCCAGAAGGGGCCGATCGAATTGATCAGCACCCGGCGCTCCGTATCGTTTTTGGCCAGAATGCCCGTGGACATCCCGACACCGAAATCAAAACCCTCCAGAAAGAAAAATCCGATAAACAGGACAGCTACAAGGACAAACCACAGCTCATTGAGAGACAGCATGCGGAACTCCCTCCTTATCAAATGGATCGGCCGACTCATTCGAATGAGCAGCGTTGTCGGCGTACGGTCCTTTTTTGATGACGCGGACGAACAGATACACCATGACCACCGCCAGAATGGCGTAAATGGCCGTAAAAGCAATGATGGAGAACAATACCTGGCCGGCCGTGACGCTCGGCGACACCCCGTCGGCGGTCGTCATCAGCCCGAATACGGTCCAAGGCTGGCGTCCAATCTCCGTCATGATCCAGCCCGACGTATTGGCGATAAACGGCAGCGAAATGGCAAACAGCATCAGGCGCATAAACCAGGTGTTGCGGTTGTCGAGCTTTTTGCGTGCCGCAAGATAGGCACCGTACAAGCTGAGCACAATCAGCAGCGAGCCGCTGGCCACCATGATGCGGAAGCTCCAGAAGGTCGTGCGCACCGGAGGAATGTAATCCCCGGGACCGTACTGCTGTTCATATTGGGACTGCAGCTCCTTCATCCCCGTTACTTCGCCGGAAAACTTGCTGTAAGACAAAAAGCTGAGCAGATAGGGAATTTGAAATTCCCCGGTATTGGTCTGATTTTTCGTATCGATAAATGCGGTGACCGTCCACGGCGCGGGATCGCTGCTCGTTTCCCAGAGCGCTTCGGTCGCAGCCATTTTCATCGGCTGGGTTTTCACCAAATATTGCGCCTGCTGGTGGCCCACCAGTGCCACGCCGATCGAGGACACAAGCCCGATGATCACCGCAATGGCAAAAGATTTTTTGAAAAAGGCGGTATCCTGCTTCTTCAGCAGCTTGTAGGCGCTGACCCCGGTGACCAGAAAGGCCCCGGTCATAAAAGCCGCCAGAATCGTATGCGGGAACTCCAGCAGCAGTTGGCCGTTCGTAATCAAAGCTAGAAAGTCGTTCATCTCCGCGCGGCCGTTATGGATCGTATAACCGACCGGACGCTGCATAAAGGAGTTGGCTGCCAAAATCCAGAACGCCGACATCACCGTGCCGAACGCGACCAGCCAGATGCAGATCATGTGGACCTTTTTGGACAAGCGCTCCCACCCGAAAATCCACAGCCCGATAAACGTCGATTCGAGGAAAAACGCAAGCAGCGCTTCGATCGCCAGCGGCGCCCCGAAGACGTCACCCACAAAGCGGGAGTAAGCCGACCAGTTCATGCCGAACTGGAACTCCTGCAAAATCCCTGTTACCACGCCGACGGCGAAGTTGATCAGGAACAGCTTCCCCCAAAATTTAGCCATTCGTTTGTACTCTTCTTTGCCTTTGACGACATACATCGTTTCCATGATCGCGATCGTGAACACCAGCCCAATGGACAGCGGCACGAAAAAAAAGTGAAAAATCGTCGTCGCGGCAAACTGGATACGTGACAGCATAACTACATCCATCGTCTCTTCCCTCTTTCCTGTCGTTATTCTTAAAACCCGCCTAACAGGTTCCGATAACTTGGCTTCATCGTTTCTTCCTGTATCATGGCAGACTTTGAATCCGAATATTGTGATAAATGTCACAATACAAAGCCCAAATCGTTGATTTTGTGAAATTAGTCACAAAATATTAAAAAATGTGGCCCTTCAAGCACAAAAAAGACGCCCGCACCTTTCGGCGCAGCCGTCCAATTCTTCAGTTCCTCTATATATGTTGCCTGCTTCAGGCTCGTTCGTGAAATCATGCTAGTCCCGTGCCACATAGTATTTATTGGTCATGTACCAGGCATCGCCCTTATCGGTCGGCACTCTGCCCTTCTTCTTGTCCAAAAATACGATTTCCTTGCACTTGGAACAATACCATTTGGTCGTGTAGTATTGGGAAAAGGTCGTGTAAGTCGTACCGCATTTGCAATCGACCTTGAAGTACACCCGGTTTTCTTCGTACGCCTTCGACAGCTGATCCGTGTTGTCGGACTCCGAAGAAGGAACCACGGGCTTGATCAGTTCAGCGTAATTGGAGAACCGATTATGCACTTTAAAATCGGCGACCAGCTCCGGATTCAGGCCAAAAAACTCCTTACCGATCGCTGTGATGAATTTCGCATCCGTGCGATAGCACTCGATCCATTCCTGAATCTGCTTATTGGATAAAGGTACAGTTCCTTTAATGCCGCTATTCAAGGTGTAGGTCATGATGCTCAAATTCTCATTGTCTTCATAGAACATTAATTCGGAAACCTCCTTATGATTTCAATTAATAATGTACTACTTCTGAGGGACAGAATCAAAGTGAGAAATAGTGCCAAGTGCCGGAAATATAAAAAAGCCCCCTTTCGGGGGCCTTCCAAAGCGGGAAACCCGCAGCTGCCGGATGTAGAGCGCTTTAATGCGGCATGCGTGCAGCTTCATTTTTTGTATGAAATTACGACAAAAGGATAACTTTTACCAGCCATTTTGTCGAAATCCGCCTGGTGTAAACGGTTGTTAGCCGCAGAAACAAGTCCGATTATAGACGACGGTATGGGCCGGGATACGGACCGTGTGGATAGTGTGGATGCGGAACATGATGGTGACGGCCGTCCGCCAGCACAATCACCAGCAGATCAAACAGTACGAGCGGCAGAATGAAAGGAAAAAACGAGATATGCGCCTTTCCGGGACTGCTCGAGACCGAGGAAACCTTCAGGTATACCTTGGAACTGCTGACCTTGACGATCTTACCGTAGAACGTGCTTCCGTACTTCGTCTTGATCTTTACCCGGCGGTTCATATACTTCTTGGCTGCCGAATAATGCTTGGATGTCGTCATGCGTCTCACCCCCTTCACCCCAGCTTATTCCAGCTGAGGCGAAGGGGGCCGGGGCGGAAGGCTATTTCCTGAGCCGGTTGGAGCGGAACATCAAAAAGAGCAGGTAAGGCGTTCCGATGACCGCTGCGACAAGACCGACCGGAATTTCCTTGGGGGCGATCAGCAGCCGGCCGACGATATCGGATATGACCATCAGCAGGCCCCCGAGCAGTGCCGACAGGACGACCGCACGCCGGGTATGGTGCCCGGTCAGCAGGCGGACGGCGTGCGGGGCCAGCAGGCCGACGAAACCGACCGTGCCTACGGCCTGAACGACGGCGGCCGCGATGAGCACGCCGATCAGCGCTGTGAGCAGCCGGGCCCGCGTCAGCGCCAGGCCAAGCCCCTGGGATACGGCATCGCCGAATCCCAGCAGGTCCGCCCGGCGGCCGATCAGCCAGGCCGCCGGAAGCAGGACGATCAGCAGCGCCGCCAGCCTGATCAAATCGCTCCAGCCGCGGGCATAGACGGTACCGGCCAGCCAGGCCAGCGCCGGAGCAGCCCCCATGCCGGAGCGGATGACCAGGAACTGGATCGCCGCGGCGCAGGCCGCCGACACGGCGATGCCGACCAGCGTCAGCGTGCTGGTCTCCAGCCCCTTCCGCCAGGACAGCACGCCGACCACGGCTGCTGCACCCACAGCGCCCACGATGGCCGCAGCCGGCAGCCATCCGCTGGAGGCGGCCGGGAAGAGCACGATCAGCAGCAGCGCCCCAACGCCCGCGCCGGAGGTGACGCCCACCACCGAGGCATCCGCCAGCGGATTGCGGACGGTGCTCTGCAGCATGACGCCGGCCACGGCGAGACCGGCTCCGGCCAGCAGCGATACCAGCAGGCGGGGCAGACGCATGTCAAGGATGATATTGCGGTACATCGCCTCCCCTCCGCCGCTCAGGACTGCGAGCGTATCGCCCAGCGGGATGCGCAGGCTGCCTGCCGATATGCCGATGACCGATGCCAGCAGGATCAGCACCATCATGGCGGCAAGCAGCAGCGGGTACGGCGGGCGCTTATGCAGCACGCCGGCGCTCATCCCGCCTCCGCCGTCCGCCGCAGCCGTGCGGCTGGCCCGCAGCGCCAGCCAGATCAGCCACGGCGCGCCGAATAGCGCCGTGACGGCTCCCGCCGGCAGCTCCCCGAGCGTGCCGCGGAACAACCGGGCAATGGCGTCGGCACCCAGCAGGATGACCGCGCCCCATAACGCGCTGCCTGGAATGAGCAGCGCATGCCGCCGCATCCCGAGCAAGCGGATGAGATGCGGGGCGATTAACCCCACAAAACCGATCGGACCCACCACGCTGACGGTGACCCCGGCGAGCAGGACCGCCGCGGCGAGTGCGGCGGTGCGGGCCAGCCCGACCCGCTGGCCCAGCGCCTGGGCGGTCTCGTCCCCCATCTCCAGCAGGTCCAGCTGGCGCCGGAACAGCCATGCCAGAACGAGGACGCCGGTCACCCACGGCCAGCTGTAGGCCGCTCCGTGCCAATCGTTCTGGTTCAGCGAACCCGAGCCCCAGACGAACAGCCCATTCGTCTCGTTCTCAAACAGCAGCTGAAGCGCGCCGGTGAACGAGGCGAGCACCAGCGACACGATCATGCCGGAGAGCGCCATCCGGACCGGCGTGCTCCGGCTTGCCCCGGCCAGCAGGTAAGACAGCCCTGCGCCCAGGCAACCGCCGAGCAAAGCCGTGATAAGCGGTGACGCATGAATCAGGGACGGCATAAAGATCGTGCACAGCACCACAGCAAAATAAGCGCCGGCATTGATGCCGAAGGTTCCCGCTTCCGCCAGGGCGTTCCGCGTCACCGTCTGCAGCAGGGCGCCTGCCGCAGCTAGGGCGGCACCAGCCAAAATACCCATGACGGCTCTGGGCAGCCGCAGGCCGCGAATGGTTTGGTGTTCCGCGATGTTCTGCGGGTGAACGATCGCCTCATACACCGTACGAAGCGGAATATGAAGCTCCCCTTGCGTCAGGCTCAGCGCCAGCAGAATCACCAGAAGAACACCTCCCCCGGCAAACACCAGCAGATTCAGGCTGATTCGGCGGTTTTCCGGCCTTACGGCAGCCACCGGCTCCGTCACCGGCTCCATTACCGGCTTCATTGCGTCAGCAGGCTGACCGTCTTATCGACCAGGATTTTCGCCGACAGCGGGCCGCCGTATACCCACATATCGCCGCCGAGAGAATACGTTTGTTGTTCCTTGACGAAATGCAAGCCGTTCCAGACGGCATTGTTCTTCATCTGCTTCTCGATAATGTTATCATCGTCCTGAACGACGTACAGCAGATTGGCATCCTGTACAGGTACCAGCGATTCCACTGTCGTCTGGGCGTAGCCGTCCTCCGGAAGGGGATTAGGCTGATAGGCATTCTCGAAGCCCGCACGCTTCAGCGCGCCTGCAGCAATCGAGTTGTCCGAGTACAGCAGCATGACCGCCGCATCCTGATTCGAAAAGCCTTGAATCAAAGCGTATTTCACATGTTCTTTGCCCGCGGCCTTCAGCTTCGCTTTGGCATCGTCAAAGGTGGCCTGCACGTCAGCGAGCACCTTCTCGCCTTCTTCTTTCTTGCCGACGATATCGGCAATCGTCCGGAAGGAATTTTCCATCGTGGCGTATTGATCCTGGGAAGCTTCTTTGGAGTAGTTATCAAAAACTACGGTCGGCGCAATCGCCTTTAGCTGCTCGTATGTATCCTTCACGCGGAAATTTTCCGCGATAATCAGGTCCGGTTTGAGGCTTGTAATCAGCTCCAGACTGGGCTCCTGCCGTGTACCTACATCGATGACGTCCGCCGACAGCCCCGGCTGGGCGTTCACGTATTTCTTATACCCTTCCACGTCGGCGACACCTTTGGGCTGAATGCCCAGTGCAATCAAATCCTCCGCGTACGTCCATTCCAGAACGACGATGTTTTTCGGCGTCCCTTTCATCTCGGCGGTTCCCATCGAGTGTTGGATCGTGCGCACCTCTTCCTGTTGGGCCGGTGTGCTTGAATCTCCGCTGCCAGCCTGTGCCGCAGCTCCTTCCTTGGCTTCTCCCCCCGTACTGCAGCCTGCAGTGAATAAAGCGATGAGGCAGCACATGATGAACGGGGCGAACAGCCCCCTTTTTAACCGGAATGTCTTCATGAACACAATCTCCCTCTCTGCTATGTACCTATTATTGATATTGAGAATCAGTATCAATTAAATATCTAAATGATATTGGTTCTCAATTGGGATGTCAATAGCGATTTTGGGCATTAAAAAGCGGCCTTCCGCCGCATTGGCGGAGCCGCTTTATGTACAGCTTGATGGAAGACCGCTTGCAGAATATATGCCAGCCCTTAGCTTAAAGGTTACGGAAGGCCAGTTTCCATGCGGCAATATTGGCGATCAAGGCCACAGCCATCAGCACATATACTCCGTAAGTCGAGAAACGGAGTGCAAAATGAAGCCCTGCCATGGCCCCCAATATTAAAAAAAGCAGGAGCATCAGGCCGGTCCTTCCGGATTGCGTTCCTGCCTGAGCGGGTTCGGTAAATGGCATCTCCAAACCCATCAGCCGGAAGCTGATCACGGTATACAGCAGGGTCATAACGAGTGTGACCAGCAGATCCGGCAGGATCCTGACGCCGAATATCACCGTAAAGATCATGCTCTCCACAACGAAAATCGGCAAAATAAGCTGAGCAATGCATGCTTTAAGCGTGCCTTTATATACAGGCTCATGATTACGCAGCGGTACGGTATTGAAAATCCACGCCCCTTTCGGCGTGCTGGTGTACTGCAGCATCATGACGGCGCTGGGGATCATCACGGCACAGAAATACATAAACAAATAAGAGTTGCCTGCACGAATCTCCTCCCAGCTGCTGCCCGAATTAAACGTATTAAACATGAAAATAAACGGAAAGATGAGCGAGAGTCCCAGCGAAGGGTACACCTTTAGTTTATAATCCCGCTCCTTCCGGATCATGCCGAGTGCAAAGCGGAAAAACACCTGCTCCTCCCGGCTTCTGCAGATCCAGCGCCCCAGAACATCCGGCCACCGTCCGCCCCTTCCCTTCTTGCGGGCAGTCTGGGTGGACAGTTTCCGCAAATTGGCTTCAAACGAAGGGATCATCCGAACATAAATCCATACGGCCAGGAGCGGCAGGAGGACCGACAATAGGCTGAAAACGATGATCGCCTCTCCCCTATGTCCACCGAACAGCCATTCAAACGGAGCCGCAAACCAGACCGGGAACAGAAATACATGCCACCATTGGGCTTCATACCCGATCTGCAGATCCACTAAATTGAACACTCTGGCGATGAGCTGATAACCAACCGCCATGACCATCGTGAGGCCGATTTGCACATAATTGATGATGTCCTTCAGCTTTTCTCCGTCGAAGAAGCGGAGGACGAGCCAGTACAACAATGCCGTTATCGCGACGATCAGCAGATCCATCAGTACGATCTCCAGCACAAATACCAAAAAGAACAAGATACCATAACGGAACAGGACACCAACGAGCGGTGCGGCCGTAATCGAGCCTGTAATAAAAAACAAATAAATCATGATATGAATGGCCTTAGCCATATTGATCGTCTTAGCGTTCACCGGTTTGGAACCCAAAATGGTATGGTCCCGAACGTCCAGCAATACGGAGGAGAAGTCGGAAATCATCGACGTCGTGATCATAAACATCAAGATACCGAATACGATGCTCATCTGAAAAATAAGGTTGTGACCCATGACCACGAACGGCGTCATGACCGCCCCCATCACGGCATAGATCCACAGCGACTTAAGAAATTGGTTCGACAGCTCATCAGGATCAGCAGATCGGGAAGTTTTACCGATGAGTGTCGGCGCCCGGCGGCCATCCATCGTGAGTTTGACCTGTAGTATACGGCGCATCTGCACATAATCCATCCCTGCCTTTTCGAATAAACCCTTGCAGCGGTCCAGCAGAATCAGCGTTTTGAAATCATTCATCGCTGTACCTCTTTTACAATGGACACGATTCGGGCTGCCGTATCTTTATGCTCATGATACCCGGTCAGCTCTGTAAAAATCTCTTCCAGTGTTCCTTCATGCAGCTGTTCCTGCAGCTGCTCGAAGCTGCCGTCGGCGACAACGTTCCCTTCATTCAGCAAAACGATCCGGCTGCTGATCTTCTCCACAACCTCCATAATATGAGACGAATAAAAGATCGTTTTGCCTTCGGCTGCAAGGCTCGCCAGCATTTCCTTCACCACCATAACGCTGTTTGCATCCAGTCCGCTGAGCGGCTCATCCAAAAAAAGGATGTCAGGATTATGCAGGAGGCTTGAGATTAACAGTACCTTCTGGCGCATGCCTTTGCTTAAAGAGGAGATCCGGTTAAAGTACACCTCTTCCAAGTCAAACTGCTCCATCAGCCGCTGCGCCTTGTGATCGGCAAGCCGCCGCTCAAGACCGTACAGCTCGCCAACGAACGTCAGATATTCCTGGGCGGTCAAGCTATCGTACATCTCGGCGATCTCCGGAACATAGCCGATCTTGGCCTTATACTCTACCTCTCCGTCCGAAATCTCCTTGCCGAAGATGCGAACCCGGCCGCTGTAGCCTTTGACAAGCCCCAGCATGATTTTGACCGTCGTACTTTTTCCCGCGCCGTTCGGGCCGATATATCCGATAATTTGCCCTTTATACACATCCAGGTTGATGCCCTTCAGAACCTGCTTTCCCCCATAGTTCATTTCGAGTCCTTGGATGGAGATGATCGGCTCATGGTTTGATTCTGGCATAGCAGCTCCCCCTATCATCTTATATTTCCAAATACTAGCATAGCAGATATAGAGATGGAAGCGGACCATGAATCATACAATCGCCGTATTTTTTGCCGATAATCGACAACTTTCCTGCGTTTTACGCGTTCTACACAATGTCCGGTTGAATGCACACCAAACCGGCATCATGAAAGGAGAATGACGTTATGGTGACTCCCGGGCCACCGCCCTTTGGCGGAGGAGGCTTTGACTTCTTCGATTTTATGTTTAGAATTTTCCCCTTTATTTTCGGCATCGTGTTCATCATCATCGTTGCCAGCTTCATTATGAATGGTGCCCGTTATGTAAAAAATGCCCGTACGCCTCGGTCATCCGTGTACGCCCGCGTCATTTCCAAACGGATGGACATCCGCCATCACAGCGGCAGCCATCATGATAACGGCAGCGGCTTTGCCAATTCCAGCGGCTCCTCCAGAACGTACTACTACATCACCCTGGAATTTGATAACGGGGAGCGGAAGGAGTATTTGGACGTGAAGCATCTGTACGGCTTGGTTGCCGAAGGAGATGAGGGGTATGCCGCGGTCCAGGGCGATTGGATCGTCGGTTTTGAACGGGAAGTTCGGCAAACTCCTTAATACGGAAAAAGCAGCCTTGCCGCAGGCTTACCTGCAAGACAATGGCTGCATTTTTAACATTCGGGGAAGCCACCAATGATAAGTGCCTCATTATTCAAAAAAAGAAGGCTGGCGCTTCAGCCAAGCCCTTCCCCGCATATAATGCTTATGAACGGCATCCGGCAGATGCCTGCTTACTTCCAAGCCTGTCTGAACTTCATCACTTTACGATACATGGATTTGTCCTTCAGCTGGTTAAAAATGTACGGATCAGGCTTCGTGTTCACCTCAATGATCCACGGCGTCCACGTCCGGTCAAAGCCGATGTCGAGGCCGATTTGCCGGAAACCGGGGTACTTTTTGTGCAGATGCTTTGCGGTAGTCACTCCGAGCTTGTTCAGGGACTGGATAACTTTAGCCGTCTCTTTCTCATTCAAATGGGCCTCGAGCAGCGTTTTGACATCCATCGGCGTGCCCCCGCTGTGGTAATTGGTCACGATTTTGCCTTCGCGGGCGACTCTTCCGATCAAACCGGTCGCCTCCCAATCTCCTCCAGGACGCCGCTGCACCATCACCCGGATATCAAAACGACGCTTACGGTACTTTACGAGATGAATCCCTTTTTGAATCAGGTAGCTTCGCTTCCCGGTCAGCTTCTGCAGCGATTGATAGAACGGATCATAGCTGCCGAAGGTCTTTTTTACCGTCTCCACCTGATACGTATAATCTCCGTTCTCCAGCTGTTCCGCCCGAATCACCCCTTTGCCGTGGGTGCCGTTTTCCGGTTTGACATAGACCATACGGTACGACTTGAGCATCTCCTTCAGGTCGGTTTTGCTGATTTTACGGGTATCGAGCATAAACGGCCGGACTTCCTTGCTGCCAAGCAGCACTTTCGTTTTAATCCACTTGCTGACGACTGCCGTGCGGTTCTTCTCCCCCATCCACCGATCTCTCCTGTCCTGTCTTCAAAATTGATTGTAACGCGCTTGCAAAACCTGTTTATTGTATGCAAGGCACGGCGGACTGGACAGGACATTCATCCCGCAAGCAGAACAATAGATTCCGTTTCTGGGCTGGCATCCCGTACTCCCTAATGGGGGCACGCATAAATAATAGAAGGATCAATTGAAGCAGCAGGTGCGGGGATCAGCATCTTTGCTGTAAGGGAGGAAAGCGGCTTGAACATACTGATCGTAGCCCCCGAACGGCTCCCTGTTCCCGGCAGCGGCTCGGTGGAAATCTGCATTTTATCCATCGCCAGGCAGCTAGCCAAGAAGCATGCGGTAACCGTCTTAAGCAGAGCCTCCGCGGGATTGCCTATGGAGAGCACGGATGAGGGGGTCCGCATTGTCAGGGTCCGTTCCGGCAGCTCCAAAGTCTACCTCGCTTCGGTGCTTCGATTCATTCATGGGAAAACTTACGACGTCATCCAGGTGGATAACCGTCCCCACTATATGGCCGCTATTCAGCGGGCTGTTCCCCAGTCCAAAGTAACCCTGTTTCTGCATTCGCTCACTTTCGTGCCTTCGACACGGCTCGTTGCCGCGAGCCTGAAGCATGCATGGTGGATTGTCGCCAACAGCGCTTCGCTAAAGCAAAAGCTGTCCGTACGGTTTCCCTCACAAGCGCACAAAATACGTACGGTCGAGCTTGGCGTCGACACCGACCGGTTCCGTCCGCCAACCGATTTTGAGCGGGCGCAGGCCCGCAGCCGGTATGGGATCGGGGATGTCTTCACCGTGCTGTTCACTGGACGGATCATCCCGAGAAAAGGCGTGCCCGTTCTGCTGAAAGCCGCGCAAATCGCAAGCAAGCAGGTCCCACTGCATCTTGTGATTGCAGGCCGGAGCAAGGAGGGATATATCCGGAAGCTGAAAGCCGAGGCCGCCAAGCTGAGGGTAGCGGTCACCTGGACCGGCAACAAAAACCACAGCGAAATTCACAGCATCTACCGGATGGCCGACTGCTTTGTCTGTCCCTCCCAGCGGCACGAAGCCTTCGGCCTCGTTAACGTCGAGGCCATGGCATCCGGGCTTCCGGTCATCGCCTCGCAGATCGGCGGCATTCCCGAGATTATTAAGCACGGGGTAAATGGGTACCTGGTGGATGACTACTGGCGCCCGGAAGGTTTTGCGGAATATCTGGTCACACTGGCCCAAAGCAAAGAGCTGCGGCGCAGCCTGGGCGGCAGCGGACGCAGCATGGTACTTCAGTCTTTCACATGGGGCCGGACCGCCGAAAAGCTCGCGGCGCTGTATTCCTAAAGGGTGCTCCTCTGGCTGCTGAAGACAAATGACTCATTGCATTTTTCTCAATAATCCGTCCGCGTTGCGCAGCATCAAAGCACCGGCAGCCAAGGAGAGCAGGAAGCAGAAACCGGCAGCGACAGTGAGCGTTGACCATTCAAGAACCGTATGGCCCAACAAAGTCTGCCATCCGATGAAGACCAATCCAAGCACGTAGCAAATGCCCGTCAGGTGGATCATTCGGAGACGTACCCAAATGGAAAGCGAAGTCCGAGTACTCAGCCAGGCGACGAGCGGGATGGCCTGAAGTGCGTGGAAGCCCAGGCCATGCAGCCAAATAATGTTGCCATGCAGCCCAACGGTCCGGCCTTGGTTAACCGAAATCCAGATTCCCGCTGCAAAAGACAGCATCACGGCTACCATGGCATAACGGATGCCCGTCACCAGCTCAGGATGAGCCGCGTATACTTTGCGACGGAAATACTGCGCGGCCAGGAACAGATAAAAAACGACGAGCAGCAGGGCGACGGACGCAAAAATGTTGCCCACTCCCTTGTCAAAGGCGGACCCGTCTTTAACAAACCGGGGATTGACCCCCCGGAAGTTTTGTACCGTTTCGGCAAAATAGGAATACAGTGCGAGCGCGATGTAGGGGTAGCGGTAAAAGGCTCTTCCTCTTCGCCCCAAGCCCGAATATGGGATAATGAGGGCTGTGGACAGCAAAAATATCCCGATCGCAGCGTTAAAAGAAAATGCGCTTTGAACATTGCCCCCAGGGGCTACTTCCGCTCCGTTCACAAGG
Organism: Paenibacillus sp. PSB04; assembly: GCF_025809195.1. Classification (NCBI taxonomy): domain Bacteria; kingdom Bacillati; phylum Bacillota; class Bacilli; order Caryophanales; family Paenibacillaceae; genus Paenibacillus; species Paenibacillus sp. PSB04. Next base: position 1,043,464 of record NZ_CP081301.1, read on the forward strand.
GTCCAGATTCCACAAAAGGCGGACAGCAGAAATCCCAGAACAGCGGTCAGGACCAGCCACTTCTCCCCTTCAAACCAGCGAAACGCCGGCCGGGCGCCCACGCTCCTTACATTGACCATTTCCATTAATAATCTCCTCCATCCGAACGTTTTGGCTTTGATTACGTCTTATTGTACAGAGAAGGAGGTTACGGGAATTCTATCCGGGGTCCAGACTTTTCCCTGGACTTTGGTCGATGCCGTCCCCGACCAAAGTGCGGGATCCAAGCCTCTTCATTGTTTAGTTCGGTGACAGAATAAGCAGGGGAAAGTTTTAGCCAGGACAAACAGCCCTGAGCCGGTTGATTGGCTCAGGGCTGTATTGGTTAAGGCTTTGTTTGTCTGGCTGCCAAGCCGCTCCTCGTTGAGCTCGCAGAAGAAGTGCTCATGTCCGGGAGCTATCCGGCCTGCACTGGATCAAGGCAGCACCATCTACCCGGAAACCTGCCGCAGGGGTTCTTCATGGGTGTGTTTCTTACTGCCTGCCGGCCACAGAACCCGCTGCAGCAGAAGGCAGATGATCCCAAAGGCAAGAACGAGCAGGCCCAGGACGCAGAACACCTCTCCCACGCCAAATCCTTTGATCAGCAAACCACCGGCCAATGGAGCTGCGATCATAATCGTACTGGACATCATGTTCTGAATACCGAATATCCGTCCGGTCATGCCTTCCGGCGTCTCCTTTTGCAGCGCGTAATTGTTCGTCACCATAAACAGCCCGTTGCCGATCCCGATGACAAGGCCCAGCACGATGCTCCAGATCTCCGGAGAACCGGGTCTCAGCAGCCCCATCGCCCCGATCGCTGCGCCTACCAGGACAATGCCGCCTCCGATTCCTGTGCCGTAACCGATCTGGTTCCGGCGGTTCAAGATCATGATCGTGGCTACGGCACCCACGCCGGTTGAGGAGACCATCCAGCCCAGAAGAGATTCGTTATTTGGAGCAATCTCTCTATAGAGCGTGGGAAACTGGAAATCGATCATAAGAATAACGAGGATGACCGTCATATTCACGATCAGCGTGGTGAGCAGAATCCGGCGCTGCAGCAGCACCGCCCAGCCCTGCTTCCATTGCTCGATGAAGCCCGGTCTGTGCTCCGGACCGGCATTTTCACCCGGATTCATGTCCGCCTGGGGAGCCGTATGATTTGCCTCGATTCGGCGCAGCGTAAACAGCAGCAGGCAGGAGATTAACCGGGTTACGGCATTCACCAGAATACACAGCTGCGGGGAAAGCACCGTCAGGACGACCGCGCCCAGCAGCGGACCGGCAATTTTGGAGAACTGGTTGACCAGGCCGTTGTAGGAAGTGGCCTTCAGCAGCTGATCCTCGTGGACCACCTGGCGTGTCAGCGCCTGATGGGACGGGACGCGGAATACGCCCATGGCGGCACGGAGCGCCAGCAGCGGCAGCAGCCAGTACATGCCGGGAGCAAACAGCAGCAGGACCGTTAGAACGGTCTCGGCCGCATCGGCGATCAGCATCAGGTTGACCTTTTTCCAACGGTCGGCGACCACCCCCGCGAGCGATCCGAGAAGGATGCCTGGCAGGGCCATCATGACCGGGATCAGCGCAATCATTAAGGGATCGGCCTGCCAGCGGTAGGCGACCAGAACCTGGATCGCAAAAGCGTCGAACCATTCACCGAACGACGAGATGGCGTAAGCCGTAAACATTTTGGCATAGATGCGGTTGGTCCACACCGATTTTGCGGATGGCCGCGGCTCGGTAACAAGGGTAGACATGAAAAATTCCTCCGTTCAGTCAGAATGTGGCGTACTCTCACTGTAACGAAGGAATATCAGAGGAACATCAGACAGCATTTAGAATGCTTTCGATTTTTTCTTCGATCGGCGCTTTATTGGCTTCCAGTTGATACATCCGGTTATATTCGGCGTATTTCGCGGCAAACTGGCGGTGAAGCTGGGGATCCTGCACGCTGCGCTCCAGATAAACCAGCGTTTCCCGAATCGATCCGACGATCAACGGCACGTTGTGCGTCATCTCTCCGACCTCTATGCCGTAGTTCAGGGCTGCCGCGGCCTCGGCGCGTTTCCCCTGCCGGAGCAGCATCCGGCCTTTAAGCCCGTGATAAAAGCAAATTTCCCGCAAATACGGGGTTTCCTCCAGCATCCGTTCAACTTCGCCTGCGCAGCGTTCGGCTTCGGGCAGGTTGTCTGCACCCAGGTGGACGTACATCTCCGCCATTTTGATATGGACGTTGAACATATCCAGATCTCCCCCCGCCTCGCGAACGGCCTCGTATGCCGCCTTAACCCTGGACAGATCCTCTTCGGCCCGGCCGTTGTCGGTATACAGCCCGATAATATTTAAAATCCTCAGCTCCCGCTGATGATCCTCCGGACCAATGTTGGCGGCCATGGTTCGCTCGAAGTAATCCAGGCATTTTCCCGGCTCATTGTAAAAGTACAAGTAAAAATGCAGCAAATAATACAGCTTGCTCGATGGCGGGAATTCGGTATCCGTTAAAAACCAGTTGATATCCGCCTGCGCATACCGGATAAAAATCAGGTGGGACGGGGGCAGCTCAAATCCGAGCAGATCCTGCTGGCTCGCCAGCGTAATCATCGATTTGCATTGGCCGTACATGAGGTACTTGTTCATCAGCTGCCGCATTTGGGCCTGCAGCTCGGTATCCTGCATCGACGGATTGCGGAGATCCGGCTCTTTGACCGTCAGGCTGTAGCCATAGCCGCGCACCGTATTCAGAAAGACCCGGTTACTCCAAGGACGCAGCTTCTTACGCAGACGGTAAATGTGGTCGTCCACCGTCCGCTCCACCGGATATTCCATCGGCCATACCCGGTCCAGCAGCTGTTCCCGGCTGAAAGCCTGACCGCGATGGCTGTATAAAAATTGCAGCAGCGCATACTCTTTGGCAAGCAGCGAAATGCGCTCCTCCTGGTAGCTGACCGTATATCCGCTAGGATCAAAATCCAGCTGGGCCACCATCCTCCCCCCTTTCTTCAACCGCGCATGTTGGCGACCGTTTGTAACCCTTTCTGTTATTTAAGCATATTCCCGATTTACCGCACAATAGGATGGAGGCGTATGATGAAATGATACTGTTAAGCCAACTTTTACCGCAGCGTAACGTTCAAGAGTAAAAGACGTTGGATTTTGAGGTATGATTAGGAGGTGCACCCGTGATCAAAATTCAAACCAGATTGGTCATGGTACCGGTTGTGTTATATGCCATCTGCCTGTTGATAGGCTGCAGCCAAGCAACGTCGGCCTCGCCCGGCCCTCCATGGTTTCACAGTGCTGAACAGGCCGTGGAATATGGCCTTTATGAAGAGAGGTGTTTTACCGATGATACGTCAACTCAGACGCCCGGCGGTTCTGCTAGCAACGACTGCCGGTACAGCCACCATCCTGCTTTGGATGACGCTCGGCTTTTTCAATCCGTATTCATCCAGCCTCGAAACCCGCCCCCTTCAAATCACCTTCTTTACGCTGTGCGTACCGGCTGCCCTTGCGATCGTGTCTGCTTGGTTTCGCCGTAAAGCTCTTGTGCTGATCGCTTTTCTTTGGTCCCTGCCCATTAGTTTGTACCTCGCGATGACCCCGGGCATATTTGCATGGTTTGGCGCTACCTCTTGCGCTTATCTGGTCACCTACTTCCTGATGCTGGCGGAACGGCAGCGATAAGGTGACAGAGAAGGCAGTAAGAGTAAATAGGTGCACAAGTACATCTATTTCAATTTCAGTCGCGTGTCCCCTCCAGTCCCCTATTCCCCGCCTCTCCCTGTTTGCCTCCCCAAACTTCGCCTGCTGTACCCTACCAAACGCAAAAAAACCGCCGCGGCGTCCTTACGGACCTCCGCGACAGCTCCTGGTGGCACGCGCTTGAACGGGCGCGTACTCTTTGCCTAACTACTGAATGCTTGCTCCGACTTCCTTGACCATCTCCTGTACGGACAGCAGTCCGCCGCCGGAGAGGTACCAGTAGTTCGGATCGAGATATACGATATGCCCTTCTTTGAAGGCTTTCGTATTTTTGATCAGATCGTTCTCCACCGTCTGCTTGGCGGATACGGATTCTCCGCCTTCTCCGGCCACAGCCGCGCCGCGGTCTACAACGAACAGGTAGTCCGGATTCTTCTCGGCTACGTATTCGGATGTGACGCTTTGACCGTGCGTAGAAGCTTCAATGTTTGCATCCACCGGCGTAAAGCCCAGCACGTCGTGGATCAGTCCGAAGCGGGAGCCCGCGCCGTAAGCGCTCAGCTTGCCTTCGTTCGCCAGCGCGATCAGGGCGTTTTTACCCGATGCAGCGGCTTTATCGTGAATTTCCGCGATCGTCTTGTCAACATGGTCCAGCTCTGTTTTGATCTCGTCCTCTTTGCCGAAGATCTGGCCGACGGTGTTCATATTCTCCTTAAACGATTCCATGTACCGTGTCGTATCCAGGCCCAGATAGACCGTCGGCGCGATCTTGCTGAGCTCTTCGTAAGCATCGGATTGGCGGCCGGAGATAATAATCAGGTCCGGGCTCAGTGCGTTGATTTTTTCAAAATCCGGCTCTTTCAGGCTCCCCACGTTGCTGTATGCATCCTTGTCGGCGTACTTGGACAGGTACGGAGGAATGTTCGCCTGCGGAACCCCGGTAACCTGAACGCCCAATTTATCCAATGTATCCAGAATGCCAAAGTCGAACACGACGACCTTCTGCGGATTTTTTTTGACCTTTGTCTCGCCCAGCTTATGTTTAATCGTCAGCTCCTCGGAACCGGAAGCCGCCGAAGTGTTGGTTGGTTCAGCAGACGCCTCTTTCGCGGGTTCTGCCGTATTTTTATTGCCGCATGCCGCCAGGACGACGACCAATACGGCCGTGATGATGAACAGCATCATCTTTCTTGTATTCAACTTCATCCACCCCATATTCTGATTTGGTTTTCGGCTTGAACCAAGCCGTAAATGTATAAAATTATGTGATGAACTATCCGCCGGCGCCTGGCTGGGATGAGTCCACGCATATAATTTCCCTTGGTTAGCACTGCATATGATTTTTCACTTGGCCCGTTTAACTCAGGGAGAACTTTATTTTTCGAACAAGCTGCCTCTTACCTCTCCCGGGCCTCCGGCTTCAGGCAAAATAAACGCAAATTTTGTTGTTGTTAATGTTCTCAATGGGGATATCCATCCCGTAGACCTGCTTCAGCACGGGCGTATCGATGATCTCGTCCGCCGTTCCTTCCTTCACGACTCTGCCATTCTTCAGGGCAACGATGTCGTCCGAATAGACGGAGGCAAAATTGATGTCATGAATGACGATAATGACCGTCTTACCCAGCTCATCCACCATCCGCCGCAGCACCTTCATGATCTGCACCGAGTGCTTCATGTCCAGGTTGTTCAGCGGTTCATCCAGCAGCACGTAGTCGGTGTTCTGGGCAATAACCATGGCGATAAAGGCCCGCTGCTGCTGCCCTCCGCTCAGCCGATCCAGGTACTGGTCCTGCAGATCGCCGAGCTCCATATAATCGATGGCTTCCTGAACGTATTTCCAGTCCTCCGGCTTCAGCCGGCCCTGCGAGTATGGGAACCGCCCGAAGCTTACCAGTTCCTTGACCGTCAAGCGGACGTTAATATGATTGGACTGCTTCAGAATCGAGATCTTCTTGGCGAGTTCGCTGCTCTTGCAGCGGTCCACCCGCTCCCCTTCGATCAGGATTTCACCGCCGTCACAGGAAATGAGGCGGCTGATCATGGAGAGAAGCGTGCTTTTGCCCGCCCCGTTGGCACCGATAAAGGAGGTGATTTTCCCTTTGGCGATGTTCACCGAGACGTTGTCGACCACTGTTTTGCCGCCATACAGTTTGGAAACCCCTTTAACCTCGATCACGATGATTTACTCCCCTTTAGCAAAAGATAGATAAAGTACGCGCCGCCGACCATATTGATGATGACGCTCAGCGTCGTGGAGAAGGTAAACACCCGCTCCACCAGCAGCTGCCCGCCTACAAGGGCGACGATGCTGATCAGCACCGCAGCCGGAATCAGCAGCGTGTGCCGGTAGGTCCGCATCAGCTGATAGGCCACGTTCGCCACGAGCAACCCCAGGAAGGTGATCGGCCCGACGAGCGCCGTCGCGATGGAAATGAGCACCGCCACAACAATGAGCAGCCTTTTCACCACCCGGTCGTAATCGACGCCCAGATTGACGGCGTGATCCCTTCCCATAGCAATAACATCGAGATACTTGGTATAGCGCATAAAATAGGCGGTCACCAGCACGATCCCTGCCGCCGAAACCAGCAGCAGATCCGTATTGACGTTGTTGAAGCTGGCAAACATTTTGTCCTGGACGATTTGGAACTCGTTCGGATCGATGAGCACCTCCATAAAGGAGGACAGGCTCTGAAACAATGTGCCGAAGATCAGACCGAGCAGAAGCAGAAAGTAAATGTTCTGGCCTTCCCTTTTAAACAGGAGCTTATAGAACACCACCGAGAACACGGCCATCATACCGACGGATATGAGAAAATTCACGTTTTTGCCCATCGCCGTCAGGCTGATTGAGCCGAAAACGTAGACCATAAAGGTCTGAAATAGCATATAAAGGGAATCCAGCCCCATAATACTCGGCGTCAAAATGCGGTTGTTGGTAATCGTCTGGAACACGACCGTCGAGAAGGCGATCGCTCCGCCGGTCAGGACCATGGCCAGCACTTTTTTGCCCCTGCGCGGAAGGATATAGTCCCAGTTGCCCCCGGACTGGATCACCATAAAGACAGCAATCAGGACAAGTGCGATGACGGTTAGAACGATCAGCTTGGTCAGGTTGGATTTGCTCATGTATAAGCCCTTCTTCTCAGCAGTAAATAGATAAAGATCGCGCTGCCAATCACCCCGACAGTGACGCCGATGGAGATTTCATACGGAAAGATGATGACCCGGCCCAGAATGTCGCAGAACAGAACGAACACAGCTCCCAGTAGTGCGGTATGTAGCAGGCTTTTTTTCAGATGATCCCCCAGATACATCGTGACGATGTTCGGAACGACCAGGCCCAGAAAAGGAATCATGCCCACGGTTAAAATCACGACCGATGAAATAGCGGCGACGATGACCAGTCCGATATTGACGACGGCCTTATAGTTAAGCCCCAAGTTCACCGCGAACTCCTCCCCCATGCCCGCAATTGTAAAGCGGTTCGCGAACAGATAGGCGATGATCAGGAGCGGAATGCTGATGTACAGCATCTCGTATCGGCCTTTGAGGATCATGGAAAAATCGCCCTGCAGCCAGGAGGACATGTTCTGGATCAGATCGTTTTTATAGGCAAAAAACGTCGTGACCGAGCTGACAATGTTGCCGAACATGAGTCCGACAAGCGGAATGAAAATTGCGTCCTTGTATTTGACCTTATCCAGGATCCGCATAAAGATCATCGTTCCCAGCAGGGCAAAAACGAAGGCCACCAGCATTTTCACCAGCGGCGCCGCGTTACCAAACACCATGAGGGCCACCAAAATGCCGAACCTTGCCGAGTCCATCGTTCCGGCCGTCGTCGGCGACACGAACTTGTTTCTCGTCAGCTGCTGCATGATCAGGCCGATAATGCTCATGCTCGTGCCGGCAATGATAATGCTGATCAGGCGCGGCAGGCGGCTGATCCAGAGCACCTGCTTCTGTTCGGCTGTGAGATGAAACAGATCCAGCGGGGAAATATCCTTCACCCCGATAAACAAAGAAGCGGCTGAGAATACGATAAGCAGGATCCACAGCGTCCACAGGTAAGTGTTTTTCATGGCTATCCAACGCTTTCTTTAGTCTGGCCAGTCATTGAAAATAATGAAAATATTCCGAAAAAGCATATGTCACTCTCGATCTAATTAATAATGATATTCATTCTCAATTAACTGACTTAGTTATTATTCTAACAGCTGACCGGTTTTTGTCAAACGTTTCTGGGTATTTTTATTCTTCTGCCTTCTTCCCGCAGGATGAATGCAGGCCGCCCGGAGTGGTCATAGTAACAGGGAATGCCGACTGCAAACACAAGGAGGTTGAACAGCCATGGACAGCACGCACGAGTATGTGGAGAAGCTCCACGATACCCAGGAAAAAGCCCGCAAACACAAGGATGGCATCAGCAAAGGAGCCAGCGCAAAGCTTCCGACCAAGCAGCATGGCACGAAGAAATAACCGCAAACCTTAAAAATGGGCATTTCCCTTTCGACCGAAGGGGAAGTGTCCTTTTTATTTGAAGATATATGAAAGTATAAGCTCCAGAGAGTGCTCCTCCTTATATCGCAAGATAGGCGTTTTTCTTATTATTCAGGGATTTTCGCAAAGTTTCTGCAATCTCCAAGACCAAAGTCCAGTTTGATCCTAGTCCAGAGACAGTTTCTGGATGGCCTGCCGCTCCGTTAGAATGAACGAAAGCATGAGACGGCATCGGCCTCAGGTTGGATTTGACTGCAGGCGGCGAAGGCCGGTAAGGAGAGAAACTATGGAGTGGATCATCCATCTGTTTGAACAATACGGGTATATGGTGCTGTTTGGTGGCCTTTTCGCCGAATCGTTGGCAATTCCCTTCCCGGGAGAGCTGGCCATGGCCATCTCCGGCCATATGTCGACGCTGGGGAGCTTTCACCTGCTGCAAATTATTTTGTATTCGTATATCGGCGCCATCGTCGGCACGACGGTGACGTATATTATCGGGTATCGTATGGGAACGCCCTTCTTTGAAAAATACGGCAAGTACGTCCTCCTGAACCCGGCCCGGATCGCCAAAATTACCGGCTGGTTCGACCGGTACGGCACCAAGCTCATTCTGATCTGTTACTTCGTGCCTGGACTCCGGCATTTTACCGGATACGTGTCCGGCGTGCTCCGGATCAATGTCCGGACCTTCTTTATCTATAACTACATCGGCGGACTCGCCTGGGTCATCGTCTATGTCATGATCGGCAGACTGGTCGGCTCGAAGATCGAGCAGTTCCTGCATTTGATTTCCCAGTATTCGCTTGCCGCGATCCTTGTGGCTGCTGCGGTCCTCGTTCTCGTCGTGTACCTAAAGCGGAGAAAAAAATCTGCAGTCCCCCGGGTCAAAGCCGAAGTGCGGCAGGAGGACTAAGGGCAAGCGCACACGAACGAGCAGCTAACAGCTGTGGGACAGCCGACGCCCGATGACCGCACGCCTAGCACTGGCTATCGTCTAGAACGTCAAAAGCCGCCCCCGGTGCTTGCCCGGGGAGCGGCTTGTAACAAACGCTTTACACTTTATTTGACGGCGCCCTGCGTCACGCCGTTGATGATCCATTTTTGTGCGAATAGGTAGATGATGATCATCGGCAGCATCGCCATCAGATACGAAGCGAAGGCCAGGTTGTAGTCCGTGTTGAACTGTCCCTGGAAAATGTACTGCACGAGCGGCAGCGTATAGCTCGACTGGTCGCTGATGATGATCAGCGGGAGCAGGAAGTCGTTGTACGTCGACAGGCAGATCAGGATGCCGACGGTGGCGTTGATCGGCGCCATCAGCGGGAAAATGATCCGCCAGAACGTGCCCCACGTCGTTGCCCCGTCCACCGTGGCGGCCTCTTCCAGCGCCGTCGGGATCGAGCGGATGTAGCCGACGTAGACGAAGACGTTAAAGGCCAGCGCATAGACCGTATGCAGAATCGTCAGGCCGACCAGATTGGTCATGTGCAGCGCCGACGCCAGCTTGACGATCGGCAGCATGATGATCGGGAACGGAATGAACATAGCGCTGATGAAGTAGAAGTACAGCCCTTTGAAGAACTTCCGGTGCATATTCCGGGCGATGGCGTACGCCACGAGCGAGTTGGTGAGCAGCGTCAGCACCACCGTGGAGATCGTAACGAGCGCGCTGTTGCGGAATGCGCGGAAGAAGTTGGTCATTTTCACCGCGTTCGAGAAGTTTTCCCAGTGAAACGTCGTCGGAATCGCGAAGACCGACCGCGTCATCTCCTCGGGATTTTTCAGTGCAATGGTCAAGGTCATGTACAGCGGGAACAAAATCAGCAGCGTCCCCAGGGCAATCAGGATCATGACGGCCCAGTTCGTTTTCGTTCTCATTACATATCGCTCTCCCTTCCTTGAAGAAATTTAAGCTGCAGGATGGAGATGATCGCAATGACGATAAAATAAATGACCGAGTTGGCGGACTGGTAGGCGAACTCGCCTCCCTGGAACCCGCCGATGTAGATCAGGTGCGAAATGGACTGTGTCGCCCGGCCGGGCCCGCCATTGGTCAAGGCGACGATCTGGTCGAAGACCATCAGCGAGTTTTTCATCGCCAGCACCATATTGATCGTGAAAAACGGGGAAATGAGCGGAAAGGTAATTCTCCAGAATTCCTGCCAGCGGCTGGCCCCGTCCAAATTTGAAGCTTCGTACAGCGAAGCCGGGATGGTCTGGAGTCCCGCCAGATACAGAATCGTATTAAACGCAATCCCCTGCCATACCGCCACGATGACGACCCCAATCCAGGCCAGATTTTCGTTGCCCAGTATGTTCGTTGAGAACGCATGGATGCCCAGGTTCTGCCCCCAGATCGTAAAGACGTTGGAGAACAGGTAGTTGAAAATGTAACCGACGATCAGCACGCTCAAAATGTTCGGTAGAAAGTAAATGCCGCGGAAGAAGTTGCGCGCCTTGATCCGCGCGTTCAGGCCAAGGGCGATCAGCAGACTGAGCACATTGATCAGAATGGTGACGACAATGGCGAACTTGAAGGTGAACAGGTAGGCGTTCCCCACGTTGCTGTCCGTAAAGAGGTTTGCGTAGTTGCGGAACCCGATAAAGTCGTAATGCTTCCCGAACCCGTTCCAGTTCGTGAACGAATAGTAAATGCCCTGCAGGGCGGGCAGTGTCATAAATACGAAGAACAGTACGACCGCCGGCACGGTCATCCAATAAAACGCCGTAAGTCGCTTGGACATCCCTTCATCCTCCTCTTTTAGTCATGATGTTATTTCCGGCTCTGGACTTTGTCCCACTCGGTATCGAGCGTTTTCAGGTAGGCGTCGATATTCCGGTTTTGCAGGAATCCCTGAACGATCGAGTTCAGCTGCACGGCGGCCGGGATATAGTGGTCGGCAAAATCGACGACTCGGCCCGCCTTGAAATAAGGCTGCAGCTCGGCAACCGCCGGGTCGTCCTGCGTCACGCCCTTGACGGCCGAAAACGCGGTTTGCTCTTTGATGTATTGGCCGATGTTGTCCGGCTCGAGGAGAAAAGCGATGAATTCCTCCGCTTCTTTTTTATGCTTGGTGCTCTCGGAGATGGTCAGCAGCGTGTCCACCCCGGAGATCAGCTTGTTCTTGTCCGGGGCGTTTCCGGTCGGGAACGGGAAGAAGCCGATATTCGCGTTCGGGTTCGATTTCCGGATTTCCGGAATGGCCCAGCTGCCCTGGATATACATGGCCGATTCCCCGCGCGCAAAGGCACGGTTGCCGTCCGCGTATGTTTTCCCGAAGTTGTCCCCATGTCCGTAATCGAGCAGCTTCAGCTGCTTCTCCGCCACCTCGCGGAACTTATCCTGGAAGGTCACCTGATTTTCACGGCGCTGCTTGAAGAAATCGATGCCGACCAAGTTGGGTGCCAGCGCATTAAACGGCAGGTTCGTCTGCCAGTCGTCCTTGTATGTAAAATAAAACGGAATGATGCCGCTGTCCTTCACCTTTTGGGCAGTCGCAATCAGCTCATCCCACGTTTTCGGAACGCTCAGCCCCAGCTTCTTGAAGATGTCCTTGTTGTACATAATGCCGTTGGCGTTGGTTGCGTAAGGGATGCCGGTAATTTTACTCAGCCCCGTTACGTCCTTGAGCATTTTTATGTAGTTCGGATCAATGGATTCGACCAGCTTGCTCTGGGTCAGATCGGCGAAAATATCGCTCTGCGCCAGGATCGAATACGTGTCGGTCGCGCCCATGCCGATGACGTCGGGAATGTCGTTCTTGACGACCCTTGTCTTCAAGACCGTTTCGGCATCCGGCGGATTCACCTGGGTGACCTGAATCCCGGGGTGCGAAGCGTTGAACTTGGCCACCAGCTTATCAAAGGAGCCTTTGGCCTCCGGCTTGTTTTGAAAAAACTCCAGCTTGACCTTCCCGGCGTTCTCCCCGTTATTCCCGCAGGCCGTCAGCATCGACGCGAGCAGCAGGCAGGCCAGAAGGATTCTTCCCATTTTCATGCGAAACCCCCCATATCGAAATTCTTGATGTTGAATTTTCACTAAAATTACCCGATTTTGTCGAAAAATAAACAAGCCGCCAAGCATGAAGCCTGCAGCGAACATGCGAATGCAGCGCCGTCTTCCCGGCGAAGTAAAAAAGCAGCCCCCTGACGGAATGGCTGCTTTTTGCATGGCTGGGCCGAAGCGTGCTTATTTTTTGGCGGCCAACCACTGGGCTACGCCTTGAATGTCAGCATCGGACAGTTGGCCTTTGAAAGCCGGCATGCCGCCGCGGCCGTTCGATACGATCCCGGCGATTTCGTCCGCGGAGTATTTGGCTCCGACCTTCTGCAGGTTCGGTCCTACAGCGCCTTCGAGGTTGTTGCCGTGGCAGCTGACACAGTTCGCTTTAAAGGTCGCTTCCCCGTTGCCGGCTGCTGCATTGCCGCCGGTTTGACCGGTCGTTGCACCCGTATTCCCGGCGTTGTTATTGGCTGCGCCCTGATTGTTGTTATTGTCGCTGCTTTTACCGCAGGCGGACAGGGAAAGAACAAGCAGCAGGCTCAGGAAAATGATCGATTTTTTCATTGGGGGTGTCTCCCTTCAACTTTTTCAAATTTGCCTCAATACAGCTACAATGCCCCAGCAATAAGCTTTTCATGTACGCGGATTATCGTGATTTCTCGGATTTGCGGTTTTTTCGCCTTAGCGTGGCATGTGCATAATATACCCAGCAAAGGGGAACATATCCCTCAAGGAGGAATGCAACCATGGCAGAACAACAAAAGGAACAACCACCAAGCGGGTCCAGGCGCCAGTTCCTGAAATATTCAGGGACGGCGATCGGCGGTCTGGTCGTCGGGGGCGTGATCGGCGGAGCCATTACCGGCGGCTTCAACAAGAAAAAGCCGGCTGCGAATGCGCCGACATCGCCGCAAACCGGAACGCAGCCTGCTGCAGATTATAACCATGCGACCATGTACTTCAACCAGCGCCAGCTGCAAATTACACAGGCAGCGACAGAGCGCATTTTCCCTAAGGACGATAACGGTCCTGGAGCCAACGATTTGGGTGTTGCTTACTACATCGACCACCAGTTAGCCGGTCACTGGGGCTTCAATGCCCGCGAATACCGCATGGGGCCTTTTGTTAAAGGGGAAGCCACACAGGGCGACTATCAGAGCATTAACCGTAACGAGGTCTTCCTGCTCGGGCTTACCGCCATTGACAATGCAAGCCAGAAAAAGTACCAAAAGGGGTTTACCGACCTTGCCGACGAAGAAAAAGACGCCATTCTGACCTCGCTCGAAAAGGGTGACATTGAAGTGATTAACGGCATCACCGGCAAAAGCTTCTTCGATCTGCTTCGCAATATGACGCTCGAAGGCGTATATGCGGACCCGCTCTATGGCGGCAACGTCAACATGGAGGGCTGGAAGATGCGGAACTATCCGGGCAACCAGATGTCCTATGCCAAAATTGTCGGTGAGGACGCTTTTGCAAAAACAGATCCGCTCAGCCTGCATGACCATTTGGCCACACATTAATTTTTACATGCTGACAGAGAAGGAGAGTTATCCATGGCTACGAAATTGCCAAGAGTCCCGGTATTGATCGTCGGGATGGGATGGATCGGTGGCATTATCGCCGCTGAATTAAGCAAACAGGGAATCAAGGTCGTCGGCCTGGAACGCGGTAAACCCCGTTCCACCGAGGATTATTACATGGTCCATGACGAGCTCCGTTACGCCCAGCGCTATGAACTGATGCAGGATTTGTCCAAGGAAACGATCACCTTTCGGAACACGTCGAAAATGACCGCCCTGCCGATGCGCCAGTACGGCGCCTTCCTGCTCGGGGAAGGCCTCGGAGGCGCAGGCATCCACTGGAATGGACAAACGTACCGGTTTCTGCCGTACGATTTCGAGATCCGGAGCAAAACGATCGAGCGCTATGGGAAGAAAAAAATTCCGGATGGCATGACCATTCAGGACTGGGGCATTACATACGACGAGCTGGAGCCCTATTTCTACAAGTTCGAAGAGGTCGCAGGCATCTCCGGGGAACAAGAACAGACGCCGATGGTCGGCAAGCGCTCCAAACCGTTCCCGACCAAGCCGATGATCAAGACGCCGATGATCAAAATGTTCGAGGAAGCGACCAAAAAACTGGGCTACCATCCGTATATGATGCCGTCGGCCAACCTGTCCGAGCAGTATACGAACCCGGACGGCATTACCCGCGCCCCTTGCCAGTACTGCGGCTATTGCGAGCGTTTCGGCTGCGAATACGGCGCCAAGGCCGATCCGGTCGTGACCGTGCTTCCGGTCGCACAGAAATCGGGTCATTTCGAGCTGCGCGAGTATGCCAATGTGACGGATATTCTGCATGACGGAAAAAAAGCCACCGGCGTGAAATACGTCAACCCGTTGACCGGCCAGGAATATGAGCAGCCGGCAGACGTCGTCATTCTGGCGAGCTACGTGTTCAACAACGTCCGGCTGCTGCTGACGTCCAAGCTCGGCAAGCCGTACGATCCGAATACGGGAACAGGCGTCGTGGGCAAAAACTACGCTTACCAAACGAATGGCGGGTCGGCGACGGGATTTTATGACGACCAGCAGTTCAACCTGTTTGCCGGAGCTGGCGCGCTTGGCATGGAGATCCCGGACTTCAACGGCGACAACTTTGACCACAGCGATCTGAATTTCATCCACGGTGCCGGCATCCGGATTTCGCAAACCGGGCTCCGCCCGATCGCGAACAATTCGGTTCCGAAAGGGACGCCAACGTGGGGCAAAGACTTTAAAGCGACCTCGCTGAAATACGCGAACAACTACTTGACCGTGGCGGCGCAGGGATCGAGCATGCCTTGGAGGCATCACTATCTCGATCTGGATCCGACCTACAAGGATGCTTACGGCAAACCGCTGGTCCGGATCACGTTCGACTTTGAGGAGCAGGACCGGCAG
Source organism: Paenibacillus sp. PSB04 (assembly GCF_025809195.1). Classification (NCBI taxonomy): domain Bacteria; kingdom Bacillati; phylum Bacillota; class Bacilli; order Caryophanales; family Paenibacillaceae; genus Paenibacillus; species Paenibacillus sp. PSB04. Next base: position 1,058,650 of record NZ_CP081301.1, read on the forward strand.
ATGATCGCCTTCATGGCAGGTAAAACCGAAGCCATCATGAAGGAAATGAAGCCTTCGTCCATCGGCTCCTCCAAAGAGCTGGGGCCGTTCAATATCGTGCCGTATCAATCCACGCACAACACCGGCGGCGCGATAATGGGATCCGACCCTTCAACTTCGGTCGTCAACAACTATCTCCAAATGTGGGATGCCGAAAACGTGTTTGTCGTCGGCGCATCCGCCTTCCCGCATAACAGCGGTTATAACCCGACGGGTACCGTTGGCGCCCTCGCTTACCGGGCTGCGGAAGGCATTGCGAAGTATTTGAAATCGGGCGGATCTCTCGTTTAAGCGAAAACACCGCCTGGGGGCAAGGAAAAAGCGGAGGGAATCAAATGGATCAAGACAACTGGATTGTTCATGTCGCCGAGGCGCGAAAGCGGCTGATCATCGTCGGCATCTGCTTCATCGTGACGTTTGCCGCCGGATTGTACGCCGCCCCCGGCATCCTGCTCTACCTCAAGTCTCAGCCTTTGGCGGAGCCGATTGCCTGGAACGTGTTTTCCTTTACGGACGGCATTCTGATCTACATGAAATGCGCGCTGATCTTCGCGCTCATGTTCACGGTTCCCGTCCTGCTGTACCAGCTATGGGCTTTTGTGAAGCCGGGGCTCACAGAGCATGAGGCGAAGAGCGCGTTCCCCTTCATTCCGGTCGCATTCATGCTTTTTCTGGCTGGGCTGTCGTTCAGCTATTACGTCGTGTTTCCGATGATGCTGAAGTTCATGAAGCGCATGAACCAAACGATCGGGGCGATCGAAACGTACGGGATTGACCGGTACTTCGGGTTCCTGTTCGATCTGGTCATCCCGATGGCCATCGCCTTCGAGCTTCCAGTGGTCATTCTATTCCTGACCCGAATCGGAATCTTGACGCCCGATACGCTGAAAAAGACGCGCAAATACGCGTACCTGGGGTTGGCGATCCTCGGCTCCTGCATTTCGCCGCCGGACTTCGTCTCGCACCTGTCCGTCACCATTCCGCTCATCCTGCTGTTCGAGATCAGCGTTTATGTATCCGGCCGCCAGTGGCGGAAAATGCAGTCCAGCCCGTCCGGCAGCTAGGTCACTGCATTCCCGCCATCCGGTTGCTGGGCTACTGCAGTTCCTGCTCATTAGCAGCTGCACAGCCCCAAAGTCTGGCAACTGCAGCAGTTCAATCCGTCTGGCAGCCAGGAAATTGCACTCTCCGTCTATCCGAGACCGCATCAGTTCCGTAGTCCGGCAACTCGGGGTTGCAGTCCTGACCATACGACAGCCGCCATCCGTCCAGCGTTCAGTCATCTGGGGCTAGGACGTTAATCCAGAAAAGAGGTGTACATGCTATGCTGAACAACATTGGTGTATCCGGCCTGGTCATTATTTTGGCCATCGCCCTCGTCCTCTTCGGGCCATCGAAGCTCCCGCAGCTCGGAAGAGCGTTCGGGGACACGCTCCGCGAGTTCCGGAGCTCCACACGCGGAATCGTCGAGGAAGAAGAGACTTCCTCCGAGTCTTCGGTGAAGCAGCTTGTCGAGAAGCGCTAATATGCCCAACGCAACGCCCATTAAACCGATAAAAAGCAGCCTCCCCTATGGGGAATGGCTGCTTTTTCAATGAGGGTCCCTTCGATGGGGACCCTTTTTGGCTCTTCAATGGGACCCTCTGAAGAGACTAGTTGCTTATTAATGAGGGTTCATTTCCGGGCACCCCTGCACGACTCACTTCTATGTGCCCTTCGCTTACTTTATAAGAATAAAGAGGGGGGGTATACGAAAATCGTCCTTTTCCAGTGTACATTTCTCTATTTTGTCCCACAAAAGAAAGACACGGCACTTATATTCTCCAGCCCTCGAATCAAAGAGGATACCTCTATATCTGGTGTTATAACTCACCAATTATCTATATCTAGAAGTTTACGATGAACCAAAGGTATGGTACTAGTGTCCACCTTTTAAAAGACAAAATCGAGTTTTGTTCGTTTCCATTAGACAAATCCAGTCTAATTGGGACCAGCAAGAGGGCGTAAGGGCCCAAACCGTTCTTTTTCCCGTTGTTCTCCTGGTTTTAAATTCACGAACTGCTCCCTTGCACTCCACAATTCTCAAGCTAATCAACTGCTCCACGGCACTCCAAAAATCTCAAGTCAATCAGCCTTTTCTCCGGTACGGTTCAGATTTCAAAACCACCAACACTTTTCCTGATCTCAAAACCACTAACTGCTCCTGACAATCACAAATCCCAAGTCAATTAGCTTTTCTCCCGCACTGTTCAGATCTCAAACCACCAACACTTTTCCTCCTGATCTCAAACCCACTAACTGCTCCCGACAATCACAAATCCCAAATCAATCAGCCTTTTCGCTGGTACTGTTCAGATCTCAAAACCACCAACACTTTTCCTGATCTCAAACCCACTAATTGCTCCAACAATCACAAATCCCAAATCAATCAGCCTTTTCTCGTCTCAAAACCACTACCTGCTTCCCGACACTCTCGATTTTGAAATAGCAATCGCACTTCCTCTGTCCTCATATAATGGACATATCCTTGTTTTGTTTTATAAAAGGAGGACACGACACTATATTCTTCTACGGGCGGTTGGATAGAAAATTTTCCTATATTTTGTGTTATTATTTATGTTCAAATCAATATATGGGGTTGTGATTGAGGACAAAGATATGGTGTTAGTGTCCACCATTTAAAAGACAAAATCGAAATTTGTTCGTTACGAGTGAACAAACACTATGAAAATAAAAATTTAGGTTTTGTTCATTGTCAGTAAACAAACATCATGAAAGATACAATCTGAATGTGTTTGTTGTCAGTGAACAAGCTCCTTTAAACGGTACAATCCGAATGTGTTCGATCTGATTAAGACAAATTCAATAGAATCGTGAACAAGCTGCGGGAGCGCAAGCCGACCCATTATTCTCCTGCGCTCTCCAGGTTTTTGAACTGGCTCTCGAACATCCGGGCGTAGAAGCCCTGGCGCCCGATCAATTCGTCGTGGCTGCCCTGCTCCACGATCTCGCCGTGATCGATGACCATAATGTTGTCGGCGTCCCGGATCGTGTTGAGCCGATGCGCGATAATGAAGGTCGTACGATCCTTCATGATTTGGAGCAGCGCATCCTGGATATGCAGCTCTGTTCGCGTGTCGATGCTGCTCGTCGCCTCGTCGAGGATGAGGATCGATGGCTTCGCCAGGATGACGCGGGTGATGGCCAGCAGTTGGCGCTGACCCTGGCTGAGATTGCCGCCGTTCTCCGACAGCTCCGTCTCATAGCCGTCCGGCAGGCGGCGGATGAACACGTCGGCGTTCGCCATCACGGCGGCTTCGCGGATTTCCTCATCCGTCGCGTCAGGCTTGCCGTACTTGATGTTTTCCTTGATCGTGCCGGAGAACAGGTACGTGTCCTGCAGCACGATCCCGAATGTGCGGCGGAGGCTGTCGCGGGTGTAATGACGGATATCGACGCCGTCGATCCGGATGGAACCCCCCGTCACGTCGTAGAACCGTGTCAGCAGATTGACGATTGTCGTCTTGCCCGCCCCTGTCGGCCCCACCAAGGCCGTACTGGTCCCCGGCTTCGATTCGAAGCTGACCCTTTTCAGGATCGGCACCTCTGGCCGGTACCCGAAGCTTACGTCCTCGAATACGACGTGGCCTTTGGTGCGATCGAGCCGTACCGCATCCGGCAAATCGTCCGGCTCCTCCCGCTCGTCCAGCACCTCGAACACCCGCTCTGCACCCGCCACACCGGACTGAAGCAGATTATAGATGTTGGCCAGGTCGTTCAGCGGGCGGACAAACTGGCGGGAGTAGCTCAGGAAGCTCGCGATCACGCCGACGGTAATGAGGCTTTTGACGGCGAGAATCCCGCCGACGAGCGCGACGGCGGCAAAACCGATGTTGTTGATGACGTTCATGAGCGGCATCATGAAGCCGGAGCGGATCTGCGCTTTGAGCCCGACTTCAAACAAGCGGCCGTTGACCGCCTCAAACTCGTTGATCGCTTGATGCTCGTGATTAAACGCTTTGACGACTTCCATGCCGGAAATCGTCTCTTCGATATGTCCGTTCAGCATGCCAAGCTGAACTTGCTGCTCTTTGAACAGCACCGACGTTTTGCGTGTGACCGTGCGCGTCAGCAAATACAGAATCGGCACGGTTATGAGGCTCGCCAGGGTCAGGATCGGGCTGAGCACGATCATCATCACCAGCGAGCCGATAATGGCGATACCGCCGGCCATCAGCTGCGTGGTGGATTGGGATACGGTCTGGCTCACATTGTCGATATCGTTGGTCAACCGGCTCATGACTTCCCCGTGCGAGCGGGCGTCGAAATAAGATACCGGAAGCTTCTGCAGCTTCTGAAACAACGAACGCCGCAGTCCCGCAACGATTCGCTGCGACACGCCGGCCATCAGCCAGCCCTGCAGAAAGACGAGCACGACGTCCGTGATATAGGCTGTTGCCAGCACGATAATAAACGACTGCAGCAGCCCGAAAGCGACGCGTCCCTGGTTCGCGGACATAGCGTCGATCGATTTACCGATCAGAAACGGTCCGATCAGGGTTACGCCCGCATCGATGATGATAAACACCATGATCAGGCTGAGCAGCTTGCGCTCGCGTCCGAAATAACGCCACAGGCGCCCCATCGTTCTCCGGAAGTTTTTGGGCTTGACCGGCTTGCCCCGTCCCATGCCCCCGCTTCCGGGTCCCCTCATCATCCCGCCAGGGCGTCCCGCAGGACCCGGTGCCCCAGGAGGCGGCGTCTGCTGTGCCTGTGCGGCTTCATTCTGCGGCATGCGGATGCATCTCCTTTCCCATCTGGGATTGGTAAATCTCCTGGTAGACCCGGCACGTCTCCATCAGCTCTTCATGCGTGCCCGTGCCGACCATCTCCCCGCGGTCCATTACCACGATCCGGTCGGCATCCATGACCGACGTGATCCGCTGGGCGATCAGGATGCAGGTCAGCTCGCTGGCATACGTCCGCAGCGCTTCCTTGATTCTGGCTTCGGTCGCGACGTCCACCGCGCTCGTGCAGTCGTCGAGAATCAAAATTTCCGGCTTCTTCACCAGCGCCCTGGCAATGGACAAGCGCTGTTTCTGTCCGCCCGAGAAGTTGACGCCGCCTTGGCCGATCCGGCTGGCATATCCTTCAGGCGAAGCCATGATGAAGTCATGCGCTTCGGCGATCCGGCACGCCTCTTCCATTTCATCTTGGCTCGCGTCTTCTTTGCCCCATTTCAAATTGTCCTCCACCGTGCCGGTGAAGAGCATGATCTTCTGCGGAACGACGGCGATCATCTCACGCAGCGCATGCGGGTCCATGTCACTCACGTCAGTGCCGGCCACTTTGACCCGCCCTTCGCCGGCATCGTAAAAGCGCGGAATCAGGCTGACGAGCGTACTTTTTCCCGAACCGGTCGAGCCAATAATCCCCACAGTCTCCCCGGGAAGGCAGGTCAGCGTAAAGTCGCGAATGACCGGGTCGCCCTGGGTACCCGCATAGGAGAAGCTCACATGCTCGAAGTCGATGCGTCCGCGCTGAGAAACGCGTTTCGCCGCCGACTTCCCTCCATGATCCAGCCCGCTTCCTTCGGCAAACACTTCGCCAATCCGTCCGGCGGATGCCTTGGCCCGCACGAACATGTTGAAGACGTTGCTGATCATCATCAGCGAGAACAGCATTTGCGTCATGTAGTTAATGAACGCGATGATGCTGCCGACCTGCATCTGCCCGTTGTCGACCCGAATCCCGCCGATCCAGAGGACGGCGATGATGCCGAAATTGAGGAAGAGCGAAATCCCCGGTCCGAAAACGGACATGACCCTCATCGACAGGACCGAGCGGCTGGACAGCTCCGTGTTGGCGCTTTCAAATTTTTCCACTTCGTAATCAAAGCGGTTGAACGCCTTGACCACCCTTACGCCCGACAAGTACTCGCGCATGACCCCGTTCACTTTATCCAGCGCCCGCTGCACCCGGATAAAGAATGGAAAACCGATCTTCATGTTCAGCACGATGAGAACGGCCACAACCGGCACTACCACCGCCAACACGAGCGACAAATGCACATCCAAACGGATGGCCATAATGAGGCTGCCCACGCACAGCAGCGGTGCCTTTACGAAAAACCGCATCATCCCGTTCACGAAGTTCTGCACCTGGGTGACGTCATTCGTCAGCCGCGTGATGAGCGAGGCCCGGTCGAACTTATCCATGTCTTCAAACGATAGGGACTGGATTTTCCGGAACAAATCGGACCGCATTTCCGCCCCAAACCGCTGTGACACATGGCTTGAAATAATGTTTCGGGTGGAGGCCGACACCGCGCCAACGGCGGTGATCAGGAGCATAAGCCCTCCGTAATGGAGGACTTGATCCATCCGGCTCTGGGCCACCCCGACATCGATGACCTTGGACATCATAGTCGGCTGCAGCAAGTCGCACAGCGACTCTACCGCCAGAAACAATACCGCTACGCAAAACAGTTTCCAGTATTTCTTGACGTACTTGTTGAAAAAGGACATGGCTGCATCACCTTTTTACGCTTATTTGAGGTAAAGCTACATGTTCACCGATATGTAATTTAAGACATATACACTAGTGAAGATTACTCCTTTTTCGGTCATCTGTCACGACCAATATCCGGCAAAAATCTTTTATTCCCTAAGCCACTTGTCAAAAAACTCGCGGTACCCTTCCTTCATGATGCGGCTGGAAAAGCTCTCAAAAGCGTAGCTCCGGTTGTCCCAGGAATAAGAAGACGGCGATGCCGCAGCCATGTTGACCAGCTCAAACCAATTTTTTTCGTTCCCTGAAAAGGAATGCCGGGCGCTGATATGGCCGTAGCATGGGTGCTCGGGCTTTACGACGATTTTGCCCATGGCGAGCGCTTCGGTCAGCGGCATGGCGAACGTATCGAATTTCGAACAGTTCCAGTACACCTTCGCCGTGTTCATCAGCTTAAAAATATCATCCTGGCTCAGCGCAAACTGCAGCCGGACATTGAGCGGGATGTCGTATTTCTTCATGCTCTCCCGGTATCGTTCGCCCCCGAAGACCATGTACACCTCTTTGTCCGGATTCTGCCGGGCATACTCCAGCACGAGATCCGGCCGGCGGTTCTCCTCGTCCCGTCCGATCCACAGAATGCGGCTGTTCACGATCTGCGACGGATCAAAATGCCGCTCCGCCAGATCCTCGCTGAATCCGATCGGGATCACATCCACGTCGGTTACCCCGAAATTGCGGGCAAGCTCGCCTTTCAAAAACTCGGTCTGCACGACCGCCTTGTCCACCATTTGATAAAAAGGCTTCATCATATCGTACCCCGTCAGGGCCGGGTCGGGAAAGCTGTGCGGAAAAAGCACGCTGTTTTTAAGAAACATTTTCAGATAAGTAAATCCGGATACGGTATAGATCACGTGCTCGATGCCGTTTGCGTAGATCTGGTCCAGCACGATGTCATAGTTCACCAGGTCACCCTTTTCATGCTCGTATCCAGGCACCCAGTCATACCCGCTCACATGGCGCTCCGGAGATATAAAGATGATATCCACCCCCAGCTCACGGCCGATGGCCTGCAGGCGGTCCGCAAAGACGCGCGGCCCCTGCCTCTCGGTAAATTGGATCTTTCTCATGACCAGTCCGACTTTGCTCATAACTTCATCATCCTTTATCTGCACTGCCTTTCTGAGTTGGAAAATCAACAGGTATACGGGTCAGGACAAGAGCGGGCAGGCCAGCAGTGCCATTTCCAGGCATATGCGCCGTTCCGGCTCCAAAAAGTCCTCCCCGAGAATTTCATTTAGTTTGTCCAGACGGTTGTACAGGGTCTGCCGGTGGATAAACAGCGCTTTGGCCGTATCGTTCTTCGAGCCCATGTACTGCAAATAGACGTCGAGCGTCTGCACCAAGTGCAGGTGATGCTCCTTGTCGTAAGCCATCAGCGCCCCAAGCTGCTCCTCGACGAACGATTGGAGGAACGCCTTGTCCGGGATGGCCTTCAGCAGCTGGTAGACGCCGATCCGCTCGTAGAACAAGCTGCTGCGCATCAGCTCCACCGAGCGGGATACCTCCATCACTTGCTCCGCTTCCTTGAAGCTCTTGTGCATGTCGGTCATCCGCGGGCGGATGCTGCCAAAGCCTGCGTGCAGGCTGAACGGCTGGGTAAGACCCACGCCCGTCAGGCGCAGGCTCTCCACGATCCGGCGCACCGCCTGCTTCAAGGCCGCCGCGTTGTCCCCCGAAGCGGAACGCTCCCGCGCGCACAAAATGTAGATGCGGTGCCCTTTCTGCATCAGCAAATTGCGCAGACCGTGCTTCTTGAGCAGGGCGCGCAGCCGGACGAGGAGATCCTGCTCCTCCGCTTCGATCCGGTCCCGGTCGGGCCGCAGGGCGCTGTCCGGATACTCCAGCTCGACGATGCCGCCGATGAAGAGGACCTCCCCCTGCTTGGCCGGACGTACGCCCATCCGGGACCGCGCCGCCTCTTCGTCCTCCAGCTGGTGGGACAGAATGTCCTGGATCAGCTGGTTCTGATCCCGCAGATGCTTCTCCTCCAGGAACAGCATCCGCAGCAGCAGCGTGGCCAGCGATTTGGCCGTGTAGTCCAGCAGCAGGACGATCCGATCCAGCGGCTGCTCGCCCGGGAGGATCATTCCCACGTACGCCAAGGTCTCGCCGAGGCAGATGACGGGCTGCGAGAGCAGCAGCCGGTCGCCCGGCATCGGAAAGCGGCTGGGCTCCTGGGCTGCCGCTTCATTTCCCTCCACCTGCTTGCGGTAGAAGAAAGTCAGCTCATCGGCCTCCTCCGAGGTTACCGGCTTCGGACAAAATTTATTCGCTTCCACGGACGAATGATACACAATTTGATAACCCGTGTATTCATATAATACATGGAGAACGGCATGAACATCCGTACTCTGTAGGGTAATCTGCTGCAGCCGGCGGGAAAAGGCCTCCAGATCCTTCAGCAGCTGATGCTGCTGGTTGATCAGCAGCCCGTGAATATCCTGGGTGATTTCAACGAAGCGGACAGGCTGCTCGAACACGAGCAGCGGAAAATCACACTGGTCCGCCAGCTCGATAATTTCCTCCGGAATGTTCTCGATGCTCGTGCCCAGCTCCACGCACAGCCCCGCCGCCTGCTGGCGGATGAGCTGCTGCATGTAGGACAGGCGCTCCTGCTCGTAATGATGGAGCCAAAGGCCGGTGGTTAGGATCAGGTCGTTCTTCGTCACGAACGGGGCCACGTTCGTGATTTCGAGAATATGCACCCAGCCCACCTCACGGTCCAGGCCGTTCGCTCCGGCAATCAGCCGGGCCCGCTTGAATACCGGGCGCTCCAGCACTTCCCGGATATGCAGGTTGAAGCCGCTGCTCATCGGCATTCACATCCCTTATGTTAATTATGGTAACACCAGCCGAACATTATGTCCTGCCGCTGCGGCAAACGGATTGACAAGACGTATGATGAATACGCGCCGATTCGATTGTACACTTTTAATATATTATGAGGTGAGGTGATCTGTCATGAAAATCGGAGTACCCAAGGAAATTAAAAACAACGAAAATCGCGTCGCCGTCACGCCGGCAGGTGCCCTCGAACTGATTCAGCACGGACATGCGGTATATATCGAGCATCAAGCCGGTGCGGAAAGCGGATTTTCCGATGAAGAATACAAGCAGGCCGGAGCCACCATTCTAACGGAAGCATCGGAGGTGTGGTCCCAGGCCGATATGATTATGAAGGTGAAAGAGCCGCTTTCCAGCGAATATGGATATTTCCGTAAAGGGCTCATCCTGTTCACATACCTTCACCTGGCCGCCGAGCCGAAGCTGGCCGAGGCACTGGTGAAGTCCGGCGTTACCGCCATCGCCTACGAAACCGTAAACGTGAACGGCACTCTGCCGCTGCTCACGCCGATGAGCGAGGTGGCCGGACGCATGGCGGCGCAGATCGGCGCCCAGCTGCTGGAGCGCCCGCATGGCGGCAAAGGCATCCTGCTCTCCGGCGTTCCGGGCGTGTCGCGCGGCAAGGTGACGATCATCGGCGGCGGCACGGTCGGCATGAACGCGGCGAAGATCGCCGTTGGTCTCGGCGCCGACGTCACCCTGCTCGATCTCAGCATTCCACGGCTGCGCCAGCTGGACGATATTTTCGGCAGCCAGATCAAAACGCTGGTGTCCAGCCCGTCGAACATCGCGAAGTCGGTTCAGGAGGCGGACCTCCTGATCTGCGCCGTCCTGATTCCGGGCGCCAAAGCGCCGCGCCTCGTCACCGAGGAGATGGTCAAATCGATGAAGCCGGGCTCGGTCATCGTGGACGTGGCGATCGACCAGGGCGGCATCGTCGAAACGATCGACCATATCACGACACACGATAACCCGACGTACGTGAAGCACGGCGTCGTGCACTACGCGGTGGCGAACATGCCGGGCGCGGTGCCGCAGACCTCCACCTTGGCGCTGACGAACGCCACCATGCCGTTCGCCCTGAAGCTGGCCGGCGAAGACCTGCAGCATCTGCTGGCAACGAACAGCGCCATCCGCAGCGGGGCGAATGTGGTCAACGGCAGCATCACCTACGAGGCTGTGGCCCGCGACCTCGGCTACGACTACGTGCCGGCGGAGAAGGCGCTCGGACGCATTAAAGTATAGTTACCACGCATCCCTACGGGATCGATGCGCATGTCAAAAACCGGCTTCCTGATGTATAGGAGCCGGTTTTTTTGGGTCCGCTTCGGTCAATTTACTTGACAGTAATTTGAATTTCGGCCGATTCCTCGAAACGCTCGCCCGTGGACTTCAGGCTAAAATCGGGACGCGCCGTGATCGTGTACTTCCCTGGAGGAAGAGTGCTCCACCTGGTGTCCTTCAACATCTGGGCGGGCAATTCCTCATTCGGGTGGGCCTTCTGATAGATCGTAAAGTTATAGCTTGGAATATCGATGAATGAGTCCAGCTGATCCAGAAACACATCACCGGGCGAGTAGGTAGTGGGGATCAGGATCGCAGGGATAAGGGCGCCCCCTCCCTCCCCCGCCTCATCGCGAATCTCAAAGTAGAACGGCTTAAAGCCCTGATTAACAACTGCCTCCTTGTCCCCCAGGTACTCCAGCTGCGCCCAGACCGGAATCGGCTTGCCGTAGGGAACCTCCGTTTCGGCAGCATACAACGACAGCTTGAAATCCCCCAACGTCTTCGTGGCATGAACCTTCGACTTCCCGTTCACCGGAACAGGCGTATCCACATGCACCGTGTTGAACTCCTTGTCGTAAGAAACTTTGGCTCCCATCGCCGTGGAAACGTCGCGCAGGGGGACGTAAGTCGAGTCCCGGTAGGAGAACATCGGACCGGTTCCGCCCTTCGCCTCTTCCCCGTTAAAAACCAGCCGCGGCTGAACCGGCTTGACCTGAAGCGAGTCGGAGGAATAGGCGGCGACGGATAAGCTCCATGCGGCGGCAGCCAGACCAGTTACCGCAGCCGTCCGTATCCATAATTTGCTCATGCTGCTGCACCCTCTTTTCCATGAATCTGTATGCCTCTCGAACTCATTGGACATTTTAATCACTTAGCCCAATCATACATGGTTATGGAAATTATTTGAAGTACCAGGGGTGCAGCAACACAGCATGTAACCCTATTCAGTGAAGGTGGCGCGCGTTCCTTGGTCAAACAAGACCGTTAATTTCACGTCCTCCGGCGGATAACCGGTCATGCCTGAAAGACGTTCGCGGATCCTCTTCGATACTTCCGCAAGGTTGACTGAAGGTTCTTTGAAGATGTCCACAACGACACCCCCAATTCCTCCGGTCCTGGCAGTCGTCTGCCTATCAACCAGCGATGGGGAAAGGGTCGCAACGGAGGAGAGGGGCACGCTCTGGCCGTGGTCTCCGCAGATAGCAGCGTCCATCCAATCCGTCTCGTACGGGCTCCAGCCTGCAGCTTCGAAAGGGATGAACGTAACGCTGTCCGCCAGTCGGGCTTGAACAGAAAGATCGTTTACCCCGTCCAAGGACTGCTTGACGTTATCGACCGTTAATCCAGCCTTGGCCAGTTTATCCATCCGAACCGATAGAACATAGGTATTTTCTCCCGAGCCGGTACCCCGGACATCGCTTACCCCCGTTGTACGCAGCAATTCATCGGCGATGCGGGCTTGAACAGTCGTTCGCAGCGTCTCTTCATCCACCTCTCCTGAAGGGCTTGTCACCTTTAACTTCATGATCGGAAAAGAGTCAGCCCGGATGCGGGTGACCTTCGGCTCACCCGTGCCCGCAGGCAAATCCACGCCCTTTAAAGCTTCGTTTACGTCCCGCTCGGCACGGTCCATAGTATCATGCAAGGGAAAATACAGGCTGATCAGGAGTCCGCCATTAAAACTGTTCATCTCCAGCAGCTGCAGATCTTCCACAGCGCGGACCGCTTGCTCAATCGGCGTTGTCACGTTATGTTTAATCTCCTCGGCCAGGTAACTCGGGGCTTGGACCGTAATCAAAAGCGCAGAATGATTGACCGGTGGGAGATCTCCCCGCTGCATACGGTACGCAGACATTTCTCCCCAAACTAAAATGATGGCCGGCAAAACCAGAATCAATACGGTTCGTTTCATCGCTGCCCCAATGAGTCTGTTCAACATCCATCAGCTCCTTATAGAATTGACGAAATGCAGACCATCTCCGCGGAATCCGGTCCGGTACGGACTTATCAGGCTTGAGATTCGGCTTGCAGGTCAAGCGCTCGCTCAAAGGGATGGCTCTTCCGCATCGCTCTGTCTCATCGTTCCCGCTTCTTTTTGGATCGGTTTGGAGCCGGCCTGCAGCCTAGATATTAAGAAGTGAATGTAACGGTGATATAAAAAGAAACGTCGGATCAGATTAAACCTGCATCCAAAGCAAAGAAGAGGCCCTCACAGGACCTCTTCATACATCGCTTTGAGCTGAACGGACGTCGCGCCCTTAAATGAGCGTACCCTTCTTCAGCATTTTCGTCGGATGGTCGTTGACGACCAGCGGCAGCATCTTCATGCTGCTCACCATTGGAGAGTTGCACTGAACGCAAACCGGCTCCGTTTCAAAAGCAAAGTTGTCTCTCATCCAGCCGTTGCATCCATCGTTTACGCATGACCAGATTAAAGTATCGGCCTCGGGAATTTCCTCGACCACTTTTTTTCCGAAATACATCGCGAACCCTCCCGTTATTTACCTCAGTTCATCGGTGTCCGCTTAGTATGCCCCAGAAATTTATATTTATGATAAAAATCGCCTGATGATCCGTAAAGCAGCTACCGCTGGATTTCGTAGTACGTTTCGTCCGCGTGCTTGCGGTCGGTTCCTTTCAGATACGCCCATATAATTTTCGGGTTCTTGACGACGGCCCAATCACCGTACTCATCAAACTTCCGGCAGGAGGTCGTCATGCTGGCCTTCGTGACGGTGCCGTACTTCTTCCCCTGCTGCTTGCCCCATTGCTTGAGCCGCTTGGCAAAGTCGGCATCTTCCGCCATCAGCATGTTTTCGTTAAAGCCGCCGATCGCTTCAAAATCCTTCTTGTACCCCCAGAACAATCCGACGGTAACCAGTCCGTATTTGAACAGAAGGGGCACGATCAGCAGCAACCCGGAGACGATGATACCGAGCGACACCCGCTCAAACTGGCTCCTCACCCCGCCGCCGATCCATTGTCCGGCTGCCAGCAGCCGGTCGATCTCGGTGAGCATGTTGTCCGTCACCCAGCTGTCGGCGTCAATCGTCACGATGATTTCGCCCCTGGCCGCCTGAATCCCGGCGTTGCGGATCTGCGACAGATTTTTGCTGTCGTTCTTCACAATGACGGCCCCGTACGACGAAGCAACCTCCTCAGTCCGGTCGGTGCACCGGTTTAAGACGGTGATGACCTCCACCTGTCCCGGAAAAGGCTCCGCTGCGGCAGCCAGAGAATCAAGGCAGCGCCCGATATAGTTCTCTTCGTTTCTGGCCGGAATAATCACCGAAAATTTAATGTTCCCCGTGTGGTCGGTACCTGCGAACCGCTTTGTTTCCATCAGCCATCTCTCCCTAGGATTGATTACTTGCGAATCCCATCAAGCAGTAACGTGGTGGCTTTACGGAACAGCTCTTTCATCGCTGCCTTGTCCATCAGGTGGTAGCTGTCGCTGAGACCGGAATAATAGCTAAGAATAATAAAGGACAGCTCCTGCACGCTCTCCCCTTTCCATTCCCCGCTGTCCAGTCCGGCCTGAACCAGATCCTCAAATCCCTTCATGTAGTTCTGGATGATCTCCATAAACCGCCGCCCGGCTTCCGAATCGGCACCCACCCGGATCATAAATTCCTCGCCGGCCTTGTTGAGCGGCTTCTGAAGCGTGTCGACAAAATAGTCGGCGTAAGCGTAGAGCTGCTCCGTCGCGGAACGATCTCCCCCGGACTGCTCATGCCAGGTCTGCCAGGAGTTCGTAAACGCCTGCTCCGCCAAGTAGAGAAACAAATCCTCTTTGCTCTGAAAATGGTGGTAGATGCTTCCCTTGCTGCAACCTGTGGCCTCGCAAATATCCATCATGGACGTTGCGGCATACCCTTTGGCGGCAAACAGCGCCTTAGCTCCCTCGACAATGGTCTGTTTGGTCTGTTCGGCTTCGTATTTACGCTTTTTCATGATCGGAAGGCTCCTTGTTGTTTTAAAACCGACCGTCCGGTTTGTATCCATTATATGGTATTTACAAGCTTGGTGTATGCTTCTTCTTTGTCTGTTTTTTGACATTTTCGGGCAGCCTGCTCCATCGGGAATCCCATGCTCATGCAGTAGCCACGCCGGATCGGTTATGTCATAATCAGGATCAGGGAGATTGTAATAGGAACGGAATAAACGGTTGGTAACCGGTGGTCCCGGTATCACCTGGGAAAAGGAAGCGGTGCGCATGTTTGAAGATATTACGGAAATAGCGGGGCAGATGCTCATTTTGGACCGGACGGCACAACTGGAGGATGTGGATGCCCTGTATCCATTCGCGATGGACGAGCTGCTGTGCCGGCGCACAGGAGAAGGCGGTCCGCCGTTATGCCATATTTGGCGTCATCCCCGCTCTTTTATTATCGGTCTTAGGGACAGCCGGCTTCCCGGAGCGGAGCAGGCCCGGGCTTGGCTGGAATCGCTCGGGTACCGCACGGCCATCCGCAACTCGGGCGGCGCCGCCGTTCCGCTCGATCCGGACGTGGTCAACGTGTCGCTCATCCTGCCGAAGCGGGGCGCGGGCGATCTCCACTTCCACCGGGACTTCGAGCGGATGTACGCGCTCATCCGGCAGGCGCTGGCCGCCACCGGCCAAACGGTGGACAAAGGGGAAGTCGCCGGGGCTTACTGCCCGGGTGACTATGATCTGAGCATCGGCGGACGCAAGTTCTGCGGCATTGCGCAGCGCCGCCAGGCTCATGCCTACGTCATCCAGGCTTTTGTCATCGCAGGCGGATCCGGGCGAGAGCGCGGTCAGCTGGTCAAGTCGTTCTACGACCTGGCTGCAGCCGGGGCCAAAGACGGAGATTACCCGTCCGTTGAGCCCGGTACCATGGCTTCGCTGGACGAGCTGACCGGCATGGGTCCGGGTGCGGCCGATACGTTTGCCGCTTCCGTCAAAGAAGTGGTCCGGAGCCTGCAGACGGCTGCTGGAGTAGCCGAGGCGGCGAGCCGCCTGCACCTGCCGGCCGAGGAGGAAATCCGGGAGATGACGGTCAAGCTGACGCACCGCTACACGCCCCGGACGCCATAGGCGCCTCTATAAATTCAAAATCCGCCCGCGAAATTTATCGGGGCGGATTCATGATCAGCAGAAGAATGCTCTTATCCAGCTTATCATTCCAGTCTATAAAGCAATCGGATACCGGCTGATGCAGCAGGCTGTTCAGACGCTTGCTGCGCATAATATACTCTTTTTCCAGTCCGCTCTTCACCGACTTCAGCAAGCGGCCATGGCCCAGCCGGATCAGTGCCTTCTCCAGCTCCAGGTATACGCCGCTTCGCACGACCAGCAGCGTTCTGGGATTGAGCTCAAAGGAATCAATCTGCTCGGGCGATTTTTGAATCTGCTCGCAAATGTGGAGTATTTCCGCTTCGACTTCGGACTTCAAAGGGTACTCCCTGTTCACCGCGGTGCCCTGTTTGCCCGCCTCTGCCGATACGACCGCGATCATCCCCGATCTTTTATGGAGATTCCAGTCATAATACACCTCTTCCGGTTTCGATCCGTTCATGATTTCAAGATAACTGATAATTTCGGGAATCACCGCCCGCATCAGATTGGCTCTGGTCTGCACAATCATGTCCTCCTGCTCCTGTTCCAGCAGGATGCGTTCAGACGGCGTCAGGAAGTTGCGCAAATATATCGTAATAAAGGTGTGACCGACAGAAACCACCACGGATTCAGGTCCTTTGCCAAAGTGGTCTCTTAATAGCTTGCTGGTATAGCTGGCAAAGAGCTGATGAAATGGTTGTTGGTTATGTAATTGATCCATTGAATTAGACGCGTCGTTGCGGTACGCTGCTAAACATGATTGCGGCAAGCCGCGATATCACGTGTCCGCAAAAGCGTGTCTTTATATCCCTCCTGATTACGAAATAAGCGGGTGTTTCCCTGTCCCCGGCACAACCTCCCGGGTCCTCAGCAAAACAAAAAGGCCTAACTTTCCCTTTAACAGCAAGAAAAAGTTAGGCCATAAATGACTTTTATCCAAGGATATATTCATTCATTTACCCGACAATATGAAATTGACGTTTACCAGTCTTGATTATAGCATAGGTATCGTTCCAAGAACAACCGCGTTTCATAAAGTGCGAATATGTTTATTTACAATCCAAATGAAAGCAGATGAGCGGAGGTTGACGGCATGAACGGCGCGGAGATCAAAACGATATTTTTTAAGGATGACGGTGTTATTCCGGGCAACCCCAACCTGCCGGTCATCCTATACTTGGGTTCGCTTAAGGATGAACCGGAGGAAACGGAAGCTATCTTTAACCGCAACGGCTGGCTGAACAGCTGGACGAACGGCGTCTTTGATTACCATCATTATCACAGCAATGCCCATGAGGTGCTGGGGGTTATTCGCGGCTCCGCCGTGCTTCAGCTCGGCGGTGAACATGGCCAGAAGTTCGAGCTGACCGCCGGTGACGTGGCCGTCCTTCCGGCCGGAACGGGGCACAAGCGATGCTCTGCCAGCAAGGATTTCAGGGTCGTCGGAGCCTATCCGGACGGCATGGATTACAATCTGTGCACCGGCAAGCCCGGGGAGCGCCCAAAGGTGCTGGAAGACATCGCACGGGTGCCCCTTCCGAATACCGATCCGCTGTACGGTGCGTCGGGCCCGCTCATGAGTGCCTGGAAACCTCAGCAGCAGACGGGAAATCACGCCTAAGCCTTCCTTGGACGACCGCTGGTTAAACGAGCCTGTGCAGCGGAATGCATTACAGCTCTGAACAAGTTAAGCCGCAAGCCGTTCCCCATTTGACATTCCTGACAAAATAGGTTTCGATTAGGATCAAACGTCAATTGAGGTGAACATGCCATGCGGCTTCTTGTCATTGAGGATGACAAGCATTTATCCGATACGGTATGCGAGACGACCCGGGACCTGTTTGAGGCCGATCAAGCCTTTGACGGCGAAGAGGGACTGTATCTCGCCCAGCAAAATATATACGATGTCATCATTCTGGATATTATGATGCCGGGTATGAACGGGTACGAAGTGCTGACCCATCTTCGGGAATACGGCATCTCCACGCCGGTGCTGATACTGACCGCCAAGGACAGCATCGACGACAAGATTCAGGGCTTCAAGAAGGGGGCCGACGACTATCTCGTCAAGCCGTTCCATCGCGAGGAGCTCCTGCTTCGCCTGGAGGCCATCGTCCGGCGCTCTGTCGGAGGGTTCAGGGAGCACACCCTCTCCTTCAAGGAACTGAAGCTCAATCTGAAGAGCCGTACGGTCAGCATTGGCGAGGAAGCGATCCTGCTGAACGGCAAGCAGATCGACCTGCTGGAATACCTGATGAACAACAAAAACATCATCGTGACCAAAGAACAAATTTTCGACCGGGTCTGGGGTATGGATTCCAGCACCACCAACACGGTGATCGAGGTCTATATCAGCAACCTGCGCAAAAAGTTCAAAGCGGCCGGCTACGACAAATACATCAAGACGATCCGCGGCATGGGGTACATGCTGTCGGAGAACGGTGAAGACCATGAATAAAAACAAAGTGATCCGTCACCAGCAGCTCCGGCTGATTCTGTACAATCTGATCGCATTCACCCTGCTCTTCGGCCTGTTCGGAGCGATCGTATTCGGCCAAATGCGAACCACACTGTTCGCCAAACCCGACCGGGATCTGACCATGTACAAAAGCATCATTGAAGCCAGGTTCGGCGACAGTCCGCTCAAGGATGGGTCGTCGGAGCGGTTCCGGTTTGGCAGGGTCATGCCCCCTCCAAGCCCCCGGATCATTCCCGTTCAATGGGACGCCAAAGGAGAAATTACCAACATCCAGCAGATCGGTATGCTGAACTACGAAAATTATGGTTTGGAAAATCTTAAATTTGACCCGTCCACGATCGGCGTCATTTCCAACCTGACCTTGAACGGCACGTACCACTTCCGCACACTGACCGTTCCAGACCCCCTTTTCAAGGACAACTACATCCAGCTGCTGGTCGATGTCGATACCGAGCATAATCTGCTGGGCAACTTCAAGCGTATTATCATTATTTGCGCGGCTGTGTTTATCCTGCTGTCGATCACCGCCAGCATCATTTTATCCCGGAAAACGATGAAACCGGTGATCCGCTCCTGGGAGAAGCAGGTGGAGTTTGTTGAGAACGCCTCGCATGAGCTGCGGACCCCGCTTACCATCATCCAGAACAAACTGGAACTGCTGCAGACTATGCCGAATAAAAAAATTGTGGACACGTTCGAGAACATTGCCTTGTCCCTCTCAGAAACGCGCCGGCTGTCCCGGCTGACGACCGATCTGCTTACGCTCGCCAGAGCCGATTCCACCGAAACCCAGCTGGAGAAGCAGCCGGTCGACATAGACGATTTGATCCACGAAATGTGCAGCCCGTATATCGAAATCGCCGAGCTTTCGGACAAGCATATCTGGCTCCGGCTGACGAGCAAGGCCCGGATCCAGGCGGATCCCGCCCGGCTTCACCAGCTGATGGTCATTTTATTGGACAATGCCCTCAAATACACGGAAGAACACGACAGCATCGGGATCAGCACCTATATCAAGGAAAATCGGGTGTTTATCGAAGTCAGCGACACCGGCATCGGCATCAGCGAGGAAGGTCTTCAACGCGTCTTCGACCGGTTTTACCGGGAAGACCGGGCACGCACCAGGGAGAGCGGCGGCTCCGGACTCGGGCTCTCGATCGCCCAGTGGATCGTGCACAGCCATCACGGCACCATCCAGGCGCTTCATAACCATCCGAAGGGCGTCATTATCCGCATTCGTCTGCCCAAATAGCTGCCTCCCTCCGCTCGGGCTTTTCAGGAAATATGCTACCCCTCGCGTCTTGAACACGAAGATGCGGGGGTTTTTTGTGTTTATGATGTTTTGGGGCGGTTAGGGCGGTTGGGACTTTTGGGATTTTCGGGGTTTTCGGGGTTTTCGGGGTTTTTCTGAATTTTACATGAAGTTTCAGCTTAAGGTTTCGTTAAGTTTGCACTGCGATAATACAAATCGCAAACAAATTTAACAAAAGGAGGAATGTGGACTTGAACCCACCAGGAATGCCCCCCGAACGCCCGCCTGTCAAAGGACGCCGGGAGCTGAAGCATGCCATCACCCGGCTTGACTGCCACCTGCTCCGCAGCAACCTGCAGCACTTTATGACGCTTGACCCCCATGCCAAAAAGGACGGGCAGTATTTGATCCGAAGCGTGTATTTCGATAATTTCGACAACAAAATTCTGAATCAGAAAAAGGAAGGGCTCTATCACCGGGATAAATTCCGGGTCCGCCTATACGATCATGACGCGAGCTTTATCAATCTGGAGAAGAAGAGTAAACGTGATAATTTGTGCTACAAGGAAAAATGCCGGATCACCGCCGAGGAATACGAGCGGATCCGCATCGGCGACACCGCCTGGATGGAGGAGGACGGCCGTCCCCTCATGCGCGAGCTGTACGTACATATGAACCTGTTTCAGCTGAAGCCTGTCTGCGTCGTGGATTATATCCGCGAGGTGTACATTTACGAGCAGGGGAACGTGCGGGTAACCTTCGACAGCTCCGTTAAAACCAGCTACAAAGACACCAACATCTTGAACCCTGACTTATTGATGGTCGAGACCCTCGACCCGAACATGGTCATCCTGGAGATCAAATACGACGAATATCTCCCGGATGTGATCAAATACCTTCTGCAAGTAAAGGATTGCCGGAAGACATCCTTTTCCAAATACCAGTACAGCCGGATGTACGGCTGAGCACCAGAGCCTCCGGCAGCGGAGGCATCCCATTTAAAATTCGGAGGAACAATTCATGGATCAAACGACAACCACCAATTTTTCGGATATATTCAAATCCAGCTTTTTGGAAAAAACGAGCAGCTTCTCTATCGTCGATTCGCTGATCGGCATCGTGGTCGCATTCGCGGTTGGACTGTTCATTTACGTTATTTACAAAAAAACCTTCAGCGGGGTGATGTACTCCCACAGCTTCAACATTTCGCTGATCGTGATGACCATGGCGACCGCCCTGATCATCATGGGGATATCCACCAACATCGTGCTGTCCCTCGGCATGGTCGGCGCCCTCTCCATCGTCCGGTTCCGTACGCCGATCAAGGATCCGATGGATCTGATTTTTATTTTCTGGTCAGTCGCTTCCGGCATTCTGTGCGGCGCGGGCCTCATCCCGCTCGTCATCATCGGTGCCATCCTGATCGGCCTGGTACTCCTCTTCTTCGTGAACCGCCTGACCATCGACAACCCGTACTTGCTGGTCGTGAAATACACGAATGCCGGGGTAGAGAAGCCGCTGGAGCACATGATCTCCATGCAGTCCAAAAAGCACAGTATCAAGTCCAAATCCGTCGTTCCCGGCAGCGGGCTGGAAATGACCTATGAAATCCGCTTGAAGGACAACAACACCCACTTTGTGCAGCAAATCATGAGCATGGAAGGTGTCACTTCCGCCATCATGCTGAGCTACGACGGCAATTTCACCGCGTAAGTCCCGCAGCAAGCACTTTTGGGACGGAAGGGAGTTTGACGCTTGGTGAAAAACAGAACCATTATGGCAGCCGCGGCGCTGCTCGTCGTGCTGTTCGTCATAGTAACGGCCGTTCTTCCGAAAGCGGGACTGGAAACCGTCAGCCTGGCCGATACCTACATGGATAAGGTGTTTGACAAGAGCAAGGTTCATACGGTGGACATTACGATGAACCCGAAGGATCTGCAGTCAATCCTGGACAACCCGCTGGACGAAGAAATGATGCAGGCCAACGTGACCGTGGACGGCAAGCAGGTCGACGGGGTCGGCATCCGGGTTAAAGGGAACATGACCCTCTCCTCTGTCGCGCAGATGGAGGACTCCGACCGGTACAGCTTCAAGATCGATTTTGACCACTATAACGACGACGAGAATCTTTACGGCCTGCGCAAGCTGAACCTCAACAACAATTACAGCGATCCTACGCAAATGCGCGAGTACCTGTCCTATGAGCTGATGAACAAAATGGACGTTCCCGCTCCCGGCTACGCCTACATGTACGTTACGATCAACGGCAAGGAATGGGGACTGTACCTCGGCGTGGAAGCGATCGAGGAGCCTTACCTCCAGCGCAATTTCGGGAACAGCACCGGAGACCTGTACAAGCCGGACGGCACGGGCAGCGACCTGAAATGGATCAGCGATGACATCAAGGATTACACCGGCCTGAACCTCAAAACGAATCCAAACTCCACGCAGACCGCCATGCTAAAGTTCCTCGACACGATCAATCACGGCGGGAGTGTGGCGGATGTCGCGGACGTGGACGAAATGCTGCGGTATTTTGCAGCCACCACCGCGCTGGTCAGCTTGGACAGCTACCAGGGGCAAATGAAGCATAACTACTATTTGTATGAGCAAAACGGCAAGTTCTCCATGCTGCCTTGGGACTACAACATGGCCTTCGCCGGCTTCGGCGTTGGCATGGGCGGCGGCATGGGCGGCCGCGGAGGCATGAACGGCGGCCAGGGCCGGGCAGGAAACGGCAACGCCGGCGCGGCGGACGCTGGTAACGGCGCAAACGGCACGGCGCCGGGCGGGAATGCGGCTGCAGCGCCGGGTAACGGCGCGAACGGCGCGCAAGCCGATGCTGGTGCAGGGCCAGATAACGGCGTCAATGGCGCTGATGCGGCCGGTCAGGCGCAGGGCGATGCTGGCGCGGGTCAAGGGGGCGGCGCTCCTGCCAGGGGTGGGCAGGGCGGCGCCAACGGTGGCGCAGCAGCCGCGGGCAAAGGCGCGAATGCCGCCGCGGCAGGTAACCGCGCGCCGGCTGGCGCTGATGCGGCCGGCAACGCGAACCCCGGCCAGCGCGGCCAGGGCCGCCAAGGCATGGGCGGCATGGGCATGGATATGGCCGCTAATTTCCTGAGCGAGGACAATATCAATTTCAGCATTACGACTCCGGTATCGGGGACGACGCTGGACGAACGGCCGTTGATCAAGGCCCTCCTCTCGGTTGATGAATACAGGGAGAAGTACAATACGTACCTGCAGCAGATCGCCGACGGCTTCTTTGCGGAAGAGAACATGCAGTCGCTGACGACACAGGTTTCCTCCCTGATCGCACCGTATGTGGAAAAAGATCCGACCAAGTTCTACACTAAGGACCAGCTGCTAGAAGGAGCTTCGGGGGATAAGAGCCTGGTGAAATTCGCCACCGAACGGGCCGAGTCCATCAAGAAGCAGCTGTCCGGCGAGCTGGTCGTCGAAGCCAAGACCGATGGCGGCTTTGGCGGATTTGGTGGCCAGCCGCCGGCAATGAACGGCCAGGCCGCTGCCGGCGGCAATGGCGGCAATGGGGACGCCGCGCAGGCTGACGGGGCTGCACAGGCAGGCAACGGCGGAGCGGCGCAGGGCGCTAACGACGGCGCGCAGGCTGCGCAGAACGGCGGGCCGAACGCGGGCGACGCGACGCAGGGCCAGGCTGGTGGAGCGGGCGCCGCGACGCAGGGCCTGGACGGCCAAGCGCCACCGGCCTGGCCGGAAGGTCAAAATCCGGGGGACATGCAGCCCCCGGATGGGCAAATGCAGCCGCCTCAGGGAATGCAGGGCGGGCCGGGCCAAGGCAATATGCCGTGGGCCGGCCGCCAGAGAGGCGGCAACGACCGCGGCGGCTTCCCCGGCATGCCGGGGATGGGCGG
Source organism: Paenibacillus sp. PSB04 (assembly GCF_025809195.1). NCBI lineage: Bacteria > Bacillati > Bacillota > Bacilli > Caryophanales > Paenibacillaceae > Paenibacillus > Paenibacillus sp. PSB04. Next base: position 1,082,100 of record NZ_CP081301.1, read on the forward strand.
CAGCAACCAGAATGCCCAGATGGGCCGCTTCACGACCGCGGACCTCATTATCGCGGCGGTCTTCTTCGTCCTTCTGATCGGGGTGACCCTGTTTGCAATGTTCTTCAGCCGCCGAAGAACACCCCGACCAAAGCGGACAGAGCCACACACCAACGAACAAGATATCGCGAGCTGACCGCATCATGCTTGTATAGCAAAGCAAGCTTCGCATGAACAACAAAAGAGGCAGTCTGTACCGGCGACCCCTATTAGGGGCCTGGTTCGGTCTGCCTCTTTTTATATGAACAACAAAATTAAAATGTCGCAGCCTCCCCTGTAGGGAGAATGGCTGTTTTTCATATAGGATCTCTTTGGTGAAGAGTGGATGAAGTTTTATCCCGGTCCCTTTGATGACGATGATTCATTTGCCTTTGGCCATCCAACAGTATGAAAAACGGGGTCTGTCCTTATCCAATGGACACATCCTTATTTTGTCCTACAAATGAAGGACAAGACATATATATTTTCCTGCACGCGGTTGGGCTCAAAAATACCTGTATCTAGTATCTATATTCAACAAATACCCTATATATGGGTGCGGGTGTTTGGGCAAAGATATGTTACCTCTGTCCACCATTTAAAAGACAAAAACTGAATTTGTTCGTTATACGTAGACAAGATCAAAATACGTAGACAAGATCAAATTAACCGTTACCCCAGCTCTAAATCGTCTAACTTGTCTAAATCGTCTAAATCGCAAACCATTCAGCTATTCTCCGGCATTCTTCAGGTTTTTCGATTGATTTTACAAATTTACGGCCAGCCTGGTGCTAAGGATTTTCTACGCTGGCCCGCCAATCTCCAAGCTTCACCATACTTTGCCGCCATCCTGAGCAACGCCACGCCTGGCATCCTTACACCCTGCGCGATACGAGCCGCACCAGGTCGACGGTCAGCACTGGCAGGGACACGGAAGCGGGATATGCCAGGAACCGCGGCTCCCATTCGGGCGAAAACTTGCTCTTGTACTTCCGGAGACCCTTAAATCCGTACCAATGCCCTCCGTACTGGAACACCAGCGCGGCCAGCTTCTCCTCGCGCAGCGCGCTCCGGGTCTCGCCCACGCTTGCCAGCGGCGCGTTCCCGAGATTAAAGACCTTGTATCCCTGTTCCTTGGACCACTCCAAGAGCTGGACGAACAAATAATCCATCGTCCCGTTCGGAACCTGGCTGCGGTGGCGCATCAGATCGATGGATATCGTCCGTCCGCCGTCATAAGCAGGGGCAAGGGACGCAAAGGCAAAGATGCTCCCTCCAGTCTCCCGCAGCACGGCAATCGGCGCCTCCTGCAAATAGCCCTCGTCAAACCAGCCCAGGGAAAACCCTTTTTCCCGCCTGCCGTGCATCCAGTCGTCCGACACTGCCCGCAGCTCGCGCAGCAGCTCCGGTGCAAAAGGCGGATGAACCACTTCAAACACCGCCCCCTCCCGCTCAAAGCGATTGCGTACCGTGCGCAGGTCGGTGTTTTTCTTGCCCGACAGCGTAAACTGATCCAGATGCACCAAGGCTTCTTCCCCAAGCTTGAAAAACCGGTAGCCGAACTCATGATACATCGGCAGATAGCCGGGGGTCGCCTGATAGAAGACCACGGACATCGCGTAGGTATCGGCCATTTGCAAAAACTCGCCCAACGCATCCGGCACCAGCTTCTCCGGACCGAGCGGATCGCCGAGCACGACCAGCTTGTCCCGCGAGCGGGCGTAAGGGATCAGCACTTCGCCATCCGCGGACCAGAAGAAGCTTTTATCCCCCGTAAACAGCATATGGGTCAGCAAATTTCCATGATGGCTCTGCAGATACTGCCGCAGCCTGTCCAGATCGGCCGGTGTCGCCGGGGCCGCCACCTTGCGGCTGGGACGGAGCACGATCAGCATAGTCAGCAGGATCCATGCCCCGGCGAGACCGATCACGGCGGATGCGGCATACGGATTGGAGCCGACCATCCAATGCATCCGCTCCGCGGTCGGCAGGTGGCGCAGCCATCCGTGATGGACATGAGCGCCGACCCAGTAATAAGCCAAGGCGATGACCGCCGAGAGCACGTACCATACGGCTGCGCTTCTCCACTCGATCAATGCACCCGAGCGATAAAAACGGGCCCGCGAGATCCACAGCATCAGTGCAACGATCAGCAGAAAGATCGCTTCCTCGAAATCAAACGCCTTCGTAAAGGTGAAGACCGCCCCGGCGAACAGCAGCCCGCTCGTCCACAAATACGCCCCGCGGATACGGAGCGAAATGCCCCGGGAGAGGATAATCAGCATAAAGCCGATCATGACCGACAGCAGGTGGGAGATGCGCATGATCGGCATGGACAGCAGTTCCTCCGACAACCGCAGCCGATACAGCAGTCCCGGCGTAGCCGCCGACAGCAGCAGAAGAAGACCGCTGACCAGCACGAGCTTGCCAAGCGCCCACACACCCAGATCGCTGAGAAAGCGCATCTGTCCCGGCCAGCGCCACAGCCGCTGCCAGGCGTTCAGCGGAATCTCGATGGCGGTCTCGACCTTCTCCAAGTTGCGTTTCCCTGGACTGCCGAATTCGAAGGCCGCCATGATCAGCCCGATCAGCCAGGGTATAACGTAGTAGAACAGCCGGAACAGCACCAGGACGGCCATCGCCCTTTCGGCGGGAAACCCCATATGCTCAATGCCGAGAAGAACGGTCAGGTCGAACGCGCCGATGCCTCCAGGCGCCATGCTGAGGATACCGGCAATGGCGGATACGGTATACATGCCCATGACGCCCTGGAAGGTCACGTCATGCAGGACGCTGGCGGCAATCAGCCAAAACGTCACGCCAGCGCAGACCCACTCCAGCAGCGATGCGCACAGAGAGACGGCCACCGTGCTCCACGGCGTTCGGCCCTCCCCTTTGTTGAACCACCGCGCGAATAGCGATGAGCGCTGCATCAGAATAAATAAAGGCAGGTACAGGGCCATCCCCCATACGGCGAAAATCAGCCAGCGATGCTCCCGAATCATTGTGGTTGCCGGGAACACCCCCGATAAAACGCCCCAGGACATGATGGATAACCCCGTAATGATGACCGGTGACAAAAATACGACCGCAGACGCCATCAGCGAGGGCGCAATGCCGCTCCTTTTATACAGCAAGGTACGGAGACCGGCGCCGGTCAGTCCGGCAAAACCGATAATGTTGTTGAACGTGTTGGCGATCCAGGCATAGCGGAACGTGTTCCACCAGCCAACTTTCAGTTTGAAATGCATGCGGATCATGTAATCGTACAAGCTCATCACCCCGACGGAAAACAGGGAAAAGAGACAAATCCCCACAACGGTGCCCACCGGCAGCAGACGCAGCTCATGGAACGTACGCGCCAGGTGAATCTGCCGCAGCTCCCGCTGCCCCTCCCAATAGACGAGCGCGATCACCGCAAGCGGAATGAGCAGGCGAATCGCTTTGATTTCATATATTGAAGCCAGGATACGGAAAAATTTGTACCGCTCCAGCTTTTCCTTCATGTTATGCACCCTTTCAGCAGCGAAAACCCATTGATGTTGGTCCTGACATTCTTCCTTATCCTACCATAAAGCACTCATCCCATCCAAACACGTCCAATGAGCCGGGTTTCTATGGGAAGAGAGGCAAAGAGAGAGATAAGGCCGGCGAGATAAGGCGGGAGCGGTAAAGCGGGAGCGGTAAAGCGGGAACGGCAAAGAGAGAGCGGCAAACGGGACGGAACGAACCGCAGCAAGAACGGCCAGATTCGGCGCCCCGGTATCGGAACAACGCTGAATGTTAAAAAATCCGGCCCCGCAACAAGCGGAGCCGGACCATCTTGCTTTATTTATTCTCAATCGATTTACACGTTCACTTCGCTGGAGAAATCATCTGCATTTCCCGGCCCCAATGACGGTGCATGGCGATGGCGTCGACCAGCTGCCGGGCAAAGACGCTGCCGTCTTCCGTCTCCTTGTGGATCACCAGTCCGGTATCCTCGCCCGGAGACGTCAGATGGCCGGAAGATGCCGAGGCATCAGCCAAATGAATGCCTGAGCCGGACAGCAATCCGGCCGCCAGCTCGGAGGCGCCTACCGTTTTGAAGTGGTTGTAGGCTTCCGTCACGAAATTGACCGCCTCTTTGATACCCTGCAGCTTGGCGATACTCTGCTCCCCGCCGGCCACATAGACGGCGTCAAACAGCACAGAGTCAGCCGTCAGGAAGGTATGCATGGCCTCCAGCTGGCTGCCGTCGGTTCCTGCGATCATCCCCAGATTCTCGCTGACGACTTCCGGCACGACACCTGCTTCAGCGAAGGCCGCGAGGACAGCCTTCATTTCGCCCGCGTCGAATCCGTCAGCGGCCAGCACCGCCACCTTACGGGTAGCCGGGGACATGGCAGTATGAAGCTGGCTCAGCGCCGGGGAAGCCTGGGTTTCGGCACCTCCTGCCACGGTCGCTCCGGAGGCTTCTTCTCCAGCCTTCGGCGGGTTGACACCAACGCCGAGGGCGATTTGCTCAGCCAGCATCAGATCAACGTTGCCGAACATATCGACGACCTGCTGCTGCACGCTTTTACTTTTCACCTTGCCTACTTCAAAGCGGAAAGCTTTAATAATATGCTGCTTCTCCACGTCGGACATGCTGTTCCAGAACAGCTTGGCCTGGGTATAGTGGTCCTTGAAGCTGTCGCTGCGCGCCCGGACCTTGCGCCCCTCCACTTTTTCCTGATAGTGGGTGTATCCGCCCTCCTGCTCCGAAACCGGACGGGGATCGTTGTTTCCAAGGGAGTTTTTATGATAGCTCGTTTGGCCCCGGTTGATCGTCATGCGGTGGTATCCGTCGCGCTGGTTGTTATGGATCTCCGCCACCGGCCGATTGATCGGAATCTCATGGAAGTTCGGTCCGCCCAGACGGATCAGCTGCGTATCGGTATAAGAGAACAAGCGTCCCTGCAGCAGCGGATCGTTGGAAAAATCGATCCCCGGCACGACGTTGCCCACGTGGAAGGCCGCCTGCTCCGTTTCAGCGAACACATTGTCCACATTGCGGTTCAGTGTCATTTTTCCGATGCGCTGAACGGGAATGAGCTCCTCCGGCCATATTTTGGTCGGGTCGAGAATATCAAAGTCGAAGTTGAACTCCTCATCCTCCCGGATCATTTGCACGCCAAACTCATATTCGGGGTAGTCGCCCATTTCAATCGCTTCCCACAGGTCGCGGCGGTGAAAGTCGGGATCCTTGCCGGCGATTTTCTGCGCTTCGTCCCAGACCAGGGAATGCACGCCCAGCAGCGGCTTCCAGTGGAATTTGACGAAATGCGCTTCGCCCTTGTCATTGACGAGCCGGAAGGTATGTACGCCGAACCCCTCCATCATCCGGTAGCTGCGCGGAATCGCCCGGTCCGACATCGTCCACATGACCATGTGGGCCGATTCCGTGTTATTGGCGACAAAATCCCAATGCGTATCATGGGCCGTCGACGCCTGCGGAATCTCGTTATGGGGCTCAGGCTTGAACGCATGTACCAAATCAGGAAATTTCAGCGCATCCTGAATGAAGAAAACCGGAATGTTGTTGCCCACGAGGTCGAAGTTGCCGTCCTCTGTATAGAACTTGGTGGCAAAGCCCCGGGCGTCCCGCACCGTATCAGCCGAACCCCGCGAACCAGCCACGGTTGAGAAACGCACGAACACCGGCGTTTTCATCGACGGGTCCTGCAGAAACTTCGCCTTCGTATACTGCGTCATCGGCTTGTACACCTGAAAATACCCGTGTACACCAAAGCCCCGGGCATGAACCACGCGCTCAGGAATACGCTCATGGTCAAAGTGGGTCATTTTCTCCCGAAAATGAAAATCCTCCATTAACGTCGGCCCGCGTTCGCCTGCTTTGAGCGAATGTTCGTCCTCAGAAACCCGAACGCCCTGGTTCGTAGTCATGGGTTTCCCCGCATCGCTGACGCGGAATTCCTCCAGCTGACTGTCCTTTACATCCTTCTGCGGCTGCTGTTCATTCTTACGGTCCATCAATGCATCCCCTCCTGGTCGGTTACGGACGGTGTCCGAGTATTTACACCCGTTATTACCCGAATGAAAATCCACCCAAACGGGAATGTTAACCTGGACATTTGCGGTACATTCGTTAAAAGCCGTTCTGCAGGGGCGTTTTCCGGATTTCAAACTTTTTTGCCAAACTATATTTACATTTCTATAAAAATAGATATAATAAGATCCATGGATACCTTATTAACCATTAAAGCACTATCAAACGAGACCCGGTTTAAAATTCTCGAATGGCTGAAGCATCCGGAGGAGCACTTTGATCCTCAGGAGCATATGCCGGCATCCTGTAATTTCAAAGGCGGCATTTGCGTCGGAAGCATTTCGCAGAAGACAGGGCTTGCACAGTCGGTTGTTTCAGGCTACCTGGTGAAATTGCAAAAGGCTGGTTTGCTGGAATCCCGCCGGGCCGGCCAGTGGACCTACTATAGACGGAATGAGGAGGGTATCAATCGTTTTATCGAACAACTCAAGAATGAGCTTTAGGCTAAAATGACATATGGTACACATCTGGACTTTTTGGCTTAAACGCTCTTTCTTTTCATCATATATATCTATTTTTATGTAAATGTATAAAGATATAAATCTCACATATTGGAGGAAACCGATACATGAACAGCAATACACAGCATACCCGTTCCACCGCAGCTCTATTCGAACCGTTTACCATTGGCAACTTGACGCTGCCCACCCGCATCGTCATGGCGCCCATGACCCGCGGATTCTCCCCGAACGGAGTACCGGGCCCGGACGTAGCAGCCTATTACCGCCGCCGTGCCGAGAACAACGTCGGCCTCATCATTACCGAAGGTACGGTAATCAATCACCCGGCGTCTACTGACAGCCCGAACATTCCGAGATTTTTCGGTGAAGACGCCCTGAACGGATGGGCCGAAGTGGTTAAGCAAGTTCATGAAGCCGGAGGCAAGATCATGCCGCAAATCTGGCATATCGGCATGACCCGTCCGGTCGGCGCTGAGCCGAATCCGGAAGCGATGCCGATTGGTCCTTCGGGCCTTGATCTGAACGGCAATCAGGTTTCCGAACCAATGACCGAAGAAGAAATCGCCTACGTGATCCAGGCTTATGCTGATGCGGCTGCCAATGCCAAACGAATCGGGTTTGACGGAGTGGAAATCCATGGCGCCCACGGTTATTTGATCGACCAGTTCCTGTGGGAACAAACGAACCGCCGCACGGACCGCTACGGCGGCGATATGATGAAGCGCGCACGCTTTGCGATTGAAGTCGTGGAAGCCGTCCGCCGTGCCGTAGGACCGGATTTCCCTGTCGTGCTGCGCCTCTCCCAATGGAAGACAAACCAATACGACGCAAGGCTCGCCCCAACTCCGGAAGACCTTGGGCAGCTGCTAGGCGCCTTGTCTGACGCGGGCGTCGACGTGTTCCACTGCTCGACCCGCCGTTTCTGGGAGCCGGAGTATGAAGGCTCCGACCTGAACTTCGCCGGCTGGGCCAAGAAGCTGACGGGCAAACCAGCCATTACTGTCGGTTCCGTCGGACTCGACGAAGCATTCACGAGCCTGTTTGCCGAAGGCAAAGGGGCAGGCAGCAAGGATATCGACGATCTCCTGGAGCGCCTGGAGAACGGTGAATTCGACCTGGTTGCCGTAGGCCGTGCATTGCTTGGAGACCCGGCTTGGGCCACCAAAGTGCGTGAAGGCCGCTTCGATGAGCTTGCTCCGTTCACGCCTGATGCGCTGAAAACACTGGCTTAATGCGGTCCCGCCCCACCCCCGGGACAACGTGCCGCGTGAAGCCTTGATATAAATAAAGACCGGAAGAGGGCTGCAGCCTCTTCCGGTCTTTTTGCTGTGTACAGAATATTGTTCTTGTTTGACCTGTGCACCATGCGTTCATACGTTTACGAGTATTAGGAATCCAGCGTGGAGTCCTTTCCGCTGACATGGGCCATCTGCTGCTTGCGGGACCGCCCGCGCGACAAGGTTTCCGGCAGCACGATCAAGGCCGGTACCAGCATCGGCAGCAGGATGAAGCAGAGCACGACGAGACCGACGATCACGGCCGCAGCCAGCTCGATCAAGAGCACGAGCCCCGAAGGCATCAGCGTTGCGAACGTTCCGCCGAGAATGACCATGGCGGAAATAATGACGCCGCCCACGCTTCGGGCTGCCTTGACAATCCCTTCTCCCGGAGACAGCTCCCCGTTTTCCTTGTAGCGCTCCATCAGGAAGATGCTGTAATCCACGCCGACCGCGACGATGACGATGAAGGAGAAGAACGGCACAAAGGACGATACCCCTTCCGCCCCAATGATATAGGTCGTCACAAACTTCGATGCACTCATCGCTACGTAGTAGGAAGCCACAAGCGACAATACGATAAAGACCGACGGCCAGAAGGAACGGATCACGAACAGCAGAACGACGAACACGCTGACGATGACGATAATCGCCGTGCTATTGAAGGATTTGATCTGGGCCTCATTCGTATCGTACGTCGTTGAGCTTGGTCCCGCAGCTCCGAACTTGGCGTCGCCCAGCACGGTTCCCTTCAGCGTGCCGGAAACCTCGCTGTTGATTTTCTCGATCGTGTCCATGGCCGCCGGGGAATACGGATCGTCGTTGAGGATGACAATCAGCTTCGTAATCTTGCGGTCCTTGGACATAAAGGCATCCACTGCCTGCTGGAAGTCCTTGTTCTCCAGTGCTTCCCGTGGAATAAAGAAGGTCTTCGAGCTGTTCAGCTGGGTCAGGAAGTCATTGGTCTTGCCGAGACCTTCAGAGATGTCGCCCAGTCCGTTGCCGCTCTGGTCGATGCCTTCCTTCAGCTGGGACATGCCGCCCGAGAGGCTGGATAGTCCGCTCAGCAGCTGTTGCTGCCCGCTTTGGACGCTGCCCAGCGCAGCATTCAGCTTCTTCATGTTTGCGGCGATTTCCTGACTGCCGCTGCTGCCTTGGCGCAATCCCTTGGCCAACTGGTCAGCCCCTTGCTCCAGTGCTGCCACGCCGGCAGCCATTTGCTTCTGCGCCGCGGCAATTTGGCCTAAGCCGCCGGAAGCCTGAGAGAAGGACGCGTTCAGCTTGGCATAATTCGCATTCAGTTCCTTGAGACCGCCGTCAAGCTGCGCCAAACCGGTAACGAGTCCTTCGCCGGTCTGCTTCAGCTGGATATAGTTTGGATCCTCGGCCAGCTCACTGTGGCTCTCACCCAGATTGCCGATCAGCGTATTCATGCCGGCAAGCCCCTGCTGAATTTGCGGAATCTGTCCGGATACCTGCTCATAACCGCCTGCGAGCGACGCATATCCTTTGGACAGCTCGGAGAGGCCTTGGTTGATTTTGGACGTATTGGTGCTGACGGTGTTCATACCGGCTTCGAGCTTCGCGATGCCCTTGCTGAGCTCCGATGCGCCGCTTGCTCCCTGCTGGATGCCGCCGGACACCTGCGAGATCGCGTCCGTAATTTGATCGTAGCCCTGCTTGACCTGTCCCGTACCCGACACCAGCTGATTGGCGCTGGAGAAGTCAGGCGTCGTCAGCTTATCTCCGATCTGGTCCAGGCCGTCCTTGATCTGGTCCACACCTTTTTTGGACGCCGAAATACCGTCCGTCACCGTTTCCGTCTGGCTGCTGATATAGAAGTCCTCCACAGGCTCCGACTGCGGCTGGGTCACGCTTGATACCGACTTGACCCCGTCGATGCCTTTTAACTTCTCGGTCAGCTTGTCGATAACCCCAAGCGTGTCGTTATTGTCCATCGTCTTGTCGTCTTCGATGACGACAGTCGTCGGCAGCGCCTGGCCGCGGCTGAAATGATCAGCGACGATGCTGAAGCCTTTGGTCGACGGATAGCCGTCCCCCAGCTCCTTCAGCTGGTCGAACGACAGCTTCTGACCGCTGGTCAGCAGCACCGGAATCATCAGAATAACGATGATGACCGTCACGATGACCGGATGCTTAACGGAAACTGCCGTCAGCTTCGCCCAGAAGGTGCTTTCCTTGTGGCCCGCCACCTTTTTCGACGGCCAGAACAGCTTCGGTCCGAGCGTCTTCATCAGGAACGGCGTCAGCGTCAAGATTTCAAGCACCAAGATCACCGTGCCGATCGCAACCACGTTGGCCGATTTATAGATGCCGAAGTCCGAGAAGCTGAGTCCTGCAAAGGCAATAAAGACGGTAAGAATGCTGTATACGATCGTTTTACCCGCCGTTCTGTAGGAAGCGACGATGGCTTCATCGACGGATTTGCCATGCGACAACTCCTCTTTAAAACGGTTGAACAGTAGAATGTTATAGTCCGTCCCGATGCCGAACAGGATGAGTACCAGCAGCATCTGGGTCACACTGGTGACCGGGAAGTTCATTTTATCGATGATCTGCGCCGCAATCCCCATCGAACAGAGGTAGGATATGCCTACGGCAAGGAGTGACACGAACGGGATCACGACGGAACGGAACATGACGATGAGCACGACGAGAATAAAAATAACGGTCAGCGCCGCGCTTTTCTCCACCCCTGCCGTGGACGCCTTGATGTAGTCGTTCTGGATAAAATCCTCGCCGCTCAGGTAGTATGTCGCTTTGACATCCTTCAGCGCCTGATTGAACTGATCCGTGATTTCTTCCATATCCCGCCCGTTCTTGTCCAGGCTGAAACTGACCATCACGGTCGTGCCGTCCTCCGAAATCAGCTGAGATTTGGCTTCAGGCATCGAGAATGGGTCTAAGACTTCGGTGATGCCAAGCTCAGACTGCTTCGCCTTCATGTTCATCACGCCGCTCTCGATGCTCTTCATATCCTCATCGGTCAGCTTGTTTTCTTCGTGGAACACCACGATGTCGCTGGTCCCGCTCTGGCCGGTCATTTTATTGAGCAGCGCCCCCGCAACCTTGGAAGGGCTGTCTTCGGCGAGGGGATCCTGGCCTCTCTGCTGGAGAATGGCATTCACGTCGGGCTGGAACACGGTCAGCAGGACCGTCGCCACCAGCCATAACACCAGAATCGCCCAGCGCCACTTGATGATTTGCCGCATGTTGTTGATATTCCTCCTTCAACTTCCTTAGTAAACAAGCGTTCATTTTTGAGCGAAAAAAAGGGAATCCCTTGGATTCATCCCTTTTTCTTATTCCAATGATCGGTGCCAAAGTAGTACAGATACACCAGCTGGTTCACCAGCCGTTTGACCGTTTCCCCGTCTTCGTGATCGCGTAGAATCAGACATACACCTTCCACCACGGTTCCGCCCAGCATCTGGGCCGTCTGTTTCTCTTCCAGCGTCAGCTCGCCGGTCTCATCCTTACCGAAGCGGATCATGCTCTCCAGAATCGATACGACCAAAGCGCATATACTTGCCTTCACGCCGGCATATTTGGAACCGGTGCTGCGGTTGAGCAAAATCATCAGCTCGGCGCTGGATTCCTCAAACAGATCGAGAATAATGCTCTCGACCATCTGCAGGCAGTCGCTTGCCTCGGTCCCTTTGGCGAAGTTCTGGTCCACTTCCTCCTTAATGACCAGGATGTTGGCGATGCATCGCTCATAGACCGGCCCGACCAGCGCTTCGAACAGCTCCTCTTTATTTTTAAAATAACGGTAGATATTCCCGGTGGTCATGCCGGCGGAGGCGGAAATGCGGCGCATGGAAGCATCGGCGTAGTCGTGCTGCTTGAATTCGGCCAGTGCGGCGTTCAAAATACTTTGGCGGACGTCATCTTTAAGAATTTGCATAAATAAACACCCGTTTACTGATAGATTAATGAGTTTATTATAGCGGCTGCATCGCCTGCTGGCAAATGTCGTTTTTCCGGCTTTTCATCCTATGCGGGAAATTGTCGAAACATACGTTCATTTTAGTCGGTTGCGGTCGGTCGACGTAAGTATCAAAATGCCCTCAGCTGGGCGGCATTTCTGCCTCGCCAAATACCACCTCGATCAGATAAATAGCAGCACCTGCCCGCAGCCCTCCCCTGCGGCTCCGCATCCTCAGCTAGACCGCCCGCTCCTCGATCTCAAAGCCGAGATCCTCGATCATCGCATGGTCCGCAAGCACGTCCTGCCCTTCGGTCGTCAAGTAGTCGCCCACGAATACCGAGTTGGCTGCGTAGAGTGCGAGCGGCTGCAGGGAACGGAGGTTCAGCTCGCGGCCGCCGGCCACGCGAATTTCCTTGGAAGGGCACACGAGGCGGAACAAAGCCAGCACCTTCAGCGCCTTCAGCGCGGGCGTACGTCCGGCCTGCTCCAAAGGCGTCCCCGGAATCGCGTTCAAAAAGTTAACCGGGATCGAATCGGCGTCCAGTTCCCGCAAGGCATAGGCCATGCCGACGATATCCTCGTCACTTTCGCCCATGCCGATAATGACCCCGGAGCAGGGGGACAAGCCGGAGGCTTTGGCCTTCTGCACCGTGTCCACCCGGTCGTCATAGGTGTGCGTTGTGGTAATGCGGCTGTAATTCGCTTGGCTCGTGTTGAGGTTGTGGTTATACCGATGCACCCCTGCCTCAGCCAGTTTCTCGGCCTGCCCGTCCTTTAGCAGCCCAAGGCATGCACAAATTTTAAGCGGCATCGTCTCCCGGATTTCCTGAACCGCCTCCACTACTTGATCCAGTTCCCTCGGCGTCGGGCCACGGCCGGAGGCCACGATGCAGTATGTACCCGCTTTACGCGCAAGAGCCTCCCGGGCTCCGGCAAGCACCGTCTCTTTATCCAGCAGGCTGTACTTCTCGATCGGCGCCGTAGATACGATGGATTGGGAGCAGTAGCCGCAGTCCTCGGGACACAGCCCGCTCTTGGCGTTTAAGATCATGTTGAGCTTCACCTTCAGGCCGTAGTAATGCTTTCTTACTGTAAAAGCAGCCTGCATCAGTCCCAGAATCTCATCGTTCGGTGCGTTTAAAACAGCCAGTCCTTCTTCCATGGTAAGCCGCTGCCCATTCAGCGCCTTGTCGGCCAATGCCTGCCAGTCCTGCCGTACCGGGCTTCTCAGAACCATGTCCTTCTGCATAGGTTATCATCCCTTCGAGCTGTTATATTTTCGGTATTCGTTTAGTCGTTACATCGGTCTATTTGCTACTCGTTAATTGTCAACCAAATCAGCGTTGTATTGGTTGACAATTAATTTACCGCTATTCTAGCAGATCCATCATCCGCTGTAAATGCGCGAAAAAGGCAATCCGCTGCCTCTGGTTTTGCATCTCCCCTGCAGGCGACTCTACCGCACCTACCAAAGGCAGCCGATAAACGCTGTTGTTCTTCAAGCGCACCGGTTCCCGAAGGGATGCCTTTCACGAACGACGCAAAAAGGCAGAGAGCCCCAAGCTCCCTGCCTTTTCTGACAAACTGATGATCCGAATTACCACAGATGGTAACGGTTGAATGGTAAAGAACGCCGGGGACGAGGGGCAGGGCCCGAATATCCTAACGTGTTCCTTATCCGTCTACTTTAATACGGTATTCCTTTTTCAAGTACTGATGAATCCGTTTGAAGTCTTCCTGGTTCAGGTCGTGCAGGCGCTTACCCTGCTTCAGCTCCCTGCCCAAAATAATGCCGATGGTCTGCGCCGCCAGAGCGGTGTTCGGCATGATACGCGCACTGCCATAGGCTTCGATGGACGCCCCGATATTTTTGCCGGTCACCAGGACGTTGTCATAGCCCTTCAGTTCAAAAGAGCGCAGCGGAATGCCATAGCGGTCCGGCTGACCGAGATGGATGCCCTTCGGCACCGTCCGGGTTCCCTGCAGATCCAGCGCATAACCGCCAATGCTGACGTTATCCCAGAACATCCGGCTGTTCATGACGTCCGAGAAGGTCAAAATATAATCCGTTTCGAACCGGTTATAGTCGCGGATATACAAATAATCCGGAAAGCCGTTCAGCTCGGCCCGGTCGAATCCCGGGATGTTCTTCCTCAAAAATTGCAGGATGAACGGAGCCTCTGCCTTTGCTTTATCCAGGGCGGACTGCACCGACTTCGGATCGGAAGGATTGACGTCGAAGATCAGAAGGGAGTTCATAATGGCTTCGCCGCCCTTCTGGTAAGAGGTGTTCATTCCCCTCAGCAGCAGCTGCGGATCGCGCGGCTTGTATTTGAGCGTTATGTTGCTGAACCCAGTGGCAAAATCCCAATCGACATACGTATTTCCGCCGTACTTATCCCGGACGTTGGTCAACGGGTAGTCGTCCAGCACGGCCTGGTGGAGCTTGCTCCAGTTCACATGCTTGAACTTCAGCATCATCGTGGCCGCCATGTAGTCGGGATGGCCGACCTTTGAAATGCGCTCCATCCCGGGAATCCGCTTCGCATTCAGCTTGCCGGTCAGGGCATTAAAGTCCGTATTTTCCACCCAATAGCCCGCCTCTACCGTAACGACGCTGCCTTGAGGATCCCGGTACGTCAAGGATTTCAGCAGCTTTTTGCTGCCGCCGGAAGCCGCAGCCGTGACGGACTTGACCGTGATTCCGCTTTGGACCGGAATTCCCTTGATCAGCCGGTTATAGTACCGGTTAAAATCGGCCGCCTTCCGGATCTTCCCGCTGTTGTAGCCGTCAAACAAGGTTTTGATCTCGCCCTGGACCAGGCTCCGCTTCTTGGCGTCATGCGGCTCGTCCAGAAAGATCATCTGACCCTGAATCAGCTCGCCGCCCGGCTTGCTCCGCGGATCGAGAATCAGAACGCTCAGCCCCTGCTTTTGCGCTTCCCGGGCCAGCAGCACGCCCTGTATTTCACTGCCGATGACGACGACGTCGTAATACTTGCTCTGTGTGTGCATGCCCTGCGCTTGCTTGCCCTGCGTTCCCGCTGTGCCCCCCGTCTTTACGGGAGCATCCACCTGAGCCGTCGCGGCCTCATGGAACAGGGAAGCCGGCGTCAATGAAATAACCAGCCCTATAAGCAGGAGTGGAACAAGGACGAAATATACGAATTTCCTCTTATTGATCATGAAAAAGCATGCGCCCCTTATCCCTTTGTAATCGTGTCTGGAAAACGTCTAATCATGCGGGTGTCACAGCGTCTTGGTTATCATTAACCCGTGACGGATATTAGAAGGCAACGTCAGAGCAGGCGAACCTTTCCATAAAAGATGCCCCAAAAACGCTCCCCGTATGTTTGCGGTCATTTCCTCAGTCACCCTCCGCCGGCTTTAGGAGACGCGGCTTAAGTTTACCGGAGCAGCGCCTCCCAGTCCGAACCCGACAAGTCAACCGGAATGTCCTGAAAGCTTCCCTTCAGCACGTCGGTATCCTTCAGAAGGTTTCCCGTCAAAATGCAGACCGCCGTCTCATCCTTGGCAATCGTCTTCTCGGCGACCAGCTTCTGCAATCCGGCGAGTGTCGCTGCCGATGCCGGCTCACATCCGATCCCGTTCCGGTCGATCTGCGCCTTGGCGGCGAGAATTTCCGCATCAGTGACGGAGCAGGTTACGCCGCTGCTCATCTCCAGCACGCTGCGCGCTTTTTTCCAGCTCGGCGGGTTGCCGATGTTCAGTGCCGAGGCCAGCGTATCCGGCCGGGGTTCCGGCGTCAGCACCGGGCTTCCCGAAGTCATCATGCGGTGGAAGGGACTGGCCCCCTCCGCCTGGATCAGCGCGATCCGCGGCACCGACGGGATGAACCCGAGGCTTTTCAAATCGGCCAGCCCTTTGCCAAGTGCAGATACGTTGCTGAGCGCGCCGCCGGGAATGATGATCCAGTCCGGCAGACTCCAGCCGAGCGTCTGGGCGATTTCATAAATAATGCTCTTCTGACCCTCGATCCGCAGCGGGTTCACCGAGTTGCAGACGTACAACCCCAACTCCTCGCCCCGCTTCTCCAGGAAGCGGATTCCGTCATCATACGTGCCGTCAAAACTGAGGACCCGGGCGCCGTAAGCCTGAGTCTGCAGCACCTTGTTGGCGGATACCTTCCGATTGGGGACGAATACATACGCCCGGCTCCTTCCCATCGCTGCATACATGGCGAGCGAAGAGGAGGTATTGCCCGTCGAGGTGCACGCAAATGCGGAGTACCCGAGAGAACGACCATGCGACACGGCCACGGTCATCCCGTTATCTTTGAATGAGCCGCTCGGATTCTCGCTCTGCGCTTTGAAGTACAGCCCGCGGATTCCCAGCGTTTCGCGAATCGGCTCCGGAGCGTACATTCCGGTATTGCCTTCATATTTAGTAACAATATATTCGTCCGGAAGTTCCGGAAAAATTAATTCTTTATACCGCCATACGCCGCTGGCATAGACCCCCGTCCGTTCGGACAGGCGCTCCTGAAACCGCCGCTTCAGAAACTCGGCATCGACCATCGCCAGATCCTGCTCCACTTCCAGCAGCCCGCCGCACCCGCATCGAACCTGAAACGGCTCCAGGGGACAACGGCTGCCGCAATCCACGCATTTCAGCCTCATTGACAAATTCCTCCTATTTTGACGTTGTGCTTCCTCAAATGGTTGCACCCGCCTGTAATTTAAGCTTAGAATATGCTCTGTTACGGTATAAATCTAATATATTGTTTTTCATAAAACATAAATTTCAATTATGAATTGATCTGAATCCCTATCCCTATGTAAAGGAGAACTCCCATGAACCTGCACGCGCTTCGCCTCTTTTACCAAGCCGCTTCCCTCGGAAGCGTAACTCTCGCAGCCGAGGCTCTGCATCTCAGCCAGCCCGCCGTGACGGCCCAAATCAAAAAGCTGGAACGCGAAATCGGCCTCCGCCTGCTGATCCCCCAGGGGCGGGGCGTCATGCTGACAGAGGCCGGCAGGCATCTGGCTGCCGAAGCCCGGCGGCTGTTCGAGCTGGAAGGCCATATCGAGGAGACCTTGGAGCAGCTGAAAGCGGGCAGCGCCGGCAAGCTTCACCTGGCGGCCACCTATCTTCCGGCCAACTTCCTGCTCCCCAAGTGGATTGCCCGCTACAAACGCGCTTATCCCGGCGTCGGCGTCGAGCTCAGCACCGCCAATTCCAGCCAGGCCGCCGATCTGCTGCTGCATTACCGCGCGGAGATCGCCTTTATCGGCGGCATCCGGCTGGACCATCCGCTTCTGCTGCGCACCCCTTGGTATGAGGACGAAATGTGCTTTATCGTTCATAATGGGCATCCTCTGGCCGGCGCCCGGGTCACCCTGGAAGAGATGCTGCAGGAGCCGTTCATCTACCGCGAGGAGGGCAGTTTCGGCAGAGAGCAGCTGATCGCTCTATGCTCCGCCCGCCATCTGCCCGCCCCGCCAGTCGGGCTGCAGATGAACGGTCTGAACGAAACCCTGCGGGTCGTGATGGAGGGTTACGGCGCGGCCTTTCTGTCGCTGCTGGAGACCCGCGAACATATCGCGGCAGGCATCATTTCCCGGGTGGAAATCGACGGCGTGCATATGACGAATCCGGTCTCCATCTACACCCGGAAGGAGGAGGCCTCTCCCCCTGCACAGCGGTTCATCGATATGATTTTGGCCAAGTCA
Organism: Paenibacillus sp. PSB04; assembly: GCF_025809195.1. Taxonomy (NCBI): domain Bacteria; kingdom Bacillati; phylum Bacillota; class Bacilli; order Caryophanales; family Paenibacillaceae; genus Paenibacillus; species Paenibacillus sp. PSB04. Next base: position 1,099,592 of record NZ_CP081301.1, read on the forward strand.
TAACTTGTCGAAAAGCGTAGTCTTTTTCAGTACAACTATAGGAGGACTTGTCGAAGAACGGCTGGTGGTGGCGGTAAAGGCTGGAGGTTAAAGTTAAAGTTAGAAGAGAAAAGATGAGATGAGATGGGATGAGTTGGGATGAGTTGGGATGAGTTGGGATGAGTTGGGATGAGTTGGGATGGGATGAGATAAGAAAAAAAGGCAAACCGCGGGACATAAAGTCCTATTACGGCTTGCCGAAGAGGGTAGATTATGATGATTTGATGGCAGGGGACTGCGCCGTGCGGTCCCGGATCTGCAGCGCTTCATGAAGCCCGGCCAGTTCATGCTGCAGCACGGGGATGGAGCTGAGCGCCGGGATGTTCGCCGGCTCAGGCGTGAGCTGCTGCTCGGCGGCCTGGGCCATCTGTTCAAAGAACAGGCTGCAGTCCGATGACGCTTCATCCGGTGCGGCATGACTCTGGGCGTTACCGGCTGCCGTGATCAGCGCGTAACCGATGTGCTGCACCGCATCCAGCGCAGGCCACCAGGAGCTGGCCTGATTCCGCCGGCCCACCGACTCGGCGAGCGCTCCGTCATACAGCAGACGCAGCCGGATAAGCGCAGTTTCCAGCTCGTTCGTCCATGTGGTAACCCTGCTGGAGGGGGAGGAGGACAGGATGCTCTCCAGCAATTTCCCCTCCATCCGGATGACGCCTGCAAGCGCCCGCGGCAGCTTGCTGGAAGAAGCACGTCTCCAGAGGATGAGCATGCCGATGATGCCGATGGCGCTCCCGATCAGAATATCGGTCAACCGGGCCGAGATGAAGAAGCTTACCGCCATATCCGGATGGCTGCTCTCCGCGATCAGCAGGGAGCTCGGCGTGATGAAGATGACGGCCAGGGCGTAATTGCGCAAGTAAATCAGTTCGATAATAAATTGAAGAACAGCCATGATCAGCGCGATATAAATGCCCTCGGGCCGCAGCGACAGGATGAAGGCGCCGAGGAACAGCCCGAGGACGGTGCCCGCCGTCCGCTGGATGGCCCGGTGAGCCGTGCCGAGCACCGTCGTACCGAGCATCACCGCCGTGCAAGAAAGCGGCACCCAGTAGGACCGGTTCAAATCCAGCGAGTAGGCGACCGCAGCAGCGACGGCAATCATGATGCCGTACCGAAGCGAGGTATGGAGCAGCGCCGAGTGCGGATTCAGAGCGCCGGACAAGAGACGGCGCAGCGAAAATGAGGGAGGAAGGGTCCCTTCCTCCGCCGTCCCGCGGCCTGCATCTTCCCCCAGGCAGATGGCGGCCGCCTCGTTCAGCAGCCCGGACAAGCGCCGGACATGCCCGTTCGGGATGTCCGCAGCCGCCTTGGGCTGCAGCATCTCCTGCTGCGGATGCTGCAAGCGATCCGCAATCGAGAGAAGGGACGCCGCCGTCCCTTCCGGCACCTTCGCCGCCTGGCGGTCCAGCGAGATTTCGACGGCCGCCATAAACATCTCATTGGCCTTCCGGGTCAATGCCATCAGCCGCAGCGTCGGCCCGTAATTTCGGCGCCAGCGCAGCTCCCCGCCGGACACGGCCGCGTCGGCTGCTCGAAGCTGAACGGCCGCCTGGTATCTTTTCTCCGGGTACAAATCGGTTCCGATCGCATCCACAAAGGCGGCCAGGCTCCGGTAAGCCCCGGCGACCGCTTTGGTCTCCGGCCCATGAGGGCGAAGCAGCCAACCGCTCATTCCCACCATCCAGGCAAAGGCTCCGCCGGTCAGCACGAGCAGGGTTCGCAGCGGCAGGGCGTGAAGATCGTACGGCAGACTCGTTCCGACCGAGAAGGTCAGAATGAAGAACATGGCCGACGGTCCGGCCATTTGAAATGCGCCAAAGCCGAATACGGCAAGGGCACCGATCAAGCCAAACAGCAGCACCATCAGCCACGGGGTTGCCGCTGAGAGCGACCCCAGACCAAAGGTAAGCGACAGGCCCAGGGCCACACAGGCAAGCTTGATCGCCCGCTGCCGGTACGTTTCGCTGCCCACGTACAGGAAAGCAAAGCCCCCGATCGAGGCGCACAGCCCGTAATCGAGATGCCCGGTCAGCGCGCCGATCAGCGTAGGAACCCCTGCTGCAACGGCCGAGCCGATCCCCCGGAACCACTGCAGCGGCATCCGCCGGATGCGGAACGCGTCCCGGACGGTTCCGGGAGCCGGGCCCTTGTGAACCGCCCGTACCCCCGGATAAGTATGCATCGTATTCAATTCGCATCATCTCTTTCTCTTAGATTCCATATTTATTCGCACCCATTCCATGCGGTACGTTCTACCTTTTCATCTATCCCTTTTCATCACTGCTCAGCCTCATATTCATCAACGAACGGACCGCTCGCTCCGATATTCCGGTTGATCCGCTTCAGCATCCCGCTGAACAGGGCCAGCTCCGCCTCCGGAATACCGGCGAGCACCTCTTCCCGGTACAGCCGGTTGATCCGCCCGACCAGCTCCCGATGCAGCTGCCGGCCCTCTTCCGTGATATAGATCAAGAACGACCGCCGGTCCTCTTCATTTCGGCTGCGGCGCACGAGATGCTTACGTTCCAGGATGTCGAGAATCTTCGTCAGGTTCGCCTGGTCTTTATCGGCAATCCATGCGAGATCCTTCTGCGTAATGCCGTCCTGCTCACTGAGCCGCTTAATGACCGTCCATTGTTCCGGGGTAATATCGTCATCCTTTAAATGTAACGCCATGTACCGGTTCAGCGCGCGGCTGGTTCTGGAAACAAATTGTCCGTACAGATCCTCGTAGTCTCCCTTGTTCACGACCGGATCGTCCCTTCTCTTGTGCATGTTCTTCTTTTCACTTTACAGCCAAAGATGTTTTTTGTAAATAATATTTGCTAACATATAATTAATATACAAACTATTTATTCAATCGCTTCCCTTCCCCTACATCATGCGCAGTACAGGTGTAAGGGGATACATCCTCTTTTCAAAAAAATGAACGCCATACGCCAAAAAGCAGCCATTCTACCCGAATGACTGCCGTGCTATGTATTTCTATACTCTTTCCAGCTGGTTCAAAATAAGCCTGGCCGCCCCGATCGCTCCCGCCTGGTTGCCGAGCTGCGCCGGGCGGACATCGATCCCCGGACTTAAGCTGGAGAGACATTCATCAAGCAGCGGCCACCAGATTTCCCGTGAATCGGTCAAGCCTCCGCCAATAACGATCACACCGGGGTTGAGGCCGATATGGATATTGTGCAGCAGCACACCTAAATTTCCGACGTATTCGTTGACAACCTTTACAACAGCCGGAAGCCCTCGCTTAAAGTCCTCCAGCACCTCAACCCCTGACGGATAGGATACGCCTGCAGCCTCTGCAGCAAGGGAAACCAGCGCCGTCCCAGACAGATATTGCTCCACGCAGCCCCGCTGGCCGCAGTTGCATGGCCGGCCCCCGGGTATGAGAATGGTATGTCCCCATTCTCCGCCGTTCCAGCCAGCCCCCCTGAACAGTTCCGTGCCCACCATATTTGCCCCGCCTACGCCAGTGCCCAGGGTAAGCATGGTGATATCGGGAATCCCCTTGCCCGCGCCCAGCCAAGCCTCTCCGACGAGGGCTGTGTTGGCGTCGTTATCGACAAAGACCGGCCGGCCGTATGCCTGCTCCAAGATCGCCTTCAGCTCCGTTCCCTGCCAGCCCGGCAAATTGTCGGTCGCATACACAATCCTTCCGGTATGGACGTCGACCCGGCCGGCGGTGCCGATACCGATGCCGGTCACATCGCCGTTTCTTTCCAGCAGCTCACGCAGAAGCGAATGCATGTTGGCCATAATCCGGTCTTTCCCCTGCTTCGCATCGGTCGCGATTTTACCGAGGTCGAGCACCTGTCCGTTCCTATCGAGCACCATGCCCTTGATGGAAGTTCCCCCAATATCCAGGCCAATTGCTTTCATGTATCGCACATCCCTTCGGTTCTGCTCAGATGCCTCCATTATAGCAATTTTCAGATATTTTCTCCATAAATATGTTTATAAAAGGAGAAATAGTTCAGCGCTACAATCGTACCTGCACCCCATCAACAGTACCGCTTGAAATGGATATTCTCGTACTTCATTCTCAGCCGGTCCCGGAGCGCAATCAGCTCGTCTTCAGTCATGGGTTCCAGCTTCTCCCTCGTATAATCCAGCCCATGCTCCTCCGCTATATCCAATATCCCCCGAATATATAGTTCCCGGTAATCTTTCATCCCCGGCCCGCCTCCTTTGAAGTTTATCCCCTACTCCATACACTACCCCTCTGTTCTGTGATCAAACAGCAACCTCTGCCGCCTGCACCTGGTCGCGTATAACTGTACCACGATTGGATAGAATACCCACGAGGTGTGATTTATGGACATATTTGCAAAAATTAAGCATTTTTTTGTAGCCGGGGAACAAGAGAAAACAACCGTCAAAGAGCCGGAAAAAAATGAGCATCCTTCGCTGGAGCACACGATCCGGCAGTTCGAAAACTCGATGGATTTTATACACCGAACCTACCCGCATTGCAAAGTGGATGTTATTTATTTGGCTTTTCTCGTCGGCAATGACCAGCTGCTGCAGGAAATCATCCAGCCCTTTACCGATGCGGACGAAGAACAAGTCAAAACCGTCCTTAGCCGTTCCCAATATGTCGTCGTCGTAGACAGCAAAGAGTGCATCAAAGGCATTCTAAACGGCAAGGCAGCTGTTTTCTTCCGAGGCAGCACTTATTTGGTCGATATCGCCAAACCGCCCGGCCGCAGCATTGATCAATCCGAGACCGAAACGGTCATCTCCGGTCCCCATGACGGCTTTGTGGAGAATATTGGACAGAACCTCGGTGTCCTGCGCCAAAGGCTGAAGAGCTCCCATTTAAAGTTCATTAAGCTGGAGGTCGGGGAGGTTGCCAAAAACGTCGTCGTCATCGCTTATATAGAAGGGCTCGCCAATCAGGAAATTGTCGACGAGCTGATCAGGCGGATCCAAAGGATTGAATATAACGCCGTTACCGATTCCAATATGCTGATACAGTTTATCGATGAGAATCCCAACTCCATCTTTCCGCAATTTATGACGACCGAGCGTCCGGATGCCATCGTGTCCAAGCTGGTCGCCGGGCGGGTCGCCGGATTTGTCGATGGCAGTCCGTCGGGCTTTACCTGCCCGACCGCCTTCTTCGATTTCTTCTCATCGCCGGATGACTATTATCAGCGGTGGCTGATCGGCACCGCACTGCGCTTTTTGCGGTTGATCGGCTTCCTGATTACGATTTCCTTTACCGCCTTCTACGTATCTGTAACAACCTACCATTATGAAATGATCCCGCACACGATGCTGCTCAACTTGACGGAGTCCCGGGCCAAGGTCCCGTTTCCCCCGCTGCTCGAAGCGCTGCTTATGGAAACGACGATCGAGCTGCTGCGGGAAGCCGGCGCCCGGCTGCCGACGAAGGTCGGACAGACCATCGGCATCGTCGGCGGTATTGTCATCGGTCAGGCTGCAGTTCAGGCCGGGTTTACGAGCAACATCCTGATCATTGCCGTCGCGACATCAGCGATCGCTTCCTTCGTCATCCCGAGTTACATCATGAGTGCATCGATTCGTCTCATCCGGTTCGGGCTGATCATCATGGCCGGTATTCTGGGGAATCTTGGTCTGCTAATGGCCATCGGCATGGTCGTGATCCATTTGGCGGGGGTCACGAATATGGGGACCTCTTATCTCACGCCCCTGGCCCCAATCAACTTTAAGGACATGCTGGACACTTATATCCGGGGGCCGTTTTGGGCTTTGCGCAGCCGGCCGACGATAGTGAAAACACCCAACAAAAAAATCAATAAAATGCGGAAATAGCGGCGGTGATGGACTGTGAACGAAAAATTAAGCGCTTTTCATATTGCGACCTTGATCTATATGATCGAGAACAACATCGTCCTGTTCGCCCTGCCGCGGCTGGTAGCGGAGAACATGGGAACCAACGGCTGGGTGGGATACATCGTTCTTGCCTTGGTATCCACCGGCAATATTTTGCTGTATTGGGTCGTCTATCGCATGGGGAAGGGACGGTCCATGTTCGACATTCTGGAGAAATCCCTGTCCAAATGGATTCTCTACCCGGTATATGCAGGATTGGCCGTCTTTTATATCATGATCGCTTCCTTTGTCGGAAAAAACTTCTTTCTGATCTTCCAGATGATTTCGTTCCAGACATCCAATGTAACGTTTATCTTTTTGCTGTTCTGTATTATGGTGTATTTCCTGCTCATCAAGCCTGTTTACAGCATCAGCAAAGCAGCCACGGTGTTTGCATTTATGACTTGGTGGACCTTATTGCTGACATCCTACCAGGCGCGCGAGTGGAAGCTGGTCCGCCTCACGTCTTATTTTTTTGAGGATCCTGCCGGGGGGCAGGTTCTTCACAATTGGGCCGAGGTGTATACGTCCTTTATTGGCTATGAGCTGTGCATCTTTCTATTCCCTTATGTCAACAAAAAGAGCAAATTGTTCAAGGGGGTTCTGTACGGTCATCTGCTGACTGCACTGGCTCAGGTGATCGTCCTGCTGACGGCGTTTGGCTTCTTCAGCTTCCAGCAGCTTCAGTCCCTGCTGTACCCGATCATCGATATGCTGGATTTTATTGAGATGCCGTTTATTAACCGGGTGGAAAACCTGGTGTTTGTCATTTTCGTATTCGGCAATCTGATTTCGACCACGATGTTTTCGTTCGCGTCCCTGTCCATGATCAAGCGGATCTTTCCCAAGACCCGCCCCAAACGCCTCGAGTTTTTGATCGTGCTCGGGGTATTTATCGTCGGGTTTTATTCCAAGTACTTGTCCCAATCGGAATATCAGCTCCGGCGTGTGCTATTCACGGAGATCGGCGTTGCCTTTATCCTGCCTATGCTGCTGATCCTGGTTCTCCTGTTTCAAAAGCTTCGGGAAAGGATGAACAGCCATGAGCATTAACAAGCGCCTGCTGATGACGCTGACTGCCGTTATGCTGCTCACGGGATGCACCGACCAGCATATTATCGAAAGGGCGGGTTTCGTCCGGACGATTGCTTATGACTTATCCGGGGAAGGAGAAAACACCAAATTAAGGGTAACCGTCAGCATCCCGAAGTCCAACCACGAGGATGCGATTGTCTATTCTACCATGGCGGAATCAGGAAAGAAGGCCAAAATGATCTTTGACCGGCAGAACAACCGCCGCTTGGTCAACGGGCAGCTGCGGCAGGTCGTTTTCGGCGAGAGGCTGGCAAGAAGAGGCGTTTGGAGCAATATGGACACACTGACCCGGGACCCGTCCATCGGCTCGCGCCTGCATATTATCGTGGCGGAATCCGACCCGCATCACATCCTGATCCGGAACGACTATCCCCAAGGCCCGACCGCCGGAGAATATCTCGATACGCTGATCCGTACCGAAGCTAAGTCCGGTGAAATTCCGGATACCACCTTATATACATTCACAAGAGATTACTATGACGACGGCATTGACCCGGTCGCCACGATCTTAAAGGAAGAGAAGGAGTCTCTTTCTGTTGACGGCATCGCCCTGTTCAAAAACGATCAATATGTCGGGAAAATCAACGCGGATGACCGGATGTTCTTCGCCCTGCTCCATCACGGGGTCCGTGCCGGCGATTTAAACGTCGGCATTCAAACGGATCGGAACGCGGATGAGCAGGCGACGCTGGAGTACCTGTCCAGCAAGCGGAGGATCAAGGTGCTCTCGACCCGCGACATCCGCGAGGGCAGGCCGATTCAGGTCGCCCTCCATATCAGGCTGTCGGGCTCGCTGCTGGAGTATATTGGAGCGCTCGACATGAAGAAGCGGACCGATCAGCGAAAGCTGGAAGCGGAGCTGGAAAAAACCATTAACCGGAAGTGCCAGAAGCTGATCGACCACATGCAGGAGGTAAAATCCGACCCGATGGGTATCGGACAGTATGTCCGTAACTCGATTCCCCACAGCGTATGGAAGCAGCTGAAGTGGGAAGAGGTATTTTCCAAGGCGGATATCAGCGTGCACGTCGACGTCAAAATCCGGGATTACGGCAAAATGCTGCACTAATGCGGCTGGTTCCGCAGTGCTTTTATCGAATTTGTGAGAACGAATCAAAAAAACCGCCCGAACGAAACTGTACCTCCAGTGTAGAGACAATCTACCACTGAGGATGCAGTTTAAACGCTCGGTGCGGTTTTTTCCGTCTGTCTGCTTGGTCCGGCTGCCTAGTCCTCGTAACTGGCCAATCCCTGGTCCATCAAGAAATCCATTTCCGCCTCCAGAATAGCTTCCACGGTCATCTCGTCCAGCTTGATATCGCGGCGGCTCAGCACGTAATCGACCAAATCGTCCATGTCGATCTCCACCTCGCCTTTCACATCGGCCTTGGCGTTGTTAATATAGGCTTCCTCATGCTTCAGGACGAGCGTAATGCTGTCCCTGTCGGCTTGGGTTTCCTCGGCAATATATGAAATCAGCTCTTGTTGTTTGAGCGGCTTGTTCATGGGCGAAATCATCTCCAATCTTTTTGACTAGAGCCATTGTACCACAACTTCCTCCGATCTCCATGGGCAACGCCCGGCGCGAAAAACCCTCTTCTCATTTCGGCCCGTTGTTGTAGAATAGAATGGCATCCCTATGGAATGCAAGGAAACCATTGGGAGAGCCAAATGATGAATTCAACAGCTCCCTACATCGGGACTGTTCGGAAAGGAAATGTTGGACGAGAATGAAGCAGGTGTACGACAAAGTGTTTAACCGCTACTGGAGCCCTTATTTGGCCATGGCGCTGGCCGGTATTTTAAGCGCCGTATATTTTGGTATCACCGGCACGGTCTGGGCCGTCACCGGGGAGTTTACGCGTCTGGGCGGACATCTTCTGGAATGGAGCGGCGTGGATATTTCGGACTGGGCTTACTTTCAGCTGATCCATATGAACGGAACTACGTTCACCCGGACCGACGGATGGATCGTCTGGGGCATGTTCATCGGCGCGCTGATCATGATTCTGCTCAGCAACAGCTTCAAAATCAGGGTGCCGCGGCAGAAACGCCGGCTGCTTCAGGGGCTGGCCGGAGGTTTTGTCGCCGGCTTCGGGGCACGGCTTGCCCTCGGCTGCAATCTGGCGGCCTTTTTCACGGGCGTGCCGCAGTTTTCCCTTCACTCCTGGATTTTTATTGCCGCTACCGCAATCGGTACATACCTCGGGACCAAGCTGGTGAATACCTCCTGGTGGAAGGGCAAGCCCACCCTTCTGAAGGGTAATGCCGCCGCGCCTTCCGCGGCCCGCAAGAAGATCCAGCACTACGTCGGTGCCGTTCTGGCGCTCGCGTATGCGGCTCTGATCGTCTATTTCTATGCGGCAGGCAAAACGATGCTGGGCACGGCCGCTTTGTTCGGGGCCGCCTTCGGCATTCTGATTGAGCGGGGACAGATTTGCTTTACGTCCGCATTCCGCGATCTCTGGATCAGCGGACGGGCAGCCATGACGAAGGCGATCTTCGTCGGAATGGCCGTCAGCTCCGTCGCCACGCTGATCATTATTCTCGTAAACGGAATGGATCCGATTACGAAGATCGCCGCGCCGAGCACGCTGATCGGCGGCATCCTGTTCGGCATCGGCATCGTCATGGCCGGCGGCTGCGAAACCGGCATGATGTACCGTCTGATGGAAGGCCAGGTGGTATTCCTGCCTGTATTCATCGGCAACATTGCGGGAGCCACCGCTTTGGCATACGCCTGGGACCACCTCGGCATTTTCAATGCCATCGTGAAGCCAGGCAAACCGATCAACCTTATTACGGCAATGGGACCGGCCGGTGCGATCATTCTGACGCTGGCTCTGCTGGCGGTCGGCTTTGGTATCGCTGTGTACTGGCAAAAAAACTACCGGTTTGGCATCGGCTTTAAGAAAGGGGAAACAAAACATGTCCATTGATTTTACGCTCGATCTCCGCGGAGAATCCTGCCCGTATCCGGTCATTTACACGCTCGAAACGCTGCGTGACTTGAAGAAAGGCCAGCTGCTGCAGGTCATTACCGACTGCCCTTCTTCCTTCCGCAACGTACCGGAGGAAGTCGTGAAGCATGGGTATACGTTGGAACAGGATCCCGTCCGGAACGGGCAGGAGTTTTTGTTCTATATCCGCGCGTAAGCCGCGGCATACGTTGAAGACCAAAAAAAGGATTAGAGCGATAACCGCTCTAATCCTTTTTTACATAACAGACAAGGAACAGCGCCGAGAGAGTCCCCGTCACGCCCGCGATAACCGCAGTAACGCCGGCGGCCTCCGGCCGTTCCCTGACTTGATCATAACGTATGAAATGCATACCAGATCAAGATGTTTTTTCGTCGCGCCCATTTTTAGGCTTGCGGATCACTGACTTTGACTAACATTTTACCGAGATTCGTACCCTGGAACAGCTGCAGGAACGCGTCGACCACATGGTCAAAGCCCTCGATGATCGTTTCTTCGTATTTCAGCTTGCCTTCGGCCAGCCACTGTCCCAGCTGCTGCATGCCCTCGGCTTGGCGGGAAGCATAATCGCTCAGCACAAAACCTTTGATCATCGAGCGGGTCTTGATCAGCTTGGACAGAATTCTCGGACCCACATCCTCCGTGCTGTTGTAGGACGAAATCGCGCCGCACAGCGGAATCCGCGCATAGTCGTTCAGCAGGTTCATGACTGCATCCGATACGCTGCCGCCGACATTGTCAAAATACACATCGACCCCGTTCGGACATGCCGCTGCCAGCTTTTCTTGGAAATCGTCGGCTTTGTAGTTCACCGCTGCATCAAAGCCGAGCTCGCGGGTCAGGTACTCGCATTTCTCATCCGTACCTGCGATGCCGACGACGCGGGTGCCCTGGATCTTGGCGATCTGGCCCACGAACATGCCGACGGAACCGGCGGCTCCCGAGACGACGACGGTTTCCCCTGCCTTCGGCTTGCCGATATCCAGCAGACCGAAATAGGCTGTCAATCCGGTCAGGCCCAGCACGCTCAAGTAAGCGGACAACGGCGCGATCGACGGATCGAGCTTGCGGACGCTGCCGGCATCGACCGTGTTATACAGCCTCCAGCCCAGCATGCCGATGACCTTGTCCCCTGGCTGCAGGTCACCGGACTTCGATTCCACCACTTCGCCGACGATCCCGCCGGAGATGACCTCATTCAGCTTGAACGGCTCCACATACGACTTCGCGTCGCTCATTCTCCCCCGCATATACGGGTCCACCGACAGATACAGTGTGCGGATGACGGCTTGTCCTTCCTGCGGCTCCTGGACGTTCCCTTCGCGGAACTCAAAGTTTTCGGGTCCCGGCATACCTACCGGGCGCGATTGTAACAGAATCGAACGGTTCATCAATGGTTGTACCATACAATATTCACATCTCCATCATTTAGAATTGGGGTCAAAAGGCGATGACTACACGGACTCAAAACCATCCAGCATTAATAGGATAGTTTTAAAACTTTCAAATTATAAAGAATAAAGAGAGGTTTCCCGCCCAATCATAGACTGTCCAGGAAACCCGGTAAAAATGCGTTAAACGTATCCTCTCTAAGCTGCCCGTATTTATTCTGGCCCCTCCGGTAAATGTGGATCAAATCGGCCTCATACAAAATCTTGAGATGATAAGACACGTTGGATTTGTCCATCCCAAGCGATTCGCCGACCTCACCGCATGTTTTGTGTTCCGGATGCCGAACCAGATACCGGATCATTTCGATCCGTTTCACTTCCGACAGCGCCTTGAAAATTTTGGCCCGCTTCTCATCGTCTTTTGACGTTAGTTTGATAGTCATGCAACTATCCTACTCCTTTGCCTTCGGCGGAGTCAAGCAGCCAAATTGTTACATCCCTTATTCTGCTGCCTGCTCTTTCTCGGTCGTAACAATGACCCCATCGATATTATCCCCGGAAATTTCATAGTTTGCAGAAGCCGGCTTATCAATTTTTCCCATATCGGCCGACGGGTAATAAGCGATCTCATAGGTCTTGCCTTCCACCGTCTCCGTGATCTTCCCCTGCTGCTTTAGATAGTCCAGATATTCTTCCAGCGCCATATTCTTCTCATACATCACGGCGCTGTGCGGCAGGCCGACATACCGGAAGTGCCACGGTTCATATTGGATGCCGGTAATGCTGATTTTGTCTTCGGGATAACGCAAAATAAAGCCGTACTTCCAAGCGTTCTCCTTCAGCCATTTGCCTTCCGGCGCCTTATCCATCTCCTTCAGACTGGAACCGATATCCATGGAGAGCCCCAAATTATGCTCGCTGGCACCGGCCGGAAGGGCGTACTCGGAGCCTTTTTCCTTATACAGCTCCTCCTGCTTGTCAAAATCGCGGTAGCCGCTGCTGATGAGAAAATGATCCACGCCGTCCTTCCTGGCCGCGTCCACCATCGTCATAAAATGGCGTGCCAAATCCTCGGACAGCATAATATGCGCGTCCAGCAAGCTGTATCCTTCCATCAGGTCTTTATGATCAAACAGATTGACAACATCTTTCTTTACCGCATCCCCTGAAACGGGATGATCCTTGTTGACCAGCAGCAGGTTGCCCAGATGCACCTGATTCGAGCTGACGTCCAAATACGGACTTTCTTCCTTGGAAGGGGATTCATCTTCCGGCTTCGCCGAAGCTCCGCCCTGCTTGGCGGCTTCCTGTTCCGTTTCTGTCTTCACATGCTTTGTGCCCGAGCCGCCGATCTGATGCTGTACGCTTCTAAAGCCCACCAGCACCAGGATGACGATGACTGCGAGCATGAAAAACCACTTTCTCATTTCATCGTGTCCTCCTTCAATGCCTGTGTAATATAATAGAGGATCGCTTGGGAAATGAATAGGGGAAATTATGACTATTTCGCGGATTCGCCAACAATGTAAGGTGCCAGGGGCGTTCGGGAGACCGCCTTGACGATCGCCCAGGACAGCAAGATAGACAGCGCTCCGCCGGCCCATACAAGCAAATGATAAGAGAACGGTCCGGTCTGCTGCACATATTCCCGCCACAGGAGCAGGAAGAATGGATGCAGCAGGTAAATGCCGTAGGAATACGTCCCGAGCGAAAACAATGTCTTGTACAGCGGGCTTCCTGGACGGAATTTCCGCGCCAGCTGCAGCAGGAATAAGCAGGCCAGTGAGAAATACAAACCTTCGGACAGCTTGTTCATGTACGATAGATACGGCTGCGGAACCCAGTGCGGAGCGGCGGTCTGCAGCCATTTCTGCCCAATATACACGGATGCAGCCGCTATAAACGCTGCCGACATCCAGCCCGCGCCTGAGCCAAACGCTTGTCGGACGCCCTTCTCCCTCATCTTTTTGGCAGCATAAGCCCCCAGGTATAAATACAGCATATACGATCCGATAAATGTGCCGATTTCGTCCATATGCCATACATAATAGTTCAGCAAATAGATAGCCAGCTGGACGGCGATCCCGAAGACGAGCGGATGGCGCTTCAGCACCGGAATTTTCTGCAGCAGCATAAACAGCGGAAACAACAGGTAGAACTGCGCGATAATGATCATGAAGTACAAATGCTCGTAATTGTTCCCCAGCGGCAGGTTGCTCCAGAATCGATGCCAGCCCTGCTCCAGCGGGAGCCCGTGATCGTACGTATAATAGGCCGCATAAAAAAGGGACCAGAACAGATACGGAACCACGACTTTCTTGATCCGCTTTTTATAAAAAGAAAGCCAGCTCAGCTGCCTCCCGTCGTAATGATAGAACAGCAGGAGCGCGCTCAGGAACAGAAATCCCGGAACGGCGAAATTACAGCCGACGTTTACGATATAGTACAGCGGGTATAACGATGAACCGGTCGGCAGCTTCGTGACCGAAAACGAAGTTGTATGAATGGCAACCACCGCGATGATCAGTATGCCTCTCAGCAGCTCCAGATAGGTTATCCTCTCTCTTTTTCCCATAATGTCCACCCCAGATGTCAGGATTCAGCCTTATAGAGGTCATTACCCATATGGTGGGGGCGGTTACCAAGGTATTTTCTAGAGGGCGAAAAGCAAAAGGCCCGCGGGATGACTCCCGGGGCCTTAAACTGCTGCATTAACCCACCGTTCTACAGATGCTGAAGCTTATCGGGGTTTCTGACGACAAACAGATCACGAATCCGGTCACTTTCCACATGGAGAAGCATGACGCCTTCGACCCCCTCCTGAGACCGGAACACAATCCCAGGCTGGCCGTTCAGTGAGACATGCTCAATCTGGATGTCTCCGTCAGCGGCCGAAAATTTGCGGTACACGCCCAGCGCAAAGCGGGCGACGAAGATCGGCGACACGATCGGATGAACCGCCGCGGACGCCTTGCCGCCCCCGTCGGAGGTGATGACGACGTCCTTCGAGAGCAGAGACAGCACGGAATCCATGCTGCCCTGCTCCAGAGCCGACAGAAACCGGTGGACCCACTCTTCGTCCGCAGCTTCCGGCTGAATCGGCATCTCGGGATCGAACCCCATTTTGGCACGGGCCCGGCTGAACAGCTTGCGGCAGTATACCTCCGTTTTCTCGACGAGTTCCGCAATGTCCGGATAATCAAAGCCCAGCGCCTCCCGAAGGATAAAGACGGCGCGCTCCAGCGGGGACAGCCGCTCCAGCAGCACCAGCATCGCGTAGGACAGCAGCTCCCCGCGAACCACGGTTTCGGCGGTATCCTCCGCCGACGTCTCGATCGGCTCGGGCAGCCATGGCCCGAAGTACTGCTCCCGCTGCCTCTGGGTGGATTTCAGCATATCCAGGCAGCGGTTCGAAACCATTTTGCACAGGTAGGATTTCGGTTCTTTCAGCTGTGCCAGGTCCCGGTCCGCCAGCTTCACGAAAACGTCCTGCACCGCATCCTCCGCATCGGACACGGAGCCCATCATTTGATAAGCGATCGAAAACAGCAGCGGACGGTAATTCTCATACAGTTCCCTCATGGATTGCTCACCTTTCCTACTGGCATGGCGTTGGTCACTTGAGCAGACTCGCATGATCCCAGGCGAATTTCCGAATATTCCAGCCGAGTCTCCCTTGTATGATCATATCGAGTCCCCACTGCCGGGTCCAGACCATTCCTTTGGCCGGACCAAGGCCGAAGCAGAAAACATCCATATACCCTTTATGGACAGGTGCAGGACGGCCCTCGACATCCGCCGCCACGACCTGGCCGAGCCTGGCCGCCTGAGCGCCGGCTTCCTTGCAGGTCATACTGTCTGCGCGGCCCGTCTCCGGATCGACGATCTGCGCGCAATCTCCAATGCTGTAGACGCCGGGTTTGCCCTCCACCCGATAGCTCGCATCGACAACTACTTTTCCTTCCGCAGTAACCGGGAAGCCCATGCTGGAAAGCCTTGGATTCGGCACGATGCCAAGCGTCCATACGCACAGCCCTGCGGAAATTTCGCTCCCGTCCGAAAGGGCGATCACCCCGCCGCGTTCCCGGATGACCTTTCGTCCGTGCAGCGTGGTGACCCCTTCGCCGGCGAGCAACCCCTCCAGTTTACGCGATACCTTCGCCGGCCCCTGCGCAAACAACCGCTCCTCGGCATTGACCAGGTACACCCGGATGTCCGCGGGATTTAGGCCCAGGCCCTCAGCATCCGCCCGAATGGCATGAGCCAGTTCGGCCGAGGTTTCAATGCCGCTGATGCCCCCTCCGGCCACGGTAAACGTCAGCAGCTTGGCGCGTTCCTCTGCACTGGCGCCGGCCGCTTCACGGAGATTCTGCTTCCACATCCGGCGGATCTGTTCAGCCGCTTCCGGCGAGGTCAGCGCGATACCGCCCTGATCCGGCTGTGGACGCCGGACCATGCTCCCCGCCGCCATCACCAGGATGTCATATCCAAGGCGTGCGTCCCCGCCCTCACTGCGGCTGTAGATCAGCTGCCTGGCGTCAAAATCCACACGCGTGACCTCCCCCTGAACGATGTCTACGCCTTCCCCTTCCGGGAACAAGCGTCTCAAGGGGATGGCAATATCCTCCTGCAGAGCCGCCGGCTTGAACAGCAGCACCTTGCGAAGGTGATACGGATCCTTGTTGATCAGGATAAGCCTGAGTTCCCGGCCAGCCCCTTTAAGCGATTTTTGCAAAGCCTTGACCGCATTGATTCCGGCGTAGCCGCCGCCGACCACGACGCATGTTAACTTTTCCATAACGTCCACTCCCCGCTTTGGTTTTGCATATATCACGAGGAAGGGGAAGCATTTGTGACACTGAAAGCAGAAAAAAATGAAAAAAGCAGCACATGCCAAAAAAAACCTCCCGCCTTCGGGAGGTCTCACCGGCTTCTATGATCCGGCTTCCTGTAATCTATGACTGGGCGCCGGGATTCATTCCGCAGGACGCCTCGCCTGCAGCATTCACGCATTCCGCCTGTCCCGCTGCCCCTGCGCTTCCTGGCTTCGAGCGCTCCAGCATGACGCTGCCCGCGGCTAAGGCGATGCCAATGGCCACGATCACGGCCGAAGCCAGCGGCAGTCCGGACAGCCCCAGCCTGCTCTCAGCCACATACCCGCCGATAAAGGCGCCAAGCGCATTGCCGAGATTAAAGGCAGAGATGTTCAGGGTGGAGGCCAAATCCTGCGCCGAGCCGGACCGCCGCAGCACCTGGACGTTCAGCGGAGTGACCATCGCGTAAGCGGCCGCTCCCCACACAAACACTGTAATAAGCGCGGGAACGACCGAAGTGCTCGTGAAATAAAAGGCGATCATCACTGCCAGCAGCAGGCCCATACTGCCCAAGAGAGCCGTATGCAGATGCCGGTCGGCCAGCTTGCCTCCAGCGGCATTCCCGATCACCGACGCCAGCCCAAACAGCAGCAGCACGATTGAAATGCGCTCCTCCGGCAGCCCCGTGATCTCCTGCAGGATCGGGGAGATATACGTAAAGGCCAAAAAGACGCCGCCAAATCCGAATACCGTCGTGAAAAGGGCCAGTACCGGGCCCGTACGCGCGACCTGCCCGAGCTGCCGGCGGATCTGAGGCCGTGTCACCTGCGGCATGTCTGGAATCTTCCACAGGATGCCCGCTCCGACGAGCAGCGTAATGATGACCAGCATCCAAAATGGAAAGCGCCAGCCGAACTGCTGTCCGAGCAGCGTGCCCAGCGGCCCGCCGATGACCGTTGCAATCGTCAGCCCCGACCCGGCCAGAGATATGGCCGCGCCTTCCCGTCCCGGAGCCGCCAGCTGGCCTGCCATGACGACGGCGGCACCGAAGAAGGCCCCCTGGGCCACGGCGCTGACGACGCGGGAGGCGATCAGCAGTCCGAAGGAAGGCGCGACTGCGCTGAGCAGGCTCCCTGCCCCGAACAGGGCCAGCATGTATAGGAGCAGGCGTTTGCGGGGGACCCGGACTGTGGCGACCGTCAGCAGCGGTCCTCCCGCGACAACCCCGAGTGCATAGGCGGTGACGAGCCATCCTGCTGTCTGAACGGTGACCTCGTACTGCCGTCCGATGTCCGGCAGCAGACCCATCGGGAGCAGCTCTGACGTACTGATCACAAAAATGCCCACCGCCAGCAGGAGGACCTGCAGGATACCGGACGGAACCCGTTTTCTTTCCCTCATGCCTGTCCCCCCTCTGCCCCGGGAGCTCCGCCCGGTCTGTCCACGATCGGCATCTGCAGCTCGGACAACACCGGGCTGGCCGGCTGGTCCGGCAGTTCCCAGTAAATCTCCCGGCTCGGTTCCTGCTCCGAAATGCCGTATCCCTGTTCCTCAAGCCAACCGGCCAGCTTGACCGTGACCTCATAGGAACCCGCTAGGCCTGCGGAATGGGCTATACAAGCAAGCTTGGCGCCTTTCAGCTCCCTAACCCGGATCCGGCCTTGGTCCGGGAGGGGGCCCGCAACCGGAACGCCTACCTCCAGGTCCACGGCGTCTTCGCATTCGGCGCAGCTGTGCCACAGAACGATTACCCTCTGGTCCAGAGCGCCCTTGTACAGCGCCTTGACGGCCTGCCTCAGCTCCCGGATCAGCCCCGGAACCCTTGATTTGGAAGTGACTTCCCGAATGGAGGCGATCCATTCAGGGCCGGTCTGCCTCACGACGACATCCAGGGGCGGCTCTCCATCCTCACTCCGGTCCAGCTCATCCAGCCTGGCCTCGATCCGGTTCAGTCGGGCCTGCTCCTCCCTCAGCATCTCGGCAATTTCGGCCGATTTATGAAGAAGCATCGTCCGCATCGGTTCCGTGCCCAAGGCTCCGTCCAGCAGCGGAATCATCTGCTCCAAGGTGAACCCCAGGTCCTTAAACACCAGAATCCGGTGAACCCGCTTCAGCTGGTCTGCCGTATAGAATCGGTATCCCGTATCCGGATCGGTATAAGACGGCTTCAACAGTCCGATCTGGTCGTAATAGCGAAGCGCTTTGGCCGATACCTGGCTAATTTTCGAAAATTCCGTAATTTTGAACATTTCCCAGCCTCCTCTCCGCTCCAGTATAAAGCTTTCCCTTAAGTGGAAAGTCAACCCCTGTGCCAGCATCTATCGTTCCAGGAATCCATAAGCTTTTACGAAATCCAAGGCGAATGTCCATACCTTTCATGACAGAAAGAATACGATAAAAAATCAACGGTCACCACACCATGCGCTGCTGTCTAAGTTACTTTCTAACGGAGGGAGACCCCACCCATGTCACATCTACTGAGTCAAAGGGAAATCCGCAGCATTTCCCGGCGTTTCCGTCTGCAAACCCTTCGCTCCACGCATGTCTCATCGTTTTACCGGAAAAACGCCGTGATCCAGATCCAGACGAACCTGGGCACGTTTGCATTAAAGCCGTATAACCGGAATCCCCACCTTCGCTCAGGTCTGGCTGCCCAAATCAAATCAGCCGCAAAGTATGTTCGTCTGTTAATGAACAACGACTATGGCTTTATGCCGGACTGGCTTCCTGCCGACTCGGGAAAGCTGTGGGTCATGCGCCAGGGGCAGCCTTATTATATGACGGAGTGGATTCATGGACGGCCGATGGGGACGGAGCAGGATTGTGAGCAGCTGGGCCATGCCCTAGCAAAGCTTCACACCCTCCGCTGCGGGCTGCCGCCCACAACGAAATCGGCTACCTTGGAGCAAGTTCGGCTGTGGAAAGTCAAGGATCGTTATCTGCGGAAAAACATGGTTCAAGCAGCTTCCGCAAATACGGCGCTCCGAAGAGCCGTCATGAAATATGGCGCGGCTTGGAAACGCTTCTCTGATGAGGCATGGTCCGAAATCCGCCATCCGGATATTTCGCGGCTTTGCGCCCAGGAAAAGGCGAATCCGGCCTTAATTCACGGCGATATCACGCCGCCGAATGTCATTATCGCAAATGACGAGCGTCTTCATATTATAGACTGGGATTTTATCAGAGTCGGCTCCACCTATGCGGATACGGCCAAGACGATCATGAATACGACCGGGTTTAATACTGCATTCATAGAGGCTTTTCTTAGGGGATACGAAGGGATCCGGCCCTTAAGCCCACCGGAGCGAAAATTGATCACGGCATTATACGGCTTGCCGAGGGAAGCCTGGTATGCCGTCCGGTTCCCACGAAGCAACAGAAGCGCCGAGATGCTGAAGACCATGGACCAGACCTGGGTGCTCAGGCGTCAGGCGATGGAATATATGAGCAGGTGGGCAAATCTATAACCAAGAGGTGATGTTTGTGACGGACTTCAGGACCGGCATTGAAGAAACCTACGGCATGAGAATCCGTGAAATCAGGCGGGTAAAGGACGTGTTCCGAATTCGGACTCGTCTGGGTATTTACTGCTTGAAGGGCTACGATGTTCAAGTGGAAGAAGTCTTCTATATCGCCCGGGTCTTTGCCTGCCTGGACGAACGGGGATTTACCCGCAGTCCAAAAGTATACCCTACAACCGCGCTTTCGCCGGTCATGATCCATCAGGGCTCGGTGTATATGCTGACGAATTGGGTGCACGGAAGGCAGCCGGATTTTGGGTCAGCAGCGGATTTGAGGAAAGGTCTTCGCTCGCTGGCCAGGTTTCACGCTGCCGCCGAAGGCTTTCCCGCAGGGGAGGCCCCCGCCTCTAGAATACGTTATTTCGATTTGGAGAAAGATGTCTCGGATTATAAGGACCTGCTTGGGTGCTACGAAAATACACGCCACTTAGTCCCTCCTTGCGAAGAAGCGATCAGCCGGCTGCGAGAGCCCGCCGTTCTTGCGGCGATTACAGCGGAGCAGCAGGCATCTGCTTTTATCCATGGAGATTATAATTATCCCAACTTGATTAAAGACAAGCGGGGAAAGCTGCATCTGATTGACTTTGAAAACAGCTCACTGCATGTGCGAATGAAGGACTTAGCCCACATTCTCCACCGCAATTTCACATGGAACGCGGGCGGAATGCTGCGCGCCGTCGAATACTACCAGCGGCACCGGCAGCTTAGCGCTCCGGATCTCTTCCTACTGCATGCACTGCTGTCTGCACCGTATCCCGTCGTCCGAAGCATCAAAATCGGCGGGATCCAGTCCGCCGCACGGGTCATCCCTTCTACAGACCGATTCTTGCAATATCAAAAAGAGCTGGGCGCATTGCTCGCTTCCTCCTGAATGTCCCGGCCATGCTCATCCTTCATCGAGATGGTGCGCCCGCCGCTGTTCAACGGAACGAAGGGAGTCTGTGGCAAGGCCTCAGTCCGCCCCAGGCTCCGGATAATAGCGGTACGCCTCTAAGTCAATCCGTCCCTCGGCATCGACCTCTATCCCTTCGCCCTTCAAATACAAAATTTGCAGCATGCGCGGCTCCTCCTCCACAAGGGCAATCTCGCCTTTCGCGTTGACGACCCGGTGCCAGGGAAGACGGTGCTTCTTGCCCAAGGAATGAAGAATGCGCACGACCTGCCTTGCCGCTCTCCGGCTCCCCGCCAGCTCGGCGATTTGCCCGTAGGTCATCACGCGGCCCTCCGGTATATTTTGAATAATGTGGATGACGTTCATCGTAAAAGGCGTCATTAGCTTCTCCAACCTCCAAAACGGGATTCATGCTTAAAGCGATCGATCATATACTGATACGCCGGCCGCTTCCGGCTTTCCTGCAAAAATCCAGCCGTAACAGCAGGCCCGCAAATCAACGATGGCTTTTCACTAGCACATCAACAAGGCCGCCTCTAAATAGGCGGCCTTGTTTAGGCTGGAGCGATTATACAAATCGTTACTTCACCGGAATCCAAATTTCCGAATACAGGTCCGGACTGGAAGGATCCTCGTCTGTATAAACCTCCAGCTCGGCGGTGCCGGTATACTCGTAACCGCTGGACGGAAACCATTCGGAGAAAATCCGCTTCCAGGCGCTCTGCATCGCGTCCGGCATCGGGCCGCGCACTTCGAACACGGCCCATTTGGATGCCGGGATGTCCAGCTTCTCCAAGCCTTCCGGCACCTCCTGGTCGCACTCGGTCGCAATCCAGTAGTCCATCTCCTCCGGTCTCACCGCGCTTTGATCGACGCATACGCCAAGCACGCCCTTGATTTGCCCGCTGTTCACGCGGAACAACAGGTCGTTGACCCCGTTCTGGTGAACCTCCTGCCACATCTTCGGAATCCCCTCGAGATTCTGGCCATTTTCACAGGAAAAGGCCCGTTTGACTCCGACGACCTGGAACGCTTCTCTCTCCACAATATGATATTTCACCGGTTCGGCTCCTTTCAGACTCACCTGGATGACCAGGCGGTTATAAAATTGCAGCTTCCCGATCCCTTTCCGCGCTTCCGTCGGGGTAACGCCGTGCTGCTTGCGAAAAGCTTTCGAGAACGCCTCGGGAGTGTCGTACCCGTATTTACAGGCAAGGTCGATAATTTTGGTATCCGTCCCCGTCAACTCCTTGGCCGCGAGAGACAGCCGCCTGCGCCGAAGATAATCGCCGATCGTAATGTCGGTCAGCAGCGTAAAGGTCCGCTGAAAGTGAAACGGCGACGAATGCGCCTGCTTCGCGATCTCCTCAATGGTAATGTCCTCGGAGAGGTGGTCCTCCATATAATCGATTGCCCGCTGCAGAGATTCTACCCATGCCATATATCCGATCACTCCTCGTAAGTCATCATAACCCCGTCATTCGCCAAAATCCTGTCATTCCGTGCTATTGCCGAACAGGTTGTCCGTTACATTCTTCCGTTAAAATTAAGTATACAACAGGAACACGGGGGTACAGCACTCCATTTGGCAAAGGCAGCACAAATCAGGGAGCCCGGCTGTTTGGGAACTCCGCATAGAACGAACGTCAAATAAGCCCGAAACGCGAAGGTTTCGGGCTGCCATCGGATGTGGCTGATCATCAGGTACGCTCACCGTTCACTTTTATTTTCCCCATTTCAGGAACATGGCCAGTTTGCAGCAAGGGTCGGTCTCAACTAACGGGTCGACGGTAATCCCGATTCCGCTCGGAGAAAACTCGGACGAAATCTTCGACCTGCTGCTGATCGACTTCATCAGCCGGTCCACCTCCTGCTTGTTTCCGGCCTGGGCGGCTGTCATCACCTGAACGGCAAAGGCATGGTCCGACAGCCGGTTGAGAATTTTGTAGCCCTCCTCCATCAGCGAATAATATCCCTGAATGGACTGGTTGAGGGTATCGGTCTTGATCTGCGGGTATTCACGAATCCATGAATAGTAATAGGGCCGCGGGTAATAATGGGGACACCATCCACCGTATGAGGGATAACTCATGGCGTGATCTCCTTTCTGTAGGCACCGGTCGGTCCATTATATGCCGCGGCTGGGCAATGGTGAGAGGCGCCTATCCAAAGCGCTTGGTTTTATACCATTTGCTCTGCCTGCCCGTCACTTTATCGACGATCATCGACGAGAAGGCCAGCAGCGAAATGACCAGAAACAGCTGGGCATACGTGAAGTAAGACACACAGGACAGGATGAAGTTCCTGACGTTGCTCTGTCCGATATCGGTGGCCAGTGCCAGGTTGATCTGAAGAACATAAATGTAGTACATCAGAGCCCAGGCGATGACCAGATACACATACAGGTCACTGCTGAATTGGAACGGAGATACCGTATCCGGGTGAAAGAGCGCAATGATCTGGTACACGAGGTTGACGATAAAAATGAGGTCGGAAACGATAATCGCCACCATGAACCAAAAATAACTTGCGGCATAATAAAGCACGTGCAGCTTGATCCGCCAGCTGCTCCGATTAAACAGCTGGTGGATATTGTCCACGACCACCTTGTAATTGCCTTTGGCCCAGCGCTGGCGCTGCTTCATGTAGATGTCGAGCCTTTCCGGCTCCTGCTGATAGGCTTCGGCCTGCGGTGCGAGCGCGATCAGCTGGCCGCGGCCCAAAATTTCGAAGGACACCGCCGTGTCTTCCGTGATGGCGTGCTCATCCCATCCCCCGATATCCTCCATAAGCGAGCGTTTGACGATAAAATTGGTCCCGGGGATCGTTCCCAGACCGAACAGCTCCCACAGACCGGTATGATGCACCCGTTGAATCGTGATCAGCTCCAGGTTGATGAATTGCGACAGCAGGTTCTGCCCGCGGTTGCGCGCTTTGTTCCGTCCGAACACCGCACCGTAGCGCTCTGGCTGCTCCATGGCTTTCTGGATCAGAAAGTAGAGGGCGTTGTGCTCGGGTGCAGCATCGGCGTCATAGACGCAAATCCAATCGCCAGTGGCTTCCTTCAGCGCATCATTCAGAGCTCCGGATTTCCCGCCGGTGCCGGTTCTTTCCAAAATGAGCAGGTCCCTGTCTTTATAGCTGGTTCTGGCCTTCAGTGCCTTCAGCTTGTCCGCGGTGCGGTCGGTGCAGTTATCGGCGATCACGATGATCTGGACCTTGTCCGGGGGATAATACAGCTGCAGAATGTGCTCCACCGTCGCGGTAATGACCAACTCTTCATTATGGGCGGGGACCATCACCGTCACGGTCGGAAAATCGTCCATTTGCCCGCTGCGCACCAGAGCCCCCCGGTTCTGCCTGTACACAAACCGGATCGCCCCGGCCATGATGACAATCGACTCCAGCACGGCGATCCAGATCGATACGATCGACAGGAGCAGGATCACGTCAGCCACTGAAATTCCCCCGATCGTATTTTTTATTAACCTTGGCCCGGAACATCAGCGTGGCGATCGTCAGCACCAGCACCGCTGCGGCAAAAAGGATGCTGACGCCGATACATACAGGTATAAACCACTGGGCATACGACATGCGGGCGCCCCTCCTTTCTCCTTATACATACTCACCGATCAGATCGGTCTCCGTATTGCGCTCCAATGCGGCAATGACCGCATCGATATGTTCATATTTGCTGAACTGCTCCGGCTGGAACACGAGCGCCCCCGTGCGGACGACAAGCTTCAGCGGGCTCCCGCTCCGGTCGACGACTTCAACATTCATCATAGCCTGCTTAATCCGGGCGGTGAGCTGCTGCAAATGCTCCTGATTCGTCATCGGATACAAGACCACAAAGCGCCCTTGGTCGATGAAAAATTTATAATCCTCGTAGCGGATCTGCTTCTGGATCGTGTGCGATAACTCGAGCAGCAGCCGGGCGTACCGCCTGGAACCGAGCGACTCTTTGACGAGCGGCAAAAATTCGATTTTAAACATCGCCATACAGAAGTCGTAACGCTGCGGATAACGCTTGGCGAGATTGGAGTGTTTGATGACGGCATCCTCCAGGGACAGCTTGTTCCCGAGGGACGTATCGAGGTCCAGCTGCGGGCTCATGTCCTTCAAATCTTCCAGCCGCTCAATCAGTCTCCGGTTGCGGATCAACCCGGAATGAATCACGGAGGCCAGAATCATGTTGGCGGGAACGAGCAGCAGCCATGAGAAAGATAAGATATCCACATGTGCATAAGTGTTCAGCCACACAAAATAACTCACAAGATAAAAGAAGACGGCCACCGCCGTGACGCCAACCGGCATAAAGAAGCCGATCAGCAGTGCAGCCAATGTCCCCAGACTGAACAGCAGCTCCGGAGTGGTATAAGCTTGATCTGCATATACCTTGATAAAAATAAGCAGCTCCTGAATCATGATGACAAACACAAGGATGAGATAGCCTGCTTCAATACGTCGTGTCGGCGTTTGGTCTTTCATCGGCATCCTTCCTTTACAGCAGCTGCAGCAGCCAGAATTGGAATCAATTTCTAATTATTACCCCATTTACAGGCGATGTCACAAAAAAACACCCCCGCAAAGCGGCGGCTTTTTACTCAGCTGCCTTTGGACTCTGCGGGGGATTGAACTTCATATTTTTTTAAGTACGTGAAAAAATTATTCCGATGAAGAGAATGCCGACCTGTTAATGATCGTCCTTCCAAATGACCCGGTCCCCATAATGACTGCCCCAGTCGTACATCATCTTCAGCACCGGCATCAGCGAGCGGCCGTATTCGGTCAGCGAATACTCCACCCGGGGAGGGACCTCTGGATATACCTTCCGCGAAATCAGCTGATCGTCTTCCAGCTCCCGAAGCTGGTTGGTCAGCATTTTTTGGGTCACATTGGGGATCAGCTTCTTCAGCTCGCCAAACCGCTTCGTCCCCTCAAGCCCCAAATGCCACAATATAATCAACTTCCATTTGCCGCTGATCACGGCAAGGGTCAGTTCCTTCGCGCAATTAATTTCTTTTAAGTTGATACGGTCTTTGATTTCCGTTGCCACGCTGCCACCTCCTTCTTATAGGATACTACACGATTCGCTTTTTCGCTTGATGCAAAAAAGAACCATCCCTCGGTCTGCGACCTCCGGGATGGTTCCTGTTTGGATGGGTATCTTTTTCAGGTGAAGCTTTACTCCAGGTTGGCGTGTCTGCCGAACATCTGGGAGGAATCTTGACCCCGCTGCTCCATCAAGCGGAGAACGACGGCATCGTACAAAATGATCAAGGTTTGCTCAAACAGCGATCCCATCGGCTGTATGGTCACCTTTTCTCCGCTGCCCGCTGCCTGCTGTTCCTTCGGCGTACCCGGAAGACAGACCGGGAAATCGGACAACCGGCCCAGCGTGGAGTCCGGGTGAATGGTTGCGGTGACGACCGCTGCTCCGATCTCCTTGGCTTTCCTGGCCATCGTGACCAAGCTTTGCGTCTCGCCTGACCCGGACCCGATGACAAGCAGGTCCCCCGGGCCGATTCCGGGTGTCACTGTCTCGCCGACCACATATGCGGTAATTCCGAGATGCATTAACCGCATGGCCAGCGCCCGGCCCATCAGGCCCGACCTGCCGGCTCCCGCCACAAATACAGTTCCGGCTTCAAGAATCATGTCAGCCAACTGGTCCGCTTCTCCATTCGAGATACGGGCAATCGATCGCTGCAGCTCCTTCGTAATTTCGAGGGCATAATCGGCCGTGTTCATCTTAGACCTGACTGACCAGCTGCTTCATCTGCGATGCCGCAGCCCGCTTGTCATCCTGACCGGTGATTCCCCCGCCCACAATAACCAGATCCGGGCCGGCCGCAATCACCTGAGGCAGCGTACTCAGCTTGATCCCGCCGGCAATGGCCGTCTTGGCGCGGTTCACCACCCGTTTGATCGTCAGCAGATCTTCAAAGGAGCTGATGCCTGCCGCCTGATGATCGTACCCTGAATGCACGCAGATATAATCCACGCCCATTTGGTCAATTTCCTTGGCGCGCTGTTCAATATCCTTCACATTGATCATATCGACCATGACTTTTGTGTTTTGCTTTCTAGCTTCTTCCACGGCTCCGCGGATGGTGGAATCGTCTGAGACGCCGAGCACGGTAATAATGCTCGCCCCGGCCTCGGATGCCTTCATGACTTCGTATCCGCCGGCGTCCATGATTTTCAGGTCTGCCAGCACGCGCAGGGAAGGGAAAGCTTCTTTCAGTTCTTTCACCGCCCGAAGCCCCTCATTGATGACGATCGGCGTTCCAATTTCCACGATGTCTATATATTCAGCAACCTCGTTTACGATTTCCTTAGCTCCGGGAATATCGACAAGATCAAGTGCCAGTTGAAGTTCCATAGTGCGTTTGTCTCCTTTATGATCGATTTGGTTCGTGAACCACAACCCCATTGTAGTAGCTCTATTTCGCTTGCGTAAGTAGGCACTTTATCGTAATGAAGTTACCTCGGCGTAACTATTGGAAGTCCAAGAACACAAAAAAGGCCCCCATTAGGGGACCTTCACGACCAAAAGTGTACGGCATCATGCTGGCCGGAGCAGGGCTTCTACTGCTCCTTTTTCCCGCCGTACCGCACGGCGTTATACCGCTCGATGAGCGTATGGACCGCTTCCGGCGCCATGCCGGTGAAGCTCTCTCCCGCCGCAAGCTCGGCGCCGTTCTCCGCAGGCGTACGGCTCGCCCGGAACGCGAATCCTTTCTTGACCGCACGGCGGATCAGGCTCTCGTAAGCCTGACGCGGGTCGCTGCCGCTGATATCCGGTTCCTTGCGGAAGCGGCGGAATCGGCGGGGCTTGGTGGCAACGCGGTCGATTCGCTCGACCTCATCCACAAAGTCCGCCGTCTCCTCGGAAATGTGCCGGATCTGGCGCAGCAGCCCGAGCCGGTAAGCGAGGCGCCGGACCCAGCTTCGGATGCGCTCCGGAAGCCAGCGCCGGAACAGCTTATACAGCAGCATCCCCAGCAAAACAAGGGCAGCCAGGCAAAGAATGCCCAGGACGACATAGCCTATGACTTTCAGCCACATTGGGTGCTGTACCGGACCCTGATCCATTCCGGACAGATCGGGCATCATTGGATCGGCCGGTGCTTGCGGAGGCTGTTCCACAGACTGTCCGTCTCCTCCCAAGCCTTGGAGGAGAGACCGGAGGCCGTCCCGCAGGAAGAGGAAGATCGCTCCAAGGCCCTTCCATCCGCTGAGCAGGGCGATAACGGCAATGACGATCCACGTCATCGAGCGGTTTGCTGTCAGGATCCGGCCGAACAGCTGACGGTCGGCCTGCTCGGCGTGCGAGGCGTCCCGGACCCGCTCGCCGTTCATGCGCAGCAGGAGGGCGAACAGCGTAATCATCGCCATCACGTACAGCGACGTGCGGTGCGGATGAAGGGCGCTGACCTGGCCGGCCGTAATGTAGAGCACAAGCGAGGCGCCAAGGCCGATCAGCGGCAGCCGCTGCACTGCTGTCTTCCACCACTGCTTGCGCCCGGCAATCAGCCCGCGGATCGCAGCCGCCAGCAGAGCCACAGCGGCCAGCGCCGCGGCGAGCCGCAGCCCGAACACGGCCAGGGGCAGCAGGACCGCGGCCGCCAGCGGGATCGGCGTCCACAGGCGGCCGCCCCCGCTGCGGGACTGCTCCCGGCCGGCCAGCACGCCTGCAGCGTGAACAACCCCGGCAAGCAGCCAGATGAGCAGCGGATGGAGCGGCAGCGCATATGCCGCAAGCAGCACGGCCACAGGGTACAGCGAGGCGGACTCTAGCAGCGAGAAGTATAATGCTTCCCCGGCTCCCCGGTAACGGGCTTGCGCTTGCTGACGTATCATACCGCCGCCTCCCTCGCATCCGGCCATTCCGCAACCGATACGCGGTGACCTTTGTTCTCCAGTCCGTGGATGCTCTCCCGGACCGCTTCCGACAGATGGGCTGTTATGAGCAGATAGTCGACCGTCTCTTCCGACTCGCGCTCCGCTTCAAGACGCAGCATTTCGTGGAATGACATCCGCGTCTTCATATCCACACCGGCCATCGCCTCCAGCACGTTCTCCAAATGGGCCGTGCCGTAATCCGGGTCGAGCCGGAGCATGGCCTGGCTCTCCGGATTAACCGACGCATTATGGGTGAAACCGGCGGCCATACCCTGGTGGATCAGCGAAGCCGCACAGGTGGCCGCATAGGACAGCGCATCCTCGACCATCTCCGGCCGGGTCACCACGTTCCACATCTGCTCGGACACCTCGATGTTCAGGCAGATCATGACCCGCGGATCAGCGGTATAGCCGTGCTTATGCACCTGAAGCTCGCCCGTTCTGGCGGTGGCTTTCCAGTGGATCCGGTTCATCGGATCTCCCGCGGCGTATTCCCGGATTCCGGTAATGAGGAATGGATCCTCAACGACCCAGCGCCGTACCGCAAGCTCCCCCTGCCATGTCTTCCAGGAGGAAGGCAGCCGGTCATCGCCCAGCAGCTCCGGGTAAACAACAAGCCGTTTGCTGAGCGTAATTTGCCGTGACGGGGTGTAGACCGCAAACAGGTCCCCGCCGGTCATCGTGGCCGAGTCCATCCGATAGATCCCCCGGCGGGTACACTGGATTTGATGCGTCCGGGTAATCCGTGTCCGGGGACGGAGCATAAATAAACTCGTATGATTCTGATAGATATTCCCCTCGCTGATTGAGGTTTCCCGGCTGCGCTTAAACATCAGGGACGAAGGAAGCATTGCTTCCAGGCGCAGCCAGGGCACCGGAAACATTTTGCCGTTTTCGATCACCTCGACCATTTCGATCCGGTCTCCCACGTAACAGGTTTCCGTGCTGAAATGGCGCTCGTACGTCAGTCTTCGCAGCGATCCCCTGCCCAGGATCAGGCCCTGCAGCACCAACACGCCGCCGCAGGCCAGAAGCAGCCACAGCATCGCCATTATCTCACGCCGCTTTCCAGTCCCGCTTCGCTGGGAACTGCGATCTGATCCAGCACCTCAAGCAGAATGCGCCGGGCGGCCTCATGCTGCCCGCCGTAGCGCTTCTTGAGCACCAGTCTGTGAGCGCAGACCGGCTCCAGCAGATGCTTGATGTCATCGGGAAGTACGTACTCCCGTCCATTCATCGCAGCATAAGCCTGCGCCGCGCGCAGCAGCGCCTGGGTTCCGCGGGGGCTGATGCCAAGAGCCACTTCCGCATGGGCGCGGGTCGCTTCGGCCAGGGAAACGATGTATCCCATCAAGTCCTCGCTCACGTTCACCTGCGTGCACAGCTGCTGGGCTTCCAGCACCTCGCCGGCTGTTGCCGTGCGCTCGGCCCGCTCTGCCGTTAAGCCGGCCGGTCCCTGCGTCCGCTTCAAAATCTCCTTCCCTTCCGCTGCGGATGGGTACCCCAGCTTCATGCGGATCATAAAGCGGTCCATCTGGGCTTCGGGCAGCGGAAACGTGCCCTGGTTGTCGACCGGGTTCTGGGTGGCCAGCACCATAAACGGCCGCTCCAGCGCCATCGTCTGCCCATCAATGCTGACCTGCCGCTCCTCCATACACTCCAGCAGGCTGGACTGGGTTCTGGGCGTGGCCCGGTTAATTTCATCCGCAAGCACGATCCGCGAGAACAGCGGACCCGGGCGAAACTGAAACTCGCCGTCCTTCTGGTTGTAGAAATGGATGCCCGTCAAATCCGACGGCAGCAGATCGGGGGTAAACTGAATCCGTTGAAAGCTGAGCGACAGGGACGCCGCCAAACTTTTGGCAAGCAGCGTTTTACCGGTACCCGGCACATCCTCCAGCAGCACATGTCCTGACGCCAGCAAGGCCGTTAGCAGCAGCTCCACTTCTCCCTCTTTGCCGACAATGACTCTCCCGATATTCTCTTTCAGTTTCACAGCCAACTCGCGAACTTGATTCACCTGCATTGCATTCCCATCCTCTCCTGTATGACTGCCCGCGCTTTAGGCAAAGCAATCTACGGTTTATGATTAAAGCGTTTACAAGTGTCTTTGATCCCCCCGGCAGACTGGACCTTTACGCCGGAACGGTTCAGCTACAGATCTTCCGGCAGACCGTTCTCTATGACCGGACGGTTTTGCTATATTTTATCACCGACAGAAGCATTAATCACCTACCAGGGGTAAAATCCGGCTAAATCGATTGAACTAACGTTTTGGTTGATCTTCCTGTTATAACAGCCCAATAGAGGCCTATAACATTCATTTCTTTAGTTCATTCTATATCAAACGCCCTATTTTTTGGCCCTCCAAGACAGTTGTCCCTCACAAAATCCGGCAAACATCACTAGGATGAACCATACCACAGACAAAGGATGGTTGATATGAGGAGGTATCTTAGAAGCCACGGTTGCGGTTATGCCCGCCGGCATATGGCAAGACGACTGAAGAGGCACTCTCGTTCACGGTCACAGGGCAAGCTCATCGTCAGCATCGTCCGAGGCGAAAAACGGCTGACGACCAAAGTTCCGCTCCGCAGGTTCGATAAGTTCGTGTTTGTCATTAACGATCAATTTACCAACGCCCCGAATACGACGCAGATCGCCAGCGGTGCAGGCCACAGCAGCGCGTCGGGAAGCAACGCGGCCATCGGTTCCCCGAATACGGACCAGCAGGTCAGCGTCGGGGCCGGAGGCACTGCCGATAACATCAGCATCCTCCGCGAGCCCGCTCACGCCTGCCGCGGTAAGCGGAAACGCTCGCACCGCCGGAAGAAGGAAGCCATCTTCGTTCTGAATCACCAGCGGGTTCAAATGCCGGAGGGAAGCGAGGAGGCTGCCGCCACCCAAATTGCCAGCGGCTCCGGCACACACAGCACGAGCGGCACCAACTCCACCATCGACAGCCCCTGCACCAGACAGCAGGACTCGGTCGGCGGCGGACCCGGCGCTAGCGGCATGAACAAGTTTGTGAAGAAGAAAAAACGGAATCATTATATCCGCCGGTATTATTAAGAATACAGCTCAAATCCAAGTCGTTGACGGCCGCCGCGCCAGAACGTATGATGACGCTTAGAGGTGATTGATGTGAACACGCTGCTCATTCTGGGCGGAATCATGATGTTTTTGGCCGTGGCCATCGGCGCATTCGGGGCGCACGCCCTGAAGGAAAGACTCGACGATAACCGGCAGAAAACCTATCAGACGGGAGTCCAATATCATTTGGCTCACGGACTTGGCCTGCTGTTGATGGGCCTCTATGCCCCATCCGCCGCACAAGCGGGCACCATCCAGCTCGCAGGATGGCTGCTGTTTGCGGGAATTCTGTTATTCTCGGGAAGCCTGTACGCGCTGAGCGTGACCGGCATTCGCAAGCTGGGGGCAATTACGCCGATCGGCGGAGTGGCCTTTTTGGCGGGATGGGTCGTATTCATCGTGGCTGTGGCTGGCTAACCGGTTGAGGATAGGGCTGTTTCGTATAAAATGCCCTAGGCATGACAAAAAGCCTGCAGATTTGCAGGCTTTTTCGTGTTATTCATGTTTCCGGCCTCAACCGTTTACCGCGCTGGCCTGGCCCGCACCTCTGCCGTTTTCCTTACGGATTTGCTTGCTGCGCAGCTGTCCACAGGCCGCGTCAATATCGGTTCCGTGCTCCAGCCGGACACTGACGCTGACCCGGCTCTTCTTGAGCGTGTCATAGAAAGCCAGGATCGACTCCTGCGCGCTTCTCTGATATTGGCTGTGCTCATCGACCGGATTGTACGGGATCAGGTTGACGTTGACCAGCTGTCTGCGGTCACCGATCAGCTCCGCCAATTCAGACGCGTGTTCCCTGCCGTCATTGACGTCCTTGAGCAAAATATACTCGAGCGTCACTCTGCGCTTCGTTTTGGCCAGATAGTAATCCATGGCCCTCAAGACCTCCTCAATCGGATAAGCCTTGTTAATCTTCATAATCCGGGTTCTCAGCTCATTGTTCGGCGCATGCAGCGAAATCGCCAGGTTCACCTTCAAATCGCGGTCGGCAAATTCCATGATCTTTGGAGCCAGGCCGCTGGTCGATACGGTAATATGGCGCCCGGCAATCGCCAGCCCTTTGCGGTCCTTAACCACATTGATGAAGTCGACCATGTTCTCGAAATTATCAAACGGCTCCCCGATGCCCATCACGACAATATGGCTGACGAGGTCGCCCGGCTTGTTCTGGTCCAGGAACAGCTGCACCTTCATGAGCTGCTCCACAACTTCCCCGGCGGACAGGTCCCGGCTTTTCTTCAGCAGTCCGCTCGCGCAGAAGCTGCAGCCGATGTTGCAGCCGACCTGGGTCGTCACGCAGACGGAAAGGCCGAACTTATGGCGCATCAGCACCGTCTCGATCAGGTTGCCGTCCTGCAATCGGAACAGAAACTTGACCGTCCCGTCGGCCGACTCCTGTTTCACATGCTCTTCGAGCGTCTGGATAACGTAATGCTCCGCAAGCAGCTTCACGCAGTCCGGATTGGCATCCGTCATATCGGCAAAATCGGTGACCCGTTGTACATATAGATAGTCCCACACCTGAGAGGCGCGGAATGGTTTATGTCCATATTCAAGCAGCCATGCAGACAGCTGATCGAACGTTAATCCATAGATGGATGGTTTGTTCATCGTTTTTCCTCTTTTCAAAAGCTTTAAATGCATACTCTCTCTACTTTACCAGATCCAAAAGGCAATCTGTCTATTATTGTCCCAAATTTTTTTTGTTAAAACAAGGGATGCAGCGGGAATTTAGCCACGGATGGGGGCTGCTGGCTCCGCCATTACGGCGTCCTGTTGAAAAAGAACGATGATTTAAAAATCAGTGCCCGATTTTCGGCGGCGGAGATCTGCAGGGCTGGTCTATAATAAGAATAAAGGATGATGAAAAAAAGGAGGCCGGTCATGATTACGGCTGAACATAAAATGGAGTATTATCAGGCGCTGCTCGATAAAAAGTCGGAGTACGAGGGGATTTTCTATGTCGGTGTCAAAACGACGGGAGTGTTCTGCCGCCCGACGTGCCCGGCCAGAAAGCCCAAATATGAAAACTGTGAGTTTTACGAGACCGCGCAGGAGGCGCTGCTCGCTTCTTTCCGGCCCTGTCAGCGCTGCCGCCCGCTGTCCCATCCGAATCACGTTTCGCCGGTCGTCCAGAAGCTGGTCGAAGCCGTCGAGACCTATCCGGAAAAACGGTGGAAGGAACAGGACTTTGATGAGCTCGACATCGATGCCTCAACGGCGCGGAGGCAGTTCAAAAAACGGTTTGGCATGACCTTTGTGGAGTATGCCCGCGCCCGCCGCATGGGGCTGGCATTCAAGCAGATCCGGTCCGGCCAGGCGGTGATCGACGCCCAGCTGTCGAGCGGGTATGAATCCGGAAGCGGATTCCGGGACGCCTTCTCCCGCATCATGGGGGCGGCTCCGGCGAAATCCGCAGACAGCCGCATCCTGCGCGCGGCATGGATCGATACGCGCCTCGGCCCGATGGTCGCGATCGCCGACGAGGAGGCGCTGTATCTGCTGGAGTTTGTGGACCGGCGGGGCCTCGAGCGCGAAGTGGAGCGGCTGCGCCAGCGGACGAAATCGGCGATCATCCCGGGCGTCACCGCTCCCATACGCTCCATCGAGCAGGAGCTGACGGCTTATTTTGACGGGAGTCTGTCCGTATTCACCACACCGCTGCATCTGATCGGCTCTCCGTTCCAGAAGTCGGTCTGGGCGCAGCTGGTGCAAATTCCGCCGGGCGAGACCCGTTCCTACTCCGGGCTGGCCGGGGCTCTCGGCAAACCGAAGGCTTTCCGGGCCGTGGCTCAGGCCAACGGCGCCAACCAGCTGGCCCTTGTCATCCCCTGTCACCGCGTCATCAATGCGAGCGGCGACTTGGGCGGTTACGGCGGTGGACTGACGCGTAAAAGCTGGCTGCTTCAGCACGAGAAGCAGTTTCTTTCAAACCAGCGGCAGCATTGATCCGGAGCGTTCCCTGCTTATATAAAGGCAAGCCGATCACGAAAAACAGGAGTCCCCTTGAGGTCCAACGACCGCTCGGGTACTCCTGTTTGTTTTGTCTTCGCATGCTTCGCCTATGCCTGCTGCTCCCCGCCGCTGCCCGTAAGCATAAGGCTGGCGGAAGCCGTCTCCTGGCCGTTGACCAGCAGCACGATCCGGTGCTCGCCCGGATAATGGCGGCGCGTCGTCAGATCGGCCCAGGAATGGGTTCGCGTCCCCGACAGGCGGGAGCCTCCGGGTACGGTCTTATCCGACAGCAAAAACGCTTTGCGTGATATTTTGCCGCGGGCTTTGACAAAGTCGATCCCGTATTCCACCCGGATATGGGCCGGCTGCCCGTCCCGCACGCGGATCTCGTAGTGAAGCTCTGTGCTGCCCCCGACCGCGACCTCGGACGGCTCTACCGTCAGCGAAGCGGCGGACGCCAGCGGTTCCTCCGCAGATGACTCCGCATAGCCGAACAGAGCCATCGCTTCCGCATGGGACTTCTTGATCAAGGTCCGGCAGCCGTGGCGGATAATCCAATCGGTATGCGGATGAGTACCTTTCCAGCGCCGCGCCGTCTCCAGCACCACGTCAGAATGGTCCTTCGCGATGTCGTTCAGGTTGTTGGCGACGCTCTTGCGGACATAGAGCGACGGGTCCTGCTTCAGCAGCTCCAGCACGGGCAACACCGGCGCCGGATCCTTCTTGAACATCGGCAGGGCCTGTCCCCACGGCAGCCGCGGCCGGCTGCCTTCGCTGGCCAGACGCCGGACATGTTCGTCCGGATGCTGCGCCCAAGCCGTCATCTGGCGCATCATCCGTTCCGGGTCCCGCAGCAGAAAGGGCCTGACGGCAAACTCCGCCGACGATTTGGACGTGAAGCGCTCGAGGGCCTTCATTGAAAGGTCCCAGTGCTCCGGCGCCTGCCCGAACACTTCCACGAAATCGGGAAAGAACAGGTACGGAAACCCCGCACAGTGTTCGTCGATCGCGAAGAGCACCTCCAGCGCCTCTTCATATCGGGCGGGCAAGTGATCGCCCAGCTTTTCGCTGATCCGCCGCATACGGGCTTTCAGCTCAAGTTCCTGCCATGTGTCGTCCATGACATCTTTGACAAACTTATCTGTATCAAACGCGGCGTGGGCCGTATGAACTTTCGCCCCGAACCCCCGCAAAAATTCCTCATTGTATACTGCCTTCAGCTCAGCCATCAGCAGACCTCCTCCTGAAGTTATTATAGTAAGCCGCAGCGGAGGAGGAAATCAACACTCCAAGTCGTCTTACCGGCCAAACGGATTCTTCGATTCAATCAAGCGATTCAAGTGGCGGAGTTTTACTCAATGATCAATTCGTTGAGGCCATGCTTTCGATCAGTCTGCAGCCAGCTGCTGCCGGATGTGGTCCGCTGCCTCCTCCCAATATGCCTTCATCTGCTCACGCTGCTGCATATCCGTCAGCTTTTCCTGATGGAAGCTGATCGTCGTTCCCGTCTTGGCCTCCAGCAAGCGGATCTGGACCGTGGAAGGATGGGGCCAGCCGGGCCGCTGCCAGGTCAAGCGGATTTGCTCCCCGGGTTTGACGACCCGAATCTCGCCGTGGTTTCCTTCCTTGGACGTATACGTCGTTCCCGGCTTGAATTCAAGGGCCGGAAGTTTTCCAAGCCATACCATCATACCCTCCGGGGAAGTCAGCAGCGACCACGTCGCCTCCCGTGATACCGGAAACGTTCTCCGGACGCCGACCTGAAACCCGGCAGCGGCGGTCAATCCCACGGGCTTCGCTGCATCATCCGCAGTGGGTACCGCCAGCTTGCTTGTTGATTTGCTCATTGTCACCGCTCCTCGCAATGTAAAAATAGTTGCCTGGCCTGTCCCAGCCGATCGAGCATCCATTCGCCCGCTCCCCTCTCTACCGCTCTTTAATCCGTTCGTTTATCGGAGTGAGGGCATCGACGAACAATGCGATGCTCGTCTGCAGAAACTGCTCCTGGGACACGGCTGTAATCAAATCCGCGTTATGCAGACGGGAAATGAAGGCACCGTAATTCATCCACATAAACGCCATAGCCTGCGCCTCGGAATCTATGGCCTTCACCTTCCCCTGCCTTTGCATTTCCTGGAAATACGCCGTCAGCAGCTGCTGCAGCTGCCGCGGATGATCCTGGGCCCGGTCGCGCAGATCGGACAGCTCCGCACTGCGCAGCATGACCAGCACCAGCTTCCGGTTCCGATCCATGATGTCATGGTAGGCACGGGTTATCCGCAGCAGATCTTCACGCAAGCTCCATGTCAGCCGGGTGGAAAACAGTTCCTCCATCTCGCCCGCATAATGAAAACGGTCGATCGCCTGTTCCAGCAGCTGCAGCTTGGTGCCGAATTGACGGAACAGCGTCATCTCGCTCACTCCCGCCGCTGCGGCAATTTCCTTCGTGGTTACTCCCTGATATCCCTTCTCGGCCATCAGGTCAATCGCGGTCAGCATCAGTCTGTCCCGGTTGGTCGTTGATTCCGTCATTGTGTCAGCATCCTTTGGAGTCGTCATCCGGATGATGTTAGTAGTCACTAACATTCCGTTGATTCATTGTAAAACCTCCACGCGCCCGTTGTCAATAACTGGGATATAACAAAAAGATGACTTTTCCCATTAAAAACAATCCTATCGCCAATTCGTCCGTGCCTTGAGCCAAAGCTTCGCATTTATAAAATCGTGAAAAATACGCATTGACTTTGACACTGTGTCAACCTTTTAAGATGGGTAGGAAAGGAGATGAGAACATCCTATGAGGGAAAATAAACAAGGGAATCCGCTAGGGCAGGAATGGAAACAAACTGAGGGGCATCTTAAACCGGTGAGCGTCATCGGACTAGGCATGATGGGGTCGGCGCTGGCCCAAGCCTTTCTGAAGGAGGGCCGCCGGACCACCGTCTGGAACCGCACGCCCGGTAGAGCCGAAACACTCGCGGCGGAAGGCGCGGTGTCTGCTCGCACGGTCGCTGAAGCCATTGCGGCCAGTCCACTGATTCTAATCTGCGTGCTGGATTATGCAGCCGTGCAGGAAATCCTCGAGCAGGCGGGTGATGTGCTTGCCGGACGGACGGTGGTGAACCTCACCAACGGATCGCCGGCACAAGCCCGGCAGACGGCCGCATGGACAGCCGAGCACGGCGCTGAATATTTGGACGGCGGCATCATGGCTGTGCCACAAATGATCGGAACCTCCGGAGCGTTTGTCCTGTACAGCGGTTCGTCTAGTGCTTTCGAAGCCTGGCAGCCTGCTTTGGAAAAACTGGGGGGCACGAAGTACCTCGGCGGCGATCCCGGACTTGCCCCTCTCTACGACTTGGCGCTGCTGAGCGTTATGTACGGGATGTACGGCGGCCTTTTCCATGCTATAGCCATGATCCGCTCGGTAGGAGTTCAAGCCGAATCGTTCACGCCGCTTGTGGTTCCCTGGCTTTCGGCCATGTCGGCCTCCATGCCTCGGATTGCACAAGCGGTGGATGCCAACGATCATCGAACA
This sequence comes from Paenibacillus sp. PSB04, assembly GCF_025809195.1. Lineage (NCBI taxonomy): Bacteria > Bacillati > Bacillota > Bacilli > Caryophanales > Paenibacillaceae > Paenibacillus > Paenibacillus sp. PSB04. The sequence goes on from NZ_CP081301.1 coordinate 1,137,688, forward strand.
GATGTATCCAGCCTCTATATCAACCAGACGGGGTTCGTCAATTTCATCGCCGCCTCCAGAGAGCTGGGGATCAGCACGGAGCTTATCACGCCGATGCAGGCCCTGATCGACAGGGGAGTAGCGGAAGGTCACGGTACCGACGGCCTCACCAGGATCATCGAGATGATACAGCATCCCCTATCTGACTGACCGCCTGCCGCATCACCTCAACCGGAATAGAATGGGGATATAAAAAAGGAGGAATTCCATTGACAGCCAATAATCCTGTTCAGCACAGCCATCCCAGCGAAGAATCCCGGGCACCGGTGACGATTCTCGGTCTTGGCCCCATGGGTCGTGCGCTGGCCGGGGCCTTCCTGAAAGCCGGGCATCCAACCACGGTCTGGAACCGGTCTGCCGGCAAAGCCGATGCGCTCGTCGCGCAGGGTGCAAGTCTTGCCGGGACGGCCGCTGAAGCCGCTCTGGCCAGTCCGCTGGTCATCGTGTGCGTCCTTGATTATGACGCCGTCCATGCTATCATCCGCCCACTGGGCGACGCACTGAAAGGGCGTACCTTGGTGAATCTGACCGCAGACACACCGTTTCGCGCACGCCAAACCGCCGAATGGGCGGCAGAACACGAAATTCACTACCTTGACGGGGCAATCATGACACCGACGACAACGATCGGCCAGGGCTCGGCTGTGGTTTTGTACAGCGGGTCGGAGTCCGTCTACCAAGCCCATCGCCATACCTTGGCAAGCATCGGAGGCACTTCCTCATACCTCGGGGAAGATCCCGGCCGGGCCGCAGCCTACGATGTGTCGCTCCTGGATATTTACTGGACGTCCATCAGCGGATATACTCATGCCCTGACCTTGGCGAAATCGGAAAACATCAGTGCGAAGGAACTTCTTCCTTTTGCTCAAGGAATCAGCAGCATTCTTCCGAATATTATGGCCGGACTGGCTGAGCAAGTCGACAATAGGCAATATCCCGGACACGGCTCCAACCTGCTTTCGGCAGCCGCAGGCATGAAGCACATTATTGAAACTGCACTTTCCCATGAGATCGATACCAGCGTACTAACGGCCGCTAACGACATCGCCCTGCGCGCGATCGACGACGGGCATGGTGCGGACGGATTTTCTTTTCTTACCGAAATACTGCAAAAGAGGCAAAAGTAAAATGTCAGCCCTCGGCAAGCGTCCGAGCCTGGCCGAATAGCCCGGTCCACCTGGTGGACCGGGCTTCTCTCGATGATTTTCCGCTTATCTTATCGATGCTTCTCCAAGTGAGCTGATCTCTTCGGCAGCGCCGCCCTCCTTGTTGACAAAGACCCGCTGCTCTCTCATTTGTTCGATGCGTTGGTCCAGCCGCCGCTGAACGGCCATGAGCGATTGAATTTGCCCGGAAATTTCTTCGCGTTTGCCCTCGTAGGCTTCGAGCATTTCATCACAAAATCCGTCGCTGCCAGTATAAGCATTGATATCGTCATGACACTTCAAAATTTCAAGAATTTCCTTCGTCGACATCCCAAGCTCCAAATAAATCTGGATCGTTTGGACCCGCTTGATGTCAACCTCGTCGAACTCCCGGTATTCATTGTCCAAACGCTTTGCCGTAAGCAGCTTTTGCTTCTCGTAATACCTGATCGATCGTGCGCTGACGCCGGTTGCTTTGGATAGCTGACCTATTTTCACAGTGGCAGGCTCCTTTCTGTATCGTGTCTTTCCCATTATTTTCCCATTATACCGCATCGTTCTTTGCGTAAACAGCGGCTCAGCCCTGCGCAACAATATATGCACATCCTTTTGTTTAGCACGTTATCTCAGCTCGGTATTAAACCGACTACGCAGAGGCAAAAAAGTTGAACTCCACTGCTTTTGCATCGCTCCCCAATAACATGTTAATGTGGAGGCATCTGCCCCAAAAATCCCAATAACTGGATTTCAATAAACTGTAGAATCGCATATCAGACACTTCATTCTGACAACTCTCCATGAAAAAGAGGTGATGATGATCGCTGCATTCGTGAATAAGGAAGCAATAGCCTTGTCGCATATTCTTTGGATCGGCGGCCCTCCGGATTGTGGTAAAACGACGGTTGCAGGCCTGCTTGGCTCAACATACCAGTTACAGGTATACCACTTCGACCGATATGAAATGGATCATATCCGTCGCGCGGATCCTGAGCGGCATCCCGCATTGTTCGCGTTAGGAACCAAACTCGCGGATTTGGATGAGAAGGCGTTTCTGGAATGGTTATGGCTGTCATGCACGCCAGCGGAAATGGCTGCCAGTGGAAAATCGGTTTGGTTGGAACGGCTTCCCATGGTTATTGAAGATTTGCGTGCCATATCCGCGGATCGTCCCATCATCGCAGAGGGACCCGGCTTTTTTCCGGAAGCGCTCCTCCCTTTATTACCAGATCCCCAACGAGCCATATGGATGGTGCCGAGCGAACCCTTCCAAAGGGATTCCCATCATCGGCGTCTCAAGGGGCAGCGGCGTGCCGAAGTTCTGGATGACCCCGAGCTTGCCCAGCAGAACCACATCGAACGTGACCTGCTGTGGGCCGAGCAGTACAGACAGTCTGCAAAGGAACGGGGACTACCCCTCATTGAAGTGGACGGCTCCAAAGGACCGGAAGAGGTCGCTGCCGAAGTCGAAGCTTATTTTAAAAAACTTCTCTCGCCTCCAAATGAGCAGCTGTGAATGGTTCCGCTTGATACACGGGGTCGTCCAGTAAAGGGCCCGATCCCTGTGTATATTTACCTTTTCAGGGAGGGTTCCGCATGATTCGGTTTTGTTATGTATTGTGGACAGGCCTGTCTCTGGCCTTGTGCGCTTTCGGCCTGCTTGCCTTCTGGCCATGGTACGGTCCGGAGCACGAGTTTCCCTTGTTTCAGGATATCGTCACGGTCATGTTGTTCCTGAACGCTGTTTCGATTTTGTGCTACTCGCTGCTTTTGCAAGCCGTTTCCAGGTTAGTCGCAGCTTATTGGAAGCCGCGGCCTGGAGTACTGCCACTTGTATGGTATGTTCTGGTGTCCTGCCTATTGCTGTTCTATTTGAATCATAGAAGCATATCGGCCCGGCCGCCGCTGATTCTGCTTCTCTCGGTACCCGGCCTGCTGCACTATTGGATTTCCACCATGCTCCGTATTTTGGCTTCCATCCCGAAAACCCACATCGATCCCCGGGACGAGGATCACAAATTCCTTTGACCGTACTCTCCAAACCCTGACATATTGTTGTCAGCGTTGATGGCTATACTGAGGATATAAGAACGTATAGACCATGAACCTTAAGGAGGCGCTGCCGTCGTGACCGAGCCGATGCCCAAGCCAACCGATACATCCCTTTTTACGAAAAATGTTCCCCAGGTGCTCAGCCGCCGGGCCTTGAACCGGGCCCTGCTCGAACGGCAGCTCCTGCTGCGCCGGGCAGAGATGCCGGTGCTTGACGCACTGCGGCATCTGGCCGGCATGCAGGCCCAAGCTCCGATTCCGCCGTATTACGGCCTGTGGACCCGGCTGGATGGCTTCCGGCACGAGGAGCTGTCCCGGCTGATCGAGACGCGTCAGGCCGTGCGCATCGTGATGATGCGGTCGACGATCCACCTCGTGACAGCCGAGGACGCCCTGGCGCTGCGCCCGGTCCTTCAGCCCGCGTTGGACCGCGGCCTGAAGGGAGGCTACGGCAAGGAGCTGGCCGGCCTGGATACCGGCGCGGTCGCCGCAGCCGGGCGGGCCCTCGTGGAGGAGGCGCCGCTGGCCTATGGCGAGCTCGGCGCCCGCCTGCAGGAGCGCTGGCCGGACCGCAGCCCGGCCGCGCTCGCCAACACGGTGCGCACGCTCGTGCCGCTCGTGCAGGTGCCCCCAAGGGGCCTGTGGGGCGCCAGCGGCCAGGCCCTGCACACCACCGCGGAAGCGTGGCTGGGCAGCCCGCCCGCAGAAGCTTCCAGCTCCGGACTCGAGGAGCTGGTCCTGCGTTACCTGGCCGCCTTCGGGCCGGCCTCGGTCAAGGACATCCAGGTCTGGTCCGGGCTGACCCGGCTGAGCGACGTCATCCGCCGGCTCGGGCCAAGTCTGCGGACCTTCCTGGATGAAAAGGGCGTCCTGCTGTACGACCTGGCGGACGCCCCCCTGCCGGCGGAGGATACACCCGCACCTCCGCGCCTCCTCGGCGAATTCGACAACATGCTTCTCTCCTTCGCCGACCGCTCCCGGATTATGGATGAACGCTACCGCCGCCGTATCTTTACGGTGAATGGCATCATCCGGGCAGCGGTGCTCGTCGACGGCTTCGTTTGCGGCATGTGGAGCCTGGAGCGGAACAAGCAATCTGCCGAGCTTGTGATCAAGCTGTTCGAGCCTATATCGGACGCCGATCAGGAGGCATTGGCCGACGAGGGCCGCCGCCTGCTGGATTTCGCCGCAGCGGATTGCCCGAACCGGGAAGTCCGCTTCAACCTTTCAGAGCTCTAACACCGAAGACTAGCGAGTGGTTGCTATGGTGTGTCTTTTTAAAACAAAGGGGAGCGCGACGGCCCTTAATGACCGAATTGATTCACCACGTGGACACCGCCCCGCAACTATCCCGTTCGCATCCGAGTATTCCCACGTCTCCCCTATTCCAGCCCGAATGGCCTGCCCATCCCGGGCTTTTTCGCATGTTAGCAAGAACGGTCAAAACGCACCCTCTCCCATCTGCTATGCTGATATCAAAGGAGGGGCACGCAGGTGTATTCAAATCGGATTCAACACAGCATCCGGTTCATGGAGGAACAGCTTCACGAGCCGCTGACACTTGAGCAGATCGCGGCGGAGGCCGGATTCTCGCCGTTCCATTTTCACCGTCTGTTTCGCAGGGAGACCGGGCTGAGCATCGCGGAATATTTGCGAAGCCGCCGACTGTGTCTCGCCTCGCGGATGCTCCTGTACTCGGAGGAGCCGATCATCGGCATTTCACTGCAGTGCCATTTTGAGAGCCAGGAGGCGTTTACCCGCGCCTTTAAAAAAATGTACGGCATGCCGCCAGGGCGATACCGGAAGATGTTCAGTCTTCATACCCAGGCCCATGCCGCTCAAGGAGGAGAAATGAACATGATTGAGGAATCGATGATAAAAGGCTGGATGCTGAGCGGCAGCCACCCGCATCAGTATGAAATCGGCCTGGACCGTCACAACGTCCATCAAGGGAACGCCTCGGGTTATGTGAAAGCCATCACCCCGGAAGGCCCGAATGTGTTCGCCACGATGATGCAGCAATTTAAAGCCGATCGGTACCTGAAACGCAGAATGCGCTTCTCCGGCTTCGTCCGGACAGAAGGGGTGACCGAGTTCTGCGGATTGTGGATGCGGGTCGATAATCAAGCCGAGGACGTGCTTCGGTTTGACAATATGAACAACCGCCGGATTGTGGGCGACACGCATTGGAACCATTACGCCATCGTGCTTGATGTCCCGGACAATGCCGCGACGATTTCGCTCGGCGTGCTGCTGATGGGACCGGGGCAGGTATGGGTGGACAGCTTCCGGTTTGATGAAGTCGACGAGAGCGTACCTACCACGAATTTGGAGGTCGTCTACGAGCTCCGGGACGAGCCGTCTAACCTGACATTTGAAGAGTGACATCCAATATACAGTAAGGGAGGGCCCTCAGGCCCTCCCTTACATATTTCCGTCCGCTTCGGAGGCGGTATCCTCCTTGGCGGCATTCGCCTTGAATTCCATATGCTCAAAACCCCAGCTGCACATATCGTGGAGCACGGATCTTAGCGACTCCCCATGTTCCGTCAAGGAGTATTCTACCTTGGGAGGAACCTCCTGATATACCCTCCGGTGAATCAATCCATCCTGCTCAAGCTCACGCAATTGGTTGGTCAGCATGCCCTGTGTAATATGGGGAAGTTGTCTGCGCAGCTCCCCGAACCGTTTCGTCCCCTGGTGCAGCAGTATAAACAAAATGAGCGGCTTCCACTTGCCTCCGATCGCCTGCAGCGTCGTTATGATTCCTCCCGTGTTTCCCGTCCCGTGGTCCTTACTCATCTCGCTAGCCCTCCCCTTTCCTACCGAAGCGGCAGTGCTGTCTTTGCTGCCATTGTACCAGAGTACACGGAATGGTGACAGTACTCTTTTAAATCGTACATAGTATGATTTTTCGTACTACTCGGCAATACGCTGTCCTGATCCAGAGTACGGTTTGCAAGACTTAGTCTGTTTAAAATGCGTACTTTTCAAAGCGGCGGTCTTGAACAATACTGGGGGTGCATCATTCATACCGCATACCACCCGAAAGGATGATTTTGAAATGAAAACCATGGTCATTGTATCCCACCCGGATCTGTCCAAGTCCAGAGCGAACCATGCGCTTCTCGAAGCTCTGCCGAAGCATACCGATATCCACGTCCGCGATCTGTATCAGGAATATCCGGATTGGCAGATCGATGCGGACCGTGAGAAGCAGCTGCTGCTTGCTTACGACCGGATTGTTCTCCAGTTCCCTTTTTATTGGTACAGCTCACCACCACTTCTCAAAAAATGGTTTGACGATGTACTGACTCCCGGCTGGGCTTACGGCCCCGGAGGCGAGCATTTAAAGGGCAAAGAATTCATCGTCGTCACTACCGCGGGCGGCACAGATAAGTCATTTCAGGCCGGAGGAGACAACTGGTTCACGATCAGCGAGCTGTTAAAACCGATCCACCTTACGATTGCCCACTGCCACGGCACCTTCCTCCCCCCGTTCGTGGTGTACAATGCCAACCGGGCCAGTCAGGAGCAATTGAAGGCAGAAGGCATCCGGTACGCCGAGTATATCCAGACGCCTTCGCCTGTACTGGTTCACTAAACCGTCTCCTGATAGCTCAAAGGGAAAATAAAAACGGGCAAGGCCTCTCGGCCTGCCCGCTGTATTTCTCCCGGAATCAACCCGGATTCTTCTGCATTTTACGCATGGTCAGCATGTTAGTTCAACACATCCTTCATAAACCGCTCCAGTTGAGACACATCGGTAATATTCTGGTTGCACTTGGCGCTGTCGATGCACATATAATTTCCGACCCGACCGAAATGGTCCAGTGCCGATCCTTTCGCTTTCGTCTGCGCGGTCACGAAGGCCACCTCTTCATGCTTGTTGCAGAGACAGCAGACCCCCTTCTTGTTCGTCGGGGTGAATCGGCCCTCAATGCCTGTCATTTTCCCGTCCAGGTTGTAGACGATGAACAGTTTATTCGTTGAAATGTCGGTCCAGCCAATATAGGTCAGGAAGCGGAAATCGAGCTCGGCCAGCGGTGGAAGCTTCAGCTTTTTAATTTTGGGATAAAGCTTCTTCAGCTGCTGTTCCGTTACCTGCGGAAAGGCCGTGACGTATTGCTCCAGCTCGCTCAAATAAGCCTGGAATTCTTCGGCACGGTTTAGCGTCGGAATCCGGTCGAAGAACCGCTTCTGCTCCTCCGTCGCAGCAGGGAACATCTCTATGACCCGGGTCCAAGTCGTGTGCCGGATCGCGGATATGACCTTCTGGTCGGCTGTGGTCTTGATGTTATATTCAAGGCGCCCCAGCAGGCGCTTGATCAAATTATACTCGTGGTTTTCCATAAATGGCGTTAGCATGTGTTTTCCTCCTCATTTCACCAAAAAACGGAGTACCTCAAATAAGGCACTCCGCCGGTATCGAAAAAAATACGATGCGAGAAGTTCCTTGTATTAGGTCAAAAGGGCATACGTATCCCGTGAACGAACTCACGAAATTTTTGCACTTTTGCCGGCTACAAGCAAACAACTGCCACTTATGGATTCCCCTTTCGAACTTCTGCACATACATCGACATTATAAATTCTCATGTCAGCCTTGTAAAGATATCTCCGGGTAAAGGATTCTTAACCGCCTGCGGCGGGTTGGAGAACTAAGCTTTCCCAGGGCAGGTGTCCGATTGACAACTGCAGGAAGCCTCGCTTATACTGTGTGGCGTAACGATAAACTTGAATGAGGTGGAAAGGTAATGGAAATTTTGTCTACTGTTCTTAGAAGAGAATTGGCTTGATACGGGAGAAGTCTGCCCTTTTTTAGCCATCTCGAGAACAGTCGATATGATTTCCACATCTTTTCCAGCTTTGGTATGTAAGCGGGTAGGGTGTGTTCACCTTACCCGCTTTCTGTATATTAAAGCGGGACTGTAAGATACCTAATCGCCAGGTACAGACCTCTAGGGCCGGAGTATCTTGCAGTATTTACAATCGAATCGTCACGTCATTTCGCTGTCCTCCTGATGGCTTCATTTGTTCGCAATCAATGAAACCTAAGGAGAGAGAACCATGAGCATATTAAATATCACGAATCTTACGCATATGTACGGAGATCAAATCACGTTTCGCCATATTGAGTTTCGCCTGCTGCCGGGCGAGCATGCCGGACTGGTGGGCATGAACGGCGCCGGCAAGTCGACACTGTTCCGCCTGCTGACCGGAAGCCTGCTGCCGGAGGAAGGGCGGATCGAGTGGTCGCCGCGCGCCCGGGTCGGCTTCCTGGAGCAGCACATCTCGCTGCAGGAAGGAATGACGGTCCTGCGGTATTTGGAGCGGGCCTTTCAGCACTTGTTTGACATGGAACGCGAAATGAATGAAATCGCGGCCCGATTCGGTGAGGCGGGAGACGGGCTTGACGCGATGCTCAGGCGCTACGGCGAGCTGCAGGATGGGCTGGAGCAGGCCGGCTTTTATGCCATTTCCGCCAAAATTGAGGACGTGGCCCGTGGGCTGGGTCTGGCCGAGATCGGCCTGGACACCGACGTTAGCCGCTTAAGCGGCGGCCAGAAGACGAAGCTGCTGCTTGCCAAGCTGCTGCTGGAGGAGCCCGATGTGCTGCTGCTCGACGAACCGACCAACTACCTGGACGCCGTGCATATCGAGTGGCTGACCGGCTACTTGAAAAAGTATCCGCACGCCTTTATCGTTGTGTCGCATGACGAGCATTTCCTGAACGAAATCACGAACGTGATTTTTCATCTGGCCCATCAGACCTTGAAACGCTACACGGGCAGCTATGCCGCGTTCCAGAAGCAGTATGCGCTCGGCCAGAAGCAGCAGCAGGCAGCCTATGAGCGGCAGACCCGGGAGATCGAACGGCTGGAATCCTTTATTAATATCAACCGGGTCCGCAAGGCGAAGCAGGCCAAGAGCCGCGAGAAAATGCTGAGCCGGATCGAGCGGGTCGAGAAGCCGGGTGACGGCCCGGCGCCCCGCTTTGAGTTCCGGGCGGAAGGAAACCTCAGCGGCTCGGTGCTAATCGAGGCCAGACGGCTTCAAGCGGGATACGCGGTGCCGCTGTTCCGGCCGCTTGACCTTACCGTCAAGGGCGGCGACAAAATCGCCATCATCGGGGAGAACGGCGCCGGCAAGTCCACGCTGCTGAAGACTCTGCTCGGCGGCATCAACGCACTGGGCGGCGCCGTAACCGTTCAGAACACGGTCCGGACCGCCTATTACCAGCAGGAAGACACCCCGTCTTCGGACACGCCGCTGCAGTATGTCTGGTCCTTGCGTCCGGATTTGACGGAGAAGGAGATCCGCCGCACGCTGGCCATGGCCGGCCTGAGCGCCGAGCATATCCGCAAGCCACTGCGGACGCTGAGCGGAGGAGAGCAGGCTAAGGCCCGGCTCGCCGAGCTGATGCTCACCCGGAGCAATCTGCTCGTGCTGGATGAGCCGACGAACCATCTGGACGTCCGCGCGAAGGAGTCTCTGCAGAGGGCACTGGCCGCCTACCCCGGCACCGTGCTGCTGGTGTCCCACGAACCCGCCTTCTATGAAGACTGGGTCACGGACATCTGGCGGGTGCAGGATTGGAAGTAAGACCAAGAGGCAAGGCGCTCAAGGCTCAATCACAGATGCAGTAAGGTTTCGCAACTATTGATCTTCAAGGAAGAAGCTGCCGCACCGGAAGAACCCGGTCGGCAGCTTCTTTTGTGTAACGGGTAAAGCAGCTATTTTTTCAAATGGTACGGCACCGTGGTGACGATGATATTTTTCCGGTAGAGCAAAAAGGCACGGATCAGCAGACTCGACTGGTTATGCAAAATGTTGTGCCAGCTCTTCTTAGGGATAAACTGCGGGATAAGCACCGTCACCCGGTAGTGCGACTCTGAAGCTTTGTACTCCACGGTATCTACGAATTTCGTCAGCGGCTGGATAATACTGCGGTAAGGCGACAACAGCGTCACCAGCCGAATGTCGGGCTGCCACTGCTTCCACTTCTCCTCCATCTTCCGCTCCGATTCCCGGTCATAGGCTACGTAGACAGCGATGATCTGGTCGGGTGACAACGACTTGGCGTAATTGATCGAGTTCTCCACCACATGGGTAATCCCGGCGACGGGTACGATCATCACATTGCCTTCGACGGGAAGGGCCGGCTCGCAGGTCGTAATCCGCAGCTGATCCCCGACGGCCTCGTAGTGCCTTTTGACCGCATGAAATATATAAACGATCAGCGGCAGGAAAATGAGCACAGGCCACACTTGGCCAAACTTGGTAATAAAAAATATCATCATGACCGTGAAGCTGATCAGCGCACCCACAAAGTTGATGATCAGCTTGCCCAGCCAGCCTTTCGGCTTTTCACGAATCCATTTGACCAGCATCCCCGTCTGGGCCAGCGTAAACGGAATAAATACCCCCACCGCATATAGCGGGATTAAATGCTCCGTGCGTCCCTTAAAAGCGATGATCAGAATGATTGATGCCGTGGCCAGAAACATAATGCCGTTGGAATACCCGAGACGGTCCCCGCGAACGGTAAACATTCGAGCGATGTATTTATCCTTGGCCAGGTTGACGGCGAGCAGCGGAAAGGCGGAATAGCCGGTATTAGCCGCAAGGACGAGAATAAGGGCGGTTGTCGCCTGGATAAAATAATACAGGAAGTTCCTCCCAAAGGTGGTGGAGGCGATTTGGGATACGACCGTTTCTTTTTCATTCGGTACGATCCCGTAATAGTAAGCGAGAAAGACGATGCCGGCGAACAGGATCGCCAGCAGCGTGCCCATCGCCATCAAGGTTTTGGAGGCATTGTTCGGCGCCGGGTCGCGAAAGTTCGGAATGGCATTGGAGATGGCCTCCACCCCGGTGAGTGCCGAGCTCCCTGAGGCAAAAGCCCGCAGCAGTAGAAACAGGGAGATCCCGGCCACCGGCGTGCCTATTGGCGCGTGCAGGGTTGGGGGCACCTGTCCGGTTGCGATTTTGTACAAGCCCACCCCGATTAGAATAAACAGCGCCAGCACGAACAGGTAAACCGGATACGCCAGAATGGAAGCCGATTCGGTAATCCCGCGCAGGTTCAGAATGGTAATCAGAACGACCAGCGCACAGGCGATGACCACATTATACGGGTGAAGGCCGGGAAACGCCGACGTAATAGCATCCGTCCCGGACGACACACTGACCGCCACCGTCAAAATATAATCGACCAACAGCGAGCCGCCGGCAATCAGTCCCGGATTGATCCCCAGGTTCTTCTTGGAAACGACATACGCTCCACCGCCGTGGGGATAAGCAAAGATGATCTGCCTATACGATAAAATGAGGGCCAGCAGCAAAATCAGAATGCCGATACCGATCGGGATCGTGTACCAGAAGGCTACCGCACTGACCGTTACCAGCACGAGCAAAATTTGCTCGGGACCATAGGCAACAGAGGACAGCGCATCGGAGGACAGGATGGCCAGCGCCTTGGTTTTATTCAGTTTTTGCTCACCCAATTGGCCGGACTTCAGCGGGCGGCCGATCAGAAATCTTTTGACGGCTGACAACATGAATAACACCTCGATCTCTGTCGATAGTATGGTTTCCTTAGGGTATCCCTTTCCCAGCCAAACGACTCCGGGTATATCTAGGAATCCCCTCCCCAAACATTTAAACCGCCGCAGGGCATGAAACAACAAAAAAGCCTTCCGTTTTAGGAAGGCCTTGTGTGAATGGATCGAGAGGCAGGAATTATCGAAGCCCGGCTACACCAAAAAGATCGCCACGGCCGTAGTCACCGCCAGCCCGATCAGCACGGGCTTCAAGTTCCGTCTCGCCAGCTCGAACGGGCTGACGCCGCAAATGGCCGCGGCGGGAATCAGCGCCCAGGGGATCAGCGTACCGCCGCCGACCCAGATCGCCGCCACCTGGCCGAGGGCCGTCAGCGTGGCTGCATCGGCATGCGTGGCGGCCGCGAACAGCTGGGCGATCGAGCCGGCGAGCGAAATGCCGGAGAAACCGGATCCGTCGAGTCCGGTGATGGCCCCGGTGATCGTCAGCGTGACGGCACCCACCGCTCCGTTCAGCGGCACCACATGCGCCAGTGCGGCGCCCAGATCGTTGACGATGCCGTTCGAGGATTCCGGCAGCACCTTGCCGAAGAGGTCGGTAAACGCCGCATCGCCGAGGTAGAAAAAGGCGGCGATCGGAATGACCGGACCGAATACTTTAAACCCGAAGGTGAAGCCGTCGATCAGGTAAGAGGTGACCTTCTCGAGACCTTGGTTCCGGTGCGAAAGCAGCGTTACCGCGATCAGAATCAGTACGGCCGTGCCGCCTACGAGCGCTGTGGCGTCTCCGCCCTGCAGCTTCAGCACAAACATGGCGGCTACGTCGATCAGGAACAACACCGGGATGATGACGGCCAGCCACACCCTCACGCGTGCAGTAAGCGGCGCTGCCGATTCTTCCGCTCCCCCGCCTTCGCCCGTAAGGGTACCCGCCCCTCCGGACCCGGTGACGAGACCATCCCGCCATGTGCCGTTCTTCATGTCCCTTCGCATCATCCAGTAGGCCGTCACGGTTGTCACCAGGCCCATCACGATGACGAGCGGAACGCTCGCTTCCATGACCTGCGATACGTGAAGTCCCGCCGCGTCGGCGGTCAGTTTGGGCGCGCCCTGAATAATATAGTCCCCGGAGAGCGCGATGCCGTGCCCGAACAGGTTCATCGCGATGGCCGCGCCCAGGGCGGGCAGACCAACGCGGGCCGCGACCGGAAGCAGCACCGCCCCGATCAGCGCGACCGCCGGCGACGGCCAGAAAAACAAGGACGTGACCAGCATGATGAGTCCGATTCCCCAGAAGGCGACCGCCGGCGTCCGGATGAACCGCGTCAGCGGTGCAACCATCGTCTCGTTAATGCCGGTGCGGATCAACACCCGGCTCATCGCCACGATGATCGAAATGATCATGATGGTGCCCATCAGCTCTTTGGTCGCATAAATAAAAGAATTAAAGATGCCCGACACTGAGCCGCTCAGCGTCTCGGTCGCCAGCCATCCGAGCACGAAGATGCCTGCCACGCAGATCATCGTCGTGTCCCGCCGCTTGATCAGCAGCGCCATAATGAACACGATAAACGCCAAGTACACATAGTGTAAGGCCGTTAAATGAATGACCATACCGGTCACACCCTTCCCCTGCTGCAATTGTGCTATATGCTATGCGGGGGCCTGGGCATGTGTTCATGTCTATGGCTCAGGACAAACGGTAGGTGGCGAACGGCTCACCGTTTCGGAACGGCTCGCTGATGCGGTCCAGTTCTTGGATCGTCTCCGCGCTCAGGGTCATATCTACGCTGCGCAGGTTGTCTTCCAGCTGACTTGTGCGTGTCGCCCCAACAATGACGGTCGAAACCGCCGGACGTCCCATCAGCCAGGCCAGTGACAAGCTGCTTGGAGCTAATTCCAGACCGGCAGCCAGCCGTCCAACCTCCTGGCCAAGCTGGATGTTGCGGTCAATGACAAACCGGCTGAAGTTCGGATCGGTATCGGCCCGGGATTGCTCCGGTGCCCGGTTCTCCAGCGAATATTTTCCGGTGAGGATGCCTCCGGCCAGCGGAAAATAAGGGATGATGCCGACGCCTTGATCCAGGCACATCGGGACCAGATCCCGCTCCGGCGTCCGGTCTGCAAGCGAGTAGCTGACTTGTGTGGACACGAACCGGTTCAGCCCTTTGGCTTCGCTAATGCCGATCGCCTTCATCAGCTCCCAGGCGGCATAATTGGACGCGCCGATGTAGCGGACTTTGCCGGATCGGACCATATCGTCCAGCGTCCGAAGCGTTTCTTCCAGCGGGGTATGCGGGTCAAACGTATGAATCTGGTACAGGTCGACGTAATCCGTGCGCAGCCGTCTCAGGCTGTTCTCCAGCTCCTGCATCAGATGGTACCGGGAAGAACCGCGGCCGTTAGGGCCCTGCCCCATGACCAGCCCGGCCTTGGTGGCAAGCACCGCCTCCTGCCGTCTGCCTTCCAGCGCCAGGCCGATGATGCGCTCCGACTCGGTTCCGGCATAAATATTGGCGGTGTCGATAAAGTTCACCCCGCGATCCAGCGCGTGGTGGATGATCCGGATGGAGGTATCCTGATCCGCCCGCTTTCCGAAGGCGTTCGTGCCTAGTCCCAGGACGGATACTTCCAGTCCGGTATGGCCGAGGTAACGGTATTTCATCAGTTCATTTCCCCTTTACGATAAAGTGAGTGTTCAGCGGCACGTCTTGAGTCTTGAGATATTGTGCAGCCCAGGTTCATATTCCTTGCTCCTCGGCCCTTATCTTTCCGCCGATGCTTCCGCCTTCGGCTTCCCGCCCCCGTTCACGAGCCAGATCCCCAGCAGCACAAGCACAATGCCAACCGCCACGACGGAGTTCAGGCTTTCCTTCAGGAACAGGCATCCGCAGACGACCCCGACGACCGGCACCAGCAGCAGCGAGATCGAGGCTTTGCTGGCCTCCACCTTGGACAAAATGTACGACCACATCACAAAAGCCAGCGCCGATCCGACGACGCCCGAAAACACGACGTACACGGCCGGCATGACGCCCCAGTGGCTCTTCCCGTGCTCGAAGATTACCGAGTACAGCAGCAGTCCCGCTGCGCCGGCCACCATCTGCCACGTCGTAAACTGGAGCATGTCGCTGCCTGCAAGCTTTCGCTTGATGAGAAGGTTGGACAACGCCCAGGACAGACCTGAGGACACTGCGAGCAGCAGCGCTCCTGTGCTGCCTCCCCAGTGGGCATCCATGGCGATGAAGAGTCCGATGATGCCGATAATAATGCCGGCGAGTTTGCGCAAACGCAGCTTTTCTCCCGGAAGCCAAAAATGGGCCATCAGCGTCAGCCAGAGTGGCATGCTGTACGTGAGGACCGACGTCAGACCGGCGCTTAGATCCTCCAGCGATATCTGGATCGCCAGGTTAAAATACATCGTCTGCAAAATGCCGCATACGATATACCACTTCAAATCCTTCCAGCGGGGCAGCGGCACCTTGCGGAAATAACAAACCGCCAGAAGTACGAGCGCCCCAAGCGCAAAGCGGTAGCCGGCAAAAAGCACGGGCGGAAACACGCCGTTGGCCAGCTTCATAAAAACCCAATTGAAGCCCCATATTAAACAGAGAAGACCGATCAAACCATTCATGTTCACACCCCGGATGTCTGAGATTGAAACCCCCGGCCGCAGGGTGCCGTCCGGTGAACCCTGCCTGCGGCAGTTTCAGCTATCTTTCATGTTAGTCCAATTCCGGACCCATGGGAAGAAAGAAAAATCGCACCTCCATGCGGTTGGCACGGCGGTACGATTGGATTCCTTGCGGATTTTGCCCTGGCACAGACACGGCGATCCGCTTCTGTAAGGCTAGTATTTGATGATGTTAGCGATCACGATCAGAATCGCCCCAATAGCGATCCACATGCACATCAGGGGCCAGAAAAATTTCACCCACTTTTGATATGCGATGCCGGATACGGCCAGGCTTCCCATCAGCGCCGAGGACGTTGGCAGAATCATGTTCGTGATTCCGTCCCCAAGCTGGAAGGCGAGCACCGTCGTTTGGCGGGTAACGCCCAGAATATCCGACAGCGGCACCATGATCGGCATCGTCGTCACTGCCATCCCGGTTCCGGACGTAATAAAGACGTTCATTACGTTCTGGAACACGTACATGCCGAGCACTTGAACGGATCCCGGCAGCTCGCCGACCACAACGGCCAACCCGTTTACGATCGAATCGATGACGTCGCCTTGGTCCAGCACGACCATAATTCCCCGGGCAAAACCGATGATCAGTGCGCCATACGTAATCGACTTGGCGCCTTTAACGAATTCCGAGGCGATCCGGCTCGGACCGTAACCGGCGCAGAAGCCGGACACGATGCCCATGGTGAGAAACAGCGCGGCGAGCTCCTCCATCCACCAGTCCTTTTTCGATACGCCCCAAATCAGGGAGGCAAACCCGATCACAACGGTGGCGATGGTCAAATAATGCTTAAGCTGCATGGGAGGCAGCTTGGAGAAGTCGAGCTCCTGCTTGTCCGCATCCTTCTCCAAATCCTGGACAAGGCTGCGCTCCGGATTTTTCCTCACTTTACCGGCGTACCGGACAATATACAGACTGGTAACCGTAATCAGGCACACGAGCAGGATGATCCGCAGCCAAGCACCCGAAAACATCGGCACCTGGGCGATGGCCTGCGCCAAACCCACATTGAACGGGTTCAGAATCCCTGCGGTGAACCCGCATGAGGCGCCGAGGGAGATCATCGCGGTGCCCGTCAGGGCGTCAAACCCGAGCGCCCGGGCAATGGCGATGCCGATCGGCACGAAAACCATGACCTCGGTCGACATCCCCATCGTGAAGCCGGCGACCGAGAAGAGCGTAATAAAGATCGGGATGACCCAGCGGCCCTTGTTCGAAAACCTTTTGGCGACCCGGCCGGTAATGGCTTCGATCGTCCCCGTGGAGGAAATAATTTCGAAGGTGCCACCGATAATCAGGATAAAGAAAACGACATCCGCCGAGTCGATCAGCCCGTGCACAATCGCCTTCGGTATGCTGACGATGCTAACCGGACTGGCCTCCACCTGGTGGTAGGAACCGGGAACGACCAGGGATTTGCCTGTCGCCTTGTCCTCGGCCCGGTCGAACTCCCCGGCCGGAATGACGTAGGTGAGCGCCGTGGCCACCAGCACAAGGAAAATCAAAATGACATACGTATGAGGCATTTTCAACCATTTGCGGGATGCAGTATTAGTGGTGTTCATCGGTCTATCCCTCGTTTCTCTACGCTTTCCATTGCTCAAATTCGCTGCGGACCTCGCGCAGCGCTTCCTTGTCGGTACACAAATCGTAAGCCGTCAGCGCCAGCGCCTTGGCCGCACGGTTCAATTCGATCATGCCTTCCTCCGAACCGGCCAGCGCAGCGAATTCCGGCGTATGCGTCGTAGCGTCACCAAGCCGGATATACGGGTGGATTGCGGCAGTCATCTGGCTGACGTTGCCGATGTCCGACGATCCGACTCCGCCTTTCTCCGGCGGGTCGTTCACTTCAATGCCGAGGTCCTCCAGATTGCGGGCGAACAACCCGGCCAGCGCCTTGTTGTTGTTGCGCTCTGCATAAATCAGCCCCTCGGCGATGTCCACGGTAGCACCGACGCCTTCGGCTGCGCATCGGACGGCGCGGTACACTTTTTCCCTGACCGTCTCCAGCTCCTGAACGGTGGAAGCCCTGAGGATGAACACCGCCTCGGTCAGTTCCGGCACGACGTTGGGCGCGTCCCCGCCTTTCGTAATGATGCCGTGTATCCGCACGTCCTCTTTCATAAACTGCCGCAGCGAGTTGATCGCCACATACGCGTTAACCAGCGCATCCAGCGCGCTGATGCCCTTTTCCGGCGAGGAGGAGGCATGCGCCTGCTTCCCGTGGAAGGTAAAGGTCGCATCCACGCAGGCGAGCGCTCCGCGCAGCACCATCGTTTTGTTCTGCGGATGAACCATCATGGCCGCGTCAACGTCATCAAAGACACCGTCCTGGCACATGATGATCTTGCCGCCGCCCTCCTCTTCGGCCGGGGTGCCCAGCACCACGATTTTGCCCGGGAGCTCCGGGCATGTATCCTTCAGCGCCAGAGCCGCTCCAACGGCAGCCGTTCCGATCAGATTATGCCCGCAGGCGTGGCCGATGCCCGGCAGCGCGTCATATTCGGCGAGCAGAGCGATCGTCGGTCCGCCCGGTGTTCCTTCCCAGGTTGCGCGAAAGGAGGTCTCCAGTCCGGAGATGCCTTTTTCTACGGTAAATCCCGCTTCGGCCAGCGGCTCGGTCAACCACTGCTGCGCCTGATGCTCATGGAAGCTCAGCTCCGGATTGGCATGGATTTTCAGCGAAATCTCCCGCAGCATGGCGTCACGCGCGTCAACTGCCTGAATCAGCTGCTGTTTTGGTTCTTTTTCTTGCTGTGCACTCATGGCTATCCCACCCTGTCGATATAAATGTTCATGAAGCCGTCATTGGTTCCGGCATTGTTTCGTATATTTATGCATTAATATGTATTAAATAATAAGGGCAGCCGCAGGAAGATGTACAATCAAGATTTTTTCGCGCTGGACCTAAAGAATTTTTATGTAGCGTTTCGTTTCATTCAGATTGGATAAAAAGAAGCCCCGCCCGATACCCAGGCAGGACTTCGTTAAGACGGATGTTCCGTTTTCATAAAATCGACGAACCGGTCCACGATGGCCAGCTCGAGCGAAGGCTCCCGGTACAGCATCCAGGTGTTGCGCCGGATCCGCTCCCCGTTCTTCAGCTTAAGCTCCAGCGTGTACAAGCCGTCCTCCGGCGAGACGAACACGCCCGGCACGATGGAATAGCCCAGCCCGTGCTTGACCATTTCCTTGCATGTCTCATACGCATCCACCTGCATGGCGATGGTGGGCGGCGTGTCGTAATGCTCGTGCCACCAGGCCCGAATCGTCTGCCCAAAATGGGAGGATACCTGGCGGGCGGCCTTGGCCTTCGGCTCGCTGTAGTGGATATGCGGCAGCTCCGGCAGGATGGCCAGATCGATCGGCTCCTTGGAGATCAGGCAAATCGGCTCATCATGCAGCAGGAAACGGGATTCCACCCATGGATAATCGCCGCGGACGATGCCCACATGAATCTCCTGCTCCATCAGCGAGTCGACAATTTCGGGGCTGAGCGCACAGGTGACGCTGAAATGCACCTCGGGATACAGGTCCCTGAACTTCTTGAGCAGCGGCGGGAGCTTGTAGAGGCCGTAATAACTGGCGACCCCGAGCCGGAGCGTCCCCTTCACCCGGCTGCGCATATTCAGGAGATAATCCTTCATATGGTTCAGCTCGTCCTGCGTCTTCTTCGCGTAAGCCGCCAGCGCTTCGCCTTCCGGCGTCAGGTACGTCCCTTTGGCGTGTTTGACGATCAGAGGCACGCCAAACTCCCGCTCTAGCAGCTGAATCCGGTAGGTCAGTGCCGGCTGCGTCATGTACAGGCGTTCCGCCGCTTTGGTCAAGCTTTGCTCTTCGACGAGATGCTGCAAGATGGCAGCGTCCTTTTCGTTCATGTGAGTGTCCTCCTTTCCACGGGTCGGTTGTTATTTTGTTTATCATACCATACCGGCTGCGGCGGACCGGCCCCATGTTACCTTGGAAAAAATGGATGTCGGACCGATCTATGTGTAATCTACAGAGTATAGGGTGATGGTTGAGTCTATTGGTGTTCGACCGGGTGAAGAGTGAAGTTGTTTATTACATTAACAAGGGAGATGGTATGACTTGCGAAAGAGACTGGCACTTATCATTCTGCTCATCGTAGTTGTTTTAATCATTGGATACCTTGTCGACCGTTAACCTGTCTTGTCCCAGTTGTTGCGAAGGTGATAACAAAAGGATAACAGGAAAGCCCTAATCTCCTTGTAGAGGGGATTAGGGCTTCTTTCTGCTCAGTGTACTGATTACCTGCTTTACCTTCCTTGGAAAATTGCCTTCTCCGTGTTAAACCTTCCTCGATGAACCACAATTGAAATGATAACGCTGTTCCATCCTCGGCCAATGTTAGGCTGACGCCTCGATTTCCGGCTTCTGTTCGGACTTTCGGCCCGTTCTCCACGCCTTGTTCGCCACCAGCGTCACCAGCATGGCCAGAATCAGCGCGACGAGCATAGCAGCGGCAAAGCCGACCACGTTGTTGGACAGAAACGGCCCCATAAAGGACGGAACATACGCCGTTCCGCGCACATTAAACAGTCCCACCAGTCCCCCGCCGACGCCGGCCGCCCCGATGGCGCCCGCGAAGACGACCTTGTTCGAGAACATAAACGGGTACGCCGCCTCAACAAAGGTGCCGAAGCCCATGTTGATCAGAAAGCCTGGCGCGGCCACTGCCGCCTCTCCCCGGTCCCGCGGAGCGATGATGTTGGCCAGGGTGATTCCCGCGGAGACCATCACGAGTCCGACCATGTCGATGGCCCCCAGGAAGCTGTTGCCGGTCTTCTCCATTTCCAGCAGGACGATCGGCAGAATCGCCGCGTGATACACGCCGCCGATAATCGCCGGCCAGATCAGAAGGCCTGCGACCACGCCTGCGATGATCGGATTAAACGAAATCGCCTGATTGATAATGTATTTAATGAACTCGCCGAGCTGCAGGGCAAATGGGGCGATCAAATAGTACATGATCAATCCGGATATGAGGCCTGCCAATCCCCCGGCCACGATGTTGACCGTCGTCATCGGAAACTTCCACTGCACGCATTTGACAAATAAATACTGCACCAGCAGGCCGGCGCCAATCCCGCCGATAATACCCCCGATAATGCCGCCGTTCACTGACAGCACCCCGGCGATGACGCCTGCGACAATCGACACCTCGTCCATGTCGGAAATCTGCTTGGCCGCCACGACCGCCAGTACGACCGGCAGCGCCTTGAGCATCAGGTCGAACACCTCGCTGAGCCCCTTCAGCGCCGGGATCTGGCTGATCGCCAGCACGATTGCCATGGCGATGAAGCCCGGCAGCGAGGACTGCATGATGCCCTTCAAGTTGATCCGCCGCAGCGGGTTCCCCGCAGGTGCGGCGGACTTGTCCCCGGCGCTTCCGAGCACCGGGATATATTTGATCCCCCAGTATTTGCACAGGGACGTCATAAATGAAACGGCCCGCGTCCGGTTCGTTGTTCCAGTCGTGCCCGACGTAGCGATGACGTTCGCTCCCTTGGAGCTGATCATTGCCATGGATGTTCCGCCGGTTCCCACGACGGGAATGCCCGCCTCAGCCGCGGCCTGCACCGCCTGCCGGTTGGACCCTTGCGGATCGGCGCTCATCACGATCAGCCCGTCGATGCCGCCGGACCGGATCCGGTCTGCCAGCTCCGCATCCGCTTCCGCCGCCGTCTCATTCGTATCTTTCAGCGTCCCTTCGTACCGCTTCGCCAGACGCTGCTCATCCTCATTCCATCCGTACAGCACGGCGGCGGTGTGGTCCTTGGCGACGTCCATCGATTCGGATGCGGCAATGAACTGCACGAGGCCGATGTCCACGCCTGCGCTCTGACACTGCGCCTTGATCTCCCCGATCAGTTTCTCGGGATCCTTGCCGCCGAGGTTAAACAGGTTGCCTCCGCTGCTGCCTGCAATCGCTATTCGCTTCATCTCGTTCTCCTTGTTGTGTGGCTTTCATTCTTTATCTGATTACCGTATTACCATATTATAAGAGTAAAAGGTTAGGCCGACAACCGTTTTACCTTCAGAAAGTAGGCCTCTCTCTGCATTACTGCTGGCACCCGTAGTTAAGCCGTATCTGTGGTTCCTCATTTCGGTTCGACGTTCGGCGGCATTTCCAACCGCCATCCACCTTCTCCTTCACCCAAGCAGGTTCGCCTTTCCCCTATGGCTGGCCGAAGGCAGCAAAAAAAGGACACCCTGAAGGGTGCCCTTTCACCGAAGCTTATTTTTTAATAACGAACCGTAAACAACGTTTTCTGCCCATCTTTATTGTCTCTCAAACAATCCGTTCTTCTGGTCCTCTACCGCCATCTGCTTCACGACAAAATGCTTCTTCTTGCCGGTTGCGGTATACGGCAGCTCGTCAATGAACCGGTAGAAGCGCGGTTTCTTGTAATTGGCCAGCATCGGATGATCGCTGCAGTACTTGTTCAGTTCTTTGGCTGTCAGCTCCGGATCCTCCTTGATCACGTAAGCGACGATCGATTCGCCGCGCAGCTCGTCCGGCGCGCCGACGACGACCGACTCCTTCACTTTCGGGTGCTGGTTCAGAATTTCTTCGATCTGCACAGGGTGGATATTTTCACCCGAGGAGACGATCATGTCATTTTTACGGCCGACCACGGTTACGAACTCATTCTCGTCCCAGGTTCCCATGTCCCCGATGTACACCCAGCCTTTATAAAAGACCCGCTCGCTTTCATTCGGGTTGTTCACATAGGCATACGTGGATTTGCCCGGAGACTTGACGATGATCTCGCCGACCTCGCTGCCATCGCGGGCCACGACCTCATCCGGTTCCGCCCGTCTGTCCGGGTAAACCTTAACGACCGCGACATCGTCGTCGGTGCAGGAACGTCCGGCCGATCCCGCCATTTCCGGCAGATCGTAAGGACGGAGGAACGTGTTCCAGAACGCTTCTGACGTGCCGTAGCCATTGAAAATATTCGGCGTCAGCGTCTCCTGGAATTTGATGCAGTCCTCGCGCTCCAGCGGCGCACCCATCGTCACGATGCCTTTTAATTTGGACAGGTCCACAGGGTGTTTCTTCTGGGCGTCATAGAGCATTTTGAGCATAGGCGGCGCCCCGATCAGGAAGGTCAAGTTGTATTTCTCGGCGAGTTCCAGGCATGTTTTCGGATGGAAGTATCGAAGAATAACGATTTCGGCCCCCACATACAGGGATGGAGTCGGTCCTCCGGAATGAATGCCTCCGCGGTGAAACCAAGGGCTCATATTCATCGTCTTGTCGGTAGGGTTGAGAGGAAAATGCATCGCCACGTCGTGGGCGGACAGGATGTCGTTGATGTTGTTGATTGGAACCCCTTTCGGCTGGCCGGTGGTTCCCGAGGTATACAGGCGTGTAATTTCATCGTAGATATGGGATGGCCGCTCGATGTCCGGGTTATGCTCCCGCTTGTCCTGCACATATTCACTGTAGGTAATGTGATCCGCAGGTGCCTCTTGATTGCCGTTCATATCGACCATCACGATCCGGCGGGGGCGGTGTTTGGCCATCGCAAGCGCCTGCTCGGCTGTTTCCTTGATTTCCGCATCGTAGATGTAGACGGCAGGCTTGCTGTCATCGAGGATGAACGCGGTTTCTCCGGGGGAGAGCTTGAAGTTGATCGGGCAGTTGATCGCGCCGATTTTCTGAGGAGCCAGGTAGCTGAATACGAATTCGGCCGAGTTGAGCAGCTGATACACAATGACCTCATTTTTGCCGACTCCGTCTCCGAGCAGGGCATGCGCAAGGCGGTTTACCTCCCCGTTCAGCTGGGCATAAGTCCAGGTGCGCTCCCGCACCGGATCGGTCAAGGCCGGACGACCGGCAAACCGGTGCACGTTCCGCATAAATCCGTTGATATACGTAAACTCATTTTCAAATGTATCTTTAAACATCCGAACATCATAGGTAAATTGTTGTTCCATGGTACCCATCTAACTTCCTTCCTTCATATTTAAAATCAAACCTTTGTGAGACTTCGAAAAGCGGAACCGGGCCCTTTGCCCGTCCGCTTCATGAATTGGTTCCTTCGTATTTCCCGACGATCAGAGATGTATTTTGTCCGCCAAAGCCAAAAGAATTGGACATCGCGATACGGACCTTCGCCGCTCTCGCCTCATTCGGCACATAATCCAGATCGCATTCCGGATCCGGCTGCTCGTGATTGAGCGTGGGCGGAACGATCCCTTCGCGGATCGCCTGAATGCAGGCAATCAGCTCTGTGACGCCGCCCGCCCCCATCAAGTGGCCGGTTGCCCCCTTGGTCGAGCTGACCGGGATTCGGCCCGCCCCTTCGCCGAACACGGCTTTCAGAGATTTGGTTTCGATCCGGTCGCCTAGCGGTGTGGACGTTCCGTGCGCGTTAATATAATCCACGTCGGACGGAGTCAGCCCGGCCTGTTCCAGGGCCTGTTCCATGCACCGCACTTCCCCGGCTCCTTCAGGCTCCGGCGAAGTCACGTGGTAGGCGTCCGAGCAGTTGGCGTAGGCGAGCAGCTCAGCCTTAATGCCGGCTCCCCGGCTCTCGGCCGATTCGAGCCTTTCCAGAATGACCGCGCCGGCTCCCTCGCCCATCACGAACCCGTCTCGATCGAGGTCAAACGGCCGGCTCGCCTTGGCCGGATCGTCATTCCGGGTCGACAGCGCCCGGGCCGACGCCAGGCCGGCGTCCATCAGTCCGCACAGGATGGATTCCGCTCCGACGGCCACGACCGCATCCGCTTGTCCGGACTGCAGGAGCATGGAAGCCATGCCGATGGCGTCCGCACCGGAAGAGCAAGCGGTGTTCACCGTATAGCTCGGGCCTTTGAAGCCATATGCGATCGAAATTTGGGCTGCAGCAATGTTGCCGAGGATTTTGGGAACCAAATACGGGCTCACGCGGGCGCTTCCCGTTCCGGTCATCTGCTCCTGCGCCGCCGCTGCCGTCGTGATGCCTCCCAGCGCCGTTCCCAGCACGATGGCCACCCGCTCGGGCTTCGCATCCAGCTTACTGTCCGCCAGCGCTTCCTGGGCTGCCACCAGGGCAAACTGCATGAAAATATCGGTTTGTCCGGCTAACTTTTTCGGTATGTAGTCCGTAGGGTTAAACGCTTTGACTTCCGCTGCGATCTTGACCGGCAGCTCTGAGGCATCAAACCGCGTAATACTTCCGATCCCGCTGTTTCCTTTCAAGAGATTGTCCCAGTAGGCCGGCACGCCGATCCCGATCGGGGTTACGGCTCCCATACCTGTAATCACTACGCGCTCCTTCACTCCGAAAGCACCTCCCCTCTATTTTTGCCGCAAAATATATCGTCCTTGCTTGTAGATTATGCTTGGGCCGATGGCTTGCCTGCCAACGCGCTGCTCCATGTGCTGCTGATCTGCTTCCACAACTCCGGGAAACGCTTTTCCACATTAAAAGGAAGCCCCTGGTCATCCACATACGTATGGGACGTCGTCCCCTCGCACGCCAGCTTTCCGTCCTGCTTCAGCACCTGATAGGTGAACGTCATCCGGCTCCGTGACAGGGCTGTCAGCGACGTGCGGACCGTAACGGGCTCCTCCGGGCGGAGCATTTTTTTATAATCACAATCCGCCTTCAGGCAAACCAGCGAAATGCCGTTACCATGAAAGGTTTCCATGTAAGGAAATCCGTATACGTGCATGAATCTCATGCGCCCGTTCGTGAACCAATCAAAAGCTTTGGCGTAATAGGAGATTCCCGCCGCATCGCAGTCCCCCCAGGTCACAACCATCTCCATGTCATTGCTGGGAAAAGAATCTGCCAATTTCGCTCCCTCCTTTCGCTCGTGCTATTTTTCACACTGAACATTATACTCCGATTATCAAAAATAAAAAGTAATTTGCTAACTTTTATAAGGTGGCCCACTCTTTACCTGTGATTCCAATCCACAATTGAATCCGTGGTCCATTCAAGGATTGCCCTGCCGGCAAGTTTTCAAACCGCGAAAATTTTGATTGAAATACGCCTGATAATCACTACAATTCAGATTAGGCTTATTGGTTATTATTTCATGTTCAATTGGGGGAAATATGTTGAGAAATACGTTGATGAAAGTCCTCTCGTCCGCGGCGCTGCTCAGCGCCATCGCCGTACCCGCCGTTAGTGCGGAAACCGCCACCACCCCGTTCTCGGATATCGCCGGATCCTACGCCAAGGATGCCATTAACGAGTTAGTCGAAAAGGGCATCGTTAACGGAAAGGGCGACGGCAAGTTCGACCCTACCGGAAAAATTGAAAGACAGGATTTTGCCATCATCCTTGCCAAGGCATCAGGTCTGGACGTTTCCAGTACACCAACGTCGCCGACTTTCTCGGACGTACCTTCAGACAGCTATGCCTATGCTTCTGTCGAGGCCGCCGTCAAGGCGGGGTTGATCAAGGGGCAGGGAAACGGAACTTTTGGCACCGGCTCCAATTTGTCGCGCCAGGATATGGCGGTCCTGTTCGTTCGCGCTCTGGGCGTCGATGCACAGGGGAAAGGCTCCATTTTAAAATTTTCCGACGCGAGCTCCATTTCTGACTATGCCAAGGATGCCGTCGCCGTAGCGGTTGGGTTCGGATTGTTCAATGGAGGCACCGACGGCAAATTTGATCCAAAAGGCGGTGCGGCAAGAGAAGAAGTGGCGCTGGTGGCGAGCCGTTTTTTTGACGCCAAGGAGATTATAGACAGCCAAACGCCGCCTTCGCAGCCGGATCCAGCTCCAACCACGCCGCCGGAACCGGCCAAGCCAGCCACTCCGACACCTCCGGCTACCTCTGTGCCATCTTCATCGGGCGGGAGCAGCAATAGCGGGGGCGGCTCTAATGGGAATAATGGCGGCAGCACGCCTAGCCAGCCGGAAACGTCAGCACCGGCGGTTACCTTGGTGTCTTCGTCTCCACTAAATATTGGAGATCCGATCAAACTAATCAGCAGCAAAGTAGGCAAAGTGTATCTGGTGCCGTATGCAGCAACTCCAACGAGCAAAACGGACCTAGAATCACTGCCTGATTTGTTAGTGAGTTCAGTTCTTTACGCGAATCAGGTGACGGAAATGCAAACATCTTTGTTGACAGCCGGAGAATACAAAGTATATTTCGTAGATCAAGACGGGCGTATGTCGGCGCCGTCTGATAAAATCGTGCTTCAGGATAATCCCAGGATCACCTTAACGAATGAAGAAGAATCCTCCTTCCTTTTAGGTAAGGAAAGTGCCGTTCTTAAAAATTTTTTCAATACGGATACTCCTTCAAGAACAAAAAGAAATATTAACGATTGGATTCAGGTAAAGTGGCACGGTAAGTCTTTGGATATGATCTATAATTCAACGCAACACAATTTCAAAGTCTTTGAAGGTGACAATCGGGTAGGCACATTGGAAGTAAGCTCTGAATCTTCCGTAATTTCTATTGAGCCTACTGAAGATGGGTTGCATATCCGGGCAACCGAAGAGGCCAATGAAACAACAAAAGCTGATTTGCGGTTTACCCTAAAGAGTTACAGTAGAGAGGAAGAAACTCAACAAGAGTTAGGTCATGTTGATTTGCCAATCCATTTTGACTTCACAGCCCCGACGGTTACTGGCGTGACATACCAAGACGGTGTTTTCACAGTGACGGCAGATCAAGAGTTGTATCAGGATGAGGATGAAATCCAAGCTGAGATAATCTACTCACCTACCGGTGTCTTCGAGGGAGACAGCAAGAATGTCTATAATTTTGAAGAAAATGAAATAGTCGTCTCTGATCCACAACAAGGAGTAAAACAATTTACAATAACAATAAACAATAGCGAATTCTCTGAGAATCAGGGCGGTATATTTCAGTTAACAATCTCTGGTTTGAAGGATCTAGCGGGGAACATCTCATCACCAAAGACGCTTTTAGTCACAATTCCTGACCCCAACCTCGACCCAGACCCCACTTCCGAAGGCGAATAACGCACACAAAAAAAACGGCCAACATCCTTGGCCGTTTTTCCATTTACCCCTCCTGCCCCACAACCTTCATCCTCAGCAGCCGGGTCCGGGTCACCATCCCTGCGCTTTCCAGCGTCCTCTTGGACGCCTCGTTGTAATACCAGCAGCCGCTTAGCGGCCGGATTCCCTGTGCGTGGCACCAAGCTTTCAGCCACAAAATAATCTTTCGCCCTACTCCCTGATGGCGGTACGACTCGTTCGTAAACATACCGATACTGGCGGTGCCTTCGATCAAGGCCGAGCGCTCCACAATGCCGACTCCCAGCAGCTCACTGCCCCGATAACAGGTAAAGAGCTCTCCCTTTTGAATGCGTAATGCGACAGAACCCAGAAAGTCTCCGCATACCCGCTGGATGTCCTCCAGATCGGCAAGCTCTGCGGGACGTAACATGCCCGGGTCCGAACCTGGATCACTCGTCAGGTCTAACCCGCTGTCCTGAAAGAAATAGGCCTGCTTGGCGATAGCCATATCATGGTCCAGTGCCAAGCTGAGCAGCAGCTCATCTCCCGTCGACACGAACACCTCACTCACCTGATGCTCTTCCAGCACCCGTTGCAGTAAAATCTGCGCATGCCTCTGGTGAGGCCGGCGTAGGTAAAACTGCGTCAGCAGATTGTGATCATGAATGGCGTAATATCCTATCGACGCGTTTTCAGACAGGATGATATAAAATTGCGAGGCCAGAATATACTGCTCCAGAAAGGTATCAAACGGCGAAGACAGCCCCTTTATGTACTCCTGCAGAAGTTCTCGTATTTCTTCGATCCCACACGCTCTGGTAACCATGCTCGAAACATCCCTTCCAACCATCCTTTTCCTTCATTTTACATCGGCTTACCGCTGGCCGAAACTACAAAAAAAGACCATTCCCACACGGAATGGCCTTGTGTTCCACAGAACTCCTGAAAGTATCTCGTGCGGCTCGCCCCCGTTAGATTTTAAAGGCCCCCATCAGCGGCATAATCATCTGCAGCATATTCATGCCCACCCGAATATTCGGGATAATCTGGCCGAACATGCCCATGAGCCCTCTGGATTGGCCTGCAGTCTGGCCCTGCGCATTGGGCTGACGGCCGCCGCCAAACAAGGCGCTGAAGATGCCGGATACCTGCACTTCTTTATCCTGTGTCGGCGGGCCTGTCATCTTCGACCGTCCTCTGGCTGCGGACAGTACAACCTGCCCGTTCTCAATACCCGTTACGTAGCCCACATACTGCGTACCATCCTTGAGCACCACCCAAACCGGCTGCCCCAACAACTGGGCGGCTTGTTTAGGATCGACAACATACTCCTGCTTCATGAATCTCACCTCGCTTCTCAGCTATCTGATCCGCCCGCCAATCCCTTGCCTCCGATCCATACCGCATAAGACAATACATCGCCGAACTCTTCGTAGAACTGATGATTCCTTTGAAGCAGCTGCAGCGCTGCCGGATCATCCAGCCACTCCATATCGAACATTTGGTATGGATCAAAGGATATGCTCACTCCCTGCTCCTGCAGCGAAGCCAAACGGTCCGAAGGAAGCCGCGCCTCCAGACTGCGGAAACCCGCCTGCTTCAATAGCTGCTCCCATTCTTCCAAGGAAGGAATGTCCAGGGCACCGTATAGCTCCTGCGACGCTTCCTTCAGCCCCGGATGGTCCTGCTTCCGGACCATTTCCCGGTCGTATAACAATCCGCCGTCCTTGAGCACGCGGTGATATTCCTTCAAGGCAGCCGGAATGTCCACAAATAAGGTAACCGATTCGACAAAAACGACATCGAACCCGCCGGCTTCAAACGGAAGTGAGGCGGCATCCGCAATCCGGAAGTCGACCTCCACCTCCATAGCCTCGGAACGCCGGCGGGCTTTTCCGATCATGCCATGATGTACATCTACAGCGGTTACCCGGTAGCCCATTTTCGCCAAGTGACAGGCCGTTCTCCCGGTTCCGCAGCCTACCTCCAGAATATTCGCCCCGGCCGGTATGGCATCACGCTCAAGGAGTGCCAAGGTGCTGTCAAAGCCGCCTGGATGAGCAGCCCCTTCACCCAGCGCAGCCAACATATCAAAGTACTTCAACGTTTTTCGCCTCCATCAGGCACTCCGTCCGGTCTTCGGCCCGCCATGGCGGACGGACAGGTCTCCCGTTTTCCTTTTAAAAAAATGACCCCTGCATTCCCTATCGTCTGCAGAGATCAGTTCACATCCAGCGAAGCGCCAGTATATATATCGTCTATTCTATTTAGATGAAGAGGAACGGTATCAGGAATAATAAAGCAATGGAAGTCCAGGCCAAAGCCCCGTATCCCGGCGGGTAACCGTAACCGTAGCGACCGCCATAGCCGCCGTAAGGACCGTATCCCGGGTAGCTGGATGTCTTGGCTTTTTGCTGCAGCTCGCTTAGCTGCTTGCTGGCTTTTCCGGGGTTCGTGGACAGAATGGTCGCACGGGGAGCAGCGTCGCCGAGCTCCAGTCCATGATCCGAAACTCCCTTAATC
Source organism: Paenibacillus sp. PSB04 (assembly GCF_025809195.1). NCBI lineage: Bacteria > Bacillati > Bacillota > Bacilli > Caryophanales > Paenibacillaceae > Paenibacillus > Paenibacillus sp. PSB04. The sequence goes on from NZ_CP081301.1 coordinate 1,167,670, forward strand.
GTGCCATACACTTGCGTACCATCCTTAAGAACCGCACAAACGTGCTTACCGACATACGATCTGCACGTCTCGGCCGATGGTGATTGGATCAGCATCATGCCTATTCCTCCTTCCCACTTCATTCCTTTATCCTATTCACCTGCATCCGAAGTCGAAAGGGGAATATGACCATTTATAGGGAGCCCTCACCAGAAAAGCCTTGAATCCCATATTCTCAAAATAGGGGCTCCATTTTTATCATGTCATCCATGTTCCGGTTATAAAAAAGAAACCCACGTCTCCTAAAGACGGGGTTTCTCGTCAGCTCCTGTGCCAGTTCATCTGCCGGGTGAGCGTTTGCCGGCCTGCGGATAACCTGCCGCCGCATCCTGCAGCGCCCGGTCGATCTGCTGCTTGATAATGTCCGCATAGACGGTTTGGTTCATCTCCAGCAGGCTGGGGTACAGCAGATCCACCAGCTCGCGGATCGTCGTCAGTGCAGCAGAAAGTTCGCGGATCCGCATCGTCACGGCTCCCCCGCCAGAAGGGGCCTTCACCGCGGAATGTTTCCGCTCCGGCTCCTTTAAACCCTCGTGCAGCCTTTGGAGCTGCTCTGTCACCATCTGGAACTCCCGGCTCTGACAGATACAGACGATATGTCCTGTCCCTACTTCGTCCCAGGACTGATAGACGTCAACCAAAGCAAGCGGGGCGGAACGGGTCTTCATAATCAGCTCCACCTTCACGTTAGCATGGGAAGGAGCAATGTAGGCCGTCGCTTTGCCCACTGAGCCCTCGTCGATCAGATCGAGCAAGGAGCCGGCTTCAGCGAATATTGCTTCGGCCTGACCGGAGGCGGTTAAAATATGATAATCCCGGTCAATGCAAAAATAAGGGACCGGTATTTGCGTCATGTCCATGGACGGTCATTACCTCACGATCTGCTGTTTCGCATCAGCGAATAAATAGGAATCGATCCAATCGTTTAATTCGAGTAACGTTGGCACAAACACGGCCTGATCGGCCAAACGCTGATCAATTCCGTACGGTTCGATCACACGGCCCCCAATAATGACCGCAGGACTGCCAGGCAGGCTCCCGAGCGCGTTAACATACTGCTTTAACTTGGGTAAATGATACACGATGGAGACCGAAAGGCCGATCACATCGGGCTTCCAGTGCATGGCGCCAAGAAGGGCGTCCTTCAGGGGCAGATTCGGGCCGTAAAACCGGGCGGCGAACCCGCGCTCTTCGAAGAGGGCCGATACCATTTTCAGACCGAAATAGTGCGCTTCTTCTTCTACACACAGAAACATGCCTCTTTTTCCATTGGGCTGTTCCGGCTTCACTAGTGCGGCATACCGGGTCATCAATATATCGCAGACGCCTGAGGCCAGATGCTCATCAGCCACCGTGATTAAATTTTGCTCCCACAGCGAACCGACGTATCGCATGGCCGGCGCCAGCCACTGCTCGTAGATATACAGGCTGTTCCTGCCGGACTCAACTTGCTCCACAAGGCTGTCCCAGCATTCTTCTGTCCTTCCGCCAATCATTTGTTCAGCGAGCTGTTCCATGCCCATATTCATGCAGCGGCAGCCTCCTTTTCCGTCGGTTATAGATATAACAATGTATATATCAATCTTACATACTATCATCCATACGAACAGAAGGGAATGTAGATTCAACACAGGTTTTGTCGAATTTGACGACCTTGGGCCTGTTCCTCTACGATGAACACAAATAAAAAATGAAAGACTTGAAAACTTTGGGAGATTATACCCATGATCTTTATTATAATATAATTAGCCCTCATTCGAGAGGCAAGGAGGAACATGCATGTATATCGTTCACTCAACTGTCGTTGTCCCCGCCGATAAGGCCGACGAAGTTATCCATATTTACAACCACAGATCCAAGTTGGTGGATCGGGCCCCAGGCTTTCACTCTTTCATGCTGCTGCAGAATGAACGCAAGCCTCATGAGCTGACGGTACAAATCACTTGGGAAACCAAGGAGGACTACCTCCGCTGGGCCAGGGGGGAAGATTTCAAGCGGGTCCATGAGCTGGAGAAGCAGTACCCGGATCAGGAGCTGGCAGCGATCATCCCACAGGTCAGCAAGTACAAGGTGGTCGCCCAATGAAACAAGCCGGCACTTACGAACGATTAATCGATCGGGTGACCCAGCTGATTTACGAAGCCGACCCTTCACTCATGGACCGGTACGGAGAGAAAGGAGTGCAGAAATGCAAGGATGATAATGCGCACCACATGCGTCATCTGGAAACGGCACTCGAACTTGGCGATTCACGGGTATTTAGCGATTATGCCGTGTGGCTGAATGGTATTCTGAACACTTACGGCATGCAAACGCGTACGCTGACGGATAACTTTCGATACCTTCAGCAATCTCTTTCCACAGTGGATGAATTGGACGAGCCCACCAAGCGGGCCTTCGGCCAGTACCTAACCGATGCGATAAATCGGCTTGAAGCAGATCAAGATTGATTGCCTTTCAAGAATGATAACGGAAGGGGTAGACGCGGATGAACGGGAATGGACGTAATGAACTGCAAGCTGCAGCACCGGTATCGACACAAGAACTGACGCTCGTCAATAAGGATACACAGGAATTGGACCCCAGCTTTGTAGTGGGTCTGGGTGCATCAGCCGGGGGACTGGAAGCATTGGAGACTTTCTTTGACCAAATGCCGACAGACACGGGGATGGCCTTCATTGTCGTTCAGCACCTTTCTCCGGATTACAAAAGCCTGATGGACGAGATTTTGCGCAAATACACTTCCATGCCCATTCGCGAAGCTAAGCACGGCATGAAAATCAACGCGAATCATATTTATTTGACCCCTCCACGTAAAATCCTCACCGTTATGGAAGGACGACTGCAGCTGACCGATTCCATTCCGCCTGCAGCCCTGCACCTGCCGATCGATATGTTTTTCCGCTCACTTGCCATGGCCTACGGCACCAAAGCCGTAGCCGTGATTATGTCCGGGACCGGTACCGACGGTTCACGGGGAATACATGACATTAAGGAAGCCGGGGGACTCGTCATTGTTCAAGACAGTCAATCGGCTAAATTTGACGGAATGCCCAGCAGCGCGAGGTTGTCCGGTAACGCCGACGTCGTGCTGGCCCCGAAAGAAATGACCGAAAGGCTGATGCAGCACGTGCATGGCGCAGAGTACGAGAGCATGACAACGGTCCGGGAAACCATTACGACCGAGCAATACATTCAGCTCATTTTTGAGAAAATCCGCCAGGACTGCGGCGTGGATTTTACCTATTACAAACGAAACAGCGTGCTGCGGCGGATCGAGCGGCGGATGGCCATTCATAACGCCCCATCCATGGCGGCTTACATGACCTATCTTGAGGAACACCGTGAGGAGCTGCAGGCGCTGCGAAAGGATCTCCTGATCGGCGTTACCAATTTTTTCAGAGATCCCGAAGCGTTCCAGACCATTTATGACAAGGTACTCCCGGAGATTTTCGAGCGCAAAAGCCTCTCCAAGGAAATCCGCGTGTGGGTGGCGGGGTGCTCGACGGGGGAGGAAGCCTACTCGATCGCGATGCTGCTGCGCAAATATGCGGATACGCTGGATGAGCCCTATCTTATAAAAATTTTCGCCACCGACCTGGACAAGGAATCGATTGAATACGCCAGCCAGGGCATTTATACGCAGAGCAACATCAGCCATCTTTCGGAAGAAGATCAGGGGCGCTTCTTTATTAAGGACGACGATATGTTCCAGGTGAGCAAAGACATCCGCAAGATGGTTGTGTTCGCTCCGCAGAACATCATCAAGGACCCTCCGTTCCGGAATCTCGACCTGATCACCTGCCGGAACATGCTGATTTACCTGCAGCCGGAAATGCAGCAGAAGGTGCTGTCCCTGTTTCATTTTGCGCTGAATCCGGAAGGCTTCTTGTTCCTTGGGCCCAGCGAAACGATCGGGCGCTTTGCGGGACAGTTCGATTATGTGGATCGGCGCTGGAACATTTTCTCCCACAAGAACGGAAAAGCCGAAACGGAATCGCGGCTGTTTTCACTCGAAGGGCGAATTTCGCAGACCCAGTCCTACCGCAAAACCACGCCCCCTCCGGCTGCTGTCCGCGACCCGGCAACGCCTAAACGTCTGGACGATCTGCAGGGGGCGCTGGTCGAGGAGCATATTCCGCCCGGCATGATCGTGGACCAGAACAACGATGTCATTCACCTGAATGGAGCGATCAACGATTATCTCATGCTTGCCCAAGGCAAGCCCAGCTGGAATTTGTACAAAATGATCGACCCGAACGTATCCGTCGCGGTATCGGCCGCCGTCCAGAAGGTCCGGCATGAGCGGCGGGGCGTCGTCTATCACTCGCTCGGCATCGCTACCAACGCAGGCGAAACGGTAGTGGACCTGCACATTCGGCCGTTTTCGCTAAAGAATAAAGCGTTTGATAAATACGTGCTTATCCTGTTCATGGACCCCGAGGAGCCGGAGGCCGCGGCGCAAATGGTCCTGGAGCCGTTTGAAATCGACCGCAACGTCAGCTCCCGGATCATTGAGCTGGAGCAGGCGCTCCTCATGGCAGAGGAATCCCTTCAAGCCACCGTCGAGGAGCTCGAGACGTCCAACGAGGAGCTGCAGGCGACAAACGAAGAGCTGGTGGCCGCGAACGAGGAGCTGCAGAGCGCCAACGAAGAGCTGCAGTCGGTGAATGAGGAGCTGGTGACGGTCAACACGGAATACCAGTTTAAAATCCAGGAGCTCACCGACGTGAACAACGACATGAACAATTTTCTGGTCAGCACGCGCATCGGCACCATTTTTCTGGACAAACGGATGTGCATCCGCCGCTTTACTCCGGCCATCACGAAGGAGATCAACCTGCTGGAGGTCGATTACGGCAGGCCGATCGAGCACATCTCCCACCATTTTAAATACGATACGCTGGTGGCCGATGCGAAGCAGGTGCTGCAAACGCTCGTTCCTTTTGAGAAAGAAATCCAAAGCCAGGACGGCACCTGGTACAGCATGCGCATCCTGCCGTACCGTACGGAGCAGAATTTCATCAGCGGGGTCGTGCTGACGTTCGTGAACATCACGGATCTCAAGGCGGTAAATGAAGAGCTGACCAAGCTCAGCTACGCCGTCGAGCAAAGCCCGAGCATCACTGTCATTACCGACGTCGGCGGATCGATTGAGTACGTGAATCCGAAATTCACCGAGATTACCGGATTCAGCCTGTCCGAGTCGCGGGGAAACAGTCTGAAGGCTTTTTGCAAGACGTCTGAGGGAAGTCCCACGGTCGATCTGATCATGGAAACGGCCAAAAACTGCGGTATCTGGAAAGGCGAGCTGAACAGCACCAAGAAGAACGGGGAATTGTACTGGGAATCGGTGAAGCTCATTCCGATTAAGAACAAGAAGGGCGAGATCATCCACTTCGTCAAACTGTCCGAGGATATCAGCGAGCGCAAGCAGGCGGAGGAGATGCTCCGCAAGACCGAAATGCTGTCGGCCGTCGGCCAGCTGGCTGCAGGCATCGCCCACGAAATCCGCAATCCGCTGACCGCGCTGAAGGGCTTCACGAAGCTGATGTCCAACAAGGGGACGGGCAACGAATCCTATATAGGGATCATGCTGAACGAGCTGAACCGCATTGAGCAGATCGTCAGTGAGCTGTTGGTGCTGGCGAAGCCGCAGGCGGTCGATTTTGTCCAAATGGATCTGGAGCCGATCCTGCATGACGTCATCATGCTGCTGGAATCGCAGGCCAACATGAACAACGTAGAGATGAACATCGACCTGAAGCCGGGCATGAGGGTGGTCTGCGTCGAGAACCAGCTCAAGCAGGTATTCATCAACGTGCTGAAAAATGCGATTGAAGCGATGCCGCGCGGCGGCGAGGTGAACATCCAGGCCAGCTTGAGCGACAACCACAACATCATCGTGCGGTTTGCCGACAACGGCTCCGGCATTCCGGAGAGCAAGCTGGCGAAGCTGGGCGAGCCGTTCTATTCGACGAAGGATAAGGGAACGGGCCTCGGCCTGATGGTCAGCTACAAAATCATCGAGAATCACCAGGGATCGATCCGTTTTGAAAGCGTTGAAGGCGAAGGAACGACGGTCACCATCACGATTCCGGGCGTAGCGTAAAAGAAGCGCGGAGTTGGCAGCTTGACGGTGCCTGAATGAATGTGCGGTCTGATCTTGCCGGGGTCCGGCAGGATCAGCCTCTATTAGCTTTCCAATAGATGAATACCGCAGAGTTCTTAATGATATCCGTATCGACAAGGCGGAATGGAGTCCGAATAATTTTTTAAAGGAGGCGTTGTCTATGGTAAGTCCCTTGAATAACCGGGCAGAACAACGAAAGGGGATAGCGCATCACTAGCCCGACAACCTGCGTGTTTCCCCGCTAATCAGGAGGATGGGAAACCTTGAATTTATTTATTCCCGGATTAAAATTATCTCAGTTGTTTTATGAAGAAGTTGTCAGCAAGCTGATCCAATGCCCGCACGCAGCGGCTTTAATCGGCGAGGGTTCCGAGGTGCTGGGGTATGACCAGCCGCGCTCCACCGATCACAGCTGGGGACCGAGGCTGCACATTTTCGTTTCAAGGGCCGAGGTCGAAATGGTGAGCATGCGCGTCGACAGCGGGCTGCCGGACAGCTTTAAGGGATATCCCGTGCGGTTCTTTTCTTGGCAGAACGGGACGATTCAGCACCATGTCCACGTGACGACTCTGGAGGACTGGCTGGCATCGCAGCTCCGCATCCATGGACCGGACCCGCTCACTCCGCAGCAGTGGCTGTCCCTCCCGCAGCAGCATCTGCTGCAGTTTACGGCAGGCGCCGTGTTCCATGACGATGCCGGTGAGCTGACCCGAATGCGCGAGCGGCTTGCGTGGTATCCGCAGGATATTTGGCTCTGGATGCTGGCGTCCCAGTGGCATTTGATCGGCAATATGCAGCCGCTTATAGGCAGGACAGCCGAAGCAGGCGACTTTCGTGGCTCCGCTTTGATCGCCTGCACCCTGGTCCGCCGAATGATGGAGATGTGCTTTCTGCAGGAGCGGACGTACTGGCCTTACCCCAAATGGTTCGGAACAGCCTTCTCGCGGCTTGCGGCTGCCCCCACGGTGGGTCCGGTTCTTGACGGTATCCTGGCCGCTGCCGACACGGAGAGCCGGGGGCAAGCCGTCAATCAGGCGCTGATCCAGCTGGCCGAGCGGCATAATGCACTTGGGATCACCCCGGAAATCCCCCCGCAGATTGGGGATTTTCAGGTCGGGATTAACGGTGCTGTCCGGCCGTATCCCGTCTTGAACGCGGGAAGCTATGTCGAGGCGTGCCGGAAGGCGATCGCTGATTCCGCCATGGCCCGCCTTGTCCCGACCGGGGCGATCGATCAGCTGACGCACGCGGATGACGCGCTGATTAACTTCACTTCCTGGCCGGAGCGCTTGAATGATGGCTACGCGCAGGAATTGAACAGCCCTGCCGGCTCGGAGTAAATGCTGCCTGGCAAAAGTGCATCTCTTTCACCTGTACGCTGGCAAGCAAAGGCTTGAACGTACAAAAAAGAGGGGGACTTATCCCCCTCTTTTTTTGGTAGTTATTGAAATAAAATGTGTGGACACGCAGCAGCTGGCGGCACTGAAGCGCAGCGTTAAGCCGTTTGCTCAGGGCACCCGTGTGCCCGCGGCTTTCTATCCCTCCTGAGCATACTCGCCCGCTAACCAGGCTAGCCAACCGCATTATCTCTTCCGCTGTTTGTATACCCGCGAGGTCCCGGCCAAATGCCTTACTCCTTCGGCTCTCCCGCGGCTTCCCATTTCGCAATCTCCTCGCGCACGAGCGGCGCCACCTCGGTTCCGAGCAGCTCAATGGCGCGCATCACGAGATGATGCGGCATCGAACCGACCGGCACGTGAAGCATAAAACGCGTGACGCCCACGTTTTTGCGGAGATGGATGATCTTCCGGGCGACCGTCTCCGGATCGCCGACGTACAGGGCGCCTTCGAAGCTGCGGGCGTTGTCGAAGCTGTTGCGGTCATAATGGCCCCAGCCCCGCTCCCGTCCCAGCACATTCATGCTGTACTGGGTGGAAGGGAAGAACAGGTCGGCGGCCTTCTCCGTATCCTCGGCGATAAAGCCGTGCGAATGGGAGCCCACCGCCAGCTTCGACACGTCGTGTCCCGCGTGGGCAGCCGCCCGCTTGTACAGCTCCACCAGCGGCGCAAACTGCGTCGGTCTGCCTCCGATAATGGCCAGCACCAGCGGCAGGCCCAGGAGGCCGGCACGGATGACCGACTCCTGGTTGCCCCCGCTGCCGATCCAGACGGGCAGCGGATCCTGAACCGGGCGCGGATACACGCCCAGGTTGTGAATCGCCGGGCGGTGGCGGCCCTCCCAGGTCACCTTTTCCGAAGACCGGATTTTGAGCAGCAGCTCCAGCTTCTCGTCAAACAGCTCGTCGTAATCGTTCAGATCGTAACCGAACAGCGGGAACGATTCGATAAAGGACCCCCGGCCCGCCATAATTTCGGCGCGTCCGTTTGAAATTCCGTCGACCGTAGCAAAATCCTGAAAGACCCTCACCGGGTCGGCCGATGACAGCACCGTGACCGCGCTGCTGAGCCGGATTCGCCGGGTCTGCGGCGCAGCCGCCGCCAGCACGAGCGCCGGCGAGGACGCGGCATAGTCCTTCCGGTGGTGCTCACCTACTCCGAATACGTCCAGCCCCACCTGATCGGCAAGCACAATTTCCTCCACTACTTCGCGCAGACGCTGCGCGTGGCTGATGACCTCACCCGTCTCTACGTCCGGTGTCGTTTCCACAAAGGTACTGATGCCTATTTCCATGGGATCCCCCTAGTTCAATAGATTGGTATACTCTAACCGACCGCCGCAGCGGCCCATTTTTTTCTTAATTGCGTATATCTTTATATTGAACTATTTTCGGGTCCATTTCAAGCCTTCCCGCAAAAATCCCCATTCGCCTTCCTGCTCCATCCCCGATCAACGCGCGACGGTTCTAAAATACCGATACACCCGGTCCAGCTTCGCCTCATGCTTGCCCTTGGGACTTTCCATATTTCCGAACTCAAAAAATTTGACCCGCTTGATGCCTACGAACCGGAACAGCGCCTTCCGCATCAGCACTTTGTGTGCGTTATTCAGCCAAAACAGAGGATATAACGCCGGCCCTTTCATGGAGGAGATGCATACGACCGATCTGCCCTTCAACAGCCCTTCCGGCAGCAACCCGCCCTTGTCCCTGTAAGCGAAGCCCGAAGCAAACATCTGGTCGATGAATCCGAGCAGCATGGCCGGCGGCCGGCCCCACCAAATCGGGTAGACCAGGACGATTTTATCCGCCCACAGCAGCATCTCCCGATACTTCTCCAGCGCTGGGTCCTTGTGCATATCCCGTCTCCGTTTGGTCTCATTAAAGATCAGAACCGGATTAAAGCCCTCTTCATAGAGGTCGAGCGTCCGGATTTGCGAAACCGCCGGATTTTCACGGCTGCCTTCCAATACTTTCTGCAGAAACGAGTAACTTAAGCTTTGATGATTCGGATGCGTGTAAATGACCAGTACCTTCATCGTGCCACCCCATTTACTTATCATTTGATAACAAAATCCTACCACGCAGTCCTTTTGGTTGTCAAATGATAATTGTTTATTGATAATAATTTTGATATGTTCGTGAGGAAGAGGTGGTGACATCATGGATGAAAATAAGCTTTTTGACAAGTTTATTGCCTTTACGGCAGCCGTGCATCAGGTCAAGCACGAAATGACTCAAGGCATCAAACCCGAAGGTATTACGCCGGTCCAGTACAGCATGCTCGAATACATCGCCGTAAGCCAGCCGGTGACCTTGAGCCAAATCAGTGACTGCCAGCAGATGTCCATGCCGAATACGAGCCGGGAAATCAAGAAGCTGTGCGACAAGCAGTTATGTGAAAAATACGATGACCCCAGTGACCGGCGCAAACAGTATGTCCGCCTGTCCGGCGAAGGGGAGCGTGTGATGAAAGAGGCCTTCGGCCACATCGGCGCGCGGTTCCTCACCCGGCTGCAGGACGCTTCCGAGAAGGATCTGCAAGAGATCGTTCATGCGATGGACGTGCTGCACTCCCGGGTATTTTATACAGATAAATGATGATATGAAACGGCCGTATGATCTCAGGATCATGAAGACAGGGTCCTTTCCATGCAAGCGAAAAAGGCGCCTGTCTCCAGGCACCTTTTCATAAACGAAGTATATATTCTCGGCAAGTCTGCTGCCTTCTGCCTTACCCTTTAATCCGCTCAGCCGCTTCCTGCAGGGCTTGAACCACTTTATCGCACCAGCTGTCGAACTCAGGATCCTCGGTCTGGTGCTCGGGATGGGCCAGAATATACTGCACCGTCTCCTTAATCCCCTGATCCACCCGTGTGGTCGCCACAAAATCGGGAACGAGCCGCTTCAATTTGGCATTGTTAAAGACAACCGTGTTGGCCTTGTCTCCCAGCAGGCTGCCCCTGAAATTCTCCTTGCTGCAGGCATCGAGAAACTCGGATGCGACATGAACCGCATTCAGCTTCACGCCCAGAGCGTCGGCGATGATCTCGTAAATCTGGTTCCAGGTGACCGATTCATCCGATGTAATGTGCACGGACTCGCCGATCGCATGGATGTTGCCCATCAGGCCGATAAAGCCTTTGGCAAAATCCCGGTTATGTGTCATCGTCCACAGCGACGTACCGTCTCCGTGAATAATGACGGGCTTGTTCTCCAGCATCCGTTTCGCCACCTGCCAGCTGCCCTTGCTGCCATGCACGCCAAGCGGTATCGAGCGCTCATCGTACGTATGGCTTGGCCTTACGATGGTGACCGGAAAGCCCTGCTCGCGGTACTGCTTCATCAGGTAATCCTCGCAGGCGATCTTGTTCCGGGAATACTCCCAATATGGATTGGATAGCGGAGTTCCTTCGGTGATGAGGTAATCGGATAAAGGCGACTGGTATGCCGAAGCCGAGCTGATGAACATAAACTGCTTCGTACGGTCCTTGAACAGGCGGTAATCCCGCTCCAAATGCTCCGGCACAAAGGCGATAAAGTCGGCCACCACGTCAAACTGGAGATCGGCGATCAGACCGGCCACCTGCTCCTCGTCGTGAATATCGGCCTGGATGATATGTGCCCCTTCCGGCAGGGCATCATTCCGGTGTCCGCGGTTCAGCAGGTACAGCTCGCAGCCCTGCGCCAGCAGCTGCTTCGTAATGGCGGCACTGATCGTTCCCGTTCCTCCAATAAATAGCGCTTTCATAAAAAGACACCTCCATCAAGATGGTCTAGAAACTTTTGGATTCCTTAAGCCCATCCTAACGATAACACGGGAAGGCCCGCCAGACAATCAAGAGAAGTAACGACGCAGGCTCTTTTTCATCTCTGCTTTCCGTGCGGCAAACTGTTTGTGCCGATGGCCGTTGGCCCCCGAAGGGTGGGGAAAGCCCCATAGGCACTTCCTGGCGTCCAACACTCCCTGCTCGGCTAGAAGCCGGAGGATGCCTTCCACGGCTATTCCAAGCGGAATGATGAAGGGGAGATCCGGAAAAACACTCAGCTCTTCGGTGATGCTGGCTACCGCCGTGTCCCTTAGACTTGGAGTCCCCAGCAGACCCGGGCGGCTGCCGTTGTAATTGGCCCGGTTGACGAAGACGGGATAGCGGAGCACCGAACTGGTATGCAGCAGCTCCCGCTCTGTGCCAAATAAAGCCTCACTCGTGCGGATCCCCAAATACTCCGGCAACCCCAGCTCGTCCAGCATGGAGTTCAGGTTCGCGCGCAGACTGCCGGCAAAGCTGGCCGCCTCCTTCGCCTTCCGGCACACCGCCTCATCGCCCAATCCTTGATCCATGGCATGCCGCGCCGCTTCGTAAGCGATTCTCATCTGTGTAAAGCCGGGGGTCAAGCCCACGATAAATAGGCTCGCGGATGAATGAACATAATCATTATGGGGAGCGTAAAATGTCTCTACAAGGCCGTCTGCCGATAGACGCAGTTCCGGAATCAGAAGCTCCTCCCGGGTGAGCCGCCCGTCTGCCGGCAGTGACCGAATGGCGCGTCGGAACGTGCTCAAGGCGCTTGATAACAGCAATATCATCCCTCCAGTTATGCCAGAACGCGGGGATATGTTCGCCTGCTGTTCATACCCGATCCCGAACGTTCTCGGAAGCGGCTCCCCCGCTTAATATCCTTATCCTTGCCCCGCCGGTTAGGACCCATCCCCTGCAATCACCTCCAGCGAGTTCCCCAGGGACTGCAGCAGGTTGCCGGCGACCATCATGTCGTTCACTTTCTTGCTCGATGCAGAGCTTCTCAATCTGGCGGTTAGTTCTGCCTGTGCGGCATTGGCAATCGCCTGCATCGCATTACCGATAAGCTGCAGCTTCTCTCCTTCCTGCTGCTGCTTTTTACGGGATGAGAGCACTTTCGTCTGGCCAATGGCTGCGACATTGGTCCCCCATGCCTGAAGCCAAGCAAACGCCGCAATCTGCTCCTGAATCCTCCTTTGCTGTGACCGCATCTTTGACCGCATCGTATCCCTTCTTTCAATCTACAATCTATGAGAAGTATCTACTGCTATAACATACGCTTCTCTAGCACGGCCCGCCGATGGCGTATGACCTCCCCGATGCGGCGCCTGTCCGATTGCTAAGGAAAAGAGGCTTGTCACATGGACAAGCCTCCTGCAAGTTCTAATATTGTCTTACCGATTCTCACCCATCTCCGCCTGCTCATAGCGCCGGGCGAACCAGGTGGCCAGGAGCGAGCCGGAAATGTTGTGCCACACGCTGAATATCGCGCTCGGCACGGCGGCGACGGGGTTGAAATGAGCCGCGGCGAGCGTCGCCCCCAGGCCCGAATTCTGCATACCGGTCTCAAACAAGATCGCTTTGCGTTTGCTCAGGTTCATGCGGAAGAGCTTGGCAAACAAATAGCCAAGGGCATACCCGAGCAGATTGTGAAGAATGACGACCGCAAAAATCAGCAAACCGCTCTCGATGATTTTGGTGCGGCTGCCGGCCACGACGATCGCCACAATCAGCACAATGGCCAGGGTAGAGACGAGCGGGAGCGCCTGAGCGCTGGCTTCGGCCTGCTTTTTAAACAGGGACTTAACGATAACCCCGAGCACGATCGGCAGAATGACCACCATCAGAATGTCCTTGATGAGTGCACCGGCATCAACCGGCATCCAGCGGCCGGCCAGCAGGCTGATCAGCGCGGGCGTAGCCAGCGGTGCGATAATGGTAGACACGGAAGCGATGGATACCCCCAGCGCTACATCCCCTTTCGCCAGCAGCGTCATCACGTTGGACGAGGTACCGCTCGGACAGCATCCGACGAGGATAACGCCTACGGCGATATCCGGCGGCAGGTTTAGCACCAGCGCCAAAACATAGGCCAGCAGCGGCATAATGATGAAATGGCCAACCACGCCGATCAGCACTTCGAGTGGCCTGCGGAAAACTTCGCGAAAGTCAGCGGAGGATAAGGTCAGCCCCATGCCGAACATGACGATTCCCAAAAAGATCGAAATGTAGCCCTTTAACGGGATAAAGACATCAGGTAAAAAAAAGCCCAGACAAGCAAACAGAATGACCCAAACCGAAAACGTGCCACCGACAACCTTGCTTACTTTTGCAACAGCATTCATCTCTCCGAACCTCACTTCTTGTGTAATAAAAATCATTCTACGACAAAAGCTGTGAATCGTCTACGAATTCCGGAGAATTGGAGAGGGTTACTGTTGCAGGAATGTACTGGTGAAAAAAAGACCTCCTTCATCAAGGCGGTTAGATACAGGTCTCCGTGTAGAGCTTGTCCGTTTCATTAATTTACCAATGCTGAAGAACAAAACCAATCGCCCTCCCTCTCGTCCAACTATACAGGGACTTCTTGGTAAAGTTACCCGCCGGGAGTCCCTGTTCCTATGCGGTTCATCATCCACGAACCGTCAATCCAGTTGAAGCAAGGTGATGAGAACATGATGAGAAAAAAAGGGGCGGTTCTTGCCGGCCTGGCCGCCGCCATGATCGCAGGCACGTCGGTCTATGCGGATGCCGCTCCAGCATCCAACAAGCCGATCGCCGTCTATCTGAACGGCCAGCAGCTGCAGACCGAAGTGCAGCCGCTGAATGTCGGCGGTACGGTACTTGTGCCGATGCGCGGCCTGTTTGAGCGCCAGGGGGCTAAGCTGGCCTGGGATAACGCCACGAAGACGCTGAAGGCCACCAAGGGAGGCACCACGCTGACCTACCGGATCGGCGAGCATACCGCGAACCTGAACGGGCAAGCCCTCGAAGTGACGGTGCCCGGCCAAATCTCCGGCGGATATTCCCTCGTGCCGCTGCGCTTTGTGAGCGAAGCGCTGGGCAGCGAGGTCGCTTGGCAGCCGGATGCGCACACGGTGCGGATTACGTCCAAGGTTTCGCTTGAGACTTCTATCCGCTGGGGCGTGAACCTGCGGAGCAAGCCGGATTCAGCGAGCGATGCGACGTCACTCGGCATGCTTGCCGCCGGACAGAAGGTGCATGTCATCCGCGAGGTGAACGCCCTCTGGCTGCAAGTGGAGACGGAAAACCACCAAACGGGATACATATCGGCCAAGCCGAAATATACCGACTATGCCAGCGCCTCGCTTGCCGACATGCAGGCGGACGAGCTGATCGCTTACGGTAAGAAGTTCCTCGGGACCCCTTACGAATTCGGGGCTTCTCCGGATCAGACGAAGACATTCGACTGCTCTTCCTTTGTCAAGCGGGTTCACGAGGATGTGCTGTCGGTCGAGCTGCCTCGCGTGTCCTACGATCAGGCGAAGGCCGGCAAGGAAGTGTCCTTAAGCGATCTACGCAAAGGGGACCTGCTGTTCTTCAGCGCCCGCGGGCTGGATATCGGCCACGTTGGCATCTATATGGGCAATAATCAAATTCTGCACACGTACTCCAAAGAGCTCGGCGTTCACGTCGAAGCCCTTGACGGCCAGTGGAAAAAACGGTTCGTCACAGCGCGCCGGATTCTGTAACCCGGATCGTCGGCTGAAACCGGTGGATATCGGTAATCCATACCGATTGTATCCAACACAAAAAAGGGGAGTTTCCCAGGTTCATCGACCCGGGGAACTCCCCTTTTTATATGCGTATTATTTTCCTTGCGACCACATGGATTCCATTTCCTCCAGGGACTTTCCTTTGGTTTCCGGTACCGCGCGCCATGTAAACACGAGGCAAATCAGCGACATGACGCCGAAGATCCAGAAGGTGGCTGCCGGACCTGCCGAAGACAGCATCGGCGGGAAGGCTTGGGATACGACGTAATCGGCGATCCACAAAGCCATCGAAGCAATGGCCGTCGCAATGCCGCGGACCCGGTTCGGGAAGATCTCCGAAATGAGGACCCACACCACCGGTCCGAGCGAGATTGCAAAAGCAGCTACGTAAATCAGAATAAAGATCAGGACCAGCGGGCCGGAGCTATGTCCGGTCTGGAACGCCGTTCCGATGACGGCCAGACAGATCAGCATCGCAGCCGATCCGACCAGCATCAACGCTTTCCGTCCTACTTTATCGATCAGCCAAACGGCCAGGATCGTAAACAGGAGATTGATCACGCCGACAAAGATCGTCTGAATGAGCGCGGCGTTCGTGCCGGCACCAGTCTCTTTAAAGATCTCCGGCGCATAATACATGACCGCATTGATGCCGGTCACCTGCTGCAGAACCGCCAGTCCGACACCGACGATCAGCGCCATGCGCAGCCCCGGGCTGAACAGCTGGCGGAACGATCCTTTTTCCTGGCTAAACGACTCCTTGATATCCCGCACTTCCTGCTTCGCCAGCTCTTCGCCGTGAATTTTGAGCAGGATCGGCAGCGCTGCAGCTGCCCGGCCTTGCTTGATCAGCCATCTTGGGCTTTCCGGAACGAAGAACAGCAGCACGAGGAACAGTGCGCCGGGAATGACGCCGAAGCCAAACATCCAGCGCCAGGCACTCGACACGTCCCATGCGTCGTCACCCATGCCGGCGATCCACAGATTGATGAAGTATACGAGCGAAATGCCTGTAACCGTTGCCAGTTGGTTTAATGCGACGAGGCGGCCGCGGTATTTGGCCGGGGCGATCTCCGCATTATACAGCGGACACAAGGTGGATGTAATGCCGATGCCAACGCCGCCGATCATCCGGGCGATGATAAACCCGCTGAACGTATTCGGTATGGCCGAGCCAATGGATCCGATGATAAAAAGAAGCGCTGCCGCAATGATGACTTTTTTCCGGCCGAACTTGTCGCTCAGCATGCCGGAGAACAGGGCTCCAGGGATACAGCCGATGATCAAGCTGGAAACCGCCCAGCCTGTCTGGAAATCGTTCAAGTTAAAGCGCTTTTCCATGAAACCGATGGCGCCCGAAACCACGGCCGTATCAAAACCAAACAACAGCCCGCCCAATGCGGCTACGATGGACACCAGCGTCACGAACTTCATGCTGATCTTCTGGTTATCCTGCTCGCTGCTATGTTCCAATGTAATAGAGCTCATATATTATCCCTTCCATGTCATTTATTTGGATAGAATGAATTAAAGTCAATACAGAACTCCTTTAATTCAATCTATTTGGATAGATTGAACTACTGTTCAATGCAAACTTCTTAGTTCAATCTATTGGATGAAATCCAAGAAATCATCACTAAAAGCCTACATCCATTGTAACATGGGGGACCTTTGCATCCGCTTTCGAATCCCTTCACTTATTTGCGGTAGATCAGCATAAAATCGCTCCGTCATTCGCCTGATAAGCCTGGACTAGCACAAATTCGGCTCGCATCACAAATAAGTCCATGCCCGCATTCGGCATGGACTTTTGTCTCTCATTGGTGCTGTACTCTGTAGTCGGACGGCGTGAGGCCCGTCACTTTTTTGAATACCCGGCTGAAATAGTTCGGATCCTTATACCCCACCTGGTAACAGACCTCCTTCATGCTGTACCGGCCGTCTTTCATCAGCTCCTTGGCTTTGTCGATCCGCAGCCGGGTCACGTAGTCGATAAAGGTTTCCCCGGTCTGCTGTTTGAATACCTTGCTGAAATAGTAAGGATTCAAGTGGACATGCTCCGCCACATCCTCGAGCGACAGCTCCTCCTGAAATCGGCCCCGGATATACAGCACCGCCCGGTCCAGCATATTGGTGGTCCGCTGCTCCCGTTCTTCACGGATTTGGCGGATCGCCAATTCAACATAGGCGCTCTCTCCGGCATCGCCGGATCCGTTGATCAGCTTCTCTGCATGCGTTCCGCCGGCGCCCGAAGCCTGCACCAGGTCTTCAAAGCGGCAGATGCCGCCCCCTTCCTGATCATACCTGGAGGCGAAAACAGCCTCGTAATAAGACCGCTTGATTCCCTCCGCCCGATTTTGGACGGTTCCGATGCCGACCGGGACGGCCATCCCGCACTGCTCCCTCAGCACATCAGCCAACCGTGTGCCGAGCTCGCGGGCGCCTTCAGCCAACGCCGAGTCGCCAGTCTGCCTCGTTCCCAGCAGGAACAGGGCCATATGGCTGTGAATGAGCGAGCTGACGACCGTGCCGTAGCCGTCTTTCGGGGCTGCGTGCGCCGCCGTTTTTACGGCGTCGTACACTTTTTTCTTGGCGTCCCCCACTTCGGACAGTCCCAGCACCAAAGAACACCCTTTGTCGACCGGGAGCTGCAAAATATCCGCCAGATGGCCTGTCTCCGTCTCATTGACATGGCCCGACATCAGATGCAGCGCGATTTCCGTCTCGGCCAGCGGCAGCAGCTGAAAGAACTGCTCGCGCACCGCGAGCTCCTCATCGCGCTTGTGCTGCTCCTCCTCCAGCTCCTGCACCAGCCGGCTTAGCACGGCAACGATCTGCTCCCTTTTGGCCGGCTTGACCAGATACTCGTGCACGCCGAGGGTGATCGCCTGCTTGGCGTATTCAAAATTTTCATAAGCGGTGATGAGTACCATTTTGGCCTGCGGATTTTGGGCTTTAATTTCTTTTAATGCCTCCAGCCCCTGAATGCCCGGCATTCTCACGTCCATCATGACGATGTGCGGGCGGTGCTCTTCCGCCTTCTGTATGGCCATCCGGCCGTTCTCCGCATGGATCGTTTCAAACGTATCCGGCATCATCCGGTTCACAATCCATTCGATACCTTCCCGCTCCAGCGCTTCATCATCGGCGATCAGCAGACGATACATGGCCGTCCTCCTTTCGTGTTTCGGCAGGGATGTTTAAAAAGACCGTCGTCCCCTTCCCGGGCTCGCTGACAATGTCAATCAAATCCTTCCTGTCATAAAACAGCTCCAGGCGCTTAAACACGTTGCGGGTTCCGAGGCCCGTCGAGTGCCCTGCGGGGTGCCGGGCTTCTCCGCCTCCCTGATCCCGCAGCCGCGGTGCGTCAGTATCCAGCAGCGACCGCCGGACCTCCTCGCTCATCCCGATCCCGTTATCGGAAATGGCAATCCGTGTTCCGCCCGGCACGGCAGAAACTGCAAGCCGAACCTCGGCCCCCTCTTCCATACCTTCGATGCCGTGCACGAACACGTTCTCCAGCAGCGGCTGAAGCGTGAGCACCGGCACGAGTACATCCAGAGCCTTCTCGTCGATGTCCGTGACGAACCGGATGCGGTCGCGAAAGCGGGCCTGCTGAATCGTAAAATACTCCTTCGCATGCTCCACCTCATCGCGGAGCGGCACCGGCCGGTCCAGCTGGCGCAGATTGTAACGCAGCAGATTGGACATCGTGACCGTGAGATCGCTCGTCTTCTCGGCCCCTTCGATCAGCGCCAGCTTGGACAGCACGTTCAGGGAATTGAACAGGAAGTGAGGATTGATCTGGTTTTGCAGCACCTCAAGCTCCAGCTCCTTGACGAGCCGGTCCTTTTCCAGCCCTTCTTTTTCCTTGCGGATCAGTGATTTCAAATTGTCCTGCATCTGCACGAAAGCCTCAGACAGAATCCGAAACTCGTCGCGGCTCTTCATCACCGGCGGTTTCACCTGCAGGTTGCCGTCCGAAATTTGCCGGGCTGTCCGGACCAGCTGCCGGATCGGTCTGGTGATGCGGAGGGAGATCCAGTAAGCCAGCAGGACGCTGATCAGCGTGCTGAATATAAACAAGGCGACGCCCCATTGGTTCATCCGGTCGGTCTGCGCCAGAATGCTCCGGTAGAGGGGCTGATAATAGCTCAGCTCCTGGTCGATCAGCCGGTACGCCTCTTCCTGGATGAAACCGGCCGTCTTCTCCGCCGCCGCATAGGAGTTGGCGTATGCCAGCGGGGTCTTGCCGCTTAACGCCTGCAGGATGCCGGATTCCTGCGCAAGAAACGTCTCCAGCAGGTTGCGGTAGCTCCGTACGCTCAGCTCCGTGGTCGGAATGGCGTCCTGGGCGTTCAGTTCCGCCTGGAGCTTTCGCAGCTGACTCTGATGCTCCTGATAGATTTGCCGGCTCCGCTCGCTCCGGTCCGTCAGATACACATTGACCGCGCTTAAATTGCTGCGGGTCTCCGCATCGATTTGTTTGTATAGTAATACCCGGTCCAGCATCATATTATAGCTCTGCTGAACGGTTCGCCCGCTTTGAAAAATAAAAAACGATACGGCGTTCGTCAGGACAAATAAAGCGGGGATCACTATGAGCAGCATCCGGCGCATGTTCATGGGCCGGCCACCTCCAGCTTCAGCGCCGCCTTGTCCAAGACACTCGTCGGAATAAAATGCTCGGCCGCAAAGGACTTGCCGTGAAAGTGCTCGTTCAGGAGGCCGATCGACCGGGCCCCCATTTCTTTCGGCGACTGCACAATGGACGCCGCGATTTCGCCCTGCTCGATCCCCTGCCGGGTCATGGCCAGGTCGTCAAAGCCGTATACGCGGATTCCCGTCCTGCCCGCAGCTTGGATGCCCTCGACGATTCCGGCCGCGTCCAGGGAGCTGAAGCCGACGATCGTCTGGATGTCCGGATGCTGCTTCAGCATCGCCTCGGCCTGCTTGGCGGCGCCGATCCGCGAAATGTTGGACGCGCGGACGTCCACGATGGCGAAGCCGGGAGCTGCAGAAATCACCGAGCGAAATCCCGCCAGGCGCAGCTGCATATTTTCGGCCCGCTCGCTTCCGATCATGACGCCGATTTTCCCTTTGCCGGCCGCTTCCTTCAGCACCAATTCGCCCATTCGTTTTCCCGCCCCCAGGTTGTCGGTTCCGACATAGGCCAGGCGGGAGCTGCCCGGTTCGTCTGCATCCACAGTGATCACCGGGATCCCTTGCCCTGTGGCTCTTTGGATCAGCGCATCGTAGTCCGGATCCACGATTCCCTGCACGAGGATGCCGTCGGGCCTGGATGCAATCGCCCTTTCCAGCAGCCTCATCTGCTCGGTGGGATTGATGCGGATCGGGCCGGTATAATCAATCCGCATCCCCAGCTTGTCCGCCGCTTCCTCCGCCCCCTGCTCCATTTCCCGCCAGAACGGGTTGTCGAGCTCCTGGGCGATCAGCACGACATGCTTAACGGACGGATCGTCGGCCCGCTGAAGCCGGATCTGTCCGACCAAATCACCGATGGTCATGGACGCGAGGAAAAACCGGACCAGAATATACGCAAAAATGAGAACAAGTACAATCAGCCCGAAGGGCCAGATTCGTTTGAGCATGAGCATCTTCCTCCTTAGCCCAAATGAGATATATCTGTAGGGATCGGCATTTTACCGTAAATGCTCCCTGTTATAACGGCCCAATATGGCCCTCTAACATTTTGATTTAGTATGCGGAAAACCAGCCGCCCCTATCATGGTTAAGGCATAGGTCCCGGGTGTTCCCATTACAACAGTATAGCATTTGAATGAAAAGCCGCTGAATGGTTTCCGAATATTTTCTGAACGATAAAGGAAAGAAACTTGGAAATAAAAAAGATGGCTCCCATCTAAGGAGCCATCTACCTCTCAATCGCGAATTTATGGTTTCTTCGGTGCCAGCTCAACCGCCTGGCGGATCGCTTCCATCATGCTCTTCTCTTCCACGATCCCTTTGCCCGCAATGTCAAAGGCGGTGCCGTGGTCTACGCTTGTGCGGATAATCGGCAGGCCGACGGTGATGTTCACGCCTGCGTCGAGGCCGAGCACCTTGACCGGTCCATGGCCTTGGTCATGATACATGGCAACGACAATGTCGAAGTCGCCGCGGACGGTGCGGAAGAACAGCGTGTCCGCAGGCAACGGTCCGACCACGTTGATGCCCTCGTCCTGGGCGCGCTGCACGGCGGGCACGACCTTCTCCTCTTCCTCGCCGTAGCCGAACAGGCCGTTCTCGCCCGCATGCGGATTGATGCCGCAGACGGCGATACGCGGCTGAGCGATGCCGGACTTCATCAGCGTCTCATGCGCCAATTGGATGACGCGGTATACGCGCTCCGGATTGATCATTTTCACCGCATCAATCAAGCCGACGTGAGTGGTGACGTGAATGACCTTGAGGTTCGGCGCCGAAAGCATCATGGAAAACTCGTTCGTTCCCGTCAGATCGGCCAAAATTTCCGTATGCCCCGGGTATTTGTGGCCGCCTTTATGCAGGGCTTCCTTGTTCAGCGGAGCGGTGCAGATCGCGTCGATCTGCTGCTTTTTCGCCAAATCGATCGCTTTAGCTAGATATTCGAACGCCGCGTGGCCGGCTTCAGCCGATACCTGTCCAAGCGGAAGGTCCTCGCTAAGCAGATTCAGATCAAGGCAGTAGACGGTGCCGTGCTCATAGTTCAGACTGCTGAGCTGGTCCTCAGTCACCGCTTCAACGTTCAGGCTGCTGTTCACATAAGCCTTGGCCCGGTTCAGAATTTTCGCATCCCCGATCACCAGCGGATGGCATAGGTCGTAAATCTCCTGGTTCTGCAGGCTCTTCAG
Organism: Paenibacillus sp. PSB04; assembly: GCF_025809195.1. Classification (NCBI taxonomy): domain Bacteria; kingdom Bacillati; phylum Bacillota; class Bacilli; order Caryophanales; family Paenibacillaceae; genus Paenibacillus; species Paenibacillus sp. PSB04. Next base: position 1,189,627 of record NZ_CP081301.1, read on the forward strand.
AATAATTTCGGGGCCAACTCCGGCTCCGTCCCCCATCGTAATACCAATGACAGCTTTGGTTTCGCTCATTTTCATTCATCCTCTCCACTCATATAGATCAACGCATTCATCAAAGAACGCTCGTTACCAAATCCTCCGGCCTTCGTTACGGCCCAGTACTCTCTTGTATCCGCTCCGCCGCGCAGCTTCCCGAGCGGAAGCCCGGCCTCCACTTCGGTGCAGAGCTGCATCTGGTTCATGTTCAGCTGATTGCACACCGCCTTAGCGGTATCGCCTCCGGTCAGAACCAGGCCGTTAATGTCCTCGTATGTGCCTAAAACCTCCCGGGCGATCGCCCCGAGCTCTCTGGAAATCGTCTCGCCGATTTCGGTTTTTCCGATGGAGAGCTCGGCTTCCAGCCGCTTCGTCGCTTCTCTATTGTTGACCGACGAATCGACAAACAATACAAAATGCTTCTTGTCCGCTTCCTTGGCTAAGGAAGCCATGACGTCCGGCAGAGCGTATGTGCGCTTGATCAGCTCCACCGGGTCCAGCTCTACAAAACACGTGTCCGGCATCGACCGCACGTTCTCCAGCTGCTGCTTGGTCACCTGCGACAAGCTGGCGGACACGGTCAGCGTCTTGGTGACCCGGAGCCGGTCCTCCGGACGGTCAGCGGTTCGCTCCAGCTGAAGCGCCTCCGGCAGGTGCTCGATCAGGCCGGCCGAACCGGCCCATACCGTCTTTTTACCAGCCCGGGCAAAAACCTCGGCAATCTCTTGCAGATCTTCATCCGTCGCCGCGTCGCATATAAACCAGGTCCGCCCCAGTGCGGTATGTTCCTCGATCGTCTGCATCAGCCGTTCCGCCGGTCCATGCAACTGCGCAAGGTCGATCAAGACGATGCTCTGCTGACCCGCATACGGCCGGAACAGATTCGAGATGAAGCTGTCCTTGACCGGCGTTTTGGGATCGCGACCGAATTCGGTCTCCGAGACGCGCTGCCCGTGGACATGCTGATAACCGTCAAGGGTTTGACGGTTCATCTTCGGATATGCCGGGGCAATCACGACCACTTCCGGCTGATGAACGGAAACGACGGCTGCCAGCTCGGCAGCCACGTTCCCCCGTAAGGTCGAGTCCATTTTTTTATATACTTGATGATACCCTTGCTGATAAAACAAAGTGCTTGCTTTAGAAACGTTGTCGTGTGCTTCCTGTTCGCCTGCCGCCCGGGTGTCTGTATCGATAATGGCAACATCCCCGTTCGGCTTGGCCGGAGCAGCTTGGGAATCGAGATACACGGTTGACGTGATCCCGATCTTGGACAGCTGCACGCCGGCATCGTTAGCTCCCGTCAAATCATCTGCGATAATGTACATATGCTGCATGTTGAACGACTCCCTTACTTGATTCCTTGTCCATGCCACTTACGCCTGTGAACTCCGCCGCTGCGCCCTTCTTGCGAACCAGGTCGTCAGAAGCGGGGTCAGAATCGCCGTCACAATGACGCATGCCGTTACCTGGAGCGTTGCATCCGCAGCAATGCTGCTGTAGCCGGAGTATACCGCAGCAACCGCCATCGGAACTGCCGAAGCGTTACCCGCTGTAGACGATGCCGCAATCCCGGCCACGCCGTCGCCGCCGGTCAGACGGTCGATCAGGAACAGGACGATGCCCGTGATCACGACAACACCAATCCCCAGAATGACACCGGAGAATCCGGCTTTGACCACGTTGGTCAGGTTAATGCCGGCGCCGATCGCCAGCGAAAAGAGTGGAATGATGACATCCTGTCCCTTGCTCAGGAACTCGCGCATCTTCTCATCGAGGTTTCCGAGGATCATGCCGAGCAGAAGCGGCAGAATCGCAAAGACAAACGCCATAATCGGGAAGCTGGCCAGGCCGGCAACACCGAGAATGAGCATCGTAAAGAACGGGCCGGATTCCAGCGACATGATCGAATATGCGGCGACGTCTTCCTTTTTCTTGCCGAGCTGACCCATCAGCGCCATGTACAGGCCGCCGTTGGTGTCGGAGAATGCCGCGACGATGGCCAGAGCCGACAGCCCCAGGAACAGATTGTTCTGATCCGGGAAAATCGCTTTGATCAGCAGGGCGATCAGGAAGGTCGTACCGATTTTACCTACCCAAAGGCTGACGCCCTTCTTCAAAATGTAACCGGTTGCCTGAAACCGAATCGTCGATCCTAAGCAAATATAAAAGGCGGCAAGCAGCGCGGATGTACCGGTCAATAGACCGCCTGTAAACGAGCTCTTGAATTCCGGCATATCGAATACTTGCGGAAAGAACGTCCGAATCAGGGCGCCGATCAGCAATGGGATCAACATCATCCCGCCGGGGACTTTGTCAATGGCTGCCTTTATTTTCATGGCTGTGTCATCTCCTGTGTTGTAAATTTAAACAGTTCGTTTTGTAAAAGCGATTACATAAAACGATTACATCGATTATGATAAACGTTTACAAAAAATAATGCAACACTTTTTAGCTAAATAAAATTCATTTAACCAAAAGTGTTGCATATTTAAACAACAATGAGGAATCCAATATCAGTCCTTAAGCTTTCTCCACAATGTCGACCGGTTGATGTTCAGGCGCTTCGCCGCTTTGGTCTGGTTAAAGCCCTCCTGCTCCAGCACCTTCTCAATGATCGCCTTCTCAATTTGTTCCAGCGTGCCGTTCAGCAGTTCTCCGCCGATCGCTCCGGCAGCCTCGCCTTTCCGCTGCAGCAGCTGTTCGACCAAGGCGTGCTCGATGACGTACCCTTTCTCCAAAAGCACCGCCTCCTGAAGCAGCGCCCGCAGTTCCGATACGTTGCCCGGCCAGCTGTAGTCCATCAACAGGGCCAGCCCTTTGTCCGTCATTTTAATGGCCGAGGTGCCCTGCGTTTGGTTAAAATACAGCAAAAACGAGGTGACCAGCTCCCGGATATCCTCTTTTCGCTCCGCCAGCGCAGGAACATGAATCCGGACGATTCCGTCCTCATAGGCTCCCCATAAATGCTGCTCTACAACCATTGAGAAGATGAGGGTGATTCCCTTTCCCTGAAAAGCGTCCATTCTCCGCCACAGCTCAGCCCTGAGGCTGCTATCCATCATATCGAGCGCGTGGATATGCAGCGTCTTGATCTCTGCGTCGACTTCGTCGGGCTCCAGGGCCAGCATATCGGCAGCCTGGACGGAGGCGAGCAGGCCCTCCCCGCTGAACTTGCGGTCATGAATATAACGCGCGATCAACTCCTTGCCGGCCCCTCTCGGCCCGATCAGGACGAACCGGGATGCAGAAAGGCACCGGTCGATCATCGACAAACAAGCGTCCATCGCTTCGCTCTGATGAATGATCAGCGGCGGCGTGCCCGTCTTCACCTGCAGAACCGCCTCGGCCGGCGAATTCATATGGACGCGCGAAAATTCGCACACCAAATAAGCCCCATTTTCCACCGCGACCCGGGTTTTGACGATCTTCAGCGGCCTGCCTTCCGCATCGCTCGCATGGCTGGTCTCCCGGACCGCCGCCATCTCCCGGAAAGCGTGGTGATCCAAGCCGACATGCGGAACGGGACGGGAATCGAAATGCTTCCACTGCTCGTACACAACCTGCCCGTTCTCCGACAGAACCATCACATCCCCTGCCGTGACCTGCAGCACAGCTTTGAGCCTTTCGATTTCCAGGCGGTTCTTCATCATCCAGCGGGAGACCGTCTTCGCCTCCTGAAAGGCATCAAAGATCGCTTCGCGCCCGGACTGGATCAGAATACCCACAAGCCCCAGCCGGGACGCCGTTTCGAAGGTCACCACATCCCCCATAATCAGCTGGTAGCCTTCCTCCTTGAGCTTTCTGAGCAGGCTCTCCGTCTCGTCCTCGTCATGAATCGTGAAGATATCGATCGGAATTTCCAGCAAATCGATGATGGCCTTGGCACCGAGGGTGATGGCGGGAAAGCCGACAATCGCCTTTTTCCGTGGAAAATCGTTCGCCAGCGTCAATACCCGCAGCATGTCATAGCCGGATACATGCACGTCGACGACGGGAATATCGACGGCCTCCCCGATCAGCTTGGCCGTTCCGCCGCGGCTGATGATGACGTCGACCCCTTCAGCCTCCGCCTGCTTGGCGATGGCAACCCCTTCTTGCAGATTTCCGACCCGGATCTGAAGGTCCAGATCCTTCTCTTCCGCACGGCACGTCTCGATCAAGTTTTCCATGGCTGCATATGGAGCTATAAACAGGGCTTTTATTCTCATCTGATCCCACACCTATATTCCTTTAAGATTGTAGTTCAGTCATAGCATATATTCGGGTGGTATGCAATTTTAGTCTTGTCTGCGGGTAGTTTGGTGAAGGCGACGACAAGAAAAGGCCATTTGATGGAGGACGGAATTCAGAGCCAGCAGCTGCAGCCGCGCTTGAAAAATACGGCGCAAGCCAATGGATCAGCCTGCGCCGCAAAGTATTTTCTTCCTTTTATCTCTTTACTCTCGCTATGATATCCCGAGTACCAGAATGTGCTGCGGACCTGCCGGCCCGATCCGGGTCCGTCCCTCATCACGGAAACCCGCTTTGAGATAAACATGACGCGCGGCAGCGTTTCTCATATTAACAGCAAGGACCACTTCATCGGCCGTCGGGAAATGCTGTTTGACAAACTCCTTCAGGCCGAGCAGAGACTGCGTCGCGTACCCTTGTCCCTGATGCCTGTGATCGATGGAGAAAGCCCGCAGCAGCAGGGCATTGGGGTTGTCCGAGTATTCGCTCCGGTCTTCCCCTGCATCCAGAATGAAAAAGCCGACTGGCTCCTCATCCCCCAAAATGACGATCGGATGCCGCTCCTTCCGCTCCAGCGCGTTCTGTATGACTTCAAACGGCAATGCGGTGAATTTATGCTGCTCCTCCGGCAGCGTAAAAGCTCCAAGTCCGGCCTCGTGATCCCGGTGATATAAGGCGAGCCGGACGTTATTCATGGTGTTTTTCATCGGAGTCTCCTTGGGCCATGTCTTCATAAAGGCCGATTTTGCGATTCAGCATAGCCTCATATTTTTTAAACCGGGCCATTTGTTCCTGGACGTTGTGCCGTTGTTCCCGAAGCCGCACCAGCCGCTCCTGAATGGTGGTCGCGTGGTTGACGAATTGTTTAATGTCAGCGATGCCCATCCCCGTTTCCCGCAGGCAGCAGATAAACTCCAGCGCTTCGATATCCTTCGCTTCGTACAGGCGGATGCCGCTTTCGTTGCGCTGAACGCCCGGCATGATGCCTTCTTTTTCATAATACCGCAGCGTATGGATCGACAAACCCGTTTGGGCCGACACTTCCCCGATCGAGTAACTCATGCCTTCAAATCCCTCCTAAGCGAAAAAGCCCACCTGACGACAGGTGAGCCATGGTTATTCGTATTATAATTCCTGCCTGGTGGGCCTTACAATGATTTCATTGACGGCCGTTTGCGGCGGCTGGGATATGGCGTAGGCAATAGCGTGAGCGATGGCCTCCGGGGTTAAGGCGATGTCCATGGAAGCTTCGATGTCCCGCTTCACTTCTTCGTTCGTAATCGTGTGCACCAGCTCGGTGTCGACGCCTCCCGGACAAATAATCGTCGTGCGGATGTTATTGTGTGCTTCTTCTTGGCGCAGTGCTTCGGTGATTGCCCGAACGGCGAATTTGGTGCCTGAGTAAACCGCCCACGTTTTACGGACGATGTGCCCGGTCACCGACGCGACGTTGATGACGTGCCCCTGTCTGCGCTCCCGCATATGCGGCAGCACGGCCCCGATCCCATAGAGCACACCCTTCACGTTTACATCGATCATCCGGTCCCACTCTTTGATCTTCTTCTCGTGCAGATAAGACAGCGGCATGATCCCTGCATTATTCACCAGCACGTCGATTTGTCCGTATGTGTCAAGGGCGAGCCGGGCCAGCTCCTCCATCTGCGACTGCACGCTCACATCCGTCACTTGGTACACCGCCGTGCCTCCTTCCTGCTCAATCGCCGACTGTAGCTGCTTGAGCCGTTCTCCGCGCCTTGCTGCGAGCACCATTTGGGCTCCGCTTCGGGCGAGGACCCTGGCCGTAGCTTCTCCGATACCGCTGGAGGCTCCTGTTAAAATAACCACTTTTCCTTGCACCGCGTTCATGATCATGGGGACCATCCTTTCTTTACGGGTAAGATGGTTCCCAGTATAGGACCTTGAGCGCGCTCTAGGTCAAGGCTTTCTGGTCATAGGAAAAAGACAGGTGTTTAACATATCGAATCCAGCGGTTTAGGTTTATCCCGCTTGAATTTGGCTCCACATCGTCACCATATCGATCCAGCCGCGATGCTCCGCGATTTTTCCGTCCCTAAGGCGGTACTGGCGGTACAGCGTCACATTCATCGTCCGTCCGGTCGGTGCGGTGCCGAAGAACACGCCCTGATGGGTGCCACGGACCGTCATTCGAACGAGAACCTTCTCATTCTCGGCGATGATTTCCTCTACCGTATACTGCTTATCCGGGAAGGCCTCCAGGATTTTGGCTGCAAACTGCTTCAACCCTTCTTTCGATTGATAGCTGAGCTCCCGGTAATCTTCAGTCGTAAACGTATCCGCTGCACTCAGATCGTTGCTGTTCCAGAACGCCTGAATAAAAGCTTCAACCACCTCGGTATTTTTTTGCTCCATCGTTGTCATAGGATCCATCTCCTCTAATTTATATTGGCCGTATCATACAGGTCATGTCAGGCACCAGTTTGCAGCTGGGGGAGCAGCGTACCGGTGTCATACCATCCGAAGCGATGAACGATCCGCCCATCGTTCACCGTGAATTCGTGGAACTGCGTGATCCGTACCGTTTTTCCCGTAGCGGGAATTCCTGCGAATATTCCGGTGTGCTTGCCCGTGATGACCACCCTTGCGATGACCTTCTCTCCCTGGACCATCACGTCATCCACTTCGTATTGCCGGTCCGTAAATGCCTCTTCCAGTTGACCGATGAATGCTTGCCCCGTTTGGCTCAGCGTCCCTGCCTTCCATGCCTCTTCGATCCATTTTACTGCCGCTTCCACCTGCTGCTGCCGCGTTGTGCTCATAGCGATCCGTCTCCTTTTTTGTTGGTCATATTCAAAATACTCCGGCGCACTCGTCTAATCGTTGCAAATTCATAATGTTACCATTTGGTCACGTGTTGTGTAAAAAAATATGCTGTCTATCCGGTTACCACTGCCGTCTCAGCTGAAAGCAGCCGGGTCATCTTTATAAATTGTTCGATAACTGTGCTGACCCTCTCTCTCACCCCTGCATCCAAAGGCGCGCCATCCGGGCCAAATTCATTCGAACCGTACCCTACGGAAATCCATTCCGGGCAATTGACGCCATGCAGGTTGCGGACGATCGTCTGCAGATGCGTCAGCGAGCTGATGCCAAGCGGCCCGCCTGCCGAGCTTACGGAAAGAACCGGCTTGCCTTCCACATGTCCCGGCGTCAAATAATCCAGGGCATTCTTCAGCGCTCCCGAGATAGATCCGTGGTATTCCGGTGTGGCCAAAATCAGCGCATCTGCATGAATGATCTCATTTTGCAGACGTACAGCCTCCGGATTTTGCCCTGCTTCCGGCGAATACAGCGGCAGCTGGAGCTCCCTCATGTCCACGAACGAAACCGTAATTCCGCTGCCGGCCAGTTGGCTTTCCAAATAACGAAGGAGCCTGGTGCTTACGGATCCCGCATCGTTGCTTCCGGCAATCAAAGTCATTTTCATTTCCTACATCCTCCTTTGGATTCCCCGGCGCTGCATCAGCACTTAAACACCTGCCGGCTGACAAACGATTTGGGGTATGATAATATGTGACTATATTGTCACTCTTGATGAAATTATAATACGTTACTATATGGTAACATGTCAAGGGCATTGCTCCACTTTTTCAATGCATGAGGTAAAGGAGGTGTTACGATTGGAGGACAATCTAATATTTAAAGCCCTCGCCGACCCCACGCGCCGCACCCTTCTGGACCTGCTGCAGGCGCATGACGGACGGACGCTGAACGACTTGTGCGCCCCGCTCGACATGTCCCGGTTCGGCGTGATGAAGCATTTGAACCTGCTGGAGGAAGCCGGACTCATTACGACTAGGAAGGTCGGCCGGGAGAAGCTGCACTACCTTAACGCCGTGCCCATCCGCCAGATATACGAACGATGGGTCAGCAAATACGCCGAACCTTGGGCGGCAGGATTAACATCACTTCAATTCGAATTGGAGCGTGAGACGCAAATGGAAACCAGACCGAAGCATGTCAGCCGGATCGCCATTAAATCGAGTCCTGAGCAGGTGTGGCAGGCGATTACCGACCCGGCCAAAACGTCAAAGTTTTGGTTCAATTGTGCCATTCAATCCTCCTGGGAAATCGGCTCTTCCTTTGAACTGCTGGGCCCGGAGGGGGAAAAGAAGGTCAAGGGGGTCATCCTTGAATTGGATCGCCCGCATAAGCTGGCCGTGAGCTGGCAGTTTGTCAATCTGCCCGGTACGGAGAACGATGCGCCTTCCCGCGTCACGTGGGAGATCGCACAGCACGCGGAAATTCCCGGCGTCACGCTCGTTACGGCCGTCCATGACGATTTCGAACAGGCGCTCCCTACCGCGGGCGTGCTGGAGAACGGCCTGCCGCTCGTCCTTTCGGGAATGAAAACCTTCCTGGAAACAGGGTCTACGCTGGCGGATATGTAAGGAGCTTCAAAAGCATTTTCAAGGCCCAGTCGCGACTGTCTGCGAGTGGGTTTTTCGTGCGATCTGATCGACAAGCATGTTAATCCAAGCCCATAGCCGGCAAACTTCTCCGCACTTCTCTAACTTTTGTGCTTCCAAGGCGTTGTTATAAATAGATGTCAACGAGCGTCATTTATAGGCTGTGTGAACTCCACCCTGCTTATATAGCAGATAACCGATAGCGATGGAGAAGGGAGATGAAATGCTAAGATGAGTGGTGCTAGTATGATAGGTATGGGCGGCGTGGTAGCCGTCCTGATAATGTGGGGAGTTATTTTGGCAATTTTCTTTTTGCTGGTCCGGCTGGCCGTGGATAAATCCAATATGCGTACCGAGCTGCGGCATTTGCGCCGGGAGGTTCGAGAGCTGAAATCTTTGGTTCAGAACCAGCGGAACGATTCTATCAACCATGCTGAGAATTTCACCTATAACCATCCCGAAGATGATTAATAAAATAGCCTGTAAAAAAAAGGATGCCAGCTACAACCCGCATCCTTTTTATTTTATTCAAACCAACGTTTCTCCGATCGGCCTGCCCGCATTCTGCAGCAGCCACTCGTCCATCTGTTCGATATTCATCGGTTTGCCGTAGAAATATCCCTGCATCACGTTGCATCCGGATGCGCGGAGAAAATCGATCTGCTCCCTCGTTTCCACGCCCTCAGCCACCAGCTCCAGATGAAGCTTTAGCGCCATATCGATGATGGCGCCCACGATCGCCCGTTTGGAGGGTGAATCGCTTTCCCGGACAAACAGCTGATCGATCTTGATCGTGTCGATCGGAATTTGATCCAGGGATCCGAGCGAGGAATACCCCGATCCGAAATCGTCCATCGATATCCGTACCCCGATCTCGCGCAGCTCATTCAGCTGCCGGATCATATCGGGCACATCGTACAGCATCGTCGATTCGGTGATCTCCAGCTCCAGGTACCGGGCCGGAAGCCCGGTCGTCCGAAGCGCATGTTCTACCATGTACAGAAGATGCTGGCTTTCGAACAAGCGCACAGACACATTGACCGACACGATCATCGAAGGCATGCCTTTGTCGAGCCACACCTTGTTTTGGCGGCAGGCCTCTTCCAGGATCCACCGGGTCATCGGGATGATCAGTCCGGTTTCTTCGGCGATGGGGATGAATTCATCTGGTGAGACGACGCCGAATTTGGGGTGCGGCCAGCGCATCAGCGCCTCGAGTCCGACGGGGGTATCCGTCTGGGCATCCCACTTCGGCTGGTACACGACGTAGAACTCCTGGCGTTCCGACGCTCCGCGCATATCCTTTTCCAGCTCCAGCCGGCGCAGCAGCCTTTTATCCATGTCGTCATCAAATACGCAGTACCGGTTCTTGCCGGCATTCTTGGCATTGTACATGGCCGTATCCGACGTTTTCAGCAGCGACGCCCGGTCCGTTCCATGCTTGGGCGCCAGACTAATGCCAATGCTGGCCGTAATGTACAGCTCATTGCCCTGCAGGACAAACGGTCGGGTGACGACCTCCAATATGCCGGACGCAAGCTCCTCCGCCAAGGCCTGACCGCAGTTTTCCGCAACCACGAGAAATTCATCACCGCCTAGGCGAAACACCTTCTGGTCATCCTGCAGATACCCGCTTAGACGTCTTCCCACCTCCTGAACCAGCATGTCGCCGATGTCATGACCCAGCGTATCGTTGATCGTTTTGAATCGATCCAGGTCGATAAACAAAACGGCGGTTTCCTTCGAGGTGTCGACTCCCTCGCCAAGCAGCCGATTCAGGTCATGCCGGTTAGGCAGCCCGGTTAACGGGTCGCTGTAGGCCATTTTCTCCAACACGTGACGGTCGAAAAACATCGCTCCCCACGAAACCATCAGGATAAAAAACGTCGTGATCGTCACACCGGCCAGCAGCAAAAGGTTCATCTCTCCGGCATCGGTAGAAACAATCACATTCGGGTTCCCGCACCAGAAATCGGCGGCCTTCATGCCGGTAAAATGCATGCCGCAAATGGCCAGTCCCATGACCAGAGCTGAAGCCCACTTCCACCAGCTGACCTCGGTATGATCGCGAAAGCGGAGGAACAGCAGCAGCGCCACGTAAGAAGCCGCAAGCGCAATGGCTGCCGAGAGCAGCCAATAAGACCGGTCATAGATAATCTCGGCCGGAAGACGCATCGCGGCCATTCCGGTATAGTGCATCGCCACGATGCCGCTGCCCATGCAGAACCCGCTTAAGGCAAACTTGCCCCAGTTCACGCCTTTGGACAGCAGCATTTGGAATGCAATAAATGACGCCACAATGCTGCACAGCATCGATAACAGCGTAATCGGAATATCATAATTCACAGGCACGTTCAAATGGAAGGCAAGCATGCCGACGAAATGCATGGACCATACCCCGCTGCCCATGACGCAAGAGCCGGCTACCAGCCACCATTTCTGCGTCCTGCCCCGCGACCTTGATATTTTGGCCGCTAAGTTGAGAGCCGAATAGGACGCAAATACGGCGATGATGAACGAGAGCATAACGATCCATAAATTATATGATTCATGTAACAGGACGATGGGGCTCACTCCTTGTTGTCAGTGCAGTAAAACTCATAGAGCAAGTATAAAGGAGCGTCCCGCCAAAACGAAAGAAGTATTTAGCAAAATTCGCTAATTTCCGCCACCTTCTGCACGAGTTTTACCGCCTATCGACACGGCTCTGTGACCCGGGCAGCCTGCCGTCACTCCCCAGCCGGATAGGTTTCTTGCAAATGCTTAACCGACTGCCGGATCAGCGCCTTCAGCACGTCTGCATCGATATCCGCAACCTTGTTGATATAGACGCAGCCTTTGCCGGAGGTATGCTTGCCCAAGTCCTTCAGGAGGGCTTCACGCTGTTCTTCACCAGGGGCGAAATAGAGGCTGATCTTGGCTTTGCGGGGTGAAAAGCCGACGAGCGGCGCATCCCCTTCGTGACCTGACGCATACTTGTAATGGTACGAACCGAAGCCGATGATGCTCGCCCCCCACATTTTCGCAGGATACCCCGTCGTCTCTGTAAAAATATCCAGCAGCCAATACGCATCCTGCTTCTTGCCGGGATGCTCCACCTGTTCGATGAAGTCGAGCACACTGTCATCGGTTTCTTTCGTTTTCAGCTCATACATGGTCACCACTCCTTTTTGCAGGAAAATAAAATGGCCTGCCCGTTTACCCGGGCAGACCAACGGAATCGGTTTATTTTACCGAATAAACCCCTTCCTTGTAGGTCAAGGTGTACACCAAACCTTCATCCGTAAGCTTTGCCGTTTGAATCCGGTCGGATACCAGGCGGGCGCTCCCCTTCGCGTCAATCTTGTATATTCCAGGATCGTAGCCTTCCGACAGGTAGTAAATCGCATTCTTTCCAATGTAGTACGAGCTTACCGGCTTGTCGCTGCGCTTGATTTCCTTGCCAGTCGCGAAGTCATATTGGTACAGGATGCCCGGATCGTAGGAACTGCCGGCATCGTTCGAGGTGTAGTACAAGCTGCCATTCAACAGCTGGGCATTAAGCACCTTTCTGGAAATCACGGTTTTTGGCTCCGCTCCGTTCACATCGGTCTTGGCCAAATAACCGGTCGCACCGTCCACATAATAAATCTGGTTATCAACCATCCAGAACGGACCGGCGGCAGGAGTAAGCTTCACCTGCGTCTGGTCAGACGGGTTGACTTTGTACACCGAGCCCTCATCCTTCGGGTCGCTGTCTTTGTATCCAAGCACGTACACAAAGCCCCCTTTGACGTAAATGGCATCATTAACGCTGTAGCTGGTCCCGCCCCCGTCATGCTGCTTCCGGTTGATGGCATAGACGAAGTCGTCCTGGCCGATCGCCTTATTCTCCCCAGTCTTGAGATTAACCCGGCTTAAGTTATCGACCGTTTTGCCCATAATGTTAAAGTCGGCATGATACAGGAAATCACCCGACTTGACAGGCCCGATCAAGCTTTTGGCACCTGTTACCTCTTTCAGGGTACCATTGAGGACTCGATACAATGTCTCCGATCCCATCGTAAGATCGCCGCTATGAAGGTTCACGTACAGCTCATTGTCAATCATCGAGACATTCTGCAGCCAGCCGTCCGACGGCTTCCAATCTGCGAGCGAGCTCACTTTCCGAACTTTATTGTTGGTCAGGTCCAAAGCATACAGAACCCCTTGGTTACTCACCGTCGATACGAAATACAGATCGTGCCCGATGACCTTAGCACTGTGCAGTGCCGGCTCCCCCGGAATGTTAACCTGAACTTCCTTTTTGCCGTCAGCCTTCCGATATAACCGTTCTAAGGTGCCGCTGCTTTGATAGATCTGCTTATAATAGTACAGCGCGTCTCCGTATTTAGTGATCGGCGTCAGTACCCTTTCATCCGTCACCGGCTTCCGGGTGTCCTGTAGTTGGGTTAAAATGCGGTTTTTGACAGCCAGTGTTTCGGCACTCTTCTCGTCAACGACTTCGTCTCCCATCACGATCAGGCCGTCCAGCCACTGGATATTTTTGCCCAGCGCCTCCGCTGCGCTTCTTAGGGGCAGAACGACCCGGCCACCGATTTTCTGCGGAGCCACGTCCATCTTTTTGGACTCGTTATTCACCAGCATTGTGGTGCTGTTCACTTTGAACTTGATCGTTTTCTTCAACCCATAGTTCACAAAAGTAACGTCATCCGGATTTTTCGCTTCCCAAATCGTTTGCCACTCACCCTGGGAGCGGAACTGCGAAGCCAGCGTTCCCATCAGGCGGATCGGCACCAGGACCCTTCCACTGCGCTGGACGATGTCATAATCACCGTAAAGGTCGGTTTTCTCCCCATTAATAAAAGCTTTTCCGTGATAATCATAAGGAATGATGACCATCTGGTCGAAGGTCTGGCTCAAAGGCTTGGGAGCCGCCTTCTCCGCGGCAAAAGCCGGTACCGCCCCGCATACCAAAGCCGCAGACAGCAGTAAACTCGTTAACTTGAATTTTGTCGACATCGAAACTTCTCCTTACCCTCAGAAATTTTATCTCATCTCAGACGAACCTAGCTCAATCGATCTGCCAGGGACCGCCTAGATTATAGACGTCCGGAGAAAGGAATATGTTTCTAGTTCTGTGCTAAACTCCAAAATTATGCGCCTTCGATGACCTGCTTCACCAACCGTTTGGGCGCCGCCAGCAGATACGCCTCCTTGATCAGCACGGCCAGCTCGTCCCAGTCCGGGACGGACGATTTATCCACGGAAACCCAGCCGTGGTGTCCGATATAAGGCGTTTTAACGTAGCCTTCCTGCTGCAGCAGCAGGAACTGCTCTTCCTTGGTCGATTTGAACGAAAGGCTCGGAACGCCCTCGTTCTCCCCCATCATGACAAACGTTTTGCCTCTGACTTTCATGACGTTGTGGCCAAAGCCGTCAATAATCTCCTCCACCTCCGGAAGCGGACGGCAGATGCCCCTCACCCGCTCCAGCATGTCCAAGCCCTGCTTTGAATTCATCCCAAGCCGCCTCCTTATCTTCTCCGATACAGGTCCATCGTTTTATAGCCCGCCGCCAGAGCCGTTTTCATATCCTCGCGCCGCTTCTCCCGGGTCTCCTCTTGTACCGCGCTGTAAATGTACCGGGCCCAATCCCGGCGGTATCCCGGCGTGAGGGACTGGTAGAAGGCAAGCACTTCCGGAGAATCCTGCAGATCCTTCTCCACCTCCGGAATCAAGGCTTCATAATCGCCAACGGATTGGCTCGGTTTTGAGGACGGCTGCTTTTTGCTTGGCTTCTCCGCCTTGAGGCCGACGACCGTAAACACGTCGTTCAATCCGACCATACGCGCAAATTTGATGCTGCTTGTCCCAATAAATCCATTCTCATCCGCGCCTAACCCTTCCAGAAGCTCGTCCCTGTGAATATAGGTAGAGTAAACCTTGTTTCCCTTTTTCGGATATGCTGCGTACAAATATCCCCCTTCGTTCAGATGATTGCCGTCAATCACCTTCCGTACAAGCCCCTGCAGAGACTCCATATCGAGCACAAAGGCGAAAATCAGATCGTAACCGCCGTCCTTCAGCTCGGTATCGTACGACTCCAGACCGGCCAGCAGATCCTCCCCTTCCGGTTGATGCAGTACCGCCGTCTTATTATATTTTTGCAGGTTCAACTTCTCCACGATTGTTTTCGCCATTCTCAAAGGCCTCCGTAAATCAATCTATTATATTTAATATTCTGTACTTTTTTCGTATATAGTAAAGCGAACATTCGGGGAAAAAGCAACCTCCTATCGGCAGCGCCCAGCCACACCACGGCAAAAAGAACCCCCATTAAAAATGGGGGCTCTGCGTTACCCGTGCATATCACCGCATATTCTCGCTACTTCGTGCCGGTCATTAGATCGAGGATGTGCCTGTATCAGCATTACCCGAGCTGCCGGAGCCCGACGTTCCGGACTGTCCGGTACTGCTTGTTCCGCTGCCGGATGTGCTGCCGCTGGTACCGGAGGCGCCGCTTTGACCGCTCGCGCCCGATCCGCTGCCGTTCGCTCCTCCTCTGCCTCCCGGACCCCGGCCTCCGCCGAAGCCGCCGCCAAATCCACCGCCGCCAGTGGTCACGCCGGACTCGTTCACATACGTGACCGTGTCACCGAGCTTGAAGCTGACGACCTTCGTGCCGCCGGTCAGCTTGCCGCCCGTGTACAATCCGTCCTTCAACGTGCCTGTCGAGGTGCCGCCCGTGTAGAAGGCGTAGGTCTCTCCGGACTTCAGATCCGGCGTGGAAATGACGATGGTCTGGATGTCTTTAGCCGGTGCAAAGCTCAGGACCGGTGTGCCTGCGCTGTCGGCCAGCGTCACCAGCGTGCCCGCCTTCACCGTGCTCGGGAACGTCATGAGCACCGAACGCTGCGACGAGCTTTCCGAAGGCGCTTGGGCCATACCGGCGCTGCCCGCGGCAACCAGCAGACCTCCGGACTGCTCGAACGTACCGTCATAATCAAGGGCGCCGTTGCCGCCCGATGTCGGACCGTTTACGATCGCGGTGCCTCCGGTCATCGTGATGGAGCCATTGGCATCCAGACCGTCACCTTGCGCATTCACCGTCAGGTAGCCGCCGCTGATCGTCAGCTGTGCGGTGCCGGCGCTTCCACCCGGGCCGCCAGGCATCCCTTGGCCATCCGGACGCTGCTGGGCGACGTTCTGGTCAGCCGAGCCGCTTTGCGCCGCCTGGCTGCCCGCATTCGCCTGCGCATCGGACTGCGCCGAGCCCGTACCGGACGACGAGCTGCTGCCCGTTTGCGCAGACGTTCCGGACTGCGCCTGATCGCCCGTCTGTCCTTGGCTGCCGGCCGCTTGATCCGGCGCCTGTCCCGGCATGCCTGCCGGCGGTTGTCCGCCGAACATGCCGCCCGGGCCTTCCGAGCTGCCGCTGCCGTCGGAAGCATTTACGCCGTCATCGCTCGCGACGACGTTCACTTCGCCGCCGGCGATGCTGATATCCGCCGCCTCAATACCTTCGTAGCTGTTCTTGATGTTCACTTTGCCGCCGGAAATGACGATCGATACGTCGCCGTGAATGCCGTCATCACCGGTCGCAAGATCCAGCTGGCCACCGGAAACGAGGATGCTGCCATTGCTGTGCACCGTATCGTCCGCCGAGTCGATCGTGAACGTGCCGCCCGAAACAGCGATGCCTGCCTCTGCCTTGAGCCCTTTCGAACTCGTGGACTCGCTTTCCTCATCCTCCGTCTGCGTCGCATCCGCGTCTGTTCCACTGCTGCTGTTCGTACTCGCAGCGGTGTCATCCTTCACCTGGGATGCGGAATCCTTAGCCGAAGCCGATGCCGAGGTGCCGTTCACCGAATCCGCAGCCGTACCGCTGTCTGTGCCTTGGGCCCCGGACTCACCTCCCTGTCCGTCCGCTCCTGACTGGCCGCCGAAATCAGGGCGCTGCATCGGCATTTCTTCCTCATGCGGCTCGGCGTTCGCGCTGCCGCCGCCGGTCACGACATCATAGGTACCGCCGGCGATCAGCAGAGAAGCCGCCGCCTGGAAGCCGTCGCTGCCGGATTCAACATGGAACGTGCCGTCCTCGATAAGCAAATACCCTTTATCGGTCTTGTCTCCGTCATAAGTCGTCTTGAAGCCGTCCCCGCCGGCGTTGACGTTGATCGTGCCCGCTTTTACGGCGGCCAGATCGCGGCCGACGATGCCGTCGTCGGCTGCGTTGACGCTCAGCGTGCCGCTGACGATTTTCAGATCGTCTTTGCTGGTGATGCCGTCCTTGTAATTCCCCTGCACGGTCAGCTGGCCGGTGCCATTAATCGTCAGATCGTCCTGGCTGAACAGGGCCGCCGTCGGCGCCTCATCGGACGTATCCGCATACTTCGTGCCGTCCGACAGTGTGTTCTGCGTCCCTTCCGGCAGCGTCAGCACCGTTTTGCCGGCTTGCTTAACCTGGATCGCTGGGCTGTCCGAGCTCGCGATTTGCGCTCCGTTCAGCACCAAACGCACGACGTCATCTTTACCTGCATTGACCACAATACTGCCGCCTTGCAGCTTGCCGCTGATCACATACGTTCCGGCCGAGGATATGGTTACATCGCCTCCGCTGGACTTTGCGCCTGCGCCCGTCACGGTCGCGTCCGTCCCGTTCAGCTTGATGACCGTGGAGTCACCGGCTGACCAATCTACCGTGGTATCGTCGGCGTCATACTCCACCAGATCCTTGATTTTCAGGCTGGCCAGCTTCGCGTTCGCTTCGCTCGCATTCACTGTCGTCGTTTCCGTCGCCTCGGTCGCCGTGCCGTCCGCCGCTGTCGTCGTATTGCTCGCCGCATTGGTCGTGCACCCGGAGGCCAGCATGGCCGACAGGATCAGAATCGCGGCAAATTTCGTCTTATAGGAATGTTTCATCGGATCAACCTCTTTCGTTTAATATTCCTGCACCGCAGGGTTCATCGTCAGCGTAATGTCCAGATTGCCGTTGCGGGTCCGGATCGCATCCAGAAATTCCTTCTGGTTCGTCTGCGGCCCCATTTTCACCGAGTAGACCACCTCATAGAGGCTGCCGAGCTCGGTGGTCTTGACCTTTTTCAGCTCATACTCGACATTGTGCTTGCGGAAAATCTCCTCAAACGCCTCCTCATAACCGAGGTTCTCAGGAATGGTCACCTTCAGCGTTTTGATCGCGTCTTTGCGGGTGCCGAATTTAATCAGCTTCAAAACGTACATCAGCGCGCAGAGGATCACTGTAAACAGAACCGCATACCCAAAGGCGCCAACACCGGCGGATAACCCCGCCGCCATAGAGAACAAAACATAGGAGATGTCCTTCGAGTCTCCCGGCGCACTCCGGAACCGGATGATCGAGAAGGCTCCGGCCAGGCTGAACGCCCGGGCGATATTGCTGCCAATCAGCATAATAATGATGGCTACGATCGCCGGCAGCACCATCATCGTTAGGGTGAAGCTCGGCGAATAGGCAGGCTGTGTTTTCATGTAAGTGAAGCTGATAATGGCACCCAGCACGATGGCGATAGCCAGCGTCAAAAGCGCATGAGATAACGATAAGGTCGTGTCCGCAGCGGACGAACTCAAAATAGAATCGATCATAAAACAACTCTCTCCCTTTCCACAACTGGTGCATTAGCATGGCGTATCGATTTCTTATACTCGTTCCCGTATTTGGAGAAGCTTGTACGGTACATCTGATGCTCGGAGAGCATTTTGGACAGCCAGACCGGAATGGTCTTCTCGGCCTTGACCTCCATCAGCCACTGTCCCCGCTCCATCAGCTGATCCCCGTAATCCCCGGCCTCTAGTGCAAGATCGTAACGCCGCGAGCGGATGTTGGTGTCGAAGGTAATCCGCAGATCCCGGTTCCCCTTACAGAACAAGGCAATGCGGTCGTATGCCAGATACACCATCGGTTTCAGCTCGTACCGGCTCAGAAAATACTCGATTTCGCTGACCACCTGGCGGTTCATGCCCTTCCGGAACTCCGGCGGCACCCCTGTCCGGACGAATTCGTATGCCTCATGAAGCTTGAGCGAAGTTCTTCTTTTGTTCACCAGGCCGAACACCTTCTTCTTCAGCTCCAGATATACTTTGGCATCGCTCTCCGGCACGCCGTACGACCGGATCCGCAGCTTTTCCCGGTACTTGGGCTTGGCCAAACTCGTTCGGATGAGCGTATGATGCTCCGTATCGTAGTACAAGTTGCTGATGGTGTAGAACTTGTTATCCTTGTTGTTTTCATCCGGTTCCATATATGCCATCAGGTCGTTGTAAATGTTGTAAAAAGCCTTGGTGTCCATCAGATACTTGTTCTCATACCGGTTAAACACTTCAATAGCCATCGTCATGTCGCTCCTTTCGTTACAGGTTCACCCGGGCTCATCGCCCTTCATGTTTGTAGCTTAATGGCTTAACCTTTAACGAATCTTAAACATTGCGATAACATTCCGTTTACATGCCGATTACAAAACAAGCTCACCATTGTACAATAAGGGACAAGCGAAGGAGCTGAGGTTCAGGTCCGCCCGGCCGCAGCCCGAAAGGCTGCAATTCAAGGCGTTAAAGGTTGATTAAAGGTTCGCTTCTTATAATTAAGGGACAATAACGCTGCACTAGAGGTATGAAGGAGATTACGATCATGCGGATATTAATTGTGGAAGACGAGGTTAACCTGGCCGAGGCACTGACCCAGATTTTGAAGAAAAACCATTACTCCGTCGATGCCGTCCACGACGGCCAGACGGGACTGGATAACGCCCTCAGCGGGATCTATGATCTGCTGCTGCTCGACATCATGCTGCCGGGGATGGACGGAATTACGCTGCTGAAGACGATCCGGGCCGAAGGCATTGCAACGCCGGTCATTATGCTTACCGCCAAGGGCGAAATTTCGGACACGATTACGGGGCTGGACTGCGGAGCTGACGATTATGTCGCCAAGCCGTTCTCGACGGGCGAGCTGCTTGCCCGGATCCGGGCGGCGCTGCGCCGCAAAGGCGAGGTTGTCCCCGAGGACGGCCTGAAATTCGGGGATATCGAGCTGAACACGTCCACGCTCAAGCTGAGCTGCAACGGGAAGGAGCTGAAGCTGATTTTGAAGGAGTGCGAGCTGCTCGAATTGCTGATGCTGCGAAAGTCGGCGGTGACGTCCAAGGAGCAAATGATCGAGAAGCTGTGGGGTTTTGATTCCGATGCGGAGCACAATAACGTGGAAGTGTATATTTCGTTTTTGCGGAAAAAGCTGGCGTTCCTGAACGCCTCGGTGCGGATCAGCACGATCCGGGGCGTCGGCTATGTATTGGAGGCGACTTCTTAATGTTCAAGAAGCTGCGCAACCGGTTCCTGCTGATGAACATGGTCATCATCACCATCATCATGCTGGTCGCCTTTGCCACGATTTACGTCATTACCTATCAAAACGTGCGCCGCGACATCGGCATGGAACTGGAGCGCGTCTCGGAGTTTTATCACAAGGACGGCGGGCCCGGAAAGCAAAGCCCGGGGAAAGGCTCCGGGCAGGGCGGGGCTTCGCTGGCGCAGACCGGAAGCGGCGGCAAAACGGGCAGCCTGTCCGGCACGGGCGGCAGCGCCGCACAGATTCAGGGATCCGGAGGCATCGGCGGAGAGCTGCCCGCCACGGGAGATACCGATCTACGCCACCCCCGGGAAGGCGGGCAGATCCCCCCGCCGGAGCTGTCGGTATCCTTCGAGCTGAAGACCGACCGGGAGTGGAATCTCCTGTCCAAGAATACGAGGTTTGATATGGAGGATACGTTCTATGAGACGGCCAAGGAAGAGGCGGCTTCCAAGCCCGTCCGCAACGCCCAGTTCACCCTCGAAGGAACGCGCTGGGCTTACAGCGTGCAGCAGACTCCCAGCGGCTATTCCATCGTATTCCTGGACGTGACGGCACAGCTGAAAATCATCACCAACCTGATCTACACCTTTTCCATCGTGGCGCTGGTCATGCTGGCGGTCATCTATCTGACGAGCCGATATTTCGCCAACCGGTCCATCGAGCCGGTCCGCGAAGCCTTCGACAAGCAGAAGCAGTTTATCGCAGACGCCTCACATGAGCTAAAGACGCCGCTTGCGGTCATCAACACGAACGCTGATGTCCTTCTGGCCAACAGTGACGAGACGATCCGGTCGCAGTCGAAATGGCTCCAGCATATCAAATCAGAGACCGAGCGCATGAAGACCCTAACCAACGACCTCCTATACCTGACGCAGATGGACGATGCGCGGGGCCTTATGATCTTCGTGCCGTTTGATCTCAGCGAAGCCGTCGAAAGCGTCATTCTTACGCTGGAAGCGGTCATTTTCGAAAAGGAGCTGTCTTTCACTTACGACATCGAGCCGCGTCTGACCCTGACCGGCAGCAGTGAGCAGATCAAGCAGGTCGTCATGATCCTGCTGGACAACGCCGTCAAATATACCAATCCACGGGGCTCGATCCATCTGAGCCTGAAGAAGCAGCATAACCATCTGCTGCTGCGGGTGACGAACACGGGTGAGGGCATCGCCCCAGAGCATTTAGACAACATCTTCGACCGGTTCTACCGCGTCGACGCCTCCCGCTCCCGCAAGCACGGCGGATACGGCCTTGGCCTGGCGATCGCCAAATCGATCGTCGAGCAGCATAAAGGGAAAATATCCGTGAAGAGCGTGCCGAACGAGAAAACGACGTTTGATGTGCAGCTAGGGTGAGCAGTACAGCCATTGAACAAGGGACCGGTACGCGACCGACTATAACGATAGCGAGATAGAATAAAGGCACCCGCTAGGACATTGGGGTGCCTTTATTACCTATAAAAAAAGTATAAGCTTCGGAGTCTTCAGCGCAATCCTTGCTCACTGAGAGAAGCCGCCATGCCGCAGCCTAATGCCGCTACTTCTGCCCGTCCTTCTCCGCCAGCTGCTGCTGGGCCAGCCGGATCATCTCGCGGACCATCGAGCCGCCGATTTTGCCCCCGACATGGCCGACCGATTCCGTCGTGAGCTCGCCATTGCCGTCCGGACTGAGCGGCACGCCGAGGTCTTTGGCCACTTCGTACTTTACGTCATCCGGCCGGTTCGGGTCCACGTCATACCCTTCGCGCCGCATGACTTCTGCTTTAAACGTCTGCATGTCCCTGGCAACCCCTGGCACCGCGTATTTTCGGTTTCTTCTGGACATCCTAGCTTCATCTCCCCACTTGTTTTCACTTAACATGCCCGGAGACAGCCAGGTCCATCCTCCCTAAGCGCTGCCTGATCCTGCCTTCCTGTATAATGGCTTTAGTATGGGATCAAACCAGAAGGCATCTTTTTCGCTTAAACATTTGCATAGCCTGCCAAGTTAAACCGCTGTCCTGCCCTTTTTACACATGCGGCGAAAGCAAGGAACGCTTGGCTCTGGAACTGCTCCTTCCGGGACACCAACCGCGTGGTCACAAATTGGTATTGTTCGGGGACCGGATACATGCGAACAACATCTTCATCCGCAGTCGCAGTCACAGCCATCCGGGTCAGAAACGCACTGCCGATTCCCGCACGTACGCAATTTAGCATGGTCTCCAAAGTGCTGACCTCGATTATATTCATACCTTGTTCCTCTTTGCTATGAAGCCAATCTTCGTTCGCAGCACGCAGTGGGCAGCCCTTCGGAAACACGACCCATGCAGGATTCCCCGTCTTAGCAAATGCTTCTGTTTCCTGGCCTGCAGGCGTCAGGAGCACCACTTCTTCCTGTATTTCAAAGGCGATCTGCAGTGAGGAGAGTTCAAACTCCCCGGTCAAGAAGGCGCCGTCCAAGCGCCGATCCAGAACTTTCTCGTAATTCTCCTTCGAAGTTGCAGTCACCAATGACAAGCTCACCTCAGGGTATTGGGTCTGAAATTCGGACAGCGCCTGAATAAATGGGGCCGTTGAAGCTATCGTCTCCACCACGCCGATCGACAGTGGACCGCAAGGATAGTCAGGTTCCTTGACAGCCTTGGCTGCCTCCTCGGCCAGCATGAGAATGTCCGAGGCATATTTATACAAAATAATTCCTTTCTCGGCGAGGACTACCCCCTTCGGTGTCCTAAGAAACAGCTGCGCCCCCAACTCCGATTCCAGCTTTCGCACCCTTGTAGTGAGGTTGGACTGTACATAGCCCAGCTTCTCAGCTGCGCGGGTAATGCTGCCTTCCTTCACAATAGCTATAAACACTTTCAAGTCGGTTAGCTCCATCCCCCAAAACCTCCGGTTCAATCCCATCAATTTTTTTAATGAGCTCATCTATAGCAATCATTTTACGGTATTGAACAGGCAGGATACAATCATCTCAGGTCAACAACCAGGTGTAAAAGAAGGTCCGCTATCAAAAAAATAAAGGGAGGTTTTTAAATATGAAGCAATATCCGAACCTTTTTAACGGTTATATGCTAGGTACCCTACCGCTTCCGAATCGGGCGGTTCTGGCGCCGATGACACGCACCAGTGCAGAGCCGAACGGAGTGGCTAACGATCGTATGGCACGTTATTATTCCCGTTTTGCAAAAGGGGGATTCGGCTTGATCATCACGGAAGGCTTGTACCCGGATGAGGAATTCAGCCGGAGTTATCATCACCAGCCCGGTATCGCCAGCATAGCACAAGCCGATTCGTGGATACCGATCGTTCAGGCCGTGCACCGGGAAGGAGGGAAAATCATTGCCCAGCTGATGCATGCAGGCGCGTTAGTCCAGCATCATGCTTTCACTCCGATCGCACCGTCTGCGGTGCAGCCTGTTGGAACGATGCTGGAGGATCATGGGGGTAGCGGCGAGTTCGCTGTTCCAAAGGCTATGACGTTGGCAGAGATTCGAAGAACGATCGAAGGCTTCAAGCAGGCCGCTCTCCGTGCGAAGTACGCCGGATTTGACGGTGTGGAGATTCATGCCGCCAACGGCTATCTGCTCGATCAGTTTATTACGGATTATACAAACCGGCGCACGGATGATTATGGCGGCGCGACAAACCGGCGTATCCGCTTCGCCGTAGAAGTCCTTAGAGCCATCCGCTCCGCCGTTGGCCCGGATTATTTGGTCGGCGTTCGCATTTCGCAAGGGAAGGTGAACGATTTTGACCACAAATGGGCTCATGGAGAAGAAGATGCAAAAATCATCTTCGGGGAATTGGCCGCAGCTTCCGCCAGTTACCTTCATACGACCGAGTATAAGGCATGGATGCCCGCCTTCTCGGATGAGGGGCCGACCCTTGCGGAGCTCGCCAAACGATACAGCGGCCTTCCCGTGATCGCCAATGGAAAACTGGGTGATCCTGAAAGGGCCGAACAAATGCTTATTGCAGGAGCAGCCGATCTGATCGCCGTCGGAACCAGTGCACTGGCCAATCCGGATTGGGTGAACAAGATACGGGAGGGGGGCACGCTGCGAGCTTTTGATCACCGTTTTCTCCAGCCGATGGCCACATTAAAGGAAGAGGAAGTATTGGGCTAACACTTGTTCCTACAAAAAAAGGACCAGCTCCGCTGGTCCTTTATCATGATCTCATATCAGGTTCCGCAGTAGGTCCGATACCGGAACGTCAACTCCGGTACGACGGCATACTCGGCCTGTTCCGGCGTATGCGCGTAAGGATCGGCCAGAACCTGCAGCAGCTGGTGCATCACTTCGTAATCGCCGTCCTGCTCCGCCGCCTCCAGTGCTTCCTCCACCCGGTGGTTCCGCGGAATGACCGCCGGATTGTTGTCCCGCATCAATTGATGCGCAGCCTCCTTGGTTTCGGACTGCCGGCCAAGCCTTTCCTGCCAGCGTGCATGCCAGGCCTCGAATTCTTCGATGCCATGCAGCGGCGTTCCCTCCAACCGGTCAAACGTTAAGGCAAGAAACGTATTGGTATAGTCGGCGCGATGCGTCTTCATGAGCTCTAGGAGTTCTTCGATGAGCGACTCGTCCTCCGGTTCTTCATGGAAGATCCCAAGCTTCGCCCGCATCCCTGCAAGCCAGTATTCATTAAATAGACCGGCAAAAGTCTCGACCGCATTCTCCGCCATCTTAACGGCCTGCTCCTCGTCCTCATGCAGCAGCGGCAGCAAGGCTTCCGCCAATCGGGCGAGATTCCAGGAGCCGATGTACGGCTGGTTGCCGTAAGCATACCGGCCCTGTGAGTCGATGGAGCTGAACACAGTGGCTGGATCGTAGGTATCCATAAAGGCGCACGGACCGTAGTCGATCGTTTCCCCGCTGAGGGTCATGTTGTCCGTATTCATAACGCCGTGGACGAATCCAACCAGCTGCCATTTCGCGATCAGAGCGGCTTGGCGCTTGATCACTTCCTGCAGCAATATAAGGTAGCGATTTTCACCGGAAGCAAGGTCAGCATCGGGATAATGCCTCTGCAGGGTGTAATCGGCCAAAGCCCGCAGGTCATCCGTCGTGCCTGCTCCCCGAGCGAACTGAAACGTGCCGACGCGGATATGGCTGGCCGCCACGCGGGTTAAAATCGCGCCCGGCAGCTCTTCCTCCCGGGTAATCGCCTGGCCGGTGGACGTCACCGCCAGGCTGCGGGTCGTCGGAATGCCAAGGCCATGCATGGCCTCGCTGATGATGTATTCCCGCAGCATCGGCCCCAGGGCCGCCCGTCCGTCGCCACCACGGGAGTATGGCGTGCGGCCCGCTCCTTTGAGCTGAATATCCACTCGCTTGCCCTCTGGCGTAACCTGCTCGCCCAGCAGGACCGCCCGCCCGTCACCCAGCATCGTAAGATGGCCGAATTGATGCCCTGCGTATGCCTGGGCGAGTGGCTGCGCCCCTTCCGGAATGCGGTTTCCCGCCAGTTCCGCAGCTCCTTCATCGCTCATGAGCGCCTGAGCGTTTAAACCGAGCGACGCCGCCAGCGGCTCATTGAATGCCACGATCTGCGGCGAACGCACCGGCACCGGATCCTGCCGGGTATAAAACAGATCCGGCAGCCCGGCGTAGCTGTTGTCTAAGTGCCATCCCGCCTCCAGTTTTCCTTGTGTATCCGTCATAAAGGTCTCCTTTTTCAGTCCTAGTAAAATCATTCTTCGCATGATGACAGCCTGATTGTCTTATGGCCAAGGCCGGTTCCACTGCTTCATATCCTGTGCCGTATCAAATTTATTATGCGGCCCAGAACTTCAGCGGCCAAACGATGCCTGGTTCTTCCATTATAAAAGAACACAGCGGCGGAGGCCACGATGCGCTTCGACCGGCTGGGCGCAAACAGCCCCGCCATTCGCGTTGAATGACGGGGCTGGCTATACAGGGTGGCCGTTGATCGGCGGATCCGTTGGTCCTCCCCTTTATCCTTTAATTTTAATGATACCGGACTCTCGCTCACGCTCTTTGTCTTCTTCTTTATCCTCACCGACGAGGTCCCTGGCGGACGACTTGAATTCGGAGAGCGTGCGTCCCACCGCACGGCCCAGCTCAGGCAGCTTGGAGGGCCCGAACAAAATCAGCACGACGACCAGAATCATCATCAACCCGGCAAATCCTACGTTTTGAAACATCGCCAATCAGCTCCTTCTCATTTGTCATGGAGAACACTCCGCCTTAGCGAAATCATTGCTCCAGCCTCACTTCTTCTTCGAATCCGGCTTCACCGCCACCGCTTCGATCTCGATCAGCCAGTCGGAACTCACCAGGCTCGCCACGCCTACCGTTGAGCGGGCCGGCTTTACCGGATTGGCTTCGGTATTAAAGAACTGCGCATAGGCATCGAACCAACCCGTATAGTCAAACGTGCCGCCCTTCTGGGCGTCAGGAGCGATGTAAACCCGCAGGTAAACGACATCCTTCAGGCCAAGGCCCTGCTCCTTCAGCTGCTTTTCGATTTCCTTCAAAATGCCGATGCCCTGCGTTTTCGTATCCCCATAGCGTTCATAGACCGTCTTGCCGTCCTTGTTCAGCACTGGCGGGACGGTGCCGCTCGTGAACAAGTATGATGCGCCTTCGGGAACGACCACGCCGCTGGATATGGACGACGACGGGCTTCCGTAAAATACCGGTGCCGGCGCCGTCTTGATCGGCTTGGCCGGTTTCGCCGGGGTATGGGCGGCGCTGTCGGCATATGCCGTGACGCTGACGGTGCCAAGCAGAACCGTCATCAGCAGCGCCGTTTTCATTTTTTTCATCATAAAAGACCAGCCCCTTCTAGATATGGATCTATGATTTCATGACACGCTGATGGATATCGGTGACCACTTCGCGGGCGGACTCGATCGCTCCGGCCTGCCAAGCCGTAATATAGCTGATATGCTCACCGGCCAGATATATCCGGTTGTCAGGCTTGCACAGTGTCGGATAGTACGTATTGCGGTCGTTTGCTGAGTATGAAACCCAGCCGCCCTCTTGATACTTGATCGTTTTCCAGTTGATCGAATAGGAGGATTCGAACTCTTTTGGATACTGCGGATGGATCTTGGCTCCCTGTGCCAGCGCCAGCTTCTCCCGCTCCGCGTACGACATCGCTCCGAGCTTGTCGGCAACCCCGCCGTAGGCATAGTAGCCGAGGAGGACTCCCTTTTTCCCGAAATAATCGGTCGGCGGGTAATAAATCTGCGTAATGTCCATATTCGTCAAGCTGCTGCCTCCGTACAGGTGCTCATCCTCTTCCCAGAAGCGCCGCTTGAACTGCAGGCCGATCTTTCCGGCAGAGGCGTAGTTGATGCTCTGAATCGCCTTGGACATTTCGGGGGAAAAATCAGCGGGGATCTTCTTCAGCACGGATAACGGAATGGTGCAGATGCAGTAATCCCCTTTGACCTCCTGCTCCCGGCCGGATGCCATGTCGGTGTACACGATTCTCACGCCCGACGAGGACTGGCGGATCTCCCTGACCTCGGCTCGGAATTTGATCCGATTGCCAACCCGCTTCTCGAACGCCTTCGCAATGGCGTCCATCCCGCCGATCGGGTGGAACATCATCATCTGCTGGTCGTATTCGTACTCATTGCTGAAATACTTGCCGAAGCCGGAGTTGATGATCGACTTTAGATCGAACGGATCGCGGAGAACCCCGGCATCAAGCCGGCTCCCCGGCTCATCCTTGTATCCGCCGCGCTGCGAGCCTTTGTAGAACAAATCGGGATTCAGGTCGCCTTCCACCTTTAAGTAATCGACGAGCTTCATCTTCTCTTCAGCCGTGAGCGGAAGATCGAGCGCGTTCTGGTCAACCGCCTTGGCGAGCATTTCCGCGACGTAGCCGCGTACGTCTGCTTTGGCAGCCCGCTTCGGCACCTTCTGACCGGATAAAGCGCCGACGTTTTCGTTGTAGTAATAGCCGCTTTCGTTCACGTTGTTGAACGGTTCGATCGCAACGCCGAATTTCCGGCAGTACTCCAGGGTGACATGGAACTGCGGAATGCGCATTGGGCCGGCATTGAAATACAAGCCCTTATCGAAGCGGGAAGTTTGGGTACCCGAACCGATTTCCGCCTCTGACGTGCCGCCGCGAATAGTCCAGCATCGGCCGCCCGCCCGGCTTTTTGCCTCGAGAATCGTGCAGTCGTACCCGGCCAATCCCAGTTCGTACGCTGCCGTCATACCGGCGATCCCGGCGCCGAGAATGATGATTTTTTTGCCGCCCCGTCCGCTTAAGTGCAGATCATTCGGGCCCGGCGGCTCATATTCGGCGGCCTTCATCGTCTCCGGCGACAGCAGTCCCATCGTTCCCATCAGGCTGAAGACGGCAACGGATCCCCCTACTTTGCCGACGGTCGACAGAAATTGTCTGCGGGTCATCTCTTTCGGTTGCTCCTTGATTGTCACCTCGATCACTCCTTCGCTAGTGGAATGGAACCTCTTGAGGCGATCTTAGCAAAGAAATTTAGTTTTCGGTGATATTGTGTAAGGATTTCTTACATGTATTTTTTATTTTTAAAAACCGATTGCATTTTTAATGGGTTTTCCTTAAAATCATGTCATAATTCCTTCCATAAACATCTGTTTGTGTGTTTCTTCTCTTTGTTTTATCTTCTTCTAGGTTTCAATCCTGGCTGTTTCTGCAATGGTCCGGGGTTAACTATACTTGCACAGGAGGTAAAAAGCATGGAGAGCAAGGTGATGAGCATTGGGATCGTCTGCGAGCTGACCGGCTTGTCGGAACGCCAAATCCGGTATTACGAGGAACGGAAGCTGATCTTCCCGGAGCGGACGAAAGGAGGTAACCGCCGATATTCTTTTGAAGACGTAAAGGCCATTCAGGACATCTATCAAAAAATGCAGGAGGGATTTAATACGCTGGAGCTGAAGGAAATGAAAAAATCGAAAACGCCGCGCTGCACGCCGGCCTTCCGGTAACGGACATGACTTGGGAGGAGTGATCTTCGCCTATGGAAGCGAAAAATACGATGACCCTGCTCGGGCATATCGCCGAGCTTAGAAAACGGCTCCTTCGAATCGCTGCCGTATTCATCGTCAGTATGGCAGCCGGCTTGTTTGCAGCCCCTCATATCCTGACGCTGCTGCGGACGCATTCCCCGCTCCACGTCGCATGGAACGTCTTCTCACCATGGGACGGACTGCGGATTTATATGAGCATTGCCGTGGTACTGTCGCTGCTGCCGACCATACCCTTTGGCATGTACCAGATTTGGCGGTTTGTCTGCCAGGGACTCAAGCCTGGCGAGCAAAAGGCGGCAGTCCGCTACATACCGTTCGCTGCATCATGCTTTCTGGTGGGCGTGGCCTTTGCGTATTTCGTCGTCTTTCCGATGAGCCTGCGCTTTACAGCCGGCATCAACCGTCAGATCGGCCTTGTGGAGACCTATGGGGTATCCCAGTACTTCGGGTTTATGTTTAATATCATGATCCCGCTCGCCATTGCCTTCGAACTGCCCGTGATCGTTATGTTTCTGGCGCGGATCGGGATCTTAAACCCGTCGATTCTAAAAGGAATGAGGCGTTACGCGTACGTCGTTCTGGTTGCCGTGGCTGCACTGATCTCGCCGCCTGACCTCGTCTCCCATCTCATGGTGGCTGTTCCGCTCATCGCCTTGTACGAAATCAGCGCTTGGCTGACCGGTTGGGTGCATCGCAAGAAGCAGCGTGCGAAAGAGGCATTGGAGCATGCCGTCACGGATGGCTCCTATTCGGCAACCTAAAAGAACGGAAATGGAATTGCCCCATAAAAAAGGAAGCTGGCTCCCCTGCGAGGGAGCAGCTTCCTCTTGATTTTTTGGCGCGATATTGCAGGGATTCCATCCCCGCTCACGCGTTCATGGCTGCTTTGTTGTCACGGGCCCTAGGCGTTAACTAGTCCGCGAACAAAGGTTTCAAAATCGGGCGCGAGCCGGGTAATCTTACGCCCGGTTGCCTGTTCTACATGCACAACCTCAGGCTCTCCATCGTTGCCGGAGCCACGGTAATCCAGCATAACCACGCCGGACTCCTGTGGGCAGTCGCAAATGACGACGCCGAACTCCGGATAACCACCGTTCTCGATGATAAACCGGCTGCCGGAGGCCCCGCAGAGCGACTTGGCTTTGTCCCGGCCGATGCCGAACATGCCGTTAATCCGGACCCCGCTTGGCGCTCCATCGGCGGCTTCACCCAGCGGGAAGTACCTGCTGCGGGGAATGCCCCCGTTATGTATTTTCATCATCTGCACATAAAACGCCGGCAGCTTGAACACCAGCTCCTCTTGCACGGAATCGATCAGATCATCCGTCGGCGGAGCTGAAACGTACGATTCCGCATCGGGATCGGCGTCGTTCCAGAAGTTGTTGATATCGAACCCCTCATTTGGCGAGCCATACGGCACATCTAAATTGGCTTCGTCCGATAGGATGGCATTCACCGAAGCTACGGCCGCCGCGGCACCGTCCGTTTCATCGGTTTCCCCGGCTTCATCCGAGCCACTGTCTTCCGCCGAGTCGTCTGAATCTAAATCTTCATCCGTCTCTTCCTCGAATTCCCCGGCCTTCTTGGCACGGATCCATTCCAGAAACTCCAGGGTATCCTCATCCCCAGGCTCCAGCTCATCGGCACGGG
Source organism: Paenibacillus sp. PSB04 (assembly GCF_025809195.1). NCBI lineage: Bacteria > Bacillati > Bacillota > Bacilli > Caryophanales > Paenibacillaceae > Paenibacillus > Paenibacillus sp. PSB04. The sequence goes on from NZ_CP081301.1 coordinate 1,220,335, forward strand.
TAAACTCCCGCTCGGCGTCATCGTACTGCTCCAGGTAATAATAGGCCAGTCCAATCCGGTAATGCCAGAGCGGATCTTCCGCTCCTTCCTCGGCAACGGTCAGAAACTGCTGCACCGCCTCCTCGTAGCGTTCCAGATTGTTCAGCGCCCGGCCTAAATGGCCGACCAGCTCATAATTCCGCTCCTCCGCAGGAATTTCCGTTACGGCCTCTACGATGCGTTCGTATTCATCCTCTTCATGCCATGTCTCCAGCTGTTCCAACAGATCCTCGCTCATCCTCATTCCCCCTGCGATATACTCTTGCTGTGATTATAGCATTTTCCGCAGGCGGTTCTCCAGGGCGCGGCAGCCTCAAGGAGTTGCATAGCATTTATAAAAAAAGCGCCGTATCGGGCGCCCAATGATTCTACAGCGGCGGCTGCTGTACCCCCAGCTTCACCCATCCTTCCTTCGATGGCCCGTAGACAGCCGGTATGCCCAGTCCCGCTTGACGCATCAGAACCGTCGCTTGACCCCGATGATGCGCAATATGCTTGATCAGCCCCATGAGGATGGAGGCGTTGGATTCCATTCGTCCAAATGCGTTCTGTACCTTGCGAAGTGACTCATCGGTCCACTGCTCTTCCAGTGCCTTGGCGGCTGTCGAGCTGACCGTCCGGAAGGTATCCGCAATCTCTTTAGCGGAAGGGACTTCATCCGGATTTGCGACCTTATCCATCGCGATGCCGAATTCGTTCAAATAGTCGGGGATATTCGAGACAAAATGCCAGGCGATCCTGCCCAAAGTCCGTCCTTCCGGATAGACCTGCTGCCCCAGCGATTCATCCGTCAGCGCATCCAGAACCCCCTGCGTCAATTCGGCTTCCTTGTTCCATTCCTGAATAAAATCCTGCACCGTCACATACATAACGTTCTTCCTCCTTTTGATGATTAAAATTTCTTACGACCAGCCTCTGCTTCCTTTCGGCCTTTCATACGTCCATCTTAGCCCATATTGGTGACAGGGTTTGTCATAGTTGCGAATTTTATTAAAAAAATCACGAACGCAAAAAACCGACGCATGATAGCCATGAGCCGGTTATCGGTTAATCTCTTTACGTTTTTCGGTATATCCGAATCTACACCATATATTCCGCCATAATTTCCTCGATATCATAAGGAGTTACTCCTTGCTCAACAGAGAACAACGCATCGGCCTCCCCCGGAGTTTCGGTCAGCACCCCGCGGGCCTTGGCATGGAGGGTGAACAGATCATACAGGTCCGGTTTCCGCAAAGTCGTCATCGCTTTGCCCATCAGGACCATTCCTTTTTGGTTCCCCTCGACGTTGTTGTAGTAGTACGGATGCCGAGTTAAAGATAGGTCCGTCCAGATCACCGTGCGTTCCACCAGATCCAAGATTACGGGGATGGCAATCTGCGTATCGGCGGTGACATCGATTTTGTTCGCGACCGTACCAGGCTCGAAAATTTCGCCGGACCCGGGCTTCTTCCGCATCATCCAGCCCGTAAAGCACTCCGGCAAATCGCAATACGGCTGGCTTGTGAACGAATGCAACGTCGTCACAATATACCGTCCGCCGTAATCGACGATGGAAGGAATGTGCAGGTCGATAAACTCGCTCGCGCCTTGAGGGGCCGAAACGATATCTCCGCTGTGCACAGCCCGGTACTTGGACGACCGTAAGTTCGTATACGAAATATGTTCCATATACTGCCAGTCACGATCGTACATTACGGCGGACAGGTCGATGTCCACACGGCCCGTCGGCTTGCCGTCCACCAGGCCCTCTTTCCACCAGCTGAAGAAACGAATCGTATCCCCTTCCGCCATCGGCACCCGGCTGCCGCGCACGATCGTATGCAGTGCTTTGCTGGCAGAGCGCCCGGAGAACGGTACGAGGTAGCTTTGGAGCCGCTTGTCGACATACACCTTCCCGAGCGGCGGCAGGGCAGAGAAGCGCCCGATCAGCGCCTGCTCGCATAGCTGCACGATGTCCCGGCATGCCTCTTCGTCAATCTCCGGCAGGTTGTTCCGAAGGGCAAACGCATTGGCGACATTCCCTTTTGGAAAAAAGACGCGCAATTGCTGCCGTTCCTGGCGGCGGGCAAAATGGTTCTTCACCTGCAGCAGCACCGGCGTCGATACTTCCTTAACCACCTCGCCAAAAGCCAGCACGACATACTCTGTATGCTCGGTGGACCGGAGCAGATGATCGAGCCTTCTCGCCAGTTCGCCCGGGCGCTGCATCAGGAGATCGATCAGCGTCCAAACGTTCCGGAATTGGAAGGCCAGCTCCACGCTTCCGTTAAAGGTCGTGAACGGCTTGTCGTTGCGCAGGACGTCAAAGGCTTCCTCGCACCGCCGGAAGCGATGCTTATATTCGGAAGGATGCAGAATTTCGCCCAGCCGAATCCAGCGCTCCTTGTACCGCAGCATATCTTCCGTGATGGATGGGCACTTCTCGAGCAGTCCCAGCAGCAGCCGTCGCTCGCGCCGTTTGAATTTGCGGAAGCGCGTCGCCTCGGCCAGACTGACGTCTCCATCTGACCATGCGGCTGCCAGCCGAAGGACATCGGTCGCCGTCCGGAAGTACCGTCCGATCTGCTCCAGATTGGACTGGTCATGCTTCATTAAGGACGCTGCGACGAATGCCGCATTTTCCTTGAACGGGATGTCGTCCGGTAGAAGCACTTCCAAATCATCCTCGCCGGCAAACGCAATAACGTCATCAATATCCTGTTTGTCACGATCGGAGATTGAGCCTTTGGCTTGAATCAACCGGGAGATCAGGCTCATGAATTCCGCCCGGCTCCCCAAACCAATCACTTTCAGGTTACCTTCATCCTCCAGGGGCAGCCGGTCCGCTTGCCCGTACGCCGGTACATCCAACGTCAGGTAATGATAAATCGCATTCAGATACAGCTCGGCATCGCTATGCTCCATGACCTGCATCGGAAAATCCGGGTACATCGGTTTGAACTTCACATGAGCCCCGACCATAACCTGTAAATCCGCGACCAGCTGTTGGTATAATGCTTCAAACTGTACTTTAGATAAGTCCTTTACCGCGCGCAGCAGCGCATGCGAAAACGTATATCCCAGCGCTTCAATATTTTTCAGGGCGGATGCCAAATAGGCCTTCGGGAGCGGCTCGCCTCCCTGCCCTTGTTCCACGATCAGATGATTGGCTCTTCGTAAGTAGATGGTATTGATATTCATATTAAAGAGTCCAGGAAACCCATGCCCCTAATTTTTAATAAGGGTTTAAGAAGGAAGGAGCATGATAGCCTGGACGCCTCCTCTCTGAATCGGAATCCTTCAGGGAAGCGGCGGCCCTATGTTCGCCAAATGAAGTTAGAAGGAAGGACCGCCATAGCCTGAAGGTCAAGGGCTTCGGATTTTGCTGAACCCGAGCCTTTGATGTCCCCATCTTCCCATACTCCGCAGCGCGCCAACAGGGCGAAAGTATTACGATGTATGAAAAATCACCCAGATTCGTCCGGATCATCCTCAAGCACCCATTACTGTTTCTACAGCTCACCCTCCAGAAAACGAATAAGATACGTACCAGGCTGCTCGAGGAACTCTCCCAAACGGCACAGGTCCGAATAGTGGTCATGCTCGACGTCATAGCAGCCGATCCATCCTTTTTTCTTCGGATTCCACATGAGCTGAAGATCCGAATAGTTGTCTATGTCTGCCGATAGGCGCAGCAGCTTCTGCCGCCCAACCTTGATCGGGATCGTGTCGGTCAATGTGAAGAAGTCGATATGCCGGATATCGTACTCATTGGGGGCTAACTCAAGGCGCAGACGGTCACCCGTTAACAGATCGACCAGCTCCTCCGGTAATTTATACGCTCTCAGTTCATGCTTCTTATTCGCCACGTCATGAAATTCCGGCGGTTCCAGCGATTTTAAATAATCGGCCAGAACTACGTTCTTTTGGCTGACCGCGATCGTATACGGCCGTTCACCGTCCTTTTCCGCTAACGTCACATCCGCGCCCCGCTCGACCAAAAACTTGACCATGTCGAAATTTCCAATGCGCGCGGCCACGGTTAACGGCGTCGCTTCGTAAGGATAGACTTGATCCGGCTGGTTGTAGTTAATGTCCACCCCTTGATCGAGCAAGTAATTGAGGGTTTTATAGTCATGATCGGACACCGCCTGGCGAAGTACAGCCCCGCCGTGCAGCTTGATATCGAGGCCCAGCTCCTGAATGAGCGGGATGTTGCTTTTGTTGCCATAATAAGCCTGCGAATACGCGCCGGAGCCCACTCGATTAAGCATGTCCATTCTGGCACCCTGCGCGTGGATATAGCGTACCATCTCCTTCTTCCCATAACGTACAGCCCGTAAAAAAGCCGGACTCTGTGCGTTATTGAGGTTGACGCCGTGTTCTACCAGCAGCTTAACTACATCCAGCCGTTCCGCGATCACGGCAAGGTCAAGCGGACTTAACGCATTATACCGGCTAAGTACGATATCCTCCTCAATATCCCAACCCTCCGCGAGAGCATCCCGCAAAGCCGGAATATTCCCTTGATAGATATGCATTGCGATTTCTGGAAGCTCCTTGAATTTCCCGATATCTTTCAACTGAATCATGTTTTCCTCTCCCCTGCCCAAATGGTTAAACTTAATTCAATCTATGTAGATGATTTATTTGTAAATCGTAGACGGATCCCCCTGCGCTGCATTAAGCTTAATATATAATACTTGGGGCCATTTACCTGAATTATATTAAAAATGGAAGCGAGGTGCATGCCATTGACGACAATTGTTATGATCATCATTATCTTTTCGTTACTTACCGCCTCACTGACGATCACTTTTGCCATCAAGACAGTAACCCGTCAACGTAAAGGGCTATCGCAGCGCAAAACCATCCTCACAAACGGCACATCCGCGCAAGCCGTCATCAATTCCATTCAGCAAACGAATGCGCAGCTCAATAATCAACCGGAGGTGCTGCTTGATTTAACCGTCACCAAGCCGGATGGCGAATCTCATCATACCATCGTCAAAACGTTTATCCCGATCGTGAATATTCCCTCCTTTCAGAAAGGCTGCGTCGTTGAAGTGAAGTATATGACGATCGCAGGCGAGCCAAAGTTTGAAGTCGTCGGTGCTTACGTACCCTGACCGGTGTCCTCTGCAAATGCAAAACGGCCCTCATCCCTTAAAGCTCAGGGTGAAGGCCGTTTTATTTAAGATTATAGAATTTATAAATTTCAGCGAAGCTGAACCATTCTATAATCGCAAGAAAAACTTCAGTTAAACGCGGTCTGTCTTCTTGAAGGTACGTCGATAGACGTTTTTCTTATCATATCGCTATATTTACATCACGTTGGCCGAATGCAATCCACGGTTGAGACCGAGCGTGCGTGCCGTCGACGTATGAATTTCGCGGATCAGCCCCGGATTTTTCATCAAAGGCGCGCCATAAGACGGAATCATTTCCCGAATCTTCGGCTCCCACGCCTTCGCATGCTGAGGGAAGCATTTTTCGATGACCTCGAGCATGACGGAAACGGCGGTGGAGGCCCCCGGAGAAGCCCCCAGCAAGGCAGCAATGGATCCGTCCGAGGCGGTCACGACTTCCGTACCGAACTGAAGCGTGCCTTTGCCGCCCGCTTCCGTATCTTTGATGACCTGCACGCGCTGGCCGGCCACCAGCATATCCCAATCCTCGCTCTTGGCGTTCGGGATGAACTCACGCAGCTCTTCCATACGTTTTTCCTTCGACAGCATCACCTGCTGGATCAGGTACTTGGTCAGCGACAGGTTCTTGGCGCCTGCAGCTAACATCGTGAGCACGTTGTTCGGCTTGACCGAACCCAGCAAATCGAACATGGAACCGGTCTTCAGGAACTTTGGCGAAAAGCCCGCAAACGGCCCAAAGAGCAGCGACTTCTGATTGTCGATGAACCGGGTGTCCAAATGCGGCACCGACATCGGCGGCGCACCCACTTTGGCCTTGCCGTACACCTTGGCATGGTGCTGCGCTACCACTTCCGGATTGTTGCACACCATAAAGAGTCCGCTGATCGGGAATCCGCCGATATGCTTCCCTTCCGGGATGCCAGATTTCTGAAGGAGCGGAAGGCTGCCGCCGCCACCGCCGATAAAGACGAACTTCGCCGTATGGCGTTCGACGCTGCCGCTGCTCAAATTGCGTATTTTCAATTCCCACGCGCCATCGCTGTTGCGTTTAATATCGTCCACACTGTGCTTGTAATGAATACCAACATTTTTGCTCTTCAAATGCTCAAACAGCATACGCGTTAAAGCGCCAAAGTTGACGTCCGTTCCCGAGTCCATTTTGGTGGCCGCGATCGGTTCATCCGAGGTCCGGTCCTTCATAATGAGCGGAATCCATTCCATCAGTTTTTTCGGATCGTCGGAGAATTCCATCCCTTGAAACAGCGGGTTTTTGGACATCGTCTCAAAACGCTTCTTCAAAAATGCCACGTCTTCTTTCCCCTGAACCATGCTCATATGGGGGAGCGGCATAATAAAGTCCTGCGGATTGCGGATCAAATTACTTTTGACCAGATAAGACCAGAACTGCATGGAAACCTGAAATTGCTCGTTGACGCTAATCGCTTTGCTGATATCTATGGATCCATCCGGTTTTACGGATGTGTAGTTCAGCTCGCACAGGGCGGCATGCCCCGTTCCTGCGTTGTTCCATTCGTTCGAGCTTTCCTCTCCCGGGCTTGCCAGCTTCTCAAACACTGTAATTTTCCAGTTCGGTACTAATTCTTTCAACAGTGTCCCCAAAGTCGCACTCATGATTCCGGCACCAATTAAGATAACGTCTGTATCGGTTTGTCTGTTGCTCATAATTACCGTCCTTACACGCTAGTATTTGAAGAAAAGATGTAGGCGCTCTCAAGAGGCAAGCCAGAGTGCGACCCGGTTATCCACCTTTTCTGATGAATGATTACTTAATTTATAGTATAGCACTATTCTCTGGAGTGTTAAATGATTGTCGTGCGAACAGCTCGGAAATAAACAAAAAACCAAAGGCCATCGCCCGGCAGCGTACCGGAATCGCGGCTTTGGTCATGGGATCGTCTCCTAATCTGGTGAATTTGCCCACCCCTCTGTGGTAAACATCCTCAGTCTGCTTCGGAAATACCTTCTCCGTTAAGACGCGATGAACCTCGGGGGTCTAGGTATAGGCTTGTGCATAAGGGGACTCAAATCAGGAGTGGAGTCAGCCCAATTCTCTTGGTTTGGCAGCGTATAAATAAGTGTAATACTAATAAAAACACACACTAGGAAAAGGTGAACAAAATGACAAATCCAACTCCGGACAACCAAGAAGCGATCGAGAAAGTACGCGATTTGATTAAGGGCATCGACACAGCCATGCTGACGACCGTCTCGGAAGAAGGGCTGGTTTCACGTCCCATGAAGACCCAGGATATCGAATTCGACGGCGACCTGTGGTTCCTGACCAAGAAAGACACTGAGAAGTTCCATGAATTGCTGCAAAACCGGCAGGTCAACGTGGCCTATGCCGGCAAGTCCTTCGTCTCCATCCGCGGTGAAGCTGAGCTGGTGAACAGCACCGAAAAGCTGAAGGAATTGTGGAACCCCGTTTACGAGCAGCTGCTGGAAACGAACTATGACGATCCGAACCTTGTGCTCATCAAGGTGCAGGCTGAAGCAGCCGAGTACTGGGATGCCGGCAACAAGTTCAAAATGGCCCGGTTCCTGTTCCGCAGACTGATGGGTAAAAGCAACGAAGGCACCAATATGAATCGAACTGTGGAATTGGATTAGGATAAAAAAACGGACGCCGGTTCTTAACCCGCGTCCGTTTTTATTTTCAGATCACAGTGCAGTGTCCGCCCGTCCCTGTCCGCATGAGCGTTCAGCCCTAAGTCTACTGCCCCTGCTTCGCCCGGTGAACCGTCAGCGTGACCCGGTTGGTCTCACACATGAAGGTAGAGAGATGCACCGGCTCATCCTTGGCGTCAAAGGCCACTTTTAAAATTCGGAACAGATTCGCCCCGATGTCGCATTCCAGCAGCTTGGCATACTCCTTGGTCGCGCCGATCACATCGATCTCTTTATCGTTGCTAACGATTTCCGTTCCGTAATCCTCGGACAGAATTTTATACGTCGATTCGTTCGTAGTAATCTTCTTCTCCAGGTCGGGAAAGCGTGTCAGCGAATAATGCGCGATGTCGTAAAACAGCGGACGGTCATTGACGTACATAAGCCGCTCCAGCTCGAGCACCGGGCTGCCCGCATCGATGCGAAGATACCTGGCCACGTCTTCGGTCGCTTCAATCACGTCGCTCCTGAGTATCCGGGAATTCGGAATCATCCCAAGCTGATGGCTGAATTCGGAGAATCCGCTTACAGACAGCAGCTCATTATGGAATTTGTTGGAGGCCACAAACGTCCCCCGCCGTGGAATCCGGGTCAGCGCTCCTTCCCGGACCAGCTCCTCGATCGCCTTGCGGATCGTAATCCGGCTCACGCTATAAATATCGCATAGCTCGGCCTCTGTCGGGATCTGCTCATCCGGTTTGTAGCGCCCCTGCTGTATATCATTCTTCAACATTTGCCTGATCTGCATGTACAGCGGCTGAGGGGTTGAAGGATTCAAATTCATTGAACATTCATCCTTATCCATCAATGATCAAATTTGTATCTCTCTATTATACATTGATGGCTACGTCCAGTCACCATGCAGCAAAGTAGCTGATCGTCTTTGCGGCTTTATCGGCGCCCTGCTCCAGGCAGGCTGCGACCGGAAGCCCTTTCAGAATACCGTATATAAATCCGGCGATAAATGAATCACCCGCTCCCAGCGTATCGACTACCTCCACCTCCGTAATTCCGTGCTTGTAGAACCGTTCTCCATCGTAGGCCAAAGAACCGTTTTCTCCAAGCGTGGCTACGACGATTTTGGAGCCCCGGTCCTTGATCTCCCGCATGAGGCGGCGGATATGTTCGTCATCCTGTGTATAGGACAAGAACGGGTAGTCCACGTATGGCGTCAGTGTCGTCACCAGCTCATGATCCAGCTTATCGGCAAAGTCGAAGGAAGTCAGCAGTCCTTTTTCCTTAAAATTAGCGAAATACGAATCGGCATGGCCCCAAATCGCGGAATGCACCAGCTGGAATGACTCCGTAAAGCGCAGATCCTCGGAGTTCAAGGCGAAATCAGCCATCACGCCTTCTTCATAATCGCCCAGCTTTCTTTCGCTGCCTACCATATCGACGTAGGTCACCGCCGTGCGGCCTTCTTGGACCGAGACCCTGGACGTATCTACGCCCTTGCCCCGAATCGCCTGAACCATAATCTCCCCATACTGGTCGTTGCCCACCCAGCCGATATAGGCTGTCTCCGCACCCAGTTCGGTCAAATAGACGGCTACGTTTACCGGATTTCCTCCAGGACAGGCTTTCCCCGAGGATCGGTAAACATCCATACAATTGTCTCCGACTGTAACGATTCGCATCTTGTCTCACCTTCCCGTGTAAGGAAGGAGCTCTGCCGGGATAGGCAGCGCTCCCCGTACGTATTAGTATTCCATCTTGCGATAGTATCGTCTCAAAGTCAGCGGATGGTTTCTTTCGCGTTCCAGATAGACGCTGATCCGGCTCAGCAACGCCCAGTTGATACTCACGGCAAAATGCTTCCGGAACTCATCGCTGATCCCTTCCATCACAAAATCTTTCGTGTCAATCACCGTCAGCCGTTTGGTGACCTTCTCGGCAAATCGTTCCACACGGTCCGCCAGCGGTCTCGTTTCATCCTCACCCTTCAGCAGAATGACGCTTGTATCTTCTACGACGAGCTCCAGGGTGCCGTGGAAAAATTCAGCCGCATGGATGGACTTGGCGGGAATCCACTGCATCTCTTCCAGCACGCACATAGCGTAGGAATAGGTGTTGCCCCACAGGTTCCCCGAGCCGACCATCATGTGGTAGTTCGTATCTTTATGCTCAACGGCAAAGGCCTCGGCCCGCTTATCAAACGCTTTGACGGCATCCAGAATGGCTTGCGGCAGCAGGGCGACTTCCTTGGTGAATTGCTCATAATGAGGGAACTCGTTATTGTTATACATGAACCGGAATACGACCATGTACAGCAGCATGAAGAATGTATCGAAGGAGTGCTTCTCCGACCCGGTCGTAATGCAGTGATCGACCAGCTTCGTGATCGGCGTGTCCGGCTCGGCCACCAGGGCAAAGGTCGTTGCACCCCGCTCTTTGCAGTACTCGATCGCCTCGATGGTCTCCTTCGTCGTTCCGGATACCGAGGTGAAGATGCACACGGAATCCTTGCTGAAATGCTTGTTGTTCATCACCAGAAATTCCGCGGCGATTTCGGCGTGCACGTCGATCTTGGAGCTCGATTTCAGGATATATTCATACGGGTACATCATCGCGATGGTACCGCCCGCGCCGATCATGAAGATGTTGCTGTAACCTTTGCTGCAGATCCCGTCGACGATGTCCTCAATCTGGCTTCGGTAAGCGAGGCCTTCCTTTTCCACCAATTTTAGAAACAGCTCTTCGTCAAAATTAAACATGTCGCGTTCCCTCCTGTGCTGGAGCGGTTGCCGCCCCTCTATTTGTTATGTCTTGTATTATAATTAGATATTACCAAACTTACAATTCTTTTTTTGCGGGCTGGGCCATCATTGGGGGGCTGCTGTCTTGGTGTCGATGGCGTCCGTATTTCTTTTCCCAATAGTAATAGACAGGCAGACCGGTGACGATCACGATCAGCGCCGCAATCATCCCCTCGAGCGGAGCCCAGGTGAAGGTTCCCCACGCCAGCCAGGCTGCGCCCAAGATCGCCAGCACCGTTGTAATTCTCCAGAAAGGCATGCGGTAGATCGGCTTGTAGTCCTCTCTTTTCCGGCACTTATAAATCGCAGCAAAGTCCAGGATGTTAATCACCAGCTGAATCAGCGTAAAGTAACCCAGCAGTGCGGTTAAATCGCTGAAAAAGACGAGAATGCAGGCATACGTAACTTGGGCCAGAATCGAGAAGCTTGGCGTTTCGTACTTGGGATGGACTTTTGCAAAGCGCTGAAAGAACAGCCCGTCCTTGGCCATGGCATACTCAAGACGCGGCTGGAACATGATGCACGAGCTTAACGCGCCGAGGATGACGATAATAGCTGTGACCGCCACGAAGGACGAGGCGATGCCGGAGAACCCCGGAATGTAGCTCACCGCATCGGATACGGCGGCGCTGGAGCCCATCAGCTTGTCAAACGGCATTAAACCGGTAATGCAAACAGACAGCAGCGTGTAAAGACCAAGAACGATCAGCACCGAGCTGATGAGTGCCTTCGGCAGCACCTTCCCGGGATTTCGGATTTCCCCTGCCATAAAGCAGATCGACGCCATTCCCGTATACGCCCAGGTTGTGGCCGATACTCCGCCGATCAGGCTGCCGCTATGCGTTCCCGCCGCAGGAGTATACGAAAAGTGATCATAATTCATATACATCAAGCCCAGCGCGATGACGATGAGGAACGGAATAATCTTGAGCAAAGTAATGATGACTTGAAAGCGGCCGCCCTCCTTTACGCTGCGGTAATGAATGGAGGTAATGAACAAAATAATGGCAATGCCCAGGAGCTTGCCCGCAATCCCGCTAAAGAACGGGAAGAAGCTTGCCAGATAAGTGACGATCGCGAGTGCCATGATCGAGATGGACGGAGGATCGAGCGCCCAGAACGTCGCCCATCCGTACAGGAAGGCAAGCGGCCGCCAACCCGCTTTGTTCAGATACACGTAACCGCTTCCATTTTCCGGGTAAGCAGTAGACAGCTCGGCCAGCACCATAACCTGCGGGATGGCAATAACGCCGCCGATAATCCAAGCCAGGATGGACATGGAAGGCAGGCCCGCAGCCCTTGCCACATCCCCGGTCGAGACGAAGATTCCGGAGCCGATCGTTGTTCCCACCGCTAAGGCCAAGGCTGACCAGAAGCCCAGCTTTCTTGTAAGTGTGCCATTACTCATCGTGAGTTCCTCCCAATCCGAATGATCAGATGCCCAGTTCCCTAATTTTTTGAATGGATTGCTTAACCGTCTCGTGCGGATTTTGATAATAACGGTGTCCCATAATCTCCAGCGTGCAGGTCCCTTGGTAGCCCCGGCTTTGAAGGTCGGTGACATACCCTCTCCAATCCAGTGTCCCGTCGTCCAGAGCCAGATGCGCATCCGAAGTTCCGTCGCCGTCGATCAGATGAAAATGACACAGATCCGGCAGTAAGGAGAAATAATCCTCCGGCGTTTCGCCGGCCAGATGCATGGCTACCGAGTCGATCATTCCCTGAAGCGCCGGGGACCTTATCTCATCCAGCAATTTCCGGATTCCCTTGACGTCCGTCATCAAGTTCGACTCGAAGCGGGTCAGGGGCTCCAAAGCAAGCGTCACGCCTTCCTGCTCCGCCACCCGGGCCAGCCTGCCGATCGAATCGGCCGCGTACGTCCATGACTGATCCTCAGACAGATGGAAGTCTCCGATCCCTGAGGTGACCAGCATCATACTGCAGTCCAATTCCAATGCGGCGTACATATTCTCGATAAAATAGTCTACGCTCTTCTGCCGCAGATCCGGATCGGATGCCGCCAGATTGTAAGGGTACACGCACTGTTCCGGCGTATAGCAGACCACCTTCATCCGCCTGGAGCGAAGTTCCTGACGGATGCGCCTTACTTGGCTAAGGCCGCCCCGATACACATAGAAATGCGGCTCACCTGCCCACAGCTCGATGCGATCCACCCCGAGCTCCGTCATGGAATCGAGAAAGTGTTCAAAAGGAAAATGCCTATACGTAATATTCATGCCTGCAAGATCCATCGCTTCACCTCCAAAATGATAGCGCTTTTAATTGTTATGTCTTGTATTATAATTAAGTAATACATAATGTCAACCCATTCGTTTAAAATAAAAAATCCCGCTGTGGCACCCGCCCTAGAAAGGGGGTGCTGCGGGATATCTAGAGAAAAGAATATAGCTTAGCGGTATTCATAACTTACATCGACATAACTCGACTCAGCTTGGCGGATCAGCAGCCGCCTCCTGTTTTTGCTGTGAAATATAGTGCTCTCCCACTTTCATGATCTGCTCCAAAATGGGCTCCAAACGCTGGCCAAACTCCGTCAGCGAATATTCAACTTTTGGCGGCACGGTCAAAAATGCATTTCGCTGTACGATACCGCCTTCTTCCAACTCCCGCAGCTGTGTCGTCAGCACATGCCTGGAAACACCGGGAATTCGCCGGTGAAGCTCGCCGAAACGGCACGTTTGCTGAAGCAGCTCGTAGATAATCTTCGGTTTCCATTTCCCGTTGATCAGCTGCAGTCCCACATCTACCGGACAACCAAATGTTCCATCCTGATAAGGCATCTTTTCCTCCTGCTGGTCAGGTTTTTATGACTACGTCATCTATTTCTGCGTACTTCAATACCGGTGAAGGATCGTATAAGCTACCTGTATATTTCCATTATACGAAAAGAGGCGATCTTATGAAGCCACCATTGAACTTCAATCCGGTCATGCGGCCGGAGGACATGAATGCTGCTTTTGCCGAGGCCTTCAACTCCGGCGATATCAACGCACTGCTTTCGTTATACGAATCAAACAGCATTTTGATAAACCCAGCCGGCGAGCTTGACCAAGGAATCGAAAAAATCCGCAGAACGCTCGAGGATTTGCTGCAGCTGCAGGGACGCATGACGTCCAGGAACATTTACTGCATCCCATTCGAAAATATCGCTTTGCTGCGTGCCCATTTCATCCTTCATACACAGGATGGGAACGGCAATCCGGCTCAGGTGGAAGGACATACGTCTGAAGTGATAAGACGGCAAACCGACGGAAGCTGGCGGTACATCGTAGACCACCCTTCGGGCTCCGAAATTTTGGAACGAATACGTTCATGCTGAGGATTTTCGCAGGAGGTTATGCCCGCTTCATGTCGAAAACCTCTAAAGCAGCCTGTTAGCGGCCGGCAAGCGAATGCAAGCAGAATGATTAAGGAACCGAGGAACAGACAAATGACACTTCAATCGCTATTTAACAATTATTTGAACATCAAATTTAATAGAGGATTCGAGCTTGATCACACGGAAGGCTTTAAATACGGCCTTTTCGAGGATGGCAGCGCCGAATTATTTTTTGCCGATCATGATGACGAACCGTTTGTGGAATGGGCAGACGCATTACAGCCGAAAGATCCCCGGTACACGGCTAACCCCGACTGGAGCCCGCTGCTCTCGGGTTACTTTCCGGACCTCGATGTCTACGATGAGCAGATCCTCTATTTTCTCCTGTATACGATCAATTCGACGACGTCCATTGCAAGTCCCCATCCTTACCGTGCAATGAATGATTTCATGAAACATTACTGCTTTTTTCAATTGGGACAGTTGACAGATGCGGCCCGGTTGAATGAAGTGCAGAAAGAGCAGCTAAGGGACTTTTTCTTCTTTTTCTACCTTTATGCCCACCCGGTTAACGAGGAAACTCTGTACGGCTTTTCTTTCCGGGGCCGGGATTTGGTTCATACGAAAACGGGTATCCGCGTAGAGCGCTATTTTTCCTTATACCACGATTACTACTGCGACAAGCACGATGAGTATAAGGATCGATGGCTAATCACTCCTCACGAAATTCAGGCCGATAAACACCTCACGCTGGAGCTGCTAAGATCGATTGAGGGTAAATCATCCAGGCTGCTTATGCCTTCGGAAGAAGGTTTCGAGACCGTACTGCGGCTGATCAATGACGTGGATGAGCTGCTCCGGATGCACTCGGAACATCAAACAACATTTTTCGATTTGCTGAGAGACGCTCTCTTGGATGCCGGAACCAACCCGTATCGAGAATACGGATTCCGCATGCTGCTTCAGAATTATGTCTGTTATATCCTTTATTTTCAGTTTGATAACATTCATGATTTGGTCGATCATCTCAAGGACACCCCGTTAGCGTGCGGAAAAATCGTCAACATGCTCTTTGCGGACGCCATTTTTATTCAGAAAATCATGCGGCAGCACCGGATCGATATCGCCGAGTATCAGGACGTAACCGTATTTTTTGGAGAAGAAACCCGGGAAATGTATTTGTAAGGGAATTCCTTTTCCATTGTTTCAGAAGCTGTGAATTAATCGGGAAGCGCTGCGGAAATCCGGGTCCGGCTCGAAATGAAAATGTACTGCCTTTGCCTTGGTGGTATGGCCTGCAGTGCCGTGTCCAAGCTCACCCTCTATGAATACGTTGTAGGAATTTCATTAGAGAGGTGAGAGCATGATTCAACTAAGCGGGATCGTAGGCGGAAAAACGCCGGTCAAAGTAGGGCCGCGGAAAACACTGCTGCTGCAGCAAATCGTCATCCGGGTGAAAAAGGGAAGAAAATTGGTATTAAACAACCTTAATTTTTTGTTCAATAATGAAGCCTTTGCGATTAAAATCGAGGCCCAGCCGTCTCCGGGAAAGTTTGTTGCCCGAGGCGGTGCCGGGGATTTAACGCCAAACAAAGTGTTATTTAACAACAACACCGGCGAAGATCAAATCATTTTCCTCTTGGTCAGCGCCGTGAATACCTCGAGAACCTCCACGGAGCTCAGCCGCTCGGACAGCTGGCGTATGACTCTCAAGCGGTGATTATTCAGGTTGCGGGGGAGAGACGAAGTACCGTATCAAAAGACAGAATTTAGCTCTTTTCGGCAATTAGCCGGAAGGGGCTTTTACTTGTTTCAAGAGGTTTCCCTCTTAGATACGCGCTTCAAGTTATTTTAACTTTAATTAAGTAAGCTGATCCATAATAGATGACTATATCCAAGTGAGTTGACTTCTTACATTCGGTAAGTGACCTTGGTACAATATCGTTGAGGCATCAATGGAAATTCAGGGGGTGTTCTAATTAGACGATATTCGGAGGGACGGAGATGATCACAAGCATTTTGCGGTTTCAATTCAAAGATGGCGTCAATGAAGCGGAAATACAGAGGGTCCTTTCGATTATCGAGCGTACAGCCAAGGCGGAATCAGTCGCGTTTTATTCCCTTGGGCGCTATTTCGGTGATCCTCAGGAGGGATTCACGCATGCATATTGTGTCAGCATCCCTGACTTGGCGTCGCTCGACCGGTATTTTCGTGAGCCTGCCCATCGCGAAGGGGATTTTCAGTTCATCCCTTTATTATCCAAACTGTCCCAAATGACGGTGTTGAATGATCCTGACCCAGATATTTTGGCAAAAATCGCCGCTTGCCGGAACGCTGCGGTTGACCCGGAATGGATGGCGTTGTTTGACCGGATCGGCCTAACATGACCATTCCTTACAGCCTCCCGGTTTTTTTTAGTATCAGTTCTATACACGCGGACTCGAGGCAGCAACCGCCTCATTTCGTGAAGTACTTAGAGAGCATCTTTAGCCGTACGGATCATCATCCATACGGCTATATTGGTGCTTATTCTATTTCGATATATGAGTTACTTCCAAATCTCTTCCGCGATTTCTTTAATGAAAGCAAGCTTGCGCCATTGCTGCTCCTCGGTCAGGTGGTTGCCTTCTTCCGTAGAGGCGAAGCCGCATTGCGGGCTCAGGCAAATCCGGTTCAGGTCGACGTACTGTGTCGCTTCCTCGATCCGTTTCAGGATGTCCTCTTTATTTTCCAGCTCACCGAATTTAGAAGAGAACAGGCCCAGCACGACCTGTTGATTGTCCTTCAGGAAGCGCAGCGGCTTGAAATCGCCTGCCCGCTCGGTATCGAACTCCAGATAGTAGCCGGAGTAGTTATCGATACCCAGGAGCGTTTGCGCGATCGGCTCGTAGCCTCCTCCAACTCCGGCGTAAGTCGATACATAATTACCGCGGCATACATGCGTGGTGACGACGAGGTCATCCGGAAGACCGGATACCACTTCCTCATTCAATCTTGCAAATTCATTCGCATATTCTGCCACGTTGACGCCGGCCTGCTTCATAAACGCCATAAACTGTTCGTCGCAAAGCGCTCCCCACGTGCAATCGTCGATTTGGAGGCTGCGGCAGCCGGCTTCATAGAGTGCAAGGATCGCTGCTTTGTAGGCTTTGGCAATATCCGTAACAAGCTCTTCCCGATTCGGATAGATGGCTTGCGTGCTCTCCTGATTTTCTGCCCGGTCCAGCTCGAACAGGAACTGCGCGGCCGCAGGAATGGATTGACGCGCAACGACATCTTCGCCAGCAACCTCTTTTAAAAACGCATAATGCGATACAAACGGATGGCTGCTGTAACCCACTTTACCAGTCAGGCGGGCGGTTTCGGGTCTGGACTGCGCACCGTTAAATTGGTAGCCTTGATCAACGATGGTCCGCTCTACGCCATCCAAGCCCCAGAAGAAGTCCAGATGCCACCAAGAACGGCGGAATTCGCCGTCGGTGACCGCTTGAAGCCCTACTTCCTTTTGCTTCTGCACGAGCTTGATGATCTCGGCGCTCTCTACTTCTCTCAGCTGCTCAGCGGTGATTTCACCGTTCTGGAATTGGGCTCTGGCTTCTTTCAACGCTTGTGGGCGCAAAAAGCTGCCGACGATATCATATCGAAACGGAGTAACGGTTCGTTTTGTAGGTTTGGTTTGTGTGCTCATCGGCTAATCTCCTCGGAAAATAATATTAAAATCACTATAGCATAACCCCTTGGGTATAACGTTCTACTAAAAGGTTATAGCCTGTTATAGCTATTAACTATAGCTGATTTTCTTTTTACAGGATGCCTCTGTGCTTGCCCTATTAGGTGTCTTTCCTTCATTGTAAAAAACTTCAAGTTCCCGTATTCTTAATCTTGTTACAAGCTTTTTGCATCATGCACGTAGGAATGGAGACTTTGACCGCCATGAAATCATCCTTCTTAACCCGGCCTTTCTATTTCCTGTGGACCACCCAGACGGCGGCAAACGCCGCGGATGTGCTCTACATTATGGCGCTTACGGTGCTGGTGTTAAACCAGACCGAATCACTCATATCGGCGGCGTTTATGCCGCTGATGCGCAGCGGCGCCCAAATGCTGAGCGGCCTGATCGCGCCGCTGCTGTTGAACCGCTTCAAACTTCCATCCCTGCTGCTCCTCTCGCAGACGGGCCAGTTTCTGCTGTTCGTAGGCTTGGCCGTTTACCTGCAGCTTACCGGAAAGGACGCTGTGTTTGTTCTGGTGTTTGCGCTGGTCTTCGCCATGTCTTTCCTGGACGGGTGGACGGTTCCCGCCCGCAACGCGCTTGTTCCGCGGCTCGTCGCACATGAGCAGGGCCTGCTCAAGGCCAACAGCTTGATCAGCGTCAGTGATCAGGTCGTACAGTTTGCCGGCTGGGGGCTCAGCGGCGTTATTGTCGCCTTGCTTGGACCCAGTCCAACACTGCTGGTGACGGCCGTCGTCTACGGGCTGGCAGCGGCTTTTACACTAGGCGTCAAGGAGCCGGCGGAAGCCCATCTTGAACAGCAGCCGACCGACGCAGCGCCTGACGACAGCTTAGCAGCGGCTCCAGCTTCCAGATGGCACACCTTGACCGAGGGCTGGAAAATCATCTGGCAAATGCCGCGCCTGCGGCTGCTGACCTTCATGGACATCATCGACATGCTGGGCGGTTCGGTATGGGTCGGCGCTTTTACGCTGGCCTTCGTTCAGACGGCACTTGGCCAAGGCGAAGAGTGGTGGGGCTTCATTAATGCGGCTTATTTTGCGGGGACAGTCGGCGGCGGACTGCTGGTTCTGGCCATTTCACGCGCCATCGGCAGCAGCCTTCTGGCCGCCATGCTGATCGGCATGGCGGGGTATGGCATCCTCACCGCCATATACGCCCTCAACACCCAGCCCTTTATCGCGCTCATTCTCGTCCTGCTGATGGGCCCATTCGCCGAGCTCTCGGTGATCAACCGCCGCACTTTGATTCAGCGCAGCGTTGACAAAGGGGTGCTGCCGAAAGTGCTGTCCGCCCAAGCCTCCTTGCTGAATCTGGTGTTCTGTATTTCGCTGCTCGTTATGGCTGCCCTTGCCGAATGGCTCGGCATTGTGAACCTATACTTGTTAGCAGCAGTCCTAACCTTGCTGGCGCTGGGAGTCGGCCTGATCGGCCGTCAGGCTTTCCGTAACGAATCTGCTCCCGGCGCACGAATGTAAATTCCGCTAAAAAACCACTCCATGATCTGGAGTGGTTTCTGTCTTTTATATGCTGATGGAACGGTATCGTCCAAACCGCTGAGATACAGTTCATATCCTCGGGTGTTTTTTTCACGCTTGAATGATGATATTATGCCTTAGGCATTTCGTTGAAGAAAGTGACATCCTCCATCGGCAGTCTTAATGTCGGGTGTCCGGGATTTGCTGCCTTGCCGATGGCGATAAGCATAATAGGAGCGTATCTCTCTGGAATATCGAACGCTTCTGCAAATTTAGCATGATCAAAGCCGCCCATCGGAACCGTATCATATCCTTTGGCACGGGCGACAAGCATAAGCTGCATGGATACCAATCCACCGTCAATAGATATTTTCTGGAGAACAGTCTCTGAAGGCATGCTCGCGAACATCGTTTGATAGCGTTCCACAAAGGATTGAGCAGTGTCTGCAGGCATGTAACCCGCATCAACCGCCATTCCGTAAATCTTCTCGGCCAGTTTATAACCCTCCAGATCTCCGAGTACCGCAATGACAGCCGAAGCTTCGATCACTTGCTGCTGATTGAAGGCAATCGGATACAGTTTTTGCTTCAGCTCCTGCGAGTCGATGACGAGGAATCGCCACGGCTGCAGATTGGCGGCTGAAGGAGCCAGCGCAGCTTGCTGCAGGATTTCGTTCATTTCCTCCCGCGAAATTTTCACTTCGGGATCATAGCTGCGGACGGACCGCCGTTCCTGAATAACGTTGAAAAATGGCTGCTGCTCCACGGTTTGTGACAATTGTGAAACGGACATGTTTCTCTCCTCCTCGTAATTACTGTGCTCAGTACAGGCACAGTATATCTTAAAATAAAATGCAGTCGGGCCACCAACTGCAACTTACATGAACACAGTATATAACTTTTCGGCTCACATTGCAATCCGGTAATTATTATTGCATCAAATCGGCTAACGTATGCTGCTTGAGCAATTCGATCGTCTGATTCTGCACTTCTCCCATAATCGCTTCAAGTTTTTGTTGGCCTGAAGCGCATTGCTCCTGAACCTCTTGTTCGCAGCAATCCGATTTTACAGCCAAATATATATCCGCCAGCGTAATTTGATCCGGACGGCGCTTTAGATAGTAGCCCCCGTTCCGTCCTTCTCTCGCTTCGACCATTCCGCTATGCGTGAGCTGCGCCAATACTCTGCGGAGGAATGTGGCATGTGATTGGACATCGCAGGCTATGGCCGCGCTGGAAAGCATTCCTTCGCATTTGGCAAGCAAGATCAGGGCATGTACGGCAGTGGCGAAACGCGGCGGACCAATCTGGACGCTCCGGTTAGATATCATTTAAATCCCTCCTGTTTACAGTGTATCGCAATCTCACAACATGTGTCTGTATCAGCAATACTTTCTTTTATCATATCAGTTCTTTCCTCAAACATAAAACTCGCGATGAACGGAGTGGATGTTTGCGGGATAAGGCAGGCGTCATGTTGATGTGTTTGGGTATCCCATTGTTGGTGCTCCCCCAAACTTTTGGTTTGTGGCAAGCTTCACGACCCCGCCTATAACGGCAAGTTTAAAGGCCATCCTTTTTAGGGATGGCCGTTGTGATATCGCTTGTTTGACTATCGTCCTGGAAAGTTGTCCCGTCACCGAACTTCAAATGGATGCTCGCGGCCGGTGGGGCTTCATATGACTCTCAGGCCGGCACGCCCATTAGGCCCTTACTTCGACTCGATACGGCCCAGCGGGTTGGCCCCTTCTTCCAAAGCCGCGCGGGCTGCCGCCCAGCTGGAATCGTCGATGCCAAGCGCGCTGCGCAGATAAGCCCAAGTGACCCGCTGGAGCAGGGCGACCCGTTCGGGGTTCTCGTCCGTCGTCTCCGTGACGTTGTACCCGGGAATTCCGCCCAGCGAGTGCTCTCCCCCGAAAAGGGTGAGCAGACTCTTGCTGCCCGGGCTCAGGAAGTACGGATCGGCGAACCAGTCCGGCCCCCGTGTGGACAGCCGGGACTGATCCTGGTCCCCCGCGACCACGAGGGTCGGCGTATTCATGTCCGCGAAGCTCGGATTCATGAAGGGGAAGTGCTCGGCCGCGAATGGGCTTAAGTCGGCTCCACCCTTGCCCGTCGTGGCAAGCAGCAATCCCGCCTGAATCCGCGGGTCGGACATGTCCTCACCCGGCTTACCGTCGGCATCAAGGACACGGGCGCCGAGCAGCGTGCTCACCGTCTGGCCTCCCCAGGAGTGTCCAGCTGCGGCAATGCGGCTCCGATCGAGGCGTCCCCTGAGACCAGGCACAGAAGCCTCAATCAGGTCAAGCTGGTCGAGAATGCGCTTCAGGTCATCAACCCGAATGCGCCAGATCAGCGGTGTTCGGGAATCTTCAGGTGGAAGATTCAGCGTTCTCGAGTCGAGGTGGGTAGGTTGAACAACTACGAAGCCGTGTGCTGCCCAGAAGTCCACCAAGGGAGCATAGCCGTCCATCGACGAGCCAAAGCCATGGGAGAAAACGATAATGGGCAGATCATGCCCCGTTGCGGGCGCAGACACCCTCACTTGCAGATCCTCACCCCGTTCCGGCGCGGGCAGCACTACCGGTTTTACCGAGATGATCGGAGTAGATGTATTAACGTTGATTTCCATAATTAAAGTTCCTTTCGTTGAGAGAGATTGGGGGGGGGTTGGGATCAACCACTAGAAGCTGCATTACCACGGGAGTGGGCCGTCCTCGTTTGAAAACGTGCCTGTCGGACCGTTCTCATCGAGGAGCGCCAGACGCACGGGTTCACGTGCCCCCTGTTCGACGGTGCGCGTTCCCGCGAAGTTGTTGAGGTCCGTCCCGGTAAAGCCCGGGCATGCTGCGTTGACCTTGATGCCCGCCGACTCGAGTTCGATGGCGAAAGCAAGCGTCACGGCGTTGAGGGCGGTCTTCGACGGGCTGTACACGGCACCGAACATCGGACGATGCGGATTGGCCGGGTCGGCGTTGAGCGTCAACGATCCCGCTTCGCTGGATACGTTGACGATGCGTGCCGCCGGCGCCTCACGCAGGAGCGGCAGCATCGCTTGGGTGACCGCGATAACGCCAAACACGTTCGTCTCGAACACCGCGCGTACCTCGTCAAGAGAAGCGACGCTGGGCCGGCACGATTCCGCGATCTCCTCAAGCGGCCGGTCCGGATTGCCCGCATGCGAGATGCCGGCATTGTTCACGAGCACGTCGAGTCGGCCGAGCTCTCGGCGGATATGCTCTGCCGCGGCGTCGACGGAGGCCTGATTCGTGACGTCGAGCTGGAGGGCGCGTGCGTCTGCTCCTATACTTTTTGCTGCCTCCTCCCCATTCTTAAGGCTGCGCGACCCGACGAGTACGGTGAAGCCGTGTGCAGCGAGATCTTTGGCAATTTGATGGCCGATTCCTTTGTTGGCCCCGGTAACCAGGGCGACGGGTTTATCCTGCATCTAAAAAATCTCCTTTCGTGCATTGAAGTATGGTATTTGTTAATGCTCAGGCTGATGCGCCAACTTTGTATCCAAAATATATCCTCGGGTTGATACATCAACCTAAATGGTAAAAAACTTGGTTGCACCTCAACCCATTATGTGCGATCACATTTGGTTGATGCGTCAACCTGGTATCTACTGTAACATGTTGTGGTTGATGCGTCAACCATGATATGATGTTTCTATGGATAAGAACGAGCTGAATGAAGAAGAAATGCGAATATGGCATATGTGGAAGGGCTCCTTCCAAACCATCTTCGGCCGCGTCATCAAGGAAATATCCGAGCAGACCGGGCTATCGGAAGGTGATTATGGTGTTTTGGACCGGTTAGACCTGTTTGGGGACGGCAGCCTTCGCCAGCAGGAATTAGCCGACTCGATGGACTGGGATAAGAGCCGATTGTCACATCATTTGACGCGGATGGAGAAACGTGGACTCGTGAGGAGGAAGCCGCTGAACACGGATCGTGGCGTTCAAGTCATCATCACTCCCGCCGGCAAATCCGTGCTGGAAGATGCCCGTCCTATCGCCTCCAGGGCCATACGCAGGCATTTCTTTGATCAATTAACCGAGCAAGACATCGAGTCGATTACTAGGCTGGCGGAGAAGACAAGGTCTTCGTCTGGTAAAACCCCGCCGCCCTGACCACGTTTGTTAATGCTATTCGTGAAACAGATGACTACATCGATCAGTAAAGAACGTGCCCATCACCCAAACGGTGAAGGGGCCTTCTACATTGTGTAAGCCCTAACCCCTCTCTAAGGTGTCTATGGGCGAATAAACAAGAAAGGAGCTGCCCGCGGCAGCTCCTTTTCTTATGTGGGAGAATGCTCTCACCCTCTATAGGTTGGAGTGAATGGAATCGAATTTTGCTTCGCTGAAAGCGATCAGTTATTGGTATTGCGGCTAAACTGATTCACGGCACTAAAGAGCGCTTTTACCGACGACGTCATAATATCAACGTCAATGCCGCATCCCCAATATACACTGCCGTTGGAAGCCGTGATCCCGATGTAAGACACCGCTTGGGATTTCGAGCCTATTTCCAGAGCATGTTCCGTATAGACCAGATCGGAATAATCCAGCCCAAGCTCAGTTTGCAGCGCATTGCTGATCGCATCGAGTCTGCCGTTTCCGTTGCCGGCGATTTCCTTGACTTCGTTGCCGGTACGAATCGTGACGATCGTTTGGAAGTCCTCGTTGTCCGTCATGCGGTATTTCACAAACTCGACAGGCGTTTGGATATTCACGTATTCCTTCAAGAAAATGGCGTAGATCTCCTCAGGCATCAGTTCCTTCTGCTGCTGATCCGATACGTTTTTAACGAAGTATCCGAAGTTTTCGCGCATTTTCGCCGGGAGGTCAAGTCCGTACTTCAGCTGCAGCACGTATCCGATTCCGCCTTTACCGGACTGGCTGTTGATGCGGATAATGTCGCCTTCGTATTCCCTGCCGATGTCCATCGGATCAATCAGCAGATAAGGGACCGACCAATGCTGCGGATCCTTTTCCTCGCGCCATTTCATTCCTTTGGCAATGGCATCCTGATGCGAACCGGAGAACGCGGTGAATACCAGCTCGCCTCCGTAAGGATGTCTTTCGCCCACTCTCATTTTGGTCAGCCGTTCGTACACGGAGGCAATCGCCGGAATGTTCTCAAAATTCAGCTTCGGATCGACCCCGTGAGAGTACATGTTGAGCGCCAGCGTCACAATGTCCACGTTCCCCGTCCGTTCCCCGTTTCCGAACAATGTGCCTTCGACGCGCTGAGCTCCGGCCAGCATGCCGAGCTCGGCGTCCGCCACGCCCGTGCCTCTGTCATTATGCGGATGAACCGACAGAATGACATGTTCCCGGAAGTTCAGATGCTCGCTCATATACTCGATCTGGCTGGCGTAGACGTGAGGCATCGACATGGATACCGTAGCCGGAAGATTGATAATGACCGTATTCTCTGCGGTCGGCTGCCATACATCAAGCACACTGTTGCAGATGTCCAGCGCAAACTCGATCTCCGTGCCGGTAAAGCTCTCCGGCGAATATTGGAACTGGAAGTTCCCTTCCGTCTCCTGCGCGCACTCCTTCAGCAGCTTGGCGCCGCTCACAGCGATATCGATAATCTCTTCCTTGGATTTGCGGAATACCTGCTCCCGCTGCGCCACGGAGGTGGAGTTGTACAGATGGACGACGGCTTTTTTCGCGCCCTTCAGCGATTCGAACGTTTTGCGGATGATGTGCTCTCTCGACTGGGTCAGCACCTGGATCGTCACGTCGTCCGGGATCAAATCCTGCTCGATCAATGTGCGCAAAAAGGCAAATTCCGTTTCCGAAGCTGCAGGAAATCCGACCTCGATCTCCTTAAATCCGATTTCTACAAGCAGCTTGAAGTATTCCAGCTTCTCCTCCAGATTCATCGGAACGATCAACGCCTGATTGCCGTCACGAAGGTCAACGCTGCACCAAATCGGCGCCTCCGTAATATATTCCTTCCGGGTCCAGTTCAGGCTGGTCTCCGGCGGCATAAAATATCCTCTGTCGTATTTGTTTACATTTTTCATGGATACCCTTCCTTTCGTCGATTCCTATGCTAATCTGCCAAAGATCGGAGGCGCAAAAAAAGCCTTTCATCTCCATTACAGAGACGAAAGACTTTAACATCTTACGCGGTACCACTCCGAATTCATGCCAACGCCGGCATGCACTCTACGGATACGGTTTGCATACACAGACAAACCTGGATCCTCCTGATGATAACGGTCAGGCTCCGGCTCCACCTACTTTACTGTTTCAGCGAGCAACTCCAAGGTGAGTTCCAATTTTCTCCACGGCTGTTTCACACCGGCCAACAGCTCTCTGTTCGCTTAGAAAACCGTACTATTCCTTTTCAACGTAGTTTAATTATTAGGATTAATGCTATATCACCGACACGATGGTGTCAAGTGCAATCTACAACGTATTGTTCTTCCGTGAGGGCTTTTTTATTTGGCTGAATGCTGCGATATTTAATTTTTATATACAAAAATAGTGGGTGCGGCGGTTTTTAACCATCATTATCGTTCGTGTTCCCTTCCAATTTATGCAGTAACCTATAATCAGGGTTTACTTCCCATGCTTCAAAGGAGGCACAAAGCATTTAGCATTCATGGCGTCTAACAATCTGGAGCTTTGCTGTGGTCTTGTGATGTATTCCCCAATATTGGATTCATCCATTTTTATATCGATCATTTCCCCATTCGTAAACCACTCAAGGCAGTAGTGAATCCCTTTTCCAAAGGCTAAATGCTGGCTTTTTCCCTCAAAATATTGAACACTTCGGGGTCATAGTACATTAATTTTGTTATCCATACTCTCTACCGAAGTCCTCCATCTTCTCAAGGATCGGCAGTAATTTATTCCCCTTGTCTGTAAGCGAATACTCTACCCGAGGAGGAACTTCTGGATAAACATCACGTTTAATGACTCCATCTTGCTCCAACTCTCTAAGCTGCTTTGTGAGAGAGCCTTGCGATAAACCGCCAAGAAATTTTTTGATATCCGTATAGCGACGCGTTTCTCCTCTTAGATACCATAATATAAAGTATTTCCAACGTCCTGAAAGGACATATTGGGTAAAGGATATCGCGTACATATCCCTGTTTTCATCGATAAACGCTTTATCAAATCCTTCATTGCAGACCCTCATTGATATCCCCCTGAAGGTACAAAAAGTTGTACTATGTTCATTTATATTGCCCTCTTTGCGGACCCAACGAAAAATTTTATGATAGTGTCAATGTCACCGGGACAGAACAACATTGGCCAATATTTAAACTCTAAGCCTATACAGCTTAAAGGAGAGTAGGGAACACGCAAAAACATGTGAGTTCCTTATCAATACGGAGTTATTATATCAAATAAATATGGAGATGGATTACATGAATGAAACCATTTCACTGCTTCATAATCATGCATCTGTGCGATCCTTTACCAATAAATCCTTGACAGAAGAACAGCGAGAAGCAATCTTTAAAGCAGTCAGTCAAACTTCATCTTCCAGTCTTCTTCAAGCCGTTTCGATTATTCGAATCACAAATCCTGATCTGCGAAAAAAAGTGATGCAACTCAGTATGGATCAACCCTATATTGAAGAAGCAGCAGAGTTTTGGATTTTTTGTGCAGATTTCAACCGTAATCATCAAATTGCCCCAGTGGTGGATATTGAATATATTGAATTTCTGTTGGTTGGTACGTTCGACGCTGGACTAATGGCACAAAATGCCTTAACAGCAGCCGAATCCATGGGACTTGGAGGTGTATTTATCGGGGCTGTCAGAGCTAATATTAACGAATTATCTGACCTGTTGAAATTACCGAAGTATGTGATACCTTTGGTGGGATTATGCTTGGGTACCCCGGCAGGAGATAAACCTGAACTTAAGCCGCGGCTGCCTCAATCCATGGTCTTGCAAGAAAATCAATATCAACCACTGGATCAAGAGAAATTAGCCACCTATGATGAAGCCATGTTGAAGTATTATGAGAGCCGTCCGGTTATGGCTCCCTTCACAGTGAAAAAAGTAAAGGGATGGAGTGACCATATCCAAGATCATCTCCAGAGAAGTATTCTCCCTCAAATGATGAACTATTTGAACAAGCAAGGATATGCGAAAAAATAAACGGTTAAGACCGAGGTAAGTTAACTACATTAGCGCTGCAGAATAATAGGGATTTTCGCAACCGCGATTGCAAAGCGGTTGCGAAAATCCCTCTTTCAGTTCGGCATCGTTCTGCGCCAACAGCTCCGGCAAATTACAGCCGGACCTCCGACTGTGGCGGTTGGTGAGCAAAGCTGACACCGCCGCAATGATTCGGCGATGCCTTTCTATTAACTCCCCTCAAGCCTTAAAACCGGCTGTTTGAATTTTTCCGCTTTTCTGCCGGCAGGATGGCTTCGACTACGTCCCAATGCTCGGCGATCTTTCCGTTCTCCACCCGGAACAAATCGTAAAAAGCGGTAGGCTGGCCATCGAACAAACCTTCACTTACCGTAAGCACAAAATCGCCTTGGCCAATGACCTGATGGAGCTGAGTATATTGAAATTCAACATTTCTCTCCGATAGCGCCTGGAGTGCCGCATGCAGTCCCGAAAGGCCATCCCCAATATGCGGACTATGCTGGATGTAACGATCCCCGTCAAAATAGGAGTTCAGCAGCTCCGGATTTTTCCCAAACAAAATGTTCTCCACATAGCTTTGGACAAGCCCTTTGTTCGCGTCCGTCTTATCGATATCCTGAACCGTGACCGGTCCGTCAATCATCGTATGGCCGCTTGGCGTCTTCTCCACCATCTCCTGCAAATTGTCCCAATGCTCGACGATGAGTCCATGTTCAAAACGGAAAATATCAATCCCGATCTTAGGACCGAAGAATTCATATGCGGAATGGAGGACCACCAAATCCCCGTCGACCAAAGCACGTTTAATGCTGACCTTCGTACCGTTTTCCTTTAAATGAGCTAGCGCACCTAGCATGGCATCACGGCCATCAGGTAAGGCTTGGTTGTGCTGAATATATTTATCCGGATGAACGTAAGTCGTAATCGCTTTGGGGCTGCCGCTCTCCAAGCTTTCCAGCACAGCGGTTGCCTTAAGAACAAGCTCATTATGATCGTTGAATGTCATCGAAATATCCTCCCTTTATATCGAAAGTTAAAATTAACGTTTGCGCTTGATGGACCGGTCCTGATCTCGCACCATTTATCGTCATCAGATAAATAATGAACACGATGTTGTTTATTTATCTTGTGCTCATTATAATAAGGAACCATAGCACCCTCAATATTCAATATTTTGAGTTTTGCAGGATAAGAGGCATTTCGCACGGATTTGTCGCTTAACGCCTTAAATTTCTTGTAGGAGAGCGAAATTCATATGAACAAAAAGAAGACCGATCTAAGAATTGTGCGCACGAAACAATCGATCCGAAAGGCATTTTATGAGCTGATTCAGGAAAAAGGATACGAAGCGATCACGATCCAGGATATTGCCGACCAGGCGATGATCAATCGAAACACGTTTTATCTTCACTACCAGAACAAGCCGGATTTATTAGATACATGTATGAACGAGCTGTTGAGCGAATTGCAGCAGACCGTCGTGCTTTGCCCATTCCATATGAACCCTTTCCGTCTGTCCAGACTGGAGACCGTCATGCAAGCCGTTCTGGAACACATTTCGGGGAGTATTACTTTGTACTATGCCATGTTGGTGGAGGAGAGCAGAATCTATCCGTTTCGAGCAAAAATGGAGGCGATCATCAAAGGCAAACTGGATGAGGGGTGGAGTCCTGCGCAGGGGGATTCGCCGTTAGCGGTATCTAAAGAATTGCTGCTTGAATACCTCGTATCGGCTTTCATGGGGATCGTGATTTGGTGGATCAAAAACGACCGGCCCCTGTCCGCGGCTGAGGTATCATCCCAGTTCAGTAACATCGTGACCTATGGCCATTTGAGAGCTGCCGGCATTGCTGTCGAGGAGTAGGAACGCGAGAGCAGAGATGTGTTATAGGCTGGCGTTCTTTAAAAGACAAAGGACAGGAGAGCATGGTCTGCCCCGCCTGTCCCGTTATGTTTTAATCTGATTGCTTCGCGTCCTATGCCTTGCTTAATATTCCCCTTTAATGACAAAAAACGAGCCCCGAATCGTTCCGGCCAGCTTGGACTTCTGCCTCGCAAACTTAAACTTCCCTTCCAACTCCTGGGGTACCTCCATCCCTTCCGAAAGCTTGAAGCCGACAGCCCGTTTCTTCGGGTCATCCACGGTATACATGACATTAAGTGCGAGACCATCCTCATAAAAAACGTAGGCCATTTGGATATTTTCCACTTGAAAACGCGAAGTTTCCAAAGGCTTGGCCGCAAACTCAATATCCCGTTCTTCTTTCAAAATCCGGTTCACATAATCCAGGGTCTCCTGGCTTTCGCTGGCAGGCACAACCGTAAATTCATGCTTGTATTTGTTCATAAAGTAACGAGCTTCATTTGCGCGCAAACCAGCAAGTGCTTCAGCGACAGGTGAAGATTCTAAACCCACCGTAGATACATTTTGAAAATCAACGATATACGACATTTCCATCCCTCGTTTTCCCTTAATTTTCAGATATCTATATTTCACAAGCTGACTGACGATTTTGTTAGTCTTCTAAATATTGTTTACATAGACTGGTAGAAACAAACATCCCGTTTACATATTCAGCACTTTGCGTCAAAATCCTTCACATATCTTCATAAAATCTGTGTATTCTAGGAGAATCACTCCTAGGATAATCCACTCTCTCGTTAATCACCACGGCCTAATTTATACTGATTCCGTCATCATTACATTACAAGATTAGCGGAGGGTTTCCTATGAATCAACTTCATGACAATCATACGCATAGCGGGCAAAGAGAACCGTTAATCGATTGGAACAGAACAGCTCTGGTCGTCATCGATCTCCAAAAATGGATAGGTCAGCAGTATGCACCTTATTCCGCGGAAGCGGTCATTGCCAATGCAGCCAAGCTGACCCAGCTTTTCCGAAGTCATGGGGCTTTTGTGGCGCTCGTGCATGTATCCAGTAAAGACTTCAAAGATATGCTCAGCCCTATGCTGGATACCGCGCCTCCCAAACTAAATCTGGTCGAAGGCTGGGACGAATTTGTTCCCGAACTCGGCGTAACTGAAACGGATCATATCATCTCCAAAAAGCAATGGGGGGCCTTCCACGGGACAGATCTTGATCTTCAACTGCGCCGCCGAAACATTGATACCATCGTCATCTGCGGTATAGCATCAGGGATCGGTGTGGATACAACCGCCAGAGAAGCTTTTCAGCACGGATATGATATCATTTTCGCGATTGACGCCATGACCGGGTTCACGAAGGCTGAGCATGAGCATGTACGGGATGTTATTTTCCCGAGGATGGGGCGGATTCGCACAACGGAAGAGGTATTAAAAGGGATTTAGTTCCCTGGAGGGGTTGGCCAAAGCATCCCTGAATCCGATAGATTGCACTTTCTTCAAACCACCTGGTTAAGTCGTTAATTAGACTCGGGGACGACCGCGGCCAGGGATTTATTTTCAATAGGGGAAGAAAGTACGATGGACGTTGCAAATTTCCCGTACTTTACGATTTCGTTCTCAAACATCTCTAAATCCGGCAGTGACGCGGTAACTACCTTCAACAAGTGATTATACTCTCCCCCGCTTATCCTGTGGCACTCAATCACTTCCTGGGCGGATTGGCAGAAAGCATAAAGTGATTCGCAATTCGTTGCGCGCAGCCAAATAGCCGCCATTGTATGTTTACCTATCTTTTCTCTTGCGACGACCGCCCGATACTCTTTAATCACTCCCCTTTCCTCCATCCGCCGAACTCTCTCCGTTACAGCAGGCTGGGTTAGCCCAACCATCCTGCCTAGTTCTGTCATAAAGATCCTTGCATTGTCCTGCAAAACTAACAGGATATTCTTATCAACCTGATCCAAGTGACCCACCCCTTATATTCTATAAGCGTATGAAGCTAAATGGTTTGATTTCCTTAGCGAATGATGATAAACACCTTGGTTGACCCATGTAGCATTCCCATACTATCAAATATAATTTGTGGAGTACATTGGAATCCAAATTGAAGGAGCGAGTCTATATGGGCAAAAAATCTATTGTAATTGTTGGGGCAGGTCCCGGAGTGAGTTCTGGCGTAGCTAAAATATTCGGTTTGAAAGGGTTCAAAGTTATTCTTGTGGCCAGGAATGAAAAATCGCTGGGCGAGCTTGTAAAGAGCCTGGAGGCCCAGGGCATAGAGGCATATGGAACAACAGCGAATGCTGCGGATGCGGACTCTCTTCAAACCGCGTTCCAGCAGATCAAAAGAAATCATGGAATCCCGGAGGTACTTGTCTATAATGCAGCTGTTATTAAACTGGGGACTGCATCGAAACTAACGGAGGCCGAGTTGTTGGACGATCTTAATGTCAATGTGGTCGGGGCTCTAAGCAGTGCTTTACAAGTTATTCCCGACTTCATTGAACGGAAGAGTGGAACGATCTTGTTCACAGGCGGTGGATTTGCCCTAACTCCTGCTTATGAATTAGCTTCTTTGTCTGTCGGAAAAGCCGCTCTACGCAGCTTAGCCTATACATTAGGAGAAGAATTGAAGCAACATGGCATTCATGTGGGCACCATCACCATTGCTGGTACAGTTGTGGTGAACACAAATTTCGACCCTGATCGAATCGCCCAAACGTATTGGGATATGTATGAAAAGCAGAACGAACGTGAACTTATCTATCAGTGAGTACTCCATTAGCGGTCATTTTCGCCTTACTTAGGGTACGGATCACCCGGCTGTCTGTAACCGCAAGCTTAAAGGCCATCCTGTAAAGGATGGCCCTTCCTATACCTATAGCCACTCGATTCAACTATGGTGCCCAAAACAGCTTCTAGATCAAGCTTTTAATGTCCCGCTTGTACCTCATCTCGGTCTATAGCTTCTGGAGGTTGCTCCAACCAGCCATGGTCAATCATAATATTGGCACCATCTTCTACATATAACGATACTTGCAACTGACATTTTGCAAATAAGGCGGCAACATCTTTTCTTGCACTAAGTGAGGCACCATTGGCGTATTCCCGGATCTTCATGGCAAACATATCGATTTTATGATAAACCATCAGTTTGTCTGAGAAAGGAGACTCCGTTGATGGTCTGACCAGATGATCAATGAGCGAAGGAGATGGCAAACCGTCTTTGGACAATTTATCCGACATCTGATCAATATGTTTTTGGTTAAGATTCTTTCCGCGTTCTAAATATTGTCTGACTTTTTCACTCTTTGCCACCTGAACAAAGCCAGTAATAATGGCTTTACTTGTGATGTCGTTGTTCATGTTTCCGTATAAATGGGCGATTTCCAAGCCTTGCAGCGGTCTCCCGTTTCCAAAAAATACATTTAAGAAACTCTGTTTGGTAATAAAATCAACTCCTTCGGGAGGAGGAATGACGGGTGGATTTATTGATGCATTTTTGGAAAGCAAAACATCATTGACCCGAACCATTAATTGGCTCGTATCATGAAGGGTCTTGACAAAAAAGTCCCGGATATCTTTCCGCGTTACTAAAGGTATAGCCACGCTATAAATACTCATCCCAGCTTTGCCCAGATACTGTAAGTAATGAAGATAAAAGTCATCTTCATACAGTCGGGGTGCTTCCAGATTTACGTCGTCCTTCGTAAACCCGACCGGTATGGGAAAGGCCGCTTGTTTAAAAATGGCTTCGATATCCTGTATATAATCTTCACATAACCCCTGGGCAAATTGTAAAATTTTTTTAATTTCTTTATCGTTCACATGCTGGAGATAATAACTAAGCACGCATTTCCCCATCGTATTTCCAACATACGTTGCCCAAAGTTTTCCCATCTCCGCTGCCGTTAATTGTGATTGATCTGTTTTCACAAAGCTCATTCCTTTTATGGTCTATTGGGAACCCATGCCTAGGATATCCAGTGACCAGCTTTGAAATACACTAGAAGCGCACCCTAAATTAAGCACATCTCCCTCCTGCAAAGTCCCCCCATACGGAAGAGGGACAAGTTGTCCAAAGGCTAACAAATTCTATAAAACATTTACCGTTACTTATGGTACGGATTAACGGGTTTATCGGCGGAAAAGTGAGAAAGGGGCTGGCACGCCAGCCCCTTTCTTCCTCGGGTAGTATATTTTATCCCGATGTGTTGCTTTATATCTCAGCATCTTGGCGATTTAGAAATTGCCGAATCGATATATCTGTGCTTAGCCCAATGGCACGGCTATAAGCCAAGTGAGCATCTTCCTTCCGCTGCATCCGTTTGTATAAATGGCCGGCAAGTGCCCAATAGGGCTGATAGCTTACCACTTCTGCAGATGGAATGGCTTCTAGAAGCGCAATGCCGCGTTCCGATCCATAAGCCTCCGCCACTGCAGCGGCTCGGCCGACTAATGCGCCCAGGGTAGGGGATATACGAATGAGGCCCTCGTATAATTGAGCAATCGCCTCCCACTCTGTTTGCCCAGTCCATAAACGCTGTGCATGCACGGATTGGATCGCGGCCATGAGTTGAAAGCGTCCGATTTCACCGGCTTGCGAGGCGATATGCAGATAACGCTCCGCCTCCAAGATCAGGCTTTGTTCCCATCGGGCACAATTCTGCTGCGAGAGGGGAATATAGTTCCCCTCTTCATCATGCCGAGCCCCAGCTCGTGCTTCACAGTGCAGCATGAGCGCCAACAGGCCATTAACCTCCGGCTCGCGGGGGTTGAACTGGAGAAGCAGCCTTCCCAGATAGATCGATTCCTCTGCCAATCTCCTGTGAGGCGAATCGGCACTGGCTGCTTCGTCCCACCCGCTCCCGTATGCAGCGTAAATAGCCTCCAGGACGGAATCGAGACGATTCGGAATTTCTTCAGCATCGGGCAATTCAAATGTGATGCGTTCGGTACGAATTTTGGCCTTTACCCGCGTCAGACGCTGGCTCATGGTGGAGGGCTTGACGATGAATGCAGATGCAATTCGGGCTGCATCGATTCCAAGCACCGTCTGCAGCATCAGCGGTGTACGCATCGCAGGGTCAATGGCCGGATGAGTACAAAGAAACATCATCCGCAGTCGTTCGTCCGGAAAACCAGTGTTTGACGATGCGAGCCGCTGTGTATCCTCTGACATGGCAATGAGTGTCGGCAGCGCACTTTCGGAAACGCGGGTACGGCGTGCACGGTCGATAAGCCGCCTACGGGCGGCAATAACCAGCCATGCCTCAGGCTTATCCGGAATGCCGATCTTCGGCCAAGTTTCTAACGCAGCGAGAAAAGCGTCTCCGATCGCATCCTCAACCGCCTGCAGATCATGCCAATTTACAGCTAAATAGGAGAGTAATCGGCCGTAAGCGTTACGAGCTGTTTGTTCAATAACTTGATGAGCTTCCATAGAGATGATTACTTCAGCGCGGGAAGGTTTTGTCTGACCTCCACCGTATCGACAGGCCCTCGAGCAGCCCACTCTAATGCAGTATCCAGATCCGGAACATCAATCACGAATATTCCGCCGAGCTGCTCTTTCGTCTCGGGAAACGGTCCGTCCTGAACCTCCATTTCACCGCCGCGCCGTTTCATCGTTGCAGCTGTCTCTGGAGCATGAAGCCCCGAACCAAACACCACGATTCCAGACTGTCGTAAAGCATGCACGTAATGCGTCCAGCCTGCCAGGTATTCTTGTTGCCGGGCTGGATCCATTCTAGCCGCAAAATCCTCCTGGCTCTCGTAAAACATTAGGGTGTAACTCATACAAAAACTCCTCCCTGTAAAACCGTATTGGAATTGGGTTGCACTATAATGTCGTGTGGGCTGCTCCGATTTCTACATTACAAGAAAAATATTTATATAAAAAGCCGGAGTCATTTGGGATGCGCTCACAGGAAACCAAACGAAACTCCAAATCCCCACAAAAAGTGCGCAGTGAATACAAAAGCCCTTAAATGTAAGCCATATATACTTGCTAATTTTGACATATAAAGTGAGCGAATGTTAGATTCTAAATAGATTGAAATAAAGTCTGCGCTGAACCTCCTGTTATAACAGCCCAATACGGCTTATTTCATTCATTTCTTTATTTCATTCTATATTTTTACGAATTCTATAATTTAGGTGGGCTTATGAGAAAAAAACTACAAATTTACATATCGTCTACTTACTATGATCTAATTGAGGAAAGACATACCGCTGTGGAAGCCATACTTCAAGCCGGTCATATCCCTGCAGGAATCGAGCAATTTTTCAAGGAAAGCCCAGTGAACATTAGGAAGAGATGGATCGATGAGTCCGATGTATATATCCTGATTCTCGGAGGATTCTATGGTTTGACGCTTCCTGATGAATCCAAAAGCTATACGCATTGGGAGTATGAGTATGCCGGAGGAGCGGGCAAACCCAGATTTGCTTTTGTTGTCACAGAAGAAGCATTGAGACAAAAGCCATACGACTTTACAGCGATTGAATACTATCAGGAGTTTCAAGAGTTTAAGCAAACGGTCATGGAACAGGTCCCTATCTATTATGTGGAAGATGTACGGCATATTAAAATGGTACTTCGTGATCAATTGCCGTTGTATGCCGCAAGAGACGATTTACATGGCTGGGTTTCCGGCAAAGATGTCCCGGACGTTCAAAAGCTGTTGGAGGAGAATGCAAGATTAAAGGCGGAATTGGAAAAAAAGAAATGAAAGAGGGGCTGGCACCGTCAGCCCCGAATGCTAAAAAATCGCGTCCTCCAAAGGGAGAACGCGATATCAACCAGCTTGACTCCGTATTTCAACATCGTCATTTAATCTTTCGCGCAACCACCGCTAGCCGGCCGTTTTCGGTTGAGTATTCGCAAGTGGACAGTACAACAAGCTTGTCGCCATACCGGACAGCTACGCCCGTATCATAAAGAGCGAGTTTCTTGATGTTCTGTACATACGAATCGAACTCGGCGGGCGTACTTACATTTTCAATCTGGTAGTATTTAAAAACGTCGTCCGATTTGCGATAAACTTGTGACAGAATGACGGCTACAATTTCGTACTTTTCCTTTTCATAAAGCGTGCTGAACTGGAACGTAGCGTGCTCTTTGTAAAAATTTTCGTTCTTGTACTTCATTAAATCTTTAAACATCCAGCCGCTTTTCATGTGATGTCCATGAATCAGCAAAATGCCCGAACCATTGGCCCGGCTATGCGCATCCAAAAAGGGGAGGCCGCCTTTGTTTTCCTTCTTATCGAAATCATGATTGAGATAGTACTCCGCATCCTGTGGATTCTGCATGACCGGGTACTCAATTCGGGTGCCGTCAATCTTCAGCCAGCCGACGATATCCGGATTCCTCTCGTAAAGCTCTCGAAATTCGGGAAGCATGACCGGCTTACCCGCCTTATTGGACAAAAGGGAGGGGATTGCATCCCCTCCGCCTTTGCCAGACCCATCCTCCCTAACTTTTGTCAGCTCTTTAATTTTCTGCTGTTCAGCGTAATCTCGAAGGAGAGTCTTCGCAATACTGAAGAGAGAAAATACGAACACAAGGAGGGAAACGGCGATAAGAATCTTTTTAGTTTTACTCATGTTCTTACCGCCTTTCCGTCACTGAATGTGCTTTTTCTTCTTGTTACCGATTAGGCAGAGCCCGATCGTCATCAAGGACATCAGCGCTAAAGCCATATAAAGGATAGGCGATACGCTGTTGTCTCCGGTTTTCGGAGCATCGTCCAGTTCGTTGTCGACGTTGCCGGTTCCGTTGTTGCCGTTGTCGGTTCCGCCGTTGCCGTTATCGGTTCCGCCGTTACCGTTGTCGGTTCCACTGTTGCCGTTGTTGGTTCCGCCGTTGCCGTTGTCGGTTCCACTGTTGCCGTTATCGGTTCCACTGTTACCGTTATCGGCTCCACCGTTGCCGTTGTCGGTTCCACCGTTGCCGTTGTCGGTTCCACTGTTACCGTTACCGGTTCCACTGTTACCGTTACCGGTTCCGCCGTTACCGTTGTCGGTTCCGCCGTTGCCGTTATCGGTTCCGTTGTTACCGTTATCGGTTCCGCCGTTGCCGTTACCGGTTCCGTTGTTGCCATTGCCGGTTCCGTTGTTGCCGTTGCCGTTGTCGGTTCCACTGTTGCCGTTGTTGGTTCCGCCGTTACCGTTATCGGTTCCCCCGTTGCCGTTGTCGCCCCCACCGTTACCGTTGTCGGAGCCACCACCGGAACGGATCGGCTTCATTGGCACGTCGTATTTGATAATGTCATAATCGACAGAAATCGTATCGCTCCGATGCGTCTCATATCCGTCCTTCGTTACGATCAGATAGTAATCCGCGTCAGGAAACACCATGAATGCATAGAAGCCATTTGCGTCGCTATCTTGCTCGGGGCTCTTGTTGTTGTGCGGCGGGAAGTTCGGAACCGGAGGAAGCGTTACTTTCGTATCCGGAGTGTGCCCGTTATCTCTATTCCGCTGCGTATCCGCATAATACAGAGTAACTTTGGCTCCATCAATTTTCTTGCCGGTGATAGCGTCTCCTGTCGTTTCATCATAAACCGTACCGTAAGGATCGACCAATTCCTCGGAAATATTCAGCTCTCCGTTTGCTTTCACGTCCAGCTGCGTCACCTTGAAGAGCAATTCCTGACCGTCCTCAGCTTCATAGCGAACTTCCATGGTGTACTTCTGCTCGGTTAGCCCTTCCACGGAGAAAGTGCCGTTTGAAGCCATCGGAAACGCCTTGGGACGACCGTTCTCTTGAATATAATTGCCGTCCTTGTCCTTCAAATAGATATGCATCTGGCTGGTAAAAGAATCGTTGAATAGCTCTTTTGTTCCATCCAGCTGCTTGAACAGCACGATCCCTACCGCCGTAATGTCGGCCGGAACGGTCTCGTCTATCACACTGCCGTCCACATTTGCTTTTTGCGTGAACTCGACGGGGACATCTTTCCCACCTACATGATACAGCTTCGTATAAGTGATCGTATAGTCGGTATCGGCTGCGGCCGGAATCGAATATTCACCCTTCTCATTCGTCCGAATCTTTTGCTGTTCATCGGTCTTCTTGTTCGTCACGATGATTTCCGCGTTCGGAATAACTTCGCCTGTGTTGTTGTCACGCAGCACGCCTTCCAGATATGGGCGGGTATTTACAAAGTATGCTTTGGCCGCTGTTTTCTCCGGAATGGTGCCTGTGCGAATGAAACTTTCAGGATCCGTCACATAGCCGTCTTCCGAATAATCGTCCTGGGTCACCGTATACTGAAGACCCGTCGGAAGTTCATGCACAACGAGCGTCTGACCATCCGTAAGCTCGAAGGTGTCTCCGCTACTAATCATGCCCTTGGTGCCATCCGGCTTCTCAAAGGCGTAGGATTCGTCCGATCCCGCTCCTGTGAAGGTGATCGTGTACTTGAACAATTTTTTCTTGTCGTCGTCTTTGCCTTTAACCGTGTTGCTGATGAGCAGGTCGCCCTTTATGACTCGCACGTTTGTGAACGGGGCTTCTTTATCAGTACCTTGCATGACACCGGTATAGTTTTGTTCCTCAGGAGTAGTCACGTAATCATCGGTTGTATAGTCCTTCTGAGTAACTGTGTATTTTAGATCTTTAGGCAGACCCACCATTTTCAGGGTCTCTCCATCCTTGAGTGTGAAGGATTCGCCAGACTTGATCGTACCTGTACTGCCATCCGACTTCTCGTAAGAGTAGCTTCCGTCCTTGCCTGCACCCTCAAAGCTAACGGTGTACTCGAACGCCTTCGTCTTGTCGCCGCCGTTGCCCATGACCGTATTGCTGATCGTCAGCTTGTTGACGGTTCGCTCATTGATAAAGTCCGCCTTGTGGTCGCCTTTATTCACGATTGTGTCAGACCATTCTCGCGACTCCGGCTTAGTCGTGTAACCGTCAACGGTCGTATAATCGCCCTCGATAACGGTATAGACCAGACCTGCAGGCAATGCCGGCAGCGTCATAGTTTGCCCGTGCTTAAGGGTAATCTTGCCACCGCTTTTGATCATGCCAGTCGTATTATCTGACTTTTTATAGAAGTACTCTCCGCCCTTACCCTCACCGTTGAAGGTTACGGTGTACTCGAACTCTTTGTTAGGGTCGCTTCCGTTGCCTTCCACCTTATTGGTGATGGTCAGCTTGCCCTGGGCCGGCGTAGGCACGATCAGCGGATTAGTGCTATCGACCAGATTGCCATCCACCCAGATCGGGTTAAATGGCGTACTAGACACACGCACGTTATAAACTCGCTCAGTTGGCAGATAGGTCGTCTCGTCGATCCAGGTTTCCTTCAGATCGTAAAGCCCTACCTCGACGTTAAAAATCAGCTCGCCTTTGCTGTCAGTAACTCCCTTGATCGGGTTCCCCTTCTTGTCAAGAGCTACCGAACCATCCTTGTTGTACAGCGTAAACTCTACGCCCTGGAGCGGCTTGCCGTCCGGATCGACCTTTTTCAGCTTCAGAATAGGCTGCCATCCGGCACCGCCACTAATGTCTGCACTCTCTACCGTGTATTCCGCATGACTGCTGACATCCTTGGCGGCATCGTCGCCCATCATCTGCACATGGTTGCCAGCCTTGTCGCCGACACCGAGTACAGTGCCGTCGATTTCAGTCTGGTAGATGAACAGATACAGCTTGTTCGGGTTCGCCATCTTGAAGGTCAGTGTCGTCGTCCCGTCTGCCTCCTTGTTCGCCGTCACCTTGACCTCGCTGTCAGGAGCGTACAGATCAAGAGCATCACCGTCTTTGGCCAAAGCTCCGCTAGCCGTTAGCTTGGCAGGATATACCGCCATATCGGGAGCCCGGAGAGAGAGCCGGTCAAATTCATCATTGCGCAGTTTGAGCCCCTTGCCTAACGTATCCTGCAAGTAGGCGGTATCCTTCACTGTAAATGGTGTAGCATATTCCACGGTCCATTCCAGCACGCCAGGGGCTGCCTTTCTTACCGTTTTGCTCACGGATTTTGACGAAGGAACGATGACTTTACGTTGGATGGGCTTGTTATCCCGCTCGACGTTGACTACTGTATCCTCGTCCCCCCATTTGATGGACAGCTCCGCCTTGTTATATACCGTCGTTTCTGTCTGGCCGACTTCGGCATATTGCTTGAGGGTTGCCGCCGTTGGACCCGCCTTTACCAGGATCACGTATGGCTGTTCCAGCTTCGTAAAGCTAAACGTCCCCACGTTGCCAGTGGCTGAAAAGCTTACCAGATTGCCAGGGTCGGCAATAGGCGTAGCCGCGTTGACACTTAAGCCGTAATCGGCCCTTACTCCATTGTAAATCTCAAATGCTTTCCCCTCGGAATAAGGCTTAAACTCCCAGCCCTCGGGGAGGTTGTCGATGACCTGAATATTTTGTGCGACATGCGTGCCGCCGTGCTTTGCCATTTCCTCGGTATTGATTCCGTTGGCGTTGACCGCCAACCGGAAAGTTACCGTGTTGGTCGCCCGGTCATAAGCCGCTCTTGTCCAATAGTCCTTCTCATTTCCGGAGTAGATGTAACTGTTGACCTGATTTGGCGCAACATTATCTTCCACGCCGGTTGCCGGGTTCACCGGTTTTGATGCAAAGAGCATCCCCTTAGCCAGCATGCCGCTGTTGAAAGCGTTATTGTTCGAACCTGCGCCCATTGCATAAGTTCCACCGTCGAACAGAGATACTTGATTGTAAAAATTATTCCCGAAATTGTGTGCAAAATGCTTCCAGTTCGTCAAGAAGGTGTTAAAGGTATACGTATACACCTTCTCTCCGGTTGTAAAACCGGTGACGGACAGAATGTCGGCGACTGCCTTGCCATTTTGGGAAATGGTGTAGACTTTTCCGGTTAACCCATCGGCGGAGTCAAAAGAATCCGGCTTATACCGCTGCCAGTATCTTGGATTTGCCGCATTTTTGGTTCGTATTGCCGTCAAGAGTGCGGGATCGATGGACGGGCTGACCGTAACGTTGTTCCAGTCAATGTCGCTTCCATCTCCGTACACGAGCAGGTCATAGATGTTGCCGTCCGGCATCGCGTCCAGCGGTTTGAAGCTCACCTTCCATCCTAACGTACCTGATGTCAGATCACCGCCGTTGGCCGTCTTGCTCAGGCTGTTGGACGCTTTGGTGACCGTTGCCTGATCCGTTACTCCGATGTCGTTGTTTTGCCCATTACCGTCCGTCTGATCCAGATTCCACTTGGCGGTAGCCTTGTTAGTAAAGCTGGTTTGCGTGCCGGTAATGTCAGTGACAATGACCAGCCTCACCGGGCCGTTCACATCTCCGAAGGAATAAACATCATCTGCAGGCCTCGCCGTAATCGTATGTATATCCGACCATGCATTTGCTTCAAGCTTCTGAAATGTCACAGACTTAAAGGTGAGCCCTGCAGGGATAACATCCGTTATTACGAAGTCTTGCAGAGGCGTCCTGTTGTATTTGCCATTATAGTTAACTGTAATGGTCCATGTGATGGTGTTGTCCTTGTAGTTCTGCACGCCGGCCTTCTGAATCCAGACAGGCTTGAGCGCAACTGTCCACGGATTACTTGTTGTCAGCACCGTATTGTCCGATTCCAGCAATTTTACTACACTTGTTCCCTTACCATTACTTACTTGCTGTGTATTGGTTAAGTCCCAGCTAGTATCATTATAACGATACTGCTTGTAGTATTTTTCCTTAGGAATCCATGTTTCGAAGACGATGGTTGCCGTGTCGCCGATATTGTCAGGGAAGGTGTAGGTCAGCTCGCCCCCGCTGTAGGTCGGCGCTGCTCCTATCACCACATGGTTGGCGGCATCCTTTACCTCGAAGGAACCTGTAACATAATTGCCGACATTAGTCAGGTCATTAGAAAATATCGTTCCGTCCAGCGGCAGCTTGATGTTGACATCGTCCATGTCAGTGGCTGTGACAACCGCTTGCCATTTAATTTTGCCCGCTTGAAAATCGGCGTTGGATATCTCGACCTTGTCTCGTTGCTGCGTATTGTCAAAGCTGTCTGTGTTACTGTTGGAGCGCAAGCTGATGCTGTACTTCGCTGTAACTTTCGGGTTTTCCAGCGTATAGGCGCTTCCGAAAATGGTGATGGGCTTGGTCGTGCCGTAGTCCATGCCCGCCACATCAGCCTTCGCGGTGGTGTCAAAGCGGAAGGAAACATCGGTCCCCTGGAGGAACAAGCTATCATCGCCGTCAAAAACGACCTTAATGCTGGTCCCGGTGAAAATGGCGGTGCCCAGCTTGTAGTTTTGCCCAAACAGGTTAACGTTTAGAGGTATTGTGGCGTTCGTCAAGGTTACGCCCAGAAAATAATCCTCTTGCTTCAACTCAATGAAGTCGCCCTTCTGGATGTAAGTGTCTGGATCGTTTGAATTCGAGTCACTATCGCTCCGCATCGGCACACGGAGACTCTCCGACGTAAGGGTGAATGTCTGTCTGCCGGTGATTTTGTCGACATTCTCGTCGTAATCCGGGGCGTTTACAGGCTTTATCGAAGGCCCCCCTTGGGTAACCGTCAGCGGAAAGGGGGCGTTTTTGCCCATGAATAAACCCGTCTTATCCGTCGGCCCCGCCGCTAACGGCATGACGCCCTCCGGTGCACCATACACCGCCTCAGTTACCGGCGGTTCAGTCGCGTCCGGTGAGCCGGGTTCACTTACTACTTCCGTTTCGGAATCGTTTGGAACGATCTCCACATCTGATCCCGACGACGGTTCGTCCGTGCTCAGTGAGCCAGATTCACTAACTACTTCCGTCCCGGAATTGTCTGGCGCACTCTCCGCAAATGCGGCAGCCGAGAAAGCCACCGTCTGCAGGACTAGCATAATTGCCAAGCAGAAAGAGAGTATTGCTTTACCTATGCTGCGTTTTCGTTTCAAGACACTTTTGTCCTCCATTCCCGAAACTACTGAAATTTTTGCGACTGTAGGATCATCGGTTCAATAACGCTCAACCGAATAGATATCTTCTATTTGCTCGATCCCAGCAGCCCTTTGCATCATCTAAATCTTGCAGAGTTCCCTCCTTTCCACTCCTCCACAGATGCTGATAGGCCTAGTTGGTGACACATGTAGTTGTGCTCTCTTCTTATCCTGTTATCTGAGTTTCCCTGTGATCTATCATCACGAAATCTCCTCAGTGTAGTGCATCAACATATGACCAGACCATTTAATTCTGTCTAATTTTGGAGAATATAGTCGACTTGCGATGATTATACTCATTCCTACTGAATAATTACTGAATATTAACAGACTACAGATAAGGTCACGCTTTCTATGTAGCCCAACTACGGGCTGGAAATGGATTGTGAGAAGGTCGGATCAACTTTAATGGAACGTTAATGGTTGTCTCTAAATGCAAAACAAAAAAGACCCGTAGGAATTCAATTATTCCGAACGAGTCTTTATGGGCCCGGGCCTGAATGCCAACCTCTATACTGCGGATCCTCGCTCCTTGGCATATTTCAACCCTAAGTGATAAGCTTGATTAAGCAGCATCTCATAATGCTTGGAATCGGAGTCCAACGTCTCGTATAAAAATTCAACATTGGAACTGGATACACCGCAATAATCTGCAATTCCCACATTGAGCAGATGGGTAATCATTTTATCGTAATTTCTCTTTTCCATCTGTTCTTTGGAAACGCCCGCCAGACCAATCCACAAGACATGCTGATGCTGAAGATGGTTCGAACCGTATGCAAACCCATTGTTCCATACACGGTCAATATAACCTTTTAGCATGGCTGGCAAATTCCACCACCAAACTGGAAAAATAAACGCCAGAGCGTCGTGCTCCTTCATTCGCCTTATTTCCCTTTCCACCTCAGGAGAAAAGGACTGTTTGGCTGCAGACCAATCCGGTTCATCCGCTCCTTGTAAAACCGGGTCAAAGCCAATCCCGTGTAAATCCAATATCTCATAGTCGTGGCCGGCCTCGGCAAGACCTTGTACGAAACGATCGGCGACCTGAAAGGTCAGGGAATCTTTTCGCGGGTGCGAAACAACACATAATACATTCATGCTTGTATCCTCATTCCTTTCTCAACAGCTAACTTGTAGCCATGATCAACGGCTGATGCTATTATAAACAGT
This sequence comes from Paenibacillus sp. PSB04, assembly GCF_025809195.1. NCBI lineage: Bacteria > Bacillati > Bacillota > Bacilli > Caryophanales > Paenibacillaceae > Paenibacillus > Paenibacillus sp. PSB04. Next base: position 1,264,643 of record NZ_CP081301.1, read on the forward strand.
GCCGAAATAACCTGGAAGTACGCACTTTCACGTTCTATAGGATCATACGGGTACCCTAGGAACATGGAAGTGCCCTGGATAGATGCCCTAGAAGTTATGTTCTTAGCGAAAACACATCCTTTTTGCGGAGGAATCCAAGATGACTGAACAAAAGGAAAATCGCATTCGAGAGAAGTATAAAGTTGGGGTGGAGGCTGCATTAGAAGTAATGGGAGGGAAATGGAAGCCTTTAATCATCTATCATTTGATGACAGGACCGAAACGGACCTCGGAACTTCGCCGGCTAATCCCCGGCATTACGCAGAAGATGCTGACCACTCAACTAAGAGGCCTGGAAAAGGATGAGATCGTCGCACGCAAGATTTATCAAGAAATCCCACCTAAAGTGGAGTATACGTTAACTCCCTACGGCTGGGGATTAAAGCCTGCGCTTGACCTTTTATGCTATTGGGGAGAGGATCACCTGGAAAAGGTTTATGGCGACAAATCCAAGGTCTTGGAAGAGTTTAAAAGCTGTTCAAAGTAAATTTCCACACTTAAAAGAACGGGTATTCGGGATTACCGATGGAAAAAAACACATCCTCAATTGGGATATAGCATTCTTCTAAATAAACCTACCTCTCCATGAAATGAGAGACTAATTGAGGTTCATCAATAAAGAAGACTTTTCACCAAAGGGATGTGTTTTTCTGTCTTAATATAAGCTATGAATCACTTCTACATTATGAAGCCTTTGCCGCGACAGCCTTTTGAATTAACGCTTTTGCATCGCTATTGGAAAGACCTTGTTTAGGTTGAAGCCATTTTTTATCCGCTGTACTTAGAATACCTTTATCAATCAGAGTGGCCATAGATTTAACCGCGTAGGCAGAAACGGTTTTGCCATCTTCAAAACCTGCAAGGATCGCAGCAGCGTTTTTATCAGAAACTGGGTTGTTCAACAATTTAGCAAGAATGGTAGCCGCTTCTTCACGTGTGATATCACGATCCGGATTGAAGTTACCACCGTAGCCTTGAATAAGTCCGGCATGAGCAGCTTCAGCGATGGCATCTGCATAGGCAGCGTCAGCAGCAACATCCTTGAATGCAGGTGCTGCAGCTACTTGGTTTAGTTTCAACATATCTACTAGAGCACTGACAAACTCAGCACGAGAAATAACTTCTGTGGTTACAGGCGTTTCCGGTTGTTCTGTAGATGCACCTAAGTTGGTAATGCGTCCTTCTGTTTTAGCTTGAATAGCGCCACCTTTAAATTTATCTACAATGTACTGATAGAATACATCCAGATCGATCGGACCGGCTAAGGATGATTTAGCATCCACCAGCACTTTATAGTTATCTCCGCCTGCTGCCATAAAGTTGTTGACTACAGCCGTATATGTTTTTCCAGGATCAATCGGTGTACCGTCTTCAAGAGTGAGACTAGTCACACGTTCAGCAACGGGCTTATTGAGATCTGCCGTATACTTCAAGCCAGAGATTTGTAGTGTTTTGGTGTTTGGTGTACCGTCCGCATTTGTACCCCATTGCTGCTGCAGCAAGGTTTGAATTTGTGCACCCGTCAGCTCCAGTTTCACCAAAGTATTGCCAAAAGGTTGGATTTTAGCAAGATCAGCAAAGGTCACATCGCCTTGCGGCAGATCCGCACGAATCCCACCTGGATTCATAAATGCAAAGTCAGCAGCGCTTGCTTTATCACCAAAGTCTGCTTGACGCATTGCATCTGCAATGAGATTTCCAAGAGGAGCTTCGTTATTATAAGCATCTGTACGAGTGACAGAACCATCTGTCGTACCTACTGGCTTCGTTAGCTCAGGATGCTTGTCCAATGATTTTTTAATAATAGCTAAAGATTCAGGGTCTTCTTTGACACCGTCTTGAAAAGTTGTTGTAACTGCAGCTGACTTTTCGGTTACATCCCCTGTAGCAGGATCAATCATCAGCTTAATATCTTCAAATGCCGTACCATAAGAATAAGCCTGCACAATCAATTTTCCATTCACTTCACCGTTAGCTAAAGCATGATTGTCACCTGCAACGATAACATCTACAGGGGAATCGGCAGGCAAAGCTTTGGCCAAATCAGCCGCTTCTCCAGTGGTTACGCCTTCTTTGGTTGTTGCAGGATCATGTGCCAGGACGATGATCGTTTCTACACCTTGATCTTGTAATTCTTTTGCATATTTATTAACGGCTGCAACTTCTTCCTCTGCGCTTAAGAAACGCACGCCTGCTGTACCCGCTGGGGATACTTTAGAAGGTGTCGCTTTCGTCACCAATCCGATAAATCCGATTTTGACTCCGCCCACTTCTTTAACCACATATGGCTTAATCAATGGTTTGCCTGTGGAAGTTTCAATGACGTTTGCATTTACATAATCAAATTTTGCGCCCGCATGGGTTACCTTGCCTTCTTTTGGATCCAGACCACCAAAGATTTGTGCTTTTAATGCAGCGATACCTTGGTCGAATTCATGATTGCCCAAAGAACCTACATCAAAGCCCATCATATTCATCCATTCCATCGTAGGCTCATCACGATCCAGAGATGAGACGGGGGCGGATGCTCCAACAGAGTCTCCATTATGGAAGAGCAGGGAGTTTGCATATTTGGCTTGAGCTTCTTTTAAATATGTTGCTAGAATTGGAGCTGTTCCGACCTTTTTATCACTAACTATCGATGTGGTGTCCAACTGACCGTGCAGGTCATTGATTCCAATCAAATGTACTTCGACATCATTGCCTGCAGCTGAGACAGAACCTACTACGCCAAACAATTGGGAAAGTAATAGAGCAGTAGTAGCCACACGAATGGTGCTTTTACCCAGAACTTTTTTCCATGACATGAGTTATAAAACCCCTCTCCAATTTCTGATCCGGAGATATTTTAACATAAATCAAATCATGGAAGTCGTAGAATATATCAAATCTATGTAAAAAAGTTGGGAGATTGGTAGAGATGAAACAAGATTATGAATTTATTATATAATCTGTCTGCCGTATGGGAGCCTATCGGTTTTTTACTGATGCCACTTCATAAGTTGTGATCTCGCTTCCGAGAATTGGAGATTCTTTATTTGCTGCCTCTGAACCTGGTTCTGGACGTTCAATGGATGGACTCCAGTTCCGCTAGAAATAATTTGCCATCTTCCATCCGGTATACCTTGTCGCAGTAGGTAAGCAGCCGCTCATCGTGTGTGACCATAATCGCCGCTTTATGGCGTGTTCTCACCTCATGGGCAATCAAGGAGACAACTTCATGGGCGCGCTTGGTATCCAGGCTTGCTGTAGGTTCATCCGCCAATATGATATTGGGATCGTTAATTAACGCGCGGGCAATGGCGGTACGCTGCTTCTCGCCCCCCGACAGCTCATCCGGGTAGCTCTTCAGCTTATTGCCTAGTCCAAGCTCTTCAAGTAACTTTATAGCCATCGCTTTGTCTGCTGCACGAATCTTTCCCGACATCCGCTTCACAATAAGCAACTGATCGAGGACGTTCAGATATGGAACTAAATTCGAGGCCTGCATGATGAAACCAATCTCATGCAAGCGGATATCGGATAGTTGTTTGCCTGATAGCTTTGAGATGTCCTTCCCATTTAGTATGACCTCTCCATCGGAAGCTTTTAGCAGTGCACCCGCGATGGATAGGAAGGTGCTTTTTCCAGAACCGGACGGACCTACCACTGCGACGAACTCACCCGGCTCTACTTTTATGGACACTCGGTCTAATGCCGCAATACGATTCAATCCCTCGTTGTAATATTTGGAAGCTGTTGTTATTTGCAAGCCTTCAGTCATTACTCAACCCTCCCAAGTGCCTTAAGCGGATCAATTTTCGAAATCGTGCGAACGGATACCAACGAACTAAGCAATGAGATCACCAATAATACAATGGAATACGTGAGCACCAGTTTCGTATCCAGCATGAACGGCATGCTTTTGGGCATGATTGCCGCTGTACCATAAGTCAATAAAATGCCAACGATAATGCTTGAGAGCGACAAGACGAACACCTGTGAGACGACGGCTTTACCTAGGAATCCATTCTTGGCCCCGATCGCTTTCATAATCCCGAACTGGTTGGACTTCTGCATCGTGAATACATAGAAGAACACGCCAATGATGAATGCAGAGATCGCAAGCAGGAACGCAAGCATCATCATGATCGTGCCATTCTCTTCTTTGTATCCAGGCATTCCCTGTACCGCTGCCGCACGAGTAACCGTATCGGTACCCGAAAGCTGTTCATTGATAGTGTTCCGATCAATATCTTTACCTTGAAGCATCATCGCATTGACGGGGTCCTTAACTCCTTTGTCCGAGCCTGGTGCCGCAAACGCAAGCTTACGCCACTCTTCAATAGGTGTAAATACAGCTGCTACGTGGTTATAAGTCTGATTCTTGACGAAGCCGACAATCGTCAACGATTCCGTCGAACCATCTAATTGGAAGGTGTCCCCTAGCTTAAATCCTTCGTCTTTCATCGTCTCATTAACGATGACCTTCGTCATCTGATCGGATGCCAGCCCCGTTCCTTCAATAATCGCCGGCTCAAGAAAGCTCCCCGGGTTAATTCCAACAATCGCTATATCTACTTTATCCTCATTCAACTTGCTACTCCCTTTGATTGCCGATGCCATGATGGTTCCCATAGGTGAAACGGCACTTACATTCGGCATTTCTGCTAATTTAGCTGACAAATCATTAGACAATAAAGATTTACTCATTGAAGCCTTAGACCCTTGTTCAAAAACCACATAATCAGCCCTCATCGTTTTAAACGTCGAAGCCGCAAGCGTAGATAACCCATTCCCCAAACCTGACAATATAAATACCAGCCAAGAAATGAGCACAAAAATAATAGCGATCATCGAAAACCTTGTCTTGCTGTGTCTCAATTCCTTCAATGCCAAAAACATATGCTAATCCTCCCCTCAGCACAGATAAATGACACGCGTGTCAAATTAATCACATTTCGTCCGGTACGTATTTATTATAGGTTTTATATGACACGAGTGTCAAATATATTTGTGCTCCCTATCGTCTTCCTACCCCTCCCAGCCACATTTGGTACAACAGCTTACTCCACTGAGGTGTTGGAATATTCATCATATTGGGAGTTTCAATCAGGTTAAAAAATACACCTATAATCGCAGGAAGTGGGATACTTGTATTCAAGTGTCCCTCTTCCTGAGCACGAGCAAACAATCGCTCCAGTTGATTTTTTAAAGTCACATGCGCTTGCTCAACAAATTCAAGATCATTGGCTGCAGCCGCAGAATTGGCTTTATTTATTTTATGAGCATATCCAAGTAATTGATGGAAACTAGCTTCCTCCAGATATACATCTAGCAGCTGTTGAAGGGCATTCATGCAATCCGTTTCATCAATAGCCGACGCCTTCTGTAATACATTTTCCATTGATCGTTTCATACATGCAGCAACTATCTCTTCTTTGTTGGCATAATATTGGTAAATCGTGCTTCTTGCTCCAACCAGGCTCTTGGATAACAACTTAAGTTGAAATCCCTCATAACCGTATTCGAGAAGCACTCTCTTGGTTTGGTCAAGCAACTCTGATTTTGTAAAAGCCTGCTTTCTTCCCATGTTAATCACCGTCCCTAATTGCTAGCCGTAGTCTACATTGTAACAAAAATTTCGCCCTATTTGTCGTACGGTTCAGCTTAACACGTATAGTCGGCGAAAATTAGTCGAGGGATTTAGATAATAACTGATTTGCTAACTTGCGGTAATACTTATCTTTTGTCGTAGTCGAGATGTTCTTAATAGCAGCAAGTATACTAGGCCGTTGCCATATCGAAGGAGTCCATTCTTCAAGCACACTTAGAGCCTGATATTGCATTAGCTCCGTATCCGATTCAAGAGCAGCTTGAACCAGTGGTAGCCCTACTCCTGCATGCTCATGTAAATCTTGAACAATATATCGCAGACAATGTTCTTCTTCTTTTGACGGGCTTGATAACGATAAATGATTTTCTGCGAATACGCAGAGGTCTATGATATGCTGGCGATGATTTGTATTCATAATAGAAAAGTATATTTCGCTATTTGTCGGATGTTTCTCTAGCATCTTAAACAAATTCGGAACGATGTCTAATTGGTAAAAATGGGCGACTTCAAGAGCCTTAACATCGATATCTTGTTGTAGTGTATCCATGGCAAGCTGTGACCACTTAGGATTATTTATAATTGGTTGAATCGCCTTCTGAATAGAATTGCGCTCCTGCTGCCTTCTGCAATCATTAGATCTTTCTCCCCAAATTTCATCAGCATTTATATATTTACATATTTTCATAAGGGGATAAAAATCTTCAAGGGTTTGGCAGTGGATACGAGCATGGTCTAAGAAGCGATAAAGAATCGCCTTTTCAAATATATAGTCTTCAATATCATGTTCCACATTTTCATGAAGTAAAGTTTGGATGATTAAACCTACTCCATCATACAGCTGTTTTGAGATCATCTCTGGATTTAGTGCTGCAGGAAGATCTCCTTTAATGGCACACATGTAGACAAAATATTCATTCTTAATGATATTTTCACAGCCCTTTGTCAGCAGCCATTGTTTTATTTCTGGCGTTGTTGCTTCTAATTTTTCAACTGCAGCAATTTTGCCCCAGCCATGGACAGACTGAGCGAGCCGCCAAATTTGGTCATTCGCTTCCTTTGTTCCATTTTTCAATGCAAATAAGACATATAATGTGAATTCTTCATGCATGCCTAATGTGAATAACAGCTCTTTATACTTTTCACAATTCGTACACCCAAGTACTGTGATTGAGAATTTTACAACCTCTCTATGTGCTGCATGTTCTAGAAGCCATATTGCTTCTTGCTGTACGAGAGATTCATCCCACTCAGCTTGTTTAAAGCGCTCAATAAATTCCTCACCGTAGCTAGCGATATTGTCAGAAATGATTTCTTCGTATGTTGCCTTTCGTGTTTTGTTCGTAGGATGATGGAGTTGTCTTTTAAAAAGCTTCAACAGCTTTTTCACAAAAAATGGAGTGGGGATGTCATCTACGAAATGATCAGATGAACCTGCAGCCACTGGTGGATGATTCTCATCATATACATATTCGTCATCCGGTAAACCATCATCTACTATTTTGTTGTGTGTTTGAACTTGTCGCTCAATAAACGGAATGATCTTTTCCTTATGGTTCCACGGAAGAAAATCAAGCACCAATGCATCATCCAACACCGTTACATTGTCAATCGTGATAATACAGTTAAAGCTTATATAACCACCCAGTTTAACGGACACCGTATGGTTTACGCCATCTTCCAGATCAATCGTACCTGATAATTTGGAATAAGGAACAAAGTATGAAAATATCGATTTTCGTTTATTCGTATCCACCGTAGCCCCATCAATGATAAGACACTCTTTTTTTAGCTCATGTATAATTTCAACACTATGCCCTTTATAATCAATTCTCCACGTCTTTTGTACTTCTTTTTTTACATCTTTCATTGCGTTACGTATTTCACGTTTTAATTCATCTTTAAAACCCATAGTGTCCTACTCTCGATGTGTTAGTTTATTTTGTAAAGCAGCGATTCCCATAAAATATGACATGACCGCATGACATAATATAGATAGGTTTTGAGAATACGAGGATTACCATTATTTTTCGCTGTTACTTATGATACGGTTCATCGTAGCATCTAAAAGAGCGAGATCAAGAGAATTGCCAAAAGCCTGCTACAGGGTGTTGGATCTCGGTCGCTCCTATCAAAGCGAAGATATAGAGTGATCCAAAACCAAAAGGGTAGTTGTAATCATGTTGAACCAACGTTTCGGGGTAACCATCTTCATCTACCTGAAATAAGAAGGAAAATGACTCCTCCCTAAGCTTCGTAAAATAATTGTCTTCATTTTGAATAAGTCTCGGGTTTCCACCTACTTTGATCAAAAAAGACTGGTCTATCGATTTCTTGTCATTGCTTAGTGCACCATCTGAAATGAAATGTTTTATAAGGCCTGGATTAGTAAACATCTCTTTGGCGCTTTCAGTTGAAATGGGATGCTCTATCACCTTAATCGAGCAATTAGGATACATATTGTTCTCCAAATACTCCTCATAGTCTTCAGGGATGAAGATCGAAATCATGCTCTCCGGTTTAAAGGGATGGACAAGGGTCAAGTAAAAAACATATTTCTGGTTACCATCATAGATGAGGTCATCTTGATCATCAAAAAAGTCAGGTGCATTTCCGCCGATCCAGCCTGCCCCCTGATCTTTCGATAGGTCAGATTCGGCATAATAAAGTATACTGTCTGTCCGCTCAACTAAAACTTTTGTTTTATTGTCCAACGGCATTCAACTCTCCTCCAAGAAACTTAATGAGGTACCTTTCAGACCGCGCAAGGAAATCTCCACGTTTCCACATCATATTTAAGCCACGATTATCCTAATTAAAAAAATCTATTGATTCATATTCCTCAGTAACTACCTCTGTAGATCCTACATTACTTATTCTCTTCTTCTTGTAAGATGGCTGCCCCGCCTATTAAACAGGAAATCTCAATATCATCAATGTCCACCATCTTATCTTTCTCTGCATCATAATACTCCCCAAATAAAAATAACGAATCATTTTTCCTATCCAATAAATAGGGGATAATTTTTTCGCAAAATTCTGTAACGCTTTTAAACATGCTCTCTGGTGTTATCCCCGATTCATCGATAACCAGCAATTCTTTGTGTTCATTACGAGCAGGGTTGCGATTTAAATGATACAGTTGAAAAGAGGTACCCTTGCGATACACTTTATAAATTGGAACTTCTAGGTTGTCGATGAAATCTCCATCCGTATAACTCAAGCTAAACTTTACGGTCATCTATATTCTCCTTTCAACATGAATGCTATGTTTAGATACAAATTTCTAAGTATTTATTATATTCCTTTTTGGGCACCCAGAGTCTGCGGTTTTTCGGACGAAGCGCCCAGGAAGCGATGCCACGCGCAGCATAGACTAGCGGATGATGATATGGAATCCGTAATCGCTGTTTCGCCTTACTTATGATACGGTTCTCCCCGATTGATCTTCACCGCGCGATAAATCTGTTCCACCAGCACCAGCCGCATCAGCTGGTGCGGCAGGGTCATGCGCCCGAAGCTCAAGCGCTGCTGGGCGCGGCGCAGCACCGGATCGGAGAGCCCATGGCTCCCTCCGATCACGAACACGACATGGCTCGTCCCGTAGGTGCCGAGCCGGTCGATCTCGGCGGCCAGCTCCTCCGAGCTCCAGAGCTGGCCGCCAATGGCGAACGCGATCACATGCGCGCTCTCTTTGATGTGCGCGAGGATGCGTTCGCCCTCGCGCTCCTTCACAATCGACACCTCGGCTTCGCTCAAGGTGTCGGGGGCCTTCTCGTCCGCGACCTCCACCATCTGAAATTTGATGTAAGGCGTCAGCCGCTTGGCGTATTCCTGGATGCCCTGCACCAGATATTTCTCCTTCAGCTTGCCGACGCCGATCATTTGAATCAGCATGAATACCCCTCCACTTATCTTTTACGTCCTCACATCATAAAGCACTCCCATAGGGTCTTAGACACTCCAATTCCGCTTCAATCTTCGGGGCCACGACACTTTCCCGACCAGAAAAGAGCCCCTTGAAAATCGCCTGCGAACCCCTATCTACTGAGTGCATTTCACGAACCCTATCCACTCTTCCAAAAAGTAAAAAAGAGCGTGTCTCCACGCTCTCCCCATCGCTATTCATCTCTTCATAGCATTTCCTGCTAACCCTGCGGCTACACGACCAGGAACTTGGCCGGCTGTTCGCAGTGCGCGCACTGTACAGGCGGGTCCCAGTCTGAGAACTCCGTCTCCTTCAGGTCCACGATATCCGGCGCGTCCTCGTACTCGTCGACGAACATATCGATCGCGAGCTCCACATGGTCTTTACAAACGACAAACATAAAATGGCATCCCCTTACAATTGCACACAATGTACGTTTTTCTGGCTGTTAATCATCCGAAAACCTATGACTCTCATTATATCCGGTTTTGGGCCGGATCACACGTCCTATTTTAGGAATCCGGCTTGTCGGCGAGCTTGACGTCCACGGTCTCCTGCTGGCCTGCACGGTAGAAGGTAACCTTGAGCATGTCGCCGATCTTCACTTTGTCATACAGGTACTTCTTCAGCTCCAGCGTAGTCTTGATCGGGTTCCCGTTGAACTCCGTAATGACGTCGTTTAGCTTGAGCCCCGCATCCTTGGCAGGTCCGATGGCATCCAACACGACCACGCCGTCTTTCACATCAGCCGGAAGCTTCAGCTCCTTGCGCTGGTCTTCATCCAGCGGGGCGTACGGATTGTTCAGGTCCACGGTGTACACGCCCAGGTAAGGACGTGAAATTTTGCCGTATTTCATCAGCTCATCCACCGTTTTCATCACCTGATCGACCGGGATGGCAAAGCCCAGGCCTTCCACGCCAGCATCAGAAATCTTCATCGTGTTGATGCCGATCACTTTGCCGTTCAGGTCCACCAGCGCGCCGCCGCTGTTGCCTTCATTGATGGCCGCGTCGGTCTGGATCACTTCCTGCTCCCAGTCGTACACGCCATCCTGGTTCAGCGACACCGGCACGACCCGGTTGGTGTAGCTGATGATGCCGGACGTCAGCGTATCGCCGAGCCCGAGCGGATTGCCAATAGCGAACACGGTCTCCCCTAGGCGCAGCTTCGTAGAATCGCCCATTTCCGCCACATCGGCAATGTTCTTGTCGTCCACCGACAAGACGGCGATATCCGTCACTTTATCGGTACCGACGAGCGTTGCCTTTTTCATGTCCCCGCCGACCGTCATCACTTCCAGATCCTGTGAGCCTTCAATGACGTGGTTATTGGTGATGACATAAGCTTTGCCGTTCTCCTTCTTGAAAATGACCCCTGATCCGAGCGCCGAATCCTCCAGGTCGGCTGTCCCCTTGTCCGCGTCCTTCGCATCTTTATAGTTCACGATGCTGACGACGGTCGGGCGGACTTTGGCCGCTGCCTGAACGAGCCGGTCGAACGGATCTCCGCTGCCGTCCAACGGGGTTGAAGTAACGGCACTGACCGCCGCCGTCTCCCTTGTATGGGAAGGAAGGCCGGTGATGAGGCTGAACAGGAGCACCGCCACTACTGCACTGATGACGGAGCTGACCGTCGCCACGAACAGCGTGGACGTCCCCCGGCTGCGCCTGCTTCTGCCCCACACCCGCTGTGCGGGATATACTTTGCGAAGGCTTCGCCGTTTGGAAATTTTGGTCGAATAAAAATCGTCACGAAACAGCCCCATGTGATCCTCTCCCCTTTGTTGTAACGCATCCCGAAAATCTTGTGAGATTCATCCATACAGATGCCTTTGACGAGAAATGAAAAATATCCGTCGCCAATGGCCGGTCTGTATAACTAATGACGTGGCGGCATGTTCTTATAAGCTTCTAATCGTTCAGGCTGCCTATACTATTAATAACTGCTTCCAGCTTACCAAGGTTGCACGAGGCAGACCCTTTATTTTTTACATCACCACATTGGGCTGAATCTAAGCAGCAAATTTGAAGCGTCGAAGTCTCAGTCACTCACATTTGTATGTATGGAATTTGCCCACGTTGACTTCGGATTCTCTTTCTATATAGATTGAACTAAAGCTTTGCATTGAACTACCTGCTATAACGGCCCGATAGGCGGCCTATAACATTCATTCTTTAGCCTATTCTATACAGCATATGAGATTTATTTTCATAGAAACAGGAATGTTTCCAGCATTAACAGACTAGAATAAAAGTAAAGCCTGATGAAACTATGAAAAAGGGCGAAGCACGACCTGCTATGCTGCAGGCTGGACACCAGTCAAACCCGCTGTATGCAAGCCCTCGCGGACATTCATGCGGTATAGTTATTGTAACATAAGTGGGGCGGTTGCCCTAATCTTTTATCGCTTGCGTCATTGGTGGGTTATGGAATTGAACCGATGTTGAAAAACAAGGAGGAACGGACTCATGGAACGATTTCCGTCTTCGATGGACTATGTGAATATGATGGCCAAGCTGGGGGATTTAAAGGACGAGCACTACCGCAATACCCTTGCCTTAAGCACGATCATTGAACTGCTCATTGACAAGGGCATTCTCACCCGTGACGAGGTAGAGAGAAAAGCGGCGGAGCTCGACGAGTTTATGGCTCACTCACCTTATCCCACGGTGTAGGCCGGTCGTAGTAAGTGTCGCACAGTTTAAATTCGCTGTCTTTATAGAAGCATCCCCGGTCTTCCATCCCGGCACGCACGGTCATTTTCGCCAAATCCATCTGATTATGGTCCCGGCTTAAATGCGCCAGATAGGTGCGCTTCAGGTCTCCGGTCAGCAGCTCGCTCATCGCCTCGCCTGCGGCATCGTTGGACAAGTGCCCGAGGTCGCCCAGAATGCGGCGCTTGGTGTTCCACGGATAACGGCCCATCCGCAGCATCTCAATATCGTGATTCGCCTCCAGCACGAGCACGTTCGAGCCGCTGATGGCCTGCTTCACCTTATCGCTCATATAGCCCAGGTCCGTGGCCACGCTCAGCTTCTCGTCCCCGTCGTAGAAGCAGTAGCCCACCGGCTCTGCCGCGTCATGCGAGATTTGAAAAGACTCCACCCGCAGCGATCCGAAATCCCGCACTTCGCCGCTGTCCATCACGACACGGTTCTCCTCGGCGATTTTGCCGACGGACTTGTTGATCGCCTCCCATGTCTTCTCGTTGGCATAGATCGGCAGATCGTATTTGCGGGCCACGGCACCGAGCCCTTTAATATGGTCGGAATGCTCATGGGTGACAAGAATCCCGTCAAGTTCCTCTCCCGACAGCTCCCGCTGCTCCATCAGCTCGTCGATCCGCTTGGCACTAAGCCCGGCATCGATCATCAGCGTCGTGTCTTCATTTCTTACCACGGTTGCGTTCCCCGTCGATCCGCTCGACAGAACGGTAAAAGATATGCCCATCATCCCTGCTCCTTTCCCTCTTCATCCTTGGGGCTGTTCACGGTCACGTCACCGCTGATCCCCTGTACGTAATAAATTTCTCCGCTCTCCAGCGTGAACCGCCATGATGGCGCAGCCACCTGGCTCTCCGAGTTAAATACCTGGCCGTAATAGCCCAGCTGAATATCCTTTATGGACGAACCTTCCGGGATAAAAGCGTCCACTAACCGTTTCAGTGCCCCGGATGCCGGCAAAATCTTCTGCTCCTGCTCGTCCTCCATCGGGGCGATCTCCACCAGCGACTGGCGGTACGACACGATTTTCTGCTCGCTGTAGTACAGCTCGAGCTGGTCGTTGAACAGCGGCCATTTCCCGTCCACCAGCGTATGCATGACGAATCGGCCCGCGGCGCCGGCAACTTTCACCCGTTCCAGCTCCGCTTCCGTCATCTCCTGACTCGCCTGGGGGTCATACCGGTAATTGCCGAACTCGGGAATCTGGTCGCCCAGGGCGTCCACAAGGTCGGTACCCATAAAGATCAGCTTGCTCTCGACCGGCTTCTTCAGCGTGACCGGCTTGCCGATGCTTTCCCCGCTGACGTAGTGATAGGAGATTTTGGGCAGCGCGGGCGTCATGCTCGGAATCGGGCACAGCAGCTGAATCGATTTTTCCTCCATCGCCTTCTGCGTGCTGTCCGCCAGGGATGCAAAGTCCAGATTGGTGTCCGCCTGTTCGCGCACGTCGGCCCACAGCTGGTAGCCCAGCACCAGGTTCAGCAGCAAAAAAGCGTAGATCAGCACATTTTTGGCCCGTCCCCAATCCATCCCTTGCCCTCCTTTTACCCGAAATTTGATCCCGCTTGGTTCCCCATAGCTTCGGCTAACCCAAGATTTCCAAGCGTCGACGCGATCCATCCGATCGTTATGAAAATGGAGCTTTGCTCCTTCTAATCGACCTTTCATGCTAGATGCTGCATCCGTTATTGCCCTAAATACAGCAGCAAGATATAGATTGGGAGGCAGAATTCCCTGCTACTCCCACCTTACGCCACTCTTTTCCATCGGTCAACCCGCATTATGCCAAGCCTGGCGTCCCTTTAGCGGATCACCGTCACGGCGCCGCTCGCCTGCTTCACCGCCCAGACCGGCGTCAGCTTCAGCCCCGTTCCGGTCTTGGTCAGCTCCGGCAAATACGCCGGATATAGATCCTCGATCGCCGATTCCTTGTTGATCCGGCTCAGCTTCTCCTTGAGCTCGGCACCGCCCGGCAGCTTCACCATTGTCTTATGCTGCTCTCCGGACTTCATATAGATCAGGGAGCGTTCATAGGCCGACACGGTGCCCTGCTGCAGGTTCAGCCGGATCGTGCCGTAATGGAAATTAAGCGTGTCCAGAATCGGATAGGCGCCGTAATACTGCTGGAACACGATTTGGCTGCGGTCCTCTCCGGTGCCCGACTGGCCGAGCCGGTAGGTTCCGTTCCAGCCGCCATGCTCGTTGACGAAGTCAACGGCAGCCAGTGCATCCTTCCCGTCGCTGCTCTCGCCCGCCGGCGGCGCTGCCGGATCGGTGTAGCTGATCCACTTCTGCTCCTGCCGCACCTGGAGGCTCCGCTTGCTGTCCGTATAAATCTCCGATCCGTCCTTTTCCTGGATGTAACGGGTTATTCCGGGGTCGAAGAAGAGGCTCTGCTGCATCTGTTCCACCGTATAGACGCCGATATTGACCTCAGCCTCCACCATCTGGATGGACGACTGCGGCACATAATATTTGCCGCCTGCCTCCGAAGAGTAAGCCGTCCATTCCTTGCCGAAATCGACATGCTGCTGCACATCCTGCACCGTCAGGTCGACTTTGCCGGCTTCGTAGACGACATCGCCTTCCGTACTGAAGAACATCGCGTGCGTCTTGGAATCGTTCGGCGACGTGTAAATCCAGATCCGGTCGATCCGCTCCGCTTCAAACAGCGAGTCAGGCGCGATCTGCATGACGCGCTGGAGCAGCGATACCGGGATTCCCGATCCGAAGGTCAGCTCGATCCCGGGATCCTCATTGCGGATCTTGCTCCAGTCCGTGTTCTCCACCGGACGGCGCTGGAAGCTCTCGAAGCTGCGTCCCTTCAGACGCGAGTAGATCAAGTTGTAGAACGTGGAGTTCGGGTAGAAGACGGTATGCTTGCCTTCCCCCATATGAATCTGCATTTTATCCGGATAAATCAGATTCTCGGCGCTCTCCTCCGGCCCCATGTTGTCCGTCTTGATATAATTGTTCTCCGTTTTGGCGATCGAATCCCCGCCCGGCAGCCGGTAAATCAGGTAATAGCTCTGCACCAGGCTGCCGGCAACGAGCAGCGCCAGCAGGATCGATTTCATCTTCTCCTTCATGAGGCGCTCCCCCCTTCGTCACCCAGAGGCAGCGTAAACGTCACCTTCGTGCCCTGCCCCAGCTCCGACTGAAGGGAGATGGTGCCGCCGTGGGCGAGCACGATCTCGCGGGCGATGGACAGTCCGAGTCCGGTGCCGCCCATGTTGCGGGAACGGGCCTTGTCCACCCGGTAGAAGCGCTCGAAGATCCGGTCCAGGTCCTTCTTCGGAATGCCGATGCCGGTATCCTGCACCGAAATGGCGAGCAGACGGCCTTCGGTCAGCGCCGCTTCCATCGTGATGCTGCCGCCGGAAGGCGTATATTTGAGCGCATTGGACACGAGGTTGTCCAGCACCTGATCGATCTGGTCCCGATCGAACGGCGCCTTCTGAACCCCTTCCTCCACGCGGACTTCCGCCAGAATGCCCTTCTGCTGCATTTGAAAAGAAAAGCGGTCCGACACGTCCTCCAGCATTTCCAGCACATCGGTCGGCTGCTTGCGCAAGAGCGCCTCCTTGTTGTCCAGCCTGGACAGATGGAGCAGGTCCGTCACGAGCCGGATCATCCGCTCCGTTTCGTTCTGGATGACCCCGACAAACCGTGCCGCCAGCGGCGGATCGTCCAGCGCCCCGTCATCCAGCGCTTCGGTGTAGCTCTTGATCGTCGTGAGCGGTGTGCGCAGCTCATGCGACACGTTCGCCACGAACTCACGGCGTGACGCCTCGAGCTTCTCCTGCTCCGTCACATCCTGCAGCACGGCAATCGTGCCCGTGATGCCGAATTCGCGGCGGTGAATCGGAGTAAAGGTCACGCGCACCATGTAATGGCGCGATTTCTCCTTCTCCTCTTCCGGACTGATCTGCAGCAGCATCGTCACGTACGTTCCTTCCGTGAACGTGTCCGCCTGCTCCGGCGTCAGTCCCAGCACTTGCGCGATATCGCTTCCGGCCAACTCATCCTCGTCCACGCCAAGGATCGCCCCGGCGCGGCGGTTCATCAGGATGACCTTGCCGGCTTCGTCCGTGGCGATCACGCCGTCGCTCATGTTCGTCAGGATCGAAGCGAGCTTCTCTTTCTCCTCTTCGTTCTGGATCAGCGCTTCGCGCAGCCGCGAAGTCATATAGTTGAACGCCTCGCTGAGCTGGCCGATTTCATCGTTGCCGAATACGGGCATTTTCTGGTCGAAGCTGCCCTCGGCCACCGCGGTGGCGTGGTTGGTCATTTCCTTGATCGGGTGAGTGATCGTATGAGCCAGAATGACGCCGAGCACGCAGGTCATCCCCAGCGCCAGCAGGATCCCGGAAATAAAAATGTTGTTCACCCGGCCCATCGTATCGTACAGCTCCTTCATCGAAGCGACGATGTAGATGGCGCCGACGATTTTCCCATTGTTCATGACCGGCTTCGCCACGACCTTCTTGCGCACGTTGTCTTCATCGATGACGTATTCCTCGTTGTCCTTGATGCCCTGCAGCGCCCGGCTCACGACCGTCTGCGTGTTCTTCTTCCCGACATAGTCGGCATGCGAAGGGTAAGACGTGATCAGCACCTTGCCGCTGGCGTCAAGCACCTGGATTTCCGCCCCGTTCAGGTTGAACAGGTTGTTGACGATTGCTCCCAGGCTCTCCACCGGATTATTCTCTCCCGTATCCCCGGTGCCGCCCAGCTTATCCGCTGCCAGCACCGACAGCAGCTCCGCCCGCTCCTGAAGGTCCTTCGTAAAGTTGCTGGTCAGGGAATTTTTCATCGCGCTGACAAAATACACCCCGATCAGCTGCATCGCGATCAGGATAAGCAGCACATAGATGATGATCAGCTTCGCCTGGATCGTGCGGAAAAAGGAGGGCCATTTCATTTACAGGCCTCCGTTTTTGGGACTCCGCATGACGTAGCCAAGCCCCCTCCGGGTAAGGATGTATTCCGGCTTGCTCGGATTCTCCTCGATTTTCTCGCGCAGACGCCGGATCGTCACATCGACGGTGCGGACATCGCCGAAGTATTCAAATCCCCATACCGCCTGCAGCAGATGCTCCCGCGTCATGACTTTGCCCGCATTTTTGGCCAAGTAATACAGCAGCTCGTACTCCCGGTGCGTCAGATCCAGCGCTTCGCCGTCCTTGTACACCAGATACATGTCCGTATCGATAAACAGGCCGAACAGCTGCACGCCCTGCTTCGGCGTCTCCGCGGCAGGCGCGGCGGCCGCCTCCGTACCGTTCGGTTTGTTCTGGCGCCGCATCTGCGCCTTTACCCGGGCCAGCAGCTCGCGCGTGCTGAACGGCTTGGTGACATAGTCATCCGCCCCAAGTTCCAGCCCCAGCACCTTGTCGATCTCCTCGTCCTTGGCCGTCAGCATAATAATCGGCAGCTCCATCCCGGCGGCGCGCACCTCGCGGCACACATCCATGCCGTCTTTGCCGGGCAGCATCAGATCCAGCAGCATCAGGTCCGGCTGCGCAGACAAGGCCATTTCCACGGCGCTCACGCCGTCAAAGGTACAGATGACCTCGTATCCCTCTTTTTCCAAATTAAATTTCAAAATATCGGCAATCGGCTGTTCATCATCCACGACCAAAATGGTTCCCTGCATCGGCTGACCCCACCTCTTTTTCTCTCCGTACTTGTTGACACTGTCCTTTTTATTTTACCATACCTGGAAGCCCGTCACATCCCGCAGAGCCGCAGTTTTGGCAGTAATCCTTTCCTTTTCATGAAAATTTCTTGCAAACCTCCGCCATCCCACTAAAAAAAGCACGGCCTCCCTCAGGAGACCATGCTTTGAATATAAATATATGATAGCTGTATCCGGTTATGATCTTATGCTAATCCTTACCGCAGCCCAACTCAGTTCAAATATTTCATCGGGTTCTGAATCGAACCGTTCTTGTGGATCTCAAAATGCAGGTGGGTGCCGGTCGAATGTCCGGTGCTGCCCATGATGCCGATTTTTTGGCCTTGGCTTACTTTTTGACCGCTGTGAACCGAGATGCTGTTCAAATGTCCGTACAGCGTTTCATAGCCGTTGCCGTGACTGATGATGATGGCGTTGCCGTAGCCGCTGATTTGGCCCGTAAAGGTTACCGTGCCGTCGTCAGCCGCCATGATCGTCCGGTTGCCGGATACCATGTCGATGCCCTTATGCATCTTGCCCCAGCGCGTGCCGTAGGAACTGGATATGACATGGCCGCTCACCGGCCAGGCGAACTGTCCGGAACCTCTGCCAGGAACTTTCGTTCCCTGCAGGACGACCTCTTTGAGCGAAGACTTCACGACCGTTTGTCCGAGCCACTGCTCACTGACGACCTTTCCATTCTCCTTCGTCACCTGATAGGTCATTACCTTCAGGCCTTCCTGTCCGGGCCGAACGACCTTGGTCTTGCCGGCCGGCAGTTCCTTGCTCTTGCGGATTTCGATTTCCGGCGCAGTCGATACCTGTTCGGTCACCTTCTCGACCGTCTTCACCGTAATTGGCGGCTTCGGTACGGTCAGCTTCAGCTGATCGCCGATCTGCAGGTACTTTTCCTTCACACCCGGATTGTTGCTGTAAATCTCCTTCTGGCTGATCTTGAACTGGCTCGCGATCGTGCTGATCGTATCGCCTTCCTCCACCGTGTACACCAGCGGCGCTTCCTGCCCGGTCGTCAGCAGCTTGGCTGCCTCCGCAGCGGTCAGCACTTTGTTCGGGTCGGCTTTGACCGGCGCTACCGTCACTTTCTCCTCAATAGACACCTTTTGGACCGAAGTTCCCGGCGTCGACGCGGTTTTCGCAGAGGAGGTTGTAGCCGCCATCTTCTTCAGCTTCGTTTCCGCCTTGTCCTTCCCGCTGGCCGCAGTGACTGCAGCCTTCGGCGCGAACTTCATCTGCGCCTGTTCCAGCGCGGCATCCACCGTGGCCTGGTCCTTCACGATCCCGACGACCTTGCCGTTTACTTTCAGTTCCACACCTTCGGCATATGCCTTAAGCATACCGTCCAGCTTCTTGAGCGTGTTATCCGTATCGGGCTTGGCCTGAAACGCCTTCTCGACCTTCGTCGTGATGCCGTCCGTCTGAAGCACCATCTCCACACCCGGATATTTATCTTGATATTCCTGCTGTTTCTGGCTGAACAGCTTATCGATTTGAGAGGGATCCTTGACCGTCCCGATTTCCTGATTATGTACAAGGACATGATAATACGGGACCATATTGGCATTGACGTACTGATTGCCTGCATACACAAGTCCAGCGATCACGATGACCGCACCGGCCGTACCCGCGATCCATTTCCGTGGAGCGCTCCATTTCCGCCCTTGAGGTTCGGTTTCAGGCGTCGCAGCGCCCATATGCTGATGTTCATCCTGCTTTCCGGAGAGTTGCGCGGAATTTGTCGAAGCTTGATTATTCTCCTTCCAGCGGTTACCCTTAAAACCCTTCATAACTCTCTCCTTGTTTGCTTTGTATGCTTTTTCAAAAATGACGAAAAAGTTAAAATTTTGATACCTTTTTACACAATCTATACTTTAACACAACGTTTACAAACAATTCAACTCTCGGCGCACAGCAAAAAACCCGCGTCCGGCGCGGGTTTATGTTATTTACCTATAAGTGGATTGCGTTGCTTTAATTCATTAAAAGGTTACAACTTCCTCCGTTGGGTTTGATCGCCCAGTGTTTCCAGCTGCCTATTGCTCCAGCAGTTTACTAAGCGCGGCATATTCTTCCTTCGTCAAATACTTGGAGATCGTGTCTTCTATTGTCGATAATTCTTGCTCGGTCAGGCCGTCCTCCATGGCGGCCGAAATTTTTTGCATTTCCGATTGCGGCAGCTTTTTCATCAAAATGTTAAAAATCTGCTCCTTCTCCGTTGTAGTCAGCTCATCTTTCTTCTGGATCATTTCGTCCGGGCTGATGACGACCTGCTGATCGGCTGCGGACTGGCCGCCCATGGCTGATTCGCTCAGGCCCTGCCCCATAACGGGCAGCGCGTCGTCCGGCGCATCCGTGCCCTCGCCGTCTGCGTTTCCCCCCGTCTCCATACCGGACGTACTGCCCCCCGATCCCGCCTCACCAGTGTTGGTTCCGGTCTGGGACCCGGTTCCGGCAGTTTCTCCCGCTCCCTCCGTGCTGCCTGTTCCGGTTTCTGCCGTATTCGTGCTTCCAACCGTTGACTTGCTGTCGTCCGCCGCATGAGCCGTGCTGGCCGCCTCTTTATCGGGCTCCTTTTCCTTGGTGTTGTTCAATCCCAGCATTCCCTTCATCATGCCACCAATGCCCGTCGGCTGGCCCTCCAGCTGAATGTTAAAGCTGGCCAGCAGCGATTGGACATACATATTCACGACAGCTCCTGTCGTAAGTACCGTCAGGCCGCTGATCAGCACCACGGTCAGCACCGTTTTGAGCAGCCATTGCGCAATCTTCATGGCGCACCTCCTCCTTTGCCCTTCCCGTCATATCCGGGCTGTTTTCCGGCATTCCAGCCGTTATTCTTTGTGACGACCTATCCATGCCAACACGTATGATTGACTGTTATTAGAGCATAATCGCTACGGGCCAGGCCGCCCATTCTGCACCGCCCCGACTCTATCAGAGTCACGGCGGCCGAACTCTATGAAACGGCGCTGTTCAATAGAATGAACTGAAACTTCCTGTAAATTTTCAAATTCAATCTATATATCTAGCAGTATTGACGGGAAGCGGAAGATTCAATCCTGCGGTACGCAAAATAGCCCCAACAAAGTGGAGCTTACGCTTCGATGCTTATTCCAGGTACCTTTAGGCAGACTCCACAACAAGGAAGCTGACTCCGCGTGGTTTATACTTTTATTACATCATCAAAAAAGGCCACCTTAACGCACTTGGCGTTAAGGTGACCTCTTCGATCAAAACGGTATCAATTCGCCTGTTTCCCAGGCTACTGTACAACTGATGACTTATTAATAGATCGGCAGCACCTGATTGGTCTGATTACGGTTGCGTCCTACCGAGAAGATAGCAATTGGAATGCCTGTGAGCTCGGATACGCGGTTAACGTAGTTACGTGTCGTTTCCGGCAGATCGTCCAGCGTCTTCGCGCCGGAAATATCTTCGTGCCAGCCTGGCATTTCCTCGTACACCGCTTCGCATTCGCCCAGCATTTTCAGGCTCGACGGGTAGTGGGTGATGATTTCCCCCCGGTATTTGTATCCGGTGCAGATTTTAACCGTATCGAGACCTGTAAGCACGTCCAGGGAGTTCAGCGACAGTCCTGTCAGGCCGCTGACACGGCGGGCATGGCGGACCACGACGCTGTCAAACCAGCCGACGCGGCGCGCACGTCCGGTGACGGTGCCGTACTCATGGCCTTTCTCCCGGATATAATCGCCGATCTCATTGTTCAGCTCGGTCGGGAACGGTCCGTCGCCTACACGGGTCGTGTAGGATTTGGCCACGCCAATAACCTGCTGGATTTTGGACGGCCCTACGCCCGATCCGATACATACGCCGCCCGCGGACGGGTTGGACGAAGTCACATATGGGTACGTGCCTTGGTCGATATCCAGCATGACCCCTTGCGCACCCTCAAACAGCACCTTGCGGTCTTCGTCGATCGCGTCGTTCAGGACGACCGAGGTATCGGTAACGTACTTCCGGATTTGCTCCGCATAGTCCAGGTACTGCTTCAGCACTTCCTCGACGTCTAGCGGCTCCCCGCCGTACATTTCGATGACCTGGTTCTTCTCTTTCATCAGATGGCGAAGCTTCAGTTCGAACTCTTCGGGATCCATCAGATCGGAGATCCGGATACCGTTGCGTGCCGCCTTGTCCATGTAGCATGGGCCGATCCCTTTCCGGGTCGTGCCGATCTTGTTCGGGCCCTTACGGTCTTCCTCCAGACCGTCCAGCACCATGTGATACGGCATAATGACATGCGCGCGATCGCTGATTCTCAGGTTGTCCGTCGTAAATCCGTTGTCGTGAATGTATTGGATCTCTTCGAGCAGTGCCGCCGGGTTGATGACCATCCCGTTGCCGATGACGCAAATTTTATCGGAATAAAATACGCCGGATGGAATCAGGCTGAGCTTATATTTTTTACCGTCAATCAGAATGGTATGACCGGCATTGTTGCCGCCTTGATACCGGGCCACCACATCGGCGCTTTCTGCAAGATAATCCGTAATCTTGCCTTTGCCCTCGTCTCCCCATTGTGTTCCCACAACGACTACTGTTGACATGTTCATTCCCCCGCTTGGTGTGTACCACCGCATTTTAATTACAAGCTTATTTCATTATGTTTACCTGCAAGTATGATTATGCACCATTTTAAAGCTGCCACCGTCAAAGGGCATGTAAAACCCTCACACGTTCCAGTGTCCCCTACCATGAGACGAGCGCTGGACTGTGCTAAAGCAGCATTACCAGTGTAACAGTCCCCATTTTTAAAGTCAAATAAAAAACGAACAATTGCACTCACTAAAGTACAATTGTTCGGAAATAAGACAAGCATTCTTAGAAATATGGATAACCATTTATAAGATCGATTGGATCCATCTATCTGTTCTCGCGAACAACATCGCCGGCTTCGCTACATCGCGAATGCGTCGGTGTGCGTCCGCTCGTAATTGACGAACTTATTGAAATTCTTCATGAAGACCAGTTCGACGGTGCCCACCGGACCGTTACGCTGCTTGGCGATAATGATCTCGATGATGTTTTTCTTCTCTGTCTCCTGGTTATAGTAGTCGTCGCGGTATAGGAACGCAACGATATCGGCGTCCTGCTCGATGGAACCCGATTCACGAAGGTCACTCATCATCGGACGCTTGTCCTGCCGCTGCTCTACGCCCCGGCTAAGCTGGGACAACGCGATAACTGGCACGCTGAGCTCACGCGCGATCTGTTTCAGTGTACGGGAAATTTCGGATACTTCCTGCTGGCGGTTCTCGCCGGCTTTGCCGCGTCCCTGGATCAGCTGCAGGTAGTCGATTACGATCATCCCGAGCCCCTTCTCCTTCTTCAGACGGCGGCACTTGGAGCGGATATCCGCAACGGTAATGCCTGGCGTATCATCGATGTAAATTTCGGCCTCCGCCAGGGAAGCGATCCCCATGGTCAGCTTGGCCCAATCCTCATCGGTCTTGAAATCGCCGGTACGCATCAGGTTGGCATCCAGGTTGGCTTCGGCACAGATCATCCGGTTGACGAGCTGGGGCGCCGACATCTCCAGACTGAAGATCGCGACCGTTTCTTTCGCACGCACCGCCACGTTCTGGGCGATGTTCAAGGCAAACGCCGTCTTGCCGACGGAAGGACGGGCAGCCACGATAATCAGGTCGGAACGCTGGAAGCCGTTCGTCATCCGGTCCAAATCGACAAAGCCTGTCGGTATGCCGGTGGTGCTTCCGCTCTGCTGGTGCAGCACCTCAACGCGCTCGAACACTTCCATCAGCACGTCGCGGATGGCGACAAAGCCGCTGCCGCTGCGCCGGTTGGAAATCTCCAGGATGCGCCGCTCGGCGTCGCTCAGCATGCCGGATACGTCTTCGCCGCCGGTATAGCCTTCGCTGACGATCTGCGTCGCTGTGCGGATGAGCCGCCGCAGCATGGATTTCTCTTCGATGATCTGGGCGTAATACTCCACATTGGCCGCTGTCGG
The DNA here is from genome assembly GCF_025809195.1 of Paenibacillus sp. PSB04. Lineage (NCBI taxonomy): Bacteria > Bacillati > Bacillota > Bacilli > Caryophanales > Paenibacillaceae > Paenibacillus > Paenibacillus sp. PSB04. The sequence continues at coordinate 1,288,611 of NZ_CP081301.1, forward strand.
CACCGCATGTGCCAGCTTCGCCAGGTAGCTGACGCCTCCGATTTCTTCCAGCTGTCCCTTGTCCTGCAGACGCGAGGTTAAGGTAATGAGATCAATCGGCTGGTTCTCTTCTCCAAGCTGGATCATCGCCTCATAAATCAGCTGATGCGGCACATCGTAGAAATCCTCGGGCGTAACCCGCTCCATCGCGGTGATCATAGCCTCGCTCTGCAGCAGAATCGCACCTAGAACCGCCTGCTCCGCCTCCAGATTTTGCGGGGGAATCCGGTCGAAAAAGAGCTCTCCGCCCATCTTATTCCTCCGTGACCTGGACCTTCAGCGTAGCTTTGACATCCGGATGAAGCTTCACGGTCATCTGCGTCACGCCCAATGTCCGGATCGGCTCATCCAATTCGATCTTGCGTTTGTCGATCTTGATGCCTTGCTGCGAAAGTGCATCCGCGATTTGCTTGCTCGTGATTGCTCCGAACAGCCGTCCGCCTTCCCCGGCTTTCGCTTTAAGCTGTACGGTCATCTCTTCCAATTTTTTGCCGAGAACCTGTGCTTCCTCTTTCTCCTGCTCTTTGCGCTTCTGTTCGGCCGCGTTCTGGTTCTCCAGCGTCTTCATGTTACCCTCGGTTGCCACACGGGCGAGGCCGCGCGGAATAAGGAAATTCGTTGCGTAGCCTTCCGATATATCTTTAATGTCCCCTTTTTTGCCTTGACCCTTAACATCCTTGATAAAAATGACTTTCATTCGAACAACCCCTCTTTCTCCTCAATTTGTGCAAGAACTTCGAGCAGCTGGGCCTCCGCTTCCTTAACGGTACCCTTCAGCTGCACGGCAGCATTGGTCAGATGGCCTCCGCCGCCGAGGCGCTCCATCACGACCTGCACGTTCATCTTCCCGAAGGAACGGGCGCTGATCCCGATCAACCCGTCCGGACGTTCACTGATCACGAAGGAGGCCACCACATCCGTCATGTTCAGCAGCGTATCCGCCACCTGCGCAATGAGCAGCTGCGGGATGACCGTTCCCGGATCCGTGACGGCCAGAGCGATATGATCATATACCATTTTAGCACGCTTAATGATATCTGACTTTGCCAGATATTCCTGCAGGTCTTCCTTCAGCATCCGCTGGATCTGGATCGTATCCGCTCCGCTCCGGCGGAGGAAGCCTGCCGCCTCAAAGGTCCGGGAACCGGTATGCAGCGCAAAATGCTTCGTATCCACCGTAATCCCGGCCAGCAGCATGGTCGCTTCCAGCGGCGTGAGCTGGATTTTCTCATGGATATACTGCAGCAGCTCCGTCACCAGCTCGCACGCGGATGAAGCGTACGGCTCCATGTACACGAGCACGGCGTCGTTGATGAATTCTTCGCCGCGGCGGTGATGGTCGACCACGACGACCCGGCTGGCGTGATGAACCAGCTTCGGTTCGATCGTCATGGACGCCTTGTGCGTGTCCACCACGACCAGCAGGCTGTGCGGGCTGATCAGCTGCAGCGCCTGCTCCGGCGAGATGAAGCGCTCGACGAGCTTCTCGTCCTTCTGGACCTGGGTCATCATCCGCTCAATAGACGGGTTCGTGCCCGGGAGCACGATGTACGCTTCCACATTGTACATCTGCGCCGCCTTCAGCACGCCGATGGAGGCACCGATGACGTCCATATCCGGCATCTTGTGCCCCATGATGAACACCTTGTCGCTCTCCTGCATCAGGTCGCGCAGTGCGTGCGCGATGACGCGCGCCCGGACCCGCGTGCGCTTCTCGACGGCGTTGGACTTGCCGCCGTAGAAGGACAGCCGCTGGCCGGCCTTGACGGCCGCCTGGTCGCCGCCGCGCCCGAGCGCCATGTCGAGCGACGACTGCGCCAGCTCGCCCAGCTCGCTGATGCTGTCTGGGCCAAAGCCCAGCCCGATGCTCAGCGTCATCGGCACCTTCAGCTCCGCGGTCATTTCGCGGACCTCGTCAAGAATGACAAAGCGGCTTTTCTCCAGCTCCTGGAGCGATCTGTAGTTCAGCATCATCAAATACCGGTCGGACGACAAGCGCCGCAGATACACTTCGTAATGCTTCGCCCATTCCGTGATTTCGCTGGTCACCTTCGCAATGAGCGACGTGCGCTGCTGGTCATCCATGCCCTGGGCCGCCTCGTCCAGGTTATCCATCATAATAATGCCGATCGCCAGCTTCTCGGCCTCGTATTTCTCCCGGAGCACGACCATCTCCGTTACGTCGTACAGATAGATCAGCCGCTCATCGGTATTCAGGATCAAATGATAGTGCAGCTCGCCCACCTGGATTTCCGTCTCGATCTCCTTGGGCCCGTCCTTATGCGCTTCCCGGCCGCCGTCCCTTTTCTCGGCAAGCAGCGGCATCAGATCGGGAAACAGCTCGGATAGGCTAGCGCCCACAAGCGATTTTTGACCGAACATGGTACAGACGAACCGATTATTCCATTCAACCACGCGGTCCTCGCTGTACAGCACGATCCCAAAGGGCAGCGTATTGATGGCTTCCCCTTCCACCCGTTTCACCCGGAAGGAGAGGCCGTTGATATATTCAAGCAGTTTTTTGCGGAAGTCCATTTCCTTCTTCAGCACCGCATAGCAGAGCGCGACGACAAGGCAGAGGCTGACGATTCCCAGCGCCCAGTTATACCGGGTCACAATAATGACCAGAACCAGCATCAGCGCAAACGCCCAGACGGTATAATAGCCGTGCCAGCGTTTCTGTAGAAATTTAGGCATGACACCCACCCTAACGTTTTGATTTGGTCATAAATTGACGAAGCGGAAATGCAAGATCCAGAATGCCGATAATCCGCATCGGCGGGAACAGCAGAATGGGAATCGCGAACAGCAGCGGGATGACGGGATGCCATTTCCGCTTGTGCCCCAAAAAGAAGAAGAAGCCAAACGCTTGAATCATAAAGCAAATATGCAGAAGCGGCAGCAAGTTCGCGGCAATCATGTCGAGAAAGCTGTTCTTTGATCCGCTTGCGAAAATTTCAATAATGACACCAATCAGATAATACCAGATCAGGGATCTCGGCAGCATCCACTCGCGGGCCGGCTTCAGCCTTGGGACAGAGAAGCCCATGCTGTCCATGATCGGACGAGCAAGCGCGTGCGTGATCACCGCCATCATAAAGGAACTGACTATCATGGCAAAAGGAATCATTTGCACCGTGGCGTCGCTTACCATCTGCATCTCCTCGGGGGACCAGGCCATATCCGAAATCAGCGGGTTGCTTCCGCCCACATCACGCAGCGGAGACATCGTCATTTTGACAATGTCATGGACGTAGCTGGACAGATCAAAGTGGAAGAACGCCGTTCCGACCAATAGCAGGAGCAGCAGTTCCGCCAGAATGGTACCTGCACCCAGCATCAATGTGCGTATAGCCGGCACCCTTCTCTTGTAGGCCCGCCCCATAATCAGGGCAGGAATCATAAAATAAACGGCGAGCAGCAAATACACCGGATGTACAAGGTAGGCAATCAGCCAAACCGGGAGCACATGCAGTATGAACGATTTGACGTTAAGTGTTGTGAATAGGATTGCGGCCGGCAGGATGAGAAAAAAGACGGTCACAATCGAGAAGGGAGATAGTAAAGATAGCAGCAGGAGCAAATAGACGACACTCCAGACTACCGACGTCCAGCGCATTTTCAATGTGTTCACCTCTTACGCATATGTTCTTCCAGCGCGGAAATATCCTGGTACCAATCTTCAAGCTGGTGACCTTCCTGTTTATGCTTCTTCAATTTGTCGAGCAGCAGATCATCCATGTCCCGATAGGACATGCCGAGCCTGCGGGCCAGTATGTAAGAGCTCATAATCAAGCTGGCGAGACTGTCGCCCACTCGGGTGGTGCTGCCTTCCCACAAGGCTTTGAAAAGACGGGATACGTGGTCTACGACTTCGGTTTTCAGCCATTCAATAACTTTAGCGCGTTTGGCTACATCCAAATCCTTTGGCATGCCTCTAGGTCACACTCCCTTAAATAACCCCACGATGTGGGGCTTTATCCTCCGATGCCTATTCGGTTTCTCTTCGGCGGCCCAATATCAGCAAATACGCCTCTTTCTGATGAAAAAGCTTTATTCTCCATTATAGCATAAATAATAGCCTCTCACGAAAAGCCCCCCTGGCCTAAAACGGCGGCAAACTTCCAGCAAAGTGGCGTTATTAACCTCTGCCTATGTTCCTGCCTACAAACGGGTAAATGAATAAATGATAAGGCAAAAAAGACCTGCCATCCCGTACATCCCAATCCAAGCAGGTCTTTTGCCATTGCTTATTCAAAATCTTTGCCCAGCTTCCTCAAACCAGCGGATTAGCGGGTCTCTATGGATGCCTTGGTCTCCTCCGAAGCTGTGGATTCTCTGGAGACGAACTTCTCACAATATTCGATAATCTGGCTTCTGCGCACGATGCCGATAAACCGGTTCATATCATCCACCACCGGCACGAAGTTCTGTACTTTCGCCAAATTAATCAGATCTTCCATATTGGCGTCGATGGACACCGGCTTATTATGCACTTTGAGCGGAACTTCCTTCAGCAGAAATTTGGACGTATTCTCGAACGTCACCTTTCCGCCGGAGTTCTTCATATACCAGAGCAGATCGCCTTCCGTGACCGTTCCTGCATATTCCCCGTTCTTCCCGACGATCGGTACGGCCGTGTACCTGTGATACTCCATCCGTTCCAGCGTTTGCCGCAGCGTGGAGTCCATGGTAACACTGACCACTTCCTGTTTAGGGAGCAGAAAAAACGCTATATTCATGAAAATTGATCCTCCTCTTACCCTTTTTCAAGGTTCCCCTAACTCCATACGTTTCAAACCGCCCAATGTCTCAGTAGGGACACAAAATCAGCAGCCGAACCTGTGGCTGCCGATCATGCCCCGCATTTCTGATCCCGCAAATGCACACTTATGCTTGTTGCGGTTTGGTTTTTTCTATATGCGAGCCAATAGGCACGCTTTGTTTTGATATAAAAAAGCTTAATCTTCGTGGACTCAACATCCTTATATCGCAATAAAAACTTCCGCTAAACGCGGTCTGGCTTCTTAGAACATTCGTCGATAAACGTTTTTGTTTTAGATATAAGAGAGCTTAATCTTCGGAGACTCAGCATCCTTATATCGCAATAAAAACTTCCGCTAAATGCGGTCTGGCTTCTTAGAATGTTCGTCGATAGACGTTTTTGTTACTTTGCAACAGTCGTTTCTTCCTTCTTATCCAACATGTCCGGCGTCAACAGCTGATCCGAAGGGGTGTCCGGATTCTCCCAGCTGTCGATCAGCTTCTTGGCGTTCTGCACATCCTTCTTGATCGGCTCATCATAATAAACGCCGTCAATCTTCATGCCCTCACCCATGATGGTATAGGCGGTCATCTCAGCCTTATCACCGGCGAGCACTTGTTTCGCTAAATTGATAATGAAATTGGGCTGCATATCGGTTTTGAAATTGTCACCCATAATTTCGAGCAGCTCCGGAATTTTGGAAATTTGATTCAGGTTCAGCATCCGGTTGGCCACCGCGTCCAAAAAGACCTGCTGGCGCTTCGTCCGGTTAAAATCGCTGTCCTCCCGGTAGCGCACATAGTTGAGCGCTTCTTCACCGCTGTAAATAGGTTTATTGGCTTTGACCGTAAATTTCTCGTGGTCCTTGCCTTTGTTGACAATATCTTTGCCGATCGGCAGCTCCACGCCGCCCAGCGCGTCAACCGCGTCCTTCAGACCTTTGAAATTGATGGTGGCATAATAATTGATATCGTGGTCCAGGAACGCCTCAACGGTATCCTTGGACATCTGCTGACCTCCAAAGGCATACGCATGGGTAATTTTATCTTTTTTACCTTTGCCGACAATCTCTGTATACGTGTCCCGCGGAATCGAAATGAGCAGCACCTTGGAATCCTTTGGACGTACGACCGAATAAATGATCGTATCCGAACGCGACGGTTCGTTGTCACGCTGGTCGGATCCGAGCAGCAGCACCGAGAACGGCTTGCTTTGGTACGCAATCTTCTCCACCGGCTTGCTTGGCACGTTGTCCTGGGACGTCAACGGCTGATACGATTTCTGCAGCGAGCTTTCCACTTGCTTGGACAGGAACAGGTCAAAGGCCATGACTGCGAGCTGCTTGCGGAAGAGATAAGCCCCTCCGGCCAGAAGCAGCAAAATCACAGTTAACGTTATATATGTTTTTGTTCTCTTTTTCATTAAGGGATTCCTTCTTTAAATTTAGAATAAAAAATGAATTATAGCCAGGTCGCGCCTGTACTTCCATCCCTCCCTTCTATATTTACACGAGGGGCGAAGGCTTGACGCACAAGCTTGCCCGCTGCCATTTGGGTATAAAGTCACAGCCAAACGACATTTACATTGTAAACGCAAACGAAACAAAAGAAAACCTTAAAAAGGTAACAGTGTTACCGGAATGAGGATATTTCTGAGCCGTTTTCATTCCTCAAAAAAAGCCCCGCCTCGGCTGAACACCGCAGGCAGGGCTGTATATGGAACGCTCAGAAGGACCCCAATCCTTCCTGTATACGCAGCATATAACTCTAATCGCAGAATATAATATTACTTCAGGCTGTTCAGGTCCGAACCGCCTTCCACGCCGATCGGGAAGTGGCAGGCCACCTGGCGCCCAGGAAGCACTTCCGTCAGGGCCGGTTCCACTTGGCTGCATTTCTCCTGAGCAAACGGGCAGCGTGGATGGAAACGGCAGCCGGACGGTGGATTGGCCGGAGACGGCACATCGCCCTGAAGGACGATCCGGTTGCGTTTCTTCGTTGGTGTCGGCTTCGGAATCGCGGACAGAAGCGCCGCGGTGTAAGGATGAAGCGGGTTGGCGTACAGCGTTTCCGTTTCGCCGACCTCAACCATTTTACCGAGGTACATGACGCCGACGCGGTCGGAGATATGACGGACGACGTTGAGGCCGTGGGCGATGAACAGGAACGTCAGGCCCATTTCGCGCTGCAGCTTCATCAGCAGGTTGATGACCTGCGACTGGACCGACACGTCAAGCGCCGATACCGCTTCGTCGGCCACGATGAATTTCGGATTCAGGGCGATGGCGCGGGCGATCCCGATCCGCTGGCGCTGACCGCCGGAAAATTCATGCGGATAACGGTTCCGGCGCGAAGCGTCCAGACCGACCAGCTCCATCAGCTCAATGACGCGCTTTTCGATCTCCGAAGAAGACATCTTCGTATGGACCTTCAGCGGTTCGCCGATAATATCCTTGACCAGGAAACGAGGGTTCAGGGAACCGAACGGATCCTGGAAAATAATTTGCATTTCCTCGCGCATTTTGTTCAATTCCTTGGAGCCCATGGAATGAATATCGCGCCCGTTAAATTTAACGGCACCAGCAGTAGCGTTCTGCAGCCGTAAAATGACCCGGCCCAGCGTAGACTTGCCGCATCCGGACTCGCCGACGAGTCCGAAAGTTTCGCCTTCGCGGATCGTAATGGACACGTCGTCGACCGCTTTGACATTGCCCACAACACGGTTCAGCAGTCCTTTATGGATAGGGAAATACTTCTTCACGTGCTCTACTTCGATCAAGTTCTTAGCCATTGGCATTTCCCCCTATTCCACCGCTTACCGAGACTCCGTTACGATCCTTGTCTTCGTACAACCAGCACTTCGTGCTGTGTTCTTCGCCGATCTGAATATCGCCCGGCTCCACCTGACGGCATTTATCCATCACATGCGGGCAGCGCGGGTTAAAGCGGCATCCTTTCGGCAGGTTGCCCAGACCAGGGATGGTACCCTTGATCGTGTACAATTCGTTGCCGCGTTTGCCTTCAAATCCCGGAATGGACTGCAGCAGACCAACCGTGTATGGGTGGGAGGGGTTCGAGAAAATCTCTTCAACCGTACCCTGCTCGACGATCGAGCCCGCATACATAACGGCAATATGGTCAGCTACCTCGGCAGCCACACCCATATCGTGTGTAATCAGCAGAATCGCCATACCGAGTTCTTCTTTCAGTTTCATCAGAAGGTCCAGAATCTGTGCCTGTACCGTCACGTCCAATGCGGTTGTCGGTTCATCCGCAATCAAGAGCTCGGGCTTGCAGGCCAGTGCCACCGCGATGACGACGCGCTGACACATACCGCCGGACAACTCGTGCGGGTACTGCTTGGCTCGCATTTCCGGAGCCGGTATACCTACCAGACGAAGCAGCTCGATCGCTTCTTTCCAGGCTTCGCTGTGGCTCTTGTTCTGATGCAGACGCAGGCTCTCCGCGATCTGCTCGCCCACGGTAAAGACGGGATTAAGCGCAGACATCGGGTCCTGGAAAATCATCGCGATCTTGTTGCCGCGGATCGATCTCATCTGATCCTGCTCTTTAGTTGCAAGGTCGTCGCCATTAAACCGGATGTTACCTTCCAGTATACTGCCCCCTGCATAATCTATCAGACGCATGATGGATAAAGAGGTAACACTTTTTCCGCTGCCGGACTCGCCGACGAGGCAGAGCGTCTGTCCTTTTTCGATATTGAGTGAGATCCGGTCCGTCGCTTTGACGAAACCATTCTCGGACATAAATGCCGTGGTCAGATTCCGGATTTCGAGTAGTTTTTCCGCCATTTGTCCAGCCTCCTCCGGGAAATCTTCTTCTTCTGTCTAGGGTCCATCGCATCGCGGATACCGTCGCCGATGAAGTTGACGGCAAGCACGACCGCCAGGATACAAACCCCTGGATAAATGGCCTGCAACGGGTCAATCAGCATAAACTCCTGCGAGTTGCTCAGCATAAGTCCCCAGCTTGTGGCCGGTGCCTGGATACCCAGACCCAGGTAGGACAATCCGGACTCGGAAAGAATCGCGCCCCCTACCATCAGGGTGGCGTTTACGATAATCGGAAAGCTTGCGTTACGAAGCAAATGCCTGAAAATAATACCTGTTCTGGAAACCCCGATAGCACGGGCAGCTTCAACGTACTGCATTTCACGAAGCTGCAGGTACGTACCGCGAACGAGACGGGCCACGCCCATCCAGCTTGTAAAGGCCAAAATCATGATCATATATTGGATTTTCGTTCCGAAAATCGCCATGACCAGAATGTTCAGGAACAGCGTCGGTATCGAGTTCATGACGTCAATCAGACGCATGAAGATCGTATCGATCCAGCCGCCGAAGAAGCCGGAAATCGCGCCGACCAATGTACCGATGATGACGGAAATGGCCGCGACGGAAAATCCGACCGTCAGGGAAATCTGACCGCTGTGCAGCAATCTTGAGAAAATATCGCGCCCTAGTTCGTCTGTGCCCAGAAGGTGATCGCCAGTGCCTGGCTTCAAGTTGGAATTCATCAGATCGATTTTAGCAGGGTCGTAAGGCGAAATAACGTTTGCCAGTACCGATATCACGACAAAAAAGAGCAATACAATAAGCCCGGTTACGGCATAAGGATTACGAAGGAATTTCTTCACGACCGTCATCCACGGGCCCGGAGGCTTCTTGGAAGGGGGAAGTGGCGCGCTGGCTGGTTCCGGATGCTCAGATGCCTGAACATTAGGAGCTGTCTCGATGTTCATGTCACTCATGCCGATTTGCCTCCTTTACTTCCAAGTTTCACGCGTGGGTCGACGATCTTATACAGAATATCAGCGATAAAGTTACCGGCAACGACGACCACAGCCGTAATGAGCGTAATCGCCATTAACACGGAATACTCACGCGAACGGGCCATTTCGACGAACAAGCGTCCCATGCCCGGCCAGTTAAATACGCTTTCCGTCAGGGTCGCTCCGCCGACCAGAATCGGCAGGTCGAGGCCGATGATCGTAATGATCGGAATCAGGGCATTACGCAGCGCATGCCGGAAAATAACTTTGCGCTCAGGAACACCCTTCGCACGGGCCGTACGGATGTAGTCCTGCTCCAGCACTTCAAGCATACTGGAACGCGCGTATTTGGAGTATGAGGCCAAGAAACCAAGCACCAAGACGGAGCAAGGCAGAATCAAGTGATACAGCAGGTTGCCGAAATTCCCTTGCTTATCCATGTCGTACATGTCGGATAGCGGGAGCCAGTCTAGTTTTAAGGAAAACAATTCCTGGAGGATGATCCCGAACCAGAACGCAGGCATTGCAAAGCCAATGTAACTGACAAAGTTAGCCGTCTGATCGGAAATGCCGTACACTTTCGTACTGTTATAAATCCCCCATGGAATGGCGATGAGCAGTGAGATAAACCAGGCGAACGCCATCAGTTTGATCGTGTTGCCAACTGTTGGCCACAACACTTCGCCAACCGGCAGGTTGTTTTTGAACGTGTGACCCAAGTCGCCTTTCAACATGTTCGTCAACCAAATAACATACTGGGTAGGAACCGGCTTATCCAGACCCAGGTTATGGGCTTGGATCTTTGCGGTTTCGGGTGATACTCCAGGGGCCATCATCATCTGTGTTGGACCGCCTGGCGCAGCGTGAATAAGGCCGAATGCAACCAAAGAGATCAGAAAGAGTACAAGAATGGATTGCAGTAAGCGGCGGATGAAGTATTCAGTCATTGTTGATCCTCCTAGAGATGATACGGACACGGACGCCTAACCATCATCCTTTTTTAAACACAAAAAAGGGTGGAGGGGAAGTTTCCTCCCCCTCTAGCACCGTTGTTACTTCCTATGTTGTCTATTATTTTGCGTCTACCCACCAGTTGATCAGGTGGAAGAAGTATCCGTAAGCCAGGGAGGATTCAGGAGCATCCTCTTCCGCAAATTTCACCTTGCTGCTGTTATACGCGGTTGGCGTACCGTATTGGTACATGAACACGTATGGAAGGTCCGTCGAAATCTCTTGACCGATTTGTTTGTAAATCTCTTTACGCTTCTCTTGGTCTACGACAGCCGTTCCTTCTTCCCACAGCTTGTCGAGTTTTTCGTTCTTATAGAAACCTTGGTTCTGACCAGCCGGCGGGAAGTATTTCGAGCTGAACGTCGTTTCTCCGTCCGGATCAGGGTTGTTCAGGGACCAGCCCATCAGGATTGCCGGGTATTTACCTGGAGTCAGGTTTTGGTCAACCCATGCAGCGAAGTCGAGCGCTTTAGGAACAACTTCGATACCTACATCCTTCAGGTTTTGCTGGATTACGCTCGCCACTTGCTCACGGCGGCTGTTACCCGAGTTGTATTGAAGTTCGAAGGAGAAACGGTGTCCGTCTTTCGTCAGGATGCCGTCGCTGCCTGCAGTCCATCCGTCTTCAGCCAGCAGCTGCTTCGCTTTTTCCGGATCAAAGGCATAGTTGACGGCCGCATCGCCCGGATCTGCCCAGGAACCTGGCAGGAACGGAGCGTTCATCAGCTTGCCTGTGCCTTTCAGAACGTTGTCGATCATGCCTTGACGGTTAAGCGCGTAAGCAATCGCTTGTCTTGTTTTTTGTCCAGCCCAAGGAACGAATTTGTCCTTGAAGTTGTCCGGGTTGAAGTTGAATCCGAGGTACTCGTATTGCGGACCTGGCTCCTGGATAACGGTCAAGCCGTCTCTGCTCTTCACGGCGTCGACTTGGGTTACCGGGATACCGCCCAGAAGGTCAACGTCGCCTTTGATAAGGGCTTGAACTTCTGTGTTTTGGTCGGCATAGATTTTATATACGATCTTGTCGATATGAGGTTTAGGACCCCAGTAGTTCGGGTTTCTTTCGAAGGAAAGGTACTGCTTCTGCTTCCACTCTTTCCATACCCAAGGACCGCTGGATACCGTTTTGGCCGGATCGGTTCCGTATACGTTCTTTTGCAGCTCTTCAGGCTTAATGTCCTTCAGGATGTGCTCCGGAACGATTTGGGTAGACAAAACATATTGGAATGGAGCGTAGACTTGTTTCAGCGTAATTTTAACGGTAAGGTCATCCACTTTCTCGATTTTCGTTACCTTGTCAAATCCGGACATTCCAGGGGATCCGACTTTAGGGTCCTTAATCGAATTGAATGTAAAGACGACGTCGTCGGCCGTAATCGCTTCGCCGTCGCTCCATTTCGCCGAATCTTTCAGCTTGATGGTATACGTAAGTCCGTCTTCGGAAATCGTCATCGGCTCAGCGGCAATAGACCAAGGCTCGGCTACGACTTCACCTGTACGGTTAATGTCATACAGCTTGGCATACATGAACTCCGCAGCATCACCAGAAGCTGTATCTTGAACGAACAGTGGGTTTACGCTAACGATGTCGGAGAAGCTTCCGTAAGTCAGCGTACCGCCGTCCACCGGACCGGTCGCCTCTTTCGTTCCCTCCGTGCCCGTATTCGTAGACGATTCTTTGTTCCCCTCGTCTTTAGGTGTGCTGCTTGCATCATCCTTGCTGCCGCATCCTACGAACAGCGTGCTGACTACCGATAATGAAACGAGTAATGAGAGCCATTTTTTCTTGCTTGTCATGTACCATTTTCCTCCCCTTTATGATTTGAAAAATAATGGCGTCCCGCATAAGATACGAGAACAACCCAAGACCTCTCCAATGGTCTTAAGCGAATCTGGCCGCGAAAACCATTAGGGACTTTACACCTACTTCGGTTACCGTAACTGACCCCCGAATGACGTTGAAACAATTCCCCCTCTTGTAGACCTTTCATATTGCAACAAGACGACGGTAGCAAGGTAAAGCAATATATTAAAAAATAATATATCCAGAAGTAAGGCAGGACCGATGCGGGATCGTGCAGCGATAAAGGACGGTTGATTCCGCGACGTGGACGCGCAGTGCATTATAGCGCAATAAAGCATTAATGCTTTAAATGACCATCGGTCAATTTGAATCAGCAAAAAGGACTATATATGAAATGGTTAAAACTTCCTAATAAATTTAATGTAAATAATACGTGTAAATTAATATCACGTCAATATTTTTTTTAGGCGGTTTTAATATATTTTTTAAAATGGCTGAATATTAGCTGTATCAATGGGATTTTGATGAAAGAGGCGATCCGTTTTCACCAAATTTAAATGTTAAAAACAGGAAGGTTTGACGTCTGGAATATCCATGTTTTCAAAATGTTCAAAGTATAAACCGCTTACATTGAGAATACATAAAAATGCATGTTAGGTTCTGTGACATAATAGCGAGGTTTCTTGCAAATTATGGCAGCCACAGACTAACAGCATAGGAATCTTCCGCGTCATCTCTTGCAAATCAACAATTGATTACGTTCAAATTTACTGGAACATAAATCATCTGTCAATTATAAAAATAGCGGGTAATTCTGGTAAATAGATGGGAATTACAATATTTAAATTGTCAAGGAGCCGGGGTTGCCGGAGGGGGAAAAGCCCCCTCACACCCCTATTATAAATCAGTTTTTGAATAAATCTATGATGACCAAATTATTCCACACAGTTAAACATACTAGCGCTCAATACCTATCGTTACGATTTCGCAAGGTCCCGCTTCCAGCTCAAAAGACTCAGACAGCTGTTCTACCGAAGCGCCTTCCGTCTCTTCCAGAATGGTCGTTTTATATGCACGGCTCACCGATTGAGGCCATTCCAACCGAAGGCTGGCAGGCTGCTGTTTCATGTTGTACCAGCGAAGCATATGATCTCCGGAATCCTCGTTAACGGTCCACGCCGAGAAGGCGACTCCCTCACCGCTCCAGGCAAAAGGAGCATGTACCGCAGGCAGCTCGCCGGTATGGATTCCGGTTTGCACGCTTGTCCACGGAATTTGGAATTGGTAGGCTTCCGCGTAAGCTCCGGACTCCTCCCCGCGGCCGTCATGCGGAATGATTTCAAGCTGAACGGCATGTTCGCCAAGGCATTGAGCCTCCGGCGTCGGGAACCAGCCCCAGTCGCCCAACTCTCCGACCGAACGCAGCAGCGTGACCGCGATGGTATTCCGGCCGTCCCGCAGCACTTCATACTCGTTCAAGCCGAGGTTGGCTACCGCCAGGCCGGCTGTCTCACCGCTCACATCGACAAAAGCCTGCTGATGCTGGGCATTGCTCGGATTCTGCCATTCGATCGCGGGCTGATTATCCCGTGTCACGATTTCAAACATGGAGTCCACGCGGTGCCGGCTGGCTTCAATGTCAGTCGGGAACAATACGCGGACACGGTGATCCTTGGCCTGGTTGTTAAACGAGGCCTCCACTTTAACGCCCTTGCCGTCCTTCTCCAGACGAACCAGGGTACGGATCTTCATTGGCACGGTTTCTTTCACCCGTTGAGCTTTGCGCTCCGGATAGTAGACCACTTCGATCTGCTCCTTCTGAAGAAGCTCATCCGCCGATGCCGGTACCTCCCAGTCATGAACGATTTCGAGGGTAGCGCGGTAAGGCGTATCTTCCACAACCTGGATGGATGCTTGCAGATCGCGCGTCGTCAGCGGAGCTTCACCTTCCGGCTGCTTGTACATGTATTCGTTACCGATGTCCCCGGTATCCTCATAAACGAGCAGGTCACGGTATTCGCGTCCGTTTCGCTTGTCGGTTACCGTAAGGCTTCCGTTCGGCTGGGCCACTACCCGCAGGATGCTATTTTCCATCACGTTGCTCCCGGTGATCAGCGATGCTGAAGCATTGTCCGAGTGCTGCGCCGCTGCCTGGCCGGACACGAGTGCGTACGCCCGAAGTCCGTGCGCCGGAACGGCGTCCGCCTGCAGCGTAATTCGCACGGCACGCGCCATATACGGCTGACGGAACCGGTCATCCGGCAGATCGTAGCCGAAGCGCTGGCCCAGATCCTCGAGCGTAAAAGGCACCGGCTTTCCGCTCGGGTCCAGCACCACACGCTCACCAAGCTCGAGCGCCTGAATCCGGCGGCTGATTTCGTCCAGCGGGATGCCGTCGCGGAAGTAAATCCGCTGTACGTCCAACTCGACGGATACAGTGCCGGTCCGCTCCCACCCAGTAGTGTTAAACACCACGAACGGGAGCGCATCTTCGCCATACTGCGCGAAGGATGACGTATCCACCGCATCGGCCACCGCCCGCTTGCTGTCATCAATGATCGATTCCGCCACGTCGCGGCTCTTCGCAAAGCGGGTTACCATCTCGCGGTGAACCTCATCGACGCTGCAGCCGCAGATGCTGTCATGCGGATGGTTCTGCATCAGCGTTTTCCATGCATACGTAAACAGATGATGCGGGTAGGCCTGACCGGTCAGGTGGGCATATGCCGCCAGAGGCTCGGCTACCTTTTCCAGCAGCGCCTGGCCATGCTGGTTCATCTGCTTTAGATATACGCGGGCAGACGCCGTGTTCACAAGCGTCCCCCATCCGTCGGTCCGCTGGCTCCGAAGCTCGCCGCGAACGACGGACAGCTCGTTCTCTTGATGGCCTTTGACCGATTCCAAATACTGCGGGAAGTTCGAGTGGACGAACTCCGTGTCCGGATACAGCTTGCGCGCAGTCTCCAGCGCCTCAGCCAAATCGGTCTGGATCGGCTGGTGGTCGCAGCCGTTCATGAAGAGAAGCTCCGGCGTCGACGCGTACTTCTCCGCGTCAGCCAGCTTCCGGTCCCAGAACGCCTTCGCCTCTTCGGGATCGGCCGGAATTTCGTTGCCGTTGCTGTACCAGTTGGCAAACAGAATGCCGAGCACCTTCGAGCCGTCCGGACCTTCCCAGATGAGCTCCGAGAAGGAAGACTCATATTCGGAGTCGGCAACGGTATTGTTAAAGCCGGTCGGCTTGACGCCGCGGCCGAACAAGGCGTTATCGATGCCGGATTGGCGCATCAGCTGCGGCGCCTGGCCGACAATGCCAAAGGTGTCGGGGAAATATCCCACCTTGGAAATTTGCCCGTAACGGCGGGCGTCCTTATGGCCGATTTGCATGTTGCGGATGTTGGCCTCGCCGCTGGTCAGGAACGCATCCTGCAGAATATACCACGGGCCGATGAAAATGCGGCCTTCACGGATGTATTTTTCAAGCCGTTCCTTCTGCTCGGGACGCACCTGAAGGTAATCCTCCAGAATGATCGTTTGCCCGTCCAGGTAAAAGCTCTTGTACTCCGTATCGTTCTCCAACGTATCCATCAGCACGTCCATCAGACGGATGAGACGGACATGATGTTTTTCATAGGGCAAATACCATTCCCGGTCCCAGTGAGTATGGGAGATGATATGCGCCGTTCGTTTCGGCTTGTTTGACATAGAAATCGGGTCTCCTTTACTTGGGCGGCTTGTTCCTGATCGGAACTCTCATCCCCTGCTTGCAGATCAACATATTGGGCTAAGGTCCAGCTTATAGCCAAACCCTGCCCTGGATAAATTTGCACTGTCATAGATGGCCGGATGCTGGCATGGATGACTTACGGACATCATCATCTCCTTCCGCAAGTGTCCATCCATCGCGTACAAATTAACATTCAAAGTAAGTCTGAAATATAACCTATATATAATAGAAGAAAAAAATTTGGCGATCCGTACATCAGACGATTTCTGCAGGCCTGAACCTTCGATTAAAAGTTTATAAAAAACCCCTGCCGATTGCCCAGTTTTGGTGATCAATCCCAAAGAACTCCCCAAATAGGAGGACGCCATGGGCCCAACATTCAAAAGCCGGCTATTGCTGCCAAAATGCCTTTAGCCCAATAAGACCGCGGGCTTCCTGCCGGAATAACACCGGCTCCTAAAAACAACTGTCCATTCACAGTGGACATAAACCTTGCCTCCGATACGGCAGTGAGAAGGGGCAGGATCCCTGGATCCCGCACCATAATTATCCTTTTCCCCCTGCCCTGCAAGGATTGGTTTGATGCCCATCCCGTTTGCCCCGATGGCTCCACCTCTGCAAAAGTTCCTGACAATCACCTACACCTTTATTGTACAAATCAACTCAACATGCTTAATCTACTTGGATGTCAACCTCGTCCGGCCGGTACACGGCCGTAATGCGTCCCTCCCGGTCGGCGGCAAACAACACGCTGCGGTCGCTCTCGAGCGTAAAGCTGTAGACGGCTCCGGTCTGCGGGTCCTTGACCTGTACCGGGGCATCCCAGCCGTACTCGGAGACGAACACGTACAGGCTGCCGTCCTTGAAGCTGAGCTTCCGGCCGTACACGCCCGGCAGGTCCCCGCCGGCCAGCCACTCGAGCTCACGCTCAACGCAAGCTGCGGCAGCCGCGTACCGGTACAGCTCAAGGATCGGCTCGTCCCGGCCGTTCAGCTCGAGCGGCAGCGGGCTCCAGATCAGCCGGCCCTTGCCCAGCGGCACGTCCACGAGCGCATCCATGCTTGCGCCAGTCCCTGCAGCTGTGGCCGGGATTTCCTTCGCCACTTCGGCGATCCGCCGGTGCCCAAAGGATACCGGCAGCAGACGGCCATTCACGCCGAGCATTTCCTCCCGGCGCACATTGGCAAGCCGGCGCTCGCCAAGGACGGCGTCGAGGCGCGTCGTCGGACGCCAGTAGGCGTCCAGGCCGAGCGGGCCGGTGGCGAGCAGCGTCGCGCCGGTCTCCTTGACGAGCTCCAGCAGCTCGTCCAGCGCCCGGCTGTCCATGTTATGCGGGCTCGGCAGCAGGATCAGCTTCGGCGCCTTCTGCCGCAGCGCGTCCAGATGGTATTCCGATGCCGCACGGAACGGCAGCTTCAGGTCATAGGCCAGCAGCCGGGTCAGCCGCGTCGTCGACTGGAACGCAAATGCGCGGTTCGAGAAGTCGTTGGAGTACGGGAAGACGGCGACGATGTCCTCGAGCTCCCGGTCCGTAAACAAGTCCCGCGTGGCTGCGATGAAGCGTCCAAAGTCGTAGGATACGTCCGCTTCCGGCTTCTCCGTGCCATCGGCGCGGAGCGCTCCGATATGCGATTCGTTGGCGTTGTCCATATAGAAGTTCGTATTCCAGATCCAGTGGATCGCACCCGCCCCCCCGGTAGAGAAGGCGTAAGCGTATTTCCGCTCCAGAATGCTGCGCAGCTCGGCTTCGGACCGCTTGGCGCGGCCGTCCGGCGTTTCTACGTACATAATGCCGGTTTCCTGAACCAGGTTCGGTTTATCCGGCGTTTTGGTGAAAATGCCGTCCCATACCAGATAGTCGTTCAGCCACCAGGAGTGCACCGTCGTATAATCGACGGCCTGCTCATAGAAGAACGGAGATGGGCGCTGGGCGCCGAGCGCTTCGTCCTGCCCGACGGTCACCAAATGGTCAGGGCACAGCTCCTTGATCGTGCCGACGAGCTGCTCCGCCCACCGGTTGTGCATATCCATCGAGAACAGGCAGTAATCGAGCCATCTCGTTCCCTTCTTGGCTTTGTGCATATCCTGCACGTCGAAGTTGATCTCTTCCGCTTCCGGAATGGATACCGAAGCAAAGTCAGGCAGCTGGTCCGGTGTCATGTTCCATGCTTCCTGGAGGCTGCGGATATCGCCGTGACGGCGCTCCAGCCACTCCACGAACGCCTGGTGCTCAAACGGATCCCGGGCGGAACGCGGTCCCTCCGAGAAAATCCGCGGCGGATCAAACATCGACGGTTCATTAATCAAATCCCAGTCCACATGCGTCGTGGCCGTGTGGCGGCTGACGATGCTGCGGATGAAGCGTTTCTGAGCCTCGACGCTCTGCGGGTCGAGATAAGGGTTCAGCCCTTCCCACGTCTCCGGTGTAAAGGAGAAGAACGTAAAGGTCACCTGCAGGCCGTGGCGCTTGGCTGTCAGGAAGAAGGCGTCGATCGCGCGCAGCACTTCCTCCGAGGCATGGCCGTCGACCTGCATAATATTCCGGTAAGCCGTCCAGACGCCGGTGCGGATCCAGTTGATGCCCGCTTTGGCCATCTGGGCCATGTCCCGCTCCCATACGTCCACGTTCGGCAGGAACAGGAACTTGCGCGCCACGTCGGAGGTCATGTACGTCATGCCCACAACAGGCAGCGGCCGCCCGTCTTTGATGAAATAGTCGCGGCTGCGGGTAATCGGCGAGCCCTCGGCCAGAAGGAGGTCGTCACGGCCCCAGAAACCCTGGCGCAGCACGCGAACCTCGCCGTCCGGTCCCTCTGCGCGGCATACGATGCGGTAAAGCCCGCTCTTCAAGGCCATAGGCACCGGAATGCGCACGAAATTCTGCTCCTTCGTCACCTGCGCCTGGAACCGGTGGGTCCAGGCCTCTCCGCTTCCGCCCTCATGGCTTACTTCCAGCTCGAAGCTCCACAGCTCAGGCGCCACACTGCGCGATTCCCCGCGCTGCAAAATCTGCGTCTGCAGCGTCAGCACGGCGTGTTCCCCGGCTTCGTACGAAGCGTAATTCGGCTTCAGCGACAGCTCGGTCACGCCCCGGGCGCAGAAACGCGCCCAGTCGATCAGGTGCGCAGCACCCTTCCCGCTCCAGAACGCTTCCGTTAGCGGCAGGAACACGAACATCCAGCGCGAGCCGGCGAACGTCACGCGGGAGTTCTCCCACAGCACGATCGGCGCGGCGATCTCGCGCCCTTCAGCGCTGAGGCCGGTAAGCAGCGGATAGATCTGCGTGCTCATCGGGCCGGCTGAGCCCATCTGCTGCGGCAAATCGGCGCTTTTGGTCGTATGCGGTACCAGGTTCCAGGCATCTGCCAGCTCAAACAGACCTTCTTGGCCGTTCAGCAGCGGGATGCGGTCCGAAACGGCGAGTTTCGTGACTTTACTTGTGTCAACCCGCAGCGCTTCGTGAATATAGAGTTCCTGATGATAGGCGGTTTGCTCGGTCTCCGACACCCAGGACCCGTTATCCCGTACCACAGGAATTTTAAAAGGCGCCCCGCCTGCACTGACCAGGCTGCCTCCCCGATGCAGGAAGGCGGAAATTTCCGTCCAGGCAGCCTTTGGAAAATAAGGCGCGTGCAAATTGACAAAACAACCTTGATCCACTCCGCGAAGCGCGTCAGCCAGTTCTTCGGCGCGAACGACCGCCACTTCTGCGGCATGCTGGAAGTCTCCGGCCTGCGGGAGCTTGCCCGCAGCCGGGAAATCCGGATCGCATAGAATGATGATATGCCGGCTCATAGCAGACCGTCCTTCATGGCCTTATACACGAGCTGGGAGAACAGGCTGTTAGACCAGGCGAACCATTTTCGCGTAAAAGTGGTCGGATCATCAGCGTGGAACCCTTCATGCATGAAACCTGTATCCGCATCGGTCGCTTCCAGCATGGCGATCATCTCCAGCTTCTCTTCAGCCGTCTGCGCGGTCAATCCCTGCATGGACAAGGCCATATGCCAGATATAGTCCTCGGGAGTGTGCGGGCTGCCGATGCCCTTGGCCGCTTTGCCCTCGAAGTAGAACGGATTTTCTTTGCTGAGCGCAAACCGTCTCGTATTTTGATAAATCGGATCGTCCGCCGTTGTGTATCCCAAGTAAGGGATGGACATCAGGCCCGGCGTACCGGCGTCGTCCATCAGGCAGTAGTTGCCGTAGCCGTCGGTCTCGTAGGCGTAGATCGGCCCGAACTGCGGATGGCGGTAAATGCCATACAGCTGAATACCGTAGTTGACTTCGATCTCCAGCTCTTTAAGCTCAGCGAGCATGTCCATATCGCGGAAGACCCACTCGGCGAACTCCTGCATTTGGCGCAGCGCCACGACCGCAAACATATTGCCTGGAATGTTGTAATGGAAGTCGCAAGCGTCGTCGCTGGAGCGGAAGCCCGACCAGATCATACCTGTGTAGTTAACCGGCATGCCCATTCCGTTATTGCGCAGGGAGTCGGTCAGGATGCCGTTGTTGCGCGTAAAGCGGTACGGAGACTTCTCGAAGTGGTGCTGCTCCGTTTTGAACACGTCGATGATGGCGCGCATGGCCTTTTTGAAATTGGCATCGAAAATATCGGTCAGCTCGGTTTCCTTCCAGTACAGGTACGCCAGACGAATGACGAAGCACAACGAATCGATCTCGAATTTGCGCTCCCACACCCATGGGGACATGTCCGTTTCGTCCGTCGTATTCCAGTGCCAGTCATTGGCCGACTCATTGAACGCATTGGCGTACGGGTCGATCAAGACGTAGTGAACATGGCGTTTGATCAAACCGCCGATAATGCGCTGCAGATCCTGGTCTTCCTTAGCAAAAGGTACGTAATGGACGACCTGCTCCACGGAATCGCGCAGCCAGGAGGCTGGGATGTCTCCTGTAATGACGAAGGTCGTTCCGTCATCCATCAGCTTTGTTGTCGTTTCCAGCGTATTTGGAAAGCAGTTTTTGAACAGCTGCAGCAGCTTCGGCCGGTGAGCCAGCTTCTGCTCGGCTTCTTTAATTACGTCCTGGATCGCCTGCGGCATCTCCAGCGCCGGCATCGGTATTTTAGGAAGTCTGAATTGTTCCAAAGCGATACGCCCCTTTACTTGGCTGAATTGTAGAGTGTAATGATGTCACATCAAATCATGTATTGTTATACGATCTATACCAAACTTCTATATATTGCGTTAATCAACCTGCTTAAGCAGGACGGTTTTAATTTCATAAGGGGCAAAAGACAGTTGCAGTTTCCCCTCCTGAAGCTGCAGCGGATGGGCCGGCTCCTCCAGCGCGTTGGATAGATAAGCCTCTGTGATGGCACCCGGCCATGTCAGCTCGATCTGTTCGCGTCCACCGGTCGATTCATAGAACCGCAGGATGACGCCGCTTCCGTCTTCGGACGGTTTCACCGTGTCGAGCACGACATGCCCACCGGATAGAGAAATCACCGATCCCGTTGACGGACGTGAGCCTTGTTCACCGGACTCCGCCTGGCGAACCGGCATGTCCACGTTCAGCTCCGCCGCCTGACGGACGGTGTGCGACTCCCTCCAGCCGCCTTGATGCGGCAGCAAGGAGTAGGTGAAGTCATGCTCGCCAAGGTCTGCCGTCACGTCCGGCCACTTCGGCGCCCGCAGCAGAGACAGACGGATCGTGCTGCCCTGAACGTCATAACCGTATTTGCAGTCGTTCAGCAGGCTGACGCCGTATCCATGCTCCGACACGTCCACGAAGCGGTGTCCGCATACCTCGTACTGCGCCTGCTCCCAGCTCGTGTTCCGGTGGGTGGCGCGCTCAAGGGAACCAAATGGAATTTCGTAGGTCGCCTTATCGGTGACCACATCGACCGGAAAGCCCACTTTCAGAAGCTTGTGCGCCTCGTTCCAGTGAACATGCGTTTTGAAATCGATCCGCCGGTCATGGTGATAGAAAATCATGTCCTGCGTGATTTCGGATTGGCCGATCTTCCAGTTGAAGCGGAGCACGTCTTTAGTGCGTCCGGCCAGAACCAGCCGCTTCTCGAGCAGCTCCGCCTCACCGGCCGGCTGCTGTTCGTAGCGGGTGTCAATGTCCCAAGCGTCCCACAGCGTCGGACGGTCGTGGAAGAAGTAGAACCGGTTGGCGCGTTCCCCTTGCTTCACGACTTCGCGGCCGGCAGCCTTATCCAGCAGGCTGGTGATTTCGCCCCGCTCGTTGAACCGCACAAGGTAAGCGGAAGTCTCCCACGTATCGCCGAATGACTGAATCCCCGCGGAGTCAGCATTCACGGCGGCTTCCGGCTTCACCCACACGGTTTTGTAACCCAGTGCCGGTACGTCGGGAACCCGGACGGAGATGCCGCCTTCGACAGCGTCCGTCTCCAGGCGCGTGCCGTGCTCGTCATAAGCAGCCAAGGCGCCTTCGCCTTGTTCGGCTTCGATATGAACCACAGCGCTCCGGCTCCATCCGAGACTGTTGAAGACAACGTACGGAGTGCCCTCCTTGCCGGAAGTGTCGATATCCGACACCAGCGTGTTCAGCCCTTCGTTCAAGGCGTGTTCTCCCTTGGTGAAAATTTCGCCGTATTCCTTGTCCGACGTTTCATACGTTTCGGTAATCGCCGAGCCCGGAATGATGTCATGGAACTGGTTCAACAGGATCAGCTTCCAGCCGTCATGCAGCTGCTGCGTCACCTCTGTACGGTTGGCCGCATCCATGTTCGGCCCAGCCAGCGTGTTCCACAGCTCGGCTTCCCGGTACAGCACCTCAGCCTTGCGGTTGCTGCGTTTGTTGCGGGCATGCGTCGTATACGTGCCGCGGTGCAGCTCCAGGTAGAGATCGCCGCGCCACGTCGGAAGCACGGGACCCGCCTGCTCGATGCTCTCGAAGAACTTGGCCGCCGTACTGTAACGGCTTGCCGGCTGCCCGACCATCAGATTGGACCGGTCGATGTACTCCAGCATCTCGCGGGTGACACCACCGCCGCCGTCCCCGTGTCCGTACAGGAGCATCTGCTCGGGATGCAGCGCCTTTTCCCGATAGGACTGCCAGTGATCGTGAACATCCTTTGGCAGTGTGTGTTCGTTCACGCCATGGTTCAGATAAGACAAAATCGGCGTTCCATCGATGCCGACCCAATGGAACAAATCGTATGGGAACAGGTTGGTGTCGTTCCAACCGAGCTTGGTCGTCATGAAATAATCCACTTTGCCGTGCTTCAAAATTTGTGGCAGCGATGCGCAGTAGCCAAACGTGTCCGGCAGCCATTCGATATTCGACATCCGGCCGAATTCCTCCTGGTAGAACCGCTGGCCGTACAGCATCTGCCGGATCAGTGATTCGCCGCTCGGCAGATTCAGGTCGGGCTCGACCCACATGCCGCCGACCAGCTCCCAGCGTCCTTCCATGATCCGCGCCTTGACCCGTTCGAACAGCTCGGGATCGTTTTCCTTCAGAAAGGCGAAGAGCTGCGGCTGGCTTTGCGTGTACCGGTACTCCGGATATTCCTCCATCAGCCGGTCGACCGTCGAGAACGTGCGGCTCGCCTTGCGGACCGTTTCGCGGACAGGCCACAGCCAGGCGATATCGATGTGCGACTGGCCGACCATATGCTCCAGCCCCTCGGCATTGCCGCCTACTTCCTGGACGTCTGCTCTAAGCGCTGCCTCGATTTCGGCAACGCCCCTGCCATCACGGATGGCCGCCGCATCCAGGTTCACGAACCGGTCCATCGCCCGGTACAGCACTTCCATCAGGCGCACGCGGCGGAAATCTTCCTGCGGCAGCAGCACCAGCGAGTCACGCACGACGGTGACTGTATACATCAGGCTCAGCACCGCATGATTCGGCCGCACAAGCAGGCTCGTGACCGACGTGATCGGCGGGTTGATGACGGCCTGCTGGTTCAATGGATCGACCGGTTCCGGAACCGGATCAAACAACTCGATTTCGAGTTCCGGCGTCTCTCCGATCACTGCAGGATCGAGCGTTACATACGTATGATTGCGGTCGAGGCCCTGGTATGAAACCCCGTTGACGCGCAGAAGCCCTTCTCCGCCCGAAGCAAAGACGAGCCCGAACGGCTCGGATGGCCAGCCTTCCGGCAGCTCAAGCCGGGTCCGGAAGAAATATGTCGTTCCTTGCTTGCTTGGAAAAGAGGCCAGCCCCTTCCCTTCCGGGTAAGGAGCCGTATTCTCATATTCGCCAGGCAATTTGTAGTAAGAGCGGGTGATGTCCCAGCTGCGGAGCTCTGTCTGCTCGAGCCAGCGGTTGTCCGATAATTCACGGATAAAGCGTCTGATCCGTTCCATTTATTTACCCTCCCGCACGGCCAACTCCGTGCTTATCGTGTCGTTTACATGTCTGCCGACATGGATCCGGAACAGCCCCGTTTCCACGACGGGCTTCAGGTCCCTGCCCACGTACTGCAGCTGTTCCCTGCCGATCTTAAATTCCACGGTCCGGGATTCACCCGGTTCAAGTTCCACTTTCGTAAACCCTTTGAGCTCCATCAACGGACGGCTTGCGGCGCTCACGCTATCTGAAATGTACAGCTGCACGACTTCCGCTCCGGTACGGCTGCCGGTGTTTGTCACGTTCACCGACACGGTTGCCGTTTCGTCTTCCGTTATCGAATCGGCGCTGATGCGGAGCTGATCGTAACCAAAGGTCGTATAACTGAGGCCATAGCCGAACGGGTAACGCGGCTTCGAGTCCTCTTCCATATACCGCTTGCCCCGCGAGCGTTTGCCGTTGTAATATACCGGCAGCTGGCCGACATGCTTCGGAATTGATACGGTGAGCCGTCCGGACGGATTGACGTCGCCGAACAAAATGTCCGCCACCGCGTGTCCGCCCTCCTGCCCCGGATACCAAGCCTCCAGAATCGCGTCGGCATGCTCGTCCACCCATGGCTCAGCAATCGGACGGCCGTTGATATACACCACGACGAGGCGTTTGCCGAGTTTATGGATTTCCTGAATCAGTTCCAGCTGCACGCCTGCCAATCCCAGCGTCATGCGGTCGATGCCTTCGCCGCACTCCATGTCGTTCCAGGAGTTGTCCGACACCTTCGAAGCCCCTGTCTTCAGGTCGATCGTGCCTTCGCCGAAATCGCGGGCGCTCGATCCACCCATCACCATCACCACGGTGTCTGCCTGAGACGCGCAGGACAGCGCCGTGTCAAATCCTTCGCGGGAATCGCCTTTAATCCGGCAGCCCGGCGCATACAGCACCCGGCCGGATTCGGCGCCGAGCTTCGCCCGGATGCCCTTCAGCACGGTCGCCACTTTGTCCGCCGGCTGCGGCGACGTGTAATCGCCCAGCTGGTTATAGCCGTGGTCGGCATTCGGCCCGATCACCGCAATGGTGCCCGCCCGCTTGTCCAACGGCAGCGCATCCTTCTCGTTCTTCAAGAGAATGATGCCTTCCTCCGCCAGCTTGCGTGCCAGCTGCACATGCTCGCTTTGGCCAATGACCTGCCCAGCCCGCTCCGGATCCACATATGGCCGGTCGAACAAGCCCAGCTTGAACTTGAGTACCAGCACCCGCAGCACCGCCCGGTCCAGGACACCAATGCCAAGCTTGCCCTGGCTGACCGCCTCCAGCAGATACCGGCCGAACATTTCGCCGGACATCTCCATATCGATGCCCGCCTTGATGGCCTGAACGGCGGCGTCCATGCCGTCTTCCGCCACGTCATGTCCCGCGGCCAGCATGTCGATGGCCCCACAGTCGGTGATGACCATGCCGTCAAATCCCCACTGCTTGCGGAGGACGTCCTCCAGCAGTTCCGTATTGACCGTGCATGGCACACCGTCAATTTCGTTATAAGCCGGCATGATGGACACAGCGCCGGCTTCCACTGCTTTCTTGAACGGATACAGGTCCACCTCAAGCAGTTCACGCCAGCCCATGTGCACGGGGCCGGCGTTGCGTCCGCCTTCGGAGCTGCCGTATCCGACAAAATGCTTCAGCGTCGCAGCAACGCTCGCGTCGCTGTCCAGAGCATCGCCCTGAAGCCCCTGGACCGATGCGGCGGCAAATTCGCCGATCAGGTAAGGGTCTTCGGCGAAGCACTCCTCCGTGCGCCCCCAGCGGGGATCGCGCACGACGTCCAGCACCGGCGAGTATGTCACCGCACCGCCCTGTGCCCGCGTCTCCGCGGCGACGGCGCGGCACATCTCGCGGTACAAATCGACGTTCCACGTGCTCCCGAGCAGCAGCGGCACCGGATACACCGTGCCGTCGATCGCCATATGCCCGTGCGAGCACTCCTCCCCGATCAGGATCGGAATGCCGAGCCGGGAATTCTCAATGGCATAACGCTGAATTTCGTTAACCGCCTCCGCACCTTCCTTGGCGGACAGGCCATTCTCCAGCGTGACGCCGGTCCACGGATCGGCGCGCAGCACCCCGTACAGGGAACCGACACCGCCATTTTGGACTTGCTGCTTAAAAGACTCCGTTAATTCAATCTTCCCATCTCTATGTTCATAGGTTTGCCAGCCGAATGGCTGCACGAGCTGGCCGACCTTTTCTTCCAAAGTCATCAGACCTAGCAAATGCCGGGCCCTCTCCACAGCTGGTTTCGTCTTGTCTTTGTAAATCAACATCTCGACTTCTCTCCTGTCTCCCTAAAGTGATGTTGTTTATTATTCTTTGACGGCACCTACGGTAAGTCCTTGTACAAAATAACGTTGGAAGAACGGATATGCAAAAATAATTGGCAGCGTAGCGAGCACGACCATCGCCATACGGGACGTATCCTGCGGAATGGACTGCAGTGCAGCCATGCTGAGCGAGCTGTTGGCCGAGTTTTGCTGAATGAACTGAATGCTGGATTCGATCCGCATCAGCATCGATTGCAGCGGCACCAGGTTCGGATTGTCGATATAGAGCAAGGCATTAAACCAGTCGTTCCAATACCCTAGCGTACTGAACAGTCCGATCGTCGCCAGACCTGGCAAAGACAACGGCAGCACGATGCGGAGGAAAATGTAGAAATCGCCCGCGCCGTCGATCCGGCCCGATTCGATAATCGCCTCCGGTACGCTGGTGCTGTAGAACGTACGCAGGATCATGATATAAAAAGCGTTCATCGCGAGCGGCAAAATCAGCGCCCACAGGGTATCTTTTAATCCGAGCAATTGCGACACAACCATGTACGTCGGAATCATCCCGCCGTTAAACAGCATGGTAAGAATCGCGAATACGGAGAAAAATCTGCGGTAGCGGAAGCTTTTCCGTGAAATCGCATAGGCGTACAGCGAGATCAGGATCAAGCTGACGAGCGTACCCACGACGGTAACGAGGATCGTCACGCCATAGGAACGGAGCAGCGTGTCGCCGCTTTGAAATACGAATTTATAAGCCTCGAAGCTCCATTTGGCCGGGATCAGACGGTAGCCGTCCGTTGCCAGCGTTTTTTCATCGGTTAACGAGATAATGACGACGAACAGAAAAGGAAATACGCACAAGAAGGAAAAGATCGCCGCAATCGTATGAAGAACAGCGTTCGCGCCTCGCGAAACATGATGAAAATCCCGTTTTTTTCTTTGAATGACCTCCGCCATAACCTGACACTCCCTTCAAAAAATGATTTAGAATAATGCGCTGTCCTTGTCGATTTTGCGGACGACAAAGTTGGACACGATAACGAGTACAAAGCCGACAACCGATTGGTACAGGCCTGCAGCGGTACTCATACCGATTTCGCCAGTTGTTTTCAGACCGCGGTATACGTACGTATCGATAACGTTGGTTACGGAGTACAGCGTACCCGAGTCTCTTGGAACCTGGTAGAACAGACCGAAGTCGGCGTAGAAGATCCGGCCCACTGCGAGCAGCGTCATGATAATGATGATCGGCGAGAGCATCGGAATCGTAATGTTCTTGATTTGCTGCCACTTGCTGGCGCCGTCGATCATGGCCGCTTCATACAGGGATTTGTCGATGCCCATGATGGAGGCGAGATACACGACGCTGTTATAACCGACGGATTTCCAAAGACTGACGAAGACAAGGATATACGGCCAATATTTTGGATCGGAATACCACTGAACCGGCTCGGCGCCGAACCAGCCAAGGATTTGGTTGATCATCCCGCGGTCCATGCTCAGGAAGCTGAATGCAAAGTATCCGACGATGACCCAGGACAGGAAGTAAGGAAGGAACATCCCGGTCTGATAAATTTTCGCCATCGTTTTGCCGACCAGCTCGGAGAGCAGAACTGCCATGGCTACGGACAGGATCAATCCAAGGATAATAAAAGCCAGGTTGTACAATAACGTGTTACGCGTAATCGTGTAGGCGTCATTGGTGCTGAACAGGAACTTAAAGTTGTCCCAGCCTACCCACTCACTCTTGCTGATACTGGCCCAGAAGCCTTCCCGGTTGAAACGGTATTGCTTGAATGCCACGATCGTACCCACCAGCGGCAGGTAGGAAAAGAAGAAAAACCAAATGGCACCGGGCAGCACCATAAACAGCATGACTTTGTTTCTAATGAGGTTTTTGAAAAATGCGGCCATTCTGTTTCCCTCCCATGATTGATTGGTTATACATTGAAAAAGGACCGGGCGCTAAGTCACCCGCCCGATCCTTTCCGAATTTTTTTCTACATTACTTGTTGTTTGCAGCTTTCCAGGCGTCAAGCTGAGTTTGAGCTTCAGCGATGACCTTGTCCAGGCCGGCTTGCTTGAAGGCCGCAATCGCTTTTGGCAGGTAGGTTTCCGGATCAACGGTACCGGTCATCAGGGATGCCCAGAACTGTTCCTTCACGTTTTGTACAGCTGCCATTTCGGTTGCTACTTTCGTGCTGTCGAAGTTGAAGCTCAGGATTGGAGAATCTTTACCTTCAGCGTTAAATTTCTTGAATTGCTCCCACTTGTCATCCGGGTCATTCGGGTTCAAGTAGAGCAGCATGTTGTTGCCGAGGGAGTACGACGGCATGTCGTAGTTTTTGCCCTCTGGAAGGTTTTCAATGTGCTTGTCGTCAACCTTCTTGTAGTGTGTTCCTTCGATACCGGAATCCACCATGTTGCGAAGAACCGGATCCGTATTCAGCAGGTTCAGGAATTCCATTGCTTTCTCCGGATGCTCGGAGTTTGCGGAAATCGCCATGATCGAGCCTTGAACCGATGTGTTCGTGATGATCGCATCACTTGCCGGTGTCGATTTAACCGGATAGCCATAGCTTGCAGACCAAGTATTGTCAGCCAGCGGCTGGGTTTGCGCACGGTCCATGAACCAGTTGCCGGAAGTCATCAGATCGCTAGTGGAGCCCGTTGTTGCTGCTTCCGGAGCCACATAGCCGGCTTGATAATATTTGTGCATCGTTGTCAGCGCCTGCTTCATTTCTGGCGTTTCGAGGATATCGACGATTTTGTAATCGGTCGTATCCAGCTTCACAGCCATTGGCAGATTCTGAATGATGTAGTCATAAGGAACATAAGGAACGTAGTTCTTGTCCATCGCGAACGGTGTTACGTTCGGTTCTTTTTCCTTAATCGCTTTCAACAGCGGCTCAATGCTATCCAGGGAACGTACATTGGAGGTATCCAGTTTGTACTTGTCCACCAGGTTTTGGTTGAAGCGCCATACTTCTTGCTGTGGAAGCTCTTTGTTGGCCGGAATGCCATAGTTGTGTCCATCGACTTTGGAGCCTTCCAGGAAAGCAGGATCGATAGTATCTTTGATACCTTTTCCATATTTATCAAGCAGATCGTCGAGTTCCATGAACGCGCCTTTTCTTGCGTTCTGTACGTAATCGAATCCGCCTGCGGATGTGAACATAATGTCCATCGGTTCGCCGGAAGCTACGTTTACCTGCATTTTTTGCTGGTAGTCGCCCCAGTCGATCATTTTCATGGTGACGGTTGCATTAATCTTCTCCTGCGTATACTTGCTGACCTCGGCCATAACCTTGTCAACGTCTTTTTGCGGCGTGCCGATCGTGTACCAGATCAGGTTTACCGGTTTCTCGGAGCTTCCCGAAGATCCGGAACCACTGCTTTCCGCGTCTTTGTTGCCCCCACCGCACGCGCTGAGTACAAGCGCGAAGGCCGTCAACATGGCCAGTGCGAACGAGAAGCTTTTCTTACCCTTGCTCATGTGTGTTCCTCCCTTTTTGTGTTGCAGTCAATGTTGTCTAGCTGTCTGCCCACCAAGCGGCCAAACCGGCTTTTTCTTTTATTGTTTCCGGCTCGGTTTGTTTAACTAAGATAACCTTAACGGATGTAAGCCGTTACAAAAAGAAGATAAACTAAATAAATCCGTGTACAAATTAAAGAAAAGGTTTTCTTTTTGTCTAAATTTGTCATTTTTTCAGTGAAACGCTTACTTTTATTGTTTTTCTTTCATTTTCATTTGGTTTTTTCTGCATCAAACGTCACAAAAAAACCCTAAACCGGATGAGATGGTAGGTGTTTAGTCTCATCTGATTCAGGGTGTCTCCAGCCGGTCAACCCAGCCCCTTGTAATCCGTCGGCGAGATCCCGACATATTTCCTGAACTGTTTATAAAAATATCCGGTCTCCCAGTAGCCTACGTTCCGCGCAATCTCCTGCACCTTGAGGTTCGTGTTCTTCAGCTGCTGCTTCGCCTTTTCGATCCGGAACTTGTTGATGTATTCGGCGAACGTTTCCCCGGTTTCCTTATGAAACAGCTGTCCCAGGTACACCGGATGAATATGATACTGTGCCCCCAGCGTCTTCAGCGACAGTTCGTCCGCATAATGATTGTGAATATGGACCAGCACCTGATTCACGACGGGGTTCTTCATATCCTGAAGCAGCGACTGGACCGCAGCTCCAGCCACTTCCTGCAGAGCAGTAATGAGATCCTGCAGCGAGGAGCTGTCCCGGACCTTGCCTAAGCCGTTCTTAAATATATCCGACTCATCCGTATGCTTGATCTGCTCAAGCTCCATTTTGAAGCGAATCACCAGCTCCAAGGCCGCGTTCAGCAGATCCTCCGGGCGGATATGTCCCGCCTTCTGCATCTGCTCAAAGTCGTCTTGGATTTTTCGATTCAGCCCGGCCTCGTCCCTCGCCAGAATCAGCTTGGCGTATTCGTCCCAAGCGATGGCGATATGCCGCTCCGGGCCGCCGCTATTCTCCTCCAAGCTGGTGTAGTCGATGATCCGCCGATCCGGAAATACCATAAAATACTCCAGCGACTGCTTGGCCTCCTTGTAGCTGACAGAAGCCTCTCCAGGCAGGCTCACCGCCGAGCCGACACCGATATGCACCGTGCAGCCCTGCCTCGCTAAATCAGCCTCCAACTGCTCCAGTGCTGTCATCAGACGAGCCTTCCCCTCCTGCGGGTTCTCCAGACTTCCAATAAGGACCGTATCCCCATCCACATCGCGGAACAGCGTCAGCTCCGTGCTGTCTTGCAGCAAATCGTCAACCTGCCCGAACAACGCCTCATCGGCTGCGGTCCGAAGCACCGCTACGGCCATATAAGGCCGGTCCAAGTTCACGCCAAGCAGATCGGCTCTTTCTATAAATTCCGGAGGGGCGATCTGTCCGTTCATCCAGCGATAGAGCGTATTGTCCTTCAAAATTTGCACATCAAAAGCGCTGTACAATCCGCTCGCCCTCGTACTGTCCAGCTTGGACACGGTATTGCGGAGAGTCGATTCCAGTTCCTCCACATTGATCGGCTTCAGCAAGTAGTTCTCGATACCGAGCCTCATCCCCTGCTTCAAGTAATCGAACTCGTTGTATCCGCTTAGGATGATCACCTTGAGGTCGCTGCGGGTTTTGCGAGCCTCGCCGATCAGACTCAGGCCGTCCATCACCGGCATGGAAATATCCGTAATCAGCACATCCACGGGTGTAGACGCCATGGCTTCGAGCGCCTGGCGTCCATTCTCTGCGTGCCCGACAATCTCCAGCCCCAGTGCTGCCCAATCCAAAATATCGTACAGCCCTTCGATAATGAACGGCTCATCGTCCACAATAAACACTTTATACATCTTCAGTATCCGTCCCTTCCCGGTTAGGGTAACGTACGGTGACAACCGTACCGACTCCAGGCCGACTGTCAATTTCCACCCCGTAAGCCGGACCGTACAAAAACTGCAGCCGGCTGTGCACGCTCCGCAGCCCAAACATTTCGCCGGACTCCTCCGGCTTCCCGAGCTCTTCATGGATTTCAGCCAGGCGCTCAGGCGTGATACCTTTGCCATTATCCGTAATCACAGCCACCAGCATTTCGCCTTCATCCCTCACCCGAATGTCCAGATGATTATCGTCGCGATTGGTCTGGATGCCGTGAACGATATAGTTTTCGATCAGCGGCTGCAGCGACAGCCTCATGACCGATTTGCCCTGCAGCGCCGGGTCTGAATCGATCGTATAGCTGAACTTTTCCTTATAACGGATCCGGAACAGCTCCAGATACAAGCGGCATGCCTCCAGCTCATCCTTGAGCGTGTAAATCTTTTTCTGCTTGACCAGGCTTTTGAAGAGCACGGACAAGCTATAGATCATTTCCCCGACATCTTTAGCCCCTTGGGAAATGGCCCGCATCCGAATCACTTCAAGCGTATTGTACAAAAAGTGAGGATTGATCCTCGCCTGCAGAGCCACCAGCTCCGTCTGCTTTTGTTTAATTTCGGCTTTGTACACCCGCTCGATATACAGGTTCAGCTCGTCCAGCATGTCGTTAAAGCTTCGGGAAATCTGGCCAAGCTCGTCTTCTCCCGGGTTATCGATCCGTGCGGACAAATCGCCGTTTTTCACCTTGCGCGTAATCCTAATAATCCGGTTCGTCCGGTTGGCGAAATTAATCACAAAGAAGGCCGGGAAAAAGATCGCAAACAATATACAGATCCCGCTGATCGTTATAATCGTTTTCCGGATGCCCGAATAACTGGCCTCCACGTCCTTTTTCGGAACTGCACCAATCACGACGTATCCGTTGTCAGCCGAAGTCAGCTTGTTGATATACATTCGGCTGCTGACCTCAGCCGGGCGGGTATTCCCACCGTCATACAGCGAATCGGTCACATCCATATACGGATAGGTCTTTCCATAATATTTCCCTTCCGAATCATACAAAACCTTGCCATCCGCCGAAAGCACCGCAATATCCCCTTTGAAGCTGTCCTTATAGCTCGTCAGGGCATCGGAAATGTCGCCCGAATCCAAATATACGAGGAACTGTCCCGCATTCTTCAGCTGCCTGTTATTGATCGGTACCCGGATGGCGTACAGCTCCGGCGCCCATTGGTCCGCCGCCTTCCGGATCCAGTAATTCGGAGCGGTGATGCCCTTATAATCCATCGCCATAACTTCCGGTATATAGGAATGGGTCATATCCGTGGTCAGCTGCTTATACTGCTTGTTTGGCTTAAACACAGACAGAAACTGCTTCTCTGAACTGTACAGCATGATGTTGCGGATATCTCCATTTTCGTCCATCACCTGCTGGAAATACTGCAGCGGGTCCGTCGAGTTGTTGTTCGTTTCGTTAAAAAACTGGTCCATGCGATGCTGTACATATTGCGAATAAGGATGCTCCATCAAAAAAGAAATGTTAGAGAACAGCATTTCGTTTCGATACATATCCCTGGCGATATTTTCTACCGATTGGTAACGCTGATCCAGATACCGGCTGACATTTTCCATCGCAGCCTTCTGGTTGTTGAGTTCCTTCTCCACAATCGATTGGGATAGGGAAGAGAACATCAGATAGGACAGAATCACGATTGTTAGAATGGCAATGATCGTGAAAATCAGCAGAATCCTCATGAACATGTTATTTTTAAAATAATTCCTGTAGATTCTGCCCAGTCCCATCGTAATCCCCCTTTTCTCCGTTTTTCCATTATATCATACCCTCGTTGATCATTAAGGAACACGCTGTTTACGAAGCCCGTTTGCGAATCAATCCAGCCGGAACTTCACGATCATGAAATTGCCCGGGAAATGGAAAGCTGCGCCCTGCCCTTTCCTACGGGTACGCTTACAACCTTACCGCCTCTGCTCGATGCAGCAATACCCCTATGATAACTTTTTCGTTTCCCGTAAGACAAATGGAATAATTATGAACATGTTCATCACAGCAAAAAAGCCAGCACCTGGGATGTCCAAGGTACTGGCTTTCTCGTTCGCCATGATACAGATTACTCTGTAGTGTATGGCAGCAATGCGATTTGACGGGAGCGTTTGATCGCAATCGTCAGCATACGTTGGTATTTTGCGCTAGTGCCGGTTACACGGCGAGGCAAAATTTTACCGCGTTCGCTGATAAATTTCTTCAGCAGATCGGTATCTTTATAGTCAATGTGAGTAATTTTGTTCACAGTGAAGAAGCACACTTTACGACGTTTGTTACGGCCGCCGCGGCGAGCCGGTCTTTTATCGTTGTCTCCGCCTTCTCTTTGTTTAAAAGCCATGCTGTTTCAGTCCTTTCCTTATTAAAATGGCAAATCATCATCCGAAATATCAATCGGTTTTCCGTCATCGGAAAAAGGATCCTGATTGGAATTGTTCCGCGAGTAGCTGTTACCGCCACGTCCACCGCCTCCATTGTAGGAAGGCTCCTCACGCGGGGTGCTTCCGCCTCCACCGCCTTCACGGTTGGATTCCAGGAAACGTACGTTATCGGCAATGACTTCGGTGACGTATACACGTTTACCTTCGTTATTCTCGTAATTCCGTACCTGGATGCGCCCTTCTACAGCCGTCAGACGGCCTTTGCGCAGATAATTGGCGCAGGTCTCAGCAAGCTGTCTCCATGTGACCACCGGAATAAAGTCCGCCTCACGCTCTCCGCCTTGCGCCGTAAACGGGCGATCCACAGCGAGCGTAAACTGCGTTACGGCTACCCCTGAAGGTGTATAGCGCAGTTCCGGATCCCGGGTCAACCGGCCGATCAAAATAACACGGTTCAACAATCGAGTCCCCTCCTTTGAGCGAATTTCATCACTAATTCCGTAAACGGATATTAAGCAACAACGTCAAGCGTAATGAGATAACGAATTACTTCGTCAGAAATTTTCATGAGGCGCTCAAGCTCGGCTACAACGTCAGGATTGGCGCTGAAGTTAACCAGAACAAAAGTACCGTCACGGAATTTGTTGATCTCATACGCAAGGCGGCGTTTACCCATCACTTCATGCTTAGTGATTTCTCCACCGTTGGAGATGATGCCTTGGAATTTTTCGACTGCGGCTTGAACAGCATCTTGTTCAATGTCAGGACGAATAATGTACATCACTTCGTATTTGCGCATATGTTTCACCTCCTTATGGACTTCGGCCCCTGATCATGTCAGGAGCAAGGAACGAGTCTAAACTCGCACCATATTAATATATCAAATTGGCCCAATGATTGCAAGTACAATGCCGTATTGATCCTGTTCCACACATGTTTCTCCGCCAAGGGTACACACTACAGAGGCAGTCCATTTTAACGATTAAAGGAGGCCTTGTCCATGGGTGAAAGAACCGAATTTGAACCAGGCGACAAAGCGCCGAACCCCGGCGTATATATGGAGGTTGGTGAAAACAGCTTCCATACTGAAATCACGGATCCGCAGCGGGTCGAGCTGGCTAAGGGCGATACCTTTCCAGAGACCTCGAAGAAAGACCGCAAATGGAAACGGATGACGAAAGCGCGGGTCCACTAATTTTACGAATGGATGCATAAGCGCACGAAAACTGCGCATATTACAATCAGGCGGTGCTTGAGAGAGGTGTGGTTCCGTTGGACATGATCAACGCAACAAAGCACAGGAAGTCAGAAACAGCACGTTCAAGAAGCGGAGGGAAGTGCTAAAAACACTTTATTGTCTAAAGCAAAGATTTGCTAAAGGCTGACCCGAGTTTCACTTGCTGAAGTGTTGTGTGGATGAATTCCAAAAAATCATGGCATCGCCTGCCAAATCGGAGGACCTTATGGGTCCTCCTTTGGTTTGTATACAGCAGTAATTGTTCCCCTCTTATTATGAAAGCAAAGGATCATAAAAGGAAACGATCCAACAACTAAGAAAACCTCCAGTTTACTCAACTGAAGGTTTTCACTGTATGTATTCTATGCGCAGTCACTTAAAAAAGGGAATGTGGCGGAAAGAGAGGGATTCGAACCCTCGCACGCCTTGCGACGCCTAACTGATTTCGAGTCAGCCCCCTTAGACCTCTTGGGTACCTTTCCGCAGCAAAATTGATTATAGCACATGTCCATCATTTGTGCAAGCCCTTTGTCCAAAAGCTGTTTATTACTAAACCTGTCCTTCCATTCCCTCTTCCGATTTCGATCGAAGCACCTTTTTCATATTTTTCTCAAACTTCGCCCGCGGGATCAATACGCTGTGCTGGCAGCCGACGCATTTGATCCGGATATCCATTCCCATGCGGATAATTTCCATTTCGTTACTGCCGCATGGGTGGTTTTTCTTCATTTGGACGATATCTCCGAGTTGAAACACTTTACGTTCCACCGTTATCCTTCCCCCATTTCGTTGTTCCCTTCTTTACCTGCCGCAAGCTCGGCCTGTGCCTGTTTCATCATGTCCTCGTATTCCAAAGCCTGCTTCACGTCGGCCTGAATCTGCCGTTCAACATCGCCTTTGGTGTTCGGCATGCACTCGGCTACGATCCGGATGACGTATTCACTCGTGTTCAAGGATTGCACCCCGAGTACATTCGGCACCGAAATGACATTAGGATCCCGCTGCTGAATGCCGGTAAGCGCCTGTTTAATCAGGGCTACGGTTTCTTCCAGATTTCGCTCGTTTTTCATGGGAAGGTCAACAACCGCGAGCGCATTGGATAAGGAGTAGTTCGTTACGCTGGCGATGGAACCGTTAGGCAAAATATAAACTTCCCCGGTAGGGCTTACGATGCGTGTGGTCCGAAGGCCGATCATCTCTACGGTGCCTTTGAAGGTACCCGTCTGGATAACGTCCCCTACCGCAAATTGGTCTTCTAATATAATGAAGAATCCGGTAATCACATCTTTAACCAAACTTTGCGCGCCAAAACCTATGGCCAAACCAAGGACTCCTGCTCCCGCAAGGAGCGGTCCCAAATGAAAGTTGAACTCCGACAGAATCAGGAGCACCATAATAAAATTACAGGTGACCGCCGTTACGTTTTTCAGCAGTTCGGCTACCGTGGCGAACCTCCGCGGATTGACGTTCATCCGGCTCTGCTCCTGTCTCGCCAGGGATTTGTCTATAATTTTGGATACAACCCGTATAATGACGCGGGAAACAAAAAACAGAATGATGATACGAATGCCCGAAAACAGCACGTTGGTCCACATATCTACATTCGTCACCCAATCCAGAAACTTATCGCCGATACTTACCGCCTGCTTGACAGCCTGCTCTGGATTGGGAATGGTCTCTTCCAGCCATAACTTACTCAATCAACTCTACCTCCTATCCTCGATGCTCTTATATCCCTCTATGCTGTCTTTGAAGTAGATTCCTCGAATCTCCACCTGCTCCTGCTGGATGATCGTCTGTACGCTATCCAGCTGGTCCGGCGGGAACTGGATCGATAATGCACAGCCCGCTGTAATTTCCTTTGGTGTAGGAAATAAATCAATTTCAACCTCCGCATATTCAAGCAGCATCTCGGCGCGCAGCGCCTGCTGTGTCGAATCAAAAGCAATCAGCATCCAGGTTTCCATCTCCGCCGCCATCCGTTTCTCCCCCACCTTGATTTGTGCTGCATTCGTCAGAATTACTTTTTCTATGGAATTCCTGCATGAAGTATAAAAACCCTCTTCCTTCCATATACTAGTTACTACCAAATGCAAGGAGAGGAAGATTCTATGACTCAGTGGCCAAAAACGTCTCCCAAACAGGAGCCTACATGCTTAAAAATACCACATACCGACCCTGAAATCCATTCCGCTATTATTCATCGTCTTCTGTTTCATCTCTCTCAAGCCGGGGAAAATCAACAGGTTATCGTTGTATGTATCGGTACCGACCGGTCCACGGGCGACTGCCTCGGTCCTTTGGTAGGCACTGCATTGGCCCGGTATAAAAGTCCATGGTTTCACTTGTTCGGCACGCTGGACGAGCCTGTGCATGCCGTTAACCTCCAGGAGACGCTCTCCTCGATCTATTCGCTGTATGACAATCCATTTGTCATCGGCATCGATGCGTGCCTTGGACAATCCTCCAGCGTAGGCTGCATTCAAGTCGCCAACGGCCCCCTCAAACCCGGCGCAGGCGTACATAAAGAATTACCGCCGGTTGGCGATATCCATTTGACGGGTATCGTTAATGTCGGCGGCTTCATGGAATATTTTGTATTGCAGAACACCAGGCTGAGCTTGGTGATGCGTTTGTCCGAAATTATTGCCTCAAGCCTCCATTCCGCCATTAAGGAATGGAAAGCCCGTACTACGCTTTTTGCAAGGCTAGAGTAATCGCCTCTACCTCTTCCGGTGAAAGGGGATAAGTCGACTGCCCGGCTTCTACCGGCTTGGCATAAACATAGGAGCTGTCACGGCTGTACAGCGCAGTGATGACGACTCCACTTCGATCGGCATCAACGATCGCAATCGAAAAGCTTAGATCGCTCCCACGTTCGCTGAATGCATTGTAGCGTTTAATACCGATATTACCCTTGATCGTTTGAAGCTTGTTCAATGCCGTTGACACGGATTCACGCTGCTGCTGCTGCTCATCCTCCACGCTGTCCACCTGTGTCTTTAGATCGATGAGCAGTGTTTCTAAATCCTCTACCCCGCTGCCGGCCATCATCGTTTCGTATTTGCGGCGAACTTTTCTAAGCTTTGCCCCTTGTGTCAGCACCAACACGAGCAAGATCAAAATGAGGAGTACGATCCCGCCAATGATTCCTGGTAATTGTTCGCTGATTAAATCATTTAAGTCCGACATGCTGTTCATTCCTTTTCCTCAATCTTGACCTACCCGTTCCCAAGACGTATCGTGATCCCATTTATTCATGGTCCTTGATACTATACGGTTAAAAATCACAAACATTCATTCTGCCGGTTGTCCCTTCAGCTTTACAGGGGAGAACCGGTTTTGTCTTGCCATCGAGGTTTGATTACTAATAGACTTCGAGGCTTGCGTCAGGCCATCTAGTTAACGAACCAGCTCGCGCATCGCTTCAACCATCCGTTGAACCTCCTGCTCCGTGCTGTTCGCACCCACACTCGCCCTCACTGCTCCGGTCTTATCCGTTCGCACCGCATAGTGAGCCAGCGGCGTACAGTGCATCCCCGCTCTGACTGCGATTCCATATTGCCGGTCCAAGCGGAAGGCGATTTCCGTAGAATCCCGGCCCTCGATCGTAAAGGCCACGATTCCGGTCCTTTCCTTCCCTTGTGCCGGACCAAGCAAGTTCATACCCGGCAGACCCTTCAACCCATCGATCATCATTTGTGTCAACGCCCATTCATGCTCATAAATCTGCTGAGGGGTTTCCTTAAGCACATACTCTACCCCTGCTCTTAGCCCGGCAATTCCAACCGTGTTCAAGGTCCCAGCTTCATACCGGTCCGGCCTTACGCTGGGCATTTCCTTTTCCTCCGATTGGCTGCCCGTTCCTCCGTGGATCAGCGGCTCCAGTTCGATCTCCGGCGATAAGTAAAGCCCTCCCGTCCCTTGCGGACCGAGCAGCCCTTTATGGCCCGGAAAAGCCAACATGTCGATGCAGCAGGACTCCACATCAATGTCCAGCACGCCGGCGCTTTGTGCAGCATCTACCAAAAATACTGCACCACTGCTGCGTGCCAGCTCACCAATTCGCTGGATTGGCAGAATACTCCCCAACAAATTCGAGCTATGGCTGCAAACCACCAGCCTCGGATTTTTGGATAAGCATGCCTCCAGCTGCTGCATGTCCAGTTCTCCTTGATCATTTACCCCAATGTAATCCACTTGAATATCCAGTGTCCGCATTAAATATTCCAACGGTCTCCGTACGGAGTTGTGTTCGATCATCGTCGCAACCACATAGTCACCGGACTTCAAGATCCCCTTGATCGCCATATTCAATGCCTGGGTTGTGTTATGGGTGAAAATGATGTTATTCGGGTTCTTCACCCGAAACAACTGAGCCAGCACCCGGCGGGTCTCAAAGAGAACCCTGCTCGCTTGCACGGCCATTTGATGGCTCCCTCGTCCTGGATTCGCCGCCGCTTCCTCCATCGCCTTTTGCATGGCTGCAAGAACACCAGGCGGTTTCGGCCAGGAAGTCGCTGCATGATCCAGATATACAACTTCGTTCATATCCCGTTTCACTCCGATCCAAGGAACAAAGAATGACGCATCTTCGGTCCTTTTCAGGAATCACCTAGACGCGTCATCCCATCCACTGATCTTTATTGCAACAACTCCAGCAGCCGTTCCAGGTCCTGTTTGCTGTAATAGTTCAATTCGATTTTGCCTTTATCTTTGTTTTGCTTGATCTTCACTGTCGTTCTAAACCGCTCCCGCAGCGACTCTTCCAAGTTATCGATATAAGGATCGCGCTTTTTGACTTTCACCTTGTTTTTATCCGCCGGTTTCCGGTCGAGCTGTTTCACAGCCTCCTCAAGATCCCGTACGCTCCACTCATTGTTGACGCATTGCTTTGCCAACTGCTTGATGAGGGACGGATCCTTGAGACCAACCAACGCTCTCGCATGGCCCATGGAAATTGTTCCACGTGAAACATAGTCTTTGACTTCATCCGGTAAAGCCAGCAAACGAAGGAAGTTTGCTATATGGGATCTGGATTTCCCCACTTTCAACGACAGCTCTTCCTGCGTCAGTGAGTATTGATCCATCAAGCCCTGGTAAGCAACAGCCACTTCCATCGCATTTAAATTCTCGCGCTGCAAGTTTTCAATCAAGGCAATCTCCATCACCTGTTGATCGCTGAATGTGCGAACCACAGCCGGGATAGTGGCCTTGCCGCAGTATTGCGAAGCTCTAAAGCGCCGCTCCCCTGCAATAATTTCATATCCTTTGAGCACGCTGCGTACAATAATCGGTTGAATGACCCCATGCTGACGAATCGATTCGGCCAATTCCTGAATTGATTCCTCGTTAAAGTCCTTGCGCGGCTGGTAAGGATTGGCACGAAGTTGGCTGAGTGGGATTTCTACGATTTTGTCATCTTCATTAATCGAAAGTGAAGGAATTAAAGCATCGAGCCCTTTACCCAATCGTTTACTCATACGAAATCACTTCCTTTGCCAACTCTAAATATACCTCAGCGCCTTTCGAACGCGGATCATACGTAATGATCGACTGACCATGGGACGGAGCTTCACTAAGTCGAATATTTCTCGGAATGATCGTTTGGTACACTTTTTCCTGAAAGTATTTCTTTACTTCTTCAATCACTTGAATCCCCAAATTCGTCCGAGCATCCAGCATGGTGAGCAGAACGCCTTCAATCCGGAGCGAAGTGTTCAAATGCTTCTGGACGAGACGAATCGAATTCAGCAGCTGGCTTAATCCTTCAAGGGCATAGTATTCGCACTGGATAGGAATAATGACCGAGTCAGCGGCAGTAAGTGAGTTAATAGTAAGTATACCAAGAGACGGCGGACAATCGATTAAAATATAGTCATAATTTGCTTTCACCAACTGAAGCGACTTTTTAAGCCGAAGCTCCCTTGAAATGGTCGGTACCAGTTCAATTTCCGCTCCAGCCAATTGAATCGTTGCCGGAATAATATGAAGTCCTTCGATTTGCGTTTGCAGGATCGCATCCTTGGGATGTACATCATTGATAATCACATCATAAATGCAGTTCGCTACATCCGCTTTATTGACACCTACCCCACTGGTTGTATTGCCTTGGGGATCGATATCGACGAGCAGCACCCTTTTTCCGAGCGAAGCCAATCCTGCACCGAGATTGACGGAGGTTGTCGTCTTGCCGACTCCGCCCTTTTGATTTGCTATGGCAATAATTTTGGACACTCAATTCACCTCTATGTGTATGAAGACTCTTCTTGTAGGTCGCGGGATTGTGATCATCAGCAAAACAAACGGCTGCAAATACCTGTATGCCCCCGGCGGTAAATCAGAAGTACCGGTTTTCAAGTATACAGATACGCAGAAACGGCTTCGCCCTGCAGTAGTGCGCTTCCCCTTGCTGGAATAACAAGAAAAACCTTTACTCAATTATTCGGACACCATTAATGAACTACTTTGATTTCAGAACATTGACGAGAAAAATGGGAGATGCGAACTTTCCCCCTCCCCTCTATTCTTCCATCTTATGAAATTCAGCTGCCTGGAACCTATGATTTCATGGTTTAGAGCATAAATTCATTATGACTTCCTAAAAAAAGCGGCCGCTCAGCCGCTAAGCTCCATCGTATTAGCGCTTAGGAATTTTGATCACGATTTCATAATGATCCTCATGGTCGTTTTCCTGCGTTTTAATGGCCATCCCGGATCCAGACACCATATCGATGGATTGGCGAATCGTGTTCAGCGCCAACCGGACGTCCTTGGAGTAAGAGATGCGCTTTGCCTTTTTAATTTTTGCCGATTCCTTGTAAAAGGCAACCCTAGCCTCCGTTTGTTTCACGTTCAGCTCTTTGGATACAATCTCAGCCAGCACTTTCAGCTGCAGTTCCTCGGTATCGAGGGACAGTAACGCGCGGGCGTGCCGCTCAGTAATTTTGCGCTCCATCAGTGCATTTTTTACTTCCTCCGGAAGATGAAGCAGCCGGATTTTATTGGCAATCGTTGATTGGCTTTTCCCAAGACGCTGCGCCAAGCTCTCCTGCGTAAGCTGATGAAGGTCAATGAGCTTTTGATAGGCAACGGCTTCCTCAATGGAAGTCAGGCCTTCACGCTGGAGGTTTTCGATCAATGCAATGGAAGCAGCTTGGGAATCATTGAATTCACGGACAATGGCGGGAATGGTCTCCAAACCGAGTTTGGAAACGGCACGCCAGCGCCGCTCACCGGCAATAATCTCATATTTGGCATTACGGATACGAACAACAATGGGCTGGATCACCCCATGCGTCTTGATCGTTTGACAGAGTTCGTCGATTTTATCGTCATCAAAAATGGTCCGGGGCTGGTAAGGACTGCTTACGATTTCCGCCACCGGAATTTGCTTTACTTCATCCCCATTGCTTCG
This sequence comes from Paenibacillus sp. PSB04, assembly GCF_025809195.1. NCBI lineage: Bacteria > Bacillati > Bacillota > Bacilli > Caryophanales > Paenibacillaceae > Paenibacillus > Paenibacillus sp. PSB04. Next base: position 1,331,851 of record NZ_CP081301.1, read on the forward strand.
TTCCGTCAAACCAAACAATTTAGAAAATTGTTCTTTCATTCCGTATATTACCACCTAAATTCGTAATAGCACCGCTAGAGCACCTAACAACAATCTACAGGTCATCGAGACATCCATGTAGGATAAGGGTAACAACTAACCTTGAGCTTTGACAGCTGCAATCCAGACATAGAGAGTCGTTCAATGACTTCAAAATGGAAGATGAGAATCGTCAGATCCGAACGCGATTTTATGTATAGGGTTCACATGACTGAACGGTCTGACTGTTAGACCACTTACCAACGATCATCCCTCTCTATCATACCATTTGAAGCCAGTTCATAGAATACAGTTTATACTCTATTCTACCACTTTTCTTCATATAATCCTATTCTCCAAAGTTCCCGATTTTTCCTGCCATTTATCCATTTTTTCACATTAATAAAAGCACTTATCGATGGAACATCAAAGAAGACAAACCGCTTCTAGCAGAAGCATTTCTTGCGATTTTACAGTGATTCGGCACCGTTATATTCATCACTCTATAATCTTAGTAAAGCGACTATCGATGTATCTCTATAGAGGACAGGCCGCATATTTCAGAAGTCTTCTTGAAATTATATAGGATCGAACTGCTCCGCTGATAATTTATATTTTCATCATCCAAAAAAAGAGGACTGTTCCACGTGAAACAATCCTCTTCATTTTATAAATATGACTTGGTTTCAGACAGTCCGTTGATAGGAAGTCAGTCGACTGCACATTCCATAGGGTCTGATACAGCTAGCTGAAACCAGTTTTTTTCTTATACTAAAGGCGATTTAACCGCAGTTCCGGCCTTTCTCGGATATTTGCCTGGGGTAGGCGCAGTCTTACGGATCTGGACAATATGGCGAGCCGATTCCTCTACAGGTAGCAAGAAGCGTTCCACTTCGATTACCTTGCCCCGCAGTTCCTTCAAGCTTTTGGCTGCCTCCTGTACTTCCTCCGCCGGATCGCTTCCTTTCATCGCCGCAAACAGACCGTTCACTTTGACAAAGGGGAGACAGAACTCATTCAGGACGGCCTGCCTGGCCACTGCTCGGGCGGTAACGAGATCAAAATGATCACGGTACCCCGCCTTCCTTCCCCAATCCTCGGCCCGGCCATGGAGAAGTTCTACATCCTTAAGGCCAGTCTCCTGAACAACGTGCTGCAGGAAGGAAATGCGCTTGTTTAACGAGTCGATAATCGTCAGCTTCAAGTGTGGAAAACAAATCTTCAGCGGGATTCCTGGGAATCCCGCCCCTGAGCCGATATCGGCCAGTGTTCCGATCTCCCCCATATTCACATAAAACGCCAGGGAGATGGAATCATAGAAATGCTTGGTATACACTTGCTCCCGCTCGGTAATCCCGGTAAGGTTCATTTTCTCATTCCATTCGACCAGTTCCTTGAAATAAATTTCAAATTGTTCCAACTGGGATGGTTCGAGCGTAATGCCATGTTCTTTTAAACGCTGCACAAATTGCTCTTGTATCGGATCCATTCGTTAACCTCTTGCCGCTGTAACGCGATTATAGTGTTCCAGATATACCAGCAGAATCGAAATATCCGCCGGCGTCACGCCGGAAATGCGTGAAGCTTGACCGATCGAAATCGGACGGATGCTGCTGAGCTTTTGACGAGCCTCGATGGCGATGCCTTGAACATCGTTATAGTCGATCGATTCCGGAATCTTCTTCTTATCCATCTTTTGCAGACGTTCCACGTGGATCAGCTGCTTTTCGATATACCCTGCATACTTGATTTGAATTTCGACCTGCTCCTTCATTTCTTCCGTAAGTTCATATGGCGAAGGTGAAATTTGTTCAATATGGCTGTGGGTTACTTCTGGACGGCGCAGAATGGTCAGCAGGTTGCTACCATCCTGAATCGGGGCGGAACCGATCGATTCTAACAGTGCATTCACATGTGAAGGACCCACCTTCGTTGAACGTAGACGTTCGATTTCCAGCTCCACCTTTTCCTTCTTATCCAAAAACTTCGCGAAGCGTTCCTCCGAGATCAGACCGATCTCATGCCCTACCGGCGTCAACCGCAGATCGGCGTTGTCATGGCGAAGCAGCAGTCTGTATTCCGCACGGGAAGTCAGGAGACGGTAAGGCTCATTGGTACCTTTCGTCACGAGGTCGTCGATCAGAACTCCGATATAGCCTTGCGAACGGTCGAGAATGACCGGTTCTTTGCCCTGTACTTTGCGTGCAGCGTTAATGCCGGCCATGATGCCTTGACCTGCAGCTTCTTCATAACCGGAGGTTCCGTTAATTTGACCGGCGGTGAACAATCCCGGCATCTTCTTCGTTTCCAGAGATGGCCACAGCTGCGTCGGTACCATAGCGTCATATTCGATCGCATAACCGTTGCGCATCATTTCAACCTTTTCTAAGCCAGGGATACTGCGCAGCATCGCCAGCTGAACGTCTTCAGGCATACTGGTAGACAGCCCTTGGACATAATATTCAGAGGTGTTCTTGCCTTCCGGCTCGAGGAAAATTTGATGCTTCGGCTTGTCGCTGAAGCGCACGATCTTATCCTCAATGGACGGGCAGTAACGTGGTCCTGTTCCTTCAATAATACCGGAGAACATCGGCGCACGGTGCAGGTTCTCGTTAATAATGCGGTGGGTTTCCACCGAAGTATATGTCAACCAGCAAGGAAGCTGCTCATTATCGGAAGACTCGGTTTCATAAGAGAAAAATTTAGGTTTCTCATCTCCCGGTTGAATTTCCGTCTTGGAAAAGTCAATGGTGGACTTGTGTACGCGCGGAGGCGTGCCGGTCTTGAAGCGAACGAGGTCGAAGCCCAGCTCGCGCAGATTTTCCGCCAGCTTCACCGAAGGCTGTTGGTTGTTCGGACCGCTTTCGTAGGTCAGCTCACCCATAATGACTTTACCGCGAAGATACGTGCCGGTAGTCAGCACCGTAGATTTAGCACGGTACGAGGTGCCGGTTTTCGTCACCACGCCGACGCAGACGCCGTCTTCAACAATCAGCTGTTCCACCATGCCTTGGCGCATTGTCAGGTTCGGTTCTTTCTCCATCGTTTCCTTCATCGTTTGTTGATACAGGAACTTGTCGGCTTGCGCACGCAGCGCATGCACCGCCGGCCCCTTCCCTGTGTTCAGCATCCGCATTTGAATAAACGTTTTATCAATATTACGGCCCATTTCGCCGCCCAGCGCATCGATTTCACGGACGACATGCCCTTTGGCCGGTCCCCCGATCGAAGGGTTGCACGGCATAAATGCGACCATGTCCAGATTGATGGTAATCATCAGTGTGTTGCAGCCCATCCGTGCTGCGGCCAAGGCCGCTTCACAGCCGGCATGACCTGCACCAATGACGATGACATCATAGCTGCCTCCATCATAACTCATTGGACAAACCTCCTTTATTTTTCTGAAAATAATTGCATAAATCTATATGAACGAACGACTTATTTACCTAAACAGAACTGGGAGAAAATTTGATCCAGCAGCGTTTCAGCCGCCGTATCGCCTGTGATCTCACCAAGCTGTTCCCAAGCAAGACGGACATCGATCTGGATCATGTCGATCGGAATGAACTGATCCGCCGCATCGTAGGCATCTTGAAGCGATTTGTACGCCTTTTTAAGGAGAGCGATATGCCGGACGTTGCTGACATAAGTCAAATCGCCCGACTCCAGCTTCCCGCTGAAAAAGAGCGATGAAATCGCCTTTTCCAAAAGATCGATCCCCTCTTCGGTCATCACCGACATCGGGACGATCAATTCATCCGGATAGTACCTGGACAGCAGATCTCTGTCCAATTGCGAAGGTAAGTCCATTTTATTCATAATGACGATGGATTGTCTACCACGGATTTGTTCCATTAATTCCAGTTCGTCCTCATGCAGCGGTTCGCTTGCATTCAGCACGAGCAGGATGAGATCGGCTTCCGTGACCGCATGCTTCGAGCGCTCCACGCCGATTTTCTCCACGACGTCCATCGTTTCCCGAATTCCTGCCGTGTCCAGCAGCTTGAGCGGAATGTTGTTGATCGTGACGAACTCCTCGATGACGTCCCGCGTCGTGCCCGGAATGTCGGTCACAATCGCACGGTTCGTATGCGCCAGCGCATTCAGCAGTGAAGACTTGCCCACGTTTGGACGTCCGACAATCGCCGTGGTGATGCCCTCACGTAAAATCTTCCCTTCTTCAGCGGTCTTCAGAAGCTTCTGAATGCCTTCCATAACTTCGCTGCTTTTCTGCTTAATGAACTCTGCCGACAGCGATTCCACATCATGCTCCGGGTAATCGATATTGACTTCGATGTGAGCCATCGTTTCCACCAAGGTGTGGCGCAGCTCCCCGATTCTCTGGGACAAAGATCCCTCTACCTGCTTCAATGCGATCGAGAAGGCACGGTCCGACTTGGACCGGATCAGGTCGATTACCGCTTCGGCCTGGGAAAGGTCAATCCGACCGTTCAAAAAGGCCCGCTTGGTAAACTCGCCCGGTTCCGCCAGACGGATCTCCAGCTGCAGCAGCAGATCCATCACCCGTTTGACCGAAATCACGCCGCCGTGCGTGCTGATCTCCACCACATCTTCCGTAGTAAAAGACCGCGGCGCCCGCATCACGGTGACAAGCACCTCCTCCACCCGTTCCTGGGTGTCCGGATCGACGATATGCCCATAATGAACCGTATGCGACTCCGCCTTCGTTAACGCCGTTTTGCTGTGAAAAATCCGTTCGACCTCGGAAATCGAGTCCGGTCCGCTCACGCGGATGACGGCAATTCCCGCTTCCCCTACAGCCGTCGATATCGCTGCGATTGTATCCGTAAGCAAGGCTGTCACCTCTTTTTTCTATAATAAACGTTCATCTGTTACTGTTAGCTCTATTGTTGCCATAACAAGACGTATCAAGACCTGCGACGCCTAGGCCCGGCGCTTCCCGGTGACCTCATTCAAGATTCAAAAAAAACAATGACTTCATAAGCTAAAGGTAAGCTCAATAAAGTCATTGTACAGGTCTCTCTTTACTTTATCGTAATGACTACGCGCCGGTTAGGCTCTTCCCCTTTACTGTAGGTCTTCACCTGCGGATGATCCTGCAGCTTGGAATGGATCACCTTCCGCTCCTGCGGGGACATCGGTTCAAGAACGACCTCTTTATGGGTCCGAATCACCCGTCCCGCCAACCGGTCGGCCAAATCCTCCAGCGTCTTCTTCCGGCGCTCCCGGAAGTTCTCGGCATCGAGCACAAGCCGCACGTAACTGCTTGACACCCGGTTCGCCACAATGTTGGCCAAATACTGCAAGGCGTCGAGGGTTTGTCCTCTTCTGCCGATGATCAGTCCCAAATCGGGACCGAAAATATGAAGTGTCGTAGCATCCCTCGCGTGCTGGATTTCAACGCTCACATCCAGCCCCATGCTCTTACCGACGTCAATGATAAACTCGGCAGCCGTTTCGTAAGGGTCTTTCTCTTCTTCCTCTATGGAAGCTTCGGGCTCATGTAAATCTAGTGGCAAAGGTTTCGCCGTCTCCACTGGTTCCGGTGCGGGCTCAGGCAGCAGTGTAAGTTCCACCTTTGCTTCCTTGACACCGATCAGTCCCAGGAATCCTTTTGACGGCTGCGATACGATTTGGACCGTGACCCGGTCGCGGCTTACCCCAAGCTGGGCCAGCCCTTGATTTACAGCATCTTCAACGGTTTTTCCTGAAGCGACGACTTTGCTCATTTAGATTTTTTTGCCCCCTTCTTCCCTTTGCTATTTCCTTTACCGCCTTTGTTGCTGCTGCCTTTGTTGCCAGACTTGGCATTTGCGCTTCCTCCAGCAGAAGAAACGGCGGCTACGTTCGCAGTCGTATTGTTGTTACGATACAGGAAGTAGTTCTGGATAATAGTGTACAGGTTACTGTAAATCCAGTACAGCGGCAGTGCGGATGGGAACTGGTAAGACATGAAGAAAATCAAAACCGGATACACCAGCATCATAAATTGCATGGCACCCTGCTGCGGGCTCGGGTTCATCTTCAACATCATGCGGGACTGCAGGAATGTCGTAGCAGCAGCCAGCAGCGGCAGGATGAACGTATGGTCCGGCTTACCCAATTGGAGCCACAGGAACGAGTGGTCACGAAGATGCGAGTTGTACACGATGGAATTATAGAGTGCGATAAAAACCGGCATTTGGATAATCAGCGGCAGACATCCCGCCATCGGATTAACCCTGTTCTCCTGAAACAGCTTCATCGTTTCCTGCTGCTGTTTCTCCGGCTGATCCTTATACTTCTCTTTTATCTTTGCAAGTTCAGGCTGAATCGCTTGCATCGCCTTGGAACTTCTAACCTGCTTAATGGACAACGGCAGAATAATCGTACGGACGATAATCACCATCACGAGGACGGCTAAACCGTAAGCTCCGCCAAACCAACCGGCGAAGGTATCTAATGCGAGCGAGAAATAATAAACGACGTTAGCCTGCCAAAAGCCGCCTTCCTTCATTTCTTCTGTAGTATGCGTCACAGTGTTGCCTGTTCCGCACCCAGCTAAAACAACCACTGCGAGCATCATCACAGCGATGAGGAGGATCCATTTCCTGCCTCGGCTAGTCTTAAGTAGCGACACTTCATAACCCCTCTCTTAACGCTTCCATTCACCGTAAATCATACCATAATTAATTGGACAAAGAAACCAGCATTCAACGCCCCGGCGGCTTCAGCAGCGACGCTTTCCGCAGCACGTGCAGAACGCTTTTTTCAAGGTCTTTATAGGACATTTCAACGGCACCTTTTCTTACAATAAATACAAGATCGACATGCTCGATCAGCTTGTCTTCATGGTGGCGCATAATCTCCTTGACCAGTCTTCGCATCCGGTTGCGTACAACGGCGTTACCGACTTTCTTGCTGACGGATATGCCGACGCGGAACTTCTCTACCTCTTTTTTGCGGAACCAATACACGACAAATTGGTAATTGGCAAATGACTTCCCATGCCTATATACGCGGCTGAAGTCAGCCCGGTTTCGTAAACGTAAACTTTTATGCACGAATATCCCCTGCTTGCTGCCCGCCATCCCGATGTACAGCGGCCTTTCCTTCAAAAATATCAGCATTCGAAATTTTGCTTCATATAATATATAGTGATATTCCACTTCCTAGTATGGTCATCCATTGTGCGATATAAACCACAATAAGAACCGTGAGCACTTCTCTGAGCACGGCCCGTCCTCTTTCATTTCATTGGGATCGGGTCGTAACTACATCTTCTCCTCGGCGTAAAAGTCCGCTTCTCCCTCTTTTTCTTAAAAAATCTGTAGAAGTGAAACGAAAATCTCACTTTTGTACGCCGATAGACGTTTTCTTATGAAAAAAAGACCACCTCGGTGGTCTTCATGTACGAAATTTACGCGCTCAGTACTTTTCTGCCCTTCTGGCGACGAGCTGCCAGCACTTTGCGGCCGTTTTTCGTGCTCATTCTTTTCCGGAAACCATGCACCTTTTTGCGCTTGCTTACATTCGGTTTAAATGTCGGTCTCATGTATTGCACACCCCCTTACAGGATTTCATAACCTTTATGGTTAAATATTCATTTTCATTCAACACAGAAAATGCCTTTATACATTTAATCATGAACAGGCCCAAAAGTCAACTCAAACCTGCTCCCCCACTTTCCGGAATTTGAATCTCTGCGATCGCTCTTCTCCCTCTTTTTACTGCTTCCCTCTCTCACTTCTCGATCTATCTGATCTGGAACGCCAGCTTCACCGCTTCATCCCCATTTTCAGCAGCAGCTTCATTAAACGCTCCCTCTCTCTCCCCCTCGGTTCTGTGGACACCTTCTCCTGGCATTCACTTCATTCGATGTCATTTCGCTAAAACCACATCATCTCATTTTAAAATCCAGCCATCCAAGTTTTCCACAGCCCCCGGCCCAACAAACCTGAAAAATCCACAATTCGGATTTATCCACTTGTTCACATCGTTCGCAATAAATTTCTAAGATCCGGCATAACCTGTGCACAACTGATTTTTTATTTTGGGGGATGCTGTCGAAAATTAAACACGTTATAAACAATATATAGTGGTGTGAATAAAAATTATACACAACTTATTGAATTTGTGGATAATTTCAGCCATTTCATTGATAAACGGGCGTTCTTTTGCTATGATTATATTGTTTTTGGATGTGAATATGTGATTTCACCCCATATATTATCAACAAGCTGTGGATAAACTTGTGAACAATTTCAATTTGTCCACTTTTTTTATTTTCCCCCGTTTTTGAAACTGGGGATATATTCTGCACCATTCATCTTTTTTCGACATTTCCACTCATGGCTCGATCCCAGCCACATTTGGAAGATTTAAAGGAGTGACAGTCTGTGGACAGCCATACTTCCGAATTATGGCAGCAAATCCTATCCATTATTCATACCAAGCTCAGCAAGCCGAGTTTTGACACCTGGTTTAAAGCAACCAAAGCGATACAAATGAGCGAGCATTCCATCGTAATTTCCGCTCCAACCACATTTGCTGTCGAATGGCTGGAAAGCCGCTACACAAAACTCGTTAGCTCCACCATCTATGAAGTGTTGGGGAAGCAGGTTGACGTGAAATTCGTCATCGAAGAGAACAAGCCTGCCGAACTTACCCCACAGCAGCCCGCGCCCATGCCTCAGGCGACCCCTGATGAGGCTCTAACCCATATGCTTAACCCGAAATATACATTTGACACATTCGTCATCGGTTCGGGCAACCGGTTTGCTCACGCGGCCTCTTTGGCTGTCGCGGAAGCGCCGGCGAAGGCATACAACCCTTTGTTTTTGTATGGAGGGGTAGGGCTTGGCAAAACCCACTTGATGCATGCGATCGGACACTACATTCTGGAGCACAATCCCGCCAGCCGGGTCGTATATATCTCTTCCGAGAAATTTACGAATGAATTCATCAACTCCATCCGTGACAACCGGGCCGAGAGTTTCCGCAACAAGTATCGGAACGTCGATATTTTGCTGATTGACGATATTCAGTTTCTGGCAGGCAAGGAGTCGACACAGGAGGAATTTTTCCATACATTCAACGCCCTGCATGAGGAACAGAAGCAGATCATCATCTCAAGCGACCGGCCGCCCAAGGAAATACCGACGCTGGAGGATCGGCTGCGCTCGCGCTTTGAATGGGGGCTGATTACGGATATCCAGCCGCCGGACCTGGAGACGCGGATCGCGATCCTGCGGAAGAAGGCAAAGGCGGAGAATCTCGATATTCCGAATGAAGCGATGATGTATATCGCCAATCAGATCGACACGAACATCAGGGAGCTGGAAGGGGCGCTGATTCGCGTCGTCGCCTATTCATCGCTGACCAATCAGGATGTGACTACGCATCTGGCTGCCGAAGCTCTGAAGGATATCATCCCGTCCAGCAGACCGAAGATGATCACCATTCAGGACATTCAGCAGAAGGTCGGGGAGTACTACAACCTGAAGCTTGAGGATTTCAAAGCGCGGAAACGGACTAAGGCCGTCGCTTTTCCAAGACAGATCGCCATGTACTTGTCCAGGGAACTGACGGATTTCTCGCTGCCCAAAATTGGCGAGGCCTTCGGGGGAAGAGACCATACGACCGTCATCCATGCCCACGAGAAAATATCCCAGTCTCTGAAAGAGGACCAGGATCTGTTCAAAGTCATCAATAACATCACGGAAAAAATCAAAAATCCAACCTGAACAAGTTCAAAGCCTATGCACAATCTATACACATGTGAATAGGCTTGATTTTATTGAGGTTTTTGAACTTATCCACAAATTCAGGGCGCCTACTGCTATTACTATATTATTTAAATAAAATAATATTCATAAATAGGCTGCACGCAGCCGGCATACCGGAGTAGTCTTGCAATCCGAATTTCCTGCTAGGAGTGAAACTATGAAAATCAGCATCCTTAAAAACGTTCTTAACGAATCCATCCAGCACGTATCCAAGGCGATATCGAGCCGAACCACCATTCCGATCTTGTCCGGCATCAAGCTGGACGTGAATCATTCGGGAGTTACTCTCACAGCGAGCGACACCGATATTTCCATTCAGTCCTTTATTCCGGTGGAGGATAGCGAACGCACCATCGTTACGGTCGAACAACCGGGCAGCGTCGTGCTGCCGGCCAAATTCTTCGTGGAAATTATCAAGAAGCTGCCTTCTCAGGAAATTCAAATGGAGGTCAAAGACCAGTTCCAAACCTTTATTTCCTCGGGAGCCACCGAAATTCAGATGGTCGGACTGGATCCGGAAGAATTCCCGGTGCTGCCTGATATCGAGGGGAACCAAACGATTTCCCTGCCGGGAGCGCTGCTCAAAAACATGATCCGCCAAACCGGTTTTTCCATTTCCACGCATGAGACGACACCGATCCTGACGGGGGTTCTGTGGAACCTGGATCAAAACGAGCTGAAGTTTACCGCTACCGACCGGCATCGCCTGGCCACCCGCTCCGCTCATTTGGAAGGGGCCGACGAAGTGAAGTTTCATAATGTCGTTATTGCCGGTAAGACGCTGAACGAGCTGAGCAAAATCATTCCCGACCAGAATACGCTGGTCGATATCGTCGTGGCCGACAACCAGGTGCTGTTCAAGATCGACCGGGTCCTGTTCTATTCCCGCATCCTGGATGGCATTTATCCGGATACTTCTAGGATTATTCCGACAAACTACAAAACAGAACTGGTTTTGGACACAAAAAAATTAAGCGAGTCGATCGACCGCGCTTATTTGCTCTCCAGAGAGGAGAAGACGAATATCGTACGCCTGCAGACGATGGAGCATGGCGGTATCGAAATTTCTTCCAGCTCATCGGAACTCGGTAAAGTGCGCGAAGAGCTGGACGTGATTGATTTTAAAGGGGAACCTCTGAAAATCTCGTTTAACTCGAAATATATGCTGGACGTGCTGAAAGTGGTGGAAAGCGAGCAGCTCAAAATTGCCTTTACCGGCATCATGAGCCCGATCATTCTGAAGCCGGTGGATGACAGCCAAAGCCTGTACGTTATTCTTCCGTACCGGACCACCAACTAAAGCAAAACTTGTCCACAGCGAAAGGATTCCTGATGAACAAAATAGTTATCCACAGTGAATATATTAAGCTTGATCAATTTCTGAAGCTCGCCAACTGCGTATCCACAGGGGGAATGGCCAAAGCTCTGCTGGCGGAGAACATGGTAACCGTAAACGGGGAGCCGGAAGACCGCCGGGGGCGGAAGCTGTATCCGGGCGATCAGGTCAAAGTGACGGACTGCGGCGAATTTGTGGTAGCACAAGAGGCATAAAGTGCCCCCAGGCCGCTGCTGTCGGCGGCGGCCGGCGAAGATGGGGAGGATAAGGCGTGTTTGTTAAAAATATCAGTCTGCAGCATTATCGCAACTACGAGAAGCTGCAGCTGGATTCTTTTGGAGACGTAAATCTGCTGATCGGACAAAATGCCCAAGGCAAAACCAATTTGCTGGAGGCTATTTTTGTGTTGGCATTAACCAAAAGTCACCGGACCTCAAAAGATCGGGAGCTGATTTCGTTTGAAGGAGGAAGCGCGCATCTGTCCGCGGTTGTGGATAAGAAGTACGGTCCGCTTACCCTCGATTTGACGATGTCCCCACAGGGGAAGAAGGCGAAGATTAACGGACTCGAGCAGCGGAAGCTGAGCGATTTTATCGGTGCGCTGAACGTGGTGATGTTTGCCCCGGAAGATTTGGAAATTGTGAAAGGCACACCGGGCATCCGCCGGCGGTTCCTTGATATGGAGATCGGCCAGGTCCAACCGGGATATCTCTATCATTTGCAGCAGTACCAGAAAGTTCTTAACCAGCGGAACAACCTGTTGAAACAGATGTGGGGGAAAGACAGCGTGAAGCCGGGCATGCTGGAAATCTGGGATCAGCAGCTCGTAGAGCACGGTGTTAAAATCATCAAAAAGAGGAAACAATTCATAATAAAGCTGCAGAAGTGGGCGGAAACGATCCACCAAGGCATCACAAGCGGCGGAGAATCGCTGAAGCTTGTCTATCAGCCGTCGTTTGGCGACGCCGAGGAGGAAGATGAAGCTTATCTTTTTGAACAATTTATGTTAAAGTTATCACAAGTGAAGGATCAAGAAGTGCGCCGCGGGATGACCCTTGCCGGGCCTCACCGCGACGACATGGCCTTTTTCATTAACGGCAAGGAAGTCCATACGTACGGTTCACAGGGACAGCAGAGAACGACCGCTCTGTCTCTTAAACTGGCTGAAATCGAACTGATCCAGGAGGAGATCGGAGAGTATCCGGTGCTCTTGCTGGATGATGTGCTGTCCGAGCTTGATCCTTACCGGCAAACGCAATTGATTGAGACTTTTCAGAGCAAGGTTCAAACCTTTATCACGGCGACGGGAATCGAAAGTTTGAATGCCGATAAACTGAAGAACGCGAACATCTATCATGTTCATGCGGGACAGGTCGACTCTTAAGGAATGGGGAATGGTTATGTATATCCATCTGGGCGGTGAAAAAATCATCCGTTCTGCGGAGCTGGTTGCGATCTTTGACATTTCGATCGAGAAATCCTCCAAAATATCAAAGCAGTTTGTTAGCCATGCCCGGCAGGAAAAGAACGTGGAGTACATCGGCGAAGAGGAAGCCAAATCCATCGTCGTGACGAAGAGCACCGTCTATTACTCTCCAATTTCCTCATCCACGCTTAAGAAGCGGGCGAATGTCTTCTTCGCCAACGCTTAGGACACTGTGAACGCAGGTACACTCCAATCAGCAAACGTAGAATATATAGAAGTAGGTGACAGGCATGTCTATGAATCAACCGCAATATGATGAGAGTCAGATTCAGGTTCTGGAGGGTCTGGAAGCCGTCCGCAAACGGCCGGGCATGTATATCGGATCGACCAGCGTCAAAGGACTCCATCACCTGGTCTGGGAAGTGGTGGACAACAGTATCGACGAGGCGATGGCGGGCGTATGCGACCATATCGAAGTCATTGTCCACAAGGATAACAGCATCACGGTTGTCGACAACGGGCGCGGTATTCCGGTTGGTGAGAACGAGAAATTGAAAAAGTCGACCCTTGAGGTCGTCATGACCGTGCTTCATGCCGGTGGTAAGTTCGGCGGCGGGGGATATAAGGTATCCGGCGGCTTGCACGGCGTGGGCGTATCGGTTGTTAACGCATTGTCCACCAAAGTCGTTGTCCAAGTTAGGCTGAATGGGCATATTTATCAGCAGGAATACCGGCGCGGGGTGCCCCAGTATGATGTCAAAGTCATCGGGGATACCGACGAGCACGGTACGACCGTTACCTTTCTGCCGGATCCGGAAATTTTCACGGAGACTACGGAATACGACTATAATACTCTCTTGACGCGGATTCGCGAGCTGGCCTTTTTGAACAAAGGCATTGCTTTGACGCTGACGGATGAGCGTACGGGAGCTTCCAACTACTTCAAGTACGAGGGCGGTATTATCGAATACGTCAAGTTCCTGAATGAGAAAAAGGAAGTTCTTCATGAAGAGCCGATCTATGTAGAGGGCTCACGGGACAACATTCAAGCAGAGATCGCGCTGCAGTACAACGAGAGCTACACCGAGAACATTTATTCTTTTGCGAACAATATCAATACGCATGAGGGTGGAACCCACGAATCCGGCTTCAAGAGCGCCTTGACCCGGATTATTAACGAATATTGCCGCAAGAGCGGCCTCGTCAAAGACGGCTCCAATCTGTCCGGCGACGATGTGCGCGAGGGCCTGACAGCCATTATTTCGGTCAAAATTCCGGAGCCGCAGTTCGAAGGCCAGACGAAAACCAAACTCGGCAACAGTGAAGTCCGCGGCATCGTGGAATCGCTCTTCTCCGAGAAGCTGTCCGAGTTCCTGGAAGAGAATCCTGCCGTATCCCGGCGGATCTTGGAAAAGGCGCTGCAGGCATCCCGTGCGCGCGAAGCTGCACGTAAAGCCCGTGAATTGACGCGACGCAAGAGTGCGCTTGAAGTCAGCGCCCTTCCCGGCAAGCTGGCGGACTGCTCCTCGAAGGATGCGTCCATTTGCGAGCTGTACATCGTCGAAGGGGACTCTGCGGGCGGATCCGCCAAGCAGGGACGCGACCGGCATTTCCAGGCGATTTTGCCGATCCGCGGTAAAATCCTGAACGTTGAGAAGGCGCGTCTCGACCGCATTTTGTCTAATTTGGAGATCCGGGCGATCGTAACAGCGATGGGTACGGGCATTGGCGACGAAGACTTCGACCTCAGCAAAGCCCGGTATCACAAGCTCATTATCATGACCGACGCCGATGTCGACGGCGCGCACATTCGCACGCTGCTGCTGACGTTCTTCTACCGGTACATGCGCCAGCTGCTGGAAGCGGGATACGTATACATCGCGCAGCCGCCGCTCTTCAAAATTGAGCGCAACAAGACGGTCCGTTATGCCGGTTCCGAGAAGGAGCGCGATGAAATCATCGCTGAGTTCGGAGAGGGAGCCAAAGTTAATATCCAGCGGTATAAAGGTCTGGGAGAGATGAATCCGGAACAGCTGTGGGAGACAACCATGGATCCGGAGAGCCGCACCATGCTGCAGGTGACGATTGAAGACGCCATGCAGGCAGACCTTATTTTCGACACCCTAATGGGTGACAGCGTTGAACCGCGGCGTGATTTTATTCACGAACACGCAAAAACAGTTAAAAATCTGGACATTTAAGCTTTGAAACCCACCTTAACTTGTTGGTGAGTCCAGTCCTAGATGATATAGACAGACAAAACAAGAGAAGTTTCCGGAACCGGAGCTTCTCTTGTTTTTGTTAATAGCTGCCTCTCCTTTTACTTTTGCCGGGGAGCCTTCCGTAGTTGATCGCATACCGTTCTATGCGGCGGTAGATGCTTTTATCCTTGAAGAACTTTTTAAACGGAAAGATGGCCGGGAGCGTATTCACTTCAAGGATCCAAGGATTGAGTTGTTCGTCGATGGCTACATCAAGACCGATTTCCTTAATGCGGGGGAATTGGGTCTGCAGCTGCTGTGCAGTGGCTACACCCAGCTCTAACAGCTTTCGTTCCAATAGCGGGGATTCTTCAGGGCTTACGTTCCCTTCGAGCAGCTCGTTCAGCAGGCGTACGGAACCTCCGCCATGGTAATTCGTGATGATCATGTTCTTAGCGGCCACCCGGCCGATGATGCCAGTGGTTTCCCAATGGCGGTACGGCGTTTTTTGGGTCAGAATTCTCAGATCAAACTGGCGCTCCTCGTACTTCAAAGTCACGATCCCCTGCTGAATAATATAAAATTTTCCTCTTGTGTGCCTGAGTATGGCCAGATGCAGCGCATCGAGGTTCGGGTACGTCTCGGAGCGTGTGCCGTAGCGCAAAGTATATTCCACTCCAGTGTGGGGAGAGCCCTCGGGGGGCTGCTCGCCAGCTGGAGCGTCAGGTTCACCGTTCCGCTGTACGTTCATGACCCCGTTGCCGTATGTGCCGCGGTCCGGCTTAATGTATACAAGAGGTGTGTTTTCAAGCATATTACCCAGCGTGGTGCGTGTATATTTTTGCGTTAAGGGAATGTAAGGAGATACCTGTGGACTTTGTAAAAGGACCTGGGTTTTCGCCCATTTGCTTGCAACACGTTGAATCGCCAAGAAATATCATCCTTTCTACGTGATTGGCCTTGTTATGTGCTTGTCGGCCGGAGCTTCTTCTCCGCGGTTCACAGGCGTAAAACATAGGACAAGCAAGCAAAACAATGGTATAATATAAAGATGTGGTGTTTTGTTTGCTCAAAACAGCACTAGGCGTCCCTATTGCCCTACCAGTATATGTGGAAAAGGCACAGAAGGCCGGGCGAATCCCTAGAGAAACGGAACTTGGGCAGCTGCGGAGCCGGCGGCGCTCAAACGTTTAATTGTGCTCTTTTTGTGAAAGTAATATAATAAAGGTTGGTGGGTTTGCGGATTCTCGTCCGTTGATTTCACCTTTTCGGCCCTGCGGTTATGCGTTTTTCGGTTCGCTTGGGCAAGAAGGAATTGAACTTTTACAGGCTTTGCATAAGCCTGAAAGTTATGGGAGATTTTGCGGAAGTACGGGCGCTGGGCCCAGCCTGCAAAGACTGTACGTCGATAGACGTTTTTCCTCATATATTGATTTTTTATTTGCTGTACTAAATGAATCGTCTGAAAAGACATGTTAGTGGTTTGATAGAAATTGGAGGAGGTCCACCATGGCGGAAGAAAGAGGCTCGCAAATCAAAGATCGGGACATACG
This sequence comes from Paenibacillus sp. PSB04, assembly GCF_025809195.1. NCBI lineage: Bacteria > Bacillati > Bacillota > Bacilli > Caryophanales > Paenibacillaceae > Paenibacillus > Paenibacillus sp. PSB04. Next base: position 1,348,134 of record NZ_CP081301.1, read on the forward strand.
CGACGAAATGCGCGAATCCTTTATGGATTATGCGATGAGCGTCATTGTTTCCCGGGCTTTGCCGGATGTGCGGGACGGGATGAAGCCGGTTCACCGGCGTATCCTGTACGCGATGTCGGAGCTCGGTATGTATCCGGATAAACCATTTAAGAAATCGGCGAGAATCGTGGGTGAGGTCATCGGTAAGTATCACCCGCATGGTGACTCGGCTGTATACGAGTCCATGGTTCGTATGGCACAGGATTTTTCGATGCGTTATATGCTTGTTGAAGGCCATGGAAACTTTGGATCCGTTGACGGTGACTTTGCCGCAGCCATGCGTTACACCGAAGCGCGTCTTTCCAAGATCGCCATCGAGATGCTGCGCGATATCAACAAAGAGACAATTGATTTTACCGAAAACTATGATGGCGAGGAACTGGAGCCGGTTGTGCTTCCTGCACGTTATCCGAACCTGCTGGTCAATGGGGTATCGGGAATCGCGGTCGGTATGGCCACCAATATTCCACCTCATAACTTGAGCGAAGTGATTGATGGCGTACAGGCGCTCATTAAGAACCCCGACATTACGTCACTGGAACTGATGGAATATATCAAGGGTCCTGACTTCCCTACCCGAGGCTTCATTTTAGGCCGGCAGGGAATCCGCCAGGCATATGAGACTGGCCGTGGATCCGTCACGATGCGGGCCAAAGCCGAGATTGAAGAAGTCAACAATAAAGCGCGCATCATTGTGACCGAGCTGCCTTATCAGGTCAATAAAGCGCGTTTGGTCGAGAAAATCGCTGAGCTCGTGCGCGAGAAGAGACTCGAGGGCATTACCGATCTGCGGGACGAATCCGACCGGACCGGTATGCGAATCGTTATCGAGCTGCGCCGTGATGTCAATCCGAGTGTCATGCTGAATAATCTGTACAAACATACGGCACTGCAATCCACGTTCGGCATCAACATGCTGGCGATCGTGAACAAGGAGCCGAAGGTTCTGACGCTGCGCGATGCGTTGTACTATTATTTGCAGCACCAGATTGAAGTTATCCGCCGCCGGACCGAATATGATCTGAAAAAGGCGGAAGCCCGCGCTCATATTTTGGAAGGCTTGCGAATCGCACTTGACCATCTGGATGAAGTCATCTCGATTATTCGTTCTTCTCAGACGACGGAAATTGCCCGTGACCGTTTGATCGAGCGATTCAGCCTAAGCCTCGAGCAAACCCAGGCCATTCTGGAAATGAGACTCCAGCGCCTGACCGGTTTGGAGCGCGAGAAAATCGAGGGCGAGTACCAGGAGCTTATGGTGAAGATTGCCGAGTACCGTGAAATTCTCGCGAATGAAGAGCTCGTTCTGGACATTATTATGAATGAGCTTCAAGAAATCAAGGAGCGCTTCGGCGACGAGCGCCGCACCGAAATTACCGTTGGTGAAGAGAGCATTCTGGATGAAGACCTGATTCCGCGTGAAGAAGTGGTTATCACGATCACGCATACGGGATACATCAAACGTCTGCCTGCCAATACCTATCGCAGCCAGAAACGCGGCGGACGCGGGGTGACAGGGCTTGATATGAAGGATGAGGACTTTGTCGAGCATCTCTTCGTTACCAACTCGCATAATTACCTGATGTTCTTCACGGATCGGGGTAAGGTGTACCGCCTGAAAGCGTACGAAATTCCTGAACTCGGCCGTACCGCCCGGGGAACGGCGATTATTAACCTCATTCAGATCGAACAGGGAGAGACGATCAATGCCGTGATTCCGGTCTCTGAGTTTGAGGATGACAAATACCTGTTCTTCGTTACCCGCAGCGGGGTTGTGAAGAAGACGCCTCTCGAAGATTACGTGAATATCCGCAAAGGCGGCTTGATCGCGATCAACTTGCGCGAAGACGACTGCTTGATTGAAGTCAAGCTGACGGATGGTAAGCAGGAAATGATCATGGGTACAGCCCACGGCATGTCCATCCGCTTCTCTGAGCATGATGTACGGTCGATGGGGCGCGGAGCGACAGGGGTTAAAGGGATTACCCTGGATGAAGGCGACTCGGTGATCGGCATGGACGTCATCGATAAAGAGCTGGATGTCCTGATCGTAACGTCCAAGGGATACGGCAAGCGTACCCCTGCCAGCGATTACCGTTCGCAAACGCGTGGCGGTAAGGGGATTAAAACCATCAACGTCACGGACAAGAACGGACCGGTGGTTGGGCTGAAGGTCGTGAAGTCCGAGGAAGACCTGATGATCATTACCACCAGCGGCACGTTGATCCGGACCAGCATGGAGGGAATCTCCACGATGGGACGCTACACACAGGGCGTGAAGCTGATTAACATCCGTGAGGATGATTCTGTAGCGACCGTATGCCGCGTAGATAAGAGCGACGATCCGGACGATGAAGACGTAGTCTTGATCGAAGGGCAAGAGGTCGGCAACGGATCGGAAGAAGGCGCGGAGCCTGACGACACCGGAGCACCTGCACCTGAAATGACGGATGCTTCGAATGAGGCACCGGACGAAGAATAATTCCGTCAATACGACAAAAGCTAGGAGCATGAGTCTGATTCTATCAGATTCATGCTTTTTTTCTTGGCTTCATATGGCAAGCAGGCAATTGTACAGCGTTCTTATCCGTAATATAATTGGTGTATATTACCACCATATGAGTCGGAAATGAGTGAATGGATCAATGGCCAGCGTATCGATTACAGAAATCAAACCCGGTTTAAAATTATCCAAGGATGTTCACACGCCATTGGGCGGATTGCTGCTTCAGAAGGGAACCGTACTGCTGCCGAGAGACCTGGAAATCCTTCGTGCATTTATGGTACAGTCGGTTGACGTTGACAACGGAGAGCAGGAAACGAAGAGTTCCGCTGACAGCAGAGCGGCGATACCGCAGCGGAGCGTCCCTTCAGTTCAGGCCCGAAAAGACTCAGTAACAACCGTCCAACGCTCCAGTTTTCTAGAGGAATATGACAGAATGATTCAGCTGGTAAAAAGCACATACCCTTCCGTCATTGCGGCAGAGATCCCGATTTTTGAACTCAGGGGCCAGTTGGAGGCCCTTATTTCACAGATTAAGGACTATAATTTATTAACCTTTTCGCCAAGAAGCATGAGCGAGTATGACTATATTTATCACCACGCGGTCCTTTGTGCGTTGTCATCCTATCAGCTGGCCAAATGGATCGGGTTACAACAGAAGGATTGGATGCAGGCTGCTTTTGCAGGGTTATTCCATGATATCGGTAACTTCAAAATCGATCCGGCCGTATTGTACAAGCCACAGCCTCTTACCGCAGAGGAAGTTGGAGAGATGAAGAGACATACCACCTACGGCTATCAACTGCTTAAAAATGTAACAGCCATTAATGAGGGCGTACGCTTGGCTGCTCTGCAGCATCATGAAAAGGTAGACGGGTCAGGGTATCCTCTCCGGCTGGATGGAGGTAAGATTCACATCTATGCGAAAATTGTTGGGGTCGTAGATATATTCCACGCCATGACGCTGAATCGCATATACCAGAAAGCCCAATCTCCGTACCTGGTGCTGGAACAAATTCATGCAGAGGCTTTTGGTAAGCTGGATCCAGGCATCGTTCGCACATTGATCAGCAAAGTGACAGAATTTCATAACGGTACCATTGTCCGATTAAGCAATGATCAGATTGGAGAAATCGTCTTCACGGACCGCAATCATCCGACACGGCCTATGGTCTCTGTCAACGGACAGATTATCAATCTGATACAGCAAAGACAATTATGTATCAACGAAATTATTTCTTCATAAATAGTTGACTTCATATTAAAGGCTGTGTTATATTATTTCTTGCCCTCTTAAAGCAGGAATGTTGATAACACAGCTTTTTAAAAGAAGTATAAAAAAAGCTTGCAAACTTGCTGAGAGCATGATATACTATAAAAGTTGCTGAGGCGATGAGCTTCCGGTAACGAAACGAAGTTTGATCTTTGAAAACTGAACAACGAGTGAGTATAAACGCGATGGTCTTATGACCGGAGCGATTGAGATTAAATCAATCTCGTCAGATTCAAAATGAGCTACAAACTTTCTTGGAGAGTTTGATCCTGGCTCAGGACGAACGCTGGCGGCGTGCCTAATACATGCAAGTCGAGCGGACTTGATGGAGAGCTTGCTCTCCTGATGGTTAGCGGCGGACGGGTGAGTAACACGTAGGCAACCTGCCTGCAAGACCGGGATAACCCACGGAAACGTGAGCTAATACCGGATATCTCATTTCCTCTCCTGAGGGAATGATGAAAGACGGAGCAATCTGTCACTTGCGGATGGGCCTGCGGCGCATTAGCTAGTTGGTGAGGTAACGGCTCACCAAGGCGACGATGCGTAGCC
>NZ_CP081301.1:1355000-1420000 GCF_025809195.1 Paenibacillus sp. PSB04
GCCATCGACTGATCGACCGGGAGTCAGACAGTGAGTGCTAAGATCCATTGTCAAAAGGGAAACAGCCCAGACCATCAGCTAAGGTCCCCAAGTGTGTGTTAAGTGGGAAAGGATGTGGAGTTGCACAGACAACCAGGATGTTGGCTTAGAAGCAGCCACCATTGAAAGAGTGCGTAATAGCTCACTGGTCGAGTGACTCTGCGCCGAAAATGTAACGGGGCTAAACACACCACCGAAGCTATGGCTTGATGCTTGCATCAGGGGTAGGGGAGCGTTGTATACAGCGTTGAAGGTATACCGTAAGGAGTGCTGGAGCGTATACAAGTGAGAATGCCGGTATGAGTAACGAAAAGATCAGTGAGAATCTGATCCGCCGAAAGCCCAAGGTTTCCTGAGGAAGGCTCGTCCGCTCAGGGTAAGTCGGGACCTAAGGTGAGGCCGACAGGCGTAATCGAAGGACAACAGGTTGAAATTCCTGTACCACCGTAAACCGTTATGAGTGATGGGGTGACGCAGGAGGGTAGTGACGCGAGCTGATGGATGCTCGTCCAAGCAGTGAGGCTGGTGTGTAGGCAAATCCGCACACTTTAAGGCTGGGCTGTGACGGGGAGGGAAAATTATAGTACCGAAGGTCATGATCTCACACTGCCAAGAAAAGCCTCTAACCAGGTGAAGGTGCCCGTACCGCAAACCGACACAGGTAGGCGAGAAGAGAATTCTAAGGCGCGCGGAAGAACTCTCGTTAAGGAACTCGGCAAAATGACCCCGTAACTTCGGGAGAAGGGGTGCCCCGGTAGTGTGAATAGCACGAGGGGGCCGCAGTGAAAAGGCCCAAGCGACTGTTTAGCAAAAACACAGGTCTGTGCGAAGCCGCAAGGCGAAGTATACGGGCTGACGCCTGCCCGGTGCTGGAAGGTTAAGGGGAGCGGTTAGGGAGTAATCCCGAAGCTGTGAACCGAAGCCCCAGTAAACGGCGGCCGTAACTATAACGGTCCTAAGGTAGCGAAATTCCTTGTCAGGTAAATTCTGACCCGCACGAATGGCGTAACGACTTGGGCGCTGTCTCAACGAGAGATCCGGTGAAATTTTAATACCTGTGAAGATGCAGGTTACCCGCGACAAGACGGAAAGACCCCATGGAGCTTTACTGCAGCTTGATATTGGATTTGGGTACGATCTGTACAGGATAGGTGGGAGCCTTTGAAACCTGAGCGCCAGCTTGGGTGGAGGCGCCGTTGGGATACCACCCTGATCGTATCTAGGTTCTAACCTGGTACCGTGATCCGGTATGGGGACAGTGTCAGGTGGGCAGTTTGACTGGGGCGGTCGCCTCCTAAAGAGTAACGGAGGCGCCCCAAGGTTCCCTCAGAATGGTTGGAAATCATTCGAAGAGTGCAAAGGCAGAAGGGAGCTTGACTGCGAGACCTACAAGTCGAGCAGGGACGAAAGTCGGGCTTAGTGATCCGGTGGTACCGCATGGAAGGGCCATCGCTCAACGGATAAAAGCTACCCTGGGGATAACAGGCTTATCTCCCCCAAGAGTCCACATCGACGGGGAGGTTTGGCACCTCGATGTCGGCTCATCGCATCCTGGGGCTGAAGTAGGTCCCAAGGGTTGGGCTGTTCGCCCATTAAAGCGGTACGCGAGCTGGGTTCAGAACGTCGTGAGACAGTTCGGTCCCTATCTGTCGTGGGCGTAGGAAATTTGAGAGGAGCTGTCCTTAGTACGAGAGGACCGGGATGGACGTACCGCTGGTGCACCAGTTGTTCCGCCAGGAGCATGGCTGGGTAGCTACGTACGGACGGGATAAGCGCTGAAAGCATCTAAGCGTGAAGCCCCCCTCAAGATGAGATTTCCCAGTATGTAAGACCCCTTGTAGACGACGAGGTAGATAGGTTGGAGGTGGAAGTGCAGCAATGCATGGAGCTGACCAATACTAATCGGTCGAGGGCTTATCCAATAAATATAAAATGTAGATTCGTTTCGTATCTAGTTTTCAAGTGATCAAACACTTGAACGTTTGGTGGCGATAGCGGAGGGGTTCCACGCGTACCCATCCCGAACACGACCGTTAAGCCCTCCAGCGCCGATGGTACTTGGACCGAAGGGTCCTGGGAGAGTAGGACGTTGCCAAGCGAAGGACCACTGTTGATGAATATCAACGGTGGTTTTTTTGTTTTTAATTGTGTGTATGAGAGAAAATGGGTTATGAAATACAGATCCTATCGTATTCATTAACAAGAAGGATTGAATTTTTTATTCATGGAATACATCCTGTAGACTAGACAGCATGATAAAATTGGCCGTTAGGGAAGTCTTGAGAACATAGGATCGGGATGGACATGATATGGGTTTATGAATCTTTTGTCATTAAAAAAGATCGAGACACCGCAGCTGCCTATTCGCTATCATGCATAAGGTTTGTATACTCTCCAAACGAAGTAACATTTTTGTTACCGACAGGGCAGAAGTAGTCAGTATAATATGTATGTACATGTTTGGGGGTGCCTAAGAAAACTGAATAATTATTACTTTTGCGATATAAGGAGGACATACATGCTCAATAGACCGTGGCTGCATGCTCTTCTTGTGTTTGGAGTCGTCTGTTTGCTGCTTACCGGCTGCATGAAAAGTGAGCCCTCGTGGACATCCTTTGAAGGAGCTGCGAACGATAAAACCTTTCCGGTGCCGAAGGAAGCGAACCGTACTGATCGGACATCCGGTAATTCTAAATTAGACTATGTACGCTACTCGATGAAAGGCCTCAAAGAAGATGAACAGATTCCGGAAGCTTACTTGAATAAGATTAAAGAGTGGGGCTGGAAGGAAAAAACGGAGGAGGCCGAAGGGAACTCGCACGTTTTTGAGAAGCAAAGCCGGGTAATTAACTTAACCATTCATAAAGATTATTTTACGGTGACCGTTTTAACTAAGGGTAAGGCGACAGTTGAAAGTGTGGATACCGATTTATAGTGACCTGCATCCAAGGATGCGGGTTTTTTAATTATGCGTGCAAGCCAAAGTCCCCTCTGTGTAAGAGGGGACTTCAAGTTCATCATAATGATGACGAGTGGCTACTGCTGATAATAGGAGATGTCCTGTGCGTTCAGTTTAATCATGCCGTCTTTACGCTGCTTCAATAAACGAAGAAAAGCATAATATTGCGGAAGCAGGAACCAGAGATGCCAGAACAGCAAGGACAGTGTGAAGGGAACCGGTGACCAAAACATGATCACAGCCAGCAGGAGCAGGCCAAATCCAGTGATATAGATATAGACTTTCCGAAACAGGCGGTAGCTGATATGTTGATCGGTGATATACCCGAGCCATGGCAGCCGCAGCGAAAACTTCCATCGTTTACGAAACGGTGTTCCTGATAACAGCAGAACCGATCGGGAGATAACATAATGAATCCACAGCATAACCGGTGCGGTGAGAACAAAATAGAAGCAGCTGGTCCAGGAAATGACGATCATGAATGAAATCACAGCTATGTAGGGAAGAAGCAAATATAGGCGCACGAGCAGCCGGGAAACCGGTATTTTTTTGATTAATTTATAGTGGTAAAAGGTTGCATTAACGTGATTCTCATCCGGCATGGAGAACGCTCCACCTCCTAGAGGTCTTTAATTCATATATCGGCTGATTGAAAGACTTTTTTTAAAATTCCTGTACAGACACTCGCGGGGATTGCGGGGAATATGTATGTAAGGAATCAAAGGGGGATATGAAACCACTATGAAAAGGTTTAAAATAATAGAAAATGAGTCATACTTGATAGTAATTAATGAAATAAGGTGGGATGGTTGATGGAAAATCAAACCGAACACGTCTGTATTATTTGCGGGCAAGTCAAAGAAGAAGGAATCACCATTATATCACAATTTATTTGCGAAGAGTGCGAATGTGAAATGGTGCATACAAATGCCGAAGACGCCAAATACCATTATTTTATCCATCAGATGAGACAAATCAATTTACAGACCAACGCGTAAGCAGGTATTTTGTACAGGGGGACAGCGGGAAGCTGTCCCTTTTTTGCATAGAAAAAGGTTATAAGCACGTAAAAGCAGCGGAGACTCAGCCGCCCCTGGTTCGCAAGAGAAACAATTGATACATCTGGCCTGGCTACCACGAATGTACGTTGGTAGACATTTCTTTTCAAGCGGTTGTGTAAATTGTGCATTTATCTAAGTAAATGCCCCACTATTTCTAGTGACTTTATACGGTGACCGTTAGCCGGATGATTCAATATGCGATAAAATAGGGTAGAGATTGAAACCGGAAGGGATTATGGCTGGGGATGAAAAAGCAACATGTGAACAAGGAACGTGCACCTGTATATGAGATGATGCAGGAGATGAAAGATAAAGCCTATTCTTCATTTCATGTACCCGGACATAAAAAAGGACGGGCCTATACCGAGTCCGGGGGAGCCGGATTTCTGCAGGATGTGCTGCAGGCGGATTTGACCGAAATCACAGGGACAGACGATCTGCATCACCCGGAGGGTGTGATTCGGGAGGCGCAAGCGCTGGCGGCGGATTGTTTTGGAGCCGAGGAGAGCTTCTTCCTGGTCGGCGGGAGCACATCCGGAAATATAGCGCTGATTCTGACGGTCTGCAGCAAGCCGGGGGATCTGCTGATCGTCCAGCGGAATGTCCATAAATCGGTGATCCATGGACTGATGCTGGCGGGGGCGAAGGCGGTCTTTATCCAGCCGGAGCCCGATCCGGTCAGCGGACTGGCAGTAGCCCCGTCCGCAGAGACCGTCACCGCCGCCCTGGCCGCCTATCCGCAGGCCAAGGGCGTGCTGGTCACCATGCCGAACTATTACGGCATGGGCAGCGACTTGGCGCCGCTTGCGAAGGCGTGCCACCAGCACGGGGTACCGCTGCTGGTGGACGAGGCGCACGGCGCCCATTACGGGCAGCATCCGCGGCTGCCCGGAAGTGCCTTGGCCAGCGGAGCAGACGGCGTCGTACAGTCGACGCACAAAATGCTGGCCGCGCTCACCATGGGAGCCATGCTGCACGTCCAAGGGCCGCGGATTGACCGCGGCCTGCTCCGCCAGCGGCTCGCCATGGTGCAGAGCTCGAGCCCATCGTACCCGATTATGGGCTCGCTGGACCTGGCCCGGCGCCTGCTGCATGTGCAGGGCGCCGGCGCCTTCACGGCGGGGCTCGCCGCCGTGGAGGCCCTGGTGCGCGGCCTGGCGGAGCTGCCGCGCTTCAAGCTGCTGCACCCGCAGGGGCAGCAGCCCCAAGACGCCGCCGGCGCCGCATCGGCGGGCAGCACTGCGCAGGCGGCCATCCGCCCTCCGGCAGCCGCATACACCACGCAGGACCCCTTCAAGGTCGTCATGTATGACGACACCGGCGTCCTGAGCGGATATGAGCTGCAGGAGCGGCTTGAGGCGTATGGCTGCGTACCGGAGATGAGCGATGACCGATACGTGGTCTTGGTATATAGCTTGGGGTCCACCGAGGAAGACACCCGTCACCTTCTGGATGCCCTCCGGCATATAACTGTAGAGAAGGCGGACGCCCAGAACTCAGCAGATGCCTCACCGGCAGTTGAAAGCCGCCATTCCGTTCAGACGGAGGCGGAAAAAGATTCAAGTCTAACGGGAGCGTCCAGCCTGCCCAAGACGCAAGGCAGCCCTGCCGAATTTTCCACGTGGAACATTTTAGCCCAGGCCACCGTCTCAGAGCCTATTCCATTCGGCCTGCAGCCCATACCTGCTGAAGATACCGAAACGGTCTCTCTTCGGGAGTGCGCGGACAGAACCGCCGCAGAAATGATTATTCCGTATCCTCCGGGAATCCCGTTACTGTATCCGGGAGAGCGGATCACCGAGGATACGGCAGCAAGGCTTCGCGTCCTGTCCAATGCGGGAGCGAAGTGCCAGGGGGCGGCAGATCCGAATCTACGAACTATTATTGTATATAAGAAAAACAGAAAGCAGGGAAGCCATTTATGACTGGTCCAGGAGCATTTATTACGCTGGAAGGAGGCGAAGGGTCCGGGAAGACAACCGTGATCGGAAAAATTGGTGAATATTTTAACCGGCTCGCCATCCCCTATATGATGACCCGAGAGCCGGGAGGTATTGAAATTGCCGAGAAGATTCGGGAAATTATATTGAATCCGTCCCATACGGCCATGGATGCCCGAACCGAAGCGCTTCTGTATGCTGCTTCAAGAAGACAGCACCTTGCTGAAAAGGTGGAGCCTGCCCTGGAGAAAGGCCTCACGGTGATCTGCGACCGATTCGTCGACAGCAGCCTGGTTTATCAAGGATATGCCCGCGGACTTGGCATGGATGAAGTGTGGGCCATTAATCAATTCGCCATTCATGACCGGATGCCGGATCTCACCTTTTATTTGGATATCGAGCCGGAGACCGGACTGCAGCGGATTGCGGCAAATCAGGGACGCGAGGTCAACCGCCTGGATCTTGAAGGTTTATCTTTTCATCAGAAGGTACGGGAAGGTTATCATATCATCGCATCCCGTTATCCGGAGCGCATCGTCGTCATTGATGCTTCCAAAGAGCAGTCTGCCGTGGAACAGGATATCATCCGTGTGCTTCAGGAGCGATTTTAAAGGATTTTTGAGGATCTTTGTCAAATAAGTACAGTAGCAGCCTGCAGCTATATAGAATGAACTAAATTAATGATGCAAATGTGGACATCAATGTTAGTTTAAAAGATTATTACATCTTACTTTGGTTCAATCTATATGGATGGGCAGGTCTAAATAAGCGAGGAGGGAATGCAAGATGAAACTGATCGTTGCGATTGTACAGGATAAGGACAGCAACCGTTTGTCGGCAGGTCTGGTCAAGGCGAACTTCCGGGCGACGAAACTGGCGAGTACCGGCGGGTTCTTGCGGGCAGGTAACACCACATTTATGATCGGGGTGGATGACAGCCAGGTTGAAGCCGTGATGAACGTCATCCGCAGCAGCTGTAAGGTTCGGGAACAGCTCGTCACTCCCGTAACCCCGATGAGCGGTACGACCGATTCATATTTGCCGCTCCCCGTAGAGGTTCAAGTCGGCGGTGCTACCGTGTTCGTTCTGCCGGTTGACCGTTTCGAACATTTTTAAGGCAGGAGATATCCATTGAAGATTAATCCGGGGTTCAGACCCCTAAAGAGCGATTTGCAGATTAACGAGGGCAATGCGAAGCAGATTCAGCCCAAATCGTTTTCCGATATCATGCAGCAGCACGGCGAGAAGGTTTCGCAGGAGGAGCTTGACCGCCGGTTTAAAGAGATTCAGATGCAGGGAGACCGCCTTGCTAGATCGATGACGATCCGCGAGTTGAAGGCCTACCGTATGCTGGTCAAACGGTTTCTGGAGGATACGGTCCGCCGTGGAGTCCGGATGAAGGAAGCTCGTGGCTGGGACCGCAGGGGCCGGGGCAAGCGCTACAATCTGATTGATGAAATCGACTCAGCCCTTTTGGGACTGGCCGACGATATGCTGGAGAGCGAACAGGGGAAAATCGAGCTGCTGCAGCGGATTGGGGAAATCCGCGGTATGCTGATCAATTTGATGTTCTGACAGATTAGAAGAAATAGGAATAGGTAAAGCCCATCGTACATGATAAACTATAGGTATAGATAGAATGCCGTATTGTAACATCGATGCGCCGGCCAGGCGATCCGTCTTCCGGTCCATCGATATTGGGAAGAGAGGAAATATGTCTTTTGCAGATATTGCGGGTCAGGATGCGGCAAAGCAAATGCTGCAAAACGCCCTTCGCCGAAACTCCGTCAGCCATGCTTATATATTCAGCGGTCCAGCGGGGAGCGGACAGATGAAGACGGCCCGGACGTTTGCCCAAGCACTCTTCTGTACTACGCTTGAGGACGACGCCTGCGGACAATGCCTCGAATGCCGCAAAGTGGAACACGGCAATCACCCCGATCTTCATCTCCTTGCTCCGGATGGATCGTCTATCAAAATCGACCAGATCCGCGACTTACAGCGGGTCTTTTCCTATCGCTCGGAATCAAAGAATCCGAAGGTATATATTATCGACCAGGCTGATACGATGACCGTGCAGGCGGCCAATAGCCTGCTGAAGTTTCTGGAGGAGCCGCCCATTCCGGCCGTGGCGATTTTGATTACGGAGAATGGACAGGCTCTGCTCCCAACGATTCAGTCGCGCGCCCAGCTGGTGCCTTTTACCCCGCTCAGCCCCGGGTTGATGCTGCAGACGCTGGTGGATGAAGGATACCCTTCACCGCTTGCCAGATGCGCCGTTCACCTATCGTCGGGACTGGACGGATGCCGCGAGCTGATGGAGCAGAATTGGTTTGCAGAAATTAGAAACGTAGTGTTACAATTAGGGAAGGAAGCTCTAGGCCGCGGCAGCTCCGCTCTGGTGACCGCAGGGCAGAAGGTGTTCAAAGCCGGGTTATCCGATCACTTGGATACACTGCTTAATTTGTTTCATTTGTGGTTCAAAGATATGCTTCACGTCCAGTACGGTAAGCACGAAAGTATCGTTTTCATAGATCAGTTGGACTTTTTGTCTACACATGCTTTAACCCGCAGCACGGCACAATGGGTCTCCTATATGGATTTAGCCGCAGAATGCAGGAAGAAATTGCGCTACAATGTGAATAGCCAACTCTGTCTTGAACAGTTTTTAATCGGTTTGGAAGGATAGCTTCAAGGCTAGCCAATGGTCTCTGGCATATAAGGGGGTTAGTTTTTGTACAGTGTAGTGGGTGTCCGTTTTAAAAAGGCGGGCAAAATTTATTATTTCGATCCGCTCGATTTCCCGATTGAGAAGGATAACAGCGTTATCGTCGAAACGGCGCGCGGTATCGAATACGGCAAGGTTGTCGTTGGAAAAAAAGAGGTGCAGGAATCCGATGTGGTCCTCCCGCTGAAGAAGGTCATCCGGATCGCCGGTGATTCTGACGCACGGGTTGTGGAAGAGAACAAGCAGGCCGCCAAGGATGCTTTTGCCACCTGTTTAAATAAAATCCGCGATCACGGCCTCAAGATGAAGCTGGTGGATGTGGAATTTACGTTTGACCGAAATAAAATTATATTTTATTTTACGGCTGAGGGAAGAGTGGATTTTCGCGAGCTCGTCAAGGATCTGGCCGGTATTTTCCGGACGCGGATCGAGCTTAGACAAATTGGTGTGCGTGACGAAGCCAAGATGCTGGGCGGTATCGGCCCATGCGGTCGCATCCTTTGCTGTTCGTCCTGGCTCGGCGATTTCGAGCCTGTATCCATCAAGATGGCTAAAGACCAGAGCTTGTCGCTGAATCCGACCAAAATTTCCGGCTTGTGCGGAAGACTCATGTGCTGTCTGAAATATGAGCATGATAATTATGAAAGTGTGAAGGAAGAGCTGCCATCAGTAGGCAAAATCGTCATCACATCGTTGGGAGAAGGCAAAGTGGTCGGTATCAATGCCGGCAGCCGAAGCGTCCATGTCCAGCTGTTTGAAATCAGCAAGGTCAAGGAACTGCCATTGGATGATGTTGTCATCAAGTAAACCGTAGAGGTTACTTTCGGGGTGGAAACTTGGAAAAGAAAAATATTTTTGCACACATTCAAGAGATGGAAACACAAATGGAGCAGGTTCACAGTGATCTGGGTGAAATGAAGCTTCTCATCAAAGAGCTGCTGGAGGAAAACAACCGCCTGAGCCTGGAGAATGAGCAGCTGCGCAAAATATTAAAAGGAGCCATACCGGAGGAAGGATCCCCGCTGCCACAACCGGCCCATGCCACAGCAGAGCAGGAGCATGAGATCGAGGACGTGGTGGGGGAAGGATACGACAACCTCGCGAGGCTGTATCACGAAGGTTTCCATATATGCAACGTCTATTATGGACATTTGCGCACAGAAGGCGATTGCCTTTTCTGCCTGTCTTTTCTGAATAAATGAAGCCGTAGGATAACTCCCTACGGTTTTTTTTCAATGTTTTTATGGTTTACAATGGTTTTATGTAAAGTACCAAGGAAGGTTACCCTATGCTGCAGAGAAGGAAAATGAAGAATGAAAATTGATAAATCACAGGTAAGCCTGCGGCCGACGGAACGTCTCGACGATCTGCTGACGCATGATTTGCATATTATCCAAAGCGACGAAGTGTTCAGCTTTTCCATGGATGCGGTACTTCTGGCACGCTTCGCGGGAATTCCGGCCAAGGGGAGAGTGCTCGACCTGTGTACGGGCAACGGTGTCATTCCGATGCTGCTCACCACCCGTACTGCGGCGGCCATCGAAGGTATTGAAATTCAGCCCCGTCTGGCGGACATGGCCCGGCGGAGCGTGGAGCTGAACGGCTTGAATGACCGGGTTCTCATCCGCGAAGGCGATTTGCGGGAGCTGCACAAGGAGACCGGGCACGGCGTATATGACGCCATTACAGTCAATCCGCCCTATATGCCGCTGAACGGCAGCGATATCAAGCTGAATCCTCACCAGGCGATCGCCCGCCATGAAATCAGCTGCACCCTGGAAGAGGTTATTCAGACCTGCTTCAGATTGGTCAAGCCCGGAGGGAAAGTCAGCATGGTTCATAAGCCGCAGCGGCTTGCAGACATTATATCACTGATGCGGCAGCATCGGCTGGAGCCGAAACGGATTCGCTTTGTTCATCCGAGGGCCCACTTGGAGGCAAATATGGTGCTGGTCGAGGCAATGAGGGAAGGCAAGCCGGAGGTGCGGTTGCTGCCGCCGCTCATTGTATATAATGAGAATAACAGCTACTGCCCCGAAATTCTGGATATTTATTATGGAGCTAAAGAGGGAAAAGAATGAGTCTGAGCATACAAAGCAGTTTTCAGGAAAAAGAAGAGGGCGCGCCGGGTTCGTTATACCTGGTGGCCACGCCCATCGGCAATTTGGAGGACATGACGTTTCGGGCGGTAAACACGCTAAAGGCCTGTGACATCATCGCCGCAGAGGATACAAGGCAGACGCGCAAGCTGCTCACCCATTTCGACATTTCCCCGTCGATGTTGTTCAGCTATCATGAGCATAATAAGGCGGCAAGCGGACCCGAATTAATACGCTATATAATAGAAGGAAAAAATTTGGCTCTTGTCAGCGATGCCGGTCTGCCGGCGATTTCCGACCCCGGGGCCGACCTCGTCCAGCTGGCGTTGGAACAAGGAATTTCCGTTATTCCGGTCCCGGGTGCCAATGCTGCGTTATCCTCCCTGATCGTGTCGGGACTTCCGACCGAGCGATTTACGTTTATCGGTTTTCTTCCCCGGGAACGCAAAGAGATTCAAGCGGTGCTGGAGCCGCTGCAGGCGGCATCCGGAACGCTGCTGTTTTACGAATCGCCTCATCGGGTAATGAAGACACTCAAGGCCATCCTTGAAATTCTCGGCAATCGGAGAATTGTGCTCGCCCGTGAGCTGACCAAGCGATATGAGGAGTTTGTCAGGGGAACCATTGAAGAATGCCTCGAGTATCTGGAGGAGCATGCTCCGATTGGCGAATACTGCCTCGTACTGGAAGGCGCGGATCCGAAGGAGGAGCAGAAGCAGCGGGATGCTTGGTGGCAGGAGCTGACCGTGGAAGAGCATGTGCAGCATTACGAAGGGGAAGGGTTGCCAAGGAAAGACGCCATGAAGAAGGCAGCCGCCGACCGTGGTGTTTCCAAAAGAGATGTGTATAACGCACTATTGTAAACGAATGCAGTGGTGAGGGAGCAGTAGGTAGAAGAGAGAGATTAGGTGGGTAAACCACATTTTTGAAAAGACAGTCGCCTTTTATAGGGATGAAAGTTTTTCCGAAGTTAGGTAATTTGTGGCAAAATGGAAGCAGCCGGGGTAGGACGCGTCGTACGGCTGCTCCTCTTCTCCTTGGAGCGGTCATATCGTCTTCAATCAAAAAAAATGCCTCCCACGGCCGGGTTCTAAGCCGAGGAGACACCAAGGAGATATGAAAAAGGTTAGAATTAACAATTTGAATTACTCTTATTATATACTAAAAATCTTAATTTGTCACAGGTGTTGGGATTTCTGATATGCAATCGTGACAAACAATTTTTCCTTTGAAGTAAGTAACATTCTCGGCATTGCCGCAGAAGATGCAGGCCGGTTCGTATTTCTTGAGCATAATACGTTCTCCGTCCACGTAAATCTCAAGTGCGTCTTTCTCTCCAATGCCCAAGGTACGGCGCAGTTCAATGGGGATAACTACCCGACCCAGTTCGTCTACCTTTCTTACAATACCAGTTGATTTCATCATAACTGATCATTGCTCCTCTCGCCATAGTTTTAAAATGTCATAATTCGACAACGTTCTCTCTTTAATGATATCAATAATACCAACGATTCCCAAAACAGTCAACCAGTAAATTTGGTTCAATAACCTTACAAATAGCATAACAGCTAGGAAATCACTCATATCAGGATTCTTTTCCAATTATATCGCCTTGGTAGTATAATGTCGATTTGGAAAACCTTAATTCTGCTTATTTCGACATGTATCGACATCAATTGTCAAAAATATTTCAAAATTAAAACACTTAACAACCCGAATTTCACAAAATGAATGGAGTTGACCTGAACATGAACCCACTAAGTGAGGAAAAAGTCTTTAAAGATCCGGTTCACAATTATATTCACGTCCAGGACTCCACGATTTGGAGGCTTATTAATACGACCGAATTTCAGCGCTTGCGGCGGATCCGGCAGCTTGGAACCTCGTATTTGACGTTTCATGGAGCGGAGCACAGCCGTTTCTCCCATTCTTTAGGGGTATATGAGATTACACGGCGGATTATTTCGCAATTTGAGCGCAGCGGCTATCCGGATTGGCCGAAAGAAGAGAGGCTGCTGACGCTGTGTGCGGCGCTGCTGCACGACCTGGGACACGGCCCCTTTTCTCATTCGATTGAAGAGGCCTTTCATATGAATCATGAAGACTGGACGCGCCGGATTGTCACCGGAGATACGGAAGTGAATGATATTCTGAGCGAGATTGCCCCGGACTTCCCGAACAAGGTATCCGCCGTCATCGCGAAGACCTATGATAAACCGATTGTGGTGAACCTCGTTTCTAGCCCCTTGGATGCCGACCGGATGGATTACCTGCTTCGGGATGCCTATTACACCGGGGTGAACTACGGTACGATTGATATTGACCGTATTCTGCGGATGCTTCGTCCTTACCAGGGGAGAGTGGTGGTCAAAGAGTCCGGGATGCATGCCGTGGAGGATTATTTAATGTCCAGGTACCAGATGTACTGGCAGGTCTACTTCCATCCGGTAACCCGCAGTTCAGAAATTATTTTGCGCCAAATTTTCCGGCGGGCCAAGGAGCTGTACCAGGATGGTTATCCATTTGGCTTTATGGTCGAGCCGCTGCCTCAGCTCTTTGAAGACAAACTGGACGTGCAGGCTTATCTGAAGCTGGACGAGGCGCTGATTCAAACGGCCTTCCTCCAGTGGTCCTATGAGGACGACCGCATACTCAGTGAGCTGTGTACCCGATTTATGCACCGCAAACTGTATAAATATGTAGAAATGGACTCCGTCGATTTGGAAATGATCGATGAAATCCGCCGGGAGTTTGGACAAGCCGGAATGAACCCGGAATATGATCTGGAGATTGATTTTCCGACCGATCTTCCTTACGATGTATTTCGTCCGGGTGACGAGTCGAGCCAGAAACAGATCCTGCTGCTCGACCGCCAGGAGCAGCTGCGGGAAATATCCGAGGTGTCGGATATTGTCCGTTCCATCAGCGGCATTCACCGCGGGAAATATCACTTGTATTATCCGGAAGATAAACTGGAAAAGGCGATAACCGATCTTTCTCCTTCGATTTCCCGCATTTTCAAGCTTTAATGACAAAATACCGTACGAAAAGGAACCTGTGGTACCGACAAGAAAGGAGTTCAAATTCATGGAACTGTTCGACACGCACACCCATCTGGATGCGCAACAATTCGACGAGGACCGGGAGCGGGTCATTGATAATGCCGTACAAGCCGGTGTAACCCGGATGATCAACGTTGGTTTTAACCGGGAGACGATTCCATCGACGATGAAGCTGGTGGAAACGTATGATTTTATATATGCGGCCATAGGCTGGCATCCGCAGGACGCCGTTTTTATGCAGGAAGGCGATCTGGAGTGGATTGCATCCTTATGCAGTCATCCCAAGGTGGTGGCCATCGGTGAAATTGGTCTGGATTACTACTGGGATACCTCGCCAAAGGATGTGCAGCACCGGGTCCTCCGCCAGCAAATTGGACTGGCCCGAGAGCTCAACATGCCGATTGTTATACATAACCGGGACGCCCATGAGGATATTGTGAAAATATTACGGGAAGAGAAGGCCGGCGAGGTCGGCGGTGTCATGCATTCGTTCTCGGGGAGCTGGGAAACCGCGAAGCTATGCCTGAATATGGGCTTCCATCTTTCGTTTGGCGGACCTATTACGTTCAAGAATGCCAGAGTCCCCAAAGAGGTCCTGGCTCAGGTTCCGATGGACAGGCTGCTCATCGAAACGGACTCTCCTTATCTCACGCCGCACCCTTTCCGAGGGAAGAGAAACGAGTCGGCAAACGTCCGTCTGGTCGCTGAAGCGGCAGCCCAGATTAAGGGGGTTGACCTGGAGGAAATTGCCCAGATTACCACCCAAAATGGGCTGGAACGATTTGGAATTGTGTGAAATCGGGAGAAAAACAGCCGAAAAAATGAGCATGAGCGAATGATTAAAGAATTTTAACAAACAAAACGCCGAATATTACATTTTTTTAACCACTTTTTCAAATAAACGTGGTTGATTACCGCTTTACAACATGCATCAAAACAGGATATCATCTTTTCAGTGAATCATTGAGCTGTCGTTAAGGTCTTACCTTCGCAGCTTCATGAACCAGTCTCGCTGAGTCTTCCGCATGGGAGAACGGGGGAACCAATACTGGAGCGGGGCATGACAGACCGGAAGCGGTCCGGTGCTCGCAAACGTATTTGATTTCTTTTTTGGGTCTCTGGGGTGAATTGAACGGCTTTACGCCATGAGCGTAAGGACGCGAATAGGGCGGCTCTCTTTCGCCCGAACCCGACAGCTAACCCCGTAAGCGGATAAAGAGAGGTACCCTCGTGCATGACAATTCCGATATTCTGACATCCGGAAGCCACGAAAGAGTCCTCGTAAGCTCTTTTCTATCGGCTTCTTTTGTTTTGAATAAAGGAGAGGCAGTCATCATACTGTTGTATAACAGGAGGTGACAAATCATGATGGAGAGATTGGTTCATGGTGCAAGAACGCATGCTTTCTGTGGGTTCTTGTAAAAAATTGAGTATAGTCGCGTCAAATACAATCATGCATAACTCTAGACGGCGAGGCTATGAAGGAGGATCGAGAAAGTGGGCGTTTTCCAACCAGAGAAGACCCATGATTCAAAAATCTCCAGCATGTCTTACGCATTGCGATGGAAGCATGAGAATTTGCGCCAGATCTCCACTGCAGCTATCGTTTCAATCGCGGTTACCCTGATGATCTTGCTGCTCGTGTACAGTCAATCGCGAAAACAAGTTTATTTGGTAGTAGACGGTCAAATGAAATCTGTACAGACCAATACATCTTTACTTCAAGAAATGCTGGATGAGCAGGAAATCAGTCTGAAACCCGAGGACCAAATATCGATGCCGCTGAGCGGGGCTATATCCGACGGCGACAAGGTCGTGATCGACCGCGCGAGTCCTGTGAAGGTGACGGCTGATGGTGCAACGAAGCATTTGTATACAACGGCCAAAACGGTCGGCGACGTGCTGAAAGAAACCGGCGTCAAAGTCAAGGAAACAGACATTGTCACTCCGGCTGTCGAAACGGCGGTCTCCACCAACACGGACATCCGGATCGTCCGGATGAACAAACAAGTGGTACAGCGTCATGAATCCCTCCCCTTCCGGGTGGTCAAAACCTCCGACCCCAGCATTTACAAAGGCGAGTCGCGGGTGATTCAGCAGGGATCTCCTGGCGTGATGGTGCAGTACATCGAGAAGAAGTACAAAGACGGCAAGCTGGTGTCCATGAAAATGGTGGGCAAAAAAGTGCAGACGGTGACCAAAGATAAGGTCATTGCCGTCGGCACGAAGAAAAAGCCTGTTCCCGTAGTGACCGAAGTCAAAACAGCCGTTGCCAAAGCTTCTTCTACCCCTGCCAAGGTGAAGAAGGTCAGCAGCAGCAGCAGTAACAACCGGGTCAGCAAGGCCGGCGTTGACTTTTCCTACAAGAAGCTGATCAAAGTCTCCATGACCGCTTATTCGTCTGGCGAGTCCGGAGTCGGCACACGCACCGCCACAGGAACACGCGTCACGGAAGGCCGCACGATTGCGGTTGATCCAAGCGTCATTCCTTTGGGATGGTGGGTTTACATTGAAGGTGTTGGCTTCCGTCGTGCGGAAGACACAGGCGGAGCCATTAAGGGAAATAAAATCGATATATACTACGATTCCGTCCAGCAGGCACGCAACTTTGGCCGTAAATCCGGCCTTAAGGTATACGTGATCGGTCCGGTCAAACCGGAGCTGAACTAATTTCGTTTTACTTTGCCATTCTAATGTTATAGTATTATGATCATGAAAATGTCATGCTAAAGAAGAGGAGCTTTCCTCTTCTTTTTGTTGTTAATTTACAGCAGTTTGTCTATACCGGGACCCCGCAAAGTACCTGAACAGGCATCACGGTTTATGCCACTTGCAGGGACTTGGCTGTCCGGCGGCATTGACGGGTATAATGTACTCGAAAGGAAGACAGGAAATCATGATTAAAGAAGTCATTGTGGTGGAAGGCCGGGATGATACCGTGGCCGTGAAGCGGGCGGTGGATGCCGATACGATCGAGACGGGCGGCTCCGCCATCAATGCGCGTATACTCCAGCGGATCGCGCTGGCTCAGGAGCGGCGGGGGGTCATTGTGCTGACGGACCCGGATCACGCCGGCGAAAGAATCCGCAAAATCATTTCGGCCAAGGTGCCTGGCTGCAAGCATGCGTTTATCCCGGAGGCCGATGCAACCCGCAAGGGGGATATCGGTGTGGAGAACGCCTCGCCTGCGGCGATCCGCAGAGCCTTGGAGCGGGTTCACACCTCTTATGAGGGGGCGGAAAGCCAGATCGACATGGAGGACCTGATGGAGGCGGGGCTGCTGGTGCACCCGGATGCCGCCGCCCGGCGGATGGCGATGGGCAACCTCCTCGGTATCGGCTACTGCAACGGCAAGCAATTTTATAAGCGACTCGCCATATTTCAAATATCCCGCGAAGAATTCGCGGATGCGCTTGCCCGTATCGAAGATGAAGGAGGCCGGACAACGTGAACGGCATGGACGACATCGCCACACCAAGGCGAACCAAAGAAATCATCCAGCGCCACGGCTTTTCATTCAAGAAGAGCCTGGGGCAAAATTTTTTGATCGACCAAAATATTTTAAATAAAATCGTGGACGCGGCCGGACTTGATTCCACCAAGGGTGCCCTGGAGATCGGTCCTGGTATCGGCGCCCTGACCGAAAAGCTGGCCCAGCAGGCAGGGGCCGTCACGGCGGTTGAGATCGACCAGAGGCTGATTCCGATCCTCGAGGAGGTTCTCGCCCCATACCCCGGCGTAAAGGTACATCATGGGGATGTACTGAAGACGGACCTCGCTGCGTTGTTTAAGAGCAATTTTGCCGGCGTATCCAAAGTCAGCGTCGTGGCCAACCTTCCGTACTATGTGACGACGCCGATCTTGATGAAGCTGCTGGAGGAGCGGCTCCCGTTGGAGAACATCGTCGTGATGATCCAGAAGGAGGTGGCGGACCGGATGGCCGCCCGGCCGGGCACGAAGGATTACGGCAGCCTGAGCATTGCCGTGCAGTATTACAGCGTGCCGGAGCTGGTGTGTATCGTGCCGAAGACGGTATTCATTCCACAGCCGAACGTGGAATCGGCAGTGATCCGTCTGGCCGTGCGGGAACAGCCGCCGGTTGTGGTTGACGATGAGCGGCATTTCTTCGAGGTGGTACAAGCATCGTTCGCTCAGCGGCGGAAGACGATATCAAACAATCTGAAGAGCCGCTTCTTCCCCAATGAGGGACGGGAGCGTCTGGATCAGCTGCTGCAGGCAGCAGGAATCGACCCGTCCCGCCGAGGTGAGACGCTCAGCATTGAGGAATATGCCGTGCTAAGCAACCTGCTGCGGAAGGAAGGCATCGGCTTAAATTAAACAAAAGATGAACCAATAGGGGGATTCGCCCATACCATGGGGTAGGGGTGATGTTCATGAATATTGGAGACCTGGTCGTGCGCAGATCCTACGGCGGCGATATCGCGTTCCGCGTCGAGGATTTGCGCAGGGACGAAGCGGTGATTAAGGGAACGGAGTTCAGACTTCTGGCGGATTCTCCGCTCGATGATCTGGTAAGGGTCCCTTATGCGCCGGTAAGCGAAAAAACCGAGAAAGCAAATATTAGAGCAAACGAGTCGCTCAGTTTACTGAAACGTCACCGTCAGGAGCAGACCCAGCGGAATCAGGCCACCTTGAGCGGAAGCGGGGAATGGGG
The DNA here is from genome assembly GCF_025809195.1 of Paenibacillus sp. PSB04. Lineage (NCBI taxonomy): Bacteria > Bacillati > Bacillota > Bacilli > Caryophanales > Paenibacillaceae > Paenibacillus > Paenibacillus sp. PSB04. The sequence continues at coordinate 1,373,564 of NZ_CP081301.1, forward strand.
AACAGCTGAGCCGGCTTATTTCGAAGTCCCCGGGAAGGTGCTTCATCTGGATGGAGATCCGAATTATTTGAAAAAGAGCCTGAGCCTGTATGAGCAGCTCCGGGTTCCGGCCGAGGGCCATTATGTGAATGAGGCCGGGATGGCGGACGCCTTGTACCGGCTGCTGCCTCGGGTCCGGCCGGATATCGTGGTGATCACGGGACATGACGGCGTACTGAAGCATCGCCAGAATCATGATTTGTACAGCTTGAACAGCTATAAAAACTCGCAAAACTTCGTCAGGGCGATTCAGGTCGCGCGCCAGTTTGAGCGCCATTACGATCAGATGACGATTATCGCCGGCGCATGCCAGTCGCACTTTGAGGCGCTGCTGCAGGCCGGAGCCAACTTTGCCAGCTCCCCGGGGCGCATTTTGATTCATGCCCTGGATCCGGTATATGTTGCCGCCAAGGCGTCGTTTACATCGGTTAGAGATACGATCAATATGACGGATGTGCTTCACAATACGATCAGCGGCACGCAGGGCGTCGGGGGCATTGAAACCCGCGGGAGCTACCGGATCGGCCTGCCCCGGCTGAACGACTTAACCAAGCTTAAAGTGACGCCGTCGGCCATTTAACATGTCCGGAAATGCCATGCAAAGCTCTTGACCTGACAGTATAACGAAATGCAGGAACCGTAATCTGCCGGCGGATTGCGGTTTTTTGTTGTTATCCGGGTGTAAGCAGAAATGAGCTGGGGTTCCGCAAAAAAATTCGTTGACAACATAAAATTGATGCTGATATAATTATTGTTTTGATTTGACAAAACTCTCTTTTCGAGTTATAATGGACAAGGAAAGAGGTGGTCGTCGACAATGGCTAAAAATACGCTGTTGGAAATCAAACGCAATCTCGAAGCTCACGTGGGTCAGAAGATTTCGCTTCGGGCTAACGGTGGTCGTCGCAAGACCGTCGAGCGTACTGGTGTTTTGGAAGAAACGTACCCATCTGTTTTTATTGTGAAATTGGATCAAGAGCATCAAACCTTTAAACGTGTTTCATACAGCTATGCCGATATTCTTACGGAATCCGTGGAGGTTATTATTTGCGATGATAATACCGGCACCCGGATCGAGTTGGAGAAAGCGTAACTTTAATGACAAAACAGCCTTCCTGATGGAGGGCTGTTTTTAGTTGGCAGGGGGATATGGAATGAGGAGCGGCCGGGAGCGGGATAATACTTATGGCAGCAGCCTAATTCCGATGGAACCAAAGGAGGATGTTCATGAGCCGCAGACGCCGCAGTGTCATGTCGGATGAGCTGAAGAATGAGTTGGCTAAGGATTTGGGATTTTACGAAACTGTCCAGCAGGAAGGCTGGGGAGGTATTAAGGCGAAGGATGCGGGCAACATGGTAAAAAGAGCGATCCAGCTTGCCGAACAGGCCGCCGCACGTAAATCCTGATTCACACCAGCAATGCCGGCGGAGGCCTCCCAAGCGGGAGGTTCTCCGTTTTTGAATTAAGGCTGTGTCCGCTCCGCCCTTTGTCTGTAAACGGAAAATGACTTGACTGGTTCAGTTTGATATAATGATTTGAAGTTGCAGATTTCTGGATTGAACCCAAGAGAAAAAAATGCTTGAGGTTCATTCCAGATTTCTGGATTGAGCCCAAGAGAAAAAATGCTTGAGGTGCAATCCAGGTTTCGGATTGAGCCCAAGGATTCGAAGCGGCTTGTGTCAATCCAGATAGAGGGAATCTTGAGGGTGGGTGAACGCCTTGAAAATTTACGAAAAAGCACCGGCCAAAATCAATTTGATGCTGGATGTATTACATAAACGGCCAGACGGGTACCATGAGGTGGAAATGGTTATGACGATGGTCGACCTGGCGGACCGGCTGGAGATGTCGGCTTTGCCCCGGGATACGATTATTATTTCAAGCCAGGCGGGATACATACCGTTGGATGAGAAGAATTTGGCGTTTCAGGCCGCAAGGCTGATTAAGGACCGGTACGACGTCAAGAGCGGTGTGCATATCCATCTGGATAAGAAGATCCCCGTAGCAGCAGGTCTGGCCGGAGGAAGCAGCGACGCCGCCGCCACTCTGCGTGGTCTGAACCGGCTGTGGGATTTGAACATTCCGATAGAGGAGCTGCAGAAGCTGGGTGCGGAGCTCGGATCGGATGTTCCGTTCTGCGTGACTGGAGGTACCGCTCTGGCGACAGGGCGGGGTGAAAAGCTGACGCCTGTGGCGAATCCGCTGCAGTGCTGGGTGATTTTGGCCAAACCGCCGATTAACGTATCGACCGCGGAGGTCTACGGCAAATTCAGAGCGGCGCAGGTCAAGGAGCATCCATCGGCCCAAGGCATGATCCGTGCGATCGAAGCGGGAGACTTTCATGGCGTATGCAGCCGCCTGGGGAACGTGCTGGAGGATGTGACGCTGAGGCTGCATCCCGAAGTGCAGCAGCTGAAGGAAGGGATGCTGCGTCTTGGCGCAGACGGGGCTTTGATGTCGGGCAGCGGGCCGACCGTATTCGGCCTGGTGTACAAGGAATCGAAGGTGGCACGAATCTATAACGGGCTGCGGGGCTTTTGCAAAGAAGTGTATGCGGTGCGCCTATTGACCTAACTTCGCCAACCATGTTGTACAAATCCGTACAAAAATGATATATTCTTACTATAATATTCGGATTTTCTGGGTGATTTTGCTTTAGATTCCGATGAATACAGCGATAGCGAGGAGTATTTCGTGAAAAAATTAAAGCGAAGCGCGCGTTTGGTGGAGATGACGCAGTATCTTTTGTCCAGACCGCATACATTGATCCCGCTCACCACATTTGCCGATAGATACGGAGCCGCCAAGTCTTCGATCAGCGAAGATTTGGTTATTATCAAGGAAGTGTTTGAGGAGGAAGGCATCGGGGACCTGCTGACGCTGGCCGGGGCCGCCGGAGGCGTGAAATATATTCCGAAAATGCCGAAGGAGCAGGCGCTGGTGTTTGCGAACGATCTTTGTTCCCAGCTTCAGCAGAAGGACCGGATTCTGCCTGGCGGGTATTTGTACATGTCCGATTTACTGGGACAGCCTTCTCTTATGAACGAGGCGGGAAAAATTTTTGCCACTGCATTCTCCGGCAAGGACATCGACGTGGTCATGACCGTGGAGACCAAAGGGATTCCGCTGGCTTATGCCACCGGGGCCCAGCTGAACCTGCCGGTTGTTCTCGTGCGCCGGGACCACCAGGTTACGGAAGGATCTGCCGTGAGCATCAATTACGTGTCGGGGTCGCATAAGAGCATCCACACGATGTCCCTTTCGCGGCGGGCGCTGAAGGAAAAGTCGCGCGTTCTGATCGTGGACGATTTTATGAAGGCAGGCGGCACCATCCAGGGCATGGTAGATCTGCTGGCCGAATTTGATGCCGAAGTCGCAGGCGTAGGCGTATTGGTCGAGTCGGGAGCGGTGGAATCAGAGGAGCGGCTCCTGCACGATTATGTGTCCCTGGCGACACTGACGGCGGTCGATCCAAAGACGAAAGAAATATTTGTGAGCCCGGGGAATTATTTTGACCCGTCTTAACGTTGAAGAGGCCTGCGGATTTTGTCGATAAAAATATTTTATCGGCGAATAGTTCCGAAGTCTGTCGACACTCACATTCTTATAAAAAAATTCCTGATTTTAGGACATTTTGTTAACTTAAAAAAGAGGATTTCGCGCATGCTGTGTGGAATTATACACCAAGTCTCTGATGGAAAAAGGTGGTGAACACACACATGCAAATTACGGATGTCAGACTCCGCCGCGTTAACTCCGAGGGGAGAATGAAAGCAATCGCATCCATTACCATTGATAACGAATTTGTTGTTCATGACATTCGGGTCATCGATGGAAACAATGGAATGTTCGTTGCTATGCCGAGCAAACGCACTCCGGATGGAGAATTCCGCGACATTGCCCACCCAATCTCTTCCGGCACCCGGGAGAAGATTCAAACGGCCGTCCTGGCGGAATATGAACGCGCTGCCAGTGAAGAAGAAGTGATCGAGGAAGGCGCTTAAGTTTACAATTGGGGTTCAAGGAAAGGAGAGCCAGGACTATGGCTCTCTTTTCTTTTTGCTTATAATACGATATATTCAGTATTGAGCGAGTTCTAGAGTAGGAGGTCAAGATCCTTGAAAAGAATGGCGATTGTTCTTGCCGCAGGGCAGGGAAAACGAATGAAATCCAAACTATACAAAGTGCTTCATCCCGTCTGTGGCAAACCGATGGTTGGGCACGTGGTGGATACCGTCAAACAGGTGAACTGCGAACGGAGCATTGTCATCGTTGGCCACGGGGCAGAGGCTGTCCAATCTTATCTGGGTGAGGCCGCTGAATACGTGCTGCAGGAGCAGCAGCTTGGTACAGGCCATGCGGTGAAGCAGGCCAAAGCTTTACTGGGCTCGGAAGAAGGCTCAACCATTGTCATCTGCGGCGATACTCCGCTGGTCACGGCCGAGACACTGCAGGGACTGACGCAGCTGCATGAAAGCAACAACGCTGCCGCCACCGTACTGGTTGCCTATACGGACCAGCCGCAGGGTTACGGGCGCGTGATCCGCAGCGAGGACGGAAGCGTACTACGTATCGTTGAACAGAAGGACTGCACGCCGGAAGAGGATGCGGTTCGTGAAATCAATACAGGCACTTATGTTTTTGATAATGCGAAATTGTTTGCCGCTTTGGAGAAGGTAACGAACAACAACGTCCAGCAGGAATATTATTTAACGGACGTGATCGGGATTCTTGTAGGCGAGGGAGAAACCGTTCTCGGCTATGTGACCGACGACTACGCTGAGTCGATCGGCGTTAATGACCGCCGTGCACTTTCAGAGGCTGAAGGATTAATGCGGGAACGCATTAATATCCGTCATATGCTGAACGGCGTCACGATCATTGATCCCGCTTCAACGTATATCGGTGCCGACGTGACCATTGGAGCCGACTCCGTGATCTATCCCGGCACGGTACTGAAGGGAAAAACGGTTATCGGTGAAGATTGCGTGATCGGCCCGCAGAGCGATATCAGCGATTCCGTCATCGGCGACGGCGTGACGATCAAGCATTCGGTGCTGGATCAGGCAGAAGTGGGTTCTAGAACATCGGTAGGCCCGTATGCATATCTGCGTCCGAAATCCAAGCTTGGAGAAGACGTCAAGATCGGCGATTTTGTGGAAGTGAAAAATGCAACGATCGATAACGGCTCCAAGGTTTCGCATCTAAGCTATGTCGGAGACGCGACGGTAGGCAAGAACGTCAATGTCGGCTGCGGTGCGATAACGGTCAACTACGATGGGTATAATAAGTTTATGACTGAAATTGAAGATGATGCTTTTATCGGCAGCAATGTGAATCTGGTGGCTCCGGTGAAAGTGGGCAAAGGAGCCTACGTAGTAGCGGGCTCGACGATTACCCAATCGGTTCCTGAAAATGACCTGGCCATCGCCAGAAAACGCCAGGAGAATAAACCGGGGTATGCCGAGAAAATTCGCTCCAAGGCCAAAGCCAAGAAGGAAAGCAAGCAGCAGGTTTAAACGTAAAGCGTCCCCATCTTACCGGGGAGTGTGAGATACATGGTTTCAAGCGGCATGGAGGCAGGCCAGAATTTCAATGAACCAGCACGGAGGGTTTTAATTCTATGACTTATTGTGATTCGAAGTTAAAAATATTTACATGCAATTCCAATCCGAAGCTCGCACAGCAAATTGCGGATTATATCGGCATCCCCATGGGGGATTCGCATACGACCAGCTTCAGTGATGGTGAGATTCAGGTAAAATTATCGGAGAGCGTTCGCGGCTGCCACGTTTATGTCGTGCAGTCGACATGCGGTCCGGTAAATGACAATCTCATGGAACTGCTGATCATGGTCGATGCGCTGAAGCGTGCTTCTGCGAAGAGCATTAACGTCGTAATCCCTTATTATGGGTATGCGCGTCAAGACCGTAAGGCCCGTTCCCGTGACCCGATTACCGCTAAGCTGGTTGCGAATCTGATTGAGAAGGCGGGTGCCCACCGTGTCATCACGATGGACCTGCATGCGATGCAGATTCAAGGCTTCTTCGACATTCCGGTTGATCATCTGCTTGGGGTGCCGATTCTGGCCCAGTATTTCCGTTCCAAGCAAATCGAGAATCCGGTTGTTGTGTCTCCTGACCACGGTGGTGTGGTTCGTGCCAGAAAACTGGCTGATTTCCTGAATGCCCCGCTGGCCATCATTGATAAACGCCGTCCGGAACCGAACGTAAGTGAAGTCATGAACATTATTGGTCATATCGAAGGCAAAACGGCCATTTTGATCGATGACATTATCGACACGGCCGGCACGATCGTGCTTGGGGCCAATGCCCTGATGGAAGGCGGCGTCAAGGAAGTGTATGCTTGCTGTACGCATCCCGTCTTCTCCGGCCCGGCGATGGAACGCCTGGAGAATTCTCCGCTCAGCGAAGTCATCGTGACGGATACGATTCCGATTATGCATCCGGAGCCGAGCAAGAAGATTAAAGTTCTGTCGGTAGCTCCGTTGATGGGTGAAGCCATCATCCGTGTGCATGAGGAATTGTCCATCAGCAAGCTGTTTGAAATCGAATAAGGCAAGGGAAGGTATATGCAAAGAGAGGGTTATGTTTCCTGGCTCCAGGAAATATAACCCTTCTCGCGCATGCTCTTTAATATCCGGGAGTCGACACAAACGTATACAAATTCCGGTTGTAGAGCGTACCTTGAATTTCAACGAAGTGCTTGGTGAATGAGGTAATCGTTCCAATGTCCACGTGTACGCCCTGCCGGAGAACCTGAACGGGAATGCCGTGGATCTGGTGCTGCTGAAAGTGCCGGTGCAGCGTAAGCAATTGGCCGAATTCAGTCATGAACCGTACCACCTTCTTATGGTGATCATGGATGCCATGGCAAGAAGCGATGCAGCATCCTATACTCTATTGTAACAAAATTTGGTGCTAATGCTAACTTGCACAGCAGGCGTAGCGGCAGCGGCCGGTTTGGAGGATCGAATAACGCAATGAAATGGATTGTAGGACTCGGGAATCCGGGATCCAATTATGAAAAAACGCGCCACAACGTCGGTTTTATGATGCTGGATGCGCTGGCGGAGCGGCATGGTATTAAGTTTGGGCCAAGCAAATGCAAGGCGCTGATCGGCGAGGGCTTTATCGGAACCGACAAGGTCGTTCTTATCAAGCCTATGACGTACATGAACCTGTCCGGAGAAGCAGTGCGGGCCTATATGGATTATTACAAGGCTAAGCTCGAGGACATGATTGTCGTTTATGACGACATGGATACGGCAACCGGCAAAATCCGCCTGCGGTATCAGGGCAGCGCCGGAGGCCACAACGGCATCAAATCGATCATCCAGCATACGGGAACGCAGGTGTTCGACCGGATTCGGATGGGGATTTCCCGGCCTGAGCCGGGATATGCGATTGTCGACTATGTGCTCTCGAATTTTCCGAAAAAGGAGAACGAGCTGCTGAAGACGATGATTGAGCAAGCCTGCGACGCCGCAGAGTTCAGTCTGAACCATACCTTTGAACAAACGATGGCCAAGTTTAACGGTTGATCTCGGGGGCAGGAACCGGGGGGCTAAACGAACGTTTTTTCGGGCATACTGAAGTATAAACGACTTTCAGGAGGCATATAGATGGCAATAAATTATATTTGCCGGCACTGCCGCACGCCGCTCGGAAAAATAGATTCGTCCCTGGTTACCGACGCCCAGCTGGGGTTCCATTCCTTGACCCCGGCAGAACGTAGAGATATAATAGCGTATGATTTAAGCGGCGACGTAACGGTCAAAGTGATCTGCGATTACTGCAGAGAAGCGCTGGAGAACAATCCGGAGCTGAGCCTGTTGGCAAACCCGCTTCAATAATGTTGTGCGCGAACCGCGAAGAATGCGGACAGATACCGTGAATGGAAGGGCCTTGGCAGTGCTGCTGAGGCTTCTTTTGGGTATTCCTTTTGTTCAGTCTCCTAAGACCAGGCGAGGTCCGCTGCCGGTAGATATATTTTAATGAAGCACAGCGAAAAATCACCGCAGTCAGGTATTTTATGGTAAAATTCAATCTACCATCCAAAAGATAACAAGTAAGCATAAGAGAGGTGCCCCCTTTGTTACATGCACTTATAGAAGCTTTCTCTAAAGATCCGGATTTGAAGTCGATTACCGCCGGGTTATCGGCCGGTATGAAGGAACAGCTCGTTTCCGGGTTATCGGGGTCCGCGCGTCAGGTTATGCTGTCGGCACTGTTTGAAGAAATCAAACGCCCGATGCTCGTCGTCACTCACAACATGTTTTCCGCCCAGAAAATCGCGGAGGATTTACAGGAAGCGCTTTCACCAGACCGTGTGCTGTTGTATCCGGCCAATGAGCTGGTGGCAGCCGAATCCGCGGTATCCAGTCCAGAGACCCTTGCGCAGCGTATTGATGTGCTGATGAAGTGCGCGCAGGGGTTTTCGGGCATTGTGGTGGCACCGTTTTCGGGTGTGCGCCGGTTTCTGCCTGCCCCGGAAGTGATGGCCAAAGCCCAAATTGTAATTCAAGATGGAGGCACACTGGACGCCCAAGCTTTCCTGGCCCAAATGATCGAAATGGGATACGAACGGGTAGAACGGGTCGAAGGCAAGGGCGAAATGAGCGTACGCGGAGGAATTATCGACTTTTACCCGATGACCTCCCTATTGGCCTACCGCGTCGAGCTGTTTGACGACGAAATCGATTCGATTCGCACGTTTGATCCGTCCGATCAGCGGTCAATCGATAAAGTTAAGGAAGTCACTATTACGCCATGCAAGGAGATCATCGCCGATCACCAGAGGCTGGAGCAGGCAGCTGCAGCCACCGCTCAACTGCTGGAAGAGCAGCTTGGCAAGATGACCGACCGGCAGGCGAAGCTGCGTCTAACGGAAGAAATGAAACGGGAGATGGAGCTGCTGCGCGAGCATGTCTATTTTCCGGAAATCTATAAATATATCTCTCTGCTCTATCCGGAGCGCAAGACGCTGTACGACTATTTACACAAGGACACCGTCCTCATTCTCGACGAGCCGGCGCGCCTTCTTGAAACAGCCAAACAGCTGGAGCGCGACGAATCCGAGTGGAACTTGCATCTGCTGCAGAACGGAAAGACGCTGCCGCAGCTGCATTTGTCCGTTGACGGCGACGAGATCCTGTACCAGCGTCCGTTCCAGACGATATTCATGTCGATTTTCCTGCGTCAGGTTCCGCATACCCAGCCTCAGAACATCCTGAACTTTATCAGCCGGGGGATGCAGGATTTTCATGGGCAGATGAACGTGCTGAAAGCGGAAATGGACCGCTGGCATAAGTCCGGGGTTCAGGTGATGATGCTTGCCAGCAGCGACGAACGACTCGACCGGATGCGGCGGGTGCTCCAGGATTATAACATCGAGGAGCCGATCATGCTGCAGGGTAATTTGCAGACGGGCTTTGAGATGCCGTCCATTCATCTGGCGGTAATTACCGAGGGCGAAATGTTCTCCCAGAAGCAGCGGAAGATCCGCAAGCTGGGCAAAAACATTGATAACGCTGAGCGCATCAAGAGCTATACCGAGCTGAAGGTCGGCGATTATGTCGTCCATCAAAACCACGGCATCGGTAAATATATGGGTATCGGCACGCTGGAAATCAACGGTATCCACAAGGATTATATGCATATCCTGTATGCCGGCGGCGACAAGCTGTCCGTGCCGATCGAACAGATCGATCTCATTCAGAAATACGTCGGTTCGGAGGAAAAGGAGCCGAAGATCTATAAGCTGGGCGGCAACGAGTGGACACGCGTTAAAAATAAAGTCCGCTCTTCGGTACAGGACATCGCCGACGATTTGATCAAGCTGTACGCCGAGCGGCAGTCGACGCCGGGATACGGCTTTGAGAAGGACACGACCGAGCAGCAGGAATTCGAAGAAATGTTCCCTTACGATGAGACACGCGATCAGCTGCGGGCGATCGAAGAGATCAAGAAGGATATGGAGCGGAACCGTCCGATGGACCGGCTGCTGTGCGGAGACGTAGGCTACGGTAAGACCGAAGTGGCGATCCGCGCCGCGTTCAAGGCTGCCATGGAGGGCAAGCAGGTGGCCGTTCTTGTGCCGACGACGATTCTGGCGCAGCAGCATTATGAGACGTTCCGGGAGCGGTTCTCGGGATATCCGATGAACATCCAGGTGCTGAGCCGGTTCCGTTCGCGGAAAGAGCAGAACGAAACGATCAAGGGGATCCGCCAGGGGACGGTCGACGTCGTGATCGGGACGCACCGCTTGTTGTCCCAGGATCTGGTGTTCAAGGATCTGGGCCTCCTGATTGTGGACGAGGAGCAGCGGTTCGGTGTGACGCATAAGGAGAAGCTGAAGCGTCTGAAGACGAATGTCGACGTGCTGACCCTGACGGCGACGCCGATTCCGCGGACGCTGCATATGTCCATGCTGGGAGTCCGGGATCTGTCTGTCATCGAGACGCCACCGGAAAACCGCTTCCCTGTGCAGACGTATGTCGTGGAATACAGCCAGACGCTGGTGCGGGAAGCCATCGAACGGGAGCTGGCCCGCGGCGGTCAGGTGTATTATCTGTACAACCGCGTTCAAGGCATTCATGAAATGGCCGCCCAAATTTCGGCGCTGGTGCCGGAGGCCAAGGTTGGAGTAGGCCACGGGCAAATGTCGGAGACGGAGCTGGAGAAGACGATTCTCGACTTTCTGGACGGGGAATACGACGTCCTTGTCAGCACGAGCATTATCGAGACAGGTGTCGATATTCCGAACGTAAATACGCTTATCGTGCATGATGCTGACAAAATGGGCCTGTCCCAGCTCTATCAGCTGCGCGGCCGTGTCGGACGCTCCAACCGGATTGCGTACGCGTATTTTACGTACCAGCGGGATAAGGTGCTGACCGAGGTGGCGGAGAAACGCCTGCAGTCGATCAAGGAGTTTACGGAGCTCGGCTCCGGCTTCAAAATCGCGATGCGCGACCTGGCGATCCGCGGAGCGGGGAACCTGCTTGGTGCGGAGCAGCACGGGTTTATTGCCTCCGTCGGCTTCGACCTGTATTCGCAAATGCTTGCCGAGGAAATCCAGAAGCGGAAGGTGTCCGTTCTCGGAGAAAAGGTCGAACCAGAGAAGACATGGAATACCGCGCTCGATATCGGCATCGATGCGTATTTGCCGTCCGAGTACATTTATGACAGCATTCAAAAGATTGAAATTTATAAGAAAGTGGCGGCAGTTTCTTCGTTCGACGACGGGAAAGAGCTGGAGGATGAGCTGCTGGACCGCTTTGGGGAACTGCCTGAGGCGGTAACGAACCTGCTGACCGTCGCCCGGCTGAAGGTATACGGCAAGATGTACGGCATCGACTCCATCAACCGCCGTGGGGATGATCTGATCCTCAAATTTTACGAGGGGCAGGAAAAGGCCGTCAGCACCGCGAAGCTTGCACAGGTTGGCAATCGCTTCGAGAGACGTGTACAATTTGAGCAGGATGCTCAAATGACGATCCGAATCAAAGGCAAGGGGCTTGATGACAAGCAGCTGCTCGATCTGCTGGAACAATTCTTGGAAGCGATCCGTGAGCTGTTCAAATCGAAGGAGGAACTTCAGGATGTTGTTCAATAAGAAAAAAGCATGGAGAGGAATTTTGCTGACTTTGGTGTGCGTACTGACCCTTTCCGTGCTGGCAGCCTGCGAGAAAGGCGGCTCCGATAAAGAGAAGGATGCCAGTAAACCGGTGGCAACCTATGAAGGCGGAGAGATTACGGAGAATGAATTTGAGACGCAGAAAAAAATCATGACGTTTATGTCTCCGGAATATGCCCAATTTATGGACATGGCCGATTTCCAGGATTATTTGGTGAAGCAAAAAATTGCTTTTAAATATTTGAGCGGCAAGGCTACGGACGATGCCAAGAAGGAAGGCGAGAAAAAGGCCGGCCAGCAAATTGACCAAATGAAGAAACAGGTGGGCGATGACCAGTTCAAGCAGCTTCTGGGCGACCAGAAGCTCAAAGAGGACGAGCTCAAGCAATATTTGGTGCAGGTTATGACGGTTATGGAGGACATGAACGCCAAAGTGACCGAAGACGACATCAAGAAGCAGTATGAGGCCAACAAGCAGGATTTCATGGTGGCCACGGTGCATCATATTTTGATCGGGCTAACCGATTCGAATAACAAGGAGCGCACCAAGGAAGATGCGCTGAAGATTGCCAAAGACGTCAAATCGCAGCTGGACAAAGGGGGAGATTTTGCCGAGCTGGCCAAAAAGTACTCGGATGATTCCTCCTCCAAGGACAATGGCGGCGTCTACAAAGACTTTACCGTTGGACAGTGGAGCGTGCAGGAGTTCAAGGAGCAGGTGCTGACCCTTCCGCTGAACAAAATCAGTGCTCCCGTCGAGTCCAATCTCGGATACAGCATTATCAAGGTCGATTCCCGAAAGGACACGCCTTATGACAAGCTGACGAACGATCAGAAAGAAATGATCCGGAGCAATCTGGGCGCATCGAAGATCGATCAGTTTATGCAGAATGATCTGACGAAGATCATCAAGAAGATTGATCTGCCGAAAACGGCGGATACGTCCAAGAGCGGCACGGGAACAACCGGAACGGGAACGTCCGGCAGCGGCACGAAAGGCACTCCTTCCGGGGGCTCTACTTCCGGTACATCCGGAAGCGGAGACGGCACCGGTACAGGCACGACAGGCAGCAGCAGCGGAGATGCCAAAACCACCGATAAAGGTACGACTACTTTTGAAGAAAAGGTAACCGAGCCCGGCGAGGGATCGGGCAAATAATCCATATTCCGCATTGAATCGTGTGCGGGAAGGAAGGCGCGGGCCAGACCCGCGTCTTTTTTTGCGGCAATGAGCTGGATAAAATGTGCAGAACAACCGCAACTAATAGTTCCAACATCATGTATAAGGAATTGGGAATGGATGAATACTATGGGCAGATATCACAACTTATATTCCTGGGACTCACCTCTTCCCATAAGAACAGTAGTTGAAAAATCTTCTCTAGAAAGCGGGGCAACATGTTAATGAAAGCTACTGGAATAGTCCGCCGTATCGATGACCTTGGCAGAGTGGTCATCCCTAAAGAAATCAGACGTACACTGCGTATCCGTGAAGGAGATCCGCTTGAAATTTTTGTAGACCGTGATGGTGAAGTTATTCTGAAGAAATACTCCCCGATCGGCGAGCTGGGCGATTTCGCCAAGGAATATGCGGAGTCGTTGTATGAAGGCACCGGACATACGACCATCATTTCCGACCGCGATACTTTTATCGCCGTTGCAGGCGGCTCCAAGAAGGAATACTTGGAGAAACCGATCGGATCCCTGATCGAGAACTGCATGGACAGCCGCAAGACGCTGCTGGAAACAAACCAAGGCAGCTACGAAATCAGCAAGGACCATCAGGAGAATCTGTCCTCCTTTGTGGCCGCGCCGATCATTTCCGGCGGAGATCCAATTGGTTCAGTGATCCTGCTGAGCAAGGACGAAGCGACCAAGATGTCGCAGCTGGAAGTCAAAATGTCCGAGACAGCCGCTGCTTTTCTTGGCAAGCAAATGGAGCAGTAATCCGGCAGCCCGGTACGGCTCTTCCTCGAGCACCCGAAGCTCCCCCTTCATATTCACGGATGATCCGGGAATGAAGGCGGGAGTTTTTTGTGTCCGCGCTCCTCAGGTATAATAGGTGTATTCGTATCAAAAAAACGGAAGCAACGCCAAATGACCGAGGTTGAATCCGGGCAAAAAAGTAGGGAAGAGGATGAGACAGACAGGTGCGGCATCGAAGATGCTGCAGGGGGCTTTGATTTTAAGCATGGCTATGGTGCTGTCGAAACTGATCGGCACGCTGCAGAAAATTCCGCTGCAAAACATGGGTGGGGATGCGGTGTTCGGCATCTATAACACGGTATATCCGCTCTATTCATTAATGATGACGATCGCACTCGCGGGCCTGCCCGCCGCGATCTCGAAATTCGTCGCAGAGGACGAAGCCGTCGGGGGACGGGGGAAGGACTCCGGGTGATGAGGCTGTCCTCGGTGCTGCTGGCGCTGCTGGGCATCGTCCTGGGGGCCGCCGTGTACACCTGCGCTCCGCTTATCGGGACCTGGATCGACAATTCCAGCGTCGTGCCGGCGGTGCGAACGGCGTCCTTAGCGCTGCTGTTTGTGCCGGTGATGACCGGGATGCGCGGCTTTTTTCAGGGATATCAAAACATGATGCCCACCGCCGTTTCGCAGATCACGGAGCAGTGTGCGCGGGTCGCCGTCATGATCGGGCTGCTGATTTACCTGACGGGGATCGGGGCGAAGCCGGAGACCATCGCAGCAGGGGCACTGCTGGGATCGGCTGCTGGCGGAGCCGCGGGTCTCATCGTCATGCTCGGCTATTGGCGCAGGTTCCGGCGGAATCGGCGTGGCTCTGCCGACGAAGAAGGCGCTGCCGTGTCGGCGCACAAGGAGTCTGCCGTTCGGACGGGCCAGCCGCATCAAGCCGGGCGGGAAAGCAGCTGGAGCCTGCTGAAGCGGATCCTGCTGTACGCGATTCCCGTCTGCCTGGGTTCACTGGCCGTGCCTTTAATCGGCATGGTGGACAGCTTTACCGTACCGCGGCTGCTCAAAGCCGGAGGCGCCGGCGAGGCGGGGGCCATGATCCAGTTCGGCATCTACAACCGCGGCATTCCCATCGTCCAGCTGGTAACGATGCTGGCTACGTCGTTGTCGGTGCTGTTCATCCCCGCTTTGGCGGAGGCCAAGGCGAGAGGCGACCGCGAGCTGGTGAGCGAGCGTACCCGGCTGTCCCTGCGCTGGTTCTGGCTGCTGGGACTTGCCGCATCGGTGGGGATTGCCATTCTGGCCGATCCCCTGAATATCGCGCTGTACCAGGACACGGCGGGCAGCGACGTCATGCGCTGGATCGCCTTCACCGCCGTCGGCAGCGCGCTCAGCATCATTTCAGCCGCGCTCCTGCAGGGCGTCGGCATCGTGCGTGCGCCGGCCGTGCACCTGCTGGCCGCGGCAGCGGCGAAGACGCTGCTGAACCTGCTGCTGGTTCCGCAACTGGGCATTACCGGCGCGGCCATCGCCGGCGTGGCCGCGCACTTCCTGGCGGCAGCGCTCAACATCGCGCTGCTGGCCCGCAGCACCGGCTTGCGCATTCGCGCCGGTGCCGCCTTGGCCAAGCCGGCGCTGATGCTGGCCGGCATGGCCGTGGTGGCGGGCGCTGCGGCGCTCGCGGCGGACGCGTTGCTGTCCGCGCTCGGGCTGCCCGCCCGCCTCGTGGCCGCCGCGGCAAGTGTTGCCGGTGCCGCGGCCGGGGGCGCCGTGTTCCTCGCCGGCGCCGTGCTGACCAAGCTCCTTACCGAAGAGGAGCTTGCGATGCTGCCGAAGATCGGCCGTCCGCTGACCGCCTTACTGAAGCGGGTTCGGCTGCTGCGGTAATAACCGCAGGGGACTGGGGAATCTTCTGTTTTTGGCCGTCATAGAGGGAAAATGATAGAAGGCGAAGGATTAAAGGATCCGCTGAACTAGCTTCAGTAAAGGGCCGGGCCATGCGGGGACTCTCTTGCGCTTCTGGTTTTCTTTTAAAAAAGAAACCGTGATATAGTATATTTATGCCCCATTCCCGGAAGAATGGGAAATAGAGCGGAGGAATGACATATGAGCGCAGTACTGAAGGTTGTCGGTCTCGGTTCGGGCAACCCGGATCGGCTGACGATGGGTATTGTGAAGACATTGCAGCAGGCATCACAAATCTACGTCAGAACGAAAGAGCATCCGGTCATGTCGATGCTGGAGGAGCTGAAGCTCGTAGTCAGTTCGTTTGACCACATCTACGAAGCGCATGATTCGTTTCCGGAGGTGTACGCCTCCATCGCAGACCGGCTGCTGGAGCTGGCTTCGGCTGGCGATGAACAGAGCGTGATCGTCTATGCGGTGCCCGGGCATCCGATGGTGGCGGAGTCCACCGTTCAGCTCCTGAGGGAGCACTGCCCGCAGAAGGGGATCTCCCTTGAAATTTTGGGCGGGGAATCCTTTCTCGACGAAGCCTTTATCCGACTCGGTTTTGATCCGATCGAAGGCTTTCAGCTTCTCGATTCCACCGGCATTCGCAGCAGCATGCTGCAGCCTCAACTGCACACCGTAATCGGGCAGGTATACGACGAGTTTACGGCTTCCGAGGTGAAGCTGTGCCTCATGGAGCTCTATCCTGACGATTACCAGGTCGTTGTCGGACATGCGCTTGGTGTCGAAGGGGAGGAGCAGGTGCTTCAGGTTCCACTGTATGAGCTTGACCGTGCCCTTGGTTACGGTAACCTCTCGCTCGTGTACGTCCCAAGAAGCGACGACGAGAGCCTGCGCCAGCGGACCTTCGCCCGGCTTCATGAAATCGTCGGCATCCTCCGCAGTCCGGAGGGCTGTCCGTGGGACCGGGAACAGACGCATGCGTCGATCCGGAAAAATCTCATCGAGGAAACCTACGAGGTGCTGGAGACCATCGATGACGATGACCCTGAGCATATGCAGGAGGAGCTTGGCGATTTGCTGCTGCAGATCATGCTGCATTCGCAAATGGAGGAAGAGGAAGGCACTTTCAGCGTGTTCGACGTCATTCAAGGGTTGAATGACAAGCTGATTTTCCGCCATCCGCATGTGTTCGGCGAGAACAAGGCCAAGGATGCGGAAGCCGCCCTGCAGAACTGGGATGCCATGAAGGCCGAGGAGAAACGCCGTAAAGGCATCGAGCCCGAGAAGGCGTCCGCCCTGGACGGGATTCCAAGAGACCTGCCGGCGCTCATGAAGGCTTATAAGCTTCAGAAGAAGGCATCCAAGGTCGGGTTCGACTGGGATTCCATCGAGGGCGTATTCGACAAGATCGAGGAGGAGCTCGGAGAGCTGCGGCAGGCCGTGGCCGAGGGACAGAGCGTCGACGAGCAGGTAGGCGAGCTGGGTGACCTTCTGTTTGCGGCGGCGAACGCGGCCCGGTTCCTGGATGCCGATCCGGAAGAAGCGCTGTCGAGAACGAACCGCAAGTTCGTCAGCCGATTCCGTTATATCGAGGATGTGCTGCACGCAGAAGGCAAAACACTGCAGGAAGCCAGCCTGGATGAGATGGAGGAAATTTGGCAACGGGCCAAAAATGAGGTATGATATGAAATCTCCGGTCCCCGGAGGGACGGAGGGCGCCTTCAATGCCTGCGAAGTGAAGCCCTTTTAGCGAACAGGAATGAATGACTTTCGTATTTCATGGTTCCGATTTCGCGCAAAATTTCCGTTAGATGACACCCAGCAGCTCTTTTTACAGGGATTTCCTCGGAAATTATAAAAAATTGGCGGATTGAGGCAGGAATTCGGGCGGCACAGCAAGAATACCATACAGAACGCGCCAAAAGCGGTATGATTTGGGGCTAAGCTCCTCTACCGCGCCAATACTTATTTCTTTGTATATTGGGAGGATTATAATTTATGAACAAGACAGATCTGATCAACAACATTTCCACGAAAAGCGGTTTGACTAAAAAAGACGTGGAGTCCGTTCTGAACGGTTTCCTGGGTGAAATTGAGGAAGCTCTGGCAAGCGGTGAAAAAGTTCAGCTGATCGGCTTCGGCACTTTTGAAACCCGCAAGCGTTCCGGTCGTACAGGCCGCAACCCGCAAACCGGCAAAACCATCGAAATTCCGGAATCCAACGTTCCTGCTTTCAAAGCGGGCAACAAGCTTAAAGAAGCCGTAAAATAAGATGCGCGTCGACAAATTCCTTAAGGTATCAAGGTTAATTAAGCGGCGTACCGTTGCGAAGGACGTCTCCGATCAGGGAAGGGTCCTCATTAACGGCAGGGAAGCCAAGCCCAGCAGCACGGTCAAGGTGGGCGATGAGATCACCGTCCAGTTCGGCCAGAAGCTGGTCACCGTGAAGGTGGAGCGGCTTGCCGAAACGACCCGCAAGGACGAGGCGAACAGCCTGTACACCTTGGTCAAGGAAGAACCGATCGCCAAAGATAACGGTCTGAACTGGTAAGCGGGCATTCCAGAAGGCATATACAGCAGCACATTAGAGGCATCTTCCGATCACGATCGGGGGATGCCTTTTTAACTTGGCACGATGTTCAGCTCATGCGTAAAGTTCCTCCGTTTCACCCGGCAGGGCTGGTTCTAAACCCCGAAACCGCTCCATAAGCTATTGTTAAGAAGGAGGGGTACATGCCATGATCGAGCAAGCGAAAAACAAGCAGCATGAATTGCATATGCTGAATCGCAAGCAGCTGCACCTGACGGGGGTAAACAATGTGGAGAGTTTTGACAGCGAGGAGTTTCTGCTCCAAACCGAGCTAGGGCACCTGACCATCAAAGGCCAGAATTTACATATTAAAAATTTAAACCTGGAAGAAGGCCTGCTCTCGATCGAGGGCCACGTGAATTCCCTGGTTTATTTGGATCCCGGTTCGCACGGCAAAAACAAAGGAATGCTCGGCAAGCTGTTTAAATGAGTCCACAGATTCAATGGATTACCCTGCTGTGGATGCTGTTCTCGGGAGCGGCGTTGGGGGTGGCCTATGACAGTTACCGGGTGCTGTCGGGCCAGCTCCACTTTCCGAAATGGACCCTTCATGTATTGGACGTGCTGTACTGGAGCGCTGCGGCCCTGTTTGTGTTTCGGATGCTGTATATCAGCAATTACGGCCAGCTTCGGTTTTATGTATTTGTGGGACTCTTTATTGGGGTATGGGTATATTTTTTAATCTTGAGTGTTACAACCCAGCGTTTTGTGGTAATGTTAATAAGGACAGTACGTTACGTGATTGATGTGGTCAAGCGTTTGTTTCGGGCGCTCGTCTGGGCTCCGATCCGTGCGATCTTGAAACTGTTGAAGTGGATTGCCGTCATGCTCGGCAGCCTCCTGATGTTTCTCCTCCACGTGATCCTGCGCTGTCTCACGCCTTTCTGGAAGCTGCTTCAATGGATGCTCCGCCCCATCACCTCCCGTCTGAAGATGCCCGAGTGGTTCAGGAAGTTTCTCACCGCAGCTGCAGAGCTGTGGAAGCGATGGTTCTCCAAGGAGTAGACAAGGCTTAGGAACGGCCCGTTACGCAACGATTTCCGTATTTGTAAAGAGGAGGCATTCATGGGAAAATACGCTGCATCACCAGCCCAAACCCGTCCGCAGACTACACAAAAGAATGACAAGCAGCCTGCCGGTCATCATGCTGGCGCACGGAGGCGGATTTTTTTATGGCTGACTTTCATGATTCTGTTTATGGGGTGGGCAGGTTATACCTTTATTGACCAGAATTCGCAAATTGCGGACAAGAGTTCCGAGCTGTCGAAGAAGCTGAAGCTGGAGGCACAGACCACACAGACGAAGGCACAGCTCGAGCGGGACGTGAAACGGCTGAACGATCCGGAGTATATCGGACAGTTGGCAAGGAAGAAATATGGTCTGTATTTGCCGGGGGAAACTCCGATTCATGCGGAATCCACCAGCCCTTAATATAGGCGCTGAAGTGGGTTATTACTCAGTTGACCTGGGTTTACGCTTTATGTATAATCAAATCACCACAGCCAAGGTTTTATTAAATCTTGTTGTATATTTTTAAGGGAGGATCATTTTATTCTATGGCAATCGAAGTGGGCACCAAGTTAGAAGGCAAGGTGACAGGCATAACGCATTTTGGAGCATTTGTGGATCTGTCAGGAGGTGTCACGGGTCTCGTTCACATCTCGGAAATCGCCGATAATTACGTCAAGGATGTCAACGATCACCTGAAGATCAATGATGTTGTGACAGTGAAGGTGATCAATGTCGATAAGGACGGCAAGATCGGGCTTTCCATCAAACAAGCTGTTGATAAGCCGGCATCCGAAGCTCGGCCTCCAAGAGGACCAAGACCGGAACGTACCGGTGGAGGCGGCGGAGACCGTTTTGGCGGTGGCGGTGGTGGAGGTTACAATCGTGAACGTGGCGGGCGTCCGTTTAAGCCTGCGGCCAACAAGACTTCATTCGAGGATAAAATGTCTCGTTTCCTAAAAGACAGCGAGGAGCGCATATCGTCGATCAAGAAGAACACGGAATCCAAGCGCGGAGGCCGTGGCGCGAAACGCATGTAATTTTTACTAACAGATTAGAGCATACGATAACCGTATGAAGCAGATAACCGTAGAGGGCGCCAAGCCTTCTGCGGTTTTTTTGTTTTTGCTGCGGGCCAGGCACTGTTCTGCAGTCTTCTTCCCATCAAGGGCGGCATTCGGTAATTTTGTCGTTCTGCAAGAAATTACCGACAGCATCCAACGCCATTCCAGCTATCTCTGTCGCAATCGCTAGCCGAAGCGGTGATTTTATTCGGGAGATTACCCCGGATCGAACCCGCTGGAAACGGCCTGGAAGTGTTGGGGGACAACCAGTCGACCCGGATTTCCGATCATTCGGGAACGCAGGCTTTTTTGTCGGAAATTTCTTGGGCGCTTGTCCGCTGTTCTGACAAACTTTCATGTTTCACCGGTTCTATAATGGGTACCAACAAATCCTACGAAATGGTGGTGCCAAGCTCATGGAAAAATGGAATGTGATGGACGTACCTGTCATGAAATCGGCAAAGGGGGAAGCGGTCGTGGACGGAATGAGCTGGTCGGAACGGATCCGGAACATGTCGGCCGTGCAGCGGCCGATGCAGTTCCTCGCAGCAAAGAAGTGGATGCTGCTGCTGACTTTTATGGGCTTCTTACTCGGAAAAGCCATGATACTGGACGAGCTGTCGCCGTTTGCGGTCGCCTTTTTTGCAGTCATCGCCTTCATGCGGAGGGATTACATCCTGCCGGTGGGGATGGCCGTAATCCTGGGCTCCCTGTTTGCTCCGTTTCCGGCACCGCTGATCATCGCGGCCGAACTCATCATCTTCCACCTGATGTATAAAGGGCTGAACGCCTTTGACCATGCCGAGTTATCTTACGCCCCGCTGATGGTGTTCGTATCCGCCTTCTGCGTCAAAATATTCATGGTGCTGATCGGTCCGCCGTTTACATGGTATTCCCTGATGATGACCACTGTCGACGCCGTACTCAGCTTTGTGCTGACGCTCGTGTTCATCCAGGCGATTCCGGTGTTTACGTACAGGAAAAAGAACTATCAGCTGAAAAATGAAGAAATTCTATGCCTGATTATCCTGCTTGCTTCCGTCATGACGGGTGCGGTGGGTTGGAGTATATATAATTTGTCCGTGGAGCATGTCCTCTCCAGGTACCTGATCCTGGTGTTTGCGCTGGTCGGCGGGGCGCCGCTCGGGGCTTCGGTCGGCGTCGTAACCGGGTTGATTCTGAGCTTGGCGGATATATCGGCCATTTATCAGATGAGCCTGCTCGCTTTTTCCGGGATGCTCGCCGGCATGCTGCGGGAAGGGCGGAAGGGGGCCGTATCCATCGGCATGCTGCTGGGCTCTTCCATCCTGTCTATCTATTTCAGCGGTCCGGGCGACGTCATGCAGTCCACCTGGGAAACCTGTATCGCCATCGGACTGTTTCTGCTGACCCCGAAAGCGATGATTGCGGTGATCTCCAAGTATGTGCCGGGGACGACGGATCACAGCAAATCGCAGCATGAGTACGCCAAGCGGGTAAGGGATCTGACCGCCGAGCGGGTGACCCAGTTCTCGCAGGTGTTCCGTCAGCTGTCCCAGAGCTTCGGCCAGGTGTCCGGCACGGAGGAGGTGAGCAAGCGGAACGAAGAAATGGACCATTTTATGAATGCCGTGACGGAAGGGGCGTGCGCGAACTGCTTCAAGAAAAACCATTGCTGGGACGCGAAGTTCTATCAAACTTATAAATATATGACCGACGTGATGACTTCGGTGGAGGAGAATCCGGAGATGTCGGCTGAGGACGTTCCGGAGGAATGGAAGAGAATGTGCGCCAAAACCGGCGACGTTGTGGATGTCATGAAGCAGCAGTATCATCTCTACCAACATGATATGCAGTGGAAACGGCAAATATACGACAGCCGTCAATTGGTCGCCGAGCAATTATCGGGCGTATCCCAGGTGATGGAGGACCTGGCTAAGGAAATTCAGCGGGAAGGACAAGCGATGTACCGGCAGGAGGAGCAAATTCGGGACGCGTTGGAGAAGCTGGGACTGTCGATCCAGGGGATCGAAATCATCAGTCTGGATCCCGGACATGTAGAAATCGAAATTGTGCATGCGTATACAAGGGGGTACGATGAATGCCGTAAAATTATTGCGCCGCTGCTGTCCGATATATTGGACGAACATGTGGCCGTGCTGAATGAAACGTTCAGCAGTACCAAAGACGGCCTTGCGACCGTGATGTTCGGGTCGGCCAAAACGTTTGAAATTACGACGGGGGTGGCCGGGGCCGCCAAAGGAGGAGATCTGCTGTCAGGCGACAGCTTCAGTACGGTTGAGCTGGGCAACGGCACTTTCGCCGTGGCGCTGAGCGACGGAATGGGCAACGGAGAGCGGGCGAGACTGGAGAGCAGCACCGCGCTGAACATTTTGGAGCAGCTGTTGCAGTCGGGCATGGATGAGAAACTGGCGATCAAATCGGTGAATTCCATTCTGATGCTGAGATCCCCGGAGGAGATTTATGCGACAGTGGATATGGCGTTGATTGATCAATATACAGCGGAAACGACGTTTATGAAAATCGGCTCCGCCCCAAGCTTTATCAAACGAGGCAATGAAGTGATTCCCGTCTCGGCCAGCAACCTGCCGATCGGCATTATTCAGGATATTGAGGTGGACCTGGTCACCTTGAAGCTACAAGCAGGGGACATCGTTATCATGATGACGGACGGCATCTATGATGCGCCGGGTTACGCCGTGAACAAGGAATTGTGGATGAAGCGGATGCTGCAGGAGATCGAAAGTAACGATCCGCAGCATATTGCCGACTGCCTGCTCGAGAAAGTGATTCGTTACCAGCAAAATCAAATTCATGACGACATGACCGTCGTTGTCGGAAAGGTAGAGCATTACCAGCCTGAGTGGGCTACCCTGCATGTGCCGGGCGTCGACCGCATGGAGCGGCCGCGCACGGTCAGCTGACCGCATTGCCGGATCACGATCGGAGGTGAATATGTATAACTAGTTGTTATCCGTCCCATTGCCCGGGAAATGGGATGGAGAGGCCGGGCAGCCGTTTGAATCTCTCAAAAGTGGAAATACTAGAACCTAAAGGGTGATAGACACTTTTGGGAGGAATGATGCCATCATGAAACAAATTTTATTAATTACGGACGGTTGTTCCAATGTCGGGGCAAGCCCGGTCATGGCCGCAGCTCATGCGCTGCAGGAGGGAATTACGGTAAATGTCGCCGGTGTGATCGATTACGGAACGATTGGGGAGCTTGGCAGCTTGGAAATTGCTGAAATTGCCAAGGCCGGCGGGGGGGTGAGCCGCATCGTGGGGACTAGGCAGCTGGCTCAAACGATGCAGATGATGACGCGCAAAACGGTGGTTCAGACGATACAGCAGGCGGTTAATAAGGAGTTAAAGACGATTTTGGGGGACGGATCCCTGGAGGAGCTTCCGCCCCAGCAGCGGTCTCAGGTAGTTCAAGTCGTGGATGAGCTGACCGAAACGACACCGCTTCAGGTCGCCCTGTTGATTGATGCCAGTGCCAGTATGAAGCCGAAGCTGGCTGCGGTCGAGGACGCCATTCGGGATTTGATGCTCAGCCTGCAGGCCAGGGAAGGCCTAAGTGAACTGGCTGTATTCCATTTTCCCGGACGGAACAGCGGAGAGGATGCCGTCATGGACTCCGACTGGATCCAGGATCTTGGCGGAGTGCGTAACTTGTTCCAACGAATCCAAATGAAAGGGGCCACGCCAACCGGACCGGCGATTCTGAAGGTGATTGATTTCTTCCGTTATGGTACACTAGACGGACAAACCTGGCGGGGAAATGACGGAGAAGGAGAAGGGATGCTCGGTGACTACGTCGTCTAGACCGGCATATCCGGCCGGAACGGTAATTACGGGAAAATGGCATAATAACCGCTTTGTGATCCGGCGAGTGCTTGGACAGGGCGGCAATGGCATCGTGTACCTCGTTCACAAGGCCGGATACCGGAATTTGTACGCGCTGAAAATGGGGTATGACACACTGGATCTGCAGTCGGAGATCAATGTGCTGACCTCATTGCAGTCACAGAGCAGGCGCCAGGACGGGCTGAAGGGGAGCTTCAAAACTCCGTTTCTGCTGGAAGTGGATGATTTTACGGGGATGGGTAAAGAAGTGCCATTCTACGTGATGCGTTATATTGAGGGGAATCCGATCCATCATTTTATCCGCCGGCGGGGCGAGGAATGGGTTGGAATTACAGGGCTGCGGCTGCTCGAAAAGCTGACCGGCCTGCATCGGCTCGGGTTCATATTCGGAGACCTTAAGCCCGACAATGTCATGGTATCGGATTATGGGCAGGTGGAATTGATCGATTACGGCGGCGTCAGTAAAATCGGACGCAGCGTCAAGCAGTTCACGGAATGGTATGACCGGGGTTACTGGAATGCCGGCAGCCGCAGCAGCGATGAAGCTTACGACTTGTTCGCTTTTGCCGTGCTGATGATCCAGCTTCTGAATGAAGAGGGACTGAAGGCGGCCTGCGCCCAGCTGCTTCCGCAGACGCGGAACCGCTCGGAGCTGCTCACCCTGATCGGCCGGAGCCCGAGGCTGAAGCCGTATGCCCCATGGCTGCGCACAGCAATCCAAGGAGAATTTTCGGGGTCCAGGGAGGCACTGGCCGCGTGGAAACAGCAAATTTATGCACCGGCCATTTCCGGCAGAGCCCCGGGCAAGACGCCGAGGTGGCTGATCAATACGTTTGCCTTCTCAGTCATTATGCTGGGAGCTGCGGTGTACTTTGTATTTTTTAAATGAGCAACACCAGATCGGTGAGCTGTATAATAGAAGATATTGATACATAGGCATGAATGCGAAAAAAGGAGAACATGGATGGAGAGCAGGCAGAAGTTCAGCACAATTAAAGAGCAAGTGCTCCGCACAGCGGAAGAGCACCGCTTATGGTCTCCCCATGACACCCTCGTAGTCGCAGTATCCGGAGGTCCGGACTCTGTGGCTCTTTTGCATGTTCTGAAGGACATTTCCGAAACGGCGGTCCCCCTTAACCTCATTTGTGCCCACGCTCACCATGGGCTGCGGCCGGAAGCGGATGAGGAAGCCGAGCTGGTCCGGCGGCTGGCCGCAGAATTAGGTATCCGCTTTGAGATGGCCAGAGTCGACGTACCTTCTTATATGAAGGAGAGCGGCAAGGGGGTAGAGGAGGCGGCCCGGTTCAAGCGCTATGAATTTTTGTTTGAAACGGCGCAGGACTGCGGTGCCAACACTATCGCTCTGGCCCATCACGCTGACGATCAGGCGGAGACGGTGCTGATGCATTTGCTGCGCGGAAGCGGGCCGGGGGGGCTCCGGGGAATCCGGTTCAAAAGACGGGAAAAAAATGTGGAACTTATCCGTCCTTTCTTACGTATATACAAAACAGACCTCGTGGATATGTGTGAGCAGAATGGTTATCCTTACGCTGTCGACCAGACCAACTTCCAGACCGAGTACAGACGGAATGCAATCCGTCTGGATGTCCTGCCCTATTTAGGGCAATATAATAGTCGGATTGTTCAATCGATCAATCAGATGGCTGACATTATCGGCCCGGAAGACGACTTCGTGGAACAGGCAGCGGTGAACGCATACCGCGAACTGGTACAGTGTAATCATGGAAGGCACGCTTTTCGGGCGCCTTCCTTTTTGGCCTTACATGTCGCTTTACAACGGAGGTTGATTAAACTAATATTAAATTATCTGTCGCCGGGTTCCGAAAACACCGATTATCACAAGATCGAAACCATTCGGCACGGGATTCACCAGAAAGACAGCACAACATGGCACCTGGATCTGGGCTGCGGCCTGGTCTGCATACGCGAATACGATTGGATAACGTTTATGCACGGGATGCCGGAGAAGATGATTGGCTATACATATCGGTTGGATGCAATCGTCCCGGAGTTGTGGTTGCAAGAAATAAGGAAAGTCCTGAGAATGGCGGAGCATACGCCTGAAGTAAATCAATTGTCCAAGATGGCGTTAGACGGTCATCAAGCGGTTTTTGACGCCGATGAGCTGCAGTTTCCGCTCACGATCCGTTCAAGACAGCCTGGGGACACAATGAGAATCATGGGATTAAACGGAAGCAAAAAGGTAAAAGATATTTTCATTGACGCGAAGATACCTCCATCCATGCGCTCCCGCATACCGGTTCTTGTTGACGGTTCAGGCAGCATCGTATGGATCCCGGGTGTAAGGCGTTCGATTCATGCCGCTGTAGGTGCGCATACATCGACGGTGCTTCACTTTTCCTTGGAGGATGCGGGGAATGCGGAGTAACTGTAATGGTCATTGTTAGGCTTTCATAGTATAACGTAGGAGGTTCGCTCAGTTGCAAAACGATATTCAAGAAGTTCTGATCAGCGAAGAAGAAATCCAGAAGAAAATTAAGGAACTTGGTGCCGAGCTGAGCTCGGTATATGAGGGTCGCAACCCTCTTGTGATTTGTGTACTCAAAGGCGCGTTTATTTTTATGGCGGATTTGGTTAAAAATATGACAGTACCTATGGAACTCGATTTCATGGCCGTATCCAGTTACGGGGCGCAGACCAAGTCTTCGGGCGTTGTCAAAATCATCAAGGATTTGGATGTCCCGGTTGAAGGACGTGACGTGCTGATTGTCGAAGATATTATCGACAGCGGTCTCACGCTGAGCCATCTGATTGAGCTGCTCAAGAGCCGCAACGCCAAATCGACGTGCGTGGTTACGCTCTTTGACAAACCTGCCCGCCGAACTGTGAAGCTCGAGGCGGATTATACCGGATTCGTACTCCCTGACGCGTTTGTTGTCGGATACGGTCTGGATTACGCTGAGCATTACCGGAACCTGCCCTACATCGGGATCTTGAAACCGGAAATCTATACCCACTAATTGCGATACTCAAGCCCATGAGCTTAAGCACGCTCATGCCTTTACCACCTCTATTTGAGATGGTCAGACAGGCTATGGTAAAATAATTAAAGTGTTTTGAGAGGAGGTAGGGGATGAATCGGTTCATCCGGAATTCTGGTTTTTATTTGATTCTTTTTTTAGTTGTGGTGGGCATAGTCCAGTTTGTCAGCAACAGCGGTGAATCTGCTGACAGCCCTAGATACGATCAATTGCGCCAGCAAATCGCTGCTGGTAACGTATCGGAAATTACGGTTCAATTCGACGGTTACGCCTATCTGGTAACCGGTAAATATAAGAATAAACCGGCCGACGTTAAATCAGAGAATTTCTCGACCTACACTCCGGCTACAGATGCTGCAATCGAAGAGCTGGTAGCTGCCAGTGACAAAACCGGCATGAAATTCACCCAGAAGAAGATGGAAGGCGAAAGCGTCTGGCTGACGCTGCTCTCTTCCCTGATTCCTTTGGTTATTATGTTTATTCTCTTCTTCTTCCTGTTCAATCAAGCGCAGGGAGGCGGGGGCAAGGTTATGAACTTCGGCAAGAGCCGCGCCCGCCTATATAATGAAGAGAAGAAAAGGGTTACCTTTGAGGATGTTGCGGGAGCTGACGAAGAGAAGCAGGAGCTTGTCGAAGTCGTTGAGTTCCTGAAGGATCCGCGGAAATTTGCCGCAGTAGGTGCCCGTATTCCTAAAGGGGTTCTCCTCGTAGGCCCTCCAGGTACAGGTAAAACCCTCCTCGCCCGCGCTGTAGCGGGTGAAGCCGGAGTTCCGTTCTTCAGTATTTCCGGTTCGGACTTTGTGGAAATGTTCGTCGGGGTCGGTGCATCCCGTGTGCGTGACTTGTTCGAGAACGCCAAGAAAAACGCACCATGTATTATCTTCATTGACGAGATTGACGCCGTAGGTCGTCAGCGCGGTGCCGGACTTGGCGGCGGGCATGACGAACGCGAACAGACGCTGAACCAGCTCCTCGTTGAGATGGACGGTTTCGGCGGTAACGAAGGCATCATCATCGTGGCTGCAACGAACCGTGCCGACATCCTCGACCCCGCGCTTCTGCGTCCAGGCCGTTTTGACCGTCAAATTACGGTCGATCGTCCAGACGTGAAAGGCCGCGAGGCAGTACTGAAGGTTCATGCACGCAACAAGCCTCTGACCAAAGACGTCAAGCTGGATGTTGTGGCTAAACGTACGACAGGTTTTACCGGCGCCGAGCTGGAGAACCTGATGAACGAAGCGGCGCTGCTTGCTGCACGCCGTAACCGTAAAGACATCTCCATGCGAGAAGTTGATGAAGCGATTGACCGTGTCATCGTCGGTACCGAGAAGCGCAGCCGCGTGATCAGCGACCGGGAGAAGCGGATTGTCGCTTACCACGAAGCCGGCCACACGATTGTGGGCTACTTCTTGGAGCATGCCGATATGGTACACAAGGTAACGATCATTCCGCGCGGACGCGCCGGCGGATATGTCATCATGATGCCGAAGGAAGACCGGATGCTTGTGACCAAGCAGGAGCTGCTTGATAAGGTGACGGGTCTCCTGGGCGGCCGGGTCTCCGAGGAACTGTTTATCGGTGAAATCGGAACAGGCGCATACAGCGACTTCCAGCAGGCTACGGGGATCGTCCGCAGCATGATTATGGAATACGGTATGAGCGAGAAGCTTGGACCGCTTCAGTTCGGGTCCTCGCAAGGTCAGGTATTTCTGGGCCGTGACCTCGGTCACGAGCAGAACTACAGTGATTCGATCGCTTATGAGATCGACCAGGAAATGCAGCGCATGACAAACGAGTGCTACGAGCGGGCGAGAGACCTGCTGACCAAGTACTCGAAAGAGGTTCACCTCATCGCGAACACGCTGCTTGAGAAGGAGACGCTAGAGCTTGAACAGATCAAGGAACTGATCGAGCAAGGTTATCTTTCTGAAGACGGCCCGAAAGAGGGCGGAAGCGGAAATGATGAAGGTTCCTCCGAACATGGCGCCCCTGTCATCGACAACGTCGGTGACGTGCGTGTACGCATTCAGGGCAAGGATAATACCAGCCTGCCAACGGAAGAAATTCCGAACGATGTTCCATCCAACTTGCCGAATGACCCGCCAAGCGATATCAACACGGATACGCCGGGCGACATTCCAAATAACAATGATGGAACGAATGAGAATCCAGGTTCGGGCAACGGCGGAACACCGCCGGAATCCAGATCCTAATCCCAATGCAACAACAGCCCGGAGACGGTTAGCCGTCCCCGGGTTTTTTGTGTCGTTTGCCAGGAAATAAGAGCGGCGGACATTTGAGGTGTTCAAGCATTAAAGCCGACAGCGTTCCGCCTTAACTCTGTTGCACCAGTTAATTTTTTTTGAGGCATAGTAGCGATTGGGGCGGCTGCAAGCTCCAAACAGAAGCGAGGCGGCCTAATCGGACGGAATCGAGCGGGAAGCTTTGTTTTCTTCCGGCTAGATAGCATATAAAGATCATTTTAGTCAATTGACAGTATCGTGAACCTTGTGTAAATTAGTTGATAAACAAGATGGTCTCGAGGTTGCAACGGGCAACTTTGGGAGAATTTTCACAAACTATTCATGATGTTATGAGGTTATGAAGCCATCAACCGGGTAAAATCATGGGATTTCAGAGGGAGTGGGTTACTGGTGGAAGCTCTGGCACTGGAGCATAAGCAGGAACAAAAGCGGGAACTGACGGAGAAGCTGCTTAAGCTGAAGAAGGAAAGAAACGCCATTATTTTGGCGCATTATTATCAAAGGGATGAAATTCAGGAAGTAGCGGATTTCCGTGGCGATTCCTTCCTGCTTGCCCAGAAAGCGGCTCAAACCGATGCGGAAGTCATCGTCTTCTGCGGCGTTCATTTTATGGGTGAAAGCGCTAAGATTCTGGCTCCGAACAAAACGGTGCTGATTCCGGATGAGCGTGCAGGCTGTCCAATGGCCGATATGGTCAACGTGGACGGACTCCGCAAACTGAAAGCGCAGCATCCTAACGCCAAAGTCGTTACGTATATCAACTCTTCGGCAGAGATCAAGGCGGAAACGGATATTTGCTGTACCTCTTCCAATGCGGTAAAGGTGATTCAATCGGTCGATTCCGATGAGATCATCTGGGTACCGGACAAAAATTTGGGTCACTATGTGCAGCAGCATACCGACAAGAAGCTCATCATTTGGGAAGGGTACTGCAATACGCATGATATGCTGACGGTAAAAGACGTTGTGGAGATGAAAGCCAAATATCCCGACGCCGAGTTTGTCGTACACCCGGAATGCCGTCCGGAGGTCGTAGCCATGGGCGATTTCGTGGGCAGCACCACGGCGATTTTGGAATACTGCAAAAAATCAAGCAGCAAACAGTTTATCGTCGGAACCGAAGACGGTACCGGATACCAGCTTCGTCTCGATAGCCCGGATAAGGAGTTTCATTTCGCCACCAAGTTTTTGGTATGCCCGAACATGAAGGTGAACAATCTGAAAAAACTGGTGAAGTGTCTGGAAACCATGAAGCCGCAAATCTACGTGCCGCCGGTTGTTGCAGATAAAGCCAGAACTTCTTTAGAGCGCATGTTACAAGTACAGTAGCATGCGCTACTCTTTCTCTTAAGACAGGTGAACAGGCACATGATTCCACAATATCTGGTTGACTTTGATCTGCAGACTTTGCCCCGGACCAAGACGGATGTCATCGTCATCGGCTCGGGCATAGCCGGGTTGTATACGGCGATTCAGGCAAGCAAGGACCGGCACGTCATCATGATCACGAAAAAGGCACTGCTCGAAAGCAACACCCGGTATGCACAAGGGGGGATTGCCGCGGTCATTTCGGAGGATGATTCCCCTCAGTATCACCGGCAGGATACGCTGATGGCGGGTGCAGGGCTGTGTTCGTCCTCCTCGGTGGACCTCTTGGTCAATGAAGGCCCGGAGGGCGTCAAGGAGCTGATCCGGCTCGGCACAACGTTTGACCTGGAGAACGGGGAGCTTGCCCTGACACAGGAAGGCGCGCACAGCCACCGGCGAATTTTGCATGCCAACGGGGACGCGACCGGCTACGAAATTGTCAGAGCGCTGGCGGAGAAGGTTGCGGAGCATGATCATATTGAGGTATGGGAGCATCACTTTGTAATAGACGTTATTACAGAAGACGGCGAGTGCAAGGGAGCACTGGTTCAGCGCCCGGATGGACAGCGGATCTTTGTGCAGGCTAACGCGACCGTGCTTTGTTCCGGCGGCGCGGGACAGCTCTACCGGTACACCACTAATCCGGAAGTGGCCACGGCCGATGGTGTGGCGATTGCCTATCGGGCAGGGGCTGAGATCCGCGATATGGAGTTTATTCAGTTTCACCCGACCGCTCTTTGTTATCCGGGTGCTCCGAGGTTTTTAATCTCCGAGGCGGTTCGGGGCGAAGGCGCCGT
The DNA here is from genome assembly GCF_025809195.1 of Paenibacillus sp. PSB04. Taxonomy (NCBI): domain Bacteria; kingdom Bacillati; phylum Bacillota; class Bacilli; order Caryophanales; family Paenibacillaceae; genus Paenibacillus; species Paenibacillus sp. PSB04. Next base: position 1,405,092 of record NZ_CP081301.1, read on the forward strand.
TCTGCGGAATATTAAAGGCGAACGTTTTATGGAAAAATACCATGAGCTGCTCGAATTGGCGCCGCGCGACATTGTCGCCCGAGCGATCCTCAGCGAAATGGAAGAAACGAAATCCACCTTCGTCTATCTGGATATTACCCATGAGCCGGAGGATATGCTTAAGCATCGGTTTCCGACCATTTACGAAACGTGCATGACTTACGGATTGGATATGTCGACGGACTGGATTCCGGTGGCTCCGGCTGCGCATTATATGATGGGCGGCGTCAAAACGGACCTGAACGGCGAGAGCAGCATCAAGCGGCTGTTTGCCTGCGGCGAAGTGTCCTCGACCGGTGTTCACGGCGCCAACCGGCTGGCCAGCAACTCGCTCTCTGAAGCGATCGTGTTTGGACGGCGTATTGTGAACCGCCTGCGGGAACTGTCCCCGCTGGACTGGGAGCCTAAAGATATCCGGGTCGATGAGGGGCGTCTGGAATCGCCAAGGCAGGCCATTGTAGAGCGTCGGCTCAAGCTTCAGAAGGTGATGGTGCGGTACGTTGGTCTGCGCCGGAACAAGACGCTGCTGCTGAAGGGGCTGGATGAACTGAAGCGCCAGCTGCCGATTTTTCAGTCCGGACTGAGCAAGCGTGAGGAATTTGAATTTGCCAACATGCTGACCAGCAGTCTGCTGGTGACCAGCGCGGCATTGTCCCGGGAAGAGAGCCGTGGGGCGCATTACCGCGAAGACTTCCCCCTGCGGGATGACGAAGGCTGGCGCAAGCATCTGCTGCTGCGGCGGGATCAAGAAATAGTGGAGGAAATCAGCGATGACGTTTAACGGATATGATGAAAGTCTTGTGGAATCCATCCGGCTGTGGCTGAGAGAGGATGTCGGATCGGGAGATGTGACGACGCTGTCGACCATCCCGACCGGTCATGAATCCAAGGGAATCATTCATGCCAAGGAAGATGGCGTGGTAGCCGGACTGCCCGTATCGGAGCTTGTGTTTCAAGTCGTGGATCCGGCGCTCACGTTCACGCCTCAAGTATCGGAAGGCGATTTTGTAAAGAAGGGAACGGTACTCGCTGTCGTGGAAGGCAGCACGCACCGGATTTTGACGGGGGAGCGGCTGGCCTTGAATTTGCTGCAGCGCCTGTCAGGCATTGCGACCCGGACACGTTCGTTCGTGGATGCGCTTGAGGGCCTGCCTACCCGCTTGGTCGATACCCGGAAGACGACGCCGGGACACCGCATGCTGGAGAAATACGCGGTGCGCGTCGGCGGGGGAGCCAACCACCGCTTCGGGCTGTACGATGCTGTGATGATCAAGGACAACCATATTAAAGGCGCCGGCGGAATCCGCAAGGCCGTGGAGCGTGCCCGGGCGTTTATCCCTCATACGATGACCATCGAAGTGGAGACGGAATCGCTTGAGCAGGTCGAGGAAGCGCTGGAAGCCGGTGCGGACATCATCATGCTGGATAACATGAGCCAGGATCTGATGAAAGAGGCTGTCCGGCGTATTAAGTCCAAGTCCCCGCATGTGACCGTGGAGGCCTCCGGCAACGTGTCTTTGAAGACGGTGAAGGGGATCGCGGCCTGCGGCGTCGACGTCATTTCGGTCGGCAGACTGACGTATTCCTTCGACAGCCTGGACATCAGCCTTGATCTCAATGCGGTGAAGGAGGGATAGCCCCCGTGATTCTGGTGATCGACATCGGGAATACGAACATCGTCTTGGGGATATACAGAAACCGGGAGCTATTGCATCATTTCCGTCTCAGCACGGTCAATCATTCCACGCCGGACGAGTACGGCATTATGTTCCGGAACATGTTTCAGATGTCCGGGATCCCGGTTAGCGATATTGAGGGCGTGATTATTTCTTCGGTGGTACCGCCTATGGTCCATGTCATTGAGGAGATGTGCCAAAAATATATCCACCATTCGCCGCTCATCGTGGGACCGGGGATTAAAACCGGGCTCAATCTGCGTTACGAAAATCCGCGCGAGGTCGGGGCTGACCGGATCGCCAACGCCGTTGCCGCCGTGGAGAAGTACCAGGGCCCGCTCGTCGTGATCGACTTTGGCACGGCTACCACATTTGACTGCATCGATCCCAAAGGCGCCTATCTCGGCGGCCTGATCGTGCCGGGCATCGGCATTGCGACCGAAGCGCTGTATCAGCGTGCATCGAAGCTGCCTCGGATTGAGCTGGAGAAGCCCAAAAAGGTCATCGGGCGAAATACAGTCCATGCGATGCAGGCAGGCATTATTTTCGGATACGCCGGGCAGGTTGACGGCATTGTAGAGCGGATTCGCGGCGAGATGCAGGTGCCCTCCCTGAAAGTGGTCGCAACGGGCGGACTGGCGGATCTGATCGCCAGCGAAACGAAGGTCATCCAGGAAGTGAATCCGCTGCTGACGCTCGACGGTCTCCGGATTATTTATGAGCGCAACCGCTGAATTGCCAGAAAGATCAACCGGATCACCAAAAAGGCCTGTTTTGCGGTAAAATAGATAGATAATGGCAGAGCCTTCCCGGCTCATCCAATAAAGGAGGCAGTACACATAATGGAAAACAAACAGGACCGCCTCATCCGGGGCACGGCCATGAACGGACGGGTCCGGGCTTTCGCGGTGAGAACGACGGCTCTCGTGGAGGAGCTTCGCAGAAGGCATGATACGTGGCCTACCGCCACAGCGGCGCTGGGACGCACGCTGACAGCCGCTGGTATGATGGGCGCAATGCTGAAGGGCAAGGAAAAGCTCAGCATTCAAGTCAAGGGCGACGGACCGATTGGACAGATCGTCGTAGAAGCCAACTCTTTTGGCGAAGTGACGGGATACGTAACTAATCCGCATGTCCATTTGCCCAGCAACAGCCAGGGAAAACTCGACGTAGCCGGCGCGGTTGGCCGTGAGGGATACCTGCACGTAACGAAAGACCTGGGCCTCAAAGAGCCTTATCGCGGAAGCGTACCGATTATTTCGGGAGAGCTCGGAGAGGACTTTACGTATTATTTTGCCGTATCGGAGCAAACCCCTACTGCGGTTGGCCTGGGCGTTCTCGTCGCTCCCGACAATTCCGTCCTCGTGGCCGGCGGCTTTATCATTCAGCTGCTTCCGGGCCTTTCCGATGAGGAAATCACGGCGATCGAGCAGGCGGTAAGCGCGATTCCGCCGGTAACCACCCTGCTGGACCAAGGGTTGGAGCTGGAAGATATGCTGAAGCAGCTGCTTCCCGATGTAGAGGTTCTCGAAGAGATGGATATCAAGTTTCGCTGTCAGTGCTCCCGTGAGCGGGTAGAGCAAACGCTGGTCAGCCTGGGCCAAGCGGAACTGGAGCGTTTGATTGAGGAAGATGGACAGGCGGAAGTGGTGTGCCATTTCTGCAATGAAGCGTATGATTTTGACAGGGAACAACTGCAGCAAATTCTTGAACAAGCCATGAAGTAAGGGGCGGGTTCGATGATATGATAACCAGACAGGAGAAGGGGCTGTGGGCCGCGGTCATTATTTTGGCAGCGGGCGTGTTGTTTATGGGGAGTCTGATTGTCATCCGGGGACTTAAACCGGCAGATGAGCCGTCACCGGCTGAAGACAAGCAAGCAGGGGCGGATGCGGTGGCGTCTTTTAACGGCAGCACCATTACGGAAAGCGATTGGGTCGAGGAGCTGAAACGGACGCATGGGGAGGAAGCATTGACGCAGATGCTGAATCACAAGGCGGTATATGCGGAAGCCCAGTCCCTGAAAATTAAGGTGACCCCGGAGGAAGTGACGGAGGAGATTAACCGGGAAATGCAGGGTTACGCTTCCCCGGACGACTATTATCGGGAGATGGCCGACCAGCTGAACCTGACTCCCGAGGAGATCCGGGCGGAAACCGAGTACCGTCTCACACTGCAAAAGATCGCAACCGCAGGAATTCGCATCACGGATACGGAGGTACAGCGTTATATCGATCAGCATCAAGAGGAGTTTGCAGCCAAGAAGGCTTATCATCTTGCCTGGATTCAGACGGATACCGAAGATGAGGCGAATCGGGTGCTTGACCGCCTGCAGCAGGGAGAGGATTTCGGCACGCTGGCGGCAGCGTACTCCCTGGATGAATTTACACGCGATCAAGGCGGCGATCTGGGGACGGTGGAGGAGGATGATCCTTTTATTGCTCCGGAAGTACTGCAGACAGCCTCAACCCTGAAGCCAGGGGACGCAGCGGGTCCGGTACGGCTAAATGACGGATATGCGGTCGTCCAGCTGATCAGCGTGGAGAACGGCAGTACCAAGAGCAGCGAGGAGATCATTCGGGAGGCCCGCAAACAGCTGGCCTTAAGCGAGGCGGTTCCCCTTTCGCAGCTGGAAGAACAGTTGAGAAACAAATATGACGCCAAAATTTTGATCAAAATATCGCCATCCAAAGCATCCTGAAACGACAGAAGCGGCAGGCAAGATGATGAGCCCTGGCTAACCTACGTTTTCAGGATGTTTTCTTTGTTTACAACCAGGCCTTACGTCCGGGTTCGTATTGACATTGAGGTGGAAGGTTGATAAGATGAAGGTATAAATACCTACTTATTTACTCGGATATAGTTTGATCCAAGCCAGCCAGATTCTCTTTCTAGAATTTTGTATACAGCAGTTATTCATCAAATTCATTATAAACAGGGAGGATTTACCTATGGCTAAGGTCGTCAACAACGTAACGGAATTAATCGGAGGAACACCCCTTGTCCGGCTGAACCGGCTTGCACCGGAAGACAGCGCGGAAATTTACTTGAAGCTGGAATATCAAAATCCGGGCTCCAGCGTTAAGGACCGGATTGCGATCAGCATCGTCGAACAAGCGGAGAAGGACGGCCTTCTGAAGCCTGGCGGTACGATTGTGGAAGCGACAAGCGGCAACACCGGTATCGGTCTGGCTATGGTAGCTGCAGCCAAAGGCTACAAAGCCGTGATCGTCATGCCTGAAACGATGAGCCTCGAGCGCCGCAACCTGCTTCGCGCTTACGGTGCAGAATTGGTTCTGACACCGGGAGCTGAAGGCATGAACGGTGCCGTTAAGAAAGCCGAAGAAATCGTGAAGGAAAATCCGGATTACTTTATGGCTGAGCAGTTCAAAAACCCGGCCAACGTGAAGATTCACCGCGAAACGACGGGTCCGGAAATTGTGGAAGCGATTGAATCCATTGGCGGATCCCTCGACGCCTTCGTGGCAGGAATCGGAACGGGCGGAACGATTTCCGGTGCCGGCGAAGTGCTGAAGAACCGCTTCCCTGACATCAAGATCGTGGCTGTTGAGCCTGCGGCTTCTCCAATTCTGGCAGGAGGCAAACCAGGACCGCACAAAATTCAAGGTCTGGGCGCCAACTTTATTCCGGATATCCTTAACCGTGACATCTACGATGAAATCATTCACGTGGAGAACGACGAAGCCTTTGAAACGGCACGCCGTGTCGCCAAAGAAGAAGGCGTCCTGTCCGGTATTTCTTCCGGCGCTGCCGTGTTCGCCGCACTCAAAGTGGCCAAAGAGCTCGGTAAAGGCAAACGTGTCGTGGTAGTTATCCCAAGTAACGGCGAACGCTATTTGAGCACACCGCTGTATAACTTTGAGGCGTAATTAACGTCTTATACATTGTAAAAACTCTCGCCCCTGCTGCCGGTCTATCCGGCTGCAGGTTTTTTTTGTTCATATTGCTGCTCATTGGAAGCCAAATCAGGTATCTTTTTGGAAAAAGTCTTTTCAAACCTGCCGACTCCAAGTATACTGACAACCAATAGACGGGTCTTGTTACTAAAAGGGGATCAGAAAATGAAGAGAAATGAGCGCGGTTTGATCACCTTGGATCAATGGATGACTTGGGCCGCAGAGGGCATCACGATGTTTCCATATGTGCTGTCGTCCGGAGGATGGGACCGGCAGGAAGAAGGGGAGCTCCCGGCGGCTTGGACGTCGGCCTGGGAACAGGCTTCGCCCTATTCCTTCGTACTCGAGAGCGGTAAGGAGGGGCGGTACACCTACCTAGGGCTGCGGCCGGTGTCGGTTCTTCACGGAAAAGATCACGGTGGCGTCGTGACGCACCTGCTGAGCGGGGCGACGGAGAAGGTGGACGGAAGTCCGCTGCAGGTGCTGCAGCGGTGGATGGCGCCGTACCGGGCTCCCCAGCTGCCGAATCCAGAATTGCCGCCCCTTCTTGGAGGATGCGTTGGCTTTCTAGGGTATGACATCGTTCGTTCCCTTGAAAATCTGCCGTCCACGGCAGCCGATCTTCCGGCATTCCCGGATTATTTGTGGATGCGGATGGAAGAGTTGTGGGTACATGATGCAGACAGCCGGAAGGTGTACTGCACGGTCCATGTGCATTTTGATGCAGAAGGGCTGGACAGGGATCTGATCGGGCAAAGGCTGGGTGTGCTTTACGAAGAGGCTGCCGAGCGTGCCCGGTCCATGCAGTCGCTGTGGCTGTCCATGGTGAACCTGGACGAAGGGAGCCAGGCCAAAGCGGACCGGCGGCGAAAGCAGGCAGAGGAGCTGTCCCCCCGGATGGAGTGGCCGCAGCTGCGTACCGGATTCCCGCAGGAATCCTTTGAGCGGGCTGTGCGAGCCATCCAGCAGTACATTCGCGAAGGAGACGTCTTCCAGGTGAATCTGTCGCTCCGTCAGGAGCTGGACCTGCATTCGCCGCCGGAGCAGGCCTATGAATGGCTCCGCCTGCTGAACCCTTCCCCTTACATGGGGCTTCTGCGTTCCCCGGGTTTCACGCTGGTCAGCGGCTCCCCGGAACTGTTGGTGAAGCTTCAGGGGGAGCGGATCAGCACCCGCCCGATCGCCGGCACAAGGCGCCGGGGGCTTACCCCGCAGGAGGATGCGGCCATGGCGGCCGAGCTGCTGGGCAGCGAGAAGGAGAGAGCCGAGCATATCATGCTGGTGGATCTCGAACGCAATGATCTGGGGAAGGTGGCTGCGTACGGGTCAGTGCACGTCCCGGAGCTGATGACGGTCGAGCATTACTCCCATGTGATGCACCTCGTTTCTCAGGTGGAAGGCCGGCTCGCTCCGGGCAAAGGCGTATACGACGTGATCGCCGCCTTCTTCCCGGGAGGAACCATCACGGGCGCCCCTAAGGTGAGGACGATGGAGATCATCGAGGAGCTGGAACCCGTAAGGCGCGGGCCATACACCGGCTCAATCGGCTGGATTGACTACAACGGCAATATGGAATTAAATATTATCATAAGAACGATGGCCGTCCTGGAAGGTACGGGATATATCCAGGCCGGGGCGGGAATCGTCATCGATTCCGACCCTTACCGGGAATACCGGGAATGCCAAAACAAAGCTAAAGGCATGATCCTGGCGGTTCTCGCAAGCGAAGAGGAATCCGCCGCCAAATCTGGGATAAGGGGATGAGCATATGATTTTGGTTATCGACAATTATGACTCTTTTACGTACAATCTGGTGCAGTATTTGGGGGAACTCGGACAGGAAGTGAAGGTATACCGCAACGATGAAATTACCGTGTCCGGCATTGAGGAGCTTGCACCCGACCATATTTTGATTTCCCCGGGCCCCTGCACGCCGAACGAGGCGGGGATCAGCCTGGAGACGATTGCGAATTTTAAAGGCAAAATCCCGATTTTCGGCGTATGCTTGGGTCACCAGGCCATTGGGCAGGCATTCGGCGGCAATGTCATCCGTGCTGAACGGCTGATGCACGGCAAAACATCGCCGATCCATCATCACGGCAACTCCGTGTTCGAAGGCCTTCCTTCGCCATTTACAGCGACAAGATACCATTCGCTGCTTGTTGAGCGGGACAGTCTGCCGGACTGCCTGGAGATCACCGCAGAAACCGAGGAAGGCGAGATTATGGGACTGCGTCATAAGGAGTATCCGATTGAAGGCGTCCAGTTCCATCCGGAGTCGATCATCACCGATTACGGACATCAAATACTGCGCAATTTCCTGAAGCAGACCGCAGGCGCTAAAGCATGAAGAAGATAGGATTGAACGGCGGGATCGTGGATGCCGCCGACGCCGTGGTACCTGTAATGGATCACGGCTTTTTATACGGAATGGGGTTGTTTGAGACGCTGCGGACATACCGCGGCCGGCCCTTTTTGCTGGAGAGGCATTTAAAGCGGATGGCGGAGGGCTGCCGGATACTGGGCATTCCCTTTTCGCCGGAGGATGCCCTTGCTTCCATGCCTGGCTGGATTGAAGCCTTGATGAAGGAGAACAGCCTTGAGGAGGCTTACATCCGTTATACCGTCAGCGCTGGCGTTGATGTTCTCGGGCTTCCCGGGGAGGAGTACAGCCGTCCCAATCATGTTCTGCTTGTGAAGGCGCTGCCGGAGGTGCCTGAGAACCTCTACACGCAAGGGAAAGCCCTGCAGCTGCTGGAAACGCGGCGCAACTCTCCCGAAGCTCCGATCCGCTTGAAGTCGCTCCATTACATGAACAACATTTTGGCGAAAAGAGAACTGGCGGCTGTGAGTGATCCGCGTTCCCGCCAGGCGGAAGGCCTGATGCTCGATGTGCGCGGACATGTCAGCGAAGGCGTCGTCAGCAATGTGTTTTTTGTGAAAGAAGGGGAACTCTATACACCTGATGCATCCACCGGGCTGCTGCCCGGCATTACGCGCCAGGTTGTGCTTGAGCTCGCCGGCGCGGCAGGCATCCGCTGCACGGAAGGCCTGTATACGTGGGAAGATCTGCTGGCCGCAGATGAGGTGTTCGTGACCAGCTCTATCCAGGAGCTTGTGCCCGTTACGCTCCTGCTGGACAGGCAGGGAACGGGTAGAACGGTGGGTCGCGGCGCCGCCGGCCCGATCACCCGCAGGCTGCTCGATTTGTACCGACAGAAAGCAGGGATTTGACAGTGAAAACGACAATCTACGAACGTAACTTTGCGATGGGTCAAGCCGTGCTGAGGCTCGGACAGTCTACCCAGGTGATGGGCATTTTAAATGTAACGCCCGATTCCTTCTCCGACGGCGGCCGGTATGTGGATCCGGACTCGGCCGTACGCCATGCGCTCAAAATGATGCTGGACGGCGCCGACCTGATCGATATCGGAGGAGAATCAACCCGGCCGGGATATACGCCGGTATCTGCGGAAGAGGAATTGGCCCGCGTGATTCCCGTGATTGAGGCGATCCATAAAGCGGCCCCGCACATTCCGATCTCGATCGATACGTACAAGGCGGAAGTGGCTCGCCAGGCCATTCTGGCCGGTGCCCATATCATCAACGATATTTGGGGAGGCAAAGGCGATCCGGACATGCTGAAGGTGGCAGCCGAGCTGGGCTGTCCGATCATTCTGATGCATAACCGGCAGGACATGGACTACACCGATTTTGTGGAGGACGTCGTCGCCGACCTGGAAGAGAGCGTGCGCCTCGCCTTGGCGGCCGGGGTTCGTCCGGAACATATTATTTTGGACCCGGGGATCGGATTTGCCAAAAACGGAGAGCACAACTTGAAGCTGATGACCCAGCTGGACCGTTTGAATCAAATTGGATATCCTGTGCTGCTGGCCACGTCCCGCAAAAAGTTCATCCGCAGCGTGCTGGATCTGCCGGTGGATGATTTGGTCGAGGGCACCGCGGCCACAGTGGCGTTCGGAATCGCCCAGGGCTGCCAGCTGGTGAGGGTCCACGATGTGAAATCGATCAAACGAACCGTCAAAATGTGCGATGCGATGATATACACTTCAGCGGTTGTGAGTCGGGAATAACGTTTTATATACAGAATCATTTGATACGATGTTGATTATTGGGGAGGCGGGAGTAGAAAATGGATAGAATGGTCATTCACCGCATGGAGTATTACGGGTATCACGGCGTGTTCGAGGAAGAGCGCAAGCTCGGCCAGCGCTTCTACGTCGATCTGGACATGGAGTTGGATTTGCGCGCAGCCGGAGAGAACGACGATCTCACCCAAACGGTAAATTATGCCGAAGTCCACGAAACGGTCAAAAACGTGGTAGAAACCGAGTCTTTTCGCCTGATTGAAGCTTTAGCCGAACGTATTGCATCTGTTGTACTGGACACTTATACTAGTATCAATGCACTGACGGTCAAAGTGACCAAGCCGCATCCTCCATTTGACATCCACTTTCAGGGTGTTACTGTGGAGCTGCATAGAACAAGAAAGTGAGACTCCACCATGAATGCACATTTCACCTCTGAGCTATCAGAGGCTTATATTGCTTTAGGGGCAAATTTGGGTGACCGCGAGCATACGCTGATGGAAGCTATTCGGCGCCTGGATGAGGATCCCCGCATTACGGTAGCCCGCTGTTCCCACCTTTATGAGACGGAGCCTGTGGGTTATGTGGACCAGCCCCTCTTTTTAAATATGGCCGTGTGCGTCCGCACAAGTTTGGATTCCCATGAACTGCTGCACGTGATGCAGGGGATTGAGAACGGGCTTGGGCGCATTCGGGAGATCCATTGGGGGCCCCGGACCGTCGATTTGGATTTAATCTGGATGGAGGGCCGCAGGGAGAACACGGAAGAACTGGTGCTGCCGCATCCCCGGATGGAGGAGCGCGCCTTCGTGCTGGTTCCCTTATCCGATATCGTTCCTCCCGACGAGCCTTCCGGCTTATATACAATCGTAGAGACAGCTCTGGATAAGCTGGATGGAAAGGAAGGTCTGCAGCTTTGGAAAACATGCAGCTGGCGAAGCGCGTCCGCGCCTTCCGGAAGCTAAAAGGCTACACGCAGCAGGAGCTCGCAGCCAAGTGCGGCATATCGCTTGCGGTGCTGGGGGCCATCGAACGGGGAAACCGTCGTGCAGAAGAACAGGTTTTGATCAAAGTAGCGGAAGCACTGGGTGTATCTGTTCAGGAACTGAGGAACGGTTAGACTTTTGAGAAGCAGGAATACTGCTTATGTATATACAATGAATAATAAGGGGGGAAATGATGCGATGCTGAAGATTGGCGATATTGAAATGAAGAACCAAGTCGTGCTGGCACCGATGGCGGGCGTGTGTAATCCTGCGTTCCGTCTTATCGCCAAGGAATTCGGAACGGGTCTGGTCTGCGCAGAAATGGTCAGCGGCAAGGCGATCGTTCACGGCAATCAGCGCACGCGGGAAATGCTATATGTAGATGAACGCGAGAAGCCGCTCAGCCTGCAGATTTTCGGAGGAGACCGTGATTCCTTGGTGGAGGCAGCCAAAGTTGTGGACCAACAGACCAACGCCGATATCATTGATATCAATATGGGCTGTCCGGCTCCGAAAGTGACCAAAATCGACGCCGGTGCACGCTGGCTGCTCGATCCCCAAAAAATTTATGAAATGGTCTCCGCGGTCGTGGATGCAGTTGATAAACCCGTGACCGTGAAAATGCGAACCGGATGGGACAGCGACCACATTTACGCGGTGGAGAACGCCCAAGCGGTAGAACGCGCCGGAGGCCAGGCAGTCAGCCTGCACGGCAGAACCCGGGAACAGCTGTATACGGGACATGCCGATTGGAGCATTATAAAGCAGGTTAAAGAGTCGGTATCGATCCCGGTCATCGGTAACGGTGACGTGGTTACGCCGGAAGACGCGCGGCGCATGCTCGACGAAACCGGATGTGACGGGGTTATGATCGGACGCGGCGCTTTGGGAAATCCGTGGATGCTGTACCGTACGATTGAGTACCTCAAGAGCGGTGAGCTGCTTCCGGAGCCTGCGGCTGAAGAGAAGATCCGCATCGCGATTCTTCATATGGACCGTCTGATCGCGCTGAGAGGCGAGTTCGTGGCGGTACGCGAAATGCGCAAGCATCTGGCATGGTACCTGAAAGGTCTCAAAGGGTCCGCGCGGATCAAGGATGAGATTATGGAAGGAACGAAGCGCGACGAAATGGTCGGAATATTGGAGGATTTTGTGGCGAACCTGAACCAGCGTGCCGAAATGGAAGCCGAGGAAATAGGTGTGGAAGCGGTGGCCCAATAAGATGGGCGGCCGCGGCTGCACCCCTGTCATTGACATTTTGAAACGGTTACCATATAATTTTGCAGTATAAATTCGACTCTTCGTTTAACAAGCAGCAGGAGGATGTTCTGATCCTTCAAATTTTGCATATAGTTTTGCATATATATAGATTGAACTAAAGTAAGCATCGCCATCTCCTGACCACGGAGCAAGAACGTAAGTTTCTTTAGTTCATTCTATGGAAGCAGGATGTTTTTTAATTTATTTACATGACAGGAGAATCGGTTAAGATGAGCGATAAAGAAGTCATTCTTACACAGGACGGACTTAAGAAGCTGGAAGACGAACTCGAGAACCTGAAATCGGTGAAGCGCCGCGAAGTCGCGGAGCGGATCAAGGTTGCCATCGGCTACGGTGATATCAGTGAGAACTCCGAATACGAAGACGCCAAGAACGAGCAGGCTTTTATTGAAGGCCGAATCATTACTTTGGAAAAAATGCTGCGCAATGCCCGGATCATCAATAATGATGAGATCAACACGGACATCGTAGGCGTAGGTGCTACGGTAACGGTGCAGGACCTGGAATTTGGCGATACGATGGAATATACAATCGTCGGTAGTGCCGAATCCGATCCGCTGAACAATAAAATTTCCAATGAAAGCCCGGTCGGCAAAGCAATCATCGGCAAGCAAAAAGGAACCGTCGTGGATGTGAACGTTCCTGCGGGCGTCATTCAATATAAAATCATCGATATCAAAAAGTAATATCCATGCTTTAGGATTGAAAAAAAGCTTCCTTGAGGAAGCTTTTTTTCAAGATTGTGGAATGTAACACTTGAGCTAACGTCGAGGCAAAGGAAAGGCCCCACTTGGTGGGGTTATTTTCGGATATAGACGGCAGACGGCATGCCGCTTGGACAAGCGGGAGAGGTTTAGCAGTGAAATGAAGGAGATGAAGACTGACCATGTCAGAAGAAGTGAACAACCAGGAACAGGAAATTGAATTAAGCGAGATGCTGAAAATCCGCCGGAGCAAGCTGGACGAGCTGCGTGCACTGGGGATCGATCCTTTTGGCAAAAAATACGAGAGAACCAGCATGGCAGGCGATCTGCTGAGTAAATATGACGGTATGACGAAAGAAGAGCTGGACGAGCAGCACGCCGAAGTTCGCGTTGCCGGACGGATTATGGCAAAGCGCGGCATGGGTAAGGCCATTTTTGCCCATATCCAGGATCTGAGCGGTAAAATCCAGATCTATGTGCGTCAGGATTCCGTGCCTGAGCATGCGTTTGAGGCGTTCCGCCTGTTGGATCTGGGCGATATCGTCGGCATCGCCGGAACGATGTTCAAGACGAAGACCGGGGAAACGACGATCAAGGCCAGCGAGGTGGAGGTTCTGTCGAAATCCCTCTATCCGTTGCCGGATAAATACCATGGCCTCAAGGACGTGGAGCTTCGTTACCGTCAGCGTTATGTGGATTTGATCATCAATCCGGAAGTACAGCAGACGTTTATTGCCCGCTCGCGGATTATTCAATCGATGCGCCGTTACCTGGATTCACAGGGCTACCTGGAAGTTGAAACTCCGACACTGCATGCGATTGCCGGCGGAGCCGCGGCCAAGCCGTTTATTACGCATCATAACGCGCTGGACATGCAGCTGTATATGCGGATTGCCATCGAGCTTCACTTGAAGCGCTTGATTGTCGGCGGTCTGGAGAAGGTATACGAAATCGGACGCGTATATCGTAACGAGGGTATTTCCACCCGCCACAATCCGGAATTTACGATGATCGAGCTGTATGAGGCTTATGCCGATTACAAAGACATCATGAACCTGACCGAGAACATGATCGCGCATATTGCGCAGGAAGTGCTCGGCACCAAAGTCATCAACTATCAAGGGCATCAGGTCGACCTGACTCCGCCTTGGCGCCGGGTATCCATGGTGGATGCTGTCAAGGAAGTCAAAGGCGTGGACTTCGGCGTGCATATGACGGACGAGGAAGCTCACCGTCTGGCCAAAGAGCATAACGTCAAAGTTGAACCGCACATGACATTCGGTCATATTCTGAACGCGTTCTTCGAGGAATTTGTTGAGGAAACGCTGATTCAGCCGACGTTCGTGACCGGGCATCCGGTGGAAATTTCGCCGCTTGCGAAGAAAAACGAGCAGGATCCGCGGTTTACCGACCGTTTTGAGCTCTTTATCGTGGCCCGTGAGCATGCCAATGCATTCAGCGAGCTGAACGACCCGATCGATCAGCGCCAGCGTTTTGAAGCACAGCTGAAGGAACGCGAGCAGGGCAATGACGAAGCGCATGAAATGGATGAGGATTTCCTCACCGCGCTGGAGTACGGCATGCCGCCGACCGGTGGTCTGGGTATCGGCATCGACCGTCTGGTGATGCTGCTGACGGATTCTCCGTCGATCCGTGACGTGCTGCTCTTCCCGCATATGCGGAATCGTCAGGAGTAGTTTTCAGGCTTTTAGGGAAAATAAATAAAAGGAACAGCTGTCGTGATCATGTATCACGCGGCTGTTCCTTTTTTGCGTTTGAGTCTGGCTTCTGTGCCATGGAATGGACATCCGGCTGGCATAAGGATAACAAATGCCGTTTGATGACCGCGACCATGACCTCAGGGGTCACACGCTCCGGACGCATTACGGCATGGATGGCCAGGCCGTCGAGGACGGCGTAGAAGCGTTCCACTTCAATGGCAAAATCCAGACCGGGAAGCAGGAGCTGGCCCTCCGATAAGCCGTTGAATACGGTAACGAAAATCGACCGCAGCTCGTCGTCCACCTGATGGCGCAGCGTACGTAAGGAATCATCCGACAGCGACTTGACGACAAAAGAAAACCACACCTCCATTTCCAGCCGCTTTTCGTTGTCGGTAGGGAGAACCTCATGCAGAAGAGAAGGAATATCCTGCATCAGGTCACCGGAGAAGACCGTATCGTATATTCGCTGCGAT
>NZ_CP081301.1:1425000-3362500 GCF_025809195.1 Paenibacillus sp. PSB04
ACGCCTGCCCGGTGCTGGAAGGTTAAGGGGAGCGGTTAGGGAGTAATCCCGAAGCTGTGAACCGAAGCCCCAGTAAACGGCGGCCGTAACTATAACGGTCCTAAGGTAGCGAAATTCCTTGTCAGGTAAATTCTGACCCGCACGAATGGCGTAACGACTTGGGCGCTGTCTCAACGAGAGATCCGGTGAAATTTTAATACCTGTGAAGATGCAGGTTACCCGCGACAAGACGGAAAGACCCCATGGAGCTTTACTGCAGCTTGATATTGGATTTGGGTACGATCTGTACAGGATAGGTGGGAGCCTTTGAAACCTGAGCGCCAGCTTGGGTGGAGGCGCCGTTGGGATACCACCCTGATCGTATCTAGGTTCTAACCTGGTACCGTAATCCGGTATGGGGACAGTGTCAGGTGGGCAGTTTGACTGGGGCGGTCGCCTCCTAAAGAGTAACGGAGGCGCCCCAAGGTTCCCTCAGAATGGTTGGAAATCATTCGAAGAGTGCAAAGGCAGAAGGGAGCTTGACTGCGAGACCTACAAGTCGAGCAGGGACGAAAGTCGGGCTTAGTGATCCGGTGGTACCGCATGGAAGGGCCATCGCTCAACGGATAAAAGCTACCCTGGGGATAACAGGCTTATCTCCCCCAAGAGTCCACATCGACGGGGAGGTTTGGCACCTCGATGTCGGCTCATCGCATCCTGGGGCTGAAGTAGGTCCCAAGGGTTGGGCTGTTCGCCCATTAAAGCGGTACGCGAGCTGGGTTCAGAACGTCGTGAGACAGTTCGGTCCCTATCTGTCGTGGGCGTAGGAAATTTGAGAGGAGCTGTCCTTAGTACGAGAGGACCGGGATGGACGTACCGCTGGTGCACCAGTTGTTCCGCCAGGAGCATGGCTGGGTAGCTACGTACGGACGGGATAAGCGCTGAAAGCATCTAAGCGTGAAGCCCCCCTCAAGATGAGATTTCCCAGTATGTAAGACCCCTTGTAGACGACGAGGTAGATAGGTTGGAGGTGGAAGTGCAGCAATGCATGGAGCTGACCAATACTAATCGGTCGAGGGCTTATCCAAAATATAAAACACAGATTCGTTTCGTATCTAGTTTTCAAGTGATCAAACACTTGAACGTTTGGTGGCGATAGCGGAGGGGTTCCACGCGTACCCATCCCGAACACGACCGTTAAGCCCTCCAGCGCCGATGGTACTTGGACCGAAGGGTCCTGGGAGAGTAGGACGTTGCCAAGCGAAGGACCACTGTTGATGAATATCAACGGTGGTTTTTTTGTTTTGTTCAAACCCTTGGAATGGAATGTTGAGCTTTTGATACAATTCAGGGCCCGGCAACCTAAAGGTAGTTCCTCCTCCAGTTTCATGTATGAACCGAAATGATTTTGGACATCCCACCTATGGGGTGTCTTTTGCATATCTTGTCCGCTTCAAGTGGACATGTATTTGCCTCTGCAAGACAAGGGCGATTCCTCTCATTTTTACCAGACTGATTACCTTGACAGCTTCGAGTGGGCTTTGCTAAGATGGCAATAATATATTTTCAGAAACGATTTTCAAGCCTTGTTGCATAAGGATTTTAACAAATACATTACATGACAAATGAGGGGGAAATTACGAAGTGTGGGAACAAAAATTTGCTAAAGAAGGATTTACGTTTGACGATGTTTTGCTGGTACCCCGGAAGTCCGAAGTGCTGCCAAAGGAAGTCGATGTGTCCACGAGATTAAGCGATTCGGTTAAGCTGAACATTCCTTTGATCAGTGCAGGGATGGACACAGTGACGGAGGCTGCCCTGGCCATTGCGATTGCACGTGAAGGCGGCATCGGCATTATTCACAAAAATATGTCGGTTGAACAGCAAGCGGAGGAAGTGGATCGGGTTAAGCGTTCCGAGAGCGGCGTTATCACCAATCCTTTCTCACTGACAGCCGATCACCTCGTATCCGATGCCGAACAGGTCATGGCGAAATTCCGGATTTCGGGTGTTCCGATTGTGGACGAGCATAACAAACTGATCGGTATTCTTACAAACCGCGATCTTCGCTTCGTTCATGATTACAGCATTAAGATCTCCGAAGTGATGACTCGTGAAAACCTGGTAACTGCCCCAGTAGGTACGACGCTTCAAGAAGCCGAAGTCATTCTGCAGCAGCACAAAATCGAAAAGCTGCCGCTGGTTGATGAGAACAACACATTAAAAGGTCTTATTACCATTAAAGATATTGAGAAAGCCATTCAGTTCCCGAATGCGGCAAAAGATGCGCAAGGACGTCTGCTTGTAGGTGCGGCTATCGGTATTTCCAAGGATGGTTTGGATCGGGCCGCAGCTCTGGTCAAGGCCGGCGTTGACGTCATCGTCGTTGATTCCGCGCACGGCCATCATATCAACATCTTGGATGCGGTTCGCCATCTGCGCAGCTTGTACCCGGATCTTACGATCATTGCAGGCAACGTGGCTACGGGCGAGGCGACACGCGACCTGATCGAAGCGGGTGCTTCGGTTGTCAAAGTCGGTATCGGACCGGGATCGATCTGTACGACACGCGTTATTGCCGGTATCGGCGTGCCGCAGGTTACAGCGATTTACGATTGTGCTTCGGTAGCTAAAGAGTATGGAGTGCCGATCATCGCAGACGGCGGTATTAAATACTCCGGCGAAATTACAAAAGCACTGGCAGCCGGTGGCCATGCCGTTATGCTGGGAAGCTTGTTTGCGGGAACGGAAGAGAGCCCTGGGGAATCGGAAATTTACCAAGGCCGCCGCTACAAGGTTTACCGCGGCATGGGCTCCATGAGTGCGATGAAACAAGGCAGTAAAGACCGTTACTTCCAGGACGACGATAAGAAGCTCGTTCCGGAAGGAATTGAGGGCCGCGTCGCTTATAAAGGTCCTTTGTCCGACACGATTCACCAACTGATCGGCGGTCTCCGCTCGGGCATGGGCTATTGCGGAACGAAAAACCTGCAGGAGCTGCGTGAAGATACCCAATTTATCCGCATCACGGGTGCGGGTCTTCGTGAGAGCCATCCGCACGACGTGCAGATCACGAAGGAAGCTCCAAACTACTCGTTGTAATATTCGACACGGTTTGCACAAAACCAACATCTTCTTGTACAGACAGGCCTAAATTAGGCCTGTCTGTCTTTTTTTGCAGTATACCCTGTGTTAGAATAGACAAGTAAGATTTAAGGGCAAGAGGGGAGTTAACAATTCATTGAGTAAGAAATGGAGCAAGTTGGGGAAACCATCTTCGCACAAACGCAAACGTCACTTTGTCAAAAAGAGCGTAGCCTCGGTTATGCTATTGAATATGTTAATGCTGTCCGCTCTACCGGCCATGGCTTTGGCGGAGGGAACAACAGCAACAACAACCACTACGAATACCGCATCGACTACTACGGCCAGCAAGGTGCCAAGCGTATCGTCTTTGCAGCTTCAAGTGAAATCCGCCGTGTTGATCGAACCAACGACAGGACAAGTCCTCTTGTCGGTGAACGCGGATGATCCACTGCCGCCAGCGAGTATGACCAAGATGATGACCGAATATCTCATCGCAGATATGGTCAAAAAGGGCAAGTTTAAATGGGACGATGTCGTCACCGTGGGTGAAAATGCGTCAAAGACGATCGGCTCGCGTATTTTTTTAGATGCTAATGACCAACATACCGTAAGAGAACTGTACATAGCGATGGCGGTAGGTTCGGCGAACGATGCTACCGTAGCGTTGGCTGAATATGCAGCCGGGTCTGAACAGGAATTCGTCAAATTGATGAATGAAACAGCCAAGAAATTTGGGATGAAGACAGCCCATTTTATCAATTCCACAGGGCTTGACCGTGCAGACATGCCGGCCAAATTTAGACCGGAGGCCGAAGGGGAGACGGTCATGTCCGCGATGGACGCTGCCCTCCTGGGTAAGCATATCGTTCTCGACCATCCGGATTTTGCTGAGTTCACGGCCATCCAATCTTATAAATTCCGTCCGCGCGACAAAAATCCAATTATCAACTATAACTGGATGCTGGAAGCGAATAAAAATATTCCGAACTTTAAGGCTTACGCCTACCCAGGCTTGGACGGCCTTAAGACGGGTCATACCAATAACGCTGGCAACTGCTTTACAGGAACGGCCGAACGCGATGGGATGCGCCTGATCAGTGTCGTCATGGGAACGGACTCGGAAGCACACCGGTTTACCGAGACCCGGAAGGTGCTTGATTACGGCTTCAACAATTTTGAGATCAAGCAGGCCGTCGCCGGCAAATCCAAGGTTGAAGGTCTGGACTCCGTTGAGGTCAAAAAAGGCGTCAAAACTTCGGTCGGCGTCGTAACGGATGCCCCGGTCTCCTTTATGGTACCTAAAGGCTCCGATGCCAAAGGCGTTACCTTCAAAACTCAGCTTGAACCGGCGGACAAGCTTGTGGCTCCGATCAAGCAGGGAACCAAGGTCGGTACCATCACTTATACCTATAAAGTAGATGGGATTGAGAAGCCTCAGACGAAAACCGTCAATTTGATCACATCGGACGAAGTGGAGAAGGGCAGCTGGCTGCGCCTGTTCTTCCGCGCTATTAAGGAAATGTTTGGTGATTTATTTGACGGAATCAAAAATCTTTTTTAAGATCAATATAAGATTTTTGCTTTAGTCCACAAAAGCAGCTCTGCAGAGTATGCAACCATCCTGCCATCCATAGGCAAGGGCGGATTACATGATATATATTTCGGGAGGCGTAAACCATTGGAAACGGGAACTTCGAGAGTTAAAAGAGGTATGGCTGAAATGCAAAAAGGCGGCGTCATCATGGACGTCATGAATGCCGAACAGGCAAAGATCGCTGAAGCTGCGGGCGCAACGGCCGTTATGGCATTGGAACGCGTTCCTTCAGATATTCGTGCTGCCGGCGGTGTGGCGCGTATGGCTGACCCTACGATCGTAGAAGAGGTTATGAAAGTCGTATCGATTCCGGTTATGGCGAAAGCCCGTATCGGTCATTATGTGGAAGCGAAAGTGCTCGAATCCCTCGGCGTCGACTACCTCGACGAGAGCGAAGTTCTGACGCCTGCCGATGAAGTATTTCATATCGACAAATGGGACTTCACCGTGCCGTTTGTTTGCGGTGCCAAAGACCTGGGAGAAGCGCTGCGCCGCATCGGCGAAGGCGCATCAATGATCCGTACGAAAGGAGAGCCGGGAACAGGCAACATCGTTGAAGCCGTTCGTCATATGCGTCTGATCAACAGTCAAATCCGCAAAGTGCAAAGCATGTCGAAGGACGAGCTGTATGCCGAAGCGAAAAACCTTGGCGTACCATACGACCTTCTGCTTGGTGTTCACGAGAGCGGCAAGCTGCCGGTCGTTAACTTTGCTGCGGGTGGCGTGGCTACTCCAGCCGACGCGGCGCTGATGATGCATTTGGGAGCCGACGGGGTATTCGTGGGATCGGGTATTTTCAAATCCGATAATCCAGAGAAGTTTGCCCGTGCGATCGTGGAAGCAACAACGCATTATCAAGACTACAAGCTGATTGCCGAAGTATCCAAAAACCTGGGTGCGCCAATGAAAGGCATTGAGATTTCGAAGCTGAGCCCGTCTGAGCGGATGTCGGACCGCGGCTGGTAAGAGAGAGAAGGCTGGACATATGAAAATCGGGGTACTGGCGCTTCAGGGTGCCGTAGCAGAGCATATTCGCAGCATCGAGCTGGCCGGCGCCGAAGGCATCGCCATTAAAAAGGTAGAGGAACTGGAGCAAGTTCAGGGCCTGATTATCCCTGGCGGCGAAAGTACGACCATCGGCAAACTGATGCGGAAATACGGGTTTATTGAAGCGATTCGCCAATTTTCGGATGCAGGCAAGCCGATTTTCGGGACCTGTGCCGGATTGATCGTTCTGGCGAAGTCGATCGAAGGCCAGGAAGAGCCCCACTTGGGGCTGATGAATATCACCGTGGCGCGCAATGCTTTTGGGCGTCAACGGGAGAGCTTTGAAACAGATTTGGACGTCAAGGGGATTGAGGAGCCGGTTCGTGCCGTCTTTATCCGTGCTCCTCTGATCCGCAGTGTGGGCGATGGAGTCGACGTACTGTCCTCCTATAACGACGAGATTGTGACCGCGCGAGAGGGCCATTTGCTCGCCTCTTCGTTCCACCCTGAACTGACGGATGATTACCGGCTCCATCAGTATTTTGTGGATATGGTGAAAGCCAGTCAAGCGTCTTAAATCAGCAGGATAAACGATGGTAACACGATGACACCTTGACTCTTTTGATGATATCTAAACGCTGCCTCCTGGGTAAGCTTTAGGTAAAAGGTATTCCTCGGCTGGCGGCGTTAGCGGCGGTCTGAGGATACCTTTCAAGGGGTCAGGGTTGTTTTTTGATTCAAGCAGGTCTCATCATGGAAGTACGTCGCACAAGACGTTTTTCTTTTTAGGAGGAATTGTCCAATGTTGGATGTGAAAATATTGCGCGGTGATTTCGCGAGAGTGGAGCAGGCGCTCAAAAACCGTAACAAGTCGCTGGATTTGATCGCCGGATTTCCCGAGCTGGATACCCGCCGCCGGGAGCTGCTGCAGGAGAGCGAGGCGCTGAAAAACCGCCGCAACACCGTTTCCGGTGAAGTAGCCAAGCGCAAAAAGAACGGGGAGAACGCCGACGAGCTTATTCTGGAGATGCGTCAGGTTTCTGACCAGATCAAAGCGATGGACGAGGAAGTTCGCGAACTGGAGGCGTCTATTTCTGATCTGACGATGGCCATTCCGAATATTCCGCACGAATCGGTGCCGGTCGGCCAGTCCGAAGAAGACAATGTGGAGCTGCGCCGGTGGTCGGAGCCAACGACGTTTGATTTTACGCCAAAAGCCCACTGGGATCTGGCCCAGGACCTGGGCATTCTTGATTTTGAAGCGGCAGCCAAGGTTACGGGTTCGCGGTTTACGTTCTACAAGGGGCTCGGTGCCCGTCTGGAGCGTGCGCTCATCAACTTTATGATGGATTTGCACAGCAGCGAGCATGGCTACGAAGAAATGCTTCCGCCTTATATCGTCAATGGGGACAGCCTGCGCGGGACCGGACAGCTACCGAAGTTTGAAGAGGATCTGTTTAAAATCCGTGACACGGACTACTACTTGATCCCGACCGCTGAAGTGCCGGTGACCAACTATTACCGTGATGAAATTTTATCGGTGGAGGATCTGCCGAAGCACTTCGTCGCTTACAGCTCCTGCTTCCGTTCGGAGGCCGGTTCAGCCGGACGTGATACACGTGGCTTGATCCGCCAGCATCAATTCAATAAAGTGGAACTGGTGAAGCTTGTGCATCCGGATTCCTCTTATGAAGAGCTTGAGAAAATGACGGCAAATGCGGAGCGCGTTCTTCAGCTGCTGAAGCTGCCGTATCGCGTGATGGCGCTCAGCACGGGAGATATGGGCTTCTCGGCGGCAAAAACGTACGACCTGGAAGTTTGGCTGCCTGAGAGCGGTGCTTACCGGGAAATCTCCTCTTGCTCGAACACGGAGGACTTCCAGGCACGGCGTGCGAATATCCGTTTCCGTCCTGAGCCTAAGGCCAAGCCTGAGTTTGTGCATACGTTGAATGGATCGGCACTTGCCGTAGGACGGACCGTGGCGGCCATTCTGGAGAATTATCAGCAGGCAGACGGCAGCGTGGTCGTTCCGGATGTGCTTCAGCCTTATATGGGCAATGTTAAAGTTATTGTCCCTAAAAGCCAGGGTTGATATTAGCATTAAACTGTGGTAATATATTTTTGTTACGCGTTGCGTGACACTGATGTATTTTCCACGTGGAGGGGTACCGAAGCGGTCATAACGGGGCGGTCTTGAAAACCGTTAGGGCGCAAGTCCACATGGGTTCGAATCCCATCCCCTCCGCCATTTAAACAAACCAATGACAAAGCCGATTCTGCTTATGCAGGAGCGGCTTTTTTTGTTTTTGCCAAACGCCGTTATCGCATAAAAAGAGCGCATCCTCCGCACATTAACAAAGGCAGGGGAGGTGTTCAATTATGAACCGAGACTTTGAATTGAACCAAAACAAATTGGTCCAAGCTTGGCAATCCCAGCTTCCTCAAACGCTTGACTCATCCGACCAGGCACAGGTGTTTGCCGACGAGGCAAATCCCCAGGCTCTGCGGATCCATATCGATACCGCGGGACGGTCGAAGTATTCATTCGACTTCCAGTGCTCCTACGTGGATACACGGGAGGTTAAAGTGGATCTGGTGGATGTAGAACGCGAAGGACGCACGGTAGACGAACGCACGGATGTCATTCAGAATATGGCGCAGGATTACACCCGCCAAATTCACGAGTGCGCCCAAGCCCTTCACGATTTGACGCATCACTCTTAAGAAGAGAGGGACAACGATGACCAAAGCCAAACCGGGTGTCGACAAAAATCTCAGCAACGTCGTCGAGGATTTGGATCAAACGGCAGTGAACAGCCATCAGGCAAATCAGTTGCAGCAGAAGCGAAACGATCGCAGGCATGAAGATGAAATCAATCATCAGCACACGATCGACCTGGAGCATCCGCATTCTTAACCATCCTAATGTATACGGGGGAATCGCCGATGAGTAAACCAAACGCTGTTCCGGTACCTGAAGCGCAAGAGCAGCAGCCGCGTAACCGGGACCGGGAGCGGTCAGGCATGCAGGAGCCGTTGTCCGGATCGAAGAAGGTCAAGAACCGGAATCATGTTAGTCATTTGAATAGAGAAGGGTCCTAAGGTCCCGTCTAAAAAGGCATCCGGCTAAAAGCCAGGATGTCTTTTTTTGCGTTAAAAATGAAAATTCACCAAAAGATTTCCAAAAAAGGGTTCCGGTAATGGACGATATCGTTTATGATTACAAGGGGTATTTTTTTGCTTTTTAGAGACGAGAGGAGAGAGAGATTGTGATGAAGAAGAAATGGGCAGCCCTGATTCTTACACTGGTCTTGGCAATGACCGTGGTGCTTGCAGGCTGCAGCAGCAAGAAGGAACCGAAGGAAGCGCTGGAGGCTTCGGCCGTCAACGCGATGAAAATGACATCGTACGAAATGAAGAGCAAGGTAACGATTAAAGATCTGCAGGTTACCAGTGCGAGTGCTGATAACGCCGCAGCCAGCCAAGTGATGAGCATGCTGAAAAATGCGGAATTGACGATCGATGGGGTATATCAGAACGATCCACAACAAACGGAGATGACGCTCGGAATTAACCTGAAGGGCGACATGTCCATGAGCTTTAACATTCCGATGGTAATGACCCAAGATAAATTGTACGTCAAAGTGCCGAGCATCCCGATGCTGCCGCTGCCTGAAGACGTTGTAGGTAAATTCCTGGTACTCGATATGAAAGAGCTGGCGGAACAGCAGGGAACGTCCTTTAACCCCGACATGATGAATCCCGAAAAGACGAAGAAGCTCGCCGGCGAAATTATGAATACCCTGTTTACCGAATATGATGGTAAGAAATATTTTAAAGACGTTGCGGTTAAAGATGCTAACCTCCCGGATGGCGTGGATGCCAAGCAGGTGGTTCAATTCTATGTAACCAATGACAACGTGAAAGAAGCGGCTGACATTCTGGTGAACAAAGCGCTGCCGAAAATTCTTGATATTATCAGCAAGGAAGAGTACCGTGAAATGCTCGGCGTTAACCAGGAAGACATCGACGATATGAAGAAGGATCTGAACTCGACGGACAGCAAGGATGAAATCAGCAAAGGCCTGAACGACCTGAAGAACTACCTGAAAGTCAACCAGTTCGAAGTCAACACGGCTATCAATAAAGATAACTTCCCTGCTTATCAGGATGCTGTGATGAACGTAGAAATGAACGATCCGGAAACGAAGGACAACATGAAGCTGTCGCTGCAGGCGACGAGCCAATACAGCAAGATCAACGAGAAGCAAACCTTCAGCATTGGCATTCCAAAAGAAGCGGATGTTATTACGATGGAGCAGCTTCAGGAGAAAATGGGAGCTACGGCTTACTAAGCAAGCCCCGTACGAATCACAACAGCCCGGCCAGGGTTACTGGCCGGGCTGTTTGTTTGTGTCAGGCTTTGCCCCGCAGCTTGCGGAAAAACTGGGTCAGCAGCCCAGCGCATTCCTCCTGCAGCACATCGGCAATGACCTCGGTGCGGTGGTTGAAGCGCGGCTCCTGCAGCAGGTTCATCAGCGTTCCAGCGCATCCTGCCTTGGGATCGTAGGTGCCGTAGACGACCCGCGGGATGCGGGACTGGACGATCGCGCCGGAGCACATCGGACACGGCTCCAGCGTGACGTATAGCGTGCAGTCCAGCAGGCGCCACGATTGTACGGCTATACTGGCTTCCCGGATGGCGACAATCTCGGCGTGGGCTGTCGCGTCCTGGGACGTTTCCCTTAAGTTATAGCCCCGCCCGATGATCTCCCCGTTGCGGACGATGACCGCGCCGATCGGCACCTCCCCCAACTCCTCCGCCAATTTGGCTTGGTGGATTGCCTCGCGCATCCAGTGTTCATGACGATCATTATCCACAGACTCATCCACATGAAGCGGATGTTTCATTTGATTTTCCAACGTAAAAGAGCCTCCCTGTACCGAATTTCGGCTTATTCAGCGAACAAGCATTCTATTGTTAACATGCTGTGCATAAATTTGTGGATAACTATTTGATTACGCACAGAATTATCCCCAATTTATTAAATGGTGCTGTGAATATGTTGATAAGTTGTGGACATGCTGCGTTATTTCGAGTTAAGCCGATCATTTTCGACAAGCTTTTCAAATATCAGCCTACAGAGTATGATGGAATAGATTATTCCAATTATCGCCAAGGCAAGATTAGAGGTGACCCGATGTGTCAATGAAGAAGAAACTGTCCCTCACCATGGCCGGTTCACTCTGTCTGATTTTACTTTTAAATATTATTCTTAGTTTGTACACAACGCAAGCCAGTTTACGCCGGGAAAGTGAACGCAAAATGCTGCTGGCCGCCAGGCAGGTGGCCGCCTCTATTGAACAGAGCCAGGAGAGCGCCGGCATGGTCGAACGCCAGATCGGGGAGCTTCTGCATGTGGCTGCCAAATTGGCTGCCAAAGAGCTGGACCCGGATATCCAGAACATTACGAACGAGCAGCTGGCCAAGCTGAGCAAGCAGGTGGGAGTCACCCATATCGCCCTGCTGGTCCGAACCGGTGATGATATTATCATTGCCAAGTCCTCGGAACCTGCTGAGCTCGGTCTCTCCACCAAAGACTGGGGATACTGGTATAAGGCGTTTAAGCAGCTCTTTGAGGAAGAACGTGTAACGATTCCGTACGGAGCGGCTGCCGACCATTTTTGGACCGGACCGTTTGAATATTCGAACTCCAAGCCGAATGTAATCGACAAATGGGGTTATTATTATGACGCCAAACGAAACTATATCATTGATCCGTATATTCGCACCGATTCTCTCCATCAGATCGGCACCCATATCCCGAGTCCGGAGGAGGTGCTCGACAAAACGAAGAAAATCAACGGGGAGATACTTGAAATCAGCTGCATCAATCCGCAGACCTTTGCGGGCGTCCGAATGTCCGGACAAGGATATGTCCATGATAAGACTAAGCTGCATAATCGGCCGATACGATACGGTACCTATACATATATCGACCTCGAAAACGACAAACAGGCTGTGGAGAAGGCGGCACAGACAGGAGCGAATGTCGTTTATGAAACGCGCATCGATGGTAAAAAGCTGTTAAAGAGCTTTATCCCTGTGAACAGTGCGTCTCAGGCATCCTACATCATCAGCATCGTCATGGATTATGCGCAAATATCCAAGGTATTGCAGAAACAGCTTGT
This sequence comes from Paenibacillus sp. PSB04, assembly GCF_025809195.1. Lineage (NCBI taxonomy): Bacteria > Bacillati > Bacillota > Bacilli > Caryophanales > Paenibacillaceae > Paenibacillus > Paenibacillus sp. PSB04. Next base: position 1,436,840 of record NZ_CP081301.1, read on the forward strand.
CTCTTATATATCGATTTCGGCCTTTCTGTTGATTTTGTTCGTCATTGTAAGCTATAAGCAGGCCGGATACTTCATTCGGCCGATCGATGCGATTCTGGGTAAAGTGAAAAACGTCGCCCAGGGGCGCTTTGATACGCCGCTTGTCATCAACAGCAAGGATGAGCTCGGATTGCTTGCCGCCAAAATCAACACGATGACCGATAATCTGAGCAGCTATACCGACCAGCTCAAGCAGGCCGTGGAAGAGAACCGCTCGGTGAAAGAGCATCTGGAGTCTGTCATCCAGCAGACGGCGGATGCGATTCATACGACGGACCTTGAGGGGAATATCATTCAGGTCAATCAAGCTTTTGAAAAGCTGTACGGCTGGTCAAGCCATGAAGTGATCGGTAAGCGGATCAATCTGATTCCCGGCCATTTGGAGGGGGAAGTGCAGGCAAGGCTCGACGCTTTAATGCAGGGCGAACAGCTGCCGGCAGTAGAAACGGTCCGAATCAAGAAGGACGGGACCCCTGTGGAGGTCAGCATCAGCACGTCCGCGGTCAGGGACCCGGAAGGGAAGGTCGTATCGTTCATCAGCATCTCAAGAGATATGACGGAACGCAACCGGATGGACGAGCTGCTCCGTCGTTCCGAGAAGCTGACCACCGTCGGGCAGTTGGCGGCCGGGGTGGCGCATGAGATCCGCAACCCGCTCACGACGCTGCGGGGATTCTTGCAGCTGCAGGAGTATAACAACCGCGTCGATCCGAAGCACAACCAGATCATGCTGTCTGAGCTGGAGAGAATCAATCTGATCGTGAGCGAATTTTTAATTTTGGCCAAGCCCCAGGCTGTGCACTTCCGAAATAAAAATGTTCGTGATATTTTAGAGGATGTGCTGTCGCTGCTGAGCAGTCAGGCCAATCTTCACGGGATTGAGTTCGTCATGTCCTCCCAGACGGCCGAGACGGACGTTCATTGCGAGGAGAACCAGCTGAAGCAGGTCTTTATCAATCTGCTGAAAAACGCCATGGAGGCGATGCCTGAAGGCGGCGTCATCCATATCGAACTGTTCCGGCCGGACCCGGACCACCTGGGGATTACGATTACGGATGAAGGCGTAGGGATTCCTGAGCACCAGATGGAGAAGGTAGGAGAACCGTTTTTTACCAACAAGGAAAACGGGACAGGCCTTGGCCTGATGGTCAGCCAGCGGATTGTGGAGGGCCATAAAGGATCACTTCAGATCGAGAGCGCCGTTAACAAGGGCACTCAGGTTACGTTAACGCTGCCGGCGGCACAGCCGGAGCATGGGGAAGGACCAGAACGGGAATAAACCGCACTCTTGTCCGAGGTAAACCATAATGAGATGGGGTTATAAGCTTTGAGGATTAACAAATATATCAGTGAGACCGGGTATTGTTCCCGGCGTGAAGCGGATAAGCTGGTAGAGAGCGGGAAGGTGACGATCAACGGCGTTCAGGCGGTGCTGGGCAGCCAGGCGGAGGACGGGGACGACGTCCGCATCAACGGCCGGCCCCTGCAGGCGAAGAAGGAGACGCATGTCTATATTGCGCTGAATAAACCGGTTGGGATCACCAGTACGACGGAGCAGCATATCAAGGGCAACATTGTGGACTTCGTGGGCCATTCGGAGCGGATTTTTCCGATCGGCCGGCTGGACAAAGATTCCGAGGGGCTCATCCTTCTGACTAGTGATGGCGACATCGTCAATAAAATACTGCGGGCCGAAGGCAAGCATGAGAAGGAGTACATCGTCACGGTGGACAAGCCGGTTACGCCGTCCTTTTTGACAGGCATGGCCAGCGGGGTGAAGATTTTGGGTGAAATGACCCTTCCCTGCAAGGTGACTCGGATCTCGGAGCGGGTGTTCAAGATCATTCTGACCGAGGGGAAAAACCGGCAGATCCGCCGGATGTGCAGCGCCTTCGGCTACGAGGTGCGCCGACTGCAGCGAATCCGGATTATGAATATCCACCTGGGGTCCCTGGGCAAAGGGAAATGGCGCGATTTAACGCCGCAGGAAAAGGAAGAGCTTGGACAGCTGCTGAATTACCGCCTCGGATAGAGGGCAGGCCTGATACAGGGTGAGGGCTTCAACCAATAATAAAAGGCCGCAAGACCATTCCCTGAGACATGTGCCGTCTACTATCAAAAAGGCTGCTCCCTTTATCCAAAGGGAGCAGCCTGTCCATTAGTTATCGCTATGCTATTTTTTATTCGTGGTTACCGGGATTTGCTCGCTGATATTCTGGTACTTCCGGATAATGGATACCTCGACGCGTCGGTTTTTAGCACGGCCGGCTGCGGTATCGTTGGAAGCCACGGGCCGGAACTCGCCAAAGGCGGTGGAGGTGAACTTGGCCGGGTCGAGCTGCTTGTTGGTGAGCAGAATCTTCAGGAAGTTCAGCGCCCGGTTGGAGCTCAGGTCCCAGTTGGACGCGTACTCGCTGTTCGAGATCGGCATATTGTCCGTATGGCCGGACACAACGACGTCATACGTAGGGAACTGCTGCAGCATGCTGCTGATGGCGAGCGCCAGCTGGCGTGACTCAGGCTTCACCTGAGCGCTGCCGGAAGCAAACAGGGCGTTGTCGCTGATCGTGATCGTAAGCTGCGATTGGTTCAGTTTGGTATCCAGCTGGTTCGTCAGGCCGTTCGTCTTGATATATTGATCCAGCTGCTGTTTCAGCTTCTCCAGGTCTTCCTGTTCCTGCTTGGCCAGCTGGGCTTTCTGTTTCTTGTCATTGTTATTCGTGACGATGCTCTCTTGGGAGTCTTTTTTGCCCTGGTCCATATTTTTATCCATCGGCAAATTCGACCTGAAGTTGAGCACGCCGTTTCCGGTGCTGAGGGCATTGTTGAAGGCCTGGCTCATTTCCTCGAATTTCTTGGCGTCCGTGGCGCTCATGGAATAGAGCACGATAAACAGGGCCAGCAGCAGTGTCAGCAGGTCGGCATAGGGGAGAAGCCAGGATTCGTCGGCATGCTCCTCATGCGGTTCATGTCTAGTCTTCTTGGCCACCTGAACCATCCTCCTTCTCATTCATTTGAGCGCGCTCGGAAGGGGTTAAGAAGACGGAGAGCTTCTGACTGATCGCAATGGTGGATACGCCGGATTGAATCGACAGCAGTCCTTCCACCATCATGAGCTTGAGCTCCACTTCTTTTTTGGACAGGCGTTTCAGCTTATTGGCGATCGGGTGCCACAGGACATAGCCGGTAAAGATACCGAGCAGCGTCGCAATAAATGCCGCGCCAATTGCGTGAGCCAGCTCGGCCATATTCTCCATCTTGGTCAGGGCGGCGATCAGGCCGACGACAGCACCAAGCACCCCGAGGGAAGGAGCATACATACCGGCTTGGGAGAAGAGCAGGGCACCTGCACGGTGACGCTCTTCCGTCGCCGCAATATCTTCCATCAAGACGTCGCGGACGAACTCCTGGTCGTTACCGTCGATAATCATGCGCATACCGTTGCGCAGGAAGGCGTCGTCGATTTCTTCGACCTTGGTCTCCAGCGCGAGGAGGCCTTCCCGGCGGGTGATGGAGGCCCACTCCATGAACAGGGTGATGAGCTCTTGACGCTGCATGAGCTTTTGTTTGACGAAGGTCATTTTTAACAGCTTGGGGAACTTCTTGATCTCAGACATCGGAAAGCCGATAAACAGCGTAGCGGCGGTTCCGGCGAGAATAATGACATAAGCGGCGGGCGTCAGCAGGCTGACGATCGGGGCGCCCTTCAGCACCATGCCGACTAGGACGGCAACCACACCGAGTATCAGGCCAACAATCGTTGAAATTTCCATTGCACACCTCATCCATGAGAAATAGAATTGAATCCTTTCGGAATCGACCGCGTTTACATCCTTGCAACATGGTCGCTTTCACAAAAAACGGTTTATATTATTTATCGACACCATTCTCTTTTTTTTTAAGGGATATTTTCCGGTATAATGAAATGACAAGGTTCATCTGTCCTACAAAATCAAGTCCGAGCACCATACCCTGAAGGGAATAATCACAGCACAAACGGGTGACGAATGGCCCACTTGAGACCCTGACACAGGGGCGCATGGAGCAGGGCATTCACCATTCACAATCATCGCTTATAGATCGTATGAGTAACTAAACTTCGATATTGGAGGGAATGGCATGGGCGTTAAGCATGGTCGTGACTATGACGGCATATTGACCGATTTGACGGCAGCTGTCGGGGAAATTCCGGACAGTTATTTATTTTTTGAAATGGCGGAGCAGGATTGGATGCAGCTGGGCATCGAAGAGAAGCGTGAGGTGCATGAGGCGCTGGCGGAGGATTTGTTCTATGCGCTGGGAGCCGAACCTGTCATCACCGTTGGAAGCGGTGTCGTGATGTATGACAAGGACCATCACCGGATCAACCTCTTGATCGGCGACGAGGAGCTGACCGTAGTCTCACTGATATAGTCCCTGGGGCCGGATGGATTTTATAAACCCGTCCATGGTAAGATATTATTCGTATGTACTCTCCTTGGAGAAGCATGATTACATTCAGGGATGAATACAATGGGTAAAGGTTTTTCGCCCGAGCATACATTAATGACACATCCTGGTGAACCTCGGGGATGTTAGGTTTCAGGGAGGAACGGAAGAATGGTATATACGCAAGAAGAAGTAGAAACGCATTTGTCTAAGCTGGAAGGCTGGGAGCTTGAAGAGGGCCGCTGGATTGTGCGCAAATACGTTTTCTCCAATTTCATGAAGGGCATTTCCTTTGTGGATGAGGTTGCGGCCATTTCAGAGGCTTTTGGCCACCACCCCTTTATTACGATTGATTATAAAAATGTGACGCTGCGTTTGACTTCATGGGATGAAGGCGGGATTACGTCCCTGGATGTCAAGGAGGCCCACCAATTTAACGAACTGTTCGAAAAAATGCGTTCCGGCGAAAAAAGGTAACGAGAATAATGCAGCAAATAAAAACACGCTTTGCGATGAACGTCCCGTTCTTCCAAAGCGTGTTTCTGTATGCGTTACAACTTTTATTTCTTCTCAGCCAGCCACTGGGCCACATTGGCAATCTCTTCAGCTTTCAACTTGTCTTTAAAGGATGGCATGCCGCCTTTACCTTTAGTGATAATGGTGTAAATCTCTTCAGCGGACAGTTGGCTTCCGATCTTTTGAAGGTTCGGGCCTACGGCACCCTGAAGCTGATCCCCGTGACAGCTAATGCAGCCTTGCGCTTTAATCGTAGATTCAGCCGCTGCGGCGTCCATCGTAACTTCCGGCATGGTCGGCTTCTCTTCTTCCGCCACCTGCTCTTTGCCTGGAAGCGTAAACATGAGCACAATTGCCATAACCACTGCGATCGTTAATACACCGCTCATGATCCATTTTTGCATCCGTTTTCGTCCTTTCTATGTAAACTGTCATTCTTCATTCCTTCATTATAACGGAACAAGCCATCACATCAAATAGTTTGTGTCAAAAAAGCAAACGAATCCAAACTTGGGGCCACCAAAAATACACAAATTTGTACCATTTTTATGATGATGGAATTTTCAAGTTAGATCCCTTCATAGACCATACAGTGAAACAGCTGTTCACCTTCAGGGGTCAGCTTGGGGTAGGTATCAGCGATGACAAACCCCGACTTCCCGTAAGCCCGGATGGCTCGCTTATTCCATGTATGCACTTCAAGGTCGATTTCGTCCCCAGGCCGTTTTTCACGGGCTGCGCCGATCACAGCCTGCATAAAGCTCTTACCCAGCCTCTGGCCGCATAAATCAGGCCGCATGCCAACACCAAGCCGGGTCACGCCTGCCAAGGGAAAGAACTGCGCGAACCCGCACAAGGTATGTTCAGCATCCAGGACGGACACATATTGGCTTTGCCTCACCTCAGGATCACCAAATTCGACGCCAAGCGCCTCCATCTGATCCCACGGCAGCCAGCCGTATAAATCGTATGGAGGTTCGTACACCCAGCTGCAGACGGTCTCAGCATGCTCCCGGGTCATGGGAACGATCATGAAGCTCTCATGTTGGAGGTTCATGTGCAGATCTCCCTTCCAGACCTCCCTGTAGGATTTGAACATTAGAGAAAAAATATTCCGGATTGTCCCAGATATCTGTTTAATTTCGGAATAGAGGGGTAAATGAGGAGTAGCGGGCGAGAATGGAAAGGTTACCCATTTCTGTCCGCAAAAAATCCCGCAAAAGGAGATTTCGGCAAAAATCTCATTCTACGGGATCTCGTACCCTTGCTTTACCTGCATTACTGGACGTCATCAACGTCCTCGGAATCGACGGCGGCGGTTTTGTATTTATCCGTACTCATGATTCGTTTGGCGCCAACGTAGCGGTTGACGTAGTAGCTGTCGCTCAGAGAGCTGATGATCACACCGCGAGAAGTGGAGGCATGTGCGAATTTTCCGTCGCCGACGTAAATTCCGACATGGGATACTCCGGCTCCCGATGTATTAAAGAATACCAAGTCGCCTGCTCTCAGATCACTGCGGGATACGGCCGAACCCATGCTGAACTGGGAACCAGATTGATGGGGCAGATCGATGCCCAATTGATCAAATACATACATTGTAAATCCCGAGCAGTCAAATCCGCTTGTTGTGGTTCCGCCCGTTCTGTACTTGGTTCCGATCGCACTGTCGATCACTTTATCCATCTTGGAATCCGCGAAAGCGCTTCCTGTGCCGACCGTGAGCACGATGGCGAAACTCATGACTGCTGCTGCAAGCTTCTTCTTCAAGTAAAATACCCCTTCCGGCGCCTGCGAGGTTAGCTTAAGGATTCGGTAGAAGGCCCCCTATGATCCCTCTGAAGCAAGATCAATTCACCCATAACTGGTTCCCCCGCTTTCCTTAGTGTGAGGAAATTCGGCATGAACTTTTACACTATGTATCATTCCCTGTTACTTCTTATTCGTTCGCAACTTTGTATCAGGTAAAGATTACAAAGTTGTTACTATCGCTGGGACTATTGTAACAAAGGAATCGGACTTTGGCAATTGTTTCTAACAGAAAAAGAAGATTTGTAGGAAAATTTATAGGAAATGATGTTTATTTGTTGGACGAGTGGGTAAAAGAAATGACAAGGGTGGAAAAAACAGGAGAAAACCGTGGATTTACTCGTGTAAAAAAAATTTTTGAAATGCTGTTACCTTTTCGGTGGTTCGTACGTCTAATAAGTAACAACAAACCCGCGGGGCGATTTCGGCAAAAATCAGCGGCGCGGGTTGTTATGGATATGCATTGTTTTCGAGAGATAATCAATTGTAAACCGCAGCTTGATATTTGGCCGTACTCATGACCCGTTTGGCGCCAACGTAGCGGTTGGCGTAGTAGCTTTGGCTCAGTTTGCTGATGGTAACGCCTTTCGAAGAGGACGCGTGCGCGAATTTTCCGTTGCCGATGTAAATGCCGACATGGGAAACGCCTGCGCCTAGGGTGTTAAAGAAAACCAGGTCTCCTGCTCTCAGCTGGCTTTTGGAAACAGCGGTACCTGTTTTATACTGCGCAGCGGATACACGCGGGAGGTTTAACCCCAGCTTTTGGTACACGTAACGGGTAAAACCGGAGCAATCGAAGCCGTTCGTAGTTGTTCCGCCGGTTTTGTAAGAAACGCCGATCGTGTTGTTAACGATGTGATTCAGAGATGAATCCGCAAATACGCTGCCGGTGCCCATGGAGAACGCAAGTGTAAGGCCCAGCGCTGCGGCTGCCAACTTCTTCTTCAAAAAAATAAACCCCTTCCAATGCCTGCGAGGTTAGCTTAAGGATTCGGTAGAAGGTCCCCTATGATCCCTCTGTAGCGAGATCAATTCACCCAAAATTGGATCCCCCGCTTCCTGGTGCCCGGGAATTCGGCTCGTGATGATTGCACCGGAAATGGACATGCTGACAAGTTACCTATAATCGTACATACCAATCAAATGAACGGACAAATGATGAAATCAGTTACAGCAAAGTCAAAATCGTTACAGCAAAGATTACAAAGTTGTTACTAAGTTCGTACTCGGATTATTTTAACAGAGGATTTATACTTTGGCAAATGGTTAACAATCATTTTACAACAAAAACCCCGCCTCTTTTCAACAGAAAGAGACGGGGTTCTTCTTTTATCAGCGGATTAAAGTGATGACAAAATTTTAACTATTCCGAAATATTTTTTTTCGTACGGTTCATTTGCTGATGCCACAAATCATATTGGGAGGAGATATTCCATAATTTAAAGATACAGCTGACCATATGGTAGCCCTGTTGGATAATCAGGGTGGCAAGCCCTGCCCAGATCAGAGAGACGCTGCTGGTAATGCCATACAAGAGCAGGCTGACCGCGCCCAGCAGAACGGATATGCCGATGACCGGCAGCGCGCTTCGCAGGCAGATCCAGAGCGAGGAGAACATGCTGGTTCCACCGGTTTTGCCAAACTGCATGAACAGAATCATCTGATGGACGATGTAGCAGTACAGAAGCCAGACTGCAATGTACGGGATGCAGTGAAGCAGCTGGGCATGGTTTTGGATCGCGCTGAGCAGGATGGGATACATCTTCGGGATCATCCAGTATAACGGAGCGGCGATAAGCACCCATTCGATCAGGTGAAAAAGAAATACCGTTTTGCCGTGCAGCTTCATGCCCTGGAAGAAAAACAGTCCGCGTTCCCCCTGATGCTCCCGGTGCAGGCCGTAGAAGATGCCCGCGTGGATAAATGGGGTCAGCAGCATGCGGAGGGCGACCATTCCCAGGAGAACCCAAAGGTAAGTATGCACGGTGCTGCTTTGCGTCAAGCTCATCTGTCCCTCTACATAATAGAGGACCTGGCTGAGTTCGGTCGGCGGGGGATCGGGATACCGCATCAGCAGCGGCACGACCGCCGAATCGATCAGACGGTACAGGAAGTAGCCCCAGAGCAGCTGGTACAGGAACATGATGATCATGACATAAAATTGGTCTTTGACGCTTTTCCAACCGTTAACAATATAGGATTTCACTGCTCTCACCTCACCAGGACAGACTTCCAAGCAGGGTTTCAATCAGCTTGGTAATGCTTACGTTCCAGCGGAGGAGCACTTTATGATCCATGTCCGCCTTCAGGTAGTTGTTCACATGTTTGTTTTCCAGCACGATCGTATAGCCGGGATCGATCATGGCCCAGGCCAGCGGGGAGCTGTATGTCAGCTTGAACTGGGTGCTGGCGTTCTTTACGTCCCAAACCTTTTTGATCTGATGCCCGTCCGTAAACGTGAACAGTATCGGCACCTGCGGCAGATCGCCGCCCTTTTTGCTGACCTTCACCAAAGAATCGTACCGGGGCTGCGCCGATTCCTTATCCTTGCGCACCGTAATTTCGTCGACCGAAAAATCGGCCATCTGGCTGCCGTATACATATTGATCGAAGAAGGTTTGCCACGACTTGCTGGTTACCTGCTCGACCACCTTTTGAAAATCCGCCGTGGCAGGATGTTGGAAACGGTATTTCTTCGCATAGGTGGACATGATTTTCTTCATGGTCTGGGCGCCGGTCAGCGTCTCCATTTCTTTCAGGACCATCTTGCCGCGGTAATACACGTTCAGTGCATATTGATTCTGCGACGTATATTTCCAGGCGTCCTGGGTCAGCGGCGCAGGCGAAGCGATGAGCGAGGACTGGATCGGCAGATTGGGGATGACGCCGTATTCCTGCTCCATCAGCTTATCCTCAGCGTAGGAGGTGAAGCCTTCGTCCAGCCAGGCCTCCTCGAACTCGTTGCTGGCGATCATGCCGTAGAAGTACTGATGGCCGATTTCGTGGATGACGGTCCGCTCGAGATCGTAACCCGGGGAGTCGTCCTTGGCCCCGAAGGCGGTAATCAGCGTCGGATACTCCATGCCGCCTGCCCCATTGCCTGCTTCGGGCGGAACGACGATAGACAGGGTGGAATACGGATACTTCCCGTACCATTTGCTGAAATATTTAAGCGCGGCCTTGGCGGCGTAGAAGTAGCGCTCCTTCAAATCCTTGTGGGCGGGATCGAGATACAGCTTGATCCGGACCCCGGGCACCTCCGCTGAAGAGAACGGCTCCTCGGCGACGATAAAGTCGGGGGATGCGGCCCAGGCAAAGTCATGTACGTCGTCGGCGTAGAACTGATAAATCTTCTCGCCGTTCTTGATCTGTGAGTTCTGTACCGGGAACCCGGTTGCGGCCACCGTGTAGTTCTTCGGCACGTGAATGCGGACGCTGTAAATGCCGAAGTCGGAGTAGAATTCCGAATTTCCGTGGTACTGGTGCAGGTCCCAGCCCTCGCTCGTCCGGCCGCGCGTTCCCACGGGCTCGTAGACGGCGATTTTGGGGAACCACTGTCCGGCCATGACAAAGTTACCGGCGGTTCCCATTCGGGCGAAGATTTTGGGCAGTTGAACTTCGAATTGCATGGTCAGCGTGATGCTTTCGCCTGGTTTCACCGGCCGCGGAAGACGCACTTTCATCAAGGTCTTGTCCTTCGTATTGCCGTCATCCGGCTGCACGTATTGAATCCGGTGCATCAGCGACAGACCGTCGGCAGTCTTCATCGCAGTCAGGGTCATGGACCCGAAGCCGTCGGCAGGCATCGTGTCATTGCGCAGCTTCCCGCCGGATTCCTTCATAAATGTCGTGTCCATGGAAGCGAAGGCGTTTGGATAGAGGTGAAAATACAGCTCGTTTACCGTTTTTTTGCCGGGATGGGTCCAGGTCAGGGTCTGGGTTCCTTTAATTACCCGGCTGTCCGGATCAAGGGTCGTATCGATGTGATATTCCACCACCCGCTTGCTGAGCACCTCCGCGGTCGGCTGCTGGACGCTCTCCATCGGTGACGGAGGCTTGTAAGCCGCTGGAGGCTTGGCCTGATCCGGAGCGTAGGAAGGCATGGACTCGGGCGAATCCTTAAAGACGAACCACATTGTTCCCGTAATCAGGAGTACAAGAACGAGAAAGGATAAAAAGACGAGTTTGGCGCGTGCTGGGGCCATATACGAATACCTCCCGTTGACAAGCATCTACAGCATGTATATGTTGGCTTTCCAGCGATTATTAGTTAAAATAAAATTAAGTTGGACGGGTATCCACAAATCGCGGAGGCGCAGCGCAGCGTTTCTGTTTTCAAATAGGAGGAACATCGGAAATGGACAACAAGGAACAGGTAGGCAAGAAGCCCATTGCACTGAATATCGTCAGCGGCAAGAGCAAGCACAAGATGGGTTTTGGGGCAGGCTCTATCGATCTGAACAACATTTCTCCGGTCATTATCGACCGCGGCGAAGCCGTCATCGATATCGGAGCGATGCACGCCAAGAGCAAGCCGGAGCGCCGCATTCGCTTTACGCCGAACCGGGAGGAAGTCCCGAACGGACGCCAGGTGTGGATCGTATGGGTCGCGGTGGACCGGAACGAGGATGGACAATTCTACGGCGGTGCCACGGCCAGTGAGATGTGGATCGATGAAGAAGAGAGACGGGGCTGGAAAGTCCTTGCCGATCACGTGAACCGGATGGATGCCGCGCTGAAGCGGAAATTTATGCTGGACGAATTGGGATCTGAGGAAAAGACGCTGCTGAAGAACCTGCTCGTGTCGCATAATGAGCAGTGGTGGGAAGCTTCGCCGGATGAGCTGAAGAAGGCGCTGGAGGTATAGCGTAAATCGCGTGCTCTCCTCATTATAAGAACAAAGGACCTGTTCCTGCTGACGGATGTATCGATCCGTGGGCAGGGCAGGTCCTTTTTTGCATGGCATGAAGGGACAGGGACTCGTGTACAGCACGGAATTAACCCCTTAGCGAAAAAGGCAGCGGCTCAGGGGCTTTGACCGACACGTACGGATGGCCGTCGATATAAAACCGCCACGGCTTGAGGGCGTACTCCTCCGCGTAATCAATATTGATCCGTGGAGACTGGATGATCGGGAGCTCATCAGCCCGGTCGCCGGACTCAAGCCGCAGCGGGCTGTCCGCATGACGGAGCGCGCAGCCGTTCAGGCTGCGGTCGATCCGCAGCGCGCGGCACAGCTTGCCGGGGCCGTTGCACAAGTTGGCGGCTTTGCCGGAGACGCTGCCCCGGTACCGGCGCATCAGCTCGGCGTCATGCTCGCTTAGCGGCTCCACCGCCCGGATGAGCACGGCCTGCGGGTCGTCCGCGTCGCCGACGACAACGTTAACGCAGTGGTACATGCCGTAAATTAAATACACGTAGGCCAAGCCCCCGGCGGCAAACATCGTCTCGGTCCGGGCGGTGCGCCGGTTGCCGTAGGCATGGCTCCCTTTGTCTTCGGCGCCGCCGTAGCTCTCGGTCTCCACGATCCGGCAGCGGATTTCTCCGTCTTCGGTCTCCCGGACCAGCGTCTGGCCGAGCAGGCGGGGCGCGGCTTCCAGCGCGGTCATGGCGAGAAGCGAGGGGGAGATCAGCCGGCCGCCCTCGTTACCCGGGTTCATCATCAGGATCACCTCTTCGGGTTAGTTCATTCTATATATATAACCGGAATTCAGCGCGAAAGGCAAAAGGTAACCCCGCAAGCATGGCTTGAATCCTTGGTCCGGTGTATCGGTCTCCCTGGGAGAGGGGGCCCGCCAAACCGATGTACTTCGGAAGAAGGCAAAAAAGGGAGCGGCTTTACCGGCTCCCTTTTTCATATATGGTTTTCGGCGGCACTCACCCTAGTCTGGCTCCCGAACCTTTATAACGCGCTGCGTTTAGTCGGTCAGCCACCGCTTAAAATCGGACCACCAGGAGTGTTCTTCGGCCTTGTTTTTCACGTCCGGCTGTTCCTTCTCTCCGCCGTGAAGCGAGCAGTATTCGGTCGGTTCCGTACCTGCGATGAATACCTCAAGCCTCTTGTGGGGACAATCGGCCGTGGCGAGCTTGCCGGATTCTTCATCAATGTAGACACTGACGACGCCGCTCGGAATCGTAAAAATTTTGGGCGGTACGTTCTCCAGCGCCTTCTCGGTGTACTGGGCAAAAATGGGCGCTGCCCGGTGGGCGTCCGTCGTCGTAATCGTTTTGCCCTTGTCAAAACCGACCCATACGGCGGTCGCAAGCTCCGGCGTATATCCGACCAGCCAAGCGTCGGTATCGGTCGTTCCGGTTTTGCCGGCCACGGGACGCTTCATGATGGAGGATACACGGTTACCGGTCCCGCCGGATTCAAATACGCTCTCCATCAGATGCGTCAGCACGTAAGCCGCCGCCGGATCGACGACCTGCTCGCCGGCGGGCTTGGGAGCCTCGTAGATCACCTCGCCGGCGGCATCGGTAATCTTCAGCACGGCGACCGGCGGGATCCGCTTGCCGTTGTTGCTGATCACCGCAAAGGCGGACGCCATTTCGAACGGGCTGACCGGCGAGGTACCGAGCGCCAAGGAGGGGACGGACTCGAGCGGGCTGACGATGCCCAGCTTGCGCGCCGTGGCGATCACGTTATCCGCCCCAACCTTCAGCATCGTATTGACCGCGTAGATGTTGTCCGAGGCTGCGATGGCCTGCTCCATATTAATCTCGCCCAAATATTTGTCTCCATAATTGCTGGGCTGATACGTTTTCCGGTTGTTGTCGTAGTGAAACAGGGTCGGTTCGCTGTTAAACGTCGTGAGACCCGTCATCGTCTTAGAAGACAATGCCGTTAAGTACATAATCGGTTTGAAGGAGGAGCCAGGCTGGCGCGTCTTGGCCAGCGCATGGTTGTACTGGCTCTCCTTGTAGTTCTTGCCGCCGATCATCGCTTTGACATAGCCGCTCCGCGGGTCGATCGACACGAGCGCGGTCTCCAAATCGCTGGCCGAATCCATGCCTTTGGCCACCGCCTCCTCAGCCGCGGCTTGGGCATGCGGGTCCAGGGTCGTATAAATGTTAAGACCGCCATGATCGAGCATGTCCTCGCTGATGCCGAGCTGGCTGGTCACCAAATTTTTTACATAATCCCGAAAATACGGCGCCGTCAGGTTGGATTTCTGCTGTCCCTGCGGTTTGATCGCCAGCTTCTCGGCTGCAGCCTGGTCCGCCTCCTTCTGGGTGATATCACCGGTGGCCACCATGGTGCCCAGGACGATCTTCTGCCGTTTCTTGGCATTATCCAGATGGGTGTAGGGCGAGTAATAGGTCGGCCCCTTGGGAATCCCGGCCAGCATCGCGCTTTCCGCCAGGTCGAGATCTTTGGCGGGCTTGCCGAAATACATCAGGGAGGCTGCTTCGATGCCGTAAGCGCCGTGACCATAGTAAATTTCATTCAAATACATTTGAAGGATTTCATCCTTGGTATACTTCATCTCCAGCTGAGCGGTGTACATGGCTTCCTTGATTTTGCGGGACCATGTTTTTTCATGGGATAAATATAGATTACGGGCAAGCTGCTGCGTCAGGGTGCTTGCTCCCTGAACCCGGGCCATATGCTCCAGGTTGACGAGTGCCGCGCGTCCCATGCCCTCCAGGTCAAACCCGAAATGGCCGTAGAACTTGCGGTCCTCCACCGACAGGGTCGCCTTCACGAGCAGCGGTGAAATTTGATTGAGCTTGATAGGTTCGTAGCTGCGCCCGCTGGCCGAAAACGTGGCGATTATGTCGCCTTGACTGTCCAGAAGGCGCGAATTGCGGTCCGTATCGGCAAGCGGAAGGTTTTTTTGATACAGCCAGCCGAGCAGAACACCCCCCGCGATCAGAAGGAGGACGATCATGCCGGTGAAGAGCTTTAGCATCAACAGGAACCGGTTTTTCCGTTTGGGCCGCCGCGTGAATAGGTTCGCCATGTACTGTAGCCCCTTTCCTTACTTAAAGAGAATGGAATGTATAGCTTTTCAGCGGAGCTGAACAATCTGATACTTTCATTATGGGAAATGCAGGCAGCAGATATTCACGCCGGGCCCGGGATTCACGGGAAAAGCGCTCGGCCTTCCGGTCATGCAGGGCGAGGGGGCATACAGGGCCACCTGAGGGATAAAAATCCCGTGCTGACGCAGCCTCAGCCAGGGGACGAAGCGTTAGGAAAGTGTTTCTTTACACGAATTTCTTCTATCGCGTATAATTCAAAGGATGTGTTTATACATCGGCAGTTTGGTACAATAAAGAAGATGTACGTGCTACTCGAGAACATGCGGCAGGGAAGATCAATCCCTCCTTTATCCTGGGAAGAAAGAAGGTAATGACGATGGAATTGTGGTTTACGGAGAAACAGACGCCCGCATTCGGTATTACTGCCAAAATCAAACAAACGTATGTAAATGAAAAAACCGATTTTCAGGATCTGGCCATGGTAGAGACTGAAGAGTTTGGAAATATGCTGCTGCTTGACGGAATGGTGATGACGACCGAGAAGGATGAATTCGTATACCATGAAATGGTGGCGCACCCGGTGCTGAATACGCATCCGAATCCGAAGCATGTCCTCGTCGTAGGCGGGGGAGACGGCGGCGTGATCCGCGAAATCATCAAGCATTCGAAAGTGGAAAAAGCCGTGCTCGTCGACATCGACGGCAAAGTCATCGAGTACTCGAAGAAGTACCTGCCGTCCATCGCGGGCAAACTGGAAGATCCGAAGGTGGAAGTCCTGGTGAACGACGGCTTCATGCACATCCACGAGCACAAGAACGAATACGACGTCATTATGGTTGACTCCACGGAGCCTGTAGGCCCGGCTGCTCCTCTGTTTGAACGCGGCTTCTACCAAGGCATTTATGAAGCGCTGAAGGATGACGGCATTTTCGTGGCACAAACGGACAACCCTTGGTTTAAGGCCGACTTGATCCAAAAGGTGAACAAGGATGTGAAGGAAATTTTCCCGATCGTGCGCGTTTATGCGGCGAACATCCCGACATATCCGAGCGGCTTGTGGACATTTACGATGGGCAGCAAAAAATACGATCCGCTTGAGGTGGACGAGTCGCAAATTCCGGAGATGGACACGAAGTACTACACGCCACGCCTGCACAAGGCGGCTTTCGTATTGCCTAAATTTGTGGAAGATCTGACGAAATAGGGGGAGGCAACATCATGAAACTAGACCAAGCTTATTCGGGCAACGTATTTATTTGCAGCTCGGACGATTACGAAAATTCCAAGGCGGTCATTTACGGCATGCCGATGGACTACACGGTCAGCTTCCGTCCGGGATCCCGGTTCGGTCCGGCGCACATCCGCCAGGCTTCCGTGGGTCTGGAGGAATACAGCCCTTACTTGGATAAAAGCATTCTGGATCTCAAATACTTCGACGCCGGCGATCTGCTGCTGCCGTTCGGCAATGCAGGACGCAGTCTCGAAGTGATCGGCGAGTACGTGGGCAAACTGCTCGGCGACGATAAATTTCCGATCGGGCTCGGCGGCGAGCACCTGGTGACCTGGCCGGTCATCCAGCAAATGTACGCGAAGTATCCGGATCTGATCCTGATCCACATCGACGCGCATGCCGACCTTCGCGAGCAGTACGAGGGCGAGCCGCTGTCGCACTCGACGCCGGTCCGCAAAGCAGCCGGGCTGATGGGCGGCAAGAACATCTACCAATTCGGCATCCGCTCCGGTTCGCGAGAGGAGTTCCAGTATGCCCGCGAGAACATTAACTTCTATCCGTTCGACGTGGCGGCTCCGCTTCGGAAAGCCCTGCCGCAAATGGGCAATCGTCCAGTGTACGTCACGATCGACATCGACGTGCTCGATCCGTCGGCGGCGCCGGGAACGGGAACCGCGGAAGCGGGCGGTATCACTTCAAAGGAATTGCTGGAGGCGGTGCACCTGATCGCCAATTCCGAAGTCAACGTAGTGGGCTGCGACTTGGTGGAAGTGGCGCCGATCTACGACCATTCGGAGCAGACCCAGATCGTGGCGGCGAAGCTGATTCGCGAAATGCTGCTCGGATTTGTAAAATAAAGAGACGTAAAGAAGCACCCGATGCTAACCGGGTGCTTCTTTGTTGTCTTTCGTACGAAGACTATGGTCCGAGATGCAATTGAGAGAGCTGCAAAGCTAGTCCAAGCTTTTGCTCAGCTTGACGATTTGGTTCCAGCCGTCGTCGATGCTGATTTTCCCGAACATGATCGACTGCGTGATGTTATCATACTCCTTCGTGAAATTAGCCCAGCCGCCTTTATTGCCGGGACCCGGGTCGAACGCGGCCCCGTCCTTGGACACTTCGTTGATCAGGCCCAGTGCATTTTTGTCGACATCGGTGAACTTAGGCTTGAGCGCATCAGCGACGGTCTTGTTGACCGGGATTCCGCGGGAAGTGCCGAGGATATCGCCGGCTTCCTGACTGTTGACGAACCAGTCGATGAACTTCTTGGCTTCGTCTTTATACTGGCTGTTGGGGCTGACGCTCCAATACATGGAGGCTTTGAGCCATCCGCCCGCCTGTGTTCCTCGCGGCTGGGTCGTCAGCGCCATAACGCCCGGTTTCAGGGCGTCCGTTCCGCCGAATTCCGCGGCATGCGCGCCCCGGAGCAGAATTTTCTCCTGAATGAGCAGATCCATCTGTGCGTCCTGCGATTTATCCGACACCGTCACATCCGGCGGAGGCACAAGATGGTCCTTACGCAGCTGTGCCCATTTGTTCATCCAATCTTTCCAGGTGGTTTCGTCGTAGTGGAACTTCCCGTCCTTGCTCATCGAGAAGCCTTTGCCCATGCTCAATTGATAGGACATGTAGGATGCGCCGTCTGCCGTCAAATCCCGGGTCAGGTATTGGTCTTTGGCCAATTTCGGCTTCAAGTCGCGCGCCATCGCGAAGAACTCATCCCATGTTTTGGGAGGCTGAACCCCGAGGCTGTCCATGATCGTCTTGTTGTATACCATGCCCCAGGCGTTGTTGCCGAGCGGCATCGCGTACAGCTTGCCTTGATAGGTGCCGGTTTCGAGCAGGGCCTTGTCGATGTTATCCGTCGGAATGGACGAGAGATCCTCCAACCGGCCGCTGGAGGCCCAGTCGTTGAACCAGGCGGCATCCATTTGGAAAATATCCGGGGTGTTTTTCCCTGCGGACTGGGTCGAGAGCTTGTCTTGGTATCCGTCGAACGACTGGTATTCCGGCTCGAATGTGATACCCGGGTTGTTTTTGGAGTATAAATCAAGCGCTTTCAAGGTTGCGTCGTGACGGGCCTGCGAGCCCCACCACATGATCCGCAGCGTGATGGACTTGCCGTTTCCGGTGCCCGCAGCTCCGGTTTCTTCCTTCTTGACCCCGCTGCAGGCGGATAGAACGAGGGACAGCATAAGGACGGCCACAGTGCCTGCGGCAAGACGTTGCCATGATTTTCTCATTGGTTGAACCTCCCTTAAGTAACGGAACTCTTTCTTGCTCTAAGGTACCAAGCCGAGGAACATCCGCGTAGCGGACGATCCTACAAATCGTTTCAGTATTTTACGAATATCGGTGAACTGTCGGCTGCGTTTGTCCTGTATGCTGGGCGGATCCAGGATCGGCTGGAGCTGCGTTAGGCCCGGTAGAACTCGGTCGGACTGCGCCCGGTATGCTTTTTGAACAGCGTGGTAAAGTACGGAACGTTGCGGTATCCGACCCGCTCGGCAATTTCGGCGATAAGCAGCTTTTTCTCCAGGACCATGCTCTTGGCTTTTTCCATCCGGACCCGGGTCAAATAATCGCCGAACGTCTCGCCGGTGAACTGGCGGAATAGGGTGCTTAAATAATTTTTGGAAATATAGACCTGATCGGCGACATCCTGGAGGTGGATGTTTTCGGCGTAATGCTCGTGAATGTACTGAATGATAAACTCCACCGTTTCCTTATGCTTCAGGTTCTCATTGGGAGTAAACCGGCGGCAGATCCGCTTAACCTTCTCCGCCACCCAGGCCTTCCACTGCTGCGCGTTTTCTATCAATCCCAGCTCCTTGGACAGATCCGCAGGAGGCAGCTCGTCGTCAAGCTTGTGGCCGGTATCGTACAGCGTGAAGGAGAGGATGGCAAACAGCTGTGTCCCGAGGGCTGCCAGCTCGCTGGGAGATAGCTGTGCCACGCCGCTGTCGCTGCTTGCGAAATCCTCCAGCGCCAGCAGGGCCCGCGGCTCATCGAAGGTCCGAACCGCATCCGCCATTTCCTGGAAAAACCGGACCGGACGCACGTTTCGCGCTGCCGGATGCCGGAAGCCGGCTTCGGTGTAGACGTAGACGCAGGGATGGTTTGCATCCGGCTCACGCCGCTCGGCCAAGGCCTGGAAGGCCTCTTCCGTGGAATCCGCAATAGCCGTCCAATCGTCTTTCCGGAGGCCCGCCCCGATACGCAGCTTGACCTGAAGGTAGCGGTCCACTGACTCAATGATGCGCCCGGCCAGTGCCAGCACCTCGGAGCGAAACGCTTCTGCGGGCCAGGAGAGGGGCTTGTACAGCAGCAGGGTCATATGGTGACTATGCAGCTCTAAAAAGTAGCTCCTCAGTCCATCCTGCCTGGCCAGCTCCTCGACCGTATTACCGACGGCAAAGCGGAACAGGTGCCAGTCCCGGGCCGAGATGCCCTCCGTCCGCCCCTGCCGCTTGATTTCCAGGGCCAGCATCATGAACTGGGCGCCTTTCCAGCCAAGCCGGTCCAGCATCCGGTACGGCCCGGTCGGAGGGGAAAAGGTCCCGCCCGTGAGGACCGATTTCACCCATTCCCGCTCCAGGTAGGGCTCGTACTGCATCAGCCGGTCCTGAAGCTCCTGCTCCCGGTTCTCAGCCGCTCTTTTCTCAGACAATTCGGCGATTACGCGCTGCAGTACCTCACGGATCGTAGCCGGTGAGGCCGGCTTGGGCAAATAATCGTCAACCTGCAGCCGCAGCGCTTTGCGGGCATAATCAAAGTCCGAGTAGCCGCTTAAGATGATGATTTTGCCGTCAAACTGCTGCTTGCGAAGCTGCTCGATCATTTCCAGCCCGTTCATGACCGGCATATAGATGTCCGTAATGACGATATCCGGCTTGGCAGCTCTGATCAGCCGGAGCCCCTCTTCACCGTCCATGGCCTCCCCGATGGGTCGGATGCCGAGCTGCTCCCAGGGAATGAGCCGCGACATCCCCCCAAGCACCTGCCGGTCGTCATCCACGATCGCGAGTGTCCACATCACTTCGTCCTCCTTCCAAATCCGGCTGCTGCGTCAGCTTCGGAAGATAAATTTCCGCCTTGGTGCCTGATCCGCCGGTACGATTCCGGAGCGATACGCCGAAGGGCGGACCGAAAAGTACTTGAATGCGCTCGGTTACATTACGGATGCCGTATCCACCCGTCGGATGGCGCCTTCGGGTCTTCCAATCGTCCCGCAGGCCGACGCCGTCATCCCGGATCCGGATCCGGATGCCGCGGTCCTCTTGCACGGCATTCAGGACGATTCGGCCATGGCTGCGTCCATGAAAGCCGTGCACGATGGCGTTTTCCACGAAGGGCTGCAGGGTCAGCTTCGGAATCAGCAGCTGCCGCAGATCCTCCGGACAGTCGATCTCCCAGTCCAGACCCTGGCCCCTTTTGAACTGCTGAATTTTCAAATAGCATTCGACGTGAAGCAGTTCATCCTGCATCGGGATCAAGGATTCGCCGCCGGACAATCCGATACGGAACATTTGCCCCATCAGTTCAAGCACCCGGCTGATCTCCTCCTGGCCGGCCTCCAGCGCCATCCAGTTCAGCTGATCCAAAGTGTTGTAGAGAAAATGGGGGTTGATCATCGCCTGCAGCGCCTTGATTTCCGCCTCGCGCTGCGCCTTGTACTGCTGTTCCAGCGATTGGTACAGCGTCTCGATCCGCTCGGTCAGTTTGCGGTAGCCGCTGAAGAGACTGCCGAATTCGTTGCGGTATTCCGTAGGCAGCGGCAGCCCCTTCTTGCCGGGATTGAATGCCTGCATCAGCTGGACCAGCTTCCGGATCGGCACCGTGAAATTTCTCGAAAGGAACAGTGTGAAGAATACAGACAGCAGGATGGCGGCCGCTCCGATCACAGCCATGGTCCATGCCAGGCGGACACTTCCGCCTGTGATGTCCTTCCATGGCGTAAGCTCCACCAGCATCCAGCTGCCGGGGGCCGTGCGGGACCAGACGGTCAGCATGTTCTTCTCCGGAAGCGAGCCTGCCGCTTCCAGCAGCTGATGCGCATGGCCGGCATCTCCGCTGACCTCCTTCAGAATGGCATCGATTTCTCCGGGAGGCGGAGCGATCCGGGTGTGCATGATCATCCGGCCGCCGGAATCGAGCAGCAGCCGGCTGGCCGAGGAATTGTCCTCGGTCAGGATATCCTGCAGAAACTTGACGCGGACGTTGATAATGAGGATGCCGCGGTTCACCCCGTCCGGCGTCGTGATCTTACGGATAAAGCTGATGACCTGCTGTTTCCCCTGCGGCGAGCCGACCTCGCGCTGTCCGATCCAGACGAAGTCGGCCTTGTCGACGGCCGGGTACCAGCTTTCCCGGCTGGCGTAAGCTAGCGGGAGGTACTGAATGTTGGCGTTCGGGTCGACTTGCAGCGGATTGCTCATATAAATCTGAAAGGAGAACATCGAGCGGGAGCTGTTCAGCATCGGCGCCAGATAATCCCGGTTCAGCTCGTCCCTGGCCGTTTTGCGGGCATAATAGTCTCCTTTCATCGTCAAATAATTGACCAGCGGGGAGTTGATGGCCACGGCGAGCGAGGTCTGCTCCACGGCGCTCATCTGGTCGGTGAGCTGTTTGTTGAGCTGCTGCAGCACCGCCTGTTGATACATGGAGGCGCTGTCCGCCTGCTCATTGGCGGAGAACCGGTAGCTGACGATCATCATGATGGTGATCAGGACCGCGATAAAAGCGGCAAAGCTGAAGAAAAACACATAATCGATACGGAACATGCGAAACGGATTCATGGCTTTTCCCCTCCTCTTGGGTGCGGCGATGCCATAGCGTTAACGCGCTGCTATCCCAAAGCGGCCGTTCACGGCGCGCCGGGAGAGAGGCTCACGTTGACGATACGGTCCGGAAGAAAAGCATGGAATGAGCGAGTCCCCGTGATTCCGTTATTGCGCTCCAGGATGACTAGCCTTTCAGCCCTGATGTTGCGATGCCCTCGACGAAATGCTTCTGCGCCAGGAAGAAGATCACGACCGGCGGCAGCACGGAGAGCAGGGACACGGCGAGCAGCTGACCCCACGGCACGGCTGACTGGGAATCGATGAACATTCGGAGCGCCAGCGGGACGGTATATTTGTCCACGGTATTCAGATAAATCAGCGGACCGAAGTAATCGTCCCAGCCCCAAATAAACGAGAAGATCATGACCGTGATCAGCGCCGGCAGGGTCAGCGGCATGACGATGCGCAGGTAGATGCCGAACCAGGTGCAGCCGTCGATTTTCGCCGACTCGTCAAGCTCCCGCGGAATGCCCCGGATGAATTGGACGATCAGAAAAATAAAGAAGGCTCCCCCCATGGCCGACGGGACGATCAGAGGCAGATACGTGTTGATCCAATCGAAAGAATGGAACATCGTATACTGCGGAATAAGCGTGACCTGGCCCGGCAGCATCAAGGTCATCATCAGGATGGAAAACCACAGCCCTTTCAGCGGAAAGGTCAGCCTGGCGAACCCGAAGGCCACCAAGCTGGCCGAGATGACGTGCAGCACTGTGGTCGCCACGTTCAGCTTGAGGCTGTTCATGAAGAAGCGTGTAAACGTATACTTGGGCAGCGCGTTCCAGCCTTCCGTATAATTCTGCCACAGCCATACTTTGGGGAACAGGGTGGGCAGGCTGATCTCGGCCGTCGATTTAAAAGAGGCTCCGATCCACCAGAGTACGGGGTAGAACATCACAAAGCAGAACACGATCATCAGAATATGAACCAGCCAATTTTGTTTTTTCAGAACGCCTGTCATTTGCGACCCTCCGTTTCCGTTTCGTAGAACACCCAATATTTAGATGCGATAAAATTAATCGCTGTGGCGATGCCGATAATGACCAGCAGGATCCAGGCCAGTGCCGAGGCGTAGCCCATCTGCAGCGAACCGAAGGCTTTGTTGTACAGGTACAGGGCAAACATTTCGGTCGAATTGACCGGACCTCCGTTGGTAACGACAAACGCCGAGGTGAACATCTGGAACGCGTTGATGATCCCCATGATCAGGTTGAACAGGATGACGGGCGACAGCATGGGCAGCGTAATCCGGATGAATTTGCGAAAAGGTGTTGCCCCGTCCACGGAGGCTGCTTCGTACAGCTCCCCGGGAATCTGCTTAAGACCTGCCAGAAAAATAATCATCGACGAGCCGAACTGCCACGCCGTCAGCAGCACCAGGGTTCCGAGAGCAGTGGAGGGCGTTCCGATCCAGTTCTTCGGGGCGATGCCGACCAGAATCACTAGATGGTTGATAAATCCGTTGAGGCCGAAAATGTTGCGCCACAGCACGGCCACCGCCAGGCTTCCCCCGATCAGGGACGGCAGATAAATGATCGTGCGGTAGAAGGAAATACCCCGGATATTCCGGTTGAGCAGCATAGCGACCAGCAGCGCCGCCAGCAGCTTCAGGGGAACCGAAGTAATGACGTACAGGAAGGTCACCTTCAGCGAATTGAAAAAGAGCCTGTCCTGTGAAATATCCTGATAATTTTTGAGCCCGATCCAGCGGGCTGGTTCCAGCAGGGAAAACTCGGTGAAAGATAAGTAGAAGGATTGAATAATGGGCCACAGCTGTAATATGAGAAAACCCAGCAGCCAGGGGGCGATGAACAGGTAGCCGGCCAGCGGAGCGTTCCAGCGTCCTTTCAACGTTTTGGTAACCGTTTTCATGTTTTTGCCCGGCTGGGCCTTGTCCGCCGCCGGTATCGTTTGTGCATTCAAAATCAATCACCTCACGCCTTTTAGTAGCTCTCATTGTATCGTGGGCTGAACCTTGCCTGTAGTCGAAGGATGCACAAATTCTTTCACTATTGAATGGTGTTTGCTCCAGTTTGGCTTGCTTCGCTCTCTTGTTTTGCGCTGTGCCCAAAGCCAAAGTCGCTCACTAATCCAAACACTCGCATGTTACTTTTGGAATGAGGAAGAGGACTTTTTTTGCGAGTGGCAAGTCCCCAAAGAGGGTAATGTAATCGATATGGAGGTGTCGTTATGATCATGAAAAAGCTGCTTAGAAGCTCTTCCTTGGCTGCCGCTGCGCTTATGCTGATGATGCCGGCGGGCTGGGGATTATCCCCAACGCAGATCTCGGCCGCCGCCGCGGCGCCTGCTCCCTGCGGAAGCGGCGATCACGGCCTGCTTCAGCAAGAGCAGAAACAGCATATGGAGGAAGGCGCGGACCCGCTTCATTTTACCGATATTCAATTTCTGAACGGGTCGACGGGACGGGCAGCAGGAACCGGGTTTATGATCGGCACATCGGATGCGGGGTGCCACTGGCAGGAAATTTACACGGGGAAGTGGAATTTTGCCCAGATTAAATTTACGGACAACGTGAACGGATGGGCCATCGCCACCCTTCCTTCCCACCAGACCACGCATCTGCTCAAGTCGGTGGACGGCGGATCGCATTGGAAACAGGTGTATACGGCCAATCTGCCGTTTAACCGGCTGGAAGCGCTCGGCAAGAACATGGTGTACGGCTACACGCAAAATGGCGCCTACCGGACCGAGAATGGCGGGAACAGCTGGGTGAAAATCCCTACGCCGGCCAATACGAGATATGCCACGTTTCGGGATAAGAACAACGGGTATGTCCTAGTTATAGTTCCCGGCTCTGGCTATAAAGTACTGGGCACGGCCGACGGCGGGCACAGCTGGAGCACAAAGCTGAACGTGAAGTTTGACTCCCCGTACCCTGCGGGCGGACAAATTTACAGCAAGGACAATCAGGTCTGGGCGCTGTTCTATGGCGGATCAGGCATGTCCCAGGTATCCTATTCGCTGTATGGCAGCACGGATCAAGGCGTACATTGGAAGCGCGTCATCGCCCAATCCACGGCAGGCGGAGGCCCGGCTCCCGGCAGTGGGGCAGCTGTCATTAATCAGGGGCCAGCCCAGCCAGGCGGACACCCCGGCAACATGCAGCTGATCGGCAAGGAGACGGCCTTTCTGTCCGGCGGCTCTCCGGCGGGCGGCATGGTGTCTGTCGGCGTGACTTATAATGGAGGAAAGACGTGGAAGAACGTTAAGCCGTCCATTAATGGTTACGATTCACGGATCTCCTTTACGGACGGCAAGACGGGCCGGCTTGTGGTGACCAGCGCCACCAAATCGTCGATTTATGCCACCCATGACGGCGGTGCCAGCTGGAACCGGAAGTTCGCATTTAAGGAAGCGTTGAATCCTTAAACGGAAGTAACAAGGTACGAATGAAGTTGCAGGTAACAAGTCAAAAGGAGGGGCTGCCGATGTAAACGGCGGCCCCGCCTTTTTTCAGTTAACGCAAATTCTCCTCCCATTCTTCCCGTAGCAGTCCCATACGAATGGAATCGTAGAAAACACCGTTATACAACCGGGTTTTCCTTATGCGGGCCTCCATGGTCATTCCTAGCTTCTCTCCGACTTTGATCATTCGGTAATTTCCGGACCATGTCGTAAACCCCACCCTGACGAGGGGCAGCGTGTCAAACAGGCGGCGGATCCACATAGCCAATGCCTTGGTGCCGTAACCACCGCTCCAGTAAGCCGGATCATAGATTACGATCCCCATTTCAAGCCAATAAGATGGCTGGTGTTCCCAATAATAGCTGACCGTTCCGATGAGATCGCCATCTACTTCAATAGCCCAGAAATGATCCCGGTCGACTAGGCTGTCCTTGTTTTCCACATATTTTTCAAAGGTTACCGGCGTATGCTCATAATAGGGGGCGTCCCATTTTTTCCACTCCGGCGCCTCTTCCTTCAACGACAAGCTCCATAGCCGGTGCAAGTCGTCCTCCCTTACCGGTCTGAGGAGCACATTTTCGTCTTGGTAAACCGTCAATGTTTAAAACCTCCTGTATCATTTGAAAATATACATGCACTTTTCCATGCAAGCCGGGTCAAATCCTGCCGGTTTATTGGAGATCCTACTTTTAAGAACATGGATTAGAGATCAAGCGGCTTTCAAAAATGAGTTTCATAACGGAATACGAATCCCCGGCACTGTGAAAGCTGTACAGTAGCGGCAGTCTGCGGCAGGCACGGTTTGTATTGAATTGATACAGCGAACTGGATATAGTAGTACAATAGGAAAGAATAGATTGGAGTATTGCGTAATGCCAGATGCTAGAAAAGCTACCGTCCGTCTGCGCAGCCGTCATGACGGCCAGGAGGTCAACCAGGAGATGACGGCGCAGGTATTCGCCCGCGGACAAGCTCTGTATGTGATGTACGAGGAGCCGGAAGCGGATTTGCAGGGGCGGAAGACCAAAACGACAGTGAAAATCAGCGCAAACAGCCTGAAAATGATCCGGCACGGCGCCGTGGAGTCAGAGCAGTCTTTTCAGGAGGGGCAGCGACTTCCCGGCTTCTACCGTTCGCCTTATACGTCCTTTAACCTATCGACGGATACGCGTTCCCTTAAGATGGACCTGGACGGAATGACAGGGGAAATCAGCTGGACGTACGATCTATATGTATACGAGGAATGCACAGGGCATTTCACCATCAGCTTTTTTATACAGGAGGATAATCAATCATGACACTCAATCCACTCGAACAGATTCACCAGCTGGTTTTAGAGGCGGTCAAGGACGCGGTGGTCGCCGCCGGGCTGGCCAGCCGTGAAGAGCTCCCCAGCATTACGCTTGAGGTGCCGAAAGATAAATCTCACGGGGACCTTGCCACCAACGCCGCCATGCAGCTGACCCGGATCGCGAAGAAAAACCCGCGCCAGATCGCCGAAGCGATCCTGGAGCATATCGACGTAAAGAAGGCGTCCATCGAGAAGGCCGAAATCGCGGGCCCAGGCTTCATTAACTTTACGCTGAACAAAAGCTATCTGTACCCCGTGATCGAACAGGTCTACGCGCAGGGCGAAGACTATGGACGCGTACAGCTCGGTCAGGGACAGCGCGTGCAGGTCGAGTTCGTCAGTGCCAATCCGACCGGCAGCCTGCACTTGGGACATGCCCGGGGAGCCGCCGTCGGCGATGCCCTGTGCAACATTTTGGACTTTGCCGGGTATGAAGTAACCCGCGAATACTATATCAACGATGCGGGCAATCAGGTCGAAAACCTGTGCAAGTCGATCGAAGCCCGGTACCTGCAGGCGCTCGGACAGGATGCGGAAATGCCTGAGGACGGATACCATGGCGAGGATATCAAGGGATTTGCCAAGGAGCTCGTCGCCGAGAAGGGCGATTCCCTGCTGTCCATGGATCCGGGCGAGCGGACGGCGTTCTTCCGTTCGTATGGCCTGGAGAAAGAGCTTGGCAAAATCAAACGCGATTTGGCACGCTTCCGGGTACATTTTGACGAATGGTTCAGCGAGACTTCCCTGTACGAAAAGGGATTGGTTGAAGCATCTCTGGACGAACTGAAAGCCAAAGGCCAGGTGTACGAGCAGGACGGAGCCACTTGGCTGCGGACGACCGAATACGGGGACGACAAGGACCGTGTATTGGTGAAAAATGACGGCACCTATACGTACCTGACACCGGATATCGCGTATCACCGGGACAAATACAACCGCGGCTACGACCGCATGATCAATATTTGGGGAGCCGACCACCACGGCTATATCCCGCGGATGAAAGCAGCCATGCAGGCCATCGGCAACGATCCCGACAAATTGACCGTGCTCATCGCGCAGATGGTCAGCCTGTTCCAGAACGGGGAGAAGGTCAAGATGTCCAAGCGTACGGGGAAAGCCGTTACGATGGAGGACCTGATGGAAGAGGTCGGCATCGATGCCATCCGCTACTTCTTCACGATGCGCAGCATGGACTCCCATCTCGATTTCGACATGGATTTGGCCATTTCGACGTCTAACGAAAATCCGGTGTTCTATGTGCAGTACGCGCACGCGCGGATTTGCAGCATTTACCGTCAGGCAGAAGAGCAGGGCGTTGCGCTGCTTCCGCTGTCTGAAGTGGACCTCACGGTGCTGAACACGGAGCATGAGTATGACCTTCTCCGCAAAATTGGCGAGCTGCCGGAGGAAATCGCCACTGCAGCGGCGGGCTACGCGCCGCACCGGATGATCCGCTACGTGTATGACCTGGCTTCGCTGTTCCACAGCTACTATAAGGCGCAGCGCGTGATCACCGAGGATGCCGCTCAAACGCAGGCGCGCTTCGCCCTGCTCGGCGCTGTGCGGACCGTTATCGCCAACGTGCTGAGAATCGTCGGCGTATCCGCCCCGGAGAAGATGTAATTCCTTCTTCCCCATTTGAATACGCCGAACATATGAAAGGCCGTCTCCGGTATTTGCCGGAGGCGGCCTTTTTCAACAAATGCTAAATATTGTAGTTATTTGGCATGTACGTGAGCAGAAGCTCCGTTTGCCCTGAGCGGTACAGCCGCTCTCGTCTAGCTTGGATTATTTTTGCGTTTGATGCCTTCACGCAGCAGCCGGTAGGCGTTGATTTCACCGGTGTGCACGACGCGGGATTGCCCTTTTCTCGGGCGCAGCGGCGTGGCGGTTGCAACGAGGAGCTCTTTGATTTCGGCCGGCGACAGGTCGGGATTTTGGGCAAGCAGCAGCGCGATTGATCCGCTGACATGCGAGGTCGCCATGGAGGTGCCGCTCATCTCGTGGTACTTGCCGCGCGTCCAGGAAGAAATGATTTTATCGCCCGGCGCATAAATATCGATGAGGTCACCGCGGTTGCTGAAGGTGGCGATGCGGCGGTTCCGGTCGGTCGCTCCCACGGATATGGTCTGCCCGTACCTTGCAGGATAATCGATGCTCCGCCGCTTCCCGTCATTGCCGGACGAGGCGACGATCGAGATCCCGGCCGTATAGGCTTTGCCGACGATGTCCAGCAGCGCCTTGCTCTTGGTCTTCATGCCGAAACTCATATTGATGATGTGCATGCGGTTGCGGACGCACCAGTCGATTCCCTGGATAATGTCCGAGACATAGGCGGATCCGTTATTGTCGAAGGCTTTGACCGGAAAAATCATGGCCCGCGGGGCGACGCCGATCATGCCGTCAGGACCGTTCGCGGCAGCAATGGTTCCTGCAATGTGGGTGCCGTGCCCGTTGTCATCGAGCGGCAGCAGATGCCGGTGCAGCAGGTTGATCCCTTTGGCCAGCGACTGGCGCAGATCGGGATGATAGTAGTCGGCCCCGGTATCGATCACTCCGATCCGGATGCGGTAGCCCGTCGAAGTGGACCAGGCTTTGGGAGCCTGAATTTGCTTGACTCCGTACGGGATGCCTGGACTTTGGTTGACTTTGTTGTTCACCAAGGTATGGACCTGCATTTGGGTGTCTTCTTCAATAATAAGATCGTCATGGTACTTGGACATCAACCTGCTGCTGACCGGAAACGGAGCGATCATGGCCTTGAGGAGATCGGACACCTGAATGCCGGGCATGTTCGGATACCGAAGGTGAAGCATCTGCAGCCGATCCTGACAGGCATAGAAATGCCGCGGTTCGCGAAACCTGATAATGTTTTTTTCTCCGGACGATACGGGACTCTCCATATCTTCAAGCAGCATCTGGATAAAATCGGTGTAGTCCATGTTGGGCAGTCCCCCTCATAATGAACCCTGCTTTTGCATTGTATGAGCGGGGAGTGCGGCAGGAGTGGGAACATGCCCTTTTTTGACGAAATAGGCCCTGCCCCGATGTCAAAAGCCGGAGGCGGACATAATATAGACTGAAGAGGCCATGGGCGTCTCTTTCCAAGTCCCGTGAGGAGTTTCTCCTTTGTGGGCGGATACAGTCGGAAGGCGGAGGATACTCCGCCTTTTCATTCGCCTTTTTTGGGACAACCTTGCAGCCTTCCTTTATGCACTTAAAACTTGCATTTTATTTATAAATAGGTTTTACTTAGTTTTGATAATGGATATGTTGTTATAAGTAACGATATATAAGGTGAACTTTGCGTGAGAGGAAGTGTCCGTAAGTGAGTAACTCACTCCAGCTTAAAATGGATCCCGAGAAAATCCGGGAAATGCCAATGGTCGACCTGGCCTTTGCCATTTTGAAGGCGGCTAATACGCCGTTTTATTATCTCGACCTGATGAAAGAGGTAGCCAAGCTTCGCGGTTTGACGGATGAAGAAGTTAAAGAGACCGTTGCGCAGCTATATACAGAAATTAATATCGACGGCCGGTTTGCCTGCGTAGGAACGAACCTGTGGGGACTGAAGCGCTGGTATCCGATCGACCGCTCCGAAGATCCGATCAGCAGCTCCAAGCGTCCGCGCATCATTAACGATGACGACGATGATGAGGATGACGATTTCACGGACGAGGAAGATACGTTTGCTGAGGACAGCGACGATGATTTCGACCGGATCGACGAGGATCATGACGACATCTATTCCGATGACGATTCCGAGGAAGAAGTGGAAGATGACGAAGACGTGATGCTCGACGACGAGGACCTGGAAGATGAAGAGGCCGTTGAAGAGGATGAGGAAGAGGAAGAAGAAGACGACCTCGATGAGGAAGAAGATTAATTCCATTCGCAGAATCGCCAATCCTCTCTTGACACGGGACAAGGCACAGAGTAAACTATTGCATGGGCTTATGATTGAGATTTAAATATGCGTAAAATAATAAAAAGTGCCCCGTACTACGGGTGTCACTTTTTTGTTTTTTAATGCGGTATGTCATGGAAGCGGAACTCTCCTTCCACCATATTCGCGGGGGTAGATGAACTGGGAATGGAATGGAAATGATTCGTCTTTTTTAGTTCAATCTATATAATGTCGATTACCCAATTGTGCCATTTGATTTCAAATGGCGCATTGTTGTTCACAGAGAGAGAAAGCAACAAACTTGTTTCGGCCCGATTCCGATGAAAAAACGTGAATTGGGTTACGCTAAACATCATATGTCGCCTGAATTTCTGGACTT
The DNA here is from genome assembly GCF_025809195.1 of Paenibacillus sp. PSB04. Taxonomy (NCBI): domain Bacteria; kingdom Bacillati; phylum Bacillota; class Bacilli; order Caryophanales; family Paenibacillaceae; genus Paenibacillus; species Paenibacillus sp. PSB04. Next base: position 1,467,758 of record NZ_CP081301.1, read on the forward strand.
TAATAGGAGGGTTTTTACAGTGACAAAGTATATTTTTGTGACGGGCGGGGTCGTGTCTTCCTTGGGTAAAGGGATTACCGCCGCTTCACTCGGAAGGCTGCTTAAAAATAGGGGTTTAAAGGTGACGATCCAGAAATTCGATCCGTATTTGAACGTAGACCCCGGCACCATGAGTCCTTACCAGCACGGTGAAGTATTCGTAACGGACGATGGCGCCGAGACCGACCTTGATCTGGGGCACTACGAAAGATTCATCGACATCAACCTGTCCAAGAACAGCAATGTCACGACGGGGAAGGTGTACTCCTCGGTGATCAGCAAAGAACGCCGCGGGGAATATTTGGGCGGAACGGTTCAGGTCATTCCACATATCACGAACGAAATTAAGGAGCGGGTGTTCCGTGCAGGCCGCGAAGCAGGCTCTGACGTCGTGATTACGGAAATCGGCGGAACCGTCGGCGACATTGAAAGTTTACCGTTTCTTGAGGCCATCCGTCAGATCAAGAGTGAAATTGGCCGCGAGAATGTGATGTACATCCACGTGACGCTGATTCCTTACATTAAAGCTGCAGGTGAAGTAAAAACCAAGCCGACTCAGCACAGCGTGAAGGAACTTCGCAGCATCGGCATTCAGCCGAATGTGATCGTATGCCGGACGGAGCATGAGCTGTCTGCGGATATGAAGGCGAAAATCGCACTGTTCTGCGATATCGACGAAAGTGCGGTCGTGGAGTGCCGCGACGCATCTACGCTTTACGAGGTACCGCTGAACCTTCGCGATGAAGGGCTCGACGAGATCGTGGTCAACTACTTGAAGCTGACGACGCCGAAGCCGGACATGACCGAGTGGGAAAGCCTGGTAGATCGCATTAACAAGCTGGAGAAAACGGTGGAAATCGCTATCGTCGGCAAATATGTCGCTCTGCATGACGCTTATTTGAGTGTGGTTGAGTCCCTTTCCCATGCAGGATTTGACGCAAACGCCGATGTGAAAATCCGCTGGGTGAACGCGGAAGAAGTGACCGATGAGAACGTGGGCGAGCTGCTGCACGGCATCGGCGGCATTCTGGTTCCAGGCGGCTTCGGTGACCGCGGGATTGAGGGTAAAGTGTCGGCGATCCGTTACGCCCGTGAGAAGCAAATTCCGTTCTTCGGCATTTGCCTCGGCATGCAGGTGTCTGTGATCGAATACGCCCGTTCCGTGCTGGGACTCGAAGGAGCGAACAGCTCGGAAATCAACCCATCCACCGAGTATCCGGTGATCGACCTGCTTCCGGAGCAGAAGGATATTGAAGATCTGGGCGGAACGATGCGCCTTGGATTGTATCCTTGCAAGCTGGCCGAGGGCTCCCTGGCGATGCAGTGCTACAATGACGAGCTCGTCTACGAGAGACACCGTCATCGTTATGAGTTCAACAATGAGTACCGCGAGCAGATTGAAAAAGCGGGCTTGCGCATTTCCGGAACGTCCCCGGACGGACGTCTGGTGGAAATTGTGGAACTTCCGGGCCATCCTTGGTTCCTGGCTGTGCAGTTCCATCCGGAATTCACGTCACGTCCGAATCGTCCGCAGCCGTTGTTCCGTGAATTCGTGAAGGCTGCGCTGCAAGTAGAACGTTAATATACAGCTATGGGTCTCCCTCAGGAGGCCCATTTTTCATTTATATGAAGTTGCAGGAATTTGTATCTAGAAGGCGAATACCTTTAAATGGAGATTGCAGGAGTATGGAATTAACAGTTTAGTTAGGAATTAGGGGTTTGATTCGGACGCAGCTGATTGTTGGGAGGTAAGTTGAGTGGATAACAAAAAGGTATTGATCGTCGATGACCAGAACGGTATTCGCATTCTGCTCATGGAAGTGTTCAACAGTGAAGGTTATACGACGTTTCAGGCGGCCAACGGCAAGATTGCACTGGAAATTGTGGAGAAGGAATCGCCGGATCTGGTTCTGCTCGATATGAAGATTCCCGGAATGGACGGGCTTGAAATCCTGAAGCACATCAAGGAAATGAATCCATCCATCAAAGTGATCATGATGACGGCCTACGGAGAGCTTGATATGATCAAGGAAGCGACCGAGCTTGGAGCACTCATGCACTTTACGAAGCCGTTCGATATCGATGAGATGCGGGTGGCAGTAAACATGCAGCTCAAAGACAGCCCGGTTCAATTTGGTTAAAGCGATGGAATTCTGCTGAGCCGGCAGAATTCTTTTTTTTTGCCCTGCCCTTCCTATATCTGCTTAATTTCAAATGCTTGTTTAGCATTTACAATATGATGTGGTATAATAGCGCTGAATGCAATGCGAATTTCGGCTTAAAACCCTTAGATCAGACAAACACTTTTTAGGAGGATTGGAACCATGCCATTAGTATCCATGACAGACATGTTAAACAAAGCACTTCAAGGGAAGTATGCGGTTGGTCAATTCAACATCAACAACCTTGAGTGGACGCAAGCGATTCTTGCTGCCGCCGAAGAAGAGAAATCCCCGGTAATCCTGGGCGTATCCGAAGGCGCGGCTCGTCATATGGGCGGATTCTATACCGTTGTAAAAATGGTGGAAGGCCTGCTTCATGATATGAAGATTACGGTTCCCGTAGCCATTCACCTGGACCACGGTTCAAGCTTCGACAAATGTAAGGAAGCGATCGACGCTGGATTTACGTCCGTCATGATCGACGACTCTCACAGCCCAATCGACACCAACATCGAAACGACGCGCAAAGTTGTTGAATACGCGCATTCCAAAGGGGTTTCCGTTGAAGCCGAAGTTGGAATGGTCGGTGGTCAGGAAGATGACGTAATCGGATCTGTTATGTATGCCAAACTGGATGACTGCGTACGCATCGTCAAAGAAACCGGAATCGATACGCTGGCTCCGGCGCTTGGCTCTGTTCATGGACCTTACAAAGGCGAACCAAACCTCGGTTTTAAAGAAATGGAAGAGATTCGCGACGCCGTGAACCTTCCACTCGTTCTTCATGGCGGGACAGGCATCCCGACGCATGATATCAAGAAAGCCATCTCTTTGGGCACATCCAAAATCAACGTCAACACAGAGAACCAAATCTCGTTCACCAAAGCGGTGCGTGAAGTTCTTGCTGCTAAACCGGACGTATACGATCCGCGTAAATACATCGTTCCAGGCCGCGATGCCATCAAGGCAACTGTTGTCGGCAAAATCCGCGAGTTTGGATCCAACAACCAGGCTTAATGTAACACAAGGTTTGAAGTAGGGCCCAGCCCTACAGTGTGGTTCATGATATAGAGGGCTGCCCCGCTCCGGGGCACCCAATTGAATAGCAAGGAATGGAAAGCACACCGCTTAGCCGGTGTTTTTCCATTTCATACACCAAAATGGACACAGAACTATTTTGCGGCTGCGAAGTATGTGGGGGGAACCTTAGCTTATGGAAAAATTGATGATCAGCGGTGGACGCCCACTGCAAGGCACCGTTTCAATCAGTGGGGCGAAGAACAGCGCCATCGCGTTGATTCCCGCGGCTATTTTGGCGGAGTCCGAAGTAATACTGGACAACCTGCCGCTGCTTAGTGATGTGGCGGTTTATGCAGAAATACTGGAAGAGCTTGGGGCAAAGGTATCTTGGGATGGGAGCCAGATGAACATCGATCCTTCGCGGATCGTATCCATTCCGATGCCCAACGGGCCGGTGAAGAAGCTGAGAGCCTCCTATTATATGATGGGTGCGCTGCTTGGCCGGTTTAAGGAGGCTGTCGTCGGTCTGCCGGGAGGATGCAATTTCGAGCCCCGTCCGATCGATCAGCATATTAAAGGTTTTGAAGCGCTGGGCGCGACCGTGACGAACGAGCATGGCGCGATTCATCTCCATGCGAAGGAGCTGCGCGGGGCAAAAATTTACCTCGACGTATCCAGCGTAGGCGCGACGATTAACATTATGCTGGCGGCTGCCAGAGCCAAAGGCTCCACAATTATCGAAAATGCGGCGAAAGAGCCTGAAATTATAGATGTGGCCACGCTTCTGAACTCCATGGGAGCCATTATTAAAGGCGCCGGCACGGAAACGATTCGTATCGAAGGCGTATCCGAGCTGCACGGCTGCCGCCATTCCATCATCCCGGATCGGATCCAGGCGGGAACATATATGATTGCCGCCGCGGCAACGCGCGGTGACGTATTGATCGACAATATTATTCCTAAGCATTTGGAAGCTGTTACAGCCAAGCTGCTGGAGATGGGGGTCCAAATCGAGGAGCTCGACGAGAGCATTCGCGTGATGGGGAGTCCATCATATGGCCATGTCGATGTGAAAGCACTGATATACCCAGGATTTGCTACAGATTTACAATCGCCAATGACCAGTCTGCTAACCCAGGCTGAAGGCGTAAGCGTGCTCAGCGATTTTGTCTACAGCAACCGGTTTAAGCATGTGCCGGAGCTGGTCCGCATGGGCGCTAAAATCCGCGTCGAGGGCCGTTCGGCCGTCATCGAGAAGAGCCGCCTAAATGCGGCCAAAGTCAAGGCTTCCGACCTCCGAGCGGGGGCTGCGCTGGTGATCGCCGGCCTTACAGTCGAGGAAGGCGTGACGGAAGTGACTGGCGTGGAGTACATCGACAGGGGTTACGATCACCTCGTCAGCAATCTGCGGATGCTTGGCGCCGATGTCTGGCGCGAACAATAATCAGGGTGCTGTAATATTAGGAGAATGCGGGAAATAGATTGAATGAAGCTGATTTTTTCGTCATGACCTGCATATCTCCTTCTAATTTGGGTAATCCTATCCTAATGAGGATTTTCATAGACTCATAGATTAGCGTCTTCCTCCATTTGATGCTAAGCTCTTGTCAGGACTTATAAAATTGAATAGGTGGTTATTACATGGATTTACAAATTGCCGATTTGGAAGAAATGAAGCTGACCGAATTGTACAAACTGGCGAAGAAGTACCAGATCCCTTATTACGGTCAGTTGAAGAAGAAAGAACTGATTTTTGCTATTTTGAGAGCGCAGGCCGAACAGAGCGGACTTATGTTTATGGAAGGTGTGCTCGAGATTCTCCCGGAAGGTTACGGCTTCCTAAGGCCGATCAATTACCTCCCAAGCACCGAGGACATTTATATCTCCGCCTCCCAGATTCGTAAATTCGACCTTCGTACGGGAGACTTGGTATCAGGGAAGTGCCGCGCACCGAAGGAGAACGAGCGGTATTTCGGTTTGCTGCAAGTTAATGCGGTCAACGGGGAGAGCCCGGAGACGGCATCCGAACGGTTACACTTTCCGGCACTGACTCCTCTCTATCCGCAAAAGAAACTTGTGCTTGAAACATCCCCTAACCATTTGTCTACTCGAATTATGGATTTGCTCGCCCCGGTCGGTCTGGGACAGCGCGGTTTGATCGTTGCACCTCCAAAAGCAGGTAAAACGCTCCTCTTAAAAGAAATTGCCAACAGCATTTCCACCAACAATCCCGAGATTGAACTTTTTGTACTGCTGATTGACGAACGTCCTGAGGAAGTGACGGATATGCAGCGTTCCGTAAAAGGAGAGGTGGTTGCGTCAACGTTTGATGAGCTGCCGGAGAACCACATCAAGGTTGCGGAACTGGTACTTGAACGCGCGCTGCGTCTGGTTGAGCATAAGAAGGACGTTGTCATTTTGATGGACAGCATCACCCGTCTGGCCCGTGCTTACAACCTGGTCATCCCGCCATCCGGACGTACGCTGAGCGGTGGTATCGATCCGGCGGCATTCCATCGTCCGAAGCGGTTCTTTGGTTCTGCCCGGAACGTGGAGGAAGGCGGCAGTCTGACCATTTTGGCCACAGCGCTGATTGATACCGGTTCGCGGATGGACGATATCATTTATGAAGAGTTTAAGGGAACCGGCAACATGGAGCTGCACCTGGACCGCAAGCTGGCCGAGCGCCGCATTTTCCCGGCCATCGATATCCGCCGTTCGGGAACGCGTCGTGAAGAAGTGCTGTTAACGAAGGATGAGCTCGATACCATTTGGGCGATCCGTAAAAATATGAACGAATCCGCCGACTTCGTGGAGGGATTCTTGAAGAAATTGCGTGACTGCAAAACCAATGCCGAATTTTTGGCTTCCTTTGACGTGCATGGAGCAGGAAACGGCCATAGCCGCAGTTCCTCCTCGTCCTCGAACAGCCACAGCAGCAACCGGCGCACCTCACGCCCGTCGACGGCTTCCGTGCCGCTGACTTAAATTTAGCATAAAGAGGAGAACATCATGTATCTGGTATATGCCGATGAAAAAGGCAACGTATTTGATCATCCCACTCTGTACGGTCTCGGCCGCAGCGCGGATATGATCGTGGAAATTATGGAAGATGAGCTGATTCCCCTGCCGGAAGGCGCGACGCTGGTCGGCCTCCCCAACACCCGTGCCATCGGTATGGATCCGGAAACGGGTGAGATGACGGCGCTCCCGGGAGACGCTCAGGCTGTGGGGGCACTGCTCCCGCAGGGTTACACCCGGTTATGCCTGCCCGGCTATGTGAAGACGGACAAGGAATACAAGCTGCCGCTCTTTGGTTACTCGGCTGTCGTGTGGAAGGACGGACAATTTTACACGACGGGCAGACTGTCGGATGACCCGGAGAAGTGGAACCCGCTGAACTGCGATGTAGAGGAATTGGAACTTGGCGTGAAGCGTCTGACGGAGAAATATCCGGAGAACCGGCTGTACCAGCATTTATCCAATTGTGCGCTCGGTTATGAATGTCTGACCGCATCCAATACGTTTTTGAATCGTTGGGAAGGGGCTGTTCCGGTATCTTACTCCTGTAATGCCGGCTGTTTCGGATGTATTTCAGAACAACCGGATGACAGCGGATTTGTGGCGCCCCAGACCCGGATGAATTTCAAACCGAGGGTGGACGAGCTCGTTCAAATTATGCTGGAGCATTTAAAAACGCCGGAGTCGATCATCAGCTTCGGACAAGGCTGCGAAGGCGAACCCTCCACACAGGCCAAAATCATCATTGAAGCGATGCGCGAGGTGCGTTCGATCACCGATATGGGATATATTAATATCAACACGAATGCCGGCCTGACGGATTTCATCCGCGGCATCGTCGATGCGGGTCTCGACCTGATGCGGGTGAGCACGATCAGCGCGCTGGACGACCATTACAACGCCTACTATAAGCCGCGTGGTTATACGCTCGCCAATGTGGAAAAATCGCTGAAGTATGCGTCGGACCAAGGCGTTTACACGTCCATCAACTATTTGATTTTCCCTGGCGTCACAGACCGTGAAGAGGAAATCGAGGCGATGGTGGAGTTTGCGCGCCGGACCAATCTGAAGCTGATTCAGCTGCGTAACCTGAACATTGATCCGGAGAGCTATTTGGAATTGATCCCGCCGGCCAAAGGCGAAATTTTGGGGATGAAGCAGGCGATTGAAATTTTCCAAGCGGAGCTTCCGGATGTGGTCATCGGTTCTTATACCCATGTTCCGCCTCCAAGCTTGATCCGCCCGAAAAAGCCGATTCTGTCTTAATCCGGCAGCGCCTGGAACGGGAAGAAACCATTGATTTATAGGCGCGTCCCTGCTATAATGAATTTATGTGTCAACATAACTCTGGGTCCGCCTGAGGCTCAGGGCAAAAAGAGGTGAAAGTCATGAAAACAGAAATTCAACCAAAATACCACGTTACTACGGTAACTTGCGCATGCGGCAACACGTTCGAAACGGGTTCGGTGAAAGAAGAGCTTCGCGTCGAAATCTGCTCCAACTGCCATCCGTTCTTTACTGGTAAACAGAAATTCCTGGATGCTGGCGGCCGTGTTGATAGATTTAAGAAGAAATACGGAATGTAATTGCTGCCTGGCAGCATAGATCCGTTATATTTTTAACAAATGACAATCCCCGGTTCGATGAACCGGGGATTTTTTCTTTAATAAAATATAATTACAATAAAATCCGATCCTGTATTCCGTAGGAACCTTCCTTATAACGTACCATGCATGTATTCCGCGTCTTAATTGTTCAAGTCGATCGATTGGCCGATTTTTGCCCATACGTTGGTTTTATTAAAGCCGAGGCGCCATAAGGCGATACCTTTCAGATTGTACCGTTTGGCCAGGCCAATTTTGGTGTTCACGGTGTTTTCGTTTTCGCTGGCAAGGTTAACACCGAGAACCAGTTTGCTGGCAGGCACCTGTTTGAGCGCAAGCTGGATGGCCGCATCCACTTTGTCGTTAGGCTGCGGGTTTTTCTCATCGGTATAGGCATATGCCATAACGATAAGCTCATCGGCCAGCGTGCCAAGCTTTTTATAATCGTATCCATGAAAAGAACCGTTCAGCGGCGGCAGGGCGATCGACAGCTTCAAGCCCTGGGCGTGAGTGGCGGCAGCTGCTTTTTGAACGAAAGCATTAAAGGATGCCTGTACAGCCGCTGCGTCCCCCGTAAGCCCGAGTCCTTCCAAGTCCAGCAGGATGCCTTGGAATCCGTTAGTTTTGGCCGTATCTACCATCTGTTGAATCAGGCTTGCCTGAAGCTCAGGATCCTGGGTCGCCTTCGTCAGTTCCATCTTGGTATCGCCGGAAAATACCATCAAATAAGGGGTGGTGCCGGCTGCAGCAGCGGAGCTGACGAGGCTCTCCGGCGTCACATCGCCGGCCGCTTGCGGCCATTTAAAATCCTGGCCTGTCGTTGTGAACCGGCCCTGATCGTCGATGCGACTCCAGCCAAAGGCGGCTGCGTCGAAGCTTGGAATCAGGCTCGACTCAGAAAATGACGAGATGGCGTAAAAGGCCAGCGTATACATTTTTTCTTGGGGGGACACGATTGTAACGGTATGCGTCGCCTGATCCCAGTTGACGCCGGCGCCGAACTGCTGGCTGAAGAAGCTGAGCGGAATTAGGACGCTTCCTCCGGACATTTGGGGAGCTACGGTCAGCGCCGTTTTGGTCCCGTCTACGGTCGCGCTGCGGCTTCCGACGGTCAGAACGACCTTTTTCGTGGAATCTTTGTCTGTCTTTACTGCTGTGATCTGCTTGGCCGAGGCATTCCACTGCACGCTGATGCCCAGCGCTTCGGAGATGGCCCGGAAGGGGACAAGTGTCGTTCCTTGAACGACTTTGGGTGCAGCCGGGAAAGGCAGCGGATATCCGTCCAGCACGATGCTGACGGGTGCAGCGGCGCTAGCCGGCTTCTGGCCGATGCCGCTCCAGGCAGTGGCTGCTATGAGCAGGCACAATGCGGTTTTGGTTGCTTTATTCATGCGCGATGTTCCTTTCCGTTTAAAATCGTATGTGTAGGATTGGTTGTGGTATAGGACCACTATATCAATAAACGTTTGCTAGATGAATATGGAACGAGAATAATAGATTTATTTTTGAGCGTTTATCCACTTTCTGCCGGGTGGTTGCTTTTTGTACAGGCATGCGATATACTTATTTTCACCGTGCTAGATGGGGAGGTAGCGGTGCCCTGTAACTCGCAATCCGCTGTAGCGAGGTTGAATTCCTGTTAGAGGTATTGTCGATGTGAGGTTTGGTCCCTGCGTGCAATGTTGACGGTTGGGTCCTCCGCAATGAGTACTTGTGAACCTGGTCAGGTCCGGAAGGAAGCAGCCATAAGCAAGCCCACTCTTGTGCCGGAGGATAGCCTAGCCCGAGTTGTTACGCAGGGGTGCCACTCGGATCGCAATCATCAATAACAGGTGCACGGCTTAAACTTGACAATGATTTCAGCATCTTTGCCATCAGGTGGTAAAGATGCTTTTTATTTATTCCGGATGTTCTCATGGCGGCATTTCAGTCACGGACGCAGGCGGCGGACAGGTAAAAGCCTGCTGCAACATGCGTGTTGGACGTTTTGCATGACGCCGGATTATAGTATAATGATGAGGCAACGAACCCACGCTTTGTGGAAGTTGAAAGAGGGTAAGCGAAGTGGAACATATAGCGTTGTACCGTGCCTGGCGGCCTCAGTCGTTCCGGGACATGGTGGGACAACAGCATATCATTCAAACGCTGCAGAACGCGATCCGCGAACAGCGGGTTTCCCATGCCTACCTGTTCAGCGGCCCGCGCGGAACCGGTAAAACCAGCGCGGCCAAAATTTTGGCCAAAGCGGTAAACTGCGAGCGTGGACCTGCAGCGGAGCCGTGCAATGAATGCGAATCCTGCCGCAGAATTACTTCGGGTGCGGTGATGGACGTTCAGGAGATTGACGCTGCTTCTAACCGCGGCGTGGAAGAAATCCGCGATCTTCGCGAGAAAGTGAAGTACGCACCGACCGAAGTAAGGCAGAAGGTTTATATTATTGATGAAGTGCATATGCTGACGACAGAGGCGTTTAATGCGCTTCTGAAGACGCTGGAGGAACCCCCTCCACACGTCATGTTTATTTTGGCGACGACCGAACCGCACAAGCTGCCGGCGACGATTATATCGCGCTGTCAGCGCTTTGATTTCCGCCGGGTATCCCTGGAGGAGCAGACGGATCGGTTAAGACAGATTTCACAGGAAGAAGGCATTGAAGCGGAGAATGAAGCGCTTCAATATATAGCAAGGCTATCCGACGGCGGGATGCGGGATGCGCTGAGCATCTTGGATCAGATTGCGTCGTTTACCGGCGGTCATGTATCTTATGAACAAGTGCTGAGTATGACTGGTGGGATTGCTTCGGAGCAATTCGGCAAACTTGCACAGGCCATTCTGGAAGGTGACGTGGGCCAGGTGCTCATGCTGGTGGAAGGTTTTATGCAGGAAGGCAAGAGCGCCGATAAATGCATGGAGAACCTGCTGTATTATTTCCGCGATTTATTGATGATCCAGATGATTCCGCAGGCAGACAAGCTCACGGACCGTGTCCTTCATCCGGAAGAATACAAGGAGATGGCTTCTGCCTTTTCCCGCAAGCAGCTGTTCCAAATGATCGATACGCTCAATCATTATCAGAGTGAAATGAAATATGCTTCCCAGCCTCAGACCTTGTTCGAGGTTGCGCTGCTCAAGCTGTGTGGCATTCCCCGTGAAGCGGGGGAGAGCGATCGTCCTCAGGAGGCGGCGGCTGATTCGGCTGTGATCAATCAGCTCAAGCAGCAGGTTGCCTCTCTGGAGAAGAAGCTCGAGCGCTTCATCAAGTCCGGTGCGGCTCCGGCCGCTGGTAATAGCGGACCATCCAAGCCTGCAGCTCCGCCGGCCCCGCGCATGTCGTCGGCCGCGAAGATTCCGGCGAATATGGATCAGTTTGTAGCAAGTAAGGGAAGTCCTGAATTCATGGAGATTCAACGCCAGTGGGCTCATATTCTGCAAGGAGTCAAGGAGGAGAAGGTGACGGTCCATGCCTGGTTTATGGACGGCGAGCCGGTTTCCGCGACTGATGACGCCTTGCTGGTTGCCTTTAAAAATAATATTCACCGGGAAACGACCGAGAAGCCGGCCAATAAGCAGGTGATCGAGGGCGTGCTGCACTCCGTGCTCGGCAAACCGTATCATTTGGTTACCATGATGCAGCGGGATTGGAGCGCCTCGATGGAAGGGGCTGCGCAGCCCAAAGAAGAGCTGAAGCTCGAGCATGAGCATGAATCGAAAGATCCGAATTCAAAACCATGGATTGATGAGGCGCTCCAGATGTTTGGAGAGGACCTCGTTGTCATAAAAGATTAGCCGCACCTTGAAGTGCACTCAATTAATTAAAGGAGAGATGACCCATGAATAATATGAATCAAATGATGAAGCAAGTGAAAAAAATGCAGGAGCAAATGCTCAAGGCACAGGAAGAGCTTGCTGACAAAAAGGTTGAAGGTACATCCGGTGGCGGCGTGGTTACCGTGGAAATGAACGGCCACAAAAAACTGCTCTCCATTACGATTAAGCCGGAAGCTGTTGATCCGGACGACGTGGAAATGCTGCAGGATCTGGTGATGACTGCTGTGAACGATGCGCTGAGTAAAGCGGACGAAATTGCGAATGCCGACATGGGCAGATTTACAGGCGGAATGAAAATTCCTGGCTTGTTCTAAATTTAGAGCTGAAGGAGATCCTGCGCTTTGTATTATCCCGAACCGATCTCGAAGCTGATCGATGCGTTTACGCGACTGCCGGGCATCGGGCCGAAAACCGCGGCCCGGCTTGCTTTTCATGTGCTGAACATGAAAGAGGACGACGTCATTGACTTTGCCAAGGCCCTGGTCAGCGTCAAGCGGAATCTCACCTACTGTTCCGTATGCTGCAATATTACAGACACCGATCCGTGCCGGATTTGCCAGGATAAAACGCGCGATCCGTCTGTCATTTGCGTAGTGCAGGATCCCAAAGATCTTGTCGCCATGGAGCGGACCAAGGAATTCAATGGTTATTATCACGTTCTTCAGGGAGCCATCTCTCCGATGGAGGGAATCGGTCCCGATGATATTCGACTGAAGGAACTGCTTACCCGACTTAGCGATGAGCGGGTCAAGGAGCTTATTTTAGCGACGAATCCGAATATCGAAGGGGAAGCGACGGCGATGTACATTTCGCGGCTGGTACGCCCTTTTGAAATCGTCGTGACGCGTATCGCGCATGGTCTGCCGGTAGGCGGGGACCTGGAGTACGCGGATGAGGTAACCTTGTCGAAGGCCTTGGAAGGACGGCGTCAATTGAACTGAAGTTGTGCTAGTGTTTAGCGTTTTGTTAAGAGATCATTTACATTTGAATCGTGCACTTATAGAAGGAGCCTCTTCGGAGGCTTCTTTTTTTGTTCTAAGTTTGTCCCTTTCCTGAATAAGTATGAGAATGGAGGCGGTGTGAGGCACCCGTACTTTAGCCGCCCGTAACTTTCGTGGACAAGGGAGGGGTCTGGGACATGACTTGGTTCAAGAGGAATAAATCAGGAATGTCTGCACAGCAGTACAAAGAGGAACAGGAAGAGAAGTGGATCGTTTATAACGATGTCCAAAATGCTCATGCGGAATGGGAACGCGCTAGGCTGCGGTTTGAGGAGGCGCTCGGACAAGACCAGATCGACTATGCGATTTATATGCTGGAAGCAGCGGAGCGCAAGTATCAAATGCATTTGAAGCAAGCCAAAGACATCGGCCTCAACCGAGTGCAAATGATAACAAGGGAAGCATCGGCGGCGGCCAGAGGGATGGGCACCCGGACGATGTCCCATTAATTTAGTGGAGGTAATGTTGTATTTATAACGATTTGATTAGGAGGAGATCGATCCATGACCGTAAAAATGTTGATTTGGGGTGTGCTTGGCGTCTCGCTGTTTCTGCTTCTGTTCATCGTCTTTAAGAAAAAGCTGGGATTTGGCTGGTTGACGATGTTCGGAGCGCATTTGGTGTTGGCGGCACTGGGACTTTACCTGGTAAATTTCTCAGGCTTGATCTCCGAAGTATACATTCCGCTTAATCCAGCAACGATAGGAACGGTAACGGTGTTGGGACTGCCTGGCGTTGCGCTTCTTTATGGTTTAAAATTAACTTTAATGGGGTAGTTGACGAGTGGTTGCATTCTGTGGTACATTAATTCTCGCCCCTTTCGAAAAGGTACAAGCCTGCCGGACTGGCAGGAAGCGAAAGAAAAAAGAAATTAAAAAAAGTGCTTGACGAATTGCTGGGCAACATGATATATTATAAGAGTTGCTGCTGAGATAAAACAGCGGTGCTGAAAGAGAAGTTTTGATCTTTGAAAACTGAACAACGAGTGAGTATAAACGCGATGGTCTTAAGACCGGAGCGATTGAGATTAAATCAATCTCGTCAGATTCAAAATGAGCTACAAACTTTCTTGGAGAGTTTGATCCTGGCTCAGGACGAACGCTGGCGGCGTGCCTAATACATGCAAGTCGAGCGGACTTGATGGAGAGCTTGCTCTCCTGATGGTTAGCGGCGGACGGGTGAGTAACACGTAGGCAACCTGCCTGCAAGACCGGGATAACCCACGGAAACGTGAGCTAATACCGGATATCTCATTTCCTCTCCTGAGGGAATGATGAAAGACGGAGCAATCTGTCACTTGCGGATGGGCCTGCGGCGCATTAGCTAGTTGGTGAGGTAACGGCTCACCAAGGCGACGATGCGTAGCCGACCTGAGAGGGTGAACGGCCACACTGGGACTGAGACACGGCCCAGACTCCTACGGGAGGCAGCAGTAGGGAATCTTCCGCAATGGGCGAAAGCCTGACGGAGCAACGCCGCGTGAGTGATGAAGGTTTTCGGATCGTAAAGCTCTGTTGCCAGGGAAGAACGTCCGATAGAGTAACTGCTATCGGAGTGACGGTACCTGAGAAGAAAGCCCCGGCTAACTACGTGCCAGCAGCCGCGGTAATACGTAGGGGGCAAGCGTTGTCCGGAATTATTGGGCGTAAAGCGCGCGCAGGCGGTCATTTAAGTCTGGTGTTTAAGGCCAAGGCTCAACCTTGGTTCGCACTGGAAACTGGGTGACTTGAGTGCAGAAGAGGAGAGTGGAATTCCACGTGTAGCGGTGAAATGCGTAGATATGTGGAGGAACACCAGTGGCGAAGGCGACTCTCTGGGCTGTAACTGACGCTGAGGCGCGAAAGCGTGGGGAGCAAACAGGATTAGATACCCTGGTAGTCCACGCCGTAAACGATGAATGCTAGGTGTTAGGGGTTTCGATACCCTTGGTGCCGAAGTTAACACATTAAGCATTCCGCCTGGGGAGTACGGTCGCAAGACTGAAACTCAAAGGAATTGACGGGGACCCGCACAAGCAGTGGAGTATGTGGTTTAATTCGAAGCAACGCGAAGAACCTTACCAGGTCTTGACATCCCTCTGACCGGTCTAGAGATAGGCCTTTCCTTCGGGACAGAGGAGACAGGTGGTGCATGGTTGTCGTCAGCTCGTGTCGTGAGATGTTGGGTTAAGTCCCGCAACGAGCGCAACCCTTGATTTTAGTTGCCAGCACTTTGGGTGGGCACTCTAGAATGACTGCCGGTGACAAACCGGAGGAAGGCGGGGATGACGTCAAATCATCATGCCCCTTATGACCTGGGCTACACACGTACTACAATGGCCAGTACAACGGGAAGCGAAGCCGCGAGGTGGAGCCAATCCTATCAAAGCTGGTCTCAGTTCGGATTGCAGGCTGCAACTCGCCTGCATGAAGTCGGAATTGCTAGTAATCGCGGATCAGCATGCCGCGGTGAATACGTTCCCGGGTCTTGTACACACCGCCCGTCACACCACGAGAGTTTACAACACCCGAAGTCGGTGAGGTAACCGCAAGGAGCCAGCCGCCGAAGGTGGGGTAGATGATTGGGGTGAAGTCGTAACAAGGTAGCCGTATCGGAAGGTGCGGCTGGATCACCTCCTTTCTATGGAGAATCGCTTCCTGCAACGGAAGCATTCAAATACAAATCTAGCCGGTCGGCTAGTTACTCACTCGTTGCTCAGTTTTGAGAGAGCAAACCTCTTTCAAACGCGTTTGGTGGCGATAGCGGAGGGGTTCCACGCGTACCCATCCCGAACACGACCGTTAAGCCCTCCAGCGCCGATGGTACTTGGACCGAAGGGTCCTGGGAGAGTAGGACGTTGCCAAGCGCAAACCCTTATGGGTTTCAAATGAATAATTCCCATACACGATATGGGCCCTTAGCTCAGTTGGTTAGAGCGCACCCCTGATAAGGGTGAGGTCGGTGGTTCGAGTCCACTAGGGCCCACCATATAAACTTCATTCAAGTGTAAATCACTTATTGGGGTTATTTATGGGGCTATAGCTCAGCTGGGAGAGCGCCTGCCTTGCAAGCAGGAGGTCAGCGGTTCGATCCCGCTTAGCTCCACCAAATATTTGATCCTTGAAAACTAGATAACGAAACGAATCTGCGTTTTAGAAATATCCTTTTAGCTGCTTGTGTCTTCATTGTAAGACCAAGAAGTAAAAAAGTAGCAGACGAGTGTTTTGAACGATGAGAGCCTTTGGCTTTGCGCTTGCGCAAAACAAGAAAACGAATCGGGCAAAACAGGAGTCATTATGGTTAAGCTACTAAGAGCACACGGAGGATGCCTAGGCGCTAGGAGCCGATGAAGGACGTGGCGAACAACGATACTGCCTCGGGGAGCTGTAAGCAAGCTTTGATCCGGGGATGTCCGAATGGGGAAACCCGGCTGATGTAATAGTCAGTCACTTCTGTCTGAATACATAGGACAGATTG
This sequence comes from Paenibacillus sp. PSB04, assembly GCF_025809195.1. Classification (NCBI taxonomy): domain Bacteria; kingdom Bacillati; phylum Bacillota; class Bacilli; order Caryophanales; family Paenibacillaceae; genus Paenibacillus; species Paenibacillus sp. PSB04. The sequence goes on from NZ_CP081301.1 coordinate 1,483,889, forward strand.
AGGCATACCAGGGGAACTGAAACATCTAAGTACCCTGAGGAAGAGAAAACAAGAGTGATTCCGTCAGTAGCGGCGAGCGAACGCGGAACAGCCTAAACCGGTCAGCTTGCTGGCCGGGGTTGTGGGACGTCTCACATGGAGTTACAAAGGAACTGGTTAGGCGAAGAGGTCTGGAAAGGCCCGGCATAGAAGGTAAAAGCCCTGTAGCCGAAAGTCAGTTCCCTCCGAGACGGATCCCGAGTAGTGCGGGGCACGTGAAACCCCGTATGAATCTGGCAGGACCATCTGCTAAGGCTAAATACTCCCTAGCGACCGATAGTGAAACAGTACCGTGAGGGAAAGGTGAAAAGCACCCCGGAAGGGGAGTGAAATAGAACCTGAAACCGTGTGCTTACAAGAAGTCAGAGCCCTGTTTATGGGTGATGGCGTGCCTTTTGTAGAATGAACCGGCGAGTTACGTTCCCGTGCAAGGTTAAGGTGAGAAGCCGGAGCCGCAGCGAAAGCGAGTCTGAATAGGGCGATTAAGTACGTGGACGTAGACCCGAAACCGTGTGATCTACCCCTGTCCAGGGTGAAGGTGCGGTAACACGCACTGGAGGCCCGAACCCACGAATGTTGAAAAATTCGGGGATGAGGTGGGGGTAGCGGAGAAATTCCAATCGAACTCGGAGATAGCTGGTTCTCCCCGAAATAGCTTTAGGGCTAGCCTCGGTGAATAGAGTCGTGGAGGTAGAGCACTGATTGGGTGCGGGGCCCGCAAGGGTTACCAAGCTCAGTCAAACTCCGAATGCCATCGACTTGTAACCGGGAGTCAGACAGTGAGTGCTAAGATCCATTGTCAAAAGGGAAACAGCCCAGACCATCAGCTAAGGTCCCCAAGTGTGTGTTAAGTGGGAAAGGATGTGGAGTTGCACAGACAACCAGGATGTTGGCTTAGAAGCAGCCACCATTGAAAGAGTGCGTAATAGCTCACTGGTCGAGTGACTCTGCGCCGAAAATGTAACGGGGCTAAACACACCACCGAAGCTATGGCTTGATGCTTTGCATCAGGGGTAGGGGAGCGTTGTATACAGCGTTGAAGGTATACCGTAAGGAGTGCTGGAGCGTATACAAGTGAGAATGCCGGTATGAGTAACGAAAAGATCAGTGAGAATCTGATCCGCCGAAAGCCCAAGGTTTCCTGAGGAAGGCTCGTCCGCTCAGGGTAAGTCGGGACCTAAGGTGAGGCCGACAGGCGTAATCGAAGGACAACAGGTTGAAATTCCTGTACCACCGTAAACCGTTATGAGTGATGGGGTGACGCAGGAGGGTAGTGACGCGAGCTGATGGATGCTCGTCCAAGCAGTGAGGCTGGTGTGTAGGCAAATCCGCACACTTTAAGGCTGGGCTGTGATGGGGAGGGAAAATTATAGTACCGAAGGTCATGATCTCACACTGCCAAGAAAAGCCTCTAACCAGGTGAAGGTGCCCGTACCGCAAACCGACACAGGTAGGCGAGAAGAGAATTCTAAGGCGCGCGGAAGAACTCTCGTTAAGGAACTCGGCAAAATGACCCCGTAACTTCGGGAGAAGGGGTGCCCCGGTAGTGTGAATAGCACGAGGGGGCCGCAGTGAAAAGGCCCAAGCGACTGTTTAGCAAAAACACAGGTCTGTGCGAAGCCGCAAGGCGAAGTATACGGGCTGACGCCTGCCCGGTGCTGGAAGGTTAAGGGGAGCGGTTAGGGGTTTACCCCGAAGCTGTGAACCGAAGCCCCAGTAAACGGCGGCCGTAACTATAACGGTCCTAAGGTAGCGAAATTCCTTGTCAGGTAAATTCTGACCCGCACGAATGGCGTAACGACTTGGGCGCTGTCTCAACGAGAGATCCGGTGAAATTTTAATACCTGTGAAGATGCAGGTTACCCGCGACAAGACGGAAAGACCCCATGGAGCTTTACTGCAGCTTGATATTGGATTTGGGTACGATCTGTACAGGATAGGTGGGAGCCTTTGAAACCTGAGCGCCAGCTTGGGTGGAGGCGCCGTTGGGATACCACCCTGATCGTATCTAGGTTCTAACCTGGTACCGTAATCCGGTATGGGGACAGTGTCAGGTGGGCAGTTTGACTGGGGCGGTCGCCTCCTAAAGAGTAACGGAGGCGCCCCAAGGTTCCCTCAGAATGGTTGGAAATCATTCGAAGAGTGCAAAGGCAGAAGGGAGCTTGACTGCGAGACCTACAAGTCGAGCAGGGACGAAAGTCGGGCTTAGTGATCCGGTGGTACCGCATGGAAGGGCCATCGCTCAACGGATAAAAGCTACCCTGGGGATAACAGGCTTATCTCCCCCAAGAGTCCACATCGACGGGGAGGTTTGGCACCTCGATGTCGGCTCATCGCATCCTGGGGCTGAAGTAGGTCCCAAGGGTTGGGCTGTTCGCCCATTAAAGCGGTACGCGAGCTGGGTTCAGAACGTCGTGAGACAGTTCGGTCCCTATCTGTCGTGGGCGTAGGAAATTTGAGAGGAGCTGTCCTTAGTACGAGAGGACCGGGATGGACGTACCGCTGGTGCACCAGTTGTTCCGCCAGGAGCATGGCTGGGTAGCTACGTACGGACGGGATAAGCGCTGAAAGCATCTAAGCGTGAAGCCCCCCTCAAGATGAGATTTCCCAGTATGTAAGACCCCTTGTAGACGACGAGGTAGATAGGTTGGAGGTGGAAGTGCAGCAATGCATGGAGCTGACCAATACTAATCGGTCGAGGGCTTATCCAAAAAAATAAATCGTAGATTCGTTTCGTATCTAGTTTTCAGGGAGTCAAATTCCTGGATGTGTTTTGAAATTACTCTTGGCTATACATTTTGTATACCGAGGTTATGCTTGGAGAGATACCCAAGTGGCTATAAGGGGACCCTCTGCTAAGGGGTTAGACTGCGTAAGCGGTGCGAGGGTTCGAATCCCTCTCTCTCCGCCATTTGAATCACATCTTAGCAAGTTTTAGTATGGCGGCGTAGCTCAGCTGGCTAGAGCGTACGGTTCATACCCGTGAGGTCGGGGGTTCGATCCCCTCCGCCGCTACCATACATACCTGGAGGCTTAGCTCAGCTGGGAGAGCATCTGCCTTACAAGCAGAGGGTCGGGGGTTCGATCCCCTCAGCCTCCACCATCATATGCCGGTGTAGCTCAATTGGTAGAGCAACTGACTTGTAATCAGTAGGTTGGGGGTTCAAGTCCTCTCGCCGGCACCATCTAATAATGCGGGACCGTGGTGTAGAGGCCTAACATGCCTGCCTGTCACGCAGGAGACCGCGGGTTCGAATCCCGTCGGTCCCGCCATTATTATTTACTTCATCTATATGCTTGATATAGATTGAAGATGATGTATTGCATAGTGAATTTCCACAGCGTAAAGTGGGAAGATTAAGATCACCCGCTTTATTTTTGCATGTATGGCTCGGTAGCTCAGTCGGTAGAGCAGAGGACTGAAAATCCTCGTGTCGGCGGTTCGATTCCGTCCCGAGCCACCTTATATGGAGGCTTAGCGAAGTGGCCAAACGCAGCAGACTGTAAATCTGTTCTCGTACGAGTTCGGTGGTTCGAATCCATCAGCCTCCACCAGTTGTAAGAGCCATTAGCTCAGTTGGTAGAGCACCTGACTTTTAATCAGGGTGTCGAAGGTTCGAGTCCTTCATGGCTCATCACAAAGACCATTAACCTTTCGGTTGATGGTCTTTTTGTCTTTTATGGCCTGACGATCTGGTGTGCATAAGAAGTGTGGTTTTCGATTTTATATAGGAATATGGTAAGATGATTAATAAAAATGGCAAAGTGGTGGATGACATCAATGGTGGAGATGGAAACATTACGAAGCAAGCTGGAGCAGGTCGTAGGCGGAACGTTACATATCAAGGAGCTGAGCAAACAGCAGTCGGAGGCGGTTTATTTACCCGTTTCGGTATCCAGCAAGGCTTCTTCGAAGAAAGGGAAGCAGACCGAGCATAGAAGCCTCCAGGATGTGGTGATGGTGGAGGACAAGGTTTGGTTCCCGCTGTTTATCAAGAACGGGCGGGTACACGTAATTGAAGCCAGTTCTGAGCTGGTCAATGATGAAGTATCCCGCTTGATCGGTGTACTGCTGTCTGCGGTAAGAGAGCAAACAGGTGATGCCGTGGAAGCCCAGGGCGATGAGGAACGGGATCTCCTGAGACTAAGTCAATGGATTCAAGAGCAGCTCGACCTGGGACACGACGATGCCGAATTGCCTGACGATTTGGAACTAAAACGTCTGCTTTCCGCAGAGATGACTCCCTTTTTACTGACTTGTGAGAGTATCCATGCCTCCGATGTTAAGGGGAGCCAGCTGAAAAAGCTGCTGCGCAGCTACTTCGATGGAGAGGTGGTGCTTGCGGCTCTCCGCGACAACGAGTGGCTCATCTTGGCCAGAAAAGAACTGGTGGCCGGCAGTAATGACGAGAAAGAAGAGGATAACGGCGAATCGGAAACAGACATGCTCTCCGCGTTCTGTATGGGGCTCTATGAGCTGATTGCAAGCGAATGGGTTGGTGCTTTTCATCTATCCGCCGCGCCTTCGTTCATCCCCTTGAAGTCACTGCCGGGCACGGTAGGCATGCTTCGGGAAACCATTTTCTTGGGAAGGACGTTTCATGTGTCGGAGCATGTTCACTTCCCATGGGAGCTGCTGCTGGAGCGTTTAATCTACAGCATCCCGATGGAGCAGCGCCGCCGCTTTCTCGAACAGGCAGGAGACCACGGCGTATTGTTCAGCGACAACGAGACGTTGTCGACACTGGAGACTTTCTTTCAGCTCGACTGCAATGTCAGCGAGACGGCGAAGCGACTATATATTCACCGGAACACTCTTTTATACCGGCTCGATAAGATCAAACAAGAGACTAATCTGGACGTTAGAAGCTTTGGGGACGCGGTTTTGGTGAAGCTGACGATGCTATTGTATAAAGTGACGAAAAGAAAATAGGTTTTTTGTGCAGATTGTGTATAGCCAGTCTGCGAGATGTTGGGTAATATATAACTATCATAATGTATTCGATTTCATAACTATACACTAAGGGGGCAAATTCACATGGCAGGTGTACGTTTAGAGCATATTTTCAAAAAGTATCCGGGTTCTGACAAAGCAACAGTTATGGATATCAACCTTGATATCAAGGATAAGGAGTTTCTGGTGTTGGTAGGTCCTTCCGGTTGCGGTAAATCTACGACGCTTCGTATGATCGCCGGTCTGGAAGAAATCTCTGACGGTAAACTTTACATTGGCGACCGTGTCGTGAACGATGTAGCTCCTAAAGACCGCGATATCGCGATGGTGTTCCAGTCTTACGCTTTGTATCCACACATGAACGTATACCAAAACATGGCCTTTGGTCTGAAGCTGCGTAAAGTGAAAAAGGATGAAATTGATAAACGTGTACGTGAAGCTGCGAAAATCCTCGATATCGAGCATTTGCTGGATCGTAAGCCAAAAGCTCTTTCCGGTGGTCAACGTCAGCGTGTTGCCTTGGGACGTGCGATCGTGCGTGATCCTCAAGTCTTCCTGATGGACGAACCGCTTTCCAACTTGGACGCTAAACTTCGTGGTCAGATGCGTGCGGAAATCACGAAACTGGTGAAACGCCTTGAAACCACTTGTATCTACGTAACACATGACCAGACGGAAGCCATGACGATGGGTGACCGTATCGTGGTTATGCAGGACGGCATTATTCAACAAGCCGCTTCTCCGGAAGAGCTGTACAACAATCCAAACAACCTGTTTGTTGCCGGCTTTATCGGATCGCCTACCATGAACTTTATTAACGGAACACTCAGCGAGTCCAACGGTTCTGTACGCTTCAAATCCCAAGGACTTGACGTAGAAGTTCCAGGCGGTAAAGCGCAAATCCTGAAGAGCAAAGGCTACATCGGCAAAGAAGTGATCATGGGCGTTCGTCCGGAAGATATTCATGAAGAGCCTGTATTCTTGGAAGCTTCTCCGAATACGATCTTCACGGCCCATGTAGACGTAACAGAAAACCTTGGTCACGAAATGCTCCTCTACCTGAGCGGATTGGGTAACGACACCGTTATCGCCCGTGTAGACGGACGTTCGACGACTCGTGAAGGCAACAGCGCTCGTTTGGCTGTCGACATGAACAAAATTCATATCTTCGACAAAGAGTCTGAGCTGAACGTATTGTTGGCTGACTAATTCCAGGCGGAATGCCTGAAGATGAAGAGCCGCCCTTTCGGGCGGCTCTTTTGTATTTGGAGCGAATAGGCGGCTGACATTGCATTCATAGGAAATATCATTTACGATGGGTACATTAGAAAATTCATGGTTTGACCGGCGGCAGTCGGCTGACAGAAGAGCCAGCTGATAGAAAGGGAGACGTGAAATGGCTAAGAAAGTAAGAGTATCTGAATTGGTCCAGCAATTTCAGCTGGAGGTCATTTCAGGGGAACACGGCCTAAGACGGGCCATCACGACAGACGATTTAAACAGACCGGGTCTGGAAATGGCAGGTTATTTTGAATATCATCCTGAGGAACGGGTGCAGCTGCTGGGACGAACGGAGCTGGCCTTTTTTGCCATGCTTACGGCAGAAGAACGGAAAGAACGGATGGAGCGCCTGTGCAGCAGCGAGGAAACCCCTTGTATTGTTGTCACGAGAGGGTTGGAAGTGCCCGAGGAATTGATCCATTTTAGCCAGGAAAAGAACCTGCCCATCCTGCGGAGCAATATGGCGACGACCATCCTGTCCAGCCGGATTACCGGCTTTCTGGAGAGAAAGCTGGCGCCGACCACTACCATTCATGGCGTACTGTGCGACGTCTATGGGGTAGGCATGCTGATTACTGGCAGCAGCGGCATCGGGAAGAGTGAAACCGCACTGGAATTGGTCAAACGGGGCCACCGGCTGATCGCTGATGATGCGGTGGAAATCCGGCAGACCTCGGACTTTCAGCTGCACGGTTCGGCTCCTGAGCTGATTCGCCATCTGCTGGAGATCCGTGGCGTCGGGATCATCAACGTCATGACCTTGTTCGGAGCCGGAGCAATCCGGAACAACAAACGAATTACGCTTGTCGTCAAGCTTGAGGCCTGGCAGCAGGATAAACAGTACGACCGGCTAGGGCTGGATGAAGAAACGACCAAAATCATCGATACCGACATTCCTCTCGTGACCATTCCGGTACGTCCGGGACGTAACCTTGCGGTCATCATCGAAGTGGCGGCCATGAATTACCGGCTGAAGCAAATGGGTCTGAATGCGGCCCTGCAGTTTACGAATAAGCTCACAGCCACCATTGCAGAAGATATGGATGATATGGACTAGGAGAGTGGATACATGGCTACATTGCTAATTAATCCGATCGCTTTCTCGATTGGATCCCTGTCGGTTCACTGGTACGGTCTGATCCTGGGCTTGGGGGCGCTGGTTGGCCTCCTCCTGGCCATCCGGGAAGGCAGAAGATTCGGCATTATGCCTGAATTTTTCATGGACTTGCTGCTGCTGGGAGTCCCGTCGGCTATTATCGGGGCGCGGATCTATTTCGTGGCCTTCATGTGGGACGATTACAAGAACAACCTGCTGGACATTTTTAAAATATGGAACGGCGGGATCGCCATTTACGGTGCGCTGATCGGAGCGATCATTTGCGCCATCATCTATTTCCGTTACAGAGGGTACAACTTCTGGCGCATTGCCGACATTTGTGCACCCAGCCTGCTTACGGGGCAAATGATCGGTCGCTGGGGTAACTATGTGAACCAGGAAGCGTACGGCGGTCCGGTGAATGAGTTTTTCCTGCGGAACAATCTGCATTTGCCTGCTTTTATCGTAGACCAAATGAACGTCGAGGGCGTTTACCACCATCCGACCTTCCTGTACGAATCGTTATGGAGCTTGGTGGGCATCATCATTTTGTTTATTCTCCGTCGTCAAAAGTTTTTGCGCGCGGCTGAATTGTTCCTTTCTTATTTTATTTGGTACTCGATCGGGCGGTTCTTTATCGAAGGACTGCGGACGGACAGCCTTGCTTTTAAGGGTCCGGAATGGCTGGCATCGATGGTTAACGGTTTGTGGAAACCGATGGAGTGGATGGGATTCGAGCACGGTGCGCTTGACCCGAATTACGGAAATGTCCGCATTTCCCAGCTCCTGGCCATCCTGATTATCGTCGTCGCCATTGTATTGATTATTGTGCGCCGTACAACTGGTCAGGCGAAGGAGCACTATCTGGATCCGATCGTCTCGACGAAAGCGCCGAAAGATACGGTGCCGGAAGCAACCGCGCTGGATCATGATGCTAAAGTAGAACCCGTTGCTACCCCTGAGCACCGCGAGGAGAACGCCGTAGTGGAGGACAAAAAGGAGTAACGACAGCATGATAGATACCGTACTGTTTGATTTGGACGGAACGATTATTGATACGAATGAATTGATTATCAGCTCGTTTATGCATGTACTGGAGAAGCATGTGCCGACTCCCTTGACCCGGGAAGTGATCATTCCAAAAATGGGGATGACGCTGGAGCAGCAGCTCCAGTTTTTCTCGGGGAGCGAGGATGTGACCCATTTTCACCAGGCTTACAGAACGTATAACGACGCTCATCACGACGAGATGGTACAGCCTTTTCCGCATGTGCTGGAGGTAATCAAGGAACTGGACCGGCGCGGCATTACAATGGGGGTTGTGACCACCAAAAACAAGCCGGGCACGTTCCGCGTGCTGGAGATGTTCGGGCTGGACAAGTATATGAAGGCGATTGTAACGGTGATGGACGTCGAGCATCCCAAACCGCATCCGGAGCCGGTGCTGATGGCCATCAGCCAGCTTGGAGCGGATCCGGCAGCAACGCTGATGGTCGGGGACAGCCCGGTGGATATTCAATCCGCCAAGGCGGCAGGCGCCCGGTCTGCAGGGGTCGCTTGGTCGCTGAAAGGCGAGAAGGTGCTCCGCGAGTATAATCCGGATTACATACTGCATGATATGACCGATTTATATTCCTTGGTGGAACAGGAGTAAGGCGATTGTGAGCAGAAACGTGACCCGTTACCCGGTCGAAGGCCCGAACGCGCTGTGGCAAATCTATAGAACGGTCAGCCCTTGGAAAGGGGTTAAAAATTTCATATGTATACAGGCGGCCCGGTACTGCCCGATTCTTCCGCTAAAGAATTGGATCTACCGGCACCTGCTAGGGATGAAGGTGGGAGAGCATGCCGCATTCGGTTTGATGGTCATGGTGGATGTGTTCTTTCCAGAGAACATTACGATCGGGGACAATTCGGTGATCGGGTACAACACGACGATTCTCGCCCACGAATATCTGATTAAGGAATACCGGCTGGGACAAGTCCTGATCGGCAGCAATGTGCTGATCGGAGCGAATACGACCATTTTGCCGGGAGTCACGATTGGAGACGGCGCTGTCATTGCCGCCGGGTCCGTCGTTCACAAGAGCGTGCCGGCGGGTGCCTTTGTCGGCGGAAACCCGCTGCGCGAGCTGAGACGTTCGGATTCGAAAACGGAGGAGGAGGCGCATTCCTCGTCCGTGCCGGCATCGGATGAATAAAGGCAGCGCCGCACATACGAAAACATTCAAAAGCTTGGATTTTGAATGTTTTTTTTGTATCAAGCCGAGGCAAGTGCACGGAAGTGAAACGTATGGCAATTGACGAATCTGCCTTTTCATGTTAATATAGCCATTATTCTTTACTTTGGTAGTATGGTAGCACTTTAACGTGATGAAGAAATATAACTGTTCGAGGTGATGGGACGTGACCAAGCCGAAAGGTTTTGAAAAGCCTTCAGGCGTCCGCGATTATGTGCCTTATGCGGTCTCCAAGCTGCGCCGGATCGAGCGCGACGTGCTTGACTGCATGAGCCGCTGGGGTTACCGGCAAATCATGACGCCGACGATGGAATATTACGATACGGTAGGCGTGGCAAGCTCCACGTCGGACCGCAAGCTGTTTAAATTGTTGAATAACCGGGGTACCACACTGGTGCTTCGTTCGGATATGACGGCTCCGATCGCCCGGGTGGTCTCGTCGCTGCTGAAGGAAGAGCCTCTGCCCATCCGGCTGTCTTACCACGCGAACGTGTTCCGGGCCATTGAGGAAGAAGCCGGACGGGAAGCGGAATTTTTTCAGACCGGTGTCGAGCTCGTCGGTGACGATTCACCCGAAGCGGATGCCGAGGTCGTGGCGCTGGCCATCGAATCTTTGAAGGCGGCAGGAGTGTCCTCTTTTAAAATTGCCATGGGCCACGTCGGGTTTCTCAACGGGTTGTTTGATGAAATCCTCCCGGGATCAACCGAAGCTCAGCAATCACTGAAAGAGGGCCTGCTCAGCCGCGACTTCGTCGGTTTCCGTAAAACGATCAGCGAGCTGGGTGTAACGGATGAACAGCGGAACTGGCTCGAAGGACTTCTCCGTCTGCGCGGAGGCCAGGAAATTTGCGATCAGGCGCTGGAGCTGAGCGGTCATCCGCTCGCAAGAGCATCCATCAGCCATTTGTGCAAAGTATGGGAGGTGCTGGAGGCGTATGGCGTGTCGGAGCACGTGCTTATCGATCTGACGATGATCGGAGACTTTTCCTATTATACAGGAATGACGTTTGAAGGCTACGCCTCCGAGCTTGGCTTCCCGGTCTGCAGCGGCGGACGGTACAACAATCTGCTGAAGCAGTTTGGACGGGACGTTCCGGCGACGGGATTCGCGCTGAAAACGAACCGTATTCTGGATGGCGTCAACGGCGTGCAGGAAGCGGCTGTGCTGCCTGTTCTCGTCCGTTATGACGCAGCTCATCGCAAGGAAGGCCTGGCGGAGGCTGCGAGGCTTCGTGCGCAGGGACAATCGGTTGTTACGCTGTTGATCGACGGAGATCATACCGGCCCGGATGCAGCGCAACCAGGGGCGACCAGCCAAGCTTATGGAGAGGTTTTCACTTTTGGCGGGAGCTTGGGGTAAAGGGAACCTGGGGCAGGATTAGAAAGACATAAACAGTGAATGAGATAGATCAACATTAGAAGCAGGAGGGAGAACGTTGGCAGAAACTTTAAAAGTGGCGATGCCGAAAGGGCGGATCTATAAAAAAGCGTCGGCATTGTTCCGTGAAGCCGGTCTTCCGATCCCGGAAGAGGTCGATGAGTCGCGCAAACTGGTCATTCCGCTGCCGGAGCTGGACATGGAATTCATTCTGGCCAAACCGGTGGATGTGCCGACCTTCGTGGAATACGGCGCCGCGGACATCGGCATCGTCGGCAAGGACGTACTGATGGAAGAAAACCGCGATGTCTACGAGCTGCTGGACTTAGGTATCGCCAGATGCCGGATGTCCGTGATCGGTCTGCCCGACTGGAAGCCGGGCATTCAGCAGCGCGTGGCAACGAAGTACCCGAACGTGGCGTCGCAGTACTTCCGCGAGCAGGGGCAGCAGGTCGAGGTGATCAAGCTGAATGGCTCCATCGAGCTTGCGCCGTTGATCGGGCTTTCCGACCGGATTGTCGATATGGTGGAAACCGGGCAGACGCTGCGGGAAAACGGTTTGGTGGAAATGAACAGCATCTTTGAAATAACGAGCCGTCTGGTGGCCAACCGGGTGAGCTACCGGATGAAGAACGGGCAAATCCAGTCGCTCTGTGACCGGCTTCAGAAAGTGATTTCCGCTTCGGAATAGTTCGGGATAAAGCCAAGCAGAGTGGATGGCGAAGGGATAGCAGAGGGGGAGAATGGGATGAAAATCGTACCGGTTGAGGATTTTGATCTGCGGCGGGAGGTCGAGTACGGCACGCCGGAGCAAAATGCAGCCGCCAAACGGATCGTGCAGGACGTAAAGCAGGAGGGCGATGCAGCGCTGCTCCGGTACACGGAAGAGCTCGACCGCACGAAGCTGACGGCATCGGGCCTGCGCGTGACCGAAGAGGAGCTGAAGGCGGCCTACACAAAGGTTGAGCCATCGTTCGTCGAAGCGATTTCGGCTGCGGCGCGCAACATTCGCGCGTTCCACGAGAGAGAGAAAAGAAACTCCTGGATGGATCTGCAGCCTGACGGCAGCATCTTGGGGCAAATCATCCGTCCGCTGAAGCGGGTCGGCGTCTATGTGCCGGGCGGGAAAGCGGCCTATCCGTCGTCCGTGCTGATGAATGTCATTCCGGCCCAGGTGGCGGGCGTTCCGGAGATTGCCATGGTGACACCGCCGGCGACGGGCAGAAAAGAGGGCATCAACCCGTATATTCTGGTGGCGGCCGCGGAAGCCGGCGTCCATGAAATTTACCGGGTTGGCGGCGCCCAGGCCATCGCGGCACTGGCGTACGGCACGGAGACGATCGCGCCGGTGGATAAGATCTGCGGGCCGGGCAATATTTATGTCGCGCTGGCCAAGCGGGAAGTGTACGGTGCGGTCGACATCGACAGCATCGCCGGGCCGAGCGAAATCGTCGTGCTGGCCGACGAGCAGGCCGACCCCGAATTCGTGGCGGCCGACCTGTTGTCCCAGGCCGAGCATGACGAGATGGCGTCCGCGATTCTGGTGACACCTTCGCGGCAGCTGGCGGACGCGGTCGCTGCCGAGGTGAAGCGGCAGCTGGAGAGCCTGCCCCGCCGGGATATCGCGGCGGCTTCGGTGGAGGGCTACGGAGCCATCATCGTGGTGGAGTCGCTGAAGGAAGGCATATCGGTCGTCAACCGGCTGGCGCCGGAGCACCTGGAGCTGATGGTCCAGGATCCGATGGCGATTGTCGGGCTGATCGAGAATGCCGGGGCAATTTTTCTCGGAGCATACAGCTCCGAGCCGGTAGGGGACTATTTTGCCGGGCCCAACCACATCATTCCGACAAACGGCACGGCCCGGTTTTCTTCGCCGGTCGATGTCGATGATTTTATTAAAAAGTCCAGCATGATCTACTACAGCAAGGAAGCGCTCCTGAAAAACGGCGAAGCGATTATGGAACTGGCGCGCGGCGAGGGGCTGGAAGCGCATGCCCGGGCCATTGAAGTCCGGCTGAAACGCGAAATCGAAGGGAGAGACTAGAACATGACTAATCAAAGCAGCGAACGCCGTGCAAGCATCAGCCGCAAAACGAACGAGACCGACATTCAGCTGACGTTTGGCGTAGATGGCACCGGGGTATCCGAACTGGAAACGGATGTGCCTTTTCTGAACCATATGCTGGACCTGTTTACGAAGCACGGCCAGTTTGATTTGAAAGTGAAGGCCAAAGGCGATATCGAAATTGACGACCACCATACGGTGGAGGACATCGGCATCTGCCTCGGCCATACATTAAGGGAAGCCCTCGGCGATAAAAAGGGCATCAAGCGCTACGCGAACGTGTTCATTCCGATGGACGAGGCGCTCGCGCAGGTCGTGATCGACGTGAGCAACCGACCGCATTTCGAGTACCGGGCGGAGTATCCTTCCAGCCAAGTCGGAAGCTTCTCCACCGAAATGGTGCATGAGTTTCTGTGGAAGCTGGCGCTGGAGGCACGCATCACGCTGCATGTCATCGTTCATTATGGCCAGAACACGCACCACATGATCGAAGCGGTGTTCAAGGCGCTGGGGCGCGCACTGGATGAGGCGACCAGCATCGATCCGCGGGTTACGGGGGTTCCATCAACGAAGGGAGTGCTGTAACCGTGACGATCGCCATTGTGGATTACGGCATGGGCAACCTGCACAGCGTCAGCAAGGCCGTCGAACGTCTCGGCACCGAGGCGCTTGTGACGGGCGACCGCGAAGCCATTCTTGGGGCTGACGGCGTCATCCTGCCCGGCGTTGGCGCGTTTGGCGACGCGATGGAGCACCTGCGCGAAACCGGGCTTGACCGGGTAGTTCAAGAGGCCGCTGAGGGCGGCAAGCCGCTGCTCGGCATCTGCCTCGGCATGCAGCTGCTGTTTGGCAGCAGCGAGGAGCATGGCCATCACGAAGGGCTCAACATCTTGCCGGGTCGGGTGGTTCGCTTCCCTGACGGGGAGCTGAAGGTGCCGCACATGGGCTGGAACCGGCTGGACTTTGTGCAAAAGGAAAGTCCGCTCTTCAGCGGCCTTACGGAGGGCCATGTATACTTCGTCCACTCGTACCATGTGCTGCCGGACGAACCCGCCGATTTGCTGGCGGTAACGGATTACGGCCGTCCGGTGACCGCGATCGTGGGCCGGGGGTCGGTGTATGGCATGCAGTTTCATCCGGAGAAAAGCGGTGAGCTGGGCGTGCAGCTGCTGCGCAGCTTTTTGCGGCTGACGGGAGCGAAGGTCTAACGCCTTCTTGACCGGCGTGGAATAACAGGAAAGCGGGGAGAACGATGTCTTCATTTATCATTTATCCGGCCATCGATATTCGCGGAGGCAAGTGCGTACGGCTGGTTCAAGGGGATTACAATCAGGAAACGGTATATAACGACAGCCCGCTCGAGGCGGCCAAGGCTTGGGAAGCACAGGGCGGTGCGTATATTCATTTGGTGGATCTGGACGGCGCCAAGGCAGGACGCCCGGTGAACGACGAGGTCATTGGAGCCATTGCCAAAGGCGTTCAAGTCCCCGTTCAAGTCGGGGGCGGACTGCGCACCCTGGATGACGTGAAGCGCCTGCTTGGCCTTGGCGTGAGCCGGGTCATTATCGGCACGGCGGCGATCGAGGACCGCGCCTTTACTGAGGCGGTGCTCGGCACTTACGGAGACCGCGTGGCAATCGGAATCGATGCGCGGAACGGTTATGTGGCGACCCGCGGCTGGCTGGAGACATCGGAGGTTAAGGCAGAGGAACTGGCTAAAGAGCTGGCGGCCAAAGGAGCGGAAACATTCATCTTCACCGATATCTCCCGCGACGGCATGATGCAGGGGCCGAACATCGAGGCCATCGTGTCACTGGCCAAAGCCAGCGGACGCACCGTGATCGCTTCGGGCGGCGTGACGGTCACCGAGGACCTGCTGAACCTCAGCGGACACCGCGGCGACGGCGTGGGCGGAGCTATCGTCGGAAAGGCGTTGTACACGGGCAGCATTCAGCTTGCGGATGCGCTGCGGCGGATCGCTGAACAAGCATAAGTGTGAGGATAGAGAGAGCGGAAGCTCTCTTTTGCAGATATAAAGGGATAAACGGTAGTCAGACTACCATGTGAGCACGAAAAGAGAGGGAGCGAGGCCCATGCTGGCAAAACGAATCATTCCCTGCCTGGACGTTAAGGACGGCCGTGTGGTGAAGGGTGTTAATTTTGAAAATTTGCGGGACGCGGGCGATCCGGTGGAACTCGCGGCGCTGTACGACAAGGAAGGCGCGGATGAGCTGGTATTCCTGGACATTTCGGCGTCGGTGGAAGGACGCGCCACCATGGTGGAGGTCGTGCGGCAAACCGCAGGGGAAATCGCGATTCCGTTCACGGTAGGCGGCGGCATTTCCCATGTCGATGACATGAAGCGGATTCTGCGCGCAGGCGCGGACAAAATCGGCATCAACACGGCGGCCGTCCTGAATCCCCAGCTCGTATCGGAAGGGGCGCGCCGGTTCGGCTCACAGTGTATCGTCGTGGCTGTAGACGCCAAGTATAACGAGGCTTGGGGTGAGTGGGAGGTCTACACGCACGGCGGACGGAAAGCCACTGGCATCCGGGCGCTGAACTGGGTGAAGGAAGCGGAAGCCCTCGGAGCGGGAGAGATTTTGCTGACGAGCATGGACGCTGACGGCACGAAGGACGGCTTTGACCTTCCTCTCACCGCGGCGGTCGCGGACGCTGTCCGGATTCCGGTGATCGCTTCAGGCGGCGCGGGGACGAAGGAGCATTTTGCCGAAGTCTTCACGCAGGGGAAGGCGGATGCGGGCTTGGCAGCTACCATTTTTCACTATAAGGAAATATCGATACCGGAATTAAAGCAGGACTTAAAGCAAAAAGGGGTTGAAATCCGATGAGCAGCAACATACAGCAATTCTCCCTGGAGCAGGTGCAGGGGCAAATCCGTTATGACGAGGCCGGCCTCGTACCCGCTATTATTCAGGACGCCACGACGCGTAATGTGCTGATGATGGCTTATATGAACGAAGAATCGCTCAAGCGGTCGATCGAAACCGGGGAGACCTGGTTCTGGAGCCGCTCGCGGCAGGAGCTGTGGAACAAGGGAGCGACATCGGGCAACACTCAGCGCATTGTGTCCGCCAGCTATGACTGCGACGGGGATACGCTGCTGTTCCTTGTCCATCCGAAGGGTCCGGCATGCCATACCGGCGAGGAAACGTGCTTTTACCGCGGCATTGCCGTTCCGGGACAGGAGCAATCGGCCGAAGGGGTCGGTGCGGCGGGCGAAGGAAGACACCGCTTTGCGGTGCTGGAGGAGCTCGAGCAGGTGATCGCGGAACGCGAGAAGGAGCGTCCGGAAGGCGCGTATACGACCTATCTTTTTGACAAAGGCGTCGATAAAATTCTGAAAAAGGTCGGCGAGGAAACCGCCGAGACGATCATCGCAGCCAAAAACAAGGACAACGACGAGCTGCGCCTTGAGGTCAGCGATCTGATCTATCACCTTCTGGTGCTGCTGCAGGAACGCAAGCTGCCCCTGGATGATATCATGGCCGAGCTGGACCGCCGCCACGAGCGTCCCCGCCGGGATTAGGGAGAAACCGCTATGTACATCGATTACCATACCCACCATGTCCGGTGCGGCCACGCCGTAGGCGAGCTCGAGGAATATGTGCGCCGCGCGGTTGACATCGGGCTGGGACAGATCGGTTTGTCCGACCATATGCCGCTGCTTCATGTGGACCCGGCTTCGTATTACCCGGAGATGGCGATGCCGATGGAGGAGCTTCCGCGATATGTGGAGGAGTGCTTGTCGTTGAAGGAGCGCTACCGCGGCCAAATCGACATTCGGGTCGGCCTGGAGGGCGACTATATCGAGGGCTATGAGGCGGAAATTGAGAAGATCGTAAACGCATACCCTTGGGATTACATTATTGGCTCGGTACACTTTTTGGGCGAATGGGACATTACGGACCACCGTCAGGTGCAAGGCTGGGAAGGCAAGGATGTCCTGAAGGTATACGAAACGTATTATGATGCGGTGAAAAAGGCGGCTGCCACCGGCTTTTACGACATTATGGGCCATCTGGACGTGATCAAGCGGTTCGGATACCATCCAGGCCCTGAGGCGACAAGGGAAGTAGAAGCGCTGGAAAACGCCGCCCTTGCCGCTGTCGCGGCCAGCGGGGTAGCAATGGAGCTGAATGCGTCGGGATTGTCCAAGCCCTGCGCGGAAATGTTCCCGTCCCGGCGCATGCTGGAGGAGGCATACCGGTTGGGCATTCCGCTCACGGTGGGCTCAGACGCTCATGATCCGCTCAAGCTGGGCGAGAATTTGGAAGCCGCCCGGAATATGCTCTGGGAGGTTGGTTTCCGTGAACTCGTTGTTTTCGAAGGGCGGAAGCGCAGCCGGATTCCGTTGGAAGTATAAGCAGGCTTGTAAGTGTACGGTTTGCTGCAGGCTCAGGGCCGTCTGAAGTGGCGCCGATGATAAGGACGGAAACATTTTTTCCGCCGGACTCATCGGCGCGATTTCATTCCGGGAGCGAACCGATGTATAATCTAAGTATAGAAGACGGGTTATCAGGAGGGTCGTATGCAACATAAGCTGCGTATTTTTTCCGGATCATCGAATCCTGTTCTAGCTGAAAAAATTTGCGACATGCTGGGTGCGGAGCTGGGCAGCGTTAAGCTTTCCCGTTTCAAGAGCGGGGAAATCTATGTGAACTATGAGGAAAGCATCCGCAACTGCGACGTCTTCCTCGTGCAGTCCCTGTCTCACCCTATTAATGAACTGTTCGTCGAGCTGCTGGTCATGATTGACGCGGCCAAGCGGGCTTCGGCCCGTACGGTGAACATTATCGTTCCTTACTACGGGTATGCCCGCCAGGAACGCAAGTCTGCACCGCGTGAACCGATTACGGCCAAAATGGTGGCGGACGTGCTGACGACGGCCGGGGCGAACCGGGTCATTACTGTTGATTTGCATGCACCTGCTATTCAGGGCTTTTTTAATATTCCCGTCGACCATCTCACGGCGCTGGACCTCATCAGCGCTCACTTGAAATCGCTTCAAATCGACCGGCCGGTCATCGTGTCGCCGGACGCCGGAAGGGCGTCCACCGCGGAGAAGCTGGCGAATCACCTCGATTCTCCGTTCGCGATCATGATCAAGAAGAGACCTGCGCATAATGAGTCCGTCATTACGCATGTCATCGGCGATGTGAAGGGACGGACGCCGATCATCATCGAGGACTTGATCGATACGGGATCGACGATCGTCAATGTGGTCGAGGGCCTGAAGGAGCGCGGGGCGTTCGAGGCGATTGTATGCGCCACGCACGGCCTGTTCTCGGGCGACGCGCTGCAGCGGCTCGATCATCCCCATATCCGGGAGATCGTGGTGACGGATTCGATCGCCATCCCGGAAGCGCGGCCGGAGAAGCTGCACATCTTGACGATTGCGCCGATGCTGGCGCGGGCCACACGGATTATTATCGAGGGCGGGTCGATCGCCACTTTATTCAAGGACGCCGGGGTATAAGCTGCCCCGGGGTCTTTTTGCGCTTACGCGGGGGGATGAACGCGGTCTGTCTTCAATGAATTTACGTCGACGTACACTTTTCTTTAGATATAAGAAAGGATTAGCTTTGAAGAAACGGGCCTCCTTATATCGCAAGAGAAATTTCCGCTAAACGCGGTCTGGCTTCCTTGAATAAACCTCGATTGTAGATTTCTCTTTAGATATAAGAAAGTTTAAGCTTCAAAGATGCTGGCCCCCTTATATCGCAAGAAAAACTACCGCTAAACGTGGTCTGTCATCTTAGAAAGTGCACCGGTGTACATTTTTCTTTAGATATAAGAAAGTTTAAGCTTCAAAGATGCTGCCCCCTTATATCGCAAGAAAAACTACCGCTAAACGTGGCCTGGCTCCTGAGAATTACGTCGATGGGTGTTTTTTCTTATAGTAGATTATGGCTTAGATGCCCCTTGCATCTTATGGTATACTGTTCTGGATAGATTGAACTTAAAGTTCGGCGTATGTACTCTCTGATTCCAGAGGGGCGAAGCGGTGGCTTCAGTTCGTTCTATCCAGCAATCAAGGAGGTGCCTTGCTTAGGAATGAACGATTATCATCTGCGGGCGGAGGACCTACACCAAAAAGTAATACCCATTCAAATGGATGCCAATTTCTTTTTTGAACGAGCGGTTCGGTCTCTGGATCGGCACCGATACGATAAGGCATTAAAATATTTTCGCAAAGCTGTTGAATATGAACCGGAAAATCCGGTGAATCATTGCAATATGGCGGGTATATTATCAGAGATGGGCGATTATGAAGGATCAAACGCCGTTCTTGCGCACATTTTGGAGCATGTGGATGCGACCATGACAGAGTGTTATTTCTATATGGCCAACAATTACGCCAACATGGAGAACTTTGAGGAAGCGGAACGCGCACTGGTCACGTATTTGGAGGAGGACCCGGCCGGGCAATTTTTGGACGAAGCGGAAGAAATGATGGAGCTGCTTCAGTATGAGCTGAAGCGGCCGACCAAGCTGAGCCGGATCAAGAGCCGCGGGGGCATCGTGGAGCACGAGCGCGCGCGGTCCCTGATGGAAGAAGGGAAGTTTGCCCAGGCGGCCGAGCTGCTGGAAGGCATCGTGAAGGAAGACCCCGACTTTCTTGCGGCGCGCAACAACCTGTCCCTTGCTTATTATTACATGGGCTTGTTCCGTAGAGCCAAGGAGACCATCGGCGAAGTACTGTCCCTGGAGCCGGGAAATTTGCACGGACTGTGCAACCTGGCGGTTTTTTACCAGCATGAAGGGGATACTGAAGCTTTAGATGGCATGATGAGGGTGCTGGAGGTTACGGTTCCTTTTCATCAGGAACATGTATTCAAGCTTGCGACGACGATGGGGATTCTGGGCCGGCATGAAGCGGCCTACGGTCATTTCCGCCGGCTGTTGAAGGATGACGAGCTCAACGATGATCCGAGCCTCTACCATTACACAGCAGTCGCCGCTTATAATAGCGGCAGAAGCAAGGAGGCGGCCCGTTACTGGAGCACAGCCATGAAGCTGGACCCGGAATCGGGAATTCCCCGGTTTTATCTGGACCAGCTGAAGGAGGGCTTTGGCGGAAGCGTCAAGCTTAGCTATCAATATCATCTGCCCTTTGAAGAGCAGCTGAAGCGGTGGGAGAAGGACGGGGAAGGCATGTCCGAGGAGATCAAGAACAACCCGCTGATCCGGTCTTCCTTCTCCTGGGCGCTCCGGTACGGAGATTCCGGTACCAAGCTGCAGGTCATCCGGGCCTTGGCCTGGATTGCTGATGACGAAGTCAAGGAGACGCTGATGACCTTCCTCGAAGACCCGGACGTGCTGAGCGAGCTCAAAGCTGAAGCGCGCCGGGTGCTTCGGGAGCTCGGGGTTGAGAGCTCCGAACTTCCTGGCACGGCCGTCGGGGCAGCGGCATACCGTGAAGTGGCTGCGGGTCTGCCCAAGTGGACCGGGACGCTGCAGTCCGTCGTCGACAAGGCTCTGAAGAGCATGGAGACGGTGGCCGACCGCGCACAGAAAAACCATGTGCAGCAATTATGGCACCAGTTTATCAATAAGCTGTATCCCGAGACACCTCTCATCAGGCAGGTGGAGGGCTGGTCGGCGGCTCTGGAATACTTGACGGCCAAGAAGCACGGACGCGCCCTGACTTACCAGGAGGTGGCCCAGCGCTATGGCGTTTCGGTCTCCACGGTGAGCCGCAACGTCAAGCGGATCGACAGCGTATGTTCACTGGATGAAGAAAGCGATGATATTTTCCGGCCATTTACGGAGAATATCTAAATAGACCCATTCATTTCCGTTCGAAAAGGAGGCAATTCTCATGTACAAATCCATCGTTATCGGAACAGGACCTGCCGGCCTGACGGCCGCGATTTATCTGGCACGCGCCAACATGAAGCCGCTGGTTATCGAAGGCATGCAGCCCGGCGGACAGCTGACCACCACGACTGAGGTAGAGAACTTTCCGGGGTTCCCGGAGGGCATTATGGGCCCTGAGCTCATGGACAACATGCGCAAGCAGGCGGAACGTTTCGGCGCCGAGTTTAAAACCGGCTGGGTCAACAAAGTCGACTTCTCCAAACGTCCGTTCAAGCTATCCGTGGAAGGCATGGGAGAGATTGAGGCGGAATCCGTAATTATTTCCACAGGCGCCTCGGCCAAATACCTGGGCATTCCGGGCGAGCAGGAAAACGTCGGACGCGGAGTCAGCACTTGTGCGACCTGCGACGGATTTTTCTTCCGCGGCAAAAAGATCGTCGTGATCGGCGGCGGGGACTCCGCGATGGAGGAAGCCAGCTTCCTGACCCGTTTCGGTTCCAGCGTTACACTGGTTCACCGGAGAGAAGAGTTGAGAGCGTCCAAAATTATGCAGGACCGCGCCCGCGAGAACGAAAAGATCATTTGGTCGCTTAACCGTACGCCGCTTGAAATCGTGGCCGGTGAGCACGGCGTGAAGGGACTGAAGGTCCGCAACAATGAAACGAACGAAGAAGAGCTGATCGAAGCAGACGGCGTCTTCGTGGCGATCGGCCATACGCCGAACACCAAGTTCCTCGACGGTCAGATTACGACCGACGAAATCGGCTACATTCAGGTGAAGCCGGGAACGACCGAAACGAACATTCCAGGCGTATTCGCCTGCGGCGATGTGCAGGACGTGCGTTACCGCCAAGCGATTTCCGCTGCCGGTACCGGATGCATGGCCGCCATGGACTGCGAGAAGTTCCTGGAAGGCAGCATGGTGCATGACTGGAGCGAAACGCTGTAAAGCGGATCAATACGAACATAGAAAAGGAGCCGGGGACGGCTCCTTTTTACATAAGAATGGGGGAACGTGCCGCTACCTGATCCTGCCGAGAAAAGGTGCCCGCTGTATGCGTGCTAATTTCTGTGAATGATCTGCAGGCAGGCGCTCGCCGGGCTCCACATTTATTCGACCAGGATGGAAACCGCGCTGTATGCGAGAAGCAGGCCCATCGCGACGTTAAACGGGGTCTGGTATGCTGACAGCCATCGCTGAAATATGGAGCCGAACATGCTCCAACAGAAGGTGCTTATCACGCTCAAGAGTGCCAGAAACAAAGAGAAGCCGATCAAGGCCAGATGGGAAGAATGGTACGGGAGAATAAAGGTGGATACGGCCGTTATGGCGTACAAAATGCCTTTGGGATTGATAAACTGCAGCAGCACCGCCGTCAGAAAGCGGTTGTTTTTGTCCTCCCTGCTGCTCGCGGCCTTCTTGTGGTGGAACATGATTTTAACGGCGAGATACAGCATGTAGGCCGCTCCAAGAATCGTCATCCACCACCGGATGCCGGGAATGAGATTTTTGAGCAGCAGATTGCAGTAACTGCACAGCAGTGCAACGACAAAAAAGCCGGCGCCAACGCCCAGACAAAATCGGATCGTTCGTCGAAAACCGTACCGGTGAGCAAACAGCATCGCCATAAAGTTGTTGGGGCCTGGGGTAAAGGTGCTTACTACAATATAGACCAGAAACGAAAATACAGGCATCTTAGGTCTCCTCCATTTGTATGTTATAATGTCTGAAAATTACGCTATAACGCATTTATACTTCATATTGTACATTGTGATCGTTATATTGTACATAATCGATTGGAAGAGGTGTGCCCATGGAAGAAATCAATCTGATCATCGCGCGAAATTTGAAGAGCATCCGTGACAATAAAAAGCTCAGTCTGGAAAAAGTAGCCGAGCTCACCGGGGTCAGCAAGACGATGATCGGCCAAATCGAGAGGGGCGAATCGAGCCCGACAATCACAACCATTTGGAAAATCGCCAACGGTCTCAAAATTTCGTTCACGTCGCTGATTAACCAACCCCAGCCTGACACCAAAGTGATTCAGAAAAGTGAGGTCCAGCAGCTATCTGAAGACAACGGCAAATACCGGGTCTATCCTTATTTCCCGTTTGATGAAGAGCGGCGTTTCGAGATGTATGCGGTCGAGATCGATAAAGGGGGATTTCTCGCTTCGGAATCGCATGGTGAGGGAACGGAGGAGTACATTACGGTGTACGAGGGGGAATTGACCATCCGCGTGAACAACAGTGAGCATACCATCGGGAGCGGTGACTCGATCCGGTTCAAGGCCGACCGGCCGCATACGTACCATAATTCCGGCGGCTCGCTGACGAGATTAAGCATGGTCATCTATTATCCGGCTTGAAGCTGGAGGAAGGTGACGCCAGCGCAAATCACTCGGTTCCGAAAAGAAGAACTCAAGCTTACACCTACGGCAAAAAGACCGGCTGCATGAGCCGGTCCCCGTTCGCCTTTTTATAAATAATGAGGCCTTTCAGTCCTTCCTAGAGCCAACCCTTCTGTTCGGCGATCCCGATCGCTTCGATCCGGTTCTTGGCCGACAATTTGTTCAGCGTTTCGGAAATGTAGTTCCGAACGGTGCCGTGCGACAGGTGCAGGGTTGCCGCAATTTCGTTCGCTGTCCTGCCTTCCGCAATCAGCCGTAAAATGTCGCGCTCCCGCGCGGTGAGCGGGTTTTCCTGGCGGAACGAGCCAAAGACGAGCTCGGGTGAGACCTCGCGGTGGCCGGCCATGACCCGCCGGATGGCTTCGGCCAGCTTCTCGCTCGGCTCATCCTTCAGCAAATATCCGCAGGCGCCTGCTTTCACGGCCCGTTCAAAATATCCCGGCCGGGCAAACGTCGTTAATATGATGATTTTACAAGCCGCCATCTGCGCCTTGAGCCTCTCGGCGACCTCAAGCCCGGTAATAACGGGCATTTCAATGTCCAATAGGCAGACGTCCGGCTGTAATGACAGGATCTGGTCCAAGGCTTCCTGGCCATCGCCGGCTTGGCCCACCACTTCCATATCCTCCTCCATATCGAGCAGCGAAGCGAGAGCGCCTCGCAGCAGACGCTGGTCTTCAGCGATCAGAATACGGATCATGCCGTAACACTCTCCTTCCCTTTAATAATAATCGGTACGGTAATGATGAGCTCGGTCCCGCCGGAAGAGGCCAGCTTCAGCGTTCCGTCGATCAGCGCCAGCCGCTCGGACATGCCTTTCAGCCCATTGCCCTGGCTTGTAGACAGCCCGCTGTCCTCCAGACCGACGCCGTTGTCCCGAATGACCATCCGGACGTCGGAAGTTCCCTTCCGAATAGTAATGGCGCATGCCGTGGCCCGGCTGTGCTTGATGATATTGGTCACTGCTTCCTTCAGGCACATGCTGAGGATGTTTTGCGTCAGATCGGGAATTCCGGTCAGTCGCGTATCCCCCTCGGATTCCAAGGTGATGTCAGCGCTGTGCAAAATCGAGCGCACTTCTTCGATCTCTTCCGCCACCGTCAAGGTCCTCATATCGGAAACCAGCTCACGCACCTGTCTTAAGGCCGCCCGGGAGGTCTCTTCCATTTCACGAGCTTCCAGCCGTGCCTTCTCCGGATCCTTGTCCGTCAGCCGCTGGACCAGCTGGCTTTTTAAGGTGAGCAAGGACAGCGTATGTCCCAGCGTATCATGAAGGTCACGCGCAATACGCAGCCGCTCTTCCTTTTTGACCAAAATTTCAATCTGCTCCCGGGCTTCGTTCAGCTGCAGCTCCAGCTGCTTTCGCAGATTCATGGAACGCATGCCGAAGGGGGTCATCAACATAATCATAATAAAGGGAACGATCGTTAAGTAATCCGATACGGTCAGATGACGAATGTTTCCCAGGATCGGTAGCAGGATGGACGCCACGAAGGCAGCGAAGGCGATCCTGAATTTCCGATCATCCTGATAATTGCCGATAAAGTTGGCGGTAAAAAAGCCCATAAACGAATAAAAAGGGAGGTAGAGCAAAGACAGCGTCACAATAATAATCATCTGAACGGCAAGCCAGAAGGCCGTTAACCTTTCGGAGAAAAAGAGCTGACGATACGACACGATAAAGATCGCAATCATGGCGTAGCCAAGCACCATTTTGATGCCGCGCTCATAGGCCATATTAAACAGCGGAATGACCATATACACGAGCCATACATAGGGGGAAAACCCGAGTGCTCTTGGGAAAATTTCTGTTTTTCGACGTGCCAATGGCATTACACCGCTTCCTGTTTCTTTCGTATATAGGTGGATAATACCATAAACAAGATGAGATATCCCAGCAAAATCAATACCGGCTGCCAGCTGGGGGAATGACCCGCGGCAATATCCCAGGCTCCGCTTCCGAAGTTATAGGAAGGAAGCCACTTGCCGATGCTCTGCAGGATGGCCGGGAAGCTGTCGATCGGAAACCACATGCCGCCCACGATCGCCAGAATCATATACACCATGTTGCTGACACCGCTGGCAGTGTCGACCCTTTTCATCGTCCCGACCAGGGTGCCCAGGGCCAGGAAGGGGATGGAGGCGAGCCATATCCACAGGCCGCTGCCGACCCACTGGCCGGCTGACAAATGGACGCCGTTCATAAGAAAGCCTGCAGCAAAAATAACAACAATGGAGAACATATGCATAACCATCTGGCCAAACATTTTTCCAAAGAAATAAATGCTGGAGGGCAGCGGGGTAATCCGCATAAAGACCGACCACCCGTGCATGCGCTCCTGGACCATGCGGATGCCCAGCGTCATGATCGCTGAACCCATCACGCTGAAGGAAGTCATCGACATCAGGTAACGTGCCTGCCATTCGGAGGCGCCTTCAATGCCGGCATTCACGAGGCGGGTAAAAATGAAATAGAACACGATTGGCATCAGCAAAGACCAAAAGACGTAGTACGGATTGCGGATAATCCGCAGCATTTCGGCCCGGCACTGCATGAATAACATGTGCATTAGGAAACAGCCCCCTGTGTGTCGTCATTATGAATCATGATTTCAAAAGCGTCATCAAGCCGGCCCTGCTGGGTCCGGATATCGTGGACCGGAAGTTGGTATCGGAAAATCGCGGCCAGCACCGTATCGGTATTGTCCGCCGTGACGGTCCAGCGTCCTTCCTGACAGGTGCAGTCATGGACACCGGGAACCGGGAGCAGGCGCTCGCGGATGTGCTGTTCGGTATCGGCACTCATCAGAGCATGGCCTTCGAGCGACCTTGTATCGGTCGTGAAGGTCACGGAGCGGCTCGTCAGCTGGGCCGTGATCGCCTGCGGCGTGCCGTCGGCGGCAATTTTGCCGCGATTGAACAGGATCACGCGGTCCGCGGCGTCCTCGGCCTCCTGCAGGTAGTGCGTGGAGAAGAGGATGGTCTTGCCCCGGTCCGAGAGCGCTCGGACCTGTTCCCAAAAGGAGCGGCGCGCGGGTGTATCCAGGCCGACGGTCGGCTCGTCGAAGAACAGCAGATCGGGATTGCCCGCCAGCGCCAGCGCGAACCCGAGCCTCCGTTTCTGGCCGCCGGACAGCTTCTCCGCCCGTTTGCCCAGGTCCTCCTCGGTGAACCCGGCCAGGGCAGCCAGCTCCTCCAGCCTCATCGGCCGGGGGTAATAGCTGCGGATCAAGGCCAGCACCTCGCGCACCTTCAGGCCGTCGATCACGCTGACATCCTGGAGCATCGCCCCGATGCGCTGCTTGACCTGCGGCTGCTTCGGGGTTTGCCCGAACAGCCGGACAGAGCCGCTTGTCGGCTCGAGAAGCCCCAGCATCATCGAGATCGTCGTCGTTTTCCCGGCTCCGTTGGGCCCCAGGACGGCCACGATGGATCCTTTATCAATCGTGAATGAAACGTCATCGACCGCGGCTTTGCTTCCAAAACGTTTCGTGACATGCTGCAGTTCGGCAATATGTTCCATTTTGTCATTTCCTCCTATTGATCAGGTGAATCCGTATTTGATTGATCTATCGTTATCATAGACGAGGGGGCATCCCTTCGTTAGTGGACTCTGTCATGGAATGGAGGTGACAATTGTCATGTTTTTTGGCAGGGTTTTCATATAGGGGATAGGTCCGTCAAGCCTTCTGACAGAAGCGCTGGACCCACTTTCGGGTAAGGCCCGCTTCTCTTGACCGGAGAGAGGGCTTCAATTATAGTTGGTACAGTAGGAGCAAACTATTATTGAGGGAAAAAGGTGGCTTGTAACATGTCTGAGCAAATCTACGTCGGTGTCGACTTGGGCGGAACGACCATTAAAGTGGGCATCTGCAATCAAGCGGGACAGCTGATTCAAACGTATGAAGGTCCCACGGAAACAGATAAAGGCGTCGATACGGTTATCAACAATATTGAGAAATATGTGCGCCATATCGTGGAGCAGTCCCCTTACAGCTGGGATCAGCTGGCGGGCGTCGGGGCCGGGGTTGCCGGATTTACGAACGTCCGTGAAGGGATCATCATCCTCGCGCCGAACGTAGGTTTCCGGGATGTACCGATTCGTTCCATTCTGGAGCAGAAGATTGGCAAGCCGATCAAAATAGATAATGACGCGAACGTGGCGGCCCTGGGCGAGGCTTGGAGCGGCGCCGGACGCGGCATCGACAACTGCGTATGCTATACGCTCGGAACCGGCGTTGGCGGCGGCATCATCATTAACGGCCGAATCTATCAAGGCTTCTCCGGACTTGCCGGTGAGCTGGGACATATCTCCGTCGTGCCGGATCTGGAAGCCATTCAATGCGGATGCGGCAAAATGGGCTGCCTGGAGACCGTCTCTTCCGCAACGGGCATTATCCGTATGGCCAAAGACGCCGTTGAGCGCGGGGACCGCACTTCCCTGTCGATGGTTGAGAACATCGCGGCGAAGGAAGTCTTTGATGCAGCCAAAGCAGGCGACGAAGTGGCGCTGCGGATCGTGAACCGCGCCGCCTTCTACCTGGGCAAGTCCATGGCTGCGGTTGCGGCGATTCTGAATCCGGAAGTATTCATTATCGGCGGCGGCGTATCGAAGGCTGGAGACATCCTGTTTAACGAAGTCCGGGAAGTTTATGCGAAGCTGACGCCGGAACCGCTGCAGCGCGGGGTATCGATCCTTCCTGCCGAGCTCGGCAACGATGCGGGTATCGTCGGTGCGGCCGGTTTGCTGCTCCGTTCGTAATGAATCCTGCGAGGTCGCCCATGGGTTAAAATGAGGGGTGACCTGGGTATACCAAGTATTAACGGGCCCATATTCCATAAGGGAGGGGAAAGCTGATGCTGGAGGAGAATAATACTGCGTCGGCCATGGCCACCCTGATTATTATTACAGGCATGTCGGGGGCGGGTAAATCCTTGGCCGTACGAAGCTTGGAGGATTTGGGATTTTTCTGTGTGGATAATTTACCGCCGGTGCTCATTCCCAAATTTGCGGAACTGATTGAACAATCGAAGGGGAAAATCGCCAAGGTGGCGCTGGTCATTGACCTGCGCGGCCGGGAGTTCTTTACGGCCTTATCCGAATCATTGAATTATATTAAGGACCATTTCACGATTCATTGCGAAATTCTGTTCCTGGAGGCGACCGATTCGGTCCTCGTGCAGCGTTACAAGGAGACCCGCCGGCGGCATCCGCTTGCGCCGGAGGGCATGCCGCTGGACGGCATCCGGCTGGAGCGCAAAATGCTGGAGGAGCTCAAGAGCTCGGCTACAGTGGTGCTCGACACGAGCAATATGAAGCCGGGACAATTGAAGGACAAAATTATCTCGAGATTTTCCCACTTGGAAAGCAATACCCTTTCGGTCAACGTAACCTCATTCGGATTTAAGTACGGTATTCCGATCGATGCCGATCTGATCTTTGACGTCCGCTTTCTTCCGAATCCCCACTATGTGGATAGCCTGCGTCCACACACCGGTCAGGACAGCGATGTGTATGACTATGTCATGAAGTGGCCTGAAACCCAGGCTTTTCTGACGAAGCTGCTGGATATGCTGCATTTCTTGATTCCCCAATACCGTAAGGAAGGCAAGAGCCAGGTGATCATCGGCATCGGCTGTACCGGCGGGAAGCACCGCTCGGTGGCGATTGCCGAGTACCTGGGCAAAATGCTGGGAGCCAGCGAGACCGAGACGGTCTCCGTCAGCCATCGGGATTCCGAACGTGATCGGCATTAAAGAGAGTGGAAGTGATGACAGTGGCAGAACAAAGAAGTGACCGTCCGCGGATCGTCGTGATGGGCGGGGGCACCGGACTGTCGGTCATGCTCCGGGGACTGAAGGAAATGCCGCTAGACATCACGGCTGTCGTCACCGTAGCAGACGATGGAGGGAGTTCGGGCATCCTTCGCAGCGAGCTGCAGATGCCCCCTCCCGGGGACATTCGGAACGTCCTGACGGCACTGGCCGACGTGGAGCCGCTGCTGTCGGAAATGCTGAGATACCGGTTCTCCAGCGGCTCAGGCCTGGCCGGGCACAGCCTGGGGAACCTGATTTTGGCAGCGATGACCGACATCAGCGGCGATTTTGTAACGGCTGTGCGCGAGCTCAGCCGCGTTTTTGCCGTGCGGGGGCGGGTGCTTCCGGCGGCGGGCGAAGCCGTGATCCTGAACGCAGAGATGGAGGACGGCACCATTGTGACCGGTGAGTCGAAAATTCCGGAAGCCGGCGGCCGGATCAAGCGGGTGTTTCTGGAGCCGGCCCATGTCGAACCGCTTCCGGAAGCAACCGAGGCCATCCGGGAGGCGGATGCCATCCTGATCGGCCCGGGAAGCCTATATACGAGCATTCTGCCGAATCTGCTCGTTCCGAAGCTGGCCGAAGCGGTCATGTCGTCGGACGCGATCAAGATTTTCGTGTGCAACGTCATGACACAGCCCGGGGAGACGGACGGCTACACCGTAAGCGACCATCTTCAGGCGGTATATGACCATGTCGGCAAGCATTTGTTCGATTATGTCATCGTGAACAGCGGCGAAATTCCGCCCCAGGTGCAGGACAAATATGCCGAGAAGGGCGCGAAGCCGGTGGAGCTCGATTACGACGAGGTCACCAGTCTTGGCTATAAGGTCATCGCCGATACGCTGGTCCTGTTCCGGACCTATCTGCGCCATGACGCCGACAAGCTGAGCCGGCATATTTACCAGCTGGTTCAAAATTGGATTAAACGAAAGAGGTGAGTCCCGTGTCGTTTGCGGCGCTGACTAAAAAAGAACTGACCATGATCGAAGCAGAGCCCTGCTGCGAAAAGGCTGAATTGTCGGCACTGATCCGGATGAACGGGGCCGTCCAGCTTTCCAATAAAAAGGTGATTCTGGATATATCGACAGAGAACGCAGCCATCGCAAGACGCATTTACACATTGATCAAAAAGCATTTCCAAGCGCATACCGAGCTTCTTGTGCGTAAAAAAATGCGTTTGAAGAAAAATAATGTGTACATCGTACGTATTCCTGCACAGGTTCAGGAAATACTGAAGGAGCTGAAGATTGTCTCCGAGGGCTTCCTGTTCACCTCGGATATCCATCCGGATCTGGTCCGCAAACCATGCTGCAAAGGGGCGTATTTACGCGGTGCCTTTATGGCAGGGGGCTCCGTGAACAATCCGGAAGGGTCGTCATACCATCTTGAAATTGCCTCGATGTACGAGGAGCACTGCCAGGCCCTTGTAGACCTCGCCAATGAGTTTCATCTGAACGCCCGTTGTATAGAGCGCAAGAAGGGGTTCATACTGTATATTAAGGAAGGCGAGAAAATCATTGAATTTTTAAGCCTGATTGGGGCCCATCAGGCCTTGTTCAAATTCGAGGACGTGCGGATCATGCGGGATATGCGGAATTCGGTCAACCGGATCGTGAACTGTGAAACCGCGAATTTGAACAAGACAATCGGGGCCGCCGTCCGGCAAATCGATAACATCAAGCTGCTCCAGAAGGAAGTGGGCCTTGATAATCTGCCGGACAAACTTCGGGAAGTGGCCGAAGTGAGATTGGCCCATCCCGATATGAACCTGAAGGAAGTCGGTGAACTGCTGAAGGGCACCGTCAGCAAATCCGGTGTGAACCACCGGCTGCGCAAGATTGACGAAATGGCCGAGAAGATTCGTGGCGGCTGAGCCTTTTTTCTTCTAGTTTCCTTCATGGTATAATGGTATAATGTTATAAAATGTGTTGTGTGTGAGCTATACAGATTGATCTAATAGGGGGTAAGTTTCCATGACAAAGCACCCGGTAGTTGTCCGTTTGAAAACGGGTCTCCATGCCAGACCGGCAGCATTGTTCGTCCAAGAAGCGAATAAGTACTCGTCTGAAATTTTCGTGGAAAAAGATGATAAAAAGGTGAATGCCAAGAGTATCATGGGAATTATGAGCCTTGCCATTAGCTCGGGTACGGAAGTAAACATCAGTGCTGAAGGTGCGGACGCAGAACAGGCTGTAACCGCTTTAGTCAACTTGGTGGGCAAAGAAGAGCTTGAAAACCAATAATAAACAATTATAGAATGGGCCCTGCGGCTGCGAATATGCGGCGCGGAGGCCATTTTCTGCACAAAGCAGTCCGTTTCTCCTTGGGGAGGGCGGGCTGTTTTTTGCTGTCTGGCGGGGTCTGGGACGATTTGGCTCTTATAAAAATAAATCTGCCGTCCGATATCATAGCTATAGCCGTTCATGTAAGCGGCGGCAGCGGGGAAGCCCGGATGCATTTATTTTGATAAAGAGGGGTCAACGTATGGGGAAATGGAACAGTACCACAACCAACACAGATGATGCTGAAGGATCGGGGAAACTACGGAGGCTGACGATCGCGGAGCGGGACGCAATGGGCAGAAACCGGATTCTGCTGATCGCGATTCTGATCTCCACGCTGATGGCTGTGTCCACGGTCAAGCTGGGAAGTCTCGATAATCTGACGAGTCTCAACAACTTAAGCTTCTTGATTGATTTGGTAGTTCTGCTGGTAATGGTGTACAGCCAAGTCCGGCGTAAGCTGATTCATCAGGCGGCCGTTATTGCCATTACGGGGGTGGCCCTGACGATCCTCATTCAGGCGTTGGATTCCACCAGCCCGAGCAGCTTGTTTTCCATATACTATTTGCTCGTGTTGGCGCTGATCACCTTGCGTATTGTATTAACCTCGATCACGATGCTGTACGGCTTGGGGTTGATGCTCTACCTGTGCCTGCAAAAGGCTGATGAGGTTCAGCTCGGAACCGGTTCGAAGGACGGACCTTTAACGGTCATCATTATGTACGCACTTGTATGCGTCATGGTGTTCCTGCTGCTGCGGGTGACCCGGTCCTTGATGAACAATATGAAAGCGGCAAGCGATCAGACTGAGCGGCTGCTGGCTGAGCAGAAGGAACAAAAGGAACACGTACTGGGCAGTGTGGCTGCGGTGACCGGCAGCATCGACGACTTGACGCAGGCCGTCGAGGATAATACCGCCTCGTTCCAGCAGATGAACGTCGCCTTTCAGGAGATATCGGGCGGGGCATCATCCCAGGTGGATTCCACCTATGCCATTAACGAGTCCATTAAGCAGATGAACGAGATGATCAAGCAGATGTCCAGCTCGACGGATACGCTGCTGAGCCAGACAGGTACGGCGAACCGGCTGTCGGAATCCGGCAAGGACAAAGTGGAGCAGCTGAACGAAGCGATTATCGAATTCAAGGAAGAAATCGGCGCCATGTCGCAGGATATCCAGAGCTTGACCGGAAAGGTTCATGAAACGACGCAGTTCAGCCAGACCATTCAGGAGATTGCGAACCAGACCAACCTGCTGTCGCTGAACGCCAGCATTGAGGCGGCGCGGGCAGGCGAGCATGGACAAGGTTTTGCCGTGGTGGCCCGGGAAATTCGCAAGCTGGCGGAGAATGCCTCGGACTCGGCGGAGAAAATATCGCTCCAGCTACACAGCTTCTCCGAGCTGATGAGCGACACCCTGATGCGGATGGATCAGGTTGCGGAGCGGATGCAGAAGAGCAGCGAGATGACGCATGAGACGTACGAAGCCTTTGAATCCATAAAAGAATCGGTGGCCGGACTGCTCCAGATTTCCGACGGGTACCGCGGATTGCTTCACGAAGTGGAGACGTTCTCGGGTTCCATTGACGAGTCCACTTCGCATCTCGCGTCGGTGAACGAGCAAACGTCGGCGACGCTGCAGGAATTGTCGGCCACATTGCAGTCCCTCCTCGGCAACAATGAGCAGAGCCTGGCCGGCATTAAGGAAGCGCAGAGCCACTTGAAATCGATCGTCAGCTGACCGTTTCATAGGCAAAAGATTATTTTTCTAACATGTGCAACATTTAACAGTCCCCTACGTCTAGTAGACAAATACAGTTGGAAGGTGAGGGCGGCTGCGCAGGCGGTTTGACCTACAGGCTGCGTCCGTGCTTGCGCTTTCGGCTATATGGATACACTGGAAGTATATAAAGGGAGGCTGAAGGTAATGAAAACATGGCTGAAACCGGTAGGTTCCGTGTTGATCGCAGGAGCGCTCTTGGCTGGAGGTGCGGGCGTCACCGGACTGGGTGGCTCGACCACCGTCTATGCGGACCAGGATGTACAGCGCAATGTCATCAATGTTGTGGGCAAAGGTGAGATTTCGGTCAAGCCGGATATCGCATACTTGTCGATCGGTGTGGACTCGCAGGCGGCAACGGCACAAAGCGCGCAAAAGGCAACGGCAGACAAAATCCAAAAGATCACCGCGCTGCTGAAGACGACGTGGAAAATCGAAGACAAAGATATCAAGAGCACCACGTTCTATGTGCAGCCGAACTACACCTACAACGAGAAGGACGGACAAAAAGTGACGGGCTATACGGCCCACCATACGCTGCAGGTATCGTACCGCGACCTGTCCAAGGTTGGACAGCTGCTTGACGCCGCTTCCGGTGCGGGTGCCAACAACATTGAAAGCGTACAGTTCTCTGTTGAGAACCGTGACCAGTATGAGGCACAAGTGATTGAGAAAGCGATGGCTAACGCTGATCTGAAAGCGGGCGCCATTGCCAAGGCCGCCAAGCGCCAGCTGGGAGTGGTTCTGGTCGTGAGCCAGGGCGATGCGCAGAACCCGATCATTTATGCCGAATCTTCCATGGCCAAAATGGCTGCGGACAGCAACGCCGGCAACGCCACGTCGGTGGAGCCTGGCGAAGTAAAAGTATCGACGCAGCTGAGCGTGCAGTACGAAATGAAATAAGCACGGGCTGATTTGGTCCGAGCCAAGCCGCCGTTTCGGGGACAGACGTCCCTTGAAGCGGCGGCTTTTTGCGCAGATGTGGGTCCCGATCCCCCCTTTTCCAGCGGGAAAACACA
The DNA here is from genome assembly GCF_025809195.1 of Paenibacillus sp. PSB04. Taxonomy (NCBI): domain Bacteria; kingdom Bacillati; phylum Bacillota; class Bacilli; order Caryophanales; family Paenibacillaceae; genus Paenibacillus; species Paenibacillus sp. PSB04. Next base: position 1,518,099 of record NZ_CP081301.1, read on the forward strand.
GAAAGGTATTGTACCAAGGGTCAAAAAACGTTATAGTGAATATGCGAAAATTTGTACATGCAGCAACAGTTTAAACAACTTCCGTTGAATCGTAACGGGGAAAAATAATTTACCGAAAAAGCCATACCCATGGATATGGCTTTTTTCTTAGTAATGGATAAGGGGTTGATGCATATGATTGAACTTGTCCAGATTGAGAAGCAATTTGAAGGACAAGTTGTCGTGCATCCGCTGTCACTGAACATTGAAGAAGGGGAATTCCTGACTCTGCTCGGGCCTAGCGGCTGCGGTAAGACGACCATACTACGCATGATTGCCGGATTCGAACAGCCGACTCACGGCGAGATTATCCTGGAAGGGCAGAACGTCACGAAGCTTCCGCCTAACCAGCGGGATTTGAACCTGGTGTTCCAGCACTACGCGCTGTTCCCGCATATGACCGTCGGAGACAATATCGCCTTCGGTTTGAAAATGAAAAAGCTGCCCCAGGCAGAGCAAAAAGCACGGGTTGCTGAAGCCGTCCAGATGACGCAGCTAACCGCGCTTACTTCGCGTTATCCGCATCAGCTGTCCGGCGGACAGCAGCAGCGGGTGGCCATCGCGAGGGCTATCGCGAACAAGCCCAAAGTGCTCCTGCTCGACGAGCCGCTGGGCGCGCTCGACCTGCAGCTGCGCAAGAGCCTGCAATCTGAGCTGAAGCATCTGCAGCGCTCGCTGGGCATTACCTTTGTGTATGTCACGCACGACCAGGAGGAAGCAATGATGCTGTCCGACCGGATCGTGATCATGAACAGCGGCAAAGTCGAGCAGATCGGCACGCCGAAGGACATCTATGCCGCGCCGAAGACGCTTTTCGCCGCGACTTTCGTCGGGGAGAACAACATTTTCAGTTCCGGTTCGGAGCTGTTTGCCGTACGGCCGGAGAAGCTGCGTCCAAAACGGGAAACCGAAGGGGTCCGCAAGACCGGAGTCATTCAGGATGTGCTGTATCTTGGCAACGTTCATAAGCTAACCGTCCAGCTCGATGGCGAACCGATGATGGTGACGATCGCTCTGGACTTCGAAGATGAGATCGTTTGGAAGGTTGGGCAGCGGATCGGGGTGGACTGGAATCCGCGGGATGAGGTGGTCATCGGGGCATGAGACGATCCAAGCTGCTGATTACGCCGGTTCTGCTGTGGCTGGCGCTGTTTCTGCTCGTCCCGATGGTGATCGTCGTGGTCATGTCATTGATGAGTCGCGACACACTGGGCAATGTTGTCTTTCATTTCTCGCTGAACGGGTATAAAACCTTTTTCGACTCTCTGTATCTCGGCATCTATTGGGATACGTTAGTGCTGTCGGTGGCGACGACCGTCGTATGCTTGTTGGTCAGCTACCCGCTCGCTTATTTTATCGCCAATGCCTCTCCCAGGGTGCAGACCTGGGGACTGGTGCTGATCACGATTCCGTTCTGGATCAACTTCTTGATCCGGACGTACGCCTGGGTGCTGCTGCTGCGCACGCAGGGTGTGGTGAATACGCTGCTGATCCATTTTGGATGGATTCAGGAGCCGCTGCAAATGCTGTATACCAAAGGCGCGGTGCTGCTTGGCATGGTCTACAACTTCATACCGTTCATGGTGCTGCCGATTTACGTCGCACTGGAACAGATGGACAAGCGGCTGCTGGATGCGGCCAGCGACCTGGGGGCTACCCGCTGGAAAGCGTTCCGGCACATCACGCTGCCGCAGAGCAAGTCCGGGATCATGACCGGCTGTGTCCTGGTCTATGTCTCCACGACGGGGATGTTCGTTGTCACGGACATTCTTGGTGGTGCCAAGTCGACGATGATCAGCAACATCATCCAGCAGCAGTATCTGGGGGCACGCAACTGGCCGTTCGGCTCGGCGCTGTCCGTGATTTTCGTCATCACGTCCCTCATTCTGATCCTGCTGTTTAACCGGGCGATGCAGTCCCGGGCGGACCGAGCGAAGGAGGGGAGAACATGAAGAAAAAAAGTCATCCCCTGCTGGGGATTCACTCCGTGCTGATGATGATCTTTATTTATGTGCCGATCATGCTGATTATTATTTATTCATTTAATAACACGAGGCTCAGCGGGGACTGGGAAGGATTTACGTTCGACTGGTACGCCTCGCTGATGACCGATGACCACGTGCTTGAAGCGCTGATGAACAGCTTGACCGTCGGGATCGTATCCACGATCGTAGCGACGCTGCTAGGAACCGTGGGCGCCTTGTCCCTGCGGGGGCTTGGCCGGCGATGGAAGGTCAGCATGAACGGACTCATGTACCTGCCCGTTATTATTCCCGACATCATCATGGGGCTGTCGCTGCTGGTGCTGTTCAACCAGATGCATGTTCCGCTGGGTAAAGCGACGGTTATCATCGCCCATATCACGTTCAGCATGTCGTACGTCTATGTCGTCGTGACGGCCCGCCTTGCGGGAATGGGCAAGCAGCTGGAGGAGGCGGCCGCCGACCTTGGCGCCACCCCTTGGCAGACGTTCCGCCATGTAACGTGGCCGCAAATTTTTCCGGGCGTCATCTCGGGGGCGCTGATCGCGTTTACGATGTCGCTGGACGACTTTATGGTCAGCTTCTTCGTAGCCGGGCCAAGCTCGACTACGCTGCCGATTTACATCTACGGCCAGGTGAAGCGGGGAATCTCGCCGGAAATTAACGCACTTTGTACGCTGCTGATCGTGGTGAGCGTCGTGCTGATTTTGCTGGCGCAGTTTTTCCTCAACCGCGGCAAGGGCCAGAAGAAGCATAAAATGCTGCCGATTTAACGCAGCTGCAAGATATTAAACTATTGATGGAACTATTGATTGAACTACAGGATATGGACTACACGCTATAAGGAGAAAGAGAGGAGATATGTTACTGTGAAAAGAAAGGGTATCGCCGGTCTCGTACTGGCTGGGGCACTCGCCCTCGTGTCGGTTGCATCCCTGGGAGGATGCTCATCTTCCAAGGAGACGCTTCATATTTACAGCTGGGCTGACAATTTTGACGAGCAGGTGCTCAAGGACTTCGAGAGTAAATTCAACGTCAAGGTTACGTATGACAACTATGCGAACAACGAGGATTTGCTGGCCAAAATCAAGGCGGGCGGCGGCGGATACGATCTGATCCAGCCTTCGGACTACATGGTCCGGACGATGATCGAGAACAATTTGCTGGAACCGCTGGACAAGAACAACATTCCGAACTTCGAGAACATTCAGGAATCGCTGAAGAACCCTGATTTTGACCCGGGCAATAAATACTCGATCGTATACACTTCCGGCGTAACGGGTATCGCGTATAACAAAAAATACGTGAAGGACACCATCGACAGCTGGGAGGATCTGTGGGACCCGAAATACAAGGGCAAGGTCCTTCTGCTGGACGACAACCGCGAAGTGATTGGCATGGCCTTGAAGAAGCAGGGGCACTCGAACAGCTCCCAGGATGAAGGCGAGATCAAGTCGGCCGTGGACGACCTGAAGAAGCTGCTGCCGAGCGTTCTTGCTTTCGACACGGATACCATCAAGCAGAAGATGATTCAGGAGGAAGGCTGGATCGGAACGGTATGGTCCGGCGACGCGGCTTTTATCGCGAAGGACAATCCGGATGTGGAATATGTCGTGCCAAAAGAGGGCGGGACGATCTTCTCGGATAACTATGCGATCCCGAAAGGGGCCGAGCATAAAGAGCTTGCCGAGAAGTTTATCAACTACATGCTCGATCCGCAGGTCAGCGCAAAGAACTATGAATCGATCGGATACAGCGATCCGAACGCCAAGGCGATGGAGTTCCACAGCGAGGAATATCGGAACAACCATATGATCAACCTCTCCGAAGAAGAGCTGGGCCGGACGGAATGGCTCGGCGACGTAAAGGATACCCTGCAGCTCTATGACCGTTACTGGACGGAGCTGAAGAGCGGACGGTAAGTAAGCAGAGGCCTTACAACGGCCGTTATATCGTTTAAGAACAATTGCCCTGTTTCGGGAACCATGCTTAAGCTGGATTTCGGAACGGGGCATTGTTATTATTTCGTGAGCTTTTTAAGTCCTGGCGCGGTGCTGTTGTTCTATGAAGGGGGAAGACATGATCGCAAGGCCCGTGGCCGATCGGATGAAGAAACACAAAGTTAACGTAAAGGTTAAGAGAGTTATACTTTTGGCTGGCGTAAACGACAATACTGTAACCCCGGTTGTAAACAAATCGGCGGAGCTCTTTTTTATAATAGGGAAGTGGTGAATTTGGGTAATAAATCATATGACTAGCACAAGCAGCAATGTTTGGAGAGGAGATTTGATAGGGATGAACAAGGGAATGAAATGGGGAGCCGCGGTACTGGCCACAGGCGTATTGATCGGAAATGCCGGCGTGTTTGGGGGATCGCAGGTGTCGGCTGCAGCCTCAAAGCCGGTCGTAAAGCCGGCTGCGCAGCCGGGAGTGGCGTTGAAATATAACGGCAAGGTGCTATCGCTGCAGGGGAAATTGGTTGACGGGGTCACCATGATCCCGGTGTCCATTTTGCGCGATGCCGCCGGTCTGCCGCTGTCTTATAATCCGGGTATCAAGACGTACACTGTCGGATCCGGGGTAACGAAGCTGAACCTGGAGGTTTCCGACTACGGGGTCAGCGCTTATATCAACGGAAGCTATGTCGGGGACAATTCGAACAACTACGAGGGTAAATTGATCGACGGCAAGCTGTACGTCCCTTTCAAGCTGCTGAACGACTATATGGGCTTCCAGGGCGTGTATAACGTGTCTTCCAAGACGTTGAGCCTGTCCAAGCGTCAGATGAACCAGGTGGCAATCTCCACCGAACTCATCAAGGCGAGCGACGCCAATGCAACGATTCTGATCCGTTATCCTCAGTTAAGCGGGCTGGCTAACGCGGACGCCCAGGAGGCGATCAACAAAGTATTTAAAGACAAGGCGGAAGCGTTCGCCACAGAAGCCAAGGCCAAGGCGAAAAAGCGCGACGCGAAGGTGGAGCACCCGTATGAGTTCGACGGAACGTTCCTGGTTACTTATAACCGCCAAGGCGTCCTGAGCATCGTGACGGATTCTTATGAATACACAGGCGGAGCTCACGGGATGACGGCTCGCGAAGGATTTACGTTCTCGCTGAAGGACGGCAAACAGCTGACGCTGGACAGCCTGCTCCACAATTCGGCCGACGCCAAGACCAAGCTGGACAAACTGCTGAAGCAAAAAGCGACCAAAGACGGCTTCACAGACGGCTTCAACGGGCTGAAAAAGGACGCGGACTTCTATGTGAAGGAAAGCGGATTGACGATCTTTTTCCAACAGTATGAAATCGGGCCGTATGCCGCCGGCTTCCCGACGTATACGTTCAACTTCAGCGACCTGCTGCCGAAGGGAACGGATCCGTTCGAAGCAGCGAAATAATGGAGCCGATGCAGCTGAGATGATGTAAGCGATTCTGATGATATAGAACATTTATCCCAACGAGCGTCGGTCAACGATCCTCAAGCGGATACTTTAAGCAGCCAAACCCCCGTTAAACCTATAACGGGGGTTTGGCTGTTTTTGCTGCGTGGCGGCAGCCGGTCATATTTTTCGTTTGCGGGGCAAAAACAAGGCGACAAGCGCGCCAAGGAGAATGCCGAGCGCCGCCAGATAAATGGCTGTCCGATTCCCCTCAGCTAATGCTTGGCGAAAAGCTTCACCCGTCAGTTGATGCGTACCCGAGTTCGCGATGGCGATCAAGATGGCAAGCCCGATGGCATTGCCGATGTTTAAGGTAGTCGAGGCCATCCCGGACGCGACGCCTTGGTCCTCGGGGGCTACGCCGTCTGAAGCCGTGATCCACATGGCAGTCCAGGTGATGCCCTGGCCGATCCCGGAAATTACAAGGCCCGGAACGATCATTAGGTAGCTGCTATCCGTGTACGCACCTAATGGAATCAGTATGGTTCCGACAATTCCGATGATCATGCCGATAAGCAGTGTGCTTCGCGCCTCCAAACGGGACGCCAGCCGCTCGCCGAGCTGGGTGCCCGCGGCAATTGCCAAGGAAGGGATAATGAAGGCAAGCCCGGTTTGCAGAGCACTGTATCCGTGCACATTTTGAAATAAGGTTGTCAGGAAGTAAGGTAAGGCACCAAACGTCCCCATGTAGATGAATGTAATGACCATGCTGGCAGCCAAGCTGCGGTTACGGAAAAGATGGATCGACATTAAAGGAGCGGTACTGCGTATTTCGATCAGGGCAAAGATCGACAAGAGGATCAGGGAAAGGGCAGCACAGATGATCATTTCCGTGGAGGCCCAGCCCAATTCGGGCCCCTGGACAAGAACATATACCAAGAGAGTGGCGCCTGCGGTTACCGTGGCGGCGCCGGGAATATCGAAATAGCGCTTTTGATTCCGCCGTTTATCACGGGGAATGACGAACAGCGCGGCTAGTGCAACGATTCCTGCTAATGGAACATTCACCAAAAAGACCGCTTCCCAACCGAATGCATTGGTCAATACCCCGCCCAGGATCGAGCCAATCGTCAGGCCGCTGGCTCCGGCCCCGCCCCATACGGCAAGAGCGCGGTTTCGGCGCGGACCTTCCTCAAACAATCGGTTGATCAGCGATAACGTGGCCGGAAACAGGAACGCCGCTCCGATACCCTGGATGGCACGGGCTATAATGATGACGAGCGGGTCCCAAGCCAAGCCTCCCAATAGCGAAGAAAGGGCGTAAAGGACCAACGCAAAAATAAACATTCGCTTTTGTCCCAGCATATCGGCAGCACGTCCTCCAAGAAGCAGGAAGCCCCCGCAGAAAACCGTGTAAGCACTGACCACCCATTGCAGGGACTGTTCCGAGAAGCCAAGGCCATGTCCGATCTCAGGCAAAGCGACGAAAACGATATTGATGTCGAGCCCGTAAATCAGCTGTGCTAGAGCAAGCAGTGCCAAACTCCATCCCATGCCCCGCTGCTTGACGGAAGCCATTTCGGATTTAGAGCCGCTTAGCCGAGTTTGTTGATCGGTAGACATTCGTAGTTCACCCCTATAATTCAAATTATTTTGAAATGATTGGATCGGGAACATTATATTTCAAAATAATTTGAAATGTCAACAAGGATTTACGCCGCGAAGGTAATCGAGTATTCTGAAACGAATAGAAGGGGAGACCAATACGTACGGCAGTACGACAATCCCAGAAAAAATCCCCTCTGAGCAAACGGCAGTGCGCTTTCCTGCACTTGTCTGCTCAAAGGGGATTTTGTTATGGAGCGGAGCTCCTTCTGTTTACTTGCCTGAACTTATACGTCAAACACGAAGTCGTCGTCGGACAGCGGCTCGATGTTGATCGCGCGGACGTAACCGTTGCCTTTTTTCGAGAAGAAATCATGCTGCTTGGTGTGGGTGCTGATACCATTGAAGACGATCGGGTTGATCGGCTCTTCCGGGAAATGCGGCTCGAAGCCGAGATTCATCAGCGCTTTGTTGGCGTTATAGCGGACATAGGCTTTCACTTCCTCCTGCAGTCCGATCGGGCTGTACAGGTCATCCGTATATTTCACCTCGTTCTGATACAGCGTCTCAAGCAGCTCGTACAGCTCCCGGCGCAGCTCCTCCTGCTCTTCGAAAGAGAACTCCTGGAACAGCTCCTGGGCCAGCGTGCCGACGTACAGGCCGTGGATGCTCTCGTCGCGGATGATCAGGTCGATGATTTCGCCGCTGCTGGTCATTTTGCCCTGGCCGGCCAGGTAAAGCGGATAGAAAAAGCCGCTGTAGAACAGATAGCTTTCCAGGAAGACGGAAGCGGCCATCGCCTTGTAGAGATCGCGCTTGGTTTGAATGTTCACGTACCAGGATTCGATGCTCTTCGCTTTGAACTGCAGCTGCTCGTTGTCCTCCACCCAGCGGAAAATGGCGTCAATCTCCTCCGTCGAGGCGAGTGTGGTGAAAATGCTGCTGTACGATTTGGCGTGGATTTGCTCCATCATCGACATGAAGCCGAGCACGGCTTTGCGCTGCAGTCCTTCCACATGCTCCAAAATTTTCGGCATGCCGACGCCGCCCTGCAGCGTATCCAGCAGCGTCAGTCCGCCAAGCACATGCTTGTAGGCGGTGCGCTCCTCGTCAGTCATTTTGATCCAGTCCATTTTATCGTCGGACAAAGGGATTTCGTCGTCGGTCCAAAACTGCATGATGTTCTGCTGCCAGAACATGAGCGTAAAATCGTCATCGGGCCGGTTCCAGTTTACTGCTTTCATCAGACCATTGCTCCTTTTATAGAAGAAGGCGACAGGGGCTGTTCAAGCCCCCGCCGTCGCCTTGCGTAATATTCGAATTTAGACGGCGCAGCTGGTGCACTCTTCGATGGACAATTTTTTCGTCCGGGTGTAGTACAGCGATTTCAGCCCTTTCTGGGCGGCGTAAATATAGAAACGGGACAATTCCCGGGTCGATACGGTGCTGTTGACGTGCAGCACGGTGGAAATGCCTTGGTCCACATGCTGCTGGATTTCCGCGATCATGTCGATCAGGCGGAACTGGTCGATATTGTAGGCCGATTTATAATACCACTGCGTTTCCGCGCTGAGGAACGGCATCGGGTAATATGTCGTCGAGTTGGCGTAGGTACGCGTTTCGATATGCTCGACGATTGGCATGACGCTGGACGTCGCGTTCTGGATGTACGAGATGCTCTGCGTCGGCGCGATCGCCAGACGGTAGGCATGGTACAGTCCGTGCTTCTGAACAAGCACCTTGAGCTGCGCCCAGTCCTCAGGGGACGGGATCTCGATGCCTTCAAACAGCTGCTTCACGCGTTCCGATTGCGGCCGGAAGTCCTTTTCGAGATAGCGGTCAAAATAGGTACCCTTCGCGTACTCGGACTTGTCGAAGTCCCGGAACGTTTCGCCGCGATCGCGCGCGATTTCCATGCTTTGCTCCAGCGAGTAGTAGTTCATCATCATGAAAAAGGTGCTCGCAAACTCGCGCGCTTCCGCGCTCTCGTATGCGATTTTGTTCTTGGCCAGGTAACCGTTCAGGTTCATGGCTCCGAGGCCGACGGAGTGCAGCTCCTTGTTGGCGAGGCTCACGCCCGGCGCGTTCTCTACGCGGGAGTGATCGCTGACGACGGTAAGGGCCTCGATGCCGACACGGACCGATTCCTTGATTTTGCCCTGCTCCATTACGTTCACGATATTCAGCGAGGCCAGGTTGCAGCTGATGTCCCGGCGAATCACATCGTCGACACCGTAATCGTTAATTTCCGAAGTCTCCTGCAGCTGGAAAATTTCCGTGCACAGGTTGGACATTTTGATCTGGCCGACATCCTTCAGCGCATGCACCTTGTTGGCGTTCGATTTGTTCACGATGTACGGATAACCGGACTCGAGCTGGATCGAAGCGATTTTCGTCAACATGTCGCGGGCGCTCATGACGGTTTTCTTCGTCACCTGGTCATTGGCGAGCAGCTCGTCGTACATTTCGTCCATGTCCAGGTCGTCCAGATGCTTGCCGTAGGCTTTATACACCGAGTAGGGGCCAAAGACCACAAGCGGCTTGTTCTGGGCGGCGAGCTCGTAAAATTTGTTTGGGACAATCAGCCCGATCGACAGCGTCTTGATGCGCAGCTTCTCGTCGGCGTTGATTTTCTTCGAATCGAGGAACTCGATGACATCCCAGCCGAAAATGTTATAGTATCCGGCACCCGAGCCTTTGCGCTGGCCCATTTGGTCGGCATAGGAGAACGCGTCCTCCATCAGCTTCAACACCGGCATGATGCCTTTGGCCGCTCCGGCCACGCCTTTGATCGGTTCGCCGCGCCCACGCAGCTTGGACAAATTGACGGCAACGCCGCCGCCGATTTTGGACAGCTGCATGCAGGTGCCGAGCACGTAGTTGATCGAATTGAGTGAATCGTCCATTTCCAGCAGGAAGCAGGAGACCAGCTCACCGCGGCGGCTTTTGCCGGCGTTGAGGAAGGTCGGGGTAGCTGGCTGCAGCCGCTGCTCGATCATCGCTTCGGCGATACGGAGCGCTTTACCGATATTCCCTTCGCCCAAGTACAACGCCACGATGGCGACGCGGTCCGGATACTGCTCCAGGTACTGCTTCTTGTCGTTGGTTCTCATCGCATAGTCCTTGTAGAACTTCGAGATCGCCATGTAGGACTGGAATTGGAAGTCGCTGCTCCCCGTCAGGTTGAACACGGACTCGACTTCGTCGTAGGTATAATGCTCAAACACGTTCTCGTAGTAGTCGTTGCTGATCAGGTAATCCAGCTTCTCGCGCAGGGAGCCGAACTTCATCGTATCGCGCTCCACTTCCTCCATAAAGGCGGCAACCGCCTCCCGGTCCTTTTCCAATTGAAAGTAACCGTCCGATCCGCGCTGCATAATTTCGTTGTTGAGTTCAATATGCTTCAATGCTCCGCACCCTCTCTTTGAAAATCTCCGTATCCCGCATCGTTCCCGAAAGCTCAAACTTGGTGATGACCGGCACATGGTACATCTCCGATATCGTATCCGCGCTTTTGGCGAAACGAGGCCCCCAGTTCCGGTTGCCGCTGGCCGACACGCCGCGAAGCATGCGGTTGTTCTTCGACAGGAAGTTGGACACTTTCTCGGGCACCTGCCCAAAACCCGTTGTATACGTTACGAGCACGTAAGGCTCATTCACCTGCTCCTGCTCTTCGATCGGAATGGCTCTCATGTTCAGCTTGTTGACAAAGCGTCTGACATTGCCGGTCTTGGAATCATAGACGATTAGCATGATCCTTCACTCCTGAATAATGTTCTCTGCCGTGGTCACGGGCGCAAAAAAAACGTCTATTGACGTCATTGTAGATAACCACACCACATATCGTGGTCGTTATTCTTGTGATCACAGAATGGTTCAGCTTCGCTGAACATGAAATCCCTTAATCCCAGAACTACACCGATAGACTGGGATAGAGGGAAAATATGTTATATATACTATGCCGATGGAAATCAATATGTAGATGATATTTGGCATGTAGTAAGAATAATACATCAATATATTGATGTGGTCAAGCCTATGAGAATCATGATCATGGGTGCGCTTGCAGCCTGCTTGATGCCTTGAAAAACAAAAAAACAGGGAGTCTCCCGGCGATCCGTAAGCGGATCGATTCGGAGAGATTCCCTGTTTTTCTTCGGTTCCAAAGCCGCGAATATTTACACGCCTTGGATTGGAGTGCTTTCCAGAACTTTATCGATCAGTCCGTATTCCTGCGCTTCAGCTGCGCTCATGAAGTAGTCACGGTCGGTGTCTTTCTCGATGCGCTCCAGCGGCTGTCCGGTACGTTCGGACAGGATGCGGTTCAAGGTGTCGCGCATTTTCAGAATGCGGCGGGCGCGGATTTCGATATCCGTAGCCTGGCCTTGCGCACCCCCGAGCGGCTGGTGGATCATGATCTCACTGTTCGGCAGGCCGAAGCGTTTGCCCTTGGCGCCGGCGTTCAGCAGGAACGCGCCCATGGAAGCGGCCAAGCCTACGCAGATTGTAGATACGTCCGGTTTGATGAACTGCATTGTATCGAAAATCGCCATACCGGCCGTAATGGATCCGCCGGGGCTGTTAATGTACAAATGGATGTCTTTCTCCGGATCTTCGGCTGCAAGGAACAGCAGCTGGGCGATGATAGAATTGGCGACCACGTCATTGACTTCGGTGCCCAGGAAAATGATGCGGTCTTTCAGCAAACGGGAATAGATGTCGTAAGCCCGTTCACCCCGGTTGCTTTGTTCGACGACCATAGGAATATAACTCACGTGGAAAACCTCCCTTAATTGGCTCAAAATAGGTCATTCTATACATACTGTTACCGTATTAACCACATGATAAACAATTTCAAACAAAAAGTCAAAGAAAGTCAAACTCAAGGTAAAAAAAATAGCCATCTGATTGGCTGTGGTACGTTTGGTTAAAAACATAACGTAGAACGGTTGCCGTTCTGCGTTCTCTTCTATTGAAGAAAAATGGCGCGCCCGCGAGGAATTGAACCTCGATCTCAGGCTTCGGAGGCCTACGTCATATCCATTGGACCACGGGCGCAAAATTCAATAGCAAGAGTTATTATATGATAGCTTGCCTCAAAATGCAAGGGTTAAGTTATTAAAATTTTTGAATCAGGAAAATGCTGTATAGGAGGAAAGGCTGATGTGAATTATAGTCAGTGGACTACTTGCAACCAGCGCCATTATTGAGTAGAATAGTGGTGGGACTTAAAACGTTGACCCGGGACATTTTGGGGCCAGGGGAGAGAGGGAAGCGAAGTTGCAGGAGTGGAAAGAAATGCGGGATATATTAGAGATACAAAAGCAGCTTCTGCCTGATCTCGTGGACGTTCTCAAGACCAGATATACCATTCTTCATCAGATCATGCTGTCGGAGCTGATCGGCCGGAGAACGCTCGCTGCATCCCTGCATATGACCGAGCGGGTGCTGCGGGCCGAGACGGATCTTCTCAAGTCCCAGGGCCTGATTGAGATCGAGAGCTCTGGGATGAGGGTCAGTGAGGCGGGAAGCAAGCTGCTCGAACAGATGGAGCCGATGGTGAAAGTGCTGTTCGGACTCAATGATCTTGGCGAGAAGATCCGCCAGACGTACGGCTTGCGCAAAGTCGTGGTCGTGCCCGGGGATTGCGAATCGTCGCCGCTCACGAAGCGTGACTTGGGACGCGCGGGTGCCAAAGCGCTGCTTGGCGTCATGAACCAAGGGGACACCGTAGCGGTGACTGGAGGCTCAACGCTCGCCGAAGTGGCGGAGCAGTTGACGCCGCAGGCGGCCGTACCGATGAAGAACAGCTGGTTCGTGCCAGCTAGGGGCGGACTTGGCGAAAGCGTGGAGTTTCAGGCGAATACGATCGCATCCACCATGGCCAAGCGCGTCGGCGCGCAGTACCGGCTGCTGCATGTGCCGGACCTCCTGAGCGATGAAGCGTATCAGTCGCTGGTGCAGGACCGCAACATCCAGGAGATCGTGCAGGCGATCAGGCACTGCCGCATCATCATGCACGGCATCGGGGACGCGATGGAGATGACCCGCCGCAGAAGGCTGGATCCCGCCGCCGTGGAGGAGATCCGGTCGGAAGGAGCCGTAGCCGAATCCTTTGGCTACTATTTCAATGAACAAGGCGTTGTCGTTCATAAAATGATGACTTTGGGGCTGCGGCTGGAGGACATTATGCGGACCGAGACCGTCATCGGCATTGCGGGCGGCCGAAGCAAGGCCAAAGCGATCCATGCGGTGCTCAAGTTCGGCCACGAGGACATTCTGGTGGTTGACGAAGCGGCCGCTATCGAGATCTGCCGGGAAATTGGCAGCGAGTAAACAACATTCCTTTTGATGTCATGACAGGTATTTACCTGTTTTGAATAAATAAAATACGAACTTTTGGGAGGACTATTCAATGAGTGTAAAAGTAGGCATTAACGGTTTTGGACGTATCGGACGACTCGCTTTCCGCCGTATTCAAAATGTGGAAGGCATCGAAGTTGTAGCCATCAACGACCTTACTGACGCTAAGATGTTGGCCCATCTGCTCAAATATGATACAACGCAAGGCACTTTCAACGGAGACATCGAAGTTCACGACGGCTTCTTCAAAGTGAACGGCAAAGAAGTTAAGGTTCTGGCGAACCGTAACCCTGAAGAACTTCCTTGGGGCGATCTTGGCGTAGACATCGTTCTCGAGTGCACAGGCTTCTTCACAACGAAAGAAGCTGCTGAGAAACACCTGAAAGGCGGCGCTAAGAAAGTTGTAATCTCCGCTCCGGCTACAGGCGACATGAAGACGATCGTATACAACGTTAACCATGAGACACTGGACGGAACTGAGACAGTTATCTCCGGCGCATCTTGCACAACGAACTGTCTGGCTCCTATGGCCAAAACGCTGAACGACAAGTTCGGTATCGTTCAAGGCTTGATGACAACGATCCACGCTTACACTGGCGACCAAAACACCCTGGACGCTCCGCATCCAAAAGGTGACTTCCGTCGTGCGCGTGCAGCTGCAGAAAACATCATTCCTAACTCCACTGGCGCTGCAAAAGCGATTGGTCTGGTTCTTCCAGAACTGCAAGGCAAACTGGACGGTGCCGCTCAACGCGTACCTGTACCAACAGGTTCCCTGACTGAGCTCGTTACAGTTCTGAACACCAAAGTAACGGCTGACGAAGTAAACGCAGCAATGAAAGAAGCTTCCGATCCAGAAACTTACGGCTACACTGAAGACGAAATCGTATCTTCCGACATCAAAGGCATCACGTTCGGTTCGCTCTTCGACGCTACTCAAACGAAAGTGTTGACTGTTGGCGACCAACAGCTGGTTAAAACCGTTGCTTGGTACGACAACGAAATGTCTTACACTTCCCAATTGGTTCGCACATTGGCATACTTCGCTAAGATCGCTAAGTAATATCGGCCATCCCATAGCGAAAACATCCCGAGCGGAAACAGGCATCCTATGTTTCCGCTCTTTAAAATATAGAATGCATAAATTTTCAGCGGGGCTGAGCCATTCTATAATTGCAAGATAAATGTCCTAACATGCTGAACCACGGGGCTGAGGAGACTGTCCCGTTAAAAATATGGGTGCGGAGGGAAACAATACGATGAACAAGAAGTCTGTACGTGATGTAGAAGTAAACGGCAAGCGCGTATTCGTGCGCGTTGATTTTAACGTGCCATTGGAAGACGGCAAAATTACTGACGATACACGGATCCGTGAAACGCTGCCAACGATCAACTACCTGATCGAGCATGGCGCGAAAGTGATTCTGGCCAGCCACATGGGACGCCCGAAAGGCGAAGTGGTAGAATCCATGCGTCTGACACCTGCGGCAGAGCGCCTGTCCGAGCTGCTCGGCAAATCGGTTGCCAAGGCTGACGAAGCGGTTGGCGACGCGGTCAAAGCGCAAGTGGAGAAGCTGAACAACGGCGACGTGCTGCTGCTTGAAAATGTCCGCTTTTACCCTGGCGAAGAGAAAAACGATCCGGAACTTGCGAAGCAGTTCGCTGAGCTGGCTGACCTGTTCGTAAACGATGCGTTTGGCGCCGCTCACCGCGCACATGCTTCGACCGAAGGCATCGCCCATTACCTGCCGGCTGTTTCCGGCCTGCTGATGGAGAAGGAGCTTTCCGTACTCGGTAAAGCACTGTCCAATCCGGAGCGTCCTTTCACAGCGATCATCGGCGGTTCCAAGGTTAAGGATAAAATCGACGTGATCGACAACCTGTTGAACATCGCGGATAACGTACTGATTGGCGGCGGCCTGTCCTATACGTTCATGAAGGCACAGGGCTATGAAATCGGTCTGTCTTTGTGCGATAATGAAAAACTGGATGTCGCGCTCGGATTTATCCAAAAAGCGAAGGATCTCGGCAAAAACTTCCTGCTTCCGGTTGACATCGTCATCGCGGACGATTTCAGCGCCAGTGCGAACGTGGACATCGTAGAAGTCGGCAACATCCCAGAGAAATGGGAAGGCGTGGACATCGGGCCGAAAACCCGTGCCAAATATGCGGAGATCATCAAGAACTCCAAGCTCGTGGTATGGAACGGACCGATGGGCGTATTTGAAATCGATCCTTTCTCCAACGGTACACGTGAAGTGGCAGAAGCCTGCGCCCAAACCGAAGGCTACACCATCATCGGCGGCGGCGACTCGGCGGCAGCGGCAGAGAAATTCCATCTGGCTGACAAAATGGATCACATCTCCACCGGCGGCGGCGCATCCCTCGAGTTCATGGAAGGCAAGGCTCTCCCTGGCGTCGTGGCACTGAACGACAAGTAAGCAAGAAGCGCTGAAAGAGCGCGGAACGTACGGACCCGTAAGGACAAAAAAGGAGTGAAAAGTGTGAGAACACCTATCATCGCCGGCAACTGGAAAATGTTCAAAACCGTTCCGGAAGCCAAAACGTTTATCGAAGAAGTCAAAGGCAAAGCTGAAGTTGAAGGCGTGGAGAGCGTCATTTGCGCTCCATTCACGAACCTTCCCGCTTTGGTGGAAGCTGTGAAAGGCACATCGATCAAAATCGGTGCCCAAAACCTGCATTTTGAAGATAACGGTGCGTTCACCGGGGAAATCAGCGGCGTGATGCTGAAAGACCTTGGCGTAGACTACGTCATTATCGGGCACTCTGAGCGCCGGCAATATTTTGCCGAAACCGACGAGACCGTGAACAAAAAGGTTCAAGCGGCATTCCGTCATGACCTGACTCCAATCGTGTGCGTCGGCGAGAAGCTGGAAGAGCGAGAAGCCGGCCAAACGAAAGACGTCTGCAAAGTGCAGACGGAAGCAGCGTTCCAAGGCTTGTCCGCAGAACAGGCGGCTCAAGTCGTTATCGCTTACGAGCCAATCTGGGCAATCGGAACCGGCAAGTCCTCGACTGCGCAGGACGCTAACGAAGTGATCTCTTATATCCGCAGCCTGGTTGAAGGCCTGTATGGCAAAGAGGTAGCGGATCAGGTCCGTATCCAATACGGCGGCAGCGTGAAGCCGGAAAACGTTAAAGAATACATGGGCCAAAGCGACATCGACGGCGCGCTTGTTGGCGGTGCCAGCCTGCAGCCGGCTTCGTTCATCCAGCTCGTTGAGGGGGCGAAGTAAGATGACCGCACCTAGACCCGTAGCACTGATCATCATGGACGGATTCGGGCTGCGCAGCACGGACGAAGGCAACGCAGTGGCGCAGGCCAAGAAACCGAACTACGACCGATTGATGGCGAAGTATCCGAACACGACGCTGACCGCTTCCGGCGAAGCGGTAGGCCTGCCGGAAGGGCAAATGGGCAACTCCGAAGTCGGCCATTTGAACATCGGCGCAGGCCGCATCGTGTACCAGGATTTGACCCGGATTTCGAAATCGATTCGCGAAGGGGAGTTTTTCAACAATCCGACGCTGGTCGAAGCGGTACAAGCTGCAAAGAATAACAACAAGAAGCTCCATCTGTACGGCCTCTTGTCCGACGGCGGGGTACATAGCCATATCGAGCATATGTTTGCTATGCTGGACCTTGCGAAAAAAGAAGGACTGGATGAGGTTTACATCCATGCCTTCTTGGACGGACGCGATGTGGCTCCGGATTCCGGCAAGAAGTTCATCCAGGATCTGCAAGCCAAGATCAAGGAAGTTGGCATCGGCAAAATCGCCACGGTACAAGGCCGTTACTATGCGATGGACCGCGATAAGCGCTGGGAACGCGTAGAGAAGTCCTACCGTGCTATCGTATACGGGGATGGACCGAAATACACTGATCCGCTGGTTGCCGTAACGGAATCCTACAACAAGTCGGTATTCGACGAGTTTGTGGAGCCGACCGTCATCGTTGACGCGCAGGGCAATCCGGTATCGCTGGTGGAAAGCGGAGACTCCGTTGTCTTTCTGAACTTCCGCCCGGACCGTGCGATCCAGCTGTCCCAGGTGTTCACGAACAAGGACTTCCGCGGATTCGACCGCGGGCCGAAGTTCCCGGAAAACCTCCATTTCGTCTGCCTGACGCTGTTCAGCGAAACGGTGGAAGGCTACGTAGCCTACGAGCCGAAGAACCTGGACAACACGCTGGGCGAAGTGCTGGTGCAGAATAACAAGAAGCAGCTGCGCATTGCCGAAACGGAAAAATATCCGCACGTTACCTTCTTCTTCAGCGGCGGACGCGACGTCGAGCTGCCTGGAGAAACGCGCATTCTGATCAATTCGCCGAAGGTCGCCACTTATGACCTGAAGCCGGAAATGAGCGCTTATGAAGTGGCGGACGCCTGCGTGAAGGAAATCGAAGCCGAGAAGCATGATGCGATCATTCTGAACTTTGCCAACCCGGATATGGTCGGACACTCCGGTATGCTGGAACCGACGATCAAAGCGGTTGAAGTCACCGACGAGTGCATGGGCAAAGTAGTGGACGCCGTTATTGCCAAAGGCGGGGTAGCGATTATTATCGCTGACCACGGAAACGCCGACATGGTATTTGACGAAGCAGGACGCCCATTCACTGCTCATACGACGAACCCGGTGCCGTTTATTTTGACCGATGAGAACGTAACGCTGCGCGAAGGCGGCATTCTGGCCGACGTGGCGCCGACGATTCTTGATCTGATGCAGCTTCCGAAGCCTGCCGAAATGACCGGCGAATCGATGATCGCAACCCGTAAATAAGCGGAAAATTCGATTCCGGTGATCCGATACGTTATAATGGCTGTAGAAGCTGACAAGCAATATAGAATGAACTCAAGAAGTTCGTGTTGCAGGGCTTGGATAAGGCCGTTACAACAGGGTTCTCCATTCGAGACTTGAGTTCAATCTATATCATGTGGTCTGAATAACCAATTACGAATGTGGAAAAGGAGATTAGCACAAAATGACTATTATTTCTGATGTGTACGCACGCGAAGTCCTCGACTCCCGCGGTAACCCTACGGTTGAAGTTGAAGTATATCTGGAATCCGGCGGCCATGGCCGCGCCATCGTACCATCCGGCGCATCCACAGGCGCTCACGAAGCTGTAGAGCTTCGCGACGGCGACAAAGACCGTTACCTCGGTAAAGGCGTTCTGAACGCGGTGAAGAACGTGAACGAAATCATCGCTCCTGAAGTGATCGGCATGGACGCGCTCGACCAGCTCGGCATCGACAAGCTGATGATCAAACTGGACGGAACACCTAACAAAGGCAAGCTGGGTGCTAACGCCATCCTGGCTGTATCCATGGCCGTAGCCCGCGCGGCTGCTGACGCTCTGGACCTTCCGCTCTACGTATACCTCGGCGGATTCAATGCTAAACAACTGCCTGTACCAATGATGAACATCGTCAACGGCGGCGCTCATGCCGACAACAACGTGGACGTTCAAGAATTTATGGTACTGCCGGTTGGCGCTCCTACGTTCAAGGAAGCTCTCCGTACAGGTGCAGAAATCTTCCACAGCCTGAAATCCGTTCTGAAGGGCAAAGGCCTGAACACAGCGGTAGGCGACGAAGGCGGCTTTGCTCCGAACTTCACGTCCAACGAAGACGCATTGTCCTCCATTATGGAAGCTATCGAAAAAGCTGGCTACAAGCCAGGCGTTGACGTATTCCTCGGTATGGACGTCGCTTCCACTGAATTCTACAAAGATGGCAAGTACCATCTTGAAGGCGAAGGCAAATCCTACACATCCAGTGAATTCGTTGAGCTGCTCGCTTCCTGGGTCGACAAATACCCGATCATCACGATCGAAGACGGCTGCTCCGAAGACGACTGGGAAGGTTGGAAACTCCTTACCGCGAAACTCGGCGACAAGATCCAGCTCGTTGGCGACGACTTGTTCGTAACGAACACCGAGCGTCTTGAGAAAGGTATCGAAGAAGGCATCGGCAACTCCATCCTGATCAAAGTAAACCAAATCGGTACGCTGACAGAAACGTTTGATGCGATCGAAATGGCGAAACGCGCAGGATACACAGCAGTTGTCTCCCACCGTTCCGGTGAGTCCGAAGACAGCACGATCGCTGACATCGCCGTGGCAACGAATGCCGGCCAAATCAAAACCGGTGCTCCGTCGCGTACGGACCGTATCGCGAAGTACAACCAATTGCTCCGCATCGAGGACGAATTGGGCGAACTGGCGCAGTACAACGGCCTGAAGTCGTTCTACAACCTGAAAAAATAAGGCTGCACAGCCTTAAGCAAAGAGTGTTCCGGGTAACTCCGGGGCGCTCTTTTTTATTTAAAAATTCAGTGGCGTTGAACGATTCAATCATCGCAAGGAAAACTTCCGCTAAACTCGGTCTGTCTTTTTTAAAGTTGCGTCTTATGGCGTTTTTTATTTCAAGATGGAACTGCCCAGCAAAGTGATCAAAGATCGGTGACTCGGATTTTAAACGGTCATGCGTCTGGGGGGCCACCCTGAACTTGTGATTGATGCCATAAACAGCGGTGCAGTGCGGGTTTAGCTTGTGTTCGCAAATAGGCTATGGTACAATAAGAATGCTGTTTGTGCACGCTGGGCTGCAGTCTAAGTCCGGCCATAACGGAATTGAAATTTTGACATTCATATATTGAGATGTTAAGCCATTGGGAGGTGGAACAAATGGAAATCTTGTTGAAGGTGCTGCTCGTGATTTTCTCCATCGCGTTGATCGCGATTGTTCTTTTGCAAAAAGGGAAAAGCGCGGGTCTTTCCGGGGCCATCTCCGGTGGCGCGGAACATCTATTCGGTAAAACGAAAGCACGCGGCATGGATCTCGTGCTGCAGCGCGTGACGGTTGTCGTCGCGGCATGCTTTTTTATCCTGGCCATTGTGGTGGCCGTCGTCGTCAAGTAAAGAATAGCAGCACACCAAAACCTCCGCTCTTTTTCGATTGGAAGATGAGCGGAGGTTTTTTAGGTTGATTAAGGCTTACGGGCAGGGATGCAACCGATTAAATTCGTGTATACTAGGGTATGTGTATATTACTGGACAAATACAACAAACGAACGATTACATAGTCACTTGCGGAAGGCATTCCTGCAAGTCACCTGAGGTGATGAAACGATGATTACGGAACAGATGATACTTGATTTGATGCAGGATCCCGAATATAAACCGATGACGTATCAGGAACTGGAACAGCATTTCGCGATTGACGATGCGCTGGATTTCAAGGATTTTCTGAAAACGCTGAACGCGATGGAGGAGGCAGGGACCATCGTGCGGACCCGGTCGGAGCGGTACGGCGTGCCGGAACGGCTGGACCTCCTGAAGGGCCGTCTGCAGGCCCATGCGAAGGGCTTTGCATTCCTGATCCCGGAAGACCGGGAGCATCCGGATGTATATATTGGAGCCAATGATATGAAGAGCGCCATGAACGGGGATACCGTTCTGGTGCGGGTTACGGCCAAGAGCCCGGCAGGCGGCAAGCTGGAAGGGGAAGTGGTGCGGATCGTCAACCGGGCCATTACCCAGATCGTCGGGGTCTTCCAAGGGCATGAAGCGTACGGCTTTGTGCTGCCTGACGATAAACGGATCAACCGGGATATTTTTATTCCGAAGGATGCCTTTAACGGGGCGGTCGACGGCGAGAAGGTCGTCGTCAAAATCGTCAATTATCCGGAGGGCCGATCCGCCGCGGAAGGCGAAGTGGTCGAGATTCTCGGGCATAAGGATGATCCGGGTGTCGATATCCTGTCCATTATCCGCAAGCATCAGCTGCCGGAAGCTTTTCCGGAAGAGGTGATGGCAGAGGCGGAGCAGGCACCGGATTCGATCACCGAGGAGGAAATCGTCCAGCAGGGACGGCGCGACCTTCGCGGCAAAACGATCGTCACGATTGACGGAGAGGATGCAAAAGACCTCGACGACGCGGTGAACGTCGAACGCCTGCCGAACGGCAACTTTCTTCTCGGCGTTCATATCGCCGACGTCAGCTACTATGTCCGCGAAAACTCGGAGCTCGATAAAGAGGCGTACAACCGCGGATGCAGCGTCTATTTGGTAGACAGGGTCATCCCGATGCTGCCGCACCGCCTGTCCAACGGCATTTGCTCGCTGAATCCGCAGGTGGACCGCCTTACGATGTCCTGCGAAATGGAATTCGACGAGCATATGAAGCTCGTGAGGCATGACATTTTTACGAGCGTGATCAAGACGAAGGAACGGATGACGTACAACAACGTCCGGAAGATCCTGAACGACGAGGATCCGGAAGTGACGGAGCGGTACAGCTATCTGGTCGACACCTTCAAGCTGATGAAGGAGCTGGCGCTGCGCCTGCGGGCGAGACGGATGAACCGCGGTGCGGTGGACTTCGACTTCGTGGAGTCCAAGGTGATCGTCGATGAGAACGGCAAGCCGGTCGATATCGTGAAGCGCGAGCGCTCGATCGCCGAGCAGATCATCGAGGAGTTCATGCTGGCGGCCAACGAAACAGTGGCCGAGCATTTCTACTGGATGAAGGTGCCTTTTCTGTACCGGATTCACGAAAATCCGGATCCGGAGAAGCTCCAGACGTTCATGGCGTTTGCGGCCAACTTCGGTCACCATGTGAAGGGCCGGGGCAACTCCGTGCATCCACGGGCGCTCCAGAGCCTGCTGGAGGACATCCAGGGCACGAAGGAGCAGAAGGTCATCAGCACGGTGATGCTGCGCTCGATGAAGCAGGCGAAATACGATGCGGAAATGTCCGGACACTTTGGACTGGCCGCCGAATACTATTCGCACTTTACGTCTCCGATCCGCCGCTATCCGGACCTGGTCATTCACCGGGTGATCCGGGAAGTGCTGGAGAACAAGGGCGTCCTGCCGGAGAACCGGCTGGAGTACCTGGCTTCCCGGATGGCGGACATCGCCCAGCAGTCCTCCGAGCGTGAGCGTGTGGCGGTGGATGCGGAGCGCGACACGGACCAGCTGAAGAAGGCCGAATACATGCTCGACAAGGTCGGCGAGGAATTCGAAGGCATCATCAGCAGCGTGACGAGCTTCGGCATGTTCATCGAGCTCGAGAACACGGTCGAGGGCCTGATCCGGCTGAGCGCGCTGACGGACGATTACTATCATTTCGATGAGGCCTCCATGGCCCTCATCGGGGAGCGCACGTCACGCGTGTTCCGGATCGGCGACGAAGTGAAGATCCGCGTCGAGCGCGTGAACATGGACGATCACACCATCGACTTCGAGATGGTGGACATGAAGCCGCGCAGCGAAGGCCGGCGCGGCGGAAGCTTTGGCGGCCGTGGTGGCGGCCGCGTGGGCAGAGGCGCCGCCATCCGTGAAGGCGGCGAGAATGGCCGCGGCGGGCGCGGTGCGGCCCGTGGCGGCGGCAAGGGCGCGCGGCCAGGCAAGAGCGCCCGCGAGGGCGGTGCCGGCGCAGCGCAGCAGGGCGCCGCGCGGGAAGGCGGCCGCAGCGGCGAAGCCAAGCGGCCGGTGAGCTTCGGCTTCGGCTCCGGCAAGGGCGGCTACGGCGCCCCGGCGCCTGGCGGAAGCCAAAGCGGCAGTAAGCCGTCCAGCGGCCGCAAGAAGAAAACGTCGCGCAGCGGTATTTTTGTCGGGGACGGGGCGGCAGCCGCCCGCGAAGACAATGCCGGCAGCGGCGAAAGCGTCGTCCGCAAGCGCAAGAAGAAGGGTGCGGCCAAGAATGGCACAGCCGCCTTCGTGCGCAAGAAGAAAAAGTAGAAGGGTTCCTGGGCAGTCTCTCTTAAATCAGGCTTCGCCTGAAACGGGCGCCACACCGTGCGCCTTTTCGCCGAAATCTTGATTTTGCCCAGCCCAGTTGATACAATGGATTTCTGGTATACCGGCCGGGTTTGCGGCCTCTAGACGCTCTCTTTAGGGCGCTTGAGCTGCTTCCCCTTGTGCTGTATACTGGAAGTCCATTGCTGTTATAGCAAGTGTGGGAGGAGTGATAGCATGGGTGGTAAGAAGAGTGACGGGAAGGTCCTGGCCCAGAACAAAAAAGCTTCCCATGATTACTTCATCGAGGATACGTACGAAGCCGGTATGGTGCTGACCGGGACCGAGATCAAGTCGATCCGGAACGGACGGGCCAATATCGGGGATGCGTTTGCAACGATCCGCAATGGGGAAATTCATATTCATAACATGCATATCAGCCCGTTTGAGCAGGGCAACCGTTATAATCCGACGGATCCGACACGGACCCGCAAACTGCTGATGCACAAGGAACAGATCCACAAGCTGCTGGGACAGACCAAGCAGGAAGGTTATACGATCGTTCCGCTTAAGGTGTATATCCGCAACGGCTATGCGAAGCTGCTGCTCGGCCTTGGCCGCGGTAAGAAGCAGTATGACAAGCGGGAATCGGCCGCCAAACGCGACGCGCAGCGCGACATTCAGCGGGCACTCCGCGAGAAGCAGAAGATCGCGCGTTAATTTGGGGTTATGTGAAGTTACAGGCAAGTTTCACCTGCGTTTCCTTCAACCTCTGTGTCATTTTGGCCGGAATGTGTGATATACTATGTATGTAAGAGGTTATGGCTTGACCGGCCTTTTACGTGACAAATGCTTCTGATCATCCTTTCTTCATGGAGGGGAAGGATGCTGGATAGATTGCTTCTTATGCTTCAACGGTTCTAATCTAATCCAATAGAAGCCCTTTTTAATAAGGGGGCGTTCTTGGATTCGACGGGGATAGTTCGAGCATGAGTAGCGGGTAGTGGGGACGCGTCCACTTCATCAACGCTAAAGCCAATAATAACTGGCAAACAACAAACTTCTTACGCTGTAGCAGCTTAATAACCTGCACACGTGCTCTCGCTCTGCATCGCCCATGTGCCGGGATGAGGGCTCAACTTTAGTGGGATACGCTGTCTAGTCTCCGCCTGGGGCTAGCTGAAGAAGACAAACAGGCTGACCCTATCGGGATCCGGTGACGGGGAGCCTGGTAGGGTGACATCAAAACTGTCACTACACCCGTAGAAGCTTATGTGGCGTTATCTTCGGACAGGGGTTCGACTCCCCTCGCCTCCATACGAAATATCAGCGACGGACACCGTTTTGGTGTCCGTTTTTGCTTGCACTCTGGGCGAAATGGTGTCTCAGCGTAAAAATAGAGCAAATATCTGTAATATATTAGGAGGATTCCATGCCTCGTCCCACTGTAAGGCCATGGCATCGTCTTTAGTTTTCTATTCAATCTTGCTCCTTAAACTCAGTGGATCAACATAAATTAATCCTTTTGTTTGAGCAGCTCTAATTTTTGAATCCAGCATTTCAAAAAAGGATATGTTTCCGGAGAATACTACAGAGAGGTCCCCACCATCAATCAGGATTGTTTTAATTGATTTCCCAGCAATTAAGGCCTTTACAGCATCCCGAGAATAGCCGTTTACTGAAATGAATAATCCTCGACCATACATTTTTCCTTCGACCTTATATGCAAAATGATATAGAGCATCGCTCGCAGTTAAACTATCATGCCACTTTGCTTCAACTAAGTAATTCTCCCCATCAAATTTCAATGACCCATCTAACTGTTCCCCGTTTATCTTAAAAGGCTCTGAAAAAGGCAAATTTGAGAAATCAGATAGCTTCTTTATAAGAGTTTCTAGCTGGTAACCCCTACTTTGATTTGAAGAACACCCTCGGTATAAATTAATAAATTCTACCTCCAAATCGACTAATGAGATTTTAGGAGCTACCGCGGCTCTCCTTTCATCAGCTAGCTTCTTTAATTCTTTAGTTTTTGCATCACGTATCTCTTGAACTTGTTTCAAGTGATTTATGCAACGTTTCGCCTCTGCCTCATCTAAACGGTTTAGCTGTTTAAAATAATATGGATCAAAATGACCCCAGTTAATAATGGAAGCTAGCATTGCTCTAAATTGCCCAATTCCTTTATCGTCACGTGCATTTAATTGGCCGAAAACTTCATCAATAATGGCAGCTCGATTCTTATTTTCTAGTCCCTGGCTTAAGACAGTTTTTAAGTCACGATTCGTACAACCATTATTTTTAAAAAAATCGATGATCTGCTCTTTTGGCCAAAAAATAGCCAATATACAGGTCCGCATCGCATCAGTAATATCTTTAGGAAAGGTCTGCATTGTTATCACTCTTTTTCAGCAAATTCATTACATTCTCTTCCAATATTATCACAGAGACATGCCTGGTTGAAGTAGGATTATTGTGATGAAATGCACCTGTGAAGTATAGGTCCTTAGAACCGATTTAAATGGATGTACTAGTTGGAATTGGCAGGAAAAAAGAGGGAATATGTCGAATTATTGAGATGTCCTGGAGTACGTTTAATATTAATTAATAAAAGGGGTGTACTGCAATGTGGGCGGATAATGAAACTTCGCAAGACTTGCTGGGTTTTAAAGTACATGCTGACTTAATAAGATCAGTTGTTACCAATCCCAAGCTACTACCTGTTACATTAGGGGTTTTTGGGGATTGGGGTAGTGGAAAAACAAGTATTATGAAAATGTTAGAGCACGATTTAGATTCAGAAAATTATCCTCCGAATTCACCCGAAAAAGAGAAATATGAAAAAATCGCAGTTTTATATTTCAATGGTTGGCTTTTTGAAGGATATGACGATGCGAAATCTGCGCTGCTAAGCTCAATATTATTACAGCTTGGGGAACACAAGAGGTTCGGACCTAAAGTTAAAGAAAAAGTCGCTGGGCTATTAAAGTCTGTTAATTGGATGCGTGTAGCAAAATTCGGTGTAAAAGAGATCGGTATACCTACTCTGGCAGCATATATAACGGGCGGTGCAAGTATTGTACCGAGCTTAGTGGGCTCTGGCAAAAAAATATTGGGTTCAATACTGCCTAAAAAAGATGAAGAAGAGGAAGGGGGTGAAGGTGAATCAAAATCTGAAATCAATTGGGAGGAAATGATTAAGGAAGATAAGAGCGAAGCAAGTGCCATGGATGTGCGAACATTTCGTCAGGACTTTGAAAAGCTGCTTAAAGATACAAATATTGAATCCTTAGTCGTACTAATCGATGATTTAGACAGGTGTTCAAACGAACGCATAATAGAAAATTTAGAAGCGATTAAGCTGTTTTTAAATGTTGAGAGAACTGCATTTATAATAGGAGCTGATCCTCGGATAGTGCGTCATGCAATTGAGGTTAGGTATGCTCAAATGAAATTCAAGGATGAGCGAGACCCTGCTGAGGCATCAGAGAGGCTTGTAACCGATTACTTAGAGAAGTTGATACAAATTCCATATAGATTGCCTAAGCTGTCACCGGCAGAGGTGGAAAGCTATATGGCACTGTTGTTCTGTGCTAGGGACATTGAAGATGATATCTTACTTGGAAAGGTTCACAAGGCTTGCGAAGATCAAAGGTGTGCAAATCGTTATTCCGTATTCGGTTACGCTGCTGTGAAAGAAGCATTTGGAGAGGCTGAACTTCCAACAGCGCTAAGTGAGAGTTTAATTTTCAGTTCAAGCATTGCCCCACTTATTACTGAAGGACTTAAGGGAAATCCAAGGCAAGTTAAGCGATTTTTAAATGCCTATTTTCTGAGAAAGGAATTGGCAAAAGTTGCAGGATTGCAAAATATCCGGGATGACGTTCTGGTAAAATTGATGGTTCTTGAATATGGACACTCTAAGCAATTTATGGATTTATTCGAATGGCAGGCTAAACAAGAAGGAAGGTCTAGCGAATTAAAGCAGCTTGAAGCGGTTTTGGCACCACCTGATGGTAATGTCGATAACGAAGAAGAGGCCAAAAAAATTGATTCACAATGGTCTTCTTCTTTTATGCGCCGCTGGATCGCAATGGAACCGCTATTGAGTGAAATAGATTTAAGGGATTATTTCTGGGTAGCTAGAGATAAGTTGAGTTCAACTTTATCCGGGGTATCTATGATTCCGCCACTTGTAAGGACGATACTTGACGATATTCTTTCTTCTAACGCAGGAAAGATGAGGCCTGCGGTTGAGTCCGCATTAAAGTTAAACGCAGATGACCGTATTTTATTGTTAAATCTGATTGAAAAGCATATTCAGCGTAATCCAGATCAAAAAGTTGGTTATGACGCATTGAGGGGGCTTATTGAAAAGGATGTTGTAGAAAGTATTGAAAGTCTTACTCGCACATTATTTAATGTTCCTGCTGGTGCTATTCCACCGGCGGTTGGTAATGATTTGACCGCCTTAAATAGAAGTAAACCTATGCTGAAAGAGTATTTTGAACCTGTTATGAATCACTTGAGATCGACCGAAACACGAATTGGTCGAGCTTTAAGACCTATTGAAGGAAAGAGGTAATCTTAAATGGGTACATCTAAAGGTTATGATGCCCCTTCAACCCCTCAGTGGGGAGATTTGAAGGGGAAAGTCTCGAGGTTGGCTAAAGAAGGCCGTCCAGGTTTAGATAACTCCAAGCAATTAGTAGGACAGTTTATTCGTGCTCATGGCGGCTCGCAAGGTGTGACAAGAAACGGTGGCATGGGTGCTAAAAGCGCACAGGCCGTCGCGAGAAATTTGGGTTCTTTTCTTTCATTAGTTAACCGTGTTGGTCTCGACGAAGCACTGAAACAAACAGGACTAGAGCATTTAAAAGGTAAGACCACATCTGATATTATACTTTCACTTATTGACTATTTCGGAGAAGATGCAAGTACGATTGATCAAGTGGATGCTAGAAATGCCCTTTCCCAACTTATGGATGAGTTGTTCAGTGAGTCTGAGGGGATTGATGGTATTGGTCAGATATTAGAGGCATCTGCTCAACCTGACAACCTTACCGAGATGTTGGAAAGATTTTTTGGGTACTATGTGTATCAACAATTTTGTCGATCCTTTTACGAAAGATTGGCTTCTAAAGTTGGTAATGCTCAAGCTGATGCCTTTCTCAATGATATATTGGATTATATTAATTCCGAAATAACAGTCTTAGCCCTTGATAGAGATATTACACAGGTCGACTGGAATGGGCATGAAGGCGAGGCAATTTGTGTTCAAGTGTTAGAAAAAACACTAGATGTATTCGGAGGTTAGCTATGATAAATGTAATGGTAAGCGCGGCGGAGAAAACTAGACTCGAACTGGCGAAAGTATGCATTCATAATACCGATACTGAAGAAACCTGTAATCTCGATTTTGATTTGAAGACAGTATACCAAAGATGTGGAATCCCAAATTCCACCGTTTTGGACTTCTTGTTTATGGCCTCTGTGTTTTATGCTACAGACAAATTTGTTAGAAGAAAAACAACAGAGGATAAATGGACCCGTGATATTAAGCTTAGAATTCCTGTATATGAGCTGACGAAGTGGAAAATGACAAAGGAGAATCTGGAGAAGTGCATGTCATTTTTGACCGGAGACGTTTGGGATATTGAGTTTTATCTTAATACCTCTCCTTTACATAGACCAACTGAAAGAAGACGTCCGCCAAGGCGAGTCTTGCCACACGTGCAAGCAGACATGGTTTGCTTATTCTCAGGTGGATTAGATTCATTAGTTGGTGCTATTGATTGGTTGGAGAGCAACCCAGAGAAAAATATTTTGTTAGTAGGGCATTATGATGGTCAAGTAAGTGGACCAAAGACGGATCAGAGCAATCTTTTAAATCATTTAGTGCCACAGTACTCTAATAGGATAGATTCATTACAAATTAGGGCCGGCCAGCATCCGTCAGGTAAGGAGACAACTTTCAGAAGTCGTTCCATATTGTTTCTTGCAATCGGTATCTATGCAGCCGCGAGTATTGGTGAGGATATTCCATTGATGATACCGGAGAATGGAACAATCGCTTTAAACATACCACTTACACCATCTCGAAGAGGAACTTGCAGCACCAGAACTGCTCATCCGAATTATTTACGAATGCTGGGTAATGTTCTTCAAAGCGTCGGGATATCTAATCCAATATTAAATCCATTAGGTGAGAAAACAAAAGGAGAGGCAATTAGCCAATGCAAAAACCAACAAATACTACGAAATGCGATTCCTGATTCAGTCTCATGTGGAAAAAGCGGTCACAAGTCCAGCTGGATTAGAAGAGATGCAAAAGGTTGTGGGAGATGCGTTCCATGTATTTTTAGAAGAGCATCATTGCATGTAATCAATGCTGATTCTGAAAATTATGGGGTAGATATTTGTAGTGATGAAATCGATTTGACTGGCAACAAAACTTCTACTTATGATTTTAGGGCTGTGTTGGCGTTTCTTGGGCATAACTATAATGTTGAGGAAATAAAAAGGTTATTGCTTTCAAGTGGCGTGGCTTTCGAAGAAATTGATAAATATTCGAGCCTTGTAGTTCGAGCGATGGCAGAGGTAAAGGAACTTATTAATGACAAAGGAACAAGGGATATCAAACGATTAATCGGTCTTGCTTAAGGATGTGAAATAAAATGATTGATGCTCATTGCCACATAGATTTGTACAAAAATCCCTATGTGGTAGCGATTGAAAATGAAAAAAAAGGTATCTCAACAATCGCGGTTACAAATTTACCGAGTCACTATGAATTGGGGTATTCCCATTTAAAGGATTTTAAATATATTCGATTGGCTCTAGGCTTACACCCACTCTATGCAAATATACATACGCCTACTGAAATGAAACGATTCATTGATCTTGCGAAACAGACATCATACATCGGCGAGATAGGACTAGACTTTTCACGAGAAGGCATTGCTACTAAAACAAAGCAAATCCAAAGTTTCCGTCACGTGTTGGCTCATATCAGTGATCGCCCTCGATTTATTACGCTGCATTCAAGAAGGGCAGAACCTACTGTTCTGGAAATGTTAGAAGAGTTTTCAGTAAAGGGAGCCGTTTTTCATTGGTATAGCGGTTCATTGTCCTTTCTTAAAGAAATTGTTGCAGCAGGTCATTACTTCTCAGTTAATCCCGCAATGCTCCAATCGTCAAACGGATGTAAAATCATCGCAAAGATTCCTCGAAACCGAGTATTAACGGAAACAGATGGGCCTTTTGTCAAAATTGAAAACAAGATTGTTACGTCCCAAGATATATCGCTTGTTCAGAAATACTTGAGCTCGCTTTGGAGTTGCTCATATGAAGATGTTGAACGACAAATAAAAGAGAACTTTAACCAGACTTTGCTTCCGATCAAACAGTGCAGTAATGGGGGTTGATGCACTGTAAATAATGGAAGGGAAACAAAAAATGAGGTGTTTGAGGTGCTTCCGTGCAGATCACCAGAGGTTAGAGAGAAGTTGGTTCAGGAATATGATATAAAACCCATTGCTCATGTTCGTTTGTTAAACGGGCAAGAACGTAGAAGTTGTACTAAAGACTTACTTACTGACAGCTATTATTGCTTTTCTTATCGAGCGAAAAATGGTAATGTTACCGGAACTTTTTTATGCGGTACTTATGCAGCAAATCATTTTCTTGAATTGATTCATCATCCTAAATTAACACTTTTTGACCCATTAGCATCTGAAACCCCTGGAACGGGAACAAGCAGCGCAAATGGAAATACAGTTCTCGATGAAACATGGCATCCGGCTGCAAAGCAACTGTTTAATGCAATTAACTTGCTAATCATATGTTGGGGAATTGCTCCTGGAAGTGCATTGCAAGAAATCAAGAACGACCTTGAGAAATATAAAAGTCGCGAACCACTCCCCAGACAAATTAAAGCGATCAATACGATTATTTCAAGGGATAGGGGAGGCCGAACGCTTCAACAAATGCTTGATGAGTTGCGGAATAAAAATAACAAGATTCGAAAGTTTCGCTTTGATTTATTAAATGAGGCTTTAATCAAGAATAAAATTGAAAAATCTTTTTTTGGGGAAGCACTGTGAACAAATTGGTCGTGGTGTTTGATTGATTGTACTGGTTACGCTGGCTCAACGACTAAAAAGTCAGGTTCATTGAAATAGGTATAGACTGGCATAAATATAAAACCAGAGGCAGCCTTGACCAGTAAATAAAGGTCTAGACTGCCGTTTTTTTTCTAATCGATATACTTACATTCCGGTAGGAAAATTCTTAGTGAGTGCTATTTCATTAAACGAGCCGTTTATCTTTTGAACGCCTCTTCAAGACGTCCTTCAAGCCAACGGATCAGTACCGACAATATCAATTAGAAAAACTCTTGGGAAATTCTCATGTAGCCTTTAAACAAGAATTAATGAATCCATTATCATGAGCAGAATAAAAATTTGTGGAAAAGAAGGTGTGAGGCACTTTCGGCAATCGATTGGTTTAATAAAAAACTTCCGGCAAGAATCTGCTTTAATATAGTTTATTATAACTACGAAAACACTGTCCGATCAGCAGTCTTTTAAGCAAATATTTGGTTTAAACTCCGGCAAACTTTTGGTTTAAACGATACATTCCTCTATTTATTACGATGGCTACGCAATGTCTCTTGATCGATTATCTTTCTCCACTAGGGGCAATGATTTGGAAGTAAAAGCAAAAAATACTTGTTATTCAACTCCAGTTGTGTTATAGTTAATTTATTGGAATTTCGACCTGAGATCACATATTGTAGAGGGTTAGATTTTGATGATGTAACCTTGTACAATATGTGATTTTTTTTGGAAACTCGAAGATCATGTAAAAAATAGAATTATGGAGGTAATGAACTATGCAACAAGGAACAGTAAAATGGTTTAATGCAGACAAAGGTTTTGGTTTTATCGAGGTTGAAGGCGGAGACGACGTATTTGTACACTTCAGTGCAATCGTGAGCGACGGCTTCAAATCGTTGGATGAAGGTCAAAAAGTTGAATTTAATGTAGTACAAGGCAACCGTGGCCCACAGGCCGAGAATGTTGTAAAACTGTAAGTTTGTAATTAGAAAGGTCCCGCACATCGTGTCGGGGCCTTTTTTACTTAGGACTCCAGGGGAGAAAGAGGGATGCTGCTTGTACTATTCACGGAAAAGACTGATGATCGATCTTCCTGAGGAAATGACAACGATATGGTCGTGCACCAATGAAAAGTGCAACGGATGGATGAGGGATAACTTTGTTTTTCTGATCCAACCGATTTGTGGCCAATGCAATTCCTTCATGGAGAAAAGTGAGAAGATGCTGCCTATTTTAGCCAATACAAGCCCAAATCAGACAAAGCATTAAATAAAGCGGGACCCGCAATTCATCACGTTGGTCACCATCTATACGCGGAAAAAAGATGGCGCTATGTTCCGACAGGGGCTCGGCTCCCCCTCGTCGATCACGTAAATGAAATCCACAACCTCATGGGGTTGTGGATTTTGCATTTCAGACGAGCCTATTTCAAATCAAACCCTTTGCTCTTCACATACTCCGTATACCCGCCCAGCGGCAAATCCCGATCCAGCTTTGAGATGAATTTCCCCGACCAGCTGGCCTTCTGCTTGTTGTTGGTTCGAGCGCCATAATATTCTCCTATTTCCCGGTCATACGCTTCGACCTGTGCTTTAAGAGCACGATCATACTGGTTTTCAAAAAATACGGCGGACCGTGGCAAGCGCGGCTTTTGTTCTGGGAATTCATCGGGGACGCCTACCGCAAGACCGACCAAAGGAATGACAAAGTCCGGAAGGTCCAGCCATTCGTCCAGCTCAGGCAGAGCACTGTTAATCCCGCCGATAATAACGGCCCCGAGACCCATTGATTGAGCGGCCAAGTTGGCGTTTTGCAGAGCAAGCGCGGCACTTAGCACACTGGTTTGGTAAAAATAGGAGTAGTTCAGATTGCGGCTCATTTTGTCCTGGTAGTCCGGGCCGGCAGCCAGCATCATGCGGTGAAAATCGGCGCAAAAGATAAAAAAGTACCCGCATTCATCAATCCATGGATTTTCCGAATGCAACGCGATTTTCTTGCGCAATTCCCGATCCGTGACGCCGATGATCGAGAACGGCTGCATGTGCGCCGAGGATGGCGCCATTTGTGCCGCGTCGACGATAGCTTCGATTTGCTCGCCGGTTAACGGCGTTTTTGTAAACTTGCGGATGGAGCGATGCTGGTGGATCAATTGAATGACCTCATTCATAAAAATTCCCTCCGAATCAATGTAATGTGATTTCTGCAGAAGCTGCATGAAGACCACGTTCCAATTAAATGGTTTCCATGGAAACCACAATAACAAGGAAATGATACTTTGTCAAATGGTTTCTGTGGAAACCATGATATAATGAAAAGAAAAAAGGTAGGCTTGCCTTATGCCTGATATGAATGATGATTTGCTTCAGCTCAAAAACCGCATCGAAAAATCCATATACCAGATCCTCGTCAGCGAAGCCGAAGATGACAGCGACCGGCTCTGGCTCATGGAGCGCATTTCCGACGACCGGCTGAAAAAGCTGCTGCCCCGTCTATCCGTCTCAAGCCTGCACGTTCTGGACGTCATCTATGCGCATGACAGCATTAAAGGGATCGATATCGCCCGCGAGATGGGTTTAACAAAAGGCGCCGTCTCCAAAATCACCCGCAAATTGCTGGAGCAGGACCTGATACGAAAAAACCAGCTGCCGGACAACCTGAAAGAAATTTATTACTCTGTGACACCGCTTGGCGCCGAACTGGCTGAGCTGCACCGGGTTTTTCACAAGGAGAAGGATCATAAAGCGATGGAACTGTTGGCTAGTTTCGACGAGGCATCGCTGGAAATCGTGGCAGACTTTCTGGAGAAGCTGGCCCGTCTGCGGTAGATTGAGCCCTACAGATCTATCGGTAAGAAATTGGTAAGAAATCGGTAAGAAAATTGGAAATCGCCGTCAGTGACGGCGATTTTGGACATATTTTTTGAAATGGGTTGGGACTCCCCTCAAACGTACGCCTTGAGAACGAACACCTTTTTTCAATCCACGTTCTCCTATGGGATCCACCTTAGTTTGGACCAAAAGCCTCGCTCCGATAATGTTTCGGCGAGGCCCCCTTCACCTTTTTGAACATTTTGGAGAAGAGCAGCGGGTCGGTATAGCCGACCGAGCGGGCGATATCGCCGATTGAAAGTTCTGTGTTTCCCAGCATTTTAGCCGCCATATCCATTCTGTAGCGGATCAGGTAATCCTGAATGCTTATGTTCATTTGCTGTTTGAATAACGAGCATAAATAGCTTCGATTAAGCCCAATCAAATGCGCGATGTCCTCGATAGTTATTTTTTGAGAAAAGTTCATTTCGATAAAATCGATCACTTGCTCCACGTAAACCTCAGCCCGGCTGTCCCTTTGAACGGTAGGCTCTTCCGGACCGGATTCCACTAGCAGAGATAACATCAAATACAGCAGCCCCGTTAGTCTGGTTTCCCGGGCTTTATGGCTTTGTCTTGACTGGGCCATCAACTGCAAATACTGATGGATCATATCATCTCGATCATAATGCAGAATTGGAGATGAAGGGGTTAGCCCTGCTTGCATAAGGAGGGGTTCAGCCAGCGTGCCGTTAAAACCAACCCAGCCGTATGACCAAGGGTTAACTTCGTCGGCTTGATAATAGGTAACGATATGGGGACAAATCAGAAACCCCTGTCCTTTGCGAAGGTGGTGCCTCACTCCCCCTACCTCAAAAATCCCCTCCCCTTTGAATATATAATGGAGCAAATAGTGAGTCCTTACGGCGGGCCCAAAATAATGACCGGATATACAATCCTCCATGCCAAATTGCGTCAGATGCAGCTCGATGTGCTGTTTGCTTCGCGGCAGATACTCTAACACAAGCAAATCCCATCCCCTTAAAAATAGAATAGCTATATAGAATGAACTCAAGAAATGATTGTTATTGGCCTTTATTAAATTTGTTTAACATATCTAGCATAATAACATAACTAGTGAGCACCATGCCATGTACGACCTACCGTATAATCATATATGATTTTTGTATATAAGCCTGTATTTCTGGAATCGTAGATCAATCCTAAAACCATGTTTCAAAGATAGGTTGAATACAAAGGTGCCGGAGCATTGCCCCGGACGGCGGAGATGTAATGGTTCATAGATACGGATATGGCACAAGCCATTTTCTAGACCATGTTCTAGACCATGTTCTAGACCATGCTACGATGCATGAAGTACCGATGGGCAGGAAAGAAGGGATGTTTACCAATGAGCGTAATCGTTCAAGAGCAAGCAGGGTTGTTTCATCTACAGTCTTCCGGCATGAGCTATTTGATTCAGATCGAGGACGGTTATCCTGTACATGGATATTGGGGTGGGAGACTGAAGCATCGGGAAACGATGGGCGATCTCCTGATACACACTCCCGCGAGGGCCGGGCTTGACCGGCTGCCGCAGGAATACCCGCAGTACGGCAGCGGAGACTTCCGGAATCCGGCGTACCAGGCCGAACTGGAGGATGGGACGAGGATTACGGAGCTCAAGTACGACGGTTACCGGATCCTAAAGGGAAAGCCGCCATTAAGCGGACTTCCGGCCGTTTATACGGAGGACGAGTCCGAAGCAGAGACGCTCGAGCTGGTATTAAAAGATGCCTACTCGGGACTTAAGGTTGTCCTGCTTTATTCCATCTTCACGGCTCGCAATGTGATCATTCGGTCAGCTCGTTTGATCAACGAAGGGGACAAGAAGCTTCGGCTTCGCCGTGCCCTTAGTGCCAGCGTCGATTTCTCCGGTCATAGCGATTTGGAGATGGTGTACCTTTCCGGGGCGTGGGCCCGGGAAGGAAATATGAAGCGAAGACCGCTTGAACAAGGCGAAACCCGGATCGACAGCAAAAGGGGCATGAGCAGCCACCAGTTTAACCCTTTTGCGGCTCTGGTCACACCGGAAACGACGGAACGACATGGGGAAGCTTTTGGCTTTAGCCTGGTGTACAGCGGCGGATTTGAAGCAGGGGCGGAAGTAGATTCCTTCGGCTCCACAAGGTTTAGCATTGGCGTGAACTCTTTTGATTTCGCGTGGCAGCTGAATCCGGGGGAAAGTTTCCAAACGCCGGAAGCGGTCATGGTGTATTCCGCGCAAGGATTGGGAGAGATGTCGCGGACGTATCACCGCCTGTACCGGACCCGGCTGTGCCGGGGGAAATACCGGGACGAAGAACGGCCGATTCTGGTCAATAACTGGGAGGCCACTTATTTCGACTTCAATGCGGACAAGCTGGTTTCGATTGCGGAAGAGGGGGCCAAGCTGGGCATTGAGCTGTTTGTCTTGGATGACGGCTGGTTTGGCAAACGGGATGCGGACAATTCGTCGCTGGGGGATTGGTACGAGGACCGCCGGAAGCTGCCGGACGGACTGGCGGATGTCGCGGAGCGCATCAACCGGCTGGGCCTGAAATTCGGGCTGTGGTTCGAGCCCGAGATGATATCGCCGGACAGTGAGCTGTACCGGAAGCATCCGGACTGGTGCCTTCACGTCCCGGGGCGTAGACGCAGCGAAGCAAGGTGGCAGCTGGTGCTGGACTACACGCGCCAGGAAGTGCGAGATTACATCTATGACTCGCTCTCTGCGATTTTCTCCACCGTGCCGGTTGCTTACGTGAAATGGGACATGAACCGCGCTTTGACGGAAATCGGATCAGCCGCCCTGCCGCCGGAGCGCCAAGCTGAGACTGCTCACCGCTATGTTCTTGGGTTGTACGAGCTGCTTGAGCGCATCACCACTGATTTTCCGCATATTTTGTTCGAGAGTTGCTCCAGCGGCGGTGGACGCTTTGATCCCGGCATGCTGTATTACATGCCCCAAACCTGGACCAGCGATAATACCGATGCGGTGGAACGGCTGAAGATTCAGTACGGGACCAGCCTCGTCTACCCCGTAAGCGCCATCGGAGCGCATGTGTCGGCGGTTCCGAACCATCAGGTCGGACGGATCACACCGCTTGATTTTCGCGGCAATGTCGCCATGTCGGGAAATTTCGGGTATGAGCTGGATCTCACCAAATTTACCGATGACGAAAAGGAGACGGTCAAACGCCAAGTCGCCACCTACAAGCAGATTCGCGGCTTGGTGCAGCAAGGCGACTTGTACCGTCTGAAAAGTCCGTTCGAAGGGAACGAGTCGGCGTGGATGTTTGTTTCGGAAGATCAAGAGGATGCCTTGGTCTACGCTTTTCAAGTGATGGCCGTGCCGAACGCACCCCAGCGGACCTTGCGCCTGGACGGACTTGACCCAGAACTGGAATACGAAGTGGAGCCCGGAACCGGCGGGGAGATTTCGATCTTTGGGGGAGACCGGCTGATGCAGCTCGGTTTGCCCCTTGCCTACGAGCATAAAGATTATCAAAGCCGATGGTTTAGACTGCGGGCCCTCAAGCCCGGCAAGGCGTAACCATTGATCTGAGCCCGACAGAGCATCCATGGATGGAGTTTAAGCCCCTTTTTTAAGCGAAAAAGGGGCTTTTTGCGCGCAGCAGAACAGATGACACGGGAGGTAGCGCCATGTTTTTTATCCGGATGATGAATGATATGAAAATAAGGAAGAAGCTGGCCGTTACGTTTATATCGGTGGCCGTTCTTCCCTTGCTGCTGTGCGGCCTTTTTTTGACCGGAAAGCTGCGCGAAATCGTTATTGAAAACGCTTTTGTGCAGGTCTCTACCAATGTGGAGCGTGTTCGGAAACGTACGGAAGAGCTGATCAAGGTTCCGCTGGACATTTCGAACCGGCTGATGAATGACAATCGAATGAAAAGGGTAGCCGGCCAGAAATACAACAGCTACGTTGAGGTCATTCAGGCTTACCGTGACTATACGGATATCCGCGACTATCTCCAGCTGTACAAGGAGATATCGGGGATCCGCGTGTACGCCGAGAATCCGGGGGCACTCGATAACTGGGAGTTTATCCAGCCGGACCGAACGGTCACGGCCCAGGATTGGTACCAAGAAGCCTTGGCGCAGAAGGGGCTGGTCGGCTGGAATCTGATTCAAGATGAACGAAAGGGCTCCGATGATCTAAGTTTGATTCGTTCGTTTCCTTTAGATGCTTCCGGACGAAAAGGGGTATTGGTCATCAATGTGGACAAGCGCCGGTTAAGCTCCATTCTGGAGCAGGAGTCGTTCCCGACCCTGATCGTGGATAACCGGAACCGGATCGTCGCGTCCAATGAAGCGGGAGCGTCAGGAAAGGCTCTGTCGGATATTTATGCCGATCCCAATATACTGTCTCTTCAGGAGGGAAGCTACAATGCGTCCATCAACGGGAAAGCGTCCAAGGTAGTCATCGCCAGTCTGCAACCGCAGGACAGTTGGAATGGCCTTCGCACGATTTCGATTTTTTCCGTTGCCGAGATCACCCGTGATGCCAATCAAGTCATCCGTCTCGGTGTAGTCGTCATTGCGGCCAGTCTGATTGCTGCCGCCCTGCTCATTTATGCCTCCGCATCCTTATTATCCAGAAGGCTCCTCCGGTTAAGCAGGCATATGTCCAAAGTCCGGTCGGGTTCTTGGGAAACCTTTCTGCATATCGACGGGAAAGATGAAATTGGCCTGCTGTCCAAGCAATTTAATGCGCTGGTCAGAGAGGTGAACCACTTGTTCAATGAAGTCCAGGAAACGAACCGGCAGAAAAGCCTGGTGGAGAAAAGGCAAAACGAGATGAAATTTAAAATGCTGGCCAGCCAGATCAATCCCCATTTTCTCTTTAACTCGCTCGAATCGATCCGGATGGAGGCCCATATTCGAAAACAAGACGGCATCGCGGAGGCGGTGTGGCTGCTCAGCACGCTGCTGCGCAGCAGTTTGGAAACCGGCAGCGGCAAGATTCCGCTGGGCCAGGAGCTTGAGCGGGTGCGCTGCTATCTTGATATTCAAAAGTTCAGATATGAAGAACGCTTGCAGTATCGATTGACGGTTGATGCAGGCCGGGAAGGGATGCTGGTACCTCCATTGATTATCCAGCCTTTGGTGGAGAATGCCGTCGTTCATGGCCTGGATCACCGCGCGGAGGGAGTGTTTATTAGCGTGGAAGTGAAGGCATTCCAGAGGGGGGTTCAAGTCAAGGTGAGCGACAACGGTGCCGGCCTTTCGGCGGATCGTCTTCATCTCGTGCGACAGGAGCTTGCATCACCGGCTGAGGACGAGGGGGAGCAGCGGATCGGCCTGCGCAACGTGAATGAACGGCTGGTCTTGCTGTACGGGGAATCCAGTGCTTTACGGATCGACAGCGAGCCTGGAGCCGGAACTTTGATCACATTTTTCATTCCAGGAGGTGATTCCCAATGATGAAGGTCATCATTGTGGATGATGAACCGAAGCTGCGCCAAGGCCTGCAAACCTTGATTCCGTGGGACAGTCTGGGTCTTACCGTGACGGCCACGGCGGCCAATGGTCAAGAAGCACTGGCCGTGATTGATCAGGAACGGCCGAATATCGCCATCGTCGATATTCGCATGCCGCTTATGGATGGATTGCAGCTGATGCAATCCGTATCATCCAGCGGACTTGAGCTGCAAGTGATCATACTGAGCGGTTATGCCGACTTCGACTATGCCAAACAAGCGATTAAATACGGGGTAGCCGGGTATCTCCTCAAGCCGGTGGACATCAAAGAGATGATCCATACCTTAACGCGGGTCCGAGAGCGGATCGAAGAGGAACGCCTGAAGAAAGGGCCGCGCCAAATCGAGGGTGTAAACCAGGAATGGCTGCTCCAGAGCCTTCTCGTACCGCAGAATACTACCGAAGATCCCTCCAAGCTGCGAAACCTGGCACAAGCAGCCGGACTGCTGTGGAGCAGCTATGAAGTCGTGGCTGTATTCCTGCGCGGACCTGAAGCGACCCGCCCCGATGCGCTGCAGCAGCTTGCGGATGCGCTGAAGCCTGACATCGAGCGCAGGGGTACCGGAGCGGTCACGGTTATACCCCCTTACGTCATCCTGCTTCTCCAAGAGCCGCTGCGCGGCAGACAGCGAAGAGAGCAGTTGTACCGGTTGCTGCGGAACACTTTGGGGAATTTCCGGTTCGTTGCAGCCACCGGGGGAGCGGTGCCGGTACCGGAAGAGCTGAACATTTCCTTTATAAATGCCCAGGATGCGTTAAAACAGGCTTTCTTCAGCGAGAAGGGACGGCTGCTGGGTCCCCATCCTTCGCGCTATCCTTTACCGGAATTCCCGCGTCTTCCCGGCGGCAGTCCGGAAGAAATGATGGAGGAATTCATCTCCCGCCTCTATTACAGTCTGGATGCGGGCAATCAGACGATGATCCGGCCATTGCTGGACGAGGCGGCGGCCTTTTTTGTCATGCAGAAGGCGAATGAAGGATTTGTCAAAGAATCGTTTTTCTATTTATCGAATGCCGTCATTCATAAGCTGACCGCGACCGCGGGTTCCCGCAAGGAATGGAAAGGGACGGAGGAGGCTTCGCGTTTTTTGAAGGGGATTTTCGAATATGAGCATCTGGCGGATCTTTTGGAAGAAACACACTCTTTTCTTCTAGCATTAGCAGAGGATGCGGAACCGGAGGGAAAGGAAAGAGAGCTGAAGATCATGATTAACATCATTCACCGGCACTATGCCGACAACTTGAAACTGGATACGCTGGCCGGGATGCTGAACTACAGTACGGCCTATTTAGGCCAGCTCTTTAAGAATAAGACAGGGGAGTACTTCAACACATACCTCGACAAGGTCCGGATCCGCAAGGCAAAGGAGCTGCTGGAGCAGGGCATGAAGGTATACGAAGTGGCGGAACGCGTCGGCTACACGAGTGTGAACTATTTTCACAGCAAATTTAAAAAATACGAGGGCCGTTCACCTTCCGACTTTAAAAATCCATAATTTGTGGATGATTTTTACCGAAATCCGTTGTATTTGCCGTTTCTCCCCGCTGATTTATGATGGAAGCCAGGAGAGGGGAGGAAACATGAAAACGATAACATTAAAGACGGAAAACGCATACAAACAGACGACGCGGACCCGAAAAAGTGCGTGGAAGGTATTGAAAAACCAAAAATATCTGTATTACATGTCCATTCCGTTCGTTCTTTGGGTCTTTGTTTTCCAGTACCTGCCTTTATGGGGCTGGACAATGGCCTTCCAAAAATATAGACCTGGTGTAAGCTTTTTTGAACAGAAGTGGGTAGGCTTGGAGCATTTCCGTACCTTGTTCCAGGATGACCATTTCTACCAGGTACTTCGAAATACGCTGGCCATGAGCTTTATGGGCCTGATTGCAGGCTTTATTGTACCGGTCGTCTTCGCCTTAATGCTTAACGAGGTTCGGCTTCAGGTGATGAAACGGTTCGTGCAGACGGTGTCTTATCTGCCGCATTTTGTTTCGTGGGTCGTTGCTGCAGGCATCGTTACCAAAATGCTGTCAACGGACGGGGGCGTCGTAAACAGTATACTCCTCAGCCTGAACATCATCGATCAGCCGATTCAGTTCATGGCCCAGGGTCATTGGTTTTGGTGGATCGTCACCAGCGCGGACATTTGGAAGGAAACCGGGTGGAACGCCATTATTTATCTGGCGGCCATTTCCGGCATTGGCCCTGAGCTCTATGAAGCTGCCCGTGTTGACGGTGCGAGCCGGCTAAGGCAAATGTGGCATATCACGCTGCCCGGGATCCGGCCGACAATCATCGTGCTTCTGATTATGTCCATCGGCCACCTGCTCGGCACAGGCTTCGAGAAACAGTTTCTGTTAGGCAATCACCTGGTCATCGATTACTCGGAAGTGCTTGACTTGTATGCGCTTAACTATGGTTTGGCCATGGGACGCTACTCCTTCGGGACGGCGATCAATATTTTCAACTCGGTGATCAGCCTGATCCTGTTGTTTGCGGCTAACGGTATTTTTAAGCGCTTCACCAACGAAAGCATTATGTAAGGAGGAAGACATGGGAACTGCCAATAGTACTGCGCCGGCCGGCCGCATGAAGAGCAAACTGAAGTCAAAATCACCGCAGGACCGAATTTTGGAAGCGATCGTGTATCTGTCCATGATCGTGGTGACCGTCCTGACGATTTACCCGTTCTTAAACGTGCTTGCGATCTCCTTCAACGATTCGGTGGATACCGTCAGAGGAGGGATTACGATTTGGCCAAGGCAATTTACGCTGAAAAATTACGATTTGATCTTTACTTACAGCGGCCTCATCACCGGATTCAAAATTTCCGTCCTGAGGACGGTCATTGGAACCATAGCGGGTCTGCTCAGCGGTTCAATGCTGGCTTACGCGCTGGCCCGCAGCGATTTCCAAGCAAGACGATGGATCTCCATGTTTCTGGCCATCACCATGTATGTCTCAGGCGGGATGATTCCGGGCTTTATCCTGTTGAAGGAACTGCATTTAATTAATACGTTTGCCGTTTACATTTTGCCGGGGCTCGTGAGCGCCTTTAACGTCTTCGTCATTCGTTCCTTCATTGACGGCCTGCCCTATGCGCTGCAGGAATCAGCGAAACTGGACGGCGCCAACGATTTTACGATTTACTGGCGCGTGATTCTTCCCCTTTGCAAGCCGGCGCTTGCGACCGTGGCGCTCTTTTTGGCGGTAGGGCAGTGGAATTCATGGTTTGACACCTATTTGTTCAATGGGTCCAACGAATCGTTGACGACCTTGCAGTATGAGCTGATGAAAATTTTGCAGAGCACGACAACGGGTGCTACCAATTCCCAGGACGCTGCCAATATGGCTCAGCGCATGGCACAGGTATCGCCGGAATCCGTCAAAATGGCGATTACCATTATCGTGACGGTACCGATTCTGGTCGTCTATCCTTTCTTGCAGAAATATTTTGTGAAGGGTATGACGCTTGGAGCGGTCAAAAGTTAAAGACAGATGCTGGTGTGTCCAGGCCTCACCGCCTGTTCCATACAAATTCATCATTATTCATTATGACTTGGGGGGTTAAGCTTCATGAAGTCAGGTAAAAAGAGATGGGCGGCGTCTGTACTGGCGCTGACTTTGACGGCAACGCTCGCAGCGTGCGGTGGAAACGGCGGCTCGTCTGCAGCCGAGACAGAGGGAAGTGCTGCATCCGGAACGAAAAGTGATGACCTGAAGCCCATCACATTCACTTATTTTTCGGAAGATTCCAGCACGAACTGGAACAACATGAAAGACGAGGTCGGTAAGGTGATCACGGAGAAAACCGGGGTCACCCTGGATGCGGAGTTCGCTGTTGGCGACCCGGT
Source organism: Paenibacillus sp. PSB04 (assembly GCF_025809195.1). NCBI lineage: Bacteria > Bacillati > Bacillota > Bacilli > Caryophanales > Paenibacillaceae > Paenibacillus > Paenibacillus sp. PSB04. Next base: position 1,561,567 of record NZ_CP081301.1, read on the forward strand.
ACAGAAAATTTCATTGATTGCGGCCACCGGCAACTATCCGGATTTGATCGCAGCCAAAGCGGATGTCGGCAAACTTGTCGACGCCGGCGCCGTCATCGACCTCACCGATTTGATCGACAAGTACGCGCCGAACATTAAGAAAATGCTCGGAGACAAGCTTGTTCGGACGAAGTACAGCTTGGATGACCAGGCGATCTACGCGATCCCGACCTGGTCGGCTGTCGAGGAGAAGAAGTTTAAAGCCGACGGAGGCTTTGAGCTACAGCATCGCGTTGTCAAAGAAGCGGGATATCCGGAAATTCGCACAGTGAAGGATTTTGAAAAGGTCATTCAGGACTACATCACTAAGCATCCGACGGACGAAAACGGCAATAAAAATATCGGCTTGTCCCTGAATGCGGACGATTGGCATATGTACCAAGTGACCAACTTGGGATTTCAGACGACCGGAGGGCCGGATGACGGCGAGTATTACATCGATCAGGAAACACACCAGGCCACATACCATTTCCGCCGTCCGGAAGAAAAGGAGTTCTTCCGCTGGTTGAACCACATGAATTCCATCGGACTGCTTGATCCGGAAAGCTTCGTGCAGAAAACCGACCAATTTAAGGCGAAAGTAGCTTCGGGGCGGGTACTTGGCCTTGCCGATCCGGAATGGGATTATGGCGACGGACAAAATGCGCTGAAGGCGGCCGGCAAATTCGACCAGACTTATGGTCACTATCCGGTCACGATGAGCACGGAATACAAGGATACGAGCTTCTGGCCCGCCGGCTTTGACGGAGGATACGGCATCTCGATCTCCAGTAAATGCAAGGATCCGGTACGTGCGATCAAGTTCCTCGACTTTTTAGCATCGGAAGAAGGACAGATCCTGAATAACTGGGGCATTGAAGGCAAGCATTACACGATGGAAAACGGCAAACGCACGCTGATCCCGGAGGTGCAGGAGCGGGCGAACAATGACGGCGCAGCGTTCCAGAAAGAAGCGGGCCTCGGACTATACTGGAACTTGATGGTTCATTATGGTGACGGCATCAAGGATTCCACCGGTAACTACTTCACCCGCAATTACCCGGAACTGCTGACTGCGAACTACAGCGAGGCCGAGAAGGAGACCCTGAAGGCTTATAAAGCGGAGCATTGGAAGGACCTCTTCCCTAAGGAAGAAGACTTTAAGCCGAGAGCCTACGGAGCGGCATATACGATGTCGCTGCCTAACGACGATCCTGCCGTGATTCTGGGAGCCAAGATGAAGGACATTACATGGAAACGCATCCCGGAAGCGGTCATGTCCAAGCCGGAAGACTTCGACAACATTTGGGACGCCTATATGGCGGAGCTGGAGAAGGCCGGAGTTAAAGAAATGGAAGAGGCTTATACCAAGCATATCAAGAACCGGATCGAGCTCTGGTCGACCAATTGAGTAGAGTAAGGCAAAGAATCACCCCGAAAATCGGGGTGATTCTAAGTGTACGTAAAAGTAGCCAGTATGTTAGTCGCCTTGTGAATATGGTGAGAGATTTTTTATCGCTTAGGGATTTAGATTAAAGCAATCGCGAGCAGCGTGAACAGGCTTAACGTCAAAATGGAGTTGCGAGCCCTGAATCCGAAGGGTTGGAAAGCGGAGGTCGTTACAGGTCCATCTCTTCGATCTGTCTCCAAGTACACATGATCACGATCCACTTTTACGATTCTTCCTTCGTGCACATAACCGTCTCTTGTTATAATGCGGACTCTCTGGCTCATGAATCGCGTGCAGCTATAATAGGCATCCATCTCATCATTCCTTTCTTTGACAAAGCATCATATGAACGCGTTGGACAAGGGGTCACGGCAGTTATACCAATGAATGAGGCCGATTCCGCTAGTTTACGATATTTTGAGAAACGAACGTTAAAGTGCACCTTTAAACCTTTAAAAAAGATTCAGAAATAAATGAAACCCTGCAGCACAAAGCTGTCAGGGTTTAAAAATGTTATTTGTTCAGAAAAAGAAAGATCTAATGCTTTCAGATCACAACGGCGCGTCCATATATGTTGTAATTATATAACAAAAATTAATTTGCACCTGTAATACAAAAAAAACAAAAAAAACCTGCCAGCAGGTAGCCAGCAGGGTTTTCGTCAATCCTGATATTTGGTTTACCAACAAAATGCTGCCAAAATAATTACCAACAGAATGAACAACACAAGGATAGCACCAACATTGTTGTGCAAGCCGTAACCGTACCCTGCGCCAACTCCTCCTACAACTCCACTCATCCCTTACTACCTCCTTGAGTTTAAAGTACAATGTATCTTATGATTTAATTAGGATTGGGTATGGGCAAAGCGGTAAATAGATAATCATATCTTATGGATAATGAGCATTTGGGGAAGGGCAAACCTCTCAAGGGCAAACACTCATTTTTAAGTTTCGGACTATAAATTTAGAATGAATCAAAAAAACGACCCTGCCAGCTAATAGCCAACAGGGAAGAGGCGAGCTTACCGATGGCCGAGGTCGTCAACCGAATTTCAGATACGTCTCCTTGATAGGGGGCTTTTTTTGTTATGTAAAAATATTTTTCACCCGTACAACTCTTTATGCCAAGTCATACTTTTTAGGGACACACAAAAACTGTTTCTCTGGACCCACACGGTATTTGTACGCTACTATTAAAACCTATCGTTTCAACACTGATGCTACTGAATGTGTAAGGAGTTAAAAACGTGAACCATGAAGACAAACAATCGACATTTGCCATTTGGCTCAGCTTCATAAGTAATATCGTGTTAACCGCTATTAAACTCGGTGTTGGATTCTTATCCAATAGTCCAGTGCTCATTGCAGACGGTGTCCATAATGCAGGAGACGTCGTCGCCACAGGCGCAGCCCTCAGCTCCATGCGAATCTCCAAACAGCCTCCGGATGAGGATCATCCCTATGGTCATGGGAAGGCAGAGGTGCTGGGGGCAGGGGTCGTGGCCATCATTTTAGCGCTGGCCGCTCTATATATGGCCTATCACTCCGTCATGGTGCTGTTCGAACCCCCGCACAAAACAACCGTCGTCGCGCTGGCAGCAGCGGCTTTTTCTTTGATTTTGAAGCAAATTCTCTATGTTTATACCATGGCTATCGGAAAACGTCACCGAAGCAGCGGGCTCATTGCCACAGCTTATGATCATCTTGCAGATGTCTATGCTTCCATTGCCGCGGTCATCGGCATCGCATTGGGCATGCTCGGCGATCATTACGATATCGCGATTCTCTCCTATGGCGATCCTATTGCCGGAATCGTCGTCGCTTATTTGGTGTTAAAGCTGGCGATTCATATGGGAAAATCCTCGGTCGATGTTTTGATGGAAAAAAACGTGGACTTGGAGAAAATGAACGAGCTTACGGAGTTAGTCAAAACGGTTCCGGAAGTAAAGCGTCTGGATCGCCTGCGTGCGAGGGACCACGGCCATTATATTATTGTTGATATTCGAGTTGGGGTGGCGGCTGAGCTCAGTGTTCAGGAAGGGCATGATATTTCCCGAAATATTAAACAAACGATCATGAAGCATTGCTCCGATGTCGGAGAGGTTATGGTTCATTTAAACCCATGGTATGAAGAGTAGTCCGCAAATAGCTAAACCCCGCTCACTGAGCGGGGTTTAACGTTTCCTCATCCTTATCCGTAACTTCCTCCACCACGCCGTACCGCTCCAGCGCCTTCACCGAAGCCTCCAGCATACGTCTCTTCACATACTCTCCTTCAAGCACCCGCACCCGTTTGCCCAGGAAGCGCAGCTTGGACAGCAGAAATTCCCTCTCATCGCCCATAACGCATACCTTGACCGTATAGGTATCGGTTTGCACGTCATACTGCACTTCTTTGTCAAAGCAGCACAGCGCATACAGAATGCGCGACATCTCCTGGTTATACTGCGGGATGATCTGGACGAGCACCTCGGCTTTGCGGTTCTCCAGCGTCTCGCTGATCCGCGTCAAAATATCGCTCACCCGCTCAAGCGGCAGCTCCTGCTCGGTGACAGAGAGAATGTTATCCAGCTTCGTGCTCATGAAGGCGCGATTGCGGATATGGTGCCACAGCAGATACCATTCCCGCTTTACCATGGAATACTCCAGCCGGTAGGGCACGCCCAGTTGGTTGGAGTAGACTTGCCCGCTTTTCAGGGCGTGGGTGACGCGGATACCGCTCCGGTTCATGATCAAGCGGCGCAAGGGCCGCAGGAGGGGGTGGTATACCTGCTTTTCCCGGCTCCGCGCTTTCTCGATCAGGTGAGCGTCGGTGTCCATCGCTTCATCTTCGGCCAGCAGAGCCGCCAGCTTCGCCAGCGTTTCGGGCGTAAATGCTTCGGAAGCGGCGGGATGCTCCAGCACGGTTTTCAGCCAAGCGCGTTCGTGGGCGGTGACCATGAAGGTGCCGGAATCGTCGAGCCGCGAGATGATCTGGTAGTTAAAAATCTTTTCAAACAGATTCATAATAGGCGCGTATCTCCTTCCATTCCGCGATCATTTCGCGGCGCAGCCGGATCGGCTCAAGCACCTCGCAGCTGGAACCGAAGCTCCGCAGCCACGGCTTGATTTCCGTCGTGCCGTTTACGGTAATCTCGTAGATGAAGGCTTCGTCGTCTTCATCGACGATTTGCCCCCACTGACCCTGCAGCAGCACCCGCTCTTTGATGAAATTCGGTCCGTCGCCGGGATTGTAAAATTTAGCCCGGACCGTAACCGGTGCGCCGGTGTCGATCAGCCAACTGTAGCGGAGCTTCTCCAGCAGTTCCTGCTGCCTCTCCGCAAACCAGACGGGATCCGCCTCATCTGCCTCCTCAAACTGCGTGATGCCTTCCATCCGGTATTTCCGGATGCCTTCCCGGCCATAGGACAGCAGATACCAGCGGCCGTACTGATGGTCGTACACGACCTTTAACGGCAGCGTCTGTTCCAGCTTGCCCTGCGTTTTCCGTTCAAACAGCGGGTTGGTATTCTGGGAGGCGTAGCTTTTTTCCGCTTTGGGCGAGAAGTACAGGAACCGGACCTTCCGGTGCTTGCGGATCGCATCCAGAATGGAGAACAAATGGGCTTCGTCCAAAATCCGCGAGTGGTAGTGATATTTATATAAAAAGGGCTCGACCGCATGCTTCTCCGCATGGCTTCGCATCAGCTGCTTCTTCAGTCCGTCCCGCAGCAGGTAGCCCTGAACGGAAGGAATTTGGGTGCCCGCCATGACGTCCACAAAATCGTACAAATCCAGCAGCTCATCTTCGGTCAGCTCCTGAACGAGCTCTCCGCGAATGGCGTACCGGTAAGGGCGCGCTCCGCCTATTTTGCGGATCACTCCTACCTCTTCCAGGTACTTCAGGTCCTTGCGGATCGTCTTCTCATCCGGGAGCGGGAGATGGGCGGCCATCGCGTTCGTGCAGCAGTCTAGCAGCTCCAGCGCCGTAAGGGACTGCGTACCAAGCGCCCCAAGCAGCAGGGACAGCCGCTCACTTTCTGACTCTTTCAGCGACTTGGCGCGGAACAGGAACAGCAGCATCGGGTCGGCCGAATCGTAGTAGTTGTAACGCAGCCCTTCGCTGAACTCCTTGCCCTGTTCCTCCGGCAACTGCTGGTACGTGGCCTGGACAATTTCCTTGAGGCGGCGGATCGTCTTATCGAACGTGTTCACGGAAATCCCCAGCCGCTTGGCGAACTGCTGCCGGTTATACGCCCCGCTCGTCAGCACCAGCAAGCGCAAAAACTGGATTTCTTTATCAAAGCTCTCTTTGGCCATCTGGCGGTTCTCCTTTTCCGTATCGATCTCATTCTATTGTAGCAGGCGAACCGGGTGGTTAACACGTGAACCTTACCATGAGCGTGCCGTGATCGTGTGAGCGGAAACACGAATGACGCCTGTTTCACCAGATTTCTATGCCGGGTCGTAATACTTGCGCCATGTTCGTGCGCACGAAAATAAGCGATGATGACAGCAAGGAATTGAAACCCGCAAGCAAGGAGAGTGCAGTATGGCGATCGTGCAAATCAAGTCCACGAACCCGCAGTTTTCATTTTTGATCAAAAAGAACCCGCATTCCGGCATGATTCTCCGCAGCATCCGCAAAGGGATGGCCTACGGCTGGTATTCGGATGAGCAGACGTTCAACGTCTATTTCAAAGACGCCGATAATGAAATTTCCTATAAGCAGCATGCCGACGAGCAGTTTGAATATTTGAACGTGTCGCGTTACAACACGCCGTTATTTCCGCTCAACGCGATCGGCGAGTTTTTCGCTCATCCGCTCAAGCACCATGACGAACGTGATACGGAGGGGTATGAGCATACGTTGATGATCGGCATGATTCATATCGAGCTCACGCGCTACATCGATTTTTTCGAAAAACATCTCAAAGACTTCACGTTTCAGATTACGCATCAGGCGCATAAGAGCTACTCGCTCACGGTGACGACGCAGCGCAGCCTTTATGAACTCCTTCACGCCGTGAGCGTGCTGTGCCTGTTCCTGTCCATGTTCGGCAACGAATACATCGACATTTCCGAGCATGTGCTGGACAAATACATCCGCAGCATCAACGTGATCGACGCGCCGTTTTACATCCGCAGCCTGTTCGTCCGAAATTTCCTGGCTTCCCGGGAGCGGTATAACAAGTACAAGGCGGAGCTTGAAGCGTCGGCCCGATACCGCATCCAATTTGCGTACGGAGGTACGGCGCTGCAGCGCCGAAATTACATCGGCAGCGTGCTGCCTTTCGATAAGTCCATTCTCGATGTCGGATGCGGTGAAGGCTTTTATGCGCTGCCGTTTGCCGGCAAAATCGAAGGAAGCTATTACGCGGTCGATATCGACGAAGAGAGCCTGGCGGCCCTGACCCGCAAAGCGGAGTCCCGGCAAATCGATAACATTGCGCCCTTCCACTCGGTGGAGCATTTTCTCGAGGACTACAACGGCGAACGGGTCGATGTGATCCTGACGGAAGTGATCGAGCATATGAGCAGAGAGGAGGCGGCGCAGCTGATTCGGCAGATTGTGGCCGGGGTCGATTTTGATCATTTGGTGATCACGACGCCGAACGCCGACTTTAACCATTATTACGAGCTGTCCGGCTTCCGCCATGACGACCATAAGTGGGAGATGGGGCAGGAGGAGTTCCAGACGTGGATGCTGGATGTGATTCAGGGGCTCGGACTGTCGCATGAATTCGCGGCGATCGGGGATGAGGTCGACCAGATCCAGACGACGCAGGGCGTTATTTTGAAGAAAGAGGGGGCTTAAAGCTCATGGAAATCCGCACAAAAATGCATACCATCTTCATGCTCGTCGGTTCCACGGAATGCGGCAAAACGACGTTTGCCCAAGATGTGCTGATTCCGGGACTGCGGTTTGAGGATGTGACATCGAAATTAAAAGCAAACATTCAATATCTGTCCTCCGACCGGATCCGCCAGGAGGTGCTCGGATATGATTACGATAAATACGATCAAGTGATGCTGGAGGCGAGCGAGCAGGCTTTTCACCTGCTGTTTGAGCGGCTGAAGATGGTTACGTCGTTTCCGGTTAATGCCGATTTCGTGGTGGTGGATACGACGGGGCTGGCGGAGGATTTTCGCGAAAAGGTGCGGGAGATCGCCCGCAGCAATCACTACAATCTTGAGATCATCGTCTTCGATTACCGGAAAAGGGAGGACTACTACGCATCGGAGCGCTCCAAACGGCTCATCACGAATCATATCAACCGCCTGAAAAAAGACGTGCTCGGCGCGCTGCCGCGCGATGGCTATGAGAAGATCCATAAGGTACGGGCCAAGGACTTTTACCGGCCTGAAGAAAGCACGGCCAATCCCGACTACCGCGTGATGATCGAGGATTTGGAGGCTTACCGGGAGACGGTTCTCCCGCATGGCCCGCAGTACATCATCGTGGGGGATGTCCATGAGTGCGTGGAAGAGCTGAAGGGTCTGCTGCTGAGCTACGGCTTCCGGATGGAGGCAGGCAAGCTGTTCGCAGGGGAGAAGCTAAGGTCTACGAAGGTCATCCTGGCTGGTGACTGGATCGATAAAGGCAAGCAGACGCGTGAAATTATCGAATTTCTGTACGAGAATCAGGAGCATTTCTTGTTCGTGATGGGGAATCACGAAAATTTCGTCTACAAATACCTGCGGGGCGAGATCCAGGGCGTGGATCAGGAGCTGCTGCAGACGTATTTTGATTCCACCGAGACACTGGCAAACGATGATGAGCTGCTCCGGAAATTTAATGAACTGGTGGAAAAGGCAAAGCCCTTTTACCGCTATGTAGGAACGGACGGCCCTTCCTACTATGTAACGCATGCACCCTGCAAGAAGAAATACATCGGCAAGTTGGACGCCCAATCGGCCCGCCATCAGCGCAATTTCCGCATCGACCGGGAGGCGCCGCTGGAGGAACAGCTGTCCTTCCTGAAGGATGAGGCGGTCGGAAACCACCCGTATCATATCTTCGGTCATGTGGCCGCCAAGCAGGCTTTCCGGATCCGCAACAAAATCCATCTCGACACCGGCGCTGTGCATGGAAACGGGCTGACGTCCGTGACGGTTTCGTTCAAACCGTTCATGAAGTCGCATAAGTCGCGCACATCCGTGCTGACCGAGGAACTTCCGGCGCTGTTCCAGGAAAAGCGGAAGGTATCCGTACAGGATTTGGGGGAGGACGATATCCGCAGGCTGCATTACTGTTCCCGGCATAAAATCAACTTCATTTCCGGTACGATGTCCCCGGCGGATAAAGATATGGAGAGAAATGAGCTGGAGTCGCTGAAACGGGGCTTGGACTATTTCAAGGAGAACGGTGTCCTGAAGGTGGCGCTGCAGCCCCAATATATGGGATCGCGCTGCAACATTTATTTGCATCTCGACGTAGAGCAGTGCTTCGCGGTAAGCCGCAACGGTTACAAGGTGAAGCAGGTGGATCTGACGGTAGTCTACCATCGGCTGCTGGCCAAGTTCGGCCCTTATATGCAGGAGCGGGGAATCCGCATGCTCATCCTGGACGGCGAGCTGATGCCGTGGAACGCCCTCGGCGAAGGGCTGATCCAGCGGCAGTTCAAGCCGATCGAGAAGGCGCTGGAGGGCGAGCTTTCCTTTTTGCAGGACCATGGTTTTGAAACCGCTCTGCAGTCATTGACCGAGCAGTATCAGGCCAGCGGCTTCGAGCAGGATCAATACCGCATGCCTAAAAAAGACCTAAGCGACAAATACGGCGCCAACGTGTACCAGAACTACAAGCATATGCACGAAATTGTGGAGACGTCCGTATCGTTGGCACAGCATACCGAAGCTTACGAAACGTACAAAAGACAGCTGGAGCTGTATGCGGAAGCAGGGGAGATGGAGTATAAACCGTTCGCCATCTTGAAAATCGTCTTTGAAAACGGCGGGGAGGAATTGCCGCAGTGGACGACATCGGAGATGTACGGCTTCTTGTCGGACGATGAATCGGTTTCACTTGATTTGTCCGAACCGGAGAGTTATGCAGAGGCGGAGCGGTTCTTTGCCAAGCTGACGACGGAGAAGCACATGGAAGGCGTCGTTATCAAGCCTGAGGCTTGGGACGGCCGGACGGTGCCGTACATGAAGGTGCGCAACCCGGACTACCTGTCCATTATTTACGGCTACGACTACCGATTCCCGCATAAGTACCGGAAGCTGCTGAAGCAGAAAAGCATCGCCCGCAAGCTGCGGACCTCGCAGAACGAATACCGGCATGGCCTCCGGATGCTCGGCGTGAAATACGACGAGATCGAACCGATGCATGCGGCGTACCAGGAAGCGGCTGCCAATCTGCTGTTTGAGGTGGCCCAGGAGCAAGAGATCGATCCACGGCTGTAGGCGTTCGATTCTCCCTCATGCAGATCCATGAGAAAGACCACCTCTACGGGTGGTCTTTTTAAAAACTCATTCTTCTTCCTCCTCTAAAAGTTGCTTCAAGCGCAGCATATTTGTACTCCAGAACTGGGTATAATAAGCCACCCAATCTTGAATTTCTTGGAGCGGGGAAGCGTTCAGCCTGAATCGCGTTTCTCTGCCGACTTTCCGGTCAACGACCAGTCCGGCCTCTTTCAGGATGGTCAAATGCTTGGATACCGCTGTCCGGCCCATCTGGAAATGTGGCGTCAGTTCATGAAGCGGGAGCTCCTCCGCCTCGGATAATAGACGAATCAGTTGGCGTCTGGTTGGATCTGCAACGGCGTCAAATACATCCCGGTTCTCATTGTTCTCGCTCACAGCACTCTCTCCTAAGCCTTATTGTCGTCTCATGATGTGACACCTTTTGGTGACAACTAGATTGTATGACACCATTTGGTGTCATGTCAATGTTCTGCAATATGAAGTTGGAGCGTCACCGGGGTATCCCGTGCATAACCATCCGCTGGTTCCAATAACTTCTTGCGTCACTTTACGGTCCTTTTACAAACCGAATGTATACTAGAAATACAGCAGTATATCAACCATTTTACACAAAGAAAGGGTGCAGCTATGGGAATTCATACGTACTTTCAATCGCTGAACGACCTCGAACGGATCATTCGTTGTCCCGGCAAGTTCAAATTTGAGGAGCACAGCGTTTCCGCCCATTCCTGGAAGGTTGTCCAGTACGCCAAAACGCTGGCTGACATTGAGGAAACCAACGGAGTCACGGTGGACTGGAAGAAGCTGTACGAAATTACCAGCAGCCATGATTACGGCGAGATTTTTATCGGGGATATCAAAACGCCCGTGAAGCACCACTCCCTCGAACTGCGTGCAATGCTTCAGCAAGTGGAGGAAGGCATGGTCGCTCATTTCATTGATGAGCATATTCCGTCTGAGTTTCAGCCGATTTTTCGCAGGCAACTGCGTGAAGGCAAGGACGATTCCGTCGAAGGCAGAATCCTGGAAGTAGCCGATAAACTGGATCAAATCTACGAGGCCTTTACAGAACTGCAGCGCGGAAACACAGAAAAAGAGTTCGTCGTCATGTACAGAGATGCTCTCATCAAAATTAAAGGAATCCAGCTTCATTGCGTCGACTACTTTTTGCAGCATATTCTCCCCGATTTAGTCAGCGAAGGGTCCAGATCCCCGATCGATATCGAGAAAATTACGAAAGAAGCCTTAGCGACATAAGTCATGATTTGCATCATTGGTTGTATCCTCCTGCCTTTCAATCTTTTTGAACCTCAGTTCATCCTCTCAAGCTTTACAGCTTCAATAGATTTTTCCTCTCTTTTTAAAAAAATATTTCCCTACATATACGCTTCGAACCAAGATGAGGCCATGCCGCTCTATGGCCACCTTCGTCAGATCCCCGCTTTTTGCACCATTCCATCAGCTTCATATCCCATTTAAGTTCCATTTAAATATTCGGGTTTACTCTAGGGCTATCCCATTACAGCCACAAGGAGTAAATCATCCATGAACAATAAGAAAAAGAAGTCCAAGCGCATTCTGCTCATCAGTCTCACGCTGTCCATTGCCACAGTCGGCGGCATCCTGTACGGGCTGGCCGACCGGTATTTGATCCCGCATGTGGAGGAGGTTGTTGCCCAGCCCAGCACGGCAGCAGCCGTATCGTCGACCGCTTCCGGCAGGCAGTCGGCGGGTACAACGAAAACAGCTGCTGCGAATACATCGACGAATACAGAATCTGCGGCATCCACGGCCCCGGCGGTAAACGCAACCTCTGACGATTGGAACTACAAGAGCGATAACGTCGATATTTCGATCAAGCAAGTGGAGACCGGTACAGGTGCAGATAAAATGACGTATTACGTCGCCGATGTTCAGCTGAAGAGCGCGTCCAACCTCCGGACAGCCTTCGCGAATAATTCCTTCGGCCGTAACATTACCGAGCATACCTCGGAGATCGCCTCCGCCAACAATGCCATTCTTGCCATCAACGGGGACTATTACGGGTTCCGGAATGACGGCGTCGTCATCCGTAACGGCACCTTATACCGTGATGAGCCTGCGCGTGACGGGCTGGCGCTGTTCGGTGACGGCACGATGAAATCGTATAACGAGGAGGAGGTTTCCGCCGAGGATTTGCTTGCCCAAGGGGTAACGAATACCTTTTCGTTTGGACCGGTTCTGGTGAAAGACGGCACCGCGGTGCAGGACTTCGATAACGTCAAAATCGATACCAACTTCGGCAACCGCACGATCGACGAGGCCAATCCGCGGACGGGGATCGGCATCATTTCGCCGAATCACTACGTGTTTGTCGTGGTGGACGGGCGGCAGCAGAATTACAGCCGGGGCGTGACGCTGAACGAGTTTGCGAATCTGTTTGAGGACCTGGGAGCAACCGAGGCCTACAACCTCGACGGCGGCGGTTCATCGACCATGTACTTTATGGGCCGGGTCGTCAACAGTCCTGGGGGCAAAGGCCAGGAGCGCGGCGTCAGCGACATTATTTATGTTGGCGAATAACGGACCGACGAAGCTGAAGGAGGCTACCGACATGACAACCGTATTGATTCCGGCCTATGAGCCTGACGAGAGACTGCTGCAGCTGATTGCTGACCTAAAAGCGGCTTGCCGCTGCGGGATCGTCGTGGTCGATGACGGCAGCGGTGAGGCCTATGGGGAGCTGTTTCATTCGGCTCGCCAGGCCGGCTGCATCGTGCTGACCCACGACCACAACCTTGGCAAAGGGCGGGCCTTGAAGACCGGCTTCGCCTTCCTGAAGAAGGCGGGTGAGACGGGAGGGATCGTCTGCGCGGACAGCGACGGACAGCACCTTCCGGCCGATATCGTCCGGATTGCCGCGGCGGTCGACGAGCATCCGGACCATATCGTGCTCGGCTGCCGGCATTTTACCGGCAGGGTACCGCTGCGAAGCCGGTTCGGCAACCAAGCGACACGCTTAGTTTACACCCTGACGACCGGCCGCTTCGTCATGGATACGCAGACCGGCCTTCGTGGCTTCTCGTCAGCGATGCTGGACTGGCTGTGCAGCATTCCGGGCGACCGTTTTGAGTATGAAATGAACATGCTGCTGCAGGCACGCGGAGACGGCTACCCGATCCATGAGGTGCCCATTGATACCGTCTATTTGGAAAAGAACAAGTCGTCTCATTTCCGCCCGGTTGCGGACTCCATCCGGATTTATGCCCCTATCCTAAAGTTTTGCTCTTCATCCGTACTCTCGGCGGGACTGGACTTTCTGCTGCTCTTCGTGCTTCAGTTCGTTACCGGCAGCCTGCTGGCCGCCGTAGTCGGTTCGCGGTTGTGCAGCGCCATATTCAATTACGCCATGAACCGGCGATATGTATTTGTGAAAAAGGACGCCCCCCGGCTGATCGAATCGGCTCCGAAATATTTTGCGCTGGTCGCGCTTATTATGGGATTAAATTACGGGTTGTTGATATTGTTCCACGAAATGGTGGGGATTCCGCTTTTCATCGCCAAGCTGCTCACCGAGGGCTCCTTGTTCGTGTTCAGCTACTGGTGCCAGCGCAAATTCGTGTTCCGTTCCCGGTCGCAAGCCGGGGGCAGGCCGCCCAAAGCTTATGTTAAGAGATATAAGAAAGTGTGAGCCTCGCGAAATTCAGGTTCCTCATATCGCAAGAGGTAGTTCCGCTAAATACGGGCCACCGGATTTCTATAAAAAAAGAGCGATCCAATGCGGACCGCTCTTTTTCGTCTATTTATGCTTTTTCGAACAGGTTTAGCTTTTATTAAATTCCTCGTTTAAACGGCTCACGTAATGTTCCAGCACGTAGTCCCTCACAAATTTTTCCTTAGCCTCGCTGTCCTCTTTCCTTTGAAACAGCACGTTCCTTTTCGTTCGTTCCGGCGCAGGCTTGTTAAGCCAGAGCTCCAAGGCCTCGCTCTCCAGCTGACGCTTCACCCTTCGTTCCGTTAGGTGATCCGCCTGTTTCCGGCTCTGGGCCTGAACCGTTGGGGACAAGGACGCCGCCGCTTCGGTCTGCTTCATAAGGAGCTCGGTAAGACGTTCGACTTTTTCCTGCTCACGCTGCAGCAGTTCGAGCAGATGCTGATTAAATTGCTCCTGGTTGTTAAAGCGATCGATCATGGATTTCTCCAATTCGGACAAGGCTTCGGCAAGATTATCGCTCACGCGCTCATCCTTATGGACGCTGGTATCGCTCACGGTCGTGATCGTGGATGACTGGCCCAGCAGCACCTCCTCGACCTGCTCCCCGTTCAGCCCCTTGGAGTATTCGTCACGGATCCGGGCCAGCGCGGGAATAGACGCGGAAGATATCAGATAACTTTTATGCTGCTTTTTCGTATGCAAGTGATGTCCGTGCCGGTCCATGTATCGCCTGATTGTTGGCTGAGGGATTTCAAGCTGTCCCGCCAAATCGGAAACTTTCAGCCATTGCTCATCGCTCATGTGCGCTCACTCTCCCATCATCATACGCTCATAGCTGATATATTCTGGACGCGGGGGGCTTTTTCCTTCGAGCGTGGAGCAATTAGCTCACTCAATCGTTCATGGCTCGGGTGGCTGGACTTCAAGAGCCGGATTATTCTGTCCTCGGCATTCCCGGGGCGTTACTTCTTACGACTAGCAGCGTTTATAGATTAGAGGTTACGATATTTTCAAATCATAACAACCATTTCTTAAATTATATGGAAAATAGAACGTATATCATGATGTGCATCAACTAGCGAAAGTGAGAGGATGGTCATTAACAAGCTCACATTATTTTCGGCTTCGATTTTAATGTTCGGTTTTCTTGTGGGGTGCAGCAAAGATCAGATGATAAACAGTCCCTCAACAGGTACGGAAGCAACAACAGAATCTCGGGTAACAACGAATTCACAACTAGAGAATCATATGAATACGGCGAATCCGTCACTGGATGCGAAATCTTGGTCTTCGGAGAACAAAGAGGTAAAGCTGACGCCGGTTAAGGAAGGGCAATATTCGTATGAATCTGTAGCCGTTGATGTGAATGGTGTGGACAAGGCATTCGACTGGAGCTTTTCGACGATTGAGGACCCGCGGATTTACTATACGGATGTTACGGGCGACGGGAAGGAAGAAGCGGTGATCATCCTTAATAAGGGAAAAGGGACGGGACTGAATATTGATGAATTACATGTACTGAATGGGACGGATCTCTCCGAAATCCAAGTGCAAAGCTACCAGGAGATTGTCGCCGGCCAGATCGAAACGGGGGTTACCCGGAAAAATGATCAGACTTTGTCCATTAAGATAAAGTCACAGGGAAAAGAACATCAATTTGAATATCAGGTTGCCGGTATAAACTTTAAACAGGACAAGCTTAGTTTTGGCGGCGTCGTCTATTATTGGATGAAGAATCAACAAATCGTCACCACGTTAGGTGTGAGCGTTGGCATTTCTCCGCAATACGTAGGCGATTTTCAGATCACCTATAAATTCGATCAAGCAGAAAATAAATTGATTGCAGATCAAATCAGATTTGAACCTGTTCACAGATAAGATGATCTGGGGTTAAAAAAGGAGACACCGGTCAACTAACCGGTGTCTCCTTTCCATTTCAAAACATGACTCCCCAATGCTACAACTTCCAAATCCGATACAAAATGACCGCCGCCTCAGCCCGGGTAAGCGGACCTTGCGGCGTAATCTTACCGTTACTGCCGGTAACGATGCCGGCTTTCACGAGCGCAGCCGCACTATCCTTGGCGTAGCCGGCAATGCTTGCGGCGTCGGCGTATGCGCTCAGGCTTCCGCTGCCCTCAACTGTTTTTCCGGCCGCTGTTAACGCGCGTGCAGTGAGCACCATCATCTCCTGGCGGGTGATCGGGCTGTCTGGCTTGAAGGTACGGTCTGGTAAACCAACCGCAATGCCCAGCTCATTGGCAGTGTTCAACTCGCTACGATTATAAGCGATTGGATCGACATCGCTGAATGCGGTTTTCGGGATGCCTGTACCTTGGAGCTCCAGCGCCCGAACCAGAAGGGCTACGAAGTCGGCCCTTTTGATTATCGCTTCAGGAGAGAAGCGGCCCTCGGACATTCCATGGATGACTCCGCGGGCGGCCATGGCGTCAATGGCTGGCTTGGCCCAAGGGACGTTTTGCAGGTCTGCGAAGGCCGTGGACGCATAGGCGACCGCATAAGTACTGAAATGGTTGGTGTGGAAAACCACCGTTCTGGTGGCGGCATCATAGCGGCCGTTAGGAATAGGGGTCGCCTGGCCCTGGCCGTCGACATACCAAACTACAATCTGATCCGGATGGCTTAATTCCTCAGCAGTCGGCTTGTATGGAATTTCCACCGTCACAGGCGCTGCAGGATTACTCCATTCCAAGGTTCTGCCGCCTGCTGCAAGGCTCAGCTCGATCACCGGACGGCTGCCGATCCGTTCACGATCGGCTGCGGTTAGG
The DNA here is from genome assembly GCF_025809195.1 of Paenibacillus sp. PSB04. Classification (NCBI taxonomy): domain Bacteria; kingdom Bacillati; phylum Bacillota; class Bacilli; order Caryophanales; family Paenibacillaceae; genus Paenibacillus; species Paenibacillus sp. PSB04. The sequence goes on from NZ_CP081301.1 coordinate 1,577,930, forward strand.
TTCAAATGGTCCGTCGAGGCGGTTCCGATGCGAACGGATACTTGCCCGGATAGATCTGTCTGATTGGACAGCATGCCGCTTGGAATTCGAAGAACAGCGGAACCCGTCTTCAGCAGCAGCTCGAAGGATTCTTTTCCACTAAGGCTTTGAGCCGGGAGCTGGACTTCAACGGAACCGGTACCGGGTGGGTTTGCCGCCTCGATCACGATTAGCTTCTTCCCATTGGCGGGTACGGCCGCTTGCTCCAGCGCCTTTTTCAGGTTGTCGGCAGAAATGGTACTCACGGCACGTCCGTCTTGGATTTTCGCTTCCGGCTTGATTGTAACGGCACCATCGGTGCTTATGGTAATCCCGGTTTGCGGGCTGCCGCCGCCGTTGCTGTTATTGCCGCTGCTGTTGCTGCCATTACCGCTTCCGCTATTGCCGCCGTTTCCGTTACTTCCGCCGTTACCACCGTTGTTTCCGCCACCGCCCTCGTTGCCCGAGCCATTGTCGCCCGGATTGGCGGGTTTGCCGGTGAGGGTCAGTACGCCGAACACGGATGGATCCTGGTAGCCGTTGCCGGTCGTGTCGTTCCAGGCGGCGACGCTTTGGCGGGCGCCGTCTTTCGCGTCATTGACCTGGGCGTCGAAACCAAGCTTCAACTGATTGGCTGGCGTTACTGTTTTGAGCGGAATTTTCATTTCTACCGTGTAGTTTGTGCCGGCTGCTTTGGTCGCCGACTCGAAGCCATCTGCGATCTTGGGCGGATTAAAGGAAGTTTCGTTATCAAAGTTAATGCGGAACTGCCCGTCGTCATCCTGGTAGAACGTAGTTTTTGCGTTGTTCTCGTCCAGGAAAACTTCGACGGAGTCCTGCTCCCATGCGTTCGCGCTGGATTTGTCCAGCTGTGTGTCGCTGACCTGGATCAGCACGTACAGGTTGTGGTCGTCCCAGAGCGCTTTGGCTGTGCCCGTCGCGCCCTGCCACGCCATCTGATAGCGGTTGACCGGCATGGCGGCCGCTTGGTTCCAAACCGCGTCGACCGTCCCGTCAATCACCGGCGTGCCGTACGCCGCGATAGATTGGTTGGCATTGCCCGACTCGGGCGGATGCTCCGTAATAAATTTGTCCGGATCAATGACGCCGTAGTATGCCGGCTTGGCTTGAAGATTTTTATCAAACAACAGCGGATTTGATGAAGCTCTCCAGCTTGTACCGTCGTCCATTCCCCAGAAGGTGACCCGGCTGATGTCGGCGGCATGGTCCTTGAATATCTTCATCAATTGCGCGTACAAGTAGCCTTGGGCGTTGGCCAGCTTCTCGGGGAGCTCGTAGTTGCTGCCGGCTTGGATGTCCAGCTCGCTGATGCTGACCTCGACCCCTAAGGAGATGAACTTCTCAAGGGAAAGCTTCACATTTTCCGGATTCGTGTTCACATTGTAGTGCCCCTGCATGCCGACACCGTCGACCAGCTTCTTGCCGGGATGTGCTTCGGCATATCTGTCGTTCATGGCTTTGACCATGTTATAAATGGCCTGGGCCTTATTCTGGTTGTCCTCGTTATAATCGTTGTAATACAGCTTGATATCCCAATCCGGATGATCGTCCAGCACTTCCCTGGCCGCAAGGAACGCCTGCTCGACATAGTCTGGCCCGATCGCGTTATACCAAGGGGATTTGCGCAGCGACGCTTCCCAATCAGCCGGATTTGGCGGGTTGTCGTTCATCGCTTCGTTGACGACGTCCCAGGAAATTACCTTGTCGCCGAAATGCTCCATGACGGTTCGAATATGGGTCCGCAGGTTGACCAGTGCTTCCTCGCGGCTCAGAGGGACCGTGTTACCCTGCGCGTCCTGAGCCGTATTCATCCACGCCGGCGACTGCTGATGCCATACCAGCACATGCCCGTGCATCTGCATGCCTGCAGCCCGAACTTTATCGACCATTGCATCGGCTGCGGTGAACGTGAAGCTGCCCTTCGTCGGCTGCAGCGCATCCGGCTTCATGGCGTTTCCCGCCGTGGCGACGTTGTGATGCATGGTTAACAGCTCCAGCCGTACGCCTTCCAGATCCTCCGCCGAGATGGCGTTTCCGATCAGAAAATCGTTTTGGTACGCGTTCTTGAGAGGGACCAGATCCTTCTGGATTTCGACTGGCGTTGAGCCGGTTTTCTCGAAGCTGATATCGTCGATATAAAAGGAGGCTTCCGCGTTACTCGAACTTTCCACGTAAAGGGTCAAGTATTCGCCACCCACGCTGTTGTAACGGTACGTTCCTTCAAATTGGACCCAGCCGTCATCGGTGCTGATCGTTTTGGGGGCCAGGGTCACATAATTCGCGCTGCCACCGCTGCCGATCTGGGTGGATAGCTGAATCTGTGAGCTGGCGGGGCTGATTAGCTTGACCCAGGCGGATATTTTATACTCGGCGCCTTTATCCACGTATTTCTCCACACGCAGCGATGGTCCATGCCAGGTAGCGGTCCGTCCTTCCACTTTGAGGGCGTACGCACCGTCCGGTGTGTGGTTGGCTTCATCGGTGACGGTTAGCTTCTCCGTGCCGGATCGGCCTTCAAAGCCACCGGGGGTCTGATCCTCAAAAGTGATCGTGCTGAAAGGCAAGGCAGGATCTCTAGGCGGTTCTTCGTTTCCGCCCCCGCCGGAGCCAGCCTTTTCAGTGATGAGGATGTCGCCTAGGTAGAAGGGGACTGTGGCACCGGCCTCATTAGAGTTGATGCGAAGAGCCTTATCTTTGCTCGTATCCACGGTGAACTCTTTGGTCAAGGTGACCGCTTTGCCGGCCTCATAATCTGCTTCCGCATAATTCCCGTAACTGTCAACCGTTTGGAGCGCTGCTTTGGCATCGGCTGGCACGGCTGCACCGGAATCTACATATACGGCTGCCGTCACGGTGTACGTTTTGCCATTTTCGAGCCCCAGATCGGCAAATTTGAAATCAGCCGCGTCCCAGTTGTTGACTCGGTTGCTTACATAAAGAGCGCCTCCATCCTCATTCCCGTCAAAAACTTTGCCAGACACATGTGCGAGGTTGGCGCCTCCCGATTGAACGGCTTTGCCAGTCCCGTTCGCAAAGGTTTCATGGTATACCACCGTTACCGTACCGGCATCCGGCGACTCTGCATCCGCGCTTACATCCGAGGCCAGCCAGCCCGATGGCATGATCAGAGCCGCAGCGATTACGGCCGAAAAGGCTTGTTTCATCCATTTACTCATTCATTGCACTCCCCCTGCGTCAAATGTTATTTATTAAGCGCTTACATTTTTGCTCGGCGAATCCTCCTTTCCCGCCAAGATGATACCATTCGCCTGAAACGCGCGTCTTACAGCAAATGAAAGGAGATATCGTGCTTTTTTTATATAAATGAATCCGCTGCATCGGCTGGAATGAAAAACGGGCACCTTTCAAGGTGCCCTTACTTGCGCTTTTATCTATCCATGATTAACGATGCGTTTTTTGGGTTTTTGATCCCGAAGCGGGCGGAGGATGGCAATACTGCCCCCAAAAAGCATGATCGCAATGACCGGGTGCAGCGCGGATAACATACCGATTCGGGATGACAGCACTGCGGTCAGAAACATGCCTATTGTCATGCCGAGCAGCCCTAAACTTCTCCGGATCATTTTGCCGGGCAAACGGGCGGTCCAGGCTAACACAGCCATAATTAGAGGCAGCAATGAGAAATACCTGGCGAAATTTGCATGGATTAGCCAGTTATCCGGGCTCACGAAGAGGGCGAGTCCAGCGAAAAACACCTGGATTGCGACGGAGATGGTGAACAGCCATGCGAGTGTCATAAAACAGATACGGGCCATCCGCGTATAGGGTCTGTCTACCATCATGACTCACCGTCCGTCCGCGAATCCAGAACATTGGGGTCGGCGTGAATTAGAATGTGGGAAATTTCTGAGGGGTCCGTTTCATGGATCGCGTAGATATGCGGCGGTCTGGGCAGACGAAGTTGGGTATGATCGTGAAAAATACGCGTAATCAGCGTACCGAGCGCTTTTCCGCTGTCATGTTGGATGACGCTCCAAAATCGCCTTTCCCGGTTTTCCCATGGTCCCCAGTGCTCTTCCGATTGAGGAAAAGTCCCCGGCAGAACCGGCTGGGTGACCCATCCCGCTTCTGCGATTTCCGCAGCCAAGGGCTGAAACAGTTTAAGGCAGTAGAAGCCATAAGCGGAATCGCCGCCTTTTGCAAAAATTCGTTCCGTTTCTTCAAGATGCCTTTCCCATACCGGCTTCCATTGGTTATCGATATATTGCTGGGCATGGGCAGCTAGCACATGCAGGGTCGTCTCTCTTAATGTTTCGGATAGATGCTTCACTTTTCGTCCTCCATTCATTAGGGGATTATACGCGTTCAAAATCGGCTTTCCAGGCTTTAATGGACCGCTTGATGCGCTCAGGGGGCAGATTTTCTTTCACAGCCTTGTCGCATAAAGCCATCCATTCCTCATCCGGAGCGAATCGCAGCGCAAGAATTTGATTCATTGACAGACGGGGATCAAGCAGCCTGCCGGTGAGTGCGAAGCTGCGTAAGTTTTCCTCGGCCCGAATGGCGCGGTCCTGCACCTTGCAGGCGAACCTCCGGGCGAAGATCATCGTCATGACCGCCATCAGGGAGACCGACACGAACAGCAGCGAGGAAAACAAGGATATCCCGCGCAGCTCTGCGACAAATAAATGGATAATGGAAGCGACCAGCGTAATGATACCCAGGGGCACCAGGAAAAAATGGAACGCCGGAACCATCCTGACATGAGTTTTATAATTTTGTGATTTCATCGTAAACCTCCTTTCTCGGTATTTTGAGTGAGCGCACACTCACTTGAGGGGGGACGGAGTATCCAGGAATGGAACAGGCTAGCATATTCATCCTCACCGTCGATATGAGTGAGTACACACTCATTTTTGTCTAAATAAACCCATTCAACCGCCAGATTGGTTGGCTTGACAATGAGTGAGTGCACACTCATAATGGAAGCATAACCAGTAATTACTGCTATGTCAATAGAGTGAGGGATACCATTGGACTTAAAAAATAAAATTGCCGACGCCGCAGAACAGGTGTTATTAAGGAACGGGCTTGCCAAGACGACAACCAAGGAAATCGCCCGGACTGCCGGCTGTTCGGAAGGATCGCTGTATAACCACTTTTCCAGCAAAGAAGATTTATTTGTTCATGTGATCCGTGGACAATTAAAGCATTTGATGAGAACCTTATCGTCGCTGCAAACCATGGCAGGTAAAGACACTGTGCGAACCAATCTGGAGCAGGTTACTCTTGCCGCGCTGGAGGATTTTCATAGCTCCATGCCCCTGATCGGTTCCATTTTCTCTGAACCGGGTCTGCTGCTTCGTCAGCGGGAAGGTTTTGAGCTGCGGAATGAAGGTCCCCACAGGGCCAACGAGGCCGTGGAAGCTTATTTGAATCAAGAGAAGCAGCTGGGCAGAGTCGGGGAGGGCACGGATTCGAGAGCGATTGCCGATTTACTCCTGGGGAGCTGCTTCCAGCATGCGTTTCAAATTAACTTTTTGGGCAAAGAGGAGCCGCCCGAAGAACGGGCACAATTTGCGGCCCGCGTTTTGGATACCTTATCTGCCCTATTATAAATGAACGAACCCAGCTTCCCAAGCTGGGTTTTGTTATCTGTGAACTGCATGCCCAAACGGCAGGTCTCTCTTTTGGATTAGAGATCAGAAAGTATAAACTTCTATGCTAAACATCCTGAATCTCGCAATAAAATTTCCTCTAAACGCGGTCTGTCTTCATGGAATGTACGTCGATAGATATTTTTAATATAATCATAGCTATTAGAACGACTGGACATCTTTTCCAGATGATTCAGAACAGGGGGTGTTGGCATGCAGGATCAAATGCTCGAACGCTTGAAGGGCGGCCTCTACGGTGTGGCCGTGGGTGACGCGCTTGGCGGAACGACGGAGTTTATGAGTGTCCGGGAAGTAAAAGCCCAATATGGCTATTTGACGGAGATCATCGGCGGCGGGGTATGGCAGCTCGAACCGGGGGAAGTAACCGACGATACGATGATGACGCTCTGCGTGGCGGAAGGGATTCTGGAAAATCCCGCGGAGCCGCTGGAGGCGATCGGGCGTCATTTTCTCGAATGGTATCAATCGCGGCCCAAGGACATCGGGAACATCATCCGGCATGTGTTTGAAAAATATGAGGGGGATTGGCTCGAATCTGCTTTTATTGCTCATGCAGACATGGGTCAAAGCGGCGGGAACGGCTCATTGATGCGATGCCTCCCGGTTGCGCTGGCTTACAACGACCCGGCTGAGGTTGAGCGGGTAACGATCATGCAATCACGAATGACGCATTACGATCCAAGGTGCGCGGAAGCTTGCGTTATTTATAATCGCATTGCCGATCGTCTATTGCGGGGAGAGGACCTAAGCGAAGCCATCTTGGCTGAGATCAAAGGCAGTGAGTATGAAGGAATGATCGAAGACGAACCAGACTGTCCTCCCAGCGGGTTCGTGGTCCATACATTCCGTTGGGTGCTGCATATTCTGCTTCACGCGACCGACTTCAGCGATGCGGTGCAGCGGGCCGCTAACCTGGGCGGCGATTCCGATACGATTGGAGCGATCGCCGGCGGGTTGGCGGGCATCTATTACGGCTATGAGGGGATCCCGGCGAAGTACACGGATACCATTCTGATCAAGGATCGGCTAGACCGGGTGGTCTCGCAGCTGTATGCGTTGAGGAATTCATCGTCATCGTAAAAAGAAGCCGCAGCAATAAAAGGATAAAAGGGCACCGCTCAGGTGCCACCCTACATCTATCCACTTTAACGGTTACAGCACATTCCGAAAAAACGTACGGATGTCCTTGATCATCAGTTCCGGCGCGTCGATCGCGGCAAAATGCGTACCCCGCTCGAACTCGCTCCAATGCACGATGCGGTTGCCCTGCTCGGCAAAGCGGCGGATCGCCACATCGGATAATTGGAATACCGCGACACCTACAGGAGTTGGCGACAAGTCTTTCGGAGCCCAGGCACCCGGGTCGTGTGCGCCTTCGTAATACATGCGCGTAGAGGAGTTTGCCGTTCCCGTCAGCCAGTACAGCATAAGGTTGGTAAGGAACGTATCGCGGTCCACAGCATCGATCGTATCGCCAAAACCGTTAAACAATTCGCAGGTCCAGGCCAGAAGTCCGGCCGGAGAGTCGTGAAGCCCGTAAGCGAGCGTCTGCGGTCTGGTGGACTGGATTATGTTAAACCCGAATCTTTCCTTCATAAAATGCCCCAATCGGCCGACCCGCACCTTCTCAGCATCGGTCAGCGATGCAAATACATCGTCTTCGATAGCCCCGAACGGCACAAAGCCCATGGTCGCTGCGTTGACATGCACCCCGATGACGCGGCCGGCGGCGATGCGGCCGATTTCCGGTGCGATCATGGCGCCCATATCCCCGCCCTGCACGCCGTACTGCTCATAGCCGAGGAGCGTCATGAGCGCATCCAGTGCTTGGGCTGCCCGGGATGGGCTCCAGCCCGCTTCGGTTGTCGGGCCTGACAGGCCAAAGCCCGGCAGCGAGGGGATGACCAGGTGAAAGGCATCTGCGGCATCGCCGCCATACGATGTCGGATCGGTCAGCGGACCGACCAGCTCCAGGAATTCCACAGGGGAGCTGGGCCATCCGTGAATGAGCATGAGCGGCACCGCACCCGGCTCGGAGGAACGAATATGGAAGAAGTGGATGTTCGCACCGTCAATCGTCGTCGTGAACTGAGGATAGCTGTTGAGGCGCTGTTCCTGCTTGGTCCAATCAAAGGAATGCTCCCAGTAAGCCGCCATGTCCTTCACAAAAGAGAGCGGCGCTCCGTAATTCCAGCCTGCCTCCGGAAGCTCATCCGGCCAGCGGGTCATGCTCAAGCGCTGCTTGAGGTCCTGGAGCTCTGCCGGCGTCGTTTCCAAGCGGAAGGGGCGGATCGTACCCGGATTGGTTGGGCTACTAGCGAACATTTTCATTTTTAACATCCTCCTTGGGGGTTCTTATGTCTTTATTGTAGGCGCCCCACCTTGACAACAGTATGTCAGCGAGAAATGCAGTGGATATAAAAAGTGATCTTTTTTGTGAATCGCCATTTCTTTGACAAAGGAGAGGGGTAGCTTGAAAGTAGAACGGCTGCTTGGCATTACGATGATCCTGCTGAGCCGGCGCAGGGTGAACGCCCAGACCCTTGCCGATAAGTACGAGGTATCGCTGCGCACGATCTACCGCGATCTCGAGACGATTAACGCTGCGGGGATTCCGATTGTGTCCTATGCAGGAACGGACGGCGGATATGAAATTATGGAGAAGTACCGGATTGAGCGGCAGATTGTCACCCTGGAAGACCTGAAATCGATCCTCGTCGCCTTAAAAGGCGTACAGGCTTCCCTGGATGACCGGGAAATGGACGATCTGCTGACCAAAATCAAGGCGCTTGTCGCCAAATCCGAGCAGGACCAAATGGAGGATGAGGGTGAAACGCTCGTGTTTGACACCAACCTGTGGCATGGAGGAGGAATCAAGGACAAGTCAGTCCTCGTTTCGCTAAGGCAGGCGTCAAAGCACCGGTCGGTTGTGTCCTTCCTATACACCAATTCGGAAGGGACGGCCGAGCAGCGCGAAGTCGAGCCCATTGGCCTGGCTTGGAAGGGGTACGCCTGGTATTTATACGCCTACTGCCGAACCCGTCAGGATTATCGGACGTTTCGGGTTTCCCGATTGAGCGGCTTAAAGGTTCATCTGGAACAATTTCCGTCCCGCGGCGTGCGCATGGACGAACTGGATGCAAGGTGGGGGAACCAGGAGACCGGCCCTGCCGTTTCTCTCCTGCTGCGTTTTAAGCCGCGGCTGAGCGTACGGGTGGAGGAGGTTTTTGGCGCTGAGAACGTCGAGATGGAAGCGGACGGATCGCTGCTGGTCCGGGCGAGTTACCCGGATAATCATTGGATGTACGGCATGCTGCTGAGCTACGGGCCGGATTTGCGGGTGCTTGAGCCAGCTTATGTAGCCGAGAGGATCCGGCAGATGGCGGTGCAAACGGCGGGGAATTACAAGGATTAATGCAGAAATTTACATACGATTATCCGAAGGTCAAACAAGGTCAAAATAATAATTTTTACGATAAATCCACCATAAAACGAGTCAAATCAGGCTATAATCGCGTGTAATCAGCTGTCATCGTTTTTGTCTTTTCACACCCACAGGCATATAATAAAGTCGTAAGGTCAAACAAGGTCAAATCGAAAGGGGAAATGAAGCATGTTTGACTTGATTCCTTTTGGAAAACGCAGAGAAGATGCCTTTGGACCATTGGTGAAATCCTTTAACGACGTGTTCAGCGACGATTGGTTTACATCTTTCAAAGGATCGTTGACGTCCTTTAAGACCGATATCCGAGAAACGGAGCAATCGTATCTGGTGGAGGCGGAGCTGCCCGGTTTTCAAAAAGAAGATATCGAGATCAGCTACGCTGAGCCTTACCTGACGATCAAAGCCGTTCGCAAGGAAGACCATCGCGTGGACAACCAAGACGAACAAGTCATCCGCAGAGAACGCCGCTATGGGGAATACACGCGCAGCTTCTACGTTCCCGATATTCATGCAGACGGAATCAACGCGTCCCTGAAAGACGGCGTACTGAACATGGAAATTCCAAAACAACCTAACCAACGCACCAAACGTATTCAAATTCGCGAAGACATCTAATCATACAGTAAACAGATATGAAGCATCCCGTAGCATCCCGGACGGGGTGCTTTTTGTTATGATCATAATTTTGAGATTTTTTTCACAAACCCCTTGCAAAGGTGAAAGGGAAGGTGTATGATTAAGCCATAAAGAGGTTGTGATATAAATCACAAACAGTCAAGGCAGCTAAATCATCGGAAATATTTTTTTGAAGTATATTGTGCATTATTTCACAAATGAGCAGTGTCCTCCATTCCGCTGCTTATCCATTAAGTTATCCATTCCGTTTCACATTATCCATTTCATTCCCTATAAGGAGGAATTACCATGAAAGTCGCAGTCATTGGATGTACCCATGCCGGAACCGCCGCTGTGAAAAGCATTGCCGTGCAGCACCCGGAAGCCCAAATTACGGTGTACGAACGCAACGATAACATTTCGTTCCTGTCGTGCGGCATCGCCCTTCACGTCGGAGGTGTCGTTAAGGACGCTGGCGGATTGTTCTACAGCAATCCGGAAGAACTGGCAGGGCTCGGCACTGTGACCCGGATGCGGCACGAAGTGCTGGCCGTCGACACCAACGCCAAGACGCTGAATGTCCGCAACCTGGTGACCGGCGAAGAATTTACGGACAGCTATGATAAGCTGGTGGTCACCACAGGCTCGTGGCCGGTTATTCCGAAAATGGAAGGAATCGATCTGGACAATGTCCAGCTGTGCAAAAACTACGCTCACGCGCAGGAAATCATTGCCCGCGCTGCGGATGCAGAGCGCATCACCGTCATCGGCGCCGGGTATATCGGCATCGAGCTGGTCGAAGCGTTCCGCGAGCTTGGCAAGCAGGTCACCCTGATCGATAACATGGATCGTGTCATGGCCAAGTACCTTGACCGCGATCTGACCGACTTGGCCGAGCAGACGCTAAAGGACCGCGGCGTGCAGCTGGCGCTGGGCCGGACGGTGGAAGGCTTCCGCGGCAGCGAAGGCAAAGTGCGCGAGGTCGTCACCACAGACGGCACGTTTGAAGCCGATATGGTTGTGCTGTGCATCGGCTTCCGTCCCGGCACGGATCTGCTGAAGGGTCAAGTCGACATGCTGCCGAACGGCGCCATTATCGTCGACGACTATATGCGTACCAGCAACCCCGATGTACTGGCCGCTGGCGACAGCTGTGCCGTACGCTACAATCCGACGGGAACGGCGATGTACATTCCGCTGGCTACCAATGCGGTGCGGATGGGTACGCTGGCCGGTATGAATTTAGTGCAGCCGACCGTGCGCTACCAGGGTACCCAGGGAACGTCGGCCATCCGGCTGTTTGACTGGAACATCGCTTCGACGGGCATGACCGAGGCCGCCGCACTTGCTGCAGGCTTGAATGTGAAAACTGTAACGATCCATGAAAACAACCGTCCGGAGTTCATGCCGACCTACGATGATGTCATGCTGAAGCTGGTCTTCGAAGCGGACGGCGGCCGGATCGTCGGGGCCCAGGTAATGTCGAAGGCGGATATGACCCAAGCGGCCAATACGCTGTCGGTATGCATCCAGAACCGGATGACGGTGCAGGAGCTGGCTTTTGTGGACTTCTTCTTCCAGCCGCATTACAACAAGCCGTGGAATGTGCTGAATACGGCCGGACTGGCCGCCATGGAGGAAATGAAGAAGGAGCAGACGGCTCCGGAAGCTGCGGTCCAAACGAAATTAGCCGTGTAATGTAATCACGAGTCATTTAATGAATCATTCGAACCACGAGGAATTCCATTCCGGCGGGAAGCGGGATTGCCAGCCTGCTTTTTGCCAACACCATAATCATGCTTGATTCCGGCCCGAAGGGGCCGGGATTTTTTTGCTTTTTCGCTGACGGGGTGGGATGTACTTCATTTCTTTTTAAAAAAACTTAAGGGATCTATTGACAAATCACCTCCGTCCGCATATTATCTTAATTAATCAAGATATTATATAAATCAAGATAATTAGTTGGTCCAGTTAATGTCAGCGAACCGTTTCTTGAATAGCAAAGAAATCCGCGTAATCAGGCGGCCATTCAATAAAAGGAGATGAAGGATGATGAACATGAATACAAATCAGGCGCAAGACCGGAAGGAAATTGAGCAGCTGTTTGAAAAGCTGAAATGGGCTTGGGGAAAAGGGGATGGCGAGGCTTACGGGGCATGCTTTACCGACCAGGCCGACTACGTTACTTTTCAAGGCGAGCATCTGAAAGGAAGAAAGGCGATTGCCGATGTGCATCAGGAGCTGTGGAACGGCGTATTGAGAGGGTCTACGCTGGACGGGGAGATTGCGAAAATCGATTTTATTACGCCGGAGCTGGCGATCTTTCACGGACTGGGCGCCGTCAAAATGAGATGGCAGAAGCAGGCGCCAAAGAAACGTGACTCCATTAACACCAATGTGGTTGTAAAGCAAAACGGCGAATGGCGCATCGCCGCGTTTCAGAACAGCCGGATTTCCGGACCGGGTCTGATGCAAAAAATATTCACGAAGATGAGCTCGCGGCGGGCTGTTCAGCAGCAGCTTCGTTGAGACAGTTACAGGAGGATGGCCTGATCGGCGCATCAGCCTGGGAACGATTGAAGCATAGAAATGACCCCTTTCGTCCTGCCCGGCTGCCGTTGCAGCAAACCTAAACAAACGAAAGGGGGATCTATTGTAATGATCACCTTAATACCCAAACCCGGCGCTTCCTAATTAAAGCCACGAGGGAGTATCGGTTGAAGATCGCATCAGGCTTTCTTTTTTCGCGACCAGACAATAACCGGAATTAGAAGCAGGGACAGGAATCCTCCGGCTAAAGAAAGTGCGGAGTAGCTGGATTGGGCCACAACCATGCCGGATAACGCTCCTCCCGAAGCCCCGGCTAAGGCAATGAGCACATCCACCGTGCCTTGGGTCTTCGCCCGAGTATGGGGAGGCGTCGCGTCGACAATGGCTGCCGTTCCGCTAATCAGGCCAAAGTTCCAGCCCAGCCCAAGGAGGGCAAGCGCAAGAACAAGAAATACCATCGATTCTCCGGGCGCGAGCCCAGCCAACAAGCCTGCCGCAAGCAAGGTGATTCCGGAAGCATAGGACATCAGAGTGTGTCCGTACTTATCGACTAGAACGCCGGTAATCAACGAAGGCAGAAACATCGCAGCGACATGGATGCCGATGACGAGGCCGACCTCGCCCAGCCCGTGTCCGTGATGCTTCATGTGGACCGGTGTCATGGTCATAATGGCTACCATCACGATTTGGGTCAGCACCATCACCGTCGCACCGATCATGATTCCCGTTTTATTAATGGCTGCGTCCTTTATACCGGTGTTCTGCGTGCCATTCAGGCTTTCATCTGCCCGTTGTGCCTCCGCCATGGCTTTGGCCACGATCAGCGGGTCTGGCCGAAGGAAGATGAGGAGGACGACGCCGGCTATAATAAATGCTGCAGCAGCCAGCATGAATGGACCCGAAAGCGCTGGGAAGCCTATGGAAGTGGCAAACCGTCCCGTGATATTGACCAGATTCGGTCCGGCCACTGCACCGAATGTGGTGAAGACCATAGCGGCGCTGATCGCTTTAGCCCGCTGCGTTGGCAAGGCTAAATCCGTTCCGGCATATCGAGCCTGTAAGTTTGTGGCCGTACCGGCGCCGTACACCAGCAGAGAAATAAAGAGAAGTGCCAGATTGCTTATGAGGGCTGCCAGAACGACGCCTAGCGCACCAAGCCCACCCGCCAGGAAGCCCGCTGCCAGTCCCGTCCGGCGCCCTAACCGCTGGGACAGACGGCCGACGATCAGGGCTGACGCTGCTGATCCTAACGTGATTAAGGCGGAAGGGACCCCGGCATAGCTGTCGGATCCAAGCATGTCTTGGGCAAGCAGCGCTCCTACCGTAACCCCTGCAGCAAAACCGGCCCCGCCGAAAATTTGCGAAATGATGACGATCAACATCGTCCTTTTATGGAGCTGCCGCTGCCTCTCAGGCGATTCAACGTACTGCCTTAGAGGTGCAGGGAGGGGATTCACCCTTTCTACAACCGTGGTCTCTGACATCTATTGTTCCTCCCTATATTAGACGAACCGATTCGTAAAAGATTTGCTGTTCCCCTCACTGCAGACGGTCCTGGAATAAAGAAATGACGGTCTCCACTTCTTCTTTGGTGGTGTACCGGCCCAAGCTGAACCGGATCGCTCCCAGCCCTTCGTAATCGCTAAGGCCCATCGCCCCCAGCACCGGTGAAAGGGTTGTGCTTCCGGAGTGGCAGGCGGATCCGGTGGAAGCGGCGATTTCCGGAAAACGACCCAAAATCTCCTGCCCGCTCAGCCCAAGGAAGCTTACGTTGAGCGTGTTGGGCAGATGGTTGCCGGGATCGCCATTAAACCGGACCTGGTCTCCAAAGGCTTCCTTGAGCCCTTCCTTCAATGCCTCCCGGAGGTTTCGGATTTTACGGGAACCGACCTTCTGCGCTGCCAGTGCTGCGGCTTTGCCCAATCCGACGATATATGGCACATTTTCGGTTCCTGCCCTCCGGCCGGATTCATGGCCTGCCCCATGCACAAACGGGGCGAGTGTCGTGCCTTCACGCACATACAGTGCGCCGATACCCTTGGGCGCGTACAGCTTATGACCGGCGATAGATAACAAATCGACGCCCAAGGCATCGACGTTCACCGGGATCTTACCAAAAGACTGTGCAGCATCCGTATGCATCAGGATACCGTAGCGTTTGGCGATACTGGCCACCTCTTCAATGGGCTGAATCGTTCCGACCTCGCTGTTGGCATGCATGACCGAAATGAGGATGGTATCCTCGCGGATGGCACGCTCGATATCTGCTGGTGACACCCGGCCCCAGTGATCAACGGGAACGTAGGTCACTTCAGCGCCCAGCGTTTCGAGGAAGGCACAGGGATTGAGAATCGCCGGATGCTCAATGGTTGTAGTGATGATATGTCTGCGGGGCTGGTTGGAGGCAAAGTAAACCCCTTTTAAAGCGTGATTGTTGGCCTCGGTTCCTCCGCTGGTAAAAATCACCTCACTGGATTTTGCCCCGATCGCTGCGGCGATCCGGCTTCTGACGTGCTCGATCGTTTCTTTGAGTGAAGCTGCCGCCCAATGCGACGAAGAAGGATTGCCATAGTGCTGCTCAAAAAACGGCAGCATTTCCTGGAGCACTTCCGGATCTAACGGGGTGCTGGCGTTATAGTCCAGATAAATGCGTTTCGTTACCTCTGTGCTTGAAATTCCCGCCATTCGTAAACTCCTTCCTCCACCCGGAATGCTGTAAAGCCCTCACGCTGCAATTTCTCAACCGCCTCGGCCGCTGCAACGCAGTAAGGTCCGCGGCAATATGCAGCAATTGGAGTTTCCTTGGGCAGACTTTGCAGATATTGATGAAGCTTCTCCATCGGAACAGAGATCGCCCCGGGAATGTGTCCTGCCTCAAATTCATCGGCCGGGCGTACATCCAGTAAAATCATGCTGCCTTCGTCCATTTTGCGCAATACTTCATTTAAGGACAGAGTTTGTACATCCTCGCACTGACTCAGAAAGTCGTTTTTCACCCGGGTGATGTCGGCCAGCTGCGTTTCGCTCATTCGCCATAGAGCATTCAAAAAGCCCTCAATATGGGGACCAGCCAAGCAGTAGATGACATACGTCCCCCGCTTGCTATTCTTCACCAGGTTGGCATCCAGTAAAATTTGGAGATGCCGCGATACGTTGGCTACGCTCATTTCTGTGGCCTCGGCCAGTTTTTCAACAGACTTAGGTCCTTGGGATAACAAATGCATGAGTTCGAGCCGTTTATCGCTGGACAAGCATTTCCCGATTCGGGCAAACTGCCGGTACAAGTCGTCTTTGAAAGCACGAACGGGAAAATCGTGGTCCATATCTATTCCCACCTTGCTATAATATTCAATGAATTGATTGAATTATAGTCGCGGTTATCTTTGACCGTCAAGATCATAATGAGCCCATGCTTGACTATTATTTTTACGAAAGTTCTAATGATGGTTAGGCAAACTTGTCTTGAATGGGTAATGAATGATAGCTAACTTGCTTCCTTTATCTGCGGACTGTGTTAGTCTTAGTAGTAAATTTCTTGGTTAATGGTTAGATTGAACTAAAGTAAATGGTTGAAAATGTATTTTTAGGAATGATTGGTTTTTTGGTAAAATAGGATACCAGGTGGGAGAATACCTGCTGCCAAAAAAAGAAAAAGTATGAAGGGGACAACATTCGGCGTTGACCGAGAAGGGGAGGACACATGAAATCATCTTTTAAAGCATCATTATTTTCATTAGCGCTGCTGCTCCTCGTGGTGACAGGATGGTCCGGTTGGACGGGTAGCGCCGCAGCTGCGCCGGATTCCGGCAAAACCTATGTCATCGGTACCGACATTACGTTTGCTCCGTTTGAATTTCAGGACGTCAGCGGCAAGTTTGTAGGGATCGACATGGATCTGATGGAGGCCATCGCCAAGGATCAGAATTTTAAGTATGAGATCAAGCCGCTGGGCTTTAACGCAGCCGTCCAGGCGCTGGAGTCGAACCAGGTGGACGGCGTCATCGCAGGGATGAGCATTACCGACGAACGGAAGCAGAAATTCGATTTTTCCGAGTCCTATTTCGAATCCGGTGTGGTGATGGCCATTAGCAAGAGCAATGATACGATCAAGAGCTATGAGGATTTAAAGGGGAAAAAGGTAGCCGTAAAGACAGGTACAGAAGGCTACAGCTTCGCCGAATCCATCGCCTCGAAATACGGATTTACCATCGTCCCGTTTGATGATTCCTCGCAAATGTACGACGATGTCAAAACTGGAAACTCCGTGGCCTGCTTTGACGATTATCCCGTGCTGGCTTATGGCGTGAACCAGAACAACGGACTCAAGATCGTAACCGAGAAGGAAGCAGGCGGCTCCTACGGCTTTGCGGTCAGCAAAGGCAAGAACCAAGAGCTGATGCAAAAGTTCAATACCGGCCTGACCAATCTCAAAGCCAGCGGGGAGTATGACCAGATTCTCGAGAAATATCTGGGTGAAAATGCGTCCGGACCGGCAAATCAAAGCCGCTGGGGACTGATTAAGGATTCGCTGCCGCCGCTGCTAACCGGTCTGGGCAAGACGCTGCTGTACACAATCGTATCGCTGTTCTTCGCCTTTATCCTGGGGTTGATCTTCGGCTTTATGAAGGTGAGTCGCAATAAGTTCCTTCGCGGTTTGGCAACGGTATTCGTCGATGTCTTCCGCGGCATTCCGCTGATCGTCCTAGCTTTCTTTATTTACTTTGGTATTCCGCAGGCCTTCGGCTTTACGATGCCGCTGTTCCTGGCGGCCATTCTGACGCTGACCCTGAATGCCGGCGCTTATGTAACGGAAATCATCCGGGGCGGTATTCAGTCAATCGACCGCGGCCAAATGGAAGCGGCCCGTTCGCTCGGTCTGCCGTACCGCAAGGCGATGATGAAGATCATCATCCCGCAGGCAATCCGCGTCATGATTCCGGCGTTCATCAACCAGCTGGTCATTACGCTGAAAGATACGTCGATTCTGTCGGCGATCGGTTTGGTCGAGCTGACGCAGTCCGGCAAAATTATTATCGCAAGAACGTTCTCGTCATTTGATATTTGGCTGGCTGTAGCCATCATGTATTTAATTGTGATCACGATCTTAACGAAACTTTCAGGCTTCTTGGAAGGGAGATTGCGCCGTGGGTAAAATCAGGGTTGAAGGATTAAAGAAAAGCTTCGGCGCCAATCAGGTGCTGAAGGGAATCGATATGCAGGTCAAGGAAGGCGAGGTCGTGTGCGTGATCGGTCCTTCCGGATCGGGGAAAAGTACGTTTCTGCGCTGCATCAATCGGCTTGAGGACATCACTGCAGGCCGTGTCATCGTTGATGACCAGGATCTGAACGATTCAAAGACGGACATCAACAAAGCGCGTGAAAATATTGGCATGGTGTTCCAGCATTTTAACCTATTTCCGCATTTCAGCGTCCTCAAGAACATCATGTTCGCTCCGATGGAGCTGGGCAAAATGAACGCGAAGCAGGCGCGCGAAACGGCGATGCGCCTCCTGGAGCAGGTCGGACTCGCTGACAAGGCGGACGCGTTTCCGAGCCAGCTGTCAGGCGGGCAGAAGCAGCGGGTGGCGATCGCCCGCGCGCTCGCGATGAATCCCGATGTCATGCTGTTCGACGAGCCGACGTCGGCGCTCGACCCCGAGATGGTCGGCGAGGTGCTCGGCGTCATGAAGGATCTGGCCCGCGAAGGCATGACGATGATGATCGTCACGCACGAGATGGGCTTCGCCCGCGAGGTGGCGGACCGGGTCATCTTCATGGACGGCGGCTACATCGTGGAGGAAGGACCGCCGGAGGAAGTGTTCGGCCGGCCGAAAAACGAGCGTACGATCAGCTTCCTGGAGAAGGTACTGTAAGCACGCTATAAGCTTGAGTGAAGCCGCGTACGTGATGAACCGTTATTCGGTGATCACAGCGGTTTGAATGAAAGCCCGGACGGGCAGCGTTAGCTGCTTGGCCGGGCTTTTTGCATTCGTCCCTGCACATATGTTGGCTGTAACCGCTGAAAACGAAACCGAAAGGTACAGCGTTGCGATGAAACATTTTCTCCAGTTAGAGCGTAGAAATATTCCAGGAAAATCCACTTACGTACAGGAGGACGATGATGGTAGAGCTTCGTGAGGAAGGCCAACTGAAATATTCCAACCAGCCGTCCCGGACGGCTAAAGCGTTGAACTGGGGACTCGTTGGATTGATGGGAGCCCTCGTTCTTGGATTTATGGGGTACGGTGTTTTTTGGCTGATCAAGGGAGATTGGGTGGTAGGCAGCTTTATCACAGTGATTGGACTATTCTTGACGGGTATGCTGTGGCTGATCTTCAGAATCGTCCGGATGCCGCAAAAGGTGCTGCTCCGGTACGAACTCCGGGAGGAAGGCTATTATACATACGTTAAGCAAATCAAGACCGGCGAAGAGTCAGAGCATCTGGTGCCGTTCACTCAAATGCAGGAGGTGCTGATCGGCAGGACGACAAGGTACCAGCCCAAGGGGGAAGGCAGCATCGGGTTTTATGTGATCGGTGCCAACATCGTCATGAAATGGGTTGATGGAGAGGGCTATATCCAATATTCCGTTTTCGGATTAGAGAATCCCAATGAATTGGAGGCCTGGGTAACGGAGTTCCGAAAGCACGGGATTCCGGTGTACGGGACAGAGGCGAACGTGAAGTTTGTTAGGGCGGAGAACTACCAAACCGCGTATGCCGAGCTGCCGAAGGCCGAGTATGAGCCGGGTGCCAACCCGCTGCATATCGGAAGCCGTGAGCGGAGAGATATTCCCGCGTGGATCAGCCCGGACATGAAGGCCAGAATGGAAGCAGAAGAAAAACGAAGGGATAAGCGATTGTTCCGGCCTGTTTTTCTAGGCGTCGCCGCAATTAACTTGATTTTGGCCGCAGCGTGGATGCCTTCCTGGCCCATTTTAGACGGTGCATTCGCGGACAATTCCGCGTCGACGGCCGTTACGCTGGTAAATGTCCTGCTGTTGGTGCTGACCGGCGCATACTGGCGCCAACGTGTCCGGTGGTACCGTTCACTGCTGGATTCGGTATTGGTGATTGCAGCGCAGTTCGCCGGTGCGGGCATCGCTGCGCTTATTGGAAATGCGCCCGCCGGGCTGCTTGACTCCCTCGTGGTAGAGGGACTGCTTTTAGTGGGCATCAGTGCTGTTTTGTTTGTGATTTTTAGAGTGGTGCGGTGGATAGTAAAATAACGAAGCCTCACCTTCGTTTGGTTTGGAGCGACAGGAAGGCTTGGGTTTGGAAGTAGAACTTGGATTATTTAAAAAAGAAGGCCAAGCCCGATTCTTCCGGGTTTTGGTCTTTTTGCTATTGCAATATACAGTTACACTGTATATAGTGTAAGTATACAGTTGGACGATATAAAGTGTGACTGAGCAAAAGGGAGGCACTTCATTGAGCAGAGATAAACATTTACCGCTGACCGAAACGGTATATTATATTTTGTTGGCGCTGCTGGAGCCGGCGCATGGTTACCTGATTATGCAGAAGGTGGAGGAGCTCAGCGCGGGGCAGGTCCGGATGGCGGCCGGCACGCTGTACGGGGCGGTGGACAATCTGCTGAAGCAGAAATTCATCCAGCCGACCGCGAGCGAGGACAGCCGTAGAAAGGTGTATGTCATCACCGAGCTGGGACGGGAAATGCTGAGACAGGATTACGACCGGATGCGCCATATGATCGAAGTAACCAATATGCAGTGGGGCAAGGAGGAGTTGCTGCATGAAAAAATATAAATTTTTCACGAACTTGGACCAGGAAGAACAGTGGCTGAACGACATGGCCCGGCAGGGCTATACGCTTGTCCGGAAGTCCTTCGGCTATCAATTCGAGCGAAGCGTACCGGAGGAAGCCAACTACCGGATCGACTTCCGCACGTTCAAGAATCAGCGGGACTTTGAGGATTATGTTGCCCTGTTCGAGGACAGCGGCTGGACGCATGTCGCCGGCACGAAGGGGTCGGGGGCTCAATATTTTAAGCAGAACGGTGACCAGGGGAACGAAGATATCTTCTCCGATGCCGACTCCAAGGCGGCCCGGTATAAGCGGATTTCCGACATGTGGATGACGCTGTGCTGCTGCTTTATCCCGATTTTCGCGGCGCTGATTTCGACCGATGCCATTGATGCATCCGTCATCCTGAAGCCCCAATCGCTGTATTACACGCCGGGATTGTGGGAAATGAGCGGCCCAAGATTTTGGCAGGCGTTCCTGTTCGAGACGCCGTTTGCGCTGTTCCGCGGGATTGTCTGGATGGTCATTCCGGTTATGATTATCGTCTACTCGGTTTTCGCTTACAAAGCCAAAAAGGAATACGACAAGTCCCAGCAGCAGTAATGCCGAATGGGAGCCAATAGGGAGGATGCTGCACTTGCAGCCATCGTCCCTTTTTTTTCAGGCAGACGGCCCGGCGTATTTCTCCGGCTCCAGAAAAGCGCGAAGCGCGCTGCTCAGCGGTACATCCCGGCGATAGATAAAATAGACCACGACCTCGCGGTAGGACTCCGGCAGGGTCAAGGCTTCAATGTTCTTCTCGTTGGGGATCTGAACTGTGTTGGACCTTGGGAGAAGCGCTACGCCGAGGCCTGAAGCCACACCCCCAAGCACGGCTTCAAGCGAACCGAACTCCATGATTTGCGGATGCTGAACTCCGGCTTCGGCCAGCAGGCGCTCCACTCTGGAGCGGTGGGTGCAGCCTGTCGATAAAATGAGCATCGGCTTCTGCAGCTGTTCCTGCAGGCTGGCCGCTCCGGCCTCGGAGAGCAGCACGAGCTCTTCATCGTAGGAAGGAATCTGCTCCAGCTGGGAATGCGGGACAGGGCCGTACACAAAAGCGCCGTCCAGCTCGCGGTCCAGCACCTGCTGCATGAGCACGCGGGAATTGCCCGTGGCGAGGGACAGGCTGACATGAGGGTAGCGGGCGTAGTAAGCGGCCAGACGTCCCGGCAGATGAGCTGCCGCGGCCGATTCAATCGCCCCGATCCGCAGCGGCCCCCGCGGGGCATCCTCCGCCTGCACGGATTTCTCCGCTTCATCGAGCAAGTTCAGAATTTGACGAGCGTATTCAAGCAGGCGCTCGCCAGCCGGGGTCAGCTCCATCCCCCGGTTGCTCCGGATAAACAGCGGAGTCTGCAAACCTTCCTCCAGCTGGCGAATCCGGCCGGTGACGTTGGAGGGAACATATTGCAGCCTTTGGGCCGCCCGTGTAATGCTTCCTTCCTCCGCTACAGCCCGGAATATACGCAAATCTCCACTTTCCATTCGGCTCACCTTCCTGACTTCATTTTGACTGAACGCCATATTCACTACTAATCATTTTACATGCTCTAAAGCGGCCTATACAATGAATCCCAAAACGGCTTCCCAGAGGCCGGAAAAAAGGGAGAGATTCAATTGAGAGCAGCTATTCATCATGGCCGGAGCGGTCTGGACGGACTGCGGATCACCGACGCGGAGACGAAACAGCCAGGCCCCGGAGAGATCAGGGTCCTTGTAAAAACAGCCGGACTCAATCACCGTGATCTGTTTCTGATGAAGGGACGCCGTGCGGCGGATGCACCGCTCATCCTGGGTTCCGACGGCGCAGGCGTCATCGATGCCGTAGGCGATGGAGTGGTTGTTCTGACCGCCGGTACGGAGGTTATCATCCATCCGACGATCGGTTGGGATCGAACCGAAGAGGTACCGGTGGTGCCGCAAATCCTGGGCGGGCCTACGGACGGGACGTTTGCCGAGACGGTTATCATCCCCGCGGACAATGCCTTCCGGAAGCCGGCATACCTGACCTGGGAGGAGGCGGGAGTATTGCCCTTATCCGCGCTCACGGCCTACCGGGCGCTGTTTACGAGGGCACAAATCAAGGCTGGCGAGCACGTGCTCATCCCGGGCATTGGAGGCGGGGTTGCAACCTGCGCCATGCTCATGGCCCAAGCTGCGGGGGCTGTCGTCAGCGTCACTTCCCGAAGCGAGGCCAAGCTTGAAGAAGCGCGGCGTTATGCTGTGCGGGGAGCTTTTGCCAGCAATGGAGACTGGAACGAGGGGCTGCAAGGGGAGAAGGTGGACGTGATCCTCGACAGCATCGGTCCGGCCACCTTTTCCAAATACTTGGAGGTGATCAAGCCGAACGGCCGGATCGTGAGCTTCGGGGCGAGCTCCGGTGACACGGTGGAGGTCCCGCTAAGGGCGTTGTTTTTTCCGCAGCTGTCATGGATCGGTACGTCGATGGGAAGCCGAGAGGAGTTCGGAGAGATGCTTCGGTTCATGGAGGAGCACGCCATTCGGCCTCTGATCGACCGGATGTATCCGCTGGACGAAGCGCCGGCTGCGTTCCGGAGAATGACCGCCGGCGAGCAGTTTGGCAACATCGGGCTCTGCATCGGTTGAGCATGGATGCCCGTTCATGCCAGCGGGACCGGCTCTTTAATCTTTCTTTAGATTTCCTTTAATATTAATTTCTGTTTGCTTAACATCCTCTCCCTATAATCAAAAGCATCTTAGGTTCACGCTCAGGCGCTCACGCGGAGTGGGCACCGGACAGGAAATGGGGAGAAAGAGATGCAGAAAAAAACGATCGCCGTGCTGTTTGGCGGCTGCTCAACGGAATATGAAGTCTCGCTGCAATCGGCGGCTTCCGTCATAGATCATTTGGACAAGGCTAAGTATGAGCTGGTACTCATCGGCATTACCCGGGAGGGAGCCTGGCTGAGGTACCACGGAGATCCCGAGGAAATCCGCAGGGACCGCTGGCATCAGCATCCGGGGTGCATCCCGGCGTTTTTGCCGCCAAGCAGGGAAACGGGCGGAATCGTGGAGCTGGTCGGGACGGAATACCGACTGACGCCGGTGGACGTCGTATTCCCGGTTCTTCACGGCAAAAATGGGGAAGACGGCACGCTGCAGGGGCTGCTGGAGCTGTCGGGCATTCCTTTTGTCGGCTGCGGCACACTGTCTTCTGCCCTTTGTATGGACAAGGAGGTTGCCAGCAAGCTGGTCAAAGCGGCCGGAGTGGAAGTGGCGGGTTCGGTCACGGTCCTCGCAGGAGACGACTTGTATGCGGCCGCCAAATCGGCTGAGACGCTGGGCTATCCCGTCTACGTTAAACCGGCCAAGTCCGGTTCCTCTTTCGGTATTACGAAGGCGTACGACATGCTGGCACTCATGGACGGCATCCGTGAGGCACTGCAGCATGACGACAAGGTGGTGGTCGAGCAGAACATTGCCGGATTTGAAGTGGGCTGCGCGGTTCTGGGTCATCGGGAACCGTTCATCGGAGAAATCGATGAGATCGAGCTGCAGGGCGAGTTTTTTGACTATACGGAAAAATACCAGCTGATTTCGTCTAAGATCCATCTGCCTGCGCGGATTTCGGAAGAAACGGCGAACCGGGTCAAAGAGACCGCGCGCCGCGTCTACCGGACGCTCGGCTGCCGCGGCCTGGCCCGGGTGGACATGTTCATTACCGAAGGGGAGCGGATCGTATTCAATGAGGTGAACACGATGCCCGGCTTCACGGCCGCCAGCCGCTATCCGAACATGATGCGGGCCAGCCACCTGCCGTACCCGGACCTGATGGACCGGCTGATCCAGCTGGCCGAAGCGATGGAGGTGGTCCGATGATCGGGGTTGTAGGCACGGAAGGCCGCGTGATTCACATCCAGCCGAGCATGGTGCACCGGGGTCACCTGGTTCTCATTAACAGCGAGCATCCGCTCCGCCAGGCGCCTTATTCCAAGAGCCTCGCTCCCGTGGAATCACTCGCTCATGCCAGCACTCATGAGCGGGTGATGCGTCTGGAACGCAGCTGCCTGCAGCAGCTGGAGGCGCTGCTGGACGCCTGCGGGGGCCGGGGAGGCATCGGAGTGGTCAGCGGCTACCGCACCGCGATGGAGCAGCAGCGCATCTACGACCGGTCGCTGGTGGAGAACGGGGAGATTTTTACTGCGAGTTACGTGGCTCGTCCCGGAGAAAGCGAACACCAGACCGGGTTGGCGGCCGATGTGGGCGATAAGCACACAGGGGTCGACTATTTATGCCCTTCGTTTCCGGAGGGTGGCGTTTATGCCTCTTTCCGGAAGCTGGCAGCGGAGCATGGCTTCATCCAGCGTTACAAGCAGGGCAAAGAGCATCTGACGCACATTGCCTGCGAGCCTTGGCATTTTCGCTATGTGGGCGTGCCGCATGCCATCATCATGGAGCAGTATGGGATGTGCCTCGAGGAATACACGGACTATTTGAAGCAGTTCACCCTAGATGGTCCGCATCTGTTCAAAAAGGTGAAGGAACATCTTGTGGAGATGTACTATGTTCCTGTTCATGAAGAAGAGCAGGTGCTGACGATCAAGGTCCGCCCCGAAACGAGGGTGGAGTGCTCAGGGAACAATGTGGACGGCTGCATCATCACCGTCTTCCATGATTTGCGGAAGGGGCTGGTGGGTTGAGGGCGCATCGTCTTCGGGCAGAGACGTTTCCTGTGAGATGGGGATACTCGCTTACTTCTCCAGGCGAAAAGAGAGAGGCCCGGCCTTCCTTATCCCACCGGGCGTGGGCGGAAATCAGCCTGGATCACTTGCGGCATAACGCCGCAGAGCTTCAGCGGCTTCTCCCTTCCGGGTGCCGCCTGATGGCGGTGGTTAAAGCTAATGCATACGGACACGGTATTACGGAGATCGCGGGGCATTTGAACCGTTCGGGGATGGATAGCTTCGCTGTGGCGGAAATCGGGGAAGGGATCCTTTTGCGGGAACGAGGCATCCAGGGGGAGATTCTAATCCTTGGCTACACCGATCCAGAGAGGGCCGCCGATTTAGCCAGGTACCATCTGACGCAGACGATGGTAAGTTTGGAATACGGGCAGGCCTTGGAGGCGCTCGGTATCGACCTGGAGGTACATGTCAAAATCGATACCGGCATGAACCGGCTCGGCGTGCCCCACCAGGATACGGAGTCGATTCTGCGGTGCTATGATTTTGTCAATCTTCGGGTGACGGGCATATTCAGTCATTTGTCCATGTCGGACGGACTTGGACCGGAGGAGACCGAATTTACGCGCCGGCAGATCGCTCACTTTGATGGTGTGGTCGCGCAAATCAAGGAAGCGGGCATCGATCCAGGCCTTGTGCATCTTCAGAGCAGCTACGGCATGCTGAATTACCCTGAGCTGCGCTATGACCGGGCCCGGCCGGGGATCGCGCTGTACGGCCTGCTCAGCCAGGAGGGCGACGCCGTGCGGTGCCAAGCCGAATTGCGGCCTGTGCTGGCGCTCAAGGCGACCGTGACGCAGGTGAAGGAGGTGCAGGCCGGCCAGCCGGTCGGCTACGGCCGCCGCTTCGTGCCGGAACGCGATATCCGGATCGCCACGGTGTCCATCGGCTATGCCGACGGTGTTCCAAGGATGCTGTCGGACGGGGGTGGACAAGTCCTGATCCGCGGGCAGCGGGCCTCCATCATCGGCAGCATCTGCATGGATCAGCTGACCGTCGACGTCACCGGTATCGACGGCGTAATGCTAGGGGACACCGTCACGCTGATCGGCCAAGATGGCGATGAGCAGATCACCGCCGGCGAGATCGCCGCGCGCTGCCATACGGTCACCAACGAAATCGTGAGCCGGATCGGCAGCCGGGTGCAGCGCATATATGTTGAATAGCCGCTGGAGACAGCGGCTTTTTTGCGTTTATAGCTGTGGTCGGGGTTACCGCCGTTACTTCGTTGTATTTCGGCGTTTGAACGCTTTTATGATGAAGTTTTTTGCGGAGATGATCAGCATTTCCGGGATGAGAACGCACCCGATATATAGCAGGATGATGAACGGAAGGGAGGCCGTGAAAATAGCGAAGGTTTGTTCTTCCTTTGGTGCTCTGATGACCAACCATAGAGGAATTGCGATCACCCAGTTGAATAGGTTGGATATCAGCAGATAGGTCAGGTTTTCCCACAGCAAGCTAAATAAAATCAAAACGGCAATAGGGATCGCCCACGAATCCAACTGCTGATCCAGATTTAAAAAGCAGAAGAAGGCCATAGGATAGAGCAGAGTAAGAACGATTTGGCTGGCTTTTATTCGACTCCGTTTCATTTGGCTCTCCTTTCTTTTCCGTGACTAAAAAAACCCACCGCCTTGTGAATGAACCTCCACGGTTAGTTGATGCCTAACAACGAGAGAATAGTTCAATGCAGACGGTGGTTCTTTACATGTTAGACTATTTTTAAGCGCAGAACCCTAGGATTGCTGATCGTCCATCAGGCGAAGCAGCAGGACAATGGCCTCGGCTCGAGACGTCCGTGCCGCGGCCGCAAAGTTCCGGCCGTCGCGGCCCACGGTCAGGCTACGCTCCTCCAGGGCGGCCGCTGCGGGCTTCGCCCACGCCGGGATCAGAACGTCATCGTTATACGAGGTGCGCCCCGCGGCTTCTTGCGCCAGGCCAAGTGCCTTGGCGGTCATGACCGCCATCTCCGCCCGGGATATGGGTGCCCAGGGCCGGAATTTTCCGTCCGGATATCCGGCGGTCACGCCCGATTGGTACGCGGCATTTACAGCATCAACGGCCCAGAACCCGATCGAGCCCTCATCGGTAAACCGGTGCGGAGGGTTATCCTGACGAGGCTGCAAATTCAGCGTATGCACCAGCATGACGGTGAATTCTGCCCGCGAAACCGGCATGTTCGGCTCAAACGTACCGTCCGGGTAGCCGCGGACCAGCCCCAGCTTCACCGCCCGGAGGATATCCGCTCTGGCCCAGTGGCCGGCGATATCGCTGAACGGATCCGGTTCAGGCGTCGGCTCCGGCTCCGGGTCCGGCTCGGCAGGAGGTTTCGGCTCCTGAACAGGTTGGGCAGGCGTAGTAGAAGGCCAACTGCTCGAGGAGCCGGATCCTCCGCCAGGCTTGCTGGCGGTTACGGCACTTCCCTTCAGCGGCAGGCTTTCGTTGCCGGCTGCATCCAGGGCGGTGACGCTGAACGTATAAGCGGTATCGGCAGCCAGCCCGGCAACGTCATACGCATAGACGCTGCTGCTGACCGTCACTGCGTCGCCTGAACCGGACGCGACACGGTATGATGCTACGCCGGTGACGTCCGTTGCCGCCGGCCAGTTCAGGGTCAGGCTTCCTGACGTGACGCCGGAAAAGGTCAAGCGGCTATCGGCCGGCCAGGCGGGAGCTGTGCAGTCGGCCGGATGGGATGCTTCCACTGAATACAGACCTGTCGTCCCATCCTGTGCCGTGACGATCAAGGAAACCTCCGTCGTGAGGGGTCTTAGCGAGACACGAGTCTCCTGTCCGCTTACCGCCAGACTGCCGTTGATCGTCATGGTTGCTTTCGAATCCGCCACCGTGGCTTTCAACGTCACTTCTGAAACGCCGCAGGGCACCGACAATTTGTAAGCCGAGGCGGCAGGATCAAATTCCGGGCTCAACTGTCCCGCCGAAAAAGTCAAACTGCTCAAATTAGCATTATTACTCAATGGTTTTTCTTGGATCGTAATGTTGACTTTAGCTTCCGTGGAGACCAGGCCTGCATTGGTCTTAGCTCTCCATGTGAATGAAGCCGTGCCTATGAAATCGGATGCAGGGACAAATCTCAAATTCCCCAAATCGGAAGCATCAATTTCTTCAGCCTCGACCACGTCTTTCGAGGTGTCCCCGTCTGTAAGCTCCAGTTTCCCCATAGCAGGATCAGGCAGTGAGGAAATCTGCACGCTGTTCAAAGCGTCTTCTCCGCTCCCACTAATGTGGCCTGCAAACATGTTTTCAGTAAACGCTAGAACCGAATTCTTCGTGGTCGCCAAATCAAAATCGCTCGCCTGAAGAGAGGACCTAAGCACCAAATGGATCGTGGATTCCTTCTGAATGTTATAATCCGCGAGCGTCCGGCCGTCCTCAAGCTGCTTTCCAGCAAAAATCAGGCGCTGCTGGTCGGGTGGAATGCCCTCCTTATCCTGGATCTTCTGTTTTACCTGCTCTATTGAATCCGACGGTTCAACGTTCAGCGTAATGGTTTTTCCGGTCAGCGTTTTAATGAAAATGACCATGCCACTTTCCAGAAAGGCCCGCTGCGGAAAGGCCAGCGTAAGCAGCATGATCAGGGCAAGACACGCTGCAACAATGCCCGGCCTTATTTTTCTTGCCATCGATGAATCCTCCATCCCTATTCGTTTGAAAACTCCATTGTATTCGCTGCAGACCAACAAAATCCCTTTTTAACGGACCGGAATAAACCATATTTTCATACCGTTGAAAAAACACATAAATTAACCGTTGACAGAGGCCACCCCCGGTGATAACCTCAACCAGAGGAAAAAAGCCAACCTGCTATACGATATGTAAGATTGATTAACGCGGCAGACCTTTGAGGAGCCGTTTTTTCATGACGTTATGTCCTTTGTGGACCCCTAGATCCGCATACCTGGCAAGCCGACTCTTCTTTCCGAAGGGTTTTTTCATTTTATAAAAACGTGGGCATACTGCCAGATGCCTAATCCGACAAAAAGAAAGTGATCCCTTGTATCAGCTAAAGTTTAGGGCGAACACCGAGCGCCTGCTAGACAAACATCTTACCGGTGAATCGATCGATTACCGGCAGATTATTTCCCTGTTCATTCCGATTCTGATCGACCAGGCGTTTATTATTTCGCTGAACATGGTCAACGCTGCCATGATCAGTTCGGCCGGAGTCGCCGCCATCAGTGCCGTCAATATGGTCGACTCGCTCAATATTTTCCTGGTCAGCGTCTTTATCGCCATGTCGACGGGCGGAACGGTCGTCGTCGCGCAGTATAAGGGCAGCGGCAACGACCTGATGGTTTCCAAAGCGGCGTCCAGCACCGTCTCCGCCTGTGCGATCCTGGCGCTGGCACTCAGTCTGATCCTGGTCTTGTTCCACCAACCGCTGCTCAGCGTGCTGTTCGGAGCGGCTTCGCCGGAAGTCATGGACAATGCCAAAGTATATCTGCTCGGAGGCGGCGTGTCTTTTGTGGGGATCGCCATTACTGAAGCGGTGTGCGGGGCGCTGCGCGGGATCGGCAAATCGAGGGCTTCGCTCATGCTGTCCCTGTTCATGAACCTGACCTACGTCGCGCTGAATTTGGTGTTTATTAACCTGCTGCACATGGGCGTGCTTGGCATGACGATCGCGATCAACATTGCCCGGTACCTGGCGGCCGCCTGCGCGCTGTACTTTCTGGTGAAAAGGGACACCGATCTGCATTTCCAGCTCCGGTCCATCGTTCAGGTGAACCTGAAGATGCTCCGCAAAATCTTTTCCATCGGCATCCCGTTTGCAGCGGAGCAGATGTTCTTTAACGGCGGTAAAATGCTGACCCAGATCTTCATCGTCGGCCTTGGCACATATGCCATCGCCACCAATGCGATCAGCGGGTCGCTGGCAGGCGTCTCCCAAATTCCGGCGAACGCTCTCTCGCTCACGCTGGTGACGGTAGTGGGGCAGTGCATCGGTCGGAGAAACGTGGAGGACGCGCGCAAGTTCACCAAGACGTTCCTGTGGCTGGCGTCCTTCTCCTTCGTGCTGACGGGTGTGATCATGATGGCCTTGTTCCATCCGCTGGTCAGCCTGTTCCACCCGCCGAAAGAGATCGTCGGGGACATCTTCACGGTCCTGCTCATCAACCTGATCGCGCAAGTACCGCTTTGGGCTATCAGCTTTATTATGCCGTCGGCGCTGCGGGCCGCCGGGGACTCCAAGTTCACCTCGCTGGTCTCCATGCTGTCGATGTGGCTGTTCCGGGTCATCCTGGGCTATGTGCTCGGCATTGTGCTGCATTGGGGAATCGTCGGCGTCTGGCTGGCGATGAACTGTGAGTGGGGCGTGCGCGGCACCGTCTTCCTGCTGCGTTTCATGGGCAAGAAGTGGTATCAGCACCGCTTGATCGATTGAATATATACGATATCCATTCCGAATTTTACGATAAAAAAAGGACTTTCCCCGGCTTGCCAGCCGATCAGGGAAAGTCCTTTTGCGTTAGGCGGTTGCTCTGTTATTCGTCCGCTATTCGTCCGCAATAATAAGCTTCGTCTGCGTCTTTTTAAATTTGGCGGCATAACTGCGGTCCACCAGGTTGTCTGTCACGATCGCATCGATTTTGTCCAGCGGCGCGATCGCAATGGTGACATCCCGGCCGAATTTGCTGCTGTCGGCGGCGACAAAAACCTCTTTGGACAGCTCGATCATCTTTTTGCGCGTGGTCGCTTCCTCCAGGTTGTAGTCGGAAATCCCCCGTTCGGTTGTGATGCCGCTGCAGCAAATAAACGCCTTGAGGACGTTCAGTTCATGAAAGTTGAAAATATACTCAAACGTTACGACCGACTGCTCGTCCTTACGGATTTTTCCCCCGATGATCATCAGTTCGATGTCGGTGTTCATCAGCTCGGTAATGACCGGGATGGAGTTGGTAATGACCGTCAACTTCTTCTTGTCCTTGATGTATTTGGCAATATGGTATGTCGTCGAGCCGCTGTCGATATAAATACAATCCCCGTCCTGAATGTATTCGCAGCATTTCCGGGCGATGGTTTCCTTCTCCTCCAGCCGGTCGATCATGCGCTCATCCATGGAAGGCTCGCCATACTTGGGCTCGGCCAGCTTGATGCCGCCATAGATTTTGACGATTTTCCCCTGATTGGCCAGCACATTGATGTCCCTGCGCAGCGTGTCCACGGAGATGCCCAGTTCTTCGGTCAGCTCGTTCATCTTCAGCACCTTGCGGACGTTCAGCAGATCGATGATTTTCTTTTGTCGCTCTAATGGCAGCATGTTTTTCACCTGTATTTATGACGTGGAAGCCTAGATATTCAAGTTAAGTCAATACCAGTGTACTGATTACACCTTGCAACTTCAATACCGTTTATACCTTGGAGCCACAGGTTTCTGTTGAGCATCCTGCCCGAAACTGCATGGTCTTGCTCCAGCTAAAAAAGGCCGTTGCCGGCCCTTCTGAATTCAATCCGCGACCCGAAGCACGATTCGTCCCCGTCCATGGCCGGTTTGGCATAGCTCGTGAGCCTGCCTGATCTCATGCAGTGGAAATTCCCTTCCGACCGGTGCCTTTATTTGTCCGTCCGCGATCAACTGTCCTATTTGCTGGAAAACGGTATCGGGTGCGAGCTCATTGCTGAACCGCGCAGTAATGCCCAATTGCTGAGCCCGCTCCGTGGAGGGGACGTCTACAAGCGAGAGCAAGGTTCCCCCGCGTTTCACGATGGACCAGGAGCGCTCCAGCGTGTCACTGCCAACCCCGTCCAGAACCAAGTCCACGTCGTGCACTCTGTCCTCAAATCGGGTTGTTCGATAATCGATGACGGTGTCGGCACCCAGCGATTTGACGTAATCAATGTGGTCCCCCGAACATGTGCCGATGACTTCGGCGCCTTTCCATTTGGCCAATTGAACGGCATACGACCCGACCCCTCCGGCCGCCGCATGAACCAGAACACGCTGGCCTGGCTGCAAATGGCCATGAGCGAACAGCGCCATCCATGCCGTGGTAGCACCTCCTGAGATGGTGGCTGCTTCGCGGAAGGAGAGATTTGGCGGCAAGCTTGCGAGGGTATCCACCGTTGTTGTGACGAACTCCGCGCATGCGCCTTGACTGGCTCTGCCGAATACCGCCTGACCTTTCCGAAATTTCGATACACGGGAACCGACATCGGCGACGACTCCCGCTACAGCTGAACCCGAGATGAAAGGAAGCTGCAGCGGGACATGCTCCTTCATCAGTCCTTGACGATACGCCCAATCCACAGGCAGTACGCCGACGGCATGAACATGAATCAAAACTTCCTCCGGTTTAGGAACCGGTACAGGCAGTTGTTCCAGTCTCAGCTCCTCCGGTCCTCCATACTGGTGAATACGAACAGCTTGCATCAGGTTTGAAGTCATTCTTCCATCTCCTTCGAAATCATTTTTGTGTGCTGGATATTGAGGATCCAATGGTTTTACGGGCTCGCATCAGAATAGAATAAAGTGCGACAACCACGACCAGGACGGTGAACAGCAGGGAAAACGCGTTGCTGTAGCTCATCGCTTGCTCGTGATAGAGCAGCGGATTCAGTTGAACGGGTGCTCCCCAATCAAGTACTTTGCCGATCAAAGAAGTAGAGACCGCTCCGATGATGAATGTCATCATGGTAAGAAAGCCCATCCCGATACCCATATGCTCCTGTGACAAAGTGAGGGAAACGCTGTTTGACGTAGCTACCTGGATAAAGGTCTGCCCCGTGCTGGCTAGAATCAGGAAGATCCATATATAGGCGGGCGGCATCCCGGGGAATACGGACAAGATGCCAAAGGAAACCAAGAGCGGAGCCGCAGCCAGATAGAAGAGAAAGCCATTTCCCCTTTCATCGGCGAGTTTCCCGCCTGTTCTTCCCAGCAAAGCGGATGCCATGGCTCCCGGAAACATGACAAAACCAATGAATGCGGGTGATACATGGCTTATGTTCGTGAGCAGCTGCGGCATAATGAAGGGCATTCCTGAACTCAGGCTCGCCGCTAACAAAGCAATCCCTACGCCCAGGACATAACGCCGATTATGAAATAAGGCGGGCTGAACAAATGGCTCCTCTGCGGACCGGATGCGAAGGATGAATAGAGCAAAGAAGACGAAGCCGGTACCAAAGAACAGCCATGAACTGTAAGTGATAGCAAGAAGGATTAACGCAATGGTACCTGCGAGCAGAAATCCGCCGATCCAATCCAGCTTGCTCCCTGTCCGCTCCGGTTCTTCCTGCAAATATTTGCGGAATACAGGCAGAACCAGCAGGATGAACAAAGAGAAACAAAAAAGCATACGCCAATGAAGCATACCTGTCACCAGACTAGCCGCTATAGGGCTAATGGCCGTCCCAAGAGCCAGCCCGCTTACCATGGTGCCAATGGCCCGGCCTCTGTTTTCCGGGGGAAAATATTTGGCCGGTATAATCATGGATACGGCGGGGATCACCGCTCCTCCGGCAGCCTGCAGCATCCGTCCAGCCACCATCATCCCGTAATGCTGTGCCAACAGCCCTAAGAGCGAGCCCGTGACCATAAGGATGAAGCCGAAAGTCAGCAAATCCTTCAGCCGGTAACGGTCTGCCAATTTACCGTAGGTCACTGAACCGATCGCATACATGATTCCATAGCCCGTGGTCATCCAGCTCACCTGTGAAGCCGTCAGCATAAATTCCTCGCGAATGGATGTGAGCACCACGTTAAAAATCGTTGCGTTCATGACCGATATGATCAAGGTGAAGTACATGATATGAAGCAGCTTATTGGCCGCATCCTTTTGACCCTCCATCTCCGTAAGTCCCCTTTCCTTTGCGTTCCATCGTGAAGATGGAGATTCATCCACATTATAAAGTTGATAAATGACCGTTAAAAATATAAATTGGTCATAAGTTCATAACTCTAAAGATATAAACTTGATTCGGTCCATCAGAATGGAAGGGTGGAATCCATGGAATTATTGCAATTGAAGTATTTTCAAACCGTCGCCCGGCTGGAACACATGACGAAGGCAGCCGAGGAATTGCATATCGCCCAGCCAGCCCTCAGCAAAACGATCGCCCGGCTGGAGCAGGATATAGGAGTTCCGCTATTTGACCGCCACAAACAAAAAATCCGCCTCAATTCGTATGGCAGATTGTTTTTGCAGCAGGTTGAGCCGGCCCTGACGATGCTGGAAGAGGGGAGACGCCAGGTTGTCGATCAGGCTGGGCTTGAGCAGGGACGTATTGTGTTGGCCACAACGAACCACAAGTGTGACGCGGAGTTTATCAGTTCATTTTTATCGGCGCACCCGAAGGTCAATCTTCGCCTTACCCAAACGACCTCGCACGAGGAGAAGATCGAGCTCCTTCTTGACGGCGAACTGGACTTTTGCATTACTTCACTGCCGATTGAACATGAGGAGATCGAAAGTATTGAATTTTTGCGGGAGGAGATTTTTCTGGCAGTACCCTCCGGGCATCCTTTATCGAATCGCACCCGTATCTGCTTAAGCGAGTTGGCCGGGGAACCCTTTATCGGTTTGGACAGGAAACACAGCTACCGGGTGTTAACCGATCAATTGTGTAAATCGGCGGGTTTTGAACCAAAGATTTCATGCGAGGTGGACGATACGACCGTTATGAGTGCTTTTGTCAAAGCGGGTATGGGGGTTGCCTTATTAACCGAGGCTGCGAAATTAAAAGAACCCTCCCTTGTTCTGCTTCCGATTGAACAGCCTGTGTGCCAGCGCACTTTTCTGTTGGCCTGGTCGAGACATCATTACCTATCCAAAGCGGCTCATACGTTTCGTGATTTCCTGATCCGCTATTATGCGGACTTCACAACAGAATTAGCACAGTAAGCCTTGGTCAAACGCCAAAGCGCCGAATCGGTACTCCAAAGTACTGGTTTGGCGCTTTTTTTACGTATATATGAGAAGCAATGAAGTCGATTTAGGATAAAGTTAGTCAAAATATATGAACAACATATGCATAATTTACTTCGGTTTTACACAATGGACGATTTGGATTGACATTCGCTTTTTATACTGGGGTTGTGTTTATGGGAGGTGAGCCGTCTGCTCAAGCTGCAGCATATTCGTAAACAATTCGACGAAAAGGTAGTTTTGGAAGACATCAGTCTCGAGATCGGCACGGGCGAAATTGTATCGCTCCTCGGCCCGAGTGGAAGCGGGAAGACGACCCTTCTCGGCATTATTCTCGGGTTAACCGATATGGATCAAGGCGAGATCCTGTTTAATGGCAACGACATCAGCCGGGTGCCTATGAACAAGCGCGGATTCAATATCGTGTTTCAGGATTATGCCCTGTTCCCGAATTTGAACGCTTACGACAATATCGTATACGGGCTTCGCAACAAGAAGGGCATCAGCAAGGAGGAGGTTCAGGAAACGATCGATTTTCTGGAGCTCGGGCCCCATCTGAAAAAAAGAATCAGCGAGCTGTCCGGGGGCCAGAAGCAGCGGGTGGCTTTGGCCCGAACGCTGGTCACCAAGCCGAAAATCCTGCTGCTGGACGAGCCGCTCAGCGCCCTCGACGGGGTGATCAAGGAATCGATCAAGCAGCGGATTCAGTCGATCGCGCGGGAGTTCAAGCTTACGACGATCATTGTGACTCACGATCCGGAAGAGGCGCTGACCCTGTCGGACAAAATTCTGATTATCAACCAGGGCCAAATCGCCCAATACGGCACGCCGCAGGACATCATCCAGCAGCCGGCGGATGCTTTCGTGGAACAGTTTATTATCCGGCAGCTGCAGATTAAACGGCAGAACATTTACCAGCTTTTTGGTACGGCCCATGCATAAAGTCAAGCCTGAAATGCGGGTGATCTTCATCCTGATCGTGCTGCTGTTCGCCGTGTTTCTGTTCATCCCGCTGGTGGTGCTGCTCATTCGCTCTTTGGAAAATGATCAGGGCTTTACGCTCACAAACTATACCGATGTGTGGAGCAACCGGGACCTGACCCGCTCCATTCTGAACAGCGTCAAAGTATCGGCGCTAACCGCACTCATCACGACGGTGCTCGGCTTTATTCTCGCTTATGGTATTCACTGTACCAACGTGTATCGGCCCATCAAGGGCGCAGTAAGAATATTGGTCGCGCTCCCGATGCTCCTGCCCACGATTACCTACGGATTCGCCATCATGTACTCCTTCGGCAACCAGGGGCTGATCACCCGGATTACGGGACGGAACTGGTTTGAAATTTACGGATTCAACGGACTGCTGCTCGGCTATGTCATTTACACGCTGCCGCCGGCCTTTCTGCTGATCTACAATGCGTTCCGCTACGTGGACCGGAAGTTCATCATCGTGTCCAGGCTGATGGGGGACGGCACGCTGCGCAGCTTCAAAAATACGGTGCTGCGGCCGCTGGCGGGAGCGCTGGGCGGCGCGTTGATCCTGTCGTTTATTTTGAGCTTTACCGATTTCGGGATTCCGGCGTCGGTCGGCGGCACCTACGAGGTCGTTGCAGGGCAATTGTACCAGGTGATGCTCGGCTCCATTCCGGATTTCAACCAGGGGGCGGTCGTTGCGATCGTCATGCTGATCCCGGCGGTGTTTGGCATCTGGCTGCTGCAGGCGCTGGAGAAGCTCAATTTCCACGCCGATAAAATGGCCGATACGCCGCTGCCCAAGCACCGTGTACGGGATACAGGCTTCGGAATTCTCTCCCTGTTGGTCGTGCTCGGCATGCTCTCTATCTTTGCGGTTATGTTTATCGCACCGTGGATGAATGGATATCCGTACGATCTCACGTTTACCTTCAAGCATGTGGCGAGTGTGCTGGAAGCCGGAGATCTCACAGGGGTGTACAAGCATTCGCTGTGGGTTGCGCTGCTGACGTCCGTCTTCGGCACCCTGGCTGCTTATGCCGCAGCGCTGCTCAATGTGCGTACGAACCTGCGGTGGCGGGGAATCACGGATACCATTTCGATGATCACCAACACGGTGCCGGGCATGGTGCTGGGGATTGCGTACCTGCTGTTTCTGAACGGGAGCAGTCTGAAGGGGACGTTTACGATTCTCGTGCTGTGCAACATCGTCCATCTGTTCACGACGCCATACCTGATGGCCAAAAACGCCCTTTCCCGGATGAACCCTTCCTGGGAAACGACCGGGGAACTGCTTGGAGACAGCTGGCTGCGGACCGTCCGGCGGGTGGTGCTGCCGAATTCGGCCGCCACGGTTATCGAAATGTTCGGGTACTTCTTCGTCAACGCGATGGTGACGATCAGCGGAATCATCTTTCTGGTATCGGCGCAGACGTCGGTGGTGGCGAGCAAAATCAAGGAACTGCAGCATTTCGCCAAGTTTAATGAAATTTTCGTGCTGTCCATGCTGATCTTCGCAACCAACCTGATGATCAAGGTGCTGTGCGAAATACTGCAGAGAAGGAGGGCGGTGCGGCGGTGAGCCCGGGGGTTGACCTTCGCCTAGCGGGATTAACTGCTGGTATTTCACGATTTCTTAGTATCGCTCTAGAAGGTTACATGGCTAGCTATGAGCACAGTCTACACTCGCATTGACATGGCTTTGAATTTGTTTTCACTATCATTCACTCTTTTCGCCAAGCCCAGCGGAGGGGCCGAAATCGGTTTGGAGAAGCGCAGCGATCGGAAACCCGATTCGGACCCGGAGCGGCCTCAGAAGGCACGCAAGCAGCAAGCCGGCATTACCATCATTTTATTTGAAGCGAGGGAATTTACCCATGTCCAAGTCCAAAACGTTCAAAGGCCTTCTGCTCACCCTGCTCGCCATCAGCCTCGTATTCGCTCTGGTCGGATGCAGCAGCAGTAAAGCGGAGGAATCCAAGAAGGTCGTCATCTACACCAACGGTGATGAAGAAGCGGTAGCCGCCATGGAGACCGCGCTGAAGAATGCCGGCTACGACGGCAAATACGTGCTGCAGTCACTCGGCACTTCCGAGCTCGGCGGAAAGCTGATGGCGGAGGGAAGCGATATCGAGGCCGATCTCATTACGATGAGCTCGTATTTTATCGACAGCTCCCAGAGCAAGTACCACATGTACAAGGACCTGTCTTTTACCACGAACGCCATGGATTCCTATCCGTCCTACTATACGCCGATTCTGGCCAATACCGGATCGATCTTCGTGAATACCGAGGTACTGAAGCAAAAAGGATTGGAGAAGCCGGCATCGATCAAGGATTTGACGAAGCCGGAATACAAAGGCCTGGTATCGATTCCGAACATTATGGACTCCTCCACCGGCTGGCTGCTCGTACAGGCCGTCATCACGCAGTATGGAGAAGAGGAAGGCAAGCAGGTGCTGCACGATCTGATCGCGAACGTCGGTCCGCATCTGGAGAGCTCGGGCTCCGGCCCGATCAAGAAGGTTGAAGCCGGCGAAGTTGCCGCAGGCTTCGGACTGCGCCACCAGGCGGTCAAAGCCAAGGCTTCGGGCGCGCCAATCGACTATGTCGACCCGTCGGAAGGCAACTTCTCGCTGACCGAATCGATCGCGGTCGTCGATAAGAAGAACGCCACGACCGACCTCGCCATGAAAATGGCCGAGATGATCATCAAGGATGCGCGCAAGGACCTGATCACGAACTATCCGGTCGCCCTCTACCAAGGGGAGACGGTCGAAGACATCAACAAGCCGGCCAAATCGATGAAGTTCGCCAAACCGCTGACAGTGGAGCTCCTTGAGGAGCACCAGAAGTTTTTTAACGATGCCAAATAACAAATGGCGACGACCCAAGAATGAACCCAATACACCGCAGGGAGTGACTTACCCATGAACCAATACAAGCTGTTAACCCCCGGGCCGCTGACCACGACCCGTACGGTGAAAGAGGAAATGCTCCTGGACCGCTGCACCTGGGACGATGACTATAAATCGATCACGCAGCGGATCCGGTCCCAATTGCTCGGCATCGCCGGCGCCGATCCCGCGGAATATACCGCCGTGCTGATGCAGGGAAGCGGCACGTTTGCGGTCGAATCGGTCATGACCTCGGCCATTTCCGACCAGGATAAGGTGCTGATCATCACGAACGGCGCCTACGGCGAGCGGATCGCCCAGATGGCGCGGTATATCGGCTTGAACTATGCGGAATATCGTATCGACTATGACCGGCATCCCGACGAATCGGAGCTTCGTGGCTTGCTTGAAGCCGATCCTTCCATTACCCATATCGCGATGGTTCACTGCGAGACGACGACAGGCATATTAAATCCGCTCGAAACCGTATCTGCGCTGTCCCAAGCCTACGGCAAAACGCTGATCATCGACGCCATGAGCAGCTTCGGCGGCATCGCCATCGATGTGCCGGGCCTCGGAATCGACTATTTGATCAGCAGCGCCAATAAATGCATTCAAGGCGTACCCGGCTTTGGGTTTGTCATTGCCAGACTGGAGAAGCTGAAGGAACTCCAAGGCACGGCGCGCAGCCTATCGCTGGATCTCTATGACCAGTGGAAGGGTATGGACATGGACGGCAAATGGCGGTTTACCTCGCCCACCCATGTCGTGGCGGCCTTTGCGAAGGCGCTTGACGAGCTGGCGGAGGAGGGCGGCGTAACGGCCCGGTTTGAACGCTACAGCCGGAACAACCGGCTGCTTCGCGACCGGCTGGCCGGCATCGGGCTGTACGCCTATATCGAGGAAGCGAAGCAGTCGCCGATCATTACGACGTTTTTGTTCCCTGAGGGGCAGCATTTCAGCTTTGCCGACTTTTACGCCTATGTGAAAG
The DNA here is from genome assembly GCF_025809195.1 of Paenibacillus sp. PSB04. NCBI lineage: Bacteria > Bacillati > Bacillota > Bacilli > Caryophanales > Paenibacillaceae > Paenibacillus > Paenibacillus sp. PSB04. The sequence goes on from NZ_CP081301.1 coordinate 1,617,480, forward strand.
AAAGGGGCTTCGTCATCTACCCCGGCAAGCTGACGGACGTCGATACATTCCGCATCGGCAACATCGGGGAGATCTATGAGGAAGACATCGAGCAGTTGTGCGGTATAATCGAGGAATATATGGGAGGGATGAAGCGATGAACCGGATCGAGGGCGTGATTTTGGATTGGGCCGGAACGGCCGTGGACTTCGGCTGCTTTGCGCCGGTGAACGTCTTTGTCGATATTTTCAACCAAGCTGGCATTGAAGTTACGATGGAGGAAGCCAGAGCACCGATGGGCATGCTCAAAATCGACCACATCCGCGCGATGCTGTCCATGCCGAGGATTTCTGCTCTCTGGAAGGACAAGTACGGACGGGATTCCAGCGAAGAGGATGTGCACCGGCTGTACGCCGCGTTTGAGCCTGCGCTGATGGCCTCCCTGACCGAATATACGGATCCGATACCCGGCGTGATCGAGGCGGTGGAAGCGCTGCGGGCGGACGGACTGAAGATCGGCTCCACTACAGGGTATACGCGTTCCATGATGGACGTCGTCACTCAGGGCGCACGGGAAAAGGGGTATTCTCCCGACCATCTCGTCACCCCCGACGAAACGGGATCTTACGGGAGACCGTATCCTTACATGATTTACCGCAACATGGAGCATCTAAAGCTGTCCGCATCCTGGAAGGTGGTCAAGGCCGGCGATACGGCCTCCGATATCCAGGAAGGCATACAGGCCGGTGTATGGTCGATCGGCGTCGTCATCGGCAGCTCGGAGATGGGCTTAAGCCAGGAGGAATACGACCGCTTGTCCGCGGCCGAGCGGGCCGAGGCGATTGAGCGCACGAGACGGGCGTTCCTGGCGAACGGGGCCGATTTTACGATCGATACGCTGGCCGATCTGCCGGCCCTCATCGGAACGATCAACCAGATGTTGGCCAAAGGCGAACGTCCCGGCCAAGCACAGTGGCTGCAGACCGCAGAGCTTTAATCGCATACAGTGCAGCTGTTATCTAACCGCGCTTCGGCGCGGTTTTTTATATTGGCTTGCCCTGTTGAGTTCATGCAACCTCACAGTTGCTTATTGTTGACATGCAACCTCGGGGTTGCTTATAATGGGTTTATGAATTGGGACAAAGACGCTATATTCAAAGCTCTTGCCGACCCGACTCGACGGCTTATGTTAGACGAGCTATCCGAGCGTAACGAGCTGACGTTGTATGAACTTACGGTACGTCTCATTATGAAGCATGAGCTCTCCATTTCGCGGCAGGCGATTGCCAAACATCTTGCTGCATTGGAAGAGGCAGGGCTCGTCATGACAGAAAAGAAGGGAAAATATCGAGTCATTATTTTCAACAACGAGCCGCTTAAACATTTGCTGGAGGGATGGGTAGAGTAATGTAAAGGTGCCGATTGTAACGAGAGCACCCACACCAATTTCAAAGGAGGCACAAAGGATGAAAATCGTTGTGATCAGTATATTTGTATCAGACCAGGACCGGGCACTTCAGTTTTATTCAGAAAAGCTGGGGTTTGTTAAAAAGGAGGACGTTCCTGTCGGTGAATACAGGTGGATCACGCTTGTCTCTCCGGACGAGCAGAACGGCACCGAGCTCTTGCTCGAACCGAATAACCATCCTGCTGCCAAGGAGTATCAAACGAAGATATTTGCAGATGGCATCCCGGCAGCGATGTTTGGTGTGGAGGATATTCATACCGAGTATAAGCGGCTGTTGGAAAACGGAGTGAAGTTTACGATGGAGCCGACCCCAATGGGCGATCTTACGATAGCCGTCTTCGACGATACATGCGGCAACCTGATTCAGATTGTGCAGAAGTAAAACAGGAGGGCGGCTGAAGAAGCCCCTGCAATAATGTACTATCCGCCTGCCGGCCCCGCACCCTATAATGCTAAAAAACGACGGTGTGAGGAGTATCCAACATGAACATTGCTTCTTTTCTGCTGTACTGTGTCATTGTTACCTTTACGCCGGGGCCATCGAATATCGTCATTTTGGCGGCGGTCCGGCAGAAGGGCTTCAGGCAGGCGGCCAAATATATTGCCGGGGCTTCTATCGCTTACTCTTTGCTGGTGGCCGCTTCGGTCGTGGTGAACCGGGAGCTGGCTACGGGGATGCCCGTCGTTCTTACGGTGCTAAGGATCGCCGGCAGCTTGTTTATTCTGTACCTGGCATACCAGATTTACCGCATGGACGTGTCCAAGGCGGCAGCCAAGCAGACGGCGTCCTTTATGTCGGGATTTTGGATGCAGTTTCTGAACCCGAAAGTGGTGCTGTTCACCATTACCGTCATTCCCATTTACGTCATGCCCTATTATTCTTCAGGTTGGGTCTTGGCCCTGTTTGTGGGATTGGTCTCGCTGATCGGCGTTGCCGCCTATTTTTCCTGGGGGCTGTTCGGCACGCTGCTCAAGGGTATTCTGCAAAAATACCAAAAAATCTCGAATATCGTTTTCGCCCTGCTTCTGGTATACTCGGCCGTAATGGTATCCGGGATCACAGATATCGCGAGGGGGTGAGCGGAGGATGGAACGGTTCGAGTATAAGCAGGCGGCGGGCATTACCGCGCTGTCGGCGAGCATTGCCGATTTTACGTATAAAAAGCACTGCCACGAGGAGTACGCGCTCGGCGTCACCCTCCGCGGCGTACAGCAGTACGACCTGGAAGGGAGCCTGCAATCCTCCCACCGCAGCGGTGTGATGCTGTTTCATCCCGAGCAGACGCATGACGGCTGGTCGCAGGAACGCTCCGGCATCGATTATGTCATGCTCTACATTCACCCGGATCAATTCCTGGAGGCTTTGGGGAAAAAGGAAGTGCTCCGCTTTTCCGACCCTATCGTGTACGACGCGGGGCTGCGGCGCAGCATTCTCGATCTGTCCACCGCCATTGCCGGCGGCCAATCCGAGGATGTATGCAGTGAGCTGCTGTTTCGGGTTGCAGGCCACTTTTCGCAGGACACTTTGCGGCCGATGGACATCAAGGCCCCGTCGTTCACCCGCAAAGCCAAGGAGCGGATCCACGAGAACCTGGAGCATGTGCTTCGCCTGGACGAAATCAGTGGAGAGTTCGGGATGTCCAAATACCAGTTCATCCGGGCATTTAAGGCCAATACCGGGCTCTCACCCTACCAGTACTTCCTGAACTGCCGTCTGGAGCGGGCCCGGCAGCTGATTGAAAAGCACCGGGACATTTACCTGGCGGTGAGCAGCTGCGGGTTTGTGGATCTGGCCCATTTGAACCGCCATTACAAGCATGTGTACGGCACGACGGCATTCGAGTTTTTGTCTTACTTGGAGGGAAAGCTCTGACCTCGTTAGATTTGTTCTAATAAGTTCGTTATACGGCATGTCATCCGAAAGGATGGCATGCTTTTTTGCGTTTTGCGTTTTGCGTTGGAGACACCGGACTGGCTCCCGGATAGTGGTCCTGTCTGAAAGGGAGGTTCTTTCGTCATTTCCCATGGATCTTCGGATTGAACGGCTGCTTATTGGAGCGGAGTTTTAAAAGAAAACGTTATGGGCACAATGGAAGTCATGCAATGTTCATGATTATAGTATAGGGCACTAGGGTATATTAAAAGAGGACAGTCATTCTGAAGACGAAAAGGAGTGCTGGCATGATGAAAAAACAATGGCTTATGCTCATCGCCGCGGCCATGCTGGTGCTTGGAGGGTGCCAAAATAATGACTCCGCGTCGGAGCCGGCATCCGTGACCCCGTCGCAGCACGAGCAGGCAGCGGATGATTCGGACAAGAACATGGACCAGATGGACGAGATGCATCATTCCGGTTCCGGGGAAGTTCCCGCAGGGGTGAAAGAAGCGGCGAATCCGGCTTTCAAAGTAGGAAGCCGGGCGATCATCGAGGCCGGCCACATGAAAGGGATGAAGGGCGCCAAGGCTACCATTGTCGGTGCCTATGACACGACGGCCTATGCTGTCTCCTACACGCCGACAACCGGCGGGCCCAAGGTGACGAACCACAAGTGGGTAATCCACGAGGAGATCGAGAACGCCGGGGCCGAGCCGTTCAAGCCAGGGGACGAGGTCGTTCTGGAGGCGGACCATATGCCGGGAATGAAGGGCGCCAAGGCGACGATCGATTCCGCCGAGAAAACGACGGTGTATATGGTGGATTATGAGCCAACGACGGGCGGCGATCCGGTCAAAAACCATATGTGGGTTACGGGAAGCGAGCTGTCGGCTGCCAAATAACCTTCCCGAATACCTCCTATACCATCCAGGGCCACAAACAAGTGGCCCTTTGTTATTTTCCAGGCCGATGCTCGTAGAAGAATTTCTATTACGGATTCATCGCCCTTTTGCAATATTGGATAAGCATCGAAAATAAAAAAGCACCCTCTAAGGGTGCTCACGTAAATTTGGGGCGGATCCCCATCCCTATTTTCCGGAAAGGCTAATGAGTTACTCTCCGGAATATAAGCCGATACGGTTCCCGAGGGTCGACAGCCTCTTCGGCTTTTGGTCCAGCTCACCGGCCAAGACGGTCAGTGCTTCTTTGAGCTGCTGCTCATTCCAATACACATATGGGCTTTTCCACTGGCCCTCGACGGTCTGCATCTGGATTTGGTCCGGTTTCATTTTTTTGTAATTGAGGAGCCAACGTTCCATGTTCTTGGCGGGAATATCCGTCTGGACCTGTTCCCCGATAATGTCCAGCACCTGCCCCCATTGGCTGATGCCTTTAAATGAAGTGAGCTTGTCCAGGACCTGGTTCAGCACCTGCTGCTGACGCCGGTTCCGGTCAAAATCCGAAGACGGCGACGATCCGTCGTTGGACTTCCGGTAACGGACGAAGTCGAGCGCCTGTTTGCCGTCCAGATGCTGCATACCCTTGCGCAGATTGATATCCGTGCCGTCCGCCGTATCTTTGTAGCGCATGTCCATGTCGACGTCAACATCGACGCCGCCGACGGCATCGATGATCTGCCGGAATCCTTCAAAGTTGATCATAACCATATAATCGACCGGAATGTGGAACAAGTCGCCAAAGAACTCCTTCGTGTCGGCCATGGCCGCCTTTTTGTCCTTGATATAGTAATGGGCGTAATAGTAGTTGGCTTTGTGCGTCCCCAGCTGGGATTGGCTGATTTTTAAATCCCGGGGGATGGATATTAAGCTGGCCGATTTCTTTTCAGGATTCAGCGCCCCCAAAATCATCACATCGGTATTGATCGTTCCCCCGCTGCCTTCGCGGTTGTCGATTCCGGCGAGGAGAAAAGTCATCGGCTTCATGTCGGCCTCGGTTACGCTTTCAACCGGCGGTTCGCTGACGGCCTCCCCTTGTTCCTGCTGCTGGGACTGGGGTGCGTAATATTCGGCGGCAGCCGATATTTTATGTAAGGTTGATATCGCTTTATGATGCAAAAATCCAAGGAATCCGCCTACTCCGATCAGCAGGAGCGCGATTACAGCCGTGATGCTGAGCATCCACTTGCGGAGCCGGCTCATTTTCTTCTTTTTTTTGGAACGTGGTTGCATAACATCCTCCAATCCTATTCTATCAAAAAAAGCACTATACATATGTATACTATAATTATTACAAGCGAGCAACTTTACATAGGTTTCATTATACAATGTACAAAACTTAGCGTTGAATACAACCGGCAATGGACCTTCAACGGAAAGATGATTCGTTCTCTTGACAATCGGCATATTCTGGAATAAGATGGTTCCATAAATGACAGTAAGTACTGACAGTCATAAATGGCTTGGCATTGTTTAAAATAAAGGAGGAATGGAAATGGGAGATGATAAAATGGGCGGAAAACCGGTCGTGTGGGTTAATGCCTTTCAAGTGAAGCCGGGCAAGCTGGACGAATTCATGCGGATTCAGTCTGAGGAGCTGCGTTCTTTTGCAGAACAGGACACCGTAAACGGAGCGCTTGGGAGCCGCCTTCTGCGCGCATCCCATCGGGACCGGGCCATAGCCATTGCATTGTTCGAGAGTGTAGAGGCCCACCAATTCTGGCTTAAACAGGCGGATTTCTCAGCGCATTACGACAAGATCAAGGATCTGATCGAAGGGGCGGAAGGCGATTATTATACGGTTGAGGCCGCCTACGGGGCAACCATTGAGTAAACAAGGCGGGCGGCGAGAGCCGGGTGACGGGATGGCTGTGAGTGAGTACCTGTGAATGAAATGTACCCTGAATGACAGTAAGTACTAAGTACTTACTGTAACCTATGAATAAACTATTAATCTATTTATGAGCTACTACTCTATTTTGAATCATGGAAGGGGTTATGAAGTCATGATGAATATTGGAATTATTATTGGGAGTACCAGACCGGGACGCAACGGGGAGGCGATCGGCCGCTGGGTGCATGAAATCGCAAGCAGTCGGAGCGACGCCAGATTTGAACTGGTCGATATCGCGGATTACCGGCTGCCGCTGTTTGATGAGCCGATGTCACCGATTATGGGGCAGTACTCCAAGGAACATACGGTGGCATGGTCGAAGAAAATCGCCGAGTTTGACGGCTTCGTGTTCGTGACTCCCGAATACAACAAATCCATACCCGGAGCACTGAAGAACGCCATCGATTTCCTGTACCATGAATGGAACAACAAGGCGGCAGGCATTGTGGCTTATGGCGGCGGAGGAGGCTCGCGTGCAGCGGAGGCGCTTCGATTGATCCTTGGCGAGCTGATGGTAGCTGATGTTCGCGCACAGGTAGGGCTGTCCCTGCATACCGATTTTGAAAATTACACGGTTCTGAAGCCGGGCGCCCATCAGGAAGCGGCGGTTCATGCCATGCTGGATCAGCTTGTGTCCTGGAGCGAGGCGCTTCACACCGTTCGGCAGAAGGAGAAAGCCCACGCCTAAAAGGGCTCTCCATGTTATACTCTTTAAAGCCAATCCGGAGGATGATGCCGGGTTGGCTTTTTTTCTACTATATAATGGGGTTTGGAGCAGGGTGTCTATCCTCCGATCGAGTGTCCCTTGACAAGACGACCAGGGATCGTTAAGATTAGAATGAACGTTCTATCGTGATTTAAATTTCGAAAGCAGGCTGGAGGCTAAACCGATCATGTTTGAGAAATATAACAAAGTTCAGCAGGCAGTGCTGGAAACGACGCTGCGTATTATTATCGAAAAAGAGCTTCAGGCGACGTCGATGGCGCTGATCGCCAAGGAATCGGGCGTGTCTACCGGAAGCATTTATCATTATTTTTCAAGTAAGGAAGAAATTATAAACGAATTGTATCGAGCGATCGTTCTATACAACGGAGAGTATGTCACACGGGGGATGGACGCCAAGGAACCGATCCGGACCCGGTTTAACCGCGCCTGGGAGAAAGTGTTCCAAGTCAGCCTTACGCATCCGGAAGGTTTTCAGTTTATCGAACAGTATTCGTTCTCCCCGTATATTAACGATGCCGTCAAAAGGGAATCGTATGATGGCGGCTGGTGTAAGCCGATGGCGGCTCTGTACGCGAAAGCGATCGAATACCAGCTGTTCATTGAGCAGGAGCCGGCCATGATGGTGCAGATGCATTACGGCACGATGGCTTACCTGGTCAAAGGGCATTTACAAAAGCATTTTACGCTGACGGATGAAGTGATTGAAACGGTCATTAACTCCTGTTGGAAGTCGGTCGCCAAATAACGCCGCACCATAGGTGTGGTTTTTTCAGCCTGCTAGAATGAACGTTCAATATGGTAATCGAAAGGAGCTTATACAATGAGCAAAACGATATTAATTACCGGAACCAGCTCGGGTCTGGGTAAATTAACGGCCATCCATTTTGCGAAAATGGGCTGGAATGTAGCGGCAACGATGCGCACGCCGGAAAAAGAAACGGAACTGACGGCATACAGCAACATTCAACTGTTCAAAATGGATGTGACGGATGTAGACCAGGTTCAAACCGCCGCGAAGCAGGCGATCGATGCCTTCGGCACCATCGACGTTGTCGTTAACAACGCCGGGATGGGCACTTACGGGGCGCTTGAGCTGGCCGAAGAAGAGGCGATTGACTGGCAGTTTGCCGTAAACACACGGGGACCGATTAATGTGATCCGGGCGTTGCTGCCGCATTTTCGGGCGAACGGGGGAGGGATGTTCATCAATATCAGCTCCTTCATGGGCGTGACAAGCGCGGTTCCGCTGGGGTCCTTGTATAACATGTCCAAGTTTGCCCTTGAGGGACTGACGGAGGGCCTCTATTACGAACTGAAACCGCTGAATATCGAACTGAGGCTTGTGGAGCAGGGAGGATCGTCGGGGAACAACTTTATGAACAATATGGTCTGGAGCACGAATCCCGACATTCACGACTACGATGAGCTCACGGCCCGGCTGAAGAAGCGGTTGGAACAGCCGGAGGGGGCCGATGCGGATGATCCTCAAACGATCGTGGATGTCATTTCGGATCTGGCCACCGGCAAGAACAGGCAGTTCCGTACGCTCGTGGGGAATGCGGCCCATGAATTGATGCGTCTCAGACAGTCCGTGACGATTGAGGAATACTTGGAGACGATGCGAAAGACATTTTTGTAAAAATCGATCCCCCTGTTCAACGCATGCGGCATGTCATGTATAAACAAAACTGTACGGCTTTATTCCAACCAGATTAGAATGAACATTCTATCGGTAACAGCGGCCATTTCATATCTAAAAAAGATCAACTCCGGTGGGGTTGATCTTTTTCCTTTTCGCAAATGATAAGACATGATGATACCGGCTCGGGTTAGAACCATTTCTCAGCCCATTCTTCCACGGCTTGAAGCGCTCTGCCGAGTTCGGTTCCCTTGCGTGTCAGAGAATACTCCGTACGGATCGGCCGCTCGGTAATGACATTGCGGATAATGATCCCGTTATCCTCCAGCTCTTTAATGCGTTCGTTGAGCATGCGTTTGCTGAGATCAGGGATGTATGCATGAATTTCGCTAAAACGCTTTGGTTCCTCCATTAAGGTATGAACAATCAGGCTGACCCACTTCTTTCCCGTAATCTGGTGTGCGAGCTCGACCTTTTCGCATAAAAGCCTGGCGCGTTTCTCATCCATAGTGCTGACCCCCCTGTGTGCACTGGTTACTTAATATTAACAAGTTATGATCTCTGTCAGGATTCCCAAATCCAGCCGCCAATGGTCATACATTGCCATTATAATATCATAGAAAGCGCTGTCATCAAAGGGATTTTATTTCCGTTCATAATTTGGACAAGAATCTGTTGACTAATCGCTTAAATGGGTTTATGATTGCCAATGTGAATTCAACAGGTTATTAAAAGTAACCTTGTTGCAACGGATTTATCTGCCAGCATGCGCATGGTTTTTGGTGGGAATGGAATGGAGGAGTCATACGTGGACAACATGACATTTGTCTTGTTTGGAGGAACAGGGGACCTGGCAAAGAGAAAAATATACCCTGCACTCTACAATCTGTTTATAGATAAAAAGATGCCTGAAGCGTTCTCGATTATCGCCTTGGGCCGCAGAGAACAATCTAGTGCAGATTTTCAGCAAAACGTAGCGAAATCGCTGCAAACTTTTTCAAGAAGAACCGTAAACGATCCGGCCGCTTTGGAAGCTTTTCTCCAAACGATCCGGTATACCGTCCTTGATGCCAATCAAGTGGAGGATTACCATAAGCTGCGGAGCCTAGTAGAGTCGCGTGAACAGGAATTGAACATTCCTCAGAATCGCATGTTTTATCTCTCGGTGGCGCCGGAGTTTTTTGACGTGATCGCCTTAAATATTAAAGACAGCGGACTTGGTTCGACAAGCGGATGGAAACGTCTGATTATCGAAAAGCCTTTCGGACACGACCTGCAGTCTGCGCGCCATTTGAACGAGCAGCTGAGCAAAGCGTTTGATGAAAGCGAAGTGTACCGCATCGACCACTACCTCGGTAAGCCGATGGTGCAAAACCTGGAAATCCTCGAGTCTTCCAACCCGATTCTCAAAGCGCTGTGGTCCAACCATCACATTGCCAACGTCCAAATTACGGCAAGTGAGACCGTCGGCGTAGAAGAGAGAGCTGGATACTACGACAACTCGGGCGCAATCCGCGATATGGTGCAGAACCATTTGCTGCAAGTGCTGATGATGGTTAGTATGCGTCTTCCAGGCAGAGGCGATGCGAACGAAGTCCGCATGAAGAAGAAGAACGTTATGCAGTCCCTTCGTCCGCTGCAGAAGGAAGATATCGCGAAGAACGTGATTCGCGGCCAATATGCCGCCGGGCAAATGCAAGGAAAGCCGGTTCCCGGTTATCTCGATGAGCCTGGCGTTCCTGCGGGCTCGAAGAACGATACGTTTATCGCTACGCGCCTCTGGATCGATAACTACTTCTGGAGCGACGTTCCGTTCTATATTCGCACAGGCAAGAGAATGAAGGAAAAATCTACGCGGATCGTCATTGAATTTAAGGAGCCGTTGAAGGGACAAAATACCACCAACGATCCGAATCTTCTCGTGATTGAAATCAATCCGAACGAAGGCATCTTTATGCAATTGAACAAAAAGAATCCGCGGAACGATTCCAAGCTGGAGCCGATGCGCATTCACTTCCATGAAAATGGAAAGGACGTACCGGAAGCTTACGAAAACCTGATTTTCGATGCGGTTCGCGGGGATTCCACGTTCTTTGCCCATTGGGATGAAGTCGAATTGTCCTGGCAGTACGTGCAGCCGATTCTGGATGCTTTCGAGGAGGACAGCGTTCCGCTTCATCAGTATCCTGCAGGTTCGAACGGACCTGAAGCATCTGACCAGCTGCTGGCCGAGGACGGCTTCAAATGGTGGCTGGATACAGAGCCTGAAGTTGTGAAAGAAGAAGAGAAGGTACTTGTGGGTCAATCTTGATCCAGGTTGTAAACCATACTGGTAAAGGTTTCAATAAACAAAAATAGAGAAAATGCATGGTGTGGAGGGAATTATAATGAAAGTCGGATTGATTGGATTAGGCAAAATGGGTTTGAATTTGGGACAAAATTTGATGGATCATAATCACAGCGTCGTTGCGTTCGATTTGAACACAGCCGCTGTTGAAGACATGAAGAGCAAAGGCGCCGAAGGCGCTGCAAGCATCAAAGAGCTTGTGTCCAAGCTGGAAACGCCAAGAATCGTGTGGATCATGGTGCCTCACTCCGTTGTAGACTCGGTTCTTGACGAGCTGAAACCACTGTTGTCCAAAGGCGACATCGTGATCGAAGCCGGCAACTCGCACTACAAAGAGTCGATTGAAAGATACAATCAAATGAAGGAATTCGGCGTAAGCTACCTCGACGTAGGTACTTCCGGCGGTATGGAAGGCGCTCGTAACGGCGCTTGCTACATGGTCGGCGGAGATCAGGAAGCATGGGACATCGTTGAACCGATCTTCAAGGACACCGCTGTAGAGAACGGCTATCTGTATGCTGGCAAATCCGGCAGCGGCCACTTCCTGAAAATGGTGCATAACGGCGTCGAATACGGCTTTATGGCTGCTATCGGCGAAGGCTTTGAAGTATTGGAGAAGAGCGATTTCGATTTTGACTACGAAAAAGTGGCCCGCGTATGGAACAACGGCTCCGTTATCCGTTCCTGGCTGATGGAATTGACGGAAAAAGCCTTTGCCAAAGACGCGAACTTGGACGAAATTAAAGGAATTATGCAATCTTCCGGCGAAGGTAAATGGACTGTGGAAACAGCTCTTGACCTGCAGACCGCTACACCGGTTATCGCTTTGTCCCTGCTGATGCGTTACCGTTCCCTGGAGAACGATACGTTCACAGGTAAAGTAGTTGCCGCGCTCCGTAACGAATTTGGCGGCCATGCTGTAGTCAAGAACTAATCTAAATAAATAAGTTGAACTAATGAATAGGATGCAGGCAAGGGAGTAAAAGGATTCCGAAGAAGCGAAGCGTTCGTATTTGGCTTTCGGATTTCTACCTTAAATGGGCTCTGTTACAATCAAGAAATCCGAAAACAAGAGCGATCGTAGGAACATTTTGCGTACTTGCCCCATTATCCATTTTAATGGTTCAACTTATATAAAAGAAAAAATAAGTGGAGGTAGTGAAATCATGAAATTTTTCATCGACACTGCAAACCTGGACGACATTAAAAAAGCATATAAAATCGGCGTTCTTTCCGGCGTGACGACAAACCCTTCTCTGGTTGCCAAAGAAGGCGTGAAGTTCGAAGACCGCATCGAAGAAATTTTGAAGGCTGTTCCTGAAGTGGAATCCGTATCGGCAGAAGTTACTCCGGATGCGGAAACTGCGGAAGATATGATCGCGCAAGCCGATGAACTGATCAAAATCAACGGCGGAGACAAGAACATCACGATCAAGCTGCCAATGACGCTTGCTGGTCTTGAAGCTTGCCGTTACCTGACGAAAAAAGGCGTAAAAACGAACGTAACCCTGATCTTCACCGTGAACCAGGCTCTGCTGGCTGCACGCGCAGGCGCAACGTATGTATCCCCATTCCTGGGCCGCCTGGACGACATCTCGGAAGACGGCGTGCTGCTCGTAGCCAAAATCGCTGAGCTGTTCCGCGTTCATAACCTGGACACTCAAATCATCGCTGCTTCGGTTCGCCATCCAGACCACGTAACCCGCGTAGCGATGGCCGGTGCGCATATTGCTACCGTTCCATTCAGCGTCATCGCTCAACTGGTAAAACACCCGTTGACAGATCAAGGCATCGAGAAATTTGCTGCCGACTGGAAAAACGCAACGAAGTAATATTCAGCAGAGCAGCTGAATAAGTATATATTAGGATAAAAAGGCTTCCTTCCTGCCGGGCCGCGGCGGAGGGGGGCCTTTTTAGCTTATAGAAATGGATGTGCTCAATAGGCCTGCGCTAAAGGATCTGAATCAAAACCGGTGCAAACTCCCGCTAGTATGGGGAATTTAGCAATCGTGTAAACCGAAGGGAGCTGGTGTTGCCCAAAATTCAGTGTGTAAAATTTTTGTGATAAGTAAATTTTCCCTTTCTTGGGAGGGGTAAAGGGTGTATGATATTTCGTACCTAATAAGACGACTGAAAAGACAACAGAATTTGGAGGACTCATGGATACACTTCCAAAGGCAATCATGAACGCATTGGCGCAGCACGGCGTGGCAAGTGAAAGCGTGCTCTGCTGGCTGCTGTGCGACCGGGCCCTGGAGAACGGGTTCAGGGATACGTATGTACTTTTGACCCGTGAGGAGCTGTTGATCTTATCCCATGACCAGGCGCCAGCGCGGGAGAAGACATACAGCGGGTATGCGGCAAACAATCCATTGAAAGGGCTTTCCCCGGAAAAAGAGGCCGACTGGGAGCTGGAGGCGCTGAAGATTCGGGACATCGAATCGCTGAGCATCGTCAATCTGGTAGCCTCCGGCATGGTCGTCATCAAGGCACCGGAGGAGAGGGCCGTTGCCGCGTTCACGAACGGCGGCATGCGGAGCGCAGCCAGGCTGGCCAAAATTTTTGAGAAGCTGAAGAAAAGCGAAGAGCTCGGTCCGGAAGAGCTGCGGGACGACCAGGAGCGGGCCACATGCCCGAAATGCGGTATGATCTACCCCGAAGAGGGGCGCCAAGTTTGCCCCAAATGTATGAAGAAGCACGCCGTCTTCGGCAGGCTGCTGTCCTTTGCGGGCAAGTATAAAGTTTCAATGTTCTGGATCGTGCTGTTTATGCTGCTGAACTCGGCGGCGGGATTGGTCATTCCTTATTTTCAAGGTACGCTGCTGTTCGACCAGGCCTTGGGCGGCAAAGGCACGTTCGCAGGCCAAATCGGGCTGGTCATCGCACTTATTATCGTGTTCCGGACGCTCTCGCTGTTGTTTGGGGTCATCTTCGGCGTCATCAACGCCAAGATGGCGGCGAATATTGCCTTTGACCTGAAGTCGAGCGTGTTCCATGCCATGCAGCGGCTTTCCTTAAGCTTCTTTGAGAAGAAGCAGACGGGGCAGCTGATGACCCGCATCAACAATGATGCGACCGAACTGCAGTATTTTTTCGTTGACGGCATTTCGTATTTCGTGGTCAATGCCATGAATATCATCGGAATCGTCACCGTTCTGCTGATCATGGATTGGAAGCTGACCCTGCTGTGCCTGCTTCCTCTCCCCTTCGTGTTCCTGCTCGTCCGCAAAGTATTTCCCAAGCTGTGGAGGCTGTCCATCAGGCGGCATAAGCGTGTCAGCGCGATGAATGCCATCATCAGCGACACGATCCGCGGCACGCGGGTGGTGAAGGCATTCGGGAAGGAGCAGATGGAGAATGCCCGTTTTCAGCGGGCCAGCGGGGCTTTTTCCGATGCGGAGCAGTCTTTTAACAAAATGGGCGTAACCTTGTTTCCCGTATTGAACATTCTGACGCAGATTGGCGGCATTCTCATTTGGGCCTTTGGCGGCTGGAAGGTCATGCAGGGGGATTTTACGTTCGGTAAAGTGATGACCTTCATGAACTACATGCTCCTGTTGTACGGTCCGATCCAGTTTATGAACAATATTATGAACTGGTGGTCCTACTGTATGTCCGCGGCACAGCGGATTTTTGAAATCCATGACGCGGTGCCCGACGTGGTGGAAAAGCCGAACGCGATGCAGCTTACGGAAATGCAGGGCGAAATCCGCATATCGAACGTCACCTTCGGCTACGAGCCGAACAAGGCGATCCTGAAAGGGGTGTCGCTGCATGCAAGGCCCGGTCAAATGATTGGCGTCGTCGGGCACTCGGGGGCCGGGAAGTCGACGCTGGTCAACCTGATTCCGAGGCTGTATGACGTCAATGAAGGAGAGATCCGGATCGACGGTATCCCGATCAAGGATGTGTCCATGGCGTCCCTCCGGACGCATATCGGCATCGTATCCCAGGACGTCTATGTCATGTCCGGAAGCATCGCGGAAAATATCGCCTATGCCGATCCGGACTGCACCTTGGCCGACTTGATTCACGCTGCCAAAGTGGCCGGCGCACACGACTTCATCGAGAAGCTGCCGGACGGCTACGATACCATTGTCGGGACCGGAGGGCATAACCTGTCCGGGGGAGAGAAGCAGCGGCTCAGCATTGCCCGGGCCATTTTGCACAATCCGAAAATACTGATTCTGGATGAGGCCACCGCCTCGCTCGATACGAAGACCGAACTGCAAATCCAGGAGGCGCTCGATACGCTGATCAAGGGAAGAACGACGATTGCGATTGCGCACCGCTTGTCCACGTTAAGAAACGCCGACTATCTGGTCGTGCTGGAGCAAGGCAAGATCGTGGAGGAAGGAACGCATGAACAGCTGCTGGTGAAGGAAGGGGCTTATTACGACCTGGTCAAAAAGCATGACGAGGCGCTGAAGATGAATGAGGTGATTACGGCATGACGCTTAAGGATGTAAGTGTTAGCGAGATTCTCCGGCCCGAGGACGGCGGGAGCAGCCCCGGCCTCGCGGAGGCGGCACAAATCCGTTATTTGTCCCCGGGCGATACAGTGTTTACCCTGACGGAAGGCCATATGCTGAACGTGAAGGCGGGGGGCAAGGAGCACGCCGGAGTGTACGTGCACTGCTCTTTTCCGCATACGAATAAGCGGATCTACCTATCGATTCGAACCGTCGAGAATGAGGAGATCGGGATGATCCGCTCCCTGGACGAGTTCCCGGAGAAAACGCAGCGGATGCTGGAGGAGCAGGTGGAGCTGCGGTATTTTGCCCCTGAAATCTCGAAGGTTCTCTCCGTCAAAGAGGAGTTCGGATATTCGTATTGGGATGCGGAAACCACATCGGGGCGCTGCCGCTTCACGGTTCGCGGCGGCGGCGGGAGCGTCAAACTGATGACCGCAAACCGGCTGCTGATCGTGGATGTGGATGGCAACCGGTTTATCATCCCGCATCTGGACCGACTGAGCGACAAGGAATACAAGATGGTTGAGGTATGCATGTAGGTTGAACTTCGACGCCTGTCGATACAAGGACGGAGGTATTCATGAACCTTAATTTTACACTGCCGGAGCGCGAGCTGGAGGTCGCCTCGCAGGCTGTGGGGGAGCATATCCGTTACTGCGTGCCTGTCGATTTGACGCTGGGCGGGCAGCGGACGGAAGGTTATTTCGTAATTGGAGAGCAGAAATGGGCCCTGCTGCTGGAGGGCCGTGTGGTCGACAGCCGTCTGATTACCGACGCGAAGGAATACAAGGTGGTGCCGCTGATCGGCAGCGCCGTGCTGGAAGGGGACGAGGCCGGCACCAAATTTATTCTTACGAGGCTGTCCATGAAGCACGCGGCGAGGTACGGTTATATCGCCCAGATTTTGAACGATCTGTCGAGGCAGCGGACAATCCGCATATACAACGATGAGGAGGAGCCGGTCTGCGCCAGCTGCGGCGGTTCGCTCATTCCGGGAACGAGGGTGTGCCCGAAGTGCATGAACAAGGCAGCTGCTTTCAAGCGGCTGGTCTCGGTGGCGATGAATCACAAAAAAACGTTCGCGATCGGGCTTGCAGTGACATTGGCGGCTTCCGCCATATCGATGGCCGGCCCTTACTTTCAAAAGCTGCTGGTGAATTCCTCGCTGCAGCCGCCTCCCGGCCAATCACCGAGCGTTCCCGTGTTCATCTGGGCCATTCTCGGCCTGCTCTTCGTCCTCGTCGGCGGAGAGGGGCTCGGCATCATCAAAGGGCGGATCATGGCGGGGGTCAGCTCGCAAATCGCGGCCGACCTGCGCAAGCTGGTCTATGAGCGGATTCAGAGCTTGTCCCTCGGATTTCTGACCACGCAGCGGGCCGGGGACATCATGAACCGGGTCACCTCGGATACGGACCGGATCCGCAATCTGGTCCAGGAGCTGTTTACGACGGCTGTCTTTCAGCTCATTATTCTCGTGTCGGCGAGCGTGCTGCTCTTCTCAGCCGATTGGCGCCTGGCTTGCGTTGTGCTGCTGCCGGCGCCGCTCGTCGCCTACATCCAGCGGTACATTTGGAAAGGCGTGCTGTGGAAGCTGTTCCGCAAGCAGTGGAGGGTGTACGACAAGGCGAACTCCTTCCTGCATGACGTGCTAAGCGGGATCCGCGTCGTCAAGGCGTTCGGCAAAGAGGAGCGCGAGGTGAAGCGGTTCAAACAGTACAATGCCGAGTTTGCTGCGGCGACTATCCAGACCGAGAAAGTATTCAGTATCCTGTCGCCGATCTCGAACTATTTGATCCAGATGGGGCAGTATCTCGTGCTCCTCATCGGATGCAATATGATTCTCGGCAAGCAGATGTCCCTTGGGGAGCTGGTGCAGTTCAGCGGCTACGCAGGGATGATATACGGTCCGATCGCGTGGCTGATGTTTATGCCGCGATGGCTGTCTAATGCCATTATTTCGGTGGACCGAATCTTCTCGGTGATCGATGAGCAGCCGGAGGTAATGGACTCCGAGGCGTCCGTCAAGCATTCGATTCAGGGAACGATTACGTTCCGGAATGTGATATTCGGCTACAAATCGTATGAGCCAGTACTGAAGGAAATTAATGTGGAGATCAAGCCGGGGGAAATGATCGGCCTGGTTGGGCATTCCGGGTCAGGGAAGTCGACGCTGATCAACCTCGTTTCCCGGTTCTATGACGTAAATGAAGGCGAGATCCTTATCGACGGAGTGGACATCCGCCGGATCGAGCAGGCGCATCTGCGCTCGCAGATTGGCGTCGTGCTGCAGGAGACATTTCTGTTCAGCGGCACGATTCTGGACAATATCCGGTACTCGAAGCCGGAAGCGACGTACGAGGAAGTGCTCGAGGCGGCGAAGATCGCCAATGCGCATGATTTTATCCTGCGCCTGCCGGACGGCTATGATACACGCCTGGAGGAGAACGGCGGCAACCTGTCCGGCGGAGAGCGGCAGCGGCTGGCGATTGCCCGGGCGGTGCTGAACGACCCGCGGATCCTGATCCTCGACGAGGCGACGGCCTCGCTTGATATCGATACGGAGAGCGCCATCCAGGAGGCGCTGCAGCGGGTCACGCGCAACCGGACGACGCTGGCAATCGCGCATCGCCTGTCTACGCTGCGGCATGCCGACCGGCTGATCGTCCTCGACAAGGGCGAGATCGCCGAAGTCGGCACGCACGCCGAGCTTGTGGCTAAAAGAGGGATCTACTACAACCTCATCACCGCGCAGCGCAACATGTCCAAGAAGGCCGAGGCGGTGGGGTAGACCGGCGGGGGATGGCTGCGCCGGGGGGCCGAGATTGATGTTTGTGGAAAATGTATAGTTGTTCATCGCACTCCGACTCTACCACGTAGAGCCGGAGTATTTTTGTTTTAGTACGGGATGTCTTGGCAATTATGCTTATTGCAAATGTATCCGAATGAGGAAGGATAACAGCTAGTTATCTAGCTTTGTTTCTCCTTCATAAAGAGACCGATCAGCAAAAGAATCACCCCGGTCAAAAAGAACAGCGGGATCAGGAGCATCATGAGGCCGATGGCGGCGAACCCGTCATGGGCGATCCAGTCCCCGTATATCAACGCAACGAGCCACGAAAATACAAATGCGATCGGCAGCATCGTCGTGATTCCCCACACCATGTATTTTCTTTTCGCCGATTTCCCCCTGCTGAGTTCAAAGGCTAAGCTTAACGCAGCGAGTACGATGATCGCTCCGACGACTAATGCCATTGGTATCCCTC
Source organism: Paenibacillus sp. PSB04 (assembly GCF_025809195.1). Classification (NCBI taxonomy): domain Bacteria; kingdom Bacillati; phylum Bacillota; class Bacilli; order Caryophanales; family Paenibacillaceae; genus Paenibacillus; species Paenibacillus sp. PSB04. The sequence goes on from NZ_CP081301.1 coordinate 1,636,104, forward strand.
CTGGTAGTTCATTGTCTTATTTTTTGCTTGTCATAGGTGAACTGCATGGCGACAAAGCATAGGACGACCTGCTGGTCCAAATTATAGCTTATGAATAGAACGCTTTAACATCCGAAGGGTTGGTTAAAAAATGGTTTTTCACTGAATCACAAAGGTAAAATCATCCATTTGTTGAATAGTATTTCAGTAAGGCCTTAGGCCAGGAAGCCTATTCTCGTAGGGGAGGAATACACATGGCGCGCCGATGGGTAAATTCGCCGTACGCCTTTGCGCTGGGGATGTTTGCGATGATGGTTCCGAGTCAGGCATTCAGTTCGTTTTACAGCTATTTTTACGTGGAAAAGCTGGGACTCGGCGTCGGGCTCGCCACGCTCGCCAGAACCATTTTCCTGATCTGGGATGCGGTGAACAATCCGCTGTTCGGCTATTGGTCGGACCGGACCGAAACGCGCTACGGCCGGCGCAGGCCGTGGGTATTTGCCTCCATTCCGCTGTTTATGCTTACCTTCGTGTTGGTCTTCTCCCCGCCGGGAGGATTATCGCAAAACGGGCTGTTCACCTGGTTTCTGGTGACGCTGGTGCTGTATGAGGCGGTGGCGACCGTTCTGTGGGTCAACTACGGGGCGCTGTTTCCCGAGCTGTTCCGCGGCGACCGAATCCGGGCCAAAGCCTCCGCCATCCAGCAGGGCTATCAGGTACTGGCCCTTCTCATCGCCACTGCCCTGACGCCTATCATTTACGCGGCGATCAACTTCTCCAATATGGCGATCGTGTATGCTTTCGTGTTCGGCATCTGCATGCTCATCTGCATGCTTAGCGTGCGGGAGCAGCGGGACCCTGGCAACGCGGAACCGATGAAGCTTGGAGCCGCCTTTAAGGAAACGCTCAGCAACAAGAAGTTTTGGATCTTCAACGTATCGAACTCGTTCGCCCAAACCGTAAACGGGCTGGTTAGCTCCATGATCCCGTTCTACGCCAAATACGTGCTGCGGATTTCGGAGGGCCAGGTGTCGATTCTGCTGGCGGCCGTGTTTGTATCGGTCATTCCGCTCGTGGGCGTATGGTACTGGATCGTCCGCCGGATGGACGGCGTGAAAGCCTGGCGGCTGTCGCTCATCCTGTACGGTCTGTCGGTCATTCCGCTCTGGTTCGGCTACAACCTGGTGAGCGGCGTGGCGGCCGGCATTGCGGTAGGTTTTGGTTTGGCCGGTTTCCTCGTCACGCCGGCGATGGTCAGCGGACGTATTATCGACGAGGATGCGGAGCGGACCGGACGGCGGCGCGAGGGCATTTATACGGCAGTCAGCGGGTTCATTACCCGGTCAAGCGGGCTGATTTCGGCGTTGGCTTTTTACGTGGTCGGCCTGATTTTTGGTTATGAAAGCGGTGACAATCCGGGATCGAATCCGGAAGCGACGTTTCGTTACCTGATCAGTGTCGTGCCGTTATGCTTATTGGTCGTATCGGTTGTGATATCTTTTATAGCCCGGTTTGATTTTCATATGACGGGGAAAGGAGAGGTGAAGCATGGCCAAGAGGCTCATCATCAACTGTGACGATTTCGGGCAGAGCCCGGCGATGAACCGGGCCATCATGCATCTGCTCGAGGAGGGCAAGGTCTCCTCGGCGACGATCATGGCGGTGGCGCCCGGTTTTGAAGAGGCGGCCGACTGGGCTGCGCGCCGGCAGCAGCCTAATGTGGGGCTGCACCTGACCCTGACGAGCGAGTTCGACGCCCTGCGCTGGAGCAGTCTGACCGGGCACCCGTCGCTGCATGACGCCGAAGGCAAGCAGTACCGGACGGTCAGGGAATTTGAGCTGGGTGCAGAGACAGGCGCCGTCGTGAAGGAGATCGACGCCCAGTATGAACGGGTCAAGCAGGCCGGCATCCGAATCAGCCATGTCGACAACCACATGGGCAGCCTGTACGGCATGGAGACGGGGCGCAGCCTGCTGCCCCAGACCTTTTGGAAAATTTCACGCTGGGGTCTGCCTTCCCGCTTTTTCCGCTACATCCACCCTGATGACCCGCTCCTTCGTTCGCTGAGCGGCATTGAACGCCCGGTAGCCAAAGCAGCGGCGCTGGCGGACACCTTCGGGGTGCCGATCCCCGACTATCTGCTGTCCCATCCCTTCGGATTGGTGGAAGGGGAAACGTATGACAGCTTCAAACGGTCGATCATCGCCAAGCTGTACGCCCTGCCGGAAGGGGTATCAGAGACCTACATTCATCCCGGCGCGGAGGATGTGTGGATGCTGGCCAACATTCCGCAGTGGGAGAAGCGGGTGTGGGAGTTCCGGCTGTCCTTTGATGACGACTTTGCGTACGGCTTGAAGGATGCCGGCGTGGAGCTGACCCATTACGGCTATGTCCATGAGCATCTGAGACGGCCGCGCTTCAGGTCGGCTTTCCGGCTGATCCGGGAGCTGACGCGGAAATAGGGCGGCGGATTAGAGGGCACGGCTGCCGGTTGTACGGAGAGGCTAAGGCTTCGATTTTTCGGCATAAATATGAATTCTTTCATATGTATAAAAAACAGCCCTTCGCACACGATTGCGAAGGGCTGTATTGGCTTGTCCGGTTTATTGTTCGCTGCCCGATGAGAATCAACGGTTCTATAAACCGCTTAAGCCGAGTTTAGATGTCCGACCAGTTCCGGTCGCCCGTCAGGAACTTCTCCGTCAGGATCGACAGCAGCTGAATGCCGACCTCGTTTTCGCCGCCTTCGGGAATGATGAGGTCGGCGTATTTTTTGGACGGCTCGATAAAGGCCTCATGCATCGGCTTTACCGTCGCCAGGTACTGCTGGTGAATCGACTGGATGCTGCGTCCGCGTTCCTCAATGTCGCGCAGGACGCGGCGCAGAATGCGGACGTCCGGATCGGTGTCGACGAACACCTTGATGTCGAGCATCTCGCGAAGCTTCTCGTCCGAGAGGACGTGAAGGCCTTCGATGATGACGATATTGTTCGGCGTCAGCTCCACCTTGTCGACCGAGGAGCGGGCGTGAACGGTAAAGTCGTACACCGGCGCGTAAGCGGTTTGGCCTTCTTTTAACTGGCACAAATGCTCGATAAGTAGTTCATTATCAAAGGCGAACGGATGATCATAGTTGATCAGCTCCCGTTCCGCCAGGCTAAGATGAGGGTTGTCCTTGTAATAATTGTCCTGGGAAATGAAGGTGACCTTTCCCGAACCGAGACGATCGATGACCGAACGGGCCACCGTCGTTTTGCCGGAGCCAGTGCCGCCGGCGATACCAATAATAAGCATGACGAGTCGTGTACCCCCTAAATGAATTGCCACCTGCAACTATAACCCAAGTATTGTAGCACAGCTGCTGCTTTTTTTCACCTTATCGGGGTTATGAGAAAAATGGTAAGGTAGTTGAGTGAGCAAGGCGAGCGCAAGTGGAAAAAACTTGTTAAGGATGGGTTAGCAAAACTTGTCGAGGATAGCTTCTTTTTGGTTGCAGGCACGGGCAGGAAATAAAACGGTAACGGGCGAATGTAAGTAAGATTAAAAATGACTAAATTGACTTTGTAAACAAAGAAAGGTTGATGATTGTGCCACTCGTAGATATGCCGCTGTCCCAGTTGAAGCAGTATGAAGGAAGAAATCCGAAGCCGGATGATTTTGATACATACTGGTCGCAGGCACTGGAAGAAATGCGGGCTGTTGATTCGCAGGTGGAACTCGTTCCAGCGGATTTTGAAGTGCCGTTTGCCGAATGCTTTTCGCTGTATTTCACCGGGGTGAACGGCGCGAGAATTCATGCCAAGTATGCCCGGCCAAAAGGGGCTGCCCAGCCTCACCCGGCCGTGCTGCAATTTCACGGTTATACGGGAGACAGCGGGGATTGGATGGATAAAATGGTCTACCCGGCGATGGGCTTCTCCATCGCATCGCTGGACGTCCGCGGTCAAGGCGGCTTGTCCGAGGATAAGGGCGGTGTGGTCGGCAACACGCACCATGGACATATTATCCGCGGCCTAAGCGACAAGGACCCGCACAAGCTGCTTTTCCGTGACGTGTTCCTGGACACCGCACAGCTGGCGGCGATCGTGATGGGCTTCCCGGAGGTCGACGCAGACCGCGTGGGGGCGACGGGCTGGTCGCAGGGCGGAGCACTGACGATTGCGTGCGCCGCGCTGGAGCCAAGAATCAAGAAAGCGGCCCCGGTATATCCGTTCCTGAGCGATTATAAGCGGGTATGGGAAATGGATCTCAGCGTTCATGCGTACGAGGAACTCCGTACCTATTTCCGCAAGTTCGACCCGCAGCATCAGCGCGAAGACGAAATTTTCACCAAGCTTGGCTATATTGACATTCAGAACCTGGCTTCGCGCATTGAGGCCGATGTCATGGTTGGCGTAGGACTGATGGACACGATCTGCCCGCCATCGACCCAGTTCGCCGCCATTAACAAAATGAAGTCGCCTGTGAAGCTTGAAATCTATCCGGATTTCGGCCACGAAGGTCTCCCTGGCCTGAACGACAAGATCGTGCAGTTTATGAAGGGGCTCCAGCAGGAATAGTCGCGTATCATAGCCGCAGATGATAGCGGTGGATTGATTGGCTAGCTCTTAGGCTGTAAAAAAGGCTGCGTTTCATTCCGGCGTTGCTGTGATCGGATGCATGGCATCGTTCGACAACCGGCTGTCATTGAGCGGACTTTTCTGCACTCCTTTTTCTAACCTACATGCTCCTTAATCAAAGGCATTCCTTGAGGCTAAACATCGGCCAGGGAATGCCTTTTTGCGTCTGTTTAATGGTACGGGTTACGGAAATGGATAGTTTTTAGAATGGGGGTACGACCGGATAGAAAAAATATCGAATTTTGGCGGCCCAGTTAACTTTCGTTAATTGTTGGTGCCTGTTTGCCTTGCTACGATAGGGATGCCTTTTTTGATCCCGATTCAAAAGACCTAGACGGAAAGACTCATTCTGGCTTGGGGTTGGGACAATTTTCATATCTGAAAGAGCAAGGAGAGATAGGAAATGCACCGATTAAGAAAGCTAAGTCTGGGAGCCGTGCTTATGTTCTGCCTGCAGCAGCTGTACCCGGTGGCGGCATTTGCCGAAATTGCAGTGGAGCCGCAGGAGGACCCGTTTGTTTTTTATGTTAGTGACAACGATTATGGCGAGGGATACAAGCTGAGGGTTAGCTCCTATAGCGATCAGGAAGACCTTTTGCACGAGGAGACCAGCGAGAACCCGCCGAATGAGCCTTTCGTCATTTCCATTAATCCGTACGAAAATCCCTGGATTCCGCACGTTGATCTGGATGACCCGCGTCCAATTACATTCCGGGTGGAGACGATTAAAATGAACGGCAGCGGTTCGGAAGGGGATGGAGCATCCCCTGACGACTCTGGCGGCACTGGCGGAAGTGAAAGCGGCGAAAGTGAAACCGGAGATGCGGGGCAAGGCGATCCGATTCCCGGGAACTCCGGGGAGCCTGGGGGTTTGCCTGGAATCGGTATCGAATCGATTAGCACCGATGTACCCCAAGAGGATAGCACAAGTGTGGCGGCGGCTCCCGGCAATGAAAACAGCGAAGAGGTTGTGGACAGCGTCGATTATACGTGGAGCCCAATGGCGACCGTCGAAGGGGATATCCCTGCTGCACCCGGATCGGTGGACGACCTGAGAGTGCTGGTGGCGAGCATAGACAGCCTCGGGACCTCCGTAGGCGAAGGCGATGAAGGATTTAAATACGATGAAGAAACACACATGGTCCATTATAAGGTAAACCTGCCGAAGGGCGGACCTTACCTTGTGGAGGCCTCAGTTGACGGTGACCCTTATGGATCGGCTCTGGTGAAGCCGGTTACCGGGGTGAACCGTTTCCCAAGTAAAACGCTGCTCGAGGGCAACCAGATCCATACTTACTTTGAAGTAGACGCTGATCCTCTTGTCCCGTACACCGTAGAACAACTGAATGGGATGGACGACAGCTTGAATGCGGACGATGGACAGGCGGTCGATTTTGGCGGGCAAACCTACAATACGTCCAAGGAGGTCGAACTTCCGTTCGAATTTCCGTTCTATGGGAAAAAGCATGGCCAGATCTGGATCGATATCAACGGAGGAATTTATTTTGACAATTATTCCACCCCGGGTCCAGAGAATTATCCAGATGTAGATGCACCGCCTGCTCTGCAGGCCTATGTATCCGGTCTGAGGCTGAATACTACCGACCCAAACTCCAAAATCCTAACGAAAACGATCGGGGAGGAAGGGGACCGGAAGTTTATCGTCCAATGGAACAATATGTATTTTTATAACGCCGATGCCCCGATTACGTTCCAGGCGATTCTATTCGAAAATGGGGACGTGCAATATCAGTATCCGAACATCACGATAGAAAACGGTGAATACGATGACGGCGAGGCTTCGACGATCGGCATTCAAGCCGCTCGGGGCTTGTCCCTAAATTACCTCCTCTATTCGCATCGCATGTCCATGATCGAAAGCAACCAGGCGATTCGCTTCAGTCCGGTAACGGTCTCGGACGAGAATCCCTCCGATCCGGGTCCCGGCCAGTACACAGTGACCTACAACGGTAATGGCAGCACAGAAGGCGTAGTCCCTGTGGACGGGCAAGCTTATGGTACTGAGGATAGCGTAACCGTTCAGGGGAACGCCGGCGGCCTTAAGAAGGATGGGTACGATTTTGCCGGATGGAGCCGGCATTCGGACGGAAGCGGCACGCTGTATAAGGAAGGCGACACCATTTCGGTCGGCTCGGAAAATATAACGCTCTATGCGGTATGGGCGCCGGTAACTCCTCCGGGTGGCGGTGGCGATAACGGAAACGGCGGAGGAGGAGATAACGGCTCCGGTGGAGATGGCGGCTCCGGCGGAGGGGATCATGGCTCCGGCAATAACGGCGGATCTAAGGGCGGTGGAAGTAACGGTGGCAACAATAGCTCGGGCGGCAGCGGCGGATCGAATAACGGCGGCAGCAGCACTGGCGGCTCAACCACGCCAGCGTCTACGGGAAATTCGGCTGCCAGCGTTCCTTCGCCGGTCGTGGTGAATGGTAAGTCTTACGATGGTGTGCTTCAAACGACGGCTTCTACCAATAACGGGCAGACGTCCGTAACGGCGGTCCTTGATTCGCCGAAGCTGCAGGCCATGCTGAGCCAGGCCGGGCCGGGGCAATCCGTCACCATTCCGGTCATGCAGGCGGCAAATACAACGACGGTGGGGCTGACAGCAGAATCGCTGAGGGCTCTGGAAAACGGCGCCAGTCAGCTGGTCATCCAAACCGCAAACGGAAGTTATCAGATTCCGGTTTCTGAGATCAGCACGTCAAGACTAACCCGGCTCTTCCAGGCTTCAGGTGATGTTACGGGCATGAACGTCCAGATCACCATCGCCGGGTATGAAGCGGCAAAGGCAGCACAGCTGCAGGCAGCCGCCCAAAAGATGGGGCTGCAGCTGGTGACCGGACCGGTCGATTTCCGGATTGCCGCTTCGTTCCAGGGTCAAACCTTGAACGTTAGCCCGTACAGCACTTATGTGCAGCACGTCCTGCCGATTCCGGCAGCAGGTGAAGGTATGGTGTCCACGGGGGTCATGCTGGACGAGAACGGAACCGTGCATCCGGTGCCTACCCGGTTGACCGGAGAGAACGGCAGCCGCAGTGCGGTCGTGAGCAGCCTAACCGGCGGTACGTTCGCCTTGGTTGGCTACAGCACAAGCTTCAGCGATGTAAGCGGGCATATCCAAGAAGTCGTACAAAACCTCGCGTCCCGCTTGATTTTGCAGGGAACGGGGGATGGTCGATTCAATCCTGACCATACGACTACCCGCGCAGAATTTGCGGCCATTCTGGTCCGCGCGTTAGGGCTTGCCGGCGGAGGCCAATCAAGCAGCTATGCCGATGTGAAGCCGGGCGACTGGTATACGGAGGCCGTCACGCTCGCCCAAAGATACGGTATCGTGAACGGTTACAGCGACGGCACGTTCCGTCCCGGTCATACGATCACCCGTGAGGAGGCGCTGGTCATGTTCAACCGGGCCGGTAAGCTGGCCCGCTTGAAATCCGGTGCCGATCAGGAAGGCTTAAGCCAAGCATTGTCCGCATTTACAGACAGCCAGGCTGTGTCGGGCTGGGCGGCTCAGGCCGTGGCCGAAGCGGCTCAGAACGAGCTCTTGAACGGCTTTGGCGCTCAGCTGCAGCCGAAAAAAGAGATCACCCGAGCGGAAACGGCCGAGATCCTTCAGCGTTTGCTGGAGAAGTCAGGCCTCATCTGATCGTATTAACACTATAGAACATGCAGAGGCAGCTGCCGGGAATATCCCGGCAGCTTTTTTGTTCCAGCCGATGGGGATCAGTCCATACCCACCAGCGCTTCAAGCTGAGCCCGAATGGCGCCGCGGGCGAATCCGCCATGATAACAAATGACGTTCTTGATCTCGTAATTCAGATACCTCTGCAGCGAACGTACCGCCGCGTCCATATCCGGCGTGGAAGGGCGGTGGGGTCCCATCAGCTTGCCGTTAACGCTGAACATCGCATCCCCGGCAACCAGCGTTTGGCTCCGGTGCAGATACAGACTGAGGTGTCCCGGCGTATGTCCCGGTGTATAGATTACCTCGATTCCTCCGCAATAGGGCAGCACCTGTCCGTCTTCCAGCGTGTGATCGACCCTGCCCTTAGGCAGGTTAGCGATCAGGAAAGAGACGATCTGCGTGCGCTCACCTTCCGGCAAGCCTTCCAGCTGCCAGGCCATGTGCTCCATTGTGGCCTTCATTAGTGGGAGCTCGCCTTCGATATACGGCTTCTCCAATGGGTGGGCGTATACGTTGATGCTGAATCCGGCTTCCTCCAGAATCTCCGGCAGGCTGCCGATATGATCGATATCCTGATGGGTCAGCAATATGGCCCGCAGTCGCTCTGCCGGAACGCCGTGCCGCTCCATTTCGTTCCGGATCTGCCCCCACTGGCCGGGCGTACCGGTATCGATCAGCACCGCGTCTTGTCCGTCCCAAACAAGCGTAGGGTGTAACGTCTGGGGGCCGCCAAATCCGTCAATCTGCAGTTCCAGCATGATTGCACCATGTTCAATGATCAAGGGAACACCTCCTTTATAGTCAGTTCATAGCGAATGGGCTGAGAAGATACATCTCCCTACCAGAATAACGATCCAAGCGGGCGTAAGGATACGTGAACAGCGTGCCGCTCGAAAAAAACTTTCCCGGACCAGGCAGCGAAGGGACCGGACCCCACATAAAAAAAGCGGCAAGGCCCATGGGCCTCCCGCTATACTCGCAAAACGTTAGGATTTTTTCTTGTCGGAGCCTCCAAAGTTCAGGCCGAGCTCGCCGTCATGGCTGCCGACATTGCCGCCGACCTTAAAGCTGACACCTTTACCGCCGCCAACTTGCGCCCCGGCATGCGCCCCGAGACCGTGATCGCCGCCCACATGCGCACCTGCGCTGACGCCGGCCCCCTGCCCGCCGCCAACCTGGCTGTTCACATAGGCACCGATGCCGTGATCTCCGCCAAGCTGGGCTTCCGTATTCAAGCCGATTCCCTGCTTGATGCCGACATGACCGTCGGCATGGACGCCAAGGCCGTACTTGCCACCCAATTGGGCGCCGGTATCGAAGCTGAGGCCGTGGCTGCCGCTTACCCCGGCTTCACCTTGCATGCCAAGTCCGTAAGATTCGCCGCCGACATGTGTGCCAGCTTGGGTGCTGACGCCGGTGCTGTCCATCTGGCCGCTGGCGCTAACTCCAACGCCGTGCTTGCCGCCGATTTCCATGGAGGTGTTCATCTGAATCCCTTTGGTGGATTCGGCTTTTTGCTCACCCTTTACGGCTTCGCTTTTCACTGGCTCCTCTTTCTTGGCCTTTTCCTTGACGGGTTCGCTTTTGGCCGCTTCACTTTTCACGGGAGCTTCCTTTACGGCCTCAGGTTTGACTGCCGTATTCTCGGGCTTTGCCAGCTCCGTTTTCTCGGTAGCAGGATTAATCTTGAATTTGTAGCCTTGGGGCGTAGGTTCAACCCGGTTCCAATCATAGGGGAACGGCTGTGGAGTGATAGGAGCAAACGGATAAGGATAGGAGTTGAGCTGCCCGTTTGTGTCGTATGCGTAGTACGTGCGATAAGGAACCGGATAAACGTACTGGGGCCACGTATAGGGAAGGGCGTATGGATAAGAGGATCGCTGGTTGTAAGCATAAGCATACGGGTCCACGCATGGCTGCCAGCACGGCCCGTACGGATGTCCATTCGTAATCATGGGGAACCTCCATATTTGAATTTAATACTATAACCTATTCACATGGAGCCCGAGGTGACACCCGCCTACAGGTCGTTTCTTCGCAAGAGGAGATGTACTATTTCATATGACGTTTGTCATACTCCCTACCTGATGTTCATGACTACTCGGTGACGGTCTGGTTTTCTATACTTAGGCTAGAAGACGTCCTCGGAAGCCCCGAGTATGACGGCATGCTTCATTCAGGGAGGAAGACAGATGAAAACACAAACCAAGGTCACCAATCTAAAAAAAGAAATGGCCCCCTATGAGAAAAGCAATACGAAATCGAGCATCATACAGGTCGTGACAACCTTAGGACCTCTGTTATTACTCTGGTACGCCGCATATTTAAGCTTATCCGTATCATATTGGATAACGATTCCTATAACCCTGATTGCTTCCGGATTCGCCATTCGGACCTTTATTATTTTTCACGACTGCTGTCACTATTCTTTCTTTCAGAATCGGCGGGCCAATGAAATCATCGGTATGATTACGGGGATTCTGACGCTTGTTCCGTACCAGCAGTGGAAGAACGAGCACTCCATTCATCATGCCACGAGCAGCAACCTGGATAAACGGGGGATCGGCGATATGTGGGTGATGACCGTGGATGAATATGCCGCGGCGTCATGGACGAGGAGACTCGCTTACCGTTTCTATCGCCACCCGGTTGTTATGCTCGGACTCGGGCCGATCTTCGTGTTTGTCATATCGTACCGTTTTAACCGTAAAGGAGCGAAGCGGAAGGAACGCATCAACACCCATGTGACGAATGCAGCGATTGTCGGTTTGTATGCAGTGATGTGCTGGGCGGTAGGCTGGGAGGCGTTCCTGATGGTACAGCTCCCGATTTTATTCGTATCCGGGATGCTGGGCATTTGGCTGTTTTACGTGCAGCATCAGTTTGAAGATTCCTACTTTGAAAATGAGGACGAATGGAGCTACGTAAAAGCTGCGGTGGAAGGAAGCTCGTACTACAAGCTGCCCAAGGTGCTGCAGTGGATCACAGGCAATATCGGTTTCCATCATGTCCACCATTTGAGCCCGAAGGTGCCCAATTACAATTTGGAGAAGGCGCATAATTCGACGCCACCGCTTCAGAAGGCTACGACAATTACGCTTGCGACGAGCTTGGCCTCTCTTAAATTCCGGCTGTGGGATGAGGAGAACAAAACATTTGTCAGCTTTAAGCAGATCAAACTTGGTCGGCAGCAAACCGAGCGTGGAGCTAAACCGATCAAAGCCAGCAGAGCAAGCATACAAGGGGAATAGCGCTGTTATCCGGCGTTTATGATAAACTACAAGGAAAAACTATCGTTCGCACGTCGGGGGGCATCGGCCTTGCAGAAATGGTACCAAATTTTTCACAGGAGCACAGGACTGAGTCCTTATGTATGGGTCATCTTTTATATTTTCCCTTTTTACTTCATATTTCGTTCTTCGTCCACGGTTCATGTAGTGTTTGGCACCCTGATGATTCTGGCGTTTTTCGGCTGCTATGTGTTGTCGTTTGTATCCAAGGGCTGGTGGTTGTATTTTTGGACGTCCATTCAGATTCTGATATCCTTGGCCATGACCCTGATCTTTGGATATGTCTATTTCGCGCTCTTCGTTGCGTTCTTTATCGGAAATATTCATCACCGGGTTGGATTCGTTACGCTGTATACGATTCACCTCGTTACGACAATGGTTACGGTGAATTATGAATATGTGACGCAGGATCCCGTCATGATTACCCAAATCCCGTTCGTTCTGATCAGTCTGATCGCGGTGATTCTGCTGCCTGTCACCACATACTATCGGAACAAACGAGGGAAGCTTGAGGTACAGCTGGAGGATGCGAATAAGCGGATTTCCGAACTGGTGAAGCTGGAGGAACGTCAAAGGATTGCCCGCGACCTTCATGATACGCTCGGTCAGAAGCTGTCCCTTATCGGGCTGAAGAGCGATTTGGCCGGCAGATTAATCAGCACAGACCCGGCTCAAGCGCAGTCCGAGATCAACGATGTGCGTCAAACGGCAAGAAATGCTTTGAAAGAAGTGCGGGACATGGTCACGCAAATGCGCGGCACGCGCCTCGAAGATGAGATGTTCCGCATCAAGCAGATCCTTAAGGCGGCCGAGATTGAATTTGTTATAGCAGGAGACCCGATACTCAGCAATACCTCGCTTCTGGTTGAAAATGTGCTGAGCATGTGCCTGAAAGAAGCGGTGACGAATGTAGTCAAACACAGCGGCGCCACCGTCTGCTCGATTGTCATCGAGTCGTCTGCAACCGAGCTGACGATGAAGATCATCGACAACGGGATTGGAATCCAGACGGACTCGGCCCTGGTCAGAGGAAGCGGTCTGCGCGGAATGAAAGAACGGCTGGAGTTCGTAAACGGCAGCATGGAAATCGCCTCGGGCATCGATCCGGGCACGAAGGTGATCATTAAAGTGCCGAACGCCGTTAAACACCCGGATAAGGAGGTCATCATATGATCCGAATCGTTATAGCCGAGGACCAACGAATGGTGCGGGGCGCGCTTGCCTCGCTGGTCAATCTGGAACACGATATGCAGGTTGTGGGCCAAGCGAGCAACGGCGAGGATGCCGTGAAGCTGGTTCAGCAGCTGAAGCCGGATGTTTGTATCATGGATATTGAAATGCCGGGAAAAAGCGGTCTGGAAGCGGCCGAGGAACTGAAAGGCAGCGGCTGCAAGGTGATGATTCTGACGACCTTTGCACGCTTTGGCTATTTCGAGCGGGCCATTAAGGCCGGGGCCTATGGATATTTGTTAAAAGACAGCCCCAGCGAAGAATTGGCAAGTTCTATTCGGAGTATCGTGGCGGGCAGACGGATTTATGCGACAGAGCTCGTCGACGATGCTTCCGGGCAAGAGAACCCGCTTACCCCACGGGAAAAGGACGTGCTTGGCCTCATTGCCGATGGCAAGAACACAAAGGAAATCTCCAGTCAATTGGATATCACGCAAGGAACGGTCCGGAACTACATTTCCGTCATTCTGGATAAGCTTCAAGTCACGAATCGGGTGGAAGCCATCACGCGTTTTAAAGAGAAGGGCTGGTTCAAATGATTCGATCCCGATGGCCCCTTGGAATGGATTTTGGATGAACCTTAAGGTTTACCGGGTCCGTTTCCAGGGGGCATTTTTGTATTGGACCCTGCAGCCGTTGGAGCTGTCGGAAAGCTCATCGAGATCACAGCCCCGCCTTCCTGCCGGTTGCCTGCGGCAATGATCCCGCCGCAACGCTCCACAATCGCCCGCGAGATCGCCAGCCCCAGGCCGGACTCCCCGTCCTTGCCCTTTACGAACCGATGGAAAAGAAAAGGGAGAAGCTTATCCGGAATGCCGGGCCCGTCGTCGCTGATGGTCATTTCGATCCGACCCTCCACGACCTTGGCGTGTACATTCATTTGCTCAACGGCATAGCGGGCAGCGTTGGACATGACATTCAGCAGCGCCTGAAGCAGCTTGTCCCGGTCGGCCACGACCTCGAACGGCCCGGACGGCGGGGCGTAATCGATCTGCAGCCGGATCCCTTTCTTGACCAGCAGCGGATTCATGCGTTCCGAAGCTTCGGTGATCAGTTCCTGCAGGCACACAGCGTTTTTGCGGAATACATCCTCTTCGCTGTCCAGTTTTGCGAGCAGGGTCATCTCCGTCACCAGCTTCTTGAGCCTGCCGCTTTCGCTGATGATGATATCGAGGCCTTTGCGGATGCGCTCACCTTCAAATACCCCGTCACGAATGCCTTCCGCATAACCCGCGATGGACATCAGCGGGGTTTTCAGCTCATGCGACGCGTTTTGGAAAAACTGCTTCTGCACATGGTTAAACCGGTCCAGCTCCCCGGCCATGTCAAACACGGACTCCGCAACGGAGCCGATCTCGCCTCCGGCTCTGACGAAGCGGACCTCGGAAAACCGGCGCTCCTTGACCTTGATCAGCTCCTCCTGAAGGCTCATGAGCGGTCGGATCAGCTTCTTTGTAATAAACAGGCTGAATGCGACCATGAATGCCCCCCCGACGCCAAAAATGATCAGCAGCCGTTTCAGCAGCGCTTGTTCAATAGACTTGACCCGGCTCACCGGCGTAAGCAGGGTAAGCGTCCCCTGGGGCATGATGCTTACGGACGTGATAAACCTTTTGTCCGTCCCCTCTACAATGTCCTTGAAAGCCTGCTCGCCGGAGACGCCCTTCACGGCCTCGGCGATCTTCATGGCGGGATTCGGGGCGGTCACGGGCATGCTTTTTCCCTGGATATCCGTAAAAATGGCCGCAACTCCGCTGGTTTCCGCCATTTTAACCGGCAGGGCAGGGGCTGTGGACAGCTCCGCCGCAACGGTTTGAATGCTGTCGACCCGCAGCTTGGCGGATATGACGGCGCCCATGGCCTTAAGGTCCTCCTTCTGGGAGCCGATCAGGTGGTCCAGCAGGACGAAATGGATCACCACGGCCGTAACGGACAGGACCAGCAGCAGCGCGATCCCGAAGGCCAAATTAATCTGATGCACGAGCTTCATCGTGAGCGTCTCCTCCTTCGTGTCTTAACCGGTAGCCATGTCCCCAGATGGCTTCGATCGGCACCTGCTCCAGCTTTTTACGCATCCGTTTGATCAAGTGGTCGACCGCCCGGTCGCTGCCGAAATAGTCGTCGCCCCAGACCCGGGTCAGCAGCTCGTCCCGCGTGAAAGCGCGGTTCGGATGCTCGGCCAGCACCTGCAGCATCGCGAACTCCTTGCTGGTCATGTCCACTTCTTCCCCGTGCCAGAATACGCGCCGTTCGTCGGGGATCAGCTGCAGCCCTCCCGTTTCGATCCGGGCCGGATGGGACAGTCCCGCTGCGGCATCCCCGGATCCGCTCAGCTTGTACCAGCGCTGGAGCTGCCGTCTGATACGCGCGACGAGCTCGCGGGGGCTGAATGGCTTGACGAGGTAATCGTCGCTGCCCAGCTCCAGGCCCAATATTTTATCGACCTCGTTGTCTTTGGCCGAGATCATGATGATCGGCACTTCCGCCTCCTGCCGGATCCGCCGGCAAAATTCGTAGCCGTCCATGCCCGGAAGCATGATATCCAGGACCCACATGTCCGGCGGTGACGTCCGCCACAGATTCCAGGCTTCCTCGGCGCTGCCGAGGCCGACCGTGCGGTAGTTTTCTTTTTGTAAATACGCCTCGACCAGATCCCTTATATGTACATCATCATCGACCACGGCGATGACGTAACTGTTGTTCATCCCATGTACCTCCCGGATTGGAAATTCATCTCCAGTATATCAAGCGGGCGCCTGCGTATGGAGCTCTGCCATTGTTTTTCCATAATTTCACCCGCGGGCTGCCACAATCGTTCCGTAGACTGGGACATGTAACACCATATCCGAATTAAAGGAGTGCTGAATCAATGATTCGAAACGCATGGTTTAAAAAGACGGTCGCCTCTGCGCTGCTCATGTCCGCCGTAGCGGCCCCGGCCGTAACAAATGCAGACGCGAGTGAACAGCCCCAGGTTCCTTCCGATGTTCCAGCCAAGGTAGCTGCGATACCGGCAATCAAGGGAGCGGTTATGAAATCCGCCATTGCAGATCCGGTCGAGCTGGCCCAAAAATATGCGCCGGACACCGTAGATGACTGGAAGCAGACATTGGAGCAGTTCAAAAAGGTGGCAGGAGAAGGCCAACGCTTCTTCAGCATAATCAAAGCGGTTCCGGTGGAAGATGCAGCGAAAGTAAAAGCGGGCGAAGCTTCTCCGGTTACGGAGACGCTTCAGCCGGCAGCGGCAATTCCGGGGGAGAAGATCCGGATCGAAATCCTGGATAAGCTGAAGGACAAGGCGGCCGAGGTGCTGGGTCAGGCCAAGGATCTGGAGCTGGCCGATGTGCCGGGTCAGATCAAGGTGTTCGATAAAGCCGAGGTGCCAGGCCAGATCCTGGAATTGGACAAAGCTGAGGTATTGGGCCAGATCAAGGAGCTGGTGAAATCCGAAGCGGCGGAACAAGCCAAACCTGTGGATGAGGCCAAGGCGCTCGGACCTGCCAAGGTCATCATCTCCAAGCTGGGGGCCCTGAAGGTAGAGGCGGCTAAGACTGAGCCGGCGGCGGCAGGCGACTCAGAGCATTCCAAAACTGTGAGCATTGCCGTCAGCAAGGAAGCAAGCGAGTCCGCCATTGCGTTTATGAAGGCCCACATCGCTTTGCATGACGCCGTGGAGTCCAAGGACGAGGCGGCCATCAAGGACGCGCTCGCCAAGCTGCTCGTTCAATACAAGGCGCAGATCAAGGAGCTTGAAGCGGCGGCTAAATCTTAATTGTTTCGTTGAGCAGTCCGTACAGACACATAGAGGAGATATGAAGGCAGTCCCTGTTTCCAGCCCCGGCTGGAGCTGGGACTGTTTGCGCGTGCAAAAAATTTTGCATCTCCCTTTCAAGATTTAGTATGCTAAAGACAGCAAACAACGATCGTTGTTGAACATGTCACGTGAACGCCCGGACGTAAGTAATGGTCCGGTTGCAATGCGCGAGTTGAAAGGGAGTCGGTCCGGACGAATGAATACGGGTAAAATATCATTGGCAGAAGCAGGCAAGCAGGCAGAATATGTACTGGGAGGGCACGGTCCCCGAAATCTGGAGGTGCTGAAGGAGGCCTTCCGGGAGGTGGACGGGTCCCTCGGTGGCGATGCCTACGGCAAAGGCAAGGTGATAGAGGATTTTCAGGACAAAATGGCGGCGTATTTGGGCAAGGAATCGGCTGTCTTTTTCCCGAGCGGGACGATGGCCCAGCAGATTGCGCTGCGGATCTGGTGCGATGAGAAGCAGGTGAAGAAGGTCGCATACCACCCGCTGTGCCACCTGGAAATCCACGAAGAGGACGGTTTAAAAGAGCTGCATCATATTGAACCGGTGCTTCTGGCGGACAAGGATCGCCTGATCCGGCTGGAGGACGTTGAGCGGATGACGGAGGACGTTTCCTGTCTCCTGCTGGAGCTGCCCCAGCGCGAAATCG
Organism: Paenibacillus sp. PSB04; assembly: GCF_025809195.1. Classification (NCBI taxonomy): domain Bacteria; kingdom Bacillati; phylum Bacillota; class Bacilli; order Caryophanales; family Paenibacillaceae; genus Paenibacillus; species Paenibacillus sp. PSB04. The sequence continues at coordinate 1,653,399 of NZ_CP081301.1, forward strand.
GCGGTCAGCTGCCGGACTACGGCGAGCTCGAAGCGATTTCCGCCTATTGCCGTGAAAAGGGCATCCGCCTGCATCTCGATGGAGCGAGACTGTTCGAGGTTACGCCTTACTATGGAAAAACCGCCGCGGAAATCTGCTCGCTATTCGACAGTGTCTATGTTTCTTTTTATAAAGGCATCGGAGGCATTTCCGGTGCGATCTTGGCGGGAAGCCCGGATTTTACAGAGCGGTCCAAGGTATGGAAGAGACGGCACGGCGGGGATCTGTTCAGCCTGTATCCGTATGTAGTCAGCGCCGATTACTATTTTGACCGGCGGATTGGACGAATGGAGCAGTATTATGAGGATGCCAAAGAGCTTGCCGCGCACTATAACGAATGCCACGGCGTCAGCACAAGGCCGGCCGTTCCCGTTTCGAATATGTTTCACGTCCATATTCAGCTTGGCAAAGAGCGGCTCGAAGCGCTCTTGGTGGATATCATCAGCGAAACAGGCATTCAATTGAATCATTATGTGAAAGATAACGGGGATTCGGAGTCCTCCTATGAAGTCAGCATCGGGGACATGTATGCCAAGGTGCCCAAAGAACGGATCCGGGACGCGTTCCGGGCGCTTGACCGGAAGCTGAAGGAAGAGCTGGGCTAAGAAAGGGTCAAACTGTTGAGGATGGGATTCTCAACGGACCGGAAGGCGGCATAAGTTAAAAGGGGGGCCTGTCTGGCAGCGTGCCTTCAGGGCTTCAGCATGGACTATTTTTGCTGGGTATGGGAGGAACCGAAAGAGTATGGATACGTTGATGGGACTCATTGAGCAGGTGGGTTATTTTGCGTTCTTTTTCGTATTGTGCTTAGGCGTTATTGGCCTCCCGCTTCCGAACGAGGTGGTGGTCATGATCGGCGGGGTGCTTGCCGGGACGGGGCATCTGGCACCGGTCTCTTCGTTTATCACGATTTACCTGGGGATCTGTTCAGGTTTGACTGTCGGCTTTGTCGTCAGCCGTCTGGCGGCAAGCCGCCTGCTCGACCGTTTGACCAGGTCCAAGAGGATGGCCAGGTATATCGATAAAGCGGAGCTGCTGAACCGGAAATACGGCAATATGGCCATGTGCATCAGCGTATTCCTGCCTGTTCTGCGAAACGTGACGCCGTATGCCGTCGGCATGAAAGGGATGGCTTACCGCCGTTTTGCCCTGGTCTCTTACACGACGGCGTTCGTGTGGACGCTGCTGTATTTTCTGATCGGCAGCACGCTCGGCCTCCAGGTCGACGATATCAGTACGATGTTCGCCTAAATGTTGAAGGGGGTGAAACCATTGCGCATACAGGATTCCGGATCCGATCATTCTCAAGAGTCAGGTGTTGCTCCGGAGATAGTGACGCTGGGGATGGGCTGTTTCTGGAGCCCGGAGGCATTGTTCGGCCATATGCCTGGGGTGATCCGGACGCGGGTTGGCTATGGAGGAGGAACGACATCAGACCCAACGTACCGCAACATGGGTGATCATACAGAGACGGTCGAGGTCGTGTATGACCCTGGCGTCATTTCCTTTTCCGACATGCTGAACGCGTTCTGGGACAATCATAACCCTTTTAATATTAACGATTACAAAGGCAGGCAGTATTTGTCGCTGCTCCTCTATCGCGGTGATGGACAGCTGAAGGCGATTCACCAGGTTCTGGCCCGGCGCGGGGAGCAGGGCAAAGGACGGCCGGATACGGAAATCGCTCCCCTTACGGCCTGGTACCCGGCGGAAGACCGCCACCAGAAATACTACTTGAAAAGGCATCCGGATGCGATCGAGCAGTTGAGCCGGCTCTATCCGACGCATGGAGAGCTGGTGAGTTCCACGCTGGCCGCCAGGCTGAACGGACTAGCCAAAGGATACACGAGCCTGGAGCGAATACAAAAAGAGATCCATACCTGGCCACTCGCGGAAGAGGAGCGAAGCCTGCAACTGGAAACGGCCAAGCGGATTAAATGGTGATATATAACGGACAGAAAAAAACCGAAGGAGGACAGGCTCCTTTGGTTTTTTTGTATAAACGTATGATTCACTTACAAATTGTTAGTTAGTCAAAATGGTAGGATTATCTCCAAATCATTTGCGTTCTTACGATTTGTTTGTACCTTTCATATAATTCAATCAAGCGAAAAGAACGGTGCACGTTGATGTGCCAGACGTGGCCCGGCGCTGTACCGGTCTTGCGCTCATTGATTCTATGAGTATCGGCTTCAGGGTGCACCAAGGCATGTGCCGGCCATGCCTTGGATCCACCGGCTGCCGGTCGTATATATGGAGGGTATGAACATGATCCAACGAATGAATCGGTTCTATATTTATTTACTGACGCTGGGCGTTTTCCTGACGGCCACTTCGGAGCTGATCGTCAGCGGCGTGCTCAGTGAGATCGCCGGTGATATGAACGTTTCCGTCGGTGCGGCGGGGCAGCTGATTACGGCGTATTCTTTAGCTTTTGCGATCGGCACGCCGGTCTTGATTTCGCTGACCTCCCGTCTCGGGAGAAAAAAGGTGATGCTGGGTTCGCTGCTGGTTTTCGCAGCCGGCTGTGGACTGTCCTTCGCCAGCACCCATTTTGTCCTGCTGATCGCGTCGCGCATCATTCTGGGCATCGGATCGGGCGTGTACCTGGTGGTCGTGTTCAGCGCCGCCGCCAAGCTCGTCCCGGCGGAGAAGGTCGGCAGCGCCATCGGCACCATTATTCTGGGCTTCAGCTTGGCCATGGTGCTGGGGGTCCCGCTTGGCATCGCCATTACCGGCTGGATCGGCTGGCGAATGATCTTCGTCCTGCTGGGAGCGCTGAGCCTGCTGATCATGGCGGCGATTTACCGGCTTCTCCCGGCCGTGGACGGTGATGAGCCCGTCTCCTTGGGACGCCAGCTGCGCCTGCTGGGCAGCGGAGTTATCGTGAGTGCTCTGTTCATTACGCTGTTCCGGGAGACCGGGAATTCGGTGATGTATACCTATATGACCCCGTTTTTGCAAAGCGTACTTCACATGAACGCCGCAGGCGTGGCGGTGACCATGCTGGGCTTCGGCATCCTCGGGGTGATCGGCTCCCGTCTGGGAGGCTACGCCGTGGACCGGTGGGGGGCCGTACGTATTCTGCTGGCCGGTCTGCTCGTCCATGCCGCGGCTCTGGCGCTGCTGCCGGCCTTTTCCTCCTGGCTCGTTCCGGACCTCATTCTGATCGGCGTGATGATGTTTGCCATGTTTGTAACCGCGCCAGCCATTCAAACTTACTTTATCCAGCAGGCGCCGGAATCCTCCGATCTCGTACTCAGCTTGAATACGTCGGTGACGCATTTAGGCCTGGCGGCGGGGGCAGGCATGGGAGGAGCCGTGATCAGCGCCACCTCCACCGTGCTGTACAATCCTTGGGTCGCGGGTCCGGTGGTAGCGCTGGGCCTGGGAGCCGCTATCGTCTGCTTCTTTCTTGGCAGGAAGGCATACCGGAGGCTGGCGTGACGGTTGCGGCTGCGGCTGCCATCCTGAGCGTGTATGATCCATGCTGAGCGTGTATGACCCATGAAAAAGCGACGGTACGCCTGGAGCGTCAGGGACGCTTTCCGGATACCGCCGCTCTGTCGTGCAGCAGGCGTTTCTAGAAGCAGGTGAACGATTGGATGGTTCTGAGGTCGAGCCCCGAGTACATCCAGAAAAATCCGTTCCAGCGGAATCCGGCAACGGAGGTCCGGCCGACGAAGATGGGATAGAACCAGAAGCCCGGACCGCGTACGGGCCAAATGAACGTATTGCGGAAAAGGCAGCCGGAGATCGCGCCGGGATCAACGGCGAGCGCCGATGCGCCGGTTTGTGCAGGCGTAAATTGCGGCGGCGGGGATGAAGGCGGCTGCACCTGGCCTTGAGGGCCGAAGGGAGGCATGAATGCCATGGGAATGACTCCTTTCTTTGCTCATTTGAGCATAGTTATGGCGAGCTTACGCTAATAAGCTGATGACTAGCAGTTCGTACAGGACCAGAGGCAGGATGGTTTGGTTAAAGAAAGGGGGGCGTCCGGGGATGAAAGCCCGGTGTCCGGATGACTGCGGAATTTGGATATACACGATACCCTTGTCGCAGTGCAAGAGGGTTCCTTCAAATACATCGCCGTCCAGCGTTTCGATCCGGACATGCTTATTGACATGTTGGCGGCACAGCTGCTTGAAGCGTTCCCGAGCCGAATGAAGCGTTTGGCTCATATGAGGCTCTGCCTGGTACAGCGTTTGGTGCTGATAGCTTGAGTATTGCACACTCATGACGTTGACCTCCGTTTGGAATTGACCTGCTGTATCCTATGCAGATGCCTAGACGGAAGTGTCTTAAAATGAACGAAATGTCATAAACATCAGTAGGGACGGTCCTTAATGGCTGTGGATCAATGGATGTCGCTGAGTTTTTAAATAAAAATTTCTAAATATACCACCTGTGTTGAAATAAAATTTCGCAAGCGATATAATAGGCACCAGAAATGTTAACATCTCAAGGCAGCATACAGGGCTTTTCGGCTCATTCGCGTGGCGGTTGCGGATTGCACCGTCTGTTCGGAGCAATTGCGCCTTTGAGTCTGCCGACGACCCTGGAGGGAGCCGAAAATCGGGAGGGAAGATCATGTACGCTGGTATAGCGGAAGGCGCCAAGGCGCTGGGCCTGGACCCCAAAGGGCTCGAGGCCGCCGGGCGTGCCATTGAGCGGGAGATGGCCGCTGGGGTAATACCCGGGGCGGTGCTGGCCGTCACCCGGCACGGGAAGGAATGGGTTTATGCAGCGGGGAGCGCAAACCCGGGTCCGGATCATCCGCTCCCGGCCGGGCCGGATGTCCTGTATGATTGTGCTTCGCTGACCAAGGTGAGCGTCACGCTGCCGCTTGTGCTCGGACTGATCGATGACGGCGTCCTGACGCTTGGTACAAAGGCTGCCGCCTGGATCCCTGAGTTTACCGGTGAGGGGCGGGAAGAGGTGACGATCGGGCAGCTGCTCACCCATACCTCCGGTCTGCCGGCGGATCGAAATATCCACGCGCACGGCTGGACGCAGCCCCAAATGTGGGAGGCGGTCACCGGCGTGGCGCTGCAGCATCCGCCGGGTACGGCCGCCGTCTACAGCGATCTCGGCTTCCTCCTTCTCGGCCGGATCGTCGAGATGGCGGCGGGCATGCCTCTGGACCAGGCGGCCAAGGAGCGCATTTGGGAGCCGCTCGGCATGGCCGGCGCCGTCTTCGCCCCGCCAGCCGGGCTGCGGGCGCGGACCGCCCCGACGGAATATGACCGCGCTGCCGGCGGTCATCTCCAGGGGGTGGTCCACGACGAGAAAGCCCGCGCCCTCGGCGGCGTCTGCGGGCACGCCGGCCTGTTCGCCACCGCCGGCGACCTGGCGCGCTATGCGCGGATGTGGCTGGCCGGCGGCGCCGTGCCGGAGCCGGCCGCGCCGGGCGGCCAGCCGCAGCGCGTCCTGTCGGCGGCGGCCGTCAGGGCCGCGACCCGGACCCATACCGCCGGCATCGCCGGGGCGAACCGGGGGCTCGGCTGGGTCCTGAAAGGGGACCGCTGGGACGCCTCCGGCGACTGGATGGGCCCGCGCAGCTACGGGCACACCGGCTTTACCGGGACCAGCCTGTGGATGGAGCCCGATCTGGACCTGGCGGTGGTGCTGCTCACCAACCGGGTCTATTACGGCCGAAGCGGCAGCGTCGGCGTGCTGCGGGCGGCGGTGCACAACGCGATTACCGCCGCCGTTAGAGATTGATAACGATGCGAACGAGAACGAGCAGGGATGAGATCTGCTACGATACGATACGGGCAAAGGAGAGAGCATCATGAACGGGGGACTAGTCAGACTGCGAGAGATTTTGGACGACCTTACGCCCTCAGAGCGCAAAGTGGCTGAATACATTATCAGCTATCCGCACAGCATACTCGACATGTCCGTAGCGCAGCTGTCTGCGGAAAGCGGCGGCAGCCAGGCGGCGATCATCCGCTTGTGCAAATCCATGGGGGTGAAGGGATATCCGGAGCTGAAGCTGAAGGTGGCCGGGGACCTGAACCAGAACGAGGAGCGCTATGAGTACCGTGAGATTCGTCCGGGCGATTCCATGGAGCAAATTATCCAAACCGTGTCCGCCAACAACATTCAGTCGATCCGGGACACGGTAACGATTCTTGATCCGAAGACCGTGGACCTTGCGGTGGAGGCGTTAAGCCAAGCCTCCCGAATTTTTTTCTACGGCCTCGGGGCTTCCCATCTGATCGCGCAGGATGCGCATCACAAATTTTTGCGGATTAACAAGACAAGCCATTCCTTTACCGATCCGCATTTGGAGCTGACCTCGGCGGTCATGCTGAATCCGGGCGACGTGGCGGTCGGCATTTCGTATTCAGGCGAGACGGCCCACGTCATCGAATGCCTGAAGGAGGCGCGCGCCTGCGGAGCCAAGACCATTTCCATCACCAAGTACGGCAACAATGCCGTGTCGGCACAGGCCGATTATCCGCTCTACACGTCATCGACGGAGAACGAAATCCGCAGCGGCGCGATGTCGTCGCGGATGACCCAACTGAACGTCATCGATATTTTATATTTGGGCGTGGCCAGCCGGGAATACGATCAATCGGTCCGGTATTTGAAAAAGAGCCGGGAGATTATCAAGCGCCTGACGGGCCGCTGATCGAAACAGGTTATGGCTTATCCTTATCCTAATACATCCTCTTTCCTGGGGCATTGACGGCTCCGCGGGAAGGGGATGATTTATTTTCAGGTAAAATCTTCATATTATGCGGACGCTTTCGTCCCAAAGGATGATAGAATAGAGGGAATTGAACGTCATCTTGGGATGGAATATCGGCATAAATGGGGTATAGGCAATGGATAAAGAGATAGACAAAATGGATGATCAGCAGATCATTGCAGCTTTTAACGCGCATTACAGGCAGCGGGGCCTCGATCCCGCCAAGTTTCCCGTTCTCAGCAAGCGCTACACCACAGAGGAACTGGAGGAACGGTTGTCCTTTTATAAGGAATATATTGATATCATTCTTTTTTTCGTCAACAAGTTTCTGTCGACCATTCAAGGGACCCCGATCCTGGTCACGGTGACCGACCAATGGGGATATCTGCTGGAATGCTACGGTGAGCCGATGTTTCTCGAGGCCATCGCGGGACTGGGCATTACCAAGGGGGTCCGCTACAACGAGGAAACCGGCACGGGCTCGGTCCCGCTGTGCCTGCGGTTTAAGCGTCCGTTCCAGACTTTGGGCGAAGAGCATTTCTTCGAGGCGCTCCACGGCATGGCCTGCTACTCGGCCCCTTTCCACCGGGAGGACGGGGCGGTGCTTGGAACACTCTCTCTGATGACCGGGGTCGATTCGGCCCATCCGCACCTGCTGACCCTGCTGTGTACCATGGTTGATTCCGTTGAGCGGGAAATGCTGCTTCGCCGGAACAACGCCCACCTTCACACGTTGAACCAAGTGCTGCTGGAGGCGAATTATCAGGGAGTTGTCGTGACGGACGCCGCCGGCCGGATTATCGACATGAACGATCAATACTTGAGAATGCTCCGCTTAGACGGCGGGGACAAACATCTATACCTGGGCACGCCGGTGTTGGAGAATCGCCTGGTTTCCCCCTATTTCGAGCGGGTGCTGGCCAGACAGGAGGAATGCATCGGCGTGGAGCTGCAGGACACCCGGATGAACTCCGACAGCTATTATATGCTGGACGTTCTGCCGGTTTTTGATATGGGCGGCTGCCTCTGCCGCATTATCGGCACCCTGCGGGATATTACGGAAATGAAGAGGACCGAGGAGGTGCTGCGGAATACGGAGAAGCTGGTATTCGCCGGCCAGCTTGCGGTCGGCATTGCGCACGAAATCCGCAATCCCCTGACTACCGTCAAGGGCCTTATTCAGCTGGCGGGACCGACCTCGGGACTGCGGCATTATGACCTGATTATGTCGGAGCTGGACCGGATGAACCTGATCGTCGGCGAGTTCCTCATTTTAGGCAAACCGCAGGAAATCCGCTTCCGGGAAGATTGGTGCATGACGATTCTGCAGGAGGTGCTGAGCCTGATCGAAATCGAGGCGGCGAAGAACAATGTCCGCATCCGGTGCACCTGCATCCGGGAGGAGAAAATTTCCTGCGACCGCAATCAGATCAAACAGGTGTTTCTGAACATCCTGAAAAATGCCATTCAAGCGCTGCCCGGCGGGGGCCGGATCGACATCGTGCTCGAGGCAGACGGCGGTTACCAGCGGATCCGGTTCATAGATAACGGAATCGGCATGCCCGAAGAGGTGCTGGAGCGGATCGGGGAGCCATTCCATACGACGAAGCTGGAAGGTTACGGTCTGGGCATGATGATCGTGAAGAAAATTATCGCTTCCCACCGCGGCATCCTGAACATTACAAGCGAGCCCGGCAAGGGGACGACGGTCGAAATGGGACTGCCGATCGGCTGATCGAACAGTCCCTGATGGATAGAAATGGAGTTAAGCGAGGTGTCGCGAGATGAAGGTCATCTGGAGTTTTGTGGAAATCGTCAGAAATGTCGTGTATTTATTCCTTGGTTTATGCGTGTGCGGGTTTGCAGAAAAAAACCTGACGGCGAGAATCGACGGCAGAATGGATCTGATCCTGCTGGTGCTGCTTGCAGATCTGATGCTGCTGTTCGTCTTCCACCGTCAGGTCATCGGCCCGAAATCCAATAAACTTCCCGTAAGAACGAGGAATTATTTATTAACCGCTGCGGTACTGATCCTCATCGCGGTTTATATGCTAAGTTGACATCCCGTTGACCGCTAAAACAGCAGGTACCAGAAAACAGCCGTTTCCTGCGAATGCTCTTTAAAGCCCCGGTATAGATAAGAATCAAAGCCTCCAATAACAAATCCGCAGCTTTCATAAAATTGGCACGCCCGCACGTTGTTGCTCTGCGTCTCCAGCATGAGGCCGGGCGTGTGGCCGGCTTTGGCCCAAAGCACCGCCTGCTCGATCAATTTCCGGCCGATGCCGTGTCCCCGGGCGTTCCGATCCACCCGAAGATCCTCGATATAAGCGTATCCGTTCCAATTTTTCGCTAGCATGATCCGGCCGACGGCCCGATTTCCCGCTAAAGCCAGGTAGACGGCACGGTCCGGACGGCCGATGTACTCCGACAAATTTCCGCTGTCGCCCTGGTCCGCCTCGTCGGGGTAGCTTTTTTGATAACTAGGCACGACGGGTTTAACCGTATAACCGATCCCTTGGTCCGTAACGGACAGGACGAGCTCGGAATCTACCGTAAAGCTGCCGTCGATCTGAATGTGCTCCGGGCGGTCCCGGTCTGTCATTTCCCTAATCTGAATATCCATTTATTGTAACCTCCTGATTCGCGGTTGGATTTTGAACATAAGCCAATATGTTACCGTGCAATCCGAAGGCGGGGCTCTGACTTAACGAAATACAAGCTGTGCCGTCATTACGGTTCTCCTCCTATTGGGCAGAATAAGGACACACCGACTCTATCACAGCAAAATCCGGTGATCCAATATATTTTTCAGGCTGATATGCGATTTCGACGGGCCGAACCTTGCCAGGGCATCCTGGAAGTCGGCTACCTCGTCGACGGACCCCGTCTGGACGTGAATGAGATAGTTGTACTCCCCGCTGATACGGAACAAGCCCGTCACTTGCTTGGACTGCGTGCAAAATTCCACCAGCTCGCTGCATTGCTCGGTTTTCATCAGAATAAAAGAGGTCGTTCCCCGCTGCAGCTCCCGCAAATTCAGATCCGTGCTGTACCCTATGATCACACCCCGTTCCTCGAGCTTAACGATCCGCTCCTTCACGGAAGGCTGGGACATGGCAATCTGCTTGCTGATCTGGGCGATCGGCATTCGCGCTTCATGCTGCAGAAGTTTTAAAATTTTCAGGTCGATCTCGTCAACTGCCGTGCTCAAATTCGCCATCTCTCCTGTAACTTGATCTAAAGATAAGGTAAGCATACGAAAATAACTTATTTTATGCAAATCGGGAAGGCCCAATTCCTTATTCCATGCATGTCGATCGCGGAAATGGATCTATAAAATAAAAACGGTACGAAAAACACAAAGGGAGAGATGGTTATGAGCGTGAAAGGACTGGCCCATGCGGCCATTCAGGCAGAGGATTATGAAGGAACGCTTGATTTTTATATCCGGGTTCTCGGGTTTACGGTCGGTCACTCATGGAGCTTGTCTGCGTTTAAAATTAAGACGGCCTCGATGCTGGTTTCGCCTGACGGGCGGACCTGCATTGAGGTGTTCGACAGCGGCGCCGAGGTTCCGGCCGAGGGGGATAAGGCGCCTTCGCGCGAGGAAGTGAAGCACGGCGCCCTGCTGCATCTGGCATTCTACGTGGATAACGTGGACGAGATGGTGGACAAGGCGCTCGCTCACGGGGCGCGAATTTATGTGGAGCCGGGGAATCTGGAGTTGGGTGAGCCGCCGCTTAGGGTCCGCAATGCGGTCCTGCACAGCCCGAACGGCGAAATTATCGAATTGATCGAGGAAGTGGATTTTAACGTGGGAACCCGCTGAGGTTCTATGTAAGATGGAGGCAGCCGAAGGTTTCGGCTGCTTTTTTGTATGTCATATAACCTTACAAACTCGTTGATAAAAAATATGAAAGCACTTACAATATGGTTATTTAGACATGTTTCGCGTTGCGTTTTGTCGAATCGGCATCCCAGAATAAAGAGAGGAGAAGTGATCCATGCGATGGGCCAATGGATGGAAAATCCAGTACATTTTCGTTCGCTTCATGATCCCCTATTTCTTGTTCATGCTGTTTACCCTGCTTGCAGGGGCTTTGTTTTACAGGCAAACCTATGACGTGGTGAAAAAGGAAGTCACGCACAGCAACCTGCAGATGCTGGATCAGGTGAAAGAAACGGTCGACAGCCGCTTCAACGAGATTAACCGGATTTCCCTGCAGCTGCAAAGCGATCCGGCCGTTCAAAGCTTCCAGCAGGTAAAGGAACCGTTCCGGGACACGACGGCGTACAAAGTGTACCGGACGCAAAAAAGCCTCTACAGCTACAATGCAGCCAATGGATTTATTCTTAACTACTATCTGATCTTCAAAAATAGCGATTTGGCGCTATCCCCGGACTCCACTTATGAACTTCCCTCGTTCTATCGTTACATGTTCTCTGAACCCAGCAAGGATTACACGACCTGGAGGAACGATCTCCTTGGCCATTTCCGCAACCGGGAAATCATGTCGTCCGGATCCACGGTGTATCAAGGCAAGACGACGGATCTGCTGACCTATGTCCAGTCTCTCGGGTACCCCGGTCATATTCAGGGGGCACTGATGATTCTGGTGGACAACCAGCGCCTGCAGTCGCTTCTTCGCGGAATCGACATATCCGACGGGGGCTGGGTATCCATCGTGGATGAGAAAGGACGCCTGGTTACATCCCTGTCAAGCGGCGGCATGGTGACCCGGCAAAGCCTGCCGCCGGGAGCGAAATCCGGAGTGATCGAAGCTTCAGCGGCTACCGGCGGCATGATGATGACCTATACCACCTCGTCCTATAACGGATGGTCCTATGTCGTCGCCCAGCCGCCCCATGTGGTCCTGAGCAAAGTGCTGGCCATTAAGCATACCACCGTAACCATTCTTCTTGCGTTCCTGATTTTTGGTCTCATCCTTGCCTATCTGTTCGCTACGCGGAGCGGCAGGCCGATCGTGAACATCACGTCTGCCCTGACGTCCCGGCTGAACGGCGGGGAATTGAAGCGGCCGAAGGATATGTACGGCTATATCCAGCACTCGCTCGCGCGCCTGATCGACAACAACGATGAACTGCAGCAGGAAATCGAGCGGCAGACTCCGCTGCTGCGGGAGTCGTTCTTCGGGCGCCTTCTTCAGGGTGAATACCTGATGGCCGAACACGTCGAATCCCTGCTGAAGCATCAAAACGCCGATATTCAGGGCAGCGGCTGCGCCGTCGGAATCGTTCAGTTTCACCGCGGCGGGCACCGGTTTCAGGAGGAGGAGCTGCGCGAGCTCGATATCGAACGCGTGCTCATCCAGGATATGCTGGGCCGGACACTGAAGGGCTGTCCCTTCACCTACCCGGTCGCCGAGGATAAAATCGCCGTCCTGTTCGTCAACGGACAAGGCGATCCCGGCGCCTTCCGAAAGACGGTGGAACAGGAGTTGCAGCAGCTGACGCTGGAAATCAGCCGCCACGGGCTCCAGGCAGGCTTCGCGATCGGAGGCTACCGTACCTCGCTCCTTGAAGTGCCGGAATCCTTTGAAGAAGCGAGGCAGGCGCTCACCCGGGTGCAGGAAGCCGGGTCCAGCCAGTCTGTCTGGTTCGAGGATCTGGCCCATGATCACCGTGGTTTTTATTTTCCGGCGGAATCGGAAAACCGCCTGATGAATTACATCAAAGCAGGCGAGACGGAGGAGGTCCGGAAGCTGCTCGCCTCCCTGTACCGGGAAAATTTCGAGGAGCGGCACCTTCCCTTGGCGATGCAGCAACTGTTCGTTCTTGACCTGGTCGGCTGCCTGGTCAAAGTGCAGGATCAGCTGATGGTGAAGGAGCAGGCGGACATGAGGCAGCTGCTGCAGCAGCTCGGCACGGCCAATCACCCGAAGCAGGCGTTTGATAACGCTACGGAGAGATTCGCGGAAATTTCGGACGGCATCGATCAGCGCAAGAAGAGCCGCAACGTCCAATTGATCCGCGATACGGTGGACTACATTCATCACCAGTACGGACAGGCTGATCTCAGCCTGGATGCCGCGGCGGATCATCTGAATATATCCAAGGGGTATCTGTCGCAATTTTTCAAAGAGCAGACAGGGGTCAATTTTTCCGAATACGTTGAGAATCTCCGGATGGACAAAGCCAAGCAGCTGCTGTCCGAGACCAGGCTGCCAATCCGGGATATTGCGCAGCAGGTCGGGTACCACGCGTCCAGCACCTTCTGCCGGGCCTTCAAGCGCGGCAGCGGCATCAGCGCAACGGCGTACCGCGATATCGCACATAAGAAACCGGCTTCCCCTCTTCACCGTCAGGATGCATAAGCGTTTTTGGGCCAGGGATTTCCTGGCCTTTTCGCTTTCACGAGAATACCTCGCCAGCGGCCGGCTGCCTAAGGCAAATACGCCCGAATCTAACCAAATGTATACAAGCCGGGCAAAGGTCAACGGCCTTTCTGAACGAGGGTAAACCCGCCGGGGAACAGGCAATTTACACCTTGGGCGGTCCCGGTCTATGCTGGGTCCATTCAAGGGGGTGAAAGTGAAATGAGCTTGTCGGTGACCGAGCGAAAGACCAGGGCAGCGCGCAGGACGGGAAGGAGACCCGCCGTAAAGAAGCTGATCCACAGCTGGCAGTTATACGTGCTGATGGCGCTGCCGCTCCTGTATTTGATCATTTTCAAGTACGTACCCATGTATGGCGCACAAATCGCTTTCAAGAACTTTATTGTGACCAAAGGCATTTGGGGAAGCGAGTGGGTCGGGCTGAAGCACTTTGAGCGCTTTGTCCACTCGTACGACTTCTGGAGGATTTTGAAAAACACCCTGATCCTCAGCTTTTACAACCTGGCTGCGAGCTTTCCGTTTCCCATTCTGCTGGCGCTCGGCCTCAACTATTTGCGGGGGCGGGTGTTCAAGCGGGCGGTGCAGATGGTCACGTATGCCCCGCATTTCATCTCGATCGTCGTCATCGTCGGGATTATCCGGGAGCTGCTCGACCCGAGAACGGGCATCGTCAACAAGCTGCTCGGCTTTATCGGTGTGGGGCCGGTCAATTTTATGGGCGAGATTTCGATGTTCTCTTCCATTTATGTCTGGTCCGATGTCTGGCAGCATGCGGGCTTTAACTGCATCATTTTCATTGCGGCGCTTGCGGCAATCGACCCTGCCCTGCATGAAGCGGCCGTGGTCGACGGGGCCAGCAAGCTGCGCCGGATGTGGCATATCGACCTGCCCGGTATCATGCCCATGGCGATCATCCTTCTGATCCTGAGCACCGGGCATGTGCTCGACGTCGGCTTTGAGAAGGTGCTCCTTCTCCAGAACCCCATTAACCTGAAGGCATCCGAAATTATCGACACGTACGTGTACAAGGTCGGTCTGACCTCGCAGGTGGCGAATTACTCGTACTCAACCGCCATCGGTTTGTTCAAGTCGGTCATTAACCTGGTGCTGCTCATCGTGGTCAACAAGATCGCTCAGCAGTCGAAGCAGGCAAGTCTGTGGTAAGGAGGGAAGCCCATGAACGGCACTTTGCGCAATGATTCCCGGGGGGACAAGGTGTTCTCGCTCGTGAACGGCGCCATCGTCACCCTGTTTTTTATCAGCGTGCTCTATCCGATCGTGTACATCGTCAGCGCGTCTTTCAGCGACTCCAATGCCGTCGTGTCCGGTAAGGTATGGCTGTGGCCGGTTCGTCCGACGCTGGAAGGCTATGCCGCCGTGTTCGACTACAAGATGGTATGGACCGGATTTAAAAACTCCGTCGTCTACACCGTGACAGGCACCGCCCTCAACGTCTTCCTGACGGTGCTGGCCGCTTATCCGCTGTCCCGTAAAGACCTGTACGGCAAAAACGTATTCATGATTATGTTCATGTTCACAACGATGTTTACGGGGGGACTGATCCCCAGTTATCTGCTGGTGCGGGAGCTCGGTATGCTCGATACGATCTGGTCCATGATCATTCCGGGAGCGCTGACCGTATGGAATGTCATCATCGCCCGGACGTATTTTCAAATGTCCATACCGGATGAGCTGCTGGAGGCGGCACGGCTGGACGGATGCAATGACTTCCAGTTTTTGTGGAAGGTGGTCATCCGGCTGTCGGGACCCATTCTCGCCGTGATTACGCTGTATTATGCGTCGGCCAACTGGAACCAGTATTTTAACGCGATGATTTATTTGAAATCCCAGGATCACTACCCGCTGCAGCTCGTGCTTCGCGATATTCTGATCCAGAACGATGTCGACACGGCGATGTTGGCGGCTGATCCGCAGGATGCGGCCCGCAGGGAGGCACTCAAAATTTTACTGAAGTATTCCTTGATTGTGATTTCCATCTTTCCGCTTCTGGTCGTGTATCCTTTCGTTCAGAAATTTCTGGTAAAAGGCGTCATGATCGGCTCATTAAAGGGATAAGGAGATGATCGGTGTGAAAAGAAAGTTCCTGTCTTTGCTACTCCTATCCGCTGTCATGATCGGCCTGCTCGGCGCATGCGGCAGCGGAGATTCAGGGGGTGCGCCGGCGGCGGAGCCGGGTGCCGGTGAAGCAGTGAGCGATGCGGGCGTGTTCCCGATCGTGAACGACAAATTGACGCTCAAGGTCATGATCGGCGCTAATCCGGCCGTCGAAGATTTTAACACGAACGAATTCACCAAATACTTCGAGGAGAAAACGAATATTCATGTGGAGTGGGAAATCGCCACTGCCGAGAAGCTCAACCTGGCGCTGGCGAGCGGCGACCTGCCGGACGTCATCATGAGCATGAACGTCACGCCGGAGCAGCAGGCGCTATACGGAGAACAGGGAGTCATTCTTCCTCTGAACGATTACATTGAGAAATACGGCCTGAATACGAAAAAAATGTTTGAGGAAAGTCCGCTGGTCAAACCGACGATCACTTCGGCCGACGGGAACATTTACGCCCTGCCGGCTCCGAACGAATGCTACCACTGCTCCATGCGACAGAAGCTGTGGATCTACGAACCGTGGCTGAAGGCGCTCAATCTGGAGATGCCGACCACGATCGATGAATTTTATAAGGTGCTGAAGGCGTTCAAGACCCAAGACCCGAATAAAAACGGGAAGGCCGACGAAATCCCGTTCTCGGGAGCGCCGCAAACGACGCAAAATTCGACCCTGACGACGAGTGTAGAAAACTTTCTGATGAACTCTTTCACGTATGCACCGTATACGCGGATGTATGTGAATGATGAAGGTAAAGTCGATGTTCCGTTCGTCAAGGACGGCTGGAAGGAAGGGCTGGCCTTCCTGCACAAGCTGTACGCCGAAGGCTTGATGGATCCGCAATCGCTGACCCGGGATCCCGCGCAGCTCGTTCAGCTGGGGGAAAATCCGGACGTGCCGATTCTGGGCGCCGCCTCCGGCCCCAATATGAGCGTGCTCACCCAACTAAGCGGTGCTAGTGGCCGGTGGAAGGATTATGTCGCCGTACCTCCGCTGAAAGGCCCGGAAGGGCTTCAGGTGACGCAGTACGATCCTTACCAGGTGGCTCCGGGGCAGTTCGTGATCACGAACAAGGCGAAAAATCCGGCGGCGGCCTTCCGCTTCGCGGACGCCCTGTACGACCGGGAAACGACGCTGCGCTCAACGATCGGGGAGCCGGATAAGGACTGGAGATGGGCCAAAGACGGCGAAATCGGCTTAAACGGCAAGCAGGCGGTCTATAAAGACATGTCCCAATTCGGGGTGACGCAGAACAAGCACTGGGCGCAGACCGGCATCGCCTACCGTCCGAATTCGCTGCGCCTCGGCGCCGTGGAGGACAAGGAGAACCCGCTGGAATCGATCCTGTACAACGAGACGAAGACCAAATACGAGCCTTATCGCGTCAAGGTGGAGACGGTGCTGCCGCCGCTCAATTTTACGGTGGACCAATCGCAGGAGCTGGCTGACCTGTCCAAGACGATCTTCGATTACACGAACGAAATGATGGCGCGGTTCATTATCGGCGACGCCGACCTCAACGCCCAGTGGAACGAGTACCAGTCGACGCTGAAGAGCATGGGGCTGGACCGGTACCTGGAGATCTATCAGGAAGCGTATGATGCACGCAAATCCGTGACATCCGAGACCCAATCGTAAGGAGGAAACTTCGATCATGACCGCTATTCAATCGCACGCCTTTACCGTTCCGGACAAGTGGAAGTGGTTTACCGAGAGCCGTTACGGGATGTTTATCCATTGGGGGCCTTACGCGCAGTACGGGCGCGGGGAACAGGTGCTGTTCCGTGAGCATTTGGACCACAAGGAGTATGCGGAGCAGGCCTGCGCATGGAACCCGGAGCATTATGATCCCAAATTGTGGGCCTATACGGCGAGAAAAGCGGGGTTTAAATATGCCTGCTTTACGACCCGGCACCACGACGGCTATTGCATGTGGGACAGCGCTTATACGGACTACTCCAGCGCCAAGCAGGCTCCGCAAAGAGATTTTGTCCGTGAATACACCGAGGCCTTCCGCAAGGAGGGGCTGCGGATCGGACTGTACTATTCGTGGATCGATTGGCGGCTGCCGGCGTATTTCGACGGCCCGGCCAAGGATCCGGAGGGGTGGGAGAAGGTCCGTGGTTATCTTCACGCCCAAGTCAAAGAGCTGCTGACGAACTACGGAAAGATCGACCACTTCTTCTTCGATGGGGTATGGCCGCGGAATGCGGACGATCTGCAAAGTGTGAAGCTGGTGGAGGAAATGCGGGCGCTGCAGCCGGATATTCTTATCAACAACCGGCTCGGTTATTCCGCCGCTCATGACGGGTATCGGGCCGACGGGGGCGTGGGTGCCGGCGATTCCGATACGCTCGGCGACTTCGGTACCCCGGAGCATGTGATCCATGCCGAGCAAAAGCGGCTGTGGGAGTCATGCCAGGTGACGACGTGGCGGCTCTGGAGCCATGTAATCGGCGAGCGGTGGCGTCCGGCGGACGTGCTGCTTGATATGCTCTGCGAAAGCGCCGAGAAAGGCGGCGGCCACGGGGGCAACCTGCTGCTCAACGTCGGCCCGACGGCGGACGGTCAGCTCCCGCCCGAATTCGTGGAGCGGGGGCTGGAGATCGGGCGATGGCTGGAGGTACACGGCGAGGCGGTGTACGGCACGGACGGAGGCTCTGTCACCGAGTTTATCACCCGCGGACGGCAGACGACCCGCGGCAATAACTTGTATTTGATCGTCCGGTTCTGGGATGGCCGCCCGGACATGAGGCTGGCCGACTTGAACACCCGGGTGAAGGGCGTCACGCTCCTGACCACAGGGCAGGAGCTCGCATTTGAACAGAACGGCGATGTGCTGTGGATTCATGGGCTGCCGCGGGAGGCGCCGACGCGACTCTTCCCGGTGATCCGCGTGGAATGCGAAGGCAAGCCCGAGGCGAATCAGTGGGGCAGGGAGCGGCTGTGGGAAGGCGATCCCGCCCGGGTAGCTGATTGGGCGCGCTTGCGGGGCACATCGGTATTCGCCGATGGGGCCGAGCGTTAGCTCAGCCGGATTTAACTAAAATGCAAACCCTGACCCTGTAACCTAGGGCCATCTCATACTAGGCAGCCGCATGTTTTCCCTGGGAGCTTATTTCCTGGACAGCATGTGCTGAGCTTTGGAGGGATGGCTCTTTTGTGGTGGAAGAACGATACAGCATTATTCTTTATATTCCTTTACATTTATATAACCAAATAGTAATATAATAAGCATGAACACGGACAAACTGTTTGAAGCGTTATCCGAACCGAACCGGCGGAGCATTCTGGAATACTTGCGAGTGCGGGACTGTTCTGTGGGCGAGCTTGTGGAGCTGTCGTCCCTAAGCCAGCCGGGGGTGTCCAAGCATTTGCGGATCCTGCGGGAAGCGGGGCTTGTGACCGTCCGCAGCGATGCCCAAAAGCGGATGTACAGCCTGAACGCGAAGCCGCTGGAGCAGCTTGACGATTGGCTTGGGCCCTACCGCAGGTTCTGGTCCGGCAAGCTGGATGACCTGGAGCGCTTCCTCGATGAAAAAGAACCCTGAGCAGGAAATACCTGCTTGCAGGAATATGGCAGAATTTGAATTCTGTTGGGTATCCTGGCGGAATGACAAACTTTAAAGAGCATGTGAAAAAGGAGGATCATCCGTGAATTCCAATGAATTGGCCGTGGTTGAGCAGGACGAGCAGGGAACCCGTGTGCGGTTCGTGCGGCATTTGAAGCACCCGGTGGAAAAGGTATGGGCGGCGCTGACCGAGAATGACCAGCTGAAGCAGTGGTTTGCGGAACTTCGCGTCGAAGATTTGCGTGAAGGCGGAGTCATCTCATTCGATATGCAGGACGGTACTTATGAAAAGTTCGAAATTTTGGAGCTGAAGCCCCTGTCGGTACTTGAGTATACCTGGGCGGAGGACCGCGTCCGGTTTGAGCTGTATCCCGAGCCGCAGGGCTGCCGCCTCGTTCTGATCGAGACGATCGTCCGAGTCACCGATCATACGCCTAAGGACGTTGCCGGATGGGATGTCTGCCTGGACGTTATCGAGGCGCTGCTCGACGGCCGAACCATTGCTTCCCGGAAGGACATCTGGGAAGGGAAATACGAGCGATACCGCAATCGGTTTGCGGAGCTGCGTCAGGGATAAGCCATGAGCGGCCGGCAGCCGAGATGTACAGCCAATGAGCCCCCAGTCTAATAGGACTGGAGGGCTTTTTTTGGCGTGGCGGTTGGCGTTGGGGACGATCTTCAGCCGGCGTTTCGGGCACCTCAAAATGCACAGTCGACGGGCCGAGAGCCAGAGCCGGCAATGTCTTTGCAGAATGAACTGCTCCTCAGCTGCCAGAGGAAATCTGCTGCTCCCGGTAGGATCGGGGTGAGCAGCCAATCGTTTTTTTGAACATTTTGGAGAACAGAAACGGATCCGTGTAGCCGACCGAGCGGGACACGTCGCTTACCGACAGCTCCAGGTTGTGCAGCAGCACGGCGGCGCGCTTCATCCGGTACTCCAGCAGGAACGCCTGCAGCGACACGCCGAACTGGTCCTTGAACAGGCCAGACAGGTATGTCCGGTCCAGCCCGACGGAACGGGCGATGTCCTGGATGCTGATCTTCTGGCTGTAGCTGCTCTCGATATAGCCGACGGCCTTGCGGACGTAGGCCTCCTTCGAGGTGGTAGGCCGTGGGGCTTCGCCGTTGTCACGGCAGTCCCGAATCAGTTCGCCCAGCAGCCCGTACAGGATGCCCTGGCTGAGCACGTCGCCGCCGGGCCCTTCCATCGCGGCGCGCAGCTGTCCGTAAAACCGCGGAAAGCCCCCGTCCGGACCTGCCTCGTAGACTGGATGAGATGCATTCAGGTGGGCGCGCTGCAGGAGCGTCTTGGCCAGCACACCTTGAAAGCCGAACCACGTATACGTCCACGGATCCGACTCGTCGGCCGTGTATTGCACCAGCATATCCGGCACGATCAGGAAGCCCTGCCCCGCGCCGAGCCGATAGGTGGTCCCGCCGGTGGTGAAAGTCCCCGTGCCGCTGTGCACATAGTGCAGGATGTAGGCGTCCCTCAGTCCGGGCCCCCACGAATGGTTCGGCAGGCATTCCTCCATGCCGAAAAAGTGCAGGCGGAGATCGGTTTGGCCCTGCAGGGCGGGCATATAGTAGTCGACATTGATCCGGGTCATTTGTGCTCTGAGTCCCTCCCGTCTGTCTCGCAAGAAAAACTTCCACTAAACGCGGTCTGTCTTCTATGAAGGTACGTCGATAGACGTTTTTTTTATAATATCAGAAAGAATAAACTCCAGAGCCGTGGCTTCCTGATATTGCAAGAAAAATTACCTTTAAATGCGGTCTGTCTTCTTTGAAAGGTACGTCGATAGACGTTTTTTTATAATATTAGAAAGAATAAACTCCAGAGCCGTGGCTTCCTGATATTGCAAGAAAAATTACCTTTAAACGCGGTCTGTCTTCTGTGAAGGTACGTCGATAGACGTTTTTTTTATAATATCAGAAAGAATAAACTCCAGAGCCGTGGCTTCCTGATATTGCAAGAAAAATTACCTTTAAACGTGGTCTGTCTTCTGTGGAGGTACGTCGATAGACGTTTTTTTTACATTATAACAGGTAAAACGGCTGTAAAACGAGATGAAAGCGAATTCTAAAATGGGATTATGACAGGTATTGCAGGGGTTGCTCCATGTTATTTCCAAGGCCGGGCCTATATATTTAGGTCATGCGACGGGCTTGAAGAAAGCCAACATTTACGGGAGGGATTGAATCAATATGGCCAAAATTACGTTTATCGGTGCAGGCAGTACGGTATTTGTAAAAAACGTGCTTGGAGACGTCATGTCAACTCCGGCGCTGCAGGGGTTTGAGCTGGCCCTTTTCGATATCGACATGGAGCGGCTGAACGATTCGGAACGGCTCCTGAACAGCATCAAGGAGACGCTGGGCAGCACATGCCAGATCAAGGCGTATACGGACCGTAAAGAGGCGCTGCGCGGCGCCAAATATGTCATTAACGCGATCCAGGTAGGCGGGTACGATCCTTGTACGATCACCGATTTTGAGGTGCCGAAGAAATACGGCCTGCGCCAAACGATTGCCGATTCTCTGGGCATCGGCGGGATTTTCCGCAACCTGCGCACGATTCCGGTCATGCTGGACTTTGCGAAGGATATTCAGGAAGTCTGTCCGGACGCCTGGTTCCTCAATTACACGAATCCGATGGCGGTGCTGACCAACGTCATGAACACCGTGGGCGGTGTGAAAACGGTCGGTCTGTGCCACAGCGTGCAGCACTGCGTATCCGACCTGTTCAGAACACTCGAAATGGATCCGACCGGCGTGGAATCCAAAATCGCGGGCATCAACCATATGGCCTGGCTGCTCGAGGTCAAGAAGGACGGGGTGGACCTATACCCCGAAATCAAGCGCCGTGCCGCTGAGAAGCAGAAGGAAAAGCATCATGACATGGTGCGCTTCGAACTGATGCTGCGTTTTGGCTACTATGTTACGGAATCGTCCGAGCATAATGCCGAATACCATCCGTATTTCATCAAACGCAATTATCCCGAACTCATTGAAAGATACAACATTCCGCTCGACGAATACCTGCGCCGCTGCGTTAACCAGATCAACGGGTGGAAGGAAATGCGCGAGAAGCTGTTTGCGAGCGAAAGCATCGGGCACAGCCGTTCCAAGGAGTATGCATCCTACATCATGGAAGCGATGGAGACGAACCAGCCGTTCAAAATTGGCGGCAACGTCATGAACACCGGCCTGATCACGAACCTGCCGAAGGAAGCCTGCGTCGAAGTGCCGTGCCTGGTGGATGCCTCCGGCGTGACTCCGACGTACGTGGGCGATCTGCCGCCGCAGCTGGCCGCGCTGAACCGGACGAACATCAATACGCAGCTGCTCACCGTTGAAGCGGCCGTCACCGGAAAAAAAGAGCACATCTACCACGCGGCCATGCTCGATCCGCACACATCCGCGGAGCTGTCCATCGACGATATCGTGGCGCTGTGCGACGATCTCATCGAGGCGCACGGCAGCTGGCTGCCTGAATTCAAATAAAGGCATCGCTGTGATGTAAAAAATGAACGGGCTTACCTCTCTCTGCTGCTTCATGGCAGAGACGGGGTAAGCCCGTTTTTGTATTCCTTCCGGTAGTCCGGGTGGCCTTCAGGCCCGGCGTTTCCCACCAATTCGTTCCGTACATCAAAACAGCCATACTAGCAGGATGATCACGGCCACAATGGCTAGACCTATCAGCAGGTTGACCAGGTTCCAGAGAAATCCGCGGCCGGCACCTTGATTTACCTTTTCATCGTGGCGCTTCTTGTGAACGTCGGGGTCATACTGTCCGGGAGGGTTGCGAAAATCCATAACCATTCTCCTTTCGGTTGGAGATGATCCGGCCCTTGTTAGTGCCTGGTTCAGGCGACGGGAAGGGATATCCGGCATTTTTTCAATCGGTTGTTATTTATTATAACGTTTCCGGATACCGTTTTGTTGGAAGATTTCCTAACTCCTGGGTTATTTGGTTGTGCGCGATGTCCTATATTTTATGCTGCACAAACTTTTTGCCTCCCTTTTTGCGTCTAGCTGGTGTCTCGGCAAAGACACTTTAAGAGAGAAGAGGTTGAAAGATATGAAAAAGAAGAACATTTGGCACCGGATGGCGTTTCCTACTATTTGAAGTCGGATGGAACCGGCAGCCCGGCTGGGATGATCTCGCTTGAGGTCATTACTGAGGGCAGTACGGGCGGGACGGACATGCCCCGAATCGATACGTACAACGTGTCAAATTCGGCTGCAGCCTCGCGCGTAACGCTGTCCGGCCTCCTTGGGGAAGGTTACAAGGACCGGCTTGACGCGGACATTCTCGCCCATATGAAGAAAGAACCGGAGAAGTACTTTCTGAAGGATTACAAAGGGACTCTTCAAGAGCAAACGTTCTATATCGAGAATGGTGAGCTGGTGATTGTGTTTCCGAAATACAGCATCGCACCGGGTTACGTCGGTTCGCCGGAATTCCGTTTCAACCTGAAAGGGTAATCCGTTCATGAAGCAATAAAATAATGTATAACGAGAGTTTAAAAGGCATCCCGGAAGCATCCGGAGGTGCCTTTTTTGGCTTATTTGTATCTCCAATAAGTGGAAACAACTTTATCCGCCCGTTACAACGTCTTGCCTATACATCAAAGAAAACGAGGTTAGGGTGAATTTTCAAATGAACGACAACATCAGGCTGCGCAGAAGTATAAATTCACGGGGAACGGCTGGTGAAATGCCGGAAGCGGAGAAACGGTATATGCCCGGACTCGACGGGCTCAGGGCCGTCTCCGTCCTTGCTGTGTTGGCGTATCACCTGAATGCGAAATGGGCGCAGGGAGGGCTGATCGGCGTTGGCATCTTTTTCGTCATCTCCGGTTATCTCATTACGGACCAGATCATTCAGGAGTGGAAAAGGGAGGGAAGGCTGAATCTGCTCCGCTTCTGGACACGCAGAGCCCGCAGATTGCTGCCTGCCATGCTGGCCATGCTATTGTTCGTTGCCCTATGGCTGTTACGGATTGAGCCCGGCAGACTGCAGGCTCTGCGGGGAGCTTTTCTATCATCGCTATTTTATGTGAATAATTGGTGGCTCATCTATCATAAAGTATCCTACTTCGAAAGTTTTGGGCCGCCTTCGCCAATCGGGCATTTGTGGTCGCTGTCCATTGAAGAACAGTTCTACTTGATTTGGCCGCTGCTGCTGGTTATCGGTTTGAAAGTTTTTCCCCGACGCGGCAAATTGGCGCTTATCATTTTCGGGCTGGCTGCCATCTCTGCGCTCAGCATGGCGATCATCTATGTGCCGGGTACGGACCCAAGCCGGGCCTATTATGGCACGGATACCCGGGCTTTCGCGCTCTTGGTCGGAGCTGCTTTGGCTGTCGTATGGCCAAGCGGGAAGCTGAAGGGTCAGGTATTGTCACGATCTCGCGGCCTGCTGGATTTGATTGGAGTTGTGGGGCTTACCGTTCTACTCATTCTCATCTGCCGGACAAATGAATATGATGACTTCCTTTACCGGGGAGGGTTCCTGGTCATATCGCTCCTGTCCGCGGTTGTCATCGCCGTGCTTGCCCATCCTGCCGGCCGGATTGGCCAGTGGATGGGCTGCAAGGGTCTGCGCTGGATCGGGGTCCGGTCTTACAGTCTGTATATTTGGCATTATCCAGTTATTATCCTGACAAACCCGAGTGTCCAGACGGAAGGGACAAGCCTGCCGCGCATCCTGCTCCAGCTGTCCGCCAGCTTTCTATTAGCGGCATGCTCCTATCAATATATCGAAGAGCCATTACGTAGAGGAGGATTCAGCGTGAAAAGAAATCGATCGTTTTTCGCCGGAAAGGGAGCTATTCGCCCCATCTTGCTAAGTGTCCTTATTCCCGTGATTCTGATAACGGCCGCCTGCAGTCACTACATATGGAACAAGCCTGAGCCGGCTGTGAAGGTCGTCGAAGCCGTGGGAACAATGGCCCAGCCGGTGGAGCATACATATGAGTCCGATGAAGAAGAGACGGATGAGAACAAGAATCAAAAGGCCGACAACGAGCCGATCTCGCCGAATAACTCGGCGGATAAGCCGCTTCCGGCCCCTGGGGCCAAAGAACAAAACGGGCAGCTGGCTGCAGCCGCAACCAAGACCACTGATCCGCTGGTGCCTTCCGGCAAAGGCGTTAGCGCCATCGGCGATTCCGTCATGCTGGACGCGGCGCCTTTCCTGGAAAAGATGCTTCCCGGTATCGTCGTGGACGGCAAGGTCGGCCGGCAAATGCGCCAGGCAGGGGAAACGGTCGACCGGTTGAAAGCCCAGGGGCGGCTCGGCGACCGGATTATCATCGAGCTCGGCACCAACGGTCCTTTTAACAAAAAGCAATTAAGATCCCTGCTGAAGTCACTGGGCGCGGACAAGCGGATCCTGTTGGTGAATACACGTGTTCCGCGCCAGTGGCAGGATACCGTAAACAGGGACATAGCAGAAGTTGCCAATGAATTCGGCAATGCCGCAGTAGTAGACTGGTATTCGGCCAGCGAAGGCAAAGAGGGCTTCTTTTCCCGGGATGGCGTGCATTTGAACCGCAGCGGAGCGGAATTCTACGCTTTCCTGCTTGTAAAGGCCCTTAGGGCATACAACGAATAATTTATGAATGCTGCCGCCAAAACTTTTTGCTTCCCTTCGCTCGTCTTGTTTCTGTGAAGCGATCAGAAGCAAAGCTGTCCGGGTCAGCCGGTGATTAAACATAAGAAGGGTAATACGACATGCTGAAAAGGAAAAAGGAAAAAGTGCTGACGCAGTGCATTAAAGAGCATCAGGCGAATGTGTACAGGCTCGCGTTCAGTTATGTGAAAAATAAGGAGGATGCGCTGGATATCGTGCAGGACTCCATTTATAAAGCGATGACGCACATCGAAGGGTTAAAGGATCCCGACGCCGTCAAAAGCTGGTTCTACCGCATTGTGGTCCACACCGCACTGGACTTTCTACGCAGGAACAAAAGGGTTCAGGCGATGGACCATGAAATGATCGAGGTACATGCCCCAGGTGTGGAGGATGAGTATACGAATTTCGATTTGATGAGAGTGCTCGAGGAGCTGCCCGAGAAATACCGGACCGTGGTCGTGCTGAGATATTTGGAAGATATGAAAATCGATGAAGTAGCCGCGGTTCTGGGGGAAAATGTGAATACGATCAAGACGAGGCTGTACCAAGCGCTTCGGATCATGCGAATGAAGACAGGTGTTGAACCTTTAAAGGAGATTAAATGAGATGAACAACCATATGGAACGGCTGCGGACAGAGTATCAGAATACACCGGTTCCGGAAGAGCTGGATCGGATCGTGGATCAGGCGATAGCCAAATCTTTGCACAGCAGCAGACGCAAACGCGTTAAATATACATGGGCTGCCGGAGCTTGCGCGGTGGTGCTCCTTTTTCTGGCGACCGTCAATGCCAGTCCGGCGGTGGCCAATGCGTTATCGGCCATCCCTGGCGTAGACCGGATCATCAAAGTGCTGACATGGAAGGAATATGCCGTCGATGAACCCGGGGGCTATCATGCCAACATCAAGGTACCGGCCGTCACCAATCTGGACAATAAGCCGCTGGAACAGGGGTTGAATGAAAAGTATTTGAAAGAAAACAAAGCGCTCTACGACAAGTTCATGGCGGAGATAGAAGCGTTGAAGCAGCAAGGCGGCGGCCACCTGGGCTTAGATGCCGGCTACAAGATCAAGACGGACAATAATGATATCCTGTCTATCGAACGTTATGTCGACGAAAGCAGAGGCTCGACGTCCGAGAAATTGGAGCTGGACACGATTGATAAAACGAACGAAATTCTCATTACGCTGCCAATGCTGTTTAAAGACGATCGATACATTCAGTTGATCAGCGACAACATCAAGGAGCAAATGAAACAGCAGATGAAGACGGATGCGGACAAATTCTATTGGGTATCGGGGTCTGCGGAGGTTCTGCCGACCGACGAATTCCGGGCAATCCAAAAGGACCACAGCTTCTATATCAACAACGACGGCAAGCTCGTCATCGTGTTCAACAAATATGAAGTAGCGCCGGGATATATGGGCTCTCCCGAGTTCATCATTCCGACCGAGGTGATTTCAGACGCTTTGGTAAGCCGCAAGTATATCAAGTAATGCGAAGACCGGTAAAGGGACGCCTTTTACCGGTCTTTATGTTTCCCGTACGGTTGAATTCACCAAAATCATAGGAACAGACACAAAAAGCTTACAAACACGCATCGTCATACGTAAGATTTTTCCAGTATAGTGAATGCGTAACTTGACATCTCCTTCCCAGAAACACAAATCCGGCACCAAGGCCCGGCCACAGACCCAACCATTTGTAGCGGTGGACTCTGCAAGCAAATCAAAACCCCTTCGCATTTCCAACAATTCGTCCCAGCCTGTCTGCCCATACCATCCCATCCCGAGAAGGGCGTCTGAACAAACGCCAATATCCGTTCACGCTGCTAAGGAGGTGAGCTCCAGAAATTACCGGGTTCCCAGAAAAATGAAAGCGGTTTATTTTTAAAGACGGGGCAGTTCCTGTCGCAGGTAGTCCAGGTCCAAGTATCCCATTCAGGAGGATGATTATGACGGCTCACCAATTTCAGGCTTTACGGAAAACGGCGGCTCTGTATGCGCTGATCTTCGTGTTTCTCATTTCGCAGTTTTTTTATGCCCCGTCTTGGAGCTATGCAGAACCCGCGGAGGCAGTACCTGCCTCCGGTAGCCAGCAGCCAGGCGGTAATGGCACTTCGGATCCGGCCGGCGGT
This sequence comes from Paenibacillus sp. PSB04, assembly GCF_025809195.1. Taxonomy (NCBI): domain Bacteria; kingdom Bacillati; phylum Bacillota; class Bacilli; order Caryophanales; family Paenibacillaceae; genus Paenibacillus; species Paenibacillus sp. PSB04. The sequence goes on from NZ_CP081301.1 coordinate 1,680,981, forward strand.
AAGGGCCAGGCTGATTCTCCGGGTGAGGCTGCAGGCTCCGCAGACGCGGGCAATCCGGCTGATGGAGCTGCGGATACGCCGGATGGAAGCTCCGCCGGCGGGCTGAAGTCCCCAGAGCATGCAGTCGCGGCAGAGAGCGCCACTGCAGCCGCCGAGCCGGGCAATTTGGCGGCGGGCAAGAGCATGAGCGCGAGCTCTTCTACCCAGACCTACGCGCCGGCGAATGCGGGCGACTCCAATCAGGCTACATACTGGGAGAGCAATAATAACGCTTTTCCGCAGTGGCTTCAGGTTGACCTTGGCGGGTCCTACAATGTTAACAAAGTGGTCCTGAAGCTTCCGGTTAGCGGCTGGGAGAAGAGAACCCAAACGTTGTCGGTCCAGGGCAGCGCGGACGGGGCAAACTTTACGAATTTGGCCGCCTCGCAGAGCTACACCTTCGATCCGGCCGGCAACAATACGGTGACGGTCAGCTTTACCGCAGCTCCAGCCAGATACGTCAGGCTGGTCTTTACGGCAAACACGGGCTGGCCTGCTGGGCAGATTTCCGAGTTTGAGGTGTACGGCTCCGCCGCTGGTGGCGACACGCAGTCCCCGTCTGCCCCGGGAAACCTGGCCTTTACCGAGCCGGCTTCCGGACAGATCAAGCTGACGTGGACCGCTTCCACGGACAATGTGGGCGTAAGCGGATATGATATCTACGCGAATAACGCCTTGCGTGCGAGCGTTGCCGGCAGTGCTCTGACGTATACCGACAACCAGCCGGCATCGGCCACCGTCTCCTATTACGTCAAAGCCAAGGATGCGGCGGGCAACGTATCCGCCGCCAGCAACACCGTGACCCGAACCGGCACGGGCGGGGGCACGGGCACGAATCTGGCGCTGAACAAGCCGATCACCGCTTCCTCGAACGAATACATTTACGTGCCGGCCAATGCCAATGACGGCAGCCTGACCACCTATTGGGAAGGAGCTGCCAATGCGTACCCGAATACGCTGTCGCTCAGCCTGGGCGCGAATGCGAATATTTCGTCCATCGTGCTGAAGCTGAATCCGGACAGCGCTTGGGGACCACGCACCCAAACGCTTCAGGTGCTGGGCCATGACCAGAATTCAACCAGCTTCACGAATTTGGTCTCCTCTGCGCAGTACAGCTTCAGCCCGGCGTCCGGCAACACCGTGACGATTCCGGTGACGGCTACCGCCAGCGATATCCAGCTGAAATTCACCGCCAACTCGGGTTCGACCGGCGGCCAAGTGGCGGAGCTGCAGGTCATCGGAACGCCCGCTCCGAATCCGGACCTGACGATCACGGGCATGTCCTGGACGCCGGCATCTCCGGTAGAGACCGATGCGGTCACGCTGACGTCCACGGTCAAAAACGTGGGGACGGTTTCCTCCGGAGCAACGACGGTGAACTTTTACCTCGGCACGACCAAAGTCGGTTCCGCACCGGTGGGCGCTTTGGCGGCAGGAGCTTCCACGAACGTAACCCTGTCCATTGGTGCCAAAGACGCCGGAAGCTACCAATTGACCTCCAAGGTGGATGAAGATAAGTCGGTCATTGAGCAAAACGAAGACAATAACGCCTTCACCAACCCGTCGCCGCTGGTGATTGCACCGGTATCGAGCTCCGATCTGGTAGCTTCTTCGGTGACCTGGACGCCGGGCAACCCTTCGGCCGGCAACACGGTGAACTTTACGGTGACGGTTAAAAATCAAGGAACGGCCGCCTCGGCGGGAGGCGCTCATCATATCAAGCTGACGTTAACCGATGCGACGACCGGCGCGGTGATCAAATCCTTGACGGGCTCGGTTAGCGGCGTCATCGCCAGCGGGGCTTCAGCTGCACCGGTCAGCTTAGGCAGCTGGACAGCGGCGAACGGAAAGTATAACGTCAAGACGGAAATCGCCGTTGACGGCAACGAACTGCCGGTGAAGCAGGGCAACAACGTCACAACGCAGTCCTTCTTTGTCGGCCGCGGCGCGAACATGCCGTACGACATGTATGAGGCCGAAGATGGCGTTATTGGAGGTGGCGCGGCGATCGTCGGTCCGAACCGGAACATCGGCGACCTCGCCGGCGAGGCTTCGGGACGTAAAGCCGTGACGTTAAACAGCACGGGCAGCTACGTTGAGTTCACGACCAAAGCCAATACGAACACGCTGGTGACCCGGTTCTCCATTCCGGATGCACCCGGGGGCGGTGGTATCGATGCGACGCTGAACGTGTACGTCAACGGCACTTTCACTAAGACGATCAATCTGACGTCGCGCTACGCCTGGCTTTACGGAGACGAAGCGAACCCGAGCAACAGCCCGGGAGCCGGTGCGCCAAGGCATATTTATGACGAGGCCAATATCATGTTCGACAGCACCATCCCGAAAGGCAGCACAATCCGGCTCCAGAAGGATGCGGCCAATACGACGAACTATGCGATCGATTTCGTCAGCCTGGAGCAGGTTGCGCCGATTCCGAATCCGGATCCGGCCAAATACGCGGTGCCGGCCGGCTTCACGCATCAGGACGTGCAGAATGCGCTGGATAAAGTGCGAATGGATACGACAGGCAATCTGGTTGGAGTATACCTGCCGCCGGGAACGTATCAGACCTCGAACAAATTCCAGGTCTACGGCAAGCCAATTAAAATCGTCGGCGCCGGCCCATGGTACACCCGCTTCGTGGCCCCGGCGAACCAATCCAACACAGATGTCGGATTTACGGCCAACTCCACGGCGAACGGCTCCACGTTCGCGAACTTTGCCTACTTCGGCAACTATACCTCACGTATCGACGGTCCGGGCAAGGTGTTCGACTTCTCGAACGTGGCGAACATGACGATCGACAACATCTGGACGGAGCATCAGGTGTGCATGTATTGGGGAGCCAACACCGATTATATGACGATTACCAATTCGCGCATCCGCAACACGTTTGCCGACGGCATCAACATGACCAACGGCAGCACGAACAATCTGGTGCGCAACGTCGAAGCGCGGGCTACCGGCGACGACAGCTTCGCGCTGTTCTCGGCGATCGACGCGGGCGGGGCGGACGAAAAGGACAACGTCTATGAAAACCTGACTTCGCTCTTGACCTGGCGTGCAGCTGGCCTCGCCGTCTACGGCGGATACGGCAACACTTTCCGCAACATTTACATTGCCGATACGCTGTGCTACTCGGGCGTGACGATCAGCTCGCTGGACTTCGGCTACCCGATGAACGGCTTCGGAGCCTCACCAACGACCAATTTCGAGAATATATCGATCGTCCGGGCCGGCGGGCACTTCTGGGGCCAGCAGACCTTCCCGGCGATGTGGCTGTTCTCGGCATCGAAAGTGTTCCAGGGCATTCGGGTAAGCGACTTGGATATCGTGGACCCGACTTATCACGGCATTATGTTCCAAACCAACTATTTTAACGGACAGCCGCAAAATCCGATCAAGGACACGATCTTCACGAACGTTACGATATCCGGCGCACAGAAGAGCGGCGATGCATTTGACGCCAAGTCGGGCTTTGGGATCTGGGCCAACGAAATGCCTGAGCCCAATCAGGGGCCAGCGGTCGGCTCGGTGACCTTCAACAACCTGAAAATTGTGAACACCGCCACGCCGATCAAAAACAATACGTCGACCTTCACCATTAACGTGAATCCTTGATATCAACGCTATATCAGTTGAAAAGTTGAAATTGAAACATTCTACTCCTTGCTTGCATCGGTATTCTCTAGTTCAAGGTATATAGCCAGTAAAAAGGACGTACAGCCCCATCCCGTTTCTTTGGGAATGGGGCCGTACGTCCTTTGCTGATTTTGTTAAGTAATAAAGAGCATGTCAGTATCAGTGACTTTGCTTCCTTATATCGCAAGAACTTCCGCTAAGTGCGTATATCACCTCAAGCCGAAGCTGAGCTGCTGCCGGCCTTACCGGCTGCGCCCATGATCACCGAGTCTTTAGGCAGAAGCAGCGCGAACAGGCCGAGCAGCGGGAGAAAAGCGCATACCTGTGTCATCAGCGCTACCCCGTGTGAGTCCATCAGCCAGCCCATGATGACCGAACCCAAGCCGCCCATGCCGAAGGCCAGTCCGAAGAACAGCCCGGCAACGGTTCCCACGTGTCCCGGCAGCATCTCCTGTGCATACACGATAATGACCGAGAAGCCCGACATCAGGATCAGGCCAATGGCCGCGCAGAGGATCACCGACCCGATCGGCCCGGCATAGGGCAGCAGGAGGGAGAACGGAGACGTGCCAAGGATGGAGAACCAGATAATTTTTTGACGCCCGAACCGGTCCGCCAGCGGACCGCCCAGGAACGTACCGGCCATGCCGGCGAACTGCAGGGCAAAAATACTCAGCTGCGCGCTGGTCAGCGGAAGGTGGTATTGATCCATGTAATAGAAGGCGTAATAACCGGTCATGCTGGCGAGATATACGAACTTGGAAAACAGCATGAGGATCAAGATCGCGAGCACATACACAATAAACCGCTTGCTGAACCGGCTAGGCTCCTGGTGATGGGTACGGTTTGCGGTCCGGGCGGGACGGGTCTGCCGGCTGTACCAGCGGCTGACGCTGAGCTGCAGCGCGATGCCGAGTCCGGCCAGCACGATAAACCATAGAAAACCGAGCTGACCCTGCGGGCTGATGATGAACGCGGCCATCAGCGGAGCAAACGCCTGGCCGGTGTTGCCCCCGACCTGGAATACGGACTGCGCCAGTCCTTTCCGCCGGTTCATGGCCAGGTGGGCGACCCGGGACGACTCGGGATGGAGCACCGAGGAACCGATCCCGATCAGGGCCGCTGATAGCAGCAGGTACCAAAACGATGGTGCCAGGGCTAAACCTGCCATACCGAGCAGGGTGAACAACATGCCAAGCGGAAGGAGCAGCGGCAGCGGGCGGCGGTCAGTATAGTACCCGATGGCCGGCTGCAGAATGGAAGCCGTAATATTGAGCGTGAAGGCAACCCAGCCGATCTCGGTATAGCTCAAGTGCATCTGCTGCTGAAAGAGCGGAAACACTGCGGGAACGACCGACTGCATCGCATCATTCAGCAGGTGGGCGCAGCTGACGCCGAGCAGAACGGCCAAAGCCGTATTTTTCGCCGTATCCACGGTCATTTCAGATTGTGACATTTCTCCACATCCTCTTTTTTTCTACCCATCATAGCGGATCGAACACGCATCTGTCGCAGCGAAAATTGCCTTTTGGACAGAGCACGATATGCTATACTGAAGCGGGGTGAGGGTACATGAGAATGCAGATCGTAATGCCGCAGCTGGAGGTTCACCGCTTCTCCAGCCCGTTCGAAAATACACCGCATGCACACGACGATCAATTCCAAATCACGATTCCGCTTCAAGGGACCTGCCATTTTACGCATGAGTATAAACAGCTGGCGCTCCCTCCCGGCGAAGGAATTGTGCTGCAGCCTAGCGACCGGCATTCCTTCTACATCGGCGACGGAACGGGCGTGGTGGTGATCCGGATCCGGCCCGAAAGCCTGTACCCGGGTGATTCTTCGGTTTACAGTGAGCCCCGGCACAGAAAGCAGTTTGACGTGAGCCGGGTATCGAGGGTGTTTCGGCAATGGACAGCGGACATGATGGCTCTCGACATGGCTGATCCGCTCGTGGAGGAGGAGCTGGAAGCCCGGATGATCTGCGATCTGCGGGAGCTGATTTGGGAGGGGACCGTTCCGGCCAGCCCCAAGATGGCCCATGCTGCCGCCGACCGGCATCTGGCACAGGTGCTCGAATATGTGCATGCGCATTTCACGGAACAGTTGAGCGTCAGCAGCCTCGCAGCGATGGCGATGCAGAGCCGGTACCATTTTATCCGGTCGTTCAAGTCCCTGACGGGCGTGCCTCCGTATCAGTATGTGCTGCAGCTCCGGGTGAGGGAAGCGATGGAACAGCTGAAGACGTCCGCGGACACTGTCACCGTTATCAGTTTCAACCTTGGGTTCTCGAGCACGAGCCAATTTTTCCGGGCCTTTGCCAAGATGACCGGCATGACGCCGGAGCAGTACCGGAAATCGGAAGGACGCCGCTTGATCTAAAAAACTTAAATTGGAGCTGTGAAATCGAACCGTATCCGAGAGGGATGCGGTTTTTTGAGCTTATCATCGAGACGGATTCTCCGTAATATATCGATACACGCTTGACAAGATATCTAAGTAGTATTATAAAATAACACTACAGTACTTTAGCGAAAGGAGGAGCTAAAAATGATCGAACAACTGCGAAGCCTCGGTCTTTCGGATCTGGAAGCGCGCATCTACCTCGTGCTGCACGAAGAGCCCCATTTGTCAGGTTATGAAGTGGCGAAAAGGGTATCGGTATCGCGGACCAACGTCTATGCGGCGCTTCGGGTGCTGACCGACAAGGGCTTCTGCCGCTCCATCGAAGCGGATCCGGTGCTGTACGATGCCGTTCCGATCGGGGAGCTCATCCGCATGCTCAAATCTCAGTTTGAGCAGACGGCGAAGGCGCTTGTGGAAGAGCTGGATGCGCCGCCGAAGGCGGCACCTGCCTTTTACACCTGGAAAGGGGAACAAGCGCTGCAGACCGCCATCCGCCGGCTGATTGCCAATGCGGATAGGAGTATTGTCGTTGACATTTGGTCGGAGGATGTCCACTGGGTGGAGGAAGCACTGATGGAAGCCCAGCAGCGCGGGATTAACGTCATTCTGATCACGATCGGCGAGGCGGGCACCAGGCTTTCGAACGTCATCGTACATCAGCGGAGCGAGGAGTGGGCGCAGGTAATCTCGCGTAAATTTTCCGTTCTGTGCGACGGCAGGGCAGCCCTGATCGGCAGCTTCGGCAAATCACTGAAGCTGTCTGCACTGGAGACAGACCACCCGTCGGTGATCGAGCTGCTGAACAATGCGTTCTTCCACGATGTCATCGCCGACCGGATTGAGCAGGACTTCGGCCGGGAGCTGGAAGAGAAATACGGACGTCACTACGAGCGGATAATCGATCCATATCGCGGGATGCTGGAATAGGAGGCGTCCCCCTTTTTTCGGAGACTCATTAGTGGTATTCAAGAATACTATTAGAAAAGTAATTCTCATATCAAAAGGAGATGGATGAAAGATGAAAACAAATCTGAATGTTGAAGAAATTCGCACTGTTCTTGAAGGGACCGGCGGACAGCTGCTGGTCAAATACGGCCAGGGGCCCGCTCCGGCGGACCGGGAGGCGATGATCGCCCGGTTTGTGGAGGCGAACTCGTGGGCAGAGAAGAACATCCGAAGCATACTCGAATCCCGTTACCCGGATATTCCATGGTCGGAGGCCGAATTGGATGCAGATCAGCAGCGTGAGCCGGAGTTTGGCGGGACTTATTGGGTGCTTGATCCGGTGGATGGCGCGGTGCATCTGCATCAGGGTTTTGCCTTCTGGTCGACCTCGCTGTGCCTGATCGAGGAGGGGCAGCCGGTTTTTGCGGCAGTGTATGATGCGAACCGGCGTGAATTTTTTCATGCGATGCGGGGAAAGGGCGCCTTTCTGAACGGGGAACGGATGGCCGTGGCGCAGAAAACCAAACTTGCCGACGCCCTGCTGGTCACTGCGCCGCCGAACAAGGTGGAGAAGGAGCCCGAGAACGTGCGGCTGACCGCCTGGAGTACCGGGAAGCTCCTGCCGGAGACGACTGCAATCCGTATGCTCGGTTCGGTTGCGCTCCAGATGGCTTATGTGGCCTGCGGGCGGATGGATGCTTATTGGGAGCACGGGCAGGAAGTTTACGACTGGATGGCCGGAGCTCTTCTGATTGAGGAGGCAGGCGGAATCGCAACCGATATGGACGGCGGGCCGTTTGGATGGGGGGCATCCGGCGTTATTGCGGGGAGCCGGGAACTATGCAGTGGCATTACGGGGGTACTGGGCTATTAATGCTATGAAGCCATGCGTACCTTTTCAGTACTTGAAGCGGGGGAACATGGCTGGTAGACTGCTTGTAATCTGGTAATTAAAGGAGGAAGTCCCATGAACACAGATCTTCTTGGTGCAGTCCGGTTTATAAACAGCCGTTTCGACAGCCGGGCCAAGGATATTGCTCCGGTGGGTGCCGGAGACTGGTCAACGGCTTACGGATTCACGCTGGACGGCCAGGAAATGGTGATCCGTTTCGGCGCTCATGTGGAAGATTTTCAAAAAGATCAGGTCATGGGTTCACTCGCCCCGCCAATGGTACCCGTTCCTGAGGTTACCTTGATCGGAGAGACATCCGAAGGTTTTTATGCCGTATCGAGGCGGGTCCGTGGCGGACATCTGGATGAGCTTGATGCTGGGGAAATGCGGCTGATCCTTCCGGGGCTGATTGATGCGCTCTTGGGACTTCAACAGGTAGATACAGGAAGTATAAGCCATGGTGGAGAGTGGCGTCTTGGGGGCCGTCGCGCAAGCTGGAGTGAGGAGCTGCTGTCCGTGACCGGACCGAGGGACCGGCTTCCCGGCTGGCGGGAGCGGCTGGATGTATTCCCCGCGGAGTCCAAAATTTTTGATAGCGGTGTCTCGGCTTTACGGCGGCTCGCCCCCCGTCTTCCCGAGTATAGAGGTATCGCTCACTGCGACCTTTTGAACCGGAATGTATTGGTGGACCGCGGCGGGTTGACCGGCATCATCGATTGGGGAAATGCCATTTACGGCGATCCCTTGTATGACATGGCCTGGCTTTTATACTGGTGGCCTTGGTATCCGCAGTGGCAGGAGATCGATCTGCAGCAAGTTCTGAATGATGTTTGGGAACGGCAGGGAGGCTTTCCTTCGCAGATGGAGGAGCGTCTCCGCTGCTGTTTGCTCCACATTGGCTTGGACCATATCGCCTACTGCGCTTTTAGGCAGCGGACGGAGGATATGCGGCGTAATGCCGTGCAGCTGTTGGATTACATATAAAAATATATTTTACAAATAATTGGAAATCAGGTAGACTAATAGAGAAACTAATATTAAAGCGCTTTAACTTTCAGAGGGGGTGGGACTGCGTTAATCCTGTGATCTGCTGCCCGCGCCGACGGCGTTCCGGGCGGTTACAGCTGAGATGAACCGAGGCATAACCTGTTTCCTAATCTATGAAATTAAAGGAGCGTAATGGGTGATGAAAAGAAATAAGAGATTTTCATTAAGCGGCAAAGCCGTCCTGATCTGTTATCTCGCTTTTCTGATGGTTCCCGCCGGATTTGCGCTGGCGGCGCCGAACAAGCCTTTTCCTCAGCATACGACTTACACCAGCGGCTCGATCAAGCCGAGTCATGTAACCCAGACCACGATGGACGATGCAGTCAAATCCAAATGGGACAGCTGGAAATCAGCTTACCTGAAGCCGGCCGGGACCGGCAAATATTATGTGAAGTACGATTCAAGCGGCGCGACGGTGTCAGAAGCGCATGGCTACGGCATGCTGCTGACCGTGCTGATGGCCGGATACGACAGCAGCGCGCAGACCTATTTTAACGGACTGTATAAGTACTACACCGAGCATCCCAGCGACAATAATCCGTACTTGATGGCATGGAAACAGAACAGCAGCTTTCAGAATGTTGAAGGGGCCGATTCCGCCACCGACGGCGATATGGACATCGCTTATTCGCTCCTGTTGGCGGACAAGCAGTGGGGCAGCAGCGGCACAGTGAACTACTTGCAGGCAGCCAAAAATATCATCAATGCCATTATGCAAAACGACGTGAACCAGACGCAATGGACCCTCCGGCTTGGCGATTGGGCTACCGACGGCTCCTACGCTACGGCGACCCGTCCTTCAGACTTCATGCTGAACCATCTGAAGGCGTTCCAGCAGGCGACCGGTGATACCCGGTGGACCAAGGTCATTGATAAAACCTACTCCATTATCAATTCGATTTATACAAATTACAGTGCATCGACGGGATTGCTGCCCGACTTTGTCGTCTACTCGGGAGGCGCGTACAAGCCGGCGCCGGCCGACTTCCTGGAAGATACGACCGACGGCTCCTACGCCTATAATTCCTGCCGTACGCCTTGGCGGATTACGACCGATTACCTGATGACTGGCGACAACCGGGCGCTGAATCAGCTGAACCAGATGAACAGCTGGATCAAAGGCAAGGTGAACAGCAACCCGGGCGCCGTCAAGGACGGATACAAGCTGAACGGAAGCGTCATCGGTTCGTATAACAGCGGCGCCTTTTTCGCCCCGTTCGGCGTCAGCGCCATGACTTCCTCGTCGAACCAAACCTGGCTGAACTCCGTGTGGACGTATACGGCCGGAAGCTCAAGCGAAGGATACTATGAAGACAGCATTAAGCTGTTCTCGCTCCTTGTGATGTCCGGCAACTGGTGGACGTATTGATTTTTGGGGGTATTCGGATTTTGTAGCGGTAAAATAATCAAATCAACTCCCAGTGCCCATTCGAGGCACACCGGTACGACAAAATGGCCTTTTCTATATTTTGTCGTCAAACATGGTTTCCGTTCTTAAGTTGTTCATCAATGAAATTTTGGCTTCCAACATGTCATTAAGAGTTCTGTGAATCTGCTCAAATTCGATCTGTTTCTGCTCGATCTCACGTATCTTTTCACGAAAGAGGTCAATGAGTTCCATTCCTTTTGATATCGTAAGCTTATCCACAGTATATTCTTGAAAGAGTTCTGTCATTTCGTCTAGAGAAAAGCCAACGCTCTGCAGCCTCTTAATGATCTTCAAATGTTCGACTGTCTCCTCTGAATAGTCACGATAGTTATTTTTCCCCCTAAGAACATAACGACTGTCTAACAAACCTACCTTCTCATAAAATCGAATGGTAGGGGCTGTCAAGCCTGTTTTTATTGCTAACTCATGGATTTTCAATGTAAATCCCCTCTAAATGATTTGCCTTCAAGTTAACTTCATAGTTTATGATTCCATTGTAACACAGACTACCAAGACAAAATGGAGGGAAATCGAAATGAGGAGTTTTGATTCGTCGAGTAGTGATGTGAACAATTCAACATCAACCCCTGCAACAATGCGCGCGGTCCGTTTACATCAATACGGTGAACCGGCAGAAGTACTGCGCTTGGAACAGGCTGCGATCCCTAGCCCCGGTCTCGGGCGTATTCGTGTGAAAGTGCACGCTTGCGGGCTAAATCCAGCCGACTGGGGAATATGCAAAGGTCTGTTTCCCGGTGATCTGCCTCGCGGCATTGGTCTGGATGTGTCTGGGATTGTGGATGCGGTCGGTGAGGGTGTCAATGATGTCGCGATCGGCGACGCCGTCCTAGGCATCGCCGACTACGCCGGTGCCTTGAGCGGTGGCGCGGCTGAACAAGCAATTCTGGACCATTGGGCACGTATCCCGGAAGGACTCGACTTCGTGCGGGCTGCGGCACTGCCGCTCGCAGTCGCAACATCCTATCGACACATTGAAGTGCTGGGGGTGAAGTCGGATCATACCCTCCTTGTGCACGGAGCCGGAACCATGCTAGGCATTGCCGCCGTCCAAATCGCCCTGATGCGAGGTGCCCGAGTGATCGCTACCGCCGGGGATAGCTACGCCGATCAGCTCCGCGCGATGGGAGCGGAGCTGACCTCGTACGGCGACGGAATGGTTGAGCGCGTAGCCGAGTTGGCCGGACAGCCGGTGGATATGGTTCTGGATACAGCACCGCCGAGTGGAGCACTGCCTGCTCTTATCCAAATCGTCGAAGGTGATCCTCGTCGCGTCTTAACCATTAGCGACTTCACCGCAGCCGCCGAGCTCGGTGTCCGCACCACCTTCACAGAGCTCTCCATGGATGAGGCTCAGAACTACGATGTTCTCGGCGAGTTCGCCCAGTACACAGCGGACGGCAAGTTCACTGTCCCTGTTGCTCGGACTTTCGCGCTCGATAAATGGCGCACAGCACTCGACATCAGCCTGAGTGGGCGCGCCCGCGGCAAGCTGGTCCTGCTGCCTACCGGTAACTAATGTAGTTCGAAATCTGAAATGGAAAATTATTCAATCCACCACAAATCGGAATAGTCTTCTTGGGGAAACCCGTCTATGGGTAAATAACATGAACAGCCCCGGCCGCAATTGGGCCGGGGCTGTTTGGCTATCACCAAGTGATGAAGTGGTTCAGACCTTCACCGTCTCGTTTTTGCTGTCAGTTTGCTCACCCGACTCCGATGAATCCGTCGGTTCGCCCTGCCACAGCAGCTGCATTTCCGTGCTGGACTCCAGCAGTTCGGCAAGGCTGCCTTCCGCTTCGATGCGGCCGTCCTTCATCACGATGATGTGGTCGGCCTGCGCCAGCGCTGCCCGGCGGTGGGACACGGCGATGCAGGTGACGTCGCGCTCCTCAAAGAGACCCTCCCACAGCTTCTTCTCCGTTTCGACGTCGAGCGCGCTCGACAGATCGTCGAAAATAAACAGGTCCGACTCGGTCATCATCATACGCGCTGTGGCAGCGCGCTGGATCTGGCCGCCGGACAGCATAACGCCTCTCGGGCCGACGAAGGTATCGAGACCTTTCTCCAGGTCCTCGATATCCTTCTCCATGACGGCCAGCCGGATCGCCCGGGCGAGCGCATCCGCCTCGGGCGGGCTGCCCTGGACGATGTTCTCCTGCAGCGTGTCGCTGAACAGCCGCGGAACCTGCGGCGTATAAGCGGACCGCGGCGGAACCAAGAACGCCGCCGGATCGATGTCGCGGCCGTTCCAGCGCACATCACCGCCCGATTTGGGCAGCAGGCCGAGCAGCGTGCGGACGAGGGTCGATTTGCCGGAACCGATCCGTCCGGTGATCACGACGAACTGGCCTCTTGTCACCGCAAAGTTCACATCAGTAATTCCGTTCTCCGAGCCCGGATAGGTGTAGGAAAGGTTCCGGATTTCCAGCGTTTGCAGCCGGTCGTCGGAGCTGCGCTCGACCACGGGCAGCTCGGGCGGTTCGCCGTAAAGGTACGTTTCGCTGAAATCCATGATCCGCTCCTGCTCCCCTGGCCGGAAGAGAACACTCATACGGTCGAGGGACACCTTAAGTCTTTTATGCTGAAAAACCATATATCCGAACAGAGAAATACTGAACGCAATATTGGTCATGTATGAGGTAAACAGGGCGAAATCGCCGACGGTAAACTGTCCGGCCTTCATCGCCGAGGCACACATGAGCAGGATAATGCCGGTACAAATGCTGAGCACATGCTGATTGAGCGAGCGCATCCACTGCTTGAACAGGTTATCCTTCAGCGCCGCCTGCCGCCGCGATTCATTCAGTTCCACAAAGCGGCGGTGGACATGCTCCTCGGCCTGCCCCAGCTTCAGCGCCTGCACCGCGCCGAAAGACTCGGCAATGAAGCTGGTGATGCGCCCGGTGGCTTCGCGGTTCTGCTGGCCGTAGCGTCTCGCCCGGTTGCCGGACAGATTGTTCAGCAGCGTCACCGCAACCAGCGGCAGAATCGCGACCAGAGTGATCTGCCAGTTGATGCGGGCCATGATGACCAGGGAGATGATCGCAAACGCAAACCGTCCCCAGAAGTCGACCCAGGACTCCACGTATTCGACCACTTCATCCACGTCTTCGCGGAACCGGCTCACGGCTTCGCCCGGTGAAGCGGGGAGGTTGCGTCCGGGCCAGCGCATGATGCCTTTCAGCATATTCGTGCGGAGAATCGCCTGGATGTCGTAAATATAGGTGACCCATTTAAAAAAGGCCCAGAAGAAGACGCCGGTCCGGGATATGCGGACGATAGCGATAAAAATGAGCGGGGCGACGAGCCACAAATAGTTATGCGACTCGCCGGTCGCTCGGTCGAAAAACCACTGCATACCAAGGCCCAGCAGCAGCGGCATGGAATGGAACAGCCCCCACAAGAGGCCGTTCACAATAAACAGCGAGATGTTATACGTAAACAGGCGCTGGATAAACCGGGTTACGGTCATGCCAAGTCCTCCTCTCGTCCGGTAATCAGCAGCTGGGCGTAGTGTGAGGTTGGGTCTTTCGCCAATACCTCCCGTTCCCCGAATTCAAGAATCCGGCCGTCGCCCAGCACCATAATGTGGTCGACCTGCTCCAGCGTGGAGAGCCGGTGTGCGATCACGATGCCCGTACAGTTCTGCATGAGCTGATCCACGGCAGACTGCAGCATCGCTTCGGTAGCGGCATCCAGCCGGGACGACGGCTCATCCAGAATCACCAGGCTCGGCTGGGTCAGAAAGACCCGTGTCAGGGCGAAAAGCTGCGCTTCCCCGGCGGACAGCGAGGCGCCGCCGGCCTTCAGATGCGTATCCAGACCTTCCGGCTGCGAGTCGATCCATTGCTTGAGTCCGAGCCTTTCGGTCGTGCCCAGAATATAGTCGTCCGATATGCTGCCGTCAAACAGCGTCAGATTGTCCCGGAGCGTGCCGTCAAACAACTGCACGTCCTGCGTGACCATGCCGACCCGGCGGTACAGCGCCTCGAGCTTCAGGTCGCGGATGTCTACGCCCCCCACCCGGACGGTGCCGCTGTTGATATTGTACAGGCGCAGCAGGACCCGGCTGAGGCTCGACTTGCCGCTTCCGGTACGTCCGATGATGCCCAGACGCTCGCCAGGCCGGACGGTGAACGTAATATCGTGGAGTACCGGCTTATCCGGGTTATAGCTGAAATGGACATGGTCGAATTCCAGACCAAGCGCTCCGTCAGGCAGAGCCGTTTGTGACCCTTCCATGATCTCGGTGCGGCTCGCCAGCAGCTCCTGGGAGCGCAGCATGCCGGATTTGGCCTTTTGGAATTCCTGAACCTGATCCCCGAGCTGCTCGATCGGATCGTTCAGCATTTGGGTGTATTGATAGATCAGGAATAGCGTGCCGAGCGATATTTGGTCGGTCAGAAAATAATGAACACCGAGCATCAGCACCGCCGTCACGGCGATGGCGAACAGCACGACCGTTGTATTCCAGGGAATGACGCGCAGCATCCAGGCTTTGCGACCTTTGAGGAACACATTTCGCATAGAGCGGTAGAAGCGGTTCATGACGTACGGCACGTTGCCGTTCGCCTGAACGTCCTCAATGCCGGCGATCCGTTCCTCGATCAGACCGAACAGGGCCGCGCTGGCACCGCGTTCATCTTTGGAGGAAGTGACGCCCAGATTGCGGATGAACACCATGGCCCCAATAGATGCCAAAGTGAACAGGGTCATGACCGAGGCAATCGGCCAATTGATCGTAAACATATAGCCGAGAATGCCGGCAAGAAGCACGAAGCTGCCAATGACTTTAATGATAAACATGGCGAAAAAGTTCGACATGTTGGTGACGTCCCCGTCGATCCGCTCGATCATTTCGCCCGGCGTTTTCAAGTTGTGAAACCGCATGTCGAGCCGCAGGCAGTGCTTCAGCAGGTCGCCGCGCAGCTGGTTGGTGGCGCGCCAGGACACGTCGTTGCCGAGATAGCTGATCGCCACGGTCAGGACCTGGTTCAGCACGGCAAAAACCAGGTAAATCCCTGCCAGCACGAGCAGGCTCGAGACGATGCCGTTCGCGGCGGCCGTGTCGATAAAGCGCTGCACGATCTGCGGATTGACCAGCTGCGCCCCGGTCGAGGCGAGCAGCAGAATAAGCAGCAGGAGCAGCCGCCCCCGGACCGGCTTCAAATACTTCAGCAGCCAGGACATCGATGGTTTTGCGGATTGTTGCATGGTAAAACCCCCCAATTCCAAACGAAACCTTATGTATGGTGACTAGCTTTCGCCCGGCTTTCATAATTGACCGGATGCAAATAATATCCATCATACAATAATTTGGAAGCGATTCAAGATAAAGTTTGACTAAATCCAAACTTTATCGGCGTTTTGTCTCAGGGTGGCTGCAAGGCTTGCAGTGCGTGCCATCCCCCTTGCCTTCAGGCGTAGCAGGCGGATTCATGCTGAAGAAACGAAGTGGTCCCCTTTATTCCCGGATTTCAACCTTCTACCCGTTCCATGGAAATCTGGGAATAACAGGGATCGGAAGCATGATCCGCATGCGGAGCCCCTCCAGTTCATATTCAGTTCATAATGTAGGTTTAATCTTAGTACCGTTCACAAGCTTGGCGCTGCTTGTTGCAGGCCTTGGCTGGTGACCCAGAATCAAGGGAGGTATGAAGATGGAGCCCATCATTCGCGTAGAACAATTGCGAAAACAATATAAAAACAGCAAACGTCCGGCCGTGGACGGGATCAGTTTCGAGGTGGGGCGGGGCGAATTTTTCGCCTTCTTGGGCCCGAACGGAGCGGGGAAAACGACGACGATTTCGATCCTGACCACCACGCTGTCCAAAACCGAAGGCACGGTTATGATCGCCGGCTATGACGTGGAGAAGGAAGCGGCGAAGGTACGCCGGAATGTCGGCATTATTTTTCAAAACCCGAGCCTGGACCTCGATTTGACGGCGGAAGAGAACATCCGCCTCCATGTCAGCATCTATGGCGTTTATGCCTACCGGCCGTTCTACAGCATGATGCCGAAGGAATACAAGCAGCGGATCGAGGAGCTGGCCGCCATCGTCGGCATTCACGACAATTTGTTCAAGAAGGTCAAAGGCTTCTCCGGCGGGATGAAGCGCAAGCTGGAAATCATGCGCAGCTTGATGCACAAGCCGCAAATTTTATTTTTGGATGAGCCGACGCAGGGGCTGGACGCTTCTGCCCGCCAATCGCTGTGGGCCTATCTGCAGAAGATCCGCAAGGAGGAAAACATTACGATTTTCCTGACGACACACTATTTGGAAGAAGCGGAGGAAGCCGACCGGGTATGCATGATCACGCACGGCAAAGTGGCGGTGCTCGGAACGCCGGAAGAGATCAAACACAAGCTGCTGGGTGACAAAAGCATGCTGATCGATGCCGGCGACCGGAAGGCGCTGCGGGCGGAGCTGGAGGAGCTTCAGGTTTCTTTTACCGAAGAGGAACAATGCTTCCGGGTCCGTTTTCAGGATAAAACGCCGCAGTCCCTCGTAGCCCGTCTGCAAACGCCATTAAGCCGGATGGAAGTGCACCAGCAGACGCTGGAGGAAGCCTATCTGAGCCTGGTGCAGCAGAGTCAGAACAACGAATCGAGAAAGGGGGCGGTCTAAATGCTCATGACCAAAGCGCAAAAGGAAAGCAACGCGGTCGTGGCGATCGCCGCACGGGAAATTACGAAGGGAATCAAAAATCCGGTACTGATGATCGTGAGCATCGTCTTTCCGATCATTTTCATCGGCATCTTCGGTGGAAGCCTGTCGCAGAACATGGCCGGCAATCTCGGCTACAATTATTTGCAGTTCATGATGATCGGCATGATCGTGAACAGCGTGTTCACGGGCCTTATCACGGGGATGAGCTCCCTGATCGAGGAAAGGAACCAGAATTTGACGCAGGAGCTGTATGTGTCCCCGATCTCCAGGTATTCCATTATCCTCGGTAAAATGATCGGTTCCAGCTTCACCAGCATCGTGGGGCTGATCGGCATTCTAATCGTTGCGCTCCTGATGCAAATTCCATTAGGCGGCATGCATATTGTATGGCTGTTTCTCATTACGCCGCTGTTCTGCCTGATCGGCGGATCGCTGGGTATTTTCTTCATCGGGTTTGTCCAAGACAGTAAGACGGCGGATATCGGTTCGATGCTGCTCGTTATGCCGCAGATGTTCCTGTCGGGAGCGATGATTCCGATCCAGCATTCCACCGGCATTCTCGGCTTTCTCGCCCATATTATGCCGATGACGTACTGCATCGATTTAGCCCGGGCGGTGTTTTATTCCGGGACGCCGGTTTACTCGCAGGTCGTGCTGTACCATCCGGTGACAGATTTGCTCGTGATGGCAGGATTCTTCCTGGTCTTCACGATCGTCGGCACATTGATGTTTACGAGATCGGAACGGAATCGGTAAAATGCAGGTAGGACGAAAATAGCCCCTCCGGTTGGGGCATGGATGCACGGAACGCATAACCGCGAACGTTCGCGTTTATTTCATATCTATTTATAGAAAGGAGTGGGGCGACTTGGCTCATATACTGGTTGTCGACGACGATCCTCATATCCGGGAGCTCGTCAGCCATCTGCTGAAAAATGAGGGCTATACGATAGCGGAGGCGGCGAACGGAAATGAAGCCTTGGAGGCAATGGAGTCGTTCAAGGCCGATCTGGTCATCCTCGATATTATGATGCCGGGCATGGACGGCTGGGAGCTGTGCCGTGAGCTGGATGCGGCCTATGACATTCCGCTGCTGATGCTGACGGCCAAAGGTGAGACTTCGCAAAAGGTCAAAGGGTTTGAGCTCGGGACCGACGACTATCTCGTCAAACCGTTTGACCCGCTCGAGCTGACCGTCCGGGTGAAGGCGCTGCTTAAACGTTATAAAATATCGGCCTCGCAGGAAATTCAGTTTGGCGACGTGCGTCTGAACCGCAAAACGTACGAATGCTACGCAGGATCGGCTGCGCTGACGCTCCCGCTGAAGGAATTTGAGCTGCTGTTTTTGCTCGGCAGCTACCCGGGCAAGACGTTTTCCCGGGATCAAATCATTGAACATATTTGGGGCTATGACTATGAAGGTGACGAACGGACCGTCGATGTGCATATCAAGCGGCTGCGGGAACGGTTTGCCGACCAGCAGGACCGCTTTCAGATCCGCACGATCCGTGGCCTCGGCTACCGGCTCGAGGTGCTGTCATGAAGGAGCGGGAGCAGGGGCCGGTTGATGCGTTCCAGGCTGACGGTACCGATGCCCGTTCCGGGAACCTGGAGCGAAGCGGGCCGGATCGTTACAGCGCACAGCGGGAACGGATTCAGCGCCGCCGTCTGGATCGGGAGCAGAACGAAACGTGGCTGCGCATGAATCACGCGAGGGGGACGAAGCCGGAGGACCGGCAGGAGGCCCGCCGGCTCAAGAAGGAGGAGCGGAGAAGAAAGCGGGAGGAAATTGCGAAGCGGAGAGAGGATGAGATTCGGGGCATGGACGGTGAGCCGCCGAACTTTTGGCTGCGCGTCCGGATCATCTTTTTCATGATTCTTGTGCTGTCAGCGCTCATCGTTTGCTGGACTGCTGCGTTCTATTTAACTCACGGCCTTCGCTGGCACATCTCCCCCCTCGTGAGGCAGCTGCTGAATTCCGTGCTGGGATTCGTCATTTTCGGCGTTTCCATCTCGATTATTTCGCGGTTTGCGAAGCGGAGACAGTCGGAGTTTTACCAATTGGTCATCGATGCGCTGAAGCGGATCTCCAAAGGCGACTTCAAGGTGGAAATTCCGGTGTTCGGTGAAAACGGCCACTGGGGCGGGATTGTGAAGGGGATCAACAACATGGCCGCCGACCTGAACAACCTGGAGCATATGCGCCAGGAGTTTATATCGAACGTGTCCCACGAGATTCAATCCCCGCTGACTTCGATCAGCGGCTTTGCCCGCGTCCTGCGCGAGGAGAACCTGAGCCCCGGCCAGCGGGATCATTACTTAAATATCATTGAGGAAGAGAGCGTGCGGCTCTCCCGGCTGTCGGAGAACATGCTGCGCCTGGCGTCGCTGGATTCCGACAAGCATCCGTTTCACGCTGAGCCAGTCCGGCTGGACAAACAGCTGCAGATGCTCGTTCTCGCCTGCGAGCCCCAGTGGCAGGGCAAGGACCTCGATATGTCCGTAGAGTTTGAACCCGTGACGATCGAGGCGGATCGGGATTTGCTCAGCCAAGTCTGGGTGAATCTGCTCCACAATGCGATTAAGTTTACGCCGGAGGGGGGAACGGTCCAGGTTTTTCTCGAGGAAAGCGGGCAGGAAGCCGTCGTGCGCGTCAGGGACTCGGGCATTGGCATATCGGCCGAGGACCTCGAGCATATTTTTGAAAGATTCTATAAAGCGGATAAATCAAGAACCCGCTCCGGCGGGGGAAGCGGGCTGGGACTATCGATTATTCAGAAAATCGTGCAGATGCACGGCGGCAGCGTCTCGGTCCAAAGCGCTCCGGGAGAAGGCACGGAGATGACGGTCCGGCTGCCTAAGGCAGCAGACCGAGCTGCCGGGCCGTAACGAGCGCCTGGGTTCGCGAGGATACGCCAAGCTTTTCATACAGGCGGGATAAGTAGACCTTAATGGTCCCTTCCGACAACGCCAGCTCGGCGGCCATCTCCTTATTGCTCGCCCCTTGGCCGATCAGCCGGAGCAGCTCGGATTCGCTGCGGCTCAGCGGCTCGGCCGAGGCCGCCGGAGCTGCAGCCGCAGCCGCCGTCTCCAGCATGGCCACGGGGAATAGCCTTAGAAGCGTACGGACATAATCCCCGGATACTTCCCCCGGGAGCCCGGCTCCAACGTCCTCATGGCTTCCACCGGACTCTCCGCGAATGACGGCCGCCTCATACCGGCCAAGCAGCGACATCATCGGCTTGCCCTCATCCACAAAACTCCGGATATACCCGCTGCGTTCTCCCAGGAGCAGGGCCGTATGGAGGTGGCGGAGGGCGGCCGTTTTTTGCCCCAGCTGTTCCTTCAGCAGCGCCTGCAGGATATGGTTCTCCACGATGCCGGAAACGAGCTGCTCGCGCTCCGATTGGGGCAGCAGGTGCTCCAGAATCCGCAGCGCCTCGTTCTCCTTCCGCTGCTTGCCAAGCAGGCGCACAAGCGTTATCATTTCATACTCCCGCTGAAAAGTCGGCTTGTCCTTGGCGGACAGCCCCAGCCGGGCCATCAGCTTCTTGGCGGCCGGTATTTGTCCGTCCGCAAGAAGCATGCGGATTTTGAATGCCGTCAGCAGATGGACCCAAGGCGCACCCCAGCCGGCAGAAGATGAGAGCGGGGCATCCAGCACTTCGTCGATGACGTCATGCGCCAGAGCGGTCCGGTCGTCCGCAATGAGCAGACGGGCCTTCATGAGCAGCATGGGAACGAGCAGTCCCGGTACGTTTAATTTTTCGGTCAAAACTGTCATCTCCTGGAGCATCTGGCGGCACTCGCCGAGACGGTTCCATTCATAATATCCTTCAACGAGCGACTGCTTTACATAGAGATGAATGAGCGCCCCCTGCCAGCCATGGGCGGCGAGCACACCCATAAACAGCGTGCCGATTTTTTCCGTGTCCGCCGACAGAACTCCTTTTAGCCCCAGAGCGGTCCGTCTCACAAGAGGCTCCGTTTTGTTGTAGTTAAACATATAATAAGTCGGGTCAGCCGGGAGGATATCGTCCAGCATGGTCCCGATGAAGGCAAACCAATTCGTGAAGTCTCCGCTGGCGAACATCAGATTGGAACGGACGAACAGGATGCCGCTCTGCAGCTGCTTCAGCCGCTCCGATTCCTTCAGCGTTCGGGTCGACGCCTCCAGTGATCCGAGTCTGGCTTCAGCCTGGCCGAAGTGCCCGGTGAGCACCAATACGAACGCGTACAGGAGTGACAGCTCCATAGACAGCTCATAGGCTGGCGGGAAGCCCTCGAACCAGCGCAGCAGGACGGAAACTTCACCGCGCTCCAGCACGGCTGGAATATGCTGCTCGAGCAGGCGGCCCGCCTCGGCGTAATCACCGGCAGCCATGGCGTGGTCTACGGCTTCGTCCAGCAATCCGCGGGACGCAAAGCCCCGGCTTGCCAGCCGGTTCAGCCGCAACCACTCATCGGGCTGATGCCGCTTGAGGTGTTCCCGGACAAATCCGGCGAATAAATGATGGTAGCGGAACCATTCATGCTTCAGGTCCAGCGGGATGAGAAATAAATTGAACCGGCGGGCCGCGTCAAGCTTGTCCCCGCTGGCAGGGTCGCCCGTGAGCAGGCTGCATATGCCTGCATCCATCCGGTCGAGAACGGCCGTCGTCAGCACGAACGATCTCAAGTCGGCAGGAAGCTGCGCAAGTACCTCCTGAAAAAGGTAATCGGCCACATCCCGGTGGTCTCCATAGAACCCTTCGATCCATCGGTCTACGTCTTCCGCCGCTCTTAAAGAGAGCGAGGCCAGCTGCAGACCGGCTGCCCATCCCTCGGTCCGTTCCGCAATCCGGTCGATCTGCCGCGGGGTCAGCCGCATGATGCCGGACTTGTGGTAGAACTGCTCGGACTCGTCCCGGGTAAACTGGAGCCTGTCGGCGTCAACGACGATGCATTCCCGCTTGGAGAGCCATTTTGATGCAGGAAAAGGTACTTCCTTGCGGCTCGCGACCGTCACATGAAGGGTGGGGGGCATATAGTCGATCAGGTAAGACAAGCCGTTATGGATGCGGTCATCCTCTATCCAATGATAATCGTCCAATATGAGCTTTACAGGCTCGGACAGTCCATAAAGTTCATTCATTAACGCATCCAGGAAGGCGTCTGCCGACAGGGAAGGCAGGGCATCGGCCAGTTCCAGCATTCGCAGGGCTGCCGGGGCCGGCAGGATTTCCGCCAATGCAAACGCCGCATAGCGCCAGAACCGGACCGGATCGTTGTCACGGCCGTCCAGCGCCAGCCAGGCGCAGTTGACGCCTTCGCTTCGGGCCCACTGCGTCAACAGGGTGGTTTTGCCTGAGCCGGCAGGGGCGTAAATCAAGGTGAGTCTGCCATGAACTCCACCCGACAGAGATTGAAGCAGGCGTTCCCTCTCGACCAAGCCATCCTTCGGAAAGGGCAGGGTGATTTTTGTTTTTAAGATGATTGCATCGGTCCGCGTGATCATTGTATCCTCCAAATTTCCGACAAAATGGATGCCTTTTCCGTACTTTTTCTCTCATTATATAAAAAAACGGCCGATCCGTTAACTTTCGTTAATCGCCAAAGGCCTGTTCTTCGGTTAAAATATGCGCAGATCGGAACGTGAGACGATGAGCCGGTCACCCCAATTAACCAAACAACGCCATTCTCCCCACGCAAGGTCCCTGCTCCTGGGTCCTAGATCCCCCTCCCCCACAACTCTGCCGCGAAGCTCCCCGGAAACCGGAAACGGTCCCCCTGCCGGATTCCGGCGTTATGCAAAAACAGCCAATCAGAGCATGCTCTGCATTGGCTGTTTTTGGTTAGGGAAGATGAATGGATTTGATATGATCCGTGTGAAGAAGGATGGTTTGGCCTCCCGCCTCGATCAGCTCTATAATATGACTGTCTACTTTTTTGAGGAGCCCGGCTTTGAGGGGAGATTCACCCAAATCGAACACGACCAGACCATTCTGGAATTTTTCAAGCTGCTGTTCCAAGTTCCGCGATAGGGCCGGTGTTCCCGGCTGCACGGGAAAATGCGAATCGCTCAAATCATAGGGGGTCATATTCGGAGGGTACGGAGACAAATATTTTACATGGTGCAGCGGGATATAGATGGTATGGTGAACAGGGGAGTAGAAAAGGAAATAATCATTCATAATGCTGGTTACATACCCATGAATCGAGCTGGCACCGCCAAGATGGATTTCCGTAAATATGCCTCTTGCATTCATCAGCATCTTGCGAAAAGAAATATGGGCATGGTCAAGAACGGGCTCTTTGTTGGCTTGAGACGAATCCTCGGCCTCCTCCATGACCTTCATGTGCTGAAGATGGTGTACCGGCGTGTAAATATATTTGTTTTCCGAGTAGAGGACCAAAATATCGCTGCCGACATCAATGAGTTCACCGATGATCGGGATTTTATAGCCCGAGATCTTTAATTCTATTGTTTTTCCAAGTAGAGAACGGATGGACTCCATAGCTTGCCTCCTTTCATATGACATATTGAGTCCAGAGATAAAGGCTGGCGAGGCTGACGATTAGACCGACAGGTATCACAATGAACGTAACGCGCATATACTGCTTCCATGTGATATGAATTTTGCTGCTTCTTAACATGAACATCCATATCAAGGTAGCGAGGGTTCCGACGGGCGTCAACAGCGAACCGATGTCACTTCCGATAATCGTTGCCATATAAGCGAGATGGACATGCTGCGGATCAAGTCCCATGCCGAGCACCGCTAAGGTTCCGATCATGACGGACGGCAGGTTATTCACGATATTGGACAACAGGGTCAGCAAAAGTCCGAATGCGGCGATCAGACTGGCTTCACCCATGCCGGCAAAAGGTTGTAATCCGTTGATTAAAGCAGCGGTTAACCCGGCGTTATCCAGGCTTTTGACGATAATATAGATGCTGAAGGCGAACAGCAGGATATGCCAAGGCGTCTTCGTGACGATGTCTTTGATCCCTGTTCTTGTCCGATACCAGCGGACGAAGACGATGAGGGCAGCCCCGGTAATCGCGACATACTCGAGCGGTATACCCAAGCTTGCTGCTAGAAAGAAACCTGCCCGGAAGAGGACTACGATGCAGATGCTGACACGAAACAGCCACCAGTCGATTTGGGCTCTGGATTCGGTTGGCTGTTGAAGCGGGTGTATGTTAACTAATGAATAATCACGGGCGGGGTTACGGGAGATGGTAACGGGTATCTGTTTGCGGAAATAAAGGTAGAGCAGCATGGCGATCGTTGCGATCCCGATCATGGAGGGGACGAACATAATTAGGGTATAGCTGTTCAGGTCCAGGCCTACGATATTAAGCGCGATGAGATTCGCGAGGTTGCTCACGCCGATCGGTGCGCTGGATGCCGTTGCGATGAGTGCGCCGGAAAGGAGATACGGTATTTTTTGATGCGGCTTTAATTTCAGCATCGAGCAGATTTGAATAATGATGGGCGTTGTGATCAGGATACTGCCATCGTTATTAAAGAAAATCGTCATTAGGAAGCAGAGCAGGATCACGTACCAGAACAGTTTCCGGCCGGAACCGTTTACCCGTTCAATCAGGTTAAGAGCAACCCAGCGAAAAACACCGACGCTGTCCAGCACCAGGGACATCACGATTGTAGACAGAATCGTCACAGCGGCTCCGGAAACGATGTTGAAGATGGTGATCAGGTCCGTTAAAGGGACGACCCCGGCGGCGAGCAGAATAAATGCTCCGGCAGTGGTTGAAAAGGATTCGTTGATTCCGCGGGGACGCCACATCAAGAAAATGACGGTGATGGCAAATACGCCGACTGTTAGCCACATTTGGTAGTCAGACATTTACTTTGACTCACCTCCCAGGGGGAGAACACTGGATACTGGCTGAATGACTGGATCTGCGGTCCGTGTAGCTTTTCCTGGACGAATCATCCAGTACAACGGGATTCCGGCAAGTAAAACTGCAATAAATACATACATGGTTTATTCCCCCCTTTGTGGATTGGATTCAACGCGAAGGGTCTATTTGGTTGATTGCAGTCATGGCTTATTTACCGATTTTGCGCTTGCGTACCGTACGTTTAATCGTTTTGGTCTTTCTCCAGGATCTGTTAGCCCATTCCATGGCCCCTCTTGTCAGATTGCCTTTGGTATGGTTGCCGCGGGTTTTGTTGCCACGGGTTTGATGGCCACGAGTTTGATTGCCACGAGTTTGGTTGCCACGAGTTTGGTTGCCTCTGGTTTGATTACCACGAGTTTGGTTGCCGCGGGTTTTGTTACCTCTAGTTTGATTGCCCCGGGTTTGGTTGCCTTTGGTTTGGTTACCACGGGTTTGGTTGCCTTTGGTTTGGTTACCTTTGGTTTGGTTACCTTTGCTTTGGTTGCCTCCAGACTGATTGCCTTTAGATTGATTTTTGTTACCGCCGCTCTTGTTCTTGTTTCCTCCACTGGTGTTTGAGCCGATTACCATAACGGATTTTACATGGAATATCGGAATACTGATGACTTCATCTTTTTTGGCTACCACCGTCAATGTGGATTGGTTCACATCCGCAACCACACCTTCGACTTTTTCAGGGCCGCCGCGGTTGATCTGTACGCGTTGGTAGCGGAGCGCGTGCAGCAATCCAGCGAAGTTTCCTGCCATAATCGGGTTCACCGTCATGGCTTTTGCCCCTCCGGATTTGCCTGTGCTGCTGATGCTTTTGATATGGGTGCTGTTGACATAGACGATGCCTTCTTTCGTCGCAACGGCCAGGTAACCGTTTTGTATCCCCACCAGAACACCTACGATCGAGTCCGGCCCGCCGCGATTGATTTTCACCTCGCTCCCAATGGAGTTCATTGTGTTAAGACCTGCTAACGACATACCAATTACCCCTTCCAAGATAGTTTGGATAGTCTCATGAAGGGCTTTATTTGTCCTTCGAGTCTATCTGTAATCTATTTATATGTGTCTTGCAAAAAAGGGGACTAGCCGAAAATACTAGATTATCCAAAATCAAACCGGAGTCTATCTTTCTATGTCTGCCGAATAGTTTTTACACTAGAAAGGCGTCAGCCCTTACGTGAACTGCCGGCGCCGCATAGGTTGAACAAAGCCTAAATAGGGCAAATGATCACGCCGTGTTCAGCCCCAGTGGGCCGGGCAGGCCGTAGATCAGGCGATTCAATCTAGAAGGGCGGTTACGGCATGGGTCTGCCTGTATACCGGATCGAGTTAAAGGATTCGGCGATGAAAAAGCTGGAGAGCAACATATGGTCCGATTCGTTTGTCAGTGGAACGATGAGTATGGATGGCCGGAGGACTCCGATTCGCATTCGTTACCGCGGGGGCCATACCCGTGAATATCCGAAAAAATCCTATGAGATTCGGACGGCCAAGGCGACGTACCACTTTAACGCGGAGCACGATGATCCGTCCCTGATGAGAAACGCCCTTTCATTTCATTATTTTAATGTGCTTGGCGTTCCCAGCCCCTCGACGAAACACTGCGTGCTTTATATGAATGGAAAGAAAGAAGGGGTGTATTTAAGAATCGAGGCGGTGAAGTCCGCTTTTTTCCGCAAAAGGGGGCTCCATGCACGAAGCATCATCTATGCGGTCAATGATAATGCTGACTTTGCCATGCCGGAAAAAAATGCGAAGTCGAGCAGATTGCTGTCAGGATACGCTTTCATTAAAGGCGGCGAAACGGACAGGAACCGCCTCAGCGACTTCATCCGCAGCATTAACCGAAAAAAAGGGACCGATCTAAGCGATTATCTTCGGCAGCGACTGGATATGGACAATTACTTGCGCTGGTTATGCGGGGCTGTGCTGACCGGAAATTACGACGGGTTCCTCCAGAACTATACGATATTCGAATACGGCAAACGCAGTAAGTATGGAATGATCCCTTGGGATTATGAGGGCACATGGGGCAGAAACTGCTATGGTAAAGCTGTAAACTCCGACCTGGTCAGGATTAAGGGATACAACGTGCTGACTGGAAAAGTGCTGGCTTACAAGGCGAACAGACAGAAGTATAAGCGAATCCTTGAGCGGGCACTGGAATCCACCTTTACCGTATCCCGCCTGATGCCTGTGGTCAGGAAAATGCACAGTGCCATTGCTCAGGATATCTATGATGACCCTAAATATAAGTGGGATGTCGGTATATTTGATACGGAACCGGATGTCATCAGGGAATATATTGAAGACCGGCGCCGGGATATCAAGAATGAAATGGAGCAGCTTTGAGCGAGCCGTGGCTCCCCCGGCTACATAACACAAGCCCTGGCACGCATACACGTACCAGGGCTTGCTTCCCAGGGATTTGACCCCGCTTCAGATCATTTTCTGATGTAAATGATTTAAATAGCGCCAGCGCGTGATCCAATAATAAACGACCTGGATCGCCAGGAACGTGGCGAAGATGGCCAGCGTATGCGAAGCGACGGAGAAGTCGACCAGCTGCTGCAGGGCCAGAAAGGCGACGCTGCTGTGGATAACCGCCACCAGCATTGGCAGGAAGAACATCAGCAGCAGCTGCCTCGAAACGGTTCGCCCCAATTCCCTCCGGCTTAATCCCACCTTAGAGATCATCCGGTACTGCTCTTCGTCCCGGGCCAGGTCGGCATAGAGCCGGAAGTAGATGAAGCTCGCAGCAAAGGTGAAGAACACGATCCCGACGAGCCCGCTGACGATCAGCAGCAGGCCGTTTAACTGCCGGGACTCGACCCAGTCAATGACGAGCGCCTGGAAGTTGTAATTCATATTTCCCGACTCATCGACGTCATTATTAATGGTGTCGCGGAGCTCCTGCGCGATGCGCAGCGTGTGGTGCCAGTCCGGAACGACAAACTGCACAGAGACGATCTTGAGCAGATTGCCGGCGTTCATCTTCGCATAGTCTGCGTCGGACACGACATACACGTTGGTGGTATTGGGTACGACGATATGAGGCAGCGCTTTGAGCAGATGCAGGGTCATTTCCGAGCCTTCCTTCGTCAGGGTCAGGCGGTCCTGGGTTAATCCGTCCAGCTTGAACTCGCTGGTTTGCGTGACCGTCGAGGGCGTGGCGAACGCTTCCCCTTCACGAAGCGTCTCCTGCTCGTAACCGAGGGCCTGCGCCAGTCGGTTGTAATCGTCCAGCTTGATCAGCATGAACCCGTTATCCGAATAAGTCGGGATATAAGATACTTTGCGGTAGTCAAAACCCTCCCTCCGCAGCGTATCTTCAATCAGGCGGACATGCTTCTGCTCAAACGAATTTTTATGGTCCGAATCATTATATGAATCATACGTGAACGCATACGGGTTCTTCATCGAAGCGAGCCCGGGGTCGCCAATGGCCAGCGCGGTTCCGATCCCGGTAAAAGCGGTAGCGGAAATGACCGCAACCATAAAGAACATCACGGCGTTGTCCCGCAACCGGTAAATCAGCTCGGAAATCGTCAGCAGGTTTGTCCGCTTGAGGAAGATGCGGGGCCGCTTCTTCATCGCTCTCATCACGTACACGCTGAGCTGGGTGAACAGGAAGTACGTGCCGACGATGACCAGCGCCACGCCGCCGAGCAGCAGCAGGAATGAGAACATCCGGCGCAGCACGAACAGGAACACGCAGGCGTATCCGAGTATGATCAGCAGCGCCGACAGAACGGACAGCAGGACCGATGCTTTCGGCTCAGGCTTGGGCTTATCCTCCGCTTTGATCAGCTCGATGAGCGTGCCCTTCCGGGTCATCACTGACGTGAAGGAAGCGACCAGCAGAAACAGAAGCAGGTACGCCCCGGCCGTCAGCAGGATCGCTTTTCCCGGCAGGTAAAAGGGCAGCCCGTCGACGATCGCCAGCATCGAGGCGGAGATGAGCAGGATCAGCTTCGAGAACACGGCTCCGACGATGATCCCGGCGATAATAGCTGCAACACCGATGGCGATATTTTCAATAAAAAGCATCCGGTTCAGCTGTTTGCGTGACATGCCGAGCAGAAGCAGAATGCCGAATTCCTTTTTACGCAGCTTGATAAACGAAGATGCTGAATACAGCAGGAAAAAGAACGAGAAAATGAACACGATACATTGGGATACCCGCAGCCCCATCGTGCCGAGCATGCTCAGCGTTCCGCTGGAGGACACGATGTTTCCCTTCAGATCGGGATGAAAGAGCAGCAGGGCATAAATGAAGAAAATCATGACCGAAAAGGCGCTGCTCAGAAAATGGGCGACGTACGCCCGCTTGTTCCGGAAGACGTTATTAAAGGCGAACTGGCGAAAATTCATGTCCGTTCCCTCCCAGCAGCGACAGCACGTTGATGATCTTTTGGTAGAACGCCGCGCGGTTATCCCCGTCATGGATTTCGTTGTACAGCTGGCCGTCTTTGATAAAAATGACGCGGTGACAGTAGCTCGCCGCCACCGGATCGTGGGTGACGAGCAGCATCGTGGCCCCGTCCTCCTGATTGCGCTTCTCGAGAATTTCCATCACGTCGCGCGCTGCCTTGGAGTCCAAGTTGCCTGTCGGCTCGTCGGCCAGCAGCAGCTTGGGCCGGTGGATTAGCGCCCGCGCGATCGCGGTTCGCTGCGCCTGCCCTCCGGATATCTCGTAGGTTCGCTTATCCAGGATCGGGGTAATGCCAAGTTTCTCAGCTAGAGCGGCGACCCGTTCGTTCATTTCCTGCACGCCGACGCCATCCAGCGTTAACGGCAGTATAATGTTCTCCTTCACCGTCAGCGTATGAAGCAGATTGAACGACTGAAAGACGAAGCCCAGCTCCCGGCGGCGGAACAGTGCCAGCTGATCCTGGGACAGGCGGTACGGATCCTCTCCGCCGATGCGGATTTCGCCCGAGGTCGGGCGGTCGATGGTCGACACGATGTTCAGCAGGGTCGTTTTTCCACTCCCGGACGGCCCCATAATGCCGACAAACTCGCCTTCCTGAATCGTTAAATCGATATTGGACAGAGCCTCGTAGGAAACCATGCCTTTATAAATTTTGCCTATATTTTTGGCGGATAAAATGTCCGTCATCCGAAGCACTCCTTCTCTTCAACCGGGACACCTGCCCGCGCGCGGGAGAGCGGCGGAGCCGGCGGTCCGTTCAATTTTAGGGCCCCACAAGATCAGTGATGGCGCATCGATGTAAAGGGATGCTTTGCGGGATTCATCTAGGTCCAGTGTAAGCGATGGAGCCCAAATCTCCTATGGATGGACCTTTCAGCAATCTTACACGGATGTAAGCTTGCGTCACCGCCTGCAGGCTTGTCTTGTCCGGACGTGCGGCAAAAAGGCGCCGAAATCAACGATTCCGCACCTGTACCTGTGAGCGCTCAAAATGGAGGCGGACCGCCGTCCCTTCCCCGGGCGCCGATTCGATGCGAATGCCGTGGCCCAGCTTGTCCGCGACCTCTTTTACGAGATACAGCCCCATACCCGTCGATTCCTTGAACCTGCGGCCGTTCTCGCCCGTGTAGAAGGGACGGAAGACCCGCCCGAGGTCCGCCTTCGGAATGCCGACGCCCCGGTCCCGGATTTCCAGGGTCAACGAACGGTCGTCTTCAGTCCTGGCGGAAACCGTAATTTTGCTGCCGGTGCCGGCGGCGTATTTGATGGCGTTGGACAGCAGCTGCTCGAGCATGAACCGCATCCATTTGGCATCGGTTTGCACCATAACCCCGTCGTCTACCTGAACTTCCGGATACACATGATTGCGGATAAAATACCGCTTGAGCTCATGCACCGTTTCGTTTACGGCCTGCCTGAGCCCTACGGGCTCCACGCTGAAGTCCTGCTCGAAGGTTTCGAGACGGGACACGTACAGCACCATCTCCAGGCCGCGCCGGATGCGGTCGGTTTCCTCCGATATGCTGAGCAGACGCTCATCGTCTTCACCCTGCGTAATCATTTCGATGACGGATACCGGCGTCTTCATCTGATGCACCCACTGGTTCATGAAGGTCAGGTGTTCCTGCTGCTTGCGTTCCCAGGTCTGAAGCAGGTTCTGGTAATGCCGGTACTGCGTCTCCAGCAGATGGTTGAAGGCTTGGGACACTGGTGCGGTACCGCCTGCGGCGATCGACTCGTTTAAGGCTTCGAATGGACGGGATAAGCGCATGTACAGCAGCCGCTGGCTGAAGAAACGAAAGATGAGATATCCGGCAAAAATAAACAGGCCGAGAAAAATGCCATAGAGCGCCGTGAGCGGATGGTCGTATCCGTCAAACCAGAACACAGCCACAACGGCCAGCAGTTCCAGCATCGTGAAGATCAGCAGCGGAATATGATCGCGAATGAAGAGCTTCAACGTCATGCCTCATCCTTCCATGCCATATTGAGACGGTAGCCCGAGCCGCGCACCGTTTCCAGCGCCTCCCCGATGCCCAGCTCCGCCAGCCTTTTGCGGACACGGGTAATATTCACGCTCAAGGTGTTGTCGTCCACGAACGTGTCGTCCCACAGCTTCTCGAGGATCGTTTCCCGGGAGACCAGCCGCGGACTGCGTTCCAGCAGGGTTTCAATCAGAATCGTTTCCTTCCGGGTCAGGGAGATCCGCTTGTCCCCCAGCTTCAGCTCCATCCGTTCGGGATACAGGACAAGCCCGGCTTGTTCGACCGTCCGCTCACCGCCGGCGGCATAATCCCCATAGACGCGCCGGAGCTGGCTGCGAATTTTGGCCATCACAATTTCGTAGTGAAACGGCTTGGTGATATAATCGTCGCCGCCGTTCTCCAGGGCCATGACCTGATCCATCTTTTCGTTGCGGGCCGAAATAAAAACGATCGGGCAGGTCGACATCTGACGGATCTGCCGGCACCAGTAGTAGCCGTCGAAGCTCGGCAGGTTGACATCCAGCAGCACGATATGGGGGGCGGCCGCCGTAAACTCATCCAGCACACGGTCGAAATCGTGAATGACGATGGCCTCGTCTCCGTATTTTTGGATATGGGACTGAAGCAGACCGGCGATCTTGGGATCGTCCTCGACGATCAATATTTTATACATATCCGAATTCTCCTTATGAAAGCAGTACTCGTGTTCCTATAATCGTTAACTCAGTATCATTATACACGTAAACCGCTGCGGGATTCAGGGCGCACAGGTTCTGGTCGGGAAACGGGGGACATCGAATAAGGGTCCGGAGATCCCATTGAAAAAATATTTTTTCGGAGCAGATAACTTTTTGCTGTCTTCCTCCGTCAGATATTACACAGTCAATAATTTCTATATCAGGAAAAGCAAAAGGAGGCGCGTTTGTGAAAAAAATGTGGTTAACGCTTATGGCCGCCGTGATGATCTTCTCGGTCGCCCTCGGCGCCAATCAGGGGCAGGCAGCGGCCGCAGCCAGTCAAATCTCGATTTATATTGACGGCCAGAAGCTGTACTCCCCTCAGGCTCCCATTATGGTGAAAGGCAGGGCCATGCTCCCGATGCGAGCCATTTTTGAGGCGCTCGACGCCACGATCGACTGGAACGCGAAGACGAAAACCGTCACCGCGAAACGGGATCAAACGACGATTGTACTGAAGATCGGCTCTAAGTCTGCGATCGTCAACAACCGGACATTGTCCCTTGATGTACCCGGCCAGATCTACAAGGGAAGCACGATGGTGCCTGTCCGGTTCGTCAGCGAGGCGCTGGGTGAAAAGGTAGACTGGAATGCTTCTAACAAGACGGTAACGATCACGACATCCGGCGGACCGGTTAATGCCGTGGCCTATGTTTCGGCCCGGACCATTTCCAAAAACGGCGACGGACGCGATGTGGAGGTCAGCTTCCCGAAAGTTTCGCCGGAGTCTGGCGTAAGCGAATACCGGGTACTGATGGTCAAATCGGGAAATGCTTACAATTTCAATCTTGCTCAGGCGATTTCGACCAGCAGCTACACCTCGATCCGCCCGGACGGGGATGACGTGTCGATTACCCTGTCGTCCCAAACCCGGGATGTGAACGGCGATTTGCTCCGGTCGGGGCAGTCGTATGCGGCATTTGTTCTGACCGTGGGCAAACGCGGGAACAGCGCCCTGTCCGGCGTATCCCAGACAATCACGCTGTCTCAGGCCCCGACCCTTCCATCCGTTGGAGCGGTTTCGAACCTCAAAGTATCCGATGCGAGTGACTACGGGGACGGCCGAGACCTGTCCGTCAGCTTTACCAAGGCCCAAACCGAGAACAATATTACGAATTACCGCATCTATGTGGTCAAAACCAAGGATAAGAACAGCTTTGACCTGACCGCTGCCAACAAGGTGTCGTCCTCAAACTTCACAGTGGTGAACAAGGCTGGAACGACCTTGTCCGGCAATCTTTCTTCTTCGGCAAGGGATACCTCCGGCGAGCTGATCCGGAACGGGGTTCCTTACACGGTGTTTGTGATGTCCGTCAGCAATACCGGCAGTTACACGTCGCAGCTGTCCGCCGCTTCATCGTCCATTACGCTGGCTGCCAATGCGGTATCTGCACCGGTCATTACCCGCGTGGATGACATCAGCAATTATGGCGACGGCCGGGATCTGCGCGTGAACTTCAATAGGGTATCCGACGAGTCCCGTATCGGTTCTTACCGGATCTTTGTCGTGAAGGACAGCAAGGCAGGCAGCTTTAGCCTCTCGGCAGCGAACAATGTTCCGAGCGCTTATTACACGCAGGTGGGCAAAACCGGTTATAACATCAGCCAGGTGCTGTCTTCTGGAGCGCGTGACGTCGACGGATCGCTGATCGCGAACGGCGTTGTATACCGCGTGTTCGTCATGGCCGTGGGAACGGGAAGCTATTCCGGCAGCAATGCGCTGTCCTCGGCGTCTTCTTCCATCGTGCTCTACGGCAACGGTAATGTCGATGCGGCAAGCAATGTGAATGTCAGCGACATTAGCGATTACGGCGATGGACGCGATCTGCGGGTTACCTTTAACCGGGCATCTGACGAGAGCCGTATTTCCGGCTACCGGATCATGGTCGTGAAGTCGAACCAGGCAGGAAGCTTCAATCTGTCCTGGGCGAACTCGGTGTCCAGCTCGAATTACACGACGGTAGACAAAACCGGATATAACATTACGAAGGTGCTGTCTTCCGGAGCAAGGGACGTGGACGGCGACTATATCCGCAATGGCACCAGCTACCGGGTGTTCGTTCTGTCGATCGGTTCCGGCGGCTACTCCGGCAGCAACGCGCTGTCTTCCTATTCCCCGGCGATTACGCTGGGCACCAACGGCTACGTAGGACCGGCAAGCAACGTGAGCGTATCTGACGTTTCAGACTACGGCGACGGCCGGGACCTTCTCGTGAACTTTAAGCGTGCCGACGACGAAAGATATATCAGCCAGTACCGCATTCTCGTCGTGAAAAATGGAGATGCCGGACGTTTTGATCTGAATGACGCCAACGCGGTGCGCAGCTCGAACTACACAGCAGTCACGCCGAATGGTGCCAACATTAGCAAGGCCCTCGCTTCGGGAGCGCGGGATGTGGATGGGGACGCCATCCGGAACGGCATCTCCTATCGGGTATTTATTCTATCGGTAGGAACGGGCAGCTACGCCGGAACGAATGCTCTCTCCTCGTATTCGCCATCCATCACACTGTCGGGCAACGTGAAGGTCGACCCGGCAACGAATGTGAAGGCGGCGGATATCGGCGATAACGGCGATGCGAGTGATCTGCAGGTTACGTTTAACCGGGCCAAGGACGAAAGCAACGTTAAAGGCTACCGGATTCTCGTTGTACAGGAATCTCAGGCACAATTTTTTGATCTATCCGATGCTGAAAAAGTGCCAAGTTCGCTCTACACGCCCGTTAGCACGACTGGCTCTAATTTGAGTGTTAAGCTGAACACTGGAGCCCGGTCCGTCGATAATAATGTCATCAAAAATGACCTCAGCTATAAGGTGTTCGTTCTGTCTGTAGGAGCGAACGGTACCAATGCGCTGTCTGAACCATCTGCGCCGATCACACTGTCCACGAAGTCTGCAAGTCCCGTAACGGATGTCAGCGTGTCGGACGTAGGGGACAACAACAACGGCAGCGACCTTGAGGTTTCCTTTACCAAAGCGGCGGATGAGAGCGATGTTTACGGATACCGCGTCTTGGTCGTGCCTGCCGATAAAGCAGACGGACTTAAGGCGGAAGCAGCAGCAGAGATCCGGAATTATACGGAGGCACGGAAGGGAGAGAACTTTAAACAAACGCTCAGTCCGGATGCCAGAGACATCGACGATAAACTGATTGAGAACGGAAAATCTTATAAGGTGCTGGTCTTGTCTATGATGACCACGTCCGGTAAAGGAAGCGTCCTGTCGAAACCTTCCAATGAAATCAAACTGCAGTCCAACCCGACCCTGGTGACCCGAGTCACAGCCTCGGAAATAAAAGATGAAGAGGTGAAAGTTACCTTTGCGAAGGCAGCGGATGAAAGCACCATCGATTATTACAAGGTGTTCGCCGTGCCGGTTGGATCGACTACGTTCATGACGGCGAAATCCGCCAAGGAGGTACCGGACAGCTTCAAGAAAGTCGATAAGGCCAACAAGGGTTCTTACGAGACGGCTTTCCAGGCGGGCGACAAAGATATTTACGGTCAGGAGCTGGATAAGAATGCCAGCTACCTGGTATACGTCCTGTCCGTGTTGAAAGGGGACCAGGCTTCCAAAAGCGTGCTTTCTTCCGAAACGGGTTTTATGTTCGTAACGGCTTTTGATGAGAAGGACACGAAGGGTTACACCAAAAACCAGCTGGTGAGCGATCAAGGCAGCATTTATCAAGTGTTAAAGGACTCGCCGCAGGGAACGCCGGACAAATCCGGCGACTATAAACTGCTGAAGAAGGCGGAAGCTAAGGCAACCGTCTCCAGCAAAACAAAGGGCTGATAACGGAATTGGCATTAACTTGCCGATCATCGGCCCACAAATCACAGCTCCTGGATGATTGATTCCAGGGGCTGTTTTTTTGTGTATGTCTAATTTGCACATGAAAAATCATCCAATTATTAGGGTATTCTTACGGGATTCTTTGCCCGTACAATAAATTTACTCATCCTTGGTAACCGCTTACATAAAGTGCTGCGGCTGCAGCAATCCTCATGTCAGTCATCATCGATTTTGTCGAAAACGCTTTCGAAAAACCAGACCATTTTATGATTGAGGAGGGCAATGATGTTCAAGAAGACGTTAAGCTTGGTTCTCGCCGCTTCCATCGCGCTGCCGCTGGCCGGTGCGGTGGGCCCGGTGTCCGCTGACAAGGAGAACCATGGTAAAGGACCCAAGGCACCTGTCCAAACGTACAGCTGGGACCGGGTCAAGGTTGTCGGCGGAGGTTTTGTTCCGGGGATTGTCTACAACCCGAGCGAAAAGGATCTGATCTACGCACGGACGGATATCGGAGGGGCCTACCGCTGGGACCCGGCCACGAAGACCTGGAAGCAGCTGCTGGATTTTGTCAGTGCAAAAGAATGGAACATGCTTGGCGTGGACACCCTGGCGACGGATCCGGTGGAAACGAACCGTTTGTACGTAGCGGCCGGAACCTACACCAACGACTGGACCGACATGAACGGCGTGCTGCTGCGCTCTACGGATAAAGGGGAGACGTGGCAGCGCACGGAGCTTCCTTTTAAACTCGGGGGCAATATGCCGGGAAGGTCGATGGGCGAGCGGTTGGCGATCGATCCGAACAATAACCGCATTCTTTACATGGGTACCCGCAGCGGTAACGGGTTGTGGCGCAGCACCGATTATGGAGTCACCTGGAGCAAAGTCGACAGCTTCAACGCCGCCGGCAACGTGAAGGACTCAACCAATGATCTCGTCGGCGTCGTGTGGGTAACGTTTGATCCGTCGACGGGGAGCCAAGGGAAAACCACCCAGACCATTTACGTGGGAGTCGCCGATACCGAGCACAGCATCTATCGGAGCACCGACGGCGGTCAAACCTGGGAGCCGGTACCGGGACAGCCTGACCAAGGATTCCTCCCGCACCATGGCGTGCTTTCGAAGAACGGGAGCCTCTACGTGACTTACACCAAGGAAGTGGGTCCGTATAACGGCGGTGAAGGCTCGGTGTGGAAATACGATACGTTAACCGGACAGTGGACCGATATCAGCCCGACCGGTGCGGGTTCTACGGATAGTCCGTACGGCGGCCTTGCCGTCGATGCGCAGCACCCGGATACGATCATGGTCGCCACGATGAACAAATGGTGGCCGGATGAATTCATCTACCGGAGTACGGACGGCGGCAAGACGTGGAAGCCGTTCTGGACGCTGGATTATGCCAAAGACCCGGTAAGGACGAACAATTATACTATTGACTACTCCCTGTCTCCGTGGCTGGATTGGGGCGAAAAAAAGAATCTGCCTGAACAGAATCCGAAGCTCGGCTGGATGATCGGCGACCTGGAGATCGATCCGTTTAATCCGGATCGGATCATGTATGGTACAGGTGCGACGCTGTACGGGTCGGAGAACGTGACTGCCTTGGACAGAGGAGAAAACGTCAATATCTCCGTCATGGCCGACGGGATCGAAGAGACGGCGATTCTCGGCTTGATCAGCCCGCCGAGCGGTGCCCATCTGCTGAGCGCCATGGGGGATATCGGCGGCTTCCGCCACGAGGATTTGACCAAGGCGCCGTCCATGATTACGAATCCGTATATCGGGACAAGCACGGACATCGACTATGCCGAACTGAACCCGGACATCGTCGTCCGCGTCGGCAACAGCGACGGGGCGAACCCGAGAATGGGCGTGTCGACGGATAACGGCAAGACGTGGAAGCCGGCGGCCAACGCCTGGACATCGGCATCCGACGATGCTACGCAGGGCGGCTATGTCGCGGTCGGTGCAGACGGCTCTTCCATCGTCTGGAGCCCATCCAACTCGGCCGCTCCGAAGCCGGTGAGCTATTCGCGCGACCTGGGCGCCACATGGACGGCCTCGTCCGGGGTTCCAAGCGGCGCGAGAGTAGCCTCGGACCGGGTGAATCCGAATAAGTTTTACGCGATTGCAGACGGCACGTTCTATGTCAGCCAGGACGGAGGCGCCTCCTTCACCAAGGCAGCCTCGGGCCTGCCGACCAACCTGACAAGCAACTTCAAAGCCGTACCTGGCGTGGAAGGAGACATCTGGGTGGCCGCTGCCGCGGATAACAAGAACCAGGACAGCCTTTTTGGATTATGGCATTCCACGGATTCGGGACGGACGTTTACGAAGCTGGGACAGATCCAGGAAGCGGCGGCCATCGGTTTCGGCAAAGCCGCTCCCGGCCAGAAATACATGGCGCTGTATGCCCATGCCACTATCAACAATGTGGACGGCATTTACCGCTCCGATGACGCAGGCAAGACGTGGACACGCATCAATGACGACCAACACCAGTTCGGTTCGGCCAACGCGGCGATCACCGGGGATCCAAGGGTTTACGGCCGCGTATATTTGGCGACCAACGGCCTCGGCATTGTTCTTGGCGATATCGCCGGCAGCCCGGATACGGCGGCACCGGTCATCACGGTAGACGACAAAGGCAAACCGCAAAACAACCGGAACTATGTGCTCTCCGGCCGCGTTAACGAGGCTCTGCAGGATTCCGCGATCAGCGTTTCCTTAAATGGCGAAAAGCCTTTTACCATAAAAGTCGTGAACGGCAAGTTCAATCATAAGCTGACCTTGGCCAGCGGGAAAAACCGGATTGTGCTGGAAGCATCCGACCTGGCAGGGAACAAGGCAAGCCTTGAGGTTACGGTCGAGTACAACGCCAAGAAGTAATTTGAAAAGGGCGCTCGGGGATCCATCTCAAAGGGACCTGCTGCCGTCCATGCGGTGAGGACTGCCAACGATCGGCATCCTGCCTTTGTGAAGCGCTATAAATGTGGGGCCGACCAGGGACAGCAAATCCGCTGCCCGGGCGGTCCTTTTCTTTTTCAAGAACAGATCAGCGCCTTTGGTAGAAATGAATTTCACCCTGTATGAAAGCGCTGTTGTGCAGGGGAACGGGGCACCGGTGTCGAAACGATTCAAACAGAATGATAAAATAAAATGATAAGCCTAACGATTGGAGTGAGAAGCCGTGGCCAGCATTAAAGATATCGCCAAAAAAGCCGGCGTATCCATATCAACGGTATCCTACGCGCTGAACGGAAGCCCGAAGGTGACGGATGAGACCTGCGCCCGGATTTTGGCCATCGCCAAAGAACTGAATTATGTACCCAATGCGGCGGCACGAAGCTTGAAGAAAAAGGAGTCGAAAATTATCGGGGCCTTTCTGCCGGACTTTAGCGGCGGTTTCTACGGAGATCTGCTTCAGGGAATGAAGGGCACGCTGATTCAAAAAGGATACGATCTGGTCGTATGCAGCGGCCCCCAGTCGCACCGGTTGCTGGCCGAGAAGCTGTTTGACGGGGCGCTGATCCTCGACCACACGTTCTCGGACGAGCAACTGCTGAACTTTGCCGAGCTTGGGCACCGGCTGGTGGTGCTGGACCGCGAGCTTAAGCATCCGAATATCAATCACGTTCTTCTTGATAATAAAGCCGGGGCCAGCCTGGCGATGGAGTATCTGATCGACCTGGGACACCGGAAAATTTACGTGGTTACCGGTCCCGAGGGCTCTTACGACTCGAAGCAGCGTATGGCTGCGGTCAGACAAACGGTCGAACGAAGCAGCGACGTGGAATGCATTGAAATTCCCGGTGACTTTAACCGCACGGGCGGCGAGCGCGCCGGCAAACAGATTGCCGCGGAATTCGAGGGTCCGGTGGCGGTCTTTTGCCTAAATGACGAAATGGCGATCGGCATGTATGATTATATATCCGAAACGGATTTGGAGATGGGCAAGGACATCCACATCATCGGTTTCGATAATATCGAGCTGTCCGAGTACATCCGCCCAAGGCTTGCGACGATCGATTATTCCAAGAAAAAATGGGGTTCGCTCGCATCCGAGCAGCTGATCAAAATCATTGAAGGCAAGCCGGTCGAAAATGAGCGGATTTATGTGACTTTGGTCAAGGCGGAATCGGTTAAGCCGGTCTAATCAGTCCAATCCCGCCGGGCGGCGGCCGCTGAAGTATAAAGAAAGATATTCCTGCTCATCCTGAAGGTAAACCGACAGGGAGGATGCAGGAATGATCAATTTGGAGTCCAGACTCGAAAACGTGGAAGACGAATTCGTCAATATTGACAGCTACCTATGCAAGCATGATTTTTCGCTGGCCGGCAACTGGGATTACAAGCACGGCTATCTGGATAAGCGCCTTGACCAGGAAAGAATGGTGTGGCTGCGGATCCCTTTTCATGTAACCAAAGGCAACCTGGACGGCGAATGCGGCGGCTGCCGGGCGACCGTTAAGCTGGGACGACCTTTCGTATTCAAGTACGTATACAACACGGGAACTGACAAGCATGCCATGCCCCATCTGCTCGGCGCCTTATTCGACCAGTTTCAGGCACCGCTCGATCCTGACGCACATCTGGAGGACGAGTGGGTGCAGCGCGCAAGAAGCGTTCTGCAGGAAGTGGAGCTGGGGTATTTACCCTAAGGATTTCGCCGTAAATTAGAGCAGCTTGGTCAAATTCGTTTGGCCGGGCTGCTTTTTGTTTTGTACAGGAAAGCGGGGCGATAACGGTGGAGGATCGCCTGAGCTTACGTTGTTTCTTTTTATACAGCCATCGTTTGTTTCATAGAGTACAATAGGAGAACTACAGGGAAGAAAGGAGGTGTCAGTCAATGAAATACATGGAGACGGCGGAACTTCCGGACGAGCTGTACGAGCTGCTGGACGGCAGGGAGCTGATCACGAAGCAGCATGAGGCGATGATGCTGATGACCGTAACGGAGGAGGGCTGGCCGCATACGGCCATGATCAGTGTAGGCGAGATCGTCGCCCTGGACCGGGGGCAGGTCCGGCTGGCCATGTGGAACGGAACCGCGACGACCCGAAACATGATTCGTACGGGAAAAGCGACGCTCGTTCTGGTCTACTCCGGTAAGGCCTATTACGTAAAGCTTGCGCTGAGACTTCTGCCGGTGCTTCCCGCAGCCAAGCATCCACGGGAGCGTTTTGAGGCGGACATCCTATCCGTACGAGCGGACGTGGCCGCGTATGCGGACATTAGGTCCGGCATCCAGGTCGACTTTAAGGAGCCCGAAGCTGTGCTCACCCGCTGGTATGAAACGTTAGCCGAGCTAAGGTTGTAGAAAGGCAGCCGAATGCCGATAAAGGCGCTTCCGCGCATCCCCGGACTGGGCAGCTGCCTGGTCTGCGGATGCCGTATAACGCGGTTCAGCTATCATGAGTTTACGCCGTTAGGGCTTTTCTTCTGATCTTTCGTGCTTTGTTCGGAATTTATGCAACATGCCTTTGAAAGCGCAATCATTCGTATATACAATAACATTACGAAATTCACACTTGGAAAAAGAGGGTGATTCGCATATGAGATCCTGGCTCCTCACGCGCTTTCCCCCGCTACACTCGATTGTCGTGCAGCTCTTCCTCTTCTTTTTCTTCGGGATGACTCTTCCTGTCCTTATAGGAGGTTTTTTGTCCTACCACAAATCGTCCTTGATCGTTGAACAGCAGGTCAGCAAGGTGGCCGCGCTAACGATCGTGCAGGTCAGCGACAAGCTGAATATGTTTTTCAAGAAACTGGATGACTCCTCGATGATGGTATTAAACAGCAAAATCGTCCACAACATTTTGGAGCAAAGGCAGGGCGACAACGCCTATGAAACGACGCTCAAGGTGAAGGACGGTAAAGATATGCTGACCTCGATTATGATCAATTCACCGGAAATTCTCGATATTTATATTTTTGATGTCAAAGGCAAAAACTCGGTGCTCAGCGCAGACTCGCTTATGTCGATTCCGAATCAGTGGGATTCCGACTGGTACAAAGCCATTTTGAAGGCGAACGGCAATACCGTATGGTTTGGGCTCTCCGAAACCTCATACCTGAAAAAGACCGGGATGGGCTTCCCGGTGTTTGGTCTCGGCAGGGCCATCCGCAGCTGGGAGACCGGCGAAATTATCGGCGTCATGTTTGTCGAGGTGATGGGGAACGTGCTGATCGA
The DNA here is from genome assembly GCF_025809195.1 of Paenibacillus sp. PSB04. NCBI lineage: Bacteria > Bacillati > Bacillota > Bacilli > Caryophanales > Paenibacillaceae > Paenibacillus > Paenibacillus sp. PSB04. The sequence goes on from NZ_CP081301.1 coordinate 1,723,125, forward strand.
TGAGCTGAACCGCGTTCAATTCGGCGATACGGGATACGTCTACATCGTCAACGACCGGAATCAGTATTTCTACCATCCCGACCCGGACGAGTACGGCCAAACGTCGAAGCTGCCGCTGCCGGCCCGGAAGACGCAGCTGCGCGAAGGACGGCGGAATACGCTGATGATTCCCGAGCTGCTCGACAACGACTGGCGCGTCGTCGGCGTCGTGCCGCTGGAGGAGATGACAGCCGATTCGGCCAGCATCCGCAACCTGACGGTGTTAATTACCCTCTGCTCGATCGTGCTGGCGATCGGTATGGGCTACTACGTTACACGCAGAATCGGAAATCCGCTCGTCAACTTGAGCCGCTTGATGCGCAAAGGGGAAGCCGGCGACCTGACCATCCGCAGCCGCAGCGTCGGACGCAACGAAATCGGCCAGCTGGGCCGCAGCTTCAACAAGATGATCGAACAGATCGAGCTGCTCATTGAGCGGATTGCCAAGGAGGAATCCGAGAAGAAGAAGGCCGAAATCCGGGCGCTTCGGTACCAGATCAATCCGCATTTTCTGTACAACACGCTGAATTCGATCCGCTGGCTGGCCAAGCTGAACCGTACGAACGATGTCGACCAGGCCGTCACCTCGCTCGTCCAGCTGCTCGAGGTCAGTATGGGGCGCAGCGGCGTCTTTATCCAGTTAGGTGAGGAGCTGGACCTGCTGCAGAAATACATGGTCATTCAAGGGTACCGGTATGACAATGCCATCACCCTGCTTATCGATTGTCCCGATGAGCTGAAGCAAATTCCGATTCCGCGCATGCTGCTGCAGCCGATCGTGGAGAACGCGGTCTTCCACGGCATCGCGCCCAAAGACGAACCGGGCACGATTGAGATCCGTGCACGGCAAGAGGGGGAGGAGATCATCGTCAGCATCGCCGACGACGGTGTAGGTATGAGCGAAGAGCGGCTGGGCCACATCTTCGCCGACGAGCGTGCCCATCATCACCGGGGGATGACCAACATCGGGCTGCGCCATGTGCACCAAACGATTCGGCTGTATTACGGCAGCGGATACGGGGTCAGTGTGACCAGCGAGCTCATGCAGGGGACGGAGGTCACGATTACTTTTTCAAATTTAAAGGGGGATCAGGATGTACAAAGTGCTGTTGGTTGATGATGAAGCCATCGCAAGAATGGGGATTCGGTCTACTTTTGAATGGGAAGTCAACGGATTCGAGCTGGTGGGAGAAGCCTCCAACGGCCAGCGGGCGATGAAATGGGTCGAAAGCAAGGAGATCGACATTCTGATTACCGATATTGCCATGCCAGTCATGGATGGGCTTGAGCTGGCGCGCAGGACGAGGGAAATCTGTCCTTGGGTCAAGGTGCTCCTGCTCAGCTGCCACAGCGACTTCGAGTACGTCCGCGAAGGGATCCGGCTGGGTGCCTTTGACTATATTTTAAAGCCGATGCTGAGTGCGGAATCGCTGAAAACGGTGCTGTACGAAATGCGCCACAGCCTGCAGAAGGAGAAGGAGGATCATCGCATTCTGGAGCAGTACAAAGAAAAAAACAGCGCAGATCCGGCGGTTGCCGTGATGCCGCTGCCCCTCCCTGCGGATTGTCCGCCTCCGGATAAATCGCTGCACCAACGGATCGTCCAGCAGGCGGTCGAGTATATTTCGGAGCATTTTACAGAGTCGATTTCTCTGCAGCAGGTTGCCGACAAGGTGTGCGTCAGCCGCAACTACTTCAGTGAAATGTTCAAGCGGGTCACCGGACACAATTTCATCGATTACTTGATTACGCTGCGGGTGAACCGGGCCAAGGAGCTTCTGCAAAATCCAACGCTGAAGGTATATGAGGTCGCGGAGATGTCCGGCTTCAATGATACCAAGCATTTCAGCAAGCAGTTCAAAAAGGTCGTCGGACTGACGCCGGCGGAATTCCAGGGCATGCCGCGCAGGTGAGGTGTCAAAAACACAGGAAAACATGACACGATTTCGGAAATATGTGCCGTTCAAAAGGCGAAGGGCGCCGTTTTATAATAATCACGTAAGCGTTTTCACACCAAGGTGCTAATCCGATGACTACTCTTTTGAATGGGGGAGTAAAGAAATGAAGAAGCTCAGAAAGTCCTTGCTAGCGGTGGTATTGTTGGCGTCGGTTGTGCTGCAGGCATGCGGATCGGGTGGCGGCAGCAGCGATAACCAGGGAGCGGTGGCGGAAGACGGCAAAGGCAGCGGGGAGAAGGTCAAGATTAAATGGGCGACCTGGGGGAACCCCGGAGAGCTGACCCGCTTCCAAGAGTTTACGAAAGATTTCAACTCGAGGCATCCGGACATTGAGGCGGAGCTGATTCCGATTCCGGGAGAATACGACCAGAAAATTTTGACACAGCTGACGGGGGGAACCGCCCCTGACGTGTTTTATGCCGGCGATGGCTTCGTCGTGAAACTGATCGAGAACAAAAGCATCGAGGAAGTAACGCCGAGAATGACGGCGGCAGACAGCAAAATCAAACCGGACGACTACTTCGAAGGGCTGTGGGGCGCGGCCAAGCGTGACGGCAAAATCTACGGCGTGCCGGTCGACTGCAATCCGATGGTGCTGTGGTACAACAAGAAAGTGCTGAACGACGCGGGAATTACGGAGATGCCGGCCGATCTTCAGGCGAAGGGTCAATGGACCTGGGACGCGTTCAAAGGCATGGTGGAGAAAATCCGCGACTCGAAAAAGTACGGATACGTGCTGGATAACTCCTGGAACAGCTATTACAGCTGGGTAACGTCCAACGGCGGCAAAGTTTACGACGACAACGGCAAGTTCATCGGCTATGACGATCCAAAGTCGAAGGAAGCGTTCCAGTTCCTGTACGATAACGTGAAGGAGAAAAATATTACGTTTGCCGGTACGCTGCCGAAGGGGCAGGGCGGTGACGCCATGTTTATGTCCAACCAAGTCGGATTCGTCGGAGCCGGACGCTGGTATCTGCCGCTGTTCAAGAAAAACTCCAGCCTGGAGTACGATGTCGTGACCTGGCCGACGAACACCGGGAACAAGATTGAACCGGCTGGAATTCCGACGGCATTCCTGGTCATGAACAGCGCATCGAAGCATAAAGACGCCGCCTATACCTTCTACTCCGAATTCCTGAGCTCGGATGGCCAGAAGTTCCGTCTGCAAGGCGGGGGTAATGCCGTACCGTCCGTTCAAGGCGTGGATGACGTCGTTCTGGAAGGCAATCTGCCGGAGCATGCGCAGCTGTTCCTCGATGCCCGTGAGGTAGGTTATTCGCTGACTCCGTTCGAGGCCGGCATCCCAGGATTGAGCACGGATATTACTTCCAAGTTCGAGGCATTGTGGCTTAAGAACGGCGAGTTGGACGCATCGCTTAAAGACATCCAGGAAATGGCCAACAAAAAAATCGACGATTATAAAAACGGAAAATAACGAAGGTCCGGAGGGAAGGAGCGCAGGGCACAGCGCAGCGTTCCTTCCCTCTTTCCATGCCGGCCGGCGGCTGGCGGCCAGCGCTTCATAAGGCGTAATTCGCAAGAGGAAGGTGGATGTTTATGCAGAATCAGACGGCCGATCGAACGGCTTCTGCGCCGGCCTTGCAGCCGGACAACAAACGGAAGACCGCTATGACGAGCAAGACATCGGATGGCATATGGGGCTACGTCTTTATTTTCCCCCAATTGGTCGGACTGCTGCTGTTCTCCTTAATTCCCCTGATTTCGGCTTTCGTGCTCAGCATGATGAAATGGGACGGGATGGGGGAGAAGCAGTTTGTCGGACTGGATAACTTCATCAACACGTTCAAGGATGAGGATTTCCGGATCGCCGTGGTCAACACGCTGTATTATACGGTGCTAACCGTGCCTACGGGCATTATTCTGGCGATGCTCATCGCGGTGGGCCTGAACCGGGTACAAGGCAAGCTGATCTACAGACTCATTTATTTTATGCCGAACATTACGATGTCAGTGGCGGTCGCCGTCGTCTTTATGTGGCTGTTTAACGCCGATTTCGGGTTGATCAACCTGTATTTGAAGGAATGGTTCGGGATCGACGGTCCCCGCTGGCTGACCGACACGCGGTTTGTCATGCCGTCGATCGCCATGCTCAGCGTGTGGATGGGGCTTGGCGGGAATATGGTCTTGTTCCTGGCCGGGCTGCAGGGCATATCCGCCAGCTATTACGAAGCGGCACAGATTGACGGCGCCAGCAAGTGGCAGCAGTTTGTCAATATAACCGTTCCGCTGCTGTCTCCGACGACCTTTTTCGTGACGATTATGACGATCATCGGTTCGTTTCAGGTGTTCGACCAGTCGTTCGTCATGACCTCCGGCGGGCCCGCGAAAGCGAGCTATACGATCGTGTTTCACATTTACGATTCGGCGTTCGTGGACTTTACGTTCGGGAAAAGCACGGCGACCGCAGTCATTTTGTTCATCATGATCTTGGCGCTGACGCTGTTCCAAATGAAAATGTCCAAACGCTGGGTCCATTACGAGGACTAGAATCGACCGGATAAGGAGGAGAACGCATGCAGACCAGAGGACTACGTTTGTCCACCGTCCTGCTTCACATTATATTGCTGATCGGCGCGTGCATTATGGCACTGCCGTTTGTATGGATGCTGCTCAGCTCGCTCAAGGATCTGTCTCAAGTGTTTATCGTGCCGCCCAAATGGATTCCCGATCCGTTCGTGTGGTCCAATTTCAAAACCTCGTTGACGGCTTTGCCCTTCGGAAGGGCGTATTTCAACAGCTTCTATATCAACATCATCGTCGTTGCTTCACAGCTGTTCACCTGCTCGATGGCGGCTTACGCGTTTGCCAAGATCCGCTTTCCTTTCCGGGAGCCCCTCTTCGTCCTGTTTCTGGCGACGATGATGGTGCCGGGGCAAGTCACGATCATTCCCCTGTACTTGATGATGAAAAGCATCGGCTGGCTCGACTCGCACTTGTCGATCATTGTGCCCGCCGCGCTGTTTAACGCCTTTGGCGTGTTCCTGCTGCGTCAGTTTTTCAGAGGCATTCCGAAGGAGATGGAGGAGGCCGCCATCGTGGACGGTGCCAACCGCTGGACGATTTATGCGCGGATCATGCTGCCCCTGGTGAAGCCGGCTTTGTCGGCGCTCGGCATTTTCACGTTCCTCGGCATGTGGAACAGCTTCTTCTATCCACTCATTTTCCTGAACACTCCCGAAAAATTCACCGTCCCGATGATGCTGAACCTGTACCGCGGCATGTATTCCACGGACTGGACGCTCATGATGGCCGGCGCCTCGATTGCGCTGATTCCGGTGCTGATTGTGTATATTATCGGCCAGCGGTATATCATCGAGGGCGTAACGCTGTCGGGGATCAAGGGTTAACGGTTTGTGTCCATGGTTGGAGATAAGAAAGCATTGACTTCCTGGGCAAAACTTCATTATTTCGCAGGTAAAAACTTCCGCTAAACGCGGTCTGTCTTCTTAGAAAAGATGTCGTTAAACGTATTTGTTAGCAAGTCGCCGCAGCGTGGCCAAATTTCTTTGGCCAGGCTGTTTTTCTTTGTAGACGTAAGATGCCAAAAAGGCGGGGTGAACGAGCGCCAAGGACATGGGGATAGCGGTATGGGGAGACGGTTGAAGGGGAGGGCATGCTTCTGGAAATATAGGCAAGCCGCTCATTTTGCGGGGGAAATATGATACTCTATACTTTAGTTCAATCTTTCTAGTGAAGAGAATTTACTTTATAAAGGTCATGCATCGGAGCAGGGAACACAGAGGGGGAACAAGTTAGAACTTATGAATAAACGTTCACATACGGATGCGAAGGCAGGCGGCTCTGCGGCCGCAGCTGCTTCCGGACCGGGCGCGAACCGGATCTGGATGATTATTGTGCTGGGGGCGCTGTCGGCCTTCGGTCCGTTTTCACTTGATATGTATTTGCCGTCTTTGCCGGAAATGGCCAAGTCGATGCACACGACGGCCTCGCTGACCCAGCTCAGCTTGACGTCCTGCCTCATCGGGCTTGCGGTAGGCCAGCTGCTGGCGGGGCCCATCAGCGATGTGAGGGGACGCCGCACGCCGCTGATGATCGGGATGGTGGTGTACGGGGTTTCGTCGCTGCTGTGCGCCTTCAGCCCGTCGATTGAGCTGCTGATTCTGCTGCGGTTTATCCAGGGCATTGCCGGTTCGGCGGGCATTGTCATTTCGAGGGCGATCGTCCGGGACATGTACTCCGGAAGCGAGCTGACCAAGTTTTTCTCCATGCTGATGCTGGTGAATGGCGCGGCGCCGATTCTATCGCCGATCCTGGGCGGGCAGCTGCTTCAAGTGACTTCGTGGCGCGGCGTATTTATCGTGCTGACCGCCATTGGGGTCGCCATGCTGCTGGCCGTTATGCTCGGGCTGCCGGAAACGCTGGCGCCCGGCAACCGCTCCGGCGGCGGGACGCTGGGCACGGTGAAGACGTTCGGCAAGCTGCTGCGCGACGGCAAGTTCATGGGCCTGGCGCTCAGCTCGGGCTTCATATCGGCCGCGATGTTTGCCTACATTTCCGGCTCGCCGTTCGTACTGCAGGAAATCTACGGGGTATCCCCGCAAATGTTCAGCGTGATCTTCGCCACGAACGGGCTCGGGATCATTATCGCGGGGCAGATCACCGGCCGGTTGGCCGGACGCGTCAGCGAGAAAAAGCTGCTCGTGACCGGCATTACCCTGGCGACGATCGGCGGCGTGCTGCTGCTGATCCTGCTCGCTGCCGGGGCAGGCCTTGCGGCGATCCTGCCGCCGCTGTTCGTGGTCGTATCCTGCGTCGGCATCGTCGGAACCGCAGGTTCCTCGCTGGCTCTGCAGGATTACGGCCGCTCGGCAGGCAGCGCCTCGGCGCTGCTCGGGCTGCTCTCCTACATCTTCGGCGGGATCGTCAGCCCGCTCGTAGGCATCGGAGGCAGCACTTCGGCCCTGCCGATGGGCATCGTCATCGCCTGCGCGGACGTCGGCGCCGTGCTGTGCTACGTGCTGCTGGTGCGCAGGCACACGCATGCCAGCCAAGCCGGCTCGGCGGACGCCTCGGCAGGGCTGTGACGCCGGGATCGCTGCAGGCATGGCTGGGAGGCGGCCACCGGGCCGCCTTCACTGCGTGCCGCTGCGCGGCGCGGACTGAAAAAAACCTTGAACGGGAACGTGCCGTTCAAGGTTTTTTTGTGTGCTTTGCAGCAGCAGTATTGCCAATCTGCATTTATTTTCACGGAAAAGGAGAAGGGGCTTTCCGCAGACAGGCGTCACGGTCATCCCCTCATCCCTTGAGACCATCCCTCTGCCTTAGGGATGAGCCGGTGTTTTCCCGAAAAACTGCGGCAAGTATTCTTTGTTGGCCTCCAGCATCTCATCCAGCATCTTGATGGCTACTTCGACCGACGGCACAAGCGGGTGATGGGCCAGCGCTTGGATCGCCAGCCCGCGGTCACCGGTTACCGCGGCGTCGATGGCGAGCTGCTCATAGGTTTTGACGGCCTGGATCAGGCCGACGGCCATCCGCGGGATGCGCGTCACAGGCAGCGGGAGCGGCCCGTTGTTCGTTACGACGCAGTTGACCTCAATGCTGGCGTCCTCGGGCAGGAACGGCAGTGTCCCGCGGTTGGCCACATTCAGCGTCTGGATGTCATTGGTGCCGTTATAGAGCGACCGCATCAGGTTGACGGCGGCTTCGGAGTAAAAGGCGCCGCCGCGCTGTTCCAGCTGCTTCGGCTTCTCCTTCAGATCCGGGTCGCTGTACAGCTCGAACAGCTCCTCTTCGACCCGCTTCACGACCTCGGCGCGGTTGATGCCCTGATGGAAGGACTCGAGCTGCTCCTCCAGCATCGCGTCCGTCATGTAAAAATATTTTAAATAATAGGAAGGCAGGGCGCGCAGCGACTGCAGGAACTCGGGATTCCATTCGCGGGCCGGCACGTTCGAAGCGCTGTAGCCGGCGGTATCGGCGAGCAGTTCATCGAGTTTGTCTTCGCCTTCGACATCGACGCGGGTGACCCAGTGAAGATGATTCAGACCCACAAACTCAGCGTAGACCCGGTCAGGAGCGACCTGGTATTTGGCGGAAGTTTGCTTGATCAGGCCGATGGGCGCGTTGCATAACCCAATGCTGCGAACGTTGGAATACTTCAGGATGGCTTCGGTGACCATGCCGGCCGGGTTGGTAAAGTTAAGCAGCCAGGCGTTTGGCGCCAGCTCCTCCATATCCCGGCAAATATCGAGCAGGACCGGGATCGTGCGCAGCGCCTTCATCATGCCGCCGGGACCGGTCGTTTCCTGACCGATGACCCCGTACTTGAGCGGAATCGATTCGTCGCGTCCCCGGGCATCCAGCATGCCTACGCGCATTTGGGTGCTGACGAAGTCGGCGCCCTCGATCGCTTTGCGGCGGTCGGTGGTCAGATGCACCTCAATCGGCAGCCCGGATTTCTCGACCATCCGCTTCGCCAGGCTGCCGACGATGTTCAGCTTCCGGAGACCTGGCTCGATATCGACGAGCCACAGCTCGCGGACCGGAAGCTCGCGGTGATGCAGGATAAACCCTTCCACCAGCTCCGGCGTATACGAGGAGCCCCCGCCGATTACAGCTATTTTCAACCCCTGCTTTGAAGTCATGATCCTTCACTCCTATCGGGTAGTTTGGTGAATATGTTCAAAATCGCGGAACAGCCGCATCTGCTCATAGACCTGTTCCGGAATCGTTAGACCGTCCGCCTCCATAGCCGCCCACACGGCGCCGACGACCGGCTCCGTCGCGAGCGTCACGACCGAGGCCGCTGGTGCAACGGCTCGGACGGCCTGCTCAATCGGGCCGCGGATCCATCCGCGGTCACCCCGCGTCAGGAGGCTGCCGGCAAGCACCACATCAAAGGCCTCGTTCTCCATACCGAGCCTGCGGATGACGGCAGCGGCCGATTTGCCGAGCTCCACACCTTGGCGGTTCAAAATTTCCAGCGCCACCGCATCCTGGCCGGCAGCAGCTGCAAACAGCAGACGTGCGGCGTCTACGGGCACGCTGCGCTGGTTGTCGTAGAAATCGTCGAACATCTCGCCGACGGTATCGTAGCCCAGCAGGGACAACAGCAGCTCCGTCAGCTGCGTCGGCTGCTCGCGTCCGTCCCAAGCGCGGATGACGGAGCGGAACACCTCGATGTTCAGGGCTCCGCCTCCGCCAAAATCGCCGTACATGTAATCGAAGCCGCCGCACTGCACATGCTCGCCTTGCGGATTCCGGCCGGCGGCATTGGTGCCTGTGCCGCAGATGAGGGCGACCCCGTACGGCCGCTTCGTCCCGGCCCGGAGGCCGATGACGGTATCACAGTCGACCGAATAATCCGTGAAGCCCATATTTCGGATCATGGGATGCAGGATCCGGTAGTCCGGCTCACGGTCGGCTCCCGCCAGGCCGAAGAAGGTGTGGCGGATGTCCGCAAGCTGCAGCCCGGCGTCGGCGATGGCACCGAAAGCGGCGCTCCGGATGCTCTCGGCGGCCACGGCGGCGTCAATCTGGTGATTCCCGTTGCCGCTCTGGCCTTTGCCGAGCACTTGCCCCTGCTCGTCGGTGAGCAGGGCATAAGTTTTGGTGCCTCCCCCGTCGATTCCCAAATAGTAAGCCAATAGTCGTCACTCCTATATGATCAATTCATGCTTTTGCTGTACATGATGATCCGGAGCCGGGTAACTAAAGTCAGGCTCGACGCCCAGGAACGGACGACTCCCGGACGATGAGCTCCGGATCGATTTTTAAGTTGGCTCCGCGCTTCATCGTACCGTCGATCCGCTTCAGCAGCATGTCGGCTGCGGCGATGCCGATCCGGTCTGCCGGCTGGCGTACCGTCGTCAGATACGGATGAAGCTGGGAGGATATGGTCTGGTCGTCATAGCCAACGACGGCTACCTGGCCGGGCACCTGAACGCCCGCTTCCATCAGCGCGTTCACCACGCCGAGGGCGATATTGTCGTCGCCGGCGAAGACCGCTTGCGGAAGCTGCCCTTCCTTCAGCCACCGTACGGCCGTTTCGTAGCCGAACCGGATTTCAAAGTCTCCGTTTACGATTTCAAAGGGGGCAAGCCCCCGTTCTGACAGCGCCTGCATAAATCCGTCGCGTCTCTCCCGGGTGCTTCGGAACATCTCCTGTCCGCACAAATGGGCGATGGACGTATATCCGTTATCGAGCAGATGGCTTGCTGCCGCATAGCCGCCCTTGAAGTTGTCGATCGTCACCGAGAAATTGTCGTTTTCAGGCTTCTGATTGTCGATCAGTACGTATGGAATGCCGCGTTTTTTCAATTCCACGATATAGTTGTCTTCTTCCATGGGGGAGAGCAGAATGAGCCCGTCCACCCGGTCCTCCTGAATCAGGTAATGGCTCTCGTCCGAACCGATGCCCGTCGATACCGAAATGGCCAGGTAGTAGCCGTGAAGCGCTAACACTTCGTTCAGCTCTTTGACAACGGCATCGAAGAAGGAATCCTGCAGGGTCGTTACAATAAGGCCGATGATGCCGGTTTTTCCGCGGGCAAGGCTCCGGGCGGCGGCGTTCGGGTGGTATCCCAGCTCTTTGATCGCATCGAGCACTTTCTGCCGGTTTTTTTCCCGGACGGTTTCGGCTCCGTTCAACACACGGGATACCGTTACAACGGACAGTCCTGATTTTTTGGCAACGTCAAAAATACTTACTTTCATCTCTCATTTCTCCTTGGGCAGATTTTTCCGAACCTATAAACTTATCCCTAGTATACATGGACGGAAGTCTGTCCGCGAAGCATGGGATGGCATAAACCGGATACCGCCCCGCAGAGGACGGCATCCGATCGCCGATACGCCGTAAAAAGGTATACCGAATTGAATTGAATCGAATATCTACATTATAAAATGATGGCCCACTCCACCGAGGAGGACATTTTTATGATGGAAGGGGAAATTTCTCTATTTATGTTCCACAAACTTTCCGTTTACCGCTTGATGATCTCCTGCAGCTTCTTCTGAATCGTCGGCATGACTTCTTCCACCGTCTTATGCCCGCTTTCGATCGGCTGCATCTCGTTAATGAACATGTCGTTGATTTGCGAGTAGTTCGTGATCAGGTGGTTATAGGACTCGAAACCGTATTTAATGGCGCCTTCGTATACGTTCTTAATATCCTGCGGGTCGACGCCCTCAAAATGTTGGTAATAAGCTTCTGCTGCCTGCGTGTTGACCGGCGGGTTGCCTCCGCTGAGCTCGATGGATTTCTCCTGCACGTCGGCGGTGACCAGATACTTGATCCATTCAAAAGCTTCCTTCGGATGCTTGGAACCTTTCAGGATCATGAGCGGATCGACGTACAGCGTGCTGCGCACCTTGTCGTTGCCGCCCCAAGGCACAGCCGCTACGCCCACTTTGAACGGAAAATCGTTGGCCCCAGCCAGGTTCCACGAACCGCCGACGGACATGCCGATTTTGCCGGCGACGAAGGGATCACCGTTCTGACCGGCGACGCTCTTGCTCCACTCGGTCGTCGGGGAGACCTTCTCTTTGAAAATCAAACCGAACAGCTTGTTATACGCCGCCATCACTTCCGGCGAATCGAAATGGGTAGCGGATGGAACGCCGCCGTTGGTCCAGGTGTCTTCCGAATAAGGCTCGGCCCCGAAGTAGAGAGGGCGGTTATCGCGCTCAGCCCAGGTAAAGTCCACGCCGTACTGGGTTTTGGCGATGTCGTCCGAAATAACGGTCAGCTTCTTGGCGTCTTCGACCATTTTGTCGAACGTCCAGCTCTTGTCCTCATAATCGCTTGGCGGATAAGGCACCTTCGCCGCGTCGAACATATCCTTGTTGTAGAGCATCAGCGTGACATACATATTGACCGGAATGCCGTAAGTGCGGTCCTTTACCTTGTAGATGCTCATCAGGTTGTCCGGAATGCCGTAATCTCCGGCCTTGAAGCCGTCCTCCTGGATGATGTCCGTCAGATCCAGCAGCATATCCTTGTTGTAGTATTCCGCAAATCCACCGTAGCCGTAATGGCTTGTGACGTCCGGGGACTTGCCGCCGGCGATCAGCGTCTGCAGCTTGCTGTCAAACTGCTCGTAAGGCGCTTTTTCGACCTTGACCTTAATATTCGGGTGCTTTGCTTCAAAGTCGGGAATCAGCTTCTCGACGAACGTGCGGTCCTCCGAGTCGATCGTGTAGTGGGTAATCGTCACTGTGCCGCCTTTATCGCCCCCTGCGGAGCTCTCGCCTCCGGAAACCACATCGCCCGCCGATTTGCCGCCGCTGCAGCCGGACAGCGCGGCGGCAACCAGCATTAGCGTCGTCAGAAGAAGGGCAAAACCTGATCTTTTCCTGTTCTTGTTCATGAAACGATACCTCCATTGCCTTCATGTAATGGGTGCTGCTGCTGTCTGAACTTGTTGAAGTAAAAGCCGGCTTGCTAGTCCTGTGGGGAAGGTGCTTGCTGCATGCCGGCTTCGACGGCGCCCCGGTGGGGCTTGAGGATGACTGCCGGGACGACGGGGCTTCCGATAGATCCGTGCCATTACTTGATCCCGGTGAGCACGATGCCCTCGACGAACCGCTTCTGGGCTATTGCGAACAGCGTCACGATCGGCAGCATGGCCAGCACGGAGGCGACCATCAGCAGGTGCCACGGCGGAATCCGGAAGCGGGATGACGTTAGGGATGCCATACCGACCGGCAGCGTGAATTTCTCGGTGGAGCTCAGGTACAGCACCGGCGTCAGCAGATCGTTCCAGCTGTAGATGAAAGCGAAGATCGCTACGGTGGCGAGCGCCGGTCCCGAAAGCGGGAGGGCGATTTGACGCCACATGCGAAACTCGCTGCAGCCATCGATGCGCCCGGCGTCGAACAGCTCTTCAGGGAGCGTCGAGAAGAATTGGCGCAGCAGGAAGATGTTGTACGCTGAGCCGAAGAACGCCGGGACGATCAGCGGCAGGAACGTGTCGATCCAGTTCAGCTTCGAGAAGAGGATAAACTGGGGAATCATGATGGCCGGGTAGGGCAGCATCATCGTGCTCAGCATGAGCAGGAACCACGTGTTGCTCCCCTTGCCGCGGTATCTGGCAAAGCCGTAGGCCGCGAGCGCTGAGGAGAGCAGCGTTCCGATCACGGTAAGAACGCCGATAATCAGGCTGTTCATGTACATCGTGCCGAAGGAGAGTGTATCGAAAATCTCCTTGTAATTGCTCCACTGCCAGCTTTCCGGCAGAAAGGTCGGCGGAAACTTCAGCATTTCCTTCTTCGACTTCAGCGATGTCGATACCATGAAGAACAGGGGCAGCAGCATCAGAAAGGTGGTAACGACCAGCGCGATAAAGCTGACAATGCCTACGGGGTCAGTGCTGCGCCGCCGCTTGGGGACGGCGTTGTCCGCGTGCGGGCCGGCGGCAGGAAGGGTACTCATCTAGCGTTTGCCTCCTTCGTAGTGAACGTATCGGTTCGACAGCTTCATCACGAGCGCGGTAAAAAGCATGACGACGACGAGCAGCACCCAGGCCAAGGCGGAGGAATAGCCGGCGCGGTACTCTTTAAAGGCGCTGGTGTACAGGTTGTAGACGTAGAACCAGGTAGAGTAGTTCGGGCCGCCCTGGGTCATGACAAAAGCCTGGGTAAACACCTGGAAGGAATCGATCATGCCCATAATCAGCTGGAACAGCAGAACAGGCGAGATCATCGGCAGGGTGACATGGAGAAAAACTTTGAAGCGTCCCGCCCCATCCAGCTTGGCGGCTTCCACGAGGCTCGCCGGAACGCCCTGCAGTCCCGCCAGAAAGAGGATCATGCCCGAGCCCGCCGTCCAGAAGGACATAATCATCAAGGCGTATAGAGCCGTGTCCGGGTTCATGAGCCAGGCCGGACCTTTGATGCCGAACCAGGAGAGCATGTAGTTGAAAAGCCCGATCTGCGGGTTGAAAATCCAGTACCAGAGCAGCGACATCGCCACGCCGGATACCATGCTCGGGAAATACATCGCGGTCCGGAAAAATCCGCGCAGCGGGATCTTCTGGTTCAGCAGCAGGGCGAATCCAAGGGCCAGCAGCAGCTGGATCGGCACGCTGATAAGCGTATACCTCAGCGTCACGGTGACGGATTTCCAGAACAGATCATTGCCGAACATCTCCGCATAATTGGCCAGGCCGATAAACTGGGGCGGGTGAATGATGTCGTAGTCCGTGAAGCTGTAATAAAGCGAGGACAAGATGGGATACAGGGCAAAAACCAGAAAGCCGATGAGCCAGGGGGAAATAAACAGATACATGTACAGCGTCTGCCGCCTGCTTTCGCGATGGGTCACGGGTGCATCAACCTTTCTCACAAAGTTTATAAAAGTTTAAACGCTTTAACTTACGGGACAAATTAACCCCCAAATATTTATCTATAATAGCGGGATATAATTTTAAAAGTTAAAGTGCTTTAACTTTTATCTCCTGCCTGTTGCCATTATCATAGTGGATGGTCTGCAAATAATCAATACTAAATTTCAGGATTGTAAGCGTTACCTGTCATAAAAGATTACATTCGACATGGAAATCTTCATGGTTTCAAGCGAAAAATCGGGTTTATGTCGGTTAGCGATGTGATTTTCGGATTGAGAAAAGACATGTTTCACTTTATTAGCCCTGCCCAAGACCACAGTCTCCACTGTTGCGCAATAAAGTGTTATGAAATATAACATTAATATAACGGGAACATGGGCAGCCTTTACATGATCCTGGCGGGGTACGAGGAATCGGAGCTGTGCCGATGTTTTGGGCAGATTCCTATAGTCGTTTATAATAATGACAAGGTTTGTCACCGACCCTATTTGTTTTCGATGGTGTGTACCGCCAAATCCAGTAACGGGAGTGCCGACATGTCCAAATCCAAAAGACTGCTCGACCTGATGATGACGATTAACCGGATGCGCCGTTTTAAAGTCAAGGAGCTGGCCGACGAATTCGGGGTGTCCACCCGGACGATCCTAAGGGACCTGCAGGAGCTGAGCGAGCTCGGCGTCCCTTTATATTCGGAAGTGGGGCCGCATGGCGGCTACCAAGTACTGAAGGAACGGATCCTGCCCCCGATCGCCTTTACGGAGGAAGAGGCGGTGGCGATTTTTTTCGCGGTGCACGGTCTCCGGCATTATGTGCATATCCCGTTTGAGACGGAGAGCTCGTCCGCGCTTCAGAAATTTTACCACTACATGCCCGGGGATGTGCGCGACCGGATCGACCGGATGAAGAACCGGGTCGACTTTATTACCCCGTCCAGACGGGCGGGTGCACCCCATTTGTCCGTGCTGCTGGACGGGGCCGTGAACCAGAGGGTGCTGCGCATCGTTTACGAATCCCGCGGCAGCAGCTCGGTTCGGCAGATCCAGCCGATCGGCATCTATGCCAGCCAGGGACTGTGGTACTGCCCGGCGTACTGCTTCCAGCGGAAGGACTTCCGCCTGTTCCGCTGCGACCGGATTACGGATGCCGCCGAGGATACAACCGGCCTTGAAGCGGCCGACCTCAGCCATGTGCATCTTGGGAATCGGAAGTCATTTCACGGGGAGGACTCGGCGGAGCTTCGCTGCTATGTGGAGCTGACCCCGGAAGGCGTGGAACGGTGCGAGGGAGAATTGTGGCTGGAGTCCAAGCTGCATATCCGCGAGGATGGGACCGGCTGGGTGGACGGGATGATTCCGGAGCATGACCTTTCGTTTTACGCCCAATTTTTTATCGGCTTGGGAACGAATGCGACTGTGAAAGAGCCTCAGGCACTGGTCGGTCTGATCCGCGAAAAACTCGCTGAGCTGCTGTCCCGGTACGAATAATGGTCATTTTTGGGGAAGTAAGGGCTTACCAAAAAAAGAATATTAAATTTTCAGTATTTTTCTGTTAAATGTCATGTATTTTCATGAAAACTGTGCTAACATACCTTTGTTTCAAAGAATACGTTTGAAAGAAAGGTGAATTCTGACTCATGACCGCAACTGTTCAAGAGCCTTCTGCACGGTCAGAAAAACGGCTCAGTCTTGTCCGCCTCACCTGGCCTATATTTCTCGAATTGTTCCTGTTCATGCTGATGGGCAGTGTCGATACATTGATGCTCAGTTCGGTTTCCGACAATGCCGTCTCCGGCGTCGGCGCCGCCAACCAAATTATATCCATCGCCATCCTCGTGCTGGAGGTGATCGGCAGCGGGGCGGCGATCGTGGTTGCCCAGTACCTGGGCTCCAAAAAGCTCAGCGACGCGGCGCAGGTGACCGGAAATGCAATCACGCTGAACCTGGCCGTGGGGGTGCTCCTAAGCGTTATTTTTCTCGCCTTCGGCGGAATGATGCTGCGCCTGCTTAACGTCACTGGGGAAATTTACGGGTACGCCGAGTCCTACATCCACATCGTCGGAGGCGGCATTTTCCTGCAGGCGCTCATTAACGCCCTTGCCGCAACGATCCGGACCCACGGGTTCACCAAAGAAACGATGGTCGTGTCGCTTCTGATGAACATCATTCACGTGGCAGGGAACTACGCGCTGATCTTCGGGCATTTCGGCCTTCCGGCGCTGGGCGTACAGGGGGCGGCGATCTCGACGGTATTCAGCCGCCTGGTCTGCCTGCTGATCTTCTTCTGGCTGCTGTACCGGGTCATGGAAGTGCACGTGGAATGGCGTTATTACATCCGTCTGTCGAAGAAATTTGTGCTTAAAATTTTGAATGTCGGCATTCCGTCGGCTCTGGAAAGCATCGTATACCAAATGTGCCAGCTGACCTTCACGCTGTACGTCACCTACCTTGGGGCAGAAGCGATGGCCACCCGGCAGTATGCCGTGAACATCTCGATGTACATCTATTTGTTCAGCATGGCGATCGGCATGGGCACGGCCATTATGGTCGGCCATTACGTCGGTGAAAGACGCAACCAGGACGCCTACACCCGGGTGTTCCAGAGCGTGAAGTGGGCGCTGGCCGCGACAATCGTCATCGACTTGATCATTATTCTGTTCCGCGTTCCGCTGATGGGCTTGTTTACGGACGATGCACTCATTATCAAAATGGGGGCGCAGGTCATCCTGCTCAGCATCGTGCTTGAGACCGGCCGCACCGTCAACATCGTCATCATCAACTCGCTGCGCGCTTCGGGGGATGCCAGGTTCCCTGTGTACATGGGGCTATTGTCTATGGTATGCATGTCTCTGCCGCTGGGATACTTCCTCATATTCAAGCTTCACATGGGCCTTGCCGGCGTGTGGCTCGCCATTGCCGCGGACGAATGGGCCCGTGCCGTCATCATGTATTTCCGCTGGCGGAGCCGGGCGTGGGAGAAGCATGCGCTGATCGAACCGCAGGACGGACCGGAGGCCGTGCCGGCAACAGTGCCGACAACCGGTTAACCGGGAGGTTAAGGAAGCTGGATATAACGGGAGATCGGCGCAGGCAGGTTGCGCGCTCCCGGTAATCGCGATATAATGTACCTGATGCAGTTACAGCTGAGTGACTGCTTTTCTTTTGACTCTTACTGTGATGGAAAAAGTATCAGTTTACCAACCAATGAACATCACCCGAAAAGGAGAGGTTTGCATATGAAAATCGAAGTATGGTCGGACTTTGCCTGTCCGTTCTGCTATATCGGCAAGCGCCGTTTTGAGGCTGCCCTCGAGCCGTTCGCACACAAGGATGAAGTCGAGGTTGTGTTCCGCAGCTTCGAGCTGGACCCGGGCGCACCGAAAGACAACGATAAGGACATTCACAGCATCCTGGCCTCCAAGTACGGCATGAGCTGGGAGCAGGCCAAGGCGGCCAACGACAATATGACCGAGCAGGCCAAGACGGTGGGGCTCACGTACAATTTCGATACGCTGGTCCCGACCAATACGTTTGATGCGCATCGTCTGACGCAGTGGGCCGGGGAGTTCGGCAAGAAGTATGAGATGACGGAACGGCTGTTCAAGGCGTACTTCACCGATTCGGAACATTTGGGAGACCGTGCGGTATTGGCGCGCCTGGCCGGCGAAATCGGGCTGGACGCCTCTGCGGCAGCCTCCATGCTGGAGAGCGATGCTTACACGAACGATGTCCGCAAGGACGAGGGAGATGCGGGACGACTCGGCATCAACGGGGTACCGTTCTTCGTCATCAACCAGAAATACGGCATTTCCGGCGCCCAGCCGACACAGGTGTTTGCCGAAGCGCTGGACAATATCTGGAAAGAGGAGCATCCGCTGACGCTGCTGGGGAACAGTGCTGACGGGGATGACCTCTCCTGCACGGACGGCTCCTGCCAGGTGCCGACGGATAAAAAGGCGTAAACACTGCGTTTGCCGCAAGTCGCCCGAAATTGAATAAAGGCTGTTAGCTGAAGAAAGGCTGCCTACAACCGGGCTTGCGAGCAATCCGGGAGGCAGCCTTTTTGGCTGTATATTTTATTAAGGATTTTTTACATGAGGATACGGTTAGACCGGTTAATAGACCGTTTTGGTCAGCTGCTTGAACAGCTGGAAGCCGATCTCGTCCACATGCCGTTTCTGCTGCCTCATCATGGACAGCATTTTCATCGCAAAGCTGCCGTTGTTGGACAGCACGACGACCGCCGTGTTTTTTTCCATGTGAAAGCCCAGGAAGCTGCTTGAGCCGTACGTACCGCCGTTATGCCAGTGAATCCGGTCGTGGTAGATGCCGGTTTTGACCATCCATCCGAGGCTGACATCCTCGCCGCGGCGTACCCGGTGGCGGGGTTTCTGCCCGTCGCGAAGCGCGGCCGTGATTGGGGCGGAGCCCATGCCGACGTTCGCTTTGGCAAATTGGAGCAGATCATGCGCCGTGGAACGCAAGCCTCCCGCGCCGGCGAGAACGCCCAGATCCCAATGGGGAACCGGCTTGCCGTTGGCCGTATACACCGGGAGGAGACGGGATTGCTGCTCATCGTTCAGTTCAAAGAGCGTGTCCTCCATAAATAACGGTCCGCAGATCTCTTCCCGCATAAGCTGTTCCAGACTCCGGCCGGTGCAGCGGCTCAAGATAAGCCCAAGTAGGCCTACGCCCAAATTGGAATACTCGAAGCTTCCGCTCGACGAAGGTCTGGTTTTCAGCAGGTCCTGCAGCAGATGCTGCTCGGTGTAGTTTTGGTACGGGTTCAGTTTGTCGGTGACGGTCTGCTTGAGACCGGCCGGCAGCCGTGGAAGTCCGGAGGTATGCGTGGCGAGCTGTTCCAGCGTGATGGCGCCGACTTTGGCGTTAGAGGCGATTTCAGGTATGTATTGGCCTACGGTATCCTTGAGCTGCAGTTTGCCCTGACGCTGCAGGATACACAGAAGTGAGGTCGTAAAAACTTTCGTTACGGATGCGATTTCATAGATGGCTGATGCGTAATCGAAGCCCGGAGGTTGTCCCCAGCCGGTGTAAAAATGGTCCCCGTTCTCCAAAATGCCGATGGTGACGCTCAGCGGGTTTCTTTCCCCGTAATGCTCCTGCACCAGGTAGTTGGCTTCTTCAATGATTTCATGGTCAGGAATGATCATGCGCTTATGGCACCTCCTATCTTAATTAGACGCCATGACCCCCTTACAGGTTTCGCTAGAAGGTTTACCAATTAGAGGATTACCCCTTTTTAGCGTGCGTGACGCGCAAATTCTAGAATCAAACGGCGGTTTTTATCGAAAAAATGCAGAAAATCTCCAAAAAACTAACATTTTTGGCTGGACTGACCGATATGAGAGGTAGGGTCTTTTTTTGTTTCTACTCAAAATTAGGGAATTGGAGGGAATTTACATTGCGAATCAGATTAAAAAGGGTACTGGTCATGTCCCTGGTTATGGTGCTGTGCATGGCCTATGCCGGAACGACCTGGGCCGCCACGGCGGATTTGACCAAGCTGGTTTTGTCCAAAAATGAGCTTACCCTTGAAATCGGCGATACGGCGAAAGTAACCGCGACGGGTGTATATTCGGATAATTCAACGGCAGATTTGACGGTAAAGGCGAGCTGGAGCAGCTCGAACAACGTAGTTGCCACCATATATAACGGTACCGTAACCGCTAAGAGCGAAGGTACGACAACGGTAACAGCCGTATTCGGGGACGTATCCGAATCGGTGTCGGTGACTGTAACGAAGAAGGTCAAGGCGCTTACGAAAGATGTGCAGAGCCTGGATTTGAAGCTGGGGGACAAGCCCCAGATCAAGCTGACCGCAACCTATACAGACAACAATACGGAGGAAGTTTCCGGCAAAGCGGACTGGTCAACGGATAACGCCAGCGTGGCGACGGTCGTGAACGGAACGGTGACGCCGGTGGGTCCGGGTACGGCTACGCTGACGGCGGTGTACGGCAAGCAGACCGTAACGATTCCGGTGAGCGTAGAAGTGGTGAAGCGGCTCGATGCGGACCCTGCGCAGGTGTCCATGCTGCTGAGCGAGAAGACACCGGTGCAAGTGACGCTGAAAGCGACTTATCCGGATGGCACAACCAAGGATAATGTTGCGGCCGACGCTGAATGGACGTCGAGCAACGAAGGCGTGGCGGACGTCATCAAGGGGCAGATTACTCCTTACGGTCCGGGAACCGCGACGATTACGGCGAAGTACGGTACGAAAACGGCAACGATTCAGGTCGATGTCGACAAGACGATCCGCCTGAAAGCGGACAAGCAGGATATTTTCCTTCATGCAGGGGACTCCACCACACAGCCGATCAAGGTTGAAACGGTGTATCCGGACAAGGATCCGGTGGATATTACTGGAGACGCTGTATGGTCTTCCAGCGACGAGAAGGTCGCTTATGTAAACAAAGGCGTTATCACGGCCATCGCGCCGGGTGCAGTGATCATTACCGCCAAATACGGGGACAAGAGCGTGGCCATTAATGTCGACGTTGACGTGCCGCGCCACCTCGATCTGGTCGAGAAGGTTGCACTGAGCCTGACAGGTGAGAAGACGAAGCAGCTGGACCTGATCGCTACCTATGCGAATGGGGAAACCGAGAAGGTTCAGAGCAAAGCCGTGTGGAAATCCAGCAATGAGGACGTCGTTTTTGTCAGCGGCGGGAATTTGACGGCTTTCAAAAAAGGGGAATCCAAAGTCAGCGCCACCTATGGCGGAGTGACGGTAACGACATCGGTAGCAGTCGACATGCCGCTCAGCATCTCGCTGCCGGTGAAGAAGCTGTCCCTGAAGGTAGACGCCACCTACCAGGCGAGCATCGTGCTGGATTACGGTGCGGACCGTCCGGCCGAGACGATCTCGTCCAAGGACAAGGTGGAATGGAGCACAAACAAAAAGGAAATTGCCGACATCGATGAAAATGGACTCATCACGGGCGTGGCGACAGGCACCGCGACGATTACGGCCAAGTACGAAGGCAAATCGTACACGATGGCTGTGGAAGTCGGATTGGTCAGCGACCTGAAAGCGTCGGATACGATCGTGATCATGTCCGCCGGTGACAAGAAGCAGCTGACCTTGACCGCGAAGGATGCGACGGGTACGGTGGTGGACGTGACCAAGGAAGCGTCCTGGAAGTCGAGCAGCTCCACGGTTGCCGGGGTAGACAATAATGGCCTGGTATCCGGTCTGAAGAGCGGGAAAGCCAACATTACCGCTGAGTACGGCGGACAGAAAGTAACGATCCCGGTGGAAGTCGACGTCATCTCCGCCATTGAGGCGAGCGAGACCGCAGTATCGCTGAAGACGGTAGGCAAAGCCAAGGATAAAACGGCCACCGTCAAGCTGGAAGTGACGTTCAGCGACGGCAGCACCAAGGATGTGACATCCAAGGCGGAATGGAAAACCGGAAACTATAAAGTAGCGTCGGTTAACGACGGTGTCATTACCGCTGCTGCTTACGGCAAAACGACTGTGACGGCCAAGTACGGTAACAAGACGGTCCGGATTCCGGTCGAAGTGGATACGCTGAAATATTTGCAGACTGACAAGGTGAGCGTGACGCTGAACGTCGGCGACAAGCTGACGCTGGCGGCCACGGCGACCTACATGGACGGAACCGATGTGGACGTCTCCAAGCCGGCCCTTTGGAAGTCTTCCAAAATTTTGACGGCGACGGTGAAGGACGGCCAGATCACGGCTAACGGCAAAGGCAAAGCGACGATCACGGTCAGCTTCGGCGGCAAATCGACCAAGGTGGTCGTGACGGTGCAATAGACATAATCGGATCAAAGCGATCCGAATATGAAGAATCACCCATAGTCCATGTGACTGTGGGTGATTCTTTTTTGCTTGCGCAAGCTGCAGGAGCAATGGCGAGTGGGAAGCACGATCAGCGTGACAGATGCTCGGCCAGATAGCGGCCTGTATATGAGGCCTGAACGGCCGCCACATCTTCCGGCGTACCCTGCGCGACCAACTGCCCTCCGGCATCCCCGCCTTCGGGTCCGAAATCGGCGATCCAGTCGGACGCGGCGATCAGATCGAGATGGTGCTCGATCACCATGACCGTGTTGCCGGCGTCCACGAGCCGGTTCAACAGACGGCACAGATGCCGGACATCACTGGGATGAAGCCCGGTCGTGGGCTCATCCAGCAAGTACAAGGTATGCCCTCTGGCTTTTTTGCCAAGCTCCTTCGCCAGCTTGATCCGCTGGGCTTCTCCGCCAGACAGCGTCGTCGTGGGCTGCCCCAGCTGCAGGTAGCCGAGCCCCACTTCACCCAGCAGGTTCAGCATGTCGGTTATTACCGGCTCCTCAAAGAGGGCGGCATTCTCAAAGACGGTCAGGTTCAGAATGTCCGAAATGCTAAATCCCTTGTACTGAACAGCAAGCACATTCTCTTTGAACCGTTTTCCCAGGCAAACGGGGCAGCGTACCTCCACATCCGGCAGAAAGTGCATATCCAGCTGCAGGGTGCCCATGCCGCGGCATTTCTCGCACCGGCCGCCCGGCGTGTTAAAGGAGAAGTGCTTGGGACTCAGCCGTTGTTTCCGGGCCTCGGGCAGCTCCGCGAATAAGCTGCGGATCGGGGTAAACAGGTCGGTGTAGGTCGCGATATTGGATCGCGAAATCTTCCCGACCGGGGCTTGGTCAACGGCGATGACCTTGTCGATAAGCTCCAGGCCGGTGATGCGTCCGTATTGGCCTGGCATATCGCCGGACAAACGAAGATGGGATTTTGCCGCAGGTTCGAGGATATCGAAGAGAAGGGTGGATTTGCCCGAACCTGAAACTCCCGTCACTGTAATCAGGCATCCGAGCGGAAAGCTGACGGTCAGCTGCTTCAGGTTATGGGCGGAAGCCTGCTCGATCGTAAGCTTGCTGCCGCTGCCCGCTCTCCGTGTAACCGGAGGGTGGGCGATGTCCACCTCCCGCAGATACCGCCCGGTAGCGGATCCGGGGATTGCTTTCAACTGTTCGAGCGTTCCGGTGCCGACGACGGTCCCGCCTTCTTTTCCGGATCCGGGGCCAATCTCGATCAGATGGTCCGCGGCCTTCATTACCTCAGTGTCATGTTCGATGACCAGCACGGTATTTCCCAAATCGCGGAGCCGCTTCAGCACCCGGATCAGCTTGTGGGTATCCCGCGGATGGAGACCGGCCGTTGGCTCGTCCAGTACGTACAATACGCCGGTGAGGCCCGATCCGAGCAGCGAAGCGAGCCGGAGCCGCTGGGCTTCCCCGCCGGACAACGTGCTCGCCTTCCGGTCCAGCGACAAATATTCGAGCCCGACGTCGATCAGCCGCTGGATGCGGTCCGCCAATCCGTTGAAAATAGGCTCCCATACAGCCAGGCTTTCGCCTGGAAGCTCCTGTTTCAACTGCTTGAGCCAGGCATAGAGCGGGAGAAGGGTGTAAGAAGCCGCCTCGATGATAGTCGTACCCCTAATGGTAACGAGCCGGCCCTCTCTCCCCAATCGCGATCCCTGGCAATCGGGGCAGATCTGCTTCATAAAATACGGGTCCAATTTTTTAGAGCCCGATTCTTCCGGGTCTCCGTCATGTTCCCTGTACTTGCGCAGCAAATGGGTGATCAAGCCTTCAAAATTGCCCTTCCCCACGGTTTTGGGGGGCTTAACGCCGGGGAAGTGGCGCTGGAACTGCTCACTGGCTGCGCCGTAGAGCAGCATGTCGCGTGCGATCGCGCCATAATCGCGGATGGGCAGGTGCGGCTCGTACGGGAAACCGTAATGTTTAGATGCCGCTGACAGCACGTCCGCATAGTATTCGCGAACCCAGCCGTCCCAGAGCGTTACGCCTCCTTCCAAGATACTGCGGTCTTCCTGCAAAAGCCGGTCCACGGCAATATCGGTCACGATGCCGATTCCTGTGCAGGTCGCGCAGGCTCCTTCAGGCTTGTTGAAGGAGAAATGGGCCATCGTCAGCTTCGGGATTGAGGCATGGCAGTGCGGGCAGGGCATATGCTTGGGCTCTTCAATCGCATCTTCCGATGGTTCAAGAACTTCTTCGGACACCGCTGGACTGTCTTCGAAGACGGGGTGAATGCTTTGACCGCAAGCTGGACATACCCGCACGCCGAGCTTGGCGTACAGCACGCGCAGGTACGTATAGATCTCCGTAACGGTCCCGACGGTGGACCGGGGGTTCCTGTTGGTCACATGCTGGCTGACGCTGATGGAAGGGGACAGGCCGCGGATGGAATCCACCCGTGGTTTGCTGATGAAATCCGTCACCATCCCCATGGACTCCATGTACTGCCGTTGGCATTCCTTTTGCAGCGTATCCATCGCGAGCGACGATTTGCCCGACCCGGACAAGCCCGTCAGCACGACCAGCCTGCGTTTGGGAATGCGGAGCGAAATATTCTTCAGATTATGCTCCCGGGCCCCTTCGATTTCGATATATTCATCCACGAATCCATCCCTCTCTTTCGTTTTGCTATACGGTACACTGGATGGTTTTAGAATAATTCATATATACGACAAAATATGACGTAATTGGAGGGATGGCATAGTAAAAAAGGCCTCACGCCGAAGCGGAAGCCTTTTAATGTTCACGGACGTTCTTAAAATTGGTCTTTGGCCGTCGAATCTACTCCAGCCGTTCCACGTCTACGACCGGTACGTTCACAGGCTCGACGGTTTGATCGCCGTCCGGGTACATCTCCTCGGACTCGTTATAGGTTCCGATGACGGTCACGCTGCCCTCGGTGAATTGGAAATTGCCCCTCAGTTTGATATACGACCCTTCCATTTCCGCGAGCGCCTCGCCCTGGCCGCTTTGGACGATATAGATCGTAAAGCGAACCTTCTCGCCAAGATGCGACGGCAGGTCGGTCGCTACGATATCCGTAAAGTCCTGCTGGAAGCCCGTAAACTCATAGGCGTCGCCGCGCCGCTCATATATCGCCTCCGGTGCCGTGCCTCCGGCAGCGTCCATCCCGCCGGTCACGCTGTCTCCGCCAATCTCCGGATTCGTCACCAGGAGCGACTTGTCCGATTGAACGCTATAGCCGTCCGCGCTGAATTGGAACAGCTGGACCATGCCGTTCTCCCGGACTTCATAAGCGGCATACAGCGCCTTCCGGGTCGTTGAGTCCGCTTCGACGAGAATGACCGGCGTGCTGCCCGTGCTGAGCGACGGTTCGATGGAGACTTTCCGGATGGCAGCTCCCTGCGGGAAATCGTGGCTGCTGTAACCTTGCACCGTCTCATCGCTGTTCATCCGGGTGAAATAGACGGTGTTGCTGCCGTCCGCCCCGATGGCATAGGCTTTGCCGCCGAAGCGATCCGCTCCTCCGCTGACGAAGTCGTAGGAGGGGGAGGGATCGGCGCTCTGCAGCAGGCGGACCGGATCGTGAACTGTCCAGGCCAGCTGGGCCGCCTTGATCTTGTCTTCCGTATCCTCGTAGCCGGATAAGGCTTGGTAAATCGCGATCGCCTCTTCATACTTATGGTTCTTCACTTTGCGGTCTGCGCCCTTCAGCCAGGTGCCGATTTGCCGGGTGATGTAATCCTGGACGGCGGACTGCTTCATGCCGGCGCCGGCCATGTAGGCGGTGTACATCTTGGCGTGGGCGGCAAAGTTTGCCGCCTGCTCTCCCTGCACGTCCTTTGTGAGCAGGGTGCGGGTGAGGGAGTCGGCCTTTTCCTTTACCCAATTCGCCTTAAAGCTGCGGCTCTTGTATTCGGCCATCATGGACAGCGACCAGTCCAGCATGTTCTGATACTGCCCGGCACCCGCCATGCGGGCCATCAGAGCCTCGTCATACGATTGAAATTTTCCGCTTAACTGCTTGCTTTTGGCTTCCGCACCGCCGTAAAATTCCGCCGGAATGGCCAGCAGATTCCATTTAAAGGCGTTGTCGTTAACGTTCCCCTGGGCCAGCTGATCCTTCGCCTGCTGGTAAAAGAGGGATTGGAACTGCTTGAAATCCTTGGTCAGATCCTCCGAAATGCCGTACATCGCGGAGATCTTCGGATAGTAGGCGGCAAGCGGCTGGCTCGCAGCCATATACTCCTTCTTGGCGGCAACCAAGTCGGCGTATACATTCATAAGCCCGTCAAAATCCCGGTTTCTGGCAGCAGTTTCCGCGCGTTGATCCAAACGGGACAGCGACTGCCTCATGGAGGTGATCGGCTCAAGCTCTTTCAGCCGGGAGGCGACCAAATCTTCCTTATAGCGTATGGACCGGTTTGCGGCGGCTTTTTGGTACCATTCCTCTGCATTGATCAGATCTTTACGGTCGTAGTACTGACCCGCTGTGGCGACCCAATCGATCTTCCGGTTCATGTCATAACCCTTGACTCCGATCAGGACCAAAGCTGCGGCGCAGAGCAAAATATACAAATTACGCAGGGTTAGCGCGTTTTTCATCGTCATATCTTTATGGCCTCTTTATTCCCATTTTTGAAAATCCGGGTCCCAGCGGTACTTTTCATTATAAATGGCGGATACCTCGTCGCGTAAGCCGTCCCAGGACTGGTCCGGATTGCGCCGCACGATCTGGTACAGGCGCAAAAACCGCTCCCGCGGCAGACCGCGCGCGTAGCGCCGGATGAAATCAGGATACATATCCACGTACTTCTTCATCCGTACAGCGGCGCCGGCCGCAGCCGTCATAATGCTGGCACCCTGCTTCATTTGCAGGATGTAACGCTCATGAATGAGCAGATAACGAATGGCGCTGGCCTTGATCAGCTCGCGTTTAACCTTGGCGATTTCGCCGATATAAGCGGCCAGATCGGAATCGAAGTCCTCGATCAGCAGCGGCTCCAGCTCGAGATCCATATCTTTGCGCAGCACGAACGACTGGAGCAGCACGATTTGCTGCAGCCGGATCCGGTCGTTATGCACGATGGTGGCAATCTCCCGCAGAATCTCGTACCCGATCTGCTCGTCATCCTTAATGGCGGCCGAGGCGGTCGACAGATTCAAATAGATGCCTTCCAGGATCAGGCGCTGGCTGCCGTGGAGCAGCTTGTCCAGCTGGCGGCGCGTCTCGGACGGCAGCATGCGCCGCTGGAGCAGCCACAGCAGCACCGTCAGCAGGAGGCCCCCGCCCAGGCAGACGGCAATCTGCAGGAATGTCTGGCTTAGCAGCACGGCCACCAGCGTCAGCAGAAGGGCGGCCAGCCTTTCCGTCTGCATCGACCGCTTGGCGTTAATCGCCGCCTGGTCCATGACTGGGATCAGCGCGTGACGGCCGCAGTTGGCGCAAGTGTCTTCCCACAGGACGGTAAAATGATGGCAATGTTTGCAAACTCTTAACTTTTGATAGGCATATCTCGTTCTATAATAAGGGCGCAGACGTACTGGCTTCTTCTTAACCATGGCGGTCTCCCGGGTTGGCAATGGTGAGCAGCGTTTCGTCCAGCTCTTCCGGAAGCGGCGCGGTCTTCTGGCGTCTGAAATAATTGACGGATTTGATCAAAACAAAAAGAAACAAAACGGCGAGACATCCGTAAGCAATCATATCAATATTCCTTTCTATCGGATGGATAATTATGCAAGTTGTTAGTTAGGTCCTAATGCCTACAATCCGCGGAGCTCCTGTAAACATTGAACTTTGGCAGGTATAATTATATCATAATGTTATAGATTGGGATATTTTAGCGCTCGGCATGGAAGTTTCTACTGAATATGGAATGAAACTAGAAACGTCACTTCACGTTTTTTTATCGTTTCTTAAGGAATATTTAAGACTTTTTGCCTAGAGTTAATAATGGCACTCTTACGGCTTGGAAAGGTCGAATTTTGCGGAATACTGGCCTCGAATATTGGAAACCGAAGACTAATGTTGTGAAGGAGAAACGCTATGCATTTAAAAAATAAATGGACGCTGTGCCTGCTGGCCGGGGTGCTGCTGCTTGTGTCATGGTGCGGCTTCCTGCCGGCGGTATCGGCTGCCGGGCAGCCGTCATCCCAGATTGACGCTGTACTGGTGATGGATGCCAGTAATTCGATGAAGGCTAGCGATCCCAACCGGATCAGCGGCGAGGCGATGAAGATGTTCATCGACATGCTGTCCGCCCAGGGGGACAAGGTCGGAATCGTCTCCTATACGGACAAGATCCAGCGGGAGAAGGCGCTGCTTGAAATCCAGTCTGCGGCGGACAAGGAAGATCTGAAGCAGTTCATCGACCAGCTTGACCGCGGCGCCTATACCGACATTTCGGTCGGCGTGGATGAAGCGGTGAAGGTGCTGAAACAGGGCATGGACAAGAGCCACGAGCCGATGATCGTCGTCCTGGCGGACGGCAACAATGAGCTTGACCCGAAATCGGGCAAGACGGAGCAGCAGGCCGACCAGCAGCTGAGTGCCGCCGTGCAGGAGGCGAAGCAGGCAGGCATCCCGATCTATACGATCGGGCTGAACGCCGACGGCAAGCTGAACAAGGCTGCCCTGGCGGATCTGGCCAGCCAGACCGGGGCCAAATCATTCTCCACCAGCTCGGCGGATGATTTGCCGCAAATTTTGAGCGAAATTTTCGCCAGCCACCAGAAGCTGAAGATCGTTCCGGTGCAGTCGATCACCGCGAACGGCAGCTATCAGGAAGTGACCATCAGCGTTCCGAATGCGAACGTGCTGGAAGCGAACATTTCGATGATGTCCGGAAGCCCGGTTGACGTGAAATTAACCGATCCTGCCGGGACGGCTCAGACCATTCCTTCGGCGAACGTGCTGAGCTCCAAGTCGAAGACGTACTCCCTGATCAAGCTGCTGAAGCCTAAGCAGGGCGACTGGAAGCTCCAGGTGAAGGGCGTTCCGAAGGACAAAATCGACATCAATCTCGTCTTTAACTATGATTTGGACCTGACGATGGATCCGCTGCCGTCCAAATCGGTGAAGCCGGGTGACACGATAGAGATCAAGTCGTATCTGGTCAGCAGCGGCCAGAAGCTTCAGGATCAGGCGCTGTATGGCAGCATGGCCGCCAAGCTTCTGGTGAAGGACCTCGATACGGGCAAGACCGAGGAAGTTAAGCTGACGAACCAAGGAGACCATTTCGAGGGTTCTTATAAAATTACCGACAAGCACCAGTACGAACTGAAGGTGCGTGCGGAAGACCAAAGCTTCTACCGCGAAACCCAGCCGGTTACCGTCAGCGCCAAGCCGGCGGCTGCGGGCACGGGGGCCGGGACGGCAGCTTCAGGAGCGTCCAAGGATAAACCGTTCCCTACGATGCTCGTCGTGATCGGGGTTATTGCCCTTTTGATCATCGCGGCCGCGGCGTATTTCATTTTAAATGCCGTGAAGAAGGCGAATCGGGGCTTTGTCGGGCAGATGGTCATCGAGATCCGCGACGAGAATACCGGGGAGAAGACGTACCCGCAATATAAGAAGCTGACCTCATTCCGGGGCAAGTTCAACCTGCACCAGCTGCTGCAGCTGGCGCCGGAATTGAAGGAAACCGACAAAATCATGTTTACGCCGGGCAAGAACGACCGCCTGGTGCTGAAAAATGCCTCACCTTGCACGATTGAGCGGTCCGGCCGTGTGCTGGATGCTTCTGCCGGCGTGGAGCTGAAGAGCGGTGACCGCCTGAGCGTGTCACTGCAGCAGATCGACAAAACGATACAATTTGAATATTTGGTGTAACGGGTTATTCATATCCGTGCACCTTTTCCAGGAGGGGAATCTATGAAACCGGTCGTTAGAGAACATATACAGCAGCTGGACGTGTCGCTGGGAGGCGGTATCGTCAGCGAAAAAATCCGGGTGGACACGATTGACAACCCGATTCTGATCATCGGCCTCGGAGGCACCGGCATTGATGCGCTGCTGCGTCTGAAATACCAGATCAACCGGCGCTTTAAGCTGCCTGAAGATCCGCTCTCCAAGAAGAAAATGGACAAGCCGGACAACGTCGAGTTCCTGGCTTTTGAAACGAACGAGCAGGACCGGAACAAGCGCTACAAAGGCGTGGGTCTCGATCCGATCAACGAATTCGTGCTGCTGTCGAACGCCGAGATCGGCGGACTGCTGCAGAACCGCAGCATTTTGGAGCCGTACATTACGGACTGGCTGTCGCCCGAGCTCAGCATCACCGACGGCATGAACGGCGCGGCGGGCGTCCGCCAGGCGGGACGCTTGCTGCTCTTCACGAAGATCAACCAGGTCGTGCAGGCCATCGACAAGAAGATCAAGACGCTGTCCGTAGGCACCAACAAGAAGCTGATGGTGTTCCTGCTGACCGGCCTCTCCGGCGGTACCGGAAGCGGCTGCTTCCTGGACATCGCCTATATCGTCCGCGGCATTATCGAGCGCGACCATGGCTCCGCCGGGATCGACCGGGTCAACACGCTCGGTTATCTGTTCACGCCGGATATCAACCTGGCGAACAAGAGCCTTAGCGAACATACGCGTGAGTACATCAAGAAGAACGGCTATGCAGCCCTCAAAGAGCTCGACTACTGGATGAACGTTGATGCGCGCGGGGAGCGGTTCAAACAGCAGTACGGCAACATTCTCACGGTCAACTCGCCGCTGCCGCCGTTTAACCTGTGCCATCTGATTTCGGCGACCAACACGGAAGGCAAGCTGTTGGAAAATGCCTATGATTACTGCATGAACGTCACCGCCGAGAACATTACGAACTTCATGGCGAGCGAGGAAAAGCAATCGGGCGAAGAATTCGCCATTCACGACTATATCAGCAACATCCGCACGAATATCGCCCAAATGAACAAGGCGTATCCGGCCAACTACGATTACAACATCATCGGCGCCTCGTCGGCCGTGCTTCCGATTGAGGAAATGACGACGTTCCTGGCGTACCGCCTGTTCGGCAAAATGGAGACGATGTTCGAAAAAGCGCCGAATCAGGAAGACGTGGAGAAGTTCGCCCGCAAGCTTGGCGTCGATCTCGACACGATGGTGAAGACGTTTGAATCGCGCGTGCCGGAGCCGCTGCCCGGCTACCAGAACAGCGAGCGCTTGAGCTACACGAACGTTGTTAAAAATCAGGTCATCAACATGGACACCGAGCTGGAACAAAATTTCCTGGCGCGGGCCCGTGAGGAATATATCAAGGCGAAGAAGCAGCTGCCAGGCGAAATCGTGGCGCAGTTCAGCGACCAGATCCGCCGCATGTTCCTGCACCCGCAGCAAGGGCCGTTCTACGTGTCCCGCCTGATCTACACAGAGAAGGGGTTCAGCCTGCTCAAAATGCTGCTCTCCTATATTGAGACGCTGCGCGAGAACCTGACCCGCATTCCGCGGGATATCGAGGTGGCCCGGGAGCAGGCGGATGAGCGTCTGGGCGATGCAAAGAGCGCCTTCGTATCCAAAGAAAAGAAGAAAAACGTCTACATCGAGGCCAAAATCAACGAATACTGGCTGATGGCGGACGTAGAGCGTACCGAGCAGATGATCGAGTTCTACGAGGATCTGTATGATCTGCTGAACAAGGAAAACAACCGTATTTATAACGTATATACCGATATTTTGAACGCGCTGAACTCCATTTTCGCCAAAAACGGAGACATTCTCCTGAACGGGGAGGAGCAGCAGGATCACAAGGGCAACAAAACTTACTACTGGAATCTGGTCAGCGTGCCCGACATCTCGAAGGTCATTAACCGCATGATGGAGCAGAAGGATGTTGACGATCTGATCCGCGACTTTGCGAAGGAGCTGCTGGACCATTCCAATCGCTGGATTCGCGAGCAGGAGATCGACGTGGTCGGCTCCATTTCGGAGTTTCTGACTGACAAGTTCGGCGACCTCATTACCCGCTCGATGGAAGACTTCCTGATCATGAAGTTCGGCCAGGAGGAGTCGATCGAGAAGTTTGTGGAGCGGAACATCGCCAGCAAGCTGGACGAAGAGGCCGTGCCGGTCTTCCACTTGAGCAACAGCGCAGGCAATCTGTACTTCCCGTCCTGGGGCTTTGTCTCCGTGCCGGTGCAGGCGCCGAGCATCCTGAAGGGGATCCGCAATTATCAGAACAATTCGGTGGGCAAATCGCATTTTACCGTCAAAGAGAGCGAAGTGAAGAACCGGATCTTCTGGCTGAATACGAAAAATGGCGTGCCGCTGTTTGTGTATACGCCGCTTAAGGTGTACGAAGAAAGCTACGAACGCACGATTCTGGACAAAGAAGGCATCGGCCGCCACCTGGTGCAGACCGATCGTGTGAACTGGACGTACCTGCCTTCGCCGATTCCGGAAAAATCGTGGGGCGAGACCTACGTAAACCCGCGGGTGCAGAGTTATAACGCCCGTGTCCGCACCGAATTCGACCAGGCGCTGCAGCTGAAGGTGGTTCAGCTGAAGGATGCCGACCAGAACACCAGCAACCGCTACGCGGTGGTGTTTACGAAGCCGTTTGACGTGGAGTCTGCGCTGCGCGCGTACGACATGCAGCTGAATGCCGCCAAGCCGAATCTTGGCGAAGTGAAGCGAGCACTGACCGAGCTGAAGCGTTACTTGAGCGAGGGATTGGAGCGGGAAGGATCGAAGGATATCTTCGGCTCGATCAATGAGGAGCTGGCCAAGGAGAACCTGATCCGTTCGCCGGAGCTCATCGCCCGGGTACGGGCCGAATTGGCCAAATATACAGCCATTGCCGCTAAGGCTGCCGAGCTGGAAGACATCATCAGCCAGCATCAGGATGAGGAGAAATGGCTGGACCAGTTTATCGAAGCGATGTACACCGGCACGATCTGCAAGAAGGGCGCCTTGTACGTCTACGACCGCGACCCGGAAGAAGAAGCGTGGCAGCCGTTTGCCAATCTGCTGAAAAGCGTCAATTACGTCGAATACGAAGTGTTTAAGCATTTCCGCGGGCTGGATGAGAAAAGCCGCAGCACCCTGCTGCGCAAATCGTCCCGCCGGGATGCCGAGCTGACCGCTTCGGAGGATATCACCCCGCTGCTCACCAAGCTGGAGGAGCTGTCGGCGACCTTCCTGGAAGCCCGCGACCGTCTCGAATACGAGAAGGTGGAGCTGGCGGACGGGGAAGACCGCTATCAGTTCTACAGACAGATTTCTTCCAAGCTGAACGATATCCGCAGAAGGCTGAAGTAAGCGATGAACGGCATTTTAGAGCGGTTTGCATCCAGCTATGCCGCGGCCCAGGAGAGCCTGACGGGTAAGGGAGACGACCAGAGCAGCATCCATTACCCGGCGGTGCTTCTGTTTATCGGCGACAAGACGGCGGACGCCATCGGACCGATCATGAAGATCCACCGGCAAAAGTGGGATAACAGCGCCGGAGTGACGTATTTCCATGTCGGCACGGCATCCGGCAGCGACCGGGGGGCCGCCGCTTCAGACGAGACCCACGGCACTTTGGCGTCCACGGCCTCCCAGGAAAGTCATGCGAATGGACGGTTTGAAGCCAAAGGGTA
The DNA here is from genome assembly GCF_025809195.1 of Paenibacillus sp. PSB04. NCBI lineage: Bacteria > Bacillati > Bacillota > Bacilli > Caryophanales > Paenibacillaceae > Paenibacillus > Paenibacillus sp. PSB04. Next base: position 1,756,863 of record NZ_CP081301.1, read on the forward strand.
CGGGTTCGGCGAAGTGCGCTCCGAAGACGGCGGTTCCTTGCTGAGCCGCTTTCTGTTGGACGACTCCGCTGTGCCGGGTGATCCCAAAACGATACGCAAAGAGCTGTACCGGGCGTTCTACCGGAACGAAAAGCAGTTGTTCGAGCTGAATAAGGCGATCCGCCGGCTAGAGTCTCATATTGCGGGCTACGGCCGGATGTATTCCTCATTCGACCGGATCCATCTCTCTGTCATTACGCGGGTCGACGACCCGCTTAATGTGTTCATACCGGAAATTTCGCTGCTGACCCAGTCGATCTTCAGCCAGTCCTTCAAGTCGGTTCAGATGGACCTGTACGCGCTGATCAGCGAACGGGAGCAGCTGGAGTCGTTCGGATATGCCAGCTCGGCAGGGATGGCTTTTCTGCGGGAGCTCGACATGATGCAGCGCCCCGAGTACACGTTCTCTGCGCCGCTGCACGTCACGGAGGATGGACTGTCCATCCCGGTGACGCATCCGGCTTCGCCGCTCTTCGATCTGGTGTACGTGCTGTCGGACAAAAACGAGCGCGGCATCGCCGATCCTGGCGGCATGCAGGACAACTATGAGATCATCTGCCACCTCGGCCTGCTGAAGAACCGCAAGCAGAAGGAGCATCAGGTCGACGGTCAGGCAGGAAGCTATAACAATACCTCCTTCAAAAATAACATCATGACGGAGTCCGGCCGGCAGGGCTATGTCTCCGCCGGTTTCTCCCGGGTCAAGCGGCCGAACCAGCCGATTGCCCTGACGGTGCTGTACCATTTCTACAGCCAGCTGCTGCTGCGGATGAAGACCGGAAGGGAGCTCGGCATCAAGGAACGCCTGGCGTTCTTCGGGCTGGATCCGGCGGCGGTTTCGTCGCGAGTGGACCATGTGATGCCGGACGGCAGCCGGATCGAGGAAATGAACGGCATGATGACCCGGCCGGTCGGTTTCGCTTCGCTGAAAGGCATGTCCGTACGCGAAGCGGAGGAGGCGCTGTTCGGTGACGGATGCCGGCGGTATTTTCAAGCCAACTATGAGCAGGAGGCAAGCGAAGCGCTGGGCCGCCTGGACGGGGCGGAAGAGCTGGATTCCGTCATCCGGCAGCAGATGGCGGAGCATCCGGAGATCAGCGTGTTCCACATTGCGGCATGGACCGGCGAGAAAGACGGGGCAGGCGGTGTGCTGGAGGCGCTGCGGGCCCGGATCCGCGATATGGCCGGCCAGCTGGAGGCTGACCGGGCCGAGCTCGACCGGTATTACGGCGAGCAGGTGGGGAACCTGCCTTTTCCAAAGCGGCCGCTGATGGACAAGCATAATGTGCGGAGCTTTATCCGCTATTTTCTGGAGACCATCTATCAGCGCAAGCTGGAATTGCTGCTTCTGGAGACCGAGCTGAAGCTGTACCGCCGCTACGAGGTGGAGTTGGAGCGTCTGCACGGCCACTACAAACGGCAGGCGCAGCGGCTGGAGCAGCTGGAGGGTGAGCTGCATGGCTCCGCGCAGCAGAGCATTCGGGCTGCCGACGATTATATCGGGCAGAACATTATGGAGTATTACGGACTCGTGACGGAAGACATCATGCGCGACCTGGAGGCGAAGAGGGGGCCGTTTATCTTTTTCGAGGACCGTTATGTCGGGAACCTGTCCGCATTGGCAGCTGCGGGGACCGACAGACTGCTGGAGAGGCTCATTGCTGTCGTGGCACGTGATTTGCTGACGGCGGAGCCTTTTGATCAGACCTTTGAGGATGAATTGCTGCGCCGGGCCAATGTAACGATCGATTACAGCAACAAGCAGGTGCTGTCGAAGGAAGACCTGTTCAAGATGCTGTACCGAACCCTTGAGGAGCATGCGGTCATTAACGTGCGGCTGTTCGACTACACGCAGGAGCACCGCTATGAGGAAAAGTATTTCTTTGGCGATGCCAGCAGCGAATTCGTCCGGTATGCCCTAGGGGCAGACGAGACTTCGCGCATCTACAAGCTCGGGGTCGTGCACGAGAAGCGCAGCAGCGGCGTCGAGAAGCTGAACCTGATGGGCGGATTCCATCTGGAGGACTTAATGTATTACCGCAACGGCAAAGCCTATTATGAGACGTACGTCCAGAACGGCTACGAATTTCACGGTGTGGATCCCGGGCAGCTGCCGGAGCTGCGGTAAGAGCCCGGGCGCCACTTAAGAAAGGAAGCATGGTATCATGCAGCGTAAAATCAATCTGCTTCTGCTGCTCCTCAGCCTGATTGGCGGCGCGGCCGGCTACGTCATCGGAGAGGTCGTGCTGCACGTGTGGGGCAGCGATCTTCCGCGAATCGTGGCCATTGGATTATATTTGGGAATACTGGCTCTCTGCATCGGCACCGGGTGCCTGATCGCGGAGATGATGTCACCCCGCCTGAATGGGCCGTCCTGGAGACAGCGGTATATGGGGACTTCCTGGAAACTGCTCGTGCCGGCCACACTGGTGCTGGTCTTCGTGCTTGGTTTGGTTTTGGAGTTCGTCTATGAAATCAATCCCGGCCATGCGAAGCCGGTCAAGGACATTGCTTTGGTCATCGACAACTCCGGAAGCATGGGGGAAACTGACCCGGACAACGACCGCTACACGGCAGCCAAAAACCTGATCAACCGGATGGACAGTGACAACCGGGTGGCGGTGATGGTCTTTAACGACCAGACGACCCTGCTGCAGCCGTTTATGAAGGTCAAAAATAAGGATGCCAAACATAAGGTCATCTCCGAAATTGACGGGCTTGAAGCAACCGACGGGGGAACGAACATCAGCCTGGCGCTGGCGGATACGATGAAGCATATCGAGGAAACGAATGACGCCAGCCGGAACACGATGGTTATCCTGCTGTCGGACGGCATCAGCGATGTGGACCTGAACAGCGCCCTCGCGGCGTACAAGCAGCGCCAAATCGCCGTCAACACGATAGGGCTCAGCCTGGTTCAGGCAGATGGGGCGCAGCTGCTGCAGGATATTGCCCGGGAGACGGGCGGGCAGTATTACGACGTGTCCAATGCGGGCGACCTGTCACCGGTCTTCCAGCAAATCTATGAAGACGTAGGCGACCGGACGCTTCTGACCGAACGGACCGGCCCAACGCAGGACAGCGTCTATTACCGGATGCTGCACATCGCTTTCATCGCCATCATCGGCGGGGCGATCGGCTTGTCCCTCGGCCTGATCTTTGACAACCGGTATTTGGCCCGCAGCTTTGGTATTGGCGGCGTGGTGTCCGGCCTGATCGCCGGAGCCGTGCTCGAATTCGGCCTGTCGGGCCACACCATCGGCGACGAGATGGTCCGCCTGCTGTCGTGCCTGATCCTGGCCGGCGTGCTCGCCTTGTTCACCGGCGTCATTCCGGTGAAGGAGAACGGCAAGCTGGCGGCCGGTCTTCAGCGTCCGGGCCAGGCCGGACGGACGCAGTCCGGCTTCGACCGGCGCCAGAAAGACAACACGAGCAGAGGATTCTAAGCAGGGAGGCGCATGACTTATGCGGTTTATCGATGCACAGCCGGGCGACCCGGTCATCCGCGGCTTATCCCACCAGCTGGACGAGGATCGCTGCACCCTCCGCTGGCAGTGGCCGGAGGGGATTCAGGCCGTGTACATCGGCAGAGCTTTTGACATTCTTGCGGAGGACGCGGGAGAGGGCGGAGCTTCGGCTTCGTCCGATTCGCCTTCCGACAAGCTGAGGCTGTATACCCGAAACGAATACAAAGCGAACAACGGTTATCACGACCGGATCGAGGGCGTCGGACGCGTCATCTACACCGTCTATGCTTCGGTAACGGAACAAGGCGATGCCGTCCTGTTCCGCCAGCCTGACGGAGCCAATCGTGCCGTCTTCAGCACAGGCAAAGCCCGCGTGACCGTCTCCATCCGCGAGAAGGGCGGATGGCTGCAGAAGTTCAAGACCGTGGAAATCCGGGTGACGACCGAGGTCCCGATCCCGAAGGAAGCGCTCTGCTATGTCAAGAAGCAGGGAAGCTACCCCGCCCACAAGGAAGACGGAACGGTGTATCCGTTCGTCATGGATTTCGCGGCGGGGAAAAACGTGCTGCCCGCCATCGAGGTGGGCAAAAACGACTACGTGCGCCTGTTTTTTACAGACGGGAAGAAGTACGGGCAGCTCTTCGAGTTGGTGCAGGGACGCTAGGGTCGCTCCATATAAGCACCTCCGGCTTCTGTTGAAATCGTGTTATTTTGATGAGATAGGAAGGGAATAACACGGTTTCAAAGGAAGCACGTAAACTCTCCGGTCCATATATTCCGCTTGGCAGGGGGCAATTTGTGGGTAGACTCAGGATGTTCCATATCGACATGGCAGGGGGCAATTTGTGGGTGGACTCAGGATGCTTCATATCGACATGGCAGGGAGCGTTTGTTGGCGGACACAGGGTGCCCTATGTTCGCTTGGCTGGGAGCATTGTGGGCAGACTCAGAGGAGAAGGCAGAAGCTGGATAGCTCGAAGATGGCAGGTGCAAGCCGATTCAGGGATCCGGGGCATGCCGTACGGTGCTACCTTGTGGGCAGGAATGTGCGATAAAATATAGAGATTAAACATATGAACTATTAAACTAGTGAAATTAAGGGTTAGAGTGAACGGAATTGGATTCACAGGCGGATTACTAGCTTTGAGGGGCGAATTACAGAACTAAAAGTGCGCAAGCTTGCGGAATCGACCTGCAAAGCTGCAGAATGGAGTTTGAAGGTTCGAGGTAGAGTTATACGTTAGACCTGCAGAACAAATAGATTAGCAGAAATAATAGATGACCAGAACGAATAGATGAGCAGGACGTATACATTAAGGGAGCAGTGCTTCGAGAGAAGTGCTAGAAATGCTTAGAGAGAAAGAGCTTAGAGCCTAAGAGTGAGCTTAAAGATTAGGGCTTGGAACCTTAATGAGCAGAGATTAGAATTTGCAACCTGGACCATCATAGCGCTAAGGGCAGGCTGGCCTGAACGGCTGAATGCCAAAGTAACAGAACTCCATTGGCCTAAAGCAGAGCAAGGCCCAGGGATAAAAATGCTGCCGGAGATGACCCAGCGGAGAGGAAGGAACCATTCTGGAGAAGCGGCAGCGGTCGCCTTTGCCTCGGAATTTCCACCTTTAATAGGGTTAATCAATTCAGGAAATTTGGAGGCAACAGCGATCGGAAGAATGATCCGGCATCGGAGCGGGCTTTAGCTTCTCTGCCACGGTTGGAGGAAGCTATTCTCGATGTTTTGCTTCCGCAAAACGTGAGATATCAGCGCCTCTTCGAGCCAGCTCACGAAAGAGCATCAGCGGCTCTTCGAGCCAGCTTACGAAAGGTCATCAGCGCCTCTTCGAGTCAGCTCACGAAAGGTCATCAGCGGCTCTTGGAGCCGGCTTACGAAAAGGCATCAGCGGCTCTTCGAGCCAGCTTACAATGAGATTACTAGCGGCTCTACGAGCCAGCTATTGAACATAGAAGTACGGGAAAGGGGGAATGACAGCATCATGGGCATTTTTGACAGGTTCAAGAGGAAGCCGGAACCGGAGCCCCGGCCATTGTTTTACGATATCGTATGTCCGTACTGCTTCAGCAAATTTTCGCCGGAGGAGGTCGTGTTCCGCGCTGCCCACCATCGGGAAGACGACGAGGATTACGCGCTCCGCGAGGATGAGGAACTGAACCGCTACCGGGAACGCTTCGGCCTGGATTCGGTGTACGACATGGAGGCGATCCTCTATCCGCGGGACATTCCCGAGGAGCATCAGATCTACTCCGATCACGTACTGATCGGGTTGAACGACCGCTACGGGGTGGTCACGCGCAGACGGCTGTGCCCGAAGTGCCATAACGAACTTCCGGTAACGGCGGGCAAAGTGCCGAGCAACATCATCTCGATCATCGGCGCCTCGCAGGTCGGCAAGTCGGTGTATATGACCTCGCTGATCCATACACTTCAGCATATGACGGCGGACCATTTCAATGCGGCCTGTATGCCGCTGAATGCGGAGATCAGCCGCAAGTTCCGCACGATGTACGAGGAGCCGCTGTTTGAACGAGGGGACCTGCTTGCTTCCACGCAGAAGGAGAAGATGCAGGAGCCGTTTATTTTCCAATTCGTGTTCAAGGACGAGACGAAGCCGCCGCTCACGCTGGTGTTCTTCGACGTGGCCGGTGAGGGCATGGTTGACGAGGATTACCTCGGCCTGCACGGGCAGCACATCAAAAACTCCGCGGGCATTCTGTTCATGATCGATCCGCTGCAGATCCGCTCGATCCGCGAGAAGATCCGCCTGAATTTAGGCGACCAGCCGGGCGAATGGGTGTCGCAGTACGATGAGCCGCGGGACGTGGTGCTGACCCTGTTCGGCGACTTTATCGCCTACGAGGACAAGGGCAAAACCGACATACCGACAGCGGTGGTGCTGACGAAGAGCGACATGCTCCACTCGCTGAAGGACGAGGACGGCGAGTACGTGAAGCCGAACAGCAACATTTTTAACAACATGGTGCACCGCAAATATTTAAATCTGACCGAGTTCGAAAATATCGACGGAGAAATCCGCCGCTTCATCGAAAAGGTCGACCGGCCGTTTAAGGGGACGATGGACGTGTACTTTTCCAATACGGCTTATTTTGCGGTGTCTGCGCTGGGCAGCAATCCGGTGGGGCAGAAGCTGCAGAGCGTGGTCAGCCCAATCCGGGTGGATGAGCCCTTTATCTGGCTGCTGTACAAGCTGAAATACATTGAGGGGAGAGAAGACTAGTGCCTGATTTCACTCCCAAAAAGGTTCAGCAGCAAATGTATACCCGCGAACGGCGCGGGATTTTCCGCTCTACCGAAGGGTTTGATACGATCGCCAGATCGCTGGGGCTGGAGCATGGTTTTATTAAAAAGGTGCTGCATCCGTTCTGCCAATACGACGCCCCGGCGGAGCTGACCGCACGGAGCGAGAAGGAAGCAGACGCTTATCCGGATGCCCTGCATCTGTTTCGGGCCGAGACCGGGGAAACGGTTCTAGGGCGAAGCGTGTACCAGCCGGCGGATTTTACCGGGCTGCGCAGCGCCTTTTTTACCCATAACTATGTACTCCCTCCGGGCTGGATGGAGCAGACGGGCACAGATTACCGCAGGCTGCTGAACGCCCAGTTTGCCGATCATTACGACATTGAGCTGGGCCCGGACCTCCCCGAACTGGGGGATTTGCCGGTGGCGAAAGACGGACAGAATCTGGCGGCGGCCGAGGTCATGGCGCTCCTGGAAGAGCTGCATATTGACGAGAAGGTGTTCAAACAGCTGCTGTTTGCAGCCATGTCGTCGGTATCGGGCAAAAAGAAGGTATACATCGTCTTGGACGTTCCGGTGGAGCAGTTGTCCGTCAAGGCGCGCGAACTGCTGCATGTGCTGTACGGCAGTCTGCCTTACGCGCTGCGCAGCGAGCTTGGTTTTCTGACATATGCCAAAGAGCCGCAGAGCAAAAAGGGCATCCACCTGAACTTCGTGGAAAAAGGGGGCCTGCGCCTCGGCGACCGCATCGTAGAGAAGGATTATTTGTTTGAGCTGGCGGCGGGCCGCGTCATCAACGTGGACTTGGACTGGTCCAAGCAGCCGTATCTGGATTTTGCCTGGGCGAATCTTCGGAATCCGGAACGGTTGGAGGATTTTTATGCTTTTGCCGACCAAATGATGGAGGGCATGGAGCCGATCCGGCGGATCTCGGTTGCGGGCTACCATGAGCTTTGCGTGCTGTACCAGATCGATCAGGGGCGGGAAGAGCTGTATACGGCGCAACCCGGCACGGTGCTTCGCTGCATCCTTGATTATCTGTCCACACCTGGGGCAATTCATGCCAAAGCCCGGCTGAATCAGCTGTTCTTGACGCGTTTTGACAAGGAGCTGGATCGGGTGAAGCTGGGCGAGGTGCCAGGAACGGACATCATCGAAAGCATCAAGGATTACTATGCCGTCGACGGCAAAAATTTTGGCCTGCGCATCGTGGAGTATTTCATCCGTACGATCAACAATGCGCTGTCGCAGCAGCGTGAGGATATTGCGCAAGCCGCGTACGGCATGCTGGAGAGCACACCGGCCTTGAGCCGCACTTTCTTCGCCCGTGTGCTGAGCAGCCCAGGGCTGCCCGCCCTGCTGTTCGAGCCTTACATAGAAAACAGGCTGAAACAGGCAGCGACAGCCAGCGATCTGGTCGAGCTCGCCGGCGTCTGGGTGCAGAATCACCCGATCGTGCTGGAGAACGCGGTGTTCACCAAGCTTGCGGAAACGCAGCTGATGGACAAGCTGGGCCGGGAGTCCGATCCGGTCCGCGCCGTGAATGCGGTGATGGACCAGTTGGACGATCTCGAGCGGGATCCGGGCCGCGGACTGGGCCAAATCGAAGGCGGGTCGCGGTTTGTCGACCGGCTGGTGTATGCGGCCAATCTCTTTTTGCTGAAGGATCTGGATTTGGAGCGTCTTTCGAGAGAGCAGCTGCTGGATATTGGATTTCTGCGGGAGCCGAAGGAATTAAGATCGTGGGTATCCCGATTCGATGCCCGCATCCGCTCCAAAGCGAACGTCATGCTGGCGCTCTATCAATGGTTCGGTACCGACCATCCGAAAAGGGAGGACGTGCTGGACGGACTGTCCTTTGCGGAGCGGGATCAGGTGCAGTATATCGGCCGCGGCTGGCTGCAGCGGGAAGTGAAGCCGGAGGTGTTCGAGTGGATTACTCTGGCCTTCTGTCAGGACGTGGAGACCGGAGCGGTGGATTACGGATCCTTGCTGGATTTCGTGTATAAATACGGAGACAGCCCGGAGACGGTGTATGAGTACATCCAATGGTCGGCGGACCAACCGCTGTTTGTGCGTCCACGCGGCCTGGTTCCTGCGTATGCCGCGGCGATCGTGTCGTTTATGAAAAGAAATGACCCGGGCGCGTTCCGGAACAAAGACAAGGTGAAAAGATACTTTGACTCCGCTCCGCCGGCGCTTCAGCCGGCTTACGCCCGGGCACGGTCGGAACTGGCGCCATCGTGGATGAAATTTTTCAGAAACAACCGCAAGCCGATCATGCTCAGCTCGGTGCTGCTGGTCATCGTGATTGCGGCAGGCGTCACGATGCTGACGCTGCAGGCGAACGGTGCCTTTGATCGGAAGGCGGACCCGGTAGACGTTACAAAAACGCCGGTCGCTTCCCAGCCTCCGGCGACGGAGACGGCAACGGAAATTCCGCTGCTTACGGCGGAGCAGGTTAAGAATGGGGAGCAAGGGGAACTGACGGAGCTTACTTTCCACTTCAAGCAGCCGGAGGCCTGCCGGAATTTCAAAGCGGGTGAAGTGACCGTCCTGGACAAGGACGGTAACATCCAGTTTGAGGCGATTGATCCGCAGACGGTCAGCCAGTGCGCGGCGGATTCGGCCGGGGGAACGGATTCCACGTCCGGAGATACGGCAGGCAGCAAGGCAACCGACGGGCAGACCACCGATTCGGCAGGAACGTCAGGCACGGATGCGACGGAAGGCGGCCAGACCGGCGAAACGCCTGGCGGGTCCGATACGGATGCGACGAAGGACGGACAGGCGGATACCGGCGGGTCTTCCGGGAAGACGAACGCCGCGGATGGAACGGCGGGAACGGACTCGAACGGCGGGGGAGCGAATGCCGGTCAGTCGTCTGACAAGGCTGCCGATCTATCGGATGCATCGGCTGGCACTGCCGGCGGAAAAGACGGTACGGTTTCAGGCAGCGGAGACACCAGTAACGGCGGCACCGGGGGAGCGGCGGACAGTTCAGGAACTACGGGAACTACAGGTGCACCAGGTTCCGGTAATACGTTGACGGACGAATACACCAGCACCGTAACCGTGAAGCTGGGCAAGAAGCTGGACATTAGCCAGATTGATAAAGTTAATGCGGCCGGCGGATCGTTTGTCTTGACCGCAAATCCTGGGCAAGGAATCACGGATCAGGAAACCGGCGATACGACCGACGACAAGGCATCCGGCGATCAGCCGTCGACAGATGGGAAATAAGGATAAATTTCAGTGGCAGGACAGATTGGCCCATTGATAGAAATTCATAAATGGATAAAAGGAAACCCCTTAATCGCACGAATGGTGCGATTAAGGGGTTTTTTAAGCCTTCATTTGCGGGGAGTTCGGGTTGAGCTGCATAAATTCAATGCGGTTTCCATCCGGATCCTTCACCCAGCACTGCCAATTGGAGTCTTTGCCCTGCTGGGGCTCCACGTCCAGCGGGACACCATGCCGTTTCAGATGGGCGGCGATTTCTTCGATGCTGTCCACTTCCAGGCACAAATGCGAGAATCCGATGGGGCGTTTCACCGCTTCGGGTTTATTTTCAGCCCCATAAAACAGTTCGATAAACTGGCCTTCACGCACCTTGATATACTCGATCCAAGGGTTGCCATGATCATCCTCAATCGAAAAGGCCTTTTTAAATCCGAGAATGCCGCAGTAAAAATCGATCGATTTGTTCATATCGGCTACATCAAAGGCCAAGTGCCCAATCCCTCTAATCATCCGGTCTACCTCCCTTAGATTGATTTAGAATTCCGATTCGGTATGATTCGTCGTCTGACGGTAACGCTTTCATCTTATCCAATCAAAGCGCTATTGGCAATTTGTATTTTTGAGTATCCATAATGTTCGTTTTTATCGGTATATTTGTAATATTGAAATGCCTTCAACCTAAATAATTATACTAAAATACGAACGATATTAAACAAGGATGTTGACACATTCGTGTTTATCCATTACACTAACTCCTGTAAACGATAAATAACAGATACATTGTTCGTATAACCTCAATGATATGGTTTGAGGGTTTCTACTAGGGGCCGTAAATCCCTGGCTACGAATAGGCTGCTTTGCATACCTATTCTATGCCGGGAATTTATTTGTTGACCTAACCCATTTCAGGAGGAACATGATGAGTAAATATGATGTCATTGTCGTTGGAGCCGGTCCGGCCGGTATTTTTGCCTGTTATGAATTTGCGTTAAAGGCGCCTCATCTGAAGGTGCTTTTGGTGGATAAAGGACATGATATTTACCGCCGCAGCTGTCCGATTCTGGAGGACAAAATCAAGTTATGTCCGCCCGCCGGCGGCCGTAAGGAGTTTGCCGGCTGCGTACCCGCCTGCTCGATCACAGCGGGCTTTGGCGGAGCCGGAGCTTACAGCGACGGAAAATTTAACATTACAACCGAATTTGGCGGCTGGATGACGGACTATCTGCCACCATCCAAAGTGCTTGAGCTCATCCGTTATGTTGACGAGCTGAACCTGCAGCATGGCGCTACGACGAATATTACCGATCCGACGACGGATGTCATCCGGGGCATTGAGCAGCGCGGTTATGCGGCGGGTCTGAAGCTGCTGCGGGCACAGGTACGGCATCTTGGGACCGAACAGAACCTGGAAATTTTAAAATCGATCTACGAGTTTCTGAACACGCGCATCGACATGATGTTCAAGGCCGAGGTGGAGGACATCCTCACCGTCAAGGAAGACGGCGTCCACACGGTGCAGGGCATCGTCCTGAAGAACGGGGACAGTTACGAGGCGGACCGCGTCATCATTGCTCCCGGCCGGGACGGATCAGCCTGGCTGACAAGCATCCTGAAGAAGCGCCGGCTCAAAATGTACAACAACCAGGTCGACGTCGGCGTTCGCGTCGAAACCTCCGATGTGGTGATGTCGGAAATCAATCAGCATCTGTACGAGGGGAAATTCGTCTTTAACACCTCCGTAGGCACTCGGGTCCGCACGTTCTGCAGCAACCCTTCCGGCCACGTCGTGGTCGAGAATCACAGCGGAGCCATGGCGGCCAACGGCCATTCTTTCAAGGATCCGGCGCTGGGCTCGTCCAACACGAACTTTGCGCTGCTCGTTTCACATAAATTTACGGAACCGTTTGATAAGCCGAACGAGTATGCGCGTGAAATATGCAAACGGGCCAACGATTTGTCTAATGGCGGGATCATTGTCCAGAAGTACGGCGATATTTTGCGCGGACGGCGCTCGACCGAAGGGCGGATTCGGGAAGGATTTCTGGAGCCTACCCTGAAGGAGGCTGTACCGGGGGACCTGGGTCTCGTTCTGCCTTACAACACGATGAAAAGCCTGATCGAAATGGTTGAGGCGCTGAACCATGTCACGCCGGGCATCGCTTCGGAGCATACGCTTTTCTATGGCGTCGAAGCCAAGTTCTACTCCGCCCGTCCCAAGCTGTCGGAGACACTGGAGACGGAAATCCGCGGGCTGTACTGCGGCGGCGACGGAGCGGGGATCACGCGCGGTCTGGCCCAAGCCGGGGCGGCCGGTGTTTGGATTGCCCGCGGGGTGGTGGAGTCGCTGTCCCGGTAAACAATAGCATATAGAAATTGGTGAGATTCCTGCCTGAATGTTTAGGCGGGAATCTTTTTTTCACTCAAAAGGAAGATACCCTGCCTGCCCGCGCCCTAAAATAGAAAAATTTTACTAGTCGGATATCTTTAATCAGGATAAGATCGATGCAGAACAATTCAGCGTTGAGGCTTACATCCATTCATAAATATGTAGGAGGAATGAAATTTGCAGGGGTACGGTAAAAGGTGGGTTACCGCCGCGTTGACGCTGTGCATGGCACTCGGTGTGCCTTCGCTGGCTTGGGGCTCAGGGATCAGAGAGGACTCGGCATGGCTCAGCGTCAGCACTTGGCAGCCGGATGCTACCGCCAGCACGAAAGGGGATTTGCTCACCGCGGGATGGGTTGGAAACGGCAGGGTGCTGGCCGCAAAGGACGGCAGCGTGCTGGTGTCCGACACGGTGAACCACGTGATATGGAAGGTCAGCGGCACGCAGCGGACTGTTTTTGCGGGAATGCGGTTTGCGGGTTATAAGGGGAACGACAAGCCGCTGGGCGGATTGCTGGACGGGGCTGCGAATACCGCGCTGTTTAATCAGCCGATGGGCATGGATACGGATGCCGCCGGCAATTTGTATGTCGCCGACTCGGGGAACCATGCGATCCGCAAAGTTACCCCTACAGGGCAGGTCAGTACGCTGGCAGGAAACGGAGTGCAGGGGTTCAAGGATGGCACCGGTTCGGCAGCTGCGTTGAATACGCCAGAGGATGTGGCGGTGGCGAAGGACGGATCCGTATACGTTGCCGACACGCTGAATCATGTGATTCGGAAAATCGCCGCAGACGGTACGGTCAACACGCTAACTGGCTCTTCCGACCGTGTAGTAGAAGTCTATTCGGGAGTGGCGGCATTCGCTGGCGACTACAAGGACGGGACGCTGAAGGATGCGCGGTTTAACGAGCCTTCAGGGCTGGCGCTGGACGATGAGGGGAACCTCTACGTCAGTGACTCCGGCAACCAGGTCATTCGCTATATTAATCTGAAAACCGGTATGGTCACGACAGTCGCCGGATCGGTAGCGGGCGATGGCCAAGGGGCGGCATCAGGGAAACTCTACCGGGACGGGGGATACCAAGATGGCGCGGCAGCTTCGGCGAAATTTAATCATCCCGTTGATGTGGCTTGGTCCTCCTCTCAGCATGAGCTGGTCATTGCCGATTCGCTCAACCAGGTTGTGCGAACGTTGAAAGACGGCCAGGTCCATACGCTCGTGGGCTCTTTGCAGGGAGAAGAAGGGAAGGCAGACGGTGTCGAGAGCACCTCTTTGCTTTCTTATCCGCAGGGCGTTGCTGTAAGCCAGGATGGGAGTGTCGGCTGGATTGCCGGAAACGGCTTGCGCCAGTGGAGCTTGTATCGGCAGCCGGATCATAAACCGATGAAACCGGCTGGTGCCGTTTACGTGGCCTACAACTCCAAATGGCTGCGGATCGATACCCGGGTAACCAAAGACGGACAGACGCTGATTCCGCTGCGATCTATCGCTTCCGAGCTTGGACTGAAGCTGGTATCGGCTTCGGCCAAGTCTGCCGTGGTTCAATCGGGAGACCGCAAGATTCAGCTGGAGGCCGGCAGCACTGCCCAGTCCATCGACGGAAAGCTGTATGTGCCGATCCGGACGCTGACGGACCTGCTGGACAAGGACGTGAAATGGCTGGCTTCGGAGAAAACCGTGGTAATCCGTGATAAATAAAGGAGAGGAGTTGAAAACAACGTGAGACGAGGAAAATTATGTTGGAAAATGGTCAGCTCGGCGCTGATTCTGCTTCTTGCAGGCTCGGCGGCTTGGACGACGCAGGCTTCCGCCGACAGCGCACGCAGCATGACCATCAGCCGCATTGACGGACCGGCTTATATCCAGCAGAGCGGGGGAGCACTGCGCATTCAGGCGTATACGGGAATGCTTTTGCATGAGGGTGACACCCTTGTTACCGAATCCGGCGGCGCGGTGCTGTCCATTCAGGACGAAGGGGACGAAATCACGCTGGCACCGAACAGCGAAATTCGGATCAAGGTGCTGACGGGTGGAGCAGTACAGTCGACGACCAAGCTGGAGCTAATGTCGGGCCAGGCGTATACGAGCGTCCATGATCTGCGTGAGTCCCGGGACGTGTTCGAGATGGATGTGCCCGGGCAGAAGCTGGAGGTCAAAGGAACGCAGTTTTTTGTCATTATCAATCCATTGACAGGTACCCCTGATGTTGTCGCGGGAGCAGGTGTGGTCAAGGTTTCGGGTACGAACCCTCAAAGCTTTGCCGGAAAGGCCGAGTCACCCGTCACTTTATATCCAGCCCAGCAAATCAGCTTAACGCCCGGCGTGGATCCATCCCTTCAAACGCCGACCGGCGTCGATATTTCGGATCTTGTTCATCAGGCTTCACCGGACATCATTAAAGCCATCATCCAAAACAAGGCGCAGATTGACCGGGAGAACCAGGAGCTGATTGAGCAGCAGAAGAAGCAATTGGAACAAGGTCAGTCCAAACCCTCCGGTTCTTCGGCATCAAACGGGTCAAACGACCTCTTTTTGGTAAGCCAACTGGATGACCTTCAAAAAATCCAGCAAAATTTGAATGTCTTGGTCGGCAATGTAGCCAAGGAGGCGAGTAGTCAGGGCAAGATCGAAAAAAGTAAATTGGATCCGTTGATAGAACAGGTGAACCGCGGGATTGACGACCCGAACGGAAAAATTGACCTTGGAAATGTGCGTCCGTTTGATCCGACCGTAGGATTGGACCCGCAACAGGAGGCTAAACGCAAAGAGCAGGAGAAGGTTCAGCAGGAACTGCAAAAAAAGATCCAGGAGCAAATTCAGCAACAGCAGCAGCAGATACAGGAAGTATTGCAGCAGCAACAGATGCAGGATATATTGCTGCAACAGCAGATGCAGCAGCAATTTCAGGCTATGATCGACAATATCCTGAAAACGATCGCCGAATTGCAGCAGGCCAACCAAAAGGCAGCAGAGCAAAGAGCTACGCAGGCCGTGATCCAGTATCAGCAGCAGCTGAGCACTGAAGAGATGAAGCGTTTTGAAGAAGAAGTGCGACGGCGCAATCAGGAGCGGATTCAAATGGGGGGCCAGCAGCCTGCTGCTCCTACGCAGCCGATTGTCCCTACGCAGCCAAATTCGCCGAGTGGGTCGATGACACCTCCGGTGAAACCGCCAGTGGATCCTCCGGTCGATCCGAAGCCTGTCGAAATTAAAGCTGTTTTCAGCCCGGATTTTCCGGAACAAGTGCCGCTCCATTCTTCACACAAGTTCACGTTTGGATTTAGCAGCGGTCAATCGGATCAAGAAACGAAAGTAAAGGTACGAGTGACGTACAGCTCTAAAACGGGCATCAACTTGTCCGAGACGGATTACACCTATTGGTATGGGGAAGATGCTATCAAAGAGGGCCAACTCAGCCCTGATGGCATTGTCATAACAAAGGAGGCCGGTCCAGACGAGGAAGAAGGGGAAGACTTTACCCTGGGCGAACTGAACGGCGCGCCGATTACTTTTGCAACCAGGTTGCCGGAGGTCGGCGACTACCTGGTAAAGGTTGAGCTGCTGAAGGATGAAGAGGCTGCCGGCGATCCGCTCGTGACCGTGACCAAAGAGGTCCATGTTATTGATGGTCTATCAACGGAGGTTAACCCGATAGAGGGCACTGACCTGGATAGAACGCTGAAAGTAAAAGCCGGCGCAATCACACCCGAGGCCGTCCTAGGTCTGAAGATCGACCTTAGAAGAGGAAGTGGCGAAGCCTCCGAGGCAGCACCCGGTGCACAATTCATACTGGTGCATAATGGTAAGGAAGTTGCTGAAGGGAAGACGAATAGCGATGGTATCGCTGACGTTTTGCTTCCGCCACAATTGGCAGCGATAAATTTAGGACTTGTGAATGGAGACGGTCCGACACCAGAGGGAACGGAATTTACCTTACGGATGGTTGCCCCGGCGGATGAAGGGAATGTGCCTATACCTGGAGAATACACTGCAGAACTGCAGTGGGTAAGACAAACAGGTGACATTGAACAGTTCATCCTGCTTGGGCAGGCTTTCAAGGTTCACTACACCGTTCCTCCAACTCTCTGATCATTTCAAACAGAGACCATAAACTCCAACCAACCCGGACAGGATCCCTCCTGCCGGGTTGTTTTTTTAAGAGATCAGAAGGTATAAGATTCGGAGCCTCTGCTTCCGGATCTCGCAAGAAAAACTTCCTTTAAACGCGGTCTGTCTTCTTTGAAGGTACGTCGATAGACGTTTTTTTTTATATACCTACCTCTTCTCCCATCTGATACGATGTTGTTGAATTTAATGCTATGAATATTCTGGGGGTGAACCGCTTGAAATTCATGATTGTAGACGATGAGCCGCGGCACCGCCGGGGCATGGCCGGGATGCTGCTGGCGAGCCGGCCCGGCTGCGAAGTGTTTACGGCCGGGGACGGAGCCAAGGCGCTTGAAATGGCCGGCATCGACCGGCCCGAGGTCATATTTACGGATATCCGGATGCCGCAAATGGACGGGCTTACGTTTCTGCGGCGGGCAAACGAAGCCTTGCCTTACAAACCGCGGATCGTGATGCTGTCCGCGTACAACCTTTTCGAATATGCCCAGGAGGCATTGCGGCACGGGGCTTTTGATTATTTGTTAAAGCCGGTTGATGTCGACAAGCTGGAGGAAGTGCTGGAGCGGCTGGAACACATCTACCGTGAAGAGCTTGAGGCACGGGCTCGAACCATAGCACTGGAGCAGCAAATGACGGCAGCTTCCTTGGCGCATCAAGGGCGTTTGATGCAGCAGTGGCTGTCCGGCAGCCTGAGCTTGGAGGAGGAACGGAGCTGGCTTTCGGCCGGAGTCGTGGATGGTCCTGGAGTGGTCATCGTTTCGGAGCTGGAGCCGGCCAGCGGGGACGGGAGCGGCTCTGCCACGGAACATTCGGATCGCGGGATGTCATCTGGGTTCCAAGTCCCATCACCTGACACTTACACCGAACCCCGCTCCGCCTCTCTGACAGCCGATAGGCTGCACCGCGCGCTGGAGCGCGCCTGCTCTGCCTTCGGCAAGGCCTTGACGATCGCTTGGGATGCGGCGGATTGGACGCGGCCGAGGTGGGTCACGATCCTACACACGGGTACAAGCTTTGGTGAAAAGCGGGAAGACATCCGCAGGGGGCTGATGAGCCTACAGGCCGAACTCACCGCTGTGGGGTATTCCGGCAGATGGGTGCATGCAATCGGAGAAGAATGCGTTGATCTAGCCGAGGGGGGCCCTCAGTCTTACCGGACGGCTCTGGCTGCGCTGCCGTATCTGTTTTACGACCAGCATGGGGCCATCTTGTTTCATAGCGAGCTTCTGCCGGTACATCCGGTTTTAATGTGCTCTGCCGCAGAACTGTTGGATCTCCTGAACGCCGGCGATACGGAAGGTGCAAAGGAATTATGCCGTACAGCCGTGACCGCCATGTCGGCTGACGGCATGGCCGAGCCGCAGTCCGTCAAGGACCAAACCTGCCTGCTCCTGCTGAAGCTGGCGGACAGCAAATCAGGGTGGGGGATGAACCCGCTGACGGAAGAAGCCGTACAGCAGATCCGTACCTGCCGGCGGTTTGCGGAGCTGCTGGAGATTTTGGATTCGGTGCTCGAGCGAATGGGCGTCACGCTGAAGGAGCAGAAAAAAAGCAAACGCGAGCTCGTGATCGACAGCTGCCTGGAGCTGATGCGTGAGCGGTACATGGAGGATTTATCGCTGGAATCGGTGGCGGAGTCGTTCCGCTTCAACCCGTCTTATTTCAGCACCTTGTTCAAAGAGGCGACAGGCCGTTCCTTCTCGGATGTTCTCATTGAGATCCGGATGCGCAAAGCCGAAGAGCTGCTGCGGGACGGCAGCGGACTAAAGGTGTACGAGATCGCCGAGAGGTGCGGCTTCCGCGATACGAAATACTTTTCCCGGAGCTTTAAAAAGCATGTCGGCGTTACGCCGGAGGCGTACCGTCATTGGGCCGGGCAGCAAAAATCAGGGGAGGGGAGGTCCAGATGAAATTCCGCTCCAGGCTTCTGGCCAGCTATGTCGTTCTCATTGCGCTGCCCCTGCTGCTCCTGAGCTTCATCTACTACCGGAACAGCTTGAGCTCGATGCGGGATCAGGCGCAAAACAACGTGCTCGAAATCGTTAAGAAGAGCAATGAAGTGATGGATACGAAGCTGAGGAAGGTAGACCAGGGCAGCTTGGCCTTGTTCGTCGACCGGGACCTTTTTCGGATCTTCAACCAGCTGGATCCTTCCGTCCCGTCGGAGCTGCTGAATGCGGACAGGCAGGTGTCCGCCATTCTGAGCAAGTATTTTACGCAAAATGAGGATGTGTACACGTACCAGCTGTGGACCTCCTATTACAGTTTCGGTTCGCAGCGGAATCTTCCGCAGGGGGATCCGACCCGCACGGCGCTGTATCAGGAGGCCGAGAGGGCACATGGCAAAATGGTTTGGTACCCGACCTACGATTTTGTCCAAATGTTCGATCAGCCCTGGCTGCAAAACAGCGATATCGAATACCGGTATATGTTCTCCGCCACCCGCCTGATGGAATTTTCCTATGTCGATAATTCTACGATTGCCAGGCTGCGGCCGAACGTGGAGCGGCCGGTACTGACGATTGGCTTTAAAGCGGACTTTTTCAACTCCCAATTCGAGCAGAGCATTCCGACAGGATCGAGCTATTTGGTGATTGATCCGGATAACAAGGTCGTGGCGAGCTCGGACGCCTCCCAGGTAACCCGAGTGTTCAATGAACAATGGGTGAACGCCATTCGAAAGGCTGGAAGCGGAACGCAGCGATTGGTCCTGGACGGCCAAAAGACGATCCTGTGCTTCGACCGCTCTGCCGTAACCGGCTGGCTCTCGGTGGTCATGATTCCGGAATCCACGCTCGTCCGCGGCTTTATTCCGACTATCCGCACGTCGACGATCCTGCTGGCTGCGCTCCTGGCATTGATTGCGTACTTGTTTGCTTATTTTATCGTCCGCAAAATGACTGGCCCGATCCGGCAGCTCTTCACCGCCATGCGCTCGGTCGGCGAAGGGGACTTTCAGACCCGGGTAGAGGTCAAAACCCATGACGAGTTCGGGGTGCTGCTGCAGCGGTTCAACCGGATGAATTCGCGCATCGAAACGCTGGTGAAGGAAAACTACGAAATCCGGATCAAGGAGAAAGAAGCGGAAATCATGGCGCTCAATATGCAGATGAATCCGCATTTTCTCTACAATACGCTGAACATCATGAACTGGATGGCCATCGAATCGGGACAGAGAGAGCTGAACCGGATGCTCGTCCGCCTGTCCAATATGCTGCATTACACCTCGCGCAAGGACTGGGGAGCCGTAACGGTTGCCGAGGAGCTCGAGTGGATGAAGGACTATTTTTACATTATGGAGGCCCGCTTTGAATCGAAGTTCACGGTTCATTTTGGCATCGCTCCCGAGCTGCTGGACACTCCGGTGCCGAGACTGCTGTTCCAGCCGTTCGTCGAAAATGCGATTCTCCACGGCTTCGAGCAAATGGAGGAAGGGGGACGCATTGAAGTTACCGGAAAAATCAAGGACGGGACTCGTGTGCTGGAGGTGTCGGATAACGGCCGCGGCATGAGCCGGGAAACGATTCAGCGGATTTTGTATGCGGAGTCCGCCTCGATCGGCATCAAAAACACGATTTCCCGCATTCGTCTTGCGTATGGGGACGAGTACGGCATCGATATCGAATCCGCTGTAGGCCAGGGAACACGCGTGATCATCACACTGCCCCACTTTTCTAATCAAAGTCCACCATTCCAAAAATAATCCGGTTTTGAAAGCGCTGCCTAAAATCTATAATCAAAGGCAACATAGGCTGCAGCTATGAAATCATTCGTAAAGCAGGAGAGGGGTTACAGTTCATGATGAAAAAACACCGAAAGCCGCTGACGGCAGCGATTGCATTTTTGCTCACGGCAGGATTGCTGCTGAGCGCCTGCACCCGGTCGGAGGAAAGCGGCGGGCCTGCAGCCGGAAGCGCGGACAAGGGGGGAACCCAGGCGGCGGCCGGCGAACAGATCAAGCTCCGCCTCACCTTATGGGGAGCGCCTAATGAAATTGCCGTAAACAAAAAGGTCATCGCCCGGTTCGAAGCAGAGCATCCCAACGTGAAGGTCGAATTGCAGCAGATTCCTACCGATTACGACACCAAGCTGACGACCATGGTTGCCGGCAACGATGAACCGGACGTGGCGATGATGGAATCGGCGACGATCGCCTTTCCGCTTGCGGAACAGGGGAAATTCCTGAATCTTCAGGATTTCCTGAACAAGGACCCCGAAATTAAGACCGATACTCTGGTTCCGAATATCACCTATTCCTCGGAGCCCGGCAATATTATCGGTATAGCCCCCGGCCCGGAATCGTTTACGCTTTTTTATAACGAAGATGCTTTCAAGGAGGCTGGGTTGACGCCGCCGCCTTCCAAGGTATCGGAAGCGTGGACCTGGGAACAGTTCGTGGATACCGCCAAGAAGCTGACCTTGGACAACAAAGGACGGAATGCGGACGATCCGAATTTTGATCCGAAAAACATTAAGCAATACGGAGTGAACCCCGGCAACTGGTGGGGAGCGTACAGCAGCTTTATTTTTTCAAACGGGGGCGACTTTGTCTCCCCGGACGGTAAGACGTTTGCTTTGAATCAGCCGGAAGCCGTCGAGGCGCTGCAGAATATCGCCGATCTGATCAATAAGTACCACGTTGCTCCGTCGCCGCTGCAGGCCAAGAATATTCCGGCAACCAATGTGGCTCTGCAGACAAGAAAAGTGGCGATGGTGATTGACGGACAATGGAATACCAGCACGCTTGCGGAATCGAAGGTTCACTTTAACGTCGGGGTGCTTCCTGTCATGAAAAAGCCGGCGACCACGGTAGTTTGCGCGATGTTTTCCATCTTTAAATCGACCAAGCATCCCCAAGAGTCCTGGGAGCTGCTCAAGGCGCTTATTGACCCAGATGCGTCAATCGAGATGCTGACTTACGGCACCTGGATGCCTTCGCTGAAGGACTGGTATACGGATGATGCCCTGCTGTCGAAATGGGCGGTGAATCAGCCTTCCCGGCCATCAGGCTACAAAGATGCGGTTATTGACGTCGTGCTCAATCATAGCCATGCTACGCCTACCGGTTACGTTAAGAACTTCAACAAGATCATGGATATCGTCAATCCTGCCATGGATAACGTATGGCTGGGCAAAACAACGGCCAAAGAGGCGATGGACAGCATCGCGGCCAAAGCTCAGGCACAGGTGCAGGGACGGCGAGACGTAAAATAGGGGGCTTAAAGTACACATGCAGACGAACATTCCGATGAACGCTCCGGTTCCTGTGCGCCGCAAGGCGGGCGTACGGGAACGCAAAGCTCTGTTCTACGGGCTGCTGTTTACGGCTCCGGCGGTACTCGGGTTTATTCTGTTTACCGCCGGTCCCATGATCGCGAGCTTTGTGCTGAGCTTGACCGATTACAACGTATTCAAGGAGTCGGTGTCCTTTATCGGCTTCGGCAATTATGCCCGGCTCTTCTCCGGCCAGGACGAGAGCTTCTACCGCTCGCTTGGCGTCACGTTTTATTTCGTCGTGCTGCGGGTGCCGGCCTGCATCATCATTTCCTTCATTATCGCCCTGCTGCTGAACATGAACATTAAGGCACGCGCCTTGTTCCGGACGATCATTTATCTGCCGAGCATCGTGCCGGCGGTAGCCTCGGCGATGATTTGGATGTGGCTGCTCAACCCGGACCTGGGGCTGATCAACATGATGCTGAAATGGCTTCATCTGCCGACAAGCGACTGGATTTTTTCCGAAAAGAGCGTTATCCCCTCCATCGTGCTGACGACGCTGTGGGGCATCGGAGGGACCGTCATCATTTTTCTGGCGGGCTTGTCCGGCATTCCCAAGCAGTACTACGAGGCGGTTGATGTGGACGGAGGCGGGTGGTACCACAAGCTGCGTCATATAACGATTCCGATGGTGACGCCGACGATCTTTTTCAATGCGGTGATGACCATTATCAGCTCCTTTCAGGTATTTAACGAGGCGTATATTTTGACCCAGGGGGGACCGAACGACAAAAGTTTGTTCTTCGTGTTCTACCTGTGGCGGACCGCGTTCCGGGATACGGAAATGGGTTATGCCTCGGCGCTGGCCTGGGTGCTGTTCGTGATCATTTTGGCGTTTACGTTCCTCGTGTTCCGATCGTCGAAATCCTGGGTTCATTACGAAGGAGGCGGACCGTCATGAGGGAATCCAGACTAAAGCTGGGCGCGGGCTATGTGGCGCTTGGTGTCATCTCGCTGCTGTTTATCATTCCGTTTATTTGGCTGATCCGAAGCTCGCTGATGGATTTATCGCAGATCTTCGTGATGCCGCCGGAATGGATTCCGCATCCTTTCCACTGGGACAATTATAAAAGGGCGCTTACGTCCCTCCCGTTTGGCACGTACTTCGTCAATACGCTGGTCATTGTGGCAAGCGTGCTGATCGGAACGGTATTGACGAGCACGATCTCGGCGTTCGGGTTTTCCCGGATCCGCTGGAAAGGGCGGGATGCCGTGTTCGCCGTCCTGCTGTCGAGCATGATGCTGCCGGGAGCGGTGACGCTCATCCCGAGCTTTCTCGGCTGGAAGGAGCTTGGGTTCTACGATACGTATTATCCGCTCATCGTGCCTTCCTTTTTCGGAGGCGGGATCTTCAACATCTTTTTGCTGCGGCAATTCTATATGTCGATTCCGAAGGACTTTGACGAAGCGGCATTTGTCGACGGGGCGGGTTACTTTCAAATCTATTGGCGCATCATTCTGCCGCTCAGCCGCTCCGCGGTCATCGTCGTCGCTTTGTTCACCTTCCTGGGCACCTGGAACGACTTTATGGGACCGCTCATTTACTTGAAGAGCGACAGCCGCTTCACGCTGGCGCTTGGCCTGCAGATGTTCCAGGGCAGCTACTCGGCCCAGTGGGATTTGCTCATGGCAGCCTCTGCGGTGGTCATCCTCCCGTGCGTGGTCATTTTTTTGCTGGGACAGCGTTATTTTCTGGAAGGAATTACCCTGACGGGGTTGAAAGGATAAGCATCGCAAGAAATTGCATGAAGGGAGAGGGTGCAGGATGACAACGACTCATTCGCAGCAGGGCTGGCAGGGCGTGCCTTTTACTCAAGTGAAGATCCACGATGAACTGTGGAAGCAGAGGCTGGAGGTATGCAAGCAGGTGACGCTCCGGACCTGCCTGGACAAATGCGAATCGACCGGGCGGATCAGCAATTTCGCCAAAGCGGCCGGCCTTATGGAAGGGGAATTTGAGGGGATTTATTTTAACGATTCCGATGTGTACAAGGTGCTTGAAGGCGCGGCATACCTGCTGATGGCGGACCGCGACCCCGAGCTGGAGGCGGAAATCGACCGGATCATCAGCTTGATCGCAGCGGCGCAGGAGCCGGATGGATACCTGACGACGTATTACACGCTCGAAGCCCCGGACCAGAAGTGGACGGATATGGAGAAGCACGAAATGTATAACGGCGGCCACCTGATCGAAGCGGCGGTTGCGTACCATGCGGCTACCGGCAAGCGCACGCTGCTGGACGTGGCCTGCAAGCTGGCTGACCATTACGACAGCCTGTTCGGGCCGGGCAAGCGGCACTGGGTGGAAGGCCATGAGGAGATCGAGCTGGCGCTGATCAAGCTGTATCACGCGACCGGTGAGGAGCGTTATTGGAAGCTCGCCCTATGGCTGCTCGAGGAGCGGGGGCACGGCCATGGCCATGGTGCGATATGGGACCGCGAGGAGTGGGGACCGGCGTACTGCCAGGACGATGTGCCTGTCCGCGACATCGAGAAGGTGACCGGGCACGCCGTCCGTGCGATGTATTTGTACACCGCCATGGCGGACGTGGTGCTTGCCTCCGGAGACCGGACCTACGAAGACGCCCTGCGCAAAGTGTGGGCGCACACGGTCGAGCGGAACATGTACATTACCGGAGGCATCGGGCCGTCCCGGCATAATGAAGGGTTCACGCACGACTATGACCTCCCGAACGAGAGCGCTTACTGCGAAACCTGCGCCTCGATCGCGATGGTGTTCTGGAACCACCGGATGAGCCTGCTGTTTGGCGATGCGAAGTATGCCGACGTCGTGGAACGCGCCATGTACAACGGGGCTTTGGCGGGGATTTCGCTGTCCGGCGACCGTTTCTTCTACGTCAACCCGCTGGCGTCACAGGGCGATCATCACCGGACCGAATGGTTCGACACGTCCTGCTGCCCGACGAATTTGGTGCGGTTTCTGCCTTCGATCGGCGGATACAATTACGCCGTGAACGAAGAAGGCCCCGTCATGCTGCAGTTCGTCGCCGGCACGGCCGATCTGGAACTGAAGGACGGCAGCCGGGTCTTGATGAAGACCGTAACCCGCTATCCTTGGGACGGGCATGTGCATGTCGAGGTGGAGCCGGCCCGTGAGGCCGAATTCGCGGTGCGGCTGCGCCTGCCGGGATGGTGCCGCGGGGCGAAGCTGTCCATTAACGGGGAGAGCGTGGCTCCTGCGGATTGGACCATAGACCGGGGATTCCTCGTGCTCAGCCGCCGCTGGCAGCCGGGCGACACGATTGACTACGTGATGGAGATGCCGGTTCAGCAGGTGCACGCGCGGCCGGAGGTCGAGGCCGACCGGGACCGCGTCGCGGTTCAGCGCGGACCGCTGGTGTACTGCCTGGAGCAGGCGGATAACCCGGAACTTGTTTATGACATGTTTGCGGTCCGGCCGGGCATTTCCTTCGGCATGGAGCAGCGGGACGAGCTGGGCGGCATGGTTGGGCTCACCGGGTTCGACGGGCAGCAGCAGTACCGCTTCATTCCGTACCATTTGTGGGACAACCGGGAGCCGGGATTTATGCAGGTTTGGCTGAAGGAAGAGGAGGACAGGCGGCTGTATTCGGTGTAGGGTTAAAGCGTATGGCAAGGGGCTGAGCGTGAGCGCAGTTACTATGGCGGCCGTGCCAAAGGTTCACCAAATGTGCCGGGGGCCGGATAGGGGCCGCCTTGCGATAGCTTGTACACGAGCGCATAAGGTTAAGGAGCGCCGGAAGAGATTCCGGTGCTTTTTGTTTTGAGGTTTTCGGATGGGCCCCAAGCATCTGCGCCTGTTTGTGCGATTTTGTTATCTTGCGCTTATACTTGGGAAGCCTTCCAAGCTCTCACCGGCAGCAGTATACTTAAGCCGAGATATTTCTTGAGGTGGCTGCAGCCCTGCAGGATATCCCTTGGTCAACGATTTTTTACAAATGGATAGGGGGAAGTAAGAGGATGCTTACAACGATTGAACCTAATATTCTCTACTTTGGTACGCCTGTAGTTCTGATCAGCACTTTGAATGAGGACGGTTCGGCCAATTTAGCCCCGATGTCTTCGGCCTGGTGGCTGAATCAGTCCTGCATGCTCGGCATGAGCGGCAAATCAAAGACGGTCCAAAACATCAAACGTGAGCGCGAGTGCGTGCTGAATCTGCCGTCGGCCGATCTGGTCAGTCAAGTGGATCGCCTGGCGCTGACGACAGGGGTGAACCCCGTCCCTGATCACAAGGCGGAGATGGGCTACCGGTACGAACCGGATAAATTCGGTCTTTCCGGGTTTACGCAAGTCCCGTCGGACCTGGTAAAAGCGCCGCGGGCCGGGGAGTGCCCGGTTCAATTGGAGGCGGAGCTGGTGCAGATCCACTCCTTTGAGGAGCCTAGCTCCATAGCGGCGATGGAGATGAAGATCAAGCGGATCCACATCGACGAGGAGCTGCTGATGGGGGAGAAAAACTACATCAACCCCGAGCGGTGGAACCCGCTGATCATGAGCTTTTGCGAGTTTTTCGGCCTCGGCCGCAAGCTGCACCCGTCGAGACTGGCGGAGCCGTTTATGGCGAAAAACTATGAGAAGTAAACTATAAAACAAACAGCGTTAGCAGGTCTGTTGAAGGGAGCATCGGATGGATTCCGGTGCTTTTTTGTTTCGAGTGTGCCTTTGAAGGGTGGCAACTCGTGGGCAGACGAGACTGACTTCCCCAAGCTACCTAATTTCTTCCCTACTACTATCCACTACCACTGTGACTGTAATCTTCCTTATTACTCTATCTCCTATCACTTTCCCCTGACCACTTTCCCGTTCCAACAATGTCCGCAAACTCCTCCACTCATTCCCACTCCAAACTCATTGTTATATGCTGTGTAACCGCACAATAGAACTGTCGGAAAATAATTTACTAAAAATCCGGATATATAGAAAAATATTTTCTTAAAAGCGTTTACATAAACCTGTGGTTTTGATAGTCTATGAATCAAGAAGCAATCATACATCATTTACCGGAGGAGTGAGGACGAATTGGAGAACAAGCTGAAGTATGATGTGGTGGTTATGGGCGGCGGTATTTCCGGCTCGATGGCTGCGGTGGCGGCCGCAAGCTCGGGGGCCAAGACGCTGATCGTGGAGTCGCACGGGTTTCTCGGCGGTACGCTGACGGCGAACGGCGTCGGACCGATGATGACCTTCCATGCGGGGGATAAGCTGGCGATCCGGGGCTTTACCGACCAGCTGATCGAACGGCTGAAGCGGCAGGGGAAGTCGCCGGGGCATATTTTTGACACGGTCGGCTTTACGTATTCGGTAACCCCGTTCGACGCCGAGGCGATGAAGCATGAACTGGAGCTGATGGTGACCGAGAGCGGCGGAGAGATTTTATACCACACGATGCTCGCCGGCGTGAAGGCGGAAGACGGACGCATCGTCAGCATCAAGGTGTGCAACAAGTCGGGCCTGACCGACATTGAGGCATCCGTGTTTATTGACGGAACCGGGGACGGTGACCTTTCCGTAGGCGCCGGAGCGGAGTTCACGAAAGGCCGGGAGTCCGACGGGGCAATGCAGCCAATGACGCTGAAAATGAAAATGTACAACGTGAACATCCCCAAAGTGAAGGAGTACATCCATGCGCATCCGGAGGATTTTCCGCTATACAACGGCGACACCTCCATCATCGAGAAGGCGCCGCGCCTGTCGGTCGGCGGCTTTGACAGCTTGTTCCGGAAGGCGAAGGAGCGCGGCGAAATTTCGATCCAGCGCGAGAACGTGCTGTTCTTCGAAACGAACAATCCGGGCGAGGTCATTCTGAACACAACCCGGATACTGGGCCACGATCCGACCGATGCGTTCAGCCTTAGCCTGGCCGAGATGGAAGGACGGAAGCAGTGCCGCGAGCTGGAGCTGTTTGTCCGCAAATACATTCCGGGCTTCGAGAACGCAGTTGTGGAGTCCACCGGTCCGAACATCGGGGTGCGCAGCTCCCGCCAGATCAAAGGGGTGTACACGCTGACCGCCGAGGACCTGCTGGAACAGAAGCTTTTTGACGATACCATTGCCCATTCCGGCTATCCGATCGACATTCACAGCCCGGACGGGGAAGGGACGAAGCATCAGAAGCTGGAGTGGGGCGGCATGTACAGCATTCCGTACTCCTGCATGATCACGAATTCTGTGAAAAATCTGATCGTCATCGGCCGCTGCATTTCGGCGACGTTTGAAGCGCAGGCGGCCATGCGAACGACCCCGACGACAGGGGCGATCGGCCATGCGGGGGGCGTGGCTGCGGCATACGCGGCCAAACATGGCGTTAACGTGCAGGATGTGGACATCAAAGCAGTGCAGGCTCAGCTCAAAGCGCAAGGGGCCCATTTGGAAATATAGCCCATGAATTATTAAGCATATGAAGGAACCACGTGAAGAAATCTCATGACGAGAGGGGTAACCAAAGTGACTGGTGTAATGTGGGTGCAAGCGATCGGTATTTTGATTGTGTTTTTGGTGTTCGTCGGGCTGATGATGACGCGCAAAATCCCGGCAATTCTGGCGCTTCCGCTGATGGCGATCCTGTTTGCGATCATCGCCGGGGTACCATGGAACTCGAATAATCCCGATACGACAAGCATTGCCAAAACGATCCTGGCGTCCGGCTCGATGCGGCTGTCCGGGGCGATTGCCGGCCTCGTGTTCGGCGCCTGGTTCGGACAAATCCTGAACAAGGTCGGCATTACCAAATCGATTATCCGCAAAGCCGCCGAGCTGGCCGGGGATAAGCCGATGCTGATCGCGATTCTGTTTTTCGTGACCGCGTCCATTATTTTCTCCGCCGCAGGCGGGCTGGGCATGGTGATCCTGGTCGGTACGATCGTTATTCCGATCATGCTGACCGCCGGCATTTCGCAGTTCGTTGCGTCGATCGTTGTGCTGTCCGCGGTCGGGGTGGGCGCACTTTTCAACGTATCCAACTGGGCTGTGTATGTTGATGTGCTCGGACTCTCGGTTGAGCAGATCGCGGACTACACGATGGTGGCCGCGCTGCCGCTGATCGTGCTGTCCCTGGCCATGATCGTGTTCTATATCCGCAAGGACGGCAAGGGCCGCAGAGCGTGGGCGATGCCCGCAGCTACCGGCGGCGACGGCAAGAAGGTGCCGACCTATGCGCTGATCAGCCCGCTGGTGCCGGTTATTCTGGTGTTCGCTTTTAAAATCGATATCGTTCCCGCCGTCATCATCGGCGCGCTCGTCACGATCCTGCTGGCCTGGCCGAAGCGCCCGATCCACGTGCTCTCCAGCGCGCTGATCGAAGGCATCCAGGACGTCGCCGGCGCCATGGCACTGATGATCGGCATCGGCATCCTGCTTAATTCGGTTATGGCGCCGCAGGTTTCGGCGCTTATTTCCCCGCTCATTGAGGCGGTGCTTCCGGGCAATCCGATCATGTACATTCTCTTCTTCACTATCCTGTCGCCGCTGGCGATTTACCGTGGTCCGCTCAACGTATGGGGTCTAGGCAGCGGCATCGCCGCCCTGTTCGTGACGGCAGGTATGACGCCGGTCGCTGCCATGCTGGCGCTGCGCGTGGTCAGCAACGTGCAGGCCGTGTCCGACCCGACGAACTCGCATAACGTATGGGTTTCGGATTTTACGAAGACCGACATCAACGAAATTTTGAAGAAGACGCTGCCTTGGATGATGGTCGCCGTCCTGATCTCGATGGTCATCGGTGCATTCATGGTATTTTGATAAAGACGGCTTTTACGGATGATTCCGGACGGGGAACGGACTGCGCGGCTTGATGCGGGCCTTCCCCTGTCCTGACTTCAGGAGGGTAACATGGAGAGAAAAAAAGTAAGGGTAGGCATCGACGTCGGCGGAACGTTTACGGACGCGGCCGTCATCGATAACGAAACGTTTGAAGTCATCGGCAAAATGAAAATCCCGACGACGCACCATGATGAGGACGGTGTGGCGAAAGGGATCGTGCAGATATTGAACCGGATTCTGGAGAGCCAGGGCATTCTCCCGGAGGATGTCACATTTATCGCCCATGGGACAACCCAGGCGACCAACGCCCTGCTTGAAGGGGATGTGGCCAGAGTCGGCATCATCGGTATGGGCACGGGACTCGACGGCATGAGCGCAAGGTCCGAGTCCAATCCGGGGGATATTGAGCTGGCGCCAGGCAAGTTTTTGAAAACATATCATACGTTCCTCGACTCCAAAAATCTCACTGACGCAGACATTGAAACCGCCATCGACGCCCTGGTTCAGCAGGGGGCCGAAGTCATCGTCGCCTCCGAGGCGTACAGCGTCGACGATCCGACCAATGAGCTGCGGGTCATTGAACTGGCGAACCGCAAGGGCATCTATGCCACCGGCGGCCACGAAATTTCCCAGCTGTACGGGCTGAAGACGCGGACGCGGACGGCGGTCGTTAACGCATCCCTGATTCCGAAAATGATGGAAACGGCCAACATGACCGAGAAGTCCGTCAAAAACGCCAATATCCAGTCCCAGTTGATGATCATGCGCTGCGACGGCGGCGTGATGAGCATCGATGAGGTACGGAAGCGCCCGATTCTGACGATGCTGTCAGGCCTCGCGGCCGGGGTGGCGGGCGCTTTGATGTATGAGAAAATTTCGGACGGCATTTTCTTCGAGGTCGGCGGAACGAGCGTGGACATTTCCGTCATTAAAAACGGCAAGGTCATGATCCAGAACGCCCAGGTCGGCGGCCACCGCACGTACCTGCAGTCGCTGGACGTCCGCACGCTCGGCATTGCCGGCGGCAGCATGATCAAGGTGTCCAGCGGCAAAATTACTGATGTCGGTCCGCGGAGCGCGCACATCGCCGGCAAGGAGTACGAGGCGTTTGCACCGGCGGACGAAATCGTCAGTCCGAAGGTGAAATTCGTCAGCCCCCGGGAAGGCGATCCGGCCGAATACGCCATCTGCGAGTGCGGAAATGGACGGGAGTTCTCGTATACGCTGGCGGGTGCAGCCAACATCCTCGGCTACGTGCCGGAGGGCGACTATGCATATGGTAACAAGGAAGCGGCGGTAAAAGCATGGGAAGCCCTTGCCGCACACGTCGGTCTGAGCGTGGAGGAAGCCGCGCGCAAGGTGATGGACATTGCAATCGATAAAACGATGAAAACCGTAAATGAAATGATTCAGGATTATGAGCTGGACCGGGCCTTCGTTACGCTCGTTGGCGGTGGCGGCAGCGGGGCGGTGCTGGTGCCGGCGATGGCCGAACGGGAAGGCTTCAAGAGCCAGATCGCCAGCAACGCGCCTTATGTCTCCACGATCGGGGTGGCGCTGGCCATGGTCAAAGAGCAGCTGGAGCGGACCGTCGTCAATCCGACGGAAGAGGATATCAAGCGGATCCGTGCCGACATCGTGGAGCGGATCGTCCAATCGGGAGCCAGCGAGGAGACGGTGGAGGTCACGATTGAAATCGACAGCCAGAAGAACATTCTGCGGGCTATCGCAACCGGCTCGACCGAGCTGCGCTCCAAAGACCTCGGACAGCAGGCGATGCCGCTGGAAGAAATGACGGCGGTCGCGGCCAGCTCGGTCGACCAATCGCCGGAGAACACCCGGCTGGCGGCACAGAGCGGACGGTGGAGTCTGTTCGAAGCGGAGCAGACGAAGAAGTCCCTGTTCGGCCTGATGAAGAAGAAGGTCAACTACGTCGCCGTGCTGGACCGCGAAGGGGTTGTCCGCTTCAAGAAGAGCGGCGTCCAATTTACGAAAGTCACGAAAGCTGCGGCTGATGACCGGCTTAACGAATTTCTGGACGACAATACGATTTACTCCGACGCCAACGCGACGATCCCGAAGGTGTTTGCCTTTTATAAAGAGAAAATGCTGGATCTGACCGGCATGCAGACGAAGGAGCAACTGCTGTCGATTCTCACGCTTGAAACGGAGATGCTGAAGTCCGAGGACGAAATGATCGTCATTGCGTACCAATAGAACAGCTAAAGAGATGAAGAGATAGATCAAGGTTAGAACACGAGGAGGGGGATGAAAGGCATGCCGGAGTTCCAGGGATACGGTTGGAATGTTCAACATCTTGGACTGACCGATGAGCTGCTCGCCCATGCGGAGCTCACCAAGGACCCGCTGTACCGCAAAATTCCCAAGGACCGCCTGGCCTATTATGTGGACAGGTCGCTTCAAAGGGGCAGGGAAGCGGCACAGGCCTGCCGGGGCATGTCCATCCGCGAGCTGTACCGCAGGGAAGGCCTCCGCTACGAAATCACCGACCGCTCCGGTACGTTTCATCAGCTCTCTCTGCGGGCGCAGATCGATTTTAACAAAACACCGCCAGAGGTGGTCGTTTACGCCGCATCTCTCCGCGGTATGGCGGATGCATACCGGGCGGTCATGAGCCCAGGAGAACAGGCAAATCATTCGGCGGACGCGAAATCAGGCCCAGGCAATGCGCTGCAGCCGTCAGGGCGCACGCCAGATCCACATTCGGAGCGCCCACCCGCCCCTCAGGAAGATGAGCTGGAGCGGCTGGTCGATATCCACCTGGCGCATGAATTTTTTCACTATGTGGAGTACCGGGCCGGGCAGTTTACGAACGACATGCTGGAGCCGGTCGAGGTGTTCCGGCTGGGCAGGAGGCTGGTGAAGCGCTCGAGCGTTGTTCAGTGCAGCGAAATCGCTGCCCACGCCTTTTGCAAGGAGATGATGGGCTTGCCTTTCCTGCCGAACGTACTGGATTACGCCTTCCTGATCCAAACCGGTTCTTTAAGCGAAGAAGCCTTTTACCGGGAAGTCGAGGCTTGGAAGAGCGGCCATGCGGCGGCGTTGTGACATCGTTTTCTAAATACCTTCCCTTGTATGATATAATGGGGTGTGCTAGCGGGGGTTACCGGATTAGCTATTTTCCCACAGGTAGGTCAGGAGGAGGTCACATGTCTTCACAGGTTCCGGCCGTCATCGCCAAAATCGTATCGCAAACCCAAAAGTTAACCTACGGCGAAAATCAAATCGCCAACTTTGTCATTCATAATCCGGAGTTTATTACCCGCAATACCATCACGGCGATTGCGAATGAGATCGGCGTGTCCGAGACGAGCATTAACCGCTTCTGCAAAAAGGTCGGCTACAAAGGCTTCAACGACTTCAAGATTGCCTTTGCCCAGGACGCGTTCTACCGGGATATGCAGGCGAAGAAGAAGGAAAGACGCGAGATCAATCCCATTGATGCGCTAGCTTTGGATTATAATGAGCTGATCGTGAACACATCCGCGCTCGTGACGGAGGAGCAGCTGAACCAGGTCGTGGATCTGCTGAAGAATGCCCGCCGGATCGTGGTCATCGGATTGTTCGATTCGTTTTTGGCGGCAATGGCGCTCCGCAACCGGCTGGCGATTATCGGCGAGATGGCGGAAGCCATCAACGACAGCAGGGAAATGAAGATCGCCGCCTCCCAGTGCGGTCCGGACGATGTGGTCATCGCTTTTTCCCGTTCGGGTTCAACGAGGGAAATTATCGATGCGGTATCCATCGCGCGGGTCAATCAGGCGAAGGTGATCGCGATTACCTGCTACGACGCTTCGCCGATTACGGAGAACGCGGCCGTCGATATTATTGTCCCGGATAAAATATCCGTCAATAACAGCGCCTTTATGTCCAATCATATTACGTTCCTGTTCGTGGTCGATCTGATCATGAGCGTGTTTATTTCCTCGGATAAAAAGTATTTGAAAAAGAAGCTGGACAGCGAGGGCCTTCTGGCCAGCGACCAGTCGATCACAAATTATTTTTTGTGAGAAGAGCGTTTCCTGCCGGAGGGCAGGGGGCGCTTTTTTTGTTGGCTTACGGTCAAGTCCCGGAGAGCGCTGTCATATACATCTTTACGGATTCATCTTCGATCCTGCGGATGACGCCAAAGTTGTGCGCAAAGCCGCAGAATGGGCGATTGGCCGTGGAGACGGGTCCCACTAGAATGGGGTTGTAAACTTACAGGTGGTTCCCACCGGGAGGAGATTGGTATGAGCAAAAAAATGCGTTTTGCCATTATTGGAGCCGGCGTGATCGCCCCTCTGCATGCGAGAGCCATCGTGAGCCATCCGGAAGCGGAGCTGGCGGCGGTCGTAGACGCCGTTCCGGAAAAAGCGGCAAAAATAGCAGAGGAATTCGGAGCGGCCCACGTATATACGGATACCCGGCGAATGCTTCAGGAGTGTGACGTGGACATCGTCTGCATCTGCGTGCCCAGCGGAGGCCACCGGGATGCAACCGTCGCCGCGGCGGAGGCAGGCAAGCATGTGCTGTGCGAAAAGCCTCTCGGCATTACCAAGGCGGACATGGACGAGATGATCGAAGCCTGCCGGAGCCATGGCGTCAAGCTGGCCACCGTATTCCAGAAACGCACCACGCCGCATGCACTGCTGACCAAAAAGGCCATTAACGAAGGCAAACTTGGTAAATTAGTGCTGGGAGACGCCTACTTGAAGTACTACCGCAGCCCGGAATATTACAAAAGCGCCGGATGGCGCGGAACTTGGGCCATTGATGGAGGCGGCGCCCTCATGAATCAGGGGGTGCACGGCATCGACATCATCCGCTGGATGATGGGGGAAGTAGACAGCGTCTTTGCCTACACGGCTCCATTAATTCATGACATTGAGGTGGAGGATACAGCGGTTGCGGTTTTGAAATATAAGAATGGGGCGTTTGGGGTCATCCAGGGAACGACGTCGGTCAATCCCGGCCAGGAGCCGCGTTTTGAAATTCACGGCGAGCACGGGACGATCATTTACGGAGACAGCGGTTTTAAAGTATGGAAAACGGTTGACGGTGATGCAGCCCCGCTCGTGTCGGAAGGCTCCGCCGAAGGTGCGGATGACCCGAATGCCATTTCTTCCGACGGGCACTATATTCTGATCGACGACCTGATTCAGGCGGTGCGGGAGGATCGTGAGCCGCTCATTTCGGGAGAGGAAGCGAGGAAATCGGTGGACCTGATCCTGGCCATTTACGAGTCCTCGCGTACGGGCAAGGAAATCAAACTGTAGGAAGAGGCGATGAACGGAAATGAGTACAGTAGAGCTGAAGATCGCAATCATTGGGCTGGACACGTCGCATGCGCCGCTCTTTGCCGAGCTGCTGAACAACCCGAATCACCCGCACCATGTGCGCGGCGGGAAAGTGACGGCCGCCTATCCGGGCGGATCGCCGGATTTTGAACTGAGTATCGGGCGGGTGGACAAATTCACGGCTGAAGTCAGGGACAACAGCGGCGTCCCCATCGTCCAGAGCATCCAGGAGGCAGCCGAAAACGCCGATGCCATCCTGCTGCTCTCCGTGGACGGGCGCGTGCACCTGGAGCAGTTCCGGCAGATCGTTCCTTATGGAAAGCCGGTTTTTATCGACAAGCCGTTTGCCGTCACGACCCGTGACGCCAAGGCGATGTACCGGCTGGCACAGGAGCACGGAATTCCGCTCATGAGCTGCTCCTCCGTCCGCTGGTCGGAAGGCCTGGGCCGGGCGCTGAACTCAGCCGATCAGGGGAACATCATCGGAGTGGATACCTACGGCCCCATGGAGCTGCAGTCCACGCAGCCGGGCTTTTACTGGTACGGCATTCATGCCGCCGATATGCTTTACCGCAGCATGGGCAAAGGGTGTAAAGAGGTCACGGTCACCACGAATGCCGACCATGATCTGGCCGTAGGTGTATGGGAGGACGGCCGGGTCGGAACGCTGCGCGGCAACCGGAAGGGCAACCGCCGTTTCGGAGCGTTGATTCATCGTGAGCAGGGGATCGAACATGTCGACGTGTATGCGGACGGCAAGCCGTATTATGCCAGCATGCTGGAGGAAGTGATCCGCATGTTCCAAACGGGCGCCGCTCCGATCGACATGACGGAGACGCTGGAAGTCATCGCGTTTCTGGAGGCGGCCAACGAAAGCCGGGAGACCGGCAGAACCGTGAAGCTGGATACGGGCATCAGCCCGGTTGCCAGCTCCTGATTTTGCCGCTTGCTTTGTGCGGCACGGTGAAAGCCATCCAGGTTCGCTCCCGGCTCGGTGTCTTAGATGCTGCTGCATCCCGACTAAGACGATTGGACGAAGCGCACCCTGGGAGTCTATAACGGGTTACCTGAAACATGCAAGAAGATGTGCAATGATCTGATTTTGCATAGACGACGAATGATGGTGATGAAAGGAGGGGAAGGGCGACATGAATGCGGCTTTTCAACTGGGCGTCATTACCGACGAGATCTCCCAGGACATCGCCGATGCGATCCGCATTGCCCACAGATACGGGCTGGCCGCGCTGGAGCTGCGATCCGTGGACGGAGAGCAGCTGTACCGGCTGAGCGATTCGCGCATAGAGGAGATCGGTGCGGCGATCCGGGCAACTGGCCTGAAGGTCAGCGGCTTATCCGCCCCGGTGTTTAAATGCAACCTCCGGAATGCGGAAGAAGTAGCCGAACACCGGGGAATTTTGACCCGTTATGCGGAATTGGCGCAGCGGCTCGGCACCCGGCATGTCCGCGGCTTCAGCTTCTGGGCCGAGGGCCCGCTGGAGGAGGCATTCGACGACATTGTCCGGGAATTAAAGGGCGTGGTGCCGATCCTGGAGCAGCATGGCGTCATTTACGCGCTGGAAGCGGATCCGGCGGTCTACGCCTCCAATGCGGCTAAAGCCGCAGCTCTGATCCGGGCGGTGGATTCGCCTTATGTTCAAGGATTGTATGACCCGGGTAACGACCTGTGGGATCCGGACCAGGAGGTCCCTTATCCTGACGGCTACGATGCTTTGCGGGGGCGGATCTGTCACATCCACCTGAAGGATGCGGTCAAGCAGGAAGATCATACCGAAGCGGTGGCGATCGGAAAAGGTCAGGTGGATTACGCGGGCCTGCTGCGCCGCCTGGTGGAAGAGGGGTATGACGGCTATTTGGTGGTCGAAACCCACTACAGGCTTCAGTCGAGCCTGACGGAAGAACAGCTCAAGCGCCCGGCCGGATATGCTTTTTCCGAGGGAGGGGAAGAGGCGACGATCGACTGCCTGAATTCCTTGTTTGAGCTGCTGGAGCGGAGCTCCATTTCAATAAGCAAGCAATAAGCAAGAGCGGTTCGTAAATTAATGGAGGAGGAATGATCATGCCCAGTCCCCGTTTGGCGGAGAAAAAGTGGTGGAAGGACCGTCTTCAGGTCCGGCAGTACGCGTCGAGAGACGAGATGGGAAGAGCGGCGGCAGCCGATGTCTCCCAAGCAATGAAGGCGATCCTGGCGGACCGGGGCAGCCTGCGGATCGTGTTTGCCGCGGCTCCGTCGCAGAACGAGCTGCTGGACTACCTCGCAGCGGATAAAGATATCGAGTGGAGCAAGGTGACCGCGTTTCACATGGACGAATATATCGGACTGGACGAAGATGCTCCCCAGCGGTTCAGCACTTTTCTGGATACTCGGCTGTTCTCCCGGGTCCGCCCGGGAACCGTCCACCTGATCGACGGCTCCGCCGATCCCGCTGCGGAGTGCGAACGGTATGCGGCGCTGCTGCAGGAGGCCCCGATCGATATCGTCTGCCTCGGCATCGGGGAGAACGGCCATTTAGCTTTTAACGATCCGCCGGTAGCCGATTTCAACGACCCGAAGACGGTAAAAATCGTCGAGCTCGACGACATGTGCCGGGAACAGCAGGTTCGGGACGGCTGCTTTGACCGGTTCCGGGAGGTGCCCGAAACGGCGATGACGCTGACGATCCCTACGCTTCTCTCCGGCAGCCGCCTGTTCTGCATTGTGCCGGGCCCGACGAAGCGCAGCGCGGTGACGCAGACGCTGGAGGGACCGATCACGACCGCCTGCCCGGCCTCCATTTTGCGGGAGCATCCGAACTGTACGCTATACCTGGATCGGGATTCGTATGGAGGCTGACCGCCGCGGCATGGAACCTACGGC
This sequence comes from Paenibacillus sp. PSB04, assembly GCF_025809195.1. Taxonomy (NCBI): domain Bacteria; kingdom Bacillati; phylum Bacillota; class Bacilli; order Caryophanales; family Paenibacillaceae; genus Paenibacillus; species Paenibacillus sp. PSB04. Next base: position 1,794,613 of record NZ_CP081301.1, read on the forward strand.
AGCAGGCGGCCGTGACGCCCTGACGCGGCTGGAGGGCATTCATGCCCTGACCGGGGAGCATATCCGGCTCACCCTGGCAGGCGGGCTGATTGCCGGGTACGAAGTGCTCGGGACACCGGAGGAGGCGGAGATCCGGCGGGTTGCCGAGGCACAGGGGGGCGGGCAGGAGCTGCCCCTCATCGGACCGGGACTTGTGGACCTGCAGATTAACGGCTACGCGGGGCTGGACCTCAACACCCATCCGCTGCAGGCGGACACCGTCCGGCAGTTAAACGAGAGGCTGTGGGCGGAGGGCGTTACCTCGTATTTGCCCACGCTGATTACGAACAGCGCTGAAGCGCTGCGCAGCGGACTCGGCACGATTGCCGAAGTGTGCGAAACGGACCCCAATCACAATATGGCGGGAATTCACCTGGAGGGGCCGTTTATCTCCCCGGAAGACGGGCCGAGAGGGGCCCATGACGCCCAGTATGTCAGGGCGCCGGATTGGGGATTGTTCCAGTCCTGGCAGGAGGCTGCCGGAGGGCGGATTCGGATCGTCACGGTATCGCCGGAGTGGCCGGAGGCCGTGGATTTTATCGAGCGGTGCACGGGAAGCGGCGTGCTGGTCTCGATCGGCCACACTGCGGCCAACTCGGCCCAGATCCAGGCGGCCGTTCAAGCCGGGGCGCGCATGTCCACGCATCTGGGCAACGGCGCCCACCCGGTGCTGCCCCGCCACCCGAATTACATATGGGATCAGCTGGCGGAGGAGCCCTTGTGGGCGAGCGTGATTGCGGACGGCTTTCACCTGCCGGACGCTTTTCTTCGCGTTGCCGCCAAGGTGAAGGGCGAGCGGCTGATCCTGGTCAGCGATGCCGTCAGCTTCGGCGGAATGCCGTCCGGCACGTACGACACGCATATCGGCGGCCGCGTCACGCTGACGCCGGCAGGGCGGCTGCACCTGGCTGGGCAGCCCGCGCTGCTTGCGGGCTCGGCGCTGCCCATGACCGCCGGCATCGCGCACCTCGCGGGGCGGGGCATCGCCAGCCTCGGCGAGGCATGGGCGATGGCCTCGGTGCGCCCCGCGGGCCTGCTGGGCCTGCCCGCGGCCCAGGGCCTTGCGCCCGGCGCGCCCGCGGACGTGGCGCTCTTCACGAAGGATGCGGCAGGCATCCGCATCCTTCGCACTTACAAGCGCGGGCAGCTGAAGTACGACGCCCGCGATGCGCAAGACGCCGGCACCATGGGATGAGACCTGCACGGTGCAAGCTCTCCATCGCCACACGATAGCTCCAGCACCACGCGCCGTAGCCTCTACACGATAACGCCAGCAGGATGCACACTGCTGCTCTCACTACACGATGCTGCCCGCAGGATGCACGCTGCTCTCTCATGATGCTACCCGCCACGATGCGCGCAGCTCTCTCTACACGATGACGCACGCACAATACGCACTGCTCTCTCTACCTGATGACACCCGCGCGATACGCGATGCACTGCTCCACACGATATGCCCACACCACACATCGCGGCCATCTCCACCCGATGACGTTCGCACCATGAGTCATGGCCATCTCTTCCCGACGATGTACTCACCTCGCACCATACCCCTAGTCCACGCACCACGCACGCATCGCAGGCCAATACTCAGTCCCAAGCATAACGCGGGCTGAACCAAAACATGAACCCCCACCCGGATACGCAGTCCGGGTGGGGGTTTTTACTTACCACATTGATGGCGGCAGGCCCTGCTGAGGTTCGGCGGCCGTTCATGCCATTAATCTTTAGCACCGTAACTCCAACCTCGACCCAGCGGAGTGGGCGGAATCGATCTGGAGAAGCGAAGCGGTCGCTTTTGTCTTATCCAGCCCCAAGCTTAACGCGGGCTGAACCAAAACATAACCCCCACCCGGATACGCAGACCGGGTGGTGGGTTTTTACTTACCCACATGTGATGGCGGCAGGCCCTGCTGAGATTCGGCGGCCGTTCATGCCATTAATCTTTATGCATCGTAACTCCAACCTCGACCCAGCGGAGTGGGCGGAATCGATCTGGAGAAGCGAAGCGGTCGCCTTTGTCTTATCCAGCCCCAAGCTTGGCGCGCGCTAAACCAAACCATTAACCCCCACCAGGATACGCAGACCGGGTGGGGGTTTTTACTTACCCACATGTGATGGCGGCAGGCCCTGCTGAGGTTCGGCGGCCTATCATGCCATTAATCTTTATGCACCGTAACTCCAACCTCGACCCAGCGGAGTGGGCGGAATCGATCTGGAGAAGCGAAGCGGTGGCTTTTGTCTTATACATCCCCAAGCATAGCGCAGGCTGAACCAAAACATGAACCCCCACCCGGATACGCAGTTCGGGTGGGGGTTTTTACTTTACCCACATGTGATGGCGGCAGGCCCTGCTGAGGTTCAACTGCCTTTCATGCCATTAATCTTTATGCACCGTAACTCCAACCTCGACCCAGCGGAGTGGGCGGAATCGATCTGGAGAAGCGAAGCGGTGGCTTTTGTCTTATCCAGCCCCAAGCATAGCGCGGGCTGAACCAAAACATGAACCCCCACCCGGATACGCAGACCGGGTGGGGGTTTTTTACTTACCCACATGTGATGGCGGCAGGCCCTGCTGAGGTTCGACGGCCGTTCATGCCATTAATCTTTAGCACCGTAACTCCAACCTCGACCCAGCGGAGTGGGCGGAATCGATCTGGAGAAGCGAAGCGGTCGCCTTTGTCTTTGGATTTCACCCTTGGTATGTTTCCGGTCAAGAAATCCAAAGACAACAGCGATCGGAAGAACGATCCGTACACGGAGCGTCCACACGAGCACCCGAAGTACCGGACGCCTGCCCGCCATCACTCCCCTCTACGATGCATATTTGCGCCGATACTCCCCAGGCGTAATGCCCGCATGGCGCTTGAACATGCGGATGAACGAGTTCACGTTGCGGTAGCCGACCCGGGCCGCCACGTCCTGGATGCGCAGATCCAGGTTCTGCAGCAGCTCCTTGGCAGTACGGATGCGGAGGTCGTTCAGATAATCGCTGAAATTGACACCCGTCTTCTCCTTGAAGTACGTCGACAGATAGCCGGACGTAATGTTCAGCTTGTCGGCCATCATGTCGAGGTTGATGTCCTCGTCCAGATGCGTGCACATATACTCCGTCACGAACGATGTGATCGGATCATGCTCCTCCGTCTTGCGCCGGATTCCCTGCAGCACAGGGTGCAGCAGGTCCGCGAACCAGCGCTCGTACTGCGCCCGGCAGTAGAAGCGCCGGGTCTCCTCGAGCGCCGGGCGGCCGCCGGCATCGGCCGATGCGGCCGCGGGAAGCTGGCGCAGCGCTTTATCCAGCTCGCCCGCCACATCTTTGGCGAACTGCCGGTAGTCGCTGGCCACCGCCTGCTTCTTCTCGAGCTGGTCCAGGCTGCGCCGGACCCACTCCTGCATGCCTTCCTCGCTGCCGCTCATCAGGCGGGTCTGGAACTCCTGCTCCCACATCGCTTTGAGATAGCGCTCGCCTCGCGCTCCGCCGTCAGGGGCGTCCGGCCGAATCCACTGCGTTTCATCCACCAGGCGGCGCAGCTTCAGCCGCTCCTGGACCTGCTCATACGCAGCCGTGAAGTCCGCCCCCGCCGGCTGAACGGCTCCATGGGCCAACGTGACGAGATAGCTGTCACGGTCCACGGAGAACACCTGCAGCAGCCGCTGCATGTATGGGGTGAGATCCGCTTCCGGATCGGGCAGGAACAGCAGCGTCAGGATCTGATGGGGCTCAGTCTGGATCGTGACGGCATCGGGAAAAGCCTGACGCCATACATTGTCGACGTACACGCGGAGGTAATAAGAGCCTTTACCCGTTTTCTGCTGATAATGCTCGAAGGCATCCTTAAACAGCACCTGGTAGACCACCACCACGTAAGGCAGGCTCGTATCGGTCAGCTCCTGGATCTCCTTCAGGTTCATATGGATGTTCTTCAGCTTGTTGGTGTAGGCGTAATGCCGGAGCATGGAGTTTTTGCGTGCCAGATCGCGCGAAATGCTTTGGTGGGAGATGCGCATGTGGTGCATCTTTCGCGTGATCAGCTCGATTTCGCGAACGGGTTCGTTATCCGTGCCGCTGCCTGCGTCGGTCTCGTAGCCCTTCAGTTCGTCGACGATGAGCCGAATCGGCTGGTGCATGCGCCGGCTGAACAGGAAGGTGAGCACGATCAGGACGCCGACGATGGCGAGCAGCGACAGCAGGATCAGGTTCAGATTGAGGAGCTGGCCGGAAATGCTCTGGACCGGAACCCGGCTGACATAGGTAAAGCCCGTGCCGGCCCCCTTTTTATAAAAATAATAGTAATCCTTCGTTTGCATATAGGAACGGCCCGGGTCAAACGAAGTGACGAGACCCGAATTGATGTCGGCCGACGTCTGGTAGAGCGGTTGCCCGTCAGCATTCAAAATATAAAACTGGTCGCTGATCGAAACGTGCAGGTCCTGCGTCAGCTTTTGGGCATCGATCATGACGATGAAGTACATGTCGCGGTAAGGCATCATTTTAATGATCATGGGCATCAGTATGCCTTTGGACAGCGTATGGCCCGCTGTGTTCTCGGTAAAGGCGGCAGCCGGAAACACGCGGTAGGCATACGATTCGTCAAACTGTCGGTCCCAAAACTCCGGCGGGTAGGAAGGGCTAATGTAATACGTGCTAAACATCGCATTTGCGCTGCTTGTCCCGTCCTTCTCGATGACGTAGGCGTCGCTTCGGAAGTCAATGATGAGGTTGTCAATATAAAGGAAGGGATTCGTGTACAGCTGCTTCATCTCGGCAATGACGTCGTTGACGTAGCCGTAAGCCTTGTTGACTCTGGCATGCCGGAGCAAATTGATGTGGGTCGCCCAGAGGCTGTTCTGGTTCAGACCGAGCACCATTTCCCGGGTCAGCCGAAAATGATCCTCATAGCCCTCCACCGCGTGATTAATGCTCAGCTCGTTGTACTTGACGATCTCCTGGTGGATCTGGCGTTTCAAATAGAAGAAGGAAACCAGGTTGAAGGCGGCAAGAAGCAAGATGACGGCCAGAAATCCAAGCAGCAATTTCGTGAAAAGCGTCGTATACCCCAGTTTTTTCGTCAGCATGAGTGACATCTCTTGAACACCTCCGGCAGTGTGCGCTCTGTTACCTATATAGATTGAACTAAAGTTTTGCATTGAACTTCCTGTTATAACGGCCCAATAGATGCCTAGAACATTCCTTTCTTTAGTTCAATCTATGTATATCATAAGATTTATTTTCGCATTCAAACAATATTCACCTTTTCGGGTATCTCTACAATCTTCCGGCTGACCCCGGAAAAAGGGGATATCCTCACAAACGTGCAGATTTATTTATGGAGAAGCGTTCAAGTATGATTCGGGTACAGGGTTTCACGGCCCATGACCAAAGAGGGAGGTGCGCATGTGGGTGAAACAAGCACAATCGGAAGTGTCGGGAATCGTTGAAGCAGGCCTGCCGGGCCTGAACGTAAAGCGCCGCAGCGGCATGACCATGCAGAGCAGGCTGAAGCGGGCCTGGAGACGAAGCAAATACTTATGGCTGCTGTTTCTCCCGTGCCTGCTGTATTACGCGATTTTTAAGTATGCACCGATGTTCGGCCTCGTGATTACATTCAAAAACTACAACGTGTTCAAGGGCATTTGGGCGAGCGAGTGGGTGGGCTTCAAGTATTACCGGATGTTTTTCGAGAACCCGGATTTCTGGGTGCTGATGAAAAACACGGTGCTGCTCGGCGTTTACAAGCTGGTCTTCGGCTTCCCGGCGCCCATCATTCTGGCCCTGCTGCTGAACGAAGTCCGGAATGCCGTGTTCAAAAAATGGGTGCAGACCGTCAGCTATCTTCCGCATTTCATTTCCAACGTCATCGTGGCCAGCATGGTGATCATGTTCCTGTCCCCGAATGGGGGGATCATCAATGAGCTGATTACCGCGCTCGGCGGCAAGCCGGTCAACTTCATGATGGAGCCGGGATGGTTCCGGCCGGTCTATGTCCTGTCGGAAATCTGGCAGCACATCGGATGGGAGACGATCATTTTCCTGGCGGCGCTGACCGCGGTCGATCCGCAGCTGTATGAAGCGGCCAGCATCGACGGGGCGAATCGGTGGCGGAAGCTGTGGCATGTGACGCTGCCCGGCATTGCCCCGACCATCATGATCATCCTGATCCTCGATATCGGGAAGGTGCTTGAGATCGGCTTCGAGAAAGTATTTCTGATGTATAACCCGGCCATTTACGATACGGCGGACATCATCAGCACCTATGTGTACCGGGTCGGGATGGAGCAGGGGAACTTCAGCTATGCCTCTTCCATCGATCTGTTCATGGGGGTCATCAGCTTCATCTTTATTTTTTCGGCCAACTTTATCAGCCGCAGACTGGGGGGAACCAGCCTATGGTAAGTGCAGGGGAGGTGCGCGGCCGCCGCAGGATCAGCCTGTTTACCATCGTCAATACGCTGATTCTGCTCGGTGTCGCCGCCGTGACGCTGTATCCGTTCGTTTACATGCTTGCGGTTTCGCTCAGCGGGGACGTGTACGTCATGAAAGGAGAGGTCACGCTGTGGCCGAAAGGCTTTAATCTCCGGATGTACGATCTGGTGCTGGGAGACCCAAAAATTTGGTCGGCCTACCGGAACACGATCATCTACACCGTGCTGGGCACGGCGATTGCGATGATCATTACGTCCATGGGCGCTTATGCGCTGTCCCGCAGCGACATGACGTTTCACAAGGGCTTTACGCTATTGATCGTGTTTACGATGTTCTTCAGCGGGGGCATGATCCCGACGTTTCTGGTGGTCCGCTCGCTCGGGCTGGTCGATACGATCTGGGGCATGGTGCTCCCGGGAGCGGTCAGCACGTGGAATCTCATTCTGATGCGGACGTTCTTCAGCGGCATTCCGAAGGAGCTGGAGGAATCGGGGCGGATCGACGGGCTGAACGACATCGGCATCTTCTTCCGCATCATCGTGCCGTTATCCAAGCCGGTGTTTGCTACGATCTCATTGTTCTATGCGGTAGGCATCTGGAATAACTTCATGAATCCGCTGCTGTATTTACGCAATCCCGACCTGTTCCCGCTTCAGGTCATCCTCCGCAATCTGGTGCTTGCCGGAAGCGTCAGCTCCGGGCAGGTGACGCAGATCGGTGGGGACAACATGGTGGTCGAGGATTCGCTGAAGTTTGCGACGATCATGGTATCCACCATTCCGATCCTGATCATATATCCGTTCGTCCAGAAATATTTTGTGAAAGGATCGATGATCGGCGCGGTGAAGGGATAACTGTGATGTTCCAATTTTGATCAAAGGGGCGAAACGAATGAAGAAAAGAAAGATCGCTTCAGCGCTGCTGGCCGCACTGCTGATCGTCATTGCCGCAGCCGGATGCACCAGCGGGAAGAAGGAAGAGACGAGTACGACACCAAATGCCGGAACCGGGGGACAGAAGGAGACGGTCACCTTAACGGCTCTCCTCGACAACAATGCGACCTTCCCGTACAGCAAGGATTGGCCGATCTGGAAGTGGATTCAGGAGAAAACCGGGGTCACGCTGAACGTGCAGACGCCTTCGGGCAAGCTGAGCGACACGCTGAACCTCGTCATGGCCTCGGCCAATCTCCCGGACCTCATGTATATGTCGAGCCGAAGGGACTCCAACAAATACGGGGACCAGGGCGCGCTGGAAAACATTTTGGACCATGTCGACCAAATGCCGAACCTGAAAAAGTGGATGGAGCAGTATCCGGAGGAAGCCAAGGCCGCGCTGTCTGCGGACGGCAAAATGTATATGTTCCCGAACCAGGGCTTTGGGGAGACGAACCGGATGATCTGGCTGTACCGCGAGGATGTGTTCAAGAAAAACGGACTGCAGCCGCCTAAGACTTATGAGGAGCTGCACCAGGTACTGAAAAAGCTGAAGCAGCTGTACCCGGACAGCTATCCGCTGTCGATGCGCTTCGGGCAAATTCCGGATGAGATGTACGCCAACCTGACGACCAACTTCGATACGGGCACGGACGTGTATTACGATTTTGACGACAACAAGTGGAAGTTCGGACCGACCGAGGACAACTACAAGAAAATGGTGGAGATGTGGCATACCTTCTACGAGGAAGGGCTGATTCCGCCGGATTTCCTGTCGATCCAGACGAAGCAGTGGCAGGACGTCATGTCCACGGGCCAATCCTTTGTGACAATCGATTACATCAGCCGCGTCGACTTCTTCAACAACGCGATGCGCAAGGATAATCCGGAGTACAGCCTGCAGTTCATGGCACCGCCGGCAGGACTGCCGGGCATGAAACAACTGAACCCGTATTTCCACTATCTTGAAGGCGGTCTGACCGTTGCCTCGAGCTCCAAGCATAAAGACGAAATTATGAAGTACATGGACTTTTTCTACAGTGAAGATGGGCGAAACTTAAGCAGCTGGGGCAAGGAAGGCGAGACTTATACGGTGGAAAACGGGGAAAAGAAATTTAAGCCGGAGTATACCGACGTGACGGAAATGAGGAAGCAGACCGGTCTGCAGACGAGCGGCACGTACACGTGGATCGACTTTAACGCGCACTTGTCGCTGTTCTCGGACGATTTGAAGAAGGCCTATGAGGAAGCCGCCAAATACGATCCGCCGGCGATGCAGCCGAAACCGGCCTTTACCGACGCGGAGAACGAGGTGCTGTCGGTGACCGGGCAGGCTGTGAAGAAATACCGCGAAGAGAATTTCTCCAAGTTCGTCCTGGGCACGCGGAAATTAAGCGAGTGGGATAAATATGTGGAGGAAATCAACGGCCTCGGCGTCCAAAAGCTGATCGACACCTATACGGCGGCGCAGCAGCGGGTGGAGCAGGCGAAGCTGGAAAATAAATAGGAAGGCGCGAGGCTGCGCCGATTCCCTGAGGCACCTGGCTAACGGCCGGGTGCTTTTTTTCTGCATTTGAATGCACGGCAATTTACCCATCATAAAAGGGCGGATGCCGATATTCCATCCCAAAGGTTTTCCAAATTCCTTGACAGGATACAATATCTGTAATATAAATGATCTAGTTATTTAGTAAATTACTGATTTAGTAAATTACTAAATGTTAATCGGGAAAGTGAGATGAATCGGATGGATAAAAGCCGCAGGGCAGAGCTGATCGCCCAATACAAAGAAATGAAACCCCAAATGGGCGTATATATGCTCAAGTGTGTCCCTTCCGGACGCATCTATCTGGGTTTTACGCAGGATATGAAAAGTATGCTGAACCGGCATCAGTTTATGTTGAAATCTGGCCTGCACAAATGCAAGGAGCTGCAGCGGGAATGGAACGAATACGGGGAGAGCCAGTTTGAAGTGAAGGTTGTGGACACGCTCGCCTACGACAAGGATGAGTCCAAAACCGACTATACGGAGGACTTGGAGCTCCTGCGCGACATCTGGAAAGATAAATTAGAAAATGTGGAGATGATCTAACCATGAGGATCCCAACAACGTTAAAACATAAACCGGTCATCGTTTCCGAGAATTACGAAAACATCGACGGCAGAAAGGCGTACAGCACGGATGCCAAGGGATTGTCCCTGGGCCTTGCCCAGTGGAACGAGCGCGGGAAGGTGGACATTTCCGCCAAGGTATGGCGTTATACCGGCGAGAAATGGTCGCGCCAATCCGAAGAGCTTCCGATGCACCGGGTGCTGGATCTGGCGATTCTGATCCTGCGCAGCAGCGCTTACTTCAGCGAGGCGTACCGCTATCCCAAGCTGTATGACCCGGAAGAGGCGACCATTGACCGGGTAGGGGTGCAGGGGGACGCCATGGAAGTGGCGGTATGCACGGACAATCCGATGATTGACGAGGATATCAAGCTGTTTGCCCAAGCGCTGAACGAAGACGGCGAGCTGCTGGGCGAGCGGTTCCGCATTTTGTCCCGCCTGCTCAAGGACATGGGATATTGATGAGCATGCGGAAATCTTTCAAATGGATGATCATTAAAGGAGATGGTTTTACATGAGTTCTACCGAGCAAGGTTTAAAAGGCGCCTCCGGTGCCGTGCCATCCGAGAGGCCGGGGCCGGGTGCTCCCGAGAAGAAGGATACGGTACTGCGGGCCATGATCGCCTTCCTTATCCCCCTTATTCTGAGCAACGCCCTGCAGTCCGTCGGCCAGCTGGTCGGCAGCATCGTCGTGGGGCGCTGGATCGGGGTTGAGGCACTGGCAGCGATATCCGCGTTTTTCCCGTTATTTTTTCTGGTCATATCCTTTGTGATCGGGATCGGCTCCGGCAGTGCCATTCTGATCGGCCAGGCTTACGGTGCCCGCAACGAGGAGAAGCTTAAGGCGGTCGTCGGCACGACGCTGACCTTCACGGTCATCCTCGGCATCGTCCTGGCGGTGCTGGGGGGCATCTTTACCGAGGACATTTTGCTTCTAATCGGAACCCCGTCCAACATCATCGACATTTCCGTACATTATGCCCGCATCATGTTCTGGAGCCTGCCGTTTTTGTTCCTGTATGCAGTCTATACGACATTTATGCGCGGAACGGGCGATTCGAAAACGCCGTTTTATTTTCTGATCGTCAGTACGGCGCTGAACCTGATTCTGCTGCCCGTGCTGATCTTCGGCTGGATCGGGCTGCCCAAGCTCGGCCTGTACGGCGCGGCTTACGCGAATCTCGTCTCCACGATCGTGACCTTTATCGCGATGCTCTGGTATCTTCGCTGGAAGAAGCACCCGCTGCAGTTCGACGCTTCGGTGCGCAGGCACCTGGGGATGGACCGGGAAATGCTGAAGCTGCTGCTTCGTCTCGGCATTCCGTCCAGTATCAGCATGATTCTGGTGTCGCTGTCCGAGATTGCGGTCATTATTTTCGTCAACCGGTTCGGGTCCGACGCAACTGCGGCCTACGGCGCGGGGAACCAGGTGGCGAGCTACGTCCAGATGCCGGCGATCAGCCTGGGCATGACCGTATCGGTGCTGGGAGCGCAGTCGATCGGGGCCGGTCAGCTGGACCGGCTGAAACAGGTCATCCGCGTGGGCATTATGCTCAACTATATCATTGGGGCCATCATCATTATCCCGGTGTACCTGTTTTCGGAGCATATTTTGTCCTGGTTCATTACGAGCGGCGATACGCTGGACATCGCCCACCGGCTGCTCATGATCACGCTGTGGAGCTACCTTATCTTCGGCCATACGCAAATTTACGGGGCGACGATGCGGTCCAGCGGCACGGTGCTGTGGCCGACGGTCTTCAACATCGTGTCGATCTGGTGCGTAGAGGTCCCTGTGGCCTATGTGCTCTCGTACCACACAAGCCTTGACATCGAAGGCATTTGGATCGGGTATCCGGCGGCGTTCATTGCCAGCTTCATTCTGGTGTACAGCTACTACCGCTTCTCATGGAAAAAGAAGCAGATTACGCGGCTCGTTCACTAGCAGGGAGTACTTCAGAACTACGGAACCTGGAATAACCAAGGGGGGACCGACATGAAGGGGAAAAGGCTAGCGTTATCGCTGATCATCGCTTTTGTGGCTGCGTACATCGGATTTGGGGCTTGGATCGCCCATGATACGAAACGGATATTGGTGGCAGCCATGAGCGGGGATCCGGGCTATACCGAATACATGGATGAGGCTGTCTATCATGACATCCATCCGGTCCAGCGAGGCATGACGGACAAGGATTATGCGTATGACCCCGCCGTTCACGACATCGGCTTCGTCTTTCCGCTGCATTTCTTCGGCGTATCTCTGGCTTATGTGACCCAGCAGTATACCGGTGAGCATTTCGGGTTCAGGGAGCCGGTCGGGCTGACACTCCAACTCAAATCCGGCAAATGGTATGCGACCGGTGCATCCATTCAACCTTAAAAATAAATCAGATGGTTAACTATAATTGAAGGGCTGCTCGAACGGGGCGAAGATGACCGTGGAAGCAGCTCTTTTTTTGTATTAAAAAATTTTTTGAATATTTTTTTGCTTCCGTGTCGATTTCGCCGACATGCATTCGTCGAATTAATGTAAAGACAAAAAACAGGTGAAAGGTTGTTGAACAATATGGGAGCACAAATGAACGCTTATCTGATGTCGGTGGATGCAAGAAGCCAGGCGAATTACTATATCGAGGCCCTAGGCGGGGAAATCCAGTTTGTCAGTACATACGGAGACGCGCCCGAAGCGCCTGAGGCGATGAAGGATAAAGTGATGCACTTGGCGGTAACGGTGGCGGGAACGAATCCGTTGATGCTGTCCGACGCGTTTGAACCGGTTTCGTATAATCGCAGCGTCAGTCTTTCTTTAACATATACCGATGAGGAGGAAGCCAGAGCGGCCTATGCCAAGCTGAGTGAGGGCGGAGAAAGCAAATATCCTTTTGCCCTTCAGCCATGGGGCGCTTATTATGGTGAGGTCATTGACCGGTTCGGTGTAACGTGGATGATCACGAAAATGTAATGGCGGGAACGAAACCCGGCAAATATAACGATGGGAAGCAGCAGATAAAGCAGTTCAAGGAAGGCAGCCGCCATGAGGATTGGCTGTCTTTTTTTGCTGCAGTGAACAGCCGGGAACCGTTGATCAACCGGCCCTTCGTTAAGGGAACGAATGGGTTCCAAAAGCCAAAAAGAAAGTTTTTTTAAATTAGTGGGTTGTAAAAACTAACTAAGTATTGTATTATGACTTACATAGAAACGAGCACAACTGGTGAGCGCTCAGCAAAGCAGATCATGACGCGAAAAAAACAAGTAAGAGCTTCATTCGAGAAGGGATGGATCATCCGATGATCAAGGAAACGTTCGATGCGTTAATTATCGGCTTTGGCAAAGGCGGAAAAACGTTGGCCCCCTTTCTGGCCGAGCAGGGATTGAAAGTCGCCGTCGTGGAAAAGTCACCTCTGATGTATGGCGGAACCTGCATCAATATCGGCTGCATTCCCACAAAGGCGCTGGCCTATCAGTCGCATATCGTTTCGCAGGAGGAAGGGAACGGTCCGGAGTCCCGGCAGGCGAAGTATGCGCGCGCCCTTCAGGAGAAAGATGAGCTGGTTACCCTGCTGCGCGGCAAGAACTTCAATAACCTGAACAGCCATCCGGGGATCACGGTATTGACCGGGACGGCTTCGTTCCAATCCCCGCACGAGGTTCGGGTGGAAACGGAAGCTGGGAGCATCCTCGCCGAGGCCGAGCGGATTTTCATCAACACGGGGGCAAAGCCGGTCCTTCCCGACATTCCCGGGATTGACGGAGCTCATGTCTATACGAGCACGGAAATGCTGGACTTGGCGAAGCTGCCTTCCCGGTTGGCTATCATCGGCGGCGGCTATATCGGTCTGGAATTCGCCTCCATCTATGCAGGCTTCGGCTCAGAGGTGACCGTTCTTGAGAATGGCGGCGTATTTATGCCGAGAGAGGACCGGGAGATTGCCGAAGAGGTCAAAAAGGTGCTGGAGGCCAAGGGCATCCGCTTCCGGCTGCAGACCAAGGTGTCCCGGATTGCGGAACAAGGGGAATCCGTTCAGCTGCTGCTGTCCACACCTGACGGTGAGGACACACTCCAAGCGGATGCCGTACTGGTCGCCACCGGAAGACAGGCCAATACGGACGGGCTGAATCTTGAAGCCGCAGGCGTTGAAGTGACGGAGCGAGGTTTCGTCCAGGTCGACGAGACGCTTCAGACCACTGTGCCGCATATCTGGGCGATCGGCGACGTGAACGGCGGTCCGCAGTTTACGTACATTTCGCTGGACGACTACCGGATTCTCAAGAATCAATTGTTCGGCGACCGGACGCGTACGACCGGCGACCGGCGATTCGTTCCTTACTCCGTGTTTATCGATCCTCCGCTGGCCCAAGTCGGGTATACGGAACAGGAGGCGCTGAAGCGGGGGCACACCGTGAAAACGGCAAAATTACCTGTTACCGCATCGACGAGGGCACGCCAGCTGAAACAGACCGAAGGTCTGCTGAAGGCGGTCGTCGACGCCGAAACGGACCGTCTGCTCGGGTTCACCATGTTCGGTGCGGAGTCCAGCGAGGTTGTGAACATCGTGTCCGTGTTCATGCAGTCCGGGCAGCCGTACTCCGTACTCCGCGATACCATTTTTACGCATCCGTCGATGGCGGAGACGATCAACGACTTGCTCGGCGCGATCCAGTGAGCTCTTCTACGAGCTCATCGCTTACATATTGACGGACACAGCGCCACTTAAGATTTAACACCATAAATCACATGTATAAGGGAGAGAACAACCATGACGAAAGTAAAAGAGACGATGAAAGCCGTAGGCCTATATAAGTATTTACCGATTGATCATCAAGAAAGCCTGATTGACGTCGAGCTGGAAAAGCCGGTGCCAACAGGCAAGGATTTGCTGGTGAAAGTCCAAGCCATCTCGGTGAATCCTGTCGATTATAAAGTCCGTTCGCCTAAAGACCGCGTGGAAAGCGTACCGAAAGTGCTTGGATGGGACGTCGCAGGCGTCGTCGAGCAGGTAGGCCCGGATGTGACGGTGTTTAAGCCGGGCGATGAAGTGTACTATGCCGGCAGCATTACGCGTCCTGGCGGCAACAGCGAATTTCATCTGGTGGACGAACGCATTGTAGGCAAGAAGCCATCGACGCTGGATTTTGCACAGGCGGCGGCGCTGCCGCTAACGACCATTACAGCCTGGGAAAGCTTATACGACCGGCTTGGAGTCTCCAAGAACCAGGCGGACAACACCGGCAAGACCATCCTGATTATCGGAGCAGCCGGCGGGGTCGGATCGATTGCGACACAGCTCTCCAAATATTCCGGCCTGACGGTCATCGGCACGGCTTCCCGGCCGGAATCGGCCGATTGGGTGAAAGGGCTGGGGGCGGACCACGTCATCAACCATTTTGAAGCGTTCCTGCCGCAGCTTAAGGCGGCCGGTATCGAGCAGGTCGATTACATCCTCTGCTTGAACAGCACGGAGAAGCATTGGGCGAACATGGCGGAAGCGATCGCGCCGCAAGGCAAGATCTGCTCGATCGTAGAGACGGATGAACTGCTCAACCTGACCCTGCTCAAGAATAAAAGCGTCACGTTCGTATGGGAGCTCATGTTTACCCGTTCCACGTACCAAACGCCGGATATGATCGAGCAGCACAAGCTGCTGGACGAAGTCGCACGCCTCGTGGACGAGGGCGTCATCCGGACCACCACAAGCGAGACGCTGACACCGATCAATGCCGCCAATCTTCGCAAGGCCCATGCTCTGCTGGAGACCGGCCGTACAGTTGGCAAGGTCGTACTGGAAGGATTTTGACGGGAGCCGCGCGGGGGCCAATTTGCGTAAAGCGGTCATTTGTGGCACTGTAGGATTAGAAGGCAGTACCACATTTGAGGCAAAAGATACACGGGGGGGTCATGGATATGCCGAAGAATATTTACAACCTGGATTGCAACATTGCGCAGACATTGAACATCGTTGGCGATCGATGGTCTTTGATTATCATACATGAAATTTTGGTCGGTAAAAAAACGTTCAACGAGATCAAACAGGGGCTGGCGACGATCTCTGCGAATGTGTTATCCGAGCGGCTCAGACAACTGGAGGAGGATGGGCTGATCGTATCCAACCTGTACTCCGCGCATCCTCCTCGGTATGAGTATGAATTGACGGAAAGCGGACGGGATATGGAAATGATCTTTCATGCTTTTATCCTGTGGGGAGAGAAGCACCTGGATAAATGCTATAAAAGCCTGAAGCATACCGCCTGCGGCCACGAAGTCGAGCTCCGCCATTATTGCCCGCACTGCGAATCGAACGTGGATGACATTACCGTTGTCCCCGTAGAAGACGCCAAGCAGCCGTAACGAACGGCCGCCGCAAAAGCTTCTTAGTCAGCCGGATCGCCTAAGGCGGTCCATTACATATAAAGAAGGGATAGATGACAAATGGCAAACACGACAATCACGCTGGAACAGGTATTGAATCAGCAGGTGGCGAACTTCAGCATTCTTTACGTAAAAATCCATAACTACCATTGGTACGTAAAAGGGGAACAGTTCTTCACGCTCCATGCGAAGTTCGAAGAGCTGTACAACGACATTACGCAAAAAGCGGACGACATCGCCGAACGCCTCCTGACGATCAAGGGAAGACCGGCCGCGACGATCAAAGAATATCTTGAAATCGGCACGGTAGCGGAAGCCACGGGAAAAGAGGATGCGCGCGGTATGGTGCAGTCGCTTATCCATGACTTTTCTGCGGTCAGCAAGGAGCTGCAGGACGGGATCCGTTTGGCGGAAGACGCTGGCGACCATCCGACGGCAGATATGCTGATCGGGATGCAGGCGGACCTCGACAAGCACGTCTGGATGCTGGAATCTTATCTTGGATAAAAAGGAAGAGCCCGGGGGCTAAAGCTCCCCGGGCTCTTTTAATAACGTTGTCCGTTCCCCGCTGTGCGTCAGCGTCAGCCTATGCATCGCCCGGGTGCAGGCGATATAGAGCAGCGATCGGTCCATCTCGTTCCGGTAGACTTCACTATTCACGAAAGGAACGATCACCTCATCGAACTCCAGGCCTTTCGCCAGATGGGCGGACGTGATGATGATGCCCTCGTGGAACTCCTCGCTGTCGAAATCCAGCAGATACAGGTTGTCAAACGCGTCCCTCAGGCTTTGATAGACCTCGTCCGCCTGGGCCTTTGTTTTGCAGACGATCCCCATGGAACGCGACTCGGAATGCACAAATTCCCGGAGGAAAGACCGGATCCGTTCCATTTCCTCCTCCTTGTCTTTGCAGGCGATCATCCGCGGCAGCTCGCCGTGCCGTTCAATGGGTACGACGCTGCTGTTGTCTTTGAGCTGCTGGGCAAAGGTCGTTATTTCATAGGTGGACCGGTAGCTCTTTAACAGCTCTACCGTATCCGCGTTCGGGAACACCTTTTTGATCTCTGTAAGCGAAGAAGAGGAGTAGGGATTGACGGATTGGCCGGCATCGCCGAGGATCGTCTTGCGGCAGTTGAACAGTTTGGAAAGGACGGCGTACTGGATGGGCGTGTAGTCCTGCATTTCGTCGACGATCAGATGCTTGACGAAATCAAATGGCGCCGTTCCTTCCCAGTACATTTT
The DNA here is from genome assembly GCF_025809195.1 of Paenibacillus sp. PSB04. Classification (NCBI taxonomy): domain Bacteria; kingdom Bacillati; phylum Bacillota; class Bacilli; order Caryophanales; family Paenibacillaceae; genus Paenibacillus; species Paenibacillus sp. PSB04. Next base: position 1,811,735 of record NZ_CP081301.1, read on the forward strand.
AAGGTAGACGAGGGGAAAGACATCCGAATATTCCAGCTTCTTCGGCCCTGCCATGCGAAGCAGATCCGGTCTGCCCAGCCAGTCGTAAAAATCCTTGTACAGCGCCAGCAGGGTGGAGGCACGGAACATTTTTTTAACGGCCGCCTTGATTTTGCGAATCCGGGGTGCGGACAGCCTCTGTCCATCCTCGTTCCTGAGGTTTGCCGCCGTCTGGTTTGCGGCCCGCTCGAGCCTGGACTGTACGGGCATCCGGCGGGTGCCGTCATAGATGGCTCGCAGCTCTGCGGCAGAAATCTGCAGTCCGTCGACCTGCACATCCTCCGGCGCAAAATAATGCTGCTCTGCATAAGCGACAAACTCATCCAGCTTCCGGATGAAGTCGGCAGTCGCCTTAAACCGGATGCGTTCGACCATGCCCGGGTCTTCTTGGTCCATCAACACGGTGACCTGCTCGTAGAACGTCTGGAAACCGGCGATCCCTTTGAGCTCCGCTTCCGCCAGCTCCTCGAGGCGCATTTCCATCATATTTTCTTCACCAAGCTCTGGCAGAACGCTCGAAATATAATCGGAGAACACGTTGTTCGGCGAGATGATCAGCACGTTTCTTGACGTCAGCGTTTCCTTGTAGCGGTACAGCAGGAAGGCGATACGGTGCAGGGCGACCGACGTTTTTCCGGAACCGGCCACGCCCTGAATGATGAGAACATCGGAGGTTTCATTGCGGATGATGACGTTCTGCTCCTTTTGAATCGTGGCGACGATGTTTTTCATCTTTTCGTCCGATGTGCTGCTGAGCTCCTTCTGAAGGACGTCGTCGTCGATGTTGATCGAGCTTTCGATCATATATTCCATGCGGCCGTCCCTGATTTTGTACTGCCGCTTCACCGTCAGCTCGCCCTCGATCCGCCCAAGCGGAGCTAGGAAATAGGCAGGCCCGACGCCGAAATCGTAAAACATGCTGGCGACCGGCGAGCGCCAGTCATAAATCAGATTCGTATGCCCGTCCGTCCCGGCAAAGGAATGAATCCCGATATAATAGGCATCGGCTTCTTTTAGGCCATTTTCCCGAAAGTCTACCCTGCCGAAATAAGGAGACTGGTACAGCTTATGCAGCTTCCGCTCCTTGTCGATCGCTTTCTCCCCCGAGTCGATCTGAAGCGAGATGTCGACCTTGTTCGCGGCCCGCTCCGCGGGATCCAGCTGGGAAATGTTTTCCCACATATATTTTTTCGCCTCGATGACGTCGCGGTAGGAAGCGGATATTTTCCCGCGGATGTCTTCCAGCGCCCGTCCCAGCTTGTCTGTCATCGCCTCGGCATAACGCCTTTCATCGGCTTCGCTTTGGTTCAACATCTTAGACCCTCCCTGTGAAAGAATAAGTCTAAGTATAGAAAAAATCCGCCAAAAATATAGACTTATACTTCCGGCTGTAGTATTATAACTTGCACGTGGGTCCAGAAATACCTATACGTCACCACTTTACAGTACCAAAGTAATTAATGGGATAAACTACAGCCAGGTCCTTAAGGGGCCTGGCTTTTTGGTATGTCCGTTACCTGCCTGGATTCAGATTCCGGAATGCGCTCCGCGTACTGGCGCTGCATGGCGGCCAGCCGGCCGTTAACCCATTCCCGGGCTTCGGGAGGCTCCATAATGACCGCTTCGGGCCCCAACATCCAGACCATATCGGCAAAGAACGTCACGTCCTTCCGGGGAATGGATATGTCGATCCTGCCGCTGCCATCGGGCTCGCACTCGATATGAGGCTGAAGCCGGCCGTTCCCCTCCAGCATTCGGACGCCTTCCGGAGTCAGTCGGACGATGAAGTCGGTCTTCGGCGCCTTCTTCAGTTCCTCCTCATTCCAGTTAAACACCGTTTTCTCATCAACCTCGTCAAGGCAGCAGACCTCTTCATTCAGCACGGCTGAGCGGATACGGTCCGCCCGGAACAGGCGATAAGCTTTACGGGTAAAGCAGTAGGCAGGGCAGTACCAGTATCCTTGGTCCGAGTAGAGGCCGATCGGCTGAATGAATCTTTCGTCCGCGGATGTGCCGGATTGATAGACAATGGTTGCGGCGCTGCGAATCATAACCGCCTGCAGCAGCACTTCCAGACACTCGGCAGACATGCTGCGCCGGGGGCTCCAAATCGCCATTTTACCGGTTAAGCGGCTGATTCTCTCTTTCAGGTCCGGCGGGAGATAGTGATAGAACTTGTCGAGGGCGGAAGCGGCCGCTTTACCGAACGGGACGGAGCCAAAATAAGCCAGCGATTGGGAGGCGAAGAACAAGGCGGTCGCTTCGCTTTCGGTAAAAGCGATTGCGGGCAGCAGCCGCTCGTTTAACAGGCGGAAACCGCCGCCGCGTCCTTGAACGGAGTACACGGGGATGCCCAGCTCGCCAAGCTCGATGAGGTCCCTGGATATGGTCCGCTGGGACACGCCCAGCTCATCCGCAAGCTCGCGGAGGGTAAAGTTTTTCTTGGCATTGACGAGCATGATAAGCCGGATCAACCGCTGGGATTTATACATCGGCGTCCCGTCCTTTCATTTTTTTCTCAAGTGTATCACAAAAACAAGACAGTACCTGTCGTGTTTAAACGATATAATGAGTTCATAAGATTTGGAAAGGCATAATCAACCCTAAAGAGGAGGATGCTGTATGAAACCAATGGAAAAGGGAAACGAGCGCAGTCTGCAAGCATTTAATGCATTTCGCCGGGCGATTGAGGAAGGGGATACGGGGGCGTTTGAAGCGCTGGTGACCTCTGATTTTGGTTTTATCGTCCCGATCCCTTTTGAGGAATGGCAGGGAGAGCAGAAGGGAACCGAGAGGTTCCGGGAATTGGTCGAGCTTGAACGGGCGAGCATGAGTGCCAAACTAACGCCGGTCATCTGCGTAGAGCAGGAGGATACCGGGATCGTTATCTTTCAAGCGGAGGGGATCTTTAACGAAATGCCGTACACGAATGAGCTGGTAATCGTGTTCCGTTTCGAGCAGGAACGGATCCGCTCCTTCCGGGAGTATGTGGGCGTCACTTCCCACCTGCTTGCGATAGCGAAGTCGTAAGGCATGAAAACGGGCAAGGCCGGGAATAAGCACGAAGGGTGCCCTCGGTCTTGCCCGCATGTTTGCTGCCCGCGGCGCCATGTTATTCGGTTGTCCGGCGGGACGGAGTGGGCTCATCAAACTGCCGGTCGATCAGCACTTGGCAGGCGTTCAGAAAATAGTCGGCATGGTAATACCCCTTATCCATGTAGGCACTCATCATGGCGCCTTCCTTCAGCAGCTGAAGCTGGTAAGTGAGCTGAACCGGGTCGCGGGCGCCGGCCTGGCGGGCAATATCCTCAACATTTTTCCATAGGGTGGAGCGGTGTGTCATGGCTGCCTGGTGTCCGGGATGGTCTTCATCAGGAAACTCGACGATGGCGTTCATAAAAGGACAGCCGCGGAACTTGGAACTCTTCATTCGTTCAACCAATTCCTCCAGGAGGGCGTAGAGCTGTTCCTTTGGCGAATCGGAGAACTGCCGCTTTATTTCTTCATATGCTTCCATCCTGGTCTTGGAATGCAGCTCCAAATAGGCCACGACCAAATGGTCCTTGGTCGGAAAGTTGCGGTAAAAGCTGGCCTTTGCGACCCCCGATTCCTCAATGATTCGGTCGATCCCCACGGCACGCACGCCTTCGCTATAAAATAAATCGGACGCCACCTTCAGTATCCGTTCTTTGGCGGATTCCTTCTTAGTCATTCTAATCACCTGTTCCTAAAATAAGGTAAATTCGCTGTTGACATGAGACAGATCTGTCTGTATCATACGATTATCAAACGAGACAGATCTGTCTCATTTATTTTAATGGCTGATTCCGGCTGCTGTCAAATATCCGGATCCGCCAGAGGAGGATGAAGCAAGCGATGAACCAACCGGTCAATTCCATTCCCGCGCCTCTTGCGCAGGCGGCGGCTGAGCCGCGCCAGAGGCCGCGTTTAATGCTGGCGGTGATGCTGCTGTCTGTATTTATGGCCGTAGCGAACATTTTTATCATCAATGTGGCAACCCCTTCGATTCAGCGGGGGCTTCACGCCGATTTCTACGGCGTACAGTTCGTCGTTTCGGCCTATACCTTGTCCTATGCCGTGGCCTTGATTATCGGCGGGCGGCTGGGCGACCGGTACGGACGGCGGAAGATGCTCCTGATCGGCGTGGCCGGCTTTACATTAACATCCTTGTTATGCGGCATTTCGGGCAGTGTCGGTGTGCTTACGGCCATCCGCGTGCTTCAAGGCTTTAGTGCGGCGCTGATATCGCCGCAGGTGCTGTCCCTCATTCAGGCGCAGTACCCGCCGGAGAAGAGGGGAATGATCTTTGGGCTGTATGGTGCAGCCCAAGGATTGGCCGCTTCGACCGGCCAGCTGATCGGCGGTTTGCTGCTCGGCTGGAATCCGTGGCATCTCGACTGGCGGCTGGTCTTTTTCTTCAGCGTCCCGATCGGATTGATCATCCTGGCGATGGCTCCGTTCGTTCCGGAATCGAGGGATTCGGACCGCTCGCGGATGGACTGGTTCGGTGCGGCCGTGGCGGCGGCAGGACTGCTCCTCCTCGTGTATCCGCTGGTCCAGGGGCAGAAGGAGGGGTGGCCGGCGCTGCTCGTCATCAGCCTGATTCTGTCAGTCCCTGTCCTCGCCGTATTCGTATGGACGCAGCGCAGGCTGCTTGCCAAAGGACGCCGGCCGTTTATGAACGTAAGGCTGTTCGGCCAGAAAGCATTCAGCTTGGGCCTGGCCGTGATCTTTCTCATGATGACCGCTCAAGCCGCCTTCTTTCTGATCACGGCCTATTTGCTGCAAATGGGGCATGGATTCAGTGCCCTGAAATCCGGATTGATCATCCTGCCCATGGGCATCGGGTATTTCCTGGCCTCGCTGTTGTCACCGAAGCTGGCGGGCAAAATTGGAGCCCACGTCCTTACGGTCGGTTCGGTGCTGACCTCCGTCGGCTATTTCGCGGTCGCGCTGACGATCTGGGCCACCGGGTGGTCGCCGAACGTATGGTTCTGGCTGCCGTCTCTGGTCCTGCTGGGCATAGGCCAAGGCTTTATCGCCGCGCCGCTGACCAATGTGGTGCTGTCCAAGGTAGAGAAGCAGGATATCGGGTCGGGCTCCGGCATTTTGACGACGGGGATGCAGCTCGCCTCTGCCATCGGTATCGGCCTCATCGGAATTGTCTGGATGAGCTCATTAAGCCATTATGCCAATCAGGCGGAGGCGCGGACCGAGCTTGAACTGCGGCAGCATCTGACATCCTACGCCTTGTCGGAGGAGCAGGGGCAGACGGCGCTGGCCAGGCTGCGCGATTGCTTCCCGGCAGCGGCCGGTCAGGCACAGGCGGCTCCCGGCGCATGCAAGGTTACGGCTTCCGCTGCCGGGGGTGCCGACAGGCTGGTGGCGGACGGCGTATCGCAGTCGAATGCGCGCAGCTACACGAGCGCTTTTATCCTCAGCATGACGGTGCTCGGATTCTACACGATGCTGATCATTCCGATGACGGTCGCGCTAGCCGGGAGAAAGCGAAAGAGATGAAGGCGCAGTGGACGATCCGGCAAGGGCTTCAAGATCGTCCGAGGCTCGCCAATTATCGGATGAACGGGTCCCGCCCGTGAATCCGGCAGCCCTAAGTTATACATTCTTATCTCCCAAAAAACCCTGCCGATTCTTCAGGAGAATCGGCAGGGTTTGGGCGCTTTTATGCAAGCTGCGTATACGTTGATATTACTTAGGCTGTACCGTATCGGCGTCCGACGTCACAATGATCGCTTCGGCACTCGTGATGCCGGGAATCGATTTGGTCATGATCGGAGAATGATAGGCGATAATTTTGGTGCCCGGGAGAAGCTTGGTATCGCCGCCCATCGTAGGGATGACCGGCGTATCTTTCGAGATGTTCAGAATGACGTCGTTGTCGGTGGAATCATCGGAACCTACGTTTACATAGACCTGATCGGCCGAAGCCCGGTCCGATGCTTTAACAGTACCTTCAATTTTGACCGTTTCCGCCTTCTTCACCACGATTTTGCCGGCATGCGTTTGGGCCGGATAAATCATCGTCATGATATCGCTGTAGTATGCGTCCACGCGGATATCCGCCTTCAGGGCATCCTTGGTCAGCGCCTTGCCGTCTTCGTCGACGATTTGGGTTTTGTCATCGACGGAGAGGATGACGTAGTTGACGCCGCCCTTGTCATGCGCCTTGCCGACGACCGTCACTTTGCCGTCCGCCGTATTAGTGACGATGCCGTCTGTGCCGGCTTTGAGTTCCTGATCCGTATTACCGGTTTCACCGCTTCCGGTGTCTTCCGTGTTCACGATCACATAATTCGTTCCGGCTTGAGGCGGCAGGCTCATGGCCACTTCAGGACCATAGAAAGCTCGGATGCTCGTGCCCTCTTTAATGTCGCCGCTGGTCAGCGCCTTGCCGTCCTGGCTGAGGATGGTGGCTTTATCGGCCAGGTGCAGAAGAATCGTGTCCTCATTAGAGGTGTAAATATCGATTCCTTTGACCAGGATGCCGTTCTCTCTCACTTCCGTTACGGTACCGTCAATGGCGGTAAAGCTCTTGTCCTGAACGACAAGCGTCAGCGCCGTGCCGCGGGCCGGAAGGCTTTTCGTAATATTCGGTCCATAGAACGCCTTCACGACTTTTTTCTCATCGATCACGGTTTTTAGAGGAACGCTTTTCCCGCGGGCATCGACGATCTTGGTCTCCGGCGTGATGGCCAGGATGATCTGGCTTTGATCGCTAGGAGCCAGCCCCCGTCCCGTAACCGTAACGGATTTGCCGGTCTTGTCGTTCACGAAGTTCGTAATTTGTCCCCATGTGGCAGGAACCACTTTGGCCTCATTTTGAACCTGGCCTTGTCCGCTTTGAGCGGCTGCGGGCGGAACTTCCTGGGCGCTGGCCGCAACCGGAACGGCTGCCAGAGCGAAAATTGATGCGGTTGCCAATACTTTGTAAATTTTATTCATCTGTCATTTTCCTCCTCTATATGGCGTTCTTGCGAGTGCGGATCGGAATGTTTCACCGTGCATGCAATTGGTAAATGATGCTTGCTCTTCATAGTTTCTGACGAGGCGGTCATGCCAAATGTTGCACATTGCAGGCAAATTCACAGCGTTCTCCGTCCATTAACACGCTTATGGGCTGGCGGCCATACAATGGGGAAAGAACATTGAAGCTGGAGGTAGCCTGATCATGAAAATGACGCTGGATCTTGCCAAAATGCTGCTCGAAGCAGCCGAGAAAAAAGCTAAGGAAATGGGGCTGGCAGAGGACATCGCCATCGTAGACGACGGCGCGAACCTGGTCGCCTTTCACCGGATGGACCACGCCCGGATCGGGGGCATCGATATCGCCCAGAACAAAGCCTGGACCAGCGTGGCCCTGCAGATGCCGACCTCGAATCTGACCAGAACGGCTCAGCCCGGGCAGCCATCCTTCGGGATCAATACGACGAATCAGGGCAGGGTGGTCATCCTGGGGGGAGGAATCCCGTTAAAAGCAGGCGATGTCATCATTGGGGGCATCGGGGTCAGCGGAGGGACGAGCGAGCAGGATATTCAGGTGGCGGAGGCCGCCGTGCAGGCTTTTGAGCGCTGGATGCAGCGGTCGGACCTTCGGAGCATCTCGTTTCGGATTGGATCGAATCCGTCGTAAAGGCTGCTCTCGCAGCACGGCTGGAATCGATGACAAGAAAAAAACCCTCCATCCGGCCTGCATGTAAGGCGGTTGGAGGGCTTTGGCTTAACTAGTATGGTAGATCAGAACGCCCAGTTGCCCTTACGAAATACAGGTTCTCTTTGGCCGTCCGCCGTGATGCCGTCGATGTCCATGTCCGCAGAGCCGATCATGAAATCCACGTGGATCATGCTGTGATTCAGCCCGGCACGGTCGAGCTCTTCCCGGGTGAGCGAGGTTCCGTTCTCGATGCAGGTCGGGAAGGCTTCGCCCAGGGCCAGATGGTTCGATGCATTTTCGTCAAATAGCGTATTGAAGAAAATAAGCCCGGTCTCCGAAATGGGCGAGTGGTGCGGTACAAGCGCGGCTTCGCCCAAATAGCGGGCCGACGCGTCCATGTCGAGCATGCCTTTTAAAAATTCGTAACCCTTCTCTGCCGTAAAATCGACGACTTTTCCGTCCTCAAACGTCAGGCTGAAGTTCTCGATCAAGTTTCCCTGGTAGCTGAGCGGTTTGGTGCTGCGGACGGTTCCCCGGGTCCCTTCCCTGCGGGGCGAAGTGAACACTTCTTCCGTCGGAACGTTCGGGTTGAACTCATTGCCCGCTTCATTCCGGGCGGTACCGCCGTTCCAGACATGATGCTCCGGAAGCTCGATCAGCAGGTCGGTGCCCGGAGCTTTATAATGAAGCTGCTTGTACTGCTTACGGTTCAAATATTCGCGCTTGCTGCGCAAATTCGCATTATGCTCGTTCCAAGCCTGGATGGGATCGCCGCCGCTCACACGGGCGGTTTGGAAGATCGCCTCCCACAGCGCCTCGACCGCAGCTTCCGGTGTTAGGTCCGGGAAGACCAGCTTCGCCCAGGCCTCGGACGGGACGCCTATAATGGACCAAGTCATTTTGCTTGCGGACATATATTCCCGCCATTTGGAGAGTGCGGCGCTTGCCGCTTTGGAATGGGCTGAGATCCGCTTGGGGTCCACGCCCTTCAGCAGCTCGGGATTGGCCGATTCGATAAAAAGAAATGCCCCGTCGTTCTCGGCGAATTCCTGAACCCACTTTGCTCTCCACACCGGGTACTCCTCAAAAGCCTCGTCAGGAGCGAGATGATACTTCAGCTGTGTGCTGATCTCGTCCTGCCACTCAATATGAACCAGCTTTGCCCCGGCTTGATAAGCCTGCTTGGCGATCATGCGCACGAATTCCGGCACATGGATCGGAGCGCTGATCCACAAGGACTGCCCCGGCTGAATATGAACCGCAACATGGACGGCGAGCTCGGCGTATTTTTCCAAACGGTCTAAAAAACTCATGGACTTTTTCCTCCCCAACATCGGCAGATTATAACAATCTATTAAGGATTCGCCCTTTCTTCGCCAGTTCCTTCCAGCTTTCGCGCCGCCGGAGGCCTCCGAACAAATGCCATCGGTGTATGATCTTGTCTAAACAGGAAGGAATTTAGAAGGACATCGGGCTTTTTCCGCGAATTAGGAAGGGAGCAAAGCAAGGGGGAGACGCCATGAAAAAGCAACGGCCCATCTATGTGCAAATCGATATCGACACAACGATGGATAAGCTATGGGAATATACCCAGAACCCGGATTTGCATACCGCATGGGATGCCCGGTTTACGGAAATTTCGTATTTGCCGCGGGCACAGGATGAGCCTCAACGTTTTCGGTACCGAACCCGGATCGGCATGGGCATCGATATTGCAGGCGAGGGAGAATCGGCGGGACAAGTGGAGAAGGAATCCGGGGACCGGGTCTCCTCGCTGAAGTTTTGGACGCATGACCGGCTGTCGCTCATCCGAAAGGGCAGCGGGTATTGGAAGTATACGAAGAAAGACGGCGGTATCGGCTTCGAGACGCTGTACCAATATGAGTCGGCTTTCGGCGCGGCGGGGCGTCTTGCCGATGCCTACCTGTTCAGGCCGCTGCTCGGATGGGCGACGGCTTGGAGCTTTGACGCGTTAAAAATGTGGCTGGAGCAGGGATTTCATCCGAAGCTGCTGCTCCAGCGCTTTCTCACGTACTGGACCGTGTGCGGGGTGATCGCCTTTGTATGGCTGTACCACGGCCTCGTTCCCAAGCTAATCATGGCCCATCCGGACGAAATTCGCATGATGGAAGCCGTAACCGGGAGCATGGGCAGCGGCGTGGCGATGATCCGGATGGTCGGCATACTGGAAATGCTCTTTGGACTCGTGTGGCTGCTGCCGCTGTATAAGCTGAAGCGCCCTCTGTTTATTCTCCAGATCGTTGCCATCTGCGGTCTGACCGCCTCTGCGGGGATCGGGGATATCGGCAGTTTCGTTGCCCCGTTTAATCCCGTGACGCTAAACGGTATGCTGATCGTCCTGTCGCTGATCGGCTACGGGAACAGCCGACATCTGCCCAGCGCCGCCCGCTGCCGCCGAAAGAAGGCAGGTGACCTATGAAATCGATCTATGAACAGGCGCTCGGCGATACCTATCAGCTGCTGCATCCCAAGCTGCAGGAGCGTTACCGGCTGACGGGAGATGCGGTGTTTACCGGGGCCGGCCGGATGGAGGAAATCAGCGGCGGTTCGTTTGCCATACGGGCCATGATGGTGCTGGGCATTCGGGCCCGTCTGTTCTTTCCCGAGCGGGGCCGGAACATCCCTTTTGTGATCCACAACAAAGTATCCCGGGATACAAAGGGCCAGGAGACGGTACATTGGGATCGGACGTTTGATTTCCGGGGCAAAAAGCGCCATTTCGATGCCGTGATGAAATGGGACAGTGAGGAGGAGCAGATCCTAGACTTGTTCGGCAAGCCGGCACTGCTCGGCTCCTCCCTGTCCCTCCACGTGGACGACAAAGGAGCCATGCACATCTCCTCCAGAAGCCAGTGGCTGCCCCTGTTCGGCATGCGGATCCCGCTTCCCCGGGTTTTTCACGGGGCGGCCCAGATCGTGGAGTCCTACGACGAGGAGCGGCAGTGCTTCCGGATTCGGGTGCATGTGCGCAATCCGCTGTTCGGCACCCTTTTCGCCTATAAGGGGAGTTTTACGGGAACAAGGAAAGACGGGAGCGGAGGAAGCCGGGATGAAACGTAACGCATGGTTCGGATTGCTGCTGTATGTGATGTTTCTCGGCGTCAGCGGGCGGCAGCTTCAAGTGCTTGAAGCGGTGCTGATGCTGGCGGTGCTGGTGCTGGTACCGGGTTTCTTAATGCTCGTGGATGCTCGCCTGCGTAACGGGAAAACGATGGCTTTGTACAAAATCATGACGATCCTTTACCCCCCGGCTGCTGTTTGTGCGGCACTCTCCTTCATGGGAGATATCCCGCTGTTATGCCTTCCCTGGGTGGCTTTTACGGTGATTACGGCGCTGTATGGGCTGAGACGGCTGCTGGAGAGGGGACTGCATCCGCTTGCTGAAACCGCGGTGGATTTCGGACTGATGTACTTGGCCGGTGGCGGTTTCTGGTTCCTGGCTGCGTCGCTGCATTGGCGTATAATGGATTTTTCGGACGTGCTCATCATGCTGACAGCCGTTCATTTTCATTACTCTTCATTTATTATCCCGATCCTGGCCGGACTGCTGGGGCGAAAAATAACGGTTGGACGGAAGCTGTACTTAACCTCGACCGTCATCATCATGCTGGCCCCGGCCGGCATTGCGCTGGGCATTGCTTTTTCCACCGCCCTTGAGTTCATTCTGGTGGCGGCGTACCTGGCTGCCCTGTACGGCTACGGACTGCTTGTTTTCAAAGCTTCCTTTACCCGGCGGGAGGCCAAATACCTCATTTCTTTTTCGGCGCTCGTATTGATGGTGACGATTCTGTTCTCCCTGATTTACGCAGCCGGAAGGGCGATGGGGTTCGGGAGTCTCTCGATCAACCGGATGATCTGGATTCACGGCTTGATGAACGCGGTAGGCGTAGCTCTTCCGTCGCTTGCGGGCTGGCTGCTGGAGGGAAACTTCCCGAAGGAGAGCTATTATGGCAAACCGGTAAGCTCCATCACCGGCGGAAGGCATATCGGGCGCCACTTCTTAAGCAGGGAAGGACTCCTTGACGAAACGGCATCCTACTCAGGGCTGGTCGACCGGATCGACGGGTTTGACTCCGCCTCGTTCCGCGCCCGGAGGCTGTCGCCCGTCATTCGGGATTTCTACGAGCATACCGATCAGTACGCGATGCGGGCCGACATCCGCTGGGCCGGGTGGTTTAGGCCGCTGGCTGTGGTCTATCAAGTCATCAGCCGCCGGATCGGGCAGATCCATCTTGGCACATTTAAAGGGTGGCAGGGGATGTACGGCCGGGTTCTTCCGGTGGCGTCGGGCAGGGACGGCAGGCAGCGGGTTCGCGCCTGGCAGCGTTTGAACGGGCAGGGGGAGGCGATTTTCATTGCGCTCTATTCCCTGCATTGGTTCGGAGACGAGCCCTACATGAATATCGCCCTGCCGCTGCCGGGCACCAATATGACCGGGATGCTGCGCCTGTATAATGAAGGCTCCGGGCTCGTCTTAACCAGCGCCCACAGCCCGGCTCACCGGGGCGATGAGGGCATTTACCTGCATGCCTCATGGTTCACGATGCGTTTGCCCCTGAAGGAAACCTTCTGGATCCGGGAGGGGGAGTCCGGGCAGCGGCTGACGGCCCGCCACCGGATGTGGATTTTCGGACTCCGTTTCCTGGATATCCGGTACGATATTCAGCGGTCCGGATGAGCCTGCGGCTGGGCAGCGGCGTTGACATGTATGTCCCATGGGATATAATGCTAAAAGGAAGATGACCGAAAGATCAGGTATTGGAGGATTATTGTCATGAGCCAGGACAGGGAGCCGCTGTACATTCAAATACAAAACCATTTCAAGCAGTTGATTGCTTCCAGGCAGCTGAAGGAAGACGACCGGATTCCGACCGAGAAGGAGCTGATCGACCAGTTTCAGGTGAGCCGGATCACCGTGGCCAATGCGTTGGCCGAGCTGGCGGGCGAAGGCTGGATCTACCGGATTCCGGGCCGGGGAAGTTACGTCAAGGGCGTGCCTGAGAAGTACATATCGGGTAATCCGGTCTCCCTCGTCTCTGAGGCCAAATCGTCGTCGGCTCCCAAGATCGGGCTCGTGTTTCCTTCCATTGAAGATTATTTTGCGATCCAAATGGTACGGGGGATCCGCAGCGCGCTGTCGGGGAGCAAATACTCGCTGGTCGTCATGTTCACTTATAATTCCAAGGAACTGGAGAAGGAAGCGATCCGCGAGCTCCGCAGCACGACGGACGGGCTGATTATTTTTCCGGTGGATGCCGAGGTGTACAGTGAAGAAATTATCGCGCTGAAGATGCAGAATTACCCGTTTGTGCTCCTGGATCGGCATCTGCCCGGCGTAGAGACGAACGTGGTCCTGTCCGATCCGGCTCTGGGTTCCATCCTGGCGGTGGATCATCTGTGGGAGCTGGGACACCGGAACATTGCGATATGCTCGGATTCTCCAATACCGACGGTGACGGTCGATGAACGGATTCAAGGATATAACGAAGCGCTGAAGAACAAGGGCGCGATGATCAATCCCGCTTTAATTCTTACCGACTTCAGCATCCCAAAGGGGCCTTCCCGTACGGATCACCCGCTGTACCGCTTCCTCAAGAGCCGGATGGCGACGGCGTTTATCGCGCTGAACTGCAAGCTTGGGGTCAACCTGTGGTCCATGGCCAAGGAATTGGGGCTGGATGTCCCGGGTGACCTGTCCATCGTCACGTTTGATAACCCGAGTCCTATGCTCGAAGAGCTCAGCGTATTTACGTATATCGATCAAAGCGAGGAAGAAATGGGTCGCGAGGCGGCAAGCCTGCTGCTGGATATTTTGGAAGGGAACATCAAGGACGTCAAGTACACGAAGCGGATTTTTAAACCCCGTCTCGTCATTCACCATACGACAGGCCCGGTATAACCAGAGGAAACAAGAAACGGCATTTCTTGAAACAAGAGATGCTGTTTTTTTTGTTTTATATTATACATAAATGCTATATTATATATATTAATACGAGCAAACTTATTGCCGATGTGCTGTAACCGACGAAGCAGCAATTTATTACTCCGGAAATTCCGGGAGCATGCATGGCCGGAGACGGAAGGATGCAGAAGGGGAAAAGGTGATCATCCATGAGATTTATGATTGAAAAGCTGGAGCGGCGCATTCAGGAACTGGCCGGGCTGAGATACCGGGACCGCAAGCCGCTGGAGAACATGCATATCGTACCGGATGTGGAGAGTTTGGCGGAAGCGAAGGCCGCCGCAGGCAGCCAGCCGGTCGTGAAGGTAGGGGACCGCTGGGGAGGAAGGGATCGCTACGCCTGGTTCATCGCCGACGTGACGTTTCCCGCATCGTGGCGGGCGCAGGACGTCGTAGGACTGATCAAGCTTGGGGAAACCGGCGGGGGCAACTGCAGCGGGTATGAAGGCCAGGTGTATCTGAACGGGGAACCGGCGCAGGCCGTGGACCGCAACCATGCCGAGCTGTTCTTCCCGGCGCAGGCTGTGGACGAAGGCCGCGTGGAGCTGGCCATCCGCGCATGGAGCGGGCTGACGCCCCCGAATGGCAGCCATATGCCGTTTGATCATCGGGTTGATGTGCTGGAACTTGCAGTACTGGACGCGGCAACCGACGATCTGTACTATACGGCGCTGCACATGCTGCAGACGGTGAAGCTGCTGGACGAACGCGCCTTGGAGAAGCAGGCGATGACCTCTGCAATGGAGGAGGCGTTCCGGCTGCTGGACTGGAGCGCGCCGGGATCGGACCGCTTCTACTCCTCCACCGAGCAGGCGCTGTACGTGCTGAAGGAGCGGCTTGAGGCGATTCCGCGCGGCCCGCGGCCGCAGATCACCGCGGTTGGTCACTGCCATATCGACGTCGCCTGGCTGTGGCGGCTGAAGCATACCCGGGAGAAGTCCGGGCGCTCGTTCTCGACGGTGCTGACGCTCATGGACCGCTTTCCGGAGTATGTTTTCCTTCAGTCCCAGCCGCAGCTGTACGCTTATTTGAAGAAGGATTTTCCGACGCTGTACGAGAAAATCAAGGATCGCGTGAAGGAAGGCAACTGGGAAGCGACCGGGGCGATGTGGCTGGAGTCGGACTGCAACATTCCTTCCGGGGAGTCGCTGGTCCGGCAGCTGCTGACGGGCAAGCGCTTCTTCAAGAGGGAGTTCGGCGTCGACAACCGCGTATTATGGCTGCCGGACGTGTTCGGATACAGCTGGGCGCTGCCGCAAATTTTGAAGAAGAGCGGCATCGACTACTTCATGACGACCAAAATCAGCTGGAGCCAGTACAACCGCTTCCCGTATGACACGTTCATGTGGCGGGGCATCGACGGCACCGAAATGCTGACGCATTACATCACGACCCCGGACAACGACGGCAGCTGGTTTTATACGTACAACGGCAACATCACCGGCTCCTCGATTCAGGGGCTGTGGGATAACTACCGGCAGAAGGACATCAACGAGAATCTGCTGCTCGCCTACGGCTGGGGCGACGGCGGCGGGGGTCCGACCCGGGATATGCTCGAAGCGGCCCGCCGTTATGAAGACATGCCGGCGGCGCCGCAGGTGAAGCAGGGCGGAGCGGAAGCATTCTTCGAACAGCTGGAGGAACGGGTCAAGGATAATCCGCAGCTCCACTTGTGGGACGGGGAACTGTATCTGGAATACCATCGCGGCACCTACACGTCCCAGGCTTATAACAAGCGGATGAACCGCCGAATGGAGCAGCTGCTTCACAACGCGGAATTCGTGAACGCGCTGGCGCTGATGCTGAATCCGGGCTATGCCTATCCGGCCGCAGGCCTCGCGGACAGCTGGGAGATCGTGCTGCGCAACCAGTTCCACGACATCATCCCGGGCTCGTCCATTCACGAAGTGTATGAGGACAGCCGGGTCGAGTACGCTGAGGCCGAGCAGCTGGCCGTGCAGGTGCTGGAACAGGGGCTGTCGCAGTTTACCGCCGAGGGCCGCGGGGAAGCGGGCGCACAGCCGGATTCCGTCAAGGCGGAAGGAAAGGGCCTCCCTGTCCGGATTTTCAATCCGCTCGGCTGGGAACGCTCTTTCGTCAGCGAAGTTTCCGTGGAAGGGGCCGAACAGTTGGTGTGGTATTCTGCAGCCGGAGAAGAGCTGCCGACCCAGATCATTCCTGCGCAGGAGGATGGATCATCCCGCGTGCTGGTTACCGTGAAGGATGTGCCGGCCTACGGCTACACGACCATTTACGGCCGCAGCGGGGGATCGGGCATCCCAGGTTCGGCTTCCGCTGCAGCGGGTGAGACGGATTGGCAGATCACGGGAGACGTCGTGGAAACGCCGTTCTACAGCATCCGTCTGAACGAAGCCGGTCAGCTGGTATCGCTGTACGATAAGCAGGCGGACCGCGAAGTGCTGAAACCGGGCGAGCCGGCCAACGTGCTGCAGGTGTTCGAGGATAAGCCGATGGCGCACGACGCCTGGGACATCGATATTTTCTACCAGGAAAAAATGCGGACGGTCGAGGACCTGAAGGAACTGACGGTCCTGGAGGAAGGGCCGCTGCGCGGCGTGATCAAGATGGTGTATGCGTATCACAACTCCACCATCGAGCAGCGGTTCACGGTGTACCGGGACGATCCGCGGATCGATTTTGTGACCAAAGTGGATTGGCACGAGCACCAGCAGCTGCTCAAGGCCGCTTTTCCGGTCGACATCCGCTCCACCAAAGCCACTTACGAGATCCAGTTCGGCAACGTGGAGCGTCCGACCCACTGGAACACGAGCTGGGATTACGCCCGGTTCGAATCCGTGGCGCAGCGCTGGGTGGACCTCTCCGAGGGCGGTTACGGCGTCAGCCTGTTGAACGACTGTAAATACGGGCATGACATCCGCAACCACGTCATCCGCCTCAGCCTGATCAAGTCCGCCGTCTATCCGGACGGAACCGCCGATCAGGGTGAGCATGAATTTACGTATTCGCTGTATCCGCACCGCGGCGGCTGGTATGAAGGCGGAACCCACCAGGCGGCCTGCGGCCTGAACACGCCGCTGCTGGCCGTGCCGGTACAGGAAGGCATTCTGCCGGAGGCGCTTGGCCTGGTGAAGGTGAATCAGCCGAATATTATGATCGACACGGTCAAAAAGGCCGAAGACAGCGACGATATCGTCATCCGCATGTACGAATACGGCGGCATCCGCACCCGCGCCCGGGTCGAGCTGGACCCGCAGGTCGGTGTGGTCAGCGCGGCGGCCGAGACGAATTTAATGGAAGAAGGCGGCGAGCCGTTGAGCGTGTCGGGCAACGGTACGGAGCTGCGCTTCAAGCCGTACGAAATCAAAACGCTGGTGGTATCGCTGGCGCGTTAACCACCCGCACCATATTTGATGCGATACGCACGAAGCACAAGCAAGCCCAGCCTCACCCATGAAGGGGAGAGCTGGGCTTGTTTTCTTTGTCCGGGCCGAGCAGCCGTATCAGAGCGTCTTGGCCTCCAGCCGCCGGGCGATGATCGAGAGAATGTAGTTCACGATGAAGTACAGGGCGGCGGCGAAGATGAGGGCCGGGATGACGTAGTTCGGGCTGTGTCCCTGCAGGATCTGCACGTTGTGCATGAGCTCGGGAAGCGAAATGATAACCGCGAGCGACGTATCCTTGAGCAGCGAGATGAACTGGCTGACCAAGGGCGGAACCATGCGGCGCAGCGCCTGCGGCAGAATGATATGCCGGAGCGTCTGCATATAGCTCAGCCCCGAAGAGCGGGCCGCCTCGATTTGTCCCCGGTCCACGGAATTGAGTCCGCCGCGGACGATCTCCGAAATCATGGCCCCTTCGAACAAGGTCAGGCCGACGACCGTCGCCCAGAAGGGGGACATCTTGATGCCGAGCTGGGGAAGCACGATGTACATGAAGAAGATGATCAGCAGCAGCGGCAGGTTCCGGATAATATCGACGATGGCTGCGACAATCCGGGACAATACGGGGATTTTGGCGTAACGCAGCGTCCCGAGAACGGTTCCCAGCACGAAGCTGAACACAATGGACAACACCGCGACCTCGATCGTAACGAGAAACCCCTCAAGCAGAAACTTGACGTTGGGTAGGGAATAGGCACCTATAAAATCCATGGCGGCATCTTCTCCTCTTGCCAGAATAAAGCCCCTTTATCGGTCAGCCGAGCGGAATCGGCGTTCCATGTAATGGACCGCAAAGCTGAGCGGAAGCGTAAGCACCAGGTAAAAGACGGCGACGATCGTATACACGGTCAGGGGCAGGAAGGTGTCGGAGTTGATCAGGTCGGCATAATACATCAGGTCCATCCCGGTCACGACGGCCAGAATGGACGAATTTTTAACGAGATTAATAAACTGGTTGCCGATAGCCGGCAGCACAATCTTGATCGCCTGGGGCAGCACGATGTGAAGCATCGTCTGGATATACGACAGTCCCGTCGCGCGGGCGGCCTCGGTCTGGCCGGCCGGTACGGACTGGATGCCGGCACGGATGGCTTCCGCGATGAAAGAGGCGGTGTAGACCATCAGCCCAAGCGTCCCCGAGGTAAAGCCGTCCAGCGGCAGTCCGAGCGACGGGATTCCCAGGAAAAAGAAAAACACGACGAGCAGGAGCGGGATGTTGCGGATAAACTCAACATACACCGTTCCGATCACATTCAGGGCCCGGATCGGGGAGATTCGCATCACGGCGATGATCACGCCGAGCACGAAGCTCCCGATCAAGGCGAGGACGCTGGCTTCGATCGTGTGGAAAAAGCCTTCAGCAAAACGGTCCCAGTGGTTAAACAAGACGTGAATGTCAAATTTGCCCGGCATGGCCTTCGTCCTTTCTTAAAGGTTTTCAGGGCTCCCCGCAGCGTGCCGGGAAAGGCAGCGAAAGCCAAGGCCCTACTCGGGTTTGACACCCATCCACTGCTCATACAGCTTGTCGTATTCGCCGCTGTCCTTCATTTCCTTGAGCAGATCGTTGACGGTCTTCACAAACTCGGCGTCGCCTTTTTTGATGGCGATTCCGTAAGGCTCGTCGGTGAAGGTGCCGCCGACCAGCACGTAGTTCGGATCCTGCTTTTGCATGCCGAGCAGGATGGCGTTGTCGGTCGTCAGGGCTTCCCCTTGGCCGGCTTTCAGCGCGGTAAATGCGTCCTGATAGTTTTCAAACTCCAGCACGGTGGCGTCCGGCGCCTTTTCGCGGATGTTTTTAGCCGAGGTGGAGCCTTTGACGGTCAGCACCTTCACGCCTTTTTTCAAGTCCTCCAGACCTTGAATGGCGCTGCCTTTCTTCACGAGCAGGGATTGACCCGCTTTAAAATAGACGTCGCTGAAGTCGACCTGCTGCTTGCGCTCCTCGGTGATGGTCATCGTGGCGACGATAAGGTCGATGTCCCCGTTCTGCAGAAGCGGAATGCGGGTTTTGGACGTCACTTCCTTCAGCTCGATCTTGGTTTCATCGCCGAGTATTTTTTTGGCCAGCGCCTTGGCGATGTCGATGTCAAAGCCCTCTACCTTTCCGGAAGTCGGGTCTTTCAACCCGAACAGCTTGGTGTCGTATTTCACGCCGGCGATAAGCTTGCCGCGGGCCTTGATCGCTTCCAGCGTGCCGCCCTTGGCAGCCGTGTCTCCGCCGTCGTCCTTGTTCCCGCTTGCAGTCGTGTCGGTCGACCCGCCGCCGGTCGCGGCCGTGGGCTCGCTTTTCGAGCCTCCGCAGGCTGTGAACACCAGGCACATCGCCAACAGGACAAACGCAACACTCCACCTCAAAGGTTTTTTCATGAATTCAATAACCCCTTTCCATATGCTTTCCGGTGAATTTAATGATGAATCAGCCGGCTGAGAAACGTCCGCGCGCGCTCTTCCCGCGGATGGTCAAAGAAGCTTGCCGCCGGGCCTTCCTCAATGATCTGACCGTTGTCCATAAAAACGACACGGTCGGCAACCTCGCGGGCGAATCCCATCTCATGCGTAACGATGACCATCGTCATCCCGTCGTAGGCGAGAGAGCGCATCACGTCCAGCACTTCGCCGATCATTTCGGGATCGAGAGCCGATGTGGGCTCGTCGAACAGCATGATCTTCGGATGCATGGCCAGGCCCCGGGCGATTGCGACCCGCTGCTGCTGTCCCCCCGAGAGCTGGGAAGGGTAGCTGGATGCCTTATCCGCAATGCCGACGCGGGACAGATAAGAGGTCGCACGCTCGGCCGCTTCTTCTTTGGAGAGGCCAAGCACCTTGACCGGCGCAAGCACAATGTTGTCGATCACCGTTTTATGGGGATACAGATTAAAATGCTGAAAGACGATGCCGATCTCGCGGCGGAACCGGTTAATGTCGATCTTTTTGTCATGCAGCGGCGTTCCGTTTACGTAGAGCTCGCCCGACGAGATTTTTTCCAGCCGATTGATGCAGCGGAGCAGGGTGCTCTTGCCGGAACCGGACGGCCCGATGATCACGACCACTTCGCCCTCTTCGATCCGAAGGTCGATATTCTGGAGGACATGGAAGCTGCCGTAAAATTTACTGACGTTCTTGAATTCGATCAGAAATATACCTCCCTTCCTATGTAACCTTTAAGTGCGTGCGTGTTCAAAAAGTTCGGTTTTCAGCACCGAGAAGATTGAATGAAGCAAGGGACTGAGGAGCAGAGCGTACGTAGTGGGTACGTAAGCACCGGAAATGTTTCCGAAGGAAACATACTACGCAAGCATCCACTTAGGCCCGGCTGAATTCAAGATTCGATGCCGAATCAGCTTCCCGATTTACTTCGTGATCAAAAGCGGACTTTTTGAACAACCTCTTTAAGGAGCATGTCGGCCCGACGTGCTCGTAACACTATATTGCTGTAAGCCCGATAAAATGATTAACCTGCCCAAATGCCGTCAGCTCGAAGTCATATCTTGGCATGGCATATCAACATTTCCCAAATCCTTGCATTTTGGTGATTTCCGTGGTACACTGTATTCAGTTCTAAAATTTGAAACCAATTCACATATTGAAAAGGGTATCATGTTTACGATGGAACTTTTTTCAATGTGTGAATTTTTTTTAGCTTTATTTAAAAGAAGGATCATATTAAATTTCAATTTTGGAGGTACAGCCCCATGCAAACAGGTACAGTTAAATGGTTTAATGCCGATAAAGGCTTCGGATTCATCGAAGTTGAAGGCGGAAACGATGTTTTCGTACACTACAGTGCAATCACTGGTGATGGTTTCAAAACGTTGGACGAAGGACAACGCGTCCAATTCAACGTGGTTGAAGGCAACCGTGGACCACAAGCTGAGAACGTAGTGAAACTGTAACATCAACAAGCGGCTGCCCTTAACAGATTCGTTAAGGGCAGTTTTTTCATATAGACCAAGCAGGCTTGTCCAAGATCCGTTCTTGGCGGAGGTTGACTGCTGCAGGGCGTCCGTTTATACAGTTTGGTTTTATACTTCATAAAAGGGGGACTGAGCATGAACTACCGCAAAAAGTCGATGGAGGAAATACCTGAGGAAAATACAGCGATCTGGTCCTGTACGAAGGAAGGGTGCAAAGGGTGGATGCGCGACAATTTCGCCTTTGAGCATGAGCCGACCTGCAGGTTGTGTAATTCCCCGATGGTACGGGATACGAAAATGCTTCCTGTTCTGAACAATTCGAGTGCCGATCAGAAATCGGCCAAGAAGGGCGTCAAGATCGACTCCTAAGCAATGAACCCGTGTGAAATCATAGAATAATCCGATATAAACGGCAAAAAGGTCTGCACCGATCATGCAGGCCTTTTTTCTATGGGATTCGGATTGAAGTATCCCCATTGAAGGTTCTGGTTCAGTTAATTTATCTTGTTAATGGTTCATGTCCTGAACCCTAGACAGTCTTTCCTGGCCGGTACCCGGTGTTAGTGGTCTTCGTCGATGACGCCAAGCGCCCGGTTTTTCTCTTTGAACCGCTCATTGTGCGAAGAAACATAAGCAACCTTGGGCGCTTCGGGATCCATGTAGAGCTTGGCGCTGTTCGTGGCAAGCACAGCATCGGTGAATGTGCCTGCGATCAGTCTCACTTTGCTGCTGTAATCCACAAAGTCTCCTGCGGCAAAAATTCCCGGCACATTCGTTTCCAGCTTGTCGCTGACGTTCGCCGTCCATTCGCCCATATCGATGCCCCAGTCGCGGATCGCCCCAAAGTTATACCGCATGCCGTGGTTGACGATGACCGCATCAACGTCCACGCGAAGGGTATCGCCGCTCTCTTCATGGCAGATCGAAACCTGGTTGATCGCGCACCCGTCACTGCTGTGCAGCTGGCGGACGGTATAGGGAACATGGATCTGAACGGAGGACTGCTTCATGCGAACCACGTTGCGCTCATGGCCGCCAAACTGCTCGCGCCGATGTACTACACAGACGCTGGCTGCGATCGGCTCGAGCTCATTGGCCCAGTCCACGGCGGAATCGCCACCGCCGGAGATGAGCACGCGCTTGCCGCGGAAGGGCTCGAGCTCCTGCACCGTATAGTGAAGGTTGCTCACTTCGAACCTGTCGGCACCTTCGATGTCGAGTTTCGCCATCTCCAGGATGCCGTAACCGATCGCCATGATGACCGTGCGGGTCCAGTGCTTTTCTCCGGTTGAGGAAGTAAGCAGAATAGTGCCGTCTTCCAGGCGCTCCTGGCCGACGATCTGCTGGCCCAGTACGACGGTCGGATCAAAAGTCAGCGCCTGCTGCTTCAACTGCTCGATCAGGTTGCGGCATAGGATCGGTCCCGTACCGCCGACGTCCCAGATCATTTTCTCCGGATAAATCAGCATCCGCCCGCCCAGTTCGTCCTTCGCTTCGATCAGCTTGGTCTTCAGGTCGCGCATCCCGCTGTAAAAAGCCGCATACATGCCGGCAGGGCCACCTCCGATGATGGTTACGTCGTACAGCTCCAATGATTCACTCATGGTTTTCCCTCCAAGTCCATTCAGGTATGATCCGATCCAAATGTCGGAAAAAATAATCTATATCAAGCACTGGCGTTTAACTTTTCGCTCTGGCGAGCAGATACAGAAAATAAGGTGCGCCGATGACGGCGACTACGATGCCCGTCGGTACGCCGGAAGGCTGCAGAATCCAGCGGCCGATTGTGTCGGCCGCGATAACGAGCAGCGCCCCGATGAGCGCCGAGACCGGCAGCAGCATCTGATGCTTCGGACCGACGAGGCGTCTGGCCAAATGCGGACCGACGAGTCCGACGAAGGCGATGCCGCCGCTGACGGCTACACTTGCCGCCGCAAGGGCGACGGCAGCGGCGAGCAGGCGGAACTGCTCTTTGCGTACATTTTCGCCAAGGCTGGTCGCCATCTGCTCTCCCATCTGCAGCACGTTCATCACACGTGCCCGATAAATAATGTACGGCACCAGGACGACGATCCAGGGGAGAAGGGAGAGAACAAACTTCCAGTTCGTTCCCCAGATGCTCCCCGCGAGCCATGTCGCGACGAATTGATACTGCTCCGGCTTCAGCCGGAGCGTCAGCACGATCATGGCCGCCTGAATGCCGGCGGCGACGGCGATGCCTGTCAGCATCAGCCGGATCGGGCGGATTCCCTTGTTCCGCGTGTAGGACAGGGAGTAGATCAGTGCCGCCGTCAATCCCGCCCCCACAAAGGCTAAGAGAGGGAGCAGGAACACCGGCATCGCCTGTGTCGTCGGATAGAACGAGACGAGCAGCATGACCATCAGCCCCGCCCCCGAGTTGATGCCGAGGATGCCGGGGTCGGCCAGCGGATTGCGGAAAATCCCCTGCATGACCGCTCCGGACACCGCCAGTCCCGCGCCGATCAGTACCGAAATGACGATCCGCGGGAGCCGGAATTCGAAGAGAATCAGGTTCTCCTGATCCGATCCCTGCCCGAACAGCGTCCGGATCAGGTCGATCGGGCTTAACCGTATGTAGCCGGTGTTCATGCTGATAATAAAGACTGCAACAATGAGCAGCGCGAGAATCAGCATGACGGTCATACCGCGAAGCTTTCTCCGCTGTTCGTAAGTAGAAACCGCTTGTCGTTCGGACATTACAGATCCCCTACCTCTCTTCGTGCAAGATAGAGGAAGAACGGAACGCCGATCAGCGAGATGATCGCCCCGATCGGGGTTTCATGCGGCGGATTGATCATTCTTGCCGCCAAGTCGGCGAGGACCGCCAGCAGGCTGCCCAGCACCGCCGAGCAAGGGACGATCCAGCGGTAATCGACGCCGACAAGATAACGGGTGACATGCGGGATAATGAGTCCGATGAAGCCCACCGATCCGACCACGGCGACCGAGGAACCCGCCAGGACGAGCACGATGAGCACGGCGGCCAGCTTGATTAGGGCGGTGCGCTGTCCGAGCCCCTTGGCGACTTCATCGCCGAGACTCAGCATCGTGATCGACCGCGAAATGAGCAGCGAGCCGATCAGGGCGCCGGCGATCCATGGGAACATGATCTTGAGCTGTACCCACTTCGTGCCGGCTACGCCGCCGGCATACCAGAAGGCCAGATCCTGGCCGATGTGAAAGTACAGCGCCACGCCTTCGCTGAGCGCGGTCAGCAGCAAGCTGAGCGCTGCACCGGCCAGAACGAGGCGTACCGGGGTAAGCCCTCCCGGAGCGAGCGATCCGACGCCGTAGACGAGCCCGGCACCAACCCCCGCGCCGAGAAAGGCGTACAGGATCAAGTACATAAAGGACAGACCGGGGAAGAAGGCAAAGCATAGCGCAAGGGCGAAGCCTGCACCCGCATTAATGCCAAGGAGTCCCGAGTCAGCGAGCGGATTGCGGGTCATCCCTTGCATCAGGGCTCCGGCTACCGCAAAGCTTGCGCCAATCATCGCGCTGGCAAGGACCCGCGGCAGGCGCAAATCCCGAATAATTTGGTGATTGACCACATCCGCATGGAAATTGAACACGGCCGACCATACTTCAGACAGCCGGATATTGGCCGCTCCGAAGGAGATCGATAATCCCATGCTCAGAACGAGCGCGGCAAGGCCGCCGATAAGGATCAGGCTGGCGGTCTTCGGACGGGAACGGAGGCGTTCCTTGGAGTCCGGGGTCATATTCGCTGCTGCCTGCTGATTCATATATTGTCACCTATTTCCATGAAATTGATTCTCATTCTCACTTCATTCTCAATTACTCATTTTATATGAACAGCAGGCCTCTTGGCAATGAGAAATATGAAATCGGCATAAATCTGGCACAATTGAGCGTTGGTTCTGCAATGCACTGGAAGAAGGCCATTCTCAATAAGGAAGTGCCCAGGTGAAACCCTACAGGTATCGAATAAATCTGTGGACGGTGCCGAATTCCCGGCAAGAAAATAAAGATTGACAAGGGAACGGCGAGCTGTTAAGTTTTCAATTGATAATGATTATCATTACTGATGAATTACATACCTATGGGGGGTTATTATGTTTACGAGGTCCAAATCATTGTTTAAGGTCATGATCCTGGTGGTCATGCTATCCATGCTGGTGACGGCCTGCGGCGGCAATAGCGGCGGCAGCGGGTCAGCGGCATCCGGCGGGACGGCAGCCGAAACTACAGGCAAGGAGACAGCAGCATCCGATTCAAAGGAAACGGCGTCGGACGGAGGAACGCGTACGTACAAGACAGAAAAAGGCGACGTGGAGATTCCCGTAAAGCCGCAGCGCATCGTAACCGATTATTATGGCGGCGAGCTGCTGTCCGTCGGCGCCCCTGTGGTGGGCGCGGAACCGAGCATTTTCCAAAACCCGTTCCTGAAGGATAAGCTGAACGGAGTAGAGGATGTAGGCTATCCAATCAATACCGAGAAGGCGCTCTCGCTCAAGCCCGACCTGATCGTCGTCATGTACGACGACAATTATGAGGCGTTGTCCAAAATCGCACCGACCATCTACATTCCTTACGGCACAGCAACTAACGTTGACGATACGGTGCGCCTGTTCGGCGACATTGCCGGCGAAAAGGAAAAGGCGGAGGAATTCATCAAAGCGTTCGACGAAAAAGCAGCGGCTGCCCGGGAGAAGCTCAAAGGCGTCGTGGACGAGAACGCCACCTTCGGCATCTACGAGTTGACGGACAAGGGCGAGCTGTGGACGTTCGGCGACAATGCCGGCCGCGGCGGCCAGGTGCTGTACAATGCGCTCCAGCTGAAACGTCCTGCGAAGAACAGCAAGGAAAACCAGACGCTGCAGCTGTCCATGGAACTCCTGCCCGAGTATGCGGCGGACTACATGTTCCTGACGACCTACGATCCGGAGAAGAAAGGCGACAAGCTGAAGGAACTGAAGGCTTCCCCGGTATGGAACAGCCTGGCGGCCGCGAAGAACGACCGCATCTTCTATAACGACTTTGACACGTTCTACCGCTATGATCCGATTGCTATTATGGGCCAAATCGATTTGTTCGTGGATATGATCCTCGAACACAGTGGTAAGAAATAGGAATTTAGCGTATAGGGTGCCCAGGCGGCAACGCTTGATACCCGCCGGCAACGAAAAAGAAGCTGCTCCGCTTTGATGCGGGCAGCTTCTTTTTGTCTTTAACATCGCTTTGTCAAGCTGTCATGGACAGTTCCTCTGATCAGCTGTTTTTACCGGTCGGTTATTGCCGTCTTTTCGTAAACGAAGTGATCAAGGACACGATGGACAGCAGCAGGGCGGCAATCGAGGCGACCAGCGTCGGGGTCTGAACGCCGCTGCTTCCGGAATCCGTCGTGGCCGGGACAGGAGTCGATGCGGCAGCCTGGTCCTGAGCGGACGTGTCGGCCCCGGCTCCGTTATCTGTGGAGGCCGTGTCGTCATGGCCGTGATCGGCAGGCTCCGTGGATTCCACGGCGGTGATTTTGGTGATGGAGTGAGGCGAATCCGCGCCTTCGTCACCCGTCCATTCCACGATGCTGCCGTCTTTGTAATATTGGTAGGCGTCCCAGGCGACATCGGCATCCTGGTCCGGGTTCTGCGCAACGAAGTTAAACTGCTGGAATTCTCCGGCATTAATGCCGGCCCCGGTAGCGCTCCACGTAATGGTTTTGATTTTACCCGAGGCATCCTTTTCGGTCGTGACTTTCCACTCCGGCACCGGCTGGTACTGTTTAAGGTCCACGTTCTCCGGCACTTTTAACGTTACCTTGGTAGTGGCGACTTCTTTCTCAGACGGAATCTTGATCGTGTACGTTTCCCAGGCTCCCGGAGCCGATGCGGCCGGCTTGACCGTCACATGGGCGCTGGCGATGCCGGAAAACAGAAGCAGGCCGGCGGCTGCCGTGATCAAGAACGGGATGCGTTTGCTCAACAATGTTTTCATGCTCAATACCCCTTTATATTGTATTTGGTGATGAGGCCGATATCACTTGCCCGCATGCTTCAACTGCTTCCGACGGTAATCTGGAAGTCGGTATCCCAGGCGTCGAGGGACTCGGTCAAAATATGGACATGGACGTTCCAGCGGCCTGCCATGCTGATCAGGTCCTGGGCTTTATACGTCTTGTCGGCGCCGGGAATCTCGATTTCGTATTTGCCCATATCCATGTCCAGCGAGGTCAGCGTCAGCTTGATCTGCTGAATGCCCTGCACCGGCTTGCCGCTGGCATCCTTCACGCCTACCTCGAAGGTATTCTCGCCCGCGATATTCGGGCTGATCTGCAGCGTGACGACGGTGCGGTTATCCAGCGTCTGCTGCACACTCACCGGCCCTGGATTGGAAGATGCCGGGGGCAGGTTCGAGAGGGCGGCGGCGAGCACCAGGGCCGCAATGCCGGCCGCGAATTCGATCCATACGCCGGCGCCAAGCGGCTTGCTGCGGCGCTGCCCGCGGATGAGGTGCACAGCGGCGAAGCCGAGCATCACCAGCAGCAGCACGCATTTCAGCAGCAGGATGCGTCCGTAGGCGGTGTGAAGGAGCGAATACCAGGTCGGTACATACGTCAGCGAGGCGTACACGCCGCTGATCAGCACAGCCGCCACCAAGGTGGTGCCCCATAGAGAGAAGCGCTCAATGACCGCGAAGTAACTCTTTTTACGAAGATCCGGTTCGTCTGGCAGCGATGCCTCCCTAGGCAGAATCAAGCCGAGGGCGAGCAGGCAGCCGAGCCAGATGGAAACCGACACGAGATGAAGGAAATCCATAAATACCGGCATCCATATCGATTCGGCCGAAGCGGCGTGCCCGATGAATGCCTTGGACAGCAGCAGCCCCACGCCGGTGAGCAGCGTGCCCGCATACAACGCACGGAGCCCTTTTTGCTCGGTGCTCTGGGTTGCGGCATAGAGCAGTGCGCCCAGGAACAGTACAAGGATCACCTGCACCAGCCAAATATGGCCGAAGCTCGTAATGCGCAGCATTTTGCCGAGGAGCTCTGCGTTCCACACCTCGCTCCAGTCGACTCCGGCTTCGATCGCCGTTTGCATCGGCAGGCTCAGGAGCACACCGAGGATCAGAGCGGCATAGGATATGCCCAGAAGCTTACGGCTCCGAGGAGATAACACCGGATGCCGGGACCCTCCGCCCGCAGGCAGCAAATATAGATAAAAGCATAAAACGCCAAGCAGAAAAGCCAAGCTTACATAAAAGACCCAGCGGATCAGGATCAGATCGGCGCCCGGCGTATAACCCGCGTACACAATGTGGCTGGCCGTACCCTGGCTGCCTGTGCCGATTTGGAACGGAAACGTTCCGTTCACCGGATGGCCGTCACCGGACACGGCTTTCCACTGAACTGTATAAATACCGTCCGGAAGACCGGTCTTCAGGTCGACTTCCAGGACGGCCGGCTGTCCGGCCGGAACTCTGCTGCTGCCCTGGTTAACCTCTGTTCCGGACGAATCCATCACGATGATGGAGTGAAAGGCCGGCTGCAGCGCCTCGTTGAACTGAAGCGTCACTTTGGCTGGTGCCTGCGTCATCACCTCATTATCGGACGGGCTGGACTTGGTCAGATAGGCATGGGCCGAACTGGAGGCAGGATGAATGAGCACTCCGATGAAGATCACCAGCATCCACACCCATAGCGGTTTCATATTACGTTTGAACATATCAAGGATTCACCTACTTTGAATTCGGTGCCGTTACCGCCGCTTGCGGCCGGCACATTGGTAATTGTATAGCCATCGTTCCGAGATGAAAATGACCCTAATGGGCTATAGCGGACCACAGGATTCATCGATTTCGTGAACTTTCGCCATGAAGCTGGATGGATCTAGGCGATTCTTCTTTTTCCGGAAGCTAAATTTTTCCATAAAATGGGATGTTTGGCGGCTGACTTGCCGGATACCGGAGGATACGGCAGGATTTCTCCGGCTGGGGGCTCTGAGCCCCGGTCATCGCGGTTCAGCCCGCTAGGGCCGGGATCAGCCATTTTCAGCACATTTTCAATAAGTTTCAGGTCTCGATATAATAAAAAGGGAGTTCCCAATGAACGAAAAAATTGAAATCAGGAGTGATGTTATTCATGAGTTTGGCTGTATTGGAACGTCGGAGTGAGCTGCTGAAGAAACGGATTCAACAATTGATCATCAAAGATAACCAGTACGGAATCAGCCGTCAACAGAACATGTTCCTGCAGCACATGATTAAGGAATTACACCAAACATCATACGAGTTAAACACGGAGCGCGGGTAAGCCGGCTGGGCTTATCCGGACGGAGAGAAAAAGGGTACCCGCGAGGGTATCTTTGATTAAAAAAGCAATTTAATCAAGTTGAAGAAACCCGGATCATGCTCGCAGACATGCGCCGGGTTTTTCGTTCATATAAATAGAATACGTGTGAAATCAAAACGTTGTTGGCGAACCCGCATAGAGAAGGTTCACATCCGCAGCAGGGAGGGCTTTGCCCTTCTGTCTGGCTTCGATATACCGGATGAACAGCTCGGTCAGGTCCGGGTCAAACTGGGTTCCGGCACAGGCGCGCAGCTCGCGGATTGCATCTTCGACCGATTTGGTGTTCTGGTATGGGCGCTCCGAGGTCATGGCGTCAAAGGAATCGATCACGGTGAGCATCCGGCACAGCAGGGGGATTTCCTCCCTCTGATACCCGTGCGGATATCCCTTGCCGTCGTACCGTTCATGATGCAGCTCGATATAGGGCACCAGCGCTTTGAACGGCTCCTGAATGAGCGCGATTTCCTTGCCCCAAACGACGTGCTTTTTCACCGTTTCCCATTCCGAAGGGCTCAGCTTGCCCTGCTTCCGGATAATGTCGCGCGGTATTTCGAGCTTGCCGATATCGTGGATGAGTGCCCCGAGCACGAACTGCTTCCGGCTGACCGGGTCCAGCCCGAGTACTTTGCTCATATCCATGGCGTAGCGAAACACCCGCTTGGAATGCTTGAACGTATCGATATCCTTGTACAGAAACAGGCTGAGCAGCTGCTCGATGTTTTTGACGTCCTGGGCGATGTCCTGCTCATCCTGAACAGGCTGGGATTCCCCGAAGATTTGTACGGTGTTTTTACCCTGTTTTTTGGCACCGTAGAGGGCCTGGTCCGCCTGATCCACCAATAGCGATTTGTCGTGAATGTCGGGCTTGTATCCGGAAATGCCGGCTGAGAAGGACAAGCATCCATGCGGAAAAATTTCTACGCCTTCGTAAGGGGTATCGTTGATCCGTTTGCGCAGACGGTTGATAAACTCAAGGGCTTGCTGCGTATCGTAACCGGGCATCAGCAGGGAAAACTCCTCACCGCCGTACCGGGAGGCGGAAATGCCGGCCGTTTCCGATTCTTCTTTTAAAATTTGGCCCATGAGACCCAGCAGCCGGTCGCCCTTCAGATGACCGAAGTGGTCGTTGTACTTTTTGAAATCGTCGATATCGACCATGGCCAGGGACAGCGGCTTGCCGGTATTTCTCGCCTGCTGCAGCTGCACGTCGAGAATTTGCTCGAAGTAGGTGTGATTGTACAATCCTGTCCGCTGATCCGTATTGGCGCGCTCCTGCACCTGCTGATACATGCCGAACTGCATCCGGAAGAGGTGGGACAGCAGCAGGCTTATGCCGAGAAACAGCCCCAGTCCCGTCACGCCGTTATGAACGACCATGATCGTGAGCACGAGAGAGAGGATCAGGATGCATAAGTAGACAAGCATGGATTCCCGCAGCAACCCCTTCAGCAGGGCGTACAGGTTGTCCCGGTTGCGGTACATCAAGCAGTAGTACAAGCTGATACATATCAGGTTCAGTATAAAATAAGCAACGAGGGCGCCGACGTATGCCGGCAAATGAACGTTCTGAAGGTAGCCCAGACGTCCGCCCATCAGATGAAACAAGCCGCCTGCACCGGAAATCATGATGGAATAGATGGAGAAGTTGAGAAGGTGCTTCCACCATGCCAATTTCCGTTCGATGAAGGCGAAGATGACCGCGCTGACCAGCAGCATGACCAGAGAAGCCGCGCTCCCATAAGTAAAGATGCACGCCAGATATACGACCGAGTCCATCGACTGCTTGCTCCCGTCCGGGGGAACCTGGAAGGTATACATATACAGGACCAGCGACGCGGCAAGCATGGAGCCGAGAAGAAGCCAGTCCGCTGAAGTATATTCGAGGGACAGGCTGCGCATATGGAGCAGGAACAGAAGGGTGCCAAGCAGGCAGAACACCATCGTGCCGACCAACCCGGGAATTTGCTGCTGCGTAATAAGACGTTTTTTGAACATAAGATTTATCTCCCTGCAGCAAAAAAATGGATATTCGAATCAGATGTTTATTTCGCCTTGTTAAATCTTAATTCCTTTAATTTTCAAGGCGGAATGGAAAACGAATCATCATCTGACAGTTCTGCGCTTGCATACTATTGGGGGGTATCGTATAATGATAGTATCAAAGCGGCATAGGAGGTGTCCTTATGGCGAAGGTCGAAATGAAGGTCGAAGGAATGACGGGCGATGCCCTGCTCTCCGCTGCCGGTCCTGACAGCTCCTGCGAAGGGGGATGCAGCGAGCGGCACAGCCACCATTCGGAACAAACCAAGAACAATTTGATTACCCGTTTGAACCGGATTGAAGGACAGATCCGCGGCGTGAAAGGCCTGATCGAGAAGGATACCTATTGCGATGATGTGCTGAACCAGATCGCGGCGATCCAATCGGCCCTGAACGGCGTAGGCAAGCTGCTCCTGGAGGGTCATATGAAGAGCTGCGTGGTCGAGCGGATCGAAGCCGGGGACCATGAAGTGATTGACGAACTGCTGGTTACGGTGAAGAAATTAATGAAATAATACCTGCATGAGAAGCAGGGATTATCCAACTTAAGGAGGAATATATGATGAAACAGGTTACGCTTAACGTTCAAGGCATGTCGTGCAACCACTGCGTCAATGCGGTAGAAGGTGCGGTGAAGAATGCCGGCGCCGCAGGCAAGGTTGACTTGCCGTCCAATACGGTGACTGTGGACTACGACGAGAACAAGGTAAGCCTGGACACCATTAAGGCAGCGATTGAGGATCAAGGCTACGATGTTGTCTAAACATTAGACCAGGCGGATGTTACGCCTCGAATACGAATTTCAGAAGATGGCGGAGGCGAGGATGTCCTCCGCTTTATACCAGGCAGCGATGCGAATTTACGTGATTTGCGGGCGCTGCCTTTTTTGACTCCCGTTTATACCCCGCTGGGGTATGCCATAGACTTGGGGAAAGGAGAGGACGCGGCTATGGAACAGCATACGCCGGATCAATCGGAGAAGCATACGACCCTGCCCATTACGGGAATGACCTGTGCGGCCTGCGCAGCCCGGATCGAGAAGGGGTTAGGCCGGATGGAGGGCGTCAGCCGGGCGAACGTGAACCTGGCATTGGAGAAGGCCTCCGTCACCTATGATCCGAAGCAGACCAATCTGAAGCAGCTGGAAGACAAAATCGTATCGCTCGGTTACGGTACGATGAAGGAAACGATGGATTTTGACATTACGGGAATGACCTGTTCAGCCTGCGCGACCCGGATCGAGAAGGGGCTCGGCCGGCTGTCCGGCGTGACGGAGGCGAATGTCAATCTGGCGCTGGAAACGGCCCGTGTGGAATACATGCCGGGGACCGTGACCGTGCAGGACATGATGCATAAGGTGGAGCAGCTCGGGTACAAGGCGATTCCGAAGCAGGAAGCCAAGGATACCGCCGAGCTCCGCCGTCAGGAGATCCAGCACAAGCGGTGGAAGTGGATGATGTCGGCCATTCTATCCCTGCCGCTGCTATGGGCGATGGTTGGCCACTTTTCCTTTACGGCATGGATCCCGGTGCCCTCGCTGTTCATGAACCCTTGGTTCCAGCTGATTGTGGCTACGCCGGTACAGTTCATCATCGGCGGGCAGTTCTATGTCGGAGCCTATAAAGCGCTGCGCAATTGGAGCGCCAACATGGACGTGCTGGTCGCTCTGGGTACATCGGCCGCTTATTTTTACAGTCTGTATCTGACAATTGCCTCCGCCGCGATGGGAATGAACCATTCGGTGGAAATGTATTATGAGACGAGCAGCATTCTGATCACGCTGATTCTGGTGGGCAAGTGGTTTGAGGCGCTGGCCAAAGGCCGGTCCTCGGAGGCCATCAAAAGCTTGATGGGGCTGCAGGCCAAAACGGCGCTCGTTCTGAGGGACGGGAAAGAGGTCAGCATCCCGGTCGCAGACGTGGCCGCCGGCGATACCGTGATCGTCCGTCCCGGGGAGAAGATCCCGGTGGACGGGCGGGTACTCGAAGGATCGTCCTCTGTGGATGAGTCGATGCTGACCGGCGAAAGCCTCCCGGTCGAGAAACGGGCCGGGGACAACGTAGTGGGCGCCACGCTGAACAAGAACGGCGTACTGCGCATCCGGGCGACGAAGGTCGGCAGCGAGACGGCGCTGGCCCAGATCATCAAGGTGGTGGAGGAGGCGCAGGGCTCCAAGGCACCGATCCAGAGGATCGCCGACGTCATTTCCGGCATCTTCGTACCGATCGTGGTCGGCATAGCGATTGTAACCGGGCTGGCCTGGTATTTCCTTGTGGACCCGGGCCACTTTGCCCCTGCCTTGGAGAAGGCCATCGCGGTGCTCGTCATTGCCTGCCCGTGCGCGCTCGGGCTGGCGACGCCGACCTCCATCATGGCCGGCTCCGGCCGGGCCGCGGAGTTCGGCATCCTGTTTAAGGGCGGGGAGCATCTGGAGTCGGCGCAGGACGTCCAAGTGGTGGTGCTGGACAAAACCGGCACCGTGACGAGCGGCAAGCCGCAGCTGACGGACGTGGTGCCCGCGCCGCTCATGACCGAGCAGTCGCTGCTGCGGATGACTGCCGCGGTCGAGAAGCATTCCGAGCATCCGCTGGCGGAAGCCATCGTGGCGGGCGCGCAGGAGCGGAGCAAAGGGCTGCCGTTGCCGGAAGCGAAGGATTTTGCCAATCTGCCGGGCTACGGCGTCTCCGCCCGGGTCGACGGCCGCTTCGTGCTGATCGGCACCCGGAAGCTGATGGCCGAACGAGGAGTAGCGCTGGACAGCGCCATTCCGGTCATGAATCGGCTGGAGGAGGCCGGGAAGACGGCGATGCTGGTGGCGGTGGACGGCCGATATGCCGGGCTCGTAGCCGTCGCCGATACGATCAAGGAGACGTCGCGCGAGGCGGTGTCCCGCCTGCAGGAGATGGGCATCGAGGTCGTCATGATCACCGGCGACAACGAGCGGACGGCGCAGGCGATCGCGGCCCAGGCCGGCATCCGCCGCGTGCTGGCGGAGGTGCTGCCGGAAGGCAAAGCCGAGGAAGTGAAGAAGCTGCAGCAGGCCGGCCGCAAGGTCGCGATGGTCGGGGACGGCATTAACGACGCCCCGGCCCTGGCTACGGCCGATATCGGCATGGCGATCGGCACAGGGACGGACGTGGCGATGGAAGCTGCCGACGTCACCTTGATGCGGGGCGATCTGAACGCAATCGCCGACGCGATTCTTATGAGCCGCCGGACGATGGGCAACATCAAGCAGAACCTGTTCTGGGCGCTCGCCTATAACACGGTCGGCATCCCGATCGCCGCAGCGGGCTTTCTGGCGCCATGGCTGGCCGGCGCCGCGATGGCGTTCAGCTCTGTGTCGGTCGTGCTGAACGCGCTGCGCCTGCAGCGGGTGAAGCTGTGACTCTGCCGCCGATTAGACTTAAACGGCGGTGGCAAGGGTTATGCCGGTCGCTAGTGTAACTGCGTATACTGCACATCAAATACGCCCAAGGGAACCGGATGAACGCCGGCCCCTTGGGCTTTTTGCGTGTAAATCATTCCCACGTCTGCCCTGATCAGGACGGATGCCTGGCAAAATGGCCCGGGTCGGTCAAATTTTAATGTCCGCATGATTCCTTTGAGCTTCGAGCACGTCGTACAGCGCCAATTTATAATTGATTTTATCCAAATTGCGGTAGAGATCGGCTATTTTATTTTCAATATCTTTTTTATGCTGGAGCATCATCGCTTTACGTTCCGAAATGGTGAAATCGCCCGCTTGATACAACTGGACATATCTCTGTATCTGCACGATGGGCATGCCCGTTGCCCGAAGTGCGGTAATGAAATGGACCCATTCCAGGTCCTCATCATCGTATTGGCGTTTTCCGTTCTCATCGCGTTTGACATGAGGGAGCAGGCCTTCATTTTCATAGTACCGGAGCGTGGAAGCCGATATTCCAGTCATCTGCGTGACCTCTTTTATACTGTTCATGGATACACCTCTCTGTATTTGTTGTTAAAGTTAACTTTAGCATAAATGATGTTCAGAGGTAACTGAAATGAGCGGCTGGATGGATCGAATGCCGATGGGACAGGCAGCAGGTTGTTGGAGAAAACGGAACACAGTATGAAAAGCAGAGGATGCCTGAGCAAAATCTGCGTAAAGAACTCAGGAATAGGAAGTGTTTATGCCAAAGGATCGTGGTCTCTGATGTGATGGAAAAATACCCTTGACTTAAAGTGAACTTTAAGATTTATGCTAAAAATGCAATCCATAAGGCAATCCAATTTCATGAGTAAAGGAGTAGTGAGAAAACATGTGTAAAACACGCGTGCTCAGCGCCCCAGGCGCAAAAAAGCCTTTTGAAAAAACAACGATTGAGCGGAGAGAGCTGCGGCCGGACGACGTTTTAATCGATATTCATTACAGCGGTATTTGCCATTCGGATATACATAGTGCCTACGATGAGTGGGGCGGGGGGATATTCCCGATGGTTCCCGGTCATGAAATCGCCGGCATCGTAGCGGCCGTAGGTTCGGAAGTAACCCAATTTGCGGTGGGTGACCGCGTTGGCGTGGGCTGCTTTGTAGACTCGTGCGGAGCGTGCGAATACTGCCTGATGGGGGAAGAACAGTATTGCACGAAGGGCGTCGTTCAGACCTATAATTCGCTGGACTATGACGGCAATCCGACCTATGGCGGGTACAGCCAAAAGATCGTCGTTACGGAAAGATTTGTAGTCCGGATCCCGGAAGGTCTGGAGTTGAGCGAGGCAAGCCCGCTGCTCTGCGCCGGCATCACCACGTATTCCCCATTGAAGCATTGGAACGCTGGTCCCGGCAAAAAAGTAGCCATTTTGGGGATGGGCGGACTCGGCCACCTGGCGATCCAATATGCGCATGCCCTGGGTGCGGAAGTCACGGTTTTGAGCCGCTCCATGGGTAAAAAAGACGAAGCCCGGAGCTTCGGCGCAGACGATTACTTTTCTACCAGCGATCTGGATACGTTCAAAACGCTGGCAGGCCGTTTCGATCTCATCCTGAATACCGTATCCGCGAATCTTGACGTTGATGCGTATCTATCACTCCTTCGCGTCGACGGTACGCTTGTGAATGTCGGTGCACCGGGCAAGCCGGATCAGTACAATGTGTTCTCCTTAATTATGGGCCGCCGCAGCATTGCCGGATCGCTCGTAGGCGGCATTCGGGAAACGCAGGAGATGCTTGAATTCTCAGCGGAGCACGGCATTGCTCCTAAAATTGAGGTGATCCGCGCCGACCAGGTCGACGAGGCTTTTGAACGCGTCCTTCGCAGCGACGTGCGGTACCGGTTCGTCATTGATATAGCTACACTGTAATGAAGCCATGTTTCGATGTGGAACTCGCTCAACAGATAACGGATCGCCATGCGCTTCATGGACGGATCCATCTGAGCCCTGGCAGGGACTTTGCCACAATCCCCCTGCCGGGGCTTTGTGCTGCCGGTTACTTCTGAAGATGCTGGATGGAGGCGAACCCGGCCAGAACGAATCCACCGTGCCCGCTCGACAGGACGGTCGTGATCGAGCACTCCGGCACCAGCTCGCTCTGCCTGGAGACAAAGGAGGGGTGCCAGCGGTTCAGCACGCTCTCGGGAAAGGCATTGAGCAGAAAATCCGTGATCAGTCCGCCGTGGGTGATCAAGGCGAGATGTTTGCCCGGATGCTGCAAAGCCTGCTCCGACAGCAGCGATGACAGCCGGTCGCCGGCCTGCCGCGCGGAGTCGCCGACGGGTGGGACGTAATCCCGGTCGTCCGTGCATCGTTCCCACATGCGCACAAACGCTTCGAAGGTTTGGCCGGGAAGGTCGCCCCAGTTGGCGCGCTCCCTCAGGCGCACATCGGTGTGCACGGGAAGGCCGGACGCTTCAGCGATATATCCGGCCGTGTCCGCCGCCCGCCGGAGCGGGCTGGACACAATCGCGGCCAGGGGCAGCCGGCCTAAATGCCGGGCGGTCTGACGGGCTTCCAGTACTCCCTCGGGGGAAAGCGGGACATCGCCTATGGCGCGGACCTTGGTGCCGTGCCGGACGAGATAAAAGATGGTGCTGGTGGCAATCGGATTCATAAAGGGGCCTCCTTGGCATAGACCGTTAGTGTTGCGGTTCAAATCGTTAACGTGATTAACAAACAATAATTGATTTAGCGTAAGTGAAATTAGATGTTTATCTAAATACACTCTAATGGATTTCTATAAAAAATAGAACAGGGGAAGCCACAGCGCATCCATTTTTTGAAAGGATGAGGATTGGTTTATAATAAAAGGGTGCATGTCTGCCTGTATTCACGCGATTGCAGGTGCGGTACAAGTCATGAGGCGGCTAGACAATAACCACTCGCGTTAGGAGATGTATGACTGATGAACGAGGTTATATCCTTAATAAAAAACCACCGCTCCATCCGCAAGTTCAAGAATGAACCGGTCACGGAGCAGCAGCTGAACGAGATCATTTCTGCGGCACAGTGCGCTTCCACTTCCAGCAATGTTCAGGCCTACAGCGTTATCGCGGCCACGGACCCGGCCCTGAAGAAGCAGCTGGCCGAATTAGCCGGCAATCAGGCCTATATCGAGGAATGCCCGGTGTTTCTGATCTGGTGCGCGGATTTGCACCGTTTGGATCAGGTCACCGCCGGGCACATGGCCGGCCGGGAGTCGTACGTGGATTCGACGGAGAATTTTATCGTGGCCACGGTCGATGCGGCTCTGGCGGCCCAGACGGCGGCGGTCGCTGCGGAATCGCTCGGGCTTGGCATCGTCTATATCGGCGGCGTCCGCAACCGGATCGCCGAATTGTCCGAGCTGCTGAACCTGCCGGAGCTTGTCTACCCGGTATTCGGCATGTGCCTGGGTGTGCCGGATCAGGAGCCGGGCATTCGTCCGCGTCTGCCGATGGAGGCGGTTCTGCACCGCAACGGTTACAACGAGGAGCGGATTCAGGAGCCGGTGCAGGCATATGATCAAACGATGCAGCGCTACCTGTCCGAGCGTACCGGCGGCAAGCGGGATACGCCTTGGTCGCAGATTATGGCCGATCGTTTGGCCGAGCCAATCCGGCTGCATATGCGGGAGTTTTTGAGCGGTAAAGGCTTTATGAAAAAATAAACCGGCAGCCGCCGTAACTCGATCATGAGGAAAAAGAGGCTTACGTCCTTGGACGCAGGTCTCTTTTTTATTGTCTCTGTTGTGCCAATTTTCCTTTTCCTGGGTAAATAACTTAGGAATGGTGACAAAACCTTCATCCAAAAGTAACGGAGCCGCCCTTTTATAGACAAGCAGGGGTCTCTATAATGCTTATAATCGCTTATCCCAGTTGAAAGATATAGAAATGATTTATTTTATGGAAAAGGAGCAGCCATACATGTGGACAAGATTCAAAAGGGTACTGCCGGGATGCTGTATGCTTCTGGCTTTGGCGGGTTGTACGGAACCGGGCGGCTTGAATGACGGCCTTGGAAGGACTCCTGCTCCCATCAGCGCCGGCGAGGAGGCAGGAAAGCCTGGCAATGCGGAGAACGGGCATTCATCAGGTGGGGCAGTTGGAACAGCGGAGCAGGGGGTTCAGGGGAGTAACGCCTCTTTTGCCGATCAGATGAAGGCCCTGACGAACACAGGGACCGTGAAAAGCTTGAGCTATTCCCGGCTCACCCAAAAATTCGTATACATCAAATCGACGGCCAGCAGCAGCTTCGAGGTCTATTTCGGAGACTTTCAGGCGAAAACGGAAAAGCTCGTCATCAAGCATACATACAGTGCCAAGGAGTCAAGCGTATCCCTAAGCCCTACCGGGCCTTACTTTATCGTCACCCGGGTAACGAGCCGCAATCCCGAACGTTATAAATCGGAACTTTACTATACCGGAGATTTAAAGCCCTACGCAGTGCTGAACACCTTTGGCGAGCCCAGATGGGACGAGGATGGCAGGCTGATTCGGTCTACGGAGTATTTCGATAAGCATCCGAATACGTACCGAAGCCAGATCAGTGTAGATTCCTTGAAAGCCGTGCCGGATCCGGACGAAGTGTTCGCTGAGACCGTCACCGTGGTGAAGGGTCCCGAAACGTCCCGGAAGACCGGCGTTATCTTCAACGTGACCAAGGTGGACAAAAACATGATCTATTATCAGGAACTGAATCTGGATACCAAGCGGATTGAAAACAAGCAGAAGCTGTATTAAGACGAGGCCATCACCTTCAACCCTTGATCAGCCAATCCGCCCCGAATGGATACTTGCACTTTAAAAGCCGGCGCCCCGCAGAGGGGCGCCGGGAACTTCGATTTCTACTCATGTGATTCGATTTGCGCCGATCCCGAAAGCGGTGTGGCGTCGAGGTATCTGACCTCGTAGACGCGCTCGGCGAACTTCCAGCCGTCCTCTGTGCGCTGGTAGCGGTCATGGTACACGGCGTAGTTCAGTCCGCTCCTGCCGTCTTGCAGGTGGGCGAGCTCAGAGATGTAGGCACGGCCGGCCGCGGCATCGCCATCGATCTGGATCGTGCCCGGGTGTGTGGTTTGCACGAAAAAGTCCCACTGGCTTTGCAGCCGCTTGCTTCCGTCTCGAATCTGCTCCCGGCCGGTGAGTTCAACGCCCGCACCCGGAATCCGCCACAAGCCGTCCTCTGTGAACAAGGACGCTAGACGGTCGGGGTCGCGCATCATCACCGAGTCGGTGAACTCGCCGCGCAGCGCTTCGATCTCGAAGCGATCAACAATACTCTGAATGCTGCTCATTGCTTTTATCCTCCTCTGTGTCTACAGGTACTTTTTTCTCAGACCTCAGCCTTTATATTGGGATCGAAGGTGTACCTTCGGCAAATTCGCCCGCGTAGGAACGTTCGTGTAACTCCGTGAGTGTTGCTCCCTCCTGCCAGGCTTTCAAAAAGGTTTCCGGATTCACCATGACTCCGAGTGCTTCGACGGGATTGGAACATTGCTGAAGCGCGCGCATGGCTTCCAGACCCTTGAGCAAGTCAGGTCCGTAGTTGTCGACTTGGAGTTCCAGGGCATTGTTGTCAGGATCGCGGTAATAGAATGACGTATTTGGACCATGGTTCATCGCCATGTACGGCAGCAGCCCCATGTGTTTCAGACGTTGGTACGTCCGCATGAGATCGTCAATGCTGTAGAGGAATGCTACATGATGCATGCCCGCGCTTGCGGGTACCTGTTCGATACATGCGGGATCATGAAAGAGAACCAGGCGATGGTGAGCCAGATCGAAGGTGTAAAAACCACCGATACCTTCCACTTCCAGGGACGGTGTGAC
Organism: Paenibacillus sp. PSB04; assembly: GCF_025809195.1. NCBI lineage: Bacteria > Bacillati > Bacillota > Bacilli > Caryophanales > Paenibacillaceae > Paenibacillus > Paenibacillus sp. PSB04. The sequence goes on from NZ_CP081301.1 coordinate 1,852,426, forward strand.
CCCGAGGAAGGTGCGATAGAACGCCCGCATCTCCAGAAACCTTGCCGTTTTAAACCCAATGTGGTGCAGCTGCATAGGCGGAATCCCTGCCTCATCAAGGCGGTCTGCCTCATGTTGTGGAGTGTTCATCATCTGTTCAGTCATATAGAAGATCAGCTCCCATTCATTTTTTATGCGATTTGCATGCCGCCGGCTGACAAACAAATCCATTTGCGCTATCATGTGACTATAAAGTCACTTATGATACCCTCATCATATGTTACCAAAAAGTAACGTGTCAAGCGAAACAAAACATTTTTTTGAACTGGAGCGTGAATGAAAATGGAAAACAACCCCCGTCATGTAAGTCGGATCGCGATTCAGGCAACCCCCGAGCAGGTTTGGCAAGCGATTACGGATCCGGCCAAGACGTCAAAATTTTGGCACCATTGCGCCTTCCGTTCCGATTGGCAAATCGAGTCTCCATTCGAACTATGGAACGGGGAAGAGAAGAGGGCGGAAGGAATCATTCTCGACATCGATCCTCCGAGTAAACTCGTGATGAGTTGGCGGTATGTTGCGTTTCCGGGGGTGAAAAACGAGCCCCCGATACGCATTACGTGGGAGATCGGTTCACATGAAGACCTTAAGGGCGTAACCCTCGTCACCGTTGTGCATGATGAAATGGAACAAGCCGCTGAAACCGCAAAAATTGTTGAAAGGGGATTTCCGATCGTGCTCTCAGGCTTAAAGACGCTGCTTGAAACCGGAGAGGCACTCGTTGGCGGATAACACCCGAAGATAAGTGAAATTGAATTTGGAGAGGGAAAAGAAAAAAGCCTGTCCGTAGCGGGCAGACCCTTTTTTGATTTAGCGCGGAAGGCCGTAAAAACGACAGGCATTGGCATGCAGCAGCGCCCTGGCTTCCGGCAGGGGGACGTCACGAAGACTGCTCCATACCGAGGCCACCTCTGCGGTCATGCGGGGATGGGTCATCTGACCGGCAAACGGCCCTTCGAACGGCCAAGGCCCGTCGGTCTCGGTCATCACCTGGGAGGCGGGATACCGGCGCGCGAGCTCCTGGATTTCCGCCTCATAGGCGATATCCGGCGTAAACGAAACGTAATATCCGCGATCAGCCATGCGCCGCACGGTGTCCGCCGATCCTTTGAACCAGTGAAAATGGGCGCGGGAGACGCCGTGCTTTTCCAGCAGATCGCAGGCGATATCCGCATCCTCGTACACGGCGTGCAGCACGATCGGCTTGTCATGGTCCCGGGCAAAACGGACGAAGCGCTCAAGCAGCGCCTCGTACGGCCCGTTATCCCAAGGAAGCCCGGCTTTGGCAGCCTCCAGCCGCGAGTAGTACGGCAGGCCGACTTCGCCGACGGCGACCATGTCGTCCGCATGCTCCGCCATCCAGCCGAAGAGTGCGTCGATCTCGCGGTCGGCAGGGAGCGGCTGCTCGGGATGGAAGCCGAAGGCGGGATAGACCTGCCCGGGCCAAGCCTGGGCAAGCCTCAGATTGGCTTGGCTCGATACCAAATCCATGGACACGCCGATGACGGCTGCGACGCCTGCATCTTTCAGGCTCCCGAGCAGCGCCTGCGTCTCGTGCTCCTTATAAGTATCGAGATGAACATGGGCATCGATCAAGGGCGCGAGCGGAGGCAGGTTCGCCTCCGCCGGCGATGCGGATGCCGCTGCTGCCCGGTCGAGGACCATCTCTTGGCCGTTTGCGGGGTTTACTTCGCTGTGGTTGCCGCTCATTGGCGTGAACCTCCTTGCTGTGCAGCCTGCATTTTTCGCTGCTCCTCGCGCATCCATTCGCTCAGCTGACGCTTCAACTGCAGAAACTCGGGAGCCTCCGTCACTTCCTCGCGCCGCGGGCGCGGAAACGGCACGTCGATGGCGTGCAGCACCGCGGCCGGCCGGCTCGAGAAGACGTAAATGCGGCTCGAGAGCAGCAGCGCCTCCTCGATGTTGTGCGTAATGAAGAGAACCGAGCGGCGGTTCTCTTCCCAAATGTCGAGCAGCCAGCGCTGCATGTCGCTGCGGGTCAGCGCATCGAGCGCGCTGAACGGCTCGTCCAGGCACATCAGCTCCTGCGGGCTGAGCAGCGCGCGGAGAAAGGCCGCCCGCTGCTGCATGCCGCCCGACAGCGTATGCGGATGCGCCTTCTCAAAGCCGGCCAGGCCGACTTTGGCGAGCCAGCGCCGCGCGTCCTCACGGGCCTCACGGCTGACGGGGCCGTGCACCTCTTGGGCCAGCAGCACATTGTCTTCGATCGTCCGCCAAGGGAACAGGGCGGGCTGCTGCGGCATGTAGCTGATATGCCCCTGCTGTCCGGTCACCTCGGCGCCGTTCATCCGGACGGTGCCGGCATCCGGGCGGGTCAGCCCGCCGATCACGTGCAGCAGCGTGCTCTTGCCGCTTCCCGACGGTCCGATGATGGACACGAATTCGCCTTGGCCCACGGTCAACGAGATGTCGCTGAGTACCGGCAGCGTCCGGCGCTTCTCTTTGAAGCTTTTGCTGACGGAGACGATCTCCAGCGCGGGCGTGGTTTTTTTATTCATCACGGTATTTCTCCTTTCCGGCCAGGCCCGTTAGCCCTGCTTTGGCTTCCAGCGGACGAACCATTTTTCGAGCAGCGCAATCAGCCCGAACATCAGCAGGCTCAGCACGACGATGATCATGATCGCCACGAACATGCGGTCGGTGCGGTAACCCGATTTTTGCAGCATCATATAATAGCCGATGCCCTTGTCGGCCCCCAGCCACTCGGCGATAATTGCACCCATGACACTGTAGGTGGCGGCAATTTTAATGCCGGAGAAGATGGAAGGGAGCGCGTGGGGCAGCTCCAGCTTGGCGAAAATTTGGCCCTTGCCCGCCCCGATCATGCGCATGTAGTTCATCATGACGGGATCGGTCTGCTTCAAGCCGCCCAGGGCGGCGACCGCCACCGGGAAAAAGCAGACGAGCGTGATGACGATCAGCTTGGGCAGGAGGCCGAAGCCGAACCAGATCATCAGCAGGGGGGCGAGGGCGATGGTCGGGATATTTTGACTTAGAATGAGCAGCGGATACAGCGCCTGCTTCAAAAAAGGAATCAAATGCAGAATCAGTGCGATGACCAGCCCGATGGCGGTTCCGATGGCGAAGCCGAACACGGTCAGCTTCAGCGTGGCCCACACATGCTCCCACAAGCCGCCGGAAGCGGCCGCGGCTTCCCGGGCGATGTCGCTCGGCGCAGGCAAAATCCATTGTTCAATATGGAACAGGGAGGTCAGCAGCTGCCATACGAGCAAAAAGAAGATGACCGCCACGAGGGGCGGCCATACGTTTTTCCACCAGCTTCTCATGGACGGTACTTCTCCGTCAGCTTGTCCATGCTGATTCCGCCGGGATTATGGGCGATTTTGACCTGGGAGATGATACTCGGGCTGCCTGCAGCCACCAGAGCTTCGTGCATTTTGCGCACGACGTCCAGCAGCTCCTCCAGCTCGCCCTCCATCGTCGTTTCCAGCGGGTGCACCTCATGCTTCACGCCGGACTGCTGAATGACCTCAATGGCACGGTCGACGTAGGCGTAAGAGTCTTCGTTGCCCGGCGTCTTCGGGATCACCTGAATGCTTAACAGCGTATTGGCCATGCGAATCTACTTCCTCTCTTCATAGGTTACGGTATCTCTTAGGTTATGTGTGGCTTATTGTTCCGGCAAAAAATCGTTCGTGTACGCGCTCTTCACGTCCAGCGGCTTGTCCAGCAGCTTGTGATCGTACATCCAGTCGGAATAGCCCTTCCAGATTTGTTCCTTCTGCTCGCCCCAGCGGGCTGCGTCGTCTTGATATTTAGGACTTAACCATTTCTGGCTTTCGATCACCAGCTGCTTATTGAGGTCGGGCACGTCCTTCAGCAGCAGGTTGGCAGCTTCTTCCGGCTTGTCGATCGCGTACTGATAACCTTTGGCGGTCGCGCGCATAAACGCTTTAACCAGCTCGGGGTCATCCTTGATCTGCTTCTCGTTCGTTACGAGAACCGGCGTGTAGTAGTCCAGCTTCTCGGAATAATCTTTGACATACAGCATGTCCAGCGGCTCGCCGCGCAGCTTCGCCTCGATTCCGGTCCAGCCGTAGAAGATCCAGGCGAAGTCGATGTCCCGCTTCACGGCGGTAAAATAATCGGCGTCGCCCATGTTGACGATTTTCACCTTCTTCACATCCGCCTTGTCGATCTCCATGATGGAGCCCATGACAGCTTCTTCGACAGGGGAACCCCAGCCGCCGTAGGTTTTGCCTTCAAAATCCTTCGGCGTCTTGATCCCCCGGTCCACCGGTGCGGCAAAGCCCGACGTATTGTGCTGGATGACCGCGGCGATCGAGACGAGCGGCACGCCCTGCGTGCGGGCCTGGGTCACGCTCTCCTGATAGCTTACGCCGAAGGGCGCCTTGCCGGAAGCGACCATGGCGTCGGCGCCGGTGGAGCCCGGCTGCACGATCTCGACGTTCAAGCCTTCTTCTTTATAATAGCCCAAGTCTTTGGCAGCATAGAGCCCAGTATGGTTCGTGTTGGGCGTCCAGTCGAGGACGACTTTGACGTCCTTCAGCGGCTTCGCTGCGGTGTTGTCCTGGCCTGCCGTGGTGTCGGAAGCGGATGTTCCTTCTCCGCCGCCCGTATTGTTCTGGCTGCCGCCGCATCCGGCAAGCGCCAGTACGAGCATGCAGACCAGCAGCAGGCCGATGGATTTGTTCTTCATGGCTTTCTCTCTCCTTTGATGTCCGGCCGTTCTTATTCTCTCTGTGGAAGCATCGACCGGTGATCCCCTCTCCCCGTTATATTTAGAATCGTAAGCCGATCTGAGTGACTGAATCATCGAAGCATTCGCAAGGCGTAATCCCGTTTTTCACTAGTATGAATGAAAAAAGCGCCCCGTAAACGGGACGCTTCATATGCGCAAGATCAGCACGGCTTGTAAGCCGTGACAAACGGTTTCCTACGCTGGCATTACCCAGATCAGGTTAAAAGGGTCAGTATCTTGAAGGGATACAATCTCAGCCGGCCAATTCCAGCACCCCGGATTCTATAAGGTTTTCGGGTTGTTTTCCTCCCATATTATAGTCCATCCCCATGGGGGTGTCCAGACATCCGCCCGATTCCAGATTATCTCTGGAAAAATTCGATCCATTCTTTTTCCGGACCATAGATAAAGAAATATTGGTATCCGTTCGGCAGGGTCACGATTTCCTGATCGATCAGCTCCACGCCGTCGAGCGCCTGGATCCGCTCAAATTCCTTCTGAATATCGTCGACATGGATCGCAAAATGGTGCACCGTGCCCTCAGCCGGCAGGTCGTAGCTGTAGCCTTGAATGAGCTCGATTTCCGTCTCGTTACTGCCCCCGAAGCCGAGAAACGCCAGCTGGAACACGCCGTTGGTGTGTGTCAGCCTGCCTTTCAGCTCCAGGCCCACGATCTCGGTATAAAATCGGATGGTTGACTCCAAATCCCGTACGACGATGCCGACATGATCCAAACGTTTATTAGCCATATGTATAAGCTCCTTTTCATAGTACTTATAAGTAATGGGTTTGCCCTAAATTAAGGCCATTATAGCATTTAAATCCGAGGTGTAAGGCAACTTTATGTAAACATCATTGTTTATAAATGATAGGCTGTTTGGTGGCATCGTTAGGTATTGAAATAGTCAGGAACGGGGGGAGAGGGCCCTGAAAAAAATAATTGCGGCATGGCTTTTCATATGTATGTTGACAGCATGTACCGGGCCATCATCCAGTGGAGGGGACATAACGATACTCGATAAGCAGCTCATTGGCTCGACATACTGGATTGTCGCCGAGAACACCCATAGTAAAGAAGAAGGAGCATTTAAAATTAAAGTCGATAATGAAAACACTTGGAACTTGTTAGAGGTCGGAAGAACGTACCTATCGACATACTCCTACAAGTCGTTGGACAAAGGAGCCAAACTGGAAAGTGTCCGCCATATCAATGAAGGGCAGTCAGCAACGAATTAGAACCACTAAAAAAAGCCCAGGATGTCCATCAGACGATCCCCGGGCTTATTTTAGTTCCCGCGCTGCTTCTTCTTCGCATAAAATTCGGCCGCCTTATGGCGGTTGCCGCAAGTGTCCATGCTGCACCAGCGCCGCTTGCCGCTCTTAGAGGTGTCCACAAAATGCAGGATGCAGTCGTCATGCTCGCAGATCCGGATGCGGTCCGAAGATACGCTTGCCAGTGTCTCGAACAGGGAGCGGACGATGGGGTACAGCACGCCTTGGACGGCGGTTTGTCCGTAGGTGATGAGATGGGGGAGGCCTTGGGCATCCCGCTCAGCCCGGAGCGCCACGTCTAACCGCGAAGCTTCGGCCTCCATGGCGGCGAATGCGTCATCCGACAAGGTACCGCCATGGTCCAGGTCTTCTAGAACGAGCCGGCACACGCCGCGCAGACGGAGCAGTTCGGGCAGCAGGTCTTCCCGCGTCACAGCTGAAGCTGCCCCTGCGGTATTGTTCAAGCCGTGCAATTCATTATCGTGGAGCCATTCGTCTAAATAACCTGGCTCCTCCAGCATATCCGTGACCCGGTGCTCCCGCATGCGCACCGTATTGGCGAGATTGATCCACAGGGCGCCCCCCAGCACGTTGCGGGAAGGGGATTTATCCATGATGCGTCATCCTTTATAGAGTAATCGTTTCCTTTGTGTTCAGGAATGCTATGTCCATTGTATCACCAACTGCAGCCCGCAGGCGATTTTGCCAATCGGGAGTCTGCAGGTATACAGGCGGATGGTGGATGGCGGTATGGTGGATCGGCACCAGCCGTTTGGCCCCGAGAACGCGTGCGGCCGCGGCCGCTTGTTCTGGAAGCAGCGTAATCGGCATGCCGCTGGGCGGCTGACGATCAGGACGTTCCAGAACGGCACCGTTCACCGGCAGGCATACCGCATCGAATGGGCCGTGAGCCGCGGCAATCTTCCACCAGTAACCGTGCCACAGCGTATCTCCGCAGTGGAGCAGGCGGTGCTCGCCGTCGCTCAGCGCCCAGGCGATCTGCACGTCTCCGACCCCGTCGACGGAGTACGTGGCGGCTGCGCTCAGCGCACCGATTTGGAAGGCATCGCCGACGGAAGCACCGATTACGCGGTTGAGGCCGCTATTTTCAGCAAGGAGGACGCTCTCCTGCGGGAGGTACACGGGAATGTCAGCCCCGTAGGCATCGATGATGGCCTGGGGATCAAAGTGATCCGCATGCTCATGGGTAATCAGCACCGCATCTGCCGGGCCGTATTCGTTAAGCGGGAAGAGCGGTTCGTGAGACTTGGCGTATCTTTCCGGAAAATGATAAAGCGGGTCAATGACCACCGATGTGGCTCCTGCCGTCACTCGAATGCCTGCCCAGGGAAGCTTTTGAAGTTCCATGTCATCCATCTCCTTTGTATAACCCCTAAAATTTGTATTACAAGTTATAATTGGAGTATAGCCGTATTTTTATAACCTGTAAATATATTTTTAGGGGTTATACAAAAATAAAAAAAAGCGGGCCGGCTGGCCCGCTTTTAATTTGAATAGCTTATTTTCCTGCACCTGATGGCCCCTGCAGTCCGCTCTGGTGAACCAGCTTCCGCCGCTGCAGCTGGAAAGCCGCAAAGCTGAGCACGACCATGCCGGCAGTGAACACCGCGAGCATCCATGCCGACTGGTTCACTTCCAGATGGTCCAGGCTCCAGCCCATGATAAGCGGCAGGATGGCTCCGCCGACGCCGCCGGAGGCGATCAAAATGCTGGGTGTCGATTCTTCGCTGCCCTGCAGCAGCTTGCTCGCAAATACGAGCGCAATCGAAAAGATCCCCGACATGAACAGCCCGAGCAGCAGGATGATCGCGAAAGCCGACCATACCTGGCCCATCAGCGGGAACACGATCAGCAGCACCAGGGTGATGAGGCAGCTGAACAGCACGTAGACCCGGTAATGAATCTTTTCAGCGACGACGCCGGCAAAGATCCGGCCGACGGACATCGCGATCCAGAAGCAGGTGACGCTGAGCGCCGCGGCGGCTTCCTTCATGCCCATTTTCTCAATCAGGATGGCGGGCATAAAGTTGGCCAGGCTCATCTCGGTGCCGACGTACAGAAAGAAGAATACGATAAAGAGGACGAGAATGCCGAAAGCTCCGCCTTGATAAGGGAAGCGCTTGGCCGAGGCATGCTCTTGACCGGATACGGAAGCGGCAGGCCCTTTGGCGCTCAGCACGGCATCGATTTCACCGAAGGAGGCCTTCGACCAGAACAGCAGCGTGACGAGGGCGATCAGCGAAATGACGAGGAACGAAAACCTCCACCATCCTTCCGTAATGAATCCGCTTGCGATTAGCGGCATGACCATGGCCCCGACCCCGAAAAAGACCTCCAGGCGGCTCATCGCCACAGCGGTTTTATCAGTAATCGCCGCAATAATAATGGTCCCGATCACCGCTTCAATCATGCCGAAACCAAAGCCTGCGCACACGGCAATGGCGTACAGCCATTCCCAAGGCGGCAGCAGGGTATAGACCAGCTCGGCGGCCGTAAGCAGGCCGATGGCGATCAGCAGCCCGCCCCTTTTACCAAAACGACGGTTCAGCCACGGGGATACGAGCACACCGGCCAGAAAACCGGCGAACTGGGTAAAGATCAGCGTCCCGCCTTCGCTGTATTCGCGGTGATAATGCTCCAGCAGCACGGGAAGGACCGATCCCAGCACGACATGCGCCAGGCCGATCAGAAAATAGGATAGACATCCTATCCAAATGAGTCGTTTCATGAGGAACTCCTTTACAGTATTAAATTCTTGGTGCGGACAAGCCGGATGACGGCCGGTATCTCCATCATAACAAGGTATTCAGGGCACGTCATGCCTATTCTTGGATAAAAGCTGACGTGTTCCAAGGTTCATCCTATACCGGACAGGGTACACTATGGGTACGGGCTGCGCCGATGGACAACACGAAGCAGAAAGGAGCGGATCATCTAGAGATGGAAGCGAAAATCATTCTGGAACAAAATCTTGCCAAAATACTGGATCACAACCAGTTTTGCTCATTTGCCACAGTGGAAGGCAACCGGCCGAAGCAGCGGTATATGGCTTTATATAATCAGGGCCTCAGCATCCATCTGGTCACCGACCGCAAGACGCATAAAGTTGAGGAACTGGAGGAAAACCCTCACGTTTCCCTACTGCTGGGCTATGAAATCGGGGGATCGCGGGAGGTTGTAGAGATTGAAGGAACCTGCAAAGTAACGGCTGAGGACTCCCTGCGTAAGCAGATCTGGAAGGAAGAATTCAAGAAGCGGTTTACCGGTCCCGATGATCCGGATTACGTCTTGCTTGAAATTACGCCCGTCCGTGTAGAATATACGGGGAAAGATCGGGAAAAGCACGAATGGATCGAGTAGATTTACTGTGTCCATAAGCAATTGGAACCATTTTCATAGATCCGTGATACGCCCTGATGCTCGAGACCTTGTTCTCGGGCATTATTTTTTGGGAATTGGATGTATTTGTCTTTATTTCATAGGTTACATCGATATAAACTACTCTTGTAGACAGAACTTAATTTAACAATGGTTAGTTAAATAAAGGGGTTAAATTTGTTCTGCCCACCGTACTCGATGTACATCTATTAGGAGGGGTAACATGTCGAAGTCCCGTAAAAAAGTCCTCAAAGGCATCACCGCCGCAGCCGTTGCGATCAACGTGCTCGCCGTTCCAATGGTGCCGGTATTTGCGGACAGCAGCAGCAACGGATCCAAAGTGAAGCTGCGGATCATGGAAACATCCGATTTGCACGTGAACATGGTCAACTATGACTACTATGCGGACAAGCCCACTGACGAATACGGGTTTGCCAAGACGGCCAGCCTGATCAAGGCAGCCAGAAACGAAGCGAAGAACAGCCTGCTGTTCGATAACGGGGACTTGATCCAAGGGAATCCGCTTGGCGACTACGTGGCCAAAGTGAAACCGCTTAAAGAGGGCGAAGTGCACCCGGTTTACAAAGCGATGGACCTGATGGATTACGATGCCGGCGGCGTCGGCAACCATGAATTCAACTATGGCCTGGACTTCCTGAAACTGTCGGAAGAAGGCGCCAACTTCCCGATTGTCAACGCCAACGTCTACAAGGATGACGGGGACAAGGATGACAGCAACGACGTGAACTATTTTACCCCTTATACGATTTTGGACAAAAAGGTTACGGACGAGAACGGTAAGGAGCAGACGATCAAGGTCGGTGTGATCGCATTCGTTCCTCCGCAAATTTCCCAATGGGATAAAGCCAACCTGGAAGGCAAAGTCATCGTGAAGGACATGGTGGAGACCGCCAAAAAGTTCATTCCGCAGATGAAGAAGGAAGGAGCCGACGTCATCGTCGCCATTCCTCATTCCGGCTTTGAGGATATTCCGGAGACGCCTCTGATGGAGAATACCGTTCTGTATCTGAGCAAGGTGGAAGGTATTGATGCCATCCTGTTCGGACATGCCCATAAAACGTTCCCGAGCGCAGAATTTAAAGGCAAAACCGGCGTCGACCTGGAGAAAGGCACGATTAACGGCGTCCCTGCGGTCGAACCTGGATTCTGGGGCGATCACCTCGGCATCATCGACCTGAACCTGGAGAACGTAGACGGCAAGTGGAAAGTAGTCGACTCGAAAACCGAAGCGCGCCCGATCTACGATACGGCAAACAAAAAGGCGCTCGTTGACGCCGATCAAGAAATCGTGAACGCAGTTAAAACGGAGCATGATGCAACAATCGATTATGTACGCGGACCGGTAGGCAAAACCAGTGCGCCGATCAACAGCTATTTTGCACTCGTACAGGACGATCCGTCCATTCAAATCGTCACCAACGCCCAGAAGTGGTACGTCGAGAAAAACCTGAAGGGGACCGAATACGAAAACCTTCCGGTGCTGTCGGCAGGGGCTCCTTTCAAGGCAGGCGGACGTAACGGCGCTTCGTATTATACGAACATTCCGGCCGGAACGATCGCGATCAAGAACGTCTCCGACCTCTATGTGTACCCGAACACCGTGCATGCCGTTGTCGTTACGGGAGCCGAGGTGAAGGAATGGCTGGAGTGGTCCGCAGGCCAGTTCAACCAGATCGATCCTTCCAAGACGACCGAGCAGCCGCTCGTGAACATGGACTTCCCGACATACAATTACGATGTCATCGACGGCGTAACGTATCAAATCGATGTGACCCAGCCGAACAAATACGATGCAAAGGGCACGGTAGTGAATCCTTCGGCAAACCGTATCAAGAATTTGCAGTTCGACGGCAAGCCGATCGATCTGAAGCAGAAGTTTGTCGTAGCGACCAACAACTATCGCGCTTCGTCCTCGAAGCTCGCCAACCCGGACGGCAAGCGGATCATCATGGCCGCTCCGGACGAAAACCGTCAGGTCATCATCGACTACATCCGCGACAACGGAACCATCAACCCGTCCGCTGACGGCAACTGGACCTTTGCGCCGGTGGATGCCAAGCTGAACGTGACCTTTACCTCTTCTCCGGATGCGAAGGACCTTGCGGCCAGCAGCAAAAACATGAAATACATCGGCGCGGCCGAGGACGGCTTTGCCAAATACGGACTCGATTTGTCGGTCAGCACGGCAGGTACGGCACCAGTGACGCCTCCGGCAACCACACCGGAGACGCCTTCGAAGCCGTCTGAGCCATCGACGCCGGCGCAGCCTTCGAAACCGTCCACGCCGTCCAAACCGGCTCCGGCACCAGAAACGAAGCCTTCCGGCAAAGTATATGTCATCAAGAAGGGTGACAACCTGTACCGCATCGGCATCAAGTTCGGTGTGGACTGGAAAACCATCGCCCATGTCAACGGCATTACGAACGTGCATGGATTGAAGGTCGGACAGCAAATTATGATTCCGTAAGCTTTCAATTTATAGGCACGATTCGGGATTTACCGCGAAAGGACGAAAGAGCAGAGAAAGTTCTGCTTTTCGTCCTTTTTTTGTTCAATAGAAAATTTATGAATGTCCAGCGAATCCCGCAAGGTTCCGGAATCGGCATGGAGGTTTGCGGCGGAGCCAAGTGCATGAGCGGGACGGATTATGAGCCGACACCGGCGCGTGTGTTCTGCTGCGGTGCGGCGCTGCGTCCAAAGCGGAGCAGGTAGACGCCGGCGACGATGACCATCATGACGGCCAGCACCAGGAAAATGCTGCTGTACAAATAGCTGCCCGGATACGTGTTCAGCGGGTTCCAATGGGCAGAGGAGCCGGTGTCGAGAATGCTGCTGTACACGGACGTGGCAACCGCTGCGCCGATGAAGTTCAGCATGCTGAGCAGTCCCATCCCGACGCCGGTCTCTTCCTTGGCCAGCGTGCGGGAGACGGTGTTCGAGAGCGCGACCTGCATGAAGGTCTGGCCGACATTGCTGAAAATCAGCACGATGGCGATGATCCAGGCATTGATGCCGGCAAAGGCGGAGAGGAGAAAGAAGCCGATCATTTGAAGAAGGGCTGCGATGCAGACGACGAAGAGGTTGCCCTTCAGGTCGGCGAACTTTCCTCCCGCGAAGCCGAGCAGCGCGGAAGCTGCGGCACCCGGAATCATGATCAAGCCGATGACACTGGCGTCCAGATGATTGGACCCTGCCAGCAGCTGCGGGATCAGGAACGGGATCGAGAACGCGATACAGGAAATGACGAAGGCAATGCCGATGCCAAAAGTATAGTTTAGATTCCGGAACAGCCGGGGCTGCACGAACGGATCGGCTGCTTTGCGGATGCGGATGACGAACAGGATAAGCAGCAGCACTCCGGCGGCTGCCGGAATCCAGCCTCCACCGGTCAAGGCGAACAGGATCAGGCCGGTTGCGGCGGCCAGCAGTCCGCCGCCCAGAACGTCCATGCGCCCACGGCTTTCTTTGGCATCGTCAAGGTATTTCCGGTAAAAGGGCAGGGTGAGCAGAACGAGGACCGAGAAGCAGAAGAGCCAGCGCCATCCGGCGTAGCCCATAATAAGCCCGGAGACCACGGGGGCGAGCGTATTGCCGACGGCGAGGCCGATCGCCGACTTGCCGAGGGCGCGGCCCCGGGTCTCCGGCGGGAAATAGCGGACGGGGATGATCATGGCGGCCGCCGGGATCACCGACGATCCGGCCGCCTGAAATACCCGGCCGATGACGATCATCCAGTAGGCGCCGGCGGCGAGCCCGAAGACGGAGCCGAGCACGAACACAATCAGCCCGATGGTGATCAGTTTTTTCAGGGCGTATTTGTCCGCCAACTTTCCGTAGGTCACTGAGCCGACCGCATAGACGAGCATGTAGGCGGAGGACACCCAGCTGACCTGGGCGGCGCTCAGGTGAAATTCCGCCCGGATGCCGGGCAGCGCGATATTGAACATGGAGACGTTCATGACAGAAATAACCAGTGTGAACATGAGAATCTGGATCAGTTTGTTGCCTTGATGGACGGACTCGGCTGTAGATTTCATCGTTATTCCCTTCTTTCGGATAAGTGATTAGCTGAGAAGCCATTCGGCGGCAAACAAAATGTCTGTCAGCACTTACTGACATTTAGTACAGAAAAGCGCTGTAATATGCGCTTTTTTAAGCTCAAAGCCTTTTTTTGACTGCAAAAGGGCACTAATTTCCAAGGTATAAGCCCGATTCGAAGAAATAGATGCACTTATTGGCGGTCGAGCAGCGGGTGCAACGCCACGCCGGGATAAGTAGATGCACTCTCGCGATCAAAGCTAAGGCGTTAACGCCCTGGTGAACAGCCGGACGCTTTCCTCAATAAAGGCATCTATCTCGATATCCGTAAACGTTTGGACAACATGGGTCGTATTGAGGAATGCTCCGAGATTCATCCACATAAAGGAAACCGCCGTCAGTGACGGATCCTTCGTGAACAGCTTGCCTTGATCGGACATGTGCTTGAAGTAATTCGTCAAAATTTCATGAAGCTGTCGGGGGTGGTTTTGGGTGTTATTCCTAAAACCTGGCAAATGATCTCCGACCTGCATGCTGATCATCACCAGCTTCCGGTTACGGTTCATAATTTTATGATAGGTCCGGCTAATCATAAGCAGGTCTTCGTGTAAATTTCCCGTGAGATTTTCCTTGAAGATTTTCTGCATCTCGGCTGCGTACAAATAACGGTCATACGCCTTCTCCAGCAGGTTCTGTTTGCTGCCGAAATGACGGAAGAGCGTCTTCTCGCTCAGCCCGGCTTCAGCGGCGATTTCACGTGTGGACACCCCGTCATAGCCTTTGGCAGAGATGAGGTCGATCGCGGCCTGCATCAGCTTATCCTGGGTGCATAACTGGTTGTTTTCGTTCATGTGACTCTGCCCACTTTCCATGATCTGACTGTCAGTACTTACTGTCATCTTAATCTTCGGGTTTACTCTTGTCAAGGGCAAACGCCCGCTCTTTGCATAGGAAAAAGCAGCCCGGCTTCATAAAGCCAGGCCGCTTTTCGGCGGTGGAGTTGATGTTAGTCCAAGACAGTATTCTCATTTTAGTTTACATCTGCACTGTTCCATGTCAGTTACGCTGTATTGCTCAATGTCACCTGCGCTGCGCTGCCCATGTCAGCCTACAATCGCGCTGCTGCTCGGATTGCCGATGCCTACCTGGACATGACCCAGCCCGCCGAGCTGATAGCCGCGCCCGTAAACGCTGATGCTGACCGGAGTTTCGGTCTCATTGGTCACGGTCACATCCTGTTCGCCTACCGTCACTTGGAGACGCGCCCCGCGGAACATCACTTTGAAGGAGAAGGCGCTCCAATGTCCCGGATTGAACGGATTCAGGTGCAGCACTCCATCCTTGACGCGCAGTCCGCCGAACCCGTGCACGACGGACATCCAGGTGCCGGCCATGCTGGTAATGTGGCAGCCGTCCTCGGTGTCGTTGTTGTAATTGTCCAGATCGAGGCGGGATGTGCGCAGGTACATTTCGTACGCCTTCTCCCGGTAGCCCAGCTCACAGGCGATGATCGAGTGAACGCAGGGGGAGAGGGAGGACTCGTGCACGGTCAGCGGTTCGTAAAAGTCGAAGTTCCGCTTTTTCGTATCGAGGTCATATCGGTCCCCCAGGAAAAACAGCCCCTGCAGCACGTCGGCCTGCTTGATGTACGCCGAGCGCAGGATCCGGTCCCAGGACCAGTTCTGGTTCAACGGCAGGTTCGATGGGGCCAGGTCCTTGACCGGCGTCAGATCCTTGTCGAGGAAGCCGTCCTGCTGAAGGAAAACGCCGCGCTCCGCATCGACCGGATAATACATTTTCGCAAGGATGTCGCCCCATTTGGCCGTTTCTTCGGGCGCCAGCGCCAGCTTGGCCACCAGCTCCTCGTAGTGTGCCGGGTCGCTTGCCTGAAGGTCGGACAGCACCTGCAGCGTGTATTCCATCGTCCAGCAGGCGATCCGGTTGGTGTACCAGTTGTTGTTGACGTTGTTTTCGTATTCATTCGGCCCGGTCACGCCCAGAATCATGTACTGGTCCTTGGCTGGGACGTAGTTCACCCGTTCTTCCCAGAAGCGGGAAATTTCAACGAGCACCTCCACGCCGTATTGGGCAAGGTAGCTGTCATCGCCGGTGTAGTTGACGTAGTTGTAAATGGCGTAGGCGATCGCTCCGTTACGGTGGATTTCCTCAAATGTAATCTCCCACTCGTTATGGCACTCTTCGCCGTTCATCGTCACCATCGGGTAGAGTGCGCCTTTGGCAAAGCCGAGTTTACGGGCGTTCTCGCGCGCCTTCTCGAGGTGCTTATAGCGGTAAATCAGCAGGTTGCGGGCGATCGTGGCATCCGCCGTGCTCAGATAGAAGGGCAGGCAGTAGGCTTCGGTGTCCCAGTATGTGCTGCCGCCGTATTTTTCCCCGGTAAAGCCTTTGGGCCCGATGTTCAGCCGGTCGTCCTCGCCGGTGTACGTCTGGTTCAGCTGAAAAATGTTAAATCGGATCGCCTGCTGCGCCGCCACGTCCCCTTCGATCACGATGTCGCTCTCGCGCCACTTGGCCGCCCAAGCCTGCACCTGCTCCTCATAGAGCTGCCCGAAACCGGCAGCAGCAGCTTCCTGAAGCGCCGATCGTCCGGCGTCCAGCAGTTGGGCGTACCCGTAGTCGCGCGACGTCACGTTCGCTACGTATTTGTAGATGACGGTCTCCTCATCCTGCTTGGCTTCCACCTGTACGCGGTAGCCGGCGTACTTCTCCTGCTCGATCTGCTCCAGTTCCAGCGCCAGCTTAGCGCCGTTCTGATGGATTTCAAACGTCATGACCGAGGTGACGTGAAAATCGAGCTTTTTGGTCCGGACCGTTAATGCGGCGTTGTCCGCGGTCACTTCCTTGTGCACTTCGACCCAGAACTTCTCGTCATAGTTCGAATCTTTGTTCTGCACATCGCCGTCCAAGTACGGCGTGACGGTCAGCGTTCCGCTAAAGTTCAGCGGCGTTACCGCATAGCGGATCGCTCCGATCTCATGCCGGGCCAGGCTGACGAAACGGACCGCCTCGACGCGAATCTCCTTCCCGTCCGGCAGGGCGGCGGTAAAGCTGCGCGACAGCGTACCTTCCTTCATGTTCAGCACGCGTCTGAAAGACTTGACCTGACAGGCTGCGAGATCAAGCTCGGTGCCATTAACCGAGATGCAGATGCCGATCCAGTTGGTGCTGTTCAGCACCTTGGCAAAATACTCGGGGTATCCATTTTTCCACCAGCCCACCCGTGTTTTGTCGGGATAGTAGACACCGGCCATGTAGCTTCCCTGCAGAGACGGACCGCTGTAAGCCTCCTCAAAGTTGGCGCGCTGGCCCATATATCCGTTGCCGATGCTGAAGACACTCTCGGATATTTCCTGCTGCTGGGGATCGTACTGCTCCTCGATAATATTCCATGGGTCCAACGTTAGATATTGTTTCATAGTTAACTGGCTCCTTCGGGAAAAAATGTTATTAACTCTTTGTTATGCGACGTATAATCATTGTGCTGCGCAGGACAGGGGAGTCCTGGTTTTCATCTCTGCCAGGACTCCCTGCTGCACGAACGCCGCCTGGTTCGGGGAACCTAGCGGTGAGAAACGAGCTCAAGCAGGCGGACTGTCGTCATGTCCTGCAGCGAAGGTACCACGGCATCCGCCGCGCCCAGTACTTCCGGCGAGCCAATGCCGATGCTGCGCATCCCGGCCCGCTTGGCGGCTTCGATGCCGGCCTCGGCATCCTCGAACACGACGCATTCCTGCGGCTGTGCGCCAAGCTCCCGGGCACCCAGCAGGAAAACCTCCGGATCGGGTTTGGCGCTGGCCGTTTTGGTTCCGTCGATGATTGCGTCAAAATACGGAACAAGGCCGGTGTTGTTCAGGATGGTCATCGCATTTTTGCTGGCCGACCCCAGGGCAATGCGGATTCCGTTCTCCCGCAGCTCTCGCAGGAAGGCGAGCGCCCCTGGAAGGATCTCCTGTTCATCCATATGCGAAATATACTCGACATACCAGCGGTTCTTCTTGTCGGCCAGCACGGATTTGGTCGCATCGTCCAGCTCAAGCCCGCCGACTTCAAGCAAAATGTCCAGCGACGCCATTCGGCTGACACCCTTGAGGCGCTCGTTATCCTCCGGCGTAAATACAAAGCCGAGCTCTTCGGCCAGGCGTTTCCATGCAAGATAGTGGTATTTGGCTGTGTCGACCAGGACCCCGTCCAGATCGAACAGGCAAGCTTTAATGGGGGCTGCAGCTGTCATTTGTCATTCCTCCTTATGTAGTTGTGCAAACGTTTGAACAAACGGATGAAAAGAAATGAAGCACCGGGATGCTCCACATGGTTTTGATACGTTTACGATGGTTTAGGCGGCGTAAAAATGGACGACTCCCGAATCACCAGCCGGTGGGGAATAATGTGGCGCTTCTGGAACTGCCGATCCCCGTCGTGCTGAATGGACTGAATCAGCGCCTGGGCTGCGGTGTAGCCCAAGTTATAGATGCCGATATCCATGCTGCTGATGGGCGGCGTGGACAGTTCGGCGATGGAAATGTTGTTGAAGCTGACGATGCACAGGTCGTCCGGAACACGGTAACCGAGCTCGTGAAGTCCACGCAGGACGCCAAGCGAGACGAGATCGTCCATGACCACAAGGGCAGTGGGACGCTCAGGCAGGTTCATGAAAAACGACATCGCCCGGTAGCCACTCTCCTGGAGAAACTCGCCTTCGACGATCCAGTCTTTTCGCATCTCCAGACCGGCCTCTTTCAGAGCGTTCGTGTAACCTTTCAGCCGGTCGCGCGAGACGATGTGATTCGGAGGCCCGCTGACAAAACCAATCCGCTGGTGGCCGAGGGATATCAGATGTTTGGTCGCATCGTAAGCGGCCTGAATGTTGTCATTGTCCACGGACAGAATGTCCGGGTACTTCTCGCTGCGTCCGATCAGCACGAACGGATGGCCGTTCTGCTGCAGAAAATCGACCACCGGATCCTCTTTGCGCGAATAGAGCAGGATCGCCCCGTCAACGCGCTTGCCGTTCAGCAGCCGGGAGACGGCCTCGACCTCCTCCTTCTCACTGCCTCCGGAACTGATCAGCACATCGTATCCCGAGCGGTTGGCCTGGGTGACGATACCGCGGATCAATTCCATGAAGAACAGATTCAGGAACAGCTCTTCGGCAGGCTTGGGCAAGATGACGCAAATGCTGCTCGTCGTCTTGGAAACCAGACTTTTGGCCGTCATGTTGGGGTGGTATCCGAGCTCCTCCATGACATCCCGTACCTTCTGCGACGTTTCACGGCTGATTCTGGAGTTATTCGACAGCACTCGGGAGACGGTGGAGGGGGAAACGCCCGCTCGTTTGGCGACATCTTTAATCGTTACAGACATTTGTTACCTCCTGTGGAACCGTTTGCACTATATCGTAAATGAGAAACGGCCGTCTCATAGACGCTGGCTATTTTACAATTGCTATCTTAGCCGAAAGCCCCAAGCTTGTAAATATCCAACCTGTGGCGGCGAAAGAAGCCGGTGGGATCTGGCTTGAGGCACTTTTTACAAGCAGGAATAGGCGGCGATATTATAAAAAACCATGATATAAATAGAATAGTCAAGGAAATGAAAGATAATACAGTATGTATCGCTATATATTGCGGAAAATCGGGTATAGATCCAGCTTTTCATAGAAATTAAGCCGTCGTATTCTCCATACAGACCGGTGTCGTCCGAAAGCTGCCCAGGGTCAGTCCAGTTTGCCAGCAATTGTATCCGCTTTCTTTCCAGGTGATTGACGGGGCTGATTGGCAGTATTCTGCTCAAAGGATGCCGGATCAAGCAAAGGAGGATGTCATGAAAACAAACAAATGGGGCATGCCGGTAAGACAACAACTGCGGAGGCTGGCAGCAAGCGTAACGGCGGTATTCATGGCGGTTGCCCTGCTGTCGGGATGCAGCAGCGCGGGAAACCATGCTGCGAATGACAACGGGGCTCAAGGCCGGCCCGGTGCAGCAGCTGGCAGCCAGACGGCAGAACAACAGGGGCAGCCGGGAACGGGAACCACAGCAGGGGAACAGCGTGGCGGAACTGCCGCCACGGCCGTCGATGAGCAGCCATCGACCGTGTTCTATGAGGTGTTTGTCCGCTCATTCTATGATTCGAACGGGGACGGCATTGGCGATTTGAAGGGGCTGACACAGAAGCTGGATTACCTGAACGACGGCAATCCGGATACGACGGATGATCTCGGTGTCGGCGGCATCTGGCTGATGCCGATCCAACCTTCGCCCAGCTACCATGGGTATGACATTTCCGACTACGAGGGCATTAATCCCGATTACGGGACGCTGGAAGATCTGCAGGAGCTAATCGCCGAGGCGCACAAGCGCGGGATCAAGGTTATCATGGATTTGGTGTTGAACCACACCAGCACGCAGCACCCTTGGTTTGTCAGCGCTTCGAAGGATCCGGGCAGCCAATATAGGGACTGGTACGTGTGGGCGGAAGACCAGAAGCTTAGTCCCACCGGGGTCAGTGCGGCCGGCAGCGGCAGTCCGTGGCATGCCTTGAACGGAAGCCACTATCTGGCTACGTTCTGGGAAGGGATGCCGGATCTGAATTATGACAACCCTGCGGTTCGGGCGGAAGCCGTCCGGATCGGGCAGTATTGGCTGAAGCTCGGCATGGATGGATTCCGGGTGGACGGCGCCAAACACATTTACGAGAACCTGCAGAGTGACCGGGGCCAGGCGGCCACGGCCAAAAACACGGCGTGGTGGCAGGAATTTCGGACCGGCATGAATCCGGTGAACAAGGATGCCTATATCGTGGGTGAGGTATGGGAGAATTCGGCCGCCGCCATCGCGCCGTATCTGGATCAGGCCTTTGATTCGGGGTTTAATTTCAGCTTGGCGGAGAGTATGCTGAGCGCGGTGAAGGACGAGAGGGACAACAACCTTGCCTTTACGCTGCAGCGGACACAGCAGTTCTACGGCAAACAATCGCAGGGGCGGTTCACCGACGCCATTTTTCTGTCGAATCACGACCAGGACCGCGTAATGAGCCAGCTGGACGGAAATCCGGACCATGCGCGGATGGCCGCGGCGCTGCTGCTGACGCTGCCGGGCAACCCGTTTATTTATTACGGCGAGGAAATCGGCATGCGCGGCGTGAAGCCCGACGAGCGGATCCGGGAACCGATGGTGTGGAGCGATCTTCCCCCACAGCCCGGCCAGACGTCGTGGGAACAGCCGCTTCTCGCCGGAGAAGCAGCGAAAGGAATCAGCGTCCAGTCGGAAACGGCCGACCCGAACTCGCTGCTGTCGACCTATCGGGACCTGATCCGCTGGAGAGAGGACGTTCCCGCATTGCGGGATGGCGACATCCAGAGCTATGACTCCGGTAATCCGGCCGTGGTGTTCTTTTTGCGCCGTAGTGCACAACAAACTGTGCTAGTGTTGCACAACTTGTCAGGCAAGGAGCAGCAAGTTCAGCTCGAGGCAGGGCAGGGAGGAGGATTCGCAAAAGTGCTTAAAAACAGCAGTAAATCCATGGTTTTAGAGCAAAACTTGCTTCGCCTCCCTCCATATTCCAGTGTGGTTCTGGAATAAAATTGACGAAATTTAAAGAAATAATGCGATATAGAAAGAATTATAAAGAGAATTGCTGTTTATGTTTTATAAATGGGATAAAACACATTGTGCAAACGTTTTTACAAAAATATAGACCTTGTGTATGATAAACGCATGTTTAAAGCGCTTACTTGGTAACTTCCGCAAAAGGAAATACCGACGATTCTTGAAAAAACTGCGGATTTACGCGGATCTTACCATGTGACTGCGTGCTCGATCATTGTCCGGGAAGGGCTGCATAACATGCATTCAATCATGCCGTGCCGAGAAAGTCGCTTGCAAATGGGAAGTTAGGCATGTTTATGAAATCGTTTGCGCAAGTATGCAGGTCCTCAAGGAGAGTCGGCAGGGCACCAGTCGGCAGGCATCAGGTATTCATTGGAATCGGCGAGGTATCAGGCATGAATTGGAGTCAGCAAGAGCAGGTATTACAGGGAGTCAGCAAGGCAGCAGTATTACAGGGAGTCAGCAAGGCACTCGTGTTACGAAGTAAATGATCAGAGAGGGGTTCGTTTTGGAATGAAGATGAAAAAGGTTATGGCGCTGGTCGCAACGTTGACCATTGCATTCTCGATTACGGCGTGCGGCAGCTCCGGCAGCAAGGCGGAGGAGCAAACTCCATCGACGACAACAACCGAAACGGCGGCTACAGACGGCCAGTCGGATAACACAGCGGCTTCGGGCGACAGCCTCCAGCCGGAAGAAGGGGCTTCCCTCGTCGTATGGGAGTCCAAAGAAGAGCGCTCTTTTACGGATGAAATCGCCAAGCAGTTTACCGAAAAGTACAACGTACCGGTCAAGATTGAAGAGGTAGCGGCAACAGATCAGGTAACGAAGCTGTCCCAGGACGGTCCGTCGGGGCTTGCAGCCGACATCGTGATGTTCCCTCACGATAACCTGGGCAGAGCCGCGGCAGCGGGACTGCTGCTCGCCAACGATGCGTTCAAGGACGAAACGGTGAAAAACAACACGGAAGCCTCGATTCAAGGCGTAACCTATGACGGCGTGCTGTACGGGTACCCGAGAGCGGCCGAAACGTACGCCCTGTACTACAATAAGAGCCTTGTGAAGGAAGCGCCAAAGACGTTCGATGACGTCATTGCGTTCGGCAAAACCTTCACCGACAAAGCCAAGAAGAAATACGGCATCATGTGGGAAACAGGCAACATGTACTTCAACTATCCGTTTATCGCAACGACCGGCGGATACATTTTCGGTAAAGACGGTACGGATAAAGACGATATCGGCCTCAACAGCGAAGGCGCGGTCGAAGGCCTGAAAACCTATGTGCAGCTGAAGGAAATCCTTCCGGTGAAGAGCGGCGACATTTCGCCGGACATCAAGCGCAGCTTGTTCAACGCGGGTGACGTGGCGATGGACATTAACGGTCCGTGGGAGCTTGCCGGCTACAAGCAGGCGCTGGGCGATAACCTTGGCGTAGCTCCGATCCCTACGATCGGCGGCAAAGCGGCAATCTCGTTCTCCGGCATCAAAGCCTGGTACGTCAACTCCTTTACGCAATATCCGAATGCAGCCCAACTGTTCGCGAACTTCGCCTCCGGCAAGGATGCTCAACTGCTGCTGAACACGAAGGTTGGTTCCATCCCGACGAACAAAGAGGCGCTGGAATCCGATCAAATCAAAAACGATCCGTACATTTCGGCTTTTGCAGAGCAGACGAAAAACTCCCAGCCGATGCCTTCCATCCCGGAAATGGGCAACGTATGGAGTCCGGTGAATGCGGCGCTGCCTGAAATTTGGGACAACAACGCGGATCCGAAGGCGGCGATGGATAAAGCGGCACAGCAAATCAAAGATCTGAACAACGGCGCAACCAAGTAAGGCATCGGCGCACCGCTGTCAGGTAAGGCAAATGTTATGAATGGAAGTATGACCCGCCGCCATCAACCGCGGCGGGTCATTCCCTGACATACCGGTACCGCTGGAAAGCGCGCACGCTTCGGCTGCCGGTATCGCCTAGGAACAGGGCCGGGAAAGCGCGGCCTGTCTTCTTGGAAGCAGTACCCTCCGGGGGTGCTTCCGTTGACCCGGGGAGAGGAGAAGAGGATACGATGAACAGGCTCCGCGGCAAAGCCGCTTTACTGTCGATTATCAGCATGGGATTGGGACAAATCTATAACCGCCAATGGATCAAAGGCATCTTGTTCCTGCTGATCGAGGCTTTTGGCATTTACTACTTCATCAACAATTTGGGAAGAGCGCTTTGGGGGATTACGTCGCTCGGGGATACGCCGCGTCTGCTCGTGAAAGGCAAGTGGATCGATGGCGACCACTCCATCTTTATCATGATTCAAAGCTTGATCACGCTGCTGTTTCTGCTGATTTTTATCGTCGTATATGTCATGAACGTCAGAGACGCGTACCATACGGCGATCAAACGGGAAAACGGGCAAGTCCCGAACAGTTTCGCCAAATCCATTAAATTTGTGATGGATTATAAATTCGCCCAAGCCTTTTTGACGCTGCCGGCGCTCGGCATCTTGTTCTTTACGATCATGCCGATCCTGTTTATGATCATGCTGGCTTTTACGAACTATTCCGCACCGAACCATATCCCTCCGGCGAAGCTGGTGGACTGGGTCGGATTCCAGACCTTCAAAGATCTGGTGTCGCTGAAAACCTGGAGCCATACGTTTTTCGGCGTATTAACTTGGACCATTATCTGGGCGGTTCTGTCCACGGCGACCACGTATTTGGGCGGCCTGCTCGTTGCGCTTTTGATCAACCAGCAGGGCATCAAATTCAAGGGCATGTGGCGGACGATCCTGGTTATCCCTTATGCCATTCCGCAGCTGATTTCGCTGCTCGTCATGCGGAATATGTTTAACGGCCAGTTCGGGCCGATCAACCAGTACCTCGGCTACTTCGGGCTCGGCGGTCTTCCTTGGCTGACCGATCCGTTCTGGGCCAAGGTGACGGTTATTCTCGTCAACATGTGGGTGGGTATTCCGGTCTCGATGATTCTGATCATGGGCGTGCTCACGACCATTCCGAAGGACATGTACGAAGCGGCTGAAGTCGACGGGGCAAGCGCGTATCAGAAGTTTCGCATCGTTACGCTGCCGATGATCCTCTTCTCGACAGCACCGACACTGATCATGCAGTTTGCCGGAAACATCAACAACTTCAACATGATTTTCCTGCTGACAAACGGGAACCCGGTGGTCGGAGACTACCAGTATGCGGGAGCGACGGACCTTCTCGTGACCTGGCTGTACAAACTGACGCTGGATCAGAACAAATACAATATGGCGTCGGCCGTCGGCATCATTATCTTCCTGATTATCGCCATATTCTCCATCTACAATTACCGGCGGACCAAATCATTTAAAGAGGAGGATATGATCCAATGAGCGGACGTCAAGGCAGAAAAGCAGTTCGGCTAACGGTCAGCTACATCATTCTCATCATCATGGCCATCGGCTCGATCTATCCGGCCCTCTGGGTCATTCTCGGCTCCTTCCGCCCGGGAAAATCGCTTTACAGCAAGACGCTTCTTCCGGAAGCGTTCACGCTGGACCATTATCGGGAGCTGTTTACGTCCAGCAGCATTTTGTTCGGCCAGTGGTACATGAACACCCTGAAAATAGCCGTGTGCTCAATGATCATCGGCGTCTTCCTGACCCTGCTCACGAGCTATGCGGTGTCGCGTTTCCGCTTCAAGTGGCGCAAGACGGCTTTGTCGACCGTGCTCATCCTCGGCATGTTCCCGGGATTCATGAGCATGATCGCGATTTACCTGCTGCTGAAGGAGTGGCATTTGCTGGATACGCATCTTGCGCTAATTATCGTGTATGCGGCGGGAGCCCCGCTAGGCGGCACCTTTATCGCCAAGGGCTTTCTTGACACGATCCCGCGAACGCTGGACGAGGCGGCAAAGATCGACGGAGCGAGCAACTGGACGATTTTCAGCCGGATTATTCTGCCGCTGTCCCGGCCGATGCTGACCTATATGGCGCTGACGCAGTTCGTCGGCCCATGGGTGGACTACATCTTTGCCCGCCTCGTGCTGCGGACGAAAGAAAATTGGACGCTGGCGGTTGGATTGTTCGACATGGTCAGCACAAATCAGAATACGAATTTCACCACCTTCGCCGCAGGGGCGGTTCTGATCGCGGTGCCGATCACGATCCTCTTTATTTTCCTGCAGCGCCTGCTGGTAGACGGTTTAACATCGGGAGCGAGCAAAGGGTAAGCAGGGCGTGGGGGCTTTTTCCCCACGGGCGCTCTGCCCTGACGGGTTGGTTTTTTGGAACAAAAGAAAAACAGAAAGGCACAGCTTTCGCATCATGCATGCAGGCTGTGCCTTTTTATTTGGAGGCTGGCTGTAGCTCCAGAGTGCACCGGGTCCAATTCACGTACAATCAGGAAAGGTTTCCCTTGGATAAAAAGTACCGGATGGGGAGGGATTCGCATTCATATGAAGTATATGTTATAGAGGTGAAAAGAAATAGATCGAAGGGAGTTTACCTATATGAATCAATCATGTTTCGAAGACCGGATTTACTGTATGGGATGCGGCAAGCTCGTGAAGGAGCACCGGGCCAGACAGGTGCTGAAGACCGGATACTATATGCACACCCACCGGCTGGCGGCGGGATGCGATGAGTGCGGAGCGCATTACGTTAATTTGCTGCCGGATGAGACGGGCTCCAGAGCGGCAAGCTACCACCCTTTTTGAAAGCGTATTCAAATAAAAAGGGTTTGTGTCGATTTAACCAGGAATATGCCGTAAAAAAATTCGCTAAAACATAAAATTCCATCTTTCGTTTTTATCGACAACGTCGTATGTTTATAGTAAGTAGAAAATTCCAATTTATAAAATATATTAGGGAAGCGAAATGCACCGGGGAAGTCCCTCGGCGTATGGATGCTGGCCGCCGCCTGTGAACCGTGAGAATAACGGAAGAAAAGTCAAACATAGGAATGGTACGGTAGTAGGAGGAAGTTAGGTGGAAGCTCTCGGCTTCATGTTTTTTTCAACGCTGGAGACATTTGCGATCTATTCGCTGACGATGTCGCTGTTTAGGTTCAAAACCTCGGATTACTTGTGGCAGGCTCTGTGTGTCACGCTGCTGGCGAATGTGCAGAGCTATGTGATGCGGGACGAGCTGTCGCTGTCGTTTTCAGCACCGTTAATCACGATTCTGATTTACATTCTGCTGTATACGACCGTGATGAAGATCCCTCTGGCCTGGTCGGCCATCTGCACAATTCTGGGTTATGCGCTGTATGCGCTCATCCAGACCGTCTATGTGCTCTGGTTGTTCGGATCGGTTCAGGAAGCCAGCGCCACGGACGTTAACTCTTACAGCTTGCAGGTTGTCTCGGCGTTAACGGGACTTGGGGTATCGTGGCTCATGTACAAGTTTGGGATCGGGTTCGCCTTTGACTTTGAGAGGCTGCGCTTCAAGAAAGAGCACATCGTGCTGGTGCTGCTGATTATGGTCACGCTCGTCTCGGTGGAATTTATTTTCTATTACAACAAGGTATGGATCAACGTTCTGTTTTTCGCCTGCACGTTCGGCCTCTTTTTGTATTACACCATCCGCAAGGAGGAGGAGGATATCCATGCTGATTGAAACGGCCGCCGTACGAATCGCTGAAGGGATCAAGCGGCAGGTTCCGGATCATAAATCCTCGGTGAACATCCTCAAACATGCGATTGCCGTCATTCTGAACGTGGTGTTGATCATCGCCCTCACGCTGGTGATCGCGTTCTTCACAGGGCATATGGACCGCGCGGCGACAGCGCTGATCGGATTTGCGCTGCTGCGCCAATTCACGGGCGGTATTCATCTGAAAACCGGGGAATGGTGCGTGCTTGTCACCACCGCCTTGTTCACCCTGGTGTCGTTCATCGAGCTGTCCGCCTTCTATGTTCAAGTACTGAATGTTCTCAGCATGGTGCTTGTGGCTGTATTTTCTCCGTGCAAAATCGAAAAACAATCCAGAATACCTCGCAGGCATTACTCCAAGCTGCGGGTGATCGGAGTCCTCATTGTACTGGCCAACGTCCTGATCCAGTCGCAGACGCTTGCCGTCGTCTTCTTCGTCCAAGCTCTCAGCCTGATCCACCGAAAGGAGGTGAAACGCCATGTCACTGATCAGCAAAGTTAAGCACAGCACATTCACAGCCATTGCTTCGGCATTAACGCTGGTAGCTGTGTATCTCGTAAGTGTTGCCAGTCCTGTGTATATTTACAGCGGTGAGACGCCAGAGGAACTGCTGAAGTGAAATGGAGGAGCTGATTCAGATGCAATATCTTACGGTTTCACGAGATATTGAAGGGGAATCAGGCATCGTCAATCTTCGGGTACACGATATTTTGTTCATGGAATTCAGCATTCCGGCAGACCGGGTTGTCGTTCATACGATGGAAGAGCAGTTTTATATGAACGGCACGCTCAAATACTGGTCCGGTATGCTGAGCGCGAGCGGGTATACGTTCCGCAACGTGGACCGGAACCTCGTCAACGTGGACAGAATTATGCTGATCGACAGCGTGTACAAGAAGGCGTATTTTGAGCCGGAAATCCATAAAGGCTCCAAATGCTGCACCATGGCGTTTAAAAGGTACAACAAGATTAAAGAGGAGCTATTAGCCTATAACCCGGGAATATTGATCGTATGAAAGGAGCTGCGCTAAGCAGCTCTTTTTTTTTGCTTCTTCAACGCTTCTCAATAGGCGCAGAGCTGCTGGCGAGGAAGAAATTACGCTTGACCCCAAAGGCTTCATATACTATAGTAAACCCATCGGAATTAAATTAACTGACTCGTCAGTCAAGTGATGAAAGGGGTCCTGATTCTGCCATCGCAAACTAATGAGGAACCGCAGCGCGAGCAGGAGCTGAGGCAGGCCGCCCTCGAGCTGTTTGCACGCAAAGGTTACCATAATACAAAGATATCGGAAGTGGTGAAGGCGGCCGGCGTCTCGCAGGGGACGTTCTACTGGTATTTTGACGGGAAAGAGCAGATGGCCATCCGTTTGGTGGAGAACGGTCGGGACAAGCTGGTCGAGGTCATTGAACAGGGATACCGCAAGCATGCGGGATCTGTAGACGACATGGTGAATTCCTCAGCCAACCTGCTGACCAACCTGTTCGAGTTTGCCAATGAAAACCGGAATTTGATGGCCTTTCTGCTGATCAAGGGGCAGGGCGCCGATCCCAAGGTCCGTTCGGCGGTATCGGAAGTGTGGATCGCCTTTGAAGAGGCCTTTAAGAAAAATGTGCTTCGCGCTATTGAGTTGGGTATGCTGCCGCAGTTTACGGACGTTTCGCTGCGCGTGAACATTCTCGTGTCGCTCATCACAGGCGTTTTGACCAAATGGTTGTTCGGTCCGCTGCATGACGTGGACTACGAGCCGGTGTACACCGCCGCGCAGATTGCCGAAGAAACGGCCCGGTTCGAGTTCCGCGGGCTGCTCGGTTAAATATTAGAACCTATTCTAAGGGGGATTATAGAAATGAAGTTTAGAGTCAAATCACTATTTATGTCGCTGTCGCTGATCGCCGTTATCGCTTTGGTACTGGCCGGCTGCGGCAAAGATTCGGCGTCATCGGGCAGCAATGCTTCCGGTGGAAGCGGCAATCAGGCGTCTTCGTCGGCTGGCAATCTGCTTGAGCAGGTCAAGAAGAACG
The DNA here is from genome assembly GCF_025809195.1 of Paenibacillus sp. PSB04. NCBI lineage: Bacteria > Bacillati > Bacillota > Bacilli > Caryophanales > Paenibacillaceae > Paenibacillus > Paenibacillus sp. PSB04. Next base: position 1,881,224 of record NZ_CP081301.1, read on the forward strand.
GAAAAATCAAGGTAGGTTTGATGGGTACGTATGCCCCGTATAACTTCTTGAACGACAAGAAGGAAGTAGACGGATACGACGCCGACATCGCCAAAGCGATCGCCAAGAAGCTCGGGGTTGAGGCTGAGTTCATTACCGGCGAATTTTCGGGCCTGATCGAGGGTCTGCAGCAGGGTAAATACGACGTGCTGATCAGCCAGGTGACGATCACGGATGACCGGAAGAAAACGATGGACTTCTCGGAGCCTTACATCAAGAACTCTGTGAATGTGGTCGTGAAGAGTGACAACGATACGATCAAGTCGATCGACGATTTTAAAGGCAAGAAGATCGGTGTCGGACTTGGCACCAATGACGAAAAATACCTGCGCGACGAAGCGATGCCGAAAGTCGGCAAGTTCGAAATCGCGACATACAACGACGTCATTTCGTCTCTGATGGATTTGAACACAGGCCGGATTGACGCAACGATCAACAACATGTTCGCCCTGAAGCCTCTTATCGACCAGAACCATCTGAAGATTAAAGCGGTCGGCGATTCCATCAAGGACGATTATGCCGGTGTCGCGATGCGCAAGAACAATCCGGAACTGCTGGATGCAATCAACAAAGCGCTGGACGAAATGAAGACCGACGGAACGCTGAAGGAAATCCACCAAAAATGGTTTGGCGTCGATCCAAGCTTCTAAGTTATGAGTCTTACAGCTGTGGGAGGCCGTTTTAAATGAAATTGGTAATGGATAATTTGGGTTTTCTGTTTACGGGAGCCTACTACACCCTGCTCATCACGATCGTCTCCATGTTTTTTGGGTTGTTTATCGGACTGTTCACAGCCATCGCCCGGTTAAAAGGAAACCGGCTGATCGCCGGCATCGCCAGGGTATATGTGTCCATCATCCGCGGAACCCCGATTATCGTGCAAATCTTCATCATTTACTACGGCTTGCCCGATTACGGGATTGCACTGCAGCCGATGACGGCCGCCTATATTTCGCTTAGCATTAATATTGGTGCGTATTTGTCTGAGACTATCCGCGGGGCGATCTTGTCCGTGGATAAAGGGCAGACCGAAGCGGCGCTGTCTCTGGGGCTGACGCCATGGCAGACGTTGCGCAAGGTCGTTCTGCCCCAGGCGGCCCGGACGGCGATTCCGCCGATGGGCAATACGTTCATCGGGATGCTTAAGGAAACATCGCTGGTGTCCATCGTTACGGTGACGGAGCTGCTGCGTTCGGCGCAGCTGCTGATCGCGCAGTATTACGTGGCGATGCCGTTCTACCTTGCTATCGCCGTCATGTACTGGGTGATGAGCACAGGCTTTTCGGCGATTTTGAACGTCATTGAGCGGAAGCTGTCCAAGGCTTATTAAGGAGGGAGAAGGCATGATCGAAGTCAGCCATTTAAGCAAAAGCTTCGGATCGTTATCGGTTCTGAAGGATGTGAGCCTGAACATTCGGCAGGGCGAAATCGTGGTGCTCCTGGGACCCAGCGGCTCGGGCAAAAGTACCTTGCTCCGGTGCCTGAACGGCCTGGAGCAGGCTGATGCCGGCTCGGTCCGCATCGACAGCGTCCACATCGAAGCTGCGATGCGCGCCAAAGAGCGAAAAAAGGCGGTCCACGAGCTGCGCAGCCTGACGGGCATGGTGTTTCAGTCGTTCAATCTGTTCCCTCATCTCACCGTCCTGGACAATGTGATCATGGCCCCGATGACGGTGAAAAATATGCCAAAGGAGCAGGCGGTTGACATTGCCGAAAAGCTGCTTGGCAAAGTCGGTCTAGCAGAGAAGAGGGACGAGTATCCTTCGCGGCTGTCCGGTGGGCAGCAGCAGCGGGTGGCGATCGCCCGCGCTTTGGCGATGGAGCCGAAGATCATGCTGTTCGACGAGCCGACATCGGCGCTGGATCCGGAGCTGACCGGCGAGGTGCTGCAGGTGATGCGGCAGCTGGCGGAAGAAGGAATGACGATGGTCGTCGTTACGCATGAGATGAAATTCGCGCAGGAAGTGGCGAATCGGATCGTCTTTATGAGCGAAGGCATCATTCAGGAAGAAGGGGCGCCGGAGCATTTCTTTGCCGGACCGAAGACGGAACGGGCGCGCAAGTTCCTTCGCCAGATGGCGCAGGAGCCGGTCTAAGGCTGGAATATAAACGATGATACACGGACTTAGGAACGGAAATACGGAGACAGGACGGCCTGATCCGAAGGAGTTGAAGCGCAGCATGAATGATCATCAGCAGCATCTGGACATGATTTCGGAGCGGGTACGGCGGATCATGGACAGTGAAAATATCGACGCGCTGGTCGCGACCAGCAGCGAAAATTTTTATTATCTCTCAGGGTATCAGAGTGCCTTTATGTATACCCTGCGCATGAGTGAGGTTGGGCTGGCGGTTCATTTCCGCGATCCCGGGCGGAAGGCAGTCGTTATCATGAACGATTTCGAAGCCGCCGGGTTTGCCGGGGATTCCGAGCGGTATGAGGTTCGCACCTACCCTACTTGGGTAGATGTAGATGATCCGCTTTATTTGAAAGGCGGCAGCTATCAAGGGAAGCGGCCGGTGTCCCCGCAGGCGGAGGAGATGTTCGGCGTCCTTCAGCAGGTGCTGGAGGAGTACGGTATCTCCCGGGGGCGAATTGCGGCCGAGCTGGATGTGATGCGGCATTCTTCCGTGATGGCGCTGCGCAAGGCGTGCCCGGACATTTCCGAGCTGGCCGAGGCGGGGCCGATCTTCACGCGGCTGCGGGCGATCAAGACGCCGTGGGAAATTCAGCAGCTGCGCCGGGCATGCGCTTATGCGGAAGCAGGCGTCGAGTACGCGGTCCGCGAAATCGAGCCGGGCGTTTCTGCCGCAGGGATCGTGGATGCGTTCCGGAGATCGCTGATGCGGAATCCGGACGGGTCGACGCCGCGGTTCCATATGATTTCGGTCGGGGACCACTTTGCCCCTGTACAAGTGTTTGATACCCGGCCAAGCCAGCCGGGGGACGTGATCAAGTTTGACGTAGGCGTCGAGGTGGCCGGCTACGGCTCGGACATCGCCCGCACCTTCGTGCTGGGCGAGCCTGCGGATGTCACGAAGCGGATCTATGAGGCGCTCCGGCGTGGGCATGACCGCCTGCTGCAGACGATCGAGCCCGGGATGCCAATGAAGGCGGCATTCCAAGAGGGGATGAGCGTCATCCGTGCGGCGGGGCTGGGCCAGTACAACCGGGGCCATTTGGGACACAGCGCAGGGCTGAGCCTTGCCGCGGAGGAAGGGCCGTTCATCAGCCCGTCCGAGACGGCGGTTTTTGAGCCGAACATGGTCGTCTGCATCGAGACGCCTTACTACGGCTACGGGATTGGAGCCATCATGATTGAGGATATGCTTCTGATTACGGAGAACGGCGTGGAGCGGCTGAACCGTTTAAGCACGGATTTGGTATCTTTGTAATTATGCGTAACGAAAGTAAAGTTTTGTCTGATTAGGGATTAATTTGACGAATTGATATTTTTGTGGAAAACATTCATCCCGATGAAAGTGCGTTTACAAACCGGCTGACTTGGTTTTAAATAGGGTAAGCCCATTTTCCTCGCAAAATCGGTTACTCATCATTAAGGGTTCCTTTCCTCCTGGAAGATCTCCAGGATTCTTAGGGAACCTTGGAAGATCGGGGGGATTGAAATGCAAATCTTGTCTGATGAACAGCTGCTGGAATGCGTGATGCTGGCCAAGCAGTTGGAACTGGACCCTGAATTTCTGGCCCTGCTGATGTCGGAGCTGCAGCGCCGGGGAATCGAGCTGCAGGATGAGGACGGTGTTCTCCTTCAGGAGGATTATCAGGTATCCGGAAACCGCGAGCTCGATGCAGCTGAAATGTACTTTGCATGATCGGGAGAGTCGTCATGAGACCCGTGAGAGCGCCGATGCAGCACTTGCTTCGGGCTCACCGGTTGAGCACCTGACTGAAGAGAATAAAGGCCTCAGCGATGCTGGACCATTCCATATTCGGTAACAAGATTTTCGCTGCAAGCGGTCTGCTTTCAGTGAATGTATGCAATTGGATCGTTTGAGACAAGGAGCTGCGCCCTTTGGGGCTGCGGCTCCTTTTTTATGGCATTCCAGTCTGGAATTCGGCCCGGCAGGCCGGACATGGTACAATACCAAAGGAGTGAGAAGACACCTTTACTTTTCCAAAGGAGATTTTTCGTCATGTTTAAAATTTTCATTGTCGAAGATGACAAGAAGCTTGTCAGCCTGCTGGAGGAGCATTTGCATAAATTCGAATATGATACACGTTCCGTGACAGATTTCGCTGCGGTTCTGAGCGACTTCCGGAGCTACGATCCTCACCTGGTGCTGCTCGACATCAATTTGCCGAAATACGACGGATACTATTGGTGCCGGCAAATTCGCGGCCTGTCGACATGCCCGATTATTTTCATATCGGCCCGGGAGGGCAAAATGGACCAAGTGATGGCGCTGGAAAACGGGGCGGACGATTATTTGACCAAGCCGTTCGATTATGAAATCGCCGTGGCCAAAATCAGCAGCCAGCTTCGCCGGGCGTACGGTTCGTATGCCGCATCCCAGCAGACGCGGTCCGTCACGGTCTCAGGGCTTACGCTGGACGTGGACAGGCTCTCTCTGACCTTGAACGGGCAAAAGGTGGAGCTCAGCCATACCGAAGCCAAAATATTAGAGGAACTGCTGACCCGCCAGGAGCAGGTCGTCAGCCGCGACCGGCTGCTGGACCGGATCTGGGACGACCAGTCGTTCGTGGATGACAACACCCTGAACGTTTACGTCACCCGCGTCCGCAAAAAACTGTCGGGGCTCGGCGTGCAGGATGCCGTCCAGACCGTCAGGGGCCAAGGTTACCGGCTGCTTCCAAACTGGGAGGACGAAGCATGAAGCTGTATCTGAGAGACCAAGCCCCGCTTATCGCCCTTTATATTCTGCAATTATTTCTCATCACGCTGGTGTACCGGCTGGACGGGTACCGGAACGCCGAGGTCAGCCTATATGCGGCGCTGCTCAGCAGCTTCCTGTTCGCCGGGTACCTCCTGATCCGGTACTGGCGCAACCGGACCTTCTATGCGCGGCTGTCCGCGCCGTCCCCGACGACGGAAGAGCTGCTGAACAACAAGCAGCAGACTCCCTTGTCCCTGAGCCTGCACCGTCTGATCAAGGGGCAGTACCGCCGCTATCAAACCGAGCTACAGCAGTATAAGCACAAGCTCGATTCCCATATTCAATTCATCAACCAGTGGGTGCATCAGATGAAGACGCCTGTGTCGGTCATCCATCTGATCATTCAGCATCAGGACAAGCCGGAGTTCACCGCGATCGGCGATGAGCTCGACCGGCTCCGGAAGGGGCTGGACATGGTGCTGTACACCGCCCGGCTCGACACGTTCGAGAAGGATTTTTATGTGGAAGAGCTGGATCTGGAGCAGGTGGTGCGTTCGGTGACGTCCTCCCAGCGCCGGCTGTTTATAAGGAGCCGTATCTTTCCTGTCATCGAGTTTGAACGGACGCTTCGGATTACTTCAGACGAGAAGTGGCTGTCCTTTGTCATGACCCAGCTGGTCACGAACGCGGTCCGGTATTCCGCAGGGGAGGAGCACCGGCAAATCCGGTTCCGCGGATACCAAAGCGGCAGCGAGGCGGTACTGGACATCCAGGACGAGGGCATCGGCATTCCGCAGGGGGATCTGCCGCGCGTGTTCGACCCGTATTTTACCGGCGAGAACGGCCGGTTGTACCAGGAATCGACCGGGATGGGACTGTACCTGGTCAAGCAGATTTGCAGCCGCATGGGACACGGCGTCGAGATTGAGTCGGAGGAAGGACGGGGAACGACCGTCCGGATCAAATTCAAGCTTACAAATGTGTAAGCTAGTGTAATGTTGCGCGATGGCAGGCTGAAGCAGGCACTGCCTATAATAAGCCTATGACAGAAATCAAAGCGGAGGAGCCTGGAGTACGTGACGATTCTGGAAGTGAAGCATTTGTCGAAAATCTATGAAGGCCGCGTACCGCTGCAGGCGCTCGACCATATCCAGTTCGCGGTGGCCGAAGGCGAATTCGTGGGTGTGATGGGCCCCTCGGGGAGCGGCAAGACCACGCTGCTCAACGTGATTGCGACCATCGACGAGCCGACGGCCGGCGAAGTCTGGATTAACGGGACCAACCCGCATCAGTTGAGCCGCAAACAGACCGCGCTGTTCCGCAGGCGCGAGCTGGGCTTCGTGTTCCAGCACTTCAACCTGCTCGATACGTTGAGCGTCGGGGAGAACATCGTGCTGTCCCTGTCGCTGGACGGGGTGCCCGTACGGGAGATGGAGCGCAGGCTGGAGGAAGTGGCGGAGAAGCTCGGCATTCGCGGGATTCTGGACAAGCGCACCTACGAGATTTCGGGGGGACAGATGCAGCGGACGGCCATCGCACGTGCGCTGATCCACCGGCCTTCGCTGATTCTGGCGGATGAGCCGACGGGCAATCTCGACTCCAAGGCGTCCAAGGACGTCATGGAGACGCTGGATCAGATGAACCGGCAGGAGCAGGCGACGGTGCTGATGGTGACCCATGATCCGGTCGCGGCGAGCTTCTGCCACCGGGTCATTTTTATCAAGGACGGCAAATTCTATAACGAAATCTATCAGGGCAGCAACCGGCAGGCGTTTTTCCAGAAAATCATCGACATGCTGTCGCTGCTGGGGGGAGACAGCCGTGTCCTTTCTACAGTTCGTTTATAGAAACGTCGCCCGCAGCAAGCGGACCTATGCGGCTTATTTTCTCAGCAGCGCCTTCTCGGTCATGATCTTCTTCATCTGCGCCCTGTTCCTGTTCAGCCCCTATATCCGCGGGCAGCTGATCTATCCGATCGTAGTGCAGACGATGATCACTGCCGAATGCATCATGTATCTATTCTCCTTTTTCTTCGTGCTGTATTCGGTAGGCTCCTTTCTGACCTCGCGGAAGCGGGAGATCGGAATCCTGCTGATGCACGGGATGACCAAGGGACAGTTGAACCGGATGGTCCTGATGGAGAACATGCTGATCGGCCTCGGGGCTATCCTGACCGGTATGGCCGCCGGCCTTATCACCGGCAAGCTCTTTTTGATGATCGGTTCCCGTGCCTTTGGCATGGCCCCGATTCCGTTTTACTTGCCCTGGCAGGCGCTGGCGCTGACAGCGGGCGCATTCGTACTGCTGTTCCTGCTGATTTCGGTCTGCACCTCCGTCATGCTCCGGAACCGGACGCTCATCGAGCTGTTTCAGTCCGGACAAAGGCCGAAGACGCCGCCGCGGACGTCCGGCATCCAGTCGCTGCTGGCGGCCGTACTGTTGCTCGCATCCTATGCATTGGCCGCGACGACCACGGTGAATACGATCTACATCCGCATGCTACCGGTCGTCATCATGACCATCGCCGGCACGTATTTCCTGTACACCCAGCTTGGCGTTTGGGTCGTCCGGCTGCTGCAGAAGCGGAGGCTCTTTTTCTGGAAAAAGACGAATATCGTGACGGTCTCCAATCTGGCGTACCGGCTCAAAGACAACGCGAACATGCTGTTCATGGTGACGATCATTTCGACGGTCTCGTTCTGTGCTGTCGGCGTGTTTGCTTCCATTAATACGCTCTCCGGCCAGTTCCGGGAGGACTACCCGGCGGCGGTCAGCTATCTGTCCAAGGGCGGAAATTCTCTGGAAGCGCAGCATGTGCAGCAGCTTGAGGACGAACTTCGCGCGAAGGGGCTCAGTCCAGCGATCGTCAGCTTTCCGGTCAAAAACATCCAGGTCGGCCTGCCAGCCGGCGAAGGGGACCGCGCGCTGCTTCCGGTCATCTCTTATTCCAGCTACAAGCAGGCGGTGGAAGCCGCCGGGGACAGCGACCTGGAGAAGCCGCTGGAGGGCATTGACGCCTTGGTGATGATCAGTTCCGAGCGCGACCGTACCTACACCCGGATCCGGGAGATGGAGGTCTATACGCTGGCGGAAGAGAGGCTGCAAATCCGGGAGATCGGGTACACATCGCGGGTACCCGTGCCTGAGCATGTCCTGCGGGAGATGAAATGGAAGCGGGAGGGCGATTTCAGCGGCCTCGTCGTCAGCGACCGCCTGTTTGACCGTCTAACATCTCCCGTGTCAGTGGACCGGTATACCGGATTCTACGTGGACGATTTCGAGCGTACGCTGGGCCTTGGAGAGCGGCTCGCGCCGCGCGGCGAAGTCCGGTATGACGCCGGACAGCCGTACGCGATGACGGTGAGCGGCACGCTGTATGTGACGCAAATGACGTCTTACCGGGCGATGCTGTTTGCAGCGCTGCTGGTGGGGACGGTGTTTTTTATCGCAGCGGGCAGCTTCTTGTATTTCCGCCTCTATGCGGACCTGGACTACGACCGGCGCCAATACGACACGATCGCCAAGATGGGACTGACGGACCGGGAGCTGAACCGGATCGTAACCGGACAGCTCGCGATGCTCTTTTTCGTGCCGATATTACTAGCCGCTCTGCACAGTATTTTCGCTTTTATGGCGCTGCAAAGCTTCTATTATCTCTCCATCGCTTGGGAAATGGGGGCGGTGCTGGCGTGCTTCGTTACGGCCCAGGTGGCGTACTTTTTCTTCATCCGTTACAACTATTTGCGGAACGTAAGAAAGACCCTGATTTAACGCAGGGCTTCACTATAAACCGTATGGGAGGGAATTCCATGGAGCAGTGGATTACCAGCGTCGTGGAACAGTTCGGTTATGTCGGTATTGCGCTCATTATTGCCCTTGAAAATATATTTCCCCCGATTCCGTCGGAGCTGATCCTTACGTTCGGGGGCTTTATGACAACGAAATCGCATCTGGCCATCCCGGGCGTCATCGCGGCGGCTACAGTCGGCTCCGTGATCGGAGCGGTCATTCTGTACGGCATCGGCCTGCTGCTGGATGTGAACCGCCTGGAGCGGATCGTGGCCAAATGGGGCCGCATCCTGCGGGTCAAATCCTCCGATATCGCCAAGTCGGAGAAGTGGTTCAGCCGTTACGGCTACTTTACGGTGTTCTTCTGCCGGATGATTCCGCTCGTGCGGTCCCTGATCTCGATTCCGGCCGGGATGGCCCGGATGAAGTTTGGTCTGTTTCTGCTCTTTACCACCGTCGGGACGCTGATCTGGAACACGGTGCTTGTGTACTTGGGGGCGGCCCTGGGAGATTCCTGGGAGAGCATTCTGCACTATATGGACGTGTATTCGCATGCCGCATACGCCGTGATCGGCCTGGTTATTGTATGCGTGCTGTTCCTGTACCTCCGCCGCGCGCGGGGAATGCGGGTTGAAAAGTAAACTGAAGGAGTTGTGACACGTTTTGGATTTGATGGAAATCATTAAAGCGGTGATCCTCGGGATCGTCGAAGGATTGACGGAGTTCGCCCCGGTATCATCGACCGGGCATATGATTATCGTGGACGATATGTGGCTGAAGACCGGGGAGTTTCTGGCTTCACCCGTAGCTAATACCTTTAAAGTCGTTATTCAGCTGGGCTCAATCCTGGCGGTGGTCGTCGTGTTCTGGAGCCGGTTTCTCGACCTGCTTGGCCTGCGGAGAAAAAAGCCGGAGGCAGGGGGCAGCCGGGCGCAGGGACGCCTGAAGCTGACCCAGGTCATCGTCGGCCTGATTCCGGCCGGCGTGCTCGGCCTGCTGTTCGATGACTATATTGACGAGCATCTGTTTTCGACGCGGACGGTGCTGATTGGGCTGGTCATTGGAGCGCTCCTGATGATCGCGGCCGACGTATGGCGGCCGAAGCGTCCGAAAGCCGAGACGGTGGACCAGATTACATACGGGCAGGCCTTTGGCATCGGACTGGTTCAGTGCCTGTCCCTGTGGCCGGGCTTCTCCCGCTCCGGTTCCACCATCTCCGGCGGGGTTCTGATGGGCATGAGCTACCGGGCGGCTTCCGACTTTACGTTTATTATGGCCGTGCCGATTATGCTCGGTGCCAGCGGGTTGTCGCTGCTGAAGAACTGGGAGTATTTTACGATGGATATGATGCCGTTTTTCTTGGCAGGCTTTATCAGCTCGTTTATCGTGGCGCTGATCGCCATCCGCTTCTTCCTGAAGCTCATCAACCGCATCAAGCTGGTACCGTTCGCCGTGTACCGGATCGTGCTGGCCGCTATTATTTTTCTCGTCATATGGTAAACGTCCGTTATAAGCCCCTCGCAGAGGGGCTTTTTTGAGATAAGAAATTATACATGGATTTACTTTTGGTTTAATGGTTTAATGAGTTTAAAGGTTTAACCGACGTGTTATAATAATGGTGGGTGATAAATATGTCGATGATTGAAAAAAATGAGCTGGTGAAGCGTTTAGAGCATATAAGTCACAATTCATACCTGCCTGAACAGGATCGAGAAACAATCAAAGATACCATCTCTGTTCTTCAGAGCATGATACAGAAGGATTTTCGGAAAACGGTCAGCTCTGTAGAGAAATTAAGGGAGACTATAAGTGGCGACTTTTACATTGTTGAGGAAGTTGCTGAAATGTTTGGCATCAGTGTGCAGAGCGTTTACAAATGGATTAAACTTGGAAAAATCCATGTTGAACAATTTGTGGCTCCTGGTGGGACAAAGTACCTGATACCGAAGGAACAATTCAAAGCACCTAGGTATCAAAAGCAGATTGAATCTGTAAAACGTACCAAAGAAGCCTTGGCTCGAGTTAAACCTGTCGTTGACGAACCATCCGATCTTTACCCGGTAACGGCCGAAGATGATATGGAGGAGCTCGATGTTAAATAAGGTGATCTGCGACACGAACATTTATATCTATGCTTCCTGGGGGTTTAATCCGGCAATGGAATTGATTAATGAATTGCGTTTTGATCCGGAAGTGGAATTGCTCCTACCCACTGTCATTCAAACGGAGCTGCAGTCCATTCCACGAGCGCATAAAGACCTGGCATATCAGGAAGTCATCCATGAATTTATTCGCTATCCCAAGGAAGAAGGACTCATCATAGATATTAGTGATGAGATTGCCAAGACGGCAGCCGATCTCCGCGTAACGTGGTCTGAGGAGGTGGGGAAGAAGCTCCCCCTTCCGGACGCCGTAATTGCAGCAACAGCAATCGAAATGAATGCGCAGCTCCTGAGCAATAACGATAAGGACTTCAGCTTTGCTGTAGATCGCTTTGGGCTTATTGATCGCACAGAATTAGATTTCTTCATGAAGGAAAATAATTTGGCAAAACCTGTTAAAAATTTGCAGCAAACCTTTGAAAAGGTCTGCTCGAAAATGCATGAAGATGATCTACGAAAACTTGCCTCTACTTTATTTAACATTGTTAATCAAGAATCCAAAAGCCAAATTTTAATGGCTTTTAGTTTAAAAAGGAAAAGAGCAGAGTAACTTTTATTTATCTAGGCCTAAGCTTTGTTATGAGTCGGCTAAAGCAAAGGGACCCCTTCAGAAATAGGAGGGGTTCCTTTGCTTTAGGCATTATCGGAAAAACTGATCTGTGTAAAATACTCCCTCCTCAGCGAGATTCACAATGCTAATCGGTCTATCTTCGTAGCTCACCCCCTACGGAGATTTGATATGATTGTGCTTTGCTGATGCTTAGAAACTCCTTCCAATCCAGGCCGGCCATCAGGTACAATAGGTTCGACAAGGAGGCCTGGCATGAAAATTAGAGTGCTGATTGCGGATGATAATTCGTTTATCCGGGAAGGAATGAAGATCATCCTGAATACGTTCGGGGAGTTTGAGGTGCTGGCTACGGTGAACGACGGGCAGGAAGCGGTGGACTACTGCAGGACCCACGAGGTGGATGTGGCGCTCCTGGACGTGCGGATGCCGAATATGAACGGGGTGGAAGCGACCAAAATATTGACCGAAGAGACCGGAACCAAGCCGCTGATCCTGACGACCTTCGATGACGACGAATACATTCTGGATGCGATCCGTTACGGCGCCAAAGGGTATCTGCTGAAGAACAATGACCCTGAGCGCATCCGGGATGCGATCAAGAGCGTGCACAGCGGCAATAACGTGCTGCAGGACGTGGTGCTGGATAAGCTGAAGTCGGTGATGGACGGACTGCCTGCGGGTCAGGGGAGAAGGACGGAATCGGGTGCCCATCAGGAACATGGCGGAGCTCAGCAACCGGGTGTGCAGGAGGCTGGCGGGAAAGGAGCGTCTGCGACCACGGGGAGTACATCCGGCCGGGGAATAGCGGGAGCATCGGGCGGATCGGCGGCGCAGGCTAAGGGAGCCTCTCCTACCGATTGCCCGTTTGACCGCAGCGTATTCACCGAGCGCGAGCTGGAAGTGATGTCCCTGATCGCCCAGGGGCTGTCCAATAAGGAAATATCCAAAGAGCTGTTTATTTCGGAAGGGACCACGGCCAACTATATTACATCGATCCTGAACAAAACGGCGCTGTCGCACCGCACCCAGATCGCCATCTATTATTTGACCGGCAAGGTCCGGTAGGCGGCGGATTGTATGGAACTGTGGACCGTCGGCAACAAAACGATACTGCTGCTCTTTGTCGTGATCGCCACCTATTTTACGGCAGCCCAACCGGACCCGTGGATCGTGCTGCTGTTTCTCATTTACTCGGCGCTGAATCTGGTGCTGCATATCGTGAAGGGCAGCCGGCTGAAGCAGGGCGCCATCGTGCTGATCGAGCTGTTTTTGATCGGCTGCGCGGTGTATCATCCCTTTTTCACGCTGCTGCTGCCCTTCGGATGTTATGAGCTGGCCACGTTTTATCCCCGGAAGAACGGGGTCGTGCTTCTCGTCATCCTGATTCCGCTGATCTTCCTGCGGGATTCGATGATGGTTCTATATATGTTCGCGGCCGCGCTGAGCTATTTCAATTATGTGCTGGTCCGGCAGTATATGGGCAGAATCGTCCGCCAGGAAGACGAAAACGAGCTGATACGCAAGGATATGCACCGGCTGGCCCGGAGCTTGAACGAAAACAGGGACTTCGCCAGGGCCTCGGAATATATGGTGAAGCTGGAGGAACGCAGCCGGTTAACCCAGCAGATTCATGACGGGATCGGGCATGCCATGACCGGGGCCCTGATCCAGATGGAGGCCGCTAAGCGGCTGCTGCATAGCGACCCCCATACCGCGGAGAATCTTCTCCAGAACGCCATCGGCATCTCGAAGGAGGCCATCGAGGAAATCCGCCTCACGCTGAAGAACAATAAACCCCCGGTGGAACAGCTCGGACTAAGCCGCCTGAAAACGGCGGTTGAAGCCTTTAGCGGCAAAACGGGGATGATGACCTCTGTCGTTCATGACGGGAACATGGAAATCATCACCCCTCTCCAATGGAAGATCATCTATGAAAATGTGACCGAGGCGCTGACCAACAGCGCCAAGTATTCCGGGGCTACGTCGGTGCATGTGGAAATCCGCGTGCTGAACCGCTTCATCAAAGCGGTCGTCTCTGATAACGGCCAGGGCTCGTCCAAGATCGTTAAAGGCCTGGGCCTGATCGGCATGGAAGAGCGGACGGCATCCGTGAACGGCACGGTCATCGCCGACGGCTCCCAGGGCTTCACGGTCACCACGCTGATTCCGTACGGCAGGGAATGATAAATTTCATATGACAGGTCATGCCCCCACGGCAAAGACATGAATTTTCTCATGGATCAAGGATGAACTTATGCACTGACATAAGGTCATCCTTTTTTATTAAGATAAGAGCATCAAGACAGATGGAGCGGGCGAGATGCATGCGCCCTGTCGATCTGTTAAAAGGACAACGAAACGGAGTGGGATGAAATGAACGTGCTCGATATTCGGGGGCTGACCAAAAAATTCGGCGAATTCGTCGCCGTGGACAATATGTCGCTGACGGTAAGGGAAGGGGAGATCTTCGGCTTTCTCGGGGCCAACGGCGCCGGCAAAAGCACAACGATCAATATGGTATCCTCACTGCTGCGCCCGAGCAGCGGGGAAATCCGGATTTTGGACCGGGACATCACGAAGCAGAGCCGGTTCGCCAAGCTGAACCTGGGCATCGTGCCGCAGGATCTGGCGATCTATGAAGATATGACGGCATATGAAAACGTGAGCTTCTTTGCCGGATTGTACGGTCTGCGCGGCACCCAGCTCAAAGAACGGACGGAGGAAGCGCTCGAATTTGTCGGCCTCAGTGACAAGGCGAAGAGCCTGCCGAAGAACTTCTCAGGCGGAATGAAGCGGCGCTTGAACATCGCCTGCGCGATCGCTCATAAGCCGAAGCTTATTATTATGGATGAGCCGACCGTCGGCATCGATCCCCAGTCGCGGAACTATATCCTGACCTCGGTGCGGAATTTGAATGAATCGGGCTGCACGATTATTTATACGAGTCACTATATGGAAGAAGTCGAGGAAATCTGCTCGCGGATCGCCATTGTGGATCATGGCAAAATCATCGCCGAGGGCACGAAGGAGCAGCTGAAGTCAACGATTACCGACGTGAAAGACATCCGCATCGAAGTGAAATCGGCGCAGCCTGCGGCGGCAGGGGCGCTCAAAGCGATCCCGGGCGTGCGGACGGTGCTGCAGGAAGAGAACATGATCCGGATTCACAGCGACGCGGCGGTCGACAACCTGAACCGGATTCTGAAGCAGCTCATGGATGACGGGATGGAAATCCGCTCGGTGGAAGAGCAGGAGCCCAATCTGGAGACGGTGTTTCTGACCTTGACGGGAAGAAATTTACGGGATTAATCGCTTAAGCGGGGAGGAGGTTCATGAGGTGAATATTTTATCGATTGCATTTAAAGAAATCAAACAGGATTTCCGGGATCGGCGCACACTGATATTTATGCTTGGCTTTCCGATCATTCTGATGCTGATTCTGGGCCTGGCCCTGACGAACGCATTCAGCGGCGATTTGAGCGTCGGTGACCTGAAGGTGGTCGTGAAGGACACCACCGGAGGAGGACCGCTGTCCGAAGCGTTTACTGCCTTTACCAAGGAGGCCGGAAAATCGGGGATCACATTCGATTCGCTCCCGGAGGGGAAGAACGGCCGGACCGAAGTGGAGAACAACCGCTACGTGGATTATGTGGAGCTGAGCGGGCAGGGGATTTCCCTCTACGGCAGCAGTCGCAGTACGATTGAGAGCAATATCGTGCAGGGGATGCTGACATCCTTTGCCGATAAATACAATGCGGCTGCGGCGGTTGCGCAGACCGAGCCTGCCCAGGTTCAGGCGGTGTTTGCTGGCGGAGCCGGGTCGGACTACATCAAGGAACTTTCGATCAACGCGGACCGGACGCCGGGGTCGATCGATTACTACGCGCTGGCCCTGACGGTAATGGTCGGTATGTGGGCGGCCATGCCGGCCGGAGGGCTGATCCAAAGGGAAATCTTGCGCGGAACGGCGGTGCGGCTGGTGACGGCTCCTGTACGCAAAAGCGAGATATTTGCCGGCAAGGTGCTGGGCGGCATCGTGACCAACTTTCTGTTCGTGATCGTCATTATCGTCTTCAGCAAGTACGTCTTCAAGGCGTATTGGGGGGAACATTTGGGCATCGTCCTGATCGTGCTGCTGTCGGAAGTCATCATGGCGCTGAGCCTGGGCCTTGCCTTCAGTTATCTGCTCAAAGGCAGCGCATCGCGGGGCATTGTTTCTCTGATCGTTCAGCTGATGTCCTTCTTTGGGGGAGCGTACTTTCCGATAGGGGACGAAGCCGGGGGAGGCATCATGGGATTTCTCGTGAATTTGTCTCCGATCCGCTGGGGAAATCATGGATTGACCCAGGTGATTTACGGAAACGACGTATCCGCTGCCTGGCCGGCGGTCGGCCTGTATATCGGCTTTGCCATACTGTTTCTGGGCGCATCCATCGCCGTCATGAGACGCAGGGAGGGATTGTAACATGTGGAAGGATATCTGGTTTTTGGTGATCCGGACACTCCGGGCCACATTTCGCAAACGCAGCACGATGATTCTGTACTTCGGGCTGCCGATCGCTGGCATATTGGCTTCCCTGCTGCTCTATGGATCGCAGGGAACAACGGAGCTGCGGGTTGGAGTAGTCAACGGGGATGACGGGCAAACCATCGCAGCCGATACGGTTCAGTTTGTTCAAGGTCTCGACCATGTCAAGGTCGTGAACGTGACCCAGCAGGAGCTGCAGGATCAGCTTGCCGCAAGCGATCTCGACAGCGGGCTGATCATCGAGTCCGGCTACTCGGAGAGCGTTCGGAGCGGCAGCCCGGACCATATCGCGATTCAGTCGGTGAAGGGCGCCCAGGTAACGGCGTATATGAAATCTATGCTGTACGGATATATCGACAACGTGGCGGCTATGGGCAGAATTTCGGCCGGAAACGACGCGAAGTTCCAGCAGCTGTATGACCGATACCGTTCGGCGGACTTCAAGGTCACCTCCGAGTCTGTCAATGACACGTCGACCACGAAGGAGATGTCCTACCAGTCCATCGGCTTTCTGCTGATGTTTATGATGACCTCGGCAGTGAGCTTGTCGGATCTTATCCTGAAAAACCGGGAGAACCGCACGTACTTCCGGGTGCTGTCTTCGCCGATTAACGCCAGGACGTACGTCATGGCCAACATCTTGATGAATCTGATCGTCATGCTGGCGCAGATCGTGATCGTCCTGTTCTTCATGCGCGTCGTGTTCCGGATCGATCCGGGCATGCCGGTGGCACAGATGTTCGGCATTCTGCTGCTGTTCTCCTTGGTATCGGTGAGCATCTCCCTGGTGATCGTGGCCTTCTCGAAGAGCTCCGCCATGGCCGGCGCGCTTTCGAACCTGATCGTCACACCGACATGCCTGCTCTCCGGCTGCTTCTTCCCGATCAGCATCATGCCGGATGCGATCCGCCGGGTGTCCGACTTCCTGCCCCAGAACTGGGTGCTGCAGTCGATCGAGAAGCTGCAGTCCGGCGAAGGCTTCGCCGGCGTATGGTTCAACCTGTCGATTCTGTTTGCCTTCGCGGTGGTATTTTTCCTCATCGCGACCTACAAGTTCGGCAGAAACAACGATACGCGTAACTTTGTGTAAAACTAGCTTTGGCGAAAAATAAGGGACCCCAGGTACGAAACCTGGGGTCCCTTGCTTCTTATTTGTCCGCTTTAAGCATGGCGCAGCCGTATGCCGGCAGCTTTACTTCAAGCTTGCCCTGGCGGGCAGACGCGGTTTGGCCAGTGCGGATATCCGTCCAGCTTGATTCCTCCACGTCGACCGAGAGGGTATCCTCCTGGGCCGAATTGTTCATGAGAATGACGATCTTGTCGTTCTCATCCTCGCGGGAGTAAGCCAGCTGCGTGCTTCCTTCCTCCGCGGACAGGAACGTCAGTCTTCCGGTGCGGAGCGCACCGTACTGATGACGCAGAGCGATCAGGTCCTTATAGAACGCCAGCAGGTCCTGGTCCTGCTTGGCAGCATCCCACTGCATGCACTGGCGGCATTCCGGGTCCTGACCGCCGATGAGGCCGACCTCATCCCCGTAGAAAATGCACGGGGTTCCGGGGAACGTGAACTGGAACTGGGCGGCCAGCTTCATTTTATGCTTGTTCCCTTTGCATTTGGTCAGCAGGCGCGGCGTATCATGGCTGTCCAGCAGGTTGAACGCCACTTCGTTCGCCTGGCGCGGATAGCGGGAGAGCTGCTTGCCGATCGCATTGGCGAATCCTTCGGCATCCGTAATTCCGTCGACGAAGAAGTCGAGCGCCGCGTTGGTGAACGGATAGTTCATGACGGCGTCGAACTGGTCTCCCTGCAGCCAAGGTGAGGACTCGTGCCAGATTTCGCCGAGAATATAAGCGTCCGGTTTCGCCTGTTTTACGACCTGGCGGAACTCGCGCCAGAACTGATGGTCGACCTCGTTGGCCACGTCCAGGCGCCAGCCGTCGATGTCGGC
Source organism: Paenibacillus sp. PSB04 (assembly GCF_025809195.1). Lineage (NCBI taxonomy): Bacteria > Bacillati > Bacillota > Bacilli > Caryophanales > Paenibacillaceae > Paenibacillus > Paenibacillus sp. PSB04. The sequence goes on from NZ_CP081301.1 coordinate 1,899,119, forward strand.
TTCCTTGATCCAGTATTCCGCGACCTTCAGGAGGTACTCCTTCACTTCAGGGTTTTCGGTATTCAATTTCGGCATGAGCGGTTCAAAAGCAAACGTGTCGTAGCTCGGTACGCCGTCCTCCACGCCGATCGGGAACTTGCGGATGTGGAACCAGTCCTTGTAGCGCGACTGCTCTCCTTTTTCCCGAAGGTCCAGGAAAGGGGCGAACGTCCGGCCGGAGTGGTTGAACACCGCATCCAGCAGCACGCGGATGCCCCGCTCGTGGCAGGCGGCCACGACCTTCTTCAGCAGCTCCATATCCCCGAATTGTGGGTCGATCGTTAAGTAATCTTCGGTATCGTATTTATGGTTGGTCGTCGCCTTGAAAAGCGGCGTGAAATAAATTGCATTGACGCCCAGCTCGCTTAAATGATCCAGGTGGTCGAGCACCCCCTGCAAATCCCCGCCGAAGAAGTTGTCCCGCTCAGGCTCGCCGCCCCAGGGCAGCGTTCCTTTCGGATCCAGCGACGGATCGCCGTTTGCGAAGCGCTCAGGGAAAATTTGATAAAAGACCGCGTCCTTCACCCATGCCGGCACGGTGAAAATATCGACCGGATTGATGAAAGGATACTCGAACAAACGGTCCGGCGTCTCTGGCGGCTCCGGAAGGAAATCGTATTCGGTCATCCAGTACTTTTCCTTGCCGTCCTCGAGCAGAAATCCGTATTTCAGCCGGCGGTAGGGAGGCGTCACTTCGCATTCCCAGTAATCAAACAGTTCGTCGGAAACCAGCTTGATCATCGGGATATACTCCATCGACTCCTCCCAAATGTACTTGTCTCCGGCCATGGCCGATACCGAAGTCACGTCGTCTCGTTTGGTGCGGATTCTCAGGTGGATGGTACGTCCGTCATAGGCATAACACCAGTTTAGTTTGGGGCGGTGGTACACAGCTTCCAGCAGCATCTCATTTTCCTCCTCACGCAAAAAAGGCACAACCAGGGTCCATTACTTCAGCCCGAGGTTGTACCTTCATTTAGGGTAACATAGCCTTTAAATTGAAATACTGAGAACATCGGTTAAGGAAACGTCCGTGCTCAGGTAGCTAAAATATAGCATGATTCCTTCTGGGCTTCAACCTGTAAAATTGTGCGGCCGATCAGTGAACGCTCCTCCTCTTCCAGCGAAATAGGGTATAATCACAATGAAATTACCTTGGGAGCTTAGGCCTGAAACAGACAGAAAGGAACGATATCATTGAACGTATCACTGTTATATATCGAAGACGACGCCGAGATCGGCGAATGGGTCTGCCGGGACCTGACCGAACGCGGATATCAGGTGGAATGGCAGCGCAGCGGCGAAAGGGCTGCGGAGCTTGCGGCCAACAGCAAGCTGGTTATTCTCGATGTCATGCTGCCGGGCCTGGACGGATTTACGGTGGGACAAAGGCTGAAGAAGGCGTACCCGGAGCTGCCGATTCTGATGCTGTCCGCGCGGACGTCCATCGACGACAAGCTGGAAGGGCTGCAGTTTGCCGACGATTACCTCACGAAGCCTTTTCACCCCGACGAGCTGGCGGCCCGCATCGAAGTGCTGCTCCGCCGGTCGGGATCGGTCGCGTCCGATGTGCTGGAACTGAAGCACTTGTCGGTACACGAGCGGGAGAACCGGATTGTGAACCGCGAGACCGGGGAAGAGATCATCCTGACCGGCAAGCAGTATCAAATTTTCAAGTTTATGCTCCGGCATTTGGGCCAGATCCTGACCAAAGAGCAGATCTATGAGGGCGTGTGGGGCGAGCCTTATTTCGACGGAGACAAAACGCTGATGGTGCACATCCGCTATCTCCGCGAGAAGCTGGAACGTGACCCGGCCGCGCCCGAAATCATTGAAACGATCCGCGGTGTCGGCTACCGCATCAAGGCATGAAGACGGGCAGAAGCGGAAAGTTCCGCGGTTCGCTGCTGTCGAGATACCTTTTAATTATGGTCATCGCGCTGCTTTTTATTCCGGTGGTGTTTCCTGCGGCGCTGATCGGATATCAGCTCGTCAACTTGAATATCATCGATCCGCTGTTTCCCTCGGAGCCGGAGCAGGAAAATCCATACACCGGCTTGCGCCTTGAGAGAACGTGGCATCAGGAAGCCAAGCAGCTGAAGGACAAAACCCCGGAGCAGATCGATGCCAGGCTAAAAAAGCTTAGCCAGAAGTACGACAAGGCGGCCGTGTTCTGGGTTGACGGGCAGGGCAACCTCAGGGAGCCGGGGGACAGCAAGCTGGACCTTCCGAAGCGGTGGAGCGCGTCGGATGCGATGGCCTATATGAAGAAGTACCGGGAATCCTACGGGAAGTTTACGGTGGTTGCTTTTATCGGGGATGCAGAGTCTCTAGGCAAGGGATTTATGGTCATCGAGGTGCCGAAGGAAGTGCAGAGCACCCGCAGCGACTCGGTGTCAGACCGGACATTTTACTTCGTATATGTACTTATTCTGCTGATGTTTTTGGCCTTTGTCGCCGTCTCATGGATGTTCTTCGTGAACATGAGAAGGCGGCTGCTGAGCCTGCAGTATGCCATGACGGTGCAGGGTCAGAACGGACTGCCGGAGCCGATCCAGGTCAAAAGGGAGGATGAAATCGGACAGCTGGAAAACGCATTTAACGGGATGGTGGCCAAGCTGGGCCGAAGTTTGAAGCGCGAGCGGGAAGAGGAGGAGCTGCGCAAGCGGCTGATCGCCAACCTGTCGCATGACCTGCGTACGCCGCTGACCGTCATCCGGGGCCATGTCCATACGCTGCAAAAGGAGCCCCTGTCCGATCGGGGACAGGAGCTGCTGAAGCTGACCGAATCCAAGCTCGGCGATCTGGGCGGGCTTATCGATAACCTGCTGTCGTATAATCTTCTGACGAGCGGAAGATACACCCTGCAGCCGGTGCAGGCAGATGTGCTCCGGATCGTGAGGGAAAGCGCGGCCGCCTGGTATCCGTTGTGGGAAAAGGAAGGCTTCGAGGTGGATGTCTCGCTGCAGGAAGAGCCGCTGTGGTGGCTTGTCGATATCCAGTGGTTCCGGCGGATTCTGGATAACCTGTTTCAGAACGTGCTGAGGCATGCCCATTCCGGTTTGTATATCGGCATCGCAACTGAGACGGCCGGGGGCAGGACGGCCATCGTCATTTCCGATCATGGCCAAGGCATGCAGTCGTCTTCCGGCGGCAAGGGCGCCGGGATTGGCCTCGCGATCATCGGCTTCCTGACGCGCGAGATGGGGCTGTCCATGCTGATCGAGAGCAGTTCGCAGGGGACAAGGGTCCTGCTGTACCCTGCGGGCTCGGAGAAACCGGGACTGATGATCAAGTGAAGCCTTGGTTTTGACCATAGAAAACTTACACCCCCTTGTTAGCTGAAGCCTAACAAGGGGGTGTAGTTTAATCAGAGCGGTTTTCTGTATACTTTCACGTGATGAATATTTCAGCTGTTAAAGGATTTGATGAAGTTTTTCTGATCCTTGGTGAACACGTATCCACGTCGTTCGTAGAATCGGTGGGCCTGGACGCGGCTCGGATGCGACAGCAGCTTGACTCCGGAAAACCCGTGGCTTCTCCCCCATTGTTCCAGATGGCTGATCAGCATACTGCCGACCCCTTGATTCCGGTGTGATTTTTTTACGACAAACCCCAGAACGTTGATCAGCGAGTCGGAAAAGAGCAGCTCATAAGGACTGCCGTGAATGTATCCGACGACTTCTTCATTTTGCTCGCACACAAAAATGACATCCTTCGTCTGAGCCGTGATGGCTTCAATCCTCTTCTTCACCCGGTCCTCGGTAAACAACCGCAGATCCGGGTTGAAATCCTGATTCAATACGTAAATATCGCGGTAATCCGCTGCTTCAATCTGCCTAACCGTGCAATCCGTCAATGTTACGCCTCCAATCGTCAAGAGATGACAAGTTTCTCTCATTTATGGTAGAGGCTGGCGCGGATTTTGGCAATGGAGTTTTAAACGAAATTTAAACTTGGAGCAGCCTGTCTTTTAACCTTGGCCCGGTAAGATGGGTATCGAGGTGATGATCGTGAGTGAACTCGTGATACAGACGAGAAATTTGAACAAAAAATACCGCGGCCGCTATGCCGTACGCAATTTGGATTTGGAAATCGCCAAGGGGGAAATTTACGGCTTTCTCGGACCGAACGGGGCCGGGAAGACGACGACGATCCGGATGCTGCTCGGCCTGATTCGCCCGACCGTGGGCTCGATCCAGATTTTCGGCAAGGATCTGAGGAAGGATAAAATGAATATCCTGCGCAAGGTCGGGTCGCTGGTCGAATATCCTTCGAACTACGGCCATCTGACCGCCGTGCAAAATCTGGAGGCGATCCGCCGCATCCTCGATGTGCCGAAGGCGCGCATCCACGAAGTGCTGGACATCGTGTCCCTCACGAAGGACGCGAAGCGCCCCGTCAAAGGGTATTCGCTCGGGATGAAGCAGCGGCTGGGCATTGCCGCCGCTCTGCTCGGAAGTCCGGAGCTGCTGATCCTGGACGAGCCGACCAACGGGCTGGATCCGGCCGGGATCCACGAAATCCGCGAGCTGATCCGCAGCATGCCGAAGCAGCACGGGATTACCGTGCTCGTCTCGAGCCACCTTCTTTCCGAGGTCGAGCAAATGGCCGGGACCGTCGGTATTATCCGCGAAGGGGAAATGGTGTTCCAGGATACGATCGACAATCTGAAGCAGCAGGCCTCAGGTGGATTCCGCCTGGTCGTATCGGAGCCGCAGGAGGCGCTGGTTCACCTGATCGGCCAAGGCTATACCGGCCGGATGGAAGACGGGGCGATCAAGCTGGACCAGCTGAGCGATCCGGAAGTGGCGCTGCTCGTCAAGCGCCTCGTAGACAACAACCATGCGATTTACCGTGTGGAGGAGAAGCGACGCTCGCTGGAAGATATTTTCATGCAGGTGATCGAGCAGGGGGGATTCTCATGATGGTGGCGCGCGCGCTGTCGGCCGACTTTCTGAAAATGCGCCGCAAAGGGATCTGGCTCCTCGTTATTCTGGGCTCGGTCGGACTGCTGGCGATGCAGGGGCTGAATTTCGGCCTCCGGTACGACTACCTGCTGCAGCGCTATCAGGATGATCCGTGGGCCGGGCTGATCGGGGAGATCTTCTCGTTCGTGCCGATCGCCCTGTTCCTGGGCACGACGCTGATCGCTTCGCAAATTGCCAACGTCGAGCATGGCAGCAACTCCTGGAAGCAGCTGCTGGCACTGCCGATTTCGCGGGGCGCGGTGTTTACGGCCAAATATCTGCTGGGGATCATTGCCTTGGCGGCATCCTGCCTGATTTTGTCCTGCGGAACCGTCGTCCTGGGATTGGCCCTCAAATTCAGTCCGGACCATATTCCGTATTTGACGATTCTGAAGCTCAGCTTTGTGCCTTTTCTGGCGGCGCTGCCGCTGTTTGCCCTGGAGCTGTGGCTGTCCCTGACGTTTAAAAATCAGGCGCTGCCGATCACGCTCGGCATTACCGCCGCCATCGCTTCGCTGTTCGCGGGGAATTACCCGGAATGGTTCCCGCTGGCCTGGCCCCTGCTGTCGTTCTATGGAAAGGCGTCCCCGGCCCTGCCGGTAGGCGGAGGCATCATTTTGGCATTTATCATTTATTTGGTTGGCATGGGGCAATTCCGCGGAAAGGATGTGGACTAGAGATGCTGAGTTACTTTCGGGTGTTATCCGCCGAACGGCTGAAGATGTCCCGCTCTCTGATCGTGCTGCTTATCCTGGTCAGTCCGCTCGTCTCCGTCCTGGTCGGGCTGCTGTCGGACGTCGATAGCCGGCAGCAGCCATGGCTGGTGCTGCTCGGTGCCTTGAGCATGCTGCATGCGCTGCTGTTCATGCCGATCATGTCGGGAATCTTCGCCGCCTTCATCTGCCGCTACGAACATCAAGGGGGCGGGTGGAAGCAGCTGCTGGTCCTGCCGGTGACCCGGTCCGGGGTGTTCCTGGCAAAGTATACGGTCATTATCGCTCTGCTGCTGATCATGCAGGTGCTCTTTCTCGGCGCATTGCTGCTGGTCGGCGCCGTGAAGGGCCTGCCCGGTCCGATTCCGTGGACGGAGATCGGCCGCAGCCTGCTGGGCGGCTGGGTCGCCTGCCTGCCGCTCGCGGCGCTGCAGCTGGCCGCCTCGCTTATGTGGAGCAGCTTCGCGGCCCCGCTGGCACTAAACGTGATGTTCACCATCCCGAATATGCTGGTGGTGAACTCGGCCACCTATGGTCCTTACTATCCCTGGGCGCAGCCGTTTCTGGCAACCCTGCCGGCAGGCACGATGGAGGGAGGCGGATTCGGGGCGCTGAACCTGCCGTTTGAAAGTCTGATGATTACGGTCGTCGGCAGCTTTGTCGTCTTTTTCCTGATCGGGTGGATCTACTTCCGGATGAAGGAAGTATAGAAGGTTTGGATTGCTGAAAATAAGGGTAAAGCAACATAAGGGCGTCCCCGCTGGGGGCGCTCTTTTTTTGTGCTGGGGCAGGGTGAAGATGCCGTTCAACGGGGGTTCCAGTCCGGCGGCTATTCACAAAGCGAATATAACATGATATATTATTTAGAGATTGTAGAATGGTTCAGCTGAGCTGAACTTGTGGACCCAGAGTCAGAGGAGGTTGCAACGTGTCGCATGAATCGTCGTCGAAGCCGATGTACGAACAAATTTTTGAAGAACTGCGCGATCAGATCGTAGCCGGAAAATATATGCCGGGGGAGCGGATCCCATCGGAAAAGGAGCTGGGCGAAGCCTACAGCGTCAGCCGGATCACCAGCAAGAAGGCGCTGGAGATGCTTACGCAGGAGGGATACATTGTCCGCCAGCCGGGGAGAGGCTCCTTTGTGGCCGAGGATTATGAAAGCGGGGGAGGAACACCGCCGTCCCGCGCGGGGGCAGCGTCCAAGCGGCGCCGGGAGAGCGGCAAGCTGCTGATCGGACTGGTCATGACCGACTTTGGGGACAGCTATGGAACGGGCCTCGTCTTCGGCATGGAGGAAGCATCCCGCGAGCATGACAGCTATTTGATTCTCCGCAGGTCATTAGGAGAGACCGCCAGAGAGCAGGAAGCGATTCAGGGCCTTCTGGAGATTGGGGTGGACGGGCTCATTATTTTCCCGGCGCAAGGTGAATACTTCAATGCCGAAATTTTGAAACTGGTCATCAGCGAGTATCCGTTCGTGCTGCTGGACCGGCACCTGAAAGGCGTCTCCGCCAGCTCCATCAGCACGGACAACGTATCGGCGTCCAAGCAGCTGATCCATTATCTGTTCGGACTTGGACATACCCATATCGGCCTTATGACCACCCCGCCCCGGGATACGACCGCCATCGAGGAGCGGATCGAAGGATTTATCCAGGCCCATGCGGAAAGCGGCATTGCCGCCGACCGGAGCCTGTGGATGGAGAACATTACGGCGACGCTGCCGGCTGCCTTTGTACCGGAGAACAAGAAGAAGGAGAAGGAACATATCAAGCGCCATCTCGCGGCCCATCCGGAGATTACCGCTCTGTTCGCCATGGAATACAACATCGCCAGGCTTGCTTATGAGGCGGCGCTGGAGTCGGGGATCCGTGTGCCGGAAGATCTGTCGATTGTATGCTTTGACAGTCCGGATGACGCTGCCGGCTCCTTGTTCACCCATATGCGGCAGAAGCAAAATGAGATGGGGAGGCTCGCCTTTGAAAATGTGCTTAAATTGCGAAACGGCGAGAGCGTTCCCGGTAAAATTCTGCTGGATGCCGAGCTCGTCGAAGGCTTGTCGGCGGGACCTGTCCGGAACGGCGGGCTTGCCATGAAACACAAATAGAGTTGAAACCAAAGCGGCAGGCCTCAGCGGGAATGCCGTTTTTCTTTTAAATAATATAATATTTAACGATAAAATGTTATAAAAAGTATATTGACATGTTAACTTACCAACAAATATAATTTTTGTGTATTCATACGGTAGCATAGCTGATATATTCATTAACTTTCGACGCTTATGATGCCATAACCAAGGAGGAGAGCGCATGAAATCACTGGGTACGGAGCCTGTTACTTTGGAACGGTTGGCCGGGAGAATGTCCGAACAGCTGGCCGGAGAGACGCGTTTGCTGGACATTTTTCAAAATGCGATACGGAATACTTGGGGGACGACGCTGAAACGGATGGAGGACGGAACGACTTTCGTCATCACCGGCGATATTCCGGCGATGTGGCTGCGCGACTCGGCTGCGCAGGTGCGGCCGTTTCTGGTGCTGGCGAAGGAGGATCCGGAAGCTGCCGACATGATCGAAGGCTTGGTGCGGCGGCAGCTGGATTCGATTTTGCTGGACCCTTATGCAAACGCCTTCAACGAGGAGGCCAACGGGCGCGGCCACCAGGCGGACGAGACAGAGATGACCCCCTGGATATGGGAACGCAAATACGAAATCGATTCGCTCTGCTATCCGCTTCAGCTCAGCTACCTGCTCTGGAAGAACACGGGCAGAACCTCGCAATTCCAGGGCAGCTTCCGTCAAGCTGCGGAGGCCATATTGGATTTGTGGACGGTGGAGCAGCGCCATGAAGAGCGGTCGCCTTACCGGTTCCAGCGGAAGGACTGCGTGCCGAGCGATACGCTGGTGCGGGACGGCAAAGGCGCGGAGACGGCTTATACGGGCATGACCTGGTCCGGATTCCGGCCGAGCGACGATGCGTGCGAATACGGCTATCTGGTTCCTTCCAATATGTTCGCCGTCGTGGTGCTCGGCTATTTGCAGGAAATCGCCGTCGTGGTGCTGCAGGATGAAGAACTGCAGGGCAGGGCCGCCAAGCTTGCCCAGGAGATCGAGCAGGGCATCCGGGAGCACGGCATCGTGCAGCATCCGGAATTCGGGCCGATTTACGCCTATGAAACCGATGGCTTGGGCCATCACAATCTGATGGACGACGCCAACGTGCCGAGCCTGCTGTCGATTCCGTATCTCGGTTACCGGGACGCTTCGGATGAGGTATACCAGAATACACGGCGGTTTATTCTGAGCCGGAACAATCCTTACTATTTTGAAGGAACTGCGGCCGAGGGGATCGGCAGCCCGCATACACCGCAGGGCTACATTTGGCATATCGCCCTGGCGATGCAAGGGTTGACCGTGGACAGCCGTGAGGAGAAGCTGCGCCTGCTGCAGGTGATGAGCCGAACGGATGCGGGAACCGGGCTGATGCACGAAAGCTTTAAGGCCGACGATCCGGCGGAGTATACGAGACCTTGGTTCTCGTGGGCAAACATGATGTTCTGCGAACTGCTGATGGATTACTGCGGCATCCGCGTGATGCGCTAAGAGAGATAATCCCAGCTATCTAATAAAGTGCGGAGTTGGACGAAGGCTTTCCTGCACCTCGATATTACTTTCCTCCTACTTCCGTAGGGGGAATTTTTGTTTCATCGCCTTGGCAGGGGCCAAGAGCTTGTTGCATATGTGAGGAGACAGAGCGAAGTAAAAATATTACACTTAATCCAAAGATAAAAACATTATATTACTTTTGCTGCTTCTGTAATATTGGTGTAACACAGCCTGGTTTGTGTTGGGCTGATCGAAAAGGAGGGCATACACAGTGATAAAACTCATGGTAGTCGATGACGAGCACTGGATTCGGGAAGGCTTGAAAAGGACCATTGATTGGAGCTCACACGGAATCCAATTTATCGGTGACGCCGAGGATGGTTGCAAGGCGTTGGAATTAATCGAAGCCCATGTTCCGGAAATTATCATTTCGGATATCAAGATGCCCACAATGGATGGTATGGATTTAATGGAAGAAATCAAAAAGCGCGGAATCGATACAAAGGTTATTTTTATTAGCGGCTTCAGCGATTTTGCGTATGCGCAGAAGGCGGTCAAGCTAGGAGCGTTTGACTATATTCTCAAACCGGTTGAAGAACCGATTTTGCTTGAAATTATTGAACGCTGCATCAGCGAAATCAGACAGAAGCAGGAGCTGAACTCCCGCCTCCAGGAATTGTCGGGCCGCATTCGGGAAAGCTTGCCGCTCGCCAGACAGAAGCATCTGGAGATGTGTTTAACCCGATCTTTGACAGAGCGAGAGATGCAATCCGCATGGGAAGCCCTTCATATCAACCTCGATCCGAAACGGCTGATCGTTATGGCGATGGTCGTCCACGAGTGGGGAGACCGGGAGATGGACGAAAGCGGATGCTCGCTCATGAGGTACGCGCTCGGAAATTTGGTGGAAGAAATCCTGTCCCAAAAGGGCATCCGGTGCTTGGCTTGTCCTTTACAAGGGAATGATTTTGCGGACATTGCGCTGATTGCTTCGCTAAGTGAGCCCGTAAGTGAGCCCGATACCTCTTTCGGCGTCGAGGACTTGTACCGCTATATGGATGGCGTTATTGAAGATGCGCTTCAAGTGTTAGGCGTTCGAATCAGCATAGGGATCAGCGGCTTAAGAGAGCGGACGCAGCTTGCATCCTCTTTTAGGGAAGCGCTTACTATAAGCATGAACTATTTGGTTCACGGACCCGGGCAGGTCCACACTGCCCCGATGGACGGCAGTTCAGCAGGTCATGGATCCAAGCCCCGCCCGGCTGAGCAGCTGGACTACCGCATGGCTGCATGCATGGGGCAATTGGCGGCGGACGTTCTGCTCACGGATCACAAAGCGGACTCCCTTGACTCGGCATTGTCGAATCGGATTCTGCATGCCATGAAGCTGAAGGATGCGGGCAGATTGTCCGAACTGCTCGATGTACAAACCGGGCTGCTTCAAGAGCTCATCAAGCAGACGCCGGCCATTGCCGTGCGGTATGAAATGAATATGCACATCAGCATCCTTTTGTCCAAGTGGCAGGAGCTGCTCCAGGCAAAGGATCATTCCAAGGCTTCCACCATTACGCATCAACACAAGCTTCAGCTCTACAGGTGTTCCATTGGCGATTGGAAGGCCATGATCATGGACACCTTCCTCATAAAGGATACTCATGCACCCTCAATTGCGCATAAGCGAACGATAGAAACGGCGCTGCGTTATATCCATGATAACTACCACCTTGGCATCAGCCTTCATAACGTGGCCGAAAAAATTTACATGAATCCCTCTTACTTCAGCAGAGTGTTTCACGAAGAGGTTGGCGAAACGCTCAGCCGCTATCTCATTCGAATCCGAATCGCGAAGGCGAAAGAATTGCTTGAACAGACCCCTCTAAAGGTATATGAAGTCGCAGACCGGGTCGGATATCGGGATTTTCGGCATTTCGTCAAAACCTTTAAGGAATGGGAAGGCATGACGCCCGCTCAATACCGTAATTACGGGGCATAAGAAGAGAGGGACCTCATGAGACTGCAGTTCATCGATAGAATCAAGTTCAATTCGGTCGGAATGAAGGTGTTCGGATTCTACGTAGCCAGCATGATCGTCATTATTACCGTTATGGGATATCTATCCTATGATAAATCCGCTCAGATGATGGAGAACAAAATCGGAGGCATGGCGCTTCAGAATGTTCAGCAGATGAGCAAGCGGGTCGATATCCTTCTGGAGGGATACGAGGACCGTTCCCTTCTTGTCGTCGGCAATAAGGATATTCAGAAGCAGCTCATGGGAGATTTTATGGACGAGAAGGAAAGGATTCAGACGAATAACGCGAATACCGCCTTTCTATCGAACCTGGTAAACTCCAGGAATGATATGAATAATATTTATCTGCTCAGCGAGAGGGGCTACTCCTACCGCTATTCACCCAAAGAATCCTTTCCGGTCTACAATTCTTACCCCTATGAATATTTCACGGAGGCCTGGTATCAACAAATCCGTCAGGCTGACGGCAGGCTCGTCTATTTCGGCATCATGCCTTCATTAATAAAAGGTCCGAGCTCCGAGCCTGTTTTTACCTTTGGCCGTGCCCAGAAAAATATGAAAGGCCGCGGAGAAATTATCGGCGTCGTGCTGTACGAAGTCGATCCGGCGGAGGTCCGGGAAATTTTGGCGGAAATCGATTATGACGGGTCGGGAATCAACGTCATGATTGACGATACCGGCCAGATCAAAGGGGATAAGGGTGGAATCCTATTGTCCAGCAAACTGGACATTCCGTTTAAGGAAGAGCGTCAGGGAACGCTAAGCTACTCCATAGACGGGCAAGAGATGCTGGTCGTCTACAGCCAATTGGAGACGAACCATTGGAGGCTCGTCGGCATGCTGCGCAGCGATGATTTGATGAAGGAAGCGATGGATATTCGCTGGTATATGCTGTCGCTGGGCATTGTTTTTTCCTGCATCGGTATCCTGCTCGCGATCATTATCGCTTCTGCCGTCCACCGGCCGCTTCAGAAGATGACGCATGCGATGCGCCGAGCCAGGGACGGCGATTTCAACATCCGGATTGTCGATAAACGAGAGGACGAATTCGGCTATTTGTTTACCCATTTTAACCAGATGGTGGCCCATATCAAAGAATTAATCAACGAACTGTATGTGCAGAAGCTGCTGGAACGGGATCTTCAGCTGAAAATGCTGGGATCTCAAATTAACGCTCATTTTCTGTACAATACGCTCGATTCCGTCCACTGGATTGCCCGCATACATAAAGTTGACGACATTAGCACGATGATCTTCGGACTGTCGAAGTATTTGCGGATCAGTCTGAGCGAGGGAAGGGATGAAGTGCCGGTCAGCCAGGTCGTCCATTTGATCGAGAGCTATATCATGATCCAGAAAGTCCGGTATAAGGACAAGTTTACGCTCTATGTGCAAGCGGACGAATCGCTGATGAATTATAGAGTGCTCAAATTTATTTTTCAGCCGATCGTAGAGAATGCGATTTATCACGGGCTGGAGCGAAAATCAGGCAAGGGCCGGCTGGATATCGCCTTTACCCGGGAAGGCAGCTGCCTGAAATTCGTCGTTACGGACGACGGTGCCGGAATTGCGCCGGATAAGCTGGCTGAATTGAAGCACATTCTGGGCGGAGAACAGCCTGCGGAGGAAAGCAGCTTCGCGCTGAGAAATATTAATTCACAAATAAAAATCGCATATGGCGCCCAGTACGGGATCGAGATGGAGAGCAGCCTGGGGGAAGGAACGAAAGTAACCATGACGATCCCGCTCACGAAACGAAGCCCTGCCCAGCAAGTCAGTTGAAGCGAGTTTCGTATGACAGCGTGCGTAGATGATTACAAGAGAAAGTTAAAAGTGGAGGTAACGATGAAAGTGTTCTTGACTCGTCGAAAGATGCCTGTTCTTTTCATACTTGTACTCCTGGCCACCGTAATCATGGTATGGAACGCTTATGTCAGCAAGGGAGCGACATTCAACGTTAATTCGGAATTATTAGGCAAAAATGCTGCGAGCAGCTCGATTAGGCATAACGGCCCTGTAACGATAAGCTTCTGGTATTCGTGGGTCGGCGGATTTCAGGACGAATTCTACGATACGGTCGTGAAGCCGTTCGAAGAGGCAAACCCGGATATCAAGGTTGAAATGACCTTCATCGAGAACTCGGACAATTCACAAGGCTCGGATAAGCTGTTGACGGCGATTGCCGGAGGGAAGGCGCCGGATGTCGCGATGATCGACCGGTTTATTGTAGGCGAATGGGCGGCGATGGGCTCCATTGAAGACATTTCGGCTTATGCGAATCGTGAAGATATGGCGAGTATTTATTATAAAAGCGTGTGGGCGGAGTCCCAATACGACGGCAAAACGTACGCCCTCCCTTGGAATATGGACAGCCGCGCCATGTATTATAACAAAACGATGATGAAGCAGGCGGGTTTTAATCCCGACAATCCCCCGAGAACCATTGCCGGTCTGGATGCCATGGCAGAGAGGATGTTCAAAACGAACGGGGACGGCGCATATGAGCAAGTCGGATTCGTCCCGTGGATGGGTCAGGGCTTTTTGTATACGCATGGATGGAACTTTGGCGGCGAATGGGAGCGAGGCGGGAAGCTGACGCCGAACGATCCGCGGAACGTTAAAGCGCTGGAGTGGGTGCAGGGCTACGCCGACAAGTACGATGTAAAGAAGCTGTTGAAATTTTCGGAGATGATGAGACAAACCGGAAGAAACTCCTTTTTGTCCGGCAAAGTCGGATTTGTCTATGAAGGCAACTGGCTTCTTAATGAGATGGAAGATTTGGATTTCGAGTGGGGTGTGGCGCCGATGCCTACAATTGATGGCAGCCGGCCGGTCACATGGTCAGGGGGGTGGTCGTTCGTCATGCCCAAAGGGGCGAACAATAAAGAGGAAGCTTGGAGGTTTATGAAGTACGTAGCGGGCAAGGAAGGCTCGCTCCTATGGGCCGGCCGCGAGGGCGGCAGGAATGATCTGATGTGCATTCCGGAAGTGAATGCCAAGCTCGGCTTGGATCAGAAGGGACCGATGAAGGTGTTTACAGAGCTGCTTGGGAATGCCTACATCAGGCCCGTCACACCTGTGGGCGGATATATGTGGGATGAAATGCTCCGTGTGCAAACGCTGGCGATGAATCTGCAGGGGGAACCGGGAGAGCTCTTGAATGAAATGAAGAAGAACGTCGATGCTGAATTGGCTAAGGTCATGGGGTACGGAAACCGCAAAATGGAGCATCCCCAAGGCCGCGATGAGCAGCCGTAAGAGTGTCTGTCATGTATGACAGGCACTCTTTTTTTCTTGCCTCGAATAGAAACGCAAAGCCGATGGCTCCCCTTCCAAGATAGTAAAGATAGTACACGAAATACAAAAGCAGTCTCATTATCCCCTCTCATAAAAGCGTTTACACTAAAAAGGAACTAACTTCATTAGTACCATTTAAAACCTATATAAGATGAACTAAAGAATAGGATGCAGGCAAGGGAGTAAAATGATTCCGAAGAAGCGAAGCGGTCACATTTGGCTTTCGGATTTCTACCTCACATGGGTTCAAACAAATCAAGAAATCCGAAAACAAGAGGGATCGTAGGGACATTTTACGTACTTGCCCCCATTCCTAGTTCAATATTTCAACTTATATATGCAAAAAGGAGGCATGTAAGTGAGGAAAAAGAAGGGCGCCACTCATTTGAGAAGAGCGATGCTCAAGTATCTGGTTACCGCATTATCGGTATGTTTCGTATTAACAGGCTGCGGGGGCTCGGGCGGGTCCAGCGGAGAGAATGGAGCCAAGGATACAAAGGGAACGGACAGTACAAATCAACAGACCGATACCGCCAAGAAAAATACCGATACGGGTAAAGGCGGCGGTGAAAAGGTAACACTTGAGCTCTGGGGTTGGGGAGGCAAATTCCAGACGGACTACACGAAAATTGTCATCAGCGAATTTGAGAAAGAGCACCCGAATATCAAGGTGAAATACATCATCGATCAAGGGGGCACGGATAAGCTGACGACGCTGATTGCCGGCGGTACGCCTCCGGACGTAGCGGTGCTCGACCGCTTCATGGTAGGGCAATGGGCAGCAAAGGGATCGCTGGAAAGTCTGCAGCCGTTCGTCGATGCCGGAGAAGAAGTACGCGCCGACGATTATTATCCGGGCGTCTGGGCGGAAGCGAATTATAAGGACCAGCTCTATGCGATGCCGTTCACCACAGATAACCGGGCGCTTTATTATAATAAAACGCTTATGAAGGAAGCGGGTCTCGACCCGGAGAAGCCGCCGGTCACGATTGCGGAATTGGACGCGATGGCGGAGAAAATGTTCAAGAAAACAAGCAATGGCAGCGGCTATGAGCAGGTCGGCTTTATTCCATGGGCAAACCAAACCTACTTATACACGCAAAGCTGGAACTTCGGCGGAGAATGGACCAATGGCGAGGAATTGACGCCAAACCACCCGCAAATTGTGAAAGCGCTTGAATGGATGGTCAGCTACGCCAAAAAATACGATATGTCCAAAATCAACAAGTTCAACGATGTTATGGGCAAAACCGGCATCAATTCGTTCTGGACCGGCAAAGTCGGATTCGTCGTGGACGGCAACTGGGTGCTGAACGATTTGACCAGCAATGCGAAGGTGAAGCCTACCTTCGAGTGGGGCGTCGCGCCGATGCCTTCCGCGGAAGGCTATCCTCAAACGACATGGGCAGGCGGCCATTCCTGGGTCATGCCGAAGGGAGCCAAGCATCCGCAGGAAGCATGGGAGCTCCTCAAGTTTATCGGCGGCTATAAGGGCACGCTGCTCTGGGCCAAGCGGGCGGATGCAGGCAACGATATTACGACGATGCCGAAGGTGAACGAAGAAATTAAGATTACCGAGAATCCGAAGCTGAAGGTGTTCGTCGATTTGATGCCTGTGGCGCATTACCGCCCTGTTACGCCTGTTGGCCAGAAGCTGTGGGATGAAACCTTCCGTGTTCAGGATTTGGCCTTGAACGGAAAGGGCGAGCCGAAGAAGCTGCTGGACGAAGTCAAGAAGAACGTCGATAACGAGCTCAAAAAACTGGAATCGAAATAATCAAGGTGGACCGGTTTCATAAGGAGGGGGCGGCTGAATCGCCTGTCCCCTTTCTTCATCAGAAGGAAGAGAACCGCTTAAGGGACATCCTGATGAATTGAACGACAAAGAGGTGACGGTGCTTGAAATGGCGTTGGAATGATGCACTAAAGTGGAAGAGAGTCATGCTTATATCGATCACTTTTCTTGTCTTTTCGCTGACCTTCGGTGAGAGCTTTCATTCTTATGCCAACAACGAACGTTTACGGGACCGGAATCAGAATCAAGGCGTTCCGCTGACGAATGACCAATTAGCCGTGAACAGTATTTTGGAGCCGACTTACGCGAAGACGCTGGCCGGATATAAGAAAGAGGGCTATCCGCCTGCCGATCAACCGGACATCGTGATGAAAGCCGATCAGCATTCGGCGTTTGGAGGCACGAAGCCGGTCTTGGAAACGGTAGACGGCCATTCCGCTCTTGTGTGGGACAGCAAGACAACGTGGATCGAATGGTCGGTAGATATCCCGCAGGACGGTCTTTACAACCTGGCCCTAAGTTATTATCCGATGCCGGGAAAAAGAATGCCGATTCAGCGGGAGCTGCTTATCGACGGAGAAAGCCCGTTTCGCGAGGCGCAGCGTATCTATTTCTACCGCAGCTGGGTCGACCGGGGCGATCCGGCCCAAAACAACCAGGGAGACGACGTCAGACCCAAGCAAATCGAGAAGCCGCAGTGGATGGACCTTCCGGTTTCGGACGGGAATGGTCTGTACCCGGAACCCTTCCAATTTTATATGACCGCAGGCAAGCATGTCATTCGGATGAATTATTTGCTCGAACCGATGGCCATCGACGAGATCCGGATTACGTCACCGGAGCAGCTGCCCAGCTATGCCGAAGTGGAGCAGGCCTACACCGCGCAAGGCTATGAACCCGCCCAGCAGATCAATGTGAAAGTGCAGGCGGAGAACAATCCGACGAAATCCGATCCGACGATCCGCAGAGAATCGAATGGCGATCCGTTAATGGAGCCGGCAGGCGATGGGCGAATCCGGCTGAACGCATTTGGCGACTGGCGCTGGAGGAAAGGCGGTCAGAAGGCATCGTGGGCGTTTTCGGTTCCGCAGGACGGGTTGTATAAGATTGGGCTGAAATTTGGACAATGGTGGGGCGATGGGCTGCCGTCCTATCGTCAAATTCTTATAGATGGGAAAGTTCCGTTCAAAGAATTGGAGCTGTACCCTTTTACCTACTCGCGCAACTGGCGGATTGAAACGCTGCATAAGGACAATGAACAAACAGGAAAAGATGAACCCCTGCTTGTGTACTTAACGAAAGGCGAGCATACGCTGACGATGACCGCCCAGGTCGGGCCGTATCAACCGATCATGGAAGCTTTGACGGCTGATACCCAGAAGCTCTCTGATCTGTACAGGCGCATTATTATGATCACGGGACCGACGCCGGATCCGAACTTCGAATACGAGCTGAACAAGAAGGTGCCGAAGCTGATTGAGGACTTGAAGGTCATCGCGGACGATCTGCTCGTTCAGATGGATGCGCTCAAGGCTCTGTCGGATGTAGAGCCGAGCACGGTGAACAGTCTGCGGATGATGAACCACACGTTCGAGAAAATGATCCGTAACCCCGATTCGATTCCAAGACAATTATCAGAGCTCAGCAACAGCCAAACGAACCTCAGCACACTGCTGATGGATCTCCAGAATGTGCCGCTTGTTCTGGATTACATCCTGATCAGCGCCCCGGATACGAAATATCCGAAGGTAAAATCCAACGTTCTGCAAAAATCGGTCAGCACGTTCAAAAACTTCATGGCTTCCTTTACGAAGGACTATACGGGCGTAGGCAGCGTCTACGACAACGAAACGGGGGAGGAAGAGGGTCCGGTTATCGAGGTTTGGGTATCCCGGGGCAAAGAGTGGGCGGAAATTATGAAGGAAATGGCGGAGGAAGACTTTACGCCCAAAACCGGCATACGCATCAACATCAATACGCTCCCGGCCGGCCAATTGAACTCGGGCTCCGTCAACACGCTGCTGCTTGCGGCAAGCTCCGGCAGAGCGCCGGATGTCGCAACAGGCGTCGATGCGCATCTGCCTGTCGAATTTGCGATCCGGGATGCTTCCGTCGATTTAACGCAGTTTCCTGATTATGAACAAGTCAGCAAACGGTTCCTTGCGGGATCGCTCATTCCTTTCAAATACAACGGGGGGAACTATGCGCTTCCGGAAACGCAGGATTTCAACTTGCTGGTCTTCCGGAAAGATATCTTGAACGAGCTAGGCGTCAGCATCCCGAAGACATGGGATGAGGTCTATGCTCTGCTTCCGATTCTGCAGCAGAACGGGATGCAGATGTACTACCCGATCACGCAGCTTGGCTTCATGCCGTTTCTTTACCAGAATGGCGGCGACTATTACAAGGAGAACGGAACAAAGTCGGCGCTGGATTCACCGGAAGCCTTCCAGGCCTTCACGGAATGGACGGAGCTGTATACCAATTACAAATTCCCGGTCATGGCCAACTTTTTCAACAGGTTCCGTACTGGGGAAATGCCGATTGGGATCGCGGATTATCTCACGTATGTGCAGCTCTCTACTGCAGCGCCGGAGCTGATCGGACGCTGGGGCGTCGCCCCGTCTCCCGGCCATCAGAAGGCCGATGGATCGATTGACCGCACGACCGGTGGAGCGGTACAGTCCGTTGCGATCTTCAAGCAATCGGAGCATCAGCAGGAATCCTGGGAGTTCCTGAAATGGTGGACGAGTACAGAGGTTCAGCTGCAGTTCGGCCAAGAGCTGGAGGCGCTGCTCGGCGTCGAGGCCCGCTGGAATACGGCGAATATAGACGCTTTATCGCAGCTGCCATGGCCGGAGGACGACCTCAAGGCATTGAAGGACCAATGGAAGTACTACAAAGAGCAGCCGTACGTGCTCGGCGGCTACTTCACGGGGCGGAACATCGATAACGCCTGGAACCGCGTCGTTCTTGGAGGCATGAATATCAGGGAGTCGCTGGAGAAGGGCATCAAGGATATTAACAAAGAGCTTAACGCCAAGCAGAAGGAATTCGGGTTCACGCCGAAAGACTAAGGCGGCGGAAGGAGGAGCAGTATGCAAAGCAGCGTGGAGGTTAAAGGGCCGCTCCAGCTGGCACCGCAGAAGGCACGTCGATTCAAATTGACTCACGCGAGAAAGAGGGCTGCGCTCGGTTATTTGTTTCTCAGCCCGTTCCTGATTCTCTTCATCGTGTTTACCGTCATTCCCGTCGTGCAGTCGGTCTATCTCAGCTTCACCTACTACAACATGCTCCAACCGGCGAAGTGGGTAGGCTTATCCAACTACAGCGTCTTGTTTCTGGAAGACGACATCTTTCTCACATCGCTAAAAAATACGTTTATCTTCGCTGTGATCGCCGGGCCGCTAAGCTATTGCTTATCCTTTTTACTCGCGTGGGTGATCAATACGCTGAAGGCCAAAATGATCTTCTCGTTGGCCTTTTACGTCCCTTCGATTACGAGCGGAATCGCTTTATCGATCGTCTGGCTGTACATATTCTCCGGAGACCGCTACGGGTTATTAAACAATGCGCTGCTCAACTGGGGCATGATCAGCGAACCGATTCTCTGGAATACGGATCCGAATACGATCATGCCGGTCATCATCATCGTTTCTTTGTGGATGAGCATGGGTACGGGATTCCTGGTATTCCTGGCGGGGCTGCAGAATGTATCGCCAGAGCTGTATGAAGCAGGCGCCATTGACGGGATTTCCAGCCGGTTTCAGGAATTGTGGTTCATTACGCTGCCGCTGATGAAGCCGCAGCTGCTGTTCGGCGCGGTCAACGCCATTGTTGGCGCTTTCGGGGTGTTCGACATTGCCGTGGCCATCTCCGGTATGCCGAGCCCGAACTATGCGGGCCATACGATTATTGCGCATCTGTTCGACTATGCCTTCATCCGGTTCGAGCTGGGATACGCATCGGCAATCGCCGTCTTCCTGTTTGTAGTCACGTTCGGCTTAGGCCGCATCGTGATGCGGTTACTATCGTCCAAAGATCAATAAGGGGGCTAAAGGACGTGA
The DNA here is from genome assembly GCF_025809195.1 of Paenibacillus sp. PSB04. Taxonomy (NCBI): domain Bacteria; kingdom Bacillati; phylum Bacillota; class Bacilli; order Caryophanales; family Paenibacillaceae; genus Paenibacillus; species Paenibacillus sp. PSB04. The sequence goes on from NZ_CP081301.1 coordinate 1,919,640, forward strand.
CGATGAGCTTTACGAAATTTATCGCCCGTTTCAACAGGGGTTTGTTATACGCGTTTATGATCGCATTGGTCGGATTTACGTCCTTGCCGATCGTATATATGATTTCCACGGCTTTCAAACCGCTCGATGAGCTGTTTCTTTATCCGCCGAGATTTTTCGTTCAGAAGCCGACCCTGCGCAGCTTCTTTGATCTGCTTACCGCGACGGACAGCTCTGTCGTTCCTTTCTCGCGGTACATCTTCAACAGCTTGTTCGTCTCCGTTGCGGTCGTGCTCTCCAGCTTGGTTGTGTGCTGCCTGGGAGCGTACGTGTTATCCAAGTTCAAGCCGCCGGGTGCGGGCTTCATCTTCTCCGTCATCCTGTCCGCTCTGATGTTCTCGCCGCAGGTGACCCAGATCCCGACTTATATGATCGTATCGAGCTTAGGATTGGTCAATACGTATTGGGCGTTAATTCTGCCGAAGATTGCCGTGGCCTTCAATATCTTCCTCATGAAACAGTTCTTCGACCAAATTCCCGATGCCCTGATCGAGGCTGCGCATATCGACGGAGCATCGGATTGGAAAATCTTCTGGAGGGTGATTATGGCGGTGAGCAAGCCGGCCTGGGCAACGTTGATTATTTTCTCTTTCATCGGGAACTGGAACGATTTCTTTTCGGCGCTCGTGTTTACGACAAGCGAATCGATGAAGACGCTGCCGCTGGCGATTCAGACACTGGCTGGAGGGCCTGGCGTCGTTGCGCGGACGGGTGCGCTGGCTGCCGGCACGTTCCTGATGACGCTTCCTCCGATTCTCATCTTCCTGCTGTTCCAGAAGCTGATTATGAATACGATGGTTCATTCCGGGATCAAATCATAGGGGGCGGATATGGTGTACAAACGAATAACGGCGGGTATACTCGGCGGTCTGCTGTTTCTGATCAGCAGCTTGCCTGCCCATGCGCTCCCGCAAATGTCTTATACGCTCGATCCGATGTATGGCCATCGGATGCCGATCCCCCTGACCTATACGGTAGACACGATCATTATGGATGTTGGCCAGCCCGGCTTGAATAAACCGAACGACTTGTTTATCGACGAGAAGGGGCTCTTATACGTAGCCGACACGGATAACAACCGGATTGTGAAATTGGACGGCCAAGGGAAAGTGCTGGGCATCTTCGGGAAAGAACAAGGCGTCGAGCTCAGCAGTCCGAGCGGTATCTATGTCGATAGCCTCGGTCATATGTTCGTAGCGGACACGGGCAGCGGCAGGATCATTCATCTGTCTCCGAAAGGGGAATTGATCGAAGAGTTCGTCAAGCCGGAATCTTCCTTGCTGAGCGAAGATTTGGATTTTTCCCCGGATAAAGTCATCATGGACCGGCGCGGTTATCTCTATGCGCTCAATAAAAATGACTACAGCGGCTTCATGATGATCGACGCGATGAACCAGTTCCGCGGCTACATCGGCGCCAACCGCGTTCCGTTCGACTGGAAGAAGCTGCTCATCCGGTTACTGGCAACACCGGAGCAGCGGGAGCAGCTGAACAATGCGGTTCCTCCGCAAAATTCAAATATCACAATCGACGGTAAAGGATTTATTTATACGCCGACGGTTCTGATCGAAGCGGACCAGCTTAAGAAGTTTAATGCCATGGGTGAAAACATCTACAAGAAGGCATTTTTCGGCGAAGCCTCGATCGAAAGCGGGGCGCTGGAAAACCCATATTTCATCGATATGGCTGTCGATCAATACGGGGTCGTGAACGCGCTCGACGCGATGTCGCGGAAGATCTATCAATACGATCAGGAAGGAAATCTGCTTGCCGTATTCGGCGGACAAGGCGATGAGAAGGGGCGCTTTGAATACCCGACGAGCATCGTCGTCGATAAGGCGGGCAAAATCTACGTGCTGGACCGGGACCGCAATAACATTCAAATTTTTCAGCCGACACGCTTCGCGGAATTGGTCCACCAAGCGAGCCAGCTGCACTTCAACGGGCGTTACCAGGAAGCGATGGTGCCCTGGAAGGAAGTGCTGAAGATCGACGAGAACTATCCGCTCGCCCACCGCGGCGTGGCGAAAGCGCTGATGAAGGAAGAGAGATGGAAGGAAGCGATGCGGGAATTTAAGCTGGGCAATGACCAGGAAGGGTATTCACTCGCTTTTGCCGAGTACCGGCATGGCTTGTTGCGTGAGTATTTGGGCTGGATTATCTTGGCCGTCGTTCTCATCGTGGTCGCCATCTACTTTATCGTCAAATTCATGATCCGCGTCACGAATACCGTCATAAGGAGGTATGGCTATTGATCAGAACGGCGGATATCAAACAGTCGGGTCTCCGGTCACTGCGGCTGGGCATAGCAATACTGTTCCATCCGGTGGACGGTTTTGAGGAACTGCAGAAAAACAAGCATTTGATCTCGGCATTCGTCTTAATCCTGCTGACCATCAGCGTCAGAATTATATCGATCTATATGACCAGCTTTCATATGACGTCGCTTCAGCCGAAGGATGCCAATTTAAATTTGGAAATCATCCGCTTCGTCGTCCCGCTGATCTCGGGCGTGATTGCCTGTTATTTAATTACGGCGATTATGGACGGCGAGGCCTACTTCAGCCAAGTGTTGACCGCAATGTCCTATGCCTTGATTCCCTATATCGTATTTACCATCCCGCTGGCTGCCGTCTCCTTGGTGATGTCAAGGGGCGAACTGGGGCTGTACAACAGCATCAATTCGATCATATGGCTGTGGGTGGCCCTGCTCATCTTCATTCAACTGAAGGTGCTGAACGATTATACCTTTAAGAAGGCGGTCGGCGTCCTCCTTTTATCCATCTTTGCTTTTATTATTTTCTGGGGAACGGTAGGGCTTGTCTTCGCTTTGACGAACCACGTTCTTCAATTTGTGCGTGAAGTGGCCGTAGAAGTCAGATACTTACTGGAAAATTGAGGGGGGTACCATGAAAACGAGACTCGCCAAACGATGGATCTACTATTTAACCGTCAGCGTCATCATTGCTGCGCTCGTGCTTCTGGCGTTACCCTCCGTGCAAAGGGCCATGGAACGGGCCAAGGAGGAAATGCGGCCGAATAAGAACCAGGTCGTTGAGAGTGAGCAGATGCCGGCTCCGGAGGAGAGCGGACAGCCGCAGAAGCCAACCAATTATGAGAAGATCGCCGAGAACGACCGGCTTGAGCTGCAGTTCCGCTCATCCGATTCCGCCATCGCGGTGATCGACAAGAGCAACGGGTACCGGTGGGAATCGGCAGTTCCGCTGCAGGATGTCGAAACGGACGGGAATGAGCTGTGGACCGCCAGCAGTCAGTCGATTTTTCATCTGACCTACACGGATCCCCATCTGCCTGCGCTGGAAACGCAGGAGACGAACTTTGCACTTGAGCAGCCGAAGATGACGACGACCTCACTGGAAAACGGGATATCGGTCCGTTACGAGCTGCCCAGGCTGAAAATCAGCTTCGATATGAGCTTCCAATTGAAGGGGAACGCCCTCGAAGTCACCGTACCCGGCCAATCGATCCAGGAAGGGGAAGACAACTGGCTCATGTCGGTTGCTCCGCTTCCCTTCTTCGGAGCGGCATCGGATCACGATCAAGGCTATGCGGTCTATCCCGACGGGCCGGGTGCGCTGTCTTATTTTAAGACGAACCACCCGAATTATTTGAATCCTTATCGTGCGAGCGTTTACGGCGCGGATACGATTACCTTCAATTTTTTCGGACGGGAACAAAACGCGATGCTGCCGATCTTCGGCTTGAAAGTGGGCAATAACTCCTTTATGGGGATCATCACCCAAGGAGAATACGACGCGAATATCCTCTATTCGCCGAGCGGCTATCTCATTAATTTGAACCGAATATCTTCCGAGCTCGTTTACAGGCGCGAGTATGAAGCGGTTAAGAAAGACGGCAATCTGACGAAGAAGCCCGAAAAGGACCTGATCCGCGAGGATCATACCATCCGCTACATGTTCTTTAGCGGCAAAGAAGCCGATTACAGCCATATGGCGACTGCCTACAGGGAGTATTTGCTCGACGAGCAGGGCGTGGTTCCGAAGGTGAAGAAAGGGGAGGCGGTTCCTTTCGGGCTTGACCTGCTTATGGGCATTAAGAAGGACCAGATTCTGATCGATCATTTTATTCAAAATACGACGTTCTCAGAGGCGCAGGATATGATGGAGGACCTCAGCCAGCGCGGCGTTCAGTCGATTTCGGCGAACCTGCTCGGATGGACGGGCGAAGGTTACATGAGTTATCCGTCGGGATATAAGCCTTCCCGTAAGCTGGGCGGCACAAGCGGGCTGGCGAAGCTGAGCGAGTATGCGAAGACGAAGAACTACCAGCTTTTTCTGCAGGACAACTATGTCGAGGCATGGAAGGGCAACGACGGGTTCTCGTCGCGCAAAGACGTCGTTGTCGGAGCCAATCATTTTGTCGTGACCGACCGTTACAGCGAGCTCTTCTACTTGAATGCAGGCAAGCAGAATGCGCATTTCCAGAAGAAAGTGCTGAATCCGCTGCGTAAGCTGGGGATTACCGGCATTAACTTCGACGGCATCGGCAGTCAGCTCTACTACGATTATAACGACGATTACCCGCTGAAGCGCGGGGGGACAGCCAAGCAGTGGACGGAAATGATGGAGAAATCGGTCCTGCAGTTCGGCGGTGCGGCCTCGGTTGGGGGCAATGGATACAGCCTGAAGCATTCCTCCCGCCTGTTCGGCATCCCGATGGAGGACAGCGGCTTTTTCTTTACCGACGAAACGATCCCGTTCTACCAGATGGCGCTGCACGGCATTATTCCTTACTCGGGCGATCCGCAAAATTTATTCTACGATCCACAGCTGCAGTACCTCAAAATGGTGGAATACGGCTATATGCCGTACTACCAATTAACGATGAACCACTCTGAAGATTTGAAGGACACCATCTACAGCGATTTGTTCAGCTCGGCTTACAGCAACTGGGTGGATCAAGCGGTCCAATACTACAAAGAGATGAACGACAAGCTGAGGCCGGTATGGTCGCAGACGATGAAGGAGCACCGCAAACTGCAGGATGATGTCTATGAGGTCGTATATGAGGACGGGACTCGCGTCATTGTCAATTATACGCCGGGTGAGGTGACGGTCGATCATCATGTCGTTTCGGGCAAAAACTTCATCGTGGTGCCGAAGGGGGGATCAGCATGACAGGGAAAAAGTTGAGTCTGGAACGAAAAAAGATGCTGGCAGGCTATGTTTATATCGCTCCATGGGCGATCGGGTTCGCATTGTTCATGCTGTATCCTCTGATTTACTCCCTTTGGCTGGCCTTTCATGAAGTGGTCGGCGTCGGCAATTTCGATCTGGAGCCTGTCGGCTGGGGAAATTTCAACAAAGCGTTCGTGCTGGATACGCAGTTTATTCCGTTGTTCATTTCGGTGGTGCAGGATGCCGTCATCAATACGCCGCTGATTCTGGTCTTCTCTTTGTTTATCGCGATCCTGCTGAATCATAAGATCCGCGGGCGCGCCTTCTTCCGGGCAGCATTTTTCCTGCCTGTTTTGATCGGCTCCGGCCTTGCGATGCAGCAGCTGCTCTACGCAGGGGTCGGCAAAGACACGCTGGTGAACGGCATCGGCGTTCCGGAAGAAGTATTTCTGTATATGGGCCCGACGTTCTCGCAGATCGTCTTCGATATGCTGAGCAGGCTTACCGTGATCTTTTGGAAAACGGGCGTGCAGATCCTGCTCTTTTTAGCCGGACTTCAGGGGATTTCTCTGTCGCTCTATGAGTCGGCCAGATGCGACGGTGCAACCGAATGGGAGATGTTCTGGAAAATCACGCTGCCGCTGATCTCACCGATCATCCTGCTTAATCTCGTCTATACATGCGTGGATTCCTTTACGGATATCAACAACAGGATGATGGTCTATATCAAAGATACGGCCTTTACGAAGATCGAAATGGGCTACGCGTCCGGTATGGGCTGGATCTACTTCTTGTTTATCTTCCTGCTGCTCATTATCGTATTTGCTACAACCAGGCGCTTAGTCGTATACACAGGTGAAAAATGAGAATGAGGAGCAAGGAGGTGGTGCAGCGTGAAACCGATTCCGATGTCGAAGACCAAGCAGCGTGTGGCTGTGCAGCCCGAAAGTATCGCTAACCGGGCGAAAGCGTTAAGAAATAACAGCGTCATCAGCCGGATCAGCAGCAAAAGCCGCTGGTTCGCGCTCATTTACCGCATTTTCGTGTACGTCATTCTGATTGACTTGGCCTTTGTTTTTCTCTATCCGTTTATCTATATGATCACGACCTCGCTCAAGCATCCGGTGGATCTGATCGACTTCGCGATCAAGTGGATTCCGACGAGTCTGGCGTGGGAAAACTTCTACTACGGCATGAAAGGGCTGCAATTTTGGACACATTTCAATAACTCGGCCCTCATTTCCGTAGTGAGTGTGATCGGCCAGGTATTATCCTGCTCTTTCGTCGCCTATGGTTTCTCCCGCATTAGGTTTCCCGGACGGGAAATCCTGTTCGTGCTGTGCATGTTCACGATGATCATTCCGCCGCAAACGATCATCGTCCCTTTGTATATGCAGTACAAGACGATCGGCTGGCTGGACAGCGTGATGCCGCTGATCGTGCCTTCCTTTTTTGCGAATGGGCTTAGGGGCGCCCTGTTCATCTTTATCTTCCGCCAGCTGTTCCGCGGGCTTCCGTGGGAGCTGGAGGATGCGGCGAGGGTGGATGGCTGCGGAAGCTTCCGCGTATACTGGAGAATTATTCTCCCGCTTACACCGCCTGCGATCGTCGTAACGACCCTGCTGTCCTTGGTATGGCACTGGAATGACTTCTTCGAGCCGTCGATCTTCCTGACGTCGGAGGAGAAGTTCACCTTGCCGATGATGCTTCCGCGGCTCTATCAATCTCTGGATACATTGACAGGCAGCAGCTTTGAAGTGTTCAGCCTGCCTGTCGTCATGGCCGCTACATTCCTTGCGCTGATTCCGATGCTTGTCGTCTATCTCTTTCTGCAGCGGTATTTCATTCAAGGTGTGGAGCGTTCCGGGCTGGTTGAGTAAGCGGAATGAAAAGCACTCCATTCGGGTGCCGTTGAAAGGGGAGAGAGGCCGCCATGCTGTGGTCAGAACGCGCGGACGCGGCGCAGGAAGCGCTGCGCCGGCATTATTGGAACCCGGGTATCGCCATGTTTAATATTGAAACGCCGTGCCCGAACGGCGATTGCAACACGATTTTTCATTACTGGTGGATGGCGCATGCCGCCGACGTGTTGGTGGACGGACTGCTGCGCACCGGCGAGGCGGTTTACGGGGAGACGCTCGCGGAGCTGCATGACGGCATCCGGCGCCGGAACGGCGGCGTGTACCCGAATGAGCTGTACGACGATATGGAATGGATGGCGCTCGCCTGGCTGCGCGCGTACGAGGCGACCGGCGAGGAGAAGTACAAGGAAGCCGTCCACATCCTGTGGGAGGACATCCAGAGCGGATGGAACGACCATATGGGAGGCGGCATCGCGTGGCATAAATCCCAGCTGGCTTACAAAAACACCCCGGCCAATGCGCCCGCCGCCATTCTCGCGGCAAGGCTGTACCGGTGCTTTGGCAGCGCGGAGGATTTGGAGTGGGCCCGCAAAATATACGATTGGCAGCAGCGCTCCCTGGTCGATCCCGCCACCGGCTTCGTCTGGGACGGCATGAACCGGACCGGGGACGGAAGCATTGATAAGGACTGGAAGTTTACCTACTGCCAGGGTGTCTTTATCGGTGCGGGCGTGGAGCTGTGGCGGGTGAGCGGGGAGCCGGGCTTCCTCGTGGATGCTCTGCGCACGGCCGAGGCCACCAAGGCGGAGCTTGCCGCGGATGACGGCGTGTACCCGGACGAAGGAAGCGGGGACGGCGGCCTGTTCAAAGGCATCCTGGTCCGCTACCTGGCTGAGCTGAGCCTGGCCTCGGAGGAGGCAGCCCGGCTTGCCGTCCCGATGCTCGCCGCAAATGCCGGCGTGCTGTGGGACGCCGGACGAAGCGCCGCATGCCTGTTCGGAACGGACTGGAGCCAGGCGCCGGCAGATCCGGTATCCCTGAGCACCCAGCTGAGCGGTGTGAAGCTGCTGGAGCGCATGGCGGTGCTGGAGAAACTGGGGTTTGCCGATTATGAGAATAAACCATAAGCATGTTTAACGATATCTTAAGCAGTAGAACTTCATCGTTGGTATGGAAGGCAGGCTCAGTGGACCGCTCACGTAAAGTGGGCGGTCTTTTGGTTTGTTTTCCCGCTTATTAAAAAAAGGATTGTGTTGAAAGCGCTTGTATGGTATTTTATGTACATAAAAACGTTTTTATAGCAAAGGAAGAATGGTTATATGGGTAAGGTAACGATCAAGGATGTAGCTAAAGCAGCCGGAGTCTCCATTTCTACGGTTTCGAATGCATTGAATGACGTGGATGTATTGACCCCGGAGACCAAATCACATGTTCTGAAGGTGGCAGAACAATTAAATTATGTACCGAACCTGAACGGGAAGCTGCTGAAGTCGGGGAAGACCAAGATGCTTGGCTTTTTTACAACAAGCGTGGCAGGGCCCTACTTCTACACACTGGTTGAGTCGATGTCACATGAATGCGACCGTTTGGGTTACGGATTGAATGTGTTTATTACGAAGGATAAGCAGGTTATCATGAGCAATATTATGGGCGGCCGGGTGGATGGCGTCATCATATTCGAAGAGCTGAGGATCGACGACAAAGACATCGCCGCTATGGAGAAGGACAAGATCAATGCCGTGTTCCTGGATCGCGAGATTCAGAAAGAGACGATGGGCAGCATCATTTTCGACTCCTATGAGGCCGGTTATGAAGCGACTAAATATTTGATCAGCCTGGGGCATAAGAAGATTGCCTATATTTCCGGCGTGGATACGATGTTTGACAGCGTTCAGCGGAAAGAAGGATATCTGGCTGCTCTGCGCGAGTGTCAGTTTCCCATCGATGGAGACTATATCCTGCAAGGTTATTTTGAGGAAGAAGGCTCCTATAACGCAGTGAAATCCTTTCTTCACCTGCATCCCGACAAAGTGCCCGATGCTTTTCTTGCCGGTAACGACGTGAGTGCCATCGGTTGTATTCGGGCCTTGAAATCCCTGGGATACGAGGTTCCCCAAGATATAAGCGTCGTGGGCTTCGATGATATTGATATTGCGCAGTATTTTACACCGCCTCTCTCGACCGTACGCAATCAGATTGCCAGACAAGGCATTCTGGCCGTGGATCACCTGGTTCGCATGATTCAGAAGAAAGAGCAAGGCAAGACTCAGAAATTGCCTGGGGAGCTTGTCGTTCGCGGCACCAGTCATGTGAAGATCAATCGGAATAAACCGGTTTAAGTGAAAGGGCCAATGATTATTCCGATTCTTTTTTTAAAATGATACAAAATAGGAGGATATTTTTTGCCGAAAAATAAAAACGTTTTTATTTGAGTCTGTCATTTTGTGATCAAAGGAGGCTTACTAGGTGGGCAAAACAGTTTTAGTTCAGCCAACCGGCACAGGCCCGGTTCAACCAACCGGAAAGAAGCCGCGAGGGCAGAGAGTCAAGGAGTTTTTCATTGATTTCAAGCGGCAATGGGAGCTTCAATCGATGATTCTTCCCGGTGTTATCTTTATGTTTATTTTTTGCTACATACCGATTTATGGTTTATCCATTGCTTTTAAAAATTACACCGTCATTGATACGCTGGATTCCGCTCCGTGGGTTGGCCTGGACAATTTCAAAATTATTATATCGGACAAGTATTTTTGGGATTCCGTAGTCAACACGCTGGGCATCAGCTTTTTGAAATTGGCGGTGGGCTTTGTCATTCCGATCATTTTGGCCATTATGATTTACGAGGTTAGCATGGGCCGGTTCAAAAAGTTCGTACAGACCATTTCGTATCTGCCTCACTTCTTGTCATGGATCGTGCTGGGCGGAATGCTCATTACCTGGTTCTCCACCTCCGGTTTACTTAACGAAGTGCTGCTTGGCTTAGGGCTGATCTCGCAGCCGCAAAATATTCTGCTCGACCCGAGCAAGTATTGGTGGATTGCGACCTTATCGGATATCTGGAAGGAAGCTGGATGGGGGACGATTCTGTACTTGGCGGTCATGTCCAAGATTGATCCTACCTACTATGAGGCCGCAAAAATCGATGGTGCGAGTCGCCTCAGACAAATCTGGAACATCACACTGCCTAACATGAAGATGATTATCAGCTTAAATCTGATCCTGACTGTAAGCGGTTTATTGGGGTCGAATTTGGATCAAACCTTGGTGCTGATGAATTCACAGAACCGGGAAAAGGCAGAAGTCATTAACTCGTACGTGTACCGGATGGGGATGACGCAAGGGGATTTCTCTTATGCCACCGCGGTTGGTTTGGGTGTATCCATCATATCGGTCATTCTGCTCGTTACGGCTAATAAGGTGACCAGCAAATTAAATGATAATCAATCCGTTCTATAGGCCATGCAGGGGGAGGCATTACGGTGAATTCGAAAGCAGCAAAAGGGGATCTCGATAGCAAGATCTTTGATACGATCAACATCATCCTATTGGTTGTATTTACGATTATTATTGTCGTTCCGTTATGGAACGTCGTCGTTTCATCCTTCAGTTCGGGCAGGGCCCTTGCCGAGGGCGGGTTTATCTTTTGGCCTAAAGAATTATCGCTTGAGAATTATCAGGCTGTGTTCAGAGATACAGGCATATGGCAGGCTTTTTTCATCTCGGTTGCCAAAACCGTGATCGGGGTTATCACCCATGTATTCTTCTGTGCCATGGTAGGTTACGGCCTGAGCAAAAAATACGTCCGCGGCCGCAAGTTCTACGTTGCGATGGGTGTCATCACCATGTTTTTCTCGGGCGGTATGATTCCGACCTACTTATTGATTAAAAGCTTGGGCCTGCTGAACACCTTCTGGGTTTATATTATTCCGGCTCTCTTAAGCTTCTATGATGTCATCATTCTGATGAATTTCTTCCGCAATGTGCCGGATTCGCTGGAAGAGTCGGCAAAGATCGACGGCGGCGGCGACTGGAGAGTTTTTCTGAGCATATTCATTCCTCTTTCTATGCCGGCCATGGCCACAATCGCCCTATTTAACGGGGTAGGGCAATGGAATGATTTTATGACCACGAAACTGTATATCACCGACCAATCGCTATATCCCTTACAGATGATGCTGTATGAAATTATTGTGCAGTCTCAGACCCAATCGATGCAAAATATCGGTTCCGTAGCGATTCAAACCACCACGAAAGGGGTCCAACTAGCAACAATCGTCGTAACAACACTGCCGATTGTTGTGATGTATCCGATATTGCAAAGATATTTTATCTCGGGGATGATGCTTGGGGCAGTCAAAGAATAAGTGGACAAGAAGCTGGCTGTAAAAACACAGGCTCTATCAGGAAAGCGCTTTAATTAAAAGGGAGGGTATAGGATGTTTACGAACAAAGCTTTTGGAAAGAAAGGGCTCACACTGTTAACTGTATTGATGAGTGTTGTATTGGTTATGAGCGGCTGCAGCGGATCGGGCGGCAAGTCCGGCTCAAAGAAGGAGAATTGGGTTTCGATCGAAGACCGTTATACACCGGATGCCGAGACTCCGGCCTGGAAGCTGGATAAAAAAGAAGAGGTAACCAACCTGACTTGGTATGTAAATGCGGATTGGTGGAATACGGATTTCGGCAAGGACGTTGTCACCAAGAAAATCAAGGAAGATCTGAATATCAATATCAAGTTCATCACGGGTGACGATACCAAATTGAACACGTTTTTTGCCGGCGGGGAAATGCCGGATTTGATCACAACGTTTGACTCTAACTCCCCGGTGGTACAAAAAGCGGCTACATGGGCGCTGCCGTTAAATGATCTGGCTGAGAAATATGATCCCTACTTCAATAAAGTCGCTGCACAAGACACGCTCAACTGGTTCAAGCTCAAGGACGGCAAAACCTACGGATATCCGAACTATTCCAATACACAAAAGGACTATGACAGCGGCAATATTCCTGCGAAAACGGCATTTATCATCCGTAAGGATGTATACGAAGCCTTGGGTAAGCCGGTGATGGGCACACCAGAACAATTTCAGGCTGTCCTCCAGGATATCAAGAATAAATTCCCTGACCTGATTCCATTCGGGTTCAATTCCATTGGTGAAGGAACCGGATCGCTTGGCGATACGCTTCAGGACTTCATCGGCGTGCCGCTGGAAGACAAGAATGGCGGATTCTATAACCGTAACCTCGATGAAGACTATTTAACTTGGGTAAAGACGCTTAATTCCGTATACAGAGCCGGGGCGATCAGCGATGACAGCTTTGCCGATGACGGAACAGCTTTTGAAGAGAAGGTCAAGGCCGGCAAATATGCAACCATTCTACTGGATGGAACACCGCAGCAGGGCGGCAACCTGCAAAGCTTCTACAGTAATAATAAAGGCAAAGAGTATATCGCGATTGACGGACCCCAAAGCACGGTCGGGCATTCACCGACTCTGAACCAATCCGGGATCACAGGCTGGATGATCAGCTTTATTACGAAAAATAATGTGGATCCCGCTAAATCGATTCAGCTCTTCACCTACTTGTTAAGCGAAGAAGGACAAATGCTGATGAACTATGGTATTGAAGGCGAGACCTATAAAGTGAACGCGGATGGAAAGGTCGAGTTCCTGCCTGCAGTGAAGGAGCTTCAGTTGAACAACCCGGATTCCTTTAAAAAGGATTACCGCATGGGCGAATTCATGTTCTTTGGCCATGACCGCCACAAAGCGCTCAGTGGTGACGCATTCCCGGATGCCATCAAGCAAATGCAGGAATGGGGTAAAGGGAAGCTGGTGCCACACTTTATTCTGGAAAATATCAACCCTGACCAAGGCACACCGGAAGCGCGTTCTTTGGCCGCAATCAATACCAAATGGAACTCAACACTCATCAGTATGATTCGTTCGAAGGATGATGCTGCGTTCGATAGCCTCTTGAATGAATACAAAAAGTTCCTGGACAGTAACAATTGGGACAAAATCGTGGAGGTTCGCAACGAGAAGATGAAAGCGAACAAAGAAAAGCTTGGGCTGAAATAGGCTTTCACGGATAGGAAACGATATATAGAAATCTGGAGGGAACAACATGCTGAACATGACAATCTACCAGTCGAATGGGGAAGAGGAATTATTCATTAAGAAAACGAAGGAGGAGCTTTCGCCTGTATCTCCCACTGCACCGCTGAATACGGTTGTTATCGATGAGGAGCAGACGTATCAGGAGATGGATGGCTTTGGCGCGTCCTTCACGGATTCCGCGGCTTATCTGATTCATCAAGTACTGGGGGCCGAGCAGCGTTCGGAGCTTATGACACAATTGTTCGATCCGAACGAAGGGATTGGTTTGTCGGTACTGCGCCAGCCCATGGGCGCATCTGATTATGCACGTGACTTCTACAGTTATAATGATCTGCCGGAAGGCCAGTCCGATATGGAGCTGAAGCAGTTTTCCATTGCACATGATGAGGACGATATTATTCCACTCCTGCAGGAAGCGCTGCGATTGAATCCGGATATCAAGCTGATGGGTTCGCCCTGGAGCCCGCCTGGCTGGATGAAGACAAGCGGGTCGATGATCGGCGGAGAGCTGAAGCAAGAGTGCTATCCGGTTTATGCCCATTATTTCGTCCGTTATATTCAGGAGTATGCATCAAAAGGTCTGCCTATCTATGCGGTGACACCGCAAAATGAGGCCTTGTATTCACCAGGTCATTATCCCGGCATGATCATGCTGCCTGAGGCACAAAGTGATTTCGTTAAGAATCACCTGAAGCCGCAATTCGTGAAGAATCAGATCGATACGAAAATCCTCTGTTATGATCACAATTGGGATAAACCCGACTACCCGCTGACGGTGTTAGAGCAGGCCGGCGATGCGGTGGATGGTGTCGCTTGGCACTGGTACGGCGGCAAGCCGTCAGCCCAATCGGACGTATTCGAAGTTTTCCCTGATAAAGAGGTCCATTTCACGGAAGGGTCGGGCGGGGAGTGGATTCCGCCGTTTGAGCAAGCCTTCTCGAATGTCATGCGGACAGGTATCGAGATTCTACGCAATCATAGCAAGTCTTACGTCTTATGGAATATGGCACTGGATGAGAAAAATGGCCCTACCGTACCCGGCTTTGGTACAAGCACCTGTCGCGGTATTGTGACCGTGAATCAGCAGACGAAGGAACTAACCTATACGCTGGACTACTATGCGCTGGCGCATTTCAGCAAGGGGATTCGTCCGAAAGCGCGGCGTATTGCTTCGACCAGCAATGATCTGATCCGCTCCGTTGCCTTTAAAAATACGGATGGCTCTATTGCAGCCGTTATGTTTAACGACAGTGAAGCATCGGAGAGTGTAGCTGTTCAGCTGTACGGAAAAGAGGCATTGCAGCTTGAGATGCCGCCTAAGAGCGCTTTAACGGTAATGTTTGAAGGGTAGCTAGTAGATGGGCCGTTTTATAATAAAATCCAGTTTGTTACATGAGAAAACGGCCTGCGCCGATTGAAAAGTATAAAAGAGGATCACACTGCACGGCGATCGCTTCCCGGTATTTTACCGGAGAGTGGTCGCCGAATTTTTTTTTCTCAAATTTTCCTACAAACTGCGCGGCTTGGTCGGAGTGACACAAAGAAAATTTACTCCGAAACAACATGATTGGGCTTTACAATCTCAATGTTCTAGTGTACTATCCAACTATAACACTAATACAAGGGAGTTGTGAGCATGAACCATCGAACAAATATGCAGGCGGACGCCGATGCGCCGGTTCTTTCACTCCAAGGGGTATCGAAACGGATCGGAAGCAAGTGGATCGTCAGCCAGCTTTCTTTTGATGTGCATAAAGGCGAAGTGGTAGGCCTGCTGGGGCCCAACGGTGCGGGCAAGACGACAACCATCCGCATGATCGCCGGATTGATCGGGATGACGGAGGGAGATGTGCTGGTCCGCGGGAGCAGCATCCGCAACGACTGGAAGCAGGCGATCCGCCATATCGGGGCAATTATCGAGAACCCGGAGTTCTACCCGTATATGACCGGATACGATAATTTGAAGCAGTATCAGCGGATGAATCCCTGGATCAGCCGGGAACGGATCGACGAGGTTGTCCGGCTCGTAGGACTGGAGCAGGCCATGAAGAAGAAGGTCAAAGCCTACTCGCTCGGCATGCGCCAGCGGCTCGGCATCGCCCAGGCGCTGCTGCATGAGCCGTCGGTCCTGATTCTGGATGAGCCGACGAACGGCCTGGATCCGGCGGGCATCCGGGAGATGCGCGACTATCTCAAAAATATCGCCCGCGAAGAAGGCATCTCCATCCTGGTGTCGAGTCACCTCCTGCTTGAAATGGAGCAGCTGTGCAGCCGGGTCGTCGTCATTCAAGACGGCAAGCTGGTGACGGTCCGCTCCATTGGCGGAGGCAGCGGGGAAGCGGAGCAGCCGGGGCAGCAGGAAGCCATTCGCGTCATGTTCCGCGTCGGCCGCCTGGAAGAGGCGAAGAGGCTGCTCGAAGGGCTGGATCTGGCCGAGGTACTCGTGGTGAACCCGGAACAAAGCGAGCTGATTCTTTCCTTGCAGTACAAGGACATTCCGGGAGTAGTGGAGCGGCTGGGCAGCGGCCGGATCCCGATTTACCTCATTACCGAGCTCAAGCAGTCTCTAGAAGACGAATTCCTGAAATGGACGGGAGGAAACCAAATTGCGTAGTTTTTCTTTGCTGGTGGTCAACGAATGGCTCAAGATGGCCAAGAAGCGCAGCTTCTTCATTCCTTATGCCATCGCTGCAGTGGCCGCAATCGCCCTGGGCTGGATTCTGAAGCGTTGGGGTGGCGAGATGCTGACAGGGGCGAGCGCCCTGGATTATACGGTGTTGATGTCGGGAATGAGCGGATTTGGCCAAATGACGGCCATGCTGGCGATTATCTTCACGGCCGGCATCGTATCCGGGGAGCACGGCCAAGGAACGATCAAGTTCCTGCTGATCCGCGGGCAGAGCCGGTCCGCAGTTTTGGCATCCAAGTACACGGCGGCCGTCCTGTTTACGCTGTCGCTGGCCGTATGGCTGACGGTGCTGAGCTTCGCAGCGGGTGCGTTCTTCTTCGGCACGGATGCAGGGGAAGCCGGCTGGCGGGATGTGCTGGTGGCCGGAGGCAGCACGCTGGTGTACAGCATCATTTTCATGACACTGGCCTTTATGATGGGGGTGCTGACCCGGTCGACGGGAGCCGCGATGGGTGTAGGCATGGCCTCGGTGATGTTCAGCGGAATCGTTATTCCGAAAAGCTTCTATAAATACGTGCTGTTCCCGAACGCAGACCTGTCGGTGTACAGTCAGGGCGGTCACGCACCGATTCAGGGGATGAGCCTGGGCTTTTCCATCGCCGTTCTGGCGGCATATCTCGTCTTGTTTCTTGTCGCCAGCTTTGTTACGTTTAAGAAACGTGATATAGCCTGATGCGCGGGAACGTAAGCTGACGGCGAAAGGAGTCTGTCCTGAAGTGAGTATTGAATTCGACAACAATTTGCCGATCTATCTGCAAATCATGAACCATATCAAGAGACAAATTGTCTCAGGCATCCTGCAGCCGGGCGATAAAATCCCTTCCGTAAGGGAACTGGCGGCCGACCTGCAGATCAACCCGAACACGATCCAGCGCACGTTTCAGGAGCTGGAACGCGAGGAAGTCGTAGAGACCCGGCGCGGGCTGGGAAGATATGTGACAAGCGAGGAATCGAAGATTATGGCGATTAAAAAGGAAATGGCGGGCGAATTGCTTCACCAGTTTATCCATGGCATGCAGGAGCTGGGGTTCAAAAATCAAGACATCGTCTCCATCGTAAGCGAGGCGGTCGCGGAGGACCGAAAGCAAGGCGTAAAGGAGGGGGCTAAGGGTGGAAACACTGCTCAAAGTTGACGGCGTATCCAAGAAATACGGAGGCAAGCTGGCGCTGAACAGCGTGTCACTGCGCATCGGACCGGGACGGATCGTCGGCCTGCTCGGGTCGAACGGCAGCGGGAAGAGCACGCTGATGCGGATCGCCGCCGGGCTGACGCCGCCTTCCGCGGGAAGCATTTCCGTGCTGGGCAAGCCGGTGGGCAAGGAGACACGCAGCCTGATCTCTTATATGCCGGACCTTCCGCTGACGGAGAGCTGGATGCGGGTGAAGGATGCGGTTGCTTTTTACCGGGATTTCTATGATGATTTCGACTTGGAAAAGGCACGCGAGATGCTCGACTTTATGAATTTGAAGGAGAACGACCGGGTCAGCTCTCTTTCCAAGGGCATGGGCGAACGGCTGCAGCTGACGCTGGCCCTCTCCCGCCAAGTGAACCTGTATCTGCTTGACGAGCCGATCGGCGGCGTGGATCCCGTGGCCCGGGGTAAAATTCTGGACGCGATCGTCCGCTTCTACAGCGAAGACAGCAGCCTGATCGTCAGCACGCATCTGGTGCGCGATATGGAGCGGATTTTTGATGAAGTCATGTTTATCCAAGACGGCGTTATTGTCCTGCACGAGGAAGTCGAGAGCATCCGCATCAACCGTGGAAAAGGCATTGACGATCTGTTTAAAGAGGTGTTTGGCGAATGATCAAGCTGTTAAAATACGATTTAAAGCGCAACGCGACGCTGCTGCTCGGCGGGATGGCGATTCTCCTCCTGTGCGAGTTCGTCCTCCTCTGGTCCAGGGCCACGGATGAAGTCAAAATTGTCCTCTCGGTCCTGTTCTTCGGCGCAGTCTCGGTGATTTACTTCATTTCCAGCCTCCGTGTGTTTGACTACAACATCTCTACGGTCAGCCGCCGGCTCGTACCGGTAGGTGCCTTGTCTTACGTGGGAGCTTCCCTGCTGTACGGATTGCTTAACTCGCTGGTGCTGACCGTAATTGGAGCGGCATTCACTGCCTATATAGTGGTCAACTTAGGGGGCGGATTCAGCTGGGCCGGCCAGATTCCGGTCTGGGCCATCGTGCTGATCGTTGTAGAATATCTGTTTCTGCTCGTATACGGCTTTTTGACCTTTTATATGACGATTGCCATGGCGCGCAGCCTGGTAACCAAGGGCGTGTTTTGGGTCGGACTGCTGATTTTTATCGTCCTGACCATCGTCCTGTCTTATGTTGAAGACTTTCTGTTCGGCCAGGATTCGTCCGCGTTGTTCGGAAGCGTGGATCTGCAGTGGAGCTCTCAGTCCGGCGTGCTGGCCCGGGAGCTGCCGGGTCTCCTGTCTGCCTGGCAAACCTGGGGCTCCATCGTGTTTGAGGGGCTGCTGTGCGTCGCCTTTTTGTACGTGATCAAATGGTGTATAGAGAAAAAAATCGAAGCGAGATAAGGAAAAGGTTGGCCTTGAGCGGCGTTACGTTGAAGACCGAATGCAGGGGTAAACCTTGCCGCCGTTTGCTATAGAAAGAAAGGTTAGGGAACTTAAAAGGTACCCGTACACTGACACTTCAAAAAGTGTTTCGTGTACGGGTACCTTTTTTGCTTACTGGGTTATTTGAATTTGATGGTGTTTTTAATTTTGCTCCCGCAGCCGCATATGATCGTGTGCTTCAAATCTTTAATTGGCTGATGGCACAGGGGGCATATGCTTTGATGAATTGGATCGTTCAATCTCACAGCCACCTCCGTACTTAACTCGGCTTCGCTTGGTGCATTTGTCGTGCCGTTCCTGCCTCGATGCTCTATACCGGCAACAACACAAACGAACTTTTTTTCATTCCATCCACAAACGGTTTGGGTTACCTGCTTTCCCCTGTAGCCACGAGCACGGCTCTCCCCAGCGTATGACCCAGCATGGTGAATCCTAAGACGGCCGGCGTGGCGCTGTGATCAACGCCGATATCCTCAACATCCAGCGCATGAACGACAAAATAATACCGATGCGGACCATGTCCCGCTGGAGGCGCCGCACCGATAAACCGTTCGAGCCGGGCATCGTTCGGCAGCTGCAGGGCGCCTTGCGGCAAACCGCTGCCATGCTCGTCGCCTGCGCCAGTCGGCAGCTCGGTGACATTGGCAGGGATGTTGATGACGGCCCAGTGCCAGAAGCCCGATCCGGTTGGGGCATCCGGGTCATATGCGGTTACGGCGTAGCTCTTCGTCCCTTCAGGCGCACCGGACCATTTCAAATGGGGCGAAAGATCTTTACCGCCTTCCACTCCAGACGCGAATTGCTGGGGAGGCAGGGGAAGGCCCTCCGCAATATCATGACTCGTTAACCGAAAGGCTTCAACTTCCGGCAATTTGGCAAATGGGTTGTTGTTCATTGTAAACTCCTCCTTTTTTGTATGAGTCGATTATATACACAAGAATCGATTCTGTAAATATAAATCGTTTTATTCGTGAATTATCGACTTGTTCTTGTATTTTTGTAGGTTTCGGTGTAAATTATTTAAACGTGTACAATCCCGATATGCATAAAGGATGGTGTCGGCTTCATGGCCAAAAGAAATGGTTCGTCCACTTTAAGTGAAAATGTCACAAAAAAACTGAGGTATGATATTTTGGACGGACAATATGAACCGGGCGCTCCATTAACCGTTTCGGAATTAGCCAAAGGTTTCGAAGTCTCGGTTGCCGTCGTTCGGGAAGCGCTAACCCGTTTAGCGACCCAAGGCCTCGTCATACAGAACCCGAATCACGGATTTTCCGTGAAGACGGCGTCGGAAGAAGAACTGAAAAGCATCATCGAAGCGCGGTTGATCAATGAATCCGCAGCCTTACGCCTGTCCATCGCTCACGGCGATCTCACATGGGAATCCAATGTCATCGCTGTTCACCATAAATTATCGCAAACACCCGAGTACGAGGATGGTCATCCAAAGCTCGTCGTTCGCGAAGAATGGTCCGACATTCATCGTCAATTTCATTACGAACTTATCGCTGCATGTCCCAATCCGGTGCTTCTGGATATTTGCAGACGCCTGTGGGATTTAAGCGAATTTTATCGGCATTATTCACCCCCGCAGCAGTCCGTTCGTGATGGCCGCGCCGAACATAAGGCATTAGCGGATGCCGTAGTAAGCCGTGACGGCGATCGTGCCGTCGAGATTTTTAAGGCACACATCCAACTCACTGCGGATATTCTGTTTGACCATCGATAAGCAAATATCCTTCAAACCGCTACATAACCTTTCTGAAATAAAAAAGGGAGCAGTCTGCGCTATGGCAAACGGCTCCTTTTTTAATGATGTCTACACTCATCTCAGCTCATCTCACCCTTCTCTTGGCTCAGCTCGTTCCAAAATCACACTGGTAAAATCAGGTGTATTCTACCACCAGGCTCATCGGGCGACAACCAGGCCGGATCTCGGAGATGGAGGAACCTCGGACGCGTGCGGATATCTTTAAAAAATCACTTTATCTCGGGAGTATGATTCCTTTAAAATAGAGGGATAAGGTCTGTGAACATTTTCCAGTTTTGTGAAGGTCAGCGGATCATAACGGATCCATATTTTCGAGCCAGCGAAAGTGAGGAATGACATGAACGGAGGAATAGTCCGACTGCGGGAAATTCTGGATGACATTACACCATCGGAGCGCAAGGTGGCCGATTTTATTCTGCAGCACCCGGGCGAGATGATCGGGCTTTCGATCGCCGAGTTGTCCCGCCGGAGCGGGGGAAGCCAGGCCGCCGTCGTCAGACTGTGCAAATCGGCCGGATTTAAGAGCTACCAGGAGCTGATGCTCAAGGTGGCGGGCGATCTGCAGGAAGGCCAGGAGGAGCCCGGAGGGTATCAGGAGATCCGCCCGCATGACTCGGTGGATGCCATTATTCATAATGTGACGAATAACAA
The DNA here is from genome assembly GCF_025809195.1 of Paenibacillus sp. PSB04. Lineage (NCBI taxonomy): Bacteria > Bacillati > Bacillota > Bacilli > Caryophanales > Paenibacillaceae > Paenibacillus > Paenibacillus sp. PSB04. Next base: position 1,940,527 of record NZ_CP081301.1, read on the forward strand.
TATTCAGTCGATCCGCAACACGGTTAAGGTGCTGGACAAGCACATGGTTGAACGGGCGATCGAGGCGCTCGGCCGGGCGGAGCGGATTTTTTTCTTCGGGATCGGCGCTTCGAACCTCATCGCCCAGGATGCGCAGCACAAGTTTCTGCGGATCAACAAGCCAAGCTTTTCGTTTGCCGACCCGCATCTGCAGCTGACCTCTTCAGTGCTGCTCACAGAGCGGGATGCCGCCGTCGGCATTTCGTATTCCGGCAAAACGGACTATGTCATCTCCGGCATGAAAGCCGCCAAGGAGGCGGGGGCGGTGACGATCTGCATTACGAAATACGGAAATTCGCCGCTGAGCGAGATTGCCGACATCCAGCTGTATACTTCATCGACTGAAAACGATATCCGCAGCGGGGCCACCGCCTCCCGGATTACCCAGCTGAACATCATCGACATGCTGTACCTGGGTGTCGCCAGCCGCAGCTATGACCAGTCGGTGGACTACCTGGAGAGGAGCCGGGCGATGATCAACAAGACGAAACAAAAGGGAGGCTGAGCTCAAGGGAGCTTTGGCCCCGGTTGGAGCGTGCCATTCCGCGCTTGACCGCGTCCGCACCTGCGAGGACGGGCCCAATACGTATAAGAGTAACGCTGCAGCAAAAGGCTGCTCCGTTTAATCCGGGGCAGCCTTTTATCACGGGCAAAAAGACTCGCTAACGACTTTTTATTCCATCACGAGTGCTGTGTTCGTTGCCTTGAATCATATCACCGTTCTGCGATCTCTCCAATCGCTTCGGCAGGTAAGATTCGGAAAACAGCAAAAACCCCAAACTTTTGGTTTCCCTCCAGCAGCAGACAATTTATACTTAAATTTGACAAAATGCCATCAAGGCTTGAATGGAGAGCGTTTTGGGAGGATATGTACATCCTTTCATAGTCGGAAGTGAAAATCATTTGGAACCCGCTGGAAGATCCGACGTAAAAAAATGCTGTAAAGTACAAAGCAATGAAATAAGGGGTGTAACGAAAATGGGAAATGAGATGGATGTCATTTTGGTCGAGAAGATGTCAAACGGCAGCCTGCGGACGATGGAAGAGCGCAGATGGGGCATGAATATGGTGGCTGCGCTGGAGCATGTCAACTATATCGTCGTCGGCGGCAAGGAATACGAAACGATTGAGGGAAGGCTGAATGTCGATACCGGCAAGCTTGAGCTTTTGCTGGTGCAGATACGAAACGAGTAACAGGGAACTCGGCGAAAGGAGATGCGATCATGGCAAACGAAGAAAAGGCGAAGCGGAGCGACGAATCCGGATCAAGACGTTTTCCGGTTGAAGGGAAGGCTGCCCGGGTATTGTCCACGTCCCTGGGCGTAGCGCTGCTGGCCAATGCCTTTCTGATCCCGGGAGCGACAGCGGCCGGAGCGTCGGCCAATACATCAGGTGACCAGACCGCGGCGGATGAACCGATCCTGGTCTCCTGGTCGACAGAGGAAGTTAAACAGTATTTTGATAAAAACGCGGACTGGAACATTCCGCTTAAGGAGAAGCCGGAGGAAGACCAGGAGGGGCAATCGGCGTCGACAGGCTCCGGATCGTCAGGCGGCGGAACGACCGTCATTAACAATTACGGCTCGGCTCATTCCGGATTCGGCTGGGATGACCTGCTGCTGTACCACATGCTGTTCAACAGCGGATCCAGCTATTCTACCACCAACTATTACAACGGCCGGCCGACGTACTACACCGGCACCAGCCAAACGTATAAGCCGCGGTCCTATACCAGCGGCACGTTCCAGAACAAGCCGGTCGTCGGCTCGACGGTGCGCCCGAAGACGTCGACTTCGACCGGATCGATCACCCGGAGAGGAACGTCGTCTTCGTCCGGCAGCATCGGCGGCAAGTCAAGCGGATTCAGCTCCTCTTCGAGCTCCCACTCCAGCTCCAGAAGCGGCGGGTTTGGCGGATGAGCAGCGTATTTGAGGTGCTTGCCCCGGGAACCGGCGAACGCGCGGAGCGGGTGGAGCAGCTGCGGCAGTTGGGCTTTGCCTGGGCCGATCTGGAGGACGAGGAGTACTGGCTGGACCAAATCGTCGTCATGAACGGGGAGACGTACCGCGAACTCGAGGAGGCCTCCTCGAGGCTGTGGGGCGTGCTCGACAAGACGGTCCGCTATGTGCACAAGCGCCGCGACCTGTATGAGCTGATCGGCATTCCGCAGATTTTGTGGGATATGCTGGACGACTGTCCGCTTCCAGGGCAAGGTCTGATCAGCCGTTATGCCCGGTTCGATTACGCGGTCGGCCATGACGGAAGCATCAAGCTGTATGAGCTGAACGCCGATACGCCGACCGGCTATGTGGAAGCGTCGATCGCGACCCCCTGGCTGTGCGGCGAAGCGGGAATTCCGACGCCGAACGGGCGAATGAAGGAGCTCGTGAAGGCAGCCTGGGCCGTGGAGCGCCCGGATACCGCCGCCTGCGTCGCCTACGGCAGCCACCTCGAGGACTCGGGAACGATCGAGGCGCTGGTGGAGCACAGCGGCCTTCCCGTGACCTGCGTCGACTGCCTCGATCTGTGGATCGACGAGGGGATCGTCAAGGACGCGACGGGCCGGGAAATCAAGCGGATGTTCGCGCTGTACCCGAAGGAGTGGATGGCCGTCGACGACGGCGGGGACGCGCTTGCCTATGCGATCGAGACCGGCAAGCTTGCGCTTTTTAACGGACCACACAGCATCCTGCTGCAGTCCAAAGGACTGCTGGCGGCGGCCTGGGGCCTGTATGAACTGGGCCTCCTGTTTGACGAACAGGAGCAGGAGACGGTGGAGAAATATATTTTGCCAACCTACAATAAGCCCGTGTTCTCGGGAAGCTATGTGTCCAAATCGATGTTCGGCCGCGAGGGCGGATCGGTGCGGATGTTTAACGAACAAGGAGAGATGGATATCCAGGACGAGGCCGGGTTCGACACGAGCGTCCTGTTCCCGTCCGTCTATCAGCTGCGGGCGGAGCTCCCGCGGATTGAGACCGCCGCAGGGCCGCGGCACCTGCTGACCGGTATGTTCGTGATCAACGGACAGCCGTGCGGGCTGCTCGGAAGAGCGGGCGGATTGATTACGGGGAATACGAGCCATTTTATCGCGATGGGAGTGAAATAAATGAAGACCTACCACAAGTTCTTCCGGACGGGTCTGGGACTGTTCCTGCTGGCGGCGCTCCTGCTGAGCGCATGCTCCTCCAATGAACCCTCCGTATTCGATACAACCACGTCGGAGGATACGAACGTATCCCGGGTTCCTTGGGATTACCGGATTGTCGAAGGAACGGTCGGCGATCTCATCGGCAGCGACATGACGGTCCTTCCGGACAACGAGCTGATGCCTAACGACGGCAACTATGCTACGGGGGACAAAATTTGGTCTTTGCAGTACATGGACGCCGAGATGACGACCGGTGCCAACCAGAAGACCGACGTCCGCCTGTCCTCCTGGGACACGATCAAGACGTTCAAGACGCAGGAGGAGGCCAAGAAGGACTTGGCCAATCTGAAAGTTAACGTGACGACCGAAGTCGACCTGGTCGGCGTATACCAAACAAAATACAAGGATCAGACGCGGGACTTTGCGGTCGTGGAGCTGCCTTCCGGCAACCGGATCAAGCAGCCGATCGACGATGCGCGTTACAAGGAACTGGAGAAGAAGAAGAAAGTTTCCGTCAAACTCGAGGAAGTTCATGATTTCGCCGATTACGATTCGGCATACGCCAAATTCAGGGGGTGGGCCAGTTAATGGTCGTCGTTAATATTGTTGTCAGTGTCATCGTCATCATCATCCTACAGCTGCTCGGGATGGTGATCTTCAGCTGGATGACGCCGTTTAAGGACATGGAAGAGCTGAAGAAAGGTAATACGGCCGTGGGCATCGCGCTTGGGGGCAAATTTTTGGGGACGGCCATCATTCTCGGCGTGGCGGCTTATACGAACACGTCCATTTGGTTTTTGGCCATGTGGTTTGCCGTCGGGTACGTCTGCCTGATCGCCGTGTACTGGATTTTCGAGCTGGTGACCCCGGGCTTTAAAATATCAGAGCAGCTGAAAAAGGGAAATACGGCTGTTGCCGTCCTCTTGTCCATGGTGTTCGTCGGCATGGCTTTTGCCATCAGCAGCCTGATTGTATAAAGCTGTAGATCAAGCTGCCATGCTGAAGAGAGGGTGAGACCGCTGCATTTTTTCCTCCGGCTATCCGCCCGGATGATGCGGATGCGCAAAACGACGATTGGCCTGATTATTGTTATTTTTGTAACGGTGAGTGCAACGATCGCCTATCTGCTCGAGCCGTCTACCTTTCACAGCTGGTTTAATGCCCTGTACTGGGTCATGACGACGATGGCCACGGTCGGGTACGGCGACTTCTTTGCTGCTACGGTAGCCGGTAAACTATTTACGCTGTTTTTATACATCTTCGGTATCGGGCTGCTCAGCTTGGTCATCGGTAAAATCATCGATTCGATCGCGGGCATTCAGCGCCAAAGGGAGGCGGGAACGTTGAATTTTCACGGAGGCAATCATGTCATCTTAATCAATTGGAGCCGAAAGGCGAAGTCCGCTATCGACGAGATCCTCACGTACGACCCGAAGGCGCAGATCGTCATCGTCGATGAGACGGACCGCCATCCGGCGCTGCAGATGCACCAGGTGCATTTTGTCAGCGGGGATCCTTCGTCCGCGGAGACGCTGATCAAGGCCGGGATTGAGCGGGCGCGGGCGGCTATTATTTTTGCCGACACCCGGATCGAGGAAACATCGCTGACCGACGGCAAGTCGCTGCTGATCGCCTCGAGCATCGAACGGATCGCACCCGAGGTGCACACGACGGTGGAAATCATGCACGAGAAGCACATTCAGAACTTCCGGTTTGTCCAGGTCAACGAATTCGTGCTGTCCCACGATGCGATCTCCAGCCTGGCGGTGCGGGCTGCGCTGCAGGAGGGAAATTCGGCGGTGATCAGCCAGCTCATTAGCCGCGAGCACGGGGACGATATCTACGAAGTTCCGTGCAATCCGGCCTGGAAAACCTATGGCGAGGCGTTTCAGGCGCTGCTAGGGCAGGGCGCCACCCTGCTGGCCGACCGGAACGACATGTCGATCAACCGGCGGTTAAGCGAGCCGATCCCGGCCGATGCGAGGCTGTATGTGGTTGCCGATGAGGCGACGTACCGGCGGATTGCCGGGAAATAAAGCCAAAGCACTGGTCAATAGAAATCATTTCCCGAAAGAACCGATGGCCTGCAAGAGCGGGCTGTCGGTTTTTTTAGATATAAGGGTATTCTGGATCGGGCGAAAATGGTAATGGCTACATGACCGAAGCCGTGCGGCTAATGGTCGACTATGCGTTTACCGAGCTCAAGCTTCACCGGATCGAAGCCGTCGTTATGCCACGCAACCTGGGATCCACCCGCGTACTCGAAAAAGCGGGCTTTCACCATGAAGGCATCGCCCGCAGCAATGTGCTGATCAACGGCAAGTGGGAGGATCATCAGGTGCTGGCCATCATCAATCCGGAAGACTAGCGGGAAGGGTCCGGCTCGCTTGGATCGGCGGTTTCGGCCGGCTTCAGCGAATCGGGGGGATCCTTCAGCGTAGACTCGATCAGCACATCGATCCCATTCCCGGTCTGGACGGCAATAGCCTGATCAGGAGCCGTTCCCTGGATGGAAAATATGCCGGTTCCCACCTCGTATTTATTGGAATAGGTTCCGTGGTATTCGTGGCCTTCGACATCGGCGTAGGTTTCTACGGTACCGAGGCGGGTGCCGAGTTTGACGGAGTGCAGCTCGGTCAGCCGATACAGACGGCTATCCCAGCGGATAAACGGAAAAGCCCAGGAATGCGAGATGCCGGTTTGTACCGTCTTGTGTGCACCAGTGTTCCCTGATTCTCGGCTGCCGCATCCCGGCAGTGTCGTGAGCAGCAAAACAACGGCCAGGAGTGCGGAGGGCAGGATCAGGGCGCGGCGGCGGAGAAATAATATGAATAGTGGTTTACGAGGAATAGTAGTCACCTCCCAAGTATTCATTCCCATATTAAGGTACTTTGGGCAGTGTGGAAAGAGAATCAAATGCCCGCTGCCCTCATCATTTTGTATTGAGGAAATGAGCGGAGGCTGACGGCAAGCATCGTGCACTGCAATGAAGGAGGATTATATCTGTGAGTCAAACGATACGCGTAGAATGGGGCGGCCAGCCGGTCAAGCTGACCTGGATCCCAACGAAGGACATGCCGGATCCGGCCAAAGTGACCAGCGTTCACGGCATCTGTATGCTGCGGGGCAACGTGCTGGCCGTCCATGTGGACGGGCGCGGTTTTGATATCCCCGGCGGGCATGTCGAGCCGGGCGAGACGCCGGAGGAGGCGTTTCACCGCGAGGTGCTGGAGGAAGGCAGCGTCCGCGGCCGTGCCGTGTACATCGGGATGATGGAAGTGAGCCACGAGGAGAACGAGCATTTTGACCCGAACGGCAAGTATCCGCTGGTCGGCTACCAGCTGTTTTACCGGATGGACATTGAGGAATGCCTGCCGTTTAACCGGGAAAACGAGTGCCTGGCCCGAATTTGGGTGGAGCCTGAAGAGTTTCGTTATGTCATTGATCATGCCTTATTGGGACTGGTGCTGGAGGAGGCGCTGAAGCAGCCAGCCGGCGAATCGGGAGGGGAACGATGAAGGCGTGTAAACGCGCCTGTATCAGGATGAAGTCGTCTATGGGGAACACCCTCCTCGAGTTCGGAAGACCCGGAAACCGCCTATTCCTATTGCTCGGCCCCTGATTGATGCTCGTAGTTCCTCATCAGCATGCCGGTCGCTTTTTTCATACCCAAACGGGCGTAAAACTCCTGCACATCCGGATCGCACAGCAGATCCACCATATACAGCCCCTTCAGCCTCTCCAGCATCCGTGCCGTCAGCTCCTTGCCGATCCCCCGGCCCTGATATTCCGGAATCACTTCAAGCAAAGGAATATAGGCCGTTAATACTTTGTCTGATAAACAATTAATAAAGCCAATCATTCGCTTGGTATCAGAATCGATAGCCAGTATGATAAAGGTAGAGTTCGCAAGCAGCCGGATCAGCACAGCGGGCGAGGGCGGGTTGGGCCAGCCGTCGAAAAAGCCGGGAGCAACCGACGACTCCGTGATTCCCTGCAGATGGTCCTGGTAAATAATCATTGAGTGTACCTTCTTTCCTGAAAATGAAATGAGTTGGTATGACTTTACTATATAGGAGGTCAATCATGGACAACAACCCTGTCTGGTCGGAGCAGATGCCGGCCGTTCAGTTCCGGGTGGCACGCCCGACGCACCAAATCGAGAAAATCAAACAGTTCTACCATGAAGGGCTCGGACTGCCGGTCATCGGCTCATTTCAGCAGCATCAAGGCTATGACGGCGTGATGTTCGGCTTGCCCGATTCCGCCTATCATCTTGAATTTACGCAGCATGAACACGGGGTTCCCGTGCCGCCGCCTTCAGAGGACAATCTGCTGGTGTTCTACATACCGGATGCCGACAAGCGAAATGCCATCGCGCAGCGTCTTCAGGCGATGGGTTACCCGGCTGTCAAAGCCGAGAACCCGTACTGGGACGTTAACGGCATCACCATCTGCGACCCGGACGGCTGGCGCATCGTGCTGCAAAATACTAGCGGCCTATAGAATACAAAAGGAAAAAGCGGTTATACAGATCAAGTGTTACGAAAAATGGTAAGCAGATACATGCTGACGAAGGCAGCTTACCCAGGGGGCGATTATAATGAGCAGCAGTCCAATAAACCCGGCTGAGTGGATCGTGGAGGCCGATATTGCCGGCATGCAGGAAGCGATGAATACCGGCACCATCACTTCGGAAGAGCTGGTCCAGCTGTATTTGGAACGAATCCGGCAGTTTGACGGAAAACTGAAATCGATTATCGAAGTGAACCCCGAGGCGCTGGATATCGCGCGGGGGCTCGACGAAGAGCGGTACGAAATCGGCACCCGCGGGCCGCTGCACGGCATCCCGATTCTGTTGAAGGACAACATTGCTACGCGGGATGCGATGCATACCAGCGCAGGGGCGCTGGCGCTGGCGGATTCGGTAGCCGTGAAGGACTCCTTCGTGGCGGAAAAATTGCGGGCCGCCGGGGCGGTATTGCTCGGAAAAGCCAATATGACCGAGTGGGCCAACTTTATGTCCAGCACGATGTGGTCGGGATACAGCAGCCGTGCCGGGTTATGTCTAAACCCTTATGGACCCGGCGAACTGTTCGTCGGCGGCTCGAGCTCCGGCTCGGCCAGCGCGGTGGCGGCGAATCTGGCCGCGGCCGCCATCGGTACGGAGACCTCCGGGTCGATCATCAGTCCGGCCAGCCAGAACAATATCGTCGGGATCAAACCGACGATCGGCCTCGTAAGCCGAGCCGGCATTATCCCGATATCGCATACCCAGGATACGGCGGGCCCCATGGCCCGAACGGTGGCCGACGCGGCGGTGCTGCTTGGCGCTTTGACCGGCGTAGACCCGGAGGATGAGGTGACATATGGCAGCAGCGGTCAATTTTATACGGGCTATACGCCGTTTCTGGATGCCGAATTTCTCCCGCAGGCGAGAATCGGGATTCCGAGGTTTTACTATCAGGATCTGGATGAGGACCGGCTGAATATTATCGAAGCCGCGATCAAGGTGCTGAAGGAGAAGGGAGCCGAGATCATCGATCCCGTCGAATTATCCTGCGAGCAGGCGGAGTGGGATGGGCATGTGCTGACCTATGAATTTAAAAAAGGGGTCAATGACTACTTGTCCCGCTTGCCGGAAACCGTGCCGGTGCATTCACTCGAAGAGGTGATCCGGTTCAATGAAGAGCATGCGGATACCTGCCTCCGCTACGGGCAGGACGTTCTGATCCATTCGGAGGCTACCAGCGGCACGCTGTCCGAAAAGGAGTATACCGACAGCCTGAAGCGCAGCGTCAGTCAGGCAAGGCAGGGGCTGAACGGGGCTTTCGATGAGCATAAGCTGGATGCCCTCTTGTTTCTGGGGAGTGAAGGGGGAGATGACCTGGCGGCACGGGCCGGTTTCCCGGTCATTACGGTGCCGGGCGGATTCGCCGAGCGCGGAGTCATTGCACCCGGCGGTTATACCACCAAAGGGCCTCAGGGGATTACTTTTATCGGCCGGGCTTTCAGCGAGCCGACGCTGATCAAGATCGCTTATGGCTATGAACAGGCCACCAGGCACCGGGTGCCTCCTGTCCTGGAGTAGGCAAGGGGGATGGTGAAAACTTAAAGCTGGTTTTTCAAGTAACGCCGCCGCGATGACCCGACCAGAAGGCTGGAAACGAAAAGCATGATGAGACTTGCGGGCATAGGTTGGCCGTAAATCCAGCATTGGACGATCCGGGCGACGGCAGCCAGTCCAAGAACGAGTGACAACAGGATCAAAGGGTCCAGCCTGCGTTTTAGTCCCTTGCTGAACAGGAGCTTGATACCCCCGATCACTAGAGCGGACCAAAACAACACCATCAAGACAGCCGCCAAACCGATCAAGGCGAAATTCAAACGCGCTTCCCCCTTTCCAGAAAAGTGATGTATGATAGCAGTATAGCTTGCGTCCCATAATATGTAAAATAACTATTCGGAAAGGGGGCAGCTCATGCGTTCCCAGCTTGCTATTAAATATCCGCTGCGGGCAAAATTTTTGATCAGCATGGTTGTGATTCTAGCCATTACGATTCAAATGTTAATTGTTAATTCGTTGGATGACAATTTTAAAATAAGCATTTACGTCATGAATATATTGCTGCTTCTATATATTATTGGGGCTATCGCGGTTTCTCTCTTCCGCTCAGCAGGCAAACCCAAGTCACTGCTGCTCGAACCCGGAAAGCTTGTTCTGGAAGGCAAGGAAGTATCCGCTGCGGGCATTCAGGGCGTGTGGATCAACGAGCGCTGGTATGGAATCAAGCTGAAGCAGCGGCGGATCGTGCCGATGAAGCTGTGCTTTGTCCTGCAGCCCCGTCAGCCCGCCGGCGAGCCAGAGCTCCTGCAATGGGCGGAGGAGCATGAAATCCCCGTGGAACAGAGATTTTTTATCCGATGGATGTAGCCGGCTAGACCAGATTCAGCTTATCCAAATTGCTGCGGATGACGCCGCAAGACGCGGCAAACAGCCCGCGCTCATCTTCATTCAGATTCAGCTCGATAATTTCTTGGATCCCGTCGCTGTGAATAATCGCCGGGACGCCGGTACACACGCCGTGTTCGCTGTATTCTCCCTCGAGGATGGCCGACACGGCGATTATTTTATGCTCATCGTTCAGCACCGAGCGGGTGATGTGGGCAATGGCACTACCGATGCCAAAATGCGTAGATCCTTTGCGGGTGTAGATCTCCCAGCCGGCGTCCTTCGTTTTTCGGGCGATGTCCGTCAGGTCCACGTGCTTAAAGCGCTCCTTGTGTTGTGAGAGAATGTCCAGAACCGGTTTGCCGCCAATCGTGACATGCGACCAGGCGACGAACTGGGACTCGCCGTGTTCACCCAAAGCATACCCGTGAACGCTGCGGGGGTCGATCGAAAAAATGTCCGACAGCAGCGTTTTGAGGCGCGAAGAGTCGATGGACGTTCCGGTGCCGATGACCCGGTTCCGTGGAAAGCCCGACAACTGCCGGATCAGATAGGTGACGATATCGACCGGATTGGCCGCGGTGATGAATATGCCCTCAAAGCTGCTCTTCAAAATCGGCGTAACGATCTGTCGTGTGATAAGTACCGCCTCTTCAAGCACGTCCAGCCGGGTCTGGCCCGGCTTCGGATTAGCTCCTGCCGTCAATATTACGACGTCCATATCCGAACAGTCCGCGTATGTTCCAGCATAAACCGAAGTGCGCGTATGCGTAAAATCAATGCAGTGCGACAAGTCGAGTGCCTGCGCCAGCGCGCGGTCATAAGTGCGGTCGACCATCATGATCTCGTCGCAGATCGATTGGTTGATCATGGAATAGGCCGCAGTTGCACCGACCATGCCCGAGCCGACGATGGCGACCCTGCGCTTTCTTCTTTTCATTTCCGCCACCTCCGTCTCCGTGAGCTAGAATTCCTCAAATTTCCCTAAGGGCGATTTGGCCAGGGAACAATATGGAGCTCCCGACCGCGCCTCCACCAGGCCAGTGCATCCAGACGTACCCACCTTTTGCACATGGTCGTGCTGACCGAACTTCCCAGTATGGCGATCAGCTCATGCCCGTTGGCCCGCTTGAGGCCGGCATACACCGCAGAGCTGAGAATAATTTCGTAGACCACAAACGTAAACACATCGGATCGGGACACGACCCAAACCGTAAACTCGGAACGCCGCCTGGGGCGCCCTAGGTCCTTCTTCATTCCTTTCCTCCTGCCCTGTGCCCTGGGGTAATTTTGAAGCGGCACTTTGAATCGTGGAATCATATTATTTTATGGAAAATCAGGCTTGGGCTATTCGCTCCTCACGCGGAGTGGAAGTTTCGGCCGCAGGGCGCAATGCGAGAGGACATCAAAAATGGGCGGAGGAGCAAGCGGGCGTCAGCATATTGCGGATTACGGTTGGCAATAAATATAGTACATGGTAAACCGGGAGCGGCCTTACAGGATGTGGGGCTGCTCTTTTGGCATGATCAGGTGCGGAAGGGGGGATCCAAGTTGGGATAATGAAAAAGCATCGCCCGTTTTTATCGCAAACCATTAAACAAGCCTTTGAGATGAAGAAGGTTGCGCTCCCGTGGAACCGGGCTTTATGCGCCGGCTTGTGCATTGGCCTGCCATCCCTGATCGGGTTTTGGCTTGGCCAATTTTCGTACGGGATGCTGGCAGGAACAGGCGGATTCGCCTATCTGTACGTGGCGAGCGAGCCGTATGCGTTAAGGGCCAAAAAAATTCTGTTTGCCGCACTGGGCCTGACGTTCTCTGTGGCAGCTGGAACGCTGCTGGCTCCTTACCCGCTTCTTGCCGCCTTTGTTCTGGGCTGCATCGGGGCAGCGGCGTCCTACCTGTTCGGCGTGCTGAAGTTTAAAGGTCCGGGGGCGTTATTCTTCGTGCTCAGCTTCACGCTGGCCACGGGGATGCCGCCCGATCCTTCCCAGGCGTTCCTCCGCGGCGGCTTGGTGTTTCTAGGCGGAATGCTGGCCTGGTGCTTTGCTATGGCCGGCTGGCTGCTTCGGCCGCACGGTCCCGAAGTCGGCGCCGTCCGCCAGCTGTATCTCGACCTGGGCTCCCTATTGGATGGTGCGGGCACCCGGGAATACAGCCGGGCCCGGCATCAGACGCTGCTGTCCATGTACAGCGCGGAAACCACGCTCGCGACAGGCGGGTTCGATCGGCGAAGCGACGCAACACCTCGCCGGTTGTCGCGGATGTACTCGCTTGCGCACCACATTTATCTGATTACGGACAAAATTCCGTTGGCCGTGGGGGAGAAGCTGCCGCCCGGGCTCAGCGCCGCGGTCAGAAGGGCAGGGGAAGCGTGCGGGCAGCCGGATGTATGGGTTCAAACGCCGCTGCCGGACGGCCCGGATCCCCGCATCCGGGATCTGAGGGACCTTGTTGGGCAGCTGGATGCTATTTTTAGCGATGCGGAACCCGAGGTGGAGCAGGACCGCCGCAAGCTGACGCGCACTCCAGTGCGGAGCATCCTGGAGGGCAATTTGGATAAGGACTCGATCGTATTTCTGCAGGCGATCCGGTTTGGCGTCATTTTGATGGTGGCTGCCGCTGCCGCATATGCGTTTCAGCTGAATCGGTCCTACTGGGTGCCGCTCTCCTGTGCTTCGGTGATGCTCGGCGCCACCGTCATCGCCACCTTTCACCGGGCGATTCAGCGTTCCCTCGGAACGATACTTGGCATCCTCATCGCGAGCGCGATATTGTGGACTCACCCGGAGGGCTTCGTCGTATCCATTGCGATCATGCTGTTCACTTTTTTTACAGAGCTGCTCATCGTGCGAAACTACGCTCTGGCTATGCTGTTCATCACGCCCAACGCGCTGCTGATGGCGGAGACCAATACCCGGATACATAACTTCGGCTATTTTGCCGGCGCCAGGCTGACCGACGTGCTCGTCGGCAGCGTCATCGGCCTGATCGGCGTGCTGCTGGTCGGCAGCCGCTCGGCTTCCAGCAGGATTCCGTACCTTCTCGGCCGGACGATCCGCAGCCAGGCACAGTTTCTGGCGCTGCTGTTCATTCGGCAGCCTGCGAGTGCCGCAGCGAAGCTGAGCCTCATCCTCCAGCAGCGCTCCATGCGGCGGCACCTGTCCAATCTGAGGACGGTGTACCAGACCGCACTCGGCGAGATTCCGCGCAGCGAGGAGGAGCTTGAGAAACTGCTGCCCGTCATCTGGTCGCTGGATCAGTTCGGGTACGTGCTGAACTCCTACGAGCTGAGCGCCCTCCGGCCCGTCCTGCCCGACCCGGAGCTGGGAGCGGTGCTGCTCCATCTCGAGAAAATGGCCCAGTCCGCAGAGCAGCGGCGGGAGACGGACGAGGGGCCAGAGGGAACCGACGGGCTGGAGCTGCCGCTGGTGCCGGATATCGGGCAGGAGCTCGCCGATCTCCGGCATGCGCTGAACGGCAGGTGAGCGGGCACCAATTCCAACAAAAAACAGCCCTCTTCCATGGCAAATGCCTTGGAAAGAGGGCTGTTTGGTTTAATGCGTCAAACAATGGTTTACAGATTAGTAAGCCAAAGTGTAGAGAGCTTTGATGTGGGACAGGTAACGGATGTTACTTGCTTCCTTCATCAGGGACGCAGGCAGACCTTTGAGGGACGTGTTGCTTTCGCCGATGGTAGCAACGGCATCTTTACGGCCCAGGCTTGCAAGCGTACCGGAGTTCACCGGAGCAAATGTTTCGAACGCATGGTTTTCGAGCAGGGCATACAGGTTGTAGCCGATCAGCTCGCCCATTTGCCAAGCGATTTGCGCGGTTGGCGGTTGTGGACGTCCGCTTGGATCAAATACAACGGCGCTGTCCCCAGCCACAAACACGTCCGGATGGGAAGTGGATTGCAGGAATTCGTTGACGGTAGCGCGTCCGCGGTTTACTTCGAGGCCGGATTCGCCTACGAGCGGGTTGCCTTGCACGCCGCCTGTCCATACGAAGGTGTTGGTTACGATCTTTTGACCGTCTTTCAGGTCAACCACGTTGCCTTCCACGTTTGTTACAGGCAATCCTGTCAGGAAGGTTACGCCGCGTTTTTCCAGACTGCTTTGCGCGCGCTCGATGAGGTGATCAGGCAGTACAGGCAGGATTTTAGGGCCGGCTTCAACCAGAAGCAGCTTCACTTCGGCTGGATTTACGCCGTATTTTTTAGCCAGACCCGGCATGATATCAGCGATTTCGCCGACAAGCTCAACGCCGGTCAAGCCGCCGCCGCCGATGAGGATCGTTGCGTCAGCTTCGTTTTTGGTTTTGGAGTATTCACGGATGCGGTCTTCGATGTGCTTATGAATGTTCAGCGCGTCTTCAGCAGACTTCAGCACGAAGCTGTACTGCTCGAGCCCTGGAATGCCGAAGTAAGCCGTTTTACTTCCGAGTGCGACAACCAAAGCGTCGTAAGACAGGCTGGAACCGTCGGAAAGTTTGATTTCTTTGCTGTCTACGGAGAAAGAGTTGACCGTTGCGATCTTCAGGTCGACTTCTTTGCCCTTGAACAGTTTTTCGAGCGGCATAGCGATGGCTTTCTCAGCAATGCTGCCTGCAGCCAGACGGTGCAGCTCGGTAATGATTTGGTGCGTAGGGTATTGGTTCACGACCGTAACCCGTGCTTGATCTTTGTTCATATATTTGCGTACGGTCAGAGCGGCAAGCAAGCCGCCGTAACCGGCACCCAAAATGACAATATGTTTTGACATGGTTTTTCCTCCGTCCTTACTGGTTAGATGTATAAAAGATTATTGTTGTTTTGCTTTTTCCGCAGAGATTTGAAGGTAAGCGTTCAGGAACCGGAAGATTTTTTGAGCTTGCGGATCCTTCAGCATTTTAAGCAGACCAAAAAGACCGATCACTTCGTTGCTGTCTTCAGCGCGGTCTTTCGCTTCGATGACAGTAGCGGCGATGTTCTTCACCGAATGCTTCACAGGCTCCACAATTTCGGTGATCGCGCCGACGGTGTCGCTCTTCAGCACTTTGTCGGTAGCGACGGTTTGAGCGAAGTCATAAGACTTTGTCAATAGATTCACAAGCTCAGTCAGCTTTGGAAGCTGGTCGACCAGAATCGTAAGGGATTCCTGCACCTCAGGTTTGAGCAGCTGGTCCAGCACGTCGTTTTGTTCCTTGCCGACAGACACGTTTTGTGTCTCTTGTTCAGAAATTGCTTCTGACATGTCCATTTCTCCTTTGCGTAAGCAGTTGTGCTTAAGTATTTTTATAATGAAAAGGAGCTCATAGACTCCCTTCGAAGGAGTATCTACAAGCCACAAGACCTTTTCCGTCCGAAAAGGCCTAGTCACTATCGTCCTCCTAATGTTAACATAAATGATCGTAAAAAGGACCACTTTACGAAAGAAATGTGAAAAAATATACATGGTATCGCCGCCATCGATTGGAAAAGAGCTTGCAGGCCGGGCGTCCAGCGCAGCGGACCCGCTTATTTCATTCGTTTTAAGCATTTTCCAAACGGCCTGGCGCTATGCATTGGCGGGTTTATTTTTTGAGGAAAGTCTTCTGATATCAAAGAAGCCAATCTCCTTATCTTAAGGAAATTGGCTTATCGTTTGCCCCGGGCAGGAAACCCTGCGTGGAAGACGTTATTTGGCTTAGTATCGATCATGGGATCATTCCGCCGGATTTAAGGGATCGGATACCGGATCTACGGCAGCGGGCGCATACTTCCGGTACTGTCTCAGCATGAAAATCCGCCAGCGGAGGATCATGCCAAAGGCCAGAATGAAGAACAGGGCGCCGGTCTGCGGAATCGATACATATTCCTCAATC
Source organism: Paenibacillus sp. PSB04 (assembly GCF_025809195.1). Classification (NCBI taxonomy): domain Bacteria; kingdom Bacillati; phylum Bacillota; class Bacilli; order Caryophanales; family Paenibacillaceae; genus Paenibacillus; species Paenibacillus sp. PSB04. Next base: position 1,956,510 of record NZ_CP081301.1, read on the forward strand.
ACCTGGTGCAGCAGCATGCGGACGGCCAGCAGGGCGAAGAGGATAATGATAAAGCTCTTGGAGCGCTGTGCGAAGACCTGTCCTCCACTTACTTCAAATTTGGTGCTGCGTATCAGCGGATAGGAGAACAGGAACCAGCCGACTAAAAAGGCGATGAGCGCCCACCACAGCGGGATTCTCACAGCCGGGGCGACGAACATCAGGAATCCGGTCGCCATGCCCATCGGCGGAATTAATATTTTCTTTATCGTAACGGGTCTGTGGCTCGCCTTGAGACGGATGAATATGGTCATCAGGGCCAAAACCAACGTCCCCACGGTCGTTCCAATTTGCAAATACAAGGGACTGATATGAGGCACGTCAAGGACTCCCCTCTTGTCAATATAATTTATCACATCTAATAGTATATCACACAAATAGAGAAGTAAACTTGAACGTCATATGACATCTTTACCGGGCCTTGAGGGCAAGCCTGCCGGGCGGTTATGCGCCGGATTCCAGTCCTTTCAGAAAGGCTCTCATAACAAAATGCAGGCTCTCGTCAAAATCCAGCTTCATCTGGAAGCCGTTGTTCTGTTCCAGGGAGGCGAAGCCGTGCAAGAGGCTCCGCAGACCCCGGATCGTATGCAATGTGTTCTGTTCCCCGAGACCGTAGGGTTCGAGAACCCGGATAAAGATGCTCAACAGCTGTTCACCCAGCTTTGCGGTTTCCGGGGAATCCGACGCTTCGATTTTGTAAAAGGCCTCATAGAGGCCGGGACGCTGGCGGGCAAATGTCAAATAGCTTGTGCTCAAGCTCAGAATCGCTTCCTCTCCCGATTTGCCGATGACCGCATCGCGCATCAAATCGACGAGATGCTGGATGCAGTAAGCGGCAAGCGCGCTGCGCAGGTCCGGCAGTCCGTTCACGTGGTTATACAGGGAAGGGGAGCGGACTCCAAGCTTCTGGGCTAGTGCAGACAGCGTCAAGTTATCCAATCCGGACTCATCGGCCAGCTCTGCCGCGGCAATCAGCAGGGTTTCGCGGTCAAGCCCCATGCGGCGCACCATTAGACCGCCCCCTTCTTCAGGGCCTCCTCGGCCCGGGATATGGCGACAGCCATCTTATCGGTCGGCTGCGGAATCATTTTGCCGTGGCCGACCGCCAGCCAGGTCGGATTCAGACCGGCGAGTCGTTTGGCGCTGGCGATGGATGTCGCCTTGCTCCAGGTGGCCATCGCCGGGAAAGGGAACAGCGGCTGCATATGGCCGGATACGGCCAGGGCCGCGCGGGTCTGGAAGGCGTCGCCCGCAATAAGGACGCCGCTGCGCGTGTCGTAGAACGCCATATGTCCCGGCGTGTGCCCGGGGGAGGCGACGGCCAGCAGCGACCCGATGCGGTCTCCGTCTTCCAGCAGCACGTCAGGCTTCGTGGTGACCTTGCCCGGGGCAGGGATGTCTCCGCGGACCTGATCCTGCGGCTCGCCGGGCTCGAGCTCCTTGCTGCCTGCAAGGAGGCGGCTGTCGCGGCGGGAAATATAAGTCGTCACTTGAGGAAGAGCCGCCTTCAGCAGGTCGAACGCCCCGATATGGTCGCCATGCGCATGCGTCAGAACGATCCTTACGATCGGTTTGCCTAGGCGGGCGGCGGCTTGCTGGATGCCTTTTATGCTAAAAGGCATGCCGGCATCGATTAGGGTCAACCCGTCTTCTTCTTCAATCAGATACACATTAACGGGGAACAAGCGGGGCATAAAAGTAACCTGGGTTACTTGCTGAACGGTCGTCATTTTCATGGATAACTCCTCCTCGAGACTAATCATATTAGTATAATAACTAATGACATTAGTTTTGGCAATGCCCAATTTAAAAATAATTGGCGGACATGTGAAAAAACTTGGTAAATGTGTGGTGAAAAACATGTAATGAGAAACATGTGAAATCTAGGACATGAGGATACGAGGACATGAAGGTAAGACGAGACATGAGGTATAGTGATATATGATACGCAGTACGCATGAGATAAAATGAAATTAAAGGATAAAAAAGCGTTTTCAATCAGGAAGATTTATACTATAATACCTATTGTAAACCCTTTCATATGTCTAATCTGATTTGGAGCTCCTTCGCTGAAGGGCTCATTTTTTTGTTTATGGGGATTTTGGCTCCGAAAATCTCTCTCGAGTCCGCCGCTGTGATGTTCAATGTGGCGGACTTTTTTGCGCCTGATCGGGTAGTCGGGGAGAGTTGGGACAATCCGCTTTGGCATCTGTTCGACCGATTAATAGATGTTTTTTCCAGAAAGTGAGAGCATTCGTCCTCATATGCCGTCTATAGATTCAGATGGCTATTAAAGCAGGGAGGATCGTCATGATAGACCCGAAACGGGAAAGCATGCTGATCGAGCAGGTGTTGGCGGGGCGTAAGGAGGTCTTTGCCGAGCTGGTCTACATATGGAATGGCGCCGCCGAAGCGAGCTTTAAAATCGGATCAGGTACGATGGGCTTACACCTTTACTTACCTGCCATATGATCAAAAGAAGCTTCGATTTGTGATGGATACCTACACGATACCTATCCATAGCGACGGAGCAATCTCATTTACGCCACAGGAGGTTAACGATCATCCCGTTACTTTCAAAGATCAAGGAGACATGATCCGACTAAGCGGATTCCAGATCGGCCAAGACCCTAACTATCAAGAGAAAAAGGTGGCTGGCCTAATTTCCATGACAGGAACATTTACTAATGGATTTAATCAGGATGAGTGGGTGCTAAGAGATCAAGACGGGAATGAATATCCTATTGATTTTAGAGGTGCGGTCCAAATGGGAAAAATCCGGGAAGCCAACGGCGACCCCGGCTTCATCGTCGAAGGCTTAACAGCCCTTCCTGAAAAAGCGACCCTCATCCGCAAGGTCACCGACAAGTGGTACACCAACGTCAACTGGTCCTTCGACCTGCCGAAAGGCGAGCCCATCAAGGGACTGGAAAACGTGAATCCGGAGGATTATTGGGAAGCTCCATGACGATCTCCCAGCCCACCCCCATAACCGAAACTTTGTATGAAAAAAGCCCCTACCGGCCTGGCCGATAGGGGCTTTGATGTCGATAAGACCGATCACTTATTCGTTCAAACGGCCACATAAAATTTCATAATCAAAGGTGACCCGCAGGGGGCCTTGCCCGGCAGCCTGCTGAATCGCTTCTTCCGGCACGCCCCAGGAGAGCGGGGTCATGCGCAGAAGATGCTCCAAGGCTTCCCCGGCGACGAGCATGTCGTATGCCACATGCTGAACATCCACGCTGGCAAAATTCCTGCCGAACAACTCGGCGGTACGTCCGGTGGCAGGAACGGGCCGTCGGGTAGTGCTGTCGGCAGCAGGAGATGGGCGGTCGATAGTGCGTCCGATAGTGTGTCCGCTGGTGAGTCCTTCGGCAGGAGATGGCTGGTTTGCAGCCTCACCTTGGAACAAGGCTCGGATTTCCTGCAGATATCGGCTCCCTGGGATGACTTTGATCACCAGGCCATCATGCCGGAGTAGGCGCTGGAACTCCTGGTAGTTTGCCGGAGACAAGATGTTCAGGATGACGTCGAACTGCCGGTCGGCAAACGGGCTGCCGGCCAGGTCGGCCGCACACCAGATCGCCGGTACGCCCGATTTGGCGGCCAGGCGAATCCCTTCTTTGGCGATATCTACACCCACGCCCAGGACGTCTGGAGCATCCGGCTTCTGCAGGGCAGATAGAATCGCCGCCAAATGGGAGCCCTCGCCGCATCCCGCATCCAAAATGCGCAGTTCCCTCGATTGAGAAGGCGCCGTATCCTCAATTTTGTTGCGAATCGCATCGATCAGCGGGTCAAACAAGCCGTGGTGGCTGGTTTCCCGCCGTGAAGTAAACAGATCTTTGTTGTATTTGGACCGCACGGCGTGCGGAATCAAGTTGATGTAACCGTCCTTGGACAAGTCAAAACAATGCCGACTGCCGCAGATCATGCTGCGAGATCCGTCCATTTTCAATGGGCGGGAGCAGATTGGGCAGCGAAACAGGTGCTCATGCCGGGATATCAGTCCGGCGAGCACGGTTAATTTAGCGTTGTGCACCAAAAACACCCCATTCATTCGTATTCCGTTTGAATGAAAAAGGCACAGACAAATAAACCCTCGTCAGTATTTTTTAAAAAAACGGGGCTTTTGTTATCTGTACCTTACATTAACGGTAACGAATAAACTGAATGATCATGGTTTACACAACCTCTTTCACGCAGGATTTAGGGAGCCTGGAGCCTTAGAGCTAAAGGACAGGATCCCGCTCTAGTATAACAAACTTTTCAGAGCCGGGAAAACGATCGCTGGATCTATCAGGAGAGGAGGTTTAATCCAAGGGGAATTAAGTCAAACTAAGCATACTGGTCCCGAGGAAAAGCAGCCCCGGGAGTCTCGTTAACGTCCTTTATTTATTTTTCAGCGGAAAACGTTCCAAACCCTGGCAATCCGGTTGACACAAGCAACTGTAAACCATATAATTACAGTAATAAGGGGGAGCGAAAATGAATAGTGAGTTCAACATTGCCGTCCATTGTTTAACCCTTCTTAGCTTGAAAGAAGAACGAATGGCTAACAGTGAAGAGATTGCCAAGAGTGTCTGCACGCATCCGGCACGGATTCGGAAAGTGCTTGGACTGCTGCGCAAACAGGGGTATGTAACGACCAAGGAAGGTGTCGGCGGGGGCTATTTGCTGAATCCGGGCACCGAGAAGGTCACATTGGGTGATTTGTACCGTCTGCTTGCAAGAGGATCCTTGAAGCCGAGCTGGTGTTCAGGCGGAGAGGAGCTGCCTTGCGAAGTGGCTTCCAATATCGAGGGAATTATGGATCAGATATACAGCGGCGGAGAAGCCGCGCTGGAGCGGTATCTGGATGGCATTACGCTGACGGATGTCATTAAGCAGATCGAGGAAGCGGGCAGCGCGGCAAACCCCACGTGATGAACAGAATGGAACGACATGAAGTCCGGCGTAAGCCGGGCTTTTTTGTGCTGTTACGGAGTACAGCACGAACCTTCGGGTTCGTATATCACTAAAAAGTGCCGTCTTCACGAAATGAAGGGAACGCTGCATAATGCTGTTAACCGATCTAGGAGGCGAATGATGATGAACGATTTTGTTAAGGTAGAGGTGCTGCATACAGGCCGATTGAAATATGACCGCTCGCTCGCATTTAAGGAATTGGACAGCATACCTCCGGTGAATCAGCGGGGCGAATCCTTCCAGTCCGAAGTTCCGCTGTCCAGCTATTTGATTGAGCATCCCAGTGGACGGCGCGTTGTCGTCGATGCCGGATGGCATGAGGATATACGAACCCGGCCGGAACAGCACCTGGGCAGCGATTTATGGCAGTTCATCGAATACGATTTGCCTGCCGGCAGCTCTGTCAGGGAACAGCTGCAGGCGCGCGGGCTTACCCCAAAAGATATTGACCTTGTTGTCATCAGCCATCTGGATGTCGATCATATCAGCGGCCTTGAGCTGCTGAAGGGGGCGGGTCGTTTTCTTGTCAGCCAGCCGGAATGGGAGTTTGCGGCCGTGAGCCAGGAGGCATGGCACCAGGAAGTGCTCGTAACGCCATTTGCTCTCGAGCCGATCCCCTACGGCCCGTATCAAGCGGGTCTGGATGTATTCGGCGACGGCTTGCTGTATCTGGTTCATACCCCGGGACATACGCCAGGGCATTTGTCTATTTTGGCCAAAGTAGAGAAAGGGTGGCTGCTCCTGGCTTCCGATGCCGGGTATGCGGAAAGATCCTGGCAGGAGATGATTCTGCCGGGGATTACGTCGGATCCGGATCAGGCGATGAAATCGCTGCAGTGGGTGCGGGAATTCGCCGGGAGAGAGGACTGCGTTGCGGCGCTGGCCCATCATGAGGCGAAGCCGATTCCTATGCGGTTTTAAATGTCCGGGAAACAGACTTGATGCAGGGGAGCGTAGCCCTTTTCTTGGAAAACGGCAGCGGGTGCGTTATATTGGACATAAAACGCATTCGAAAAACATTCCAAAGGAGAAGGGCTATGTGCAGAAATATCAAAACGCTGTTTAATTTTGATCCGCCGGCTACCGATGAAGAGATTCAGGCTGCATCCCTGCAGTATGTGCGCAAGCTGTCAGGCTTTCAGAGCCCGTCGAAAGCGAATGAGGAAGCTTTTAATCTGGCGATAGCGGAGGTCGCCGCGGCATCCAGGAAGCTGCTGGACTCGCTCGTTACAAACTCCAGTCCCCGTGACCGCGAGATCGAGGCTCAGAAGGCGAAAGAGCGGTCAGCCAAGCGGTTCGGAACGGCAGAGGCGTAAGCGGCGGGGTTCGGCAGTGCGAGTCTTAGGCGGCGGTAGTCAGCTAATGGGCGCGCATGCTTGGACCAGGCTGGATTGAAGAAGCCATAGGTTACGCCAAAGCTCATGGTCTGAGCAACCGGCCTTGGCTAAAGCAAAGTGAGCCCGCCATGTAGACCGACGCCGCACCGAAGACTAGACAAACCAAAGACAAACTGTAGACAAACCGAAGAACGCACCGGAATTTTCTGGGACGTTCTTTGTTCTTCCTCTACCGACAGCAGGAAGACAGGGATTCAGACCGTTAACGGCTGGTTTTTGAGCACCGCCTGCCACTTTTCGTACAGCTCCCGCGGCTTGCCGGATTCCAGCAGCGCCTTGCCCGTATACAGGCCTTCCTCAACAGACTGCACCCGATCCGCCAGATGCAGGCGCACTGCCGCGTTCAGCAGCACCTGATACATAAAAGCCATATTGCCCTTGCCCTGCAGCACCTGGCCGGTGACCGCCGCCTGCTCGGCCGGCGTCCAGTCGACCTCCGGCAGCGGCGTATCCAGGCCAAAGCTCTCCGGATCGATGATCTGAAGCGAAGCCTCCCCGTGTTCGATCCGGTAGGTCCGGGTCGGGCGGTGGATATACAGCTCATCCGAGCCTTCGCTTCCCTGGATAATCATGGCCCGCTCATAGCCAAGGTTCATGATGAGCCGGCCGAGCCGGTCAAAGACCGTGTTATGGTACACCCCGAATGTTAAGAAAGGGGAGTGCCCGTAATCCGCAAACTTCTCGGCCGTGTTAAGCACGGTCCGCATGCCAAGCTCCTCGCGAATGGGGCGAAGCTTCGCCAGCGGCGGACACCAAGTCTCGGCATGGGCGTACAGTACGCCCGTCTGGCGCGCTGCTTCCAGGCACAGCTCCCTGGACAGCGACGGATCGGAAATACCCATTGCGGCAAAAACATCGGCCAGCGTCATCCCCCACTTCGGCGGAAGGGACGCCGACCCGTGCAGGGTGACAGGCAGCCCGGCGGCAGCCAGCACAAACGAGGTGGCAATCATGGACATAAAAGACGATTTTCGCCCATCATACGGGCCGGCGCAGTCGATGCCCTGCGGAAGGTCCGAACGGGCGGCGTGTTTGCGCAGGACCGACACGAAGGCTTCCAGCTCTTCTACGCTTTCCATTTTGATACGTTCGGCGATAAAAAACGCCCCGATCTGGGCGGGCGTAGCCGTTAAACCGAGGATCGCTTCAGCCGCCTGGAGGGCTTCCTCATAGGTCAGGTCACGGGCGCCCCGCTTGCCCCGGCCGACTTCTTTTAATAAATGGATCATGATTTCTTGGCACCTCCCGAACCGGATTCCTGAAGCAGCTGATACAGCTTGACGATGGAGGTCGCGACGTCCACCATCCGTTTTCGTTCATTCATCGCCTGCTTGCGCAGGACGTCATAGGCTTCGGATTCCGATATATTTTTGAGTTCGCACAGAATCCCCTTGGCCATATCGATCCACTTTCGTTCCTCAATGCGGGCGAGAAGCTGCTTGCGCTCATTCTTCCACTGCTGCCGCTCATAAAAGTGGGCGGAGCTGAAATGCAGCGACCAATGCAGCTCGTGCGCTTTCATGGTCGGAAATAAAAGCCCGTCAATAATAACATCATCCTCACATGCCTCGAGGGACATGGAAGCGGCCGTATCGCTGCACCACCAAAGAACTGGCGTTTGTTTGTGTTTCTCGAGCTTGCCGCACCAAGCCTTGATCTCGGAGACCGGAAGGTGAAGCACCGCACCGTCCGCATCTCCGATTCCGGCGATCGCCTGCTCCTCATTGCGCGCTAGATGGACTTGGTACCCGTAGGAACGAAGGATGTACTCCGGCAGAAGCGTCCTGCTATCTGAATCACTTCGCTCTGAAGGAGGGGTCTGGCGGTGGATAACCAGCAATGAACGCATGCATAGACGCTCCCTTCTTAATTCAGTCCAGTCAGAGTTTAAGATGAGTGCAACAGATTTGTATGTTAATTTATATAACATAAAACAAGGTGACATGTCGATAACCAAATCGAAATGGTTTTCTCATGTTAAATATGTTGACAAACATTCGCGAGGTAGTGTATATTTCCATCAAGAACTTGATAACAGCCGGATACAACGGTGTATCCTTTATAGCGGCAATGAAGCCTGCTTTCGACTCCTGAACCAGAGTGTGTCCACTCTGCCCGGGGCCCGAAGGCGGGCTTTTCTGGTTTTTGGTACAAGATTCAGAAGATTGGACTATTGAGGGGAGCGGAAGAGACATGGCGACGAAAAAGCTGGTCATGGTCGGTAACGGGATGGCGGGGGTAAGAGCGCTGGAGCATCTGCTGAAGCTGGCGCCGGATGCGTACGAAATCACGATTTTCGGGGCGGAGCCTTATCCCAACTACAATCGGATCATGCTGTCATCGGTCCTTGCGGGCGGTGCGGATATTCAGGAAATTGTGATCAACGACTGGGACTGGTACAAAGAGAACCGGATTCAACTATATGCCGGGCACATGGTGACCCGAATCGATACGAAAAACCGCGTTGTTTACTCCGATCAAGGTGCAGAGGCGAAATATGACGTGCTGATTATGGCGACGGGCTCCAATCCGTTCATGCTCCCGCTTCCGGGCGCAGATAAGGAAGGGGTCATCGCCTTCCGGGATATCAAGGACTGCGAAATGATGATGGAGACGTCCAAGAAGCACAAAAAAGCTGTGGTCATCGGCGGCGGGCTGCTGGGACTCGAAGCGGCGAGAGGGCTGCTGCACCTCGGCATGGACGTCTCGGTCGTCCATATCCATCCTTATTTAATGGAGCGTCAGCTGGACGAAACCGCATCGCGGATGCTGCAGCGGGAGTTGGAAGCCCAAGGGATGACGTTTCTGCTGAGCAAGCATTCCGAGTCGATTATGGGACGCAAGCGGGTCAAGGAACTTCGCTTCACCGACGGCACCCGGGTCGACGCCGATTTAATCGTTATGGCGGTCGGCATCCGGCCGAATGTGGCCTTGGCGAAGTCCGCCGGAATTGAGGTCAACCGGGGCATCGTCGTCAACGATTATATGGAAACGAACATTCCCGGCATCTATGCTGTCGGCGAGTGCGCGGAGCACCGGGGCATCGCCTACGGACTGGTCGCTCCCCTGTATGAACAAGGGGCGGTGCTCGCCAAACGGCTTGCGGGCGTCGATACCGCCGGTTATGCCGGCTCCGTGACTTCCACCAAATTGAAGGTGTCGGGTGTAGATGTATTCTCCGCGGGGCATTTTGCCGAGCCGGAGGGCACCAGGGCGTTGCGCTACCAAGATGAAGTGGAGGGTGTGTATAAAAAGATCGTCATCCACGACGACCGGCTCGTCGGCGCCGTTTTGTTCGGGGACACGGGCGACGGCTCCAAGCTGTTCTCGCTGATGAAGAGCCGGGAATCGGTCAAGGGCCGGGAAAAGGAGCTGCTGCTCGGCTTCGCTGTCGGCGCGGGAGCTTCCGTATCGCCGGAAGAACGGCTGGCCAGTCTGCCGGATGACGAGATCATCTGCGGCTGCAACGGCGTCACCAAAGAGACGATCAAGGACGCGATCCTGAACAAAAATTGCACGACCGTGTCGTCGGTTAAGGCTTGCACCAAAGCGTCTGGATCCTGCGGCGGCTGCAAGCCGCTCGTAGAGGGACTGGTTCAGCTCTATGCGGGTGATGCGGCAGGAGAGCCGGTCAAAGAAGGCATATGCGGCTGCACGACGCTGAACCGGGACGAAATCGTCGCGGAAATCTCCCGGATGGGACTGAAGTCGATCAAAGAAGTGATGAATGTGCTGGGCTGGAACAATCCCGAAGGCTGTTCCAAGTGCCGTCCATCGCTGAACTACTATTTGGGCATGCTGTTCCCCGAGTCTTATAAGGATGAAAAAGAATCCCGGTTCACCAACGAGAGATACCACGGGAACATTCAGAAGGACGGAACCTATTCCGTAGTGCCGCGGATTTACGGCGGCGTCACTTCTCCGTCCGAGCTGAAGAAAATCGCCGAGGTTGCCGAGAAATTCGACGTGCCGATGGTCAAGATCACCGGCGGGCAGCGGATCGACCTGCTTGGCGTCAAAAAGGAGGATCTCCCGAAAATGTGGGAGGAGCTCGACATGCCTTCCGGTTATGCTTACGGCAAAGCGCTCCGCACGGTCAAAACCTGCGTCGGTTCAACCTTTTGCCGGTTCGGTACCCAGGACTCCATCGGCATGGGCATCCGGCTTGAAAAAGAGCTGGAACGTCTGAGTACACCTGCGAAGGTGAAGCTGGCCGTATCGGGATGTCCGCGGAACTGCGCGGAAGCGACGATTAAGGATTTCGGCGTGGTCGCCATCGATGGCGGCTGGGAGCTTCATGTCGGCGGCAACGGCGGCGTGCATGTGCGGGCAACCGAACTGCTCTGCGTCGTGAAAACCGAGGATGAAGTAGTGGAGTGGGCGAGTGCCTTTATTCAATATTACCGCGAGCATGCGCAGTGGAACGAACGGACTTCGGTCTGGATTGAGCGGGTCGGGCTGGACAGCGTGAAGAAGGCGCTGGAGAAGAAGGAAGACCGCGAGGCTCTCCATGCGCGGCTGAAGCTGGCGCTCAGCACGCAGAAGGATCCGTGGAAGGAGATTTTGTCCGACAAGGAACTCCGCAAAAACTTTGAACCTCTGCCGAATGCAGAGCCTGTGAAGAACTAAGGGGGAAACGGGATGGTTAAACATCTGATCGGAAATATAGCGGAAATCGATCCGAAAGGATCGCGAACGGTAGTGCTGGAGGGAACGGAGATTGCCTTGTTCCGCTTAAGCGACGGGGATATTTTGGCGGTGGAGAACAAGTGCCCGCACAAAGGGGGAAAGCTCTCCGAGGGCATGGTGTGCGGCAAGGATGTGCATTGTCCGCTGCACGACTGGAAAATCGACCTGCGCAGCGGTTGCGTGCAGGAGCCGGATACCGGCAAGGTCAGCACCTATGAGGTTGAGGTGGATCCGGTAAGCGGGGCAATTTATTGCCTGACGGAATCTTAAGCGAGAGGGAGGAGGAGCAGCCGATGGATTACGTAAAACCAGGCGAGGTTCTAAATGACATGATTGAGGGAGGCGCGAACAAAGCAAAGCTGAGTCCGGGGCAAATGCTGGTGCGCAGCATGCTCGCGGGGGCGATTCTGGCCTGTGCCACGACGTTGGCCTTTACCGCTTCATCCCAAACGAATATTCCGATGGCCGGTGCGCTTATTTTTCCCGTAGGCTTTGTGATTATCGTGCTGCTCAGGCTGGAGCTGGTGACGGGGAGCTTTGCGCTCATTCCGCTGGCGGTGCTGCAGAAAAAGGCCTCGGTCCGCTCTATGCTCGGCAATTATGGCTGGGTCATCCTCGGCCATGTGATCGGCTGCCTGGTCTATGCGGTGCTGTACGGCCTGACCATTACCAAAATGGGGCACGACATGAGCAGCCCGCTTGTCCAGACGATCATCAAGACGAGCGAAGCAAAGACGCTGGCCTATAAGGAGCTCGGCGGCGAAGGCCTGCTGCTGGTCGTGATCAAGGCGATGCTGTGCAACTGGATGGTGACGCTGGGCGTGGTCATGGCGTTCACGTCCAAGTCCACCGCTGGCAAAATCGCTGCGATGTGGCTGCCGATCCTCATCTTCTTCGGCCAGGGATTCGAGCACGCCGTCGTCAATATGTTCGTCATTCCGGCCGGGATGATGCTGGGCGCCAACGTCAGCTTTGCCGATTGGTGGCTGTGGAACCAGATCCCTGTGCTGATCGGCAACTTCATTGGCGGCGCTTTGTTTACGGGCGTAGCATATTACGTGTCCATCCGCGGGTTTGGCAGAAGTAAATCCGGAGCGATCGGATCGGCCGGAGCCCGCGGCTCCATGGAGGCGGCGGCTGTGTCTGCCGAACGCGGCCGATGAAGCCGGGCATGGTGTCTATCGTCGGCGCCGGTCCCGGTGATCCGGAGCTCATTACGATAAAGGCGCTCCGGCGGATCCAGGAGGCGGATGTCATCTTGTATGACCGCCTGGTGAACAAGGAACTGCTTGGGTATGCGAAGAAAGGCGCGGCGCTCGTCTACGTCGGCAAGGCGCCGGGACAGCATGCGGTGCCGCAGGCGGAAATCCATGAGCAGCTCGCCGCGTTCGCCATGAAGGGCAAACAGGTCGTGCGGCTGAAAGGCGGCGATCCGCTGATCTTCGGCCGCGGCGGCGAAGAGGCACAGGAGATGGCGCTGCGCGGCATCCCGTTCGAGTTCGTGCCGGGCGTTACCTCGGCGATCGGCGCCGCCTCGTCGGCGGGTATCCCGCTGACCCACCGCGGGCGGAGCGCCTCGGTCGCCTTCGTCAGCGGCTCGAGCAGTGCCGGCCGAGAGCAGGGTCCCCGCTGGGACCTGCTCGCCCAGGGCGTCGACACCCTGGTCGTGTACATGGGTGTCGCCGGCATGGCCGATATCTGCCGCGAGCTGATCGCTCACGGCCGGCCGCATTCGGCCCCGGCTGCGATCGTCGAGCAGGGGACGAGCGAGCAGGAGCGGGTCATTACCGGCACGGTGGGCAGCATCCACAAGCTGGCTTCCCTCATGCACGTCAAAAACCCGGCCTTGCTCATTTTCGGCGAGGTGGTGCATGTGCGGGAGCAGCTGCTCCGCCTGGCCGAGGAGGCTGAGGAGCGGATCGGGTAACTTTAGGAAAGCCGTGAGAAGGGACAACCGAAGGAGGTTCCGGTCTAATCGAACGGCTGACTGAAAAACAGGGAAGGACCGTCGTTAAGCAGGCAAGGACTGCTTAACGACGGTCCTTTTTTTGCTTATTTGGCCTCAGGGGGATGGGCGTTCCTGAGAGCCAGGATATCTTTTTTTGAAAAAAGTGAACTTCAACTAAAACCGTTCCATGCTTTCCGCAGTCTTTTTAGAGTATAGAATTTTAAATATTCAGCGGAGCTGAAGGTCTATACTCGCAGGACAAACTTCGCGGTCTGTCTTCTTTGAAAGTACGACGATAGATGTTTGTCTTGTATATACAGACGCTGGCAGGGCCAACGAAGGGGAGAGGGAAAGGGGTCTGACGATGGAACAAACCGAGCTGGCCGCCGCAGCATGCCGCGGAGACGAGCGGGCTTTTCACATCCTGGTGTCCGGGCAGCAGAGGCGCTTGTATGGCATTGCCTACAGCTATCTGCATCATGAGCAGGATGCGCTTGAAGCGGTGCAGGAAGCGGTATGCCGGGCCTGGATCAAGTGCGGAAAGCTGAAGGATCCGGGAGCGTTTATCCCGTGGCTGATCCGGATCCTGATCAACTGCTGCGTGGATGAGCAGAAGCGCAAGAAGAGGGTGCAGCCGCTTCCGGACCATGCGGACATCCGGTCGAACGAAATGATCAGCGACAGCAAAATCGATCTGGAGCGTGCACTGGACCGTATGAAACCGAAGTACAGGCACGTGTTGATGCTGAAATATTATGAGGACATGACCTTAACCGAAATAGCCCGGGTGCTGGACCGGCCGGAGGGCACAGTGAAAACATGGCTGCATCAAGGTCTTAAGCAGCTGCGGGGAAAAATGGAGACGGGAGGCGAGTTGTTTCATGGGTGAGGAAAAGGAGCGTCTGCTGGAGCAGTACTTTCAGTCCGCGGCCATTGCGAGCCGGCGGATCCCTGAGCCGCTGCTGGAGGAAGCAGTGGCGGCCGGCCTGAACCGCGGCAAGCGGATCAGGCGCAGCCGGACGATCATGCGCCGATCCGCGTTTTTCATTGGGGCGGTGGCGGCAGCGGTGATACTTGGGATTGGGATCGCATTTCCGCAGGCCTACAACCCTTCCGAGGTGAGCGGCTTGGCGGCCAAGCTATTGGGCAGGGAAGAGGTCCCCGATTATGTCGAGCAGCTGGCCGGGGACCGGGGGATTTTGCGGGAAGCGCTGGACGACGGGAAATACCAGGCGGTCGCGCGGACGGCTTCCTATGGTGGGTACCAGGTTACGGTGGACGGCATGCTGACGGACCTGAACCATGTCGTCCTGTTCTATACGTCCCGCAGCGATGCCGGGGAGCGGATTACGCCGGATTCGCCAAGGCTGTTCACTCTTGGATATGATCCATTGAACGCCGTCCAGTTCAAGGCAGGCTCACAGCAGTTAAAAGGTGTTACGGAAGAGGGCGGGATCTATCACGACATGATCATTTTTGATCTTCCCTTAGGCGAAACGCTGCCGTCCGAGTTTTATTTGGCCGGTCGCTGGCGGAACGAAGGGAGTCGGATCCCCCAAGACGAGTGGCTGGAAGTAAAGATCCCGGTCAAGGTCAATCGGCTGGCTGTTCTGGAGCGGGACATTGATGTCAACCGGACACTGAACTTCGACGGACAGAAAATCAAGGTGACGACCGTGAAGCAGGCCGTTCAGCAGCTGGAGGTTTCCTTACTGGCCGATCCGTCTAACGATAAGCGTGCAGAGAGAATAAATGGGCTGATGTTGTATAACAACCGGAAGGGAGGGTACACCGCGTATAACCTCGTTACGATGGCTTCGAACGGAGAGGGGTGGAAATTGGGTTACCTGGCGCCAGAATACCAGCGCGGCGATCCGCTCATTTTAACAGGAAAAGGGCTGGAAACGGCGTTTGAAGGCGAAATGAAGATGGTGATCAACACCGAGAAGAAGACATTGATTCAAGCTCCGGACAGCCGCCTGCAGCTTAAGAGCATCGAACGGTCAGGCAGCTTTATCCGAATACGTACCGCGATCCAAACCCCATTGCAAGGTCTAGCTTACGTAGCACGACCAAAGATCGGTTTTAAGGATGCGACGGGGGCTGCTTATTACCTTCCGCGGGATGGGGAAATCCACGAACAGTGGCACAGTAACGGGGAGTGGAGCGAATATTATTTTGATATTCCGGCTCGCCAGTACGCCCAGCCGCTGACTTTTGACCTGAGTGATTATCCCGGCGGATTAATCCTGCAGGATTTTAAAATCGAGATCAAGTAAGCTTCACGATGAGAAGGGCTCTGCCGCGACGCAGGGCCTTTTTTCATTGGAGTCGGTAAACGTTTTAGATTATAAAAGATTAATTACGTGAACCACATCGCATTTTATTCCTATTGTACTCATCGGATTAATATTCTATAGTAAGGTCAAAGACCCCAATCTCTTCTTTAAAGGACGGTGAACCCCGATGAAGGAAATTCCGGAACCCTATGTCAAAGCGAATCAGACCGGCATCGTGCTGTTTGTGATCCTGACCGCCGTGTTCAACCAGCCGTACATTTTGCTGGCACTATGGATCATTCAGGTGCTTGGGCTGCTAACAGGAAAAAATGCGTTCGTGCTCCTGGCCAAACCGTTTCTGCGTGTCCAAGGCAAACCGACTCAGGCACTGGAATTGCAGCGGTTCAACAATGTGCTGGCCGTGCTGTTCCTGACACTGTCGCTGCTCTTTTTTGCGCTACAGCTGCCGGTGTTCGGGTATATTTTTGCGGCGATGCTGTTTCTGGCGGCATTTGTAGCGCTGTGCGGTTACTGCATCGGCTGTACGGTGTACTTTCAATACAAGCAGTTTAAGGCGAGAAGACGGATTCATTCATAAACGGGTTTAATATACAGGGAAAGTGGCCGCCCGCCGGTCCGTTCATTTCCATACCATCAGGCGCTCGCAGGAGCGCCTTTTTGCTGCGCCTCTTCTTCATCAGCCGCAGGCAGTCGCCGAGAATAAAATAGGGTAATATATAGAATGAACAACAGAAATGAATCTATAATTAATTCAGATGAGGATCCTATTTTTGAATGGACAAGGAGTGGTGAATGGTGAACCCGGAAAATAAAAGCTTCTTCTATACAGGTACATACGCCCCTGAGGCGGAAAAGGGGATTTTCCTCTGTTCCCTCGACACGGAAACCGGAGAGATGGCCGTCGTGAACGGCCTGCCCGGCATTGCCAATCCCTCGTATCTGACGCTGAACGCGGCGGGGGACCGGCTGTATGCGGTGAGCGAAACGGGAAGCGGCGAAATCTTCGCCTATTCGATCGACAACGAAACCGGCGAGCTGCATCTGCTGGACCGGATGCCGACGGAAGGGGCGGACCCCTGCTATGTCTCCTTGACCCGGGACGGGCAGTTTGCGATGGTGTCCAATTATTCCAGCGGGCATATCAATGTGTTCCGGATCGGCGAAACCGGCGGGCTGGCGGAGATGAGCTCCATCGTCAAGCACAGCGGGCGCAGCATCCGGGACGACCGGCAGGAGGGGCCGCATCCGCACTCGATTTTTCAGGATCCGGAAGGCCGGCTTGTGCTGGTCTGCGACCTGGGGCTGGATGAAATCGTGCTCTACCGCCTGGAAGACGGCAAGCTGGTGACCCATGGGGAAGTAAAAACGACGCCTGGAGCGGGACCGCGGCACTTTGATTTTCATCCGTCCGGCAAGTGGGCGTACGGTATTAACGAGCTCGACAATACGGTAACGGTGTTTGCCTATAACGGGCAGGCCGGGGAATTGAAAGTGCTGCAGAACGTATCTACGCTGCCAGCGGATTTTACCGGGGAGAGCTTCTGCGCCGACATCCATATTTCCCCTTGCGGGCGTTTCCTGTACGGGTCCAACCGGGGAGATGACAGCATCGTCCTGTTCCATATCAACGAGTCGACCGGTGAGCTGACCCCGGTGGATTGGGTGTCGACGGGCGGCGAGTTTCCGCGCAATTTCGCGATCATTTCGGGATACCTTGTAGCGGCAAACCAGAACAAAGGCAATATGCTGTCGTACAAAATCGATTCGGATTCCGGGCGATTGACCCCGACCGGCTTTGCGCTGGAGCTGCCGAAGCCGGTATGCATTCAGCAGTGGGTGAAGGGCGAATAGCAGGCTAATTTCTTAACAACCAAAACCAGGGTTCCATTTTATGGTTCCCCTGGTTTTTTTGTTGTGATACATTGGGGTTAGGCTCCATTGCACATTTCCGATATGACGGAGCGATGAGAGGGGATAGGATGAGGAAGTTCCGATGGCTCGATTACGCGATTGTGTTTGTCCTCGTTTTTGGTCTGGGGATCATCAATATCGTCCCGCCGGCCCATTATGCTGCCGTTGTGGCCAGTCTCGCGGTATCCGCAATGCTGGTCAGTCTGGTGGTCGGCACCGTCACGAACCTGGCGTTCAGGTCCAGAAAGAGAAATTGATTTTTGTGAAAAAAAGGTTTGACAGGTACGTTTCGGCTCACTACAATATACCCATATAACATACTAATCAGGTAGGAATAATTACAAATTGCAGTTCTCACCGTACGGACGGAGGAACCTCTGGAACAGGAGCAGACAGGTCAATTCATGACCGTTTTGTCTGCAGGCTGTGCCGGATTTTCCTCTGTCCTTTTTTGCTTGGCGAACACCGGCCAAACCGAGAATTTCACGATGAATCATGGTCAGGCCGTACATTTTATCACTGGGGAGTGGGTCATATGGTACACGTATGGAGAAGAAAACAAATCGTAAGGCGGGGAGTGAGCGCAGGGCTGGCCCTGCTGCTGGCTGCTGCGCTGGCAGCCTGCGGAAATGGAAGCGGCAGCGGCAGCGGAAGTACGGACAAAGAGGCGGGGGGCACCACCGAAGGGAAAAGCACGGAGGCGCAGGCGGACAGCTCGGCCAAACCGGTTGAACTGCTGAACGTCTCCTACGACCCGACACGGGAGCTGTACGAGAACTACAACAAGGCGTTTGCGGCCTATTGGGAAAAAGAAAAGGGCCAGAAGGTCACAATTAAGCAGTCGCATGGGGGCTCGGGGGCGCAAAGCCGTTCCGTTATCGACGGACTCGAAGCGGATGTAGTCACGTTGGCACTCGGCTATGACATCGATGCGATTCAGAAGAAAGGTCTGATCAACGAAGGCTGGGAAAGCAAATTTGAGCACAACAGCACGCCGTACAGCTCGACGATCGTGTTTCTGGTAAAAAAGGGAAACCCGAAGAACATCAAGGATTGGGGCGATCTGATCAAAGGCGACGTGGAGGTCATCACGCCGAATCCGAAGACATCGGGCGGCGCCCGCTGGAATTACCTGGCGGCGTGGGGCTACGCCTTGAAGCAAAACAATAACGACGAGGCCAAAGCGCAGGAGTTCGTCAAGGAACTGTTCAAGCACGTACCCGTGCTCGACACCGGCGCCCGCGGAGCGACGACAACCTTCGTAGAGCGCGGCATCGGCGACGTGCTGCTTGCCTGGGAGAACGAGGCCATGCTGTCGGTCAAGGAGCTGGGTCCGGACAAATTCGACATCGTCTATCCGTCGGTCAGCATCCTTGCCGAACCGCCGGTCGCCGTCGTTGACAAAGTCGTGGATAAGCGCGGAACCCGCGAGGTAGCCGAAGCTTACCTGAAGTACCTGTACTCGGAGGAAGGCCAAACGATCGCCGCGGAAAACTTCTACCGGCCGACACTGGATAGCGTCAAGGAGAAGTTCAAGGACAAATTCCACGACATCAATCTGTTTACGCTGCAGGATGTGTTCGGAACATGGGATGAGACGCAGCAGAAGCATTTTAGCGACGGAGGCATTTTCGATCAAATTTATACGCCTGGCAGCTGATCGGCGCACACAAGGCCGAAGGCAGGAAAGGATGAACGGTCATGAGTCAAGTGAATGCAGCCCGGCGGAGGGTGCTGCCGGGTTTTGGGCTGACGCTGGGATACAGCGTGCTGTATTTGAGCTTGGTGGTGCTGATCCCGCTGTCGGCGCTCCTCCTAAATTCCACAGGGCTGAGCTGGGACAAATTTTGGCATGTGGCTACCGACCCGCGGGTGCTGGCCTCTTACAAGATCAGCTTTTTGACCTCGGCGGCGGCCGCCCTGATCGACTCGATCCTGGGGCTGCTGATCGCTTGGGTGCTGGTGCGTTACGAGTTTCCCGGTAAAAGGCTGTTTGACGCGCTGATCGACCTGCCCTTTGCGCTTCCGACCGCGGTAGCGGGGGTCGCCCTGACTGCGCTCTACTCGCAAAACGGCTGGATCGGCTCGCTGCTGGAGCCGCTGGGCATCAAGGTGGCCTTTACGCAGCTTGGCATTACGATCGCGCTGATGTTCATCGGCATTCCGTTCGTTGTGCGGACCGTGCAGCCTGTGCTGCAGGACGCGGAGCGGGACGCTGAAGAAGCAGCCGCCACGCTCGGGGCGAAGCGATTCCGGACGTTTCGGACCATCATTTTGCCGGAGCTGATTCCGCCGCTCCTGACGGGCTTTGCCCTGGCGTTCGCACGCGGCATCGGGGAATACGGCTCGGTCGTATTCATTTCCGGCAATATGCCGATGAAGACCGAGATCGCCCCGCTGCTCATCATGTCAAAGCTGGAGCAGTACGATTATGCCGGCGCCGCCGCCGTAGCGATCCTGCTGCTGCTGATCTCGTTTTTGCTGCTGCTCGTCATCAATTCACTGCAGCGGTGGACACGGCGCTCGGTGCGTTAATGCTCCGCCAGGGTTTAACCTGGCCCGTACTATACCCTATGCTCAAGTGTCACTAAGAAAAGGAGGGCTTCCCTATGGCAGGTACCGTGCCCATGACTTCCGTTCAAACGAGTGCCCAGGCCTCGCCGGCCACGACAGAAGCGGCCTGGGTGAAATGGCTGCTAATCGCGGCGGCCGGGCTGGCGATGCTGTGGCTGATCGTGCTGCCGCTGCTCATCGTCCTCACCGAGGCGCTCAAGAAGGGATGGGATGTGTACGTCGCAGCTCTCGCCGATCCAGATGCGCTGTCCGCTCTGAAACTGACGCTCATCGTTGCGCTGGTGACCGTTCCGCTGAACACGGTGTTCGGCATCGCCGCGGCCTGGGCCATTACTAAATTCAAGTTTCGCGGCAAAGGGGCACTGATCACGCTGATCGACCTGCCCTTTGCGGTGTCGCCCGTCATCGGAGGGCTGATCTTCGTGCTCGTGTTTGGGGCGAACGGCTGGTTCGGCCCCTGGCTGAGCGACCACGATATCAAAATCATCTATGCCGTGCCGGGCATCATCCTGGCAACGCTGTTCGTGACCTTTCCCTTCGTGGCGAGGGAATTAATCCCGCTGATGGAGGACCAGGGCACCCAAGAGGAGGAGGCGGCCGTAACGCTGGGCGCACGCGGCTGGCATGTATTTACCAGGGTGACCCTGCCGAATATCAAATGGGGCCTCCTGTACGGGATGATCCTGTGCAACGCCCGCGCTATGGGGGAATTCGGGGCGGTGTCGGTCGTCTCCGGGCATATCCGCGGACAGACGAATACGCTGCCGCTGCATGTTGAAATTTTGTATAACGAATACCAATTCTCGGCGTCGTTTGCGGTGGCGTCGCTGCTCCTGCTGCTGGCGCTGGTCACTCTTCTTTTTAAAAGTTGGCTGTCGTGGAAAAATGCTCATTGACAGCGATTTTACCCGCGTGATAATGTTAAACCATACTAATTTGGTTGGAAAAGAAGGATTATTATTACATTCATCCCCAATGGCTCATATTCCTTAAAATCCAGGAACTAAAGGAGGCGTCAATTGTGGCAAAACCTCTTATCGTTGATGAAGTATGGAAGGAACGTATTGCGAGTCAGCTGAACGATATGGAATTCGGTTCGCTTCACATCGTTGTGCATGAGGGACAGATCGTGCAGATGGAGCGGACGGAACGCAAACGGTTCGAGAACACGCCGGGCAGCTCCGTGAAGGCGGCAGCAAGAGCCGAGCGGAGGACCGGAAGGGAATCCGGGCTGCGCTAGCCGCGAACGCCCCCCGTCAGCATGACGAACGGACAATAAATAACCCCGCTGAATGCCTTGCCTTCCATCGTGGAAGGGGGCAGGACAGCGGGGTTATTTTTTAAGAGATCAGAAAGTATAAGTTTCGGAGCTTCTGCTTCCTGATCTCGCAAGAAAAACTTCCAACGGAAGAAGCGCCAACTCTATTCCACAAGAGGAACGAGGGGGAAGGGCCGCAGGACGCAGGCTGTGGAGACTCAGCGATCCTTCGGATTCTCCTCGTTGTCTTGGGTTACTTCGCGGTGGCCAGCATAGGGCCGGTTCCGGCGGCTGGGCTTGGGGTTCAGGTTAAAGCCGAACAGGAACAGCACCACCTGGACGGCCAGTATGTAAGGTGCCGCGGTCAAACCGAGCAGATGCAGAAGCGCCACCG
Organism: Paenibacillus sp. PSB04; assembly: GCF_025809195.1. Classification (NCBI taxonomy): domain Bacteria; kingdom Bacillati; phylum Bacillota; class Bacilli; order Caryophanales; family Paenibacillaceae; genus Paenibacillus; species Paenibacillus sp. PSB04. The sequence continues at coordinate 1,977,991 of NZ_CP081301.1, forward strand.
CGGCGATGATCAAGGCGAGCAGCCGGTACAGAATGCCCGGCGTATCCCTTCGGGTATCCATGATGACCCAGTACAGGAAGAGCGTGGCCGCGAGGCATGAAATGAGCCGCGTCCACAGCTCAAGGCTTGTCCACGACAAGGCGGCGGCGCCGCTGTCCTGAAAGCCGTTATACAGCTGGATGAACCAATACAGGGTGAGGACCAGAGCGGCGAAAGGAACCGCCGGACGGATCATTCTCCAGAAGCTGGTGCCCCAGCCGGGATTGTCTATTTTGCGGATCAGCACCGATTGTTCATGAATCCGCCGGTGGATTTCCCGGTCCAGCATTTTCTGCAGCATCAGGAGCCGGGAGAAATCCCGTTCGCGTATGTAAGCATCGATCATGTCCAGCAGCTCCGGAGTCATCAGCGGGGCCGCCTTGCATTCCTGGAGCAGCTGGACAAGCTGGTCCGGCTCCTGGGCGCCGACATGGGCGGCTTCCACTTCTTCGCCAAGGACGCCCTGCGCCCGGCTGTACAGGGCAAGGGTGCGCTGCAGCAGCTCCAGCCGTGCGGCGGCCTCGGCCCTCAAGGAACGGGATGTGCGGATGTACAGCCAGAGGAAGACGATGACCGCGAGCCCAGCTACGATCAAATTCGACTCCGTTCCGGTCAGCCGGTCAAGGCCGGCCTGTAGAGCAAGGGACAACAGCGCCACCTCCCTTCATTCATTATTATTTTATCAAGATCAGGAATTTCAAAGGTGAAGCTGAATGATTCAATGATCGCAAGAAAAACTTCCGCTAAACGTGGTCTGTCTCCTGTGGATTTGCATCAACAGCTGTTTTTCTTTAGATCATGGAATTTCAAACTTTAGGCGAAGCAAGAAAAATTCAATGATCGCAAGAAAAGCTTCCGCTAAATGTGGTCTGTCTCCTGTGAAGTTTCATCAATAGCCGTTTTTCTTTAGATCATGGAATTTCAAACTTTAGGCGAAGCGAAATAAAATTCAATGATCGCAAGAAAAGCTTCCGCTAAATGTGGTCTGTCTCCTGTGAAGTTTCATCAATAGCCGTTTTTCTTACTATTGCATAACCTTTCCGGGATTTCAACAGGTTAACCTGCGCTACTCGAGGTTTGCGGATAATATATGGGGCAGCTCATCGAGCTCCCGCAGCAGGTCCTGCAGCGTCCCGTTATGCTTGGCCCTGGCCTTGATGTTCAGGTGATACAGGCTGCTGTCGCTCGGGTCTTGTTCGAGCTGGTAGGAGGTCACTGCGATTTTACGCGCCGACAGGCGCTCTAGAATCGGCTTCACGGACTCCTTGTCGTCCAGCTCAAATGAAATGCTGAGCGCTTTGCCGGTTTTGAATATGCTCAGCAGCTCCAGGCCGATCATGACGAGAATCGTGGCGCTGATCCCGGCGGCATACATGCCCGAGCCGATGGTCAGGCCGATGCCGGATGTAGCCCACACGCCGGCCGCGGTCGTCAGGCCGCGCACGCTTTTCCGCTCGATAATGATCATGCCAGCACCTAAAAAGCCGATGCCGCTGACGGCTTGGGCGGCGACCCGGCTCGGGTCGAGCGCCACGTGGTCGTGGTCCATAATGTCGAAGAAACCGTACTTGGATACCAGCATAATTAATGCGCTTCCAACCGCAACGAGAAAGTGGGTGCGCAGCCCCGCCTCCTTGGCCCTCAGCTCCCGCTCAAGGCCGATTACGGCTCCAAGCAGACCGGCCACGGCCAGCCGGACGATAAATTCACCAATCATATGACAACAGCTCCTCTCCATGCTACAAATGTTTTTGCAACCATCCACCGTCCCTAAGGTACTGCTCCCCAGGTAACATTACCCATTCCGCCCGCGGATGCCAATCGGGATTTTCAGCCCCGCCCTGAATTGGGTAAGTATTGAGCAAACGATGAGACACGGGAGGCGGAGGTTATGGATTATGGCATGATCACCATAAAATTAATTACGGGATTCATCGGCTTGTGGCTGATGACCCGGATTCTCGGGAAAAAGGAAATTTCCCAGCTGACCCCCTTCGACTTCGTCTCCTCGCTTATGCTGAGCGAGCTGGTGGGGAATACGGTATACCAGAAGGACGTCCACTATGGCCAGCTCCTGTTCGGACTGGCGGTTTGGTTCATCCTATCGTATTTATTTGAAAAAGTCACCCAGTATGCACGCCGAACCAGGGGGCCTTTGGAGGGTACGCCTTCCATATTAATACACAACGGGAAAGTGGATATGCGGGAAATGAAAAAGAACCGGCTGGATTTTGAGCAGCTGCGCATGATGCTGCGTCAAAAGGATATTTTTTCCCTGCGCGAGGTTGCTTATGCCATCTTTGAAACGAACGGCTCGCTCAGCGTTCTGAAGAACGCGGATTTTGAGGCGGTCCAAAAACAGGATCTGGATCTGGATACGGATCCATCCGGCCTGACCTATAATCTGCTGGAGGATGGGGATTATAACGACGACAAATTGCAGCAGATCGGCAGAGACCGGAATTGGCTGGCGGCCATGCTGAAGGAAAAAGGCTTCAGCGATCCCGGCAAGCTGGCCTATGTCGAATGGGAGGAAGGGAAAGGATTATACATTTTGCAGCATAACCGGGAAGGGCAGACGGAGAGCGGACGGCTGCAAAAAGCGGAAGGATAGCATGCGGAAGACAGGTCATGTAGAATAATAACAGGCATAACAGCGAAGGAGACAATAACCTATGGAAACGATCAATGCAATGCATATTACGATATTTGGAGCCAGTGGACAGGTCGGAAAAGCCATCGTTCGTGAAGCGCTGAAGCGCGGGCACGGAGTCACGGCTGTCGTGCGGGATCCCGCCAAGCTGACCGAGGAGCATGAACGGCTGAACGTGGTGACCGGAAACATTCTGGACCCTGCATCGGTGGCCAGCGTATGCGAGGGGCAGGACGCGGTCATCAGCGCGTACGGTCCGACGTTTGGCGAGGAGCAGGAGCTGCTGGAAGCCGCGCGTTCGCTCATCGAGGGCGTACAGCGTGCCGGCGTGAAGCGGCTGCTCATCGTCGGCGGGGCGGGCAGCCTGAAGACTGGACCGGATACGCTGCTGATGGATACGCCGGAATTTCCGCAGGAGCTGGTGCCGCTGGCCAGGGCGCATGCGGATGCATACGATATTTACAGACTGTCAGATCTGGATTACAGCTATCTCAGCCCGGCGGCGGTGCTGGAAACCGGACGGCGCACCGGCAACTTCCGGATCGGCATGGACATGCTCATCACCGATGAGATGGGCAGCAGCCGGATTTCGGTCGAAGATCTGGCCGCTGCCCTGATCGACGAAATGGAAGACCCGTATTTCGTCCGCACCCGGTTTACGGTAGCTTACTAGGTTAGTGACGGTTCTCCGCGGACGGGCTGCTTCTATATTAAGCATCCGGGCGGAGGCTGCCTTAGAATTGAACAATACGAGGGTCCCTTTAAAACAGCTGGATGACATCGAAGACAACCCCACATCTGTGGGGTTGTTTCATATAAGGAGGAGACGGCAGATGTATATCGTGACATCCGACGAAATGAGAGAGCTGGATCGCCGAACGATCGAGGAGGTCGGCATCCCGGCGGTAGCGCTGATGGAGAACGCCGGCAGAGCCATCGCGGAGGAGGTGATCCGGTGGTGCCGGGAGCGCCGTGATGCAAGCGGCGGCAGCCGGAAAGGCGCCGAGTCCAAGAATGGAAGCCCGGGCGATCTTGTGCCGGCGGTGCAAGGAGATGCCGCGCTCCGGCTGGAGGAACCGGAGCGCGAACATTGGCTCGTCCTTGCCGGCAAGGGCAACAACGGCGGGGACGGCCTGGTCGCGGCGCGGTACTTGCGTGAAGCGGGCATGCGCGTCACGATCGTGTACGCCGTAGAGCCCGGCAGTCTCAACGGCGAGGCAGCGCTGCAGCGGGACGCGGCCCGCGCATTGGGCATCCCGTTGCTCGTCCACGGCCGGGACGACGTGGACTTCACCGCCTGCACGGGCATCGTGGATGCCCTGCTCGGCACCGGCAGCCGCGGTGCGCCGCGCGGCGCCTACGCCGAGCTGATTGCCGCGGCGAACGGCAGCGGCAGGGACATCGTGTCGGCGGACATCCCGAGCGGGCTGGACGCCGACACGGGGGCCGTGCACGATCCCTGCATCCGTGCACGGCGGACCGTATGCCTCGCGTTCCTGAAGCGAGGCCTGGCGCAGTTTCCCGGCGCGGAAGACGCCGGGGAGATCGTGGTGCGCGCCATCGGCATCCCCGCGCTGCTGTGCGCGCAGCAGAACGTCAGCACGTTCCTGCTGACGGAGGAGGTGCTGCGCACGCAGCTTGGGGTCGATACGGCGCGCCGCCGCTCGCCGGACGGCCATAAAGGCACGTACGGCCACGTGCTTGTAGCGGCGGGCAGCCTGCCGATGAGCGGCGCGGGCCTGCTCTGCTCGCGGGCGGCCCTGCGCGCCGGCAGCGGCCTCGTCACCTGGGCGCTGCCCGGTCCGCTGCTGCCGCATATGGCGGGCGCCGCGCCGGAGGTCATGCTCGCCTCGGCGACCGCCGCCGACTGGCACGAGGCCTCCGCCGCCCGCGTGCTCGAGCTGCTGGCTGGGCGCGATGTGCTCGCCGTCGGCCCCGGGCTGGGGCGCTTCGAGGGCGACGGACGCTGGCTGCGCACGCTCTGGGAGGAGGCGGCATGCCCGATGGTCGTCGACGCCGACGCGCTCAACATGCTGGCCGCCAGCGACGACCCGGACGCGTGGAAGCCGCGCCAGGCGGACACGGTGCTGACACCCCATCCCGGCGAAATGGCGCGGCTGGCCGGCTTGTCCACCGCCGAGGTGCAGCGTGACCGGATTCGCCTGGCGTCCGAATACGCCAAGGCGCACCGGGTGACGCTGGTGCTCAAGGGCGCACGGACGGTCATCGCCACGCCGGACGGCGATGCGTTCGTGAACGCGACCGGCAGCCCGGGCATGGCGACCGGGGGCGCCGGCGACGTGCTGACTGGCATCATCGCCGGGCTGCTGGCCCAGGGCGCAAGCGGTCCGCAGGCGGCCGCGTTCGGCGTGTACCTGCACGGACTGGCCGGCGAAGCGGCGGCTTGGCGCCGCGCCCATCCGGCATCCCTCGTGGCGGGCGATATCATCGAAGCGCTGTAGCCGGCTTGAGCGGCAAAAGCAGCCGCTATAGAAAGCCCCAGCAGAGCAGGGGAACCAGTAGGGCGAAAATCAGCGTGATGAGCGAATCGCGCACAAACAGCTTTTTCCCGATGTAAAACAGCAGCACCGTACACATGCCCGCCACCGTGGAGGCGATATGGTCCGTTCCTGCGGCGTCATGTACATACAGCGCATAGAAGCACAAAAAACCGGCCGCCGCGTAGATCGAGATTTGTTTGTCCCTGGACAGGGGAGGCAGCACGTACAGCACAAAATCCGCCAGAATGGAGGCGGTCATCGCATAACCGTAGACCCAGTAGGACAAGGGAATGGGCAGATCGGTGTCCGATGCCAGAGGAAGCTGATCCTGAAGGGGCATCATGCCGGAGAGTATCACCAGCAGGAGCAGCGTCAAGCCGGCCGATGCGAGCTTGTTCAGGGCGTACAGCCCCGATTTGAGCCTGGATGAGATAAAGGGGGAGCGGTCTGAATTCATCAAGTTTCTCTCCTTGTGATTCCATAGTACGTAGTACAGCATAATCGGATGCCGGAGCAAAGGTGACTGGGAATGTCACCTGCAGACGGCAGAGGTTTTTAGCAGTGCAGGTTTGGAGTTCCGCTGCTGAAAAAAGTAAAAATTAGCGTGAATATGATCAAAATACCGTCAAAGTTGCTGACGGTATTTTTTTTATAATATCAAGTATAAAATCCAGAGCCATTGCTTCCTGAGATTGCAAGAAAAACTTCCGCTATACGCGGTCTGTCTTCTTTGAAGGCACGTCGATAGACGTTTTTCTTTTAATCAAATCAGGTTTTAAGGAATGCAGAAGAAACGGGGTGTGGAGCTTGGAACAACGAATGGAAACAGCCGCGGCAGCGCCGCCGGGCATAGGGAAACGAACCCGGAAGAGCGGCTCCCTCCAGCGGGGCGAAACGCTGTGGGGAATGCTGTTCGTCAGCCCGATGCTGCTCGGGGTATTCATCCTTGTGCTGTTGCCGATCGTCGCAACGATGGTGCTCGGATTCGCCGACTGGAACTTTGTGCAGGGGTGGAACGGCATCCGCTGGGTCGGGTTTGAAAATTTTCAAAATTTGCTTCATGATGACATGTTTATTAAATCGGTCCGCAATAATGTCATCTTTCTGCTGACCGTGCCGGTGTACATGTTCATTTCGATGGTGCTCGCCATCCTGATCGACCGGTTCGTATACATGAAGAGCTACTTCAAAGTCGCTTACTTCATGCCCTATATCTCGAGCGTCGTCGCGGTCGCCGTCGTCTGGCAGGTGCTGTTTCAGCCCTCCTACGGCCCGATCAACGAATTGCTCAAATCGATTGGGGTGGAGCATCCGCCAAAATGGATTGCCGATCCGCATTTTGCGCTGCTGTCGATCATGATGATTTCGGTCTGGATCTCCATCGGCTTCAACATGATCATTTATATCGCCGGGCTGCAGTCAATCCCGCGCGACCTGTACGAGGCGGCTGACATCGACGGCGCGAACGGTTGGACAAAATTCACCCGGATTACGGTGCCGCTGCTGTCGCCGACGTCCTTTTTCCTGATGGTAACGGGCATCATTTCGACGTTCAAAGTGTTCGATATCATTGCAGTGATGACACAGGGAGGCCCGGTGGGCTCTACGACGATGATGGTCTGGTACCTGTACGACACGGCATTCGTCAATTTGAAGGTGGGCTATGCTTCGGCGATCGCCGCCGTTCTGTTCGCCTTTGTTATGCTGATTACCCTTGGACAGTGGTCCGCCCAGAAGAAATGGGTCAATTACTAAGCGAAAGGAGCTGAGCGGAAAATGACGACACGTACCGGGCCCGACTGGCGCAGGCTGGTCATCACCGCGGTCATGCTGGCGGTCAGCATCCTGTTTCTGATGCCGTTCATCTGGATGCTGGTCACTTCCTTCAAGATCGAAAAGGACGTCTTCGTCTACCCGATCCAGTGGATCCCAAGGAAATGGAACGCGGTGGCGAATTATAAAGAAGTATGGTTCGGCGATTACCCTTTTTATCTCTATTACTGGAACTCGATCAAGGTAAGCGTGCTGACGACGCTGATTTCCTGCACGGCGTCGGCCCTGGCCGCCTACGGCTTCTCCAAAATCCAGTTTGCCGCAGGGCGCTGGCTGTTCATGATCGTACTGGTCACCTACATGATTCCGGGGCAGGCGATCCTGATTCCGCAGTTTATTTTATACCGCAACATCGGCTTGTTCGACAGCCATTTCGGCCTGATCATTCTGGGCAGCTTCAGCGTGCTGGGCACGTTCATGCTTCGTCAATTCTTTATGGGCATTCATCAGGAATTCATCGAGTCGGCGAAAATCGACGGCGCGGGCCATCCCCGCATCTTCTCCTCGATCGCGCTGCCGCTCGTAAAGCCGGCGGTGGCGACCTACGCCATTCTGCGTTTTATCTGGACATGGAACGATTATCAGAATCCGCTGATCTTTCTGCGGAGCGACCGGCTGTTTACGATTCCGCTGGCGATGCAGAAGTTTACGTCTTTAAGCGGGGAGTTCTACTCGCTGATTATGGCCGCGGCGGTATCCGCCATTTTCCCGCTATTGCTGATTTTTATCATTGGGCAAAAAAACGTCATCGCAGGTATCGCCCTCGGTGGAGTCAAGGGCTAGCATCCGTCAAAATAGCAGGATCAACGGTCAATTTAACGTCATGAGCCGGGGGAGTGGCCCCGGTATAATCAAAGCGTCAGATACGGGAAAACGCAGCCGGCAAGCGGTGGGCATACGGAGGAGGTATACGGAGCACACCGAGGCATGCGGAGGCACACGGACGCAGGCGGATAAGCGGGCAAACGGCCCGAGGCCGGTGTCCTGTTAGCTGTATGGCAGTTGGCGGTAGAAGCATTTTCACGGCAAGCATAATCCAAGGGAGGTTATTGAGGGATGAAGAGAAAAAGATGGCTTACCGGCGCGGCAGCCGGCATGCTGCTGATCAGTTTGCTGTCAGGCTGCGGGGGAAGCAGCGGCGGCGGGGATAGCGAAGGGGCGGCGTCCGGCTCCGGCGGATCAAGCGGCGGCCAGGACAAGGTCAACCTCAGATTATACACCTATGGAACCGAGGAAGCTTACAATTGGAGCAAGACGCTCAAGGCCTACGAAGACGCCAACCCCGGCGTCACGATCGAGCTGGTGCAGCTCAGTGAAAAAGGCGATACACAGGAGGCTTCCAAGAAGCTGGACCTGGAGGCGGCGTCCTCCGCACAGATGGACATCCTGATGTTCAGCGATCCGGCCGGATACGCTCAGCGCGTAGCTTTGGGCATGGCGGAACCGCTGGACGACTACATTGCCAAGGACGGTTATAAGGAAGAGACGGATTATAAAGTCGATACCCGCCTGAACGGCAAGGTGTATGCGCTTCCGGGCAAGTTCAACCCGTGGTATGTGCTGTTGAACAAGGACCATTTGGATGAAGCGGGCTTGAGCGTGCCGACAGATTGGACGTGGGACCAGTTTGCCGATTATGCGAAAAAGCTCACCAAGGGCGAAGGCGCAAGCAAGCGCTACGGCACGTACTTCCATGGCCCGCAGGGCGGGGGCTGGCTGGAATTCCTGAAGCTGAAGATGGAGAATCAGCCGGAAAACTCCGACTTTCTCAAGGCCGACGGCTCCTCGAATCTGGATGATCCCAATTTCCGGGCGACGCTGGAACTGCGGCTGAAAATGGAAAAAGAGGACCAGTCCTCCGTTCCGTATACCGATATGATTTCGCAGAAGCTCAATTACCGGACGCAGTTTTTTAACCAATCGGCGAGCATGATCGTGATCGGCAGCTGGATGAATACCGAAATCGGCGGGACGGATAAGGTACCGCTGGAGTTTAACGTCGCCGTGGCGCCGTTCCCGAAAAACAAAGAGGGCGATCCCACGGGCATCACCCCGGTCACGACAGATTATGTCGCTGTCGCCGCAAAGTCGAAGCATAAGGAAGAAGCCTACAAGTTTGTGCGCTGGTACACGACCGAAGGGCAGACGGTCCAAGGTAAAAATATTCCGGCCTGGAGTCAGGTGAAGAGCGACCAGGTGGAGCGGATTATCGATACGATCCTCGCCGGCACGAAAACCCCGGAGAAGGTCGACAAGAAGTCATTGGTCGACACGCTGGTCGCCTCGAAAGCATCGGCGATCGTACCGCCGGCGTCCTACCAGGCCGAAGTGTTCAAAGCGGTCAACGAGGAATACGAGAAGCTGATCCTCGGCAACCAGGATATCGATGCAACGGTGAAAAACTCGCAGGAGCGCGTGAACAAAATCATCGAATCCAACCAAAAATAATTTTGGTATAATATGATCCAAAAACGGGGGACGGCGATTTCGTCCCTTTTTTGTACCCTGGGGGGACCATCATGATCAACCGGCTGCGGCACTTGGCGCTGCGCTCGATTCGCCACAAGCTCATCTTTGCGTCGATTGTCTGCATCGTCGTTCCCGCGGTCATCAGCCTGATCGTGTACAACGGCTTATCGCGGGAGGCGGTGAAGCGGCAGGCCGTATCGAACGCGAGGGATTCGCTGCAGCTGGTGGCCGGATCCGTCACGAACCTGCTGTCCAGCAAGCTGAACATTGCCAATTACATTCAAGTCAATTCCGGTTTGAACACCTATTTCAAGCAGGTCGCCTCAGGCAATGAGGAGAAGGATCCGTACCGCCGGTTTACCGATGCGAACCGGGTGCTGGAGCAGCTCGACAGCCTAACGGTGGTCGGCGAGCAGACGTATGTGACCGTGCTGCTGACAAACGGGGCGTATTACATGAATTATTCCGTAAGCGATTACAATCCGCCGGACCTGACCCGGCAGCCCTGGTTCAGACAGATGAAGGAGCTGAGAGGGCTGGAGTCTTATTGGACCGGGCCTGAGCGAACCGTCTACGTGCAGGATCAAGCCGATCACCCTTACCAGCTATCCATAGCCCGGTCGCTGCGGCTGGCCAATTCGGAAATTTACGGCTATGTGGTGGTGTCTTGGGTGGAGGATCAGGTTAGCGGCATCTTTGACCGGCTCTCCAAGGGAAACCGGGTGCTGATGGTAGACAGCGCGGGCACGATCGTATCGGGACCGGCCGGCCAAATCGGCAGGAAGTTTGCTTATGCTGATCTGAACGAGGGAACCAAGCCGTATTCGATTGAACGGATCGACGGGGAGAAGTTCCTGGTAGTGGAGCAGGAGATTCCGATGAACGGCTGGCATCTCGTGCTGATGCAGCCGTATCAGGACGCAATCGTGGACCTGAATGCCATCTTCAGCAAAGTATTTCTGTTCGAAATGATCTCGTTCTTCGTGTTCCTTCTGCTGCTGATCGTGCTGGTGCGCAGGTTCACGACGCCGCTCGTCCGGCTTGGCAAGGTAACGAACGCGGTGCAGCGCGGCAACCTGGACGTGCGTTCAGGCGTTGCCGGCAACGATGAGATCGGGCGGCTCGGACTGCTGTTCGACCAGATGCTGGACCGGGTCAAAGAGATGATCGCCGAGGTGTCGGACCACCAGGCCCGCAAGCGAAGGGCCGAGCTTAAAATGCTGCAGGCGCAGATTCATCCCCATTTTTTGTTCAACGTGTTAAATTCCATCCGGATGAAGGTGATGAAGCGCGGCGATCCGGAGAGCGCCAAAATGATCGGCTCGCTGTCGGTCCTGCTCCGCATGACGATCAGCCGCGAGGACGACGAGATTTTGCTGCATGAGGAGATCGACCTGATTTCCCATTACGTCGCCCTGATGAACCTGCGGCAGAAGGAGGAGGCCGTGCTGCAGCTGGATATTGACCCGGAGGCGTTTCTGATCAAAGTGCCGCGCTTCTTCCTGCAGCCCCTGGTCGAAAATGCGATGATTCATGGGCTGAGCCGCCAGGCAGGCACGATATCGATCCGGGCGGTGACGGAGGAGGAGCGGATCATTCTGACGGTCGCTGACGACGGCGCGGGAATGGAAGAGGAGCGGAGGCAGGAGCTGATGCGGATCCTGAACGGAGCCGCCTATGAAGCGGAGCCTTCGCCGTCAAGCGGCTCCTTTTCAGGCATTGGCCTGCCCAATGTGGCGGAGCGGATGAACATGATGTTCGGCGATGGATTCCAGGCTTGCGTGAACAGCGAGCCGGGGGCCGGAACCGTGATTGAGATGCATATTCCACGGAAGGAGGGTCTGCGGGATGTATAATGTCATGCTGGCTGACGATGATTACCCCGTGATTGAGCTGCTGTCAGAAACGATCCGCTGGGAGGAGCTCGGGCTGAGGCTGATGTCCACCCACGAGAACGGATGGAGCGCCTGGGAGCAGGCCCAGCGCCAGACCCCGGATATTCTCATTACGGATATCGGGATGCCCAAGATGGACGGCTTGGAGCTGTCGGGACGCATCCGGGAGCTGAATCCCGCCGTGCGAATCGCCATTTTGTCCTGTCACAGCGAGTTTCAGTATGCGCAGCAGGCCGTCCGTCTGAACGTACAGGACTATCTGCTGAAGGACACCCTTGACCCGGAGGATCTGGTACAGCGGCTCACCCGGTTCAAGCAGGCGATGGATGAGGAGAAGCAGGCTGGATGGGAGCACAGCCGGATGAAGCGCATGTATGATGAGGCGAAGGAGCTGCGGAAGGAACAGAGTCTGAAAAACCTCATCGATCTGCCCCTGCTGTCCCCGGAGAACTGGAGGAAGGAAGCAGCCGAGTACGGCCTGCTCCGGGAAGGCGAGCACACCCTGCCGGTCGCTGGATTTCTGGAGAACTACCGGCAGGTGAAATACCGCTTCTTTTCGGATCAAACGCTGCGTTTTGCCGTCGGCAACGTCATGAAGGAAGTGCTGGAGAACTTTGCACCATACGGGGTACACACGGGTTACGATGCCAGAACCTGGCTGCTGTTTTTCTCCGGCAAGCCGGGGCTCCATCGGAATTTTTATGAGGAAACGGCGCAGATGCTGAAGGAAATCCAGTCCGCGCTGCGAAAAGTACTTAAGGTTGACATGTCGCTGTGCATCAGCGAGCCCTGCGCTTCGCCGGAGAGCTTGAAGCAGGCGCTCGGCGGTCTGCTGGCCTCGGGCGGGCCGCGTTTCTATCTGGAACCCGGAGAGACGGTGAAGCTGCGCGCATCAAGGCCGAGGCTGGAGCCGGAGCCGGAAGGGGATGACCTGCCGCCGCGGGATCTGTTCAGCTTCTACGATGAGGCACTTGGCGAGCTGCGCGGGGCCTTACTGGACCGGGAGCCGCAGGCGATCCGGTCGGCGACGGCCGCCTGGACCGCGAGGATCCGCAAGGAGCGGTATCCGCCGGAGGCGGTGAAGGATTGGGTCCTCAAGCTGCTGCTCGATTTGAAGCTGAAGCTGCAAGCCATCCCTTCCGTTTCGACGGCATCGTCCGCGGATACGCTCCACAAGGAAATCGCGGACATCGATTCGCTTGCAGATCTTCATGCCTGGCTGAACGGGCATTTGGAGTCGTGGGCGGCGACCGATTTTGGCGGACATAAGTCCGGCAGACGGCCCGAGATTATCGAAGCCTGCTTGTACGTCACGCGGCGGCTGCACAGCCGGATTTCGCTGGACGAGGTGGCGGAGCACCTCCACATGAACACCAGCTACTTCTGCCGGCTGTTCAAGAAGGAGACGGGCAGCACCTTTATCGAATACGTGACCCGGCTCAAAATGATGCGGGCCCAGGAGCTGCTGGACCGGACGGGAGCGACCGTCGGGGAGATTTGCGAGCAGCTGGGCTATGACAATCAAAGCTATTTCATTAAGACATTCAAATCTTATTCCGGCGTGACCCCGGTCGAATACCGGAGCCGGCTGCGGTGAGGCTTGGACCGCATAAGAGAGGAGGATTCGCAATTGCTGGAATCATCATCCCGTCATGAGCAAGGAAGTCCGTCCCTGAAGGAAGTGGCTCATGACATGGTTCCCGCCGGGTTGGACCTATATTATCCGGACGGCGACGCGGCCCGTTTCTGGCAGAAGGTCCGGACCTCGGACCTGTATGAAGCGGACCGGCGTGAAATTCAGGCGGAAGGTCAGCGGCTGCTTGGACTGCCGCTGCCGGTATTAACGTACTCGCTGTATGCCGACTTTGCCCGTACGGGGCGCCGGCTTGGGTATGAGCGGGTGTATTTCGAGCGGCGCCGCCGGCTGAACACCTTTGCGATTCTGACGATGCTTGAGCCGGAGCGGGATGAATACCGCGAGGCACTGTGCGATACGCTGTGGCTTATTTTGGAGGAGTACACCTGGTGCCTCCCCGCCCACTTGGGGGAAGGGGACGCCGGGGGAGAGATCGATTTGTTCAGTGCCGAAACCGGCTTTGCGCTCAGCGAGCTGCTGTACCTGGCGGGCGACGATCTGCCGCCCCTGATCCGGAGCCGAATTCGGGATGAAGTGCATCGCCGCCTGTTCGAGCCGTATTTGGCCCGGGAGTTTCACTGGGAGTCGGCCGTACATAATTGGTCCGCCGTGTGCGCCGGTTCGATCGGCGCGGCGGCGCTGCTGCTGCTGGAGGATGCGGACCGTTTGGCGGCCGTTCTGGCGAAGGCGGAGAGAAGCATGCACTGCTACCTGACGGGGTTCGGTGAAGACGGCGCCTGTCAGGAGGGGCTCGGGTACTGGAATTACGGATTCGGTTATTTTACGTATTACGCCGATCTGCTCCGGAAGCGGTCCCGAGGACGGCTGGACTGGTTCGCCAGCGACAAGGTCCGCCGCATCGCGCTGTTTCAGCAAACATGCTTTCTTGGCGGAAGCGCGGTGGCGAACTTCTCCGACTCCAGGCCAAGCGGCAGCATCCAGCCGGGGCTGTCGGATTATTTGGCCGGCCTGTATCCGGAGTTCCAGCGGCCGCCGGCCCGTCTCCGGGCTGCGTTTACGGAGGATCACTGCAGCCGCTGGGCGCCGGCCATCCGGAATCTGCTGTGGCGGAGCGGGGAGCCGGCCCAGAGCGAGTGGAGGCCGTTCTTCGACTACCTGCCCGACGCACAGTGGCTCATCTGGCGGCATGCCGGCCCCGGCTGCGCGTTCGGCTTTGCAGCCAAAGGCGGGCATAACGCCGAGCCCCACAACCATAACGACCTCGGGCAGTTCATGCTGTACGGGGACGGCGAGTTTTTCCTCGCCGACCTCGGCAGCGGGGAATACACGAAGTCGTATTTCGGACCGGAGCGCTACACCTACGACTGCAACGGCTCGCAGGGGCACAGCGTGCCGATCGTCGGCGGCCAGTATCAGGCCGAAGGAGAGGACAGCCGGGCGGTGGTCGAAGAGGCTTATGCCGATGAGGCTGGAGCTGTGTTTGGCGTGGACCTCACGCAAGCTTACCGGTACGCGGGGCTGGAAAGCCTGCGCCGTGCGCTCCGCTGGGAGATGCAGGGCGGGCTGCCGAGTCTGGCCCTTACGGACGAGTATCGGTTTGCAGGAGCGCCAAGCTCGGTGGTGGAGCGTTTTGTCACCCGCGTCCGGCCGCGGCTTGCGGGGGACCGGATCGAGCTCCAAGGATCAGGAGAGCAGGGCTTGAAGCTGATTATGCGTTATGACGGCGGGATGCTCTCGCCGGAGATCACCCGGCGGATGTTTATGGACCATGACGGATGCGAAGCCGAATGGTACACGATCGATTTGACGGTCCGGAAGCCGGAGCCCTCCATCCGGGTCGCCGTCACCTTTGAGTTTGAGCCAAATGACAGGGAAAGCGGGGATCGGGAGTGAATATGACGGAACAGGCCGCGCAAGCGGTATGGGTAAATGAAGCTTGGGGCAAGGCGCTGGATAAAGTCCGGCGCACGAGCCAGCGCATCGGGGCGGGATTTCCCCATGCCAGCCCAAACGGCGAGTATGTGCTGGAACCCCCGCACTGGTGGACGGCGGGCTTCTGGCCGGGGCTGCTCTGGCTGCTGTATAACGGCAGCGGGGACGAGCGTCTGCGGGGGATCGCCGAGGAATGCGAGGCCCGGCTCGATGAAGTATTGGACGGCTACACCCGTCTCGACCATGACCTCGGATTTATGTGGACGCTGACGAGCCTGGCTTCCTACAAGCTGACGGGAAGCGAGGAGTCGAAGCGGAGGGCGCTCAAGGCGGCGAATTACCTGGCCGCCCGCTTTAATTTGAAAGGCCGGTTCATCCGCGCCTGGAATCCGTGGTCCGCAGGCGAGGACAATGCCGGCGTCGCCATCATTGACTGCGCCATGAACGTGCCGCTGCTGTTCCAGGCGTCCGCCATGACCGGCGATCCGCGGTACCGCCACGTCGCTGAGGCGCATATGGACACGGTGGCCGCCGACTTTGTCCGGCCGGACGGCTCCGTGTACCACATCATGCGCTACGACCCGGACACGGGCGAGCGCATCGGCGGCCTCGGCGGCCAGGGTTATGCGCCGGAGTCGGCCTGGTCCCGCGGCACGGCCTGGGCCATCTACGGCCTGACGCTGGCCTATCATCATACCGGCAAGCAAACCTATCTGGACACGGCCAAGCGCGCCGCCCACTTCTTCCTTGCCAATCTGCCGGAGGACCACGTGCCGCACTGGGACTTCCGGGCGCCGCTGGAAGAAAGGCAGTACCGCGACTCCTCGGCCGGCGCGTGCGCGGCCAGCGGGCTGCTCCTGCTGTCGGACCAGGTGGGTGAGCTGGAAGCAGCCGTCTACCGTGAGCCGGCCGTGCGCATGCTGGAGTCGCTATACGCGAACTACGGCGCTTTTGACGATCATGCGCAGGAAGGCCTCATTTTGCATGGGACAAGCCATTATCCGAACCAAACGAATGTGGACGTGCCGCTGATTTACGGCGACTTTTTCTTCGTGGAAGGCCTCGCCCGGCTGCAGGGGAAAGGACCGTTTTATTGGGAATAAGCGGGCGTTGTATTGCGGCGTATGGGCGATTTGAACGTGCAAGGTTGAGCGGTCAAAGCCGTTTTTTACAGCTGAATACTTGAACGGACGAAAGGAATGGGACTTTAGGGTCTCATTCCTTTTTTTTGTTTTATACTTTTATAAACTTAATGAGGGTGATAACTGTTATTTCAGCAGCGATAAGTTAAATATTTTCCGAAGACGATTGAAATTTAATGATTATCATTATATGATTATTTAAAACATTTTAGTTTTATCTAAATAAAATACGTGTTGAAAGCGGTTTACAGGTTGATGAAACGGTAACAAGGGAGGGATCGGTCGCCGGGCCGCTGCAGGCGTCACGATGAAGCAGCGCTGTGCGGATCAATGAATGCGTTTTCGCCAAAGGTTGAATGATCTTATTTTTTGAAAATTTTATTTGTTGGAGGGAGCAAACATGAACAGAAGGTGGGTTTCGGCATTGTTGATGATGATGCTGTTCGTCACGGTTCCGGGGCAGGTATTTGGCACCGGGCCGGACAGTACGGCGCAGAAAGGCGGCAAGACACAGGAGGAGCAGGGACAGGTGCCGGTGTATCAAAACGTATCCGTACACGATCCATCCATCGTGAAGGACGGGGATACGTATTACGTATTCGGTTCGCATATTGAAGCGGCCCGATCAAAGGACCTGCAGAGCTGGACCCGGTTTACGAACGGGTATACGACGCCGGGCAACGTGCTGTATGGCGATCTGGCGCAAAATTTGGCCGGGTCGTTCGCCTGGGCCGGACAAAATGATTCGGACAGCAAGGGCGGTTTTTCCGTGTGGGCTCCCGACGTGTTCTGGAATCCCGAATATGTGAATACGGACGGCACCAAAGGCGCCTATATGCTGTACTACTGCACGTCCTCGACGTATATCCGGTCGGCCATCGGGTTTGCTGTGTCGCCAAAGATCGAGGGGCCTTATCAGTATGTCGATACCCTGGTGTACTCCGGCTTTACGGAGGGCGATGCCACGGATAAGGACAGCGTGATCAATAAAAAGTGGACGAACACGAATATTCCGAAGCTGATCGACGGCGGACAGCTCAGCGGGGCAAGCGGCGCCTGGTTCAACGCTGACGGGTCGTTTGCCAACGGCACGTATCCGAATGCGATCGATCCGAACCTGTACTATGACAAAAACGGGCAGCTCTGGATGTCTTACGGCTCCTGGTCCGGTGGTATCTTCGTCCTTCCCGTGGACCCGAAGACCGGCAAGGTGAAATATCCCGGCAAAGACGGCAAGACCGCCGACGGACGCCTGGTGGACCGGTATTTCGGCACGAAGGTGGCCGGAGGTTACGGCAAATCGGGCGAAGGTCCGTATGTGGTGTTTGATAAAGCTACCGGCTACTACTACCTGTACATGACCTACGGCTGGCTTGGAGCCGACGGCGGTTACAACATGCGGGTGTTCCGCGCGAAGAACCCGGACGGACCGTATGTGGATGCCCAGGGCCAGAACGCCGTTCTGCCCGGAGACACGGACAACGCGCCGTACGGCAACAAGCTGATGGGGAACTACCTGTTTGCCAGAGACGTGGGCGATCCGGGAACCGGCATCGGCGTAGGCTATGTGTCTCCAGGGCATAACTCCGTGCTGCTGGATGATGCGACCGGCAAGCGGTTCCTCGTCTTCCATACCCGTTTCCCGCAGATGGGCGAAGCGCATGAGGTGCGGGTGCATCAAATGTACATGAATGCGGACGGCTGGCCGGTGGTTGCCCCATACCGGTATGCAGGAGAAACGTTAAGCAAGGTGGACCGTCAGGACCTGATCGGGGAATATAAATTCATCAACCACGGAAAAGGGACGACCGCGGATATCCAGTCCTCCGTGTATATCCGGCTGAACAAGGACAACACGATTTCAGGCGATGTGACCGGCATTTGGAAAAAGACCGGGCACAACGAGGCGGAGCTTGTCATTGCCGGTTCCGTGTACAAGGGCGTCTTCGCCAGCGGCTGGGATCCGGTGTCCGAGCGTTATGTCATGACCTTCACGGCTTCTTCGCGGGAGGGCGTGGCGGTCTGGGGCAGCCGGCTTGAAGACAAAACCGATCAGGCGCTGGTTCAGGACGTATACAACGATCTGAGTCTGGGGGATACGGCGAAGGTCGTGTCGGACCTCGCCCTTCCGGCGGAAGGAACCCGGCACACCGCGATTTCCTGGAAGAGCTCGGACGAAGCGGTCGTATCGGCCAAAGGTGAGGTGCACCGTCCGGCGGGCGGCGCCCCGGTTCAAGCGGTGCTCACTGCGACAATCACCAAAGGCGGCGCTTCGCTGACGAAGTCCTTTACGGTGACCGTTCTGCCGTACCAGGACGCCAAGCTGTCTGCTTATTACGGACTTGAGGGCAGCTTTGCGGACAGTCAGGGGCGGTTTGCCGCAGGTACGGTGACCGGCGACCGGATTGACAAGTCCGGCGGCAGCATCACCTTCGCCGAGGGCAGACAAGGCCAGGCCGCCAAGTTCGACGGAGCCTCCGGGATCCGGCTGCCGGACGGACTGATTTCAAGCAATGCCTATTCGGTTGCGCTGTGGATCAAACCGGAGGAGCTGACGACGTACACGACGGCCTTCTTTGGCGCGAAGGACGGCGACCATTGGGTGAGCCTCGTGCCACGGGGAGCCGTCGCCAACAATACGATGGTCTGGTCGGGCAGCACGATCTGGTATGACGGGGCGACCGGACTGACCATTCCGACCGGCGAGTGGTCGCATCTGGCCTTTTCCGCGGAGAATGGCACGCTGACCGTGTACGTGAATGGGGTGCAGAAGTTCAAGGGAGCGAACTTCCCGGACTGGTTTACCGGCACGAAGGCAAGCTTTAGCCTGGGCGTCAACTGGTGGGATCCGCCGTTTAAAGGGCTGATCGACGAGCTGCGCGTGTACGATGGCGCTCTGACGCCAGCGCAGGCAGCGGATTTGGCCAAGAATCCGTCTTAAACAATGGAGGGGCCAGTTTCTATTCTGGCCACAAACAAGAGGGACAAAGCGAAAGATGACCTTTCGCTTTGTCCCTCTTTTGTCCCTTTTTTGAAGATTACAGAATTTATTTTCTTTAGCAGCGGTTACAGGTTCGGCAGTACTTTGCGCGCGGCGAGGAACAACCAGGTGCTGAGCACAAATGGCAGGGTCAGCGCGGGCAGGCCGTAAGGCAGAATCCAGGTATCGATGCCGGCCGTAACCGGCACCGTTACCGCGGCGGCAATCAGCCCGGTGAACGGCGCCCAGCGGCTTTTGGCGTCAAATACGGCGCCGACGGCGAGGATAGTCAGGACGGCGTTGTACCCGTACAAGCCGAGGTTCATCAGCGATATTTCCGCGCCAAGTCCCAATGCGGTAAGCCACCCGGCTATAGAGCCGATGGCTGCATAAATGCCAAGGCGCCAGTTCCCCCACAGCACGGCGACCCAAATCAGCAGGCACGGCCAAATCCCGTCCTGGAAGTAGACTTGTCCGACGCCGTCCACGAGACTGCGGAACAGGTGGATGGCTCCTTCTGGATGAAGCGTCCAGTGGGACAGGTCCTGCGGAGCAAGGTCCGGGCTCAGCCGGAACAGGCTCAGCCGGTAGGATGCCATGAGCAGAAACCAAGTGACGACAATGAAAGGGAGCGTCAGCACGGGGAGCCCGCTGCCCCGCATCGCATGCATCATGGCGGCTGTGAGGAGGGCGGCGGCTGCGGCACCGGCCAGCGCGATGACCCACCGGTCCGAGCCTCCCAGATAGAGTGATAACGAGATGCCGGCCAGCACCGAGTTGTAGCCGAGCAGTCCCTGCTTGACCGCATCGCGGTCGGCGCCGCCCCACCAGCCGATCAGCGTAGCGATGCAGGCCGACAGCAGCGCGATGACGCCAACCTGAATCGAGGAGATTAGGATGGCGATCAGGATGAGGAGGCCGGAGACGGCATTTTCGACCAGGATCACCTGGGAAATCCCCTTCAGAACAGCTTCCGCAAAAGCGGGCAGTCTCCAAGCCCCGAAGAGATGTCGTTCGATTTTCAGCATCATATTCCCCATTTCCTTTGTAGTGTTTCGAGATATGCGGGCATCCCTCCATGACAACATGTGATAGCTATATGTAATTTATTATATATATAATTTATGATATATTAAGGCTGCGGGGTTATCAATCACAAAGTTTTTGGCCCGGAAAGGCCATTAAACAAGCGCACCGCGGACGGGAAATCGAAAAGAGATATCCGCACACAAATGTATCCGAATGGATAAGGAGGCCGAAAGCACAATGCAGCTGCTGCCGCGTGAGGTTGATAAGTTATTGATTGTTGTCGCCGCGGATCTTGCAAGACGCCGCAAGGAAAGGGGGCTTAAGTTAAACCACCCGGAAGCTATTGCCTACATTACCTATGAGGTATTGGAAGGGGCGAGGGACGGACGTACCGTTGCCGAACTGATGGAGTATGGGGCGACCATACTGACCCGTGCCGATTGCATGGAGGGCGTACCCGAAATGATCCACGATATTCAGGTGGAGGCTACCTTTCCCGACGGCACTAAACTCGTCACCGTACATAATCCGATACGATAGGAGGAATCGTGATGATCCCAGGGCAATTATTTTTGCAAGACGAAGACATTGTGTGCAATGAGGGAAGGGTCGTGTCCCGGACGAAGGTGACCAACACGGGCGACCGCCCGGTACAGGTCGGGTCCCATTTCCACTTCTATGAAGTGAACGAAGCGCTGCAGTTTAATCGCAAAGACGGCTTCGGCATGCATCTGAATATTCCGGCAGGGGCGGCAGTCCGCTTCGAACCGGGGGATGAGAAGGAAGTTGAGCTGGTAAGTTACGGCGGAGAGCGACGCGTATACGGCTTCAACAATAAAACCGACGGTTCCGTGGAAGGGGGCCCCCGACCATGACTTTCCGGATGCCAAGAACGCAGTATTCGCAAATGTACGGCCCGACAACCGGCGATTCAATCCGGCTTGCGGATACGGACCTGATCATTCAAATCGAGAAAGACTATACCCACTATGGGGACGAAGTGGTGTTTGGCGGCGGGAAAGTCATCCGGGACGGCATGGGACAGCATCCGCTCGTCACCCGCGCCGACGGGGTCCCGGACGTCGTGATCACGAACGCCGTAATCCTGGATTATACCGGTATTTACAAGGCGGATATCGCTATTCGGGACGGGAAAATCGCCGGTATCGGCAAGGCGGGCAATCCGCTGGTGATGGAGAAGGTGGACATCGTCATCGGGGCATCGACGGAGATCATCGCCGGGGAAGGCATGATCGTCACGGCCGGCGGCATTGACAGCCACGTGCACTTCATCAGTCCTTCCCAGATTGAAACAGCCCTGTCCTCCGGCCTGACGACGCTGATCGGCGGAGGAACCGGCCCGACGGCCGGCTCCAAGGCAACGACGGTCACCCCCGGAGAGTGGAACATCCACCGTATGCTGGAAGCTGCGGAAGGGATGCCGGTCAACGTCGGCTTTACCGGTAAAGGCCAGGCCGCCGCGGTCGAACCCCTTGCAGAGCAGGTACGGGCGGGTGTGATCGGGCTGAAGGTCCACGAAGACTGGGGAGCGACGGCATCGGCACTGGATCATGCGCTGACCGTGGCAGACCAATATGACGTGCAGGTAGCGGTACATGCCGATACCCTCAATGAAGGGGGCTTCATGGAGAACACGATGGCCGCGATCAAGGGCCGGGTGATCCACATGTACCATACCGAGGGTGCGGGCGGCGGCCACGCGCCGGACTTGATCAAGTCCGCCGGCTACCTTAACGTGCTTCCTTCATCCACCAATCCGACGCTGCCCTATACCGTGAACACGATCGACGAGCATCTGGACATGCTCATGGTATGCCACCATCTCAATCCGTCGATTCCGGAGGATTTGGCGTTTGCGGATTCGCGGATCCGGCGCGAGACGATTGCTGCAGAGGATATTTTGCAGGACATGGGCGTATTCAGCATGGTCAGCTCCGATGCCCAGGCCATGGGCCGGATTGGGGAAGTCATTCTGCGTACCTGGCAAACCGCTGACAAAATGAAAAAGCAGCGCGGCTCCCTGCAGGGTGACAGCGAACGGTCGGACAACAACCGCGCGAAACGATATGTCGCCAAATATACGATCAATCCGGCCATCACCCATGGCATTTCCGAATATGTGGGCTCGGTCGAAGTCGGCAAGATGGCCGACCTGGTCATTTGGAGTCCGGCCTTTTTCGGGGTGAAGCCCGAGTTGATTCTGAAGAACGGCATGGTGGTTCAGAGCCTGATGGGGGATGCCAATGCGTCGATTCCGACGCCGCAGCCGGTCATCTACCGGCCAATGTATGCACAGTACGGCAAAGCTCTGGCTTCCTGCTCCGCTACGTTTATATCGCAATCGGCCTTTGATCTGGGCGTCCACGAAAAGCTGGGTCTGCAGAAAATCGTCCTGCCCGTCCGCGGCATTCGCTCTTTGACGAAAAAGGACATGCGGCTCAACAGCGAAACGCCAGAAATTACGGTAGACCCGCAGACATACGAGGTTCGGGTGAACGGGGATTTGATCACCTGTGATCCGGTCAGCGAGGTGTCGATGGGCCAAAGGTATTTCCTATTCTAAGCATGGAGGTAAGCGCGTTGATCATTGAACAAATCGTAGGCAATCTGGACCGATTGGAGCCGGAGGAAATCAAGAAACGCCATACCGAGAAGGTGTATCTGGAGAGTTCCGATCTCGTGAAACGGATCCAGCGTGTCAAGACCGACCACGGAAAAGAAATCGGGATTCGGCTGAAAGACCCTCGCGATCTTGTGGCCGGCGACATTTTATATATGGATGACACCAACATGATCGTGATCGATGTGCTTTCTGACGACCTGATCGTAATTCGTCCGCGCAGCCTGAAGGAGATGGGGACGATCGCCCATCAGCTGGGCAACCGCCATCTTCCGGCACAATTTGAAGGCGATGAGATGCTTGTCCAGTACGACTATTTGGTGGAGGAACTGCTGATGCAGCTCGGCATCCCGTACCAGCGGGAGGAGCGCAAGGTGAAGCAAGCCTTCCGCCACATCGGCCACAGCCATGGATAAATCGATGTTGTCCCTGCTGCAGCTGTGCGACTCCAACTTTCCGACCGGGGCGTTCAGCCATTCGTTCGGCCTGGAGAGCTACATTCAAGAGGGGCAGGTGCATGATCCGGCGACCTTTGCGAATTGGCTCGGCGTTTATTTGAACCAGCAGCTGGTGCATGCCGACGGGCTCGCCGCGCGCTGCGTGTTTGACGCCGTACAGGGGAACCGGCCTGACGAGGTGTGGAAATGGGACCGGCTGCTTACCGTGCAGAATCTGGCACGGGAGACGAGGGAAGGCACGCAGAAGATGGGGGACCGGATGCTTGCGCTCATCGAATCGATGTACAGCTTCCCCCTTCTCTCGCAATATCGGCAGCGCATCCGGGGCAAGGCCAGCTTCGGACATCCCGCCGTCGTCTTTACGATGACGGGTCACCATTTGGGGGCAAGCCGGGAAGATACGCTTGTATTTTATCTGTACTCGGTGGTGGTCGGCCTGGTGCAAAATGCGGTCCGGGCCATCCCGCTCGGGCAGACGGCGGGGCAGCGAATCATCCGCGACGTTCAGGAGGCGCTGCCTACTGCTGTCGACCGGATTCTCGCCTTGGACGAAGAAGACTTCGGCGTCCTGTCGCCGGGAATCGAGCTGTCCCAGATGAAGCATGAACGCGTCAATATCCGGATTTTTATGTCCTAAACTATTAATCTATAGAAAGAAGTGTGTGAGGATGGAGCCGATCCGTATTGGAATTGGCGGCCCGGTAGGGGCCGGAAAAACGATGCTGGTGGAGAAGCTGACCCGCCATCTTGACGGAGAAATCAGCATGGCAGTAGTCACCAATGATATCTATACGAAGGAAGACGCCAAATTTCTGATGGCTAATGGGGTGCTCCCAGACGACCGGATCATCGGGGTGGAGACTGGAGGCTGTCCGCATACGGCGATCCGCGAGGATGCATCGATGAATTTCGCGGCGATCGATGAACTGAAGGAAAGACATCCCGACGTGCAGCTCATCTTCGTCGAGAGCGGAGGGGATAACCTCGCTGCTACGTTCAGCCCGGAGCTCGTTGATTTTTCCATCTATATTATCGACGTGGCCCAAGGAGAGAAAATTCCGCGCAAAGGCGGGCAGGGGATGATCAAATCAGACCTGTTTATCATCAACAAGACCGATCTGGCGCCTCATGTCGGGGCACGGCTGGAAGTGATGGAATCGGATACGAAGGTGTTCCGCGGCAACAAGCCGTTCGTCTTTACGAATCTGAAAAAGGAAGAAGGGCTTGACCAGGTCATCGCCTGGATCAAGGATAACGCCTTCCTCCACGGTCTGAGCTAGGTTATGAAGGATTGGACAGGCATTCTGCGGCTGGAGGCGGAAGAGCGGGACAGCAGGACGGTCGCGCGGAACGTCTATTTTCAAGGGGCCTTCAAGGTGATGCGTCCCATCTATCACGACGATTCCGGGCAGCCGTGTTATTATTTGCTGAATCCGGGGGGCGGATACCTGGATGGGGACCGCTATCATCTTGGCATATCGCTGCTGGAAAACGCCCGGCTCACGCTGACGACGCAGTCGGCCACCAAAATCTACAAAACGCCGAACACGCCAGCGTACCAGGAAACGGAGATTTCGCTGAAAAAGGGAAGCTATCTCGAATACATTCCCGATCCGCTGATCGGTTACGAACATGCCCGGTACGATCAAAAGACGGTGATCCGCATGGAAAAGGGGGCGTCGCTGCTGTACTGCGACAGCGTCACCCCCGGCTGGTCGCCCGAAGGTACCCTGTTCAGCTACGACACCCTTCGGCTTCGCACGGAGATCTATATGGACGGCGAGCTTGCCGTCTATGATCATATTAAACTGCAGCCTGCGGGCCAGCCGGTGGATGGGCTGGGGTTTCTGGAGGGGTACACGCATCTGGGATCGATGCTGTTCATCGGAGAAGAGGCGGATGCCGGACTGCTTGACGAGCTGTACAGCGCTGTTCACCCCGAGCCGGACGGGGTCCGGATCGGCATGTCGCTGCTAAATGTCCCCGGCCTGGCTGTCCGGATCCTAGCTCACTCCACCCAGGCGGTGGAACGGATCCAGGCGGAGTGCCATCATCTCGTCAGCCGCCGTCTGTTCGGTAGAAATCCGAGCTTTCTGCGCAAATACTAGATTCGTCCGCCGGCCGCAGCGATCCGTCCCGCCGGCTGCATGCTCTTCGCCAAACTTCTTTGTTAGCTTTTTTAGCCGGAAAGGTACCATT
Source organism: Paenibacillus sp. PSB04 (assembly GCF_025809195.1). Taxonomy (NCBI): domain Bacteria; kingdom Bacillati; phylum Bacillota; class Bacilli; order Caryophanales; family Paenibacillaceae; genus Paenibacillus; species Paenibacillus sp. PSB04. The sequence goes on from NZ_CP081301.1 coordinate 2,003,359, forward strand.
TCGAGATCATTGCGGATACACTGGTAGTATACAAGCCGGATAAAGCTGCCGGTTCGAGGTATATATCTATAAGAACGCAAGGAATGAAACGAAATGAACACATTAGGTTACGCAATACTCGGCGTGCTGGCCCGTACGCCGTGTTCGGGATACGAACTGGCTGCTTACTTGGAGGTTTTGTGGCCTGCCAAGCACAGCCAGATCTATCCGCTGCTGAATAAAATGGAGCAAAAGGGCCTAGTGGCATATGAGCATGTGGAGCAGACGGGACGGCCAGACAAGAAGACGTATTCCATCACGGATCAGGGCCGGGAGGCACTGGGTTCCTGGGTGGAAGAAAAGCCGGCGGACCCCGCAGTGCGGGACGAGTTCCTCATCAAGGTTTACTCGATGTGGCTGACCGATGAGGAGAACGCCAGAAAGTTGATCCTGGAAAGGATCTCCAAGCTGAAGCTGAGAGTGACAGTCCGGGAGAAAAAAATTGCGTCGGTGGAGAAGGACCATACCCGCGCCTCCTCCAAGCATTTCGGGAGGTACGTGCTGCTGAACCGCAGCCATTTTCTCGACAAGGAAGAGATTTCGTGGTGCAAGTGGGTGCTGAATCTGATGGATAATCCGCTGATTGTCAAGTTTGTGATCGGGTTCATCGGCGCCGGCACGTTCAATACATTGATCCGGGGCATTTCGATCCTGTCCGAATGCTGACCGGCTCTTTTCTCGAAAGGTGGAAACATGAAGTTCATTTGGAACCGTTACATGCTGGGCGTGGTCATCATCCATGTCCTGGGGCTGCTTGCCTTATTTACGGTGGCGCCCGCCCATCCGGCTTTTGTCGGCATGGGAATTGCGGCATACGTTTTTGGCGTCCGCCATGCTTTTGATATCGACCATATCGCCGCGGTGGATAACACGATCCGCAAATTGGTGGCGCAGAAAAAGGATTCCCGGGGCGTTGGCTTCTTCTTTTCCCTGGGGCACTCGACGGTCGTCTTCCTGCTGGCGGTGCTGACGGCCATCTCCGTGCGCTTTGTCGCCAAGCATATGTCCGGCATGCAGGAGATCGGCGGCATCATCGGGGTGACCGTGTCTGGGGTATTCCTGCTGTTTCTGGCCGTGCTCAATTTCATGCTGTTTGCCCAGCTATGGCGCACGTTCCGCCGAATCCGGGAAGACCGGATCGGGGAAGCGGAGCTTGAGGAGATGTTCGAAGCCAAAGGCTTCTTTACGCGATTTATGGGCAAATGGTTCAAGCTGGTCACGAAAAGCTGGCATATTTACCCGATCGGCTTTCTGTTCGGCCTCGGCTTTGACACCGCCACCGAGATTTCGCTGCTTACCATGTCGGCTGGGGCGGCCAACCAGCAGGTTCCGGTCCTGGGCATCATTGCGCTGCCTTTGCTGTTTGCGGCAGGCATGAGCCTGTTCGACACGCTGGACGGCCTCATGATGACCAAGAGCTATGCCTGGGCCAGTGACCGCCCGGTCCGGAAGGTCTACTACAATCTGATCGTCACGGCGATTTCGGTGATCGCCGCCGTGGCCGTCGGCGCGGTGGAACTGGCGCAGATCACGACGGAGAAGCTGCATTTATCCGGTGGCATCTGGGACGTGATCGCAGGCATCGACTTTGGGAATTTGGGCATTTTCCTGGTCGTGGCGTTTCTGGCCATTTGGGGCGTAGCTGTACTCATTTGGAAGGTTTACCGGATTGAAGAGCGGTATGCGGTGAAAGGGAAAAGTCTATAAGGACCGTGAAAGCAAAAACGGGACCTGCCCGGCGTGATGCCGGCGGGTCCCGTTTTTGTATAAACGCGGTCTGTCTTCACATGAACGGGCGTCGATAAGCGTTTTTCTTTGTCCGCTAGTTCTTTCGGCGCGGAATCGTCAGCGTCTCCCAAGCGTCCGATTGAATCTGCTTGGCGATGTAAATGATCTGCCCGATATGGCTGGAATAGTGCGACATCTGCCGTTCGATCGCTTCCAGCACCGAATGCGGCTTTTCCCGGATGTAGACGGTCCGCAGCAGGTCATCCCTGCCGAGGGAGCCGAGCGCCTGCAGAAAGACGTCCCAGCCGCGGTTCCAGATGTCCAGCAGCTCTTCTCTCGAGGCCACGGTGCCCTCGAACTCGCTGTCCCGGTCGCGGCCTTCTTTTTCCCCGTCGGAATCGAGGAAGTCTGTCCAGCGGGAGATCATATTCCCTCTCATATGATGAACGATAACCGCAATGCTGTTGGAGTCTTCGTTTAACGACCAATTCAGCTTATCGTCCGGAACCTGCGCGATCGCCTTCTCGGCGGAACGCTTCAGCTCGGCGAATTTATCGTTGACCACCCGGAAATATTCGGTTCCGATGTCGTGGGCGCTCATTCCAACCACCTCCGCTATAAAATGATTTCTTCACACCAGTATAGGGGCCGTCCTTCTTTCCCGGCAAGCAGGGAGGTGACTCAACAATATCTTTTCATTTTCGGGTCTTCCGGTTTTATCGCCGCTCCTGCCATTCCTGGTCTCCCCATATCCCCAATAGTCCGCGGCTACTCCGTTTTGGGGCCAGGGGGCACCAGCTCGGCGATGCCGCCCATATAAGGCCGGAGGGCATTCGGAATGTAAATCGAGCCGTCTTCCCGCTGATGGTTTTCGAGCAGCGGAATCAGAATGCGGGGCGAGGCCACGGCCGTATTGTTCAGCGTATGGCAGTACTGCAGCCTGCCTTCCGCATCGCGGTAGCGGATGTTCGAGCGCCGGGCCTGGAAGTCGAGCAGATTCGACGACGAATGGGTTTCGCCGTAGGCTCCGCGGCTCGGCATCCAGGTTTCGATGTCGTACTGCTTATACGTCTTCTGCGACATATCTCCGGTGCAGACGGCCATCACCCGGTAAGGAAGCTCCAGCAGCCGCAGGATCTCCTCGGCATGGCCGGTAATTTCCTGAAGCATTGCTTCCGACGCCGCGGGATCGTTCTCGCAGAGGACGACCTGCTCGACCTTGGCGAACTGGTGGACACGGTACAAGCCGCGTACGTCGCGGCCCGCCGAGCCGATTTCCCGGCGGAAGCAGCTCGACACGCCCGCGAGCCGGATAGGAAGTGCGTCGTCGAGCACTTCGTCGCTGTAGTACGACACCAGCGACACCTCCGAAGTGCCGACGAGCCACTTGTCCTCACCGGCCAGCTCATAGGTCTGATCCTTCCCGGTGGGGAAGAATCCCGACCGGGCCAGCGCTTCGGGACGGACCATGACCGGCACGTCCATCGGCGTAAATCCGCGCGACGCCAGGAGGTCAATCGCCAGCCGCTGCACGGCCAGATGAAGGAACAGGCCGGCTCCCTTCAAATAATAGCTGCGGCTGCCCGCCGTCTTGACCCCGCGCGGAATATCGAACAGATCGTGCAGCTCGCCGAGCGTGACATGATCCTTCATCTCAAAATCGAATTGCCGCGGCGTCCCGATCCGGCGGACTTCCACATTGTCGCTGTCGTCCTTGCCAATGGGCGTGTCCTCCGAGACAACGTTGGGGGCGAGCAGCATCAGTTCCTCAAATTTGCTGGTTGCCTCGCGCAGACCGGCTTCGCAGCCGTCCAGGCTGCGGTTAATCTCCTTCACTTGGCCCTTAAGCTGCTCCGCGGCTTCGTCCTTGCCCTGCTTCAGCAGTCCCGCGATACTCTTGGTCAGCTCATTGCGCTGAGCCCTTAGCGATTCCGTCTCCTGCAGCAGCCTTCTCCGCTTCTCGTCCCATTCCAGCAGATCGTCCACCTGAAAGGGAATGTTTTTTTGCTCCGCGACTTGCTGTACCTGTTCCTGATGGTCACGGATGAATTGAATGTTTAGCATCGATACCGTCTCCTTTGTCCTTTTGTCCTGTAAAAATACAAAAAGCGCCCTCATCCCTTGGGACGAGGAGCGCTTGCTCGCGGTGCCACCCAATTTGACCAGCCTGCCCGAAGGCAGTGCCGATCCGCTTGGTTCCGCGATAACGGACGGAGGCCGGTTAACTTAGAGAGAGAATGGAGGAGCCGCTGCACTGTCATGCTGCGTACACGCGGGAATCGCCATCCGCTCCGGTCGAAAACGCCTCACAGTTGGATGCTGTTCATCGGCGTAATGTCACTGTTCAGTTCTTTGCGGTTTAGTATAGCGTAAACCGATCAAAAGCACAATATACATACATCCCTTACCTGGATGTGTACTCCTCCAAAAGCTTTTGTATGTTTTGGTGAATGCGGAGCAGGCTCTCCACATCGGAAGCGGGGAGCTGCTCGAGGGCAAACGCCATGGCTTGGTAGGAGCGGGGCTTAGCCGCCGACTGAAGGGAACGCTCCCGTCCATCAGCGGTAAGGCTCAGTTTGACCTCCCTGCGGTCTGTCTCGGAGATAACACGGTCCACCAATCCCGATTGGACGAGGCCTTCCACTTGAACGCTAAGGGTGCTTTTAGGAGAAGAGAGACGCTCGGTTAATTCTCTTAGTGTCATGCCGGGCGCGGTATACAGCGTGTTCAGGATGGCGAGCTGCAGCACGGTTAATCCTAGTCCCTCCGCGTTGCTGCGGGTAAACTCCAGAAGGCGTTTTTGAATGCCAGAAAAGGATTGAACGACTTCAGCGGCCAGCTTGATTTGAGGATCTTGGCGTTCTTGGTGATCCATGGCTCAGGCAACCTTTCGCTTATTAATTTGTTCATTGATGAACAGTTCAAATATGGACAAATTATATGCGGATTTGGGGCATTTTTCAAGGTTCAAATCTCCGATTCAGGGTTAAAAACAAGTACCACATTCTAACGAAAGAAAGGTGATCACGATGATCGGACTCGCGATTTTGTTTTTGATCATTGCAATCGTAGCTGCGATTTTCGGCTTCTTCGGCATCGTTTCTGCGCTCGTTGGCGTCGCAAAGGTGCTGTTCTTCGTCTTCCTGATCCTGTTTATTCTGTCGCTGATTTTTGGCAGAAGACGTAGCAGTTGACGCATGCTGTGCCGCTGATCCCAGTTCATACGAACACTCGATAAGAGCAGAAAAGGCTTGCGCCCACATACGTGTGGGACAAGCCTTTTTTTGGGTTGAGAGAATTCGAAACGGTTTAAGTTTTATCCGGTCCGCATGCTGGTGTTTGCAGCAGGCTTTCGCGCGGGCTTCCGCCAAAACAAGGTAAGGCTTTGGGTGGTGCACCAAAGCGCAAACAGGAGAAACAGCACCGACCAGGCGATGGCAGGGAGCACCGTCATGTGAGCCAGGTTGGCCGCGTCACCGGCCTGCCGCGGATTGGTCAAGGAAGTGATCGCCAGGGTAAGCGGCCCAACAACCGATTCTTCCAGGCAAAGGAAGGCGAGCAGAAGGTAATAGAAATTGCGCACGGTGCTGCCCAGCAAATAAAACACGATGTTCAGCGCCATAAAGATGACGAGCCACCAAACCCCATAGCTGTTCCGGACAAAAAAGAGCAGGTTGACGGCAGCCAGCAGCGTGATCAGGATCAGCCCGGCGGCCTGCTTACGTTTGGCGTACCCGTAGAATAGAAGCACAGCGAAGATGGAAGCGATCGTATACCCCGACAGCGAGACGAGCACGGAGCTCCAGCCGGAGGATAAATAGGAGTAGGTGGTCCCGCTGTGATCGGCATTGAGTTCAATGCGCAGAACCCTACCGGAGAGCAGCAGGGTGACGACCGCATGGCCGAACTCATGAATCATCGTATCCAGGGTGCGGAACCAGGAGGAAAACGGGATCAGCCGGGTCAGAATCGCGGATGCGACAAGAAACAATACGGCCTTCAAGGATTTATTCACGGGCAACGGGCAGCTCCTTTCCAAACGGTAACATGCGGATCTAATATCTTTTGTTCCATCATACACGATCCAATAAAAAAGGGAAGCGCAGCGGAGCTGCACTTCCCGGTTGTTGCGAAACTAGTATATTGCAGGCGAGCGGCTTACAGATCGTCGAATCCGTTGTCGTCGCCGACCTTGCCGTAGTTGCGGGATTTGGCTTCGAAGAAGTCCGTTTTGGTGGCGTTGAGCGCCTCGTCGGAGAAAGGACGAATCCATGGCATGCAGTTGGAATCCACGCCTTCGTAACCTTTTTCCATCCCCATCATTTTCAGGCGTTTGTTGGCGATGTACTTGATGTAGTCGGACAGCTCATTCAGATCGATGCCTTTGACCTCGCTGAGCGTGTAGTGCGCCCAGTTCGTTTCCAGCTCAACCGCGCGGTCGATCGTGCGGTAGACGTAGTCCATGTTCTCCTTCGTGTTCAGCTCAGGGAAATCCTTGAGCAGCTGTTTGAACACTTCGCCGAAGAAGTAGCAGTGCTGGTTCTCGTCGCGCTGGATGTAGGAGATCATTTGGCTGGTCGCCATCATCTTCTGGTCACGGGCCAGGTTGTAGAAGAAGGCGAATGTGCTGTAGAAGAAAATGCCTTCCAGGATCAAGTCGGCCACAAGTGCTCTAAAGAACGTTTGCGGATTCTGCTCGTCGCGGAACTCCTGGTAAATTTCCGAGATGAAACGGTTGCGGTCGAGCAGCACCGGATCATGCTTCCAGTATTCGAAAATTTCTTTCTGCTCCTGCTCCGATACGATCGAAGACAGCACGTAGGAGTAGGATTGGTTGTGTACGACTTCCTGCTGCCCGATGATAGCCGAGATGGCCTCCAGCGAGGAATCGGTAAAATAACGCTTTACGTCGCCGATGAACATCGTCTGCATCGAGTCCAGCACGGCGAGCAAAGAAATGTTGATCTTGAAGGTGCGCTGCTCTTCCGGATCGAGGTTGACGAACTGCTGCGCGTCTTTGGCCATCGGAATTTCGTCGGCAATCCAGTGGTTCAGCAGCAGAACCTTATACAATTTGTACATATGGGGCATGCGGATATCGTTCCAGTTCAGGATGCCCGAGCATTCTCCTTCGATGATGCGGGTCGAGCGGTTCGGCGCTTCGGTGTTAAAAATCTTTTGCATTTGCATACTCGATTCCTCCTCGTAGTTCTGTTTTTACTTGCTCATTTATATCAACATCCATCGCAGAATGCTGTAATCCATATCAGTTGATCTAAATCATTCATCTCTTTCCCAAACAATCTGTCTAAATGGTTTTGTACTTATCATGCAGTAGTGTATTTATAAGGTTTGATACAGTAGCCCTTTCCCGTTTTTAGTTGGCAGTTTTACCGGACGCGTGGCGAGCCTCCCGTATTTTGGCGAAGCCAAAACAGGGAGCAAAGCCGCGCGACGCAAGGGGTCTCCGAGAATCGAGGAGACCACCACCCGCACCGCTCAAACGTAAAAGCGTGTCCCCCATAACCTGCAAAGCAGGAGGGGGACGAAAGCGACTCACAGCACATATTCACATCAAGAAAATCCGCCACCCGCCGGTCTTCCGCCAACATTCCGGGTGTCCAGAGGGCAGCGCCCTCGGGGCCCTCCCTTGGAAGGGAGGGTTTGGGAGGGATCGAAAAAGGTTTTAGGCTTTAATATCTTTTACGACGCACACGACTCGCACTCTTCAATCGTCAGCGCACGGCTGCGGACGTAGTACGTCGTTTTGATGCCGGCTTTCCAGGCGTGAAGGTGAAGCTCCAGAAATTCCGTCGCCCGGATATCCGGACGAACGTACAGGTTGAAGCTTTGAGCCTGGTCGATGTGGCGCTGACGCGCCGCGGCCATCTTGATGGACCAATGCTGGTCAATCAGGAATGCCGTTTTGTAATACCAGATCGTCTTCTCGGACAGGTCCGGGGCCGGGTTGGCGATTTTGTAGGTCGTTTTTTCCTCGTAAGACAGAAGGTCGTACAGCGGATCGATGCTGGCGGTGGAGCCGGCAATGATCGAAGTCGAGCCGTTCGGTGCGATGGCGAACAGCCAGGCGTTGCGGACGCCGTTCTGCTGCACTTCCTGCTGGAGCTCTTTCCACTGCTCGGTGGTGACGAACTTGCCTTCATGCTCGCCGTCGACATAACCGCGGCTGGTGAAGTAAGCGCCGTTCTCCCAGTCGGAGCCTTTGAACTTCGGATAGTGGCCTTTCTCCTTGGCCAGCTCCATGCTGGATTTGACGAGCAGGTAGTTGATTTTTTCGTACAAATTGTCGTTATATTCAACCGCTTCGTCGGACTCCCAACGGATGCCTTCAAGGGCGAGCAGGTGATGCAGGCCGAAGGTGCCGAGTCCAACCGCGCGGTATTGGCTGTTCGTATATTGGGCTTGCAGGACTTCAATGTTGTTAATGTCGATGACGTTATCCAGCATGCGTACCTGGATCGGCACCAGACGGTCCAGCACATTGTCCGGAACGGCACGGGCCAGGTGAATCGAGTTCAGGTTGCAGACGACGAAGTCGCCGGGAACCTTGGAAATGACGATCCGGGTTTGGCCGTCCTTGGTCACGAGTTCTTCTTTTTCCACCACGGTGGCGGATTGGTTCTGCATAATTTCGGTGCACAGGTTGGACGAGTAGATCATGCCATGTGCACGGTTCGGGTTCGCACGGTTGACGGTATCCCGGTAGAACATGTACGGCGTGCCGGTTTCCAGCTGCGATTTCATGATGCGCTTCATGATGTCGATCGCAGGCACCGTAATTCTTGGAAGCAGCGGGTGGGCAACCGCTTCGGCGTACTTCTCGCGGAACGAGCCTTGACCTACCGTTTCGTCATAATAATCCTCAAGACCCGCAGGACGGCCGTTGGCATCCTTCCAGCCCATGATTTTCTTCACTTCATGCGGGCAGAACAGGCTCCACTCGCTGCGGGCCTCAACTGCCTCCATGAACAGATCCGGCAGGCACACGCCATGGAACACGTCATGCGCTCTCATGCGTTCGTCGCCATTGTTCAGCTTCAGATCCAGGAAGGCCAGGATGTCTTTGTGGAAGACGTCCAGGTAGACCGCAACCGCACCTTTACGGGTACCGAGCTGGTCAACGCTGACCGCCGTGTTGTTCAACTGGCGGATCCAAGGAATGACGCCGGAGCTGGTGTTCTTGTGACCGCGGATGTCGGAGCCGCGCGCCCGGACTTTACCGAGGTAAACGCCGATGCCGCCGCCCATTTTGCTGAGACGGGCCACGTCGGTATTGGAGTCGAAAATCCCTTCCAACGAGTCGTCCACCGTGTCGATAAAGCAGCTGGACAGTTGTCCGGCGACCTTCTTGCCGGCGTTGGACATCGTTGGCGTAGCGGCGGTCATGTACAGGTTGCTCATGGCCCAATACGCTTCCTTCACGAGCTCAAGGCGCTTGTCCTCTGGCTCAGTATGCATCAGGTACATGGCGATGACCATGTAGCGCTCCTGCGGGAGCTCCATAACGCGTCCGTCGAAATCATGCGCCAGGTAGCGGTCGGACAGGGTCAGCAGACCGATATAGTCGAACAGCAGGTCGCATTTGTAATCGATGCAGCGGCCCAATTCTTCAATTTGCTCTTTTGTATAGCAGGTGAGGAGCTCCTCGCGGTAGATTCCTTTTTGCACCAGCTCGGTAATGAGAGGGTAGAACGCACCATATGGCTCGTCAGGATAGGCTTTGTAGCGGCGGTTGTAAGCGGCCTTCTTGTACAGGGAGGTCAGCAGTGAGCGCGCTGCGGCGAACTTCCAGTTCGGCTCCTCCTTGGTGACCAGCTCAAGCGCCGACATCGTGAACGCGCTGCTGATTTCGTCGCCGGTGACTTCCTCGCGGCGCAGTTTGCTCTGCACGCCCCGGAGGAGGCGCTCCTTGTCCAGGGTCTCCAGCCCCTCCAGGATTCGGTCGGCATAAACGGAGAGACGGATTTCATCAAAAGCCAGCTGGCGGTTGTTCGGTTTGGTAACGAGCTGCGGCATGGTGCAGATCTCCTTTCAAAGTTTGTATATTTGGTATAACGGAAAGTAGGACGATGCTGTTAAGAGGGAGCTCTTGCTGTGCTTGCCCATACAAAAGGCATTTCCGAAGAACCTGAAGCACAGGTACGAAAATGCCGCTAGATCCCGTATGCCCTATTTACGAGCATGGGAAAAAATATCTATCACCCTATGTATAGATATCGACTGGCATCACGCACCTATTCCTCGTAGGCCTTTCGTGAGACAAAACAGGCAGGTCTCCTGACTCCCGAAAATGCGATATTCGGCGCCTTCCCGTCCGCGTGACGGACAGTGGCCTCAGCCGATATCGTGCCGAAAGCTCGGAGCTCTCGGCCTTCCGGTTACAGTGGCGGGACCGTGACGGATTCACACCGTGCTTCCCTATTATGAACGCCTGGCAAATCGAGCCGTGTTCACCTGTTTCCACTATATTTGGTTGCTTTCATACTAATTTAACCCAATATATTGTGTTTGTAAACCTAGTTCCTCTTAAAAGACGAGCAATGAGAATTATACCAGATGGACCCCCGGGGCGCTACTGTGAACCATTGGAGATTAACCTCTAGAGGGGGCTGAAAAGGTAGAAATCGGGCGGAATTTGCAGGAAAAACGCGAATAAAAAATTTTGCGGGCCATCCTTTTGCGATTCCGGAGGCGGTCGGGTAAAATAAAATTAGGAATAAAGTTCGATCCGCTTGCAAAAGGATAAAGGAGGCGCACGACCATGGCAATTGCAGAGGTAACGGTCATTCCGATCGGAACGGCCACGACCAGCCTGAGCTCCTATGTGGCACAGATGCAGCAGGTGCTGGCGGAGCAGAAGGGGATCAGCTACGAGCTGACGTCGATGAGCACAATCATTGAGGGGGCTCTTCCGGATGTATGGCAGGCGATTGCAGCTCTGCACGAAGCACCATTCCTGGCCGGCGCGCAGCGCGTATCCACTTCGGTCAAAATCGACGACAGACGGGACAAAGCCTCAACCAGCGCCCAGAAGCTGCAATCGGTCCGCAACAAATTGAAATAAATTCCAATCGCAATGAAGTATTGCATTTTGGAGAAGAAGTTGTATAATAGTTTTTGTTTGACGGAAAATTTCATTTTCCACGCTGGTGTAGCTCAGGGGTAGAGCAACGCACTCGTAATGCGTAGGTCGGGGGTTCAATTCCCTTCACCAGCATCTTTCATAAGCCTTACAGGACGCGGGTTTCCGGATTTCGGAGACCGCGTCTTTTTTGTTGATTTGGGCGATCTTCTACCATTTTTCTGCCCTTTAGTCGAGTAAAGCGTGTTTTTCCCATCAATTAAAAGAAAATGAATTTCCCCTGACAACTGTCGCAGGTCCTAGCCGTGCAGCATGAGCAATCCAGAGGCGTGCAAGGTATTCCAAATTAGGACAAGATTCAGGAATGATAAAGACCTATATGTAAGAACCAATTACCTATACAGGGCATATAGTATGGTGGCTCATAAAAACTTCCTTGATGTAAGGCAAAGCCCGCTTTCGAAGCGGGCGTTTTCAATCAGGAAAAAAATCAAATCTTAAGTGCGTTTACCCATACCAAATGGTGGAATGTACATATTGTAATATTAACTTTCTTACAAAGGAGGTACATGTATGAGCGACGGTGTTGTTGGTGGCGTAGGATACGGTTACGGTTTGCACAGCAACGTAGGTGCTATCCTGGTGCTCTTTATTTTGTTGGTAATTATTGTTAAGGCATTCTGTTGGTAATAAAAAGTCATGAATGAGGAAGCCCCTGCTGGCTAAGTGCTGGCAGGGGCTTTTTTTATTATAAATAAAGTAGTTTCTCACTATCTAGGCACGTACAAGTTGGATTACTAGGGTAGCACGCGTTGTACTAATCCCGCCAGCTAGCCGTGGGCTCACTCGGGACCGAGGAAAAATAGTCTTTTAAACCGCTGACTCTGTCCACAACGCTGAAAGGTTTCTTTCATAGAATAAAACTGATCCTATGAAGAAAGGGGAATATCACATGAGCGAAGTTGGTGGAGTTGGTTATGGTGGCGGCTGGTCGACGAGCGTCGGTATCATTCTTGTCCTCTTTATTCTGCTTGTCATCATCGCTAAAACTTGGGGATACTAATTGCTGAAAGGTCCTTAGCCCGCCTGATCGATCCGGGGGCATGAGACCAGCACAAGCGCAGCGCAGTGATCCGTTACGGGTCCTGCGCTTTTTTTATATCTTATCATCGGTGAAATTTTCAGCGGACAAACGCCTAGCCGTAACGGCGGAGAGCTGAGAGTGATCTAGCCGCCGGAGGGCTTCCCGATACCGATGATGCCTGAGCTGGCCGATGAGCACAGCCCTGGGATCACTTATATGAATCGAGAAGGCTGACAGCTGCACCATATTTCTGCAGTTCTTAGCACAGCGCGCCAATCCTGAATAATCCCGGGACCCCTGGGTAAAATACGGGGGATCATTCCTAGAGGAGGTAAACAGCAATGACGATGGTTCGCGACGTAATGACCAAAGACGTAAAGGTATGCGCACCCCATGATTCGATCACGGCTGCGGCGCAAATCATGCGCGATGTCAACTGTGGATCGGTTCCGGTCTGCGAAGGCAAAAAAGTGGTAGGTATGATTACCGACCGCGATATCGTGCTGAACTGCGTAGCTGCGGGTAAAGACCCGGGCAGCGTACACTGCCATGACTGCATGACAAGCGATGTCATTTCGTGCTCGCCGGACACCGATGCCCACGAGTGCGCGAAATTGATGGCCGACCATCAAATCCGCCGCATTCCGGTTGTAGAGAACGGAGAAATGGTAGGGATCTGCGCCATTGGCGACCTGGCGACGATGAACATCCACATCAACGAAGCCGGCGATGCCCTCAGCCAAATTTCTGAACCTCTCCATTAAGAGGACGGTGCGGCAGGGAAACTAGTTCGCAGCAGAAGCACCCGTATTGCGTTAGCGCGATACGGGTGCTTTTTCGTCTATTGTGGCGTTCAGATTTTCTGTTGACTTCAGACCAATCGCTCATTACAATAATTTGTAACAACATAGGCGATGGAGTTCGCCTTTAACCGCCCGTGAGCTAATGACTCCTACCAGTGCAGACACTGGTAGGAGTCTATTTTTTTGCAGACATTCCTGCACCGGGTCAAGCAGGGGAGCGGTAATTTGCCCCTGAATGAGGAACAATAGGAAATACATCATAGCTGGGGGGAAACCGCTGTAATGGGAAAACGGATGACGAGGGGAAAACGCAGGTTATATGTATACGCAGGCAAATTCATGCATCTCGCGCTGCTTGGCTATATCGTGAAGTGGTCGGTCATCGGGAGTCTGGTGGGGGTGCTTACAGGCTCCGGATCGGCCTTGTTTCTGGCAGCGCTGGATGCCGTTACGCAGCAGCGTCTGCAGCACCCGTGGCTCCTGTGGCTGCTTCCATTTGGGGGAGCCTTGGTAAGCTACCTGTATTGGAAATACGGCAAGGACGTGTCCAAGGGCAACAACTTGATACTGGAGCAGATTCATGACGGCGGCGGAGCTATTCCGCTGCGCATGGCTCCGCTCGTCCTGTTCGGAACGATTCTGACCCATTGGTTCGGCGGCTCAGCCGGACGGGAAGGAACGGCGGTGCAGATGGGTGGGAGCTTGTCGGAATGGATCGGCAAGAGACTTCGGCTTAGCCCAGCCGACCGTCGCATCATTCTGATGTGCGGCATCAGCAGCGGCTTTGGCTCGGTCTTTGGGACGCCGCTCGCCGGAACAGTCTTCGGGCTGGAGGTGCTTGCGTTGGGGATGATCCGTTACGAAGCGCTGTTTGCCTGTTTTGTGGCGAGCTTTATCGGGGATCTGACCACGAAGGCCTGGGGAATTCATCATATTCATTATTCCGTAAACACGATTCCGGCGATCACGCTGATCACGGTGCTGAAGGTCGTGCTCGCGTCGATGGTGTTCGGCCTGGCCAGCATTTTGTTCAGCGAGCTGACGCATTGGCTGAAGGCGCGGTTCACCGGCTGGTTCCGGAATCCGGCGGTCAAGAGCTTTGCCGGGGGCTGCATCCTGATTGCCATTGTCTACGCGTTCGGCACAAGGGAGTACCTCGGGCTTGGCCTTCCGCTGATCAGCGATGCTTTTGAAGGGACGGCGCCAAAGCTGGCGTTTCTCTGGAAAACCGTGTTCACTTCGATTACGCTGGGGGCCGGATTTCAAGGCGGAGAGGTGACTCCGCTCTTCGTCATCGGCGCAACGCTGGGCAGCACGCTGGCGGACTTGCTCCATCTAGCGGTGCCGTTTATGGCAGCCCTCGGTTTTATCGCAGTGTTCAGCGGTGCGACCAATACCCCGATTGCCTGCTTTATTATGGGGATCGAGCTGTTCGGTTCGGGGAATTTGGTATACATGTTCATCGCCTGCGTCGTCAGTTATTATTTTTCCGGGCATACCGGCATCTATGTGTCGCAGCGGATCGGGGTGTCCAAGTCCAGGCTGCTGCGCCTGCCGGAACAGGCGACGCTGGCTTCGGTCCGAGGGAAGAAGGGAAGAAAGAAGGAGAAAAGGGAGCGCGCCTAATTTTTTTAGCAAGACATCTTCCCCTCTGGGCGCCCTGGGCATATGCTATCCCATCATCGATTGGAGGGATTGCATTGTCTTCTGGAAAGAAAGCTCAAGTGAAACACTTAGCATGGCATGAAACATTGGAAATGCATGAGCTGGTAGCAGCACAGTCCAACGACCTGATTTGCCTGAAAATGGACATCGGCAAGGTCACCGATCCGCAGCTGCACGCCCTGTATAAAGAGGCTATTATGAGCCTGGAGCAGAACATAAAGGACCTGCTGCAGTTTTATCCGCAAGCACCGGTCCCGGGAGCGAGAGGCGGCAAAGCCGAAGCGGCAGACATGACGGGCTTTTATGCCGGCCATTTGCTGGGCAAGGCAAAAGGTTGGGTTCGCAATTACGCGCTTGCGATTACGGAAACGGCAACACCGGCCTTAAGGGGGGTTTTCGTTAAGCATCTGAACAATGCGATTAAACTCCATGCCAAGGTTTTTGAATTTATGGAGGAGCGTTCGATGTATCCTGCTTACGATCTGGAGCGGCTCCTGGCCAATGATATGGAAAATGCGAAAAAGGCGTTAAGCATGTAACATCTGCACCCCTGGGGCAAGGGGAAAAAGAGATATCGAGGAAAGTCCGGGAGCCTGGTCCCGGACTTTCCTCGTTTTTTCGCCGAAATCCTGGACCATTAAGCCGGGCCTCCCCGGCAGTTGGCTTATGCAGTATACTTTCGTTAAAGTCATAAATAGTTTACGTGGGACAAATAAATAGTTTACGTGAAACGGATTAACAGTTCAGGAGGTGAACGGGTATGATTATGGTCAGTTCTTGTCTGGCCGGACTGAAGGTTCGCTATAATGGAACCGACAGTCTGAATGAAGTCATTCAGCAAATGGTGGCACAGAACAGGGCGGTGACGGTCTGCCCCGAACTGCTGGGGGGATTCGTCACCCCCGAGAGAGCCTGCGGAGATCGTAGGCGGGGATGGGAGGGACGTGCTGGAGGGCCGGGCCAGGGTTGTTGAGAAATCGGGCCGGGACGTCAGCGGTATGTATATTCAGGGGGCTCACCGGACGCTGGAAAAAGCCCGTGAAGTCGGTGCGTCCATGGTGGTACTCAAAGAGTACAGCCCCTCCTGCGGAAGCGCCATGATTTATAACGGTTCCTTCGCCAATGAGAAGGTGGCCGGCAGCGGGGTGACGACCGCCCTGCTGGAACGGGAGGGCATTCGGGTGATGTCCGAAGAGACGTTTCTGGAGGCTCTGGACTCAGGTCTTCTCTAAAATCGCTGGCATCGCTTGTCCATCCCGTGAAAGTTTCGGACAAGTTTGCCGGGGCGGATGAATATATATGACCTTAAAGGAGGTCATATGATGCTCAAGAAGAAACGGTTTCGCAACTATGCGCTTTGGATCAGTATGGTCTCGCAGGTGCTTCTGCTGGTGCAGCTGATTGGTCATCTCACCGGAGCGTTTGAACTGTCGGATATGAAGCGGCAAGAGCTTGTGGCGGCCGCGGACCTGGTGCTCGGAATTTTGGCGACGCTGGGGATTATCTCCAATCCGACCAAGCCGAACAGCGGCGGATATAATTTGTAGATGGGAACCCTGCCGTGCAGCCGCCAGCTGCCGGGCAGGGTGTTTTTTTGAGATGCAGGCTCCGGAGACTTTGGATTCCTTACGTATCGCAGGACAAAAAGGAACGGAATCCGCGGGGAAGCAGCATCCCTTCTTGGCGGCGCGATTTCGGGTAGGAACGATCTGTCCCGTTTGATATGATGGAAGGAAAGACTTGCCGGGAGGAGAAGCTTCATGAAAATACTGGTATCAGGATTTGAGCCCTTTGGCGGAAATGCGGTCAATCCGACGGAGCAGCTCGTGCGGGATATCCGGGAGGAGACGTTTGCGGAGGCCGAGATCCGGACGGTTCTGCTTCCGGTCCATTATGACGAATGTGCCGAAAGGCTGCTTGAGGCGGTGCGTGACTATCAGCCGGACGCCGTAATCTGCTGCGGCCTGGCCGCAGGCCGGACGGCGGTAACGCCGGAGCGGATCGCGGTGAACGTCAAGGACGTGGCGCCGGAAGCGGCATACGCCGACAACAAAGGGGAGAGGCCGCAGGATCTGCCCATTAATCCGGCAGGACCGGACGGATTGTTCTCGCGGCTGCCGATCCGAGAGGCCGTGAACCGGCTGAAGGCGGAGGGGATTCCGGCTGCCGTGTCCGAGTCGGCCGGCACGTTTATTTGCAACAACACGATGTACGCCGTGCTGGATTATATCCGTGAGCAGAAGCTGCCCACGCTGGCGGGATTTGTCCATTTTCCGGCCTCCACGGAAATGGCGCTGCAGAAGCCGGGCCTGCCTTCGCTGCCGCAGGAAATGATGCTGCAGGCGCTGCGCGTGATCATCCATGCGACGATTGATGCGGCAAAGCAGCAGCGGCAGCCCGCGGTGTAACGGGTATCGCTCACCGCCTGACACCTCCAGGTGCTTGTTCAAACCAAGCACTTCGGGGGTGTTTTTTGCTGTTATTGCCCTTCGCCGGCTTGCTGAACGGGACGCTTGAAAAAACCGATCAGGCGGTCCTGATGCGGCACGATCTGTACGAGCTCCCAGCCATGGCGCCCCCACGAGGACAGCGCATAATTAAAGTCCACCGCCGTGTGGCCGCGGTATGATTGCACGTATTCGAGCAGCCCCGCGTCCGTCCCGTATTCCCATTCCCGCGGCTCGTCGCCGGCGGAATGACGGTAACGCTGGGGCAGTCCGCTTAGGCGCACGCCTGTGGTGCAGAGTGCTTGGAGAATGGCTTCTTGCTCCGTTTCTTCCAGGGCTAAAAAGCGTGGCGGCTGCGGGAAATGAAACCGGGCGTGAGAATGGAAAATTTGCAGCACTGCCGTGCCGCACGGATTACCGATTTCGTCTCTGACCACATACCATACGCATCGCTCACGCTCCTCGGGCGGGCCCCAGTTCTCGACTGACTCCGACAAGCGGAATCCGGCGGGGACCTCGTATCCCGACTTCCGCACCTCCTCGCAGATCGGACCCATCAGCTGTTGAATATAGACGCCGTAAGCGCGGTCGCCGAATTCCGCAAACATGCTGCTGAGTTCCTCTGCATGCTCTTGAAGAATCGCCTCCCAAATTTCGCCCAGGTGCCGGTTCATGGACCGGACTACCGAATAAATTGGATTCATATAAAACTCCCTTCACATCGTAAAATTTTGCCTAGGCTGTTCTGATTCCGTTGCGGAATACCACTGCCCATTAATCTAATGGTTTTAGATTAATCTAATGGGATTAGAATAATGGCATATGCTATAATTGTCAAGTGAAAAGGAGGGCTCTTCGATGGCCAGAAAACGAACGGTGCCCCAGCATCCCTTCTCCGGCACGGGGGAACAGGAGGAGCTGCACATTCCACTAGACCGTGACCGGATTGTCCGGACGGCGCTCCGCGTGTTGAACGAATTTGGCTTGAAGGAGCTGAGCATGCGTAAGATTGCCGATGAGCTCCAGGTAAAGACCGCTTCCCTGTATTATCATGTGAAGGATAAAGAACAGCTGCTCCAGCTTATCGGGGATAAAATAAGCGAAGAAATGGACAGGCCCGACCCGGACCTGCCTTGGCAGGAACAGCTGATCCAGTGGGGGTATGCATTCCGGCGCGTACTGCACCGCTACCGTGATGCGGTGGACCTGTTCAATGGCGGCATCGCCATGGGGTACCACCGTCTGCTGCAGATTGAAAGACTGTACCAAATCTTTGCGTCGGCCGGATTTGCGGATAGTCACATCCCGTGGATGGCATCCATGGTGAAGAACCATGTGCTCGGCTTTGTGGCCGAGGAGGTGCGGCTGAAAGGGATGGCCGGTTCCGGCGAGGAAGCACAGGCTCAGCTCAGCGAGGAGTACGCCCGGTTCTTCCGCAGTTTGCCAAGCGAGCAGTTTCCGAATATGATCCGGCTGGCTTCCCATACGACCGATACCGGATGGCAGGAGGAATTCGAATTCGGGCTGGACGTCCTGATGGACGGCTTCCGGCAGAGGCTGACCGACTGATCCGGCGCTAAACAGAAAATCAGGGGGACTAAGAAGTCCGCCCTGATTTTTTTCCGTAAAACACCGCGAAGTCCAAATACTTGTACATACAGTCCACGTCTTCAAAGCCGGCCTCTTCCATCCACTGCATCTGGTCGGCGGCGGTAGCGTTGATATCCAGGCTTCTGCGTTCAATCGACGCCTGAATGGCTTCTTCCGGCAGACCGCTTGCCCTGATTTCTTCCAGCCAGCGTCTCCGGTAATATACGTCCGCCTGGTCGGTATGGCCTTTCACCTGATCGGCATTGACAAAGATGCCGCCTTCGTTCAGCAGCCGATGGATCGTGGCGAACAGCTGCCTTTTTTCCGGATGGGACAGATGATGAATGGAGAGGGAAGAGACGACGGCATCGTAAGTTTGCGTAAACGGATAACTGCTGTAATCCCCGGTAACATAATCTACATTCGGTACCCCGTGGAACCGCCGGCGGGCCTCCTGCAGCATGCTGTCGCTTAAATCCATCAGCGTAAGCCGGGCCTCAGGGTATTTGAGCAGTACCATGCTGGAGAACAGGCCTGTTCCGGCCCCCAGATCCAAAATACTTGGAGAAGAATTGCCGCACTCCACCAGGGACAGGGCCATCCCGTAAAAGTCGTCGAAGCAGGGAATCAGTCCCCTCCGCTGCCGGTCATAGTCCTTTGCATTGGCGTCAAAAAGCTTGATCACAGATCTGTCCATCACCATTCTCCTTTACCCGTGGATTGTTGGAATTGACTTCATTGTATCGGCAGTCCGCTCATTATGGAAATATATAAATTGTATTATACTTATAGGTATTTCCTATATCGTTCCTTCCTTGGATCAGCATTGATAAGCTCGATAGAGTTGTGGCGGCAAGGTCCTTTACCCCCGGGAACATCGCGCATTTTCATAGGGCAAATGGACTTGAATGATATTTGTCCAAACCGATTCTCCTTACGCGGCATACGATAGAGTATAAACAGGAGAGAGGGGGAGAAACCATGAGTGGTGTAGGAAACCCATTTACCTCAACGGGAGCCATCCTGGTTCTGTTTATTCTGCTCGTCATCATTACCAAATCCTTTATTTATTAATCCATGGGCCCAAGCGGTCCTTGGGCAACGAAGCTCCCGCCCTCCGGCGGGGCTTTCGCCATTTCATAAGAAAGGCAGATACCGCAGTATATACATATGGATTGAAAAAGGAAATATAGACGAGTAAATGGGAGAATGGATTAGTATACAGAGGGAAATAGCGCATACATGCAGTTTTGGGTTCAGACGATATAACGCTATAATGAAAAACAGTGAACCATCGGACCCGGCGAACCTGAGAGTGGGGAGCCCGCTTGAAACACCCCGTAACATTTCATGAGCGGATAGCAGCACGATCAGCCCTACAGATACAACTTTATATATCCACAGGAGGGATTATTTCTTGTTTTTGAACTGGATCAAACAAGGCTTCTTTAGCAATGTCAGAAAAGATATTTTGTCCGGTCTAACCGTTGCCTTTGCGCTTATTCCTGAAGCCATCGCGTTCTCCATTATGGCCGGTGTGGATCCCATGGTCGGTCTCTACGCATCCTTTGTGATTGCCGTCAGCATTTCGTTTTTCGGCGGACGCCCGGGGATGATTTCAGCGGCCACCGGTGCCATGGCATCCTTGATGGGACCGATCGTTGCCAAGTACGGGATCGAGTATTTGTTTGCGACGACAGTGCTGACCGGCATTCTGCAGTGGATCATGGGGGCGCTGAAATTCGGGCGCTTCATCACATTTATCCCGCAATCGGTCATCGTGGGCTTTGTTAACGCGCTGGCGATCGTTATTTTTATGGCGCAGCTGCCGAATTTTGAAGGGGCAACCTGGATCATGTACTTGATGGTGGCCGCAACGCTGTTGATTATTTATCTGTTCCCGCTGCTCACCAAAGCGGTGCCTTCAGCGCTTGTCGCCATTATCGTCATGACGATCATTTCGGTGCTGACCCATGCCGATGTCCGTACGGTAGGCGATATGGGTACTATTACGCAGTCGCTTCCCGCATTTCATGTTCCGTCCGTTCCCTTGTCGTTTCATATGTTCCTGACGATTTTGCCTTATGCGCTGGCGCTCGCCGTCGTCGGCATGACCGAGACGCTCTTGACCGCCAACCTGGTGGATGAGCTGACCGATACCGGCAGCAACAAAAACCGCGAGATCAAGGGGCAGGGCATCGCCAACATCCTCACCGGCTTTTTCGGCGGAATGGCAGGCTGCGCCATGATCGGCCAGACGGTCATCAATGTGAAGTCGGGGGGCCGCTCCCGGCTGTCGACCTTCATTGCCGGCGCCTTTCTGCTGTTCCTGATCCTCGTGCTCGGCGATGTCGTCAGGCAGGTGCCGATGGCGGCGTTGGTGGGCGTTATGATCATGGTGTCGGTGGGCACGTTCGACTGGCATTCTTTACGAACGATGAACAAGGTGCCGCTGGGTGACACGATCGTCATGGTCGTGACCGTCGTAATCGTGGTGGCCACGTCCAATCTGGCGATCGGCGTTGTGACCGGAGTCATTCTGAGTGCCCTGAATTTCGGCTGGAAAATGGCGCGTATTCACGCGCAGACCCATATCGATGAACATGGGGTAAAGGTGTACGAAATCAAAGGACAGATGTTTTTCGGAACGATGAACCATTTTGTGCATCTCTTCCATTACCAGGAGGATCCCGAGCAGATTGCGATTGACTTTTCCCACTCCCACGTTTGGGATCAGTCGGGCGTGAACGCTGTGTCCAAGGTGCTGGCCAAGTATGAGGCGCTGGACAAAAAGGTGGCCGTCCGGGGATTGAATCCGGAGAGCCAGCGTATCATCGACAAGATTGGCGTAGCCTCGGTATCGTCCCATTAACCAACTCGTAAAACCTGCATTTTATATACGATATGAGAAAAGCCTTCCGGCATGCCGGAAGGCTTTTTGCGCAGTTATGCTTGAGGAGCGAATGCTATCTCACCATTTTCTCATAAATATTAAACCCGCTCTCATGCTGGCCCTTCAGCGTAAAGCCGGCCCCGCTGTACAACCGGTTCAAGCCGGGGTTGTCGGCGATGCAGTCGAGACGGATTCGGTCTTTGCCCTGGAACCTTATTCCAGTCAAGGCCCAGTGCAGAATGGCGCTGCCAAGACCCGTCCCCCCGAATTCGCGTTCAATGGCAAGCCGGTGCAGATAGACAGAGGTATCGTGGCGCTCCTCTCCCCACAGGTTGCGGTCCCATTCGCTTGCATGCTGCTGGAGGATGACGATGGCGGCAAGGCGCTCCTCCTTTTTGAACAGGAAGACGTCCCCTCGCAGGACCGCCTCGTCGATATGATGCCGATCCTCGCCGGTCAGCAGCTGATTCCACTGCTTGGAGCCTATGCTCTGAAGCCATTGCGCCGTTCGAAACAGCAGTCCCTGCGCGGGTGTGACATCATCCGGACCGGCCTGAATGGCACGGATTTCCGGGGTAACCCACTCCTGATTGATGATAAAATGATCTGCATTTGCCTGCTTCATACATCCACCCTCCAAGCGTTACATATGTTCTTATTGTAAGAAGCCGTGAAGAATTAGGCAAATGCTTCATACCGGAGCGGTCCGGAAATTTTTACAAGGCTCAGGTGCTCTGAAAACGTGGGGCGGCAGCCGCGTCCAGGCCGTTAGCAAGCGGTCAGCATTGTATGTACCCGAGGGTTGGGAGGGAGGATTATGAAGAAACAAAACTTTATCGCCATCATGGCACCGTTGGCTGAATTCGACCAGCTGCAGTCGGGTGTGCCGGCATCGCTCACGATCGCCCAGGCGGCCCTCGAATCCGCCTGGGGCACGAGCGAGCTGGCGGTGAAGGCCAACAATCTGTTCGGCATCAAGGGACAGGGCACCGCAGGAAGCATGCGCCTGCAGACCACCGAGTACGTTCGCGGCGTGGCCGGCCGGGTGATAGCCGACTTCCGCGCGTACAACAGCTGGGCCGAATCGGTGGCCGATCACTCAAGCCTGCTGGTGAACGGCGTGTCCTGGGACCGTGACAAGTATGCCGGCGCGCTCCGCACAGACGGGCGATCGGCCGCCGCCGCGATTGGCGCCGCCGGTTATGCCACGGACCCGGAGTATGCAGATAAGCTAATCCGGATTATTGATCAATATAACCTGGACCAATACGATGCCTGGAAGGAGGGGGCGCATATGACTCCTGAGGAAAAGGCGGTATTTAGCGAGCTGCAGAACACGGTTGCGAAGCAGGCGGAATGGATCAAGCAGCAGCAGGCGCTGTTAAGCATGCCCTGCCCGGACTGGGCAAAGGAGGCTTACCGCTATTACAAGCCTTATATTGCTGATGAAACGGGAAGTTATGATTTCTGGCGGCAGCTGGTGATCCAGTACCGCAAAGAGAAGGGAATCAAGGTCGTTTCAGATCAAGACTGACGGCACTTACGGCCATTACGGCCGGATGGTCACCCTTGTATTCACAGGAACGTAGGAAGACAAATCCAGCACATCCTCATTGTGCATCCGGATGCAGCCGTGGGAGACTTCCCGTCCGATAGAGGCGGGATCATTGGTTCCGTGAATGCCGTAATGGGGCTTGGAGAGGCCCATCCACAGCACCCCGAACGGTCCGCCGGGATTTTCCTGTTTATTGACAATCGTGAACTCCCCGGTCGGGGTTTTCGTCACCATTTTTCCGATGCCAACGGGATAGGATTTGACGGTCTGATCGCCGTCCAGCAAATATAACGTGCGTTCCGACAGGTCGACGATGATCCGGTATTTTGGCATTTGCATCACTCCTTGCTTCCAGAGTATGTTTATAGAGCGGGGGATGCATCCCTCTGCAAGTGAATTTATGGAACGAAGGGGATTGGAACGTAATGCTGAGAAAAAAAATTATCCTCTACTGCACCTTTTCCGTGCTTGTGCTGTTCGCGGCATTTTTCGTCTGGAGGCAGGGCCCTTATGTGTATCATCTGGTTCGTTATCCCGGAAGGCCCCACATCAAAAAGGAAGAGGGCGGTGTTCCGGCATACAGCTTTATTTCGACCAGGCCGACGCCAGGTGCGGTGTATTATAAAAACAAAGTCATCACGCTGATGTACCACGATGTCTCCCCGCGTCCGATCAATGACAAGAGTCTGGATACTGCTGTATTCGAGGAGCAGCTCCAGGCCATGAAGGCAAACGGATTCCATTGGATTACGATGGAGCAGTACACCGACTTCGTCACCCGGCATCAGCCGGTGCCGGACAACGCCGTGCTGATGACGTTTGACGACGGCTATGAGACGTTCTATACCAATGTGTTCCCGATCCTGAAGAAGTACCACGTGCCGGCAACGAATTTTCTGATCGTGTCGACGGTGGGGAATCCGAAGCATCCCGGACTGCCGAAGCTGACCTGGGCCCAGGTCAAGCTCATGCACCGGAGCGGTATCGACTTTTACAGCCATACGTTTGATTCGCACGCTTATGCTTATGTTCGCCCCGAAGGGAAAACCCATGACAGGCTGGAGCCGATGCTGATGGGACCGGAGCATAACAAAACCACCGGGCATGTGGAGACGGAGCAGGAGTATATTCGGCGGGTGAAGGGTGATTTAACCCGGGCGGATCAAATCCTCCGGAATGAAATCGGCAACCGCCGCGATATTCTCGCTTTTCCCTACGGCGGCTATACGCAGCAAGTGCTGGGTCTCTGCCGCAATCTCGGTATTCAAGTAGTCTTTACCGTCAAACCGGGAATCGACGGCCCCGGGCAGTACATGGGATACCGGGTCAACGCGGGCGGCATGGACAATAACCCGATCGCGCTCATTGAATCGATGAAGCATGCGGAGTCGCTCCGCGGATACAGCAAAGCCGGCTAAGCCTCGTGACGAGAGAAGGAAGTGGCAGTAGGCCGTAAATACATTGGACAATATGGATAACCCCCCGGACATTTCTCCGGGGGGTTTGGCTTTGGCGGCGCTGCGGCCGCCTCATATATTTAACCCCTGACAGCCGTTCAAGGCTGCAGTCTGGTTCCTTGTTCTAGTTCGTTAACAGAATAATGACTTCCAAAACAACAAAAGCCCTGCCTCTCTTTTGTCCTTGCGGCTCCGATGACCGCGCCAGCGTGAATCAGAAATAGCATCTTAAATCTCATACTTCGCATTGGGTTATTTCAAAATAGGAAATTAAGTCTTCGAGGTTGAAGATTTATTCTTTCTTGCGGGGAACGAAAAGGGTTAAATGAAGTTATATTCATATAATATATCACATATTGTTTATAAATGCAATAGGAAATTATATCGCCCACCAGACTTGTATAAATGTGCAAAAGCACCATTTCATACGAAGGGATTTTATGATAAAAGTTGGTTTTTGTCGCTGGTTCATGTCACATTTTGGGATGAAATAACCGATATTCTTAATAGTGCTGCGCCGAACGGCCTATATTGATGAAAAAGGAAGGCTGGCTTATGGATACCGATTCTACCCGTTTGCAGGGGGTTGCCCTGTATTATGCTTTTCGGAACAAATTGGTACGGAATTATATTTTCGGATCGCTATTCGCGGTATGGATCGTGGGCAGCGCTCTCGTTCTGACCACGATCAGCATTTCTCCGCAGGAGATCAAACGGCTGGCGATCATCTTTGCTTGCTCCATGGCGGTCATGGTCGCGGTGGAATCCTGGGTATTCACGCGGCACGTTCGGCCGATCCGGCAGGGCTTGTTCTGCCGGACCTGTACGGTTCAGACCATTGAAACAGCCTACCGTCAGGCACATAAGCTGCCGCAGCTGGCGGTGTTCCGGATTTTGGTACCGCATTTCCTCGGGCTTGCCGTACCTGCGGCCGGCTTGACACTGTGGCAGATGAGCCGTGGCCTTCTTCATTTCCCGCCGATTTATGTTGCGGCTGCGGCAGCCGGCGCCTTCCTCGTAGCCAGCATGCATGCGATGATCGAATTTTTTCTGACGACGGCGACGGTCCGGCCGCTGATGGAGGAATTTCATCGGCTCGCCCAGGAAACGCACCGCATTGAGCTGAATCCGGAGGGGCATGTCGTCTTGTCCATCCGTCCGAAGTTTCTGCTCAGCGCCATGCTGATCGGTACCTCGCCGCTCCTGCTGTTCACCCTGGCTGCCCAGATTCGGCTGGGCAATTTAAACGAGGAAATGATGACAGGGTACTGGGGCTGGGCGGGGCTAATCCTGCTGGTCGACATCATTTTTACGTATACGGGTGCCAGGCTGTTGACCCATGAGGTGGAGCGGCCGATCTCCCATCTGTACGACGCCATGAATCATGTCAAGGACGGCCGGCTGAAGACGGTCCAAAACGTGTATTCGGACGAGTTTTCGCGGCTGGCCACTGGCTTCAACATGATGGTCCGGGCGCTTCAGTCGCGTGAAGCCCAGACCCGGGCGATGCTGGACAGCTACTTTGTGACCCT
Source organism: Paenibacillus sp. PSB04 (assembly GCF_025809195.1). Lineage (NCBI taxonomy): Bacteria > Bacillati > Bacillota > Bacilli > Caryophanales > Paenibacillaceae > Paenibacillus > Paenibacillus sp. PSB04. The sequence goes on from NZ_CP081301.1 coordinate 2,029,255, forward strand.
CGCCGTTGCGCTCGATGCCAGAGACGCCTACACGGCAGGGCATTCCTTGCGGGTGGCCGAATATTCGGAGCTGATCGGGCGGCTCAGCAGGATGACTGAGGAGGATATCAACGTGATCCGCCAGTCGGCGCTGCTGCATGACATCGGGAAAATCGGCATCCGGGACACCGTCCTGTTGAAGGAAGGGCGTCTGACGGAAGAGGAGTTCGACCAAATCAAGGCCCATCCGGTGCTTGGTGAGACGATTCTGAAGCAGATCGAGCCGAAGGATGCCATGGCGCCGCTCCTTCCCGGCGTAAGGTCCCATCATGAGCGATATGACGGGAAAGGGTATCCGGACGGACTGGCCGGGGACGATATCCCGCTGCTCGGGAGAATTATCGCCGTAGCCGACGCCTTTGATGCGATGACTTCGGATCGGCCATACCGTAAAGGCATGGATGTCGCCAAGGCGCTGTCCATTCTCGAAGAGGGCGGAGGGACGCAGTGGGATCCGGAATACGCCCGCATTTTTGTCGACTATATGAGAAATCAAAGGTTGGGAAAAGCGGCAGGCGACGATACATAAGCGATGACCAAGGATCGGAAACCAAGAAAACCTCCCGGCCGTGAAGGATGACTTCCGGACGGGAGGTTTTTTCGTCGTTTTGAACGTTGATAAGGAATCAGTTGGCAGCCGAGCGCAGGAACCCTGGCAGACGGAAGAATGCAACCAGGAGGCCGGCGGCCCCGAACGTCAGGAGAATAAGGGCAGGTCCCGCAACGTCGCCGAGATGGGCGCCATGGGCGATAATGTTCTGCAGCGAGTGCAGCGCCCAGTACTGCGGCAGAAAGTGCCCGACGGTCTGTACGGATTGCGGAAGCAGATAGGACGGTACCCACAGGCCCCCCAGCATGGCACCGCCCATGGCAATGACCTGGGTGATGACCATGGCAGCTCCCTCGCCGGGCACCAGGAAGGATAAGCCGAGCCCGATGCCGGTTCCGCAGATGCTGAGGCTGAGCACAATCAAGGTAAGGGCGGCGACGTCGCCAAGCTTGACATCATAGACGAAGTGGCCGAAGGCGAACAGGACGACACACTGGGCGATAACCGTCAGGATGAAGGGCACCCACATCCCGACCAGATACTGCAGCGGTTTTACGCGCGTGCTGCGAATGCGGGACAGAAGGCCGGTTTTCTTTTCGTCAAAGAAGCGGCGGGCCATCGTGATCATAATGTAGAAGACGAACATGACGGTCATGCTGGGGACCATGGAGTCCATATAGCTGATATGGTCGGACGTCGTCGCCACATCCTTAATCTGGATCGGGGAGGCAAGCGCCTGCTCTGCCTGCTCCTTGGAATCTCCCTTGGCCAGCAGGACATCCGTCAGCTTCTGCTCACGGTATTGGCTGGAAATGCTGCTGAGGATCGCCTGAATCGGCGCAAGCTCTGTCTGTGCGGTGGGATCCTGGTACAGCTGGATATCCGCGGGACTGCCTTCCTTCATGGCTTTTTCGAATCCGGAGGGAATGACGAGCATGGCCGAGAACTGGCCCTGCTTCATTCTGTCGACCTGGTCGTCCAGGCTGGATGCCGATTCCAGCTTCACGTCCATAATCCCCTGCATCTGCTTCACAAAGGCTTGGGACGCGGCGGATTGATCCTGGTCGATCGTGCGGATGGATACGGAGGAACTGTCACCTCCGGCACTGTTGAAAATCGTACCGAACATGGCGATGAACAGGATCGGCATCAGCAGCAGGAAGAAGAAGCTTTTGCGGTCTTTGCGGATCAGCCGCAATTCTTTGATAATCATGGCTCTCATGAGTTTTGCTCCTTTGCTTGTTCATTTCTTGGTTTGTTTCATACGATGAACGATATATCACCTTAATGAGTGAGAGGGACGCTTGTGAAAAAGAATTAATCCCGGAGCGCGGTACCGGTTACCCGCAGGAATACGTTCTCCAGCGAGGGACGGACGATTTCCAGCTGCTTCACGTCCCAGCTGTGCTGGGAAGCGAGGCGAAGCAGTCGCTGCATCACGCCATGCAGATTTTCCGTTTCCAGCACGTATCCGGAGCCTTCCTTGCGGACCGCGGTTACATCCGGGTCTTCCGGGAGGTGATGGGCTCCTGCAATTTCCACGTAAATGGCCTTCTGTCCGTAATTCTCCAGCAGTTCCCCGAGCGGGCCCATCGCCTTGATCGTGCCCTGATCCATAATGGCCACTTCATCGCACAGCGCTTCGACTTCCTCCATGTAGTGGGTGGAGTAGATGATCGTCACGCCTTCGCGGTTCAGATCGCGGATCATTTCGAAGATGTGGTTCCGCGACTGCGGATCGATCCCAACCGTCGGCTCGTCGAGAATCAGCAGCTTGGGACGGTGGAGGAGCGTGGCGGCGATGTTAATCCGGCGCTTCATGCCTCCCGAGAACGTGCCGACTTCCTCTTTGGCCCGGTCCAGCAGACCGGTCTGGGTCAGCACCTCGTGGATGCGCTGCTTCAGCATCTTGCCCCGGACGCCGTAAGCCTCGCCGAAGAACTCCAGATTGTCATAAGCGGACAGCTTATCGTACAGCGTAATTTCCTGCGGGACGTAGCCGATATATTTCGATACGGCGTCCGGATTTTTGGTCGCTTCCTTGCCGAGCAGCCGGACGGAGCCGCTGTCGGCCTGGACAATGCCGGTCAAAATTTTCATCGTGGTGGACTTACCCGCGCCGTTCGGTCCGAGGAAGCCAAACGAAGTGCCAGCTTTCAGAGAGAAGCTCACGTCCTGGAGCGCCTGTTTCTTCGGATAGGATTTGCGGAGCTGGGAAACCTCTAGCATATAATCGTTGTTATAAGAAGTCTGATTAGATTCGGCGTTGTTGCGGGCCGTCGTTTGGATCATAGGGACAACCTCCTAAAAGTTTTGTGAAGCATAACCTCAAAGCAAAATCGTCGCAGCAAAACTAGCACCGGAAGCATAAGCTTAAGTTTTGTGAAGCATAACCTCAAAGTAAAATCGTCGCAGCAAAACTAGCACCGGAAGCATAAGCTTAAGTTTTGTGAAGCATAACCTCAAAGCAAAATCGTCGCAGCAAAACTAGCATCGGAAGCATCGGCTTTAAGTTTTGTGAAGCGGCATTTTTGCAAAATGACGGGCCGCCGGCAGTACCGGCTCGTGCGGATGAACGAAAGGCTTCCGGCGGCCACGTTGAATATCCCGTTAAGTTTATAGAAGAAAAGCGTTTTGAACTTGCTACAGATCCAGCTTTTTATCCATGACGTATGTCACCGCCCGGATCAGGCCATAGGCTACCGCCCAGCTGCCGATGATGATTGCCGGAAGCTCCCATGGAAAGGGGAAGAACGTCGCCGGTCCTGCGGTTTCCAGCCGGCCTTCAGGCAGCAAATACTCGTTCATGTTGGAGTATACGATGCTGAAGCCTCCCATAAACAGAATCCAGAGCAGCGGTGTCAGCGGCTTGGCGGTGCTGTACATGACGCTAATGGTCAGCATGCCTGCGGCTATGATGAATGGGGTCAGGCCGGCGACGACGGTCAGCCAGTTAATGCCCGTAATCATAAAGGAGACGGCCATGTCGTAGGTGTAATGATCGATGGCCGAGGTCAGAATAAGCACGTACGCCGATAAGGCGATATAAATGGCGATCATTGCGATCCATACCTTCAAGCAGTTACCGAGCCATTTGGCGGCAATAAGGCGAAATCTCGGGATCGGGAGTGTCAGCCACCAGCCGTACGTATCGTTGGACCATTCTCTTTTTACAGCGCCGTATCCCAGGAAGAAGATCCAGTAAGGGAACGCCAGCGTCATATACCAGAAGCTGCTCAGTTCTAGGTCGTTGCGTGCCGCCAGATAAGTGGTGACGATGACCACCGCTGCAGCAACAATCAGGATATAAGAGACACACCAGCTTCTGGATAAGCGGACGCGGTTCAGTTTTCTCCAGCTGCCCCGCACCATAAACTCATGCTGGACAAGGTCCATAAACGTGCCTGATGACATCAACGCTGCCACTCCTTTGCGTACATTTTACGGAATACATCGCGCAGTGAACCGTATTCCGCCCTCAAGCTTTCGGTATCGCCGGACCAGATCGCCTGACCCTGCTTCATCATGACCGTGTAATCGAACAACCCTTCAACCTCCTGAATATCATGGGTGCTGATCAGGACGGACTGCCCGCTGTCCTCGAGGTAGTCGATGATGCCGGCCACAATCGCCTCCCGTGACATGACGTCGATGCCGGTAAAAGGCTCGTCGAGAATAATGAGGGACACTTCCCGGGCAAGGCACTGAATCAGCATAACGCGGGCTTCCTGGCCCTTGCTCATTCCGCCGATTCTCGCATCCAGTTCAACATCCATATAATCCGCCAGGCGGATGGCCTGTTCCATCGAGAAGCGAGGCAGGAAGGACTCTCCCCATTCGAACGCCTGCCGCACCGTATGGTTCGGATACCAGCGGGCCCGATCGGGGAGGTAGGCGATGTGGCGGTTGGTTTCCCAGCCGGGCTTCGAGCCGAGCACTTCCACGGTGCCCCGGTCTGGCCGGACGAGTCCGGTAAGCATCCGGAATAACGTGGATTTGCCGCAGCCATTCGGGCCCAGAATACCGGTGATCCGCCCTTCGGGAACGGTGATGTTCAGCCCGTTTAGCGCCTGCTTCTTCCCATAGGCCTTGCTTACTTGTTCACATCGCAGTATCGGTGCCGTCATCGCATGGATCCTCCTTCCTCCGCGTCGTATTTTTGTTCAATATAGGACTGGATATCGTTCCAGGTTAGTCCGAGGCTTTCCATTTGATCCATAAAGCTGTCGATATATTTGGCCGCGAGCGCCGTTCGGAACGACCGGACATGCTCCGGGGAAGAGGTGACGAAGGTTCCTTGACCCCGCCGTTTCTCGGTAAGTCCGTCCCGTTCAAGCTCCTGATAAGCCCGCATGACGGTGTTCGGGTTCACCCGAAGCTCTTGAGCCAGCTCGCGCACAGAAGGCATCTTGTCTCCCAATCCAATCTCTCCTTTGGCAATGGCGCTTCGCACCTGATCCAGAATTTGTTCATATAAAGGTTGGCTGAAGTCGATGTGGAACCGCAGCGGGCCAACCTGTTGGTCTTCCATGGCCTTCCCTCCTAAAAGCTCTGCTGGTCTGGAAGCACAGCTTTCCTTCTCGGCATAAGCGCAAACGTTCAGGTCACTTATGTGATTTAAGTGTATTATATCACTTAATACACTTAATGCAATAGGCGATCAATATGTTGGTTAAAATCTTTTTTTCGCACCGGTTTATGGCTATGAAGATTGTGGCAGCATTGCTGGTGCTCGTTGGATTCAGCCCGCGTTCCTGCGGGTAATAAAGAACTACAGGCGGAGCGGATAGTTCCGCCGACCAACAACTTATACCGAGAGGAGCTGATCCTCATGGATCATAACGTATTCAAGGGAAAATGGAATCAACTGAAAGGCGAAGCCAAAAAGCAGTGGGGCGAGCTGACGGATGACGATTTGGATAAAATCGGCGGCGAAAAGGACAAGCTGATCGGCAAGCTTCAGGAGCGCTATGGCCATTCCAAGGACGCCGCGGAAAAAGAGTACCATGACTGGACGCGTTCGCGTCAGTTGTAGGCCTCTTCGTCCTGCGGTCGGCATGTGGAAATAACAAAAGGCGCAGCGAATCTCCGGCAACCGGGGGGCGCTGCGCTTCTTTCGGGTGTTCACCTACCTAACCCAAGTACGCCCTGCCCTCACCTGAATGACTTCAAGCACGCCATCCGCCATAGACTTACCTCAAAAGGTCTGACCGGTTTACCCACAAGAAGGTTCCCCGTTTACCCGGTATGGGCCGCAACATCAGCGAGAATCCCCAGCTTCGGCGGGCTGCCGCGGTAATCACGGCTTAGCCCGGCATCGGTTTATATAAATTCTGGATATATGGATCTGCCATGATATGATAAGAGAGCACGGCTAATATCCATCTTCAGGAGTGAGTACATGGATTTTTGCAAAATATTTCTTGGTAACACGGCCCTGCTCATAGCGGCTGCCTACTTGGCCAACCTAGTCTACAAATATGGACTTGCCCGTGCCCCTAAACATGTGAAATACACCTGCTCGGTGCTGTTGATCATCTTTTGCGGATGGCTGAGCATGGTTTTCGGATACAAGCTTAGCGAAAATGTGATTTTCGATCTCCGGATCATCCCCCTTATCATTGCGACGGTTACTTACGCTGAGCCGGTGACGCTGGTCATTATCGGCATCGGCATCGGATTCGCGCGCCTTACGTTCGGCGTGAACGAGGCCTCGGTCGCCGGTTTGTTCAATCTGTGCATTTTGGGCGCTGCGGCGGCACTGCTCAATATTTGGATGAGACGCAAGGGGTTCAGTCTTGTGACCCGCGGCTTCCTGGCCATTCTGGTCTTGAACGTACTGAATTGTATCGATATTGCCTTTTTAGGGGTTATTCCTGCCGCTCATTATTTTGAAACGATCATGCCGGCCACGCTTCCGCTCACCCTCTTGCTGAGTTTGATCTTTTCTTTGATCCTCCGCGATTTTCAGCTTGAAGCAGCCCGCACCATCCAGCTCAAACAAAGCAACGTGCTGCTGTCGGCCCAGGCCGAAGAGCTGCATCAGGCCAAGCGTGTGCTGGAGGAACGGGCCAAAGAGCTGGCGAGGTCCTCGCGCTACAAAACGGAGTTTCTGGCAAACATGTCCCATGAGCTGCGCACTCCTTTGAACAGCATCATCAATTTTGCCGAGCTGATCAGCGACAACGACGACAGCCGCACCAAGGAGGAAATGGCCGAGTACGGTGAAATTATCCACCAGTCGGGCTATGAGCTTCTGCGCATCATCAACGACATTCTGGACTTGTCGAAGGTGGAGGCCGGTCGGCTGGAAATCATGCGTGAAGAGATGAATATCAGTGAAATTCCGCAGCTGCTGCAAATGCATTTTGAACTGGTCGCCCAAAAAGAAAACGTCGGCTTCTCCATCAAGCTGGATCCCTCGCTGCCGGAAACGTTCCGGACCGATCCGAGCCGGGTGCAGCAGATTTTGAGGAATTTGCTGTCCAATGCGTTCAAGTTTACCCATCAGGGAAAGGTGAGCCTCGTCATCCGTGCGGAGCATAACCTGGAGGGAAAGCATGCGGGCTCATGGATCGTGTTCGACGTTCAAGATACCGGTATCGGCATTTCGCCGCCGCAGCAGCGGCGGATCTTTGAAGCGTTCGCCCAGGCGGACGGCTCCATCAGCCGGAAATACGGCGGGACGGGCCTCGGGCTCTCGATCAGCCGGGACCTGGCGCATCTGCTGGGAGGGTTTATCCGGCTGGAGAGCAAAGTGGGGAGGGGCAGCTGTTTTTCGCTCTATTTGCCGCTGGTAAGCGAAGCGGAGGAATGTGCCACCCTGGAAATCACCCCATCCGCCGGTGGAGTGGAGCAGAAGGCGCTGCTTCCGGGACGCACCGGAACGGTTCCGGGCCTGGAATAACCGTCTTTTCGCTGCTCATATACGCAGAGCGGTCCCTGGAGCCAGAGCTGGAGAAGGTGGGTGACGGGCAGCTTGCAATCGAGGCAGCCGCACGCCTGGAGCAGCGCGGTGCCGTATTGCAACTTGGCCAACCTCTGTTTACAATGAGAAGGATAGTACGAAGACGAAAGGGTGACTTCCATGAGTAAAAAGGTGATTTCGACCGAGTCCGCGCCAGGAGCGATCGGACCTTACAGCCAGGCCGTTCAGGTCGGCGACTTTATTTTCACATCGGGACAATTGGGGCTCGACCCGGCGACCGGTGAGTTCGGCAGCGGCGTTCAGGAGCAGGCCCGCCTGGCTCTGAACAACGTGAAGGCGATTCTTGAAGCAGCAGGGAGCAGCCTGGATCAAGTGGTCAAGACGACCGTGTTCCTGAAAGACATGAACGATTTTGCCGCGGTCAACGAGATTTACAGCTCCTTCTTCACCGAGCCTTACCCTGCGCGCAGTGCCGTTGAGGTCGCACGCTTGCCGAAAGACGGCTTGGTGGAAATCGAGACGATTGCCGCCGTTAAATAGATCGGAAGCTACATATCCTATAGAAAGCCGGACTTTGCCCGGGGCGCAGCCCCGTTCGCAAAGCCCGGCTTTTTTGTGTTGTTTATATCTCGGGTCTCCCCGCAAAGTATCTGATATACGCCTGAGTAGAGGTCTCCACTTTGTGGGGTGATTTTCGGGTCTCCCCGCAAAATACCGGATATACGCCGAAGCTGAGGCCGCGCTTTGCGGGGTTACATTCAGTCCCGATCCCGGCTCCGGGCGAAGAAAAGATAGATCGCATAGACGAACAGAATGATCGCCAGGATGAGTGCGGCTATAAACGCCCGCTCCACCTGATCCTGCTGCTCCAGGGCTATGGCGACATAGCCCCATACGAAGACCAGCGGATAGATGCTGTCCCGATAAGGGTAGCAGACCAGAATGGCGATCAGTGCACCGGCGAGCAGGAAAACCACGGCCCACACCAGCTCGCTCAATCCGAAGCCGTTCCAACCGTTCTTTTTCAGCACGATCGCAATATTAAGAATGACGGCTACGCTAAGCCAGCCGAAATACAGGCTGAAGGGAAGCTTGATCAGCCACATCTCTCCGGATGTCGGATAATAGATGCTGCGCGTCCGCCGATAGATGACAAACAGCGAGAGCAGCAGCAGTACCATGGCGACGAGCGACAGCTCGATATATTCATACTGCCACAAGAGCAGCCACGCGATGTTCAGCACGCAGGAGATGATAAACCACGGACCGATGGACCGGACCGAATCCCGGGTTTCGGTGACCCGTCCGCTCTGATAGAGAAGAAAGCCAAGCAGCAGTACATAAATTAAGGACCAAATGGTAAAAGCATACCCTTCGGGCGTGATCATGGTTGGGTATTGGTCCGATATTTCCCCTGTCGTTTTTCCCCCGAGCACAGCAGTATTGGCCAGCGCGTTGACCACCATCGCGGCGACGAACGCGAGCCAGTTCCACCATTTATACGGATTGCTTCTAAGCATCGTACCAGCCTCCTGAAGTGATGTCTACGGCTTGCCGCAGAGCGGCCTTTTCCCTACAAATATACCCGAATTTGTCCCAAAAAGAACAAAATGATGCAGATTCAATCCTTGTCGATATAGGTAATTAAATGAAAAACCATGAAAGTTTAAGGAGTGAGGGCATGAACTCGAAAAAATCGTCTCAGCTGCTGCAGCAGCTCATTTTTGTCGGACCGTCGGCCCTGTGCTTCCTCGTCATTGTTGTCGTTCCCTTTCTTTTAGGACTGTATTATTCGTTTACCGACTGGAACGGGGTGTCGAGGCATGCGGGCTGGGTCGGCTTCCGCAATTATATCCACATTTTCACGGAAGACCCGGCGTTTCTGAATTCGTTCTGGTTTACCGTCAAATTTACCGTACTTGGAGTCATCCTAACCAATGTGCTCGGTTTTATTCTCGCCTATGTGCTGACGCGGTCGCTGCTGACGCGAAATGCGCTGCGGACCGTATTTTTTGTGCCTCATGTCATCGGGGGGCTGCTGCTCGGATTTATCTGGCAGTTCATCTTCGTGAAAGGGTTTTCTTCCGTCGGTGCGGCAACCGGGCTCTCCTTCTTCAAGCTGCCCTGGCTCGGCACCGAGGCGACGGCCTTCTGGGCGGTTGTCATCGTCTTTGTCTGGCAGAACGCCGGCTATTTGATGGTCATCTACATTTCCTCGCTGAACAATGTGCCGAAAAGCCTCATTGAGGCCGCTCAAATCGATGGTGCATCCAGGGGACAGGTTCTCCGGAAGATCACCGTCCCGCTGGTCATGCCGGCCGTGACGGTCTGTCTGTTCCTCGCCATATCCTGGTCGTTCAAGCTCTTTGACCTGAATCTGTCGCTCACCAAGGGCGGTCCGTTCAAGTCAACCGAATCCGTCGCGCTGAACATTTACAATGAAGCGTTTAACATCAGCCGCTTCGGCATGGGCTCGGCGAAGGCGATTATCTTCTTTATCGTCGTGGCCCTGATTTCGATCCTTCAAGTGCGCGCCACGAAGCGCAAGGAGGTGGAAGTATGATGCACACAAGCACCAACACAGGCACAAACCGAGGAACAAGCCCAAGAGCCGGCGCAAGAACAAGCCGCGGGTATCGCGCCAAACGGCTGATCCTTGAACTGCTGATGATTCTGCTGGCCCTGGTGTTCCTGGTGCCGTTCTACTTTCTGCTCGTCAATTCGGTCAAGTCCTTCGGCGATATTCTGACCAACTCCGCGGGCTGGCCGCATGCCTTTCTATGGAACAACTATGCACAGGCGTGGAAAATTACCGCCTTCCCGAAAGTGTTCGGCAATTCCCTGCTGATCGCGGTCATCAGTAACGTGCTGCTGGCCTTGATCAGCTCGATGGCGGCGTACCGGATGGTGCGCAGGGACACGGTGTTCAACCGGCTGCTGTTCGCTGCGTTTGTCGCCGCGATGGTCATTCCGTTCCAATCGATCATGATCCCGCTCGTTAAGGTCGTCAGCACGCTCGGCCTCATGGACACGAGAACCGGGCTGATCATCTGCTACCTCGGATTCGGCGCGCCGCTGTCCGTGTTTCTGTTCCACGGCTTTGTCAAATCGGTGCCGCGGGAGATCGAGGAGGCGGGCCGCGTCGACGGCTGCTCCACGTACGGTATTTTCTTCCGCATCGTCCTGCCCTTGATGCAGCCGATCATCGTCACCGTCATCATCCTGAACGCGCTGTGGATCTGGAACGATTACCTGATGCCGTCGCTCATTCTGCAGAGCCCGTCGCGGCAGACGATCCCGATCGCGACCTATGCGTTCTTCGGCCAGTTTACGAAGCAGTGGGATCTGGCCCTGCCGGCGCTGGTGCTCGGCATTACGCCGATCGTCATCTTCTTCCTGGCCATGCAGAAGTACATTATCGAGGGCATCGCCCAGGGATCGGTGAAGGGGTGAACCCAGCCTCAGTCCGTCCCGGCAGCTCAAGTATATTCCATAAAGGAGGTTATGCGGCATGAAGAAAAAGGCCTATGCCGTTGGAGCCCGCCTTGGCGTGCTGCTGGCCTCGTTCGCCCTGCTGGTCGGATGCGGCAGCGGAAGCGGCAGTGGCAATGGCGGGGTCAAGACCATTCATATTTTTCAGTTCAAGGTGGAAATTGCGGATGCATTAAATAAACTGAAAGCGGAGTATGAGCAGTCCCATCCGGGGATCAAGCTGGATATACAGACCGTCGGCGGGGGCAGCGACTACGGCGCCTCGCTCCGGTCCAAATTTGCAGCTTCGAAAGAGCCGGACATTTTCAATATCGGCGGTTATGCCGAAATGGACATGTGGCAGGAATATTTGGAGGACTTGTCCGATCAGCCTTGGGTCAAGGATGTGAAGGACATCGCCAAAGAGCCGATGACCAAGGACGGCAAGCTGTACGGGCAGCCGATGAACCTGGAAGGGTACGGCTTCATTTATAACAAGGATTTGTTCAAGAAGGCGGGCATCACACAGCGTCCGACCACGCTCAGCGAGCTTGAGGAAGCGTGCAAGAAGCTGAAGGCCGCCGGAATCACTCCGTTTGCCAACGGGTATCAGGAAAATTTCGTGCTCGGCAACCATAACATCAACGTGGCTTTTGCCGACCAGAAGGACCCTGGCGCTTTTATCCAGCATCTGAATGACAAGACGGAAACGTTCGCGGACAACGAAGTCGTGAAGCAGTGGTCGAACCTGTTCGACCTGACGCTGAAATATGGCAATCCAGGCCCGCTTACGACGGACTACAACACCCAGGTCACGATGTTCGCCAGCGGGGAAGCCGCCATGATGCAGCAGGGGAACTGGACCCAGGTGCAGATTGACGGCATTAATCCGAAACTGAACCTGGGCATCCTGCCGATGCCGATCAATGACGATCCGCAGCTGGGGGACAAGCTGTACGTCGGCGTGCCGAACAACTGGGTCATCTATAAGGATTCACCGGTCAAGGAGGAGGCCAAGGAGTTTCTGAACTGGCTGGTGACCTCTGATACCGGGAAGAAGTACATTACGAAGGAGTTCAAATTCATTCCGGCCTTCAAGTCCATTAAAGGTACGGACGAAGATCTGGGACAGCTGGGCATGGAAGTGCAGAAATACACCGACGAGGGCAAGACGCTGACCTGGAACTGGTTCCGGTTCCCGTTCGGCATGCAGCCCGAATTCGCCGCGGCCATGCAGGGATACATCGGCGGCAAAATCACGAAGCAGGAAATGTTTGAGCAGTTCCAGCAGAACTGGGACAACTTGAGCGTCCGCTAATGACCGCCGGGCTCAGTGCGTCTGAGCCGCGAGGTCCTTCCGGAATTCGTTCGGCGTGCGGCCTTCCTGCTTCTTGAACACCTTGCTGAAATATTTCTCGTCCTGATATCCGACCATTTCGGCAATCTGGGAGATGCGCAGCTGCGGATTGTGCAGAAGCAGCTTGGCCTTCTCAATCCGGATCCGGGCGAGAAAGTCTGAGAGGTTCACATGGAATTCCTGCTTGAAGCGTCTGGAGATGTATTCCCGGCTGAGAAAAAAGCGCGCAGCCATTTCCTGCAGGGAAATATCCTCGGCATAATGGCTTTCCAGGTATGCGGCGATGTCGTGGATGATATGGTTCTCCCGCGAGTGCTTCTGTGTCAAAATGCGGCTGGCTGCGGTCAGCCGCCCTTCGTATTGGGAAGTCCACAGGTCATAGGACAGCCGCCCTTGCTTGTCGAGCGGAAGGGAGCGGGGCAGCTCCAGCAGGGCGTCCTTGTCGGGACTTGGCGCCGCTGCTTCGGCGCCCTGATCCATCCACTGCTTCAGCATCCAGTCCCACTCCGCGTTCCACTGCACCAGCTGCTCGGGCGTCACCCGATCGAGCTGCCGGACGGCCTGCATCCAGCCGTCCACGGCGGCGCTGATCTGCTCGCGGCTGCCGCTGAGCGCCGCCAGGCGGAACTGCTCCTCATGCGCGCTCAGGCGCAAGGGCCGGGGAGCTGCCGGGCCGGCGGCGCTCAGCGTATGGAGCCAGGCGGCGGGATCCTGCAGGCTGCGCTGCCAGAGCGCCCGATGCGCCTCCTGATAGGAGCGGGCGAGACCCTCCGGGAACGGCTGGAAGGACCCGGCGCCGATTTGCACGCTGCGGTGCAGGGTGGCGTCGATGCCACGGTGGATGTCCTCCAGCAGGGAGGACATCGGCATGGAGTCATCCCATAGGAGCAGCACGATTTCTTCGGGGTTCGCCAGATGATGGAAGGCGAACCCTTTTCGTTTGGCCGATAGCAGCTCGTTGCCGATATTCGTCAGCGTAAAATAGAGCAGCTGCTTCATTTGGGCAAACTTCTCCAGCAGCTCGTCGTCCAGCTGCGCCGTGCTGATGACCGCCGCGGCGCAGCGGTCGATGTGCTCCGGCAGGCCGTATTCCTCCCGCAGCTGCTGGAGGATCTCCTCCCGGCGCCCGTGCCCGCCGATCAGGTCGGACAGCAGCTTGTCGGCATAATGCGGCCGCATCCGGTTCATCTCGATGCTCTGGCGGCTGCTCTGCCGCCGCTTCAGCTCCTCCTCCCGGCAGGCGGCCGCGGCTTTGGCAAGCGCCTCGTTCAAGGCGGCGGGGTCCACCGGCTTCAGGATGTAATCCATCCCGCCGTGGCGGATGGCATGGCGGACCAGATCGAAATCGTCATAACCGCTGATGACGATCGTCTTTATCCCGGAATGGCTTCCGCTCAGCCATTCCATCAGCTGCGTGCCGTCCATGCGCGGCATGCGCATATCCGTCATCACGATCTGGGGAGCATGCTCCTCGATCATCTCCGTCGCTGACTTCCCGTCGGCCGCTTCCAGAATGTCCGTAATGCCATGGCGCTCCCATTCCCCGAGCAGCTTGATAGCCTCCCGGACATGCTTCTCATCGTCTACAATTAACACTTTCATGGCTGTCAATTCTCCTCTGTATGAACTTCCCCCGGCCCGGCCCCTGTGCGGGCTTCGGCCGTTTTATTTTCTCCGGCGTGCATATCTTGCATATCTTCAGTATCGATTTCCAAAGAAATACGGACTCCATACGGCTCAAGGTTTTCGATCCGCATGCCGACGTCATGCGGCGTATACAGCTGCAGACGAAGCAGGACGTTGCGCACGCCGATTTCTCCGTTATCGCCTGCCCATTCGTCCTCCAGTTCGCCGTTTCCCCGGCCATCCAGCTGTTCCTGCAGCGTGGACAGCTTCTCCGGCTCGATCCGGCTGCCGTTATTTTCAATGACGATCTGCAGCAGGCCGTCTTCCCGCATATGGCTTTCGATGCGAACCGTGCCTTGACGGCCTTCGTGATCCATACCGTGCTTGAAGTAATTTTCGATCAGCGGCTGAAGAATCATTTTCGGCATGGGCTTATCCAGCGTATCCGGCGCCAGGTTCAGCGTGTAGACGAGCTGGTCTCCGAAACGTTCCTTCTGCAGCTCCAGATAGAGCCGGACGTGATCGGCCTCGTCCTTCAGCGTCACCAGCACATCGTTATTGCGCATGCTGTAGCGCATAATTTTGGCCAGGGAAGAGAGCAGGGCATAAATCCGCGGAACGTTATTTTGCAGCGCCAGCGTTCCGATCGACTGCAGGGTGTTGTACAGAAAATGGGGATTGATCTGGGCCTGCAGCGCTTTGAGCTGATTGGTCTTGTTCGCCAGCTCCAGCCGGTATTCCCGCAGGATCAGGTTGTTGATCGTATCCATCATCTGTATGAAGCGGGTGAACATAATGCCCGTCTCATCCTGCCGGTTCCAGGATATGTCGACATCGAGCTGGCCGGATTGAATCCGGTTCATGTAGCTGGTCAGCTTCTTGATCGGCTCGGTGATCCGGATGGAAATGAACAGCGTGCCAAAGATGATGATTCCCAGGGCGATGACCGCAATGGCGGCGTTGATCTGGGTCAGCTGACGCGCGCGCTCATACAGCGTGCTGTTTGGAATTCTTTTAATAATCGTCCATTCGGTATAAGGCGTCTGCATCTTCTCGAATACGTTCATGGCGCCGCCGCTTTCGAAAAAGCCCTCGGTCTGTGTTCCTTTGATCCGCGTCAGCAGTTCCTTGTCCGTGATCTGGGTGCCGAGCTGGCTGTCCCGCCCGGAATAGACGACGGTACCGCCCTGGTCGACGACCAGCAGCTGCTCCTTGTCCTTGTTGAACAGCTGCTCGGTAATATCCGTCACCGAATCCAGGCTGACGTCGATCGCCAGCAGGGCCAGCACCTTCTCCGACGGCACATTGGTAATGGACCGGTGGAAGGTGAAGACCATTTTGTCCGAGTAGGAGGTCGGCGACGGGGGAAAACCATAGTCATGGCTTTTATGGGTCGGCTCGATGGCCGTCGTATATTTTTCATACCCTTGGGTCGAAATGTAGGGCTCGGTCCGGTACTCTCGCTTCGGGAAAATCGCAGGGGTGACCAAGGTGGACTGTCCGGACTGGGTGGCGTGCAGGTAAATCCGCTCGATGCCGTGCACCGTATTCAAAATATTTTGCAAGGACGTGTACACCTCGGCCACCGCCCGGTAATCGTCCGGGATTTTTCGCAGGTTGCGCAGGAAGTTGGCGTCCGTGTATAGGGTGAGCGAAGCCTGGTTGATGCTGTTCAGATAGTTGGTCAAATTGACCTTCCCTTGGTAGATCAGGTTTCGATTCTCTTCGAGCGCCTGCTCTTTGATCGTCTCCTTGGTATGGATGTATGTGATCGTAATGGAGAGCAGCAGCGGGACGGTCGTCGCCAGCAGCATAAACAGAATCAGCCGCGAACGGATGCTGCGGAATTTCATGGAACCACCACTCTTTCGGGGTGCGTGAGGTATGTCATATCAATATTTTCCCCCTAACGGTTCACGATCCTCCGTGTTATTGAAGAATCGCTTCCCTCATACTGAAATAGTCATATACGAATCGTAAAGGGGAGATCAGGATGAATCGCCAAAAGTCATCCGGGCTGCTCCAGCAGCTAATATTCGTGGGGCCATCCACGATTTTTTTTCTCATCATCATTGTCGTTCCGTTCCTGCTGGGCTTATATTATTCCTTTACCGACTGGAACGGGGTATCCGGCGACGTCACCTGGGTCGGATTCGACAATTTCAAACAAATCATAACCAATGATCCCGATTTTGGGAAGGCTTTCTGGTTTACGGTAAGGTTCACGGTCATCGGCATTATTGTAACCAATGTGCTCGGATTTTTCCTTGCCTATTTCCTGACCAAGCCATTGAAGTCGCGCAATGTGCTGCGGACGATTTTCTTTATGCCGAACGTCATCGGCGGGCTGCTGCTTGGTTTTATTTGGCAGTTTATCTTTGTAAAGGGTTTCTCGGCGCTCGGCAGCGCTACCGGCTGGCACTTCTTCAACCTGCCTTGGCTGGGGGACGAAACGACCGCCTTCTGGGGCATCGTTATCGTGTTCGTCTGGCAAACCGCGGGCTACCTGATGGTCATTTACATTTCTTCGATCAATAATATCCCTAAAGATATCCTGGAAGCGGCCGAGATCGACGGAGCCAGCAAGCTGCAAATTCTGAAATCGGTCATCGTGCCGCTGGTGATGCCTGCCGTTACGGTCTGTCTGTTCCTGGCCATTTCCTGGTCGTTCAAGATGTTTGACCTGAACCTGTCGCTGACGAAGGGCGGACCGTTCCGCTCGACGGAATCGGTGGCGCTCAACATTTATAATGAAGCATTCCAGAACAACCGTTACGGGCTTGGAACCGCCAAAGCGATCATCTTCTTCGTCGTGGTTGCCATCATTACCAGCCTTCAGGTTAAAATCACGAAAAGCAAGGAGGTCGAATCGTAATGGAAGCATCCAAACAATACCGCTGGGGGACGCTCGTCACCGAAATCATTATGGTGCTGGTTGCGCTGCTCTTCCTGGTTCCGTTCTACTTTCTGTTCGTTAACTCGGTGAAAACATTTGGCGACCTTCTGACGAACTCCGCCAGCTGGCCGCAAACCTTTGAGTGGCACAATTACAGCCGGGCCTGGGACATTACCAACTTCCCGTCGGCGCTGTGGAACTCGCTGGTTATTACCGTGGTCAGCAACGTGCTACTGGCGCTGTTCAGCGCCATGGCCTCGTACCGGATGGTGCGTCACAATACGCGGTTCAACCGCTTCCTGTTTATGATTTTCGTGGCTGCCATGGTCATCCCGTTCCAATCCATCATGATTCCGCTTGTCAAAGTCACCAGTACGCTTGGCCTGATGAACAGCATTCCCGGACTGATCGCCTGTTACCTCGGCTTCGGGGTGCCGATGACAGTATTCCTGTTCCACGGTTTCGTCAAATCGATTCCGCTGGAAATCGAGGAAGCCGCCACGGTGGACGGAACGAATATTTACGGCACGTTCTTCCGGATCGTCGTTCCGCTGATGAAGCCGATGTTCGTTACCGTTATCATTCTGAACACGCTCTGGATCTGGAACGATTACCTGCTGCCGTCGCTGGTGCTGCAAAGCCCGGACCTGCGGACGATTCCGATCGCGACCTTCGCCTTCTTCGGGCAGTTCACAAAACAGTGGGATCTGGCCCTGCCGGCGCTCGTCTTGGGTATTCTGCCGGTCATCGTCTTTTTCCTGGCTATGCAAAAATATATCGTCGAAGGCATTACGCAGGGAGCGGTCAAAGGCTGAAGCCTTCAGCTGCGAACAACAGGTCAATCCCGTCCCCCTGTTTGATCAATATCGTAAGTGCCGGGGGGACAGGCTGTTCCCTATAATGAGGGAGTAAGCGATTTCAACGAGAGAACTTTTACAATGAAGCATTCCGCTTGATATGCAAGAACAAAAGGGAGGATTCTTGATCATGAAAAAACGGACCAAAATGGCGTTGGCTTCCGTGCTGGCCCTATCCGTAGTACTGGCCGGCTGCGGCTCCAAAACAGATAAAAGCGCCGAAGGCGCGAGCGGCGGCAGCGGCGGCACCAAGACGATTCACATTTTCCAATTCAAGGTGGAGATTGCCGAGGCGCTCAACAAGCTGAAAGCCGACTATGAAGCCAGCCATCCGGGTGTGAAGCTTGACATTCAGACGGTAGGCGGCGGTTCGGATTACGGTGCGGCACTGAAGGCGAAATTCGCATCGGGCGAGGAGCCGGATATTTTCAACGTAGGCGGTTATACCGATCTGGATACGTGGCAGGCCAAGCTGGAAGACCTGTCGGGTGAAAAATGGGTCAGCGATATGGTGGATGTCGCCAAGGACCAAATCTCCAAGGACGGCAAAGTGTACGGCATGCCGATGAACCTGGAAGGCTACGGCTTTGTCTACAATAAAGACTTGTTCAAAAAGGCGGGCATTACCGATATTCCGAAGACGTTAACCGAGCTTGAGGCAGCCGCCAAAAAGCTTCAAGACGCGGGCATCACCCCGTTCGTCAACGGATACCAGGAAGGCTGGATTCTCGGCCAGCACTCGCTGAACGTGGCCTTTGCCCATCAGAAGGATCCGGGCGCTTACATTGAGGGCCTCAACAACGGAACGGCCAAGTTTGCCGGCAACGAGCAAATGGACCAGTTCATGAATCTGTTTGACCTGACGCTGAAATACAGCAACAAAAATCCGCTGACGACCGACTACAACACGGAAATGACGATGTTTGCGAACGGACAGGCGGCTATGACGCAGCAGGGCAACTGGACGCAGGTGCAGATCGACGGCATCACGCCGAACATGAATATCGGGATTCTGCCGATGCCGATCAACGACAATGCGGAGGAGAATGACAAGCTGCTTGTCGGCGTGCCGAACAACTGGGTCATCAACAAAAACTCCAAGGTGAAGGATGACGCGAAGGAATTCCTGAACTGGCTCGTTACCTCCGATGAGGGCAAAAACTACATCACCAAGGAATTCAAATTCATTCCGGCCTTCAAGAGCATTAACGCCACTGAGGAGGATCTGGGCGCGCTCGGCGCGGAAGTGCTGAAATACAGCAAAGAGAACAAGCTGCTGAGCTGGCAGTTCGCGAGATTCCCGGAAGGCGCCTGGAACGAATTTGGCGCAAGCATGCAGGGGTATATCGCCGGCAAGACCGACAAGGCCAAGCTGTTCGAGGACTTCCAAAAAACGTGGGATAATTTGAAAAAATAATAGCTTAAGCAGCATACGAATGACCTGGAGGCTTCCTTTTGAACCAATGAAAGGGAGCCTCTTCATCTTAGAGGAGGGAAGCAGGATATGGAGGGCAGCGAAGCAATCCGGCCGGATAAAGAAGGTCCTGTCATTGTGCAAGAGGCTTGGGAGAACCTGGGTATCTATACCGGCGTGGAAAAAAGAGAAGGAACCTACTGGGTACGAACGGAACGCGGGGGAGCGGCCGTGGAATTCGTCACGGACGACATGCTGCGCATTAAATATTTCCTCGGAAATGATCCGGAAATGTCGACTACGGTCGCCATCGATCCGGCCGCTGCGGCAGGGGGCGAGGTCCAGGCACAGCTGGAGGAGACGGAAGGGGGCGTCCGGTTCCGCACGGCGTCGCTGGAAGTGACGCTGGACAAGCTGGGATTGTCCATGACCGTAAGAGACCGGGAAGGAAACGTGCTGGCCGAGCAGAAGAGCATCACCTTCAGCCCGGACGGATCGGCCTTCGGTGTGTACGACATGCCGCAGGATTCCCATTTCTACGGACTCGGGGAGAAATCGAGCTTCCTTGATAAACGTGGCGAGCGGTACACGAACTGGAACACCGACGTCTACGCTCCGCATATGCCGGAAATCGAAGCGCTGTACGAATCGATTCCGCTGCTGATTCATATGCACAGCGGCATCAGCTGCGGACTGTTCCTCGATAATCCGGGACGTTCGGATTTCGACATGCGCAGCCATGGCGTCGCCTTTACGGTCAGCTGCACGACCGGCAGCTACGACCTCTATTTCATCAACGGGCCGGAGCTGAAGGATGTCGTCAAGCGTTACACAACACTGACCGGGCGGATCAACCTGCCGCCGAAATGGGCGATCGGGTATCATCAGTCCCGTTACAGCTACATGAACCAGCAGGAGGTGCTGGAGCTCGGCCGGACGTTCCGGGCGAAGCAGATTCCGTGCGACGTCATTTATTTGGATATTCATTATATGGACGAATACCGGGTGTTTACGTTCGATCCGGTGCGGTTTCCGGATCCGGCAGGCATGATCCGTGAACTGCGGGAGATGGGGATCCGGATCGTGCCGATTGTGGATCCCGGCGTCAAGAAGGATGCGAAATACCCGATTTATCAGGAAGGTATCCGGGAGGACCATTTCTGCAGGAAGCTGGAGGGGGATCTGTTCTTCGGCGAGGTATGGCCGGGGACAAGCGCTTTCCCGGATTTCACCGACGACCGCACGGCGAAGTGGTGGGCGGATCAGCATGCCTTCTATACCGAACTCGGCATCGAGGGCATCTGGAACGACATGAACGAGCCGGCGGTGTTCAACGAATCCAAGACGATGGATCTGGACGTGATGCACCGCAACAACGGCAAGCCGCTGACGCATGAGGAGCTGCACAACATCTACGGACTGCTCATGTCCAAATCGACCTTTGAAGGGTTGAAAGAGCAGGTGGACCGCCGCCGTCCGTTTGTGCTGACCCGCGCCGGGTACGCGGGCATCCAGCGGTATGCGGCCGTCTGGACGGGAGACAACCGGAGCTTCTGGGAGCATATGGCCATGGCCATGCCGATGGTGCTGAACATGGGGCTCTCCGGCCTGGCGTTCGCGGGTCCGGACATCGGCGGCTTCGCCCACCATACCTCCGCGGAGCTTCTGATCCGCTGGACGCAGATGGGCGTCTTCTTCCCGTACTGCCGGAACCACTCGGCGCTGGAAACGGTGCGGCAGGAGCCGTGGTCGTTCGGGGAAGAGGCCGAAGCTATCCTGCGGGAGTACATCGGCCTGCGTTACCGCTGGATGCCGCAATTGTACAACCTGTTCCATGAGGCGGCTGTGACCGGGCTGCCGGTCATTCGCCCGCTCATTCTGGAGTATCCGCACGATCCGAACGTGACGAATCTGTGCGATCAATTCCTGCTCGGCGACAACGTGTTGATCGCGCCGGTCTATCGCCCAGACACCGATCATCGTGCCGTATACCTGCCCGAAGGGACTTGGCTGGACTACTGGACTGGCGAAGCGCATGAAGGCGGGCGGTATATCCTGGCCCACAGTCCGCTCTCCGTTTTGCCGGTCTACGTGAAAGCCGGCAGCATGATCGCGGAAGGTCCGCTGAAGCAGCATGCGGAAGACGGAGCGGATGATGCGGTGACATTCCATGTGTATGGCGCGGAAGCGGAAGGTGACTTTGCGGCTTCTTACCGCCTGTATGAAGATGACGGGGTGAGCTACGGGTACGAAGTCGGAGCTTACAGTGAGCTGGAGCTGAAGGTGCGGGCCGAGCAAGGCCGGCTTGTCCTGTCGTATGCTTACCCGCATCGGCAGTATGAAGCGAAGCGTGAACGCCTCCGCTTTGTGCTGCGCCGTCCGAAGTTCCGCCCGGCTGAGGTCGAAGGGCTCGGGCAGGTGACGCTTGAGCAAATGGAGCAGGGGGCGCTCGGCTGGGCCGTCGATGGCCAGAGCGGCAACCTGATGATTCAGGTCCAGGATCGGCCCGAAGGCGGACAGTGGGCGGTCATCTCCGCCTGATCAGCCTATATACAGATCCATGGTGGATTCAAGCCGGAAACCGGTTCAGGGAGATTCATGCTCCCGGGACGGTTTCCGGCTTTTTTAGTTATTTTAGATATAAGGAAATTAATTTTCCGAGAGTCGTCTTTCTGGTATTTCCAGAAAAACGGCGTTAAATGCGGTCCGGCTTCGTTGAATGCTCGTCAATGAGACGCTTCTACTCTGAGGCTGCATGATCGGGTCAGGCAGAGGGCAGGCGGTCCCATGGTGGGCAAAAAGCATAAAAAAATAGTGAAAAATGCCTAAAAAAGACCCGGATCTCGTTTTTAAATTCATGCGTTTTCGTATAAGATGGAAGTATATGTGTAATTACGGATACGACAGGAGACTACCATGAATCAACCGCTTTATGGCGTATGGCTTGGCGATGTGTTTTTTTGTTTTTCAGGAGAGATGTCCGAACCGAGAGTGGATGCATGGAGCAAAGTGGTCAAGCAGCTGACGCTGACGGACGGGACGCGCCCTTTTGCCCAGGCTGCGCTCAGACTGGCCGAGCTCAAGTACCCGTCCGCGCATGCGGCTCAGCGTACGAGCCGCCGGGGGGAACGGCGCCAGCTCATGGGCAGAACGCTGGAGGGACTTGCCCTGAGCGCCGCAGACGCCTTCAGCCTGCTTCTCGCATGGGATGAGCCTTATATTCGGCAGGCGGGAATGGAGCCCGGGGCGGAGATGGGGTACTGGGCCCAGGCGGCCCGGTTCGCCCTGGAGCTGATGCTGCGCGGCTGTATCGCACCGGGGACGGCCCCTGTGCCGACAAACGGCACCCGCCGCAAATCGGGTGAGCAGGCGCTGACGGCGGAATGGAAGCCGAGCCTGAACCAGCCGCAGGACGCGGAGCGGTTCCTGCAGCTGGCGGCGGCAATGCCGCCTGTGGCGCTTGGAGTACCGGTGCTATCCGGCAGGGATGCGATGACCAAGGAGGAAGCGGGGGCATTTTTGCTGCATTCGTTTATGGGCGCCATGATCCATGCACAGGTACGGGAAGTGATCCGTGAGAACGAGAGCAAATTTTCCCGTTACCATGCCGAATACCGGAGAGGATATTCCCCGGTGACGGAGCTGTGGTGGAACAGTACCCTGACCGCCAGCCGGATGATCCCGATTCAAGGGAGCACAGAAGAGATGGAGGAGCTGGCGTCCGCGGTTGGTGAGACGGGGGGGACCTCGATCCCGGCCGTGGAAAACGGGGATGCTGCGGCACAGGGCCGGATGCAGCTGGGACTGCGGCTCGAGCCCTGCCATACCGAGGAAGAGGAACGCTGGTGCGTCTCGTTCTGGGCTGAATTTCAGGATGAGTTCAGGGCATGGATTCCCGTCCGGGCCATCTGGTCGTATCGGGAACGGGATATCAGCCGCCGCGGCCGCGTCTTTCCGAATGTGCAGGAGCAAATGCTCCGTGCGCTCGGCGATGCGTCGAGGCTGTCCCCGGAACTGGCCGAAGCGCTGAGGGGCCCGGCTCCGGAGAGCCTTGAACTCACTACGGAGGAAATGATCGCCTTTGTCCGCCTCTCGGTTCCGAAGCTGACGAAAGCCGGAATCACGGTCCAGATGCCCTCCCGGTGGAGCCGGAAGGGGCGCCGCCGTGTGGGATTGTCGCTGAAGATGCTGGCGGAAAATGCAGGCGGAGGCGCGCCCGGTCATCCGGTCATCGGCCTGGAGCAGCTTGTCTCCTTCCGGGTGGAAGCCGCCCTTGAGGGCCACACCCTTACCCGGGAGGAATTGGCCGAGCTGGCCGAGTCGACCCTGCCTTATGTGAAATTCCGCGGGGAATGGATCGAGCTGGATTTGAAGGAAATCCGCCAGGTGCTGCGCTATATCAAGAAGCATGACGAAGGCGAAATGAACATGTCCGACTGGATGCATCTCAGTGCAGGAGAAGACGGGGAACGGACCTGGAAGGGCATTCCGGTGCTGGAGCTGGAGACAATGGGCTACCTGCAGTCCCTTCTTGGCGAGGAGGGGCCGAAGAAGGTGCCTGTCCGCCCGGTTCCCGCTTCGCTGCACGGCGTACTCCGCCCTTATCAGGAGCGGGGCTACCAATGGCTGGCCGCGATGCGGGACATGGGCTTCGGCGTCTGCCTGGCCGATGACATGGGCCTCGGAAAGACGGTGCAGGTGATCACCTGTCTGCTGGAGCAGCACAAGGAGGGCAATCCTCCCGTGCTGATCGTGTGCCCGACCTCGCTGCTCGGCAACTGGCAGCGCGAAATGCAGCGCTTTGCCCCCGGGCTCGAGCTGTACATTCACCACGGCAACCGCCGCCTTCACGGGGACGAATTTCTGGAACAGGCGCTTCGGCATGACGTCGTGCTGACCACCTACCATTTGGCCGGAAGGGACGGCTCCGACCTGGCCTCAGTGCTGTGGTCCACCGTCGTGCTGGACGAAGCCCAGTACATTAAGAACTACCGGACCAAACAGGCGCAGAGCGTCATGAAGCTGTCGGCGCCTCACCGCATCGCGATGACCGGGACGCCGGTGGAGAACCGCCTCGGCGAGCTGTGGTCGATTTTCCAATTCCTCAATCCGGGTTATCTCGGTTCTTCCACATCGTTCCGGCAGCGGTACACGACAGGGGAGGTCGCGCCAGGGAAGCTGCAGGAGCTGCATAAGCTTGTATCGCCCTTCATGATGAGACGCCTGAAGAGCGATCCCGACATCCGCAAGGATTTGCCGGAAAAGCTGGAAATCAAATCTTACTGCACGCTGACCGAAGTGCAGGGAGCGATGTACCAATCGGTCGTGGACCAGATGATGGGCCAGATCGGACAGCAGACGGGGATCGCCCGGAAAGGGCTCGTGCTGTCCTCGCTGACGAAGCTGAAGCAGATTTGCGACTCGCCGCTTCTGCTCGGCAGGGAAGACGTGCGTGGCGCAAAAGCCGAGTCTTCCGGGAAAATGGAGCGGCTCCTCGATCTGCTTGACAACATCCGGGAAAATCAGGAGTCAGCGCTCATCTTCACGCAATACGTGGCAATGGGACATCTTCTGGTGTCCAGGCTGAAGGAGCGTTACGGCAGGGCGCCTTTCTTCCTTCACGGCGGCGTGTCCAAACAGGAGCGCGACGACATGGTCATGGCCTTTCAGGAGGGTGAAGGCCCGTCCTTCTTCGTACTGTCGCTGAAGGCGGGGGGCGTCGGTCTGAATCTGACCCGGGCCAATCATGTGCTGCATTACGACCGGTGGTGGAATCCGGCGGTGGAGAATCAGGCGACCGACCGGGTATTCCGGATCGGACAGCAGAAAAACGTGCAGGTTCACAAGCTGATCTGTCAAGGGACGCTCGAGGAGCGGATCGACGAGCTGATCGAGCATAAAAAGTCGCTCTCCGAGCAGGTCGTCGGTTCGGGAGAAACGTGGCTGACCGAGATGTCGGATCACGAGCTGAAGGAATTGATCATGCTGCAAGGGGAAGACTGGATGTAAATGTAAACCGGCGGCTTAGGGTTTCCTTAAGCAGGCTGCGGCTATCATGTTGATATTCGACACTTCTGATTTTTTTGGGGCACTCCAAGGAGGGAACAAGGGATGAAGGCACAAGGTAACGACCGAACGGATCTGATCGTGGAAGCGGAACCCGGATTGATCCGGGCCCAAGGGACAACCGCAGAAGGCCGTGAGGAATGGACCCTCGGCATTCCGGTGACGGTAGACGGAGCTGTGCCCGCAGGCACCATCGTGGAGAGGCTGGCCGATTGCCCCGCCGACCTTTATTTACTGCTGCAGGATAGCCGGCTGCCTTGGCTGGATGAGCTGCTGGGGCAAACCGCCCTGACCTGGGGCAAGGCGGTCTGCAGCTGCGGCGCAGACGGATGTTCCCACGCTTCGGAGTCGATGCCGGCCATCCGTCAGCGCTTGGCGGAGGAGCCGCTTCTCATGCTGGCACTGCTGGGGCTTCCCCGTGAGGAGCTGCTCGGCCGGGTCTTCGGCGACTGGGCTGATTCCCTGCCCCCGGGTGACGCCAAGCTGGCCGACGGCGACCTGTCCTCCCTGGAGGAGAAGGGCAAAGGCGGCCCGTCTCCCGGCGAATGGCTGGCAGAAGCGGCCCAGCAGGGCATGTTGCATGAACCGGGAGCGCCGTACCGGGAGGTGGCCGTCCATCTGAAGGCGGTGCCCGCCAAGGATATGCCGGAGGAGGATTGGTCGGGCCTTCTGCCCAAGGTGACGGCAGCCCGGCAGGTGATCCGCTCGATCAAGACGCAGACTGCGGCGAGGGCCAAGGAGCAGCTGAAGCGGGTACCATCGGCTGCCGCTGGGCTGGCTTCAGCCCCAGCCCCGGCTCCGGCGCCGGCTTCGGAGAAGAGAACATGACCGGGCCATCCCGGGCCGGAAGCCGGGGCGCCTGCCTTCTGGCGGCGCTGATCCTCTCGGCGTCCGCCGTGCTCAGCGGCTGCGAGCGGTCGGAAGGGGCAGGGGGGGAGAGCGGACAAGCCCTGCACGCCCCCGGAGATTCGGGTGCTGGAGGGCAGGAGGGCCTTGAGCGGGTCGCCGATCCCGTACTGGCCAAGCGCAGCGAAAATTCGCTGCAGGCTACGGCCCGGACCATGAACGGGAAGCAGGTGGTGACCAATCCGGATGCGGTTACCGTGGTGGTCAACAAGCAGCGCAGCCTTCCGGAAGGGTATGCCCCTCCCGACCTCGTGGAACCGGACGTGCCCTTTACGTTCGACGGGCACCATGAGAAACGGCAGCTGCGGAAGGAGGCCGCCGCCGCGCTCGAAAGGCTGTTCGCCGGGGCGTCGCAGGCCGGCCTGGAGCTTCGGGCCGTCTCCGGTTACCGCTCTTATGAACGCCAGCAGGCCGTTTACGGGCAGCATGTCCGCACCAAGGGGGCGGAGGAAGCCGCCCGTGTCAGCGCCGTCCCTGGGACGAGCGAGCATCAGACAGGCCTGACGATGGACGTTTCGAGCCCCAGCGTCGGCAACGTGCTGGGGGCTGTATTCGGCTCGTCCGAGGAAGGGCGCTGGCTTGCGGCGCATGCCGCGGAATACGGCTTTATCGTCCGGTATCCCGACGGAATGGAGAGCGTGACCGGCTACGTGTACGAGCCGTGGCACATCCGCTATATCGGAACGGACCTGGCACCGGACATCGCCCGGAGCGGGCTTGCGCTCGAGGACTATTTTGACGAAGCGAACATGAAGCTGTAATGGCGTTCCATCTAGCTATACTACGCCAAAAAGCCGTCTCCCTAGTTAGGGGACGGCTTATTTTCATTATTCAATCGTTATATAACTCGATCCATGGCCGCTGGTCTTATTCGCAACCTCAAATTTCACCCGGCATTAGCTTTCTCCCTCGTGCATTTCATGCAGGGCTCCCTCGATCAAATCGCCGTTCTCCGCAAGAATCTCCTGGCGGAGCCGGAGCATCTGGTGATCCAGCTTGTCGGCGGCCAGGGAAGCTTCTTTCAGTTCGGCCACCACATGAGGCGGAACCTGCTTGTCATATTTGTAGAAAATAATATGCTCCATGCTCGCCCAGAAATCCATGGCCAAGGTCCGCATCTGGATTTCAACCTTCATCCATCGGGTGCCTTCGATCAGAATCAGCGGCACGGCCACGATGACGTGCAGGCTCTGGTAGCCGTTCGGCTTCGGATGGGCGATATAATCCTTAACCTCGATCAGCCGGATGTCGTCGCGGTGGGTTAAATGGTCAAGCAGCCGGTAAATGTCCTGGACAAACGCGCAGACGATCCGCATGCCGGCGATATCGTGGATATGATTCAGGATATTATCCATCGTCAGCTCATATCCTTTGCGCTCCATTTTGTTCATGATGCTCTTGGGTTCCTTGATCCGGACCTTGATATGTTCGATGGGGCTGTAACCGTCCTGCAGCTTCAGTTCGGTCTTGATCAGCTTGATTTTGCTCTGAAGCTCCTCCAGGGCCAGTTTGTACAGCATCGGAAGCTTCTTCCACTCTTCAAATTGACGGAGCAGGTTGTTATCTATATCGAGCTGATGGAGGTCTTTCAACGTTACGGGACTTACGACGAGCTGTTGGTTCTGCTGTTCGTTCATGCCAATCTCCTACCTATCTGCAAATTGGGTTGCTGTATAGAATGAATGAAAGAAATGGCTGCTTTAGTTCATTCTATTTATGTATACATTTTACCTGAAAATAGGAGGGTGAAGCAAAGCAAGACGGCAATGCAGCAATTCTGTAAAGGCCGCAAAAGCCCCTGCCATCCGCCCGAATTCCATGTACCGGGGTACCGGAAAGTCAGGCGGGGCAAGGGCCGGGAAGGGATATAGGGATCATCCCTTTATTTGTTCAGAGGAGATCCTTCATACCCTTCATCGTGGTAATCGGTATGCTGCATTTTACCTAAAATATTCATATCCTCGATCGTGCGCCGCGTTTTTTCGTCCCCGATCTCATGCAGATAAGCATACACGGCGATCAGTCTATCGTTATACTCATCAGCCGCATCATCATGGTCGGCCGATTTATACGGAACAAAGGTGCGCTTGAACGCATACTCGTCTTCCTTGGTGAGATCCTCCAGCAGATCCCGCAGCTTTGACACTTCCGTCTCGGTCATCAGGACCTCATACTCGGCGGAGTCATTGGGCACATCTTGAATCAGCTGATGGCTCACAGAAATATAGTAACGCTTCTTATCGGTATCCATAAGGCAGATTCCTCCCTTATCCATGGCATCCGCGCATCCCGTGTATTGGCAAGTCCCGGTGGATGCTCCGGACAGGCATGAACGCTTTTACTGCTTTTTTACACGGGACCGGCCGGTTTGAATCAGGAAAACACCTCAGCGTTTGGGTGAAACGGGCTTGGGCGAGTCCGGATGGGGCAGGATGCCGAAAGCTTCATGCAAAAAGCGGGAAGGCGCCGACGGCTTGCCGTGGTAGTACGCGGGCGAGCTGATATACAGCCTCTCCTTGGCCCGCGTGACCGCGACATAAGCGAGCCGCCGTTCCTCCTCCAGCGCCGCGGCCGCCAGCTGCTGCTCGTCCGTCAGCGCTTGCCCGGCTTTGATATCGGCCGGAGGCTGCTTCTTCAAGGCGGAGCTGTGCGGCAGAATCCCTTCGCTGGCGCCGATCCAATACACCTGACGGAACTCCAGCCCCTTGGCCCGGTGGATCGTCATGAGCTGAACGGCGCTGCCGATGCGTTCCTCCCGGGCCGCCTCCATCTGCGCATGGCGGGCCGTCAGCTCGTCCGCATAAGCCACGAACTCCTCAATGGTATCAAAGCGTCCCGCCGCGCTCTCGAACTCCTCCAGCGTATCGCTCACCATCTCTTTATACTGGGTATAAATTAGAGGATCGCCTGCCTGAAGGTACTTGTCGTAGAACTGTCTGCGCATTTCCTGAATGGCATAAGCCGGTTTGAGGGATTTCAGCGACTTGATGAACCGGATCCGCTCCTTGACCGCCTCCTGCTGAAAAGACTGAAGCCGTTCCCACCGGGCGAGATGGATGAGCGGATACTTTTTGGCCTGGAGCTTCTCCTGCTGCCGGATATAAGCCATACCGTCCTCTTTCGGTACATACAACGGGCCTAGCACGCTCTGCAGCGATTCCTTCCGCCGGGGCGTCAGGCTCAGCCGCAGGTGATCCATCAGCGGTTTGATCAAGGTCTGGTCGTAGAACACCGGTGCGCTGCCGAACTGGACAAAAGGAATCCCGCACAGCAGCAGCTGCTCCAGTACGGCACGGCTGCTGTCGGACGTCCGGTGCAAAATGGCGATATCGCCATAGTCCAGCCCGTCCCGGCCGACATGCTCCTGGATATGCTGAACGACCCAGCGGGCCTCTTCATCCGGGGTTGCGGGGGTCAAGTACGCGGGCTTGAAGCCGCGTGCTCCTGCTGCGAGCAGCTCCTTGGGCCGGCGCTGCCGGTTATGCCGGACGAGGGCGCTCCCCAAGCCGAGAATCCGGCTGTCGCTCCGGTAATTGATGTTGAGATTCACGACTTTGGTGCCCGGATAGACGCGGTCGAACTCAAGGATCGATTCCTGCCGGGCTCCGTTAAACGAATAAATGGTCTGGTCATCGTCCCCGACGACCGCCAAATTGTGCCGGGGCTCGGCCAGCCGCCGGACCAGGTCGTACTGGATCGCGTTGGTATCCTGAAATTCGTCGACCATCAAATAATGAAAGCGGTCCTGCAGCCGTTTCAGCGTAGCCGGGTTGTCGAGCAGCTTACGGGCATGCAGGAGGATGTCGTCAAAATCCCACTGGTTCCGCTGTGCCTTCCAATCTTCATAACCGAGCAGAATGCGTTTGACGGCGGATTCTTCTTTGGTTGCCTCAGGCAGGTCAGCCGGCCACATGCCCTGCATTTTCCAGGCGGACAGTGCCGCGAGCAGCGTCTCGGGCTGATAGGATCCGGTGTGATCCAGGCGGCGCAAAATCATTTTCATGATGGTATGCTGGGCCGTGAATTCGCCAAAAATTTGCTCGGTATATCCGTGCTGGCGTAGCAGCAGCAGTCCGAAGGAATGGAACGTCCTCGCTTCTACGGCACGCGCCGCGGCTGCGGAAATGCCGGGCATGCGTCCGATTCTTTCCTTGATCTCCTTGGCGGCCTTGCTCGTAAAAGTGACCAGCAAAATCCGGGAACCCGGAATGCCGCGGACCGCGATCAGGTAAGCCGTACGGGCGGCCAGAACGGTCGTTTTGCCGCAGCCGGCACCCGCCAGGGCCAGCATTGGCCCGTCGCCGTGGCGTACGGCATCGATCTGCGGCGCGTTCAACAGGATGCCCATCCGCTCCAGTTCGCGAAAGAAAAACGCGTCCGCGTCGCCTGCGCCCACCAGCTCCCGGCTGGTGGAGAGGGACGCGGGGCGTGCCTGGGGAACCGGAGAGGAAGAGGGCACCTTCGCAGGCACGCTATGTATCGAAACATTCAGATGTATGGGGGGCTGAGCCATCGATAGGACCTCCTTTTATGGCTGTAAGGGATTGCCTTTTTCACAAGTGCACTGTAAATTTGGTATGATATATGCACATCCGGAAAGGATGCGCCTGCAGCCGCTCGATTCCAAGCTCCCGGATTCAAGGCCGTTTGACGGCAGGCCCGGATTTCACAGGAAAGCTCCGGCATGGTATCTTGGTAATAGGCAGCCCGGGCAGCGGCCTGGGCAGATGATATGGGCTCAAGGGCACAGATTACTATTGTAAATGATCATTTGGAATGAATAAATGGGATGACATGGAAACTGGAGGAGAGAACTCATGAACATTATTCAGCGCCTCAAAGAAGGGGCTAACCGCGCAACGGAAAAAGCTCAGGGAACGCTGGAGGTCAGCAAGCTGAACAGCCAGATTGCCGACATCGAACGGGAAATGGGCATTCACTACAGAGAGATGGGAAAAGTGTTCTACGAAGGCTACCGCATTGGCGATATGAGCAAGGCTGAGAAGGAAATGGTCGACCTGTGCAAATCCTGCGACCTGCTTCAGGAAGAAATCGATGAGCTGCGTACCCGGATTGCCGAGCTGAAAAACGAGCGGCTGTGCAAATGCGGATACGTCGCCACGCTGGATGCCAACTTCTGTCCGTCCTGCGGAAGAAAGCTGGCGGATGATGGGGTGAAGCCGAGCGAGCCCGCCAAACCGGTCGGTTTTGCTTTTGATGAAGAAGCGATTTTCGGGAGCAAGGCCCAAGATGAGCCAACCTACCGGGAAGAACCGGAGGAGCGGGAATATTCCGGCCAGCAGGAAGCCGCAGCCGCGGTGGAACAGGACTATGATTATGAGTTTCCGATGAGGGAAGCGTGGGATGATCTTGACCTTACCGACGAAAATGATCCGGAAGCGGAGCGGGAGCGGCGCCAGGCCGAGGAGCTCGAACGCGAGCGGGAACGCCAGCTGGAGCTGGACCGCCGCATCCGCTATTGGAAGGAAAACAGCGGAGATGACGATACGGGGGCGCGTGAAGAAGGTCCGCGCGATACGGTCAAATGCCAGATTTGCCGTGCAGACCTGCCTAAGGGCTCGAAGTGGTGCCCGAGATGCGGTGCGGAACAGATTTAGGTGTACGAGAAACAAACACGATTACGCTTAATAGAAGCTTTTTTGGCGGGCAGCGGTTTTAGGCAGCTTTGAGAGGACAAAACGTAATGGAACAACTGCTACATCATCTGCGGAATCTGGGATTCACGGAGATGGAAGCGAAAATAATGGTGGAGCTGGCGGGCAAGGGCCCGTCCTCCGGATATGAGGTGGCCAAGGGGCTGGGCGTGTCCCGTTCCAATGTGTACTCCACGCTGCAGCGGTTATGCCAGCAGGGATATCTGCACCGCAGCGAAGGGGATCCGGTCCGCTACAGCATGCTGAAGACGGAGGAGCTCACCCGGATGATCGCCGGGCAGATGAAGGAATCGCTTTCGTTCATCGAGAACCGGATGCCGCGGGTGGAGCCGGATCAGCAGCCCTTCTATAACGTGGAAGGGGACCGGAACGTTATGGAGGCGCTGGCCCGAGAGCTTGAGCGGGCGGAGCACGAAATCGTCGTCGACGTTTGGCGCGAGGAAGCGGCTTTGATGCGCAGCGAGCTGGAGCAGGCCGAGCAGCGGGGGGTGAAGCTGCTCTGGTCCTGTATCGGCAGCGATACGGGCATGGAGCGGCTGCTTCCCTGGCCGGCGTGGAATCAGGACGCAGGGGACCGGCATGCATTAAAAGGCCGCAAGTTCTCCTTCGTCATTGACCGCCGCTGGTGCATGCTGGGCATGCGCGGGGAGGACTGCGCGACGCAGGCGCTGGTCACCGAGCATCCTGTGATGGTGGAGCTGCTGCTGCATCATTTTACACAGGAAATGGTGCTCTACGAGGTGGAGCAGGACTTGGGCGGCGAGCTGGCGGAGCGGTACGGTCCGGCTTACGAGCGGATCTACCGCAAGTACGTGGAAGTCGATCCACGCGAGGCTGACTCGGAAGTCATCGGGGATTTTGACGGTACTGAGGATTCGGAGGAAGTATAAAACACGAAAACGGGTACCGTTGAGACGGGGCCCGTTTTGTCTTATGAAGTCCAGCGTTAGATCGTTCATCGTATGAACGATTTTCTGCGACGGAGCGGCCGCAACGAGGTTTCGGGGTTTGGGGATGTGCTAATCCCGTTACAGTTCGCGCAGCTTCATAAAAACCGTGTGATAATAATCACTGTTATGCGGTACAAATTGCTGTAAGCTCACCGTACAGGCAAAGGTTTCGGCGTCGGAAGCAGGCCGCGGTTCCGAAAGGATGCCGGTTGCCTGCATCTCCCCGATCTCGCCATTCGCCAGTTTGAGGGCATCGTCCAGGCCGGCTTCGTAGAGACCAGTCAGTTCCTCGGCCTGAAGCCGGTAGGCGGCTAACGGCAGATCCAGTTTGGCGCCGAAGATGAAGCATCTCTCCCTGTCGATAAAAGCTTTTCCCCCGGCTGTCCCCCGATTCTCATAATCGGCGGTTCCGAGCGGGATCAGCTGGTCCAGGCTGACGGTCACGCCGAGTTCTTCCTCGAGCTCCCGGACGGCATCGGCGACGGTTTCTCCAGCCGCCAGATGTCCGGCTGCGGTAATATCGTAATAACCCGGGAAGGTGTCTTTGGACGTCTGGCGCTTCTGGAATAGAACCTTGCGTCCATCCGGCGTATCGCGCACGATCCAGCAGTGGAACGTATGGTGGAGATAACCCTTGGCATGAACCTCTTCGCGCGGAGCGGTGCCGATCCATTCGTGGTCGTCGTTATAAATGTCGAAGAACTCTTTCTTCATGTGGCGAAAACCTCCATTCATATTTTTGAATTATGTAGGATTACCGGAAAAGTAGCAAGACTGGAGAAGGCTGCTGAAAATAAGCTTTTAAGTATAGCGTTTTGATCATGAACAGAGAAGGGAGGAAGCATTGATGGAATGCATCGTACGGTTTGAGGTCAAATATCCGGAAGGGAACAAGCAGCTGCGAGGCTTGATCTGGACGGGGGAGGACGGACACCCCACCGAAGATCAGCTTATTCAGATGTTTAAGGACATGAAATATAACGTGAGGGCATCCGAACGGGAGCAGCTGCAATTTGTTCCGCTCGACCCGGGTGCGGGGTATACGTCGATTCGGATCACGGAGCTGGACACCGGAAAAGAGAAGTACACGGAAGACCGTGATTTGAAAAACGTCATCAGCACGCTGATGCCAAAAGGACCGCTCGGCCTCTGATTCCGGAAGTGAATTCCGAAAGGGGCTGGCGGTCTTTTTATAGAAAAATATAACACCTGCAAACCATCAGGAGAGCAAGCTCTCCATCAAGTCCGCTCGGTCTCGGTCTGTCTACCTGCTGGGCCCCCTCAAGCCTGCTGCGGCTCGGGATCGGTATCCAACACAGAGGTGCAGTGCGCACAGCGTGTAGCTGCTGCAGGAATTTCCGACAGGCAGTACGGGCACTCTTTGGTCGTTTTCTCCGGCTCGGGTTTTTCATGCTCCCGGTTTTTGATCCAGTTGATGCCCTTAACGAGCAGAAAAATACAGAACGAGATAATCAGAAAATCGATCACCGTGTTCAGAAACTGCCCGTAAGCAATGACGGGTGCTCCGACCTCTTTTGCTTCCGCTAGTGTGGTGACCTTGCTGCCGTCCTTCAAGGTTTTTCCGGTCAGGCGGATAATGAGATCGGAGAAGTTCACACCGCCAAGAAGCACCCCGATCGGCGGCATAATAATGTCGCTCACAATCGAGGAGACGATTTTCCCGAACGCTCCCCCTATGATGACCCCGACGGCCAGATCGATCACGTTGCCGCGTACTGCAAATTCTTTAAACTCATGAATAAATCCTTTCATTTCACCAAACCTCCTGAGTGTCATGCATCTATTCTAGCAGATTTTCTATAGGGCATTGTAACATTGAAACTGGTATTTGTTTCTGAAATGTTTTCAAATTGTCCATCAAATACCTCTTTATTTTTCAGCCCATTATGCGTTATACTTCATGCATTGTCATTTCATCAGTCTATACATGAATATAGGTTTCTCGTATATGTGCAGGAATCGGCCTGCATGTCTCTACCCGATCACCGGAATGATCGGACTACGGGATGAACGATATGTTTCGGGCGCTTGTCCGGAATGTTTGAGTTTGTCCTGAGTCCGTCTGTTTCCGCCGATCAAGGCAGGGGAAGAGACGGGCTTTTTTTGTATTTTTACAGAGGAATGGAACGTCATCAAAGGGGGAAGCAAGTTGCAATTACTTAAGCAGAAAGTGCTGGATGAAGGGATCGTGCTCAGCAATCAGGTGCTGAAGGTGGATTCGTTCCTAAACCATCAGATGGATCCTGTTCTGATGAAGGAAGTCGGCCGCGAGTTTACGCGCCGGTTTGCCGGGGAGGCCGTGAACCGGGTGCTTACGATCGAATCGTCCGGGATTGCCCCCGGAATTATGACCGCCTTGGAGCTGGAAGTGCCGATGATCTTTGCAAGAAAGCAGAAGTCATTGACGCTTCGTGACGATATTTTCGTGGAAAAAGTATACTCCTTCACCAAGCAGGAAACGAACGAAATTACGGTGGCCAAAAAGTTCATCCAGCCGGGGGACCGGGTGCTGATCATCGACGACTTTCTGGCGAACGGCGAAGCGGCCTTTGGACTGGCCCGGATCGTGGAGCAGGCGGGCGCGGCCGTTGCCGGAATCGGCATCGTGATCGAGAAGGCGTTCCAGCCTGGCGGGCGGCTCCTGAAGGAAGCCGGCTACCGCGTCGAGTCGCTGGTCCGCGTGGCAGCGCTGGATGACGGCAAAGTGACTTTTGCAGATCAAGACTAGCTCATTTATAAACAATACACGGGAGGAATGAAACCGGCATGGAACAGAATCATCAGGCTGACACGACTCAATTTTCAGGCAAACGCCATCCGCTTAAAACCTTTTCGCTCGGGATTCAGCATGTGCTTGCGATGTACGCCGGTGCAGTCCTCGTACCCCTAATTGTAGGAGGAGCCCTGGACTTTACGACCGAACAGTTAACCTACCTGATCTCGATCGACCTGCTGGCCTGCGGCGTGGCTACACTGCTTCAGGTATGGGGCAACCGTTTCTTCGGCATCGGGCTGCCGGTCATGCTGGGCTGTGCGTTCCAGGCGGTATCGCCGATGATCGCCATCGGTCTCAAGGACGGGGTCTCGGCCATTTACGGCGCGATCATCGCGTCGGGGATTTTCGTTGTTCTGTTCTCAGGGATATTCGGCAAGCTGATCAAGCTGTTCCCGCCGGTGGTCACCGGCTCGGTTGTCACGATTATCGGGGTGACGCTCATCCCGGTCGCGCTGAACGATCTGGGCGGCGGCCAGGGAGCCGACGATTTCGGCAGTCCGCTGAATTTGTGCCTCGGCTTCGGCGTATTGATCTTTATCATTTTAATGAACCGTTTTGCTACCGGATTTCTGCGTTCCATCTCGGTGCTGATCGGCCTGATCGCCGGAACGGCCGCCGCGGCAATTTTCGGCCATGTAGATTTGGGCCCGCTGAAGGAAGCCGGCTGGTTCCATGCAGTCAAGCCGTTTAACTTTGGAACGCCGACGTTCCATGCCTCCTCGATCCTGACCATGATTCTGGTGGCGATCGTCAGCGTGGCGGAGTCCACGGGCGTCTTTATGGCGCTCGGCAAAATTGTCGATAAAGACATTTCCTCCAAAGACCTGGCCCGCGGGTACCGCGCCGAAGGCTTGGCGATCGTGCTCGGCGGTATTTTCAATTCCTTCCCCTACACCACGTACTCGCAAAACGTCGGTCTGGTTCAAATGAGCCGCGTCAAAACGCGCGATGTCATCGTCGTGGCCGGCGGTCTGCTGATCGTGATCGGGTTTGTGCCGAAAATTGCGGCGCTGACCCAGCTGGTGCCGACATCCGTGCTCGGCGGGGCGATGGTCGCCCTGTTCGGGATGGTCGTCTCCTCCGGCATTCGCATGCTGGGCGGGCAGGTTGACCTGAACCGCTTTGAAAATCTGTTCGTCATTGCCTGCTCCGTCGGTATGGGGCTGGGTGTCAGCGTGGTGCCGGATCTGTTCAAGGCTATTCCGGAAGATCTCCGCATCCTCGTGGATAACGGCATCGTGGCCGGCAGCGTGACGGCGATTGTTCTGAATTTGATGTTCAACGGTTTTAAAGGCGGGGTCTCCTCAGCGGAAAAGGGAGAAGCCGCCCCGAATGAGCATGCCGCCTAATTCCTCTAAATAAAATAGAAGTTCAAAAGGCCCGCCCCGTGTTCTTACGGGGCGGGCCTTTGATTGTGCGTCGATAGACTGTTTTGTTTTAGATATCAGAAAATATAAGCTTCGGAGAATGGTCTTCCTGATAGGGCTAGCATAGCAAAGGGGCATATTACAGGTGCCGCAGCTGCTTTTCCGCGATGTCGCCGATCCAGGGGAGTTTCAGCCATTTTCCCTGCAGGGAGGTAAACAGCATGACCACCCACACGACGAGCGTCAGAATGGACAGCAGGGCGGCAATAACCGGGCCGATCAGCGGGATCAGTCCGGACAGAATGTGGGCGATCATAATCGCGCCAAAAGTCAGAACGGACTGTAAGGCATGAAAGAGGACGAAACGGCTGCGCTTCTCAACGGCAAGGAAGACGATGCCTCCGACAAAAGCGAACAGGTAGCAGAGCGTGGCGGCCATATTTTCCGGCAGACCGGTGGATGATTTGAAAGGGGACAAGATAGACCACTCCTTCTATACGGCAGGATTGTCTTCTATCATATGAACCCCGGAGACAAGTTATGAGCAGTGAAAAAGGCACCCGGCCGCCTGGGTTCAGGTAGCAGGATGCCCTTAGTGATCCACTCTGTCCATTAATAAAAGAGAGCATTAAGCGAGTGGTGTTGCTCTCACGCCTGGCCTCCGTGGCCGCCTTGGCCGAACTGTCGCCGCGGGCCGACGATTTTCTCGCGTTTGTTGGTGTCATTTTCTTTGGGAACCAGGCGCGGGTCCGTACGGCCCTCATGATGGTTATCGAATGTAAATTCGCTCAGCTTCCACTCCGTCGAGCCCAAAATCAGGTCAGCCGGGAACTCGTCGCCCCGGTGAAGCACTTCCTCTCTGCCCGCTTCGTTGGTATATACGCCGTCGACCTCAACCTTATCGTGGGAAATCGGCAGCATGCGTTTATCTTCATTAGTCATGACAAGTCCTCCTTCGTTCCATAGGAAATCCTTCAACGAACTGATTCTCATTTAAGTTACCCGGACCGGGAGCGGATTATCCCGCCGGGCCTAATCATTCCATGCTGCCGAGAATATGCTGCTGAAGGAGGGACCGCGGGTTTCTCCAGCGGCTGACCTTGCTGTCCGCAGTGAACACCACTACCGCATCCAGTTCTGGAAAAAGGTAAATTTGCTGCCCGCCATGACCATGGGCACAGCTGAACGGCTGACCGCACATCCGGCCTGTCCACCACTGATATCCGTAGTCGCCAAAGGCGGGGTAACCGTCGAGCTGCCGGGTCAGCGCCTGTTCAAGCCATGCTTCGGGAATGACCGGGCGGTTCTGCCACAGGCCTTTATTCAGGCAGCACAGACCGAACTTGGCCATGTCACGGGCGGTCAGATACAAGCCGATATGGCCCATCGTATGGGCTTCGGGGCTGGAAGACCAGGCAGCATACTCGATCTCGAGCGGACCGAACAGATGCTGGCGGGCGTAGCTGTATGCGTCCGTGCCGCAGCATTCCGAGATCAGCACCGAGATCAAGTGCGAATCGATGCTTCTATATTGGAAGACGCCGGCCATATGCGCATCTACCGGCAGCGAGAGGGCGAATGATGCCCAGGCACGGCTGCGGTGAAATCGGTGGATCAACGGTTCGCCGAGCGTTTTGCCCGTCTGCCAGCGGAACCCCGTCGACATTGTAAGCAGGCGCCGAAGCGTCAGCACCTCCTCTAAGAGTGGGTCGGTCATTTTCCGCGCATAATCCCGTAGATAAGGCATCAGCGGTTCGTCCAGGCTGGGAAACTCTCGTCTGCTCACGGCAATCCCTGCGAGGGTGGACGTGAAGCTCTTTGTTGCTGAGCGGAGATCATGCAGGGTGCCGGGTCCGGCTTCATTATAGTACCGCTCATAAACAAGCCTGCCGTGCCTGACGACGAGAAAGCTGCGCATTTTCGGATAACGCCTCAAGATCTGGGCGTGTGCCTCTTCAAGCGGTTCAGGCCTGACGTCTTCCTGCTCCGGCGAGGAGGTGGGGAAGGCAGGCGTGTGAAGCGGCCGGGAGGATAGCAGCAGAACGGGACGATTCATTGGGACCGGCTCCTCTCTTCTGGAACGTTCTCCGGTACGGGCGATGGTTGACCGGTATCATTAACTTAACCCGAAATGCCGATATCCAAATAAACGGGCAGTCTGGAAAGTGCTTTAATCCGGCAGGACTGCACTCGAAAAAAAGTAATTCCTTACATTTTTTTGGAAAGCTGTTTTCGGCATTAGAATATGATACAATGAAGGGAGTGATTCAATAACATCCTCTTAGGGTATTCTTAGTGTCAGATACCTTTAGCGGCAGCCGGGAGCGTTCAGCCCAAACCTATAACTGCAAATGACGACTTCACAGATGTCAGGTAAGGTCTTTTCGGCATTCTCAAACTGGAGCAATCCATTCAAGTGTTTTGGGAGGGAACTATCATGGCAACGAAAGGTCACAATGAAGTTAAAGAAAGTCTGCGCGAGATGACACGAATTTTCCGGCCCAAGGATCCGAAGAAGTTTGTTAAGGAGTACGTCCGGAAATATCATATTATGGGGGGATACGAAGAGGAATTAACCTCGGTTGTGGAACATGAGTTAGGGCGGATGAATTCGTCTGTTTCCTGACAAAGCTGGCCGTAACGAGCGTATCGCTTATTGAATTGCAGTTGAAGATTTGGACACGATTACGATGAAGCTGAAGAACAGCCTGATAACATGACCGTATTCCGCGGAATCTCCGCGGGATACGGTTTTTTGTATTTCCTGTACCTGCCTGCATGGCTCCGGGCATATACTAAACCACGGTCTGATTCATCATTCTTTAGCATCGGAAAGGACGTGCGGCGCTTGGAGATTACGCTGAAGAGCAGGGAAGAGATCGGATACATGCAGGAAGCGGGACGCATCCTTTCGTCCTGTCATCGGGGAGTTGCGGACAAAATCACGCCGGGCATAACGACAATGCAGATCAACGACTGGGTTGAGGAATATTTGGCCAGGCAGGGAGCCGTTCCTGAACAGAAGGGGTTTAAAGGATATCCTTACGCCACATGTGCTTCGGTGAACGATACCGTATGCCACGGCTTTCCCGACGAGGTTCCCTTGGCGGAAGGGGACGTAGTCACCATCGACATCGTGGTCAACAAAGACGGCTGGCTCGCCGACTCCGGATGGAGCTATGCTGTCGGCAGGGTCAGCAAACCGCTGGAGCGTTTGTTGAAGCGCACCGAAAAGGCGCTGTACAAAGGCATCGCGCAGGCCGTCGCGGGCAATACGATCGGAGATATCGGCTATGCGTTGGAGAAGGTGGCCAGGCGGAGCCGATACGGCATCGTCAAGCCATTGGTAGGCCACGGCATCGGCCGGTCGCTGCATGAGCCGCCGGACGTGCCGGCGTTTGGGAATCGCCGCGAGGGGCTAAAGATTGTTGAAGGGCTGGTCATCACCATCGAGCCGATTTTTACCCTCGGGCCTTCGGGGGCGGTGCTCTGGAATGATGACGGCTGGAGCGTGCAAACGGCTGACGGCAGCAGGGGCGTGCAGTTTGAGCATACGGTTGCCGTCACCCGGGACGGCCCGTTGATATTAACGCAGCAGTGACCCGGAAGGATTCGCCACAATTTGTCATATTTCGATCGACAAAAAGAACCTGTCCCCAGGTTCTTTTTTGTTTGAATTTGACGATTCAAAAATTCCATAACAGGTAAAAATGAATGTAATCGTTGAAACTTGGGTATACGAAGGAGGATGAACCGGGTTGCACGTAAAGGGGCTGGCAAGCGGGATGTAAACCCGCTGAAAACGATTGCAAAAGCTTTTGTGGCGCGACTTTCGGCACTTTTCGAACAATTTGTGAACTAGGTTGGAAACATTGACAAAATAGTACTGGAAACTTATATTTAATAGGTGATTGTTTTAATTGACAGTAGCAAATCATTCGTGATAGTGCAGGTGAATGGCCGTTGAATGTGCTTTCAGCGGAGCCTGCGAAAATGGAAAAAGTGGGGTAGATCAATGATGAAACGGTGGCAGGCTGTAAAGCGACTTCTTCCCTTGCTCGCAGTATTTTCTCTGCTTTTAGCCGGGTGCGGCCGCGAGGACTTGTCGGTTCTGAGACCACAGGGACCGGTGGCTCAAGAACAGCTGGGATTGATGAAGCTCGCAATCTCAATCATGATTGTGGTACTCGTAATCGTTTTCGCGATTGCGGCATACGTGCTTGTGAAGTTCCGCAGAAGAAAAGGGCAGAACGGTGTGCCTGAACAAGTTGAAGGCAACTTCAAGCTGGAAATCATCTGGACAGTGATTCCGCTCGTTCTGGTTATTATTTTGGCTGTTCCTACCGTACAGCAGATCTTTGCTTTCGGTGACGATCATTACAATGATAAGGACGCCGTACAGGTTAAGGTTACGTCGCACCAATACTGGTGGGAGTTCGAGTATCCGCAGTACGGTGTGAAAACGGCCCAAACCCTGGTCATTCCGACTGGGAAGAAGATTGCGTTTGAGCTGAAAACGGCGGATGTACTCCACTCGTTCTGGGTTCCTTCGCTCTCGGGTAAGATGGATACCAACCCGGATGGTACCATTAACAGATTCAGCTTCAGCGCCGATAAAGAAGGCGTTTACCGTGGTAAATGTGCGGAGCTCTGCGGACCTTCCCACGGTTTCATGGAATTCAAGGTTAAAGCGGTTAACGGAGATTCCTTCAATAACTGGGTAACTGCTATGAAGGCACCGGCTGTGCTTCCTGAAGATCCGGCTTTGGCAGAAACCTTCAAGAAACAATGCTTGTCCTGCCATGCTGTTGGCGACCAAGGCGGACCTGTAGGCCCTAACCTTACCGGCATCGGTTCCCGTGAATCGGTTGCAGGTATCTTGCTGAACGAAGGCCAAGATGGCGGGAAACCAGTCAAAGAGAACCTGAAAGAATGGCTCATGGATCCACAAGCCGTTAAGCCAGGCAACAAAATGCCTAATCCGAAGGATCTCGGTCTGACTGACGAACAAATCGATGGTATTGCCGATTACTTGGCCAACTATAAATTGAATTACTAGTAACAGCAAGATTGAATAAGAGGGGGTACCAACCTTGGCTCATGCTCACAGTGTCAAGCGTCATACGGGCTTGATGGACTGGCTCACCACCGTGGACCACAAGAAGATAGCCATCCTG
Source organism: Paenibacillus sp. PSB04 (assembly GCF_025809195.1). Classification (NCBI taxonomy): domain Bacteria; kingdom Bacillati; phylum Bacillota; class Bacilli; order Caryophanales; family Paenibacillaceae; genus Paenibacillus; species Paenibacillus sp. PSB04. The sequence continues at coordinate 2,071,331 of NZ_CP081301.1, forward strand.
TATTTGCTTGCAGGCGGCTTGTTCTTCGGATTCGGCGGCGTGGAAGCCTTGCTGATCCGTCTGCAATTGATTAAGCCTATGAATGATTTAGTATCAGCGCAAACCTTTAACGAATTGATCACGATGCACGGAACGACCATGATCTTCCTTGGTGTCATGCCAGTGATCTTTGCATTGATGAATGCGGTAATTCCGCTGCAAATCGGCGCCCGTGACGTCGCTTTCCCATTCGTCAACGCACTTGGCTTCTGGACGTTCCTGTTCGGCGGAATCCTGCTGAACCTGAGCTGGATTATGGGCGGCGCGCCTGACGCCGGCTGGACGGCCTATACGCCGTTGTCGACTTCAACTTACAGTACAACGCACGGTGTCGACTTCTATACGGTCGGTCTCCAGATCGCCGGTCTCGGTACACTGATCGGCGGCATCAACTTCCTGGCGACGATCATTACGATGCGCGCACCGGGAATGTCTTTTATGCGGATGCCGATGTTCACATGGACATCTTTCATTACTTCCGCAATGATCCTGTTTGCTTTCCCTGCCATTACGGTAGGTCTGGTACTGCTCTCATTTGACCGTATTTTGGGAGCGAATTTCTTTGAAGTATCCAATGGCGGTAACCCCGTTCTTTGGCAGCATATTTTCTGGATCTTTGGTCACCCTGAAGTATATATTCTCATTTTGCCTGCTTTCGGGGTCATTTCCGAAGTTATTCCGACTTTTGCACGCAAACGTCTTTTCGGTTACAGCTCGATGGTGTTCGCGACCATCCTGATCGCCTTCCTGGGCTTCATGGTTTGGGCTCACCACATGTTCACAACCGGTCTTGGACCGATTGCGAACGCGTTGTTCTCGATCGCGACGATGCTGATCGCCGTTCCGACGGGGATCAAGATTTTCAACTGGCTCTTTACGATGTGGGGCGGACAGATCCGCTTTACGAGCGCAAACCTGTTTGCCATTGGTTTCGTTCCTACATTCGTCATGGGTGGTGTTACCGGGGTCATGCTGGCATCCGCGCCTGCGGACTACCAGTTCCATGATACTTACTTCGTCGTTGCCCACTTCCACTACGTCATCGTAGGTGGTCTGGTATTCGGTCTCTTTGCGGGTCTGCACTACTGGTGGCCTAAAATGTTCGGCCGCGTACTCAACGAAACGATTGGTAAATGGACGTTCTGGTTCTTTGCAATCGGCTTCCATTTGACATTCTTCGTACAGCATTTCCTCGGACTCATGGGGATGCAGCGCCGTATCTTTACGTATCTGCCTAACCAGGACTTCGATACATTGAACTTGGTAAGTACGGTCGGGGCGTTCCTGATGGCTGTCGGCGTTCTGCTGTTCTTGTTCAACTGCTTTATTACTGCCGCCAAGCCAAAAGGCGTGGCCAACGATCCTTGGGAAGACGGACGTACGCTCGAATGGGCGATTCCATCGCCGCCTCCTGAGTACAACTTTAAACAAATCCCGCTTGTACGCGGACTTGACGCTTACTGGAAAGAAAAAATGGCAGGCAACAAAGAGATGACTCCTGCAGAACCGCTGGGATCCATCCATATGCCTTCGCCAACGATTTTGCCTTTTGTAATGTCCGTCGGTATTTTCATCGCCGGTCTCGGACTGATGTTCAGCAGTGAGAAATTCAACAATTCCTTTATGAGCATGATCTTCAACAACTGGATCGTCGTCATTATCGGACTTGTCATTACGTTCGGATCGATGCTGCTTCGTTCGCTGTTTGACGATCATGGCTGGCATATCGAACCGGAAGAACTGGAAGAAGAGGGGGTTAAAGCATGACATCGGCACACGCAGAATCGGTAAACGGCTCATTGCCGCATGAACCGGAGAAAGCAACCCTGGAAGGCCGCAACAAAGTGCTTGGCTTCTGGCTCTTCCTTGGCGGAGAGTCCGTGCTCTTCGGTACCCTGTTCGCCACGTTCCTGGCGCTTCGCAACCAGACCAATGACGGCCCGACAGCCCATGAGCTCTTCTCGCTGCCAACGACGGCTGCAGCCACGTTGATCCTGCTTGTCAGCAGTTTGACGAGTGTATTCGCCGTACAGGCGTTGCACCGTCATAAAGCAGCTGCACTCAGATTGTGGTTGATCATTACGGTTATTCTGGGCCTTGGCTTCCTTGGCCTCGAGATTTACGAGTTCCACGAGTATGTCACCGCCGAGAAATTCGGCATGACGACAAGTGCCTTCAGTTCGGCGTTCTACACGCTGGTCGGTTTCCACGGAGCTCACGTTGCATTCGGTGTATGCTGGATCGGTATTCTGATCGGCCAGCTGTACAAAAAGGGGTTAACGGTCGTAACGGCTCCGAAGGTTTACGTGTCGGCCATGTACTGGCACTTTATCGACGTCGTATGGGTCTTCATCTTCTCGGTCGTTTACCTGCTTGGAAAGGTGGGCTAAGATTATGACTACGGTTGAACAGCATCAAGATGATACGGTAAAACACGGTCATCGTCATGAAGGACCGCAAAAGCATGTCATCGTATTTATTTTCTCCATTATCCTGACCGCCATCGCTTTTGCTTCGGTTATGGCTGGCGGGGTGAACGTCGCCTTCACGGTTATACTTCTCGTCGTGATGGCGGTGCTGCAGGCACTGGTTCAGTTGGGATACTGGATGCACTTGAAGGATAAAGGACATTTGATGCCGATTATCTTCATGTGCGGTGGCGGCTTTGTCGCATTTACTGCGATCGTCACAGCATTGTATTGGGTTTGGTGGTAAAATAAAAAGAGGCGGGCCGGATGCCCCCTCTTTTTTTAAATGGCATCAAGGTGTCACAATATCGACAGAAATTCCGCCCGGCGGGAGGAGGTTTTCATATGCTGGGGTTAGAATATTTTAGCTTTGCCGCCTTGTTCAGTCCGTTGTTTCTGGCGTTTATGCTGCTGGTAACGGCCGCATATTTTGTTGTTATCGGCCCGCTCAGTGAGAAGTTCGCGGATGCCGAGCCCGTATCGATCGGCAAAAAGATCATGTTCGTCAGCGGTATGTTCTTCCTGTATCTCGCTCAGGGCGGACCGGTGAGTCTGCTGGGCCACATTATGTTTACGTTCCACATGACATCGATGGCTTTGTCTTACCTGGTGGCTACGCCGCTTATAATGCTGGGGATTCCGACCTGGCTGTGGCGTGCTTTTGACCGGATCAACCCGTTCAAGAAGCTGGGTTTTCTGGCCAAGCCGGTGGTCGCAGCTGTCGTATTTAACGGATTGTTTTCGTTCTACCATATCCCTGCGATCCACGACTATGTCATGCTGCATTTTGCGGTGCACCGGCTGTACTATATTGTTTTGTTCATCGCTGCCGCGCTTATGTGGTGGACGCTCATTAATCCGCTGCCGGAGAAAGACCAGGCATCGGGCCTTGCGAAGATCGGGTTTATTTTTCTGAACATGGTGCTGCTGACGCCTGCTTGCGGCCTGATCATTTTCTCGACGCATCCGATGTATGCGACCTACAGCGATCCCAATATGTGGGCCAAAGCGATGGGATACTGCGTATCGGGCGATACGTCGGCTCTGCTGCAGACTTTCGGCGGACCAAGCTTTTTCTATGGGCTGAGCACCAAGGTCGACCAACAACTGGGCGGCATCGTCATGAAGTTCATTCAGGAATTTATATTCGCTTCGATGCTGGCGAGGGTATTCTTCCGCTGGTACAAGAGCGAAAATAAAGAGGATGACGACGATATCATTCCAACCGATCTTTCTGACGGTTCTTTGAACCGGGCATGAGTTGGTCGAAGCGTTAAGGAGGATTTTCATGGATTTGTATACGCTGTTCCCTACGATCAGCACTTCATTCATCGTCATCAGTGCGATTCTGGTGGCCATCGGATGGGCCTTGATCGTTCAAGGCAAACGGGACGCCCATAAAAAAGTGATGATCTGGGGCGCGATCGCAGCGCTGCTGTTTTTCATTATTTACGTGTCCAGAACGGCCTTTGTCGGCAACACCTCATGGGGCGGCTCGGATGAAATGAAGATCTACTATCAGATCTTCCTGATCTTCCATATCGTTCTGGCGACGGTTGCCGCGGTATTCGGGATTACAACGCTGGTTCTGGCATTCCGGGAAAGGTTTGCGAAGCACCGGAAATGGGGCCGGGTTACGGCAAGTATTTGGTTTGTCACAGCCATCACCGGTGTTGTGGTTTACGTGCTGCTGTACATCCTGTATCCTGGCGGGCATACGAAGCCGGTATGGGATGTTATTTTGGGAGCATAACCCGAGTGGACCGGGTAAAAAGAAAGTCCGGCGGATTAATCCGCTGGGCTTTTTTTTATGAAAAGCCGCTGATTCCGCTGGAAAGGCAAGGTTTTTCGTGTTTGTTTAATAGGGTGAAATAACGCCTAGTTTTCTTCGCCGGATGCCAGTTCCGAAGTGCTGTACTGAATTGTTTAGGGCACTGGCGTCAGGTACTGTTAAAATGGTTAAAAAGTTTTAGAAAGACGAGATATATAGATTGAACCAGAGTTATGTATTGAACTTCTTGTTATAACGGTCCCATACGGCCCTATAACAATTATTTCTTTAGTTCATTCAATCTAGCGGAAACTTTTGTGCTTCTTCAAACGTTATTCATATATAAGGTTCAATGAACGAAGCTAAGAGAAGGTATGGGGATGACATGAGGCGAAGAAGGAATTTTATACATAGTAAAAAAATGGTGTGGGTCTTCATTATGCTCCTCTTTTGCGGCTTCATTGTCATGTTTACCACTTCGCTCATCCCGAAATACATACCGGCTGTGACCGACGGTGACCGTACGGCCCAGGCCGGCGGAACAGACAGGGATCCGGCAGCGGGCCAAGGGACCGGCAGACCCGGCGGAGGAACCACCGGCCAGCAGCAGGAAGCTGGCTTCAAACCAAGCCGCGTTCAATGCGGCGTGATGAAGCTGAGACATGGCGCTCGAAAGCCGCAGGATGATCAAATCCCGCTGTACTGCATCGAAGGGAACTATCATGTCGGAGACACACCCATGATGCAGCCAGCAAGCCCGCTTCAGGTGAAGATCGACACCGTCATCCCGGAGAAGATTCTGTCGGATCTGGGAGCGTTCTGGTTAAGCGATTCTTCCGGAACCTGGGGGCATCTGCTCCTCGCCCCGAAACACTGGGAAGTCGTCCGGGCCGATACCGGAGCCAACGGATCGGTGGGCCTTGAGCTTGCTGATCCGCAGCACCCGGACCGCAGGGCCGTTTACTTGGACGGCGGCCCCTGTCAGGGCTGCAACATTGCGTTAATCGGTTCCTATTTCACGGCATTAAAGAATTGGGCCGAAGAAAAGGGCTTTCCCGGGAAGACGATGAAGTTCCTGCATCATGCTTACGTCCGGAACCATGTCGTTACGTATGTTTTACCACCGGGCAGCACGGCTTATAAGACGGTCGGCGCTGCGTTTGAGCGCCATGAACCCCAGGATGCGATGTTTACCCGTTACGAAATCAGCGTTCCGCCGGGGGATTTGGATATGGCGAACGTCATGCTGGATTTCTTTGCACGCTTTCCGAGTTCCGTTGCCGCCGATCTTTCGGTTCAGCCATACTTGGGAATTCCAAGCGTTTCCTAACTCAACATGCACGGCTTCAGGCAGCACCCGACAATGGGTGCTTTTTTTTTGTTAATATTTTCATTTCGCCGTTGCATCTCCGGCAAGCACACTGTATACTGTGTATAAACATATACACAGTATACACACTGAGTGGTGAATAAGCACAGTGAACCTGTGCTGTATATACACCCTTATGGATTACGGAAAAAGCGAGGGCGATTGTTGTTGAACACCATAAAAGACGCTTGGATGATGGTACGAAAGGATCTGCGCAGCGAGAAAAGGTACCTCCTGTGGTCTATCATATTTGCTGCCTACATGGGAGGAACTACAGGGGTCATGATGCTGGGGCGCGAAGAGGCACGATCCCTTGGTCCGGTAGCTGATTTCATCCTGCTGATGTTAGTTCCGATGCTGGGGTTTTACTTTTCCCGAAGATCCTTCAAGTATTTAACGGAAGATTCCTATACGCGAATGCTGGCATTCTTCCGGGTGCTTCCGATCTCTAACGGCGTGGTCCTGGTATACCGGGTGATGCAATCGGTGTTAGCCTTTGCCGCGAACGGCATCATTTTCTTCGTGATTATGTATATCGTGCAGGGGACCTTGCTGGATCATATGCGGTTTGACCATTACCTGGCCTTTGCGCTGACATGGATCGGTTACGGGCTTATGATGACTGGACCCTATATCTATTTTGAGTTTTCCAATCATGGCAAAGCTTATCTGCTGTCGACCCTCATTTTCCTTGTTGGCTCCGTAGTGGCAGCGGCAGCCGTTTATGCGGCGGGAGGGAACCTGCTGGTGTACACGGTGGAGGTATCCAAACAATGGAGCCTGCTATCGCCGGCGATGTGGGGGATGCTGCTGGCCGGAGTCATCAGCCTCGTGCTGTGCTCAATCGGAACGCTCCGCAGGCTGGAATCTAGAGATCTGGTGTAAGCTTTGAAACCAATAAAAGGATTGACGAGTATAGCAAGGTGAGGTGCGAAAGGTGTGGATACCTATACAAGTGAATGAGAACAGCGCTGAACCGCTCTATCATCAAATCGAATCCCAATTAAGATCGCTGATCATCAGCGGACAGATCGAGGAGGGGACCCTTTTGCCGTCAATTAGAGAGTTTGCCAACGGGCTGAACTGCAGCGTAATTACGGTTCGAAGAGTGTATCAGGATCTGGAGAGCGAAGGACTTCTGCGCACGAAGCAGGGAACCGGCACATTTGTCGCCAAGGTTGGTACTTCACAGCGTGAAGTATTCCGGCGGGAGGCGGTAGAAGAGGCGCTCAGCCATGCGGTTGATGTCGGGATGTCCGTCAAATGCGAGGAAGATGAGCTGAGGGAGCTGTTTTTATCGATACTGAAAAGAAAGTACCATCCGGAGAAGGGAGAAGGTGAGGCATAAATGGAACAGCCCATCATACGAATGGAAGGCGTGACCAAGCAAAGACGGCATAAAACGATCGGACCGATCGACCTGTCCCTGCCGAAAGGCTATGTGTACGGGCTGATTGGGGAGAACGGCTCCGGCAAGAGCACGCTGATCCACATGCTGCTGCAGACCGTGTTTCCGGATTCGGGGCGCATTTCCTGGTTCGGCCACGCTTACAGTAAAGGCATTCCTATGGAAGTTCGCAGACAGATCGGGTATGTGGCGGAAAAATCCAATCTGGAGGAGGATAACCTGACCGCCGAGGAGGCCGCCGCCTTTCGGGCGTACTGGTACCCGGAATGGGATCAACCTTATTTTGAAAAGCTGTGCGATCTGTTTCAGGTACCGAAAGCGACGAGGCTGCGCAAAATGTCCAAGGGGGAGCGCCGCAAATACGAAATCGCCGCGGCCCTTGCGCCGCATCCGAAACTGCTGCTGCTGGATGAACCATCTTCGGGTCTGGACCCTTTTGCCTGGAAAATGATGATCGAGGTGCTTAGGGAATGCCTGCAGACCGAAGATACGACGATTGTACTGTCCACGCACATTATTGATGAGGTGAAAAGGCTGGCGGACTACGTCATGCTGATTCACCACGGCAAGTGGATGGGGATGGCAGAGAAGGATAGTCTGCTGGATAACTGGAAGGAAGTGTGGGCAGGGTGCCCCGAGTCCGATCTGGAAGAACTGCCGAACATGGTGCAGACGCAGCAGGAATCCCATGGCGTTACGCGCGTGGTGACGACGTCCTGCCGTGAGCTGGAACAGATCCTGTACGATTCAGGTATCAACGTGCTGAAGACACGGGCTTTGGAGCTGGACGAGATTTTAACGTTGTGGGTGCAAGGATATAAGCCTGCCGGCGTGCAGGAGGGGGAGGAGCAGACACATGGGACCATTAAAACTAGTTAACGTGGTCAAACAATACGGAGACAAAACCGCAGTCAACCAAATCTCGCTGGAGGTCGGGAGAGGAGAAATTTACGGGCTGCTTGGGGCGAACGGTGCCGGCAAAACGACGACGATGCGTATGGTGCTTGGCCTGATTTATCCGGATGGGGGAGAGATTCTGTACAACGGCAAGCCCTATCATGCGGGGCTTCAGCAAATCATGGGATACCTGCCGGAAGAAAGAGGGCTGTATCCGAAAATCAAGGTCAGCGAGCAGATCGTCTATCTGGCCCGTCTTCGGGGCATGTCACAGCAAGACGCGGATAAGAGCCTGCGCTACTGGCTGGAACGCTTTGACGTTCCGGAGTATTACGATAAGCGGATCGAGGAGCTGTCTAAGGGCAATCAGCAGAAAATGGGCTTTATCGCCGCCATCGTGCACAAGCCGCAAATCGTCATTTTGGATGAGGCGTTCAGCGGACTGGACCCGGTCAACGTTGAACTGCTGAAGGCAACCGTCAAGGAACTGCGGGACGAGGGAACCAGCATTCTATTTTCCACGCACCGGATGGAGCATGTCGAAGAGCTGTGCCAGCGCATTACGATTTTGCACAAATCCAATACGGTCGTTCAGGGAAATATCCGGGATATCAAGAGCCGTTATCCGCGTGAGGAAGTGCTGCTTCATACGATAGGCGATGTCAGCGGCCTGGATGCGATCCCGGGAGTGACGGCAGTGGAACGCATCGATCGGGGATACCACATCCGGATCGCTGCGCCGGAAACGGCACAGGCCATTCTGCAGAAAGCGATGCAGGAAACCACGGTGGAGCGCTTTGAAATCAAGGAGCCGACGCTGAACCAAATCTTTATTCAAGAGGTGGGTGATTCGCATGAATAAGCTTGGGACGATTATCGGCTTTACGTTTAAAAATAAAGCCAGAACGAAATCTTTTCTGATTACTACTCTGATTCTTGCACTACTCATTACGATCGGCATGAACGTGCCTTATATCATTAAGCTGATCAAGGGTGACGACGCATCCAAGGCCGAGCAGATCGGAATTCTCTACGGCTCGCAGCCGGTCATTGCCGCGGAACTGGAGAAGTATGCCGCGCAGTCCGGCAATAAGGACTATACGTTCGTCAAATACGAAGGGACCGCTCCGGATCAGGCGAAAAAGGACCTGGAGGACGGGAAGATCGAGGGGTACCTCTCTTTTGACGGCGGGGAAGGGGCATTTCCTGCTGTCACCTTCACCGGCGGTGAAGACGGCATGGGGCAGGGAATCAGCAGCTTTCTGATGCCCGCGCTGCAGACGGTCAAGACGACCGTAATCGCCAAGGATGCGCTGTCCGCGGAGCAGATCGCCGCTCTGAACGAACCGGTCAAGCTGGATACGGTGCGGATTAACGCGGAGGGTAAGACGGAGGCGGGGGGAGACACCCACCGCGAAGACATGCAGAAAGCCATGAACTATGTGGTCGTTTATGTGCTGCTGATTCTGTTCTTTACCTCCAATATGATGACAGGCAACATGATCGCAGCCGAAGTAACGTCGGAGAAAAGCTCGCGGATCATGGAAATCCTCATCACCAGCGTTTCGCCGCTGGCCCAGATGTTCGGGAAAGTGATCGGTATTTTCCTGGTCGGGATCGTGCAAATTGCAGTGTTTGGCGTTGTGGTCGGGGCGAACCTGATGCTGCCGCATAACCAGGACATTCTGCAAGGATACAGCCTAAGCATCTCGGATATTAACCTGCCGGTGCTGCTCTACGGACTGGTGTTCTATATCTTGGGATACTTCCTGTATGCGGTGCTGTACGCGGCCATCGGATCGATTGTCAGCCGTACCGAGGATCTCGGCCAAGCCGTAATGCCGATTACGATGCTGGGTCTGGCCTCGTTCTACATCGGACTGTTCAGCATTACTGCATCGGGCAGCATGCTGATCAAGGTGACGAGCTTCATTCCGTTCACCGCTCCTACCGCGATGCTCGTCCGGATCGGGATGGGGACGGTGCCGACCTGGCAGATCCTCATATCGCTCGTTTTGCTGCTGGTGTCCATTCTGTTTTTTGGATGGCTGTCCGCGAAAATCTACCGCACCGGCGTCCTGATGTACGGCAAGCGCCCATCCATCAAAGAGCTGCGCAAGGCCATGAAAGCTTACAAGATTTAGGCACGGATTCTAACTTGATAAGGAGAGAATCGGCATGAGTAAAAAGGCTTTTCCATACGTCATTGCGGCAGGCATGCTGCTGATCGTCGGTCCGCTGACCCTGAAGCATACGGGTGTGGCATTAAACGACTTTGCGGACGGCCTGCTGACTGGGGCGGGAATGGGCTGTACGCTGCTGGCGCTGATCAAGATGCCGCGGAAGACGGCAGAGCAGTAACAGCCCAGTCTATAAACTACAATAAGGGGAATTTCTGAATGAAAAGTTGGAAACGAACGCTCTTATCTCTTATGATTTCTGCAGGAATGCTCGCTACGGCGGCTCCGGCCATGGCTGCTCCGCTTGCGCCGGAACTCAAGGTCAATAACAAGACCATCGATTTTGCCACGAGTGCGCCTATTGTCGATCAGGGCACTACGCTGGTTCCGCTGCGTACGACGCTCGAAGCGCTAAACGTAAAGCTCACCGATGTAGAGAACGGAACCATTCATGCCATTGCGGGGGATCAGAAGATCTCGCTGAGCAGCAAGACGAAACAGGTTAACGGCGTGACTTACGTGCCGGTCCGGACCATTGGTGAAGCCGCCGGTTACACGGTCTATTGGGATCCGGCAACCCGCACGGTATTCCTGCTCTCGAAAGCAACGAAGGAAGCCGGCCGCGGCTTCATGTGGGAAGTGCAAAATAACGGGAACACGGTGTACCTGGTAGGGTCCATGCATATTGCGGACGACAGCTTCTACCCGCTTCGCCCGGAATTCGAGCAGGCCTTTGCCGAAGCCGATTATTTGGGCGTTGAGATTGACCTCAGCAAGGCAGCCGACGAAGAGCAGCAGAACATGATCATGAAGCTGGGCATGTACCAGGACGGCACGACGCTAAAGGACCATGTGTCCAAGGATACCTATGCAAAAGTGGGGGACATTCTGGAGCAAAACGGAATGAAACGGGATGCACTGGATGCCTTCAAACCATGGGTCGTGGAGACGACCATCAGCAGCCTGAAATCGGTCATGGCCGGATACGAGGCAACGGAAGGCATTGACCTGTACTTTATTCAAAAGGCGCTGGAGCGCAAAATTCCGATCGTGGAACTGGAATCCTACGAGTCCCAGCTGAGCATGTTCGATCAGTTCTCCAAAGAGCTGCAGGAGAAGAACCTCAATGCAGCACTGGACAATTTCGACGTCCTGGACGACGGCGTTGACCAAATGGCGGACATGTGGAAAAAAGGGGACGAAAAGGCGCTGCTGGAGCTGACGAACAGCATGGCGGGAGACGCGGAGTATAACAAAGCGATGCTGATCGACCGCAACATCGGCATGGCCGATAAAATCGACGGATACCTGAAAAGCGACAAGAAAGCGGAGTACTTCATCGTCGTCGGCGCAGCCCACTATCTGGGTGAACATGGCGTGATTAAACTGCTGGAGGATAAAGGTTATACGGTTGTACGTAAATAATCATCCTTTAATGCGTGTTTCATGCAGCGGCATTGCCGGTTAGCCGGTTAGTCTGGAAAAGAAAAAACTTAAGCCGGGGACTCCTGCGTCCCTACAGGCTTAAGTTTTTTTATATACCTAATGGACCTATTCATCTGTGTTATCCCTTAAAGGCAGTGTCAGATGAAAGGTAAACAATCGATTCCTATGCTGGAGCGTCAAAGTTCCTCCGTGCAGCTCCACAATGTTCCGGGCAATGGAAAGGCCAAGACCGGCGCCGGATTGAATGCCTTCACTGCTTCGGGAATGGTCTACTTTATAAAAACGTTCGAAGAGTTTATGTTCCTGCTCTTCCGTAAGGGGGGTTCCTTTATTTTCGATTTCAATGATGATATGCCGATGATCCGACTTCATCATGACGCGCACGGTCCCCGGTTTTTCCGAGTATTTCAAGGCGTTCATCAGCAGATTATCGATGGCTCTGGCTAGCTTTTCACTGTCAATGAGGGTAATAGTAGGAGAACTGTCAATCTCTTTCACGATGGTGATTTCATTCTCCTGGGCAATCGGCTCAAATTCAAAAAGCAGCTGATCGAGAAGCTGAAGCACGTCGATCGGCTTTAAGTCGAGGCGAGGCTCAGTTGAGGTCAGCCGGGTATATTCAAACAGATCATCGAGTAACTTTTTCAAATGTACAGCCTTGTTATAAGTGTTTTGCACAAACCGTGTGTACTCGTCTTGATCCTGGAAGGAATTTGTTCTTAAAAGCTCGATATAGCCGATAATGCTCGTAAGCGGCGTACGCAAGTCGTGGGAAATTCCCGTAATCATCTCCATTTTGGAGTTCTCCAGTTCCCGCTCCTTTTCAATCTGCTGCTGCAAACGCTGCGCCATCAAATTGATGTTGTGCGCAACCCTTCCGAGCTCGTCTTTTCGCTTCACATCTACTCGATAATTTAAATCGCCCTCAGAGATCTTTTGCAGTCCGTGTTCCAGATAAACGAGGTCTTTCACGATCCGCCGTGTCAACATAAAAAAGGTAAGGATAAAGATGATAAAAAAGAGGGGAGTAAGAAAGTAAGGAAAGATATCTCGGAGAATGTTCCATTTCAATATCTTTAAAAATAATAAAATGCACAGATCGTTTATGGCCGTAGCGATGATCAAACTGAGCACCATTTGGATTAAAATATGGATCTGGATCTTTTTCTTTCTTTTTGGCTCTTTTACGTGTTCATTCAATTTTATAGCCAACTCCCCAAACGGTTTTAATATATTTTGGCTCTCTTGGGCGATCCTCTATCTTCTCCCGTAGATTGCGAATATGAACCATCACGGTATTGTCCGAATAGCCGTAGGGCTCTTTCCAGACGCTTTCGTAAATCTTCTCGGAGCTGAATACCTGCCCAGGATGAGTCGCGAGCAGCTCCAGAATGGAAAACTCCAGAGGAGTCAGCGAAATGGGGTTCCCTTTTAAGGTGACGGCATGCTTAGCCTTATCTATGACAAGGTCTTTAAGGATGATCAGAGAATGAAATTCCTCTTTTCCGATTAAGGACTGCCGCCGCAGTTGAGCTTTGACCCGTGCAAGCAGTTCCAGCGGATTAAAGGGCTTGACCATGTAATCATCCGCTCCGGTCGTCAGCCCCGTAATTTTATCGATATCTTCTTCTTTGGCCGACAGCATGATAATGGGGGTGCTGGATATTTCCCTGATTTTCATGCAAGCTTTAATCCCATCCATTCGCGGCATCATCACATCCAGGATGACCAGATGAACCGGGGTTGTTTGGATGATACTCAGCGCTTCCAGACCATCTGCCGCCTCCAGAACATGGTATCCTTCATTGCGTAAATAAACGTGGATGACGTCTCGAATTTCCGGATCGTCGTCTACGACAAGCACAGTGTTCATGGGATGCTGCTCCTTTATTTTCGGATTACGGATACTGCAGCCGTTCAACATTTGCGGCCCATATTTATTCTACATAACGGGTTGGCCGAAACCAATTTCCAAGCTGATCCGGCGCCAAGATGTTTTACAGCATCTCCTTTTTGCGGCAGGTGTAAACAAAAGCCGGAGGGAAGTTGAGGGGGACAAACTCGATGTTTTCAATGGTGAATGCCTTGGCAAACTGCTTTTTCATTTGCAGGGAGTACTGGAAAGCGACAAAGACGCCTCCTGGTTTTAGCGCCTCAACCATTTGATGAAGTAAGGTTTGGCGCATTTCACTCGTGAAATTAAAAAAGGGTAATCCGCTGATAATACAGTCAAGCTGGCCGATGCCTTCTTGATGGATGATTTTAACGAGCTGGCAGGCATTCGAATAACACGGGAAATCCGGGTACTCGATCCTTAAATGATTTCTCATCTTTTTATCTCTTTCGAACAATAACACTTTTGCAGATTCATGTAACTGCGGCTTTATGAAACGTGTGATCGCGCCTGTACCTGATCCGAGTTCCGCAACAGCCTTTACCTCGCTCCAGTGCACGGACTGAACCATTTTAGCGGCAAGGAAGCGGGAACTCGGGATGACGCTCCCTACCCGTTTGGGCTCTTTAAAGAATCCCTGTAAAAATAGCAGATGTTCATTGATGTTCAAGCGGTGTTCCCCCCAATAAAGTGATCGGACAGTTATGAAAAGTCATGATTCATCAAGCTGTATCGCTTGTTGTTGGCATGAAACATCATAACGAAAAAATCTGAGGACTTTATGGGGGGAAATCTAAAGAAAATCTGAAGATTGCATAGAGGGCGTTATTTCGCCCAATGTTCTCCGGCATCCTTTGTTGTATAGGTGAATGTCCGGTTCTCCGTATCACTTACGAATTCTATGGCCAGGCTGCCGGTCTTGTTGTCAGCAGCATCGAATTGAGGCGGGGACACGTTCCCGTATTTAAAGCCTTCGGGGATATCGATGCGTTGCAGAGCCCAGCTTTTGCCCCCATTTGTGGTTCTGTATAGAGGGATGGATACGCTGCCGTGGTAGCTTGCGGCAATCCAGCCATGCTGGGCATCAGCAAAAGTAACGCCGGATACATAACCTTCAACCTTATCGGACACGTCGGATACCAGGGAAAGGGAATGCAATTCGTTGTCTGAAAGGTACAATTTCTTCGTCATTAACCCCGCGCCAGGATCGGAAGTAAGCAAGATCCAGTTCTGATTCTTCCCGCCTGTTTTAGCCATCGCAACAAAGATATTACTGTCGGTCATTTTTTGATTCAGGTCAGGGTCCAGCTTCCATGCGGACGATTTCCAGTTTGCTCCCCGATCCGGACTGTAAAAGGTCAATAAGCTGGCTCGGCCGCCTAGAAGGGCGGAATAGATAAACCACCCTTCAGAGCCTGTGCCATGGGCATAAATCCGTTCGGCATTCTCCGGCACTTGGGCTGGTTCTGGGAAATCCTCAATCGCTCGAGCTGTTGGTTCACTGCTGCGATTGCCTTTTGTCGTACTTGTTTCTGTTGTGAGATCATCTGGAGTGCCCGAATTGGCATTCTCTAACGCATTTGAATCAGGTGGGCCTTGTTCACTTAGCTTGCCTTCGGTTTCGTGTGCAGCAGCCTCTTGGGGATGAGATCCGGGATCATCCGTCCCCTGGGAGCAGCCAACCATTCCGGAAAGGAGAGTCATGGTCAGAGCAAGAATGGATAAACGCAGCATCTACAAACCTCCTTTTTTAGCGATTATATCCAATGGATGCTCTGAACAAGTGACAGGTTAATCATAAAGTTTTAATTTGACATGATTTTTCTGCTGATTTTTCGGGTATTTTTGTTCTTCGCGGTAAGGTAAAATTCAAACCATCTATGCAGATCTCCTACAGAGGTGAACCCATGAAATATGATAACCCGGTCATCAAAGGGTTTTATCCCGATCCCAGCGTTTGCAAGGTGAACGATACTTATTATCTCGTTTGCAGTTCGATGCAGTATTTTCCCGGCGTCCCTCTTTTTGAAAGCAAGGATTTGATCAACTGGACCCAGATCGGCCATTGTCTGACGCGCAAGAGCCAAATTCAGCTGGACAAGGTCAACAGCTCGGGCGGTGTATTTGCTCCTACCCTGCGGTATAACGGCGGACGGTTCTACATGACCACGACCAACGATACGACGCGCCAAAACTTCTATATATGGACGGACGACATCTACGGAGAATGGTCGGACCCGATCGGTGTGGATCAGGGCGGAATCGATCCGGATTTGTATTTTGAAGACGGCAAAGCTTATTTTATGAGCAACGGTGTGGACGATGATGGTATCGGCGGCATCGTGCAGTGTGTAATCGACATCGAAACCGGACGGAAGCTGACGCCAAGCCGCTGCATCTGGCAGGGGACGGGAGGACGCTATCTCGAAGCCCCGCATGTATACAAAATCGACGGACGCTATTATTTAGTAGCCGCAGAAGGGGGCACCGAGTTTGGCCATATGGTGACCTACGCGCGGGGAGAATCTCCTTCCGGACCGTTTGAACCGTATTCCCATAACCCTGTGTTAACCAACCGGAATATGGGCGGCTATGAAGTGCAGGCGGTAGATCACGGCGATCTCGTTCAAGACGAGAAAGGAAACTGGTGGCTGCTTCACCTGGGATTCCGGCAGATGGGACAGTGGATTCCTTATCATCATCTGGGGCGCGAGGTATTTTTGACACCGGTTACGTTCGGGGAGGACGGCTGGTTCACGGCAGGACATCATGGCACGACGCTGTCGTCCTTTGAAACCGACCGCATTCCGGATGAAGTCGTGCAGCAGGAGAAGAAGCGCTATACTTTTGAAAATATGGAATGGGACAAGGACTGGTGTTATCTGCGCCATCCGGATCTTGGCAACTACTCGTATGAGCAAGGCGTGCTGGAGCTGAGAGGCACCGAGATAACGCTCGATCAAGCGGATTCTCCCACTTTCATCGGAATTCGCCAAAAGGATTTTGAAGCGGTGATTTCCTGCGACGTAAGCCTCACTCAAGGCGAAGCCGGCATTACACTCTATATGGACGAGAATCATCATTACGATTTGGCGATACGTCAAGGCGGAAGCGGGTATGAGGTCATTGAGCGCCTGAATGTTGGGGATATTAAGTCCATTGAGAAGGCTGTCGATTTGAAAAATAGCAGCCGCGCCTCCCTGGTGATTCAGGCCAGCCCTACGCACTACCGGTTCATTCTGCGAGCGGACGGCCAGGAAATACAGCTTGGCACCGCACAGACGAAATACCTTTCATCTGAAGTAGCGGGAGGATTTACAGGTGTCATCATCGGTTTGTACGCATGCGGCAAAGACGCTGCTGCCCAATTTACGAATTTCACATGCGAATATCTATAATTTTTCAATCGATAGGGAAGGAAGTAAGGTTCTCTATCTATTAAAAACCGACGTGAAAACGTCGGTTTTTTGCTTTTTAAATGCGTCGTCACAGCCCTCTTGGGGCAACGGAAACGCCAGAATGCACCGACGTCGAACGGCGCGGAATGAGGCGGGTCGGCAGCTTGATCTGCCTGTACTCGGGTTCGTCGTTTTCGATCTGCTCGATAATGAGCTTTCCGGCCTCCCGGCCCAACTCCCGTTCCTGCTGCACCACGGCTGTCGGGGGAACGATGCTGAAATCGGGGTATACGACGTCATCAAAGAAGACCACGGAGAGATCCTCAGGTACCCGCAGTCCCATAGCCAAGGCAGCTTGGATGACATGCGGACTGAAATTCGAAGAAAGAGCCGCGGTCATATGCGGGTTGGCCTGCAAAAACTGCTGGATCATCTCGATGACCTCTTCGTCGCTATTGTCCATCCCCAAACGGGTCATCTGCAGGCTGCGGTCGATGAGAATGTGGCGGTCTTCCAGTGCCTGCTCGTATCCGGCGAGCCGATCCTCAATACTCGAGGTTCCTTCCGATTTGGTGGAGATAAATCCGATATGCCGATGCCCCAGATCGTACAAATGCTGAACGGCCTGTTGGCCTGCTTCGTAGTTGTTGGAGCTGACCGAGTTGGTCTCCACTCCTTTCAGCAGCCGGTCCAACAGCACCAGCGGAAATCGGTTCAGTGTCAGCGACAGAATTTCGTTATTGTAATTTTCGCCTTCTACGGGATAGATGATCAGTCCGGCGACGCCGGCCTGCTTCATCTCGCGTATTTTCTGGATTTCACACTCCTGGGAGTCATTCGTTTTGGAAAAGAGCAGATGATAGCCTTTCTCCGCTAAAGAATCCTCAATACCGCTGAGCAAATTGGCGGTAAAACGGTTGTCCAAGCGGGGCAGCAAAAAGCCGACGGTCTTGCTTGCCGGCAGTGCCGCTTCGGTCGACAGCGGGGAAAACAGAGCTTCCGTTCTTTGTTCCGACACGAAGGTTCCTTTTCCCTGCATGCGGTATACGATGCCTCTGTCCACGAGGTCGGACAGCGCATTCTTGACCGTAATCCGGCTTACTCCGAATTGATCCGAGAGCTCATTCTCCGAGGGGATCCGGTTCATCGGCTTCCAGTTCCCGCTGCGGATCTGCTCCAGGATATAATTTTCGATTTTTTTATACATGGGAGTAAACTTTTTCGTCATGTTTGGCGCTCCATTCGAGAATAGGTCTGTTTAAAATATATTACAATTATCCAACCCGAACAAGTATAAAATACAAGTAATCATGGCAAATGGTATGTTTTTTTATTTCCTCACTCTATATAAGTCGGAGAAAAATACGAGTGTTTTCAACGATTTTTCGTAATATTGACCTTTAACTGAGATAACTTGTAATAAAAAAATAAACATTTACATTAAAAAATAAGATGTTTATATTGTTATCATAAGTTGAGTCAAACATCGTGAAGGCATCGTGGAAAAGAAGGCTGGAAGCGATGCGGGGCAAGGTTGGCACTTGTCATATTTTAACAAGGGGGTGGTATCCAAATCCGCCATATTGAAAGGGATTGCAATCCGTATGATCCTTCAGAAATAAAAAAACATATTAACCGATTAAGCGAAAAGGTGGTTATCCCATGAAAAGAAAAGCAACCTTGATGGTAACGATGCTGTCCGTTCTTTGCTTGTTTGTAAGCGCTTGCTCAGGCGGACAAAAGCAGGAGGGCGGCAGCAGCGCGGAAGGCAGCAAGCATTTGACCATGTGGACCTGGAAGGTCGCTTACACGCCGGGAATCGAAGCGGCAGCCAAGCTGTACGAGGAGAAGACCGGAGTGAAAGTGGATGTCGAGACCTTTACGCCTGACGATACTTACAGACAAAAGTTTCAGGCGGCGGCCAACTCGAAAAATCTCCCCGACGTCGTCAACTGGTGGGCGACAGCGGGCGACTCCATCGAAGGCTCCGTGCTTGAGCTGTCGGGCGAAGTCGGCGACGACGTGCTGAGCAAGTATTACGGTACGGCCATGGATCCGATCAAGGTGACCCAGAGCCAAGTCGATTCCTGGCAGAAGGACAAAAACGCCACGACGGTGCAAAAGTCGTTGAAGGCGGGGCAGTTCTACGGACTGCCGCTCGATATCGGCGGATTCTTTACCTTTTACGGCAACAAGCAGCTGATCGAGAAGGCGGGGCTTACCGCCGAAGCTCCGAAAACGTGGGAAGAGTTCGTCACGATGATGGAAACGATCAAGAGCAAGACGGGAACACCGGGACTTGTCTTTGGCGCCAAAACGTCCGACCTGTGGGAGAACTGGGCCGGATCCGCGCTGGCGATCATGTATGGCGGGCCTCAATCGTATATTGACCTGCTCGAACGAAAAGCGAAAATGAGCGACCCGGAACATCTGCCGGTTGTTCAGGCGGTACAGACGCTCGCTGACAAAGACTTGCTGATGCCGGGCATTTTGTCAACGGATATCGACGGCGCGGACCAGGCGTTCGCCGCGGGCAAAGCCGCATTTGACCTTGGCGGTTCGTTCACGATGTCCACGCTGCTCGCGATGGGCATGAAACCGGAGGATATCGTCACGTTCCCTGTGCCGCCGATTGACGGCTCGAAGATCACTTCCTGGACGACAGATCCGTTCACGCTGACGATGCTGTCCGTGAATAAAGATTCGAAGAACAAGGATGCCGCGCTTGATTTTATCAAGTATATGACCACGGATCCGGATGCGGCTGTTGCGTTCGCGAATGCGGCCTATACGGTTCCGGCCCTGAATTTGGGCGACCGTGCCAAAGATCTCGATCCGAACCTGAAGGCGATCGTTGACTCGTTCGCCACCGAGCCCGGACCGTATTCGGAAGCGCAGCCGGCGATCAGCGCTTACCGGGGCAAGAACAAGGAGTGGGAAGTGTATGCGCAGTCCATCCAATCCATGATCGAAAAGAAAATGACGGCCGAACAGGCTGCGAAAAAATTCGACGATACGATGAAGAGCCTGCAGGCCAGCGGCAACTGATAAACCGGCTCTGGCTATATGATGCAAACGGCGGCAGGGACACGCGCCTTTCCGCCGCTTGCTTAATCCAAATCCAAAGGTGATGGAAGATGATAACAACTAGAAATAAATGGGTACCGTATCTGTTTTTGCTGCCGGGTGTTCTCCTGTTTCTCGCCGTTGGCGTCTATTCGGTCGGCTTCTCGATCCTGCTCAGTTTTTACAACTGGTCGGGGATTGACTTTTCGACGGCCCGCTTCGAAGGCCTTGCTAACTTCAGGCAGTTTCTGCTCGGGGATGACCCGATTGTCACTCAGAACTTTTACAACTCACTGCTGCATAACGTCCTGATCGGTGCAGCCCAGGTCGTTATCGTCATCCCCATCGCGATCGTGCTGGCGTTCGTCCTGCAGAATACGAAGATGGCGTCGCTGTACCGCACGGTGTACTTCCTGCCGATGATCGCATCGGGCGTGGCGATTTTTTATGTATGGAAAGGACTGTTTGAGCCTACCGGCGCTTTTAACTCCCTGTTTCATGCGATCGGACTCGACTTTCTGACCGTACCCGGGGGAATGCTGGGGAGCTCGTCCACGTCGCTGATCGGCATCATTATTACTTCGATATGGGGCGGCCTTCCGGGCACGCTGATTCTGTATTATGCCGGATTAACCTCGATCGATCCCACCTTGTATGAGGCCGCGAACGTTGACGGAGCCAGCAAGCTGACGATGATCACGAAAATCACATGGCCGCTTCTGAAGCCGATTACGCTGATCGCGGTCATCCAGATGGTCAACGGCGCGTTCCAGGCGTTCGAGAACGTGTTCATCATGACCGGCGGCGGACCCTCGGGCAGCTCGGAGGTCATCGGGACGCTCGTGTACCGGACGGCGTTCCTGAATAACGATTACGGGCTGGCCAGCGCGATCGGATGGGTATCCTTCCTGATTACCGGAGCCATTGCCATGTTCAGTATCCGGTCGTTCAAAGTCGACATTTAGAGGAGGACCCGAGATGGTCAAGACTATCAAACACATCATTCTGGTTTTATACGGGCTGACCTGCGTGTATCCTTTCTTGTGGATGATCGGCACCTCTTTGAAAACATCCCAGGATGCGCTGGCCAATCCGCAGTCCCCCCTCCCCAAAGGGGCGCCTGAGTGGTCCACGTTTGCAGAAGTGTGGAACAAGCTGAACTTTTACCGCTTTTTCGTCAACAGTGTGGTCGTCAGCATCATCGTCATTATTGGAGTCGTTCTGATTTATACGATGATGGCGTATTCGTTCGCCAAGTTCAGATTTAGAGGCAAAAAATTCGTGTATTACACGTTCATCGCGCTGCTGCTCGTTCCTGGCGTGACGACGCTCATTCCGCTGTATATCAACATGACGAATCTCGGCCTGCAGAACACGTACGTCGGCATGATCCTGCCGATGATTAACGGGGCCGCGCCGTTTGCCATTTTCCTGTTTACGAGCTATTTCCGGACCATATCGCATGAGCTGTACGAGTGCGCCGTTCTGGACGGCTGCGGCAACTTCAAGATTTACTGGCGTGTCTATCTGCCGCTGGCCCTGCCGGCGATCGGAACGATCGCCATTCTGAACTTTATCGGAAGCTGGAACAACATTCTGTGGCCGATGATTATCGTCGACAAGCAGGAGATGTTCACGCTGCCGATGGGGCTGATGTACCTGGATTCCTCCTCATTTAAAAAATGGAACGAGCTGATGGCCGGGGCACTGATCACCGTCATTCCGATCCTGATCGCGTTTCCGTTTATGCAAAAGATGTACGTTAAAGGCATGACCGTCGGTTCGGTCAAAATGTAATACGCATCATTCATGCCGTACCATCGATAGCGCACTAGAAAACATACAAGAATGGGATGAAAGAGATGACCATAAAAACAGCGCATATTATTGCGCATTCGCATTGGGATAGAGAGTGGTATTTGCCATACGAAAAACACCGGCTGAAGCTGGTCCGCCTGATGGAGGATTTGATCGAGGCCTTCGAACGGGACCCGGAATTTGCCAGCTTCCATTTGGACGGCCAATATATCGTCCTGGAAGATTATTTGCAGATGATGCCGCACCGGGCGGAACAAGTGCGTTCGCTGGTCGAACAGGGGAAGCTGATCGTCGGCCCCTGGTACATTCTGCAGGACGAATTTCTGGTCAGCAGCGAAGCGAATGCGCGCAACCTGCTGATCGGGATCCTCGCTTCGAAAAAGATGGGGGGATACGCGAAAATCGGTTATTTTCCCGACTCCTTCGGCAATATGGGGCAGGCACCCCAGCTTATTCGCCAGGCGGGCATCGATGTCGCCGTATACGGGCGCGGCGTCAAGCCGGTGGGCTTCAACAACGAGGTCCAGTCCGGTAACGAACATACGTCAAAATACTCCGAGATGTACTGGGAATCTCCCGACGGGTCCCGGGTGTTGGCGATCCTGTTCGCCAACTGGTACAACAACGGGATGGAGATTCCGACGGACCCTGAAGCCGCGAAGGCGTATTGGGCGGAAAAGCTGGCAGCCGCCGAAGCGTTCGCCTCGGGACCGGAGCTGCTCTTCATGAACGGCTGCGACCACCAGCCGCTGCAGAAGGATCTGTCCAGGGCGCTGCGCACCGCCGGCGAGATGCTGCCGGACGTGAAGTTCCTCCATTCCAGCTTCCCCGAGTATATTGAAGCGCTTCGTCAGGCGAACCCGGATGCCCTCGATGTCGTGCGCGGCGAGCTCCGAAGCCAGTGGACGGACGGGTGGATCACGCTCGTCAATACCGCGTCGGCCCGGGTGTACATCAAACAGCAAAACGTGCGGAGCCAGACCTTGCTGGAGAAGGTGGCCGAGCCGCTCGCCGTCATGGCCCATTTGACCGGCGCGGCCTATCCGCGGCACGAACTGCTGTATGCGTGGAAGACACTGCTGCAAAACCATCCGCATGACAGCATTTGCGGCTGCAGCGTTGACGAGGTGCACCGCGAGATGATGACGCGCTTCGCCAAGTCGCAGCAGGTGGCGGAGTCGATCGCTGCCGACAGCGCCGCGGCGGTAGCTGCTGCCGTGGACACCTCCGGCTTTGACCCGGAATCGGCGCGGCCTTTCGTCGTCTTTAACACGTCGGGCCACCCCCGTTCCGGCGCGGTTCGCATGACGGTGGACATAGAGCGCCGCTATTTCGATCATCAGGCTCCGCACGAGAAATACGAAGCGTTCAAAGAAGAGTACCGGGTTTTTGATCCGGAGGAATGGATCGTAACGGACGAAGGAGGCAAGCCCGTTGAGGCTAACATCGAGCCGATCGGCCCGGTATTCGGCTATGACCTCCCGGATAACCGGTTCCGTCAGCCTTATTGGGCTTTTCAGGTGGATGTGGAGCTCTACGTCAAGGACGTCCCGGGAATCGGTTATCGGACCTACGCCCTTGTCCGCAAGGATTCCCTGGCCGAATCCGAATCCGTTTCGCCTGCTGTAGGCGGCGTGAATGCAGGTGGTAACGCGATGGAGAACTGTTATCTTCGGGTGGAGATCTCGGAAGACGGCTCCTTTACACTGTTGGATAAAGTGAATGGCCGGAAGTATGAAGGGCTTGGCATTTACGAGGACACGGGTGACATCGGGAACGAATACATGTACCGGCAGCCGGATGGAGAAGCGCCGCTGACGACGGAGGGCCTTTCGGCGGATATCCGGCTGGTAAAGCATACGCCGCTGGCCGCCGTATACCGGATCGAGCGCGTCTGGAACCTGCCGCTTGGAGCGGATGCGCTGCTGGACGAAGAGATTCGCTCCATGGTCCCTTTCCGGTACCGCAAATCCCGCCGCGTTAGCGAGACGGCCGGGGTGAAGATCGTCACGGAGCTCACCCTGGGCAAGGACAGCCGCTCTGTCGGCATCCGGAGCATGATCGACAACACGGTGAAGGACCACCGCATCCGCATGCTGTTCAAGACCGGACTGGCAACGGGCCATGTGATGGCGGACTCCATTTATGAAGTGGCTCGGCGCCCGATTCAGCCTGAAGCCGCGTGGAGCAATCCGAGCAACGCCCAGCATCAGAACGCGTTCATCAGCTTGAGCGACGGCATCGCGGGACTTACCGTCGCGAATCAGGGACTGAACGAATACGAGGTGCTTCCGGCGCATAACACGATGGCGGTCACGCTCGTGCGCGGCGTCAGAGAGCTTGGGGATTGGGGCGTATTCGCGACGCCTGAAGCGCAGTGCCTGGGAACGCATGTCCTGGAAATGGAGCTGATTTCCCATGATGCCGATGTGGTTGAATCGTGCGCATTTATCGAGGCTTATCAATTCCCGGTTGCATGGACGGTTCGGCAGACGGGCGTGCACGGCGGCAAGCTGCCGGCAAATCATGCGTTCCTCGAATGGGAAGGCGATCGCCTTGCCTTCAGCGCTCTTAAGCTTGGCGAGGAGAATGAGGATCTGATGTTCCGGGTATTTAACGTTTCAACGGCTGAGCCGTCTACATTGTCGGTCACGCCTTCGTTCCAGGTGAACGGCGTCTATGAGAGCACCATCATTGAACAGCGCGGGGAAGAGATGGGGAAAAACGAGCAAAGCCGGTATACGGTAGAACTGGGGCCGGCAAAAATTCAGACAGTCGGCATTCGTCCGGCTCTGCGTTAATATAGTCCATTTTGGGGAGGGGAAAGCGGTATGGCCAAAATAACGGCAGTACGCTGCATTCGAACGAGACATGATGGAAGCTGGGTCATCGTTAAAGTCATGACGGACCAGGACGGATTGTACGGCATCGGCTCGGCCAGTGATATTTACCAGCCGGGAGCTGTGGTCAGTGTCATTGAGGAACTGCTGGCACCGGTGCTTATCGGACGGGATACCGGCCAGATCGAGGACCTGTGGCAGACGATGTATACGAGCGGTTACTGGCGCAACGGCTCCACGCTCCATACCGCCATGGGCGGTATCGACATGGCGCTGTGGGACATCAAGGGGAAGGAAGCGGGGATGCCCGTGTACCAGCTTCTGGGCGGCGCGGTCCGTTCGGCCGTTCCTTGTTATGCGCATGCTAACGGTGCCACCTACGAGCAGCTGGAGGAAGAGGTGCATGCCTTTCAGGAGCAGGGCTTCGGCGTGATCCGCTGCCAGCTTGGGGGCTACGGGGGAGGCGGATTCGTCACTCCGCAGGGCGTATCGAAATTCCCTCCTGCTAATGTATTCGATGAAGCCAGCTACATCACGGCGATCCCGGACATGTTCGAGAAGCTGCGTGTACGGTTCGGCATGAACCTGGGCTTTACGCATGACGTTCACGAGCATTTGACGCCTTCCGGCGCCGTCAGCTTATCGAGAGCGCTGGATCCATACCGCCTGTTCTTCGTGGAAGACTTGCTGCAATCGGAGCATACGGGATGGTACCGGCGGGTCAAAGAAACGAGCACCACGCCGCAGGCCGTCGGCGAATTGTTTGTTCACCCGCAGGAGTGGCTCCCGCTGGTGCAGGAGCGCTTGATCGACTTTGCCCGGATGCGCGTCTCCAAGGCCGGCGGCATTACCCCATGCCGCAAAATTGCCGCCGTCTGCGAAGCTTTCGGCGTACGCACCGCGTGGCAGGAAGGCGGGGAGAACGACCCGGTCAACCAAATCGCGGCCGCGCATCTGGACATGGCGATCATGAGCTTTGGCGTACAGGAGATCAACCATTTCCGCAGCGAGGAGAAGGAGGCCTTCCCGGGTCACGCGGTTTTGGAGCACGGGCATTTGAAGCTGAACGATAAACCGGGGCTTGGCATCGATATCGACGAGCAAAAGGCGGCAGCCCTGGTAAAGGATCAAGGTTCCCTGGCAGCATACCATCACCCATACAAGCTGGACCGCAAGCCGGATGGAACGCTGATTCGTCCGTAAGGTCCGGCTGGAAGGAGGAAAAGATCATGAAACAAATCGTCGTGACCGGCTCGGAAGGAAAACTGGGCCACTACGTCGTTCAAGAGCTTAACCATGCAGGATACCGGGTCATCGGAACGGATGCCCGCCCGGCAAGCGGGAGAAACCGTTATGCCCGCTATGTCCAGGGGGATTTGACCCAGCTTGGCGAGGTGTACGGTATTTTGGCGGAGTCGGATGCGGTGGTTCACCTGGCTGCCGTGCCGAATCCTATCAACTTTTCGCCGGAGCGGATCTTCGCCAACAATGTCATGGCGACATACAACATCCTGGAGGCATCTTCGAAGCTCGGCATCCAGCGCGTCGTATTCGGATCGAGCGAATCGGCCTATGGATTCTGCTGGGCGAAGCATCCCTTTCCGCCGCATACGCTCCCCGTTGACGAGGAGCATGTGCTGCTGCCGCAGGAAAGCTACGGGCTGTCCAAGCAGGTGAACGAACAGACGGGCGATATGTTCGCCCGCCGTACCGGCATGGAGATCTATGCCCTCCGCTTCTCTTTGATTCTGGCGCCGAATGAATACGATCGGGAGATTGCTGCCTTCAGCGATACCGCCAGACATCACCGCATTCTATGGAGCTATGTCGACGCGCGCGACGCCGCTTCCGCCTGCAGGCTTGCGCTGGAAGCACCCGTGCAAGGCCAGGCAGAGGCATGCCGTTTGAACGTCACATCCAGCGACTTGCTGAGCGATGCAAGCGTCAGCGAGCTGGCTGCCAAGTATTATCCGCAGGTGCCTTTTCCAGGCAAGGACCCAGGTAAGTTGACGGCGCTCGTGTCCAACGCCCGGGCGAAGTCGGTCCTGAACTGGGAGCCTGCTCATTCCTGGAGGAACGCCGGCCGTTAAGGCCGGTATTCCTTAAGGTTCATAGATGAAGCAAGCCGCCTGCTGAAAGGGGGAGGTGCCGCAAGCTAAATTGGATACGGGACAAGCTCGGGTGTATTGCCGATGGTTTTTTTGCTGCAAAATTGAAAGCGAATACAATCATGATCCCGCAGCGAAGCAGCGTTGCTTTCGTGCAGCTTGATAAGCAAATCAAGCATGGGAGGAATAATCGTGAACAATCGATGGAGCTTTAGGCGCTTTATCGCGCAAATAACCGTCATCGTGATGGTCGTCTCCTTATTCTGGATGGCCCCGGATCCACTTAGAGCCGCCGCCGATGGTGAGGATGCGGATGGCGGAAGCCAGCTTCCGCCATCCGCCCCGGTAACGGTCACCGATTCCGTATACATTACGCTCGGGGAAACGCCGGAAGGGCAAGGCATGACCGCCCGTCCGGGGGACGGTCCGGAGGAAGGCCTGCAGGTGGGCGAAATGGACGGTAAAACGTACTGGAAAACCAATCAAGCGGTAAATCCGAATGATCCGGCACAGAACATCCTCTACTTTTATTTCAATGTGGATGACGACTTCGCGGGAGATCTTAGCGATCAGGACGTTTTGGTAACGGCCGAATATTATGACCAAGGCAATGGGGACATGGTGCTTCAGTATGATTCCAAGCAGTCCGCTTTTAAGGACGCCCCGCTGTTTTCGTACGTAAATTCGGGGACCTGGAAGACGCATACCTTCAAGCTGAGCGACGCGCGCTTTGAGAACCGTACAAACGGTGCGGATTTCCGGATCGGCGTCACCGGCGCCGGAGCGAAGGCACAGAATCCCGAGCTGTATTTGGCGAAGGTGACCGTGACGAAGCAGCCCCGTGAATCGTCGGGGACCCACGAAACCAAGGTCTATGACACGGTATATCCGACGGACGATATCGTCATTGCCGACCGCAGTGTGACGGATTATGGCGCCAAAGGGGATGGGAGCACGGATGACACCCGCGCCTTCCAGGAAGCGCTGGCCGATGCGGGAAGCCAAGGTGGGGGCGTCGTGTACGTGCCTTCAGGCATGTACAGGCTGACAAGCGAGCTTGTCGTCCCGACAGGAGTCACGCTCCGCGGCGATTGGGCGAATCCGGAAGCGCAGGGCGGCAAGGTTCTGGGCACCGTTCTTGCCGTCTACGCCGGTAAGGGACAGGAGACAGGCACGAGCTTCATCAAGCTGCAGCCCTCCAGCGGCGTGACGAACCTGTCCATCTGGTATCCGGAACAAAACGCATCCGATCCGTCACCATATCCGTGGACGATCGAACAGCTTCCCGGCGACAGTGCGACCGTCAAGAATGTCACGCTGGTCAATGCTTACCAGGGGATCAAGATCGGACCGGACTGGAACGAACTGCATTACGTCAAAAATCTCTATGGTACCACGCTGAAGACAGGCATTTTCCTCGATTATACGACGGATATCGGACGGCTGGAGGGGATTCATTTGTCCCCGGATCTCTGGTCCGGCTCGGGCCTCGCGGGATCGCCCGAACGCGGCGAACTGCATGATTACATGACGGGCCACGCCGAGGGTATCGTAATGGGCCGCTCCGATTGGGAATACATGTCGGACATCCATATTTCCGGATATGAGACGGGCATGCGGATGACGACAAGAACCGGCAGCCTTGAATCGGCCAATGCGCAGCTGTACAAGATCCAGGTCGAGGATTGCCATGTCGCGCTCAAGATTGAGGGCGTCAACAATTACGGCCTGCTGATTTCGGACAGCCGGTTCGAAGCTGGCGCCGGGCAGCATCCGATTGCCATTTACGCGACGCAGGGCTTCAATTCTATTGTTCAGTTTAACGGCGTTACAGTTGGCGGGCACCCCGATCAGGCGGTTCTGAACGAGGGCAGCGGCACCTTATCCTTCGAAAACAGCACGTTCGCAAACTGGGGGGACGGCAGCGAAGACTATGCGATCGTCGCCCGCGGCGGATCGCTGATACTGGGGGCTTCCAGCTTCGCCAAACCCGATCGGCATCTCCTGCTTGAAGGGAATGTCGGAACGGTAAATTCCATCAACTCGGGATATGACGGCAAGCTGTCCGTAACCAATCACAGCCAATCGACGGACCTGAATATCCGCCAAGACGACAAGTATGTCCTGGACCGCCTTCCTGAGGTGCCATCCGTGGATATCGCCGCACGTCCCAAGCCGGCGACGAGCCGATTGTTTAATGTGGTGAATGCTCCGTACTCCGCCGATCCGACCGGGAATGAGGATGCCTCTCAGGTGATCCAGCAGGCTCTAAGCGATGCCGGTGATGCTGGCGGCGGCACGGTGTATATGCCGGCCGGGATCTACCGGGTCGAGCAGCCGCTCGTTGTACCGGCCGGCGTAGAATTGCGCGGCAACTTTGATGTTCCGCATCATACGATTGGCGGCGGTACGGTCATTTTTACGAACTACGGGGAAAATGAACCGGATGCCCCGGCGTTGATCCAGTTAAAAGCGTCGGCGGGCCTCCGTGGGATATCCGTTTATTACGACCATCAAACCTGGACCGAGGCGAATCCGGTCAAGCCTTACCCGTGGACCGTTCAAGGCCAAGGGAAGGACGTTTACCTGATTGATACGACGCTGGTCAATCCATACCAGGCCGTCGATTTTGGAACATACGATACGAGCGGGCATTACATCGATTACGTGGCAGGTTCCCCGCTGAAGGAAGGGATTTACCTGGGCGGAGGTGCGCAGGGCGGATACTTGCGGAACGTCCAGTTCAATCCGCATTATTACGGGCGCAGCAATTACCCGAACCATCCATCCACCGGCGCGGACTCCGACATGGTCTGGAGTTACCAGAAGGACCATCTGGATGCTTTCCGCATCGGCAACGTGAAACAGGAGACCATTTTTAACACCTTCGTCTTCGGTTCGAAGTTCGGCATCCATTTCGAAGGACAGGACGGGCAGGGCCCTGAAGCCGTCGTGATCGGCCACGGCACGGACGGAAGCAAAAAAGGAGCCGTGCTGGAAGGCGCGGACAAGGCGGGACTCCAGTTCATCAACACGGAGCTGGTCTCGATCAGCACGACCGACAAAGTCTACGTTGAGGTCGGCAAAGACTTCGGCTCCAAAGCGGTGTTTTTCAATTCTTCGATGTGGGGCGATACGAACCGTTCCTTCGATATCTTCGGGGGCACCGTGCGGATTCAGCAGGCCAACTTCACCAAAGTCGGCGACATCGGCATTAACGCCGTCGGCGGTGACATCGGACTGTACGATTCCTATTTCCAGCAGTCCCAAACGACCCATGTGTATGCAGGGCCGGGCATCGACAAGATGGTCGTATCCAACAACCTGGCCAGCGGGGGACTTCAAATTCAGAACGATGCGCCGGGCAAAGTGTCGGGAAGCAATCTCTATCCTGTGACGCTGAAGTTAGAGAAGGCGCCCTTCGATCCTTCACACCCGGAAAATACAGGAACGGTGCTGTCGATAACCAATGCGGCCGGAGATGGAACGCTGAAGGGACAAATCGAATGGGTCAGCCCCGGCATGTATGAAGAAGCGCTGAAGCCGATCCGTTTTGACAATCTAAAAAAGGGCGAAACCCGCAGTGTGGCCATCCCTTACTTATCAGCCGATTCCCTGAAGTTCAGGGTTGCGCTGGATAACGGGGAACGTTATGAAACGTCGGTCAAGCTGTCCCAGTCCTTCGCATCGCGAAGCGAGACCGCGGACCACACGCCAACCATTGAAGTGTCCGGTCCGGAGCATTACTACAGCGTTGGCGGAAGCTGGGGAGGCGCCGATGATCTCGGGCTCACCTCCAAGGTCACCTGGGATGAAGCCCACTTGTACGTTAACGTAGATGTCAAGGACAACGTCCACAGCCAGACGTTTACAGGCGGCGATATATGGCAGGGCGACAGCCTGCAGGTCGGTATCGACCTGGCGAAGGAAGACGGCGCGGCCAGCCGCCAGGTGAACGAGCTCGGGTTTGCGCTGAACGAGGACGGCAGCGTGCAGAAATGGAGATGGCGTGCTCCGGATGGGATAACGCCGGGTCCGCTGGAATCCGTTCAGGCAGTCGTTACCCGCGACGAAACAGCCAAGGTAACGCATTATGAGCTGACCCTTCCATTTGAGGCGCTTCACGGTGCGGGCTACGATTTCCGCGCAGATAAACCGATTGGGCTTGCGCTGCTCGTCAACGAAAATGACGGGGACGGCCGGTCCGGGTTCATGGAGTTTAACGGAGGTATCGGCACAAGCAAGGATGCCGGATTGTTCGGCAATCTGTACCTCCTGCAGGACGATTATGTGAAACTGCTGGAGAAATCGGCTCAGGCCAGCGTGAAGTCGGCGGAGCAAAAGAAAGACGTCAGCACCGTCGATGCCGCTGCCAATTTCGTGCTTCTTCTGCCGGATGGCGGACTGAAGAAATCCTTGCAGGCCCGGCTCGCTGCCATTGGCACGAAGCCCGGAACGGATCCGGGCGGAGAAGAGCATCCCGGAGGACCGGGATCGAATGGAGGAGGGAACTCCGGTTCCGGCTCCAGCTCTGGTTCCGGGTCGGCAGGGAGCGGTACACCAACCGGCGGAGGCTCCAATCCAGATCCATCCGGAAAGAATAGCTTGACGTTATCGCCGGTATTGGATCAAGCGTCCAAGCTGGCGAGCGTCCGCCTGGACAGCAAGGAGGCTGAGCAGGCATTCGGCGGAATTCAGGCAGGCCAAGGCGGGACGAAGACGCTGGTCGTGCAGCTGAAGGCTGCTGCCGGGGCCGAAGGGTATGCCCTGGAGCTCCCAGCAGAGCTGGTTGCGGATAAACAGGCAGCACGCTCGCTGGACATTCATACGGAATTGGGGAATCTGTGGATTCCGGGCGATCTGCTGGCCGCGTCCAAGGAACAGCTTGGCGAATCCGTCGTCGTGAGCATCAGCAAGGTGAATCGCGCAGGAACGGGCAAGGATGCGGCATCCATCTTCGGCGAAAGACCGGCGGTCTCGGTGCAGCTCGCTACTGCCAAGGGAGTATCGCTCCAATGGACGGATGCGCCCGCGCCGATCAAGGTCATGCTGCCTTATCAGCCGGGCTCCGGCGAAGCGAAGAATCCGGAGAAGCTCGTCGTACGGCTGCCCGGAGAACAAGGGCAATATACACCGGTTCCAAGCGGCAAATACGTCCCGTCTTTGGGACACATCGTATTCAAGGCTTGGCAGCCTGGAGTGTACGCCGTTGGTTACGATGAGCATACGTTTCAGGATATCGGGAACCTCGCTTGGGCCCGTCAGGCCATCGAAGCTCTTGCGGCCAAAGGGATCGTTCACGGCGTATCCGAGTCGGCCTATCAACCGCAAGCGATGATCCGAAGAGCGGACTTTGCGGCTCTTCTGGTTCAAGCTTTTGAACTCAACCGGAATCACACCGAAAGCGCCGAGCGGTTTACGGATGTGCCGCAAGATGCTTATTATAACGAGGCCGTCGGCATCGCGAGAGCGCTCGGAATCGTTCAGGGGGGCGGGACCCTTTTCCTGCCGGACGCCCCGATCAAGCGGGAAGACGCGGCCGTCATGATCTACCGCGCCATGGATGCGGCAGGCATCCTGCCGGCAGCGGCTGGTAGCCAAGCCTCCGCGGGCGGATTCGCCGACTCGGATGCGATTGCAGCCTATGCCCGCGATGCCGTCCAAGCTTTGGCGGATGCGAAGCTGCTGCAGGGTGACGGCGGCAAGTTCCATCCGAAAGAACCGATCACGCGGGCGGAAACGGCGGTTCTGGTGTACCGCTTGTATAATCTGCTGCCTTAGGGCAAGTTGGCAATGACATGCCTGTGCACAGCATCGCTTGCGAGCGATCGTGCACAGGCTTTTTTTTGCGTCCTTTCATCGGATGGGATTCAGGGGGGGGTGAAGAGGCGGGAGTCGCGTTTTCTTTTCATAAGGCCTGAATAGTTTAAAATCGCCTCATGGAAGGCGGGTGGCGCCTAATCGTATGCTAGGGGAGTGGAGAGGAAAGAGAGACGGATCCACGGAAAGGAGGGACGCTCAACTTAAGTGTTCCGGCAGCGCAGCTCCGGGGTTTAAGACAGAATGATCCAGGCTGCCGAAAGGTCGGCATCAGGTTGAGTCCGCGCAAGGGGCGCGTATACAGCAGCTCAAATGAATCAAGGAGGGAAATTAGATGTACATTCCGCCAGTCCGAAAATATGTTTTCAGAAGTTTGTCTGCCATTATGCTGGTTGTCATGGTGCTGTCATTATTCCCCGGGGCGGTCTTGGCCGCATCGGCCTTCAGCCAAACGCCCGCTTCCAGCTTCAGCTCGCAATCCGGCATTCAATTGGAAAACTCCACCGAAGGCGGACAGAACGTGGCGTTTATCGATAACGGCGATTACATCGCCTTTTCGAACGTGGACTTCGGAAGCGGCGCTTCCTCCATCGATGTGAGGGTAGCCAGCAATAATAACGGGGGGCAGATTGAGGTACGGCTGGACAATCCGAACGGAACGCTGATCGGCACGGTGACGGTTCCGGGTACGGGAGGGTGGCAGTCCTGGGTGACCCGCTCGGCACCGGTCAGCTCCGTCACCGGGGTGCATACACTGTATTTAAAATTTACCGGTGGGACAGGCAATCTGTTTAATGTGCTGTGGTTTAAGTTTAACAGCGGCTCTTCCGGTGACGGAGACGTCGTGGGCCACCTCTTTGCCGGCTACCAAGGCTGGTTCAATGCAGCGGGGGACGGGTCGCCTAACAGCGGCTGGGTGCATTGGTCCAAAAACAGCAGCGCCCCGTCTGCGGGCGGAAACGTGAATTTCGAGCTGTATCCGGATACTCGCGAATATTCGAAGCTGTATCAGACCGACCTGGCCAATCTGGGCAACGGCAGCCCGGCCAAGCTGTTCTCTTCGTACGATCAGGACACGGTAAACAAGCATTTCGAATGGATGAAGACGTACAACATTGACGGTGCAGCGCTCCAGCGGTTCGGGGCCGACGAGAGCGATACTCCAAACGGCTGGAAGACCAACCGGGACAGCGTTGCCGTCAAGGTCAAAAATGCGGCCGAAACGTACAACCGCAAGTTTTATGTCATGTACGACATTACGGGGATGAATGCAGGCAACTGGGTCAACGCCGTTAAGCATGATTGGTCAACGAACGTGGTCAATACGATGCACCTGACCTCTTCCCCGGCCTATGCCAAACAGAATGGAAAAATCGTCGTCTGCATTTGGGGGATTGGCTTTACAGATCGTCCAGGAACGGCCGCAGAATCCGCCGAGCTGATCCAATGGTTCAAAAATCAGGGCGTGTACGTGATCGGGGGCGTTCCTACCTACTGGAGAACCGGAAATAGGGATTCTAAGCCGGATTTCATGAATGTCTACAAATCGTTCGATATGATCTCCCCTTGGTCGGTCGCGCGGTTCGGCACGCTGCAGGGTGCGGATGATTTCAAAAACGATACGTTGGGCCCGGATTTTACCTTCACCCAGCAAAACGGCATCGCGTATCAGCCGGTCATCTGGCCCGGATCCGCTTGGTCGAACATGACCGGCGGACCGCGGAACGAAAACCCCCGCTTGCACGGCGATTTCATGTGGAAGCAGGCGTATAACGTCAAGAGCACCGGGATTCAAACGGGGTACATCGCGATGTTCGACGAGTACGATGAAGGCACCGCCATCGCCAAAATGGCCGAGAACAGCTCCATGATTCCGACAAATCAGTATTTCCTGACGCTGGACGCCGACGGGGTATCGGTCTCATCGGACTTTTACCTGCGGCTGGCCGGCGACATCAACCGGTTGTTTAAAGGCCAGATTCCATTGACGGCCGAGCATCCGACAAGCCACCGGTAACCGCTCATTCATATTCAATACAGTACTTGTATGCCTGTGCAAAGGATCGCTTTAGAGCGATCTTGCGCAGGCTTTTTTGGCATCCTGGTCGGCGCAGCGGTTCCGGCATTCGGCAAATTTGTGGGCCAGCTACAGCCTAAATGCAGACACGTTAAAAATGGACTGCAAACATTAATTCCGCCTCATTTTGGCCCTGTGATGAATGCGCTACCATTAAAGAAGAAACGGCAGTTAGATAGCGTGAGGTGAGAACGGTGGGAAGCATTACATTTAATCATGTATTCAAACGGTACAAGGGCGAATCCCGCCCCGCCGTGAACGACTTCCATTTGTCCATTGAAGAAGGGGAATTTCTTGTTCTGGTCGGACCTTCCGGCTGCGGCAAATCGACGACGCTTCGCATGCTTGCGGGGCTTGAGGAGATCAGCAGCGGCGAGCTGTATTTGGACGGCAGATTCATCAATTATGTCTCCCCCAAGGATCGCGACATCGCGATGGTTTTTCAGAATTATGCCCTGTATCCCAATCTGTCCGTTTATGAAAATATCGCCCTCGGCCTAAAGCTCCGCAAGACGGCGAAGCATGAAATCGATGTGCGCGTGAAGCGGGTGGCGTCCATCCTGGAAATCGCCCATCTGCTGGACCGCAAGCCGAGTCAGCTGTCCGGCGGCCAGAAGCAGCGGGTCGCACTCGGCAGGGCGATCGCCCGCGAGCCTCAGGTGTTTCTGATGGACGAACCGCTGTCCAATCTCGATGCCAAGCTGCGCGCGCAGACCCGGGCCGAGCTGATCAAGCTGCAGAGCGATTTGAAGCGGACGACAGTGTATGTCACTCACGACCAAGTCGAAGCGATGACGATGGGCACGCGCATCGTGGTGATGAAAGACGGGGTCATTCAGCAGGTGGCCGCGCCGCGCAAGCTGTATGACGAACCGGCGAATGTTTTCGTCGCCGGATTCATCGGTTCGCCCCAGATGAACTTTCTAAACGGCACCATCGAGAAAAACGACGGAGATTACTATTTTTCCAACAAACGGATGAGGCTGCTCCTGCCTGAGGCCACTGGCAGAAATTTTGAACGGGCCCCGAAAACCGTCCGCAGCGTCATCTTGGGCGTGCGGCCGGAACACGTCATTCTGAAGCGCGGCAGCACGGAGGAAGCCGGTTTCATTACCGGGCTTGTGCAAATGACGGAAGCCACCGGCGCGGATTCCTATGTTTACGTGCAAATCGGCTCCTATCCATTGATCGCCCGTACCGATCCTGAACAGACGTACGCCGCCGGGGACGTAGTCTCTGTAGGCTTGCAGATGCACAAAATCCACTTTTTCGATGAGAGTACGGAGGAATTGGTGGGGAGAGGTGAGGTATGAAGAAACGCACCTTGCCCCGCTTCGCGCGCATTTCCCTGAGACTGCTGATCATTGCAGCGCTTCTGTTCGGACTCGTCCGCTGGCTGTCAGCCGATGAGCCTGTGGTTTACTCCACCAGCGTCACCGCCGCCGACCTGCTCGATCTGGCAAGCAAGGAAGGCGAGCTCCCTTACGCCCAGCTCATGAAGGGGCAGGAAGGCGAAAATGCCGCTGCGGAAGAGAAGTCTATTCGGCTCGATCCGGTCAATTACGAGGCGGCATCCACCGATGCGGACCTGGCCAAGGAGACCGAGAGCGGTCGAAACATGCTGAGCTGGAGCAACGAATCCGGCTGGGTAGAATGGACCTTTACGGTCCGCGAGGCTGGCTGGTATGAGCTCCATTTGGACTATAAGGCGCTGCCGGGCAGCGGAAGCTCCGTGATCCGCGGGGCCATGATCGACGGGCAATACCCTTTTCCGGAATCAGAGCGCATCGAGCTGGAACGGATGTGGAAGGACGCGAAATATCCGTACGAAGTCAACGAAATCGGGATGCAGGTCCGTCCCCAGCAGATTGAACTCCCCGAATGGACGGACAAGGCGGCAAGCGATTATTCGGCTTCTTCCCGGCCGCTTCTGTACCGGCTTGAGCCCGGGCAGCACACGCTCCGGTTGACCGGAGAGAGGGGGGCTGTCGCGATCCGGGACATTTATTTCCGGACCCAGCAGCCGATCCCGGCCTATGCGGAATATGTCAAGCAGCAGCCTGCGATGAAGGTCCAAGAGAGCTGGTTCAAGCAGACGGAAGCCGAGCAGTTCCAGCGCAAGTCGAGCCTGTCCATTCAGACGGACCGCTGGTCGGAGCCGTACATTTCACCGGATCCCAAGGGCCGCATCACCTATAATGTGCTCGGAGGGAACCGTTGGAAGCAGCCGGGCGAGTGGGTGGAGTGGAGCTTTGAAATTCCGGCCGACGGCTGGTACGTCATCGATCTGAAAAACTTCCAAAACTACAGATCGGGGTTCAAAGCGTATCGGACGATCGAAATCGACGGAAAAGTCCCGTTCGAAGAGCTGCTTCATTACGGTCTGGCGTATCACAAGGAATTTGAAATCTCGGCGATATCGGATGCGGAAGGCAGGCCCTATCAGTTTTACCTGAACAAAGGGACCCACACGATGCGAATGACGGCCGATTCAAGCACGATGCAGCCGATTCTGATCGCGTTGAAGGATACCCTGAAGCAAATTTCGGATTTCGACCGTCATATCCGGCTCATCACCGGCAATTACAGCAAAAGCGCCTCGGATGCCAACCTGGATGCCAGCCGCACCTGGGATATGAATAAATACGATCCCAATGCGGGCAAAACGCTTCAATCCTTGATCGACCGCCTGAAGCTGATCCGGGACTACATTAACCGCGTCAATGAAGGCAGCTCCGACCTGTCGCAAGCGATCGCTTCAGCGGTGAGCATGCTGGAAGAGATGGCGGCCGACGTCAACAACGTTCCGAACAAGGTGAACGATTTCTCCACGATCCAGGCCAACATCGGCACCTGGATGTCCACACTGACCCAGCAGCCGTTGATGCTCGATTATTTCGTGGTACGGACGCCGGATGCCAAAACCGGCCTCAAAGAGCCTACGGCGCTCTCCCGGATTCCGTATTCCATCGCCGACTTCGCCCGCTCCTTTACGATGGATTACGACCTGGACGGGGAGAAGAAGGACGGGGCACTGGAGATCTGGGTCGGCCGCGGCCGCGATTACGTTGACGAGCTGCGGGAGCTGGTGAGCCAGGATTTCACGCCGAAAACGGGGATTCAGGTCAACATCAATCTCATGCCGAATCCCAACATGCTGATTCTGGGCAATGCTGCCGGCGACGTGCCCGACGTGGCGCTCGGGCTGGCAGAGGCCACACCGGCTGATTATGCGATGCGGGACGCCGTTCAGGACCTGTCCTCTTATCCGGGATTTGCCGATGTCATGAAACGGTTCATCCCGGGAGCGTCGAGAGCCCTGACCTACAACGGCGGCACTTACGGCCTGCCGGAGGTGCAGAACTTCCAGCTGCTGTTTTACCGCTCGGATATTTTCGAGAGCCTGGGCTTGAAAGCACCGGACACTTGGGACGACGTGTTTGACATCCTGCCGACGCTGCAGGAGAACGGCATGACGATGAATGTTCCGAAGGCGGATTTCGCCACCCTTTTTCTCGAAAACGGCGCATCGCCGTATACGCCCGACGGGCTGAAGTCCAGCCTGTTCAGCGATTCGGGGCAAAAAGCGTTCAAGCAGTGGACGCAGCTGTACACCAAATTCAACCTGCCGATCGACATACCGGCTTTTTTCCAGCATTTCCGCGACGGAGATATCCCGATCGGCATATCCGATTTCAACACGTACGTGCAGCTGCAGGTGGCTGCGCCTGAGATTACGGGGCACTGGAAAGTCGCGCCCCTGCCGGGGATCAAGCAGCCGGACGGTCAAGTGGCCCGCTGGTCGCCGCAAGGACTGTCCACGGCCATGATCATGAAGAAGAGCGACAAGAAGGATGCGGCCTGGCAGTTTCTGAAATGGTGGACTTCGGCGGATGTCCAGTCGAGGTATGCCGGGGACATGGAGTCGTACTACGGCATCGAGTACCGCTGGAATACAGCCAATGTTGAGGCGATGAAATCGCTGAGCTGGCCGTCCGAAGACCTGAAAGCGATCCGGGAACAGGCCCGCTGGGCGGCGAACCTGCCCAATGTTCCAGGATACTACTTCCTGGCCCGTGAAATGGACTTCGCCTGGAACAAGACGGTATTTGACGGCGTGCCGGCGAGCGAATCGCTGGAAGAGGCCAGCCTGTCGCTGCAGCGGGAGATGGACCGCAGGCAGCGGAACTTCGGCATTGCGGGAGGAAACTTGCACGTGCCGCAGATTACCGAACCTTTTAACTGGGAGGAGGCTAAGCTGTGAAACCAGAAGTTACGCCCGCTTTGCCCGCTGCGAAGCCGCCATACCCGGCAGCGGTCAAGCTGAAACGGTTTGTGCTGGATTTGAAGAAGGATGCCTTCTGCTACGCGTTCCTGGCTCCTTTTCTCATCTGCTTTCTCGTCTTTATCGTCATTCCGGTCGTGATGGCTGCGACGCTCAGCTTCACGTCCTACGACGGATTCAGCAAGCTGCATTTTATCGGCTTTGACAACTTTATTGCGCTGTTTACGCAGGACATTATTTTTCTGACCAAGGCGCTTCCGAACACGTTCGTGTTCGCGCTGATCGTTGGACCAGGCGGGTATCTGTTGTCTTTCCTGTTTGCCTGGCTCATTCATCAGCTGCCGATGAAGGTTCGCGATTATTACACGCTGGTGTTCTATGCGCCGTCGATGGCGGGCAGCGTGGCGCTGACGGTCGTCTGGATTGCCGCTTTCAGCGGCGACCGCGTCGGTTATTTGAACAACTTCCTGCTGAATATGGGCTGGATCGATTCCCCGGTAACTTGGCTGCAGGATCCGAAGTACCTGCTGAACATCATGATTCTGGTATCCCTCTGGATGAGCTTCAGCGTAGGGTTCCTGGCGATGCTGGCGGGTCTGCAGACGGTCAACCGGGAGCTGTATGAAGCCGGACGGATTGACGGGATATCGAACCGGCTGCAGGAAGTGTTCTACATTACCGTGCCGTCCATGAAACCGCAAATGCTGTTCAGCGCCGTCATGACGATCGTTTCGACCCTGAAGGCCGGCAGCATTTCAACCCAGCTGACCGGGATGGCGATTACGCCGCAGTACGCGGGGCACCTCATCATCAACCATGTCGACGATTACGCGTTCATCCGGTTCGAACTGGGCTATGCTTCAGCGGTTTCGGTCATTCTGCTGCTCCTCAGTTACTTCGTGATGAGGTTTGCCTACCGGATGTTTAACTCGAAGGAGGAACTGTAAGCCCATGATGCACAAATTGCGCCGGCTCCGCACGGCGTCGCCCTTTCAGGTCATGTTGATCACGCTTTTTACCGCCTTGGCCTTGTTCATGTCGCTGCCGATCGTCTTCATCTTCAATCATGCGTTTAAGCCGCAAAACGAGCTGTTCCTGTTTCCGCCGCGGTTTTTCGTCCGGCATCCGACCCTGCACAATTTCGAAACGCTCTTTCTGCATGCGTCCAATGCGACGGTGCCGTTCACACGGTATTTGTTCAACAGCCTAATTGTCGTTTCGCTGACACTGGTCAGCGTCGTGGTGGTCAGTACGATGGCGGCTTATGTTCTGGCCAAATACCAGTTCCATTTCAAACAGCTCATCATGTCGCTGATTACCCTGTCCTTGATGTTCGCGCCCGAAACGGTATCCATTCCGAGATATCTCGTCATCAACGGCATCGGGCTGAACAATACGTATCTCGGGCATATCCTGCCGTCGCTTGCATCGCCCGTCGCGGTGTTTATGCTCGTCGGCTTCATCTCGCAAATTCCGAGCGATCTGATGGAGGCAGCCCGGATTGACGGCGCGGGGCATGTCGGCATCTTCGTGCGCATGATTCTGCCCTTGTCCGTCCCGGCGATCGCGACCATCTCGATTTTAACGTTCCAAGGCGTATGGGGAGACGTGGAGACTTCAACCCTGTTCATGCAAAAGGAGACGATGCGGACGCTCGCTTTCTACGTCAACAGCCTGCTGAGCGGTCTGCAGAACAACGTGGCGGGGCAGAACATGGCGGCGGCGGCCGGGCTGCTTATTTTCATCCCGAATCTGATCATTTTCCTGCTCTTTCAGCGCAGAGTGCTTGAGACGATGGTCCATTCCGGTATCAAGTAATGTCATCAGCAAAGGAAGTCGGAACGATGAAAAAATGGTTTCCATTACTGCTAGTCTTTATGGCCGTCTTGACGTCCCTGCCGGGTACCGCCATGGCCAAACCTCCATATATGACATCCTATTATGACTCGAACCAGTCGTCCTGGTTCCGCATCCAGCCGATATACCGTCCGGCCGGGGCCATCTCCGCCGATTTCGGTGAACCGGCTGATCTCGATATCGCCGCCGACGACCGGGTCTATATCGCCGACAAGAAGAAAGACCGCATTGCGGTGCTGAATCCGGACGGCACGCTGCTCCGGACGATCGGCGACGCCGAGGGCCAAGGTCAGCTCTCGGGACCGGAAGGTGTATACGTTACTCCGGATAACGAGGTGTACGTGGCGGACTCCGGAAATCAGCGGATTGCCATGTTTGACGGGAGCGGACGGTTTCAGAGGGAGTACAAGAAGCCGGAGACCCCGCTGCTCGGCTCGGAGCATTTTGTCCCTGTCAAGCTTGTCGTAGACCGGCGCGGCGTGATGTACATCCAGCTGAACTCCTCGTACCAGGGGCTGGTCAGGCTGAATCCGAAAGGCGAATTCATGGGCTATTTCGGTGCGAACAAGGCGGATCAGTCGATGCTGAACTGGCTGAAGAAGCTGGTGCTGAACAAGGAGCAGCTGTCCAAGGAAAAGGGCGCGCTTCCCAAGCCGATTACGAATGTGGCGATTGATCCGGACGGATTTGTGTACACGGCCACCGCCGGCGGGGAAGGGAAGGGAGCGATCCGCAAGCTGAATGCGGGCGGGGTGGACGCTTTTAAAAACAAGACGCTGGTGAACGGACACGGCATCGTCGACGTTGCCGTTGATCCGGAAGGCTTTCTGTACAATATCGACCTCGACTCCATGAGCATCAATCTTTATGACCGCAGCGGTGAAGCCATGTTCGAGTTCGGCGACATCGATAAGGAGACGCAGCAGTACGGCGTGCTCGGTTATCCGACCGGGATCGGCATCGACTCGGATCATGCGATCTGGATATCCGACAGCGGTACCAATACGGTCCACAAATACGTCCGTACCGCTTTCGGCAGCAGCGCGCTTCAGGCGCTCGCACTGTATGCCGAAGGGAAATATGAAGAGAGCAAACCGTACTGGGAGGCGGTCTATGCCCGCAACGATATGTACAACGGGACCTTTCAAGGCTTGGGCAAAGTGTTTTTGCATGAGGACCGCAATGACGAAGCCTTGAGCTACATGAAAGCCGCTTTCGATACCGACGGCTATTCGAAGGCTTTTTGGCAGATCCGGATGGAATGGCTTCAGCACCATTTTGTCGCCCTGGTGGCCGGACTGGCCGCGGTGATGCTTGCCCTTTACTTCGGCTATCGTCTTATCCGCTGGTTCCTGCGCAGGCGTCCGCTGCCGGCATCCTGGAAGGAGCCGCTGGCGTACATCCGTAATTTGGGCTACGTCCTGATCCATCCTTACGAGGGGTTCTACAAAATCAAGGAGGCGAGGATTCCCGCCTGGATCACGATTTCCCTGCTGCTCCTGGTCATCGGCATCAAGCTGTGCAGAGTTTATCTGACCGGGTTTTTGTTCCATCCTGTCGACCTCTCGGAAGTCAATCTGATGAAGGAACTCGGCCTGTTTGCCCTGCCATGGGTCACCTGGATCATCGCCAACTACCTGGTCTGCAGCATCAAGGACGGGGAGGGCCGGTTCCGGGAAGTCATCCAGGGCAGCGTCTATGCGCTGTCGCCCTATGTGTTCTTTTCGGTCCCGACGATGCTTCTGTCCAACATCGCATCGCTGGATGAGGCTGTCATCATTCATGCATTGAACACGATCATGACCGTATGGCTGCTCGTCATGTTCATCGTGATGACGCAGGTGATCCACAACTTCGATTTCCTGGAGACGCTGAAAAACTCGGCTATCTCGGTGTTTGCAATTCTGACGATCTGGATGTTCGGCTTCATCATTTTCGGATTGTCCTATAACCTGTATGACTTTTTCTATGAGCTTTACAAAGAGGTGAACATCTATCATTAACGCTGCCAAACGACGATTCCGCCAAGCAAAATGGCCTGCCGCCATCGTACTGGCTCTTCTGATCGTGCTTCTGCTGCTGGTGTTCAAGCCTTGGGAGCAAACGACAGCCGAACGATTCTCCCAAACGGGCATCGCCGCGAACCTTCCGACTCCGGACGCCCTGTATGAGGGCGATCCCTGGAAACCGGCCGCAGAGGCTGACGGGTATGCGCTGGCGCTTGAGAACGAACATTATGCGCTGTACGTCCGCCCGGATAACACCCAGATCGCCGTGCTGGATAAGGCATCCGACTACCGCTGGACCAGCAATCCGACCAAGGAGGAGCTGGCCGGTGAAACGGTCAAAGGACAGCTGCTGGCCAACCTGCAATCCCCTTTTCTGCTGACCCATGTCCGGACGCAAGGAGCCGATCAGACGGTCAGGGAGACGCTGAGCAACCAGACGGCCGGCATGCAAATCGCCATGATCCGCAAGCCTGAGG
Organism: Paenibacillus sp. PSB04; assembly: GCF_025809195.1. Lineage (NCBI taxonomy): Bacteria > Bacillati > Bacillota > Bacilli > Caryophanales > Paenibacillaceae > Paenibacillus > Paenibacillus sp. PSB04. The sequence goes on from NZ_CP081301.1 coordinate 2,114,557, forward strand.
GGCTGCAAATCGAATACTTGTTTCCCGCCAAACAGCTGGGGTTTGTCATGCAGTATGAGCTGACGGACAGCGGCCTCAAGGTCAAGGTGCCTGCGGCCGGCATTCGGGAGGAAGGAGCGTCTGCGCTGTTCTCGCTCGACGTGCTGCCTTATTTTGGAGCCGCACCCGCCAAAGAGAATGGTTATGTGTTCGTTCCCGACGGCCCTGGAGGACTCATCCGCTTCGATCAGGAGCATGCGAGCCTTACCCGGGGTTACTCGCATCAGGTTTACGGCAGCGAGGTGACCAATGAGGAGAATGGGACGCGCACCGGAGAACGGAGGGAAGACATCGCTTACCCTGTGTTCGGGTTGAAGAAGGGCGACCATGCCTTTCTGGCCGTCATGACCAAGGGGGAAGATTCCGCCAACGTATCCGCCGTGGCGCCCGGACTCAAGTCGTCATTCTATCAGGTATTTTCCAGTCAAATCTATCGCGAAGAATATCTCTACCGGATGAGCCGGCTGGCCGCGCCGAGCAAGGCCGTTCAGAAGGAACGGCTGAACCGGGACCGGGAGGTCGAATACCGGTTCCTGAACGGCGCGGACGCGGATTATGTCGGTATGGCGGGAGCTTACCGGAGCTACCTGCAGGAGACCGGCCGTCTTACCGAGGCGCTGAAGCCGGTGGAGCATGTGCCGCTGTACCTGAAAATTATGGGCGGCAATTATGAAAAGGCCTTTGGCCGAATCCGGTATGTGGCCGCCACGACCTTCGAGCAGGCGGGCGATGTCGTCAGCACCTTGCAGAGCAAGGGCATCGCTTCATTACGCACCATATTCTACGGCTGGCAGAATGAAGGCGACTATAACATGGAGAAGCGGTTTCCGATCGATCCGGCGCTTGGCGGCGAAGCGGCCGCGAAGACGTTCATTTCCGGGATGAAGGAGCGGGGCGTCCCTGTCAGCTTCAGCGAGGACTTCCTTTGGGTCGACAGCCATTCCTCCTTTTCCGGCAAGACAGACGCCATCCGGGGGATCGACGGGACCGCCTATGTCGACGACGGCTGGTATATCGCCAAGCCCGCCTATACGGCGGTAACGGCGGCAGATACGGTAAACAGGCTGAAGAAGCTTGGCGTGGGCGGCATCCATTTCAGCGGAATCGGCGAGATGCTGCTGAACGATTACGAGCCTTCCGGCATCCAAACCCGGGAATATGCAAAAACCGTCTACGACGGGCTGCTGAAATATACCCGGGAGGCACTGGGAAGCGCGTCGGTCAACCAAGGGGATGCTTATGCGCTCGGCCAAACGGATTACATTGACGGGCTGCCGTCCGAATCGAGCTACGATTTCATGATCGACGAGACGGTTCCCTTTTACCCGATCGTGCTGCATGGCTTCGTTCCTTATACGTTCGGGGACGGCAACCTTCGCGACGATGAGGATGCCGAATTTTTGCGGGCGATCGAATACGGGGCGCTGCCCTCGTTCTTTGTGACCCATGACGATTCCCGCAAGCTGAAGGACACTCCCTCGAACTTTTTGTACAGCAGCCGTTTCGATAAATGGGAACGACGGATCGAGGAGGAATACGCGAAGTTCGATTCACTGAGCCAGCTGTATGCCATGAAGATCATCGGCCATGAAAAGCTGTCCGGCCAGAAATATGCCACCACTTATGAGGACGGCACGAGGGTTATCGTGGATTACGGAGTCAAGGACTTTACCGTGGAGAAAGGAGCGGGGAAATGAGCAGCGTTCCGGATTTTAAACGAAAAGCGGCCCAATATCATCTGAAGCGCTACGGCGTCGGACTGCTGTTTATGCTCCCTTGGATCATCGGATTCTGCGTGTTTGTGGCGATTCCGATCGGCTGGTCCATGTTCATGTCCCTGCACAAGGTCGCGGTGGTGCCGGGGGGATTCAAATATACGTGGCTTGGTCTGCAAAATTACCGCGATGCCTTTCTCAAGGACAACGTGTTTCCGATCGAGCTGATCACCTACTTTCAGGAAATGATCCTGATGGTGCCGATTATCGTCATCTTTGCCCTGCTGATTTCCCTGCTGCTGAACCAGCAGTTCCCCGGCCGGTTCGTGTACAGGGCGCTGTTCTTCCTCCCGGTCATCTTTGCGACAGGGCAGGTGCTGTCCGAGCTGTTTACGCAGGGCGCCGGCGATATACCGTTTCTGGACCAGTACAATCTGGAGCCTGTCGTCCGGCAGTATGTCGGGGGAGAATTGGCCAAAACGGTCATGGAAGTGCTTGGGCGTGTTGTTCTTATTCTCTGGTACTCGGGCGTGCAGATTCTGATCTTCATCGCTGGCTTCCAGACGATCTCTCCGTCAATTTACGAAGCAGTACGCATCGACGGCGCTTCTCCATGGGAGAGCTTCTGGAAGATTACGCTTCCGGCCAGCGTTCCGTTTATCAGCCTGAACGTGCTCTATACCATCATCGACCTGTTCACCTTCCCGCTGAATCCGGTCCTGAAGCACATTAAGGACAACATGTTCAAAGTCGACACCGGATATGGCTACGCCAGTGCGCTCGCTTGGATTTATTTCGGCTTTATTTTCGTCCTGCTCGCGCTCGTGACGGGACTATTCAGCCGCAGCATGCGGCTCAAGGGAGGAAGACCATGAATACGGAACCATGGGTTCAAAGGGCCAGAAATTACGCCACGAGCTTCTTGTGGAGCCGTAAGGCGCAGAAATACAAGATGGTCATGCTGGGCAGGAATCTGTCGGACGGTCTCCTGGCGAAAATGGTCATTTATGTGCTGCTGTCCATCGTGGCCTATCTGTACTTGCAGCCGCTGCTCTATATGATCAGCACGATGCTGAAGACGGTCAGCGATTTGCTGGACCCCAGCGTCAAATGGATTCCCCGGGTCGTCACCTGGGAGAACCTGACCAAAGCCTACAAAGGGCTGCAGTATCCGGAAGCCCTCCGGAACACCGCTCTTATCGCCCTGAGCTGCTCGATTGTCCAGGTATTGATATGCTCGATGACCGGCTATGCGCTCGCCCGGCTGGCTGTTCCGTTTAAAGGGCTGATCACGGCGCTGGTGCTTCTGACGTTTCTGATCCCGCCGCAGGTGATCATTATTCCGCTGTATGTGATTTTCAGCAAGCTGGGCCTGCTCAACACGCTGTTTGTTTTCCTCGTGCCGGCGATTTTCGGGCAGGGGCTGAAGGGGGCGCTGTTTATCCTTATTTTCCGCCAGTTCTTTAGGGCGCAGCCGCCCAGCCTGGAGGAGGCCGCCAAACTGGACGGCGCTTCCGCTGCAAGGCTGTATTTCCGGATCATGCTGCCGCTTGCCCAATCGGCCTGTCTGGTCGTCTTTCTGTTCTCGTTCATCTGGTACTGGAACATGTACTATGAGCCTTCGATGTTCCTAGCCAAGGGCTTCACGCCGCTCTCCATCCGGCTGGACCAGCTGGAGGATGTGCTGAACCCGTCGCTGCTCGGCAGCAAAGACCTGGTCAGCAATCCGGTGACCGAAGGCACCAAAATGGGTGCCGCCTTCTTGATCATCCTTCCGCCGCTCGTGATCTTCATGTTTCTGCAGCGCTGGTTCATTACCGGTATTGAACGGACGGGGATCGTGGAATAAGCCTTGGCATGCCGTTCTGCCGGAAGCATTGAAAGGGGGAATGCCGACCTAGCAGGTATAGCTTGGGAATGAAGGGGTATCGTCAGCATCCGATGAAATAAAATTGGGGAGGAATAAGGATTGAAAAGAAAACGCATCGCGTCATCCATTTTATCGATGGTCATGCTCATGACCTTCACCCTTGCCGGGTGCAGCAGCAATAATGACAGCGCTTCACCGTCCGGAACAGGCAATGAACCTGCACCCACGCCTGCGCCAAACCAGCCGGCAGCAGAGGAAAAGCACGACCCGGTTACGCTCAAATTCATTTCCTGGAAAAACGGAACCTATGACGAGCTGTACGACTTGTTTCATCAGAAATACCCCTGGATCACCATTGAGCAGGTACCGGTGACCAATTCGCAGCCGATCATGGAAATCATCGCATCTCTGGAAGCAGCGGGCACGCCTGCCGACGTGACCGAGATCGACAGCGATCTGATCACCTTCGAGCAGAACAATCTCATCGAAGATTTGACGCCTTACATCGAGAAGAGCGATATTTTCAAGAACGCCAAATTCCCTGACGGCTTCTTCGAAACGATGATGTTTAATAACAAGAAGCTTGCCGTACCGATGGTTGACGTCCCGATGTGGGTGCTGGTGAACAAGGATCTGCTGGCCAAACACGGCGTGGATATGCCGGCAAACGACTGGAGTTACGACGACTTCCGTAACATCGCCAAGCAGGTGACCGACCCGAGCGCAGGCGAATACGGCATTACGACACAGCCCGAAATCCAAATGCGCCTGCTGTCCTCCAAAGCGATTGCTGACGGCCATGCGGCGAACCATCAATACATGAACGAAGACCTGACCCAGAGCATGCTCAGCACACCGGACGTCATGAACGACGTGAAATGGTTCCAGGAGCTGGTCACGAAGGACGGGTCGATGCAGAGCAACGCAGCCGCGGAAGAAGGCGGCAACGTGACGAAGGATTTCATCAACGGGAAAACGGCCTTCGCCATCGGCGGCGACTGGGTTCTGCCGACCCTGAAGGAAAAAGCGACATTCGACTGGGACGTTCTCCCGTTCCCGAAAGGCAAGGTCAGCCAGCCGGGGTATTCGATTTACGGACCGCTGGCACTTCTGTCCGGTTCGAAGCATAAGGAGGAAGCCTTCCTGTGGCTTAGCTTCCAATTCACGCCGGAAGCCCAAAAGTGGAAAATCGACCAGGGAGCCAATGCTTCCGTCATCGATCCCGAGCTGACGAGCTACTACGATCAGGCTCCGATCTGGCAGGGCAAAAATATCGAGGCGGTCAAGATCGCTCAGAAGAACGCCAAGATCCAATCCGGCCTGACCGTGCCGGGATGGAACGACTACAACTATAACAACATCTTGAACGACATTATTTTCGGCGACCGGGATATCAATGACATCATTCCGGAAACGGAGACATGGAACAAGAAAACGCAGGAAGTGAGAGCCACCTTGAAGCAATAAGAGAGGGGAGGCTGCCGGGCAGACATCAGTCCGGCAGCTTTCTTTTTGAAGATATAAGAGAGCGATCGCTCCACTTTGTTGGGGCTATTTGCCGTGGGCGGACACATCGGCCAATATATGACGGGATTGTTTAATATCGTCCCATTGTCCATTGACAGCACTTCGTTTATATTAATCTTTGTAGATCGAAGAGAGAGCCGCACAATACATTTGGACTCTTTTGTGAAAACGGTTACAAAATAGATGCGGAAAGGAAGAGTAACTATGTCCTTTTGGCGAATTCCGGGATGGTTCGCCGCCTGTCTGCTGTGCATCACACTGGCATCCGGACTGGCGGGCTGCGCGGCCGGCGGCGATGTCCGCATGGACGGCCCCTCTCTTTTCGGCGATCCGGCCGCCACGTCCGGCGAGCCGGAAGCGACGCTAAAGTTTTATTTCGGCGGCGAGAAAAAGGCGGCGACGGATGAAGTTTGGGCGGCCGTGAGCGATTACGTCAAAACCAAAGGATTGAACGTCAAATTTTCCGTCAATTTCATTCCCTGGCCGGAATATTCGGGGAAATTGCTGGTCATGGCAGCGGCAGGGGACCGGTGGGACCTGAATTTCGATTCGGAAGGCTCGTTTAAGCAAATGGCGTCCCGGGGTTCCTATTTGAGATTAAATGATCTTCTTCCGGTGTACGCGCCCCACTTATATGACCGCTACCGGCAGCAGCATAACCTGCCCTCTGCCACGATTGGCGGGGATATCGTCGGTTTGCCCTGGTCGATCAAGATGAATCAGCGGCCCTATGCCGGATGGCGGGTGGACCTGGCGGAGAAGGCGGGAATTTACCGCGATCCTGAATCGGTAAGAACTGCCGAGGATGTCGATTCGCTTCTCCATGACCTGAAGAAAGCCTATCCCAATCAGAAGCTGAGCCGGATTCCGGCGCTCCCCCTGTATGTGGTCCGGGACGAATGGGTGGACTTGGGCTTTCACGGCCTCGGTTTTTATCTGAAGGACCCTCATTACAAGGTGCAGGCGATCGAAGATCAGCCTTTTTACGCGGATGCCGCCTTCATGAGCAAGGCATGGTACGAGGACGGGATTCTAAATCCCGATTCAAAGATCGATACCGAAGACGCTGCGGATCAATGGCGCAACGGAAAAATGCTGTTCACGCTCACTTCCCACGAGTGGGCCTATGCAGCCGATCCGGGTTTTGCCGATGCAAGCTACCGGCAGCAGATGTCGCTGTTGTACCCCGACAAAAAAACGGTCAACCGCAGCCCGATCGCAAACGTCGTGGCCATCAACCGGAATGCCGAGCATCCGGAGCTGGTGCTGCGGTTTCTTGATATGCTGGAGACCGACGAGAGGTTGTTTGATCTTGTCGTGTATGGGATTCAGGGGAAAACCTATGAGCTGGACGGAGGGAAGGTCAAGTACCCGGATAACCTGAACTTTTCCACCAGCAACTACATGGACTGGGGAGGACAGTGGGCGCTGTGGAAACCGCAATTTTTGCGCCCCACCGAAACGTACCCGGGGGACTTCTGGAAGGAGGAAGCCCGCTTTGCGGAGCTGCCCGTGAATGTGGATTCCCCCGTGGAGGGACTGCTCCTGAACGATCAGTCGATCAGTCCGCTGCTTGAAGAGCGCGACCAGATCTATGAGGACTACGGCAAATCGATCGAGTACGGCATGGTGCCGGATGTCGCCAAGGCGCTGTCGGATTACCGTATGCTGCAACAAGATAATGGGCTGGATACGATTATCCGGGAAGTGCAGCGTCAGGTCGACCAATTCCTGGCGGCACAGCATCAACATTCATGACAAGGGGAGGATGCCTTTATGATCAGCGTATTAATCGTGGACGATGAATTTGAAATTCGCGAGGGGCTCCGCAAGCGGGTCCCCTGGAATGAATACGGCGTTAGCGCCGTCATGGCCGCTTCGGATGGGGATGAGGCTCTGCAAATGGCCCGTCGCCATCAGCCGAATCTGATCGTGACGGACATCAAGATGAACCGGATGTCGGGACTTGAGTTTCTGGCGGAGCTGCATACTTTACCGGATTACCTGTGGAAAGCGGTGCTGATCAGCGGTTACGACGATTTCAGCCTGGTCAAGCAGGCGATCCAGCTTGGAGCGATGGACTATATCCTGAAGCCGATCAAACTGGATGAACTGGAGCGGATCGTCCGTAAAGCGGTGGATGCGATCGAACGGGAACGGCTGCAGCAGCAAACGCAAGACCGCCTCACGTACCAGGTGCAGTTTGCGGAGCCGAAGCTTCAGGAGGAGCTGCTGCGTGAAATGGCGGAGAACGAATACGATCCGTACCGCGAGACCCGCATCTCCCACCGCCTGCAGTCGTTGAGACTGGACTGGATGAGCCGGATGCCGCTGCTGCTGATGGCCATTGAAGGGGACGACCTAAGAGCGCTTCCCGCCCGGCCGGGCATGCCGGATGAGAAGGAGCTTGTCCTGTTCGGCATCGGCAATGTCGTCAGCCATACGCTTGCCGAGCAATTGAACATGCCGTCGGCCCTGTTTAAGGATACGCACGAGCGGTGGGTGGCCGTCATCGGCTGCCCCGATCCCGAGATGCTTGATTCATGCCGCACCATCGCTGAGACCTGCCTGCTTCGCATCAACCAATTCGTGAAGGTCAAGGCCAGCATCGGGATTAGCCCCGCACCCAAAGAGCTGAACAAACTGCATCAGCTCTACGTGGATTGCACCGAGTCCCTGGAGCAAAAGGTGGTCTGCGGGGGCAACCGGGTCTTCACCGGCAGCGTGGAGGACGGAGCCGCAGAGGCCGGCAGGCTGACGATCCGGGAGCCGGGGGCGGTGCTTGACCTGGTGAAGTACGGAACGGACGCCGACATTTCGGAATCCATGAGCGACTTTGAGGATATGGTCAAATCGTGGGAGCTGCCCAATCTAAAAGATATCCAGCAGCAGTTGTTCAAATGGCTGATGGGAATTTATCGTACGGCCGCGTCGGCCGGGTGGCCCGACCGGTCCTGGGAGCAGGACCCGATCGGTCTGTGGGAGCAATTGGAGCAGTACGACACGCTGCAGTCGCTTCAGGATCAGGTGGAGAGCCGGCTGCTGTCCCTGGCGGGAGACTTCCGTAAAATGGCGACCTCCTCCAGCCAGATCGTCCAGGAGGCCGAAAAGATGATCCGTACCCGCTACTCCGAAAATCTGTCGCTGCAGTCGGTGGCCGCGGCCGTTCACGTGACGCCGATCTGGCTCAGCAAGCTGTACAAAAAAGAAAAGGGCCGCACCTTCATCGAGGAACTGACGAGCGTCCGGATTGCCAGGGCCAAAGAGATGCTGGGTGATACGAAATATAAAATTTATCAGGTTTCCCATCAGGTGGGGTACAAGGATCCGGTCCATTTTACGAAACTGTTCAAAAAGCTGGTCGGCGTTACGCCCAAAGAATTCCGCCGCCTGCAGGGGATTCTGGATGATTAGGTCTTTTCTCCGGCTGGCCTCCTCGCTGCGGAACCGGATGATACTGATCTTTCTCGCGATTACGATCGTTCCGTTCATTTTATTCTCGGCTTACGCACATACCAAGTCGGTGGAAGGAATCCAGCAGGCCAATGCTACCTTCTCCATGAGCTACCTGGAGCAGTCCAAGATCAATCTGGAGGCATACTTGGCAAAATTGAACGACCAGATGAACGAGCTGATCGGAGACAAGAAGCTGCAAGATTTGCTCGAGCAGCCGCCGGCCAGCAGCCAGGATGAAGTGTCGGCCTCGGTGGACCTCCTGAACATTGTGTACCAGAAGAAAAAGCAGATGGATGCCCTGCAGCTGCGCGTCTATCCGCTGAATTCTGAAGCTTATCCCACTTACTTGAGGGCGCTGGAAGTTACGACATCGACCCGCAATGAAGACTGGTTTCAGAACGCGGCGAACAGTACGCTCCCGATCTGGCATCTGTCGGTGGATGGAGGGCCGAACCGCGGTCCGCTGCTCTCCTATGTCAAAACGTTCACCAGCCTGCATAACCGGACCCCGAGGGGGCTGGTGGTTGCCGATCTGGCGGATAACCATTTCAGCCGCTTCTTCTCACCGACCAAACGGCTGCAGGGGCAGAAATTCCTGATCGTCGACGAAACGGGGAAAATTGTATACGATTCGGCGGGAAGCGAGTGGACCGGAGAGCAGCTGCCGTCCCCCAAATTACTGGCGATGCGGAATGTCCGCAAGGAGGGCGTCGAGACGCTGTCCATTTATGACGAGAAAAATTTGATCGCCTTCGTCCGCATGGACAGCCTGCCCTGGACGATCGTCAGTCTGACACCGATGCACGCTTTGACGGAGCCTATTACGGCGATGCAGAGACTGCTGATCTTTTTTCTGATCGCTTATATGCTATGTGCCGTTGGGGTGGTCATCTATCTCACACGGAATTTTACCCAGCCCGTCTTCCAGTTGGTCCGGCTGATGCGCAAGCTGGAGGAAGGGGATTTCAGCATGCTTATTCCGCATCAGAACCGTAAGGACGAGATCGGCTGGCTGTACCGCGGCTTTGGCAGCATCGTCCGGAAAATTGAAGATCTCATCCTGCAGTCCACGCGCGCCGAGCGAACGAAAAGGGAGCTGGAATTTCAGGTGCTCAGCCACCAGATCAACCCGCATTTTCTCTACAACACGCTGGAATCGATTCGCTGGAAAGCGGAAAACCACGGGCGCAACGATATTGGGGAGATGGTATCGGCACTCGGTAATTTGCTGCGGCTCAGCTTGAACCAGGGCAAAGACATTACGACCGTCGGACGCGAGGTCGAGCAGGTGAAGGCCTACGTTCAGATCGAGCAGGCCCGCATCGGCATGCCGCTGCGCGTGCTGTATTTTTTTGACGAAGAGATGCTGGATATGACATTCATGCGCCTGCTGCTGCAGCCTTTGGTCGAGAATGCCATCCAGCACAGCATCCGCGGCAATTTCGAGAAGGGCAAGGTCATCCTCTCCGGCCGCGTGGAAGAGGGGGATCTGGTCATCGATATTAGCGATAACGGCAAGGGAATTCCGGAAGAGGTGCTGAAGGAGTTGAACGATACGGCCGGCAATCGAAAAATGGCGGGCAGATCCGGCGTCGGACTGCGCAATGTGAACGAACGGCTGAAAATTTATTTTGGCCCTGATTACCAGCTGCGGATCGAGACCCAGGAAGGCAAGGGAACCAAAATTACGATCCGTCATCCGATTCTCCCGCCCGGCGGGGAAGAGAGGACGACGCCTGAACGGGGTGCGGATCAGGAAGTCAGCTGAGCGATAAATCCGGTATTGCGGCATGGGGAGGCGCCGTGTACAATGTGGTTAGATATATATCAAATAACAAAGTATGATATATCATACAGATGAGGGGAGAACATACCATGACCACTCAGGGAATTCCGAAAGCCTTTATCAAACCGGCCGGCCATAATCCGGTCATCACCAGCATTTATACGGCGGACCCTTCTGCCCATGTGTGGGAGGACGGAAGAATATACATATACGCCTCCCATGATATCGATCCGCCGCGGGGATGCGATCTAATGGACGCATATCACGTATTTTCCTCAGATGACCTGGTGAATTGGGTCGACGAAGGCGAGATTCTCCATTCACGGGACGTGGCCTGGGGGCGCCCGGAAGGCGGATTTATGTGGGCTCCTGACTGCGCTTACAAGGACGGCACGTATTATTTCTATTATCCTCATCCGAGCGGATCGGACTGGAACGATACCTGGAAAATCGGCGTGGCAACCAGCGATAAGCCGGCCAGCGGCTTTGTCGACCAAGGATATATCGAAGGGCTCGGCGGCTTCGCCATGATCGACCCTTGCGTCTTCGTCGATGACGACAGCAGGGCGTATATGTATTACGGCGGCGGCAGCAAATGCCAGGGCGGAGAACTGGGCGAGGACATGATGTCCATCAAAGGTTCGATGCAGGACATGACGGGTCTGGAGGACTTTCATGAAGCCGCCTGGGTGTTCAAGCGCAATGGACTGTACTATCTTACCTATGCCGACAATCTGGAGGATAACAACCGGATGAGATACGCGACAAGCCGGCATCCGCTCGGTCCGTGGACTTATCAGGGCATTTTCCTGGAACCGACCGGCTGCTCGACGACACATGGCTCGGTGGTGGAGTACAAAGGTCAGTGGTATTTGTTCTATCATAACCAGGACATTTCAGGACACGGGAACCTGCGCAGCGTGTGCATCGACAGCCTGCATTTTAACGATGACGGGACCATTCAAACGGTGGTTCAGACCAAGAACAGCGTCAAGCCTGTCGGTGAAGCGCCGGAAACCGAAATTTCGGCCTACTATGCGGCGTCAGTAAGCACTACTGGAGGCGGTGCTGAAGTTACGGGCAGATCCGGGGCAGAAGCAGTCGTCCAAGGACTGGACGCCGATGGGGCTTACTGCGAATTCGGCGGCGTCGACGGTGGCAGCGGTGGACGGGCCGCACTGTACATCCATTACAGCACGGAAGAAGCCCTGGCCAAGCTGAACTTAACGGTCAACGGCCATGATTACACGCTGATCAACGCCCCCGGAACAGGAAGCGGCGAGGAAGCGGTGGGCATCGCGTCGTTCACGGTCCGTCTGCAGCCTGGAACGCAGAATACAATCCGGCTGACGGGCGGGCACGGCCGCATTGCTGTAGGCGGACTGTCGGTCAGCCGGTTCGAAGAATAAGAGATTTGGGCTTAGCTTAAACAAACGGCCCCTGTACACCGGTCAGCTGTTAAGCTTATCGGCGGCAGGGGCCGTTTAAGGTTGTGCCAGGGATTAGGAAACCGCGTCTCCTGGGCGCTGCCTTCCTTCCGTTAATCCGCCGTTGCAGGCCCGGTCGATGCCCTGGGAACGAGGCTTACGGGGACGGTCGTGATAACGGGGCGACGGTCTCCGTTCAGAATGAGGTCGGCGATCGTTTCGCCGATGACGCTGAAATTCTGGTCGATGGTGGTGATTTGCGCGCTGCCGGTCACCGCCCACTCGATATTGTCGAAGCCGGTAATGCTCATCTGCTCAGGTACCCGGATCGACAAACCGAGACAGCACATGTACACATTAAAGGCGACCTCGTCGTTCTCGCACTCGATGGCGGTGACGCCCGACCGGTAAAACCCGTTAATGATATGCTTCAGCATGTGGTAATCGGGCGTGACATTAAATTTGACGTACTCGGAGACCACTTCGAGCCCGTGGTCGTTCATGCATTTCGTAAACCCGCTGAAGCGTGCGGACAAGCTGGACATGTCACGGGGTGAGAAGCGGGAGACGTAGGCGATCCGGCGGTGCCCGTAATCGACCAGATGCCGGGTCAGCTGGTAGCTGCCCCCGAAATTGTCGCAGACTACGCTGCTTAAATAAGGAATATCATGCGGCTTATCCAGGATGATGACCTGCTTGCCCTGCTCGGTAAACTTCCTGAGCACGTCCAAATGCAGCTCGTTACCTGCCGGATACAGTATGAGGGTGTCCACGTCTTGAGCAAAGAGCCGGAGCAGCAGGCTTCTCATCTTATCCGGATCCGGCTCGCAAATATGGATTGCCAAATGAACATTGGCGCCGTCCAGCCGCGCGGTAGCGGCCTCAACGATCCGGAAGAAACCGCCCTGGTTGACGGCGAAAGGCAGGATGACCGGAATGGTCCTCCCCGGTGGCAGCCCGTCCGGAAGGGAAGTGACAGAGCTGGCCGGCTGAGCGGATAGAGGAATACGCCGCACGAAGCTCCCCACCCCGCGTTTGCGGTACAGGATGCCGGCCTGCTCCAAATCCTCGATAGCCCGCTTGGAGGTAATGCGGCTGACGCCGTACTGCTCGGACAAGCTTTTCTCCGTACAAATCGGCTTATCGTATTCGAACTGATGATTTTCAATTCTGGCGAGGATGTCGTCCTTAATCATTTGATATAACAATTTTGCTGAGTCCTTCGGCATTATTATTCTCCGATTCTCGTTAACGTTCTTTGAAATATGCACGCAAAGCCTTGTGCAGCTTTCATTTAGTATATCAAACCAAGCCAATATTTCAATCCACCCGGAACACCTGATACCGTTTCCTGTACTCGCCGGGGGTAAACGAGGTTTGGCGTTTAAACAGACGCGTAAAATAGTTGTTGTCCCGAAATCCGCATTGTTCGGCCACTTTGACCAGGGGCATCTCTGAATGCGCCAGCAGCCGCTTGGCCCGCTCCATCTGCAGATGATGCCGGTATTGAAGCGGACTCATCCCCGAATATTGTTTCAGGCAGCGCGCCAAGTAGTCGAAATGGTAATGCAGGTCGCGCTCCATGCCGGCGGAGTCGAAGGGAGCTTCAAGGTTGTCCGCCAAATAGGCTGCGACCTGCTCTCCAAGGAAAAACGAGCGGGCATGCGGGCTGCCTTTTCTCATGCTTCCCTGCAGCTCGATCAGGAACCTGCCGAATAACATGTGCAGTTCGTAGACTCCGTAGGGGGTAAGCATACCGTGCACTTTCAGCATGTCCTGCAGGATCGGCACCATCGTGCGTAAATCCACCTCGGCAAATTTGGGGATGTCCACCAGGCCCGGCTGGGCCTGGGTATCCTGATCCGACCGGTTCAGCAGCGGCTGTTGCCAGTGGCTTTTCTCGGTCAGAACCGGCTGCTCCTCCGCCGGGTATTCGAAATGGATCCAATACACCTCGGTCTCGCGATCGGTCGGACGGCAGCCTCGGTGCGTCTTGCCGGGCTCCAGGACGAGCATCGTTCCCTCACGGATATCATACGAAACCCCATCCTCTTCCATATATAGCGTGCCTTTGGCGCAAACGATCAGGTCAAAGGCTTCGAATTGGCGCTCGGCGTGCATCACGCCCGCCTGCCACACCGTATGGCCGACCGCGGCCAGCAGCGGGAACGGCGGCACCTTGAGTTCAAGTACGAGCATATCGCTAAAGCTCCTTTTCGAAAAAAACGAATGTAGAGATTGTACTATAAGAAGTCGCCATTGTCAGCTGTGTCAAGGGAAATGATCCTGTAGAGTGGTAGATATTATATGATATAAGTGAAGTCAGGGAGGCAATGAGTTATGGATCAACAGGCACTCATCCAGAGGCAGCAGTGGTTTGTGAATCAGCGGTTCGGGATGTTTATCCACTTCAACAGCGCAACGTTTCAGTTTGCCGATTCGGACATTATCGATTGGGAATACGATCACGAGAACGGGGATGAGCCCCGCCGGTTCCCTTTCGACCCGAAGGACTGGAATCCGGAGCAGCTGGACTGCTCGCAATGGGCGAAGGCCGCCAAATCGGCGGGGATGAGCTTTGCGGCATTGACCGCGAAGCATCATGAAGGCTTCAGCTTGTGGCCGACCGAGCATACGGAGCATTGCGTTCGCAACGCAGCGAGTCAGCGGGATGTCGTCAAGGAATACCTGGACGCGTTCCGGGCGGAAGGGATCGAGGCGGGGCTGTATTTTTCCATGCTGGACCTGCATCACCAAATCGGCCGGAGAAAATGCACGCCAGCGGATAAGCAGTTCATTAAAAACCAGCTTGAGGAGCTGCTGACGAACTACGGCGAGCTTCCATTCCTCATTATTGACGGCTGGAACGCCCATTGGGGCGGCCCTTCGTACGAGAATCTTCCGTTCGAGGAAATCGATGCATGGGTCAAGCAGCTCCAGCCCCAGTGCTTGCTGATGAACATCAGCTGCGAGACCAACCTGAATCATACGGACGTCGTGTTTTATGAAAATGCCGCAGGGCAGGAAGTGGAAGACGGCTTTGTGGGACCGGGCGCGAGCTGCAACGTGTTAACGAAAACCTGGTTCTGGAGAACGACGGATACGACCAGGGAGCTGAAAACAGTGGATTGGGCGCTGGACATGATTCAGGACTGCAACCGCCAGAACGTGACCTTTCTGTTGAACGGAGCTCCCAACCGGCAGGGACTGCTGGACGCGAACGTGCTGGAGCGCTTCCGGGAGATCGGACAGCGGTACCGGAAACCGGAAGACCTGACCGTCATTCCCGAAGGCTGGCTGACCCGGGGGTAAGCTGCTGCAAGCCCTTGAAGCGATTTAATGGAGCAGCATGGGATGACGTTTGGCCGATGGAGCGCAGCCCAGCACCTTTTTATACGCACGGAAAAAGGAAGAATAATCATGGAAGCCGACGGCGGCGGCCGCCGAACTCGCGGTATGCCCCTGAAGCATCAAGTTCTGCGCCATCACGACCCGTTTATGGATGATATAATTGCCGATGGTTGTGCCCGTCGCTCTGCGGAACATTTTGTTCAAATGATGCTTGCTGATGTAAAAGGCGGCGGACAAATCGTCGAGCGAGACCGATTCGGTGATATGGTCGTTGACGTAAGCAATAATCCGCGGGACTGAGGGCCCGGAGGAAGAGGCATCCGAGGTGCCTTTCAGCGCATAGCTGTGGATTAGAATCTGCGACAGCAGCGCCTCAAGACGCACCCGGAGCGCAAGATCGCGAATGGCGGCATCGGCGTGCCGGGCATCCATCAGCTGCTTGAAAAAAGTAAACATGACGCGGTTACCGTCATCCTTGTAATAGATCCCTGCCGGACCATCATCGGGATGGAAGGGAGATAATAAGGCGGACTGGTTTTCGGGCGGAAGAAATCCGGGCACAAAATGGAGCGATATCCTTTCATAAGGGATGTCGCTTTCGATTTTTACGCCGTGGAACACGTGAGGGGCGATGAGCAGCAGGCTGTGCGGTTCCGGTACGTAGCGCTTGCCCTCGACCAGATAGCTGACTTCTCCGGCGATAAAATAGTACACCTCGTAAAAATTGTGGCAGTGCAGCGCATATTGGTCCGTCTTGCGCCGGTCGGCTGCATGGTGGAAATTCAATGAGTCGGTATGGATATTGGCGTACAGCATCCGTTCGCCTCCTCAACAATGTTGGGTTTAGTCTAACGAATGACCGCTATATTTGCAATGTTATGGCTTCGATTTACAATGGCGATTCCGGGTGCCGGGACTATAATTAAGGGGAGAATGCACTTTTGGAAATCTTGAAGGAGGGGCCATATTTCATGATTTTAGGCGCACAATTGTACACCGTCCGTTCCTTTCTCCAGACGGAAAAAGATATTCGGCGAACATTGCAAAAAATTGCGGCTATGGGCTATACGTCGGTCCAGATTTCGGCTATCGGTTCTATCCGTCCCGAGACGCTTCGCGCCATTTGCGACGAGCTGTCGCTTCAAATTGCGCTGACGCATACGAGCCCGGACCGGATCCTGAACGAAACGGATCAAGTCATCGAGGAGCATCATATTCTGGGCTGCGATTACATCGGCATTGGATCGATGCCTGATAAATACCGCGGTCTCGACTGGTACGGGTATTTCGCGGAGGACTTCCGGGAAGCGGCCGGGCGGATCGCCAAGGCAGGCAAGCTGTTCATGTACCACAACCATCATTTTGAGTTCGAAAAAATCGGCGGCAAGCGCCTCATTGAACGGCTGGTGGAGGACTTCGCGCCGGAGGAGATGGGCATTACGCTCGATACATATTGGGTACAGGCGGCCGGCGCCGACGTATGCGAATGGATCGGCAAGTTGAAGGACCGTCTTCACTGCGTGCATTTGAAGGACATGGCCGTCCAGGGGACTCAGCAGCTGATGGCCCCCGTCATGGAAGGGAACATGAATTTTCCGGCAATTTTGAAAGCGCTTGAACAAGCGAATACAAAATATCTGCTGGTCGAACAGGACGTATGCCAGACAAGCCCGTTCGACTGCCTGCAGACGAGTTACAACAATTTGGCTTCCCTTGGCTACCGCTAAGGAGAATGGAGGGTCTTGATGTCTAAATTACGGATCGGCGTCATCGGGATGGGCAATATGGGGTCGGATCATGCCAAAAAATTAAACAAGGGTATCGTGCCGGAGGCCGAGCTCACCGCAGTGTCGGAAATGGACGGCAACCGGCTGGAGGACGCCAAAACGTATTTGCAAGGCGACATCGGCTACTTTGCAACGCCGGACGAGTTGATGGACAGCGGCCTATGTGATGCCGTGATTATTGCGACGCCGCACTACGATCATCCAAGGCTCGCCATTATGGCTTTCACCAAAGGGCTGCATGTTTTATGCGAAAAGCCGGCCGGCGTCTACACGAAGCAGGTGCGGGAAATGAACGAGAAGGCGCGGGAAAGCGGCCGCATCTTCGGCATGATGTTTAACCAGCGGACCAACCCGATGTACCGCAAAATGCATGAGCTCGTGCACAGCGGCGAGCTTGGCGCGATTAAGCGGGTGAACTGGATCATTACCGACTGGTACCGGTCGCAGGCCTATTATGATTCGGGAAGCTGGCGCGCCACCTGGGCCGGGGAAGGCGGAGGCGTTCTTATCAACCAATGCCCGCACAACATCGACCTCCTCCAATGGATTTGCGGCATGCCGGCCCAAGTTCGCGCTTTCTGCCATGAAGGCAAGTGGCATAACATCGAGGTGGAGGATGACGTCACGGCATATATGGAATTCCCGAACGGAGCCACGGGCGTATTCGTCACGACGACGGCCGACCTGCCGGGAACGAACCGGTTGGAAATTACGCTGGAAATGGGCAAGCTGGTGTGCGAAAACAATACGTTGACGCTGCATAAGCTGAGCCAGAACGAGCGTGAATACTGTTTTACAACGAAGGACGGCTTTGCGAAACCTCCCGTGGAAGTGTCCGTCATCGAGACGCAAGGTGACAACAGCCAGCATACCGGCGTCATCGCTTCGTTTGCCAAGGCCGTCCTGGACGGCACGCCGCTGATCGCTGACGGTGAGGAGGGCATCAACAGTTTAATGCTGTCCAATGCGATGCATCTGTCGAGCTGGATCGGCGACACCGTAGCGCTCCCCATCGACGAGGATCTGTTTTTGGAGGAGCTGAATAAGCGGATAGCGGCGTCGAAACATAAGGTGACCGCTGGGATCTAACGATAGATAAGGGATGGCGAGTTGAAAACGGCGGGAGGATTGGACAATGTTTGTGATCCGGACTGAATTCCAGCCGCCGTACCTGGCTAAGAGTTCTAGCAATATCCAAGCGATAAGCGAATCCGCCATAGCTTCAGCATGTCTTGGATACAACCGCATCCAGCAACAAGCGAAAAGAGCCGACGCCAACGTCAGCTCTTTTCGTGTGTAAACGGAGCGATATGAAATCGATCGAGGTACGCCTGAATCGCACCAGTATCCTGGTGAGGTTCCGCCAGCGCGACGTATCCGTCCGGCCGGACCAGAAATGCCGAATCGGGATGCATGCCGGCTGCTTTCATGGATGGCGTCCACCCCATTTCATGCAAGGGGATGCCTGTCGTTTCGCTGAGCCGGCGCAGACTTTGCGATGCCTGGCCGTACACTTGCAGCTGCCAATCGACGGATTGCAGCGGTTCGAAGTTGTCCCCATGGGCGGTCTGAATCCAGGGCAGACGGTCGCCGCCGTGAACGGAGCCGGAAGCACCGCTGCTCAGCATGCTGTCCCGGTAACGGATTTGCGTTTGCGACAGCCGTTGGAAGGCCATTTTTCGTATAGGCGGGACATCCAGAAGCAGGGGAACGATATGGGGAATGACCATGTCCTGAACCAGGGAGGTCATGATGCCGCCTCCTACGATCGATTGGAACAGCCGGTCTGTGGTGGCCACGAGCGTCCGGGCAAAAGCAATCCGCTCCGTCTCGTAGGAATCGAGAATGCCGGCGTCCGCTTTGTCCAGAAGAACCGCGGCAAGCTTCCAGCCCAGATTCACGGCGTCCCCAATACCGGTATTCATGCCTTGCCCTCCGACCGGGCTGTGTACATGGGCCGCATCCCCGGCGATAAAGATTCGTCCCTTGCGGAAATGCTCGCATACCCGGTGATGGCTTTTATAAGTCGAATACCAGTTTACCTGGCCGATGTGCACTCCCGTATTTCTCTCCACATAAGGAATCAGAGGTTCCAATTCCGCAGGAACTCCCTGATTCAGGATCTTAGGCGGAATGAGTCCGATAAGCCGGACCTGTCCGCTCGTGCGGATCGGGAAGACCAGACAGAACCCTTCTTCAAAAAAGTTCATTGTCACGTTTGTCACGGGCTCTTTACTCCCCACATCAGCCACGAAAAACATCTGCTCATACGTTCCTCCGGGAAACTCCAGTCCCATCTCCTTGCGGACTGTACTATGCGCCCCATCGCACCCGCACACATAGGCATACGCTTGTTTCTCTTCGCTCCCTTGCCGGGTCGTGACGGCATGCACCGCTTCATTCCCTTCCTGAAGGGAAACGAGCCCGGTATTCCACTCCACATGGATTCCTTTGGAGTCGAGATGCTCGATGAGAAGGACTTCATGCTCGTCCTGAGGCAGGCTGAGTACATAGGGATAGGGGCTGATTTCTTCTCCAAAATCACCAAAGTTGATGGTTCCCTTAAGCTTTCCGTTCTTCATAATTTGGCCGGTATGCATGGGGATGCCGCGCTGCACAAATGAATCCGCTATGCCGAACTGCTGGTAGAACTCCAGGGTTCTGGCATGAACGACCATGGCTCTGGAGGCTTCTCCCGGTCCGGAGCGTTGATCGATGATCCGAAAAGGAATTCCCTGCTTCTCCAGGGCCAGAGCCAAAACGAGACCGGTCGGACCGGCGCCGACAATCAATACCTGAGGTTGCATGATCGCTGCCTCCTTTTTTTGGAGCTTATGTGTACATTATAGTTTTTACCCTTCGAAATGCCATCAACAAAAGGGCTGGTTGTGATCAGTAAGCGGCACAAACCGGTGGAGTGTTCAGGGAGCCGGGGAATATGGTTTGGAAGCTGGGGCTGTTGAATCAGTTTATATCGAAAGAGAGAGGCATTTTTCATGTGAAATGAGAGGATCCGGTGTCCGGATAAGTGAGAGAATTAGCAATTAGAAAATGGTAGATTGTGGTATAATCTAAAGGACAAAGTAACCGGTGGGAGGACGCGGCGAAGCAAACCCGAAAGGGGGTGACGCCGTGTCCATTCTTGAAGTGGCCTTAAAGCTTTTGGACGGACTACTGAAGCTGGTCGGTATCATTACTGGCCTGAAAACTTTGGTCAGTGCCTGGAAGCAAGCGCGGCATAACAAGAAAAACCACCGGGATTAGGTTGGGAGCCTAGCAATCCGGTGGTTCTTCGGTTCTTGAACTGAATTTTCGCCGTGGTCGCCCGCCGGCCTTTGTCAAAAGTCACGATGTTACCAGCATCGTGGCTTTTTTAGTTTACGCTTGATCTATTTCAAGTATACCACAAAAAGCGGACCGCTACACGGTAAGCCTTAAGGTAACGGAGGGCATAGATAATAGCAGACAAACAACGGCTGGGAGCAACCACCTGGCTATTCTACTGAATTTCAAGACGCTCTCAATGTAGGAGCAGGTACATATAAAATGGTAAATCCGAATGAATGAAACTATTTCTAGTAACAGGGGTTTTAAATATGAATCGAAAAAGTGAGTCAAAGTCTACTGTCCTTCGTGACTATGGTTAATGATCCTAATTAGAAATGGGGTATAAAAATGACCTTAAAACGAGTGGTTGTGGCAATTAGTGTTATTGTGATCCTCTTGCTCGTTGCGTTCCTTACTTTGAAAAATTTCGGGAATCATCTAGGGGATGTTATGGAGCAAATGGGGTAAAGTGTTAGGAGCAACCGTCAATGCATCTGCCAAGGATGGCGCGACGTATGTTGATATTTCCTTCAAGCCGTAAAATATCAAACACATGAATATTTCCTATACATTTGCTACCTCCCCGGAATACGGCTTCATATAAAAAAGGAAGGCGGCCATACACGGCCGCCTTCCTCATTTGAACTTTAATCCTGCAGTGCCTGCTCGGGCAGGAGCCGGTCAAAGGCGTAGATGCTGGCGAGCCGGTTAGGCGTAAAGGCGGACGCAAAGCCGAAGCACAGCTCGGCTTTCTGCGGGTGCCTGATGTCCGGAATCCGGATCGACATGCCCTCAGGCTCCCGGTAAGTCAGCTCCGGCGCGGTAAGGATCAGCTGCCGGTCCACGACCTCCCCGGTGCTCAGCTTTACGACGGTGATGTACGTATTGCCGGTGCCTTCGACCGAGCCGGCCGAACCGTAGGCGCTGCCCTCCAGGAGATACAGGTAACCGCCGTAGGAGGCGAAGCCCTGGAACGTGCCGAGGGAAGGCTGGAGGACGTCCGCCACCGGCTCGTAGATGTGCTGCTTAACTTTCTCCAGCTCATATACGCCAAAATGGAAGGCTCCGTTCAGACGGTAACGCATCGTCAGCAGCCCGTTCGCCTGGTCGATATGGACCGTCGTCCGGTCGGCACCGGGGATCAGCCGGTACTTCTCAAGCTCCGGCGACTCCGGCGTCAGGATGGCGCCGTCCTGGAAGGCGAACCGGGTCAGCTGGGTTCCCCAGCCGCTGCCCGACTCCGTCACCGAGTCGGTCTCCGTCCATAAGTAGGCCTGCGACCCGTCTGCCTCCACACCGATCTGCACGCCGTGGCCAAATCCCTTCAGGAACATGTGCCCCAGCTCGTTTCCGTTCATATCCAGCTGGGTCAGGGCCAGATCGCCGCTGCTGGAGCGGGCGGATCCGCTGACCGGCGCGGATTCGCCGGGTAGCTGCTGTCCGCCGGCCATGAGCTGAACGGTATAAATACGCCCGTTCGCATTATCGATGGCAAAGGACTGAAGCACGGTCCCGTTGTGCAGCGGCTTCTCGCGGATCACTTCCTTCGCCTCCTGCGACAGGTCGAACATTTTGGACTTCAGCGGCGACGGCTGCGCATGAGCGCCGGAAGCGGAGAGAGGCAGGAGGGCGGCGATCAGGAAGCCTGCCGTTAATTTCATGAGTGTGCGGCGGGCCAATCCCTTCACGGCCCAACGGCTGTTAAATTTCGAATGATCCATGGACATCAATCCTCCAATCAAGGGTTGGGATGAAACCGGACATTCACGGCTGCGGCATGAAACTTGTAGGGGAGAGATCCATCTGCTCCCGAATCCGCATGGCGGGGAGCGGATTGTTCACCGTCATCAGCAGGGAACCGCAGCCAATCGCGTAGTAGACCTGCTGATCGTCATCCGGGCAGTAGCACCACGGCAGGATGCCCAGATCCTCGTATTCCTTCACCCGGGCAGGCGTCAGCAGCTTCATGCTGAGTCCCACCGCCCACATTTTCGAAATCGTCCCCTCGGGTCCCGGCACATAGTTATGCATCTGCTCACCGGGAAAGCCCTGCGTCTTAAGGCCATGCTTGTCGTGGATATGCGCCAGAACCGTGGCGTCAAAGCTGGTAAATACGCACCGGTGAAGCTCCCCGCGGGATGCCAGCTGGACAATGGCGGCGTCCGCGGTTTCCAGAGCACGTTCGTCCGGTTTGATCTCCACGTTCAGCAGGACGTCCGGATAAGGGGCGATCAACTCGCAGAATTCCTCGAAGGTCGGAACTTTAAGTCCCTCGAACACTTTGCCGAACCAGCCGCCGGCATCCAGCCGCTTCAGCTCCTCCAGCGTATAATCGCCGACCGGGCCCGATCCGTCCGTCGTCCGGTCGACGGTGGCGTCATGGATGACCACCACGACATCGTCGCGGGTCATGCGCAGGTCCAGCTCCAGCATATCGACGCCGAGATCCAGCGCCTGTTGAAACGACAAGAGCGTATTTTCCGGATAAGCGGACTTCCAGCCGCGGTGTCCGGACACCACGATGGACTGCAGCTGCTGCAAATGCTCTAGCATAAGACAGTGTACCTCCTTGTTATTGGCGGGAATGGGGTCACGTTAATTTTTCAAGATCCGGTCCACTTCTTCCTTGTAGCTGTTCAGCGTGGCATCGACGTCCTTGTTATCGTACATGATCGCTTGGATCGCCTTGTTAAACTCCTGCTCGACCTGCGGCCACTGGACGCTCTTGTTGGTATCAACGGCATATTGGAGCTGCTCAAAAGCCACCTTCCGGTTCGGCTCCTTTTCCCACAACTGCTTGATGGCGTCCGAATCGACCATCTGCTTCGTGAAAGGAAGGTAGCCCGTATCGATAACGAACTGCTGCGCGCCTTCCGGACTGGTCATCAGCCAGTGCATGAACTCCCAGGCCGCATCCTTATGCTTGGAGGCCGCCATCATGGCCACGTTGCCGCCCCCGGTCGGAGTAGCGTACTGCTTATCCTGCGGAAGAAATGCCGTCACGTAATCGAACTTCGCACCTTGAGTCAGGCCGGAGATCGAACCGGTCGATTGGAAAAGAATCCCCACCTTGCCGCTCGTAAACATCTGGTTCGTAATGTTGCCGGAGTCCTGGCTAGGCGGATAGTAGAGGGCGCCGGCATTTTGCAGCTCCTTCAGATACTTGAAGGTCTTGGACGCTTCGGTCGTATAACCGACGGACGTGCCCTCATCGTTGAAGAACTTGCCTCCGGCCTGTGTGATCATGGCGATTGGATACCAGGTATCGTACGGCATCGTCAGCCCGTAGCGTTTCACCTCGCCGTTTTCCTTGACGACCAGCGCTTCGGCTGTTTTTTTCAATTCGTCCCAGGTTGTCGGGATGGACAAGCCCTTCTCGTCCAGCATTGACTTGTTGATGTGCATCACCGGCGTAGAGCGGTTAAACGGAAGGGAGACCAGCTTATCGTTAAAATAGGAATGCCCCATCAGCCCCTCCTCAAAATCGTCCTTGCTGAGGCCGGACTTTTCCATGTAGGGGGCCAGGTCTTCCAGAACTTCCGCGTCTGCAAACAGCTGGACGTTGGAACGCTCAAGCATCGTCACGTCCGGCGCGGTCTTGGCCGCAACGGCCTGCTGCAGCTTGGTTACCGTTTCCTGGTAGCTGCCCTGGAACGTTCCGACGACCTCGATTTTGTCCTGGGAGCTGTTGAACCGCTTGATCATGGCGTCCAGAAACTCACCGTTCTTGCCGCCGATCGAGTGCCAGAACTGGATGGTCTCCTTGCCGGAGCCGGAATTACCGGCATTGCTGGATGCCTCTCCCGAAGCGGCCTTGCTGTCCGTGCCTGCCGTTTCGCCTCCGGACCCGCTTCCGCCTCCGCTGCATCCTGCCAATAATGTCATGATCAGCGCCAGAGTCAGCGCGATGAATGGAAACTTGTTCTTCACAGAAACTCCTCCATTTTCAGGTGATTTAAATAGTAATAGCGACAGTTTATTTAATACCGGAGTATACAAAAGCCTTGACGATCTGCTTGGAAGCAAACAAATACACGATCAGGATCGGCAGGACGAGCACAACGTTGCCCGCCATGATGATATGCCAGTTGGATACGCCCTCGGATTCCCGGAGCATGGCGATCCCGATCGTCAGCGGCCGGACAGCGGTCGAGTCAGTGACGACGAGCGGCCAGAAGTAGTCGTTCCAATGGCTCACAAAGCTGAACAAGGCGACGGTGGCCAAGGCGGGAACGGCCATGGGGATCATGATCTTCTGCATGATTTTGAACTCGCTGGCATTGTCCAGCCGGGCGGACTCAATAATCTCCTGCGGGATTTGCATAAAATACTGGCGGAGCAGGAAAATCCCGAAGGCATTGGCCATGAACGGAATGATCTGGGGCAGAAGGGTTGTTGATGCCCCAGTCCGCCATCATCAGGTAGACGGGAATGAACGTCACCTGCCCGGGAATCATGAAGGCGAGCAGCACGATGCCGAACAGCAGGTTCCGGCCCCAGAAGCGGTATTTGGCAAATGCATACGCCGCCGGGATCATCACGATCATTTGCAGCACGATGACGGAGACGGTGATGATGACCGAGTTTTTCGCATAGGTCACGAAGGGAGCCGACCTCATGGCCTCGGCAAAGTTATGCCATTGCGGCGCGGCGGGAATCCACGTCGGCGGAAAGGCCAGCGTCTCCTCAAAGGTTTGCAGCGAAGTGGATATCATCCACAGGAACGGAAAAATAAACACGATCAGCACGGCGAGCTTGGCCACGAAGCCCAGAAGCCGTTTCAGAAGCCGGAGGGACGCATGGTCCCGGATCCGGTAACGCAGCTTCCCGCCGACTTGTTTCTTTTCCTGGATCAGCACGGGAAAAGCACCCCCTCAGGTTGTTGTCTGCCCATGGTGCGGCTCACTGGTAGTGAATCCGCTGGGCAAGGACTTTGAAGTAAACAAAGGTCAGCACCGCGATAATCGCCATCAGTACGACGCCGGTGGCCGAAGCGAAGCCGATGCTGGTCGTTCTGAACTCGTAGATGTAGTACACGAGCGTCGTCGTTGAGCCGTTGGGGCCGCCCCCGGTCATGATTTTGACCGTATCGAACACCTTGAAGGAGCCGATCGTCATGATGACGAGGATGAAAAACAACTGCGGCGAGATCAGCGGCAGCGTAATTTTCCAGAACACCTTGAACCTGCTGGCATTGTCCAGCGCAGCGGCTTCGTAGATGGTCGGGGGAATGCTCTGCAGCGCCGCCACCATAATGAGGGCGTAATAGCCGATGCTGTGCCACACCGAGACCAGGATCACGGAGATCATGGAAGTGCTCGAGCTCTGCAGCCAGGGTGATCCCGGAAGTCCGAAGGCCTTCAGCACATAATTGAGCAGACCATGCCCCGGCTCCATCAGCCACATCCAGACGAGCGCGATGGAGACGATCGAAATGATATGCGGCGTGAACAGACCGGCCTGCAGAATGGCGTTGAACCGCGACCGCTTCCGCAGCCATACGGCCACGCCGAGCGAGAGCAGCATGGTGCAGAGCACGACGCCCACCGTGTAGACGGCGGTGTTGGCCAGGGCGTGATAGAAATCGTCCCGGGTGAAGATTTCCCGGTAGTTGTCAAGTCCGATGAACTTGCTTTTGTCCTTATTGAGCAGGTTGTATTTATACAGGCTTAATTTAATGAGGTAAAAGACCGGGTAGACCACGAACAGGAACAAGGCGATCATCGCCGGCAAAATGAGCGCGTACGGCCTGGTCGTCTCCCATACTTTGCGCCGGTTCATTGGAAACGTCCCCTTAGCGCATGAAGGTAGGTGTTATGCCGTCGGTCATCGCGGTAAATCCGCTTGTCGTCCGCTCCGAAGAGAAAGAGCTTGGATTCGTCCACGGAGAGATAGATGTCCTGGTCTACGCTGAACAGGTCTTCGGTGCATTTGATCATAAAGGAATGGTCCCGGGTACGGACCTGGTAGATGGTCTCTGAGCCGAGCATTTCCCGGATGGAGATGACGCCCTTGGCCGTAAAATGGGCATCCGCCGGCTCGGTGGACAGCAGCCCGTGCTCCGGACGAAAGCCAAAACGGACTCCGTCCTGCCCCATGTCGCCGACGTTCATCGGAGGGACCCCGATAAACTGCGCGGCAAACAGATTATCCGGTTCGCGGTAAATTTCAGCCGGCGAAGCCTCCTGCTGAATCTCTCCCTGATTCATCAGCACGATGGTGTCGGCCATGGACATCGCTTCGACCTGATCGTGCGTGACGTAGACGAAGGTGGAGCCCAGCTTCTTGTGCAGCTCAATGAGCTCGACGCGCATCTGCACCCGGAGCTTGGCGTCTAAGTTGGACAGGGGCTCGTCCATCAGAAACACCGAAGGTTTCTTGACCATCGCCCGCGCGAGCGCCACCCGCTGCCGCTGGCCGCCCGAAAGGGTGGAGGGCTTGCGGTCAAGGTAAGGGCGGAGTCCGACCGTCTCGCTGATGCTTTCCACGAGCCGTGTCCGTTCCTCCTTGGGTACTTTGTTGTTTTTCAGGCCGAATTCGATATTCTCGCGTACGGACATCGTCGGATAAATGGCGTAGTTCTGAAACACCATCGCGACGCCCCTTTGGCCCGGGGCAATGGCGGATACGTCGCTGCCGCCGATCAGAACCGACCCCGAAGTCTGGCGGTCGAGCCCGGCGATCATGCGGAGCAGGGTGGTCTTGCCGCAGCCCGAAGGACCGACCAGGACGGTGAATTTGCCATCTTCGATCTTCAGGTTCAGACGGGGGATGATGGTGTTTTTGTCAAACGATTGGGATACATCGACCAACTCAATGGATGCCACACGGATTCCTCCTTCACCAGCGGTTGCTATGTGTTGTTTGGGTTCATCGTCCACGGCAAGCGCTTTCATATGATGAAGAACGGAGGGAGGAATGCCTGGGCATCCTCCAGCCGTTTTTACTTCAACCCGCTTGTGTGGTACACTATTGAACAAGATTTTCGCTCTCTCACCAGCGAAAATCGAGGTACATCTTTTTCCAGTCTCTGTGAGCCAGGGCAGATTCCATTGCGCCCGCAAAGTCTTCTGCCTTGCTCACCGGGATATAGTCATCCGGCACCAACTGCCGGAGCGTCTCCTGACATTCCTCCTGCTTCATCACTTCAAGCACCTTCCGAAAATCGCTGTGCGAGCTGCGGCTGCTGCCGTGGATCGTAATGCCTTTCTCCAGCACATCCCGCGTATTGATAGGAACAAGCTCCTCGCTGACGCCCATGGCGATCAGATGGCCCCCAGGGAGAAGTAAGTCGATCCCTTGATTGATGGCGCTTTCACTAAATCTTCCGCCTGTGCATTCCAGCACGACATCAACCTTCCAGCCGCCTTGAAAATCGTATTCCTGCACCATTTCGGTCCGGGCAAACGTGAAATGCTCCAGCTTCTCCTGGATGGCGCCGAATACCGTCAGGCGCTCCGTGCTGACACCAAAGGCATAATGGAGCATGGCGGCGGTCAGGAAGCCGACCGGGCCGTCTCCGAATACGGCGACCTGTGCGCTGTCCAGCAGATCGGCCACGGGGCGGATCGCCCGGTAGGATACGCTGCACAGCTCTGCCAGCACAGCAATGTCATCTGGAATCGAATCGGGGATCGGAATGGCACATGCCTCCGGAATGACGAGCCGGCTCTGCGCGATACCGTCGATCGTACTCCCGAGAAACTTGCCGTTGTAGCAGTAATTCTCCGGAATGTCTCCCCGGCAGGCCGGACAGCACTCGTCGTGCTTGATGCCGTTCAGCAGATAGCCCGGCAGGTTCGGCACGATGGCGACCCGCTGTCCCGCTTGAAGCTTGGAGGAGCCGCCGACGACTTTCCCGATGCCTTCATGAAGCAGGGCCATCGGCAGCTTGCGGGCAAGGACTTCGGGTTTCCGAAGGCCTCCGAAATACCGAAGGTCGGCATGACAGATGCTGGCCAAAGTGGGTTCAATGACGACGAATCCTTCCGCGACGGTCCGATCCATCGTCATTTCTTCGACATGGTGGGGGTGGGTGAGCCGGAGCGACCGGGAGTCCACCGTTTGCGTAATCGTACTCAAATCAGGGAACACCTCCATGTGACGTTATTTGGTTTTTTTAATACTGGATTTCCTTATCATTTGTTCGGGCCTGACGTCATCGTCAGCTCCCCTGAAAGGAGCTGCGTTCCGTCAGACGGTTAAAATTTGAATGCCGGCGTCCTGAAACTGCTTAATGTCGTATTCCGCAACCTCGTTGCCCGTGATCAGCGTATGGATCGAGCTATTGGGAGCGACGTTGTACAGCGATATTTTGCCGATTTTCGTTTCGTCGGCGACGACGATGACTTCCTGGGCGGCCGCGATCATGCCCTGCTTGGCGACAACCAGTTGGGCTTCCGGAAGTGTAAGGCCGTATTTGGGATGGATCGCGGTGGTCGCGATAAAAGCTTTGGATACGTGTACCGACCGCAGCACGTAATCCGTAAACATGCCGTTCAGCATGAAGCTGGACGGATACAGTTCCCCGCCGGTGACCGTCACTTTGACGCCGGGAGCGTCCCGAAGCTCGGCCGCCACGTTCATGTCGTTGGTAATGACGGTGATGTTGGAGCGGTGGACCAGGTTGCGGGCGATGTGCAGCGTGGTCGTGCCGGAATCCAAAATGATGTGATCCCCGTCTTCCACCAAGCTTGCCGCCTTCTGGCCGATACGTTCCTTCTGATCGAGCTGGATGCCTGATCTTTCGTTGAACGAAGGCTCGTGATGCGTGAGCTGTTCCACAATAACGCCGCCGTGCGTCCGTTTCAGAAGCCCTTCCTGTTCGACCTCAGCGAGATCGCGCCGGATCGTCGCTTCATGAACGCCGAATTCCTTGGCTAACGTGCCGACAGAAGCCGACCGATGCTGTCTGACAAATTCCACGATTCTCATTTTTCGTTCAGCTGCCAGCAATATAACCATCCTTTCCGCCAAATCGCATATACGATTGCTTACTTTTGTTCACTTTTGCTCATTTACCAGGCTTGCCGTCAATTCGATTACATCTTGAATTTGGAATACTTGTTGTTTGCGGAGAACTTTTGTGCGAATTCTGAGGAGATTCCCGACGATTCAATGCCGAGCACGTCGGGCAGGGAAGATATTTTGTCCATGGCGGCAACCACCTGCATCGGATTTGGGGAGCGGATATGGAATTTCAGTTCGACCATGGCATCCGCCAGCCCGTCGGGCGTGCGGATTTCGATATTGTTGATCTTGATGCCAAGCACATCCAGCTCGCTGGCGACCGTCACAAGCATGCCCGGCTTGTCGGGCACCCGGATGAGGAAGTCGAAGTTCCTCTTGCGGTGCATGATGAGCTTTTCCCATTTGTTCAGGGCAAACAGGCTGATAAAAGCAAGACCGGTCGTCAGAAGGGCCGAGTAGAGAAATCCGGCGCCGATCGACAGTCCGATCGCGGCCACGACCCATACCGAAGCGGCGGTCGTCAGTCCGGATACCGTCTGTCCCGAGCGGAGAATGGCTCCTGCGCCGAGAAAGCCGATCCCGCTGATCACCTGCGCAGCGAGCCGCGCCGGATCCAGGCGGACGTTCGTTTCGTCCACGAAGGCCTCAAAGCCGTACATGGACAGGATCATGATGGACGCCGAGCCGAGACAGACCAGGATATGGGTCCGAAAGCCGGCGGCGTGATTGTTCCATTCGCGTTCCATGCCGATCAATCCGCCCATGGCGACCGATAACAGCAGCCGGAGCGTCAAATCCATATTGCTGATATGCCACACACTGTCGATTCATCATTCCCCCTTAACTCAAGCGAAAATGAACATTCAATGCCCAAACCAAACATAAATGAGTATTATTTGCGTAATATATGCTCGTTTATGTTCACAATTTGTTCATTTGTCGCTATATTAACACGCGGATTTGCGGAAGACAATATATCTGGAGGAAATTTTTGAAATATTTTTTTAGAGGAGGGGCGTGGGCGACAGTGGGGCAGCTGAGGTTAGGAGCAGCAATTTCGATTTGCCCGAGTTCATTGGAGAACTGACAACTAAAAACAGCGGAACGCTGTAGTAGATAGCGTACCGCTGGATCGTTAAAGGCCTCCCGGATAACTAATGAATCTTCGTCCATCTTTGTTTGTTTTGAAGCCCTAACAGTACCAAGCCGATCCCGTTGACTAACAGCAGTCCGAAAAGGGTGTTGCCAATGGGAGCCCAACCGTTATCTCCGGTCAACATCAGCGACAATACGACCTTTCCAATCAGGGTCACATTCAGAATAACCAGGCCGATTTTAAAAGAATGCTTCCAGAATGCAACGCCCATGGATACGACAAAAGCCATCATAAATGCCAGCGTGAATACGGCCGAACCTGGATCACTCAAAAGCATTTTTTCATAATCCAATACGGCTTCCATCTGGGGATTGATCGTTTTCGGCGCAGGAAACCAAACCATGCTGCTCATCATAAGTAAGAAAGTGATCATCATACCTTTCCAGTTTCGTTTGTAAGCGAAAAAAGCCAATACGATTAAAAAAATGGGGCGGATATACCAACTTAACGGATTCAAGTGTCTTTGGAAAGCCCAATCTAAGAGTTGATGGAATTCCAATTGGATCACTCCTTTGTGGATACTGGCGATATCGTTAAAGCACTGGCAACCGCATGGAACATTATTTCTTCAATTTCGGCGTAAAGCTTCTCGTCAAATTCCTGTTTATGGACTTCGATCAGCATAGCTGCCCGCATCATACCTACAATGACTCCCGAGTCTTTGTTGATGATTTCTCCTTTGATTTGCTGCTGCTCGATATAATTCATTAAAGGGATAACGTTGCGCTGCAGTTTTCTTTCGATGAATTCAGGGGGCACCCTTCGACGCAATAGCTCCATTTCTTGGGGATGCATAATGAGCTTTTTGGTCAGCGGGTTGGTTTTTAACTCAAGAACCATTTGACGCAGATATGCGATAATTCCGTTATAAGCATCGGACTGTTTCTCTACAGCAGCCCATACTCTTTCCTCCATCCCGGCCGATTCCAACTCCAGCAGATCCAAGTACATAGCTTCCTTGCTGTCGTAAAAAGCGTAAAAGGTGCTTTTAGCGATCCCGGTTGCGGCGGTTAACTGTTCCAGTGAAGTTTTTTTAAGGCCCTGTGCCGCAAACAACTTTTTACCGGCATCGATTAAATCCTGACGAAGTTTTTCTTTTTCAGCTGGAGAGAATTGAGGCAATTTAAAACCTCCTATAAAAACAAATTGTATTTTTGTTTTTATAATAATTCGCTTAGCATCATTTGTCAACGATTTCCACCAGAATACTTTGCTCTATTCCATCCATAATAAGGAGAATGATCGGGTCCAAGTATGCCACGCAGCACGGAGCCGAAAACGCAGGGAGGAATCGCCCATGAGTCAAGAAATGAAGGATGAGAAGCGGGCCCTTTCGACAGACCTGTCGACCGTGGAGTCGCAGCGAAACGATCTGGCCTTCGAGGAGTTTCCGGACGGGCCTTACGGGTCGCCGGTCAACGCCGAGCAGTTAGGAAAAAGCACGCCGTGGCGGGTGGACCAGCGGAGCTCAGGCCGATTCGACTACGAGAATCATGAGCTGCACGAAGGCCATGTCCGGGATTTCCCGGGCCAGGACGTTTTCGATGAGCGGATTCCGGATGACGTGAATAAGCCGAGGGTTCCGGAGGAATGAGCTTGGGGATGAAATAAAAATTCATAACAAAAGCGTTAAAAATGACCGGTGCATCATGTACCGGTTTTTTCGTATGCATCTTGCGGATTGCGGGCTGCGGATTGGTTCAAGGAAATCAACCGGATGGAGGGAGATTGCAAGTTTGATTTTGATGTTGACATACCTACCGAAGGTAGGTACTATTATAGTCATAGAAAATACCTACCGAAGGTATGACTGACGAAGCAGCGGCCATATTATTGCAGTTCTAATATTCCGGATTGGAGTTCACAACCTGACACGAAGCGAATTATTTATTGGAGAGGATGGTTTCAACCGATGACCAAATCGAAAAATGCTATTATCGTGACGCTCATTGTCAACATTGTACTGCCGTACGTCGTGTATACCTTGCTGCTGCCGCACACGAGCAGCCTGGTGGCCTTATCGGCCGCCGCCATTGTACCGCTGATCGATACCGTGTACAGCCTAATACATACCCGCAAGGTCGATATGTTTTCCGGCTTCATCTTCCTCGGGCTTGTTCTCGGCATTGCTGCGGTTCTGCTGGGCGGCGACGAACGGTTCATTTTGCTGAGGGAGTCTTATGTCACAGGGATCATGGGCCTGGTATTTCTCGGCTCCCTGCTTGCCGCACGCCCGTTGATCTTTTATTTTGCCGAACGGTTCGCCGGCCGCGATCCGGAAATGCATGACAAGTGGAACCGCCTGCCCGCCTATCGTCAGACCTTTCGCCGCATGACGGCGGTGTGGGGCGTCGCGCTTTTGCTCGAAGCTTGTGTTAAAGTAGGGTTGGTGTACACTTTGTCGATTCCCGCCTTTCTGGCGGTTTCCCCGTTTGCCACCTACGGCATCCTGGCGCTTACGATCTGGTGGAACGTTACCTACGTGAAACGGGTCAAGCGGGAAGCTGCTTTAAACCGTAAATAATTCAGCAATACAACATAAATCATTCAGCTTATGAATCAAATAATAACCCAAGCGATATGGAGGAATAGATGATGGACGACAAGTCGATGAATCCCAGCCTGAAGCTGCTGCTGGACACGGCCGAAGAGATGATCCTGGAGAGGGGATGCCGGGCGACGACGCTTCAGGATATCGCTGACCGCAGCGGTCTGACCAAAGGAGCCATTTATCATTATGTCAAAAGCAAAGACGAACTGTTCGCCCTGATCCTGCAGTCAGGGATGCAGAATACGAACCGACTCTTCTACGAGTCGGTATCCCGGGCGGTCGGAGAGGATGCGGGTCTTCAAGGGCCGCTGTCCGCCCTATCGGGAAGGATGCAGCATATGTCCAGCACGGAGACTGCTTCGAGCCTCATTTTTATTTACCTGCTGAGTCAAAAGGATAAGCCCGCCGTGGCCGACATCCTGAAGCGATACCAGGAGACGGCCATTCAAAATTCGGCTGAGTGGATCAAGGTTGGGCAGGAGCACGGCGTGATCCCGGCCCATGTGGACGCCGAGAAGGCAGCGCGGCTGCTGTCCATCTTCAAGAACGGCCTGCAGGTACAGCAGATCGTGTCCCCGGATGCCGCGGAAATGAGCGAAGAAGATATTTTTAGGTTTATGAAAAATGCGCTGAGCTAATCGAAGGACCCCCAAATGAGCCGATATGGACTGCCGGCTTTCCTTGGGGGTTCTTTTCGTTCTATTCCGTGAGCTGCACCCGGGAAATGAGGTATGTTTTGACCGGGCGCCGAACATAATGGGATCATGCTCATTTTCTCACAGGAAAGGAAATCGTCATGAAGCCTGATGCACCCAAGACCCTCCGTGAAATATTGGAGCAAGCCGCCAAGTCCAGCGATTTTCGGCAGTTTTCACCCTTTGCGGAGAACGACCGGATCCGGATCAGCTACTATTCTTCTCTTGTGGATGCGGAGAAGATCAACCGTTATCTTATCGCCGAAATCCAGCAGCATGATGATGATATTCATCGGCTGGCGGACATTCAGAACCGCATCCCGTTCGATGAAGCGCAAATCACCGAGGATACGTCGGAAGTCGAGTCCAGGCTGGTCAAAGGGTATGTGATCCTCCAGATCGCGTCGGAAGAGCCGGCTTTTTTGATCGTTAATATCAACCAGACCGAACAGGGGCACCGCCAAAGCAACGAGACCGAAAATGAATTCAGCGTCGTGGGACCCAAAATCGGCTTTGTGGAAAATATTCATGTCAACGTCCATTTGCTGAGACAGCAAATCGCCGTCACGAGGCTGGTGATCGAGGAGGTTTCGGTCGGCAGCCTGTCCAATACGAAGGTCATGATTGCTTATCTTGACGGAGTGACGAATCCGCAGCATATCGAAACGATGAAACAGCGGCTCGGCAGGATCGACTTCGAGGTCGTATTCGACACATCGATTCTCGATCAGATTATATCCGATCATACCAACTCCCCGTTCCCGCTTTTTCTGTCGACGGAAAGGGTAGACCGGGTGGCTTACGCCATTACTTCCGGACAGGTCGCAGTGTTCGCGGACGGATCACCCTATGTCTTTACGGGCCCTTCCACGTTTTTGGACTTTTTCGTATCGCCGGAGGACTATTATTTGCCCTGGATTATCGGGTCTTTCTTTCGCATCGTCCGCATTCTGAGCGTCATCTTCTCCATTTTTGTCACGCCTGTCTATGTCGCCGTATTAACGTATCATTTCGAGGTTATTCCGGAAAATATACTGGAGCCGTTGATCATGTCCCGAACCCATGTCCCGCTTCCTCCCGTGCTGGAGGCGCTCTTCCTGGAAGTGACGATCGAGCTGCTGCGGGAAGCCGGAGCCCGGCTCCCGACCAAAATCGGCCAGACGCTCGGCATCGTAGGCGGGATCGTCATCGGCCAGGCCACAGTGGAAGCCGCCCTGGCGAGCAGCATCCTGCTGATCATTGTGGCGTTGTCGGCGCTGGCCTCGTTTACGACTCCCATTTTTAAAATGGCCAATACGATCCGCCTCCTGCGTTTCCCGCTGATCCTGCTGGCCGGCCTATGGGGCGGGCTGGGGATTGTGGCCGGGCTCTTTTTGCTGCTTGGGCACCTGCTGCGGCTCAAATCTCTCGGCACCCCGTACTTGCTGCCGCTGTTCCCGCTGCGGACCGGCAATTTCGGTGACAGCTTCGTACGGCGATCGTACCGGTATATCACCAACCGGAACATTTACCTGAGGCCTCTGGATTCCAAGCGGTACACCCCGAGTGAAGACCAGGAGGATATTGAGCATGAGTAGCCTCGTAAGATGGCTGGGGATATTCGGTATCGTCTTTGCGCTTGGGGGATGCGGCAACGACCGAATGGTCGATAAGATCCGTATCGTCACGGTGCTCGGATTTGACGCCGGCCGCCCAGGTTATATCGGGACCGCTCTCTACAGCGATTTTACACAGAGGGGGAAGGTCGGCACGCTGCAGGGGCGGGCGGGGCAGACCCAGCTCGTCCTGAATGAAATGAACGGCCAGTCAGCCCAGCCGGTCAAGATCGAGAAGCTGCGGCTGCTCCTGTTCAGCCGGGAGCTCGCGGAGAGCGGCCTTTCGTATTTCATCAATTCGATCTGCCGCAACCCGCTGATCAGCAATTATTTGACGGTGGCTGTATCGGAGGAGCCGGTCACGTCCCTGGCCAAGGTCATAGCCGAGCAGGGCAGCCGTGAGCTGCCGTACCATCTCATTGAGCAGAATATGAAATCGGGGAATATTCCGAGATCCAACCTCTCGACGATGTTGTTTGATTACCATGGCCTGGGGAGGGACGTTTCGCTTCCGGTCATTCGGTTAAACGCTGCGGGCAGATTGCAGGTATCGGGCTATGGCATTTTCAAGGGGGACCGGTTAAAACTCACCTTGAATCCGGAGGAAATGTTCTATTATAAGCTTCTTCAGGGATACTCCATGCGCGGGGAAATTCCGTTTACCCTGAAAAAGCACGGGCAGGAAGGAACAGCCCTTTTTTCGGTGAGCTATGGAAGGGAATCCAAGCATGCGGTCATGAGGGCAGATGGCTTGCATATTCAAGTCCAGCTCGCGATCAGCGGAATGGTGAAGGAATATCCGAGATGGATGGACTTAAGGAAGGACTCCAATGACCGCGAGGTAGACCGCCAGCTGGAAAAGCAGATACGGGAACGCCTGATGTCGCTGCTCGCCAAACTGAGGGACAGCGGTGTGGATCCGCTGGGCGTAGGGGATCTGGTCAGGGCATATTCCCGGGACTGGGACGAGAAGGAATTTTACGAAAGGCTGTATCCGAAAACGGCGTTCGATATCGCTATCAACCTTCAACTGACCAAATCGGGAATCGGAGAATAATAAGGACAGGTGAATGAAGATGTCCAGACAGATCAAGGAAAGCTTAACCGTATCCCCTTATTTGCTGTGGTTCATGATTCACGGAACGCAGTCCGGCATCGCTATGCTGAGCTTTCAGAGCCGGAACATTAAGGGGGCGCAGCAGGACTCCTGGTTATCCTTACTGCTCGTCGGCCTCAGCCTGCACGCGGTCGTGTGGATCATTTATGCGATCATGAAGCACGCGGATGGAGGCGATATCCTCCACCTGCATCGGCAGTTGTTCGGCAAATGGCTGGGAGGAGCGATGAATCTCCTGTTCTACGGTTATATGCTGCTGTTTATCGTCTATCAAATCCGGTCTTACATGGAGGTCATCCATATTTGGGCGTTTCCCACGACGCCGCTCTGGTTCGTATGCCTGCTCATTTTGCTGACTGCCGTATATATCGTGACCGGGGGGCTGCGGGTGATCACGGGAATCTGCTTTTTCTGCGTCGTCATTCCCACCCTGCTCCTGGTATCGATTTATTTTCCGCTGCAGTATGCCCATTGGACGAATTTCCTGCCGCTGCTGAACCATTCGCCGCGTGAATATGCCCAGTCGGCGTTCCATTCGCTCAATTTATTTTACGGGGTGGAGTTTCTGCTTCTGCTGCACCCCTTTATCAAGCATCCAGAAAAGTCCCGGAAATGGGCTCATATCGCCGTGGCCCATTCCACAGTACTTTACTTGATCGTCGCTATAGTCACATTGGCGTTCTTTAACGTTCAGCAGCTGGAGCATACGATCTGGCCGACGCTGATTCTGTCGAAGGTGGCCCGGCTCCCGTTCATCGACCGGTTCGATTACGTGTATGTATTCAATTGGTTTATCGTGATTCTGCCGCCGGTATGTATGGCAATGTGGGCGGGAACCAGAATTTTGAGACAGGTCACCCCATTGAGATCCAAGCCGCTGGTATGGTTCACATGCGGGATGTCATTTGTCATTATCGCCGTATTACAAGGACCCAAGACGATCGACAAGCTGGATTCTGTGGTAACCTGGGCCGGACTGGTCCTGCTGTACGTCTATCTTCCGCTGCTGTGCCTCTGGGTGCATATTGTCCAACGGTATCAAAATCGAAGGGCGGCAGTGGAAGGGGGGTGAAATCGTACCCATGCCTGGTTGGGATTAAAATGATAGAAATGGCATATTGATTTACTGTAACTAAATTGTGTACAATTCAGTTACAGAAGAAAGTTTACGAACCGAAAGGCTTGCCGAAGGCCTTCACTGACTGATAAAAAAGGATGGGATAAATGATGACAAACACAACGACATTAACATTGGAACAGGCATTGAACCAGCAGGTGGCAAACTTCAGCATCCTTTACGTGAAAATTCATAACTATCACTGGTATGTAAAAGGAGAACAGTTCTTTACACTGCATGCGAAATTCGAGGAACTGTACAACGACGTTACGCAAAAAACGGACGAAATCGCCGAACGCCTTCTGGCGATCAAGGGCAGATCGTCTGCTACCTTGAAAGAGTATCTGGAAATCGCCACGATTGCGGAAGCTACAGGAAAAGAGGACGCGCGCGGCATGGTGCAGTCGCTCATCCATGACTTCTCGGCGGTAAGCAAGGAACTGCATGACACCATCAACTTGGCGGAAAGCGCCGGTGACCACCCAACCGCGGATATGCTGATCGCGATGCAGGCGGACTTGGATAAGCATGTATGGATGCTTGAATCCTACCTTGGCTGATTTCAACGATTTCCAATGAACGAGGGGCTCTGGCCCCTTCGCCGATGATGTCAGAAGAGAAGGGGTGTGATTATTAATGGAAGCTAAATTCGCCATGGAGCATGAGGTTGCCAAAATTCTGGATCACCACGAATACGCCGCTGTTGCGACGGTGGAGAATCAGAAGCCACGGCTGCGCCGGATGCCGAAGTACAACAAAGGACTGAGCATCTATCTTGTCGCAAATCGGAAAAGCCAAACCTGGGACCTGGAAAGCAAGACGCCGGTGTCGCTGCTGGTAGGGCATGGGGAGAACGACTCCCGGGAAACGGTGGAAATCGACGGAAAATTAACCGTGAACACGGAGGAAGCTCTCCGTCAGCAGATTTGGCGGGAAGAGTTCAGCGCGGATTTCTCCGGCCCGGATGATCCGGATTATGTGATCCTTCAGGTTAAGGCCATTCGTGTAGAGTTAACCGACAAGGACGGACAGAAGCACGAGTGGTTCGATTATTGATTGAATCCCGCGGCAGCGGTGAGAGCCGCCTTATCAGGTTGAAACTGATAAGGCGGCTTTTTCGTGTGCTGACAACAATCCGTTGTTCTTACGGAGCTGCAGTGAATTGGCGGACTCAAGCAGCGCTTGATATACAAATGCCCGGCGAACCGATACACTTAAGCGCAAATAACCTTTGAAGGAGTGTTGAGGATGTTTGATATGGTCAAGATCGGGAGAACCATTGCCCGGCTTCGCAAGGAAAAGGGTTTTACGCAAATGGAGCTGGCGGATCGGATGGGAATCAGTTATCAGGCGATCAGCAACTGGGAACGCGGGGAAACGATGCCCGATATATCGAAACTGCCGCAGCTCGCAGACATTTTCGGCGTCAGCATCGACCGTATTTTAGAGAGTACGAAAGGGACGCAGATCATTCAGACGATTGTCGAGGACAAGACGTCCGAATTTTTGCAGGCGAACGAGGTATCCGTCGAGGAGTTCGCGAGTATCGCCCCGATTCTCAAGTCAGCCCAGGTAGACGAGGTGTTTGGGCACATTAAAAACAAGTTCAAACCGAAGGACATCCAGTCCATCGCTCCGTTTGTCAGCGAGGAAGTGATCGATGAGGTCGCGCTGCAAGCCTTCGAGAGCGAAGGAATCGGGGCACTGTCACCGATCGCACCGTTTATGAGCGATGAAGCGATCGATGAGTGTGCGCGGAAAGCTTACGAGCGCGAAGGGATTGGTGCACTGTCACCGATCGCACCGTTTATGAGCGATGAAGCGATCGATGAGTGTGCGCGGAAAGCTTACGAGCGCGAAGGGATTGGTGCGCTGGCATCGATCGCACCGTTTATGAGCATTGATGCAATCGATGAGTGTGCGAGGAAAGCTTGCGAGAGCGAAGGGATCGGTGCGCTGGCGCCGATCGCACCGTTTATGAGCGATGAAGCAATCGATGAGTGTGCGAGGAAAGCTTACGAGAGCGAAGGAATCGGTGCGCTGGCGCCGATCGCACCATTTATGAGCGATGAGGCGATCGATGAGTGTGCGAGGAAAGCTTACGAGAACGAAGGGATTGGTGCGCTGGCACCAATCGCACCGTTTATGAGCATTGATGCAATCGATGAGTGTGCGAGGAAAGCTTGCGAAAGGGAGGGGCTCGGGGCCTTGGCGCCGATTCTCCCGTTCATGGATCGGGAGCGGATTGACGCCTGGGTGAGGGAAGGAATCCGCCATATGTCCTGACCGAAGTACACAAGGCACTTATGAAATCCAGAAGATGAAGACGTTCAAGGGAAGCCGAGAAGGACCGGCTGAGCTTGGACGTTTTTTTAGATATCAGAAAGTATAAGCGAGAAAAAGAGAAAGCAGGGCTGCAGCATCCAAAAGGCGGAAGTGAAATGACCAAACGCCATTGTCAGCCGGTTGTGACGGCAAAATTGATGTAAACGCATACATGTTATTTTTGACCTGCCGCAAAACCGCGCCCCATAAGGGCTCGTGCGGGAATTGTCATTTTTGATATATATACCTTAAAGGCTATCCAAATCATCAAAAATGACATATTCGGCTCCTGAATCACAAGTGAATGTAACCACCGGAGCCAGATTTCAAGCCGATTTGATGAGGGGGCGAAAACGACATATTTACGCATGGCGGGGGCTCCGATATGTTTAGTGTAAGCGTTATCACACGCCGCTGAAGCGAGATGCGGGGGAACGGGCAGGCTTAACTAACGATCAAAAACCGTGGCCGAGAAACAGGGACATTTGGTGGAGGATCGGCCCGCCGATAGATGCGTTGAAGATGGAAGCTTCACCGAAGAAGGATGTTTCATTTAAGGAGAAGGTTTCATTGAAGAGGGATGTTTCTTCATTGTACGAAACCATCGGAACCGATCGAAGGAACTCTCAGGATCCTGTTCGAAACGAGGGGCGCTAAGCTGCTTGACTGGTTGAACGGCCCTCACCTTTCGAGGAAGGGCATCGCTTAGATGATGGTCAGCTGAAATTTTTGTTCCCTTTGTAAAAGGAAGAACAGCGTAAGTCGGCTGGCAGGGCACATCGTCATAGGGCTCACAAGAGGAAGTTTGACCAAAACATTTCCTTGGACAGGCAATATATCGCACATAATCGTGTAACTTAAGTTATCATTTTAGTGTTAAGTATTGCCTGATTCACCCGAATTCGATGCAAAAACAACATATTCCTCTGATCAAAACCGGTCGATTTTCTTCTTGTTCGTACGGGTTTTGCCCTGAATTTCAGGCTCATGTGGAAAATGACATATTTACGAAGGTTTTACCGATCGAATACGTTTAGATCACAAACCTTGTTCACCCGCCTTTTTCGGGCTTTAACATCCGTCATCACGGAGAGATAAAGGCAACAAAGAATCTACCAGAGAAGGAGTGATACGATGCATGAGACAAAAGCTGCCATCGCAGGTACGCCGGCTGTGATGCCGAGAAAGAAAACCCACAAAAGCTTGTGGAAGCGCATCATTCTGAACTGGGAGCTGTACCTGTTTATTGCGCCGGCCTTTTTCTACTTTCTTATTTTCTGTTACGGGCCGATGTACGGCATCCAGATCGCGTTCAAAAACTTCATTCCGACAAAAGGAATCACGGGAAGCCCGTGGGTCGGCTTCGACCACTTCATCCGCTTCTTTCATTCCTATTACTTCTGGGATCTGCTCTGGAACACGCTGAGCATCAGCTTGTACTCGCTGGTCGTCGGGTTTCCGATCCCGATCATTCTGGCGCTGGCCTTCAACGAGGTCCGAAACGGCTTCTTCAAGAAGCTGTCCCAGACGGTGACGTACGCACCGCACTTCATTTCCATGGTCGTTATGGCCGGGATGATTATCACGTTCCTTTCGCCGTCGACGGGGATCGTCACCCACATGATCGAGGGTCTGGGCCTGAAATCACCGGACTTCCTCACCGACCCGCGCTGGTTCAAGACGATGTACGTCTTCTCGGACGTGTGGCAGAGCGCCGGCTGGGGCACGATCATCTATCTCGCCGCGCTCTCGGGCGTTGATCCGGGGCTGCATGAGGCGGCGATTATCGACGGGGCCTCGCGCTTCCAGCGCTTGCGGCACATCAACATCCCGGTGCTGGTCCCGACGATGACCATCCTGCTCATCCTGAATATGGGCAGCCTGCTCGGGGTCGGCTTTGAGAAAATCCTGCTGCTGCAAAACCCGCTCAACATGAGCTCGTCGGACGTCATTTCCACCTTCGTCTACCGCTCGGGTCTCGTGGATGCGCAGTACAGCTTCTCGACCGCCATCGGCCTGTTCAACTCGGTCATCAATGCGGTATTGCTCATCGTCGTCAATCAGATCGTCCGCCGTACGAGCGAGAACAGTTTGTGGTAGAGAGGAGGGGCTTCGATGTTATCCGGAGTCAGAGAAACCCGGCGGGATAAAGTTTTTCTCGCCTTCAATTACCTGTATGTGTTTCTGGCGTTTCTAATCGTGTTCTACCCGCTGGTGTACATGGTCAGCGCCTCCATCAGCGACCCGAAAGCGGTCGGGTCGGGGGAGATGTGGCTGTGGCCGAAAGGCATTACGTTTGACGGCTACAAGCGGGTGTTCGAGAACACAAGCATCTGGACGGGGTATGGCAACACAATTCTGTACACCGTGGTCGGGACCGCGATCAACCTGCTCGTGACGCTGCCGGCGGCGTATGCGCTGAGCCGCAAGGACTTTGTCGGCCGCAACTTCTTTATGGGCATGTTCATGGTCACGATGTTTTTTGGGGGCGGCCTGGTGCCGACGTACCTCCTGGTGAAGCAGCTGGGCATGGTCAACACGATGTGGGCGATCGTCATTCCGTCGGCCGCGTCGATCTGGAACATCATCGTCTCGCGGACGTTCTTCCAGAGCTCGATTCCGAAGGAGCTGCAGGAAGCGGCGCAGATCGATGGGTGTACAAACATGCGGCTGTTCGTGAAGATTATCCTGCCGCTGTCGATGCCGATCATCGCGGTCATGGCCCTGTTCTACGGGGTGGGCAACTGGAACAGCTACTTCTCGGCGCTCATTTACCTGAACGACTCGGCGAAATACCCGCTGCAGCTGGTGCTGCGCCAGATTCTGGTGCTGCAGGAAATGGCCGCGCAGGGCGGAGGAGCGATCGATGCCTCCACGGCGGCCGCGATGAACAATAAGGCGGAAATCGCCGCTCTGGTGAAGTATTCCGTGATTATCGTCGCCACGATTCCGGTGATTGTCATTTACCCGTTCCTTCAGCGTTATTTTGTGCAAGGTGTCATGATCGGTTCGGTTAAGGGCTGATCTTGCCATAGATCAATAACTTTAAAAGGGGAGTTGTTGTCATGAAAAATCTTCGCAAAGCATCATCCATTCTGCTCTGCCTGACGATTTCCGCCAGCCTGCTTGCAGCCTGCGGATCTTCTAAGGGAGACGGAGGAAGCGGATCCGCATCATCCGATAGTTCGGCGACCGTGGAGGGAGTCAAGAAGGAAGGCTTTCCGATCGTGGATAAGCCGCTCACGCTGAAAGTCATGTCCCAGGACGCGGGCGTGGCCGACTGGAACAAAATGCCCGTGCTGCAAGAGATGGAGAAATTGTCGGGCATCCATCTGGAATACCAGCTTTCGCCGATCGACAGCTTTGAAACGAAGAAGAATCTGATGTTCGCCAGCGGCGATCTGCCGGATATGCTGTATGCGGCTGACCTGAAGCCGTCGGAGCAGGTGACGTACGGAACCCAGGGCGTCCTGATTCCGCTCGAAAAGTACATCGACGAAGGCTATGCGCCGAACATCAAGAAAATTCTCGATGAGCATCCGGATGTACGCAAGTCGTTTACGACGCCTGACGGTCATATGTATGCCCTGCCGTTTATCGACACGGCCGCCGTCTGGTACCGCAGCCCGATGTGGTATAACGGCAAGTTCCTGAAGGCGCTGAACGTAACCGAGCTGCCGAAGACGACCGACGAGCTGTACACGCTGCTCAAACGCTTTAAGG
This sequence comes from Paenibacillus sp. PSB04, assembly GCF_025809195.1. Lineage (NCBI taxonomy): Bacteria > Bacillati > Bacillota > Bacilli > Caryophanales > Paenibacillaceae > Paenibacillus > Paenibacillus sp. PSB04. The sequence goes on from NZ_CP081301.1 coordinate 2,158,091, forward strand.
ATGAAGACCCGAACGGCAACGGCAAGAAGGATGAAATTCCGCTGACTTCGGTTAAGCTGGATGATTTGCGGATGTATTTCTTCGGATTCTGGGGCATGTATGACGAGAAGATTTACGCAGACAAGGACGGCAAAGTACACTACTCCCCTCAAGAAGAAGGTTACAAGGGTTACTTGACTTTCATGAACAAGCTGTGGAAGGAAGACTTACTGGATCACGAGACGTTCTCGCAGACGGCCGACCAGAAAAAGGCCAAAGGACAAAACAACCAGATCGGCCTGTTTAACGACTATTTCCCTTACTTCACGCTGGGCGGCGAGCCAAGCTCGGACAACCCGCTCATGACACCGGTTGCCAGCGAAATTGCGGGAACGCCGGTTTACGGCAAACATCCGGGCATGTCGGCTAACGGTACGTTTGCGATCACAAGCAAGGACCCAGCGCCGGAAGCGACGATGCGCTGGATCGACTATCTGTACAGCTATGAGGGTTCGACGCTGTTTAACCAAGGACCGGAAGGCGTGCTGTGGAAGTACAAGGACAAGGAAAACCACGTCAAGGAATGGCTGCCGGTACCGGGCGGCGGCGACCGCGAAGAATACCGCGGCAAAATTACGCCGAACTTCGGCATCCTGACGCCGGGCGTCAACGATCCGGAAGTGACCAAAGGCCTCAGATCTGAGTTCGACGACTGGATTGACAAGGAGAATGCGGAGAAGCTGACGCCAATCGGCAAATCGCCGTTCCCGAACGTCTATCTGACGAACGAACAGCAGAGCGAAGCGTCCGCCTTGATGTCCGACCTCGATACCTACGTGCAGCAGATGGAAGCGAAGTTCATTACCGGACAGGAGCCGCTTTCCAACTGGGATAAATACTTGGCACAAGTGAAAAAGATGGGGTCTGACCGCATCGTGGAACTGTACCAAGCCGCATACGACCAGTGGAACACCGGCAAATAAGCCGATTCATACCAAGTGCAAGGAGCCAACATATCCCGGCCGAGAGGCCGGGGGTTGGCTAATTGTCATTTAAGGTGGGAATGAGGCAACTTGCCCCATCATCCATTTCAATTTTTAACTTATATAAATACATAAAAAACCGTAGCATTTCTGGAAGAAGGCGAATGAGGCGCTGCAGCTGCGGCCCAACGATTCCGTTTACGGGTTCGGCTCAGCCCTTGGTAAACCGTACGGAACCCAGAGGGTGCAGCGGGAACAAGGGATACGGAGGGAAATCCATTGAGTTATCAAGATTCTGCTTTGAGCAGCGAGGAGAGGGCGGAGCATCTGCTCAGCCTCATGACGCTGGAGGAAAAGGTCGGACAGCTTGTGCAGCTGTTCGGCTGGAAAACGTACCGGCGGGAGGGAAACGGCGTCGCGCTGGACGAGGCGTTCAAAGATGCCGCCGAACGCGGCGGCATAGGTTCGCTGTACGGCGTGCTGCGCGCCGACCCGTGGACGGAAGTGACGCTGGCGACAGGACTGTCGCCTAAGGAAGGCGCGGAGACGATCAACGCGATCCAGCGGTACGCGATCGAGCACTCGCGCCTCGGCATCCCGATCCTGTTCGGGGAGGAGTGCTCGCACGGTCATATGGCGATCGGGGCGACCGTGTTTCCGGTGCCGCTGACGCTGGCCAGCATGTGGAACCCGGCGCTGTATAAGGAGATCTGCCGGGCGATCGCCCTGGAGACGCGCAGCCAGGGCGGAGCGGCCACGTATTCCCCGGTGCTCGACGTCGTCCGGGACCCCCGGTGGGGGCGGACGGAGGAGACGTACGGGGAAGACCCGTGGATCGCTTCCGTGATGGCGGAAGCGGCGGTGCGGGGGCTGCAGGGCAAGCGGCTGGACGCCGACGACAGCGTTATTGCGACGCTGAAGCATTTTGCCGGCTACGGCAGCTCGGAAGGCGGACGCAACAGCGCGCCGGTTCATATGGGGCTGCGCGAGCTGCACGAGGTGGACCTTCGGCCGTTCAAGGCGGCAGTCCGGGCCGGTGCGAAATCGGTTATGACCGCGTATAACGAAATCGACGGCGTGCCGTGCACCTCCGATAAATATCTGCTTACAGACCTGCTGCGCAAGGAGTGGGGCTTCGACGGATTCGTCATTACCGATTGCGGTGCCATCAATATGCTGGTGTGGGGGCATGACACGGCGGCGGACCCGCAGGAGGCGTCCGCCATGGCGGTGAACGCCGGCGTGGATATGGAAATGTCCGGCGACATGTTCCGTGCGCACTTGGCAGCGGCTGTACAGAGCGGGCGCACCCGGATGCAGACGCTGGACCAAGCGGTACTTCGCGTACTGAAGGCGAAGTTCGAACTGGGGCTGTTCGAGCAGCCTTACGTCGACCCGGAACGGGCAGCCCGCGTCATCGGCAGCGAGGAGCACATCCGGCTCGCCCGCCAGGCGGCCGTCGAAGGGATCGTCCTGCTGAAGAATCAGGGGGACGCGCTGCCGCTGTCCAAGGAGTCGGGGACGGTCGCGGTCATCGGCCCGAATGCCGACAACGTGTACAATCAGCTCGGAGACTATACCTCTCCGCAACCGCGGGAGCAGGTGTCGACCGTGCTGGACGGCATCCGGGCCAAGCTGGCGCACGCGCCGGAGCGGGTGCTGTACGCGCCGGGCTGCCGGGTCAAGGATGACAGCCGGGAAGGCTTCGACCTGGCGCTGAAGACGGCCGCCGCCGCGGACACGATCGTGCTCGTGCTCGGCGGGTCGAGTGCGCGCGATTTCGGCGAAGGCACGATCGACCTGCGCACGGGTGCGTCGGTCGTGACGGACCGCCCGCACAGCGACATGGACTGCGGCGAAGGCATCGACCGCTCCACGCTGGGGCTGTCCGGCGTGCAGCGGGAGCTGGCGGAGGAGCTGGCCAAGCTCGGGAAGCCGCTGGTCGTGGTGTACATCAACGGCCGGCCGGTTGCGGAGCCGTGGATCGACGAGCATGCCGACGCCATCCTGGAGGCATGGTACCCGGGACAGGAGGGCGGCCACGCGATTGCCGATATCGTATTCGGCGACGAGAACCCTTCCGGCCGGCTGACGGTCTCCGTTCCGAAGCATGTCGGCCAGCTGCCGGTCCGCTATAACAGCAAGCGTACGACCGGACGGCGCTACCTGGAGACGGATTTGGAGCCGGCCTATCCTTTCGGGTTCGGGCTCAGCTACACCGAGTTCGAGTATGGCCCGGTCACCGTCTCGCCGGCGGAAATTACGCCGGAAGGGCGGGCGGAGGCTGCGGTAACGGTGACCAATACCGGCAGCCGGGCCGGAGCGCAAACGGTCCAGCTGTACATCTCCGACAAGGTCAGCACGGTGACCCGGCCGAAGAAGGAGCTGAAAGGCTTCGCCAAGATTTGGGTGCAGCCGGGTGAGACGAAGACGGTCAAGTTCGGAATCGGGCACGAAGAACTGTCTTTCATTGACCGTGATCTGAATCCGGTCGTCGAAGCTGGCGAATTTGAAATTCAGATCGGCCGGCATGCCCAAGACGTGCAGTCCGCTGTACTGACGGTCCGGGGAAAAGAGTAAGGCCGCGGGAAACAAACCCTTGTTTGCTGAATGACCCGGCCAAGCTCTCAGAAGTGCCGAGCCGGATCGTGTCGCCGCCGGTTCCGGCTGGAGCTTCAGGCCGATGAAGGCGGGATCGCGCTGTATGGCCGGAATGCCGGCCGTTATCCGCTGGATATCTTGATCCACTGCCAATAACGCAGTCACTTAATAAAGCAATCGCACGATGAAATAGTTGAGAGGCCTGGCGGCATGATGCTGCCGGGCCTTTTTTTTGCGCCCGAGATCCCCGGTTCATCCTTATGTATTTTTTTACAGATAAATATTGACAAAGGGGGGCGGCCGAGAGTAAATTAAACAACGTATTAAACACTGTTTAAATTTGCTGCATGACAGGAGAGGGGGGGCAGGTGAAAGAACCGATGAAGGAAGACACCACAGGGCATACCTCAGGAACCGACACCAAACACGATATATTAAAAGCCACCGTCGAGCTGATTCGGGATGAAGGCATTGAGTGTGCCACCTTGCGCCGGATCGCGACCAAGGCCGACACCAACCTCGCGCTGGTCAATTATCACTTCGGCTCGAAGGAAAAGCTGATCACCCAGGCCATCCGTTCCCTCGTGCTGACGTTTAAGGACGTGTTTAACGCGCTGGAGGACGACACGATGCCGGCGAGGGAAAGACTGAAGCAGTTCTTTTACCGCTATGTCCGCCATCTGCAGGAATACCCGGGGCTGGTGAGACAGATGATCGATCAGACCCGCGTTATTTTCGAGTCGCAGCATGAGTACTCGCATTACTGCAAGGTGATGAAGACCCGGCGGCTGATCGGGACGGTCCGGGAAATTACCGGGGAAGAAGACGACGATAACATCCGGAAGATGCTGATGCAGCTGTACGGGGCAATCTTTTTCCCGGTCATCATGAAGTCCTTTCTGGCCGAAGGCGACGAGGATATGGCCTCAACCATCCATATCGCGCCGCTTGAAGAGCAGATTGACACGTTGTTTGAGCACTATTTTCACCAATACAGCTAGAGTGGAACGGGAAACCAAACTATATATAGAAATGAGTGGAGAGATTTATGTCTAAAACCTTGGCGGGCAATCCCGCCGCAGAAGTTCCATTCTCGCTGAAAAAGATCATTCCGCCTATGCTGGCCATTATCGTCGGTATGATCATGGTCATTCTGGACAGCACCGTGGTCAACGTGGCGGTGCCGAACCTGGTGAGCTATTTTCACACCGATCTGAAGACCATTCAATGGGCGATTACCGGCTATACGTTGGCTCTATCGGCTGTTATTCCGCTGGCGGGCTGGATGACCGATAAATTTGGCTCCAAGCAGGTCTTCCTGGCCACCATCATTATGTTTGTCATCGGATCGGCGCTCTGCTCCATGGCGCAGACGTCGACCCAGCTGATTATTTACCGCGTTATCCAGGGGCTTGGCGGGGGCATGGTCGCGCCGATCGGCATGGCGCTGGTCTTTAAGCTCGCTCCTCCGGAGCGCCGCGGCTCGATCATGGGGCTGCTCGGCATTCCGATGCTTCTCGCGCCGGCGCTTGGCCCGATTCTGTCGGGCTGGCTGGTGGAGTATGTGAACTGGCACTGGATCTTCCTGATTAACGTTCCGATCGGGATCGTCGGCGTCATCCTGGGCGTGAAGTTTCTGCCGACAGCGGATCGGCAGCAGACTCCGCACCTCGATTTGATCGGCATGATTCTGGCTCCGATCGCCTTCGCCATGCTGGCTTACGGCGTCAATGAGGGCGGCAGCGTGAGCTGGTCCTCGACCGGCGCATTGACCGGGCTCATCGTCGGCGGGGCAGCCCTGCTGATTTTTATCGCTGTGGAGCTTCGGCAGAAGAACCCGCTGCTGGAGCTGCGCGTCTTCGGCTCCTCGGATTTTACCCGGGGCATCATTCTCTCCTGGATCATGCAGGCGGCCTTGTTCGGCTCGATGCTGTTCGTTCCGCTGTACCTGCAGCAGATCCGCCAGTTTACGCCGCTGGAGACCGGCTTCATCCTGCTGCCGCAGGCGCTGGCTTCCGGGATCGGCATGCCGATCGGCGGGAAGTTCTTCGATAAATACGGCGCCCGTCCGGTGGCGATTATCGGCCTTCTCCTCATTTCGGCAGCGCTGTTCAGCCTGTCGCATATTACGGCTGACACGTCGCTGTGGAGCATTATGCCGCTTCTCTTCATGCTCGGATTCGGCATGGGCTTGTCGATGATGCCGCTCAATACCCACGTGCTGAACGCCGCACCGCGCAAGCTGGTGAACCGGGTGACGCCGCTGACCGCCGCTGCCCAGCAGGTCGTCGTGTCCTTTGCGGTCGCGGGCATGTCAGGATACCTGATCAGCCGCACTACCGCGCATGCGAGCCATGGAGGCAATCCGCTGAACGCGGCAGTGCAGGGTTTTGACGATGTGTTCTTCCTGGCCTCCTGCTTTGCGATCGTCGGCGTGGTGCTGTGCCTCATTCTGCGCAGACCGAAGCCGGCCGCCGCGGATGCCACAGACGGAAGCCAGCCGGATCCGTCGCTGATGATCAGCCACTGATCGGCAAATCTTTGAATACATGTCTATACGGGAACCCGGAATCCTTCTTGATGAGAGAGGCCGGGTTCCCTCTTTTTTGGAAAATTTTGATGTTCACCCGTCGAATTCTGTCGTATCATGAAGCTAGGGCCTTTACGGGCACGGAGCGTGCTGCTATATCCCTTACTTCTATACTTACGATAAAAAGGAGAAATCGATCATGTCTGAACGTTTTCATATCGTGGGGATTTCCGGAAGTCTCCGAAAGCATTCCCACAATACACAGCTGCTTCATAACGCGGCAGCGCTTCTGCCGGAGGATTTTCGCTTCACGCTTGCCGACATTTCCGTACTTCCTTTATACAATCAGGATTTGGAAAGTGAACTGCCGGAAGCGGTGAAGCAGTTTGCCGAGCTGCTGCATTCGGGGAATGGCTTTTTGATCAGCTCGCCGGAATATAACGGGCAGCTGTCAGGCGCGTTGAAGAATGCGCTGGATTGGGCTTCAAGACCGGCCCTTCAAACGCCGCTGGCCCAGAAACCGGTAGCGCTTATGGGCGCCACGCCGGGCATGGGGGGTACGGGCAGAGCCCAGGTTGGCATACGCTCACTTTTGTTTGCGCTCAATATGGATTCGGTGAACCGGCCGGAATTTTTGCTCCCCCAATCGCATACCAAATTTGACGAATCCGGTGCGCTGACGGACCCGATGGCCCAGCAGATTATGCAGCAGCTCGTGGACAATTTGGTCACCAAAATCAAGAAGCATGCCAGCGAGCAGTAAGTAAAGCCAGCCGGCCTTGCGCGTTGATTGCAAGGAAGCTTGATAACGGCCTATTCCCGGTAAGCCCTTCCCGTTCAACGGGGCTTCGGGTTTCTACGCTGCGGTAAGCATTGGGAACGAAATACTTAACAACTTGCCGCTGACAAAGGCCTGTCCAACAAGGGATATGGATGAATCGCTTCGTGCACGCCGTAGGGGCGTCCGCTTACTGGGCGGAAAGGCTTCGGTACACGGGAAGCGCCGTGATGGCTGGAGCCTTTTTTTAGGAGTCGGTTGAAACCTGAACCCGGGCTTCTGCGTATTACCTAGTTATCCAGCAATATGCGATGGACCTGTTTCGGCGGGCCGCCACATGGTAAATGAATGGGGAAGGCTTAGCTCTGCCCCGTATACTGCCTTAGCGGCAGAACGCGGAGCTTCCTGCAAAATGCCGGATGGAATCATCAAGACTACTTTATAAGGAGAAGATGTTGAAGTGGAAAGTGACAGGTATGTGTTAAATTTGGTTTTGGTTGCATTACTGATCGGTTTGTCGGCCTTTTTCGTTGCGGTAGAGTTTGCCGTGATCCGTGTACGGGGAAGCCGGGTCGATCAGCTGATCGCCGAAGGGCGCAAGGGCGCAAAGGCTGTGAAGAAGGTTATCGACAATCTGGACGGATATTTGTCAGCGTGCCAGCTCGGGATTACGATTACATCACTCTGTCTTGGTTTCCTCGGGGAGCCGACCGTGGAGAAGATCCTTACCCCGGTGTTTGAGAAATGGCATATGCCTGAAGCGTTAGGCCATTTTCTGTCTCTGCTGATTGCCTTTACGGTCATTACGTACCTGCACGTCGTCATTGGCGAATTGGCGCCGAAAACAGTGGCCATCCGCAAAGCGGAGACCATTGCCCTGCTGACGGCGACACCCATTATCTGGTTTAACAAAATCATGTACCCGTTCATTTGGCTGCTGAATGGATCGGCGAACCAGCTGGTCCGATTGTTTGGCGTAAAGCCCGCTTCCGAGCATGAGGAGGCCCACTCCGAGGAGGAGCTTCAGATTATTCTGAGCGAGAGCCATGAGAGTGGAAAAATCAACGATAACGAATTCGGTTATGTCAGCCGGATTTTCGCGTTCGACAACATGCTGGCTAAGGAAATTATGGTACCGCGTACGGACATGATCTGTTTGGACAAAGACAAGTCGCGGTCTGAAAATATGAAAATTATTAAAGAACAGCAGTACTCCAGGTTTCCGCTTATCGACGGAAGCAAGGATAATGTCATCGGCATCATTAATACGAAGCAATTTTTCCTGGCTTATGAAGAAAACGAAGAGTTGGATGTGGCGAGCCTGATCCATCCGGTGATGGCGGTATCCGAAGTGACACCGGTCAATGTGCTGCTGCAGCGGATGCAGAAGGAAGCGACGCATATGGCGATTCTGATCGATGAATACGGCGGAACTTCCGGTCTTGTCACGATCGAGGACATTATTGAAGAGATCGTCGGCGAAATTCGCGACGAGTTCGACAAGGACGAAGTCGAGGACGTCCAGGAGATCGGCGAGCAGCATCTGATTGTGGACGGCAAAGTATCGATTTCAATGATCAATGATTATTTCTTTATGGATCTGGATACAAAGGAATGGGATACGATCGGCGGCTGGCTGTACAGCCAGATCAGCGAAATGGCGGAAGGCGAGACGTTCGTGTACGAAGGAACGGCCTTCACCCTGCTGGAGCGGGATCATAACCGCTACTGCCGCATCGAAATCAAGAAGATCAAGATGAGTGAGGAATAAATATGGACAATCCGGTGAATTGGGCAAGCCGTTTTAAGCGGTTTTTACTAAATAACAGATTTGTATTGTTTATGCTGGTGCTGCTGCTCCTGGGACTGAATATTCTGGTTCTCACCAAGATTTCATTCGTATTCGAGCCGGTGATCGTCCTGGTCAAAACCGTCGTGCTGCCGCTCATTCTCGCCGGAATTGCGTATTATTTGCTCAATCCGATTGTGGATTTTATGGAAAAGCGGAAGGTGAAGCGCCTGCACACCATTCTGCTGCTGTACGTCTTCATTATCGGCATGCTTGCCGCGCTCGTGACGCTGGTCATCCCGGTCATCCGGGAGCAGATTATGGATTTGGTGAACAATTTCCCGGGCTACGCCGAGATTGCCCGCATCAAGGTCGAAGAACTGATGGGAAGCAATCTGATCAGCAATCTGCAGGAGACCGTGTCGTTCGATCCGCAGGAGCTGATGAAAACCGTCTCGGAGAAAGGCTCGGAGTTTCTGAACCGCACCTGGACGGGGCTTGGCGGATTCGTAGGCGGGCTGATTGAAGTGGTTCTGGCCATCGTGACACTGCCGTTCATTCTGTTCTACCTGCTGAAGGACGGCAAACGGCTGCCGGGTTACATTTTACACTTTGTGCCGACGCGGCTGCGCGGGGAAACCTCGCGGGTCATGAAAGAAATGAATCATCAGATCAGCTCTTATATCCGCGGGCAGATCATCGTCAGCTGCTGTATCGGGGTACTGCTGTTTGCCGGGTATATCATTATCGGCTTGAAGTATTCGCTGATTCTGGCGATCATCGCTGCATGCACCAGCGTCGTCCCGTATCTGGGACCGGCGATCGCCATTACGCCGGCACTCATCGTTGCGGTCGTCACCTCGCCGATCATGCTGCTCAAGATGGTCATCGTCTGGACCGTCGTCCAGCTCATCGAAGGGAAGTTCATTTCCCCGCAAATTATGGGCAAGACGCTGAAAATTCATCCGATCACGATTATCTTCGTCATTTTGACGAGCGGCAACTTGTTTGGCGTCGTCGGCATTCTGCTTGCGGTGCCGGGATATGCCGTGCTGAAGGTCGTCGTATCCCATTTGTACCGCTGGTTTCGGGTGCGCTCGGGGCTTTACGAGCCCGAACCCCCGCCGGCGGTTGCAGCGGGCGACTCCCGGGAGCCGTGATGGCAAGAGCCGCTTTAGAGTCGCTATAGAGAAAATCAGGTTTTGCTGCAGATGTCGTACGTCATAAGGCGTGGAACGACTTTGCTTGCCTAAATCAAAGAAATTGGCCGTCCCCCGGATGAATGGGTCCGAAGGGGGCGGCTTTAATTTTTGACCGTCCCCATTGTAATTCGGGAGGGAACATGTGATAATGGGTTGTTCGCCTTCCCGAAAGTGGGGGCGGCTGCATTTATGAGTAGCTTGGAGGGAACCAAAAGACGTGGAGCGGTATCCTTTTACGTATGATCCAAAGCGGCCTTTCGTTCAGCAAGCAGGCGAATGGGTCGCCGATGTGTTTTATGATGTGCTGCCGGAAGCGGGATTTGAAATCCGTGACGAGCAGATTTATATGGCTTTTCAGCTGGAGAAGGCTTTTGCCGAGAAGAAAACGATATTTGCCGAGGCGGGGGTCGGGACGGGCAAGACGCTGGTGTACTTGCTCTATTCCGTATGCTACGCGCGGTATACCCGCAGACCCGCGGTGATCGCCTGCGCCGACGAATCGCTCATCGAGCAGTTGGTGAAGCCGGAGGGGGATATTGCGAAATTAGCCCGCCACCTTGGGCTTCACATTGATGCCCGGCTGGGCAAGTCGCCCGACCAGTACCTGTGCCTGCGCAAACTGGACGACGTCCGGCTGCGGGACGAAGAAGGGGTGCGCTGGGACGACCTGGCCGCTGGCCTGCCGGATTTCGTGTATTCTACCGCGCCGCTGCAGTCCTTTCATGCTTACGGGGACCGGAAGGGATACCCGGAGTTAACCGATGAGGAATGGAGCCGGATTAACTGGGATCCGTTCCAGGACTGCTTCACCTGCGACCGCCGCCACCGCTGTGGCCAGACGCTGTCGCGGGATCACTACCGCCAGGCGGCGGACCTGATCATCTGCTCGCATGATTATTACATGGAGCATGTATGGACTTACGAGGGCCGGAAGCGGGAGGGGCAGCTGCCCCTGCTGCCGGAGCACTGCGCCGTCGTCTTCGACGAAGGGCATCTGCTCGAATCGGCCGCCATGAAGGCCCTCAGCTACAAAATGAAGCATGTCGTGTTTGAGGAACTCATCACCCGACTGCTTCAGGGCGAGATCCGCGAATCGCTGGCGGTGCTGATCGACGAGGCGATCGTGCAGAGCGAAGCGATGTTCGCGGCATTCGGCCGGCAGAGCCGCAGCGTGGCCGGCTCCGACCGGAAGGAAATCGTGCTGGACGGCGCGCTGCTCGCCGAGGTGCACCGGTTCCGCTCGCTCCTCACCTCGATCGAGGAGGAGCTCGTCTTTGAGAGCGAGCTGTACACGTTGAACGAGTACGAGCTTCGGATCGTAGAGGAGCACCTGGAAATGATGCAGAAGGCGCTCCATCTGTTCGAGCGCTCCGAGGCGCTGATCTGCTGGGCCGTCGACGGACCGGACGGGCTGACGCTTTCGATCATGCCGAGAACGGTCAAGGAGGTACTGCAGGAGCAGGTATTCGGCGCGAAGATGCCGATCGTGTTCTCCTCAGCTACCTTGTCGGTTCAGGGCGCGTTCGATTACGTGGCGGACAGCCTTGGCATCGAGAGCTTTCTCTCCTTCTCCGTACCTTCCCCGTACGATTACGCGGATCAGATGAAAGTGCTGACCCCGGCGGACTCCAGGTCGACGGCCGATTTTAACGGCAAGCTGGAAGCCGCTGCCCGCCTTCTTCGCGAATCCGGGGGCCGGGCACTGATCCTGTTTAACGGCAGGGAGGAGCTGCGGCGGTTTAAGCAGGAGCTGGCCGCAGGCACCGTCCAGGTGCCCGACGTTCCGTTTTACTTCGAAGGGGACCAGGAGATCAGCCATCTGATCTCCGCCTTCCAGCGCGAGGAGACCAGCGTGTTGTGCGCGGTCAGCCTGTGGGAGGGACTGGACGTGCCCGGCCCGGCGCTCTCGAACGTGATCGTCTGGTCGCTGCCGTTCCCGCCGCATGATCCGGTGTTTACGGCCAAGCGCAAAGAATCGGCAGCGCCATTCGAAGAAGTGGACATGCCGTATATGCTGCTTCGGCTCCGCCAGGGCATTGGCCGGCTGATCCGCTCCCGCGAGGACCGGGGCATCGTCGCCATCCTGGGCGAAGAGCTTGCCGGCAGCACGCCCGTACGGGAGCAAGTGCTGGCGGTGCTGCCCGAAGGCGTGACGCTGCATGCGTTGTCTTAACCTGCGGAGTCTTAGCCGGGTTCAAAGTCGCTCAGGAAACGCCAGCTGCCTCATGTTGTTGATCCCGTTAATTTTTCATGAGGTGAACCAACTGCCCATGTTTAAAAGCCAACCCTAGCCTATGAAGGGGTTGGCTTTTTTGTTGTGCGCGAGCCGGTCATTCGGGATCGTTCACCGAGCCGATAAACAGCCAGGCATGGGTCTGTGTGTCCTCAATTGCCAGGAAGAACGGCCGGTTCACCGTCATTTCGTGAATTTTTACCGGCATAGAGCCGGATTCTTCGCTGATGACTGTTGCCGCAGCAGCCTCGGTTCCCTTTTCGTTGACGTCGAGCACCATCCGATGCAGGACCTTGGACAGGAAGAGGGGGCGAATGTCGGCCATATGGGAAAAATCGGCCTCATCCGGTTGGAAGGCCTGCTTCATGCCGAGCCGGATGAGCGGATCATTTAAGTCGCTGCCGTACTCGGCCTTGAACCGGGGCAGCCCAAGCTGTACGGATGCCTCGTCAAAGGGCTGCTGCCACGGAGCGGGATCCGCCCAGAGCTGCTGCTCCAATTGGTCCAGCGAAGAGCCGGCGGCGGGGAGGATGATCAGCATATCCATGCGGCCGTCTCCGTAAGGAAGGCGGACGGCCTGTCAATCGGGGGTCTCCTTGTACGGCAGCATGTTGGCGGTATGCATCATCGGCAGTGTCCGGACGCCGCCGTCAGCCAGCGTAAACGGTTCGTCTTTTGTGTATTCCGGATTGAACGGATCGCTCCATGATCCGTTGAAATAAATCGCGTTGGCCAGCACTGCAATGGTCGTTGGCGACAGCGGCTGCTCCAGCATTTTCTCGATTTTGCCCCCGGTTTCCTTGCTGATCCAGCGGTTGATCGTGTTCACGGATTTGTCGGAAGCGAAATCAACTTCCTGAACCTCGGCCCCGTAGCTCTCCTTGCCTGCCTGGATAAAAGAGTCCTTGAACGGAACGCCCTGCTGATGCCAGATCGCATTGGCGATGTTCAGCCGGACGCCGGAGTCTTCCCCTTCCAGCAGCCTGGACAAAACGGCGTTCCCCTCGTTCATTTCGTTAAGCGGCATGTCCTTCACCCCCAATACGGAGGCCATTTCGCGTGCCGTCGTGCCGGCACTGCCGTTGTATGCGATGGACAGGGCCGTCCAGATGCTGTAGGGGGAAAGAAGGACATTGTCTCCGGCTTCGGCCCGCCCGGTTAGTTCGCGGTGGAGCTGCAGCCCCAGGCGGTTGTGGGCGGAGATGAGGGCAGGATCGATTTTGCCTGCCTCCTGCTTCCGGGCCGTTAGCGAGATCGGAGGAGTCGGATTGCTGCGTTGGTTCCGGCTGCCGTCTTCCTGCTTCGAGCATGCCGGTAATACCAGCAGGAGCAGGGCGAGCAGCAGCGGCAGCGTTTTGGTTGTTGGCATGGATGGTTAGCCTCCTTATCGGTGGAATCAGCAACGCTTTGCGCTAAAAAGTGGAAAAAATCGGCGTTACCTACCAGACGTTTCCGGGCCGGCGGAAGTTGCGCCCAAAGCCCATTTCATGATGGAAGCGGTGCCACTTCCCGGAATTTGATTCACGCATCTCGGGAACGGTATAATGAGAATGCTTTGAAGTCAATCTAACTGACCAATTTATTCCTTTAAGACAGCAAGGAGTTGTACAACCATGTCCAAAACGATCCCATATAATCAAGATTTGGCTTCCCTGTTATCGCTCTCTTTCAGCGCGATGAACCAGGAGCTCCATAACCGCCTGAAGGAGGCGGGGTTCGGCGATGTGCGGCCGGCGCACAGCTTTTTGTTCCAGGGCTTGATGCCGGATGGGGCGACGGCCAAGACGCTCGTAGCGCACCTGGGCATATCGAAGCAGGCGGTCAGCCAAATGCTCGACTACCTGGAAGAGTGCGGCTATGTCGCGCGCAAGCCCCATCCTTCCGACGGCCGGGGCAAGATGGTTGTCCTGACCGAACGCGGCTGGTCGCTGGTACGGACGAAAGAGAAGATCTACAAAGAGATTGAGCAGCGCTGGGCCCGGATGATCGGAAGCGACCATATGAAGACGCTGCAGCAGGATTTGAAGCACATTATCGAAAACGTCAACGAAGAGGATCTACAGCACCCACTGCGCCCCGTGTGGTAGGCGATGGCGAAGAGGGGAGCGGTGCTGCTGCTGATCAGGGGATAAAACCACGAAACAAAACGAGAGACTGCTTCCACTAGGTGGCTTAGCAGTCTCTTATGGTTGTTTGTATTGTTCTATTTTCCACGAGGGTACATTCCGGTCCCTCACCCCAGCAAATGCGTCACGGCAATCATGGAGAGCAGGCCGAAAATAAAAGAAAAGGTCGAAGCCCGCTCGTTGCCATCCCCGTGGCTCTCCGGGATGAGCTCTTTGTATACGACGAACAGCATGGCGCCAGCAGCAAAAGCCAATCCGTACGGGACGATACCGGCAAAGGAAGCGGTAAATTTCAGCCCGGCCCAGCAGGAGAGGAACTCCAGCCCGCCCGTAAGCGCGGCGAGAAGGAAGGCGTACCGCCTTCGCATGCCGTGGGTAACGAGGTAGAGCGCGGTCAGAAAGCCTTCGGGGATGTTTTGCAGGCCGATGCTCAGCGCCACGATCGTTCCCAGCTCCTGGTTGGGACTGCCATAGCTGACGCCGACTGACAGCCCTTCGGGTAAATTGTGCAGCGCCATGGCCGACAGAAACATCCAGGATCCCGTCTGCGTGCTGTCGCTCCGCTTGATATCATGGGCCGGGTCCGTGTGTGGGATGAGCAGCTCCATCAGGGTCAAGGTCACCGTACCAAGGAGGATGCCGATCGTCAGCACCCATAGGTTCGACAGCTTGAGGGAGGACGGGATCAGCCCGTACGTTGAGGCGGCGACCATGATACCTGCCGTGAAAGCGAGCAGGCTGTCTCTGCCCCGGTGGCTGATATTTGAAAACAGCAGGGCGGGAAGGGCTCCCGCCGCCGTACATAGGGAAGTCGCGAGGCTTCCCAGAATCATTGCGTTCACACAGGCCTCCTGCTGCCAGCGGCTGAGATGCTTTGTTTTCTCCCGAGTTTAATCCGGTGAACATCCGCAGCCGTCGGGCTTGTTCTTGTTTAATTTACAATATGAACAAGCCTGCTGAAGCATGACCTGGACTGGAGATTTATGCGCCGTCAAACAAAGAACCGTCCACCCTCAGGGGCGAACGGTTATTTGTTGTATCATGATGTGCTGCGCCGTACAAGCGTGCGGTTTCGCACTGGTTTATTTTTCAGTAATCGTGACGCCGTCGATCGTAACTTTCTCGGTCGGGGTGCTTTCCTCGCCGCTAGGTCCGACGGTGACCGGTGTTTTGGCGATCTTCATCACGACATCCATACCCTTTGTGACTTTACCGAAAATGGTGTAGTTCGGCTGTTGGTTCAGATAATCGCTGTCCGCACCGGTACAGATAAAGAACTGGCTGCCGTTCGTATCCGGTCCGGCGTTTGCCATGGCGACGATGCCCGGCTCGTATTTATAATTCGTTTTCTCATCCTCGAAAGAGTATCCTGGTCCGCCGGAGCCTGTTCCGGTCGGGTCCCCGGTCTGTACCATGAACGTTTCGATGATCCGGTGGAAAATGACCCCGTTGTAAAAGCCTTCCTTGGACAGGAATACGAAGTTGTTGACCGTCTTCGGCGCGTCCTTGGCGAACAGCTCAATCGTAAACGTGCCTTTGGACGTTTTGACTTCTGCCTCGTACTTTTTGTTCTGGTCAATCTGCATGGCAGGCGGGCTTGTCCAGCTCTTCTGCTGCTGACCGGAAGCCGAGGTCGAGCTGTCCGTGGAGGAATCCGATCCTGTCGTGCCGGACGATGACGAATTGCCGGAAGTCTGGTCCGTCGTCTGCTCTGTAGCTTGTCCTCCGGATGTGTCCTTCGACGCGTCCTCGTCGCTGTTTTTCTTGCCGCATCCGCCAAGCGCAAGCGCCGCTGTCAGCACGAGCACGAGCGGAAGCGTGAATGTCTTCAGTTTCATGAAATTGAGGTTCACTCCTTTGTGCAATCTGGTTTAATCATAGCGATTTTTGCGGATAAAATCCACTTTGGCAGCAGCTGCATCACGTAAGGCTTTTGCTGCATGCTGAACTTTCCATGAAACTTCGCGGCATGCTATGACGTTTATTACATATAACAACAGATCGCAGACTGGAAACGGAGGGAACATTATGTTTGAAGAAGCCAACCGTCAGTTGACCAAGCTGAAAGAGGACATCCGGAACAAAACGAAGTATGAAAACCGGATGCAGGAACTGTCGCGGGAGCTGAGAGAGCAGCAGGACGAAGCCGAGCGCTGGAAGCTCAGGCTTGCCGATGAGGAGAAGGACGTGGAGCGCCTGACGGGGACTTCGCTCTCCGGTTTGTTTTACAGCATGATCGGCCGGAAAGAGGAGAAGCTGGAGCGGGAGCAGCTGGAAGTGCTGGAGGTCAAAGCGAAATACGATATGGCTGCCCGCAGCGTGGTTGATATCCAAAACGAACTGCAGGAGCTGGAGCGAAAGTTCCAGGAGGTCCGTTACGCGGAGTTTGAATATGAGAAGATTCTGGACGAGAAAGAAAAAGTGATTTTACAGAACAACGCCGAGCTGGCGGCGCTCGCCGAAGAACAGGCCGACTTGTCGGTCCAGCTCAAGGAATTGAAAGAAGCGGTGCGCGCGGGCGAGGCCGTACTGGAGGATCTGGAGCGGGCGGATGACAGTTTGGGCTCGGCCGGAAATTGGGGCACCTACGACATGCTCGGCGGCGGCATGATCTCCACGCATATGAAGCACAGCCGTATTGACGAGGCGATGGAGCACATTGAATCAGCGCAGTTCAGCCTGCGCCGGTTCGGCAAAGAGCTGAAGGATGTGCAAATGGCGCTGGATATCGAAATCGGGATCGGGAGCTTTCTGAAATTTTCTGATTATTTCTTCGACGGCTTTATATCCGACTGGCTCGTGCAGGGGAGAATCCGGGATACCCAGGACGACGTGCAGGAGAAAATATCCGAGGTGGAGCGGATTGTCCGCCGCTTGGAGGGGGAGTATTCACGCCTCGATACCCGGCTGGCGGATACGAAGCGGAAATACGAGTCGATCATTGAGTTGGCGGAGTAGCATTACGCGCTGTAAAAGAGCGCGATGTTGAACGAAACCTCATAAGCGCATGAAAAGAAGCCGCCGGTCTCTGCTCGAAAGGAGCAAGCCGGGCGGCTTCTTATTTGACTAACGTATTAACCCTGGCATAAATGGCGCTGCCACATTTCCAACGTAGAAGTAAATGTGAAGCGCATCTATTTTGCTGCAGCCAATGGCCTGAATAGATCAACAGCGAACGCACCGCCAGCGCTAAAAGCTCTAAGGTGAAGGCTTCCACTCCACGCTCTGCAGCAGCTGATGCTTCATCAGCGCCAGCACGAAGTCCACGTAGTATTCCTTCCGTACGATCGCACCGTACTCGTGATTTTTATAGACATAAAACAAGGCGTCCGTGTAGATATCATTGTCCTCGAAAAAGCGCCTGATCTGCTTGAGCCGAGCCAGATAAGGCTCTTCCTGCAGCAGCCGGATGCGGAACTCCGCGTCCTGCTCGTTGACGCTTTCCGTAATCTGAATGATGCTCGGGTCGTAACGATACTCCAGCATAAGTTGATCCTCCTTCGCACGTGTCATTTTGCGCTGCTTTCAGGGGCTGTCATGTCCTTGCCTGGAAGCATCAGTGCCACCAGCTGCCCCCAATCTGCAGCAACACCATCGCCCCCACTGCCTTCGGCCGCTACATCAAATACCGAAGATACACGTATGCGCTGGCCAGAACGATGGACAGCAGCATCATCGGAAAACCGAGCTTCAGAAACTGGGCGAACTTGATCGGATATCCTTCCTTGGCAGCCATGCCGGCCACGATCAGGTTGGCGCTCGCACCGATCAGGGAGCCGTTGCCTCCAAGGCAGGCGCCCAGGGCCAAGCTCCACCACAGCGGCTCCAAATTGCTGATGCCGAGGCTGCCCATGTCCTGGATCATCGGGATCATGGTCGCGACAAACGGAATGTTGTCGATAAAAGCGGACGCGATCGCGCTCATCCACAGGATGAGCATCGACGTTGCCGCGACGTCGCCGCCGGTGAGATCGGTAGCTTTTTCCGCCAGGGTGGCGATGACCCCTGTTTCGATCAGGCCGGCCACCAGCACGAACAATCCCACGAAGAAAAAGATCGTCGGCCATTCGACCTTGGCAAAAGCCTCCTCCAGCATATGCTCGCCCGTCAGCAGAAGCAGCAGGAAAGCACCGGCGAGGGCGACGGTGGCCGACTCAAGGTGAACCAGCTGGTGAAGGAAGAAGCCGATGATCGTCAGACCCATCACCGTCAAGCATTTGATCAGGAGCTTGCGGTCGGTGAGCAGCTCTTTTTCATCCAGATCCATAATGCTCTGCATCAGCTCCGGCGTCGTCTTGATCTGTTTGCGGAACATGAGAATGAATAGCGGAATAAATACGGCGAGAATGATCACCGCAATGGGCGTCAAGTTATTGATAAAGGCGACAAAGGTCAGCTCCTTCACCGCGCTGCCGATCATTATGTTAGGCGGGTCACCGATCAGGGTGGCGGTGCCGCCGACGTTGGACGCCATGATCTGGGTGATCAGAAACGGCGTCGGGTTAACCCGCAGCTGCCGGGTAATGCTGAGCGTGACGGGCACCATAAGCAGAACGGTGGTCACGTTGTCGAGAAACGCCGATCCGATCGCGGTAATCAGAATCAGCGCCACCATGATGGCGACGGGCCGGCCCTTGGCCTTTTTCGCGGCCCATACGGCAATGAATTTGAATAATCCCGTCTCAGCTGTGATATTGACGATGATCATCATGCCGACGAGCAGGCCGAGCGTGTTGAAATCAATATGATGAATCGCGGTTTCCTGGCTCACGATGCCGAATATGACCATGAGCGCACCGCCGATCATCGCCACGATCGTCCGGTGAATTTTTTCCGCGATAATAAATGCGTAAACAATGAGAAAAATACCAATAGCCAGTATTGCTTGCTGTTCCATAGCGTGCCTCCCCATCCTGTATATGTGCGAATCCTGAATCATGCAGCCCGGGTTTGGTTTCTTTGAGTAGAGATCGCCATGCCGTATAGCGTATCCAGATCTCTACATTTTTTACCGGGACTTTAAAATCAACGCGTCTATCCTCCTTTACATCAGGATGGAGGAGTGCATGGCGGACCCGCACAACGAATGAGAGGGAAAAAAAGACAAAAGGAGCCCGCACATGGCAGGCTCCTCCAATTGAATTCTATTTGATTGAAATGTAAAAACTTGCTCTCATTCTGAAAGGTAAACCGGAAATCGGTTTACAATAATTATAAAGTGTTCGCGCGATCTTGTAAACAACCGTCGGATATCCGGCACAAAATGGAGCACGTAAGGAGCAGGTTATGAACAAAAAATGGTGGAAAGAAGCCGTAGTGTATCAAATCTATCCGATCAGCTTCCTCGACACGAACGGTGATGGCAAGGGGGATCTGCTCGGCATTATATCGAGACTGGATTACTTGAAGGACCTGGGGGTCGACGTGATCTGGATTTGCCCGATCTACAAGTCCCCCAATCACGATAACGGATACGATATCAGCGACTACTGCGACATTATGGACGAGTTCGGCACGATGGAGGAGTTTGACCGTCTGCTGCGGGAGGCGCATGCGCGCGGTCTCAAAATCATGATGGATCTGGTCCTGAACCATACCTCGGACGAGCATCCATGGTTTGTCGAGTCGCGGTCGAGCAAGGATAATCCGAAACGGGATTTTTATATATGGCGCAAAGGCAAAGACGGACACCCGCCGAACAACTGGGAGTCCTATTTCAGCGGCTCGGTTTGGGAATACGACGAGAAGACAGGCGAGTATTATCTCCATCTGTACTCCAAGCACCAGCCGGACCTGAACTGGGAAAATCAGAAGGTGATCGACAGCATGCATGAAATGGTGGAATGGTGGCTCAAAAAAGGCGTGGACGGCTTCCGTTTCGACGCAATCGCGCATATTGTCAAGGCGGTCGGCCTGCCGGACGGGGACAACCCGGACCAGCTGCCGACGGTGCGCGCGTATGAGCTGTTTTCCAACCTGGAAAACGTGCACACCCTGCTGAGCAACCTGTATGAACGGGTACTGTTCCACTACGACATCATGACCGTCGGCGAGACGTCGGGTCTGGGTCCGGAGCAGGCGCTCAGCTATGTCGGGGATACGCGCAACGAGCTGAACATGGTGTTCCAGTTCGAGCATATGCAGCTCGATGCGGGTTCTTCCGGTTCCGGCAAGTGGGATATTCGTCCCTGGAACCTGCTTGAGCTGAAAAAGGTCATCAGCGGGTGGCAGACGGTGCTGCACGACAAGGGCTGGAACGCGAATTATTGGTGCAACCATGACCAGCCGAGATCGGTGTCCCGGTTCGGGGACGACCAGAAATACCGGGTGGAGTCGGCGAAGATGCTGGCGACCTTCCTGCACACGCTCGAAGGCACGCCGTATATTTACCAAGGCGAGGAGATCGGCATGACGAACATCGCCTTCGCCTCGATCGATGACTACCGTGACGTGGAAACACTGAATTACTATGAGGAGCAGCTGGATCAGGGCGTGCCCGAAGAGCAGGTCATGCAGGCGATTTGGAAAAAAAGCCGGGACAACGCCCGTACGCCGATGCAGTGGACCAATGGGGAGCATGCAGGCTTTACACGGGGCACGCCGTGGATCGAGGTGAACTCGAACTATCCCCTGATCAATGTGGAGGATGCGATTAAGGATCCGAATTCAATCTACCATTACTATAAAAAGCTTATCGCCCTCCGCAAACAGCATGAAGTGATCGTGTACGGCGAATACAAGCTGCTGCTTCCGCTCGACAAGGAGCTGTATGTGTATACCCGGACGCTGGAGGACCAGTGTCTCCTGGTCATCCTGAACTTTTTCGGAGGCGAGCCGGTGCTGAAGCTGCCTGCGGAGCTCGTGCCGGAGGCCAAGCAGCTGCTGATTTCCAACTACCCCATCAAGGGGGAGGAGGATCTCGGGAATTTGAAGCTGCGGCCGTATGAAGCGAGAGTGTACCTCATGAAGACACCAGCCCCTTGACTTCGTGGCGCAAACTTGGTAAATTTACCTCATCCTATAACAAGGGAGAGATTTTGATGACGGTGGTTGTTCTTAACTAATCAAACTCCATATCGGCTGTATGATGTGAAGACAGGCGGGGAATGCCCAGGAGGGCACTCTTTCTTTCAATGCGCCTCTTTGCAGAATGCAGTCTTGGAAATAGTTAAGAACACGCGAAGCATCAAACGACAATCCCTTGCGGACTGTTTGAAACCTTTGTGATCCGAATCGGTGGAGCGTTGGCCGCTCGACCGTTGTCATGCCGGATACGGGCCGCCGCCTAATGGGCGGCTGGCTCTCCGGCGTACAGGACCGTGCTCTTTGCAGCACGGTTTTTTTGCGTACAGCAAAGGCAGCAGACAAAGGCAGTCCGGCAGACCAGGGGCAGGAATCGCATGCGCGTATTCTCTGCCCCTTTTTGCGTTGCCATAGGAAGATATAACAAGAAACAGGAGGATGAACTACCAATGGATCAAACGACGATGATCATGCTGGAATACGACAAAATGAAGGAAGCGTTGAGAGACTATGCGGTTTCGTATGAAGGACGCAGGCATATCGATGAATTGGAGCCGCTGACCACGGCCAGTGCAGTCCGCAGGGCGCTGGATGAGACGGCGGAAGCCAAGGCGCTGCTGGATAAAGGGGCCAGCGTCCCGCTGCCATCCCTGGAAGGGATTGACCGGATTGTCTCTCTGCTTCATACAGGGTACCTGTTCGACGAGCAGGATTTTACCGCGGTCCATACGTTTCTGCACAGCTGCGGGCAGCTGCGTAAGTACATGGCCGGGAAGCGCGACATCGCGCCGGGCATCAGCTCCTATGCTTCCTCGATGCAGGAGCTGGCAAAGCTGAAGAGCGAAATTGAGCGCTGCATCCGGTTTGGCCGGGTGGACGATCAAGCCAGCAAAAACCTGGAGCGCGTCCGCAAGAAGATCGCCATCGTTAAGGAGCGCATTCAGAAAAAGATCGCCGCGATTCTGTCCAGACACGGCTCGATTTTGCAGGAAAATCTGGTCAGCGTCCGGGGCGGCCGATACGTCATTCCGGTCAAGCGGGAGTATCACAAAACGATCAAGGGCTCAGTGCTTGACCAGTCGACGAGCGGGCAGACCGTCTTTGTGGAGCCGGAGGAGGTCGCCCATCTTCAAAGCGAGCTTGGCATGCACGAAGCGGACGAGGCCCGGGAAGAAGGCATCGTGCTGAGCGCGTTGACCGGGCTGCTTGAGGCGGCTTCGGCCGATCTGTTGCTGAACATCGATATCACGGGAACGTACGATTTTATTTTTGCCAAAGCGAAATACAGCCGCACTTTGGGCGGGAACAATGTTCTTCTTAGCGACAGCGGGCGCATTCAGGTAAGCGGGGCGCGGCATCCGTTCATGCTGAAGACGATGGTGCCGCTGCGGCTGGAGCTGGGCGGCAGTTACCGCTCGCTGATCATTACCGGGCCGAATACCGGCGGCAAGACGGTGGCGCTCAAGACGCTCGGTCTGCTCACCCTGATGGTGCAGTCGGGTCTGCTCGTGCCGGTGGAGGAAGGCAGCACGTTCACCGTATTCACTAAAGTGCTGTCGGCCATCGGGGACGGGCAGAGCATCGAGCAGTCGCTCAGCACCTTTTCCGCCCAAATTAAGCGCCTGATCGGGATGGTGGATGCGGCGGACCGCCATACCTTGCTGCTGATCGACGAGCTGGCGGCCGGAACCGATCCGGGGGAAGGGATGTCCCTGTCAATCGCCATTCTGGAAGAACTCAGCAACAGAGGCGCCATGATCATGGTCACGACGCATTTTAACGAGCTGAAGACGTTTGCGGCACGGACGCCGGGCTTCCAGAACGCCCGGATGGAGTTTGATGTCGAGACGCTGGAGCCGCTTTACCGGCTGACGATCGGGGAGGCGGGGCAGAGCTACGCGATTCAAATCGCCACAAAGCTGGGGATGACAGCAGGCATTATCGAGCGGTCGCAGGAAATTTTGCAGAGGCAGAAGCCACTGCCTGCCCTGCAGCCCGATGCAGCCGAGGAACATCCCATTGTTCAAACGGAGTCTGAGCAGATGGAGGAGGCAGCTCAGTCCTCCGACCCACTTGAAGCCAATGAGGGCGATGGAGCAGGGAGCCGGGATCAGGCGGATGAGGATCAGGAGCAAGCATCGGCCGCACCCGTGCGCAAACTTGAGGTAGGAGACGCTGTCTATGTCAGCTCCTATGGGCGAACGGGCATCGTCTACGAGCCGGAGGACGCCATGGGCATGGTAGGGGTCATGATCCAGAAGGAGAAGATCCGGATCAACCAGAAGCGGCTCAAGCTGTTCATTGAGAAGAGCGAACTGTACCCTGAGGACTACGATTTCGACATTATTTTTGAGTCCAAGGAGAACCGGAAGAAGAGCAAGCTGATGAACCGCAAGCATGTCGAGGGGCTGTCCATCATTCGCGATTCCGACTCGAAGCCCTAAATTGTGAATCGAGTTAAGGAAGAAAAAAATGTTAAAAAAAGCGGATATATGCCCCTCCAGCAGCGGTTAAATTCCTGCGAAACGGGTAATTGGAAGATGACAAGACCTGACATCAATCGTGCAGACCATGAGGCAAAAGATATAGATCAGAAAGTCAAGTGGAGGGAGAAACGATGGAACCAGACAAAAGAGGCCGGGACTCAGGCCCGGCCGGATCCAATGTGACCGAGCAGGACGTGCTGACCCAGCTGGGAGGCGAGTCCGAAACGCAGGAGAGCAAGCATAAAATGCAGCTGTGGACCAAGGAAGACTACCTGCGCTCCCAGCGGGAAATCGATCAGATTAACCGGGATTTAAAGGAGGCCATCGAGGAAGGCCATCACCCTGGTGCTCCGCAGGTTCAGCGGATCATCCGCAGGCATTATGAATGGATGAGCCGTTATTATACGCCGTCGGCAATGGTATATATCGGATTGGGAAACTTATATGTGGAACAGACCGAACACAAGCAGCTGTTTACGGCATACCATCCGCAGCTTCCCGTTTTTTTACGGGACGGGATGATCATATTCGCCGAGCGCGAGCTGATGTAAGAAAGATGAACAAGGGTGAGCACAACAAGCCCGCCTGGCCGATGAATGGCCGGGCGGGCTTCTGCCGTATACGGGGGAGCATTTGTTCATTTCATGGGGTCGGATCCGAGAACTGACTTTACCAAAAGGCGTTAATTAATGGCCGCTTCAACCGTCTCGTCCGGCTCGAGCAGCACGTACACGCCCGGGTTCAGCTGCAGCGCCGTTCCTTCCGGAAGGTTCGAATACGTCTCCACTTTGGTAAACGGCCCGCTCGAAGGCGGCGCAGGGACGTAGTCCGGGAGGATCTCTTTTCCGCCGGCACGGATCACCGATTGCGATACCCCTTTAAAGGTCGGGTCCTCAGAGGAAGACTTCACGATCAACTGGCTGCCCTTCAGAAAGTAGGTGAACGTGACCTTCCGTCCGTCCAGATCCATCTGCACCTGCTGTTCAGTGGCAGTCGGCGCGGCCAGATCGTACCAATGCTTCGAAAGGTCCCTTTTTGTAATTTCCAAACCTGAGAAGATAAGCTTCATCGGTTCCCCCGACCAGTCTTTAAACCATGTCGGCGACTCAAAGCGCAGGTAGCCTTCATCCAAATATTCCCGGTGCCGGACCTTCTCGTACATGCCGGTATGATAGTCACTGCCTTCGATGCGCTGGTCCCCCAGCTGCAGGGATACGTTCGTAAAGCGTCTCACGCCCTCAGTCCAGTCATTGGAATCCTGCCTGTATGGGATTCGGATCTGAAGCGGCGTGATGACCAGCTGTTTCAGGTTCAAATTGACGTTTGCGGCCTGTTCCTCATTTGCCGGAAGCGGTTTGCTGTAAATGGCTTCGCTGGCCTTGCTGCCGTCTGCGTTGAAGTCAAAAGCCCAGGTTCCCGCTACTCTCTTGACCTCCTGCAAATAGGTCAGGTGAAGCTTGGCTCCCTTCCAGTCCCGTTCCGGAATGGTGAAGGTCGACTGGCACAGCAAATCGTTACCGTCCGGGGGGAGGACCGCCCGGGACACGCTTTGATACGTGTGCGAACCGGAGGTGATCACCAGGTGGGGGTCCAGATCGCCTGGATCCTCAAGCGGTGACGTCAGGGCATACCGGATGGTCAATTGGTCGTTTTTCCGGACGATCGATTGGATCTCCACAGCCGCGAAGCCGTCTGAAGACGACGATGGAGCCAGCATGGAGCCTTCGGCAATATCTCCCTCAAGAGGCAGATCGTCATATTGGTAAAAAACCAGGTTGCTGGCGTCCAAGTGCATGCTCCGTTTAGACTTCTTCAGCTCATCCTGCAGCTCGAACATCCCTTTCAGTGTATCTTTTTCCTCATCGCGTTTGAGCAGAACGTTTGGCTTGGCATCTTTCCCCTTAGAATCGGACAGGGAGACGGATTCGAAATCGACGGCGTCATAATCCGGAAGGCCCGGAACCTGCATCGTAAAAAGCACATCCATCTGCTCGCCGTCCGTCACGACGCCGTGCAGCTTCATCGTTGTGCCCGACTGCCGGGCACTCAAATCCAGCGGCTCGCCAAAGCCGTGCTGAATGGCATTGTTCACACCCGGCCGTCCCCACAAGTCCCAGCCCGGGTTTATGGCTGCAAACACGGGAACGGCTACCGCCAGGAAGACCACAGCGGAAGCGGCCGCCGGAACCCACTTGCGGGTCACCGATGACCTTTTTACAGTTGAAGACTGGCCTGAACGCCGTCGTCCAACCTCTTCCTCGATCGTGCTCCACATCGCTTCAAAATTGGGAGCGGGCTCAGGCTTTCGTGAAATGGCCCGTTCCATCTGTTCCAAGCTGAATCGGTTCATCGTCGTTCTCTCCTTTCATGAGGGGGCAGGAGGGCTTAGCGATATATTTTCTCATGAGCGAAAGCCCCTTATTGATTCTGGATTTGACGGTCCCCAAAGGAACGCGGATCATGTCGGCGATTTCCTGCTGGGACAGCCCGTTAATGTAACGGAGAATCATCACCATCCGTATGTTCGCGGGAAGCCGCCCGTACAGCCGGGACAGCTCCAGGGCCAGTTCCCGCCCTTCGACCGTTTCCTCGACCGAATGCGGGGCAGCCGCCAGATGCCGATAGGAAAAGAGCTTTTCCTTGATGACGCCCGCTTTCGAGCGGCGAAGCGAGTTTTTGCACAGATTCGCGGCGATTTGAATAAGCCAGCGCCGGATATCCTGAATAGAGCTCCGGTCCGCGAGCAGTGCCCGGATAAACGTCTCCTGGCAGAGGTCTTCGGCATCTTCCCTGCGCTGCATCATATAGTAGCAAAAGCTGTAGACATCCCGGTTAAAGGTCTCGAACAGCTCTTTGTCCGTCATTGCTTCACCTTCCTTGACATGCAAAGATCCATGGAACTGATGCCGGCCGGCGGTTGTTCCATCTGACCATAAGACAAACAACGCCGTGTTTTCGTTCATTATCTTATCATGCAGGAATGGAAAAAAGCGGTCTTCCGCATCATAAGCAGAAGACCGCTTTATTTTCCCAGGATCCTATATTACAGCTGTGCCGTCAAAATACCGGCAAACTGTTCGAGAAACTGCCGCTCATCTTGGTCAAACCGCCCCTTCAGCGGGCTGTCGATATCGAGTACGCCGATCAGGCGCTCTCCCTGGACCAGCGGAACGACAATTTCGCTGTTCGAGGCGGCATCGCAGGAGATATGCCCGGGAAACTCATGCACGTCATCGACCACAATCGTTCTCCGCTCGGCTGCCGCTGTACCGCATACCCCTTTACCCAAAGGAATGCGGATGCAGGCCGGGAGCCCTTGAAACGGTCCGAGAACCAGCTCAGTTCCATCGAATAGATAGAAACCAACCCAATTTATGTCAGGAAGGAAGCTGTTCAGTAGGGCCGAGGCGTTGGCTAGATTGGCAATGGAGCTGGGCTCATCATGGATGAGCGACTTAAGCTGTTCGAGGACGGCTGCAAATTGGTCATTCCGGTTTCCTTCGTAGGGAAGGGCTTGAAACATGACGATCCACCTCATTTCTGTCTTTTAACCGTTGGTTAATTATAAAAGATAGTATACAGGAATTCCTTCCACGTCAAGTGAAATTCCTCCCTCTAAAAGTCATGGTCATATCCTGTGAAGCCTGCTGATTCCGGCGTCCGGCATGGCTTAAACAGGGATTCGTATTGTTTCCCGGCAGCGGAAGAAGGGTAAACAATGGTAATGACAGGCTCATTTTTACAGGCGTTCGCCGGAAGGAGAGGAATCTATGCGTGCAGACGTACAAAATTTATTCATGAGTATCCACATGCTTTACCATGCCCATCACCATGACTTGACCATCCGTGATATGCAGCCCGTGCTGGAGGCGCACGGCTACAAGGTGGGAGAACGGGAAGTGAAGCAGCAGCTGGAGCGCCTGACCGAATTGAACTTTCTGACGGCTCACGGCGATGAATACAGCTTGACCGGAACGGGAATCGGGGAGTTCAAGGAAATTCAGGTCATGCTTCAGAAGCTGTGCGGGGAAGTACTGGCACCACTTGAAGAAACGGAGAGCGCGAATGCCGGTGCTTAACGCCCAGGCTTCCAAGATCAACTTCCTGCCACCTAGAATCGTTACCGCATCTTAGAATGGAGGGAATGAATATGCACAAATGGTTGACTACGGTTTTAACGACAAGCCCGGTGCGGGTGCTCGCGGCGGAGCTGCCCGATGCAGGGACTGAGCACAGCGCACATGGAGCATGGTATTGGTTGTCCTATGCGCTGGCGATTCTTGTGTTCGGATTTGCCATATATGTCATGATTGGAGCGCGTTTGAAGCGCCAGCTCAGTCGTTTGAAGCATACGCTGTCGGATGAATTGGTAAAGGTCAACGGCACCCTGGTAGCCGAAAAATCCTCGGAATTAACAGAGGAAAGAGCAGGCCAATATGCGCAGTCCCATATCCGCAGGCTGACGGATTTGAGGGACCGGCTGAGATCGGATGTGGATGAACTGAGCGAGCTGGATGTTTCCGTATTCGACCTGAAGGGATTAAACCAAGCGATCAGTCATTACAATGCGGAGAAAATGAGCATCCGGGAAGACATTGCGGCAGAGGAGAGCAAGCAGTACAGGATGCGATAAGGCTGTCTGGCTTCATGTTCAGAAAATGGAAAAGCCCCTTGGTCCGAAGGAGAGGAGTCCGGAGTCCAAGGGGCTTTTTTGAGTTGTAATTAATGTTGTGAGATGGTGCAGAAGTCTTACATATTAAATTCCGGCTGAGGAAGCCCCGCCTGAACAGGTTCTTCCACAAGCTCCTCGGCCTGTTCCGGCTGCATGGCAGGAACGGCCCCTTCCATCACATCGCGGACAAATTCCTGCACGGCTTTTTTATACAGCTCCGGGTTGACCCCCAGCGCATTGCCGTGGGAGGCTCCTTCAACGAGAAGAAGCCGTTTCATTCCTTCTTTGGCGGCAAACAGTTCCTCGCTCATCTCCGTCGGGATATAGCGGTCCCGTGTGCCATGGATAAACATGACGGGAACGGGGCTGTACCGGGCGGAGCGGACGGGGCTGACCTGATTCAGCGTAAAGCCTGCTTTCCGGAACAGTCTGCGGTCGACGAGCGGAAGGAACACAGCCGCGGGAATACGGTTCAGCGCCTGCATTTGATGATACATCAGGCGCGTCAGATCGGAATAAGGGCAGTCGGCGATGACAAAGGCGGCGTCCGTGTGAGGCAGCGACAGGTATTCCAGCACGGTGCCTCCCCCAAGCGACATGCCGTGCAGGCCGACGACCGAGTCGCTGCCGTACGTCGCGCGTATCCACCGGATCCATGAGTCGATGTCGTGCTTTTCGTGGAACCCGTAGGTCGTATATTTGCCTTCGCTTTTTCCGTGCCGGCGCAGGTCGATCAGAAGTGTGTTGAACCCATCTTCCCGGAAAATGTCCATAAAGGGAATCGATGCCGGAAGCGAGGCGGTATATCCATGGACGAGAATGACGAAACGGTTGGAGCCTGACGGGTGCGGTATGAGCATGCCGTTCAGCTTCAGCCCGTCATAGCTCGTAATTTGAACCTCCTCCTTGGGCAGCGACTCAAAGTAGTCCTGCTTGAACAGCCCGACCTGCTCCATGGCTTGAAAGGTCTGCTCATACGTGAGGGCTTTCATCTGCGTCATTTGATAAAAGGCGTAACGTGTAATTCCTATCGCGGCCAGGACAGCGGCAAAAACGACAATAACGGCAGTCTGCCACTCCATAATATTCCCCCCCCTTCTTTTCAAACAGTTAAGGTAAAAGTAGTATCACCGGAACGTTTCAAGTCAACTCATATTTTCATGAAAAAACTCACTACGGGCTGTCATGTAATTGATTTTGTTACAATTTATTTAACAATTCCCGATTTGACCGGTTTTGGAAGCGGTTCTTTCTGGTCATCGGCGGGGGGAGATGCTAGAATAACCTAGAGAAGAAGTGTTAAGTAACTTACATTAAGGAAGAACTAAAGACCCAAATGCCAAGGCGCCTCAGCTTTAGTTCACAGGAAAGGAGACGTCAGGCTTCGTGAAACCGAAGAAGAAGCAAGTCAACACCGTGGCCCAACGTAAAGCCCAGCGGGCAGCGCAGGAGAAACGCATGAAGCGGATCATGTGGATTACAGGTGCATGTATCGTCGTCTTGGTCCTGCTGCTGGTGTTCATTCGGCCGCAATCCAAGGAAGCATCGTTTGATTACAGCTCGCTCCCGGTGCTGGGAAATCCGGAAGCCCCGATCAAGATCGTGGAGATGGGCGACTACAAGTGCCCGGCCTGCCAGTATTTCAGTCAGGACATCGAGCCGAGCCTGCAGAAGGATTTTATCGATTCCGGTAAAGCTGCGCTCTATTTCATGAATTACCTTATCATCAGTCCGAATGCGGACTCCAACACGGCTGCACTGGCCGCGCAATCGGTGTTCCATCAGAACAAGGATGAATTTTGGAAGTACTACCACGTACTCTTCGACAACCAGCAGGATGAAAAAACCGAGTGGGCAACGCCAGAGTTCCTGGTGAAGCTGGCCCGCGACAATAACATCAAGGTGGATTACGATCAGCTTAGCAAGGACATCGAGGAGAAGACGTACCAGGATGAAGTGGACAGCCATATGGCTACCGGCAACAAGCTGGGCGTGAACAGCACGCCAACGCTGTACGTAAACGGCGAGAAGGTAGCGGAGAATGTCACGCTCGATTACAACGCACTCAAGAGCTATTTGGATAAAAAGTCGGCTGACACCGACAAGTAAGGGGAGTTTCGGATGGAAGGCAACCGTTTCATTGCGTTCATCAAGCCCTACAGCCTGTATTTTGCCTGGATCGTGTCCCTTATCGCCACGGGAGGCAGCCTGTATTTAAGCGAAGTGATGCACTATGAACCGTGCAGGCTGTGCTGGTTCCAGCGGATATTCATGTATCCGGAAGTGATTCTGCTCGGAATCGCCAGCTATAAAAATGACCGTAAAATCATTCCTTATGCGGTGACCCTCAGCGCGATCGGCGGCTGCATCTCGATCTATCATTATGCGGAGCAGAAAATTCCGGCGCTTGCCAATGCACTGCCGTGCAAGGTAGGCATTCCCTGCAATTTCGATTATTTGAACTGGTTTGGCTTCATTACGATCCCGCTCCTGGCATTGATCGCTTTTATTTTTATCATTGCGTTTCTGCTGATGGGAAGAACGGAAGCACAGCAATAATGGTGTAAAATACAGCGATGGACAAGCACTCCGGCTGCAGCCCTCCTCAAGGACACAGGGTAAGCGCCGGGGTGTTTTTTGCGTTCATATGGCAGAAACCGGGAGGGGAGGCGCTCTTGTGCTGCAGGGGGCAGGCGTTGTACATTGATAATATTGCAAAGTACATGAAGGGGGCGTTGGGATGAGCTATCAATGCAGCGGGAACATTCCCGAGCTTGAAGGGCCGCGGATCCGGCTCCGTCCGCTCGAGGAAGGCGACGCCCCGGCGCTGTATGCGTGCTGGACCGACGAGGAGGTGCGGAAGTACTCGGATCTTCCGGACCTGCCGGACGAAGCGGCGGCAGCGGAACTCATCCGGCTGCTAAATCGTTTGGCGGCCACCGAGGATGGGCTCCGCTGGGGAATTCTCCTGCCGGGGGCCGGGATCATTGGCAGCTGCGGTTTGAATTGGTGGCAGCTGGAGGGTGCTTACCGGGGAGAAATCGGCTGCGAGCTTGCGAAGCCCCATTGGGGAAAGGGCTACATGCGCGAAGCGATCGGCCTGATGCTCGGATATGGCTATCGGACGATGGGCCTCAACCGGATTGAAGCGCTGACCGATCCGCGGAATGAACGAGCCGTCCGTCTGTTCGGGTCCCTCGGATTCACGGCCGAAGGACGGCTGAGACAGTACCGCCATACGGCTTCAGGCTTTCACGATGCACTGCTCCATTCGCTGCTGCGTGAAGAATGGGAGCAGGCGGAGTATAACAAGTTTTAGATCAAGGAGGAGCGATCAGACGATGATCCTATCGTATCAAGGGGGAGGCTCGCCGCTGCACCGTATCGACCCACTCAGCAAGCTCGTGGTCCTGCTATGCATCGCCGTGCTGACGATGCGTTTGCACACATCGGCAGGGCAGGCACTGCTGCTTCTGGCGGCCTCGTTCATGGCCCGAACGGCAGGCGGAGTCAGCTGGAGAAGGCAGTGGAAAGCGATGGCTTTCCTGATCGGTTTTGCGGTTCCGTACTTTATACTGACCCTGCTGACCGTACCCGGCAGCCATACCATTTGGCAGTTCGGCATGCTGCACGTCACGACGGAGGGAGCTGATGCGGCCGGTTCGGTGACGCTGCGCATGTTTACGGTGTTTCTCTCATCCTTTGTCTACATGGTCACGACCGATCCCGGCGATCTTGTCACCGCGTTAACCCGTCGGATGAGGGTTCCTTACCGGTTCGCCTTCGGCATTTCGATGGCGCTCACGTTTTTGCCTTTGCTTCAAGAAGAAGGGAGAAGCATTTCGGCAGCTCATCAGGTCAGGGGAGCAGCCCGCCCTAAGGGAGTCAAGCAGCGGTTAGGCTGGTGGAAGGTGTTTGTGTCCGCCATTTTGCATAATGCCGTGCGCCGGATTCAGCAGACTGCAGGAGCGATGGAAGCCAAAGGCTTTGGCGCATATCCCGAGCGTACGTTTTTAAGGGAGCAGCAACCGTCTGCTGCCGGGCATATCACGGCGGTTGGGGCCGTGCTGATTACCGCGGCATTGTGGTGGTATATCCACATTGTTAACCTATGATTTATTTTTTAGGTTGACGTTTCGAATCCGATCATGCACAATAGCAGGGAGGCTAGGCCAATCGCAGGGAATTTGCGATGCGAGCCTTCAAGGGTGAGAAATCCCACCATTTTCCTGATTAGGAGTTGACATGAGATGGAAACTTTATCACAATCAAAGAGACGTGTTGTCCCGTTTACGACGCTGGACATCGTGCTGATGGCGATGCTGGCCACAGCGAACGCGGTATTGACCTTTTATTTATCTTACATTAATAAAATGCTGAACAGCCTGGGCGGGCCCGTGGCGACCTCTACCATCGTCGGCGTGTACATGGTGTACGGCCTGCTGGCCTATTACATTATCCGCAAGCCGGGAACCGCGGCGATTACATACGGAATCGGCGGCGCGATCCAGTGCTTCGTAGGCAATACGTACGGGATTGCAGCGAGCATCGTGGCGGCACTGTGCTATCTGGTTGTGGCGGAGGCCGTATTTTTTCTGCTTCGCTACAAACGCTGGAATGCCGGTGCGATGATGCTGGTCGGCGGCGCGATGGTGCCGATCTGGTTCATTTGCGCGGCGAACATGTTCGGGTATACGTCCTGGAGCTTTCAGGTGCTGGCAATAACGATGGTGGTGCGGATCATCAGCGGCATCGTGCTGTGCGGCCTGCTCACCAAGGTGCTCGGGGATATGCTTCAGCGGAGCGGACTGCTTAAACGTTTTGCCATTGGCAGAAAGGCTTCTGCGGATGCAGGGAACTTCCATTGAGCTGACGGAGCTTTCTTATTGGTACGAAGATGTGGAGGAGCCTGCGCTCCGCGGCGTGTCGCTCACGATTCCGGCCGGACAGTTTACGGCGGTAATCGGACCGGGCGGCAGCGGCAAGTCTACCCTGTGCCAGCTGCTTAGCGGCTATCTTCCGCGGAGCGGAGGCGGCCGCCGGGAAGGGAAGGTACGGCTGGACACGATTGACCCGGCGGAAGCTCCGATCGCTGAGATCGCCAAGGTGGCCGGCATCGTGTTCCAGGATCCCGACGCCCAGCTGGTGAGGGGCGTCGTCGAGGATGAGGCCGCGTTCGGGCCCGAGAATCTCCGCGTGCCGCCGGCGGAGATCGAGTCCCGCGTGGCCGAAGCGCTGGCGGCGGTGAAACTGACCGCCCGCCGCCGTTCCCCGGTGCGCGAGCTGTCCGGCGGACAGCGCCAGCGCACCGCCATTGCCGCGGTGCTGTCGCTGTCGCCGCGGATGATCGTCTTCGACGATGCATCCGCCAGCCTAGACCCCGCGGCGCAGGCGCAGTTCGTGCAGCTCTGCCGCAGGCTGCACGCCGAGGGCCGGACCGTCGTCACGGTGTCCGGCCGCTTCGACGATGCCGCGCGCGCTGCGGAGCGCGTCATCGTCCTGGACGGCGGCGCAGTCCTGATGGACGGAGCGCCGCAGGAGCTGCTGCGCACCAGCCGGGAACGGCTGGCGCAGCTCGGCGTGCTGCCCCCGTGGGAGGGGGCAGCGGAAGCCGGCGCGCATGCAGCGGAGCCGGCCGCCGGGCCCCTGCAGAGCGCCGGCATGGTGACGGCGCCGGCGCAGATGCCGCCGGGTGCGGATGGCCCCGGCGGTGACTCGGCTTCCGGACCGCTGCTGGAGGTCCGGAACCTGAGCTACACTTACCCCGGAGGGCAGGAAGCGCTCCGGGACGTCTCGTTTGCGATGCATCCGGGAGCGTGGGGCATGCTGACCGGTGAGAACGGTTCGGGCAAAACGACGCTCACCCGCCTCCTGATGGGCCTGCTGCCGGTTCCTTCCCGTTCGGTATATTGGAAGGGGCGGGACGTATCCGGGATGCCGGTTCATCAGCTGGCCGGGGACATCGGATACGTGTTCCAGCAGCCGGAGCATCAATTCGTGGAGCATACAGTGTGGGATGAGCTCGTGTACGGCTTGCGGATTCGAAGCGGCTGGCGCCGGCGGCAAGCTGAACTGACGCCTGAGCAGACCGAAGCGGCCGAGGCGCTGCTTGCGGCTGCCGGGCTGAGCGGACGTCGTCAAGACTCCCCATACCTGCTCAGCCAGGGTGAGAAGAAGCTGCTCAGCGTCATCGGCCAGCTGATCCAGCCGAAAGCACTCTACATTCTCGATGAGCCCACTTCGGGCATCGATTACCGCGCAGCGCAGCGGCTGCTGAAGCTGTGCCGGGGTGCCGCCGCCCAGGGCGCTGCCCTGCTCATGATTACCCACGACCCCCGCCTGGTGGAGGAGGATGCTTCTTTCGTGCTCCGGCTCGATCAAGGCAAGGTCGAAGATTACCGGCAGTTGGGCCGGAATCACGGACTTATTCATGTACGGTCATAGACAGGAAGATTTCGTTTGACGACGGTCGAAGGATCGTCTACGCCTGAAACTTCATGCCATTCTATTTTAATAAACCCTATGCATCCGCCCAGTCTGAAAAGCGGTCTCTTACCGGAGGCCATTTTTCGTGCACTGGGTGGATACGTTTCGTTATAAGGAAACTTTGTCAAAACGGGAGAAAGGATACAAATAACGTGAATCGATCTGACCATTTGCCTGGAAAGCAGAGCCGGAACTGGATTCTGGCCGGAATCCTCGTATCCACGTTCTTGTCGGCCATCGAAGGAACCGTAACGGGACCGGCCGGTCCGGCCATCATCAGCAGCTTTGGCGGCATGAAGCTCCTCAGCTGGATTTTTACCGCGTACCTGCTGACCATGGCTGTATCCACTCCGATTTTCGGGAAAATCAGCGACCTGTATGGCCGCAAACCGGTATTTCAAATCGGGTCGCTGCTGTTTGTCCTGGGATCGCTGCTGTGCGGCTTCTCGCAAAGTATGGGCCAGCTGATCGCGTTTCGGGCCATTCAGGGCATCGGAGCGGGGGCGGTCATTCCGGTCACTTTTACGATTATCGGGGACGTCTACCGGATTGAAGAACGCGCCAAAATCCAGGGACTCATCAGTTCGGTCTGGGGCATTGCCTCCCTGATCGGACCGCTCATCGGGGGATACTTTGTCGACTATTTGAATTGGCGCTGGATTTTCGGCTTTAACGTGCCGTTCGGGCTGCTGTCCATGTGGATGATCGCCCGCCATTTCCACGAACAGCGGCAGGAGCGTGCTGAAACGCATGTCGATTTCGCAGGTGCCGGAACGTTTACGGTGGGGATGACGGCGCTGCTGTTTGCGCTGGCGACCGGCGGGCAGTTTTTTGCCTGGTCTTCGGTTTGGATCGTGCTCTGCATCGTGCTTGCCCTGGTTTTCCTGGCAGCCTTTATCGTGGTGGAGGCCCGGGCGAAGGAGCCGATGCTGCCGCTGAAGCTGTTCAGGATCCGCGACATTTCCGTATCCACCGTCGCCGCCATGCTGACCAGCGCGTTGCTGATCGGCCTCACGACGTATACGCCGCTCTGGATTCAAGGGGTCATGGGCAAAAATGCCACGATGTCCGGGCTGACGATGGCACCGATGTCGATCGGCTGGCTGTTCGGCTCCGTAGCGGGGAGCCGGCTCATTCTTACCGCCGGTTCGCGGAAAACGACGCTGATCGGCCTGGCCGGCATCGTGATCGGGGCTCTCGGGTTAGCCTGGATCGGCGAGGGGACGCCGCATTACGTGATTTTGATTTTTACCTTTATCTACGGCCTCGGCTTCGGATATTCCAACACGGTGTTCACAATTATTGCACAGTCCTCGGTCGGTTACTCGCTTCGCGGCGCGTCGACGGCGCTGAATACCTTTATCCGCTCGCTGGGCCAGACGGTCGGCGTCGCTGTCTTTGGATCGTTGATCAACTTGACGCTGGCCGGGCGGCTCGCCGATACTCCCGGACTGGAGCGGGTCGGCCAAGAAGAGGTCAACCAGCTGCTGACTCCGGAAGGAAGCGCGTCGCTTCCCAAGGAGCTGTGGAGCGAGCTGAGGCATATTCTTGAGGGGAGCCTCCATTCCCTGTATGTCGTGATGGCTGTCATCGCCGTCGTAAGCCTTCTGATCGTGCTCGGACTGCGAAATACGGTTCCTTCGGCCGGGCCGGAGGAAGAGGAGGAAGGAGCGCGGGAGGGCGAGAAGGTTTAAAACATCATAGCGTTGCTGTCGCAGCAAGGATTCTTCGATGTCCGGAGAATCCTTGTTTTTTTGGAATCTCGGGGCTCGCCAATACCGTAACATCGTCATTGTTCCAGCCGTCCTTTTCTAGTAAGATAGGGGGAAATCTTACGGGAGGGATGCGGCAGTGATTCAATATCCGCGAATGGAAAAAGGGGCTGTCGTCGGTGTGACGGCTCCCTCCTCGGGCATAGAGCCCGGTCTACACGACATGTTCCGCACGGCCGTCAGCCGTATGGAGGAGAGGGGCTATC
Source organism: Paenibacillus sp. PSB04 (assembly GCF_025809195.1). Taxonomy (NCBI): domain Bacteria; kingdom Bacillati; phylum Bacillota; class Bacilli; order Caryophanales; family Paenibacillaceae; genus Paenibacillus; species Paenibacillus sp. PSB04. The sequence continues at coordinate 2,194,957 of NZ_CP081301.1, forward strand.
ACATACGTGTCGGGGAGACGGTCTGGACGCAGCACAAGGCCAAGTCGGCCCCCGCCAAGGTCCGTGCCGAGGAGCTGAACGAGATGCTTGGGGATCGCCAAATTGGTGCGATCATTCCTCCGTGGGGCGGGGAACTCCTCATCGAAATGTTGGACCGGATGGACTTTGACCACATGCCGTCGAAATGGATTCTCGGCTATTCGGACCTCAGCGTCCTTCTTCTGGCCATTACTTTGCGGACGGGAATCGCCACTGCTCACGGGCTCAATTTCGTCGACCTGCGGGGGACGTATTCGGATGATACTTCGGCCATGTGGGAGGCCGTGCTGACGGCCAAGCCGGGCGATCGGATTGCTCAGCAGGCATCGGCCAAATACCAGAAGGAGTGGCGTCATGACGATCCGAGCTCGTGCGTCTTCCATCTGACGGAGCCGACGGTGTGGAAGACGGTTTCGGGCGGGCCGGAGTCAATGCAGGGCCGGCTGCTCGGGGGATGCGTTGACGTTATCCGCCATTTGATCGGCACGCCTTACGGGGATGTGGCAGCATTCCGGAAGCGCCATATTCCGGGCGAACCTCTCCTCTGGTATTTGGAGAACTGCGAGCTGAACACGGCCGATCTGCGCAGGTCCCTTGTTCAGATGAAGTATGCCTGCTGGTTCGAAGGCTGCGCCGGGCTGATGTTCGGCCGGAGCGCGGCCAACCGTCCCATGGAAGGATACACGGTGGAGGATGTATACCAGGAGCTGTCGGAAGAACTGGGCGTACCCGTCATTTACGATATCGACTGCGGTCACGTGCCGCCGCAAATGACGCTGGTGAACGGCGCTTATGCCGAAGTGAAGGCGGATGGCGGCGGCGGAACGCTGGTCCAGTATTTTAAATAAGCACGCCGGCTGGGGAGGGATTTCAGTCCCCGGACGTATGGATTATCGGGTGAACTTTTCATATAGTTAAATTATGATGCAGGGTCGGGACGCAGCGGTTCCGATCCATATGGTTTTGGTCGCCTTTGTTGATATACATAAGCTCTATGGCTGAAACGGATTATTTTTGCTGGAGGTGGATCATGGAGCCATTGCTGCCTGTGCTCGATGTGCATATCGAGGAAGCGGGATATGAAGAAGGTCAGCCGCGCATTTGGGACGTTTCTTTTCAAGTGGCGCCTGGCGAGCTGCTGGGCGTCATCGGTCCGAACGGTGCCGGAAAAAGCACGACGCTGAAGACGCTGCTCGGTCTGCTGAAGTACTCCAAGGCGTCCGTAACGATCGGAGGGGAGAGCGGGCGGTACGCCTACATCCCCGAGCAGCCGGTGTTTTATGACGATTTGACGCTCTGGGAGCATCTCGATTTGGCTGCGGCTGCTTACGAATTGGAATACGAGGCTTTTGTCCGCCATGCGGAGGAGCTGCTGGCCCAGTTCGGCATGAGCGGGGTGAAGCATCAGCTCCCGGCCGGTTTTTCCAAAGGGATGAAGCAGAAAATGATGCTCATGCTCGGATTTCTGGCGGAACCCGATATTTATATCGTGGACGAGCCCTTCATCGGCCTGGATCCGCGGGCGACCAAGGATTTTTTGCGGCTCCTGGAAGAGGAGCGGGGCAGGGGCGCCGGCGTGCTGATGTCTACCCATGTGCTGGATACGGCCGAGCGGATCTGCGATGCGTTCGTGATGATCTCCGGCGGGCGAATGGTGGCCAAAGGGGATTTGACGGATATCCGCAGGACGGCCGGGCTGCCGGACGCCTCGCTGTTCGACTGCTTTGATGCCCTGACCTGAGGCCGGATGCTTCGACGAGCCCAGTCTTCGTGGACCGGATATTTCTTCGCAGACTGGCTGACATCCATGGAAAGGAGATGAACATGGCGGACTCAAGCAATACCGGTTATGCCTACCCAACCCCCGGGCGATTGTTTTGGCACCGGCTCCGGACCCACTGGAAGGAAACGATCGCCGTCATCCGGTCAGTGGCGGACTGGACGGTGCTCCTGTATATGCTGATTCCGGGCGCGCTGCTGGGGGGAAGGCTGTATTACGGTTTATGGAAGGAGCCGCTCCCGCAGTGGAGCAGCCATATGATATTCGGCGTTATTCCTGTATTTCTGTTATTGTGGCTGTCAGCGGGAAAAATGTTCCTTATGGTTCGGGAGGCCGACGTTCTCTTCATTCATCAGCGCGTACGGTGGCTGCGCGGGCTGATGCTGAGGGGAGGCATTTACAGCATGATCGCCACAGCCCTGAAGGCGGGAGCGGGCTTTCTGCTGGTGCTTCCCTTTATGGTCCGCAGATATGGGATCAGCCTTGATGCTGCCTGGTGTTGGCTGCTCTTCACGGTGATGGCCGGCGGCCTGATGGTCTGGCTGAAGCATTTCGCACGGATCCGGGCTCACGGCTGGCGGAGATGGCTGCTGTATCTGCCCATGGTCGTGCTTCCGGCCGCAGCATACGTCACATTGTCGGTATGGTGGATAGACAGCCCGTCCTGGCTGGCTGCCGCTTCCGCCCTGCTGGCGGTGATCAACGTGCTGCTGCTCCTGGTGCGGATGAGAACTCGCGGCACATTTATGAACGATATCCAGGAAGAGCTGGTTCAGCGGACCAAACTGACCGGACTCGTGCTGAGCAGCGCCATGGACAAACCGCGGAAAATTCGCAGCAGACCATGGATTTTCCGGCGGTCCCAGCGTCTGTTCCGATCGACAACGCCAGTCGATCGCCTGGCCGGGGCATGCGTGAAGGCATATGTACGCCAGACGAAGCAGCTTACAGGATATGCGCAGGTTATGTCGCTCAGCGCGGCCATTCTGTTGACGCTGCCCCCCGGGGTGAAGATTCTGGTCTACGCCGCGCTTCATTTGCTGCTGGCTTACTGGCTGTATTTGAATGCAGCGGCCTTTATGAAGGAAGGCTTTGTTACGATGCTGCCCTGGGCGGACGAGGTGAAGCTGGGCGCCATGAAGAAGGCCGTGCGGATGCTGCTTGCGCCGTATGCGCTCGTGACGTCAGGGCTGCTGCTGTTCTCCATGCTGCCGGTCTGGATAGCTGCGGTTATGCTGATTCCGCTGGCGCTCGCAGCTGTTTGGATCACGGTAACCCTTCTTCAGTTGCTGATGCTGCGAAAGATATGATCAACAGCTCTGCTCCAAATATATACGTTCTTAATCTAAAAAAACGCCGGATCTTAGATCCAGGCGTTTTTTGGTAGGAAAGCATAACGTCACATCATTGCATCACAATCGTACGAATCGCGCAGGAGCTAAGATTCCAATATTTCGAGCACCTGCCGGACGGTTTCCTCCACGATGTCTGCGGCGCTCTGGCCCGCTTTCAGCATTCTTGTCGCCTGCCCGGCCCACAGCGACATGTAACCGGCTTGATTCTGCCGGGCGGCCGCGTTCCGAATATCCCGGGTCGCCGTGTTCTGCGTCGGGAACGGAAGCGGCTCTACGCCGCTCTGGTTCCACTCCCGGACGAAGGCGTTGGCGATGCCCCGGGCGGGCCGGCCTGAGAAGGCCTTGGTCAGCACCGTGCTCTCTTCGGTGCTGGCAAGCAGCGCCGCCTGGTAGGCGGGATGCGCACCGGATTCGGCCGCCGTCAGGAAGCGGGTGCCCATTTGGACCGCCTGCGCTCCCAGAACCATGGCGGCGACCATGCCGCGCCCGTCCATGATGCCGCCGGCGGCGATGACCGGGATGGACACCCGGTCGGCGATCTGCGGCACGAGGGCAAAGGTGCCGATGTTCGCCCCCATTGGGTGAGCATCGACGTTGAACGTGCCGCGGTGGCCGCCGGCCTCGCTTCCCTGGGCGACAACCGCATCGCAGCCGGCGCGCTCGGCTTCCAGCGCCTCCTCCACGGTGGTCGCCATGGCGACCACCTTCATGCCGGCCGTCTTGGCCAGCTCCATTTGCCGCGGGGACAGCACGCCAAAAGCGGTGCTGATCACGGGAACGCCGGCTTCAAGCACTTCGGCGAACTGCCGCTCCAAGTGATCCGGCGTTTGGACCGCCTGGGGCGGGGCGGGAGGCAATCCCAGATCGTCCCGGATGGAGTCGAGCACACGCTGGACCTCGGCGGTCCGGCGATTGTCGTCTTCCATCGGGACGGTGAACAGATTGACCGCAAATGGGGCGCTTGTCCGCCCGCGGATGTCCGCGATCGCTGCGCGGATCGCCGCAGGCTCCATGTAGGCCGCCCCCAGTGTGCCGAGGCCGCCGGCATTCGATACGGCGGCCACGAGTTCAGGCGTCGTGGGACCGCCGGCCATGCCCGCCTGAAAAATAGGGTAACGAATGCCGAATTGCCGGCAAAAATCATTGTTCAGCTCCATCCTCATACCGATCACCTCGAAATTGGATTATTAATGGTAACCCGCTGCGTGCATGCCGGCGGTATAGCCGGTCGAGAAGGCGGCCGTAATGTTGTAGCCGCCGGTGTATCCGTGAATGTCGAGTACTTCGCCGCAGAAAAACAGCCCCGGCATCAGCTTCGATTCCATCGTCTTCGGATTGATCTCCTTCAGGTTGACGCCTCCGCCGGTGACAAACGCCTCCTCGATCGATTTGGTGCCGACCGCGCGGAAACGGAACTGCTTCAGGCAGGCGACAAAATCCCCCCACTGCTGCTTGGGAAGATGGGCGTAGGTCGCGTCCCCGTCCAGCTGGGATTTATCGAACAGCAGCGGAAGCAGCCGGTCGGGGACCTGGCCCTTGAGCACGTTACGGATCGCCTTTTTCGGCTCGGACGCGAGTTTGTCCCTAAGCAGCTGGTCGAGTGACGAAACGTCCAGATCCGGGAACAAGTCGATGGCCATTTCGACGTCGGGCGTATGAAACTTATTTTTGACCTGCCGCAGAAATTGGCTGCATCGCAGGGCGATCGGACCGGATACGCCGAAATGGGTAAAGATCATATCCCCGCGGTGCCCGATCACTTTTTTACCTTTGGGATTCCACACGGAGAGCTCCACGTCCCGCAGGGAGAGTCCCTGAAGCTCCTTGGACTGGATCCACTTTTCATGGGAAACGATAGGGACTTCGGTAGGGTACAGCTCGGTAATGGTGTGGCCGGCGGCCTCTGCCCAAGGGTAACCGTCACCGGTGGATCCAGTATGGGGCACGGATTTGCCGCCGGTGGCGACAATGACGCTGGGGGCTCTGTAAATATGGCCGGACTTCAGACGAACGCCTGCCGTTCTTCCATCCTCATAGAGCACCTCCTCAATCGGGCTGTCCGTTTTGATCTCCACGCCGAGCCTCTTCACCTCCTGAATGAGAGCGCCCACGACGCTGGCGGCCTTGTCGGATACCGGAAACATCCGCCCGTTGTCCTCTTCCTTCAGGGCAATGCCGAGCCCTTCAAAAAAGCTCATAATATCCCGGTTGTTAAAATGCTGGAACGCGCTGTACAAAAAGCGGCCGTTGCCCGGGATATGGGCGATCAGGTCATCGGTTTCTTTAGCATTGGTTACGTTGCAGCGGCCTCCTCCGGAAATGCCGAGCTTGCGGCCAAGTTTATTTCCTTTGTCCAAAAGCAGGACAGATGCCCCATGCCGGGCGGCCGAGACACATGCCATTAGACCCGCGGATCCGCCTCCGGCAACAATTACGTCATATCGGTTCACTGGTTAAACTCCTTTATTTTTACGTCAGTCTATTTTCCTGTTTCGTGTGTCCTTTTTTAGGATATATCAGGATATATTGTAATATCGTGTTGGCTGTGATTTAATCAAAAGGAAATCGTCTTTCATCATAAAACAGCGGTACATCTTCCTATTCCTTGTAGTCCGTTAAACCTGTAATGAATCGCTTTCACTCGAACGGCAAGAAGAACCAGCTGCAATCACTAAAGATTCGTATTGGGAACTACACATACCTGCCCTGGCGGGGAGGAGGGATTGGCGATTATTTACGCACTGAAAAACATTATAACACAGGTACTTATGGCCGGTTCCTTCGCTTTTCTCTTCCCAATGGGACTGGACAAATATGTCCGGGTTTTTAGGCGTAGAAAGCGAATGGAAGCCATGGATTTTGATCTTGTCATTATTTTGTCCAGCGCTCTGACGATTTTGCTCTGCTCGATGTTTTCCACCTCCATTTTTAACTACATTCCATTAAACCTGGGCATTCTGCCGCTGTTTATCGGGATGCTGTATGGAGGATATAAGACAGGCCTGCCTCTGGCGGGGCTGTGCCTTCTGTGCGACTTCATATTTAATCCCAATTGGACGGTACTCGGTTTGTTTCTGCATACCGGATTACCGCTATACCCTCTTCTGATCTGGATGTCCCCAAAGTTCCGGAAAGGGCCGCTCACGGAGAAGATCAACAAGCTGTGGCTGTGCCTTATGCCTGCGATGCTATTGATCACGGCCGCCCCGATTATCGAATCTCCCAACCTGAATTTAACCGATGCAGGGCTGGTGCTGATCGTTCTCTTCTATATATTAACCAGTATGTTCACCGGGGGTACTCTGGTGTATATGATTGAATTTGCTCTGGAGAAGCTGCGGCTGAAGGAGCAGGTTATGGGCATCTCCGAGAAATATCTCAGGGAAGAGGAGAAGCTGCAGCAGGTCATCGATGCTACGCCCATTTCAATGGTTTCGGTCGATCATGCCGGCAATATTACAAGCATCAACGACACGATGATGAACCTGGTCAAGACGAAGGACCCCGACCTTACTAAGCAGGACGTGCTCGGCTACCCTGTCACGATGTTTGTGGATATCATGGGTCAAGACTACATCAACTACCGGATCGTTCAGGCGCTTCAGGGCAAGAAGCTGGGCAATGAACTGATCCGCATCGGAACGCATAACTACTACATAAGCACATCACCATTAACGAATACACATACAGGTGCCATTATCGGAGCGGTCCTCGCTTTTCAGGACGTGACCGAGCTGGCGAGGCTGCGAAGCGAGCTGGAGAATGTGGAAAGACTCAGCCTTGTCGGTCAGATGGCGGCCAGCATCACCCATGAAATACGCAATCCCATGGCCGTCGTCCGGGGCTTCCTGCAGCTGATGAAGGAGAAGAGCCCGGAAGCGCTCGACCATTACTACCGGATCGTCATGGAGGAACTGGACCGGGCGAACGGGATTATCAACGACTTTTTATCCCTTGCCCAGAACCGTATCGCCGAGAAAGAACAATGGCATCTGCATACGATCATCAGCGATTTAAGCCCGCTGTTGTGGGCGGATGCGAATCTGCGCGGACAGACGATCGAGCTGATCCTGGACGAGAAGGTCCCGGAGCTGAGCCTGAACGCCAAGGAAATCAAGCAGCTGGTGCTGAACCTGTCGCGCAACGGCATGGAAGCTATGGAGGAAAAAGGGCAGCTGACGATCGAGACGAGGCTGAACGACTCCTTTGTGGAGCTGATCATCAAGGATACGGGGATGGGGATCGCCAAGAGCAGGCAGGAGCGGCTGTTCGAGCCGTTTTTTACGACCAAAGCCAAAGGTACCGGGCTCGGTCTTGCCCTCTGTCTCAGCATCGTGGAGCGCCATCACGGCAAAATATCGGTAGAATCGGAGGAGGGAAAGGGGACGGCTTTCACCATTCAGTTCCCCGTTACGGATTCGTGGGCGGGAATGATCTGACAGCCCGCAAGGCCGCTGCTTCTCTTGATTTCGACCCTTATGGATGTATAATAGGAGTATTAACAGCGGATGTTGTTATGAGCTTGTCCATTGATATTTTGTATCCAAGGAGTGATAGGGAATGGCCATGTCTTTTGACAGATATATGAAGGATATGATTCAACCGATGCGTGACGAACTGACGCGCCTCGGCATTAAGGAACTTAGAACCGCGGAAGAAGTGGAGACTCACCTTCCGGACGCGCCGGGCACCACGCTGGTTGTCGTTAACTCGGTGTGCGGCTGTGCCGCCGGCCAATGCCGTCCCGGCGTAGCTCAGGCTTTGCAGCATGACATCGTGCCTGACAATCTATTTACGGTATTTGCCGGACAGGATAAAGAAGCGACCGCGAAAGCACGCGAGTATTTCGCTCCGTATCCGCCGTCTTCTCCATCCATCGCCCTGATGAAGGACGGGGAGCTTGTTCATTTTATTGAGCGTCACCAAATCGAAGACCGTTCGGCTCAAGAAATTGCCGACGATCTGATCGAAGCGTTTGACCGGGTGTGCCGTTAATCGGCGCACCTCGTACATAATGCCCCGGGTATTCGGACATCCGATACGTACGGGGCTTTTGTGTTTGCAATCACACCGTATTTAATCGACTATTCTGTTCAAGAGAGGTGCTTATCGTGAGTTTGCAGGAAGAAATTATTGCGGCCCTTGGCGTGAAGCCGGCAATCGATGTGGAGAGCGAAGTCCGGAAAAGGGTGGATTTCCTGAAATCCTATGTGAAGAGCGCGGGGGCGAAGGGACTGCTCATTGCCATCAGCGGGGGGATCGACAGCGCCGTGGCGACCGGCCTGTGCAAACGGGCGACCGACGAGCTCAGCGAGGAGGAAGGCAAGGAATATATGACGCTGGGCGTGTTCCAGCCCTATGCGGTTCAGGAGGATATCGAGCACAGCTACGCGGTGGCGGAAGCTTTTAACCTGAAATATAAGGCCGAGACCAATATCGAGGATGCCGTCGGCGAAATTGCCTTGGAAGCGGAGCATGGGCTCAAGCAAATTGGCATCCACCGCCACCTGACCCCGCAGGGCAAAGGGAATATCAAGGCGAGAACACGCATGGTGATGCAGTATGCGCTGGCATTTGACCTGAACCTGCTCGTCGTGGGAACGGACCATGCTTCCGAAGCCATTACCGGCTTCTACACGAAGTGGGGCGACGGTGCGGTGGACATTACGCCGCTCAGCACGCTCAACAAGCGTCAGGTCCGCCAGCTGGCCGGCTACCTTGGCGTGCCGCAGGCGATTCTGGATAAGGCGCCTACCGCCGGTTTGTGGGAAGGCCAGACGGACGAAGGCGAGCTCGGCATTACTTATGACGAGAACAGCGACTATCTGGAAGGCAAGGAAGTGAGCCCGCAGGCGAAGGAGCGCCTGGAGAGCTACTATAAGCGTACCGCACATAAGCGCAATTCGATTCCGGGCATCTAAGCTGACTCCGGGGAATCAAGGGCAGGCCGCAAACAGCGGCCTGCTTTTTTTTGACCTCATATCGGGCGTAGCTATGCCGTTCTCCATCCGTTTGGTTGCGAAAAGTGCTGAATTGTTGAAGAATGAACCATTTTCGGGGCGGAGCAGGCTCCCTACAATAATAAGAGAACGGCTCTCCGATTCATCCGGTCATTTGATCACGCGTTCCATGGCGGGTTCACTTAAGGCAGGTGGGGCTTCTTCTTTGGTGAAAAGAACGCTACTCGCATGCATCCGTTTCCAGTATAATGATGATGCTTTTAGACATGTTCTGACAAAGATGCACGTCTTGCTGATCCATGACTTTAAAAATATGCGTAAGGTGTGAACTGCCGTGCCCAGAAATACATTATTCCGTAAAATGGTGCTATTGCTCGTCATGATGCTTGTTCCGATCGTGGGCCTTTACTTCTATTCCAACCGTACGAGCACGGAAGTGCTGGGGACGGAGCTCAGCCAATCGAGCGCCAACCAGCTGAACTTTTTCCAGACGCAGGTCAACACGAACATCGAGCGCTTTTCCTTGTGGCCGACCCTGCTGATCCAGGATCCCGATATTTTCGGATTTAAGGACGTTTTTTTGAACAGTGAGTATTTCAATCTCGACATGATTAACCTGGTGAAACGGATCCAGACGAAGCTGAACATTCAGGAAAGCTCGTCAGACTGGAAAACGAAGCTCTACATTTTTTCCCCGTCGCTGGGGCGGATGGTGTCGGACAACGACGTGGAATCCTACGATAACGACGATTTGAAGAAGCGGATGAGGCCCGGCTGGCAGGTGAAAAAGATGGGGGTAGGAGACGGGGCGTACTATTCGTTCTCCTTGTTCACGGCGTATCCGTATTCTTCCTTCAGCCATCCCGAAGACGCCAATCTGATCATCGAGCTGCAGTTTGACAGCAGCAATATCCAGAACATGCTGGACAAGTTCAAAAGCGACGGGCGGCGCGACCCGATCTACTACAGGCCGGACATGGGCGTAATCTATAACCGGTCGGCGGATCGGCCGCTGACAGACTCCATCCTGCGGCAGCTTCGGCAGGAGCCGCTGAAGAAGGCGGAGAACCGGAGGCTCGTGCTGGACGGCGAAACCTATCTGGTCAACATCGCCGCCTCGGACACCACCGGCTGGTACCTGATTGACTACGTGCCGCTGAAAGAAATCGTTGCGCCGATCGAGCAGTCGAACCGGCTGTTTTATGTTTCCGTCGGCTTGACGCTGCTGCTCAGCTGTCTGGCAGCTTATATGCTGTATGCCCAGGTTCAGGTTCCGGTGAAGCGCCTTGTTTTGGCGTTCAAGAAGCTGCAGCACGAGGATTATTCCGTCCGGCTGGAGGCCAAGGGAAACAATGAATTCGGCTTCGTGTTCCAGCGCTTCAACTCGATGGTCGGGCAGATTCAGGAGCTGTTCGAGAACGTGTATATGGAGCGGATCCACGTCAGGGAGGCGCGGCTGAAGCAGCTGCAATCGCAGATCAATCCGCATTTTTTCTACAACTGCTTTTCCTTCATTTCCAGCATGGCGAAGCTCGGGAACATGAAGGCCGTGGTGGCGATGGCCCACAACTTGTCGAACTATTACCGTTACACGACACGGCAGGAGAGGGATGTCGTCCCGCTGCAGGAAGAGCTGGACTTTGTCCGCAGCTATTTGGAGATTCAGAAGATGCGCAAGCCTCAGCTCGAATTTGCTGTTGATATCCCTGAGGTGATGCGCAAATGGGAAGTACCGCTGCTGGTCGTCCAGCCGCTGGTTGAGAATGCGGTGCTGCATGGAATCGAGCCGAAGTCCGGCGCAGGCAGCGTGCGGATCGCCGGTGAAGTCGGACCCGGTGAAATGCGGATCATCGTCGAAGACGGCGGCCGCGGCATGACGGAAGAGCAGATGGAGGGGCTGCGCCGTTCCTTGACCCTGCCGATGAGCCAGGATATGGGCTGCGGGCTGTGGAACGTGCGGCAGCGCATGCTGATCCATTACGGCGACACCGCCGGGCTCCGCTTCGCAAAGTCCGGTCTGGGCGGCGTCCGGGTAGAGCTCCACTGGCCCATTGAGCATACCAATATACGAACGGGCAGCAGGTAAGGGGGAACATAGAATGATTGAGATTTTACTGGTGGATGACGAATCCTATGTCACCGAAAGCATTAAAGCCACGATCCCGTGGGACGACCTGGGCATTGCCAAGGTTTATCAAGCCGACTCGGCCGAGGCGGCTCTGGCCGTTCTGTCCGAGCAGTCTATCGATATCGTCGTATCGGATATTCGGATGCCGGAAACCGACGGCCTGCAGCTGATTGAGCGGATTCAGCAGGACTGGCCGCATATCCGCTGCATGGTGCTGACCGGATATTCGGACTTTCAATATGCGAAGAAGGCACTGCAGCTGCAGGCTTTTGATTATATTTTAAAGCCCGTGAACGACGAGGAGTTCATTCTCAGCTTGTCGAATGCGATCGAATCTTTGAAGGACGAGTGGGAGGCGGCGGAAAAGGTGCATCAGTTAATGTACGCCATCAAATCGGATTCCGGCGTGCTGAAAGCGAGCCTGATGCACGATCTGGTGCTGGGCCGGAGCTGGTCGCACCGGACCGTAGCGGACAAGCTGGCCCAGTACGAAATTCCGCTGCAGGTCGGCGAACCCGCCGTGCTGCTGCTCGTCCAGCTCGGACGGCAGTTTGCCCATTACGACCACCATTCGATGGCGCTGATGGAGTACGCGGTGGGCAACATCGCAGAGGAGACGCTTGCGGAGGCATTTCATGTGTGGGGCTGCAAGGCGCCCCATGACTGTCTGGTGCTGGCGGCCGCATTGAAAATCTCATACCGAGAGGGCATTGAGCTGCTGCCGGATTTTGAGAAGCGCCGCAAAGCGAAGCTTCATGGGCTTGCGGAAAACTTCCGCACGCAGGTGAGCAGTTACTTGAAGGGCGATATCACGCTGGTCATCACCGACTGGTTTCCGTTCCCGGATGGCATCGCCCAGGCTTACCGGGCCGGTCTCGGCTCCTTTATGATGTCCGGCGGGGGCGAGTCCGGGGGCATCCTGTACCTCGATGATGTACGGTCACAGCCTGTCAGCCCGGTCCAATCGATGGAATCGCTGTATAAGCCGCCGACGCTGATTCACCTGCTGGAATCCAAGCAGTGGGATGCCGCGCGGAACAAGCTTGACGAAGTTTTTGCCGATTTGGAAGGGACGAGCTACTCCCGTGAGCATCTGTACGAGGTGTATTTGCTGATGACGAATGCGTTCATGTATATGGTGCACAAGCAGGGCCAGTTTGCCTATCAAATCGACCAGTCGGGCTTTGACCTGGTCCATGACCAGGGAATGATTCTGTCGCTGGACAAGCTGCGAAGCTGGGCCTTGCGGATGCTGGACAAGCTCCGGGCGGAGCTGTCAGCCAGCGATCAATATACGCGCAGCTACATTATCCACCAAGTGCAGGAGCTCGTCTCCCGCGATCTGGGGCAGGACACGTCAGTGAAGACGATTGCCGACAAAGTCTTTTTGCATCCGGTCTATTTGTCCAAAATCTATAAAGCCGAAACCGGCGAGAGCCTGGGCGATTATATTATCCGGATGCGGATGGAACGTGCGCTCTATCTGCTGAAGAAGACGAACAAAAAAATATACGAGATTACCGCCGAGCTCGGATACCAAAACCCGCAGTACTTCAGCAAAATGTTCAAGAAGCATTACGGGCTGAATCCAAACGAATTCCGGGACCAGTAACAGGTTGCAAAAGGTGCAGAAATGTTCGGAGAATGACATAGGACGCCGATTGGGGCACCTCTATAATGAAACATGTAGAAGGAATATAGATTTAAGGGGGAGCGACATGAAGGCATATACGAAAAAGGCATTGACGCTTGCATGCAGCCTGGTGCTGGTCAGCGCGCTGTTCACCGGATGCTCGGGGTCCAAAGGAGGAACTCCTGCGGATTCGGCCCAGAACCCGCCGGCTGCAGCCGAAAATGAAAACGCTTATAAAGACAAATACGACCCGCCGGTGACGATCAGCACGGTGTGGGGCGTCGATCCGGAGCTGAAGTTCAAGAACGGAGAGTCGATCGAAAATAACGTGGCTACCAAGTGGGCCAAGGACACGCTGGGCATCGAGATCAAATCGCTGTGGTCGGTGACCGACACGAACGGCGCATTTGCAACCAAGCTCCGGCTGGCGATGTCTTCCGGCCAGGAAATGCCGGATGTGGTCACCGTCGGCGATGCGCAGCTGGCGCAGGACCTGATCGATTCGGGCATGTTCCAGGATGCGGGCGCGCTGTTCGACAAGTATGCCAACGACACGTGGAAGCAGGCGATCGATCAGGACAAGAACGTATGGAACCCCTATATCCGCGATGGCAAAAGAATGGGCATCCCGGTGCTCGATTACGCCTACAACCACGATTATTTGCTGTGGATCCGTCAGGATTGGCTCGACAAGCTGGGACTTGCCGCGCCGAAAACGGTCGATGAGCTGGAGAAGGTCATGGACGCCTTCAAAAACAACAATCCGGACGGTCTGAAGCCGGACGAGGTCATCCCGCTGAGCATCGGATTCAAGACCACGATGAATACCTGGATGGGTGATCCGTCCTGGATCTTCGGCGCCTACGGCACCATCCCGCAGCAGTGGAACAAAGGCGCGGACGGGAAACTGGAGTATGGCTCGATCAACCCGGGTATGAAGCCGGGGCTGCAAAAGCTGAACGAATGGTTCACCAAAGGCTATATTCCGAAGGAAGCGGCGCTCTGGGATGAGAACAAGACGTCCGAACCGGCCGTCGCCGGCAAAGCCGGAATTATCCCTGGACCTTACTGGATGAGCGGATGGCCGTTGAGCGACACGGTGAAGAACGTGAAGACGGCGGTCTGGAAGCCGATTGCCCTGCCGGCTGGGCCGGACGGGAAAGCCGGGCGCCACGGCACCCTGTTCACGAACGGCGTGACGCTGATCAACAAGGACATGAAGCATCCCGAAGCGTTCTTTACCTACCAGAACTACATGTTCGACAATTTGGCCAATTCCCAGCCGGGAGGCGTGTTCGACAACGGCCTCTTCAAGGGATACGATTACGATCTGGACGCCAGCGGCAAACCGCTCCGGTATGAGGACATTCCCGGTGGATTCGTGAACAGCCTGCGCTACCTGCTGGTGCGCGACGGGGCCCGGATTCCGGACGCGCAGATGAAGGCGCTGCTGAACCTGGCGGACGGCAAGGAAGCGACAACCCGCCTGGAAAAAGAAGTGAAGCTCAACTACGGTCTGGATACGCCGGCAGCGGCCAAGGTATTGATGTCCCAGAAGGACATCGCTTATCCGAACCTGTACACCGGCCCAACCACGGCAACTATGAAATCCAAGCTGGACTATTTGAATAAAATCGAAAATCAGACCTTTAACGAAATTATCTACGGCAAGCAAGGCGTGGATGCGTTTGATAAATTCGTCGAGACCTGGAAGTCTTCGGGCGGCGACCAAATGACAAACGAAGTGAATGATTGGTATTCCAAGCTGGGGCAATAACCGGCGCACAGAAGGGAAGCGGCATGCTGAGGCATGCCGCTTTTTTTGCTGCCGTCTGCGAAGCCTATTGGCGAACCTCGCGAATTTTGACTTTGGGAGAGAACGCTTAAGAGAACACCCCTTCGCATGGTTACGTGTTATAGAATGCCAAAATACAACATATGATTAAACAGACTTGTGCTCTCTACTGGCAGGCATGGTGGGATATTTCATCAAAGGGGGTGGCGGCATGTGGGTTAAACCCGATTTTGAAGTCATAGAGGTTTGTGCAGAGGTTACCGCATACGCTTATCAGAAGTGACGAACCATGCCGGAGCAATCCGGCATCTATTTTTTTGAGGGGGGCAGGAACATGCTGTTGAAGGTGCTGGGATCGGCGGCGGGGGGAGGCTTCCCGCAGTGGAACTGCGGCTGTCCGAACTGCCGCCGCGTGCGGATGCAGGATCCCTCATTACGTGCCCGGCTGCATAATTCGCTGGCCGTCAGCGATGATGGCTGCGATTGGGTTCTCATCAACGCCACGCCGGATATCGGTGCACAGATCGAGGCCCATGCCGAGCTTGCTCCGGGTTCCACGATCCGGCATTCGCCTATTTCAACCGTGCTGCTGACGGACGGGGAGCTGGATCATACGATGGGCCTCCTCCACTTAAGGGAGTCTTCGGCAATCGACGTTTACGCCGCAGCTCCCATATTGGACGCCCTGATGGAAGCCTTCCCGGTCAGGCAAATCCTGGAGCCCTATGCTTCATACCGGTGGCACGAAGTCCGGCCGCAGGAATCTTTTCCACTATTTGGGGGCAGAGTAATGGTATATCCGTTCTTCCTGGGCTCCAAGCCGCCAAGGTATGCGTCCGTCCTTCGGAATCCCCTTACGGATGGGGCGTCCACATCCCCTTGGGTCGTCGGCTACCGCATGGTAGACCAGCGGACCGGAGGGACTGCTGTATACGCGCCCGGTGTCGAGTCCTGGTCGAACGAGCTTCATACCCAATTGGAAGCAGCCGACTGCGTCCTTGTGGACGGCACCTTTTGGCATTCGGATGAGCTTCGGCGGCTGGATATTTCCCGATTAGTGGCATCCGATATGGGGCATGTCCCCATTGCCGGACCGGGTGGAAGCCTGGAGCACCTTTCCCGTATATCGGTTGGGCGAAAAATTTACATCCATATCAACAATACCAATCCGATCCTTGACGAGGCTTCTGCGGAGAATCGCAGCCTTCGGGAGCTGGGGATCGAGGTCGGTTATGACGGATTGGAATTGGAGGTCTAACATGAACCAGCATTTGCTCTCGAACGAAGAATTAACGATGAGGCTGCGCCAGGTCGGGGAACAGCGCTATCACGACAAGCATCCTTATCACGTACGCATGCATGAAGGAAAGCTGAGTCCCGAGCAGCTTCGGGCTTGGGTGGCGAACCGGTTTTATTATCAGAAAAATATCCCCGTCAAGGATGCCATCATCCTTTCGAAGCTGCCTTCCAGGGAGGAGCGCCGCCACTGGATACAGCGCATTGTAGACCATGACGGAACGGAAGGGAGCGAGGGAGGGATCGAAGCATGGATCCGCCTCGGCGAAGCCGTCGGCATTCCGAGAGAGGAGATGCTGGATGAGCGCCATGTCCTTCCCGCCGTCCGGTTTGCGGTCGATGCCTACGTGAATTTCTGCCGCCTGCAGCCGTGGCTCATTGCCGTAGCTTCCTCTTTGACGGAATTGTTCGCTCCCGTCCTCATCTCCCAGCGAATCGCCGTGTTTGAACAGCTGTATCCATGGATCCGTCCGGAAGGACTGGAGTATTTCCAGGCGAGGCTGCATCAGGCACCGCGTGACGCGGACCACGGTCTGGAACTCGTTTTGCGTGAATGCAAAGACCGCGGCGAGCAGGAGCAGGTCATATCCGCCCTGCACTTTAAATGCGATGTCCTCTGGGCCATTCTGGATGCGTTAAGTCTGGCGTATCCCGATGCGGAGGCACAGCGATGATCGCTTGGGGGCAGTCGGAGCAGCTCAGGCTGCGAAGTCCCGCACGGCTGAAGTTCGATAAAGCCAGGCAAACCGATATGCTCCTGCTCCCCGAACGCGTCGTCAACCTGAATCCGACGGCCGGGGCCATTCTTTGGCTGTGTGACGGGACACGGTCGGCTCACCAAATTATCGGGGAGCTTGAGGCGAAATACAATCAATCCAATCTGCAGGAGGATGTTCTCGAGTTTCTCACGCAAGCCATTGAGCGGGGGTGGATCGAAAAGTGTCCGTAAGCATACCGTATGCCCTGTCGGCGGAAATTACCCACCGGTGCCCCCTTCACTGCGCCTACTGTTCGAATCCGGTAGAGCTCGCCAAAAGGGAGCATGAGCTGAGCACGCAGGAATGGATCAGAGTATTCACGGAAGCCAGTGAGCTTGGGGTCGTGCAGCTTCACCTGACAGGCGGCGAGCCGCTCATGAGACCGGACGTGGACCAGCTGATCCGGCAGGCCCGTGAACTGGGCTTTTTTGTAAATGTCATTACCAGCGGGGTTGGCGTGACAGAGAAACGCATGCAGCAGCTGGTGGACGCGGGGGTCGACAGTATGCAGCTCAGCGTACAGGCGTCCGAGCCAGGCCTGGCGGATGCGATTGCCGGCTCCCGGGCACATGAATTCAAACAGAAAACGGCTGCCTTGATCCGGGAGGCGGGGATCCCCTTACATATGAACGTGGTCCTGCACAGGCAAAATATCCACCTCGTAGAGGAAATCATCGAGATGTGTGTGTCATGGGGAGCCGTTCGGCTGGAGCTGGCGAATACCCAGTACTACGGCTGGGCGCTGCTTAACCGCCAGCATCTGCTGCCGACCAGAGCGCAGCTCGCGGCGGCTGAGGAAGCTTTTTTTCGGGCCAAAGCGCGCTTTGACCGCCAGATTGAACTGATCTGGGTTCTCCCGGATTACTATGAGGATTTCCCAAAACCCTGCATGGGCGGGTGGGGCGAAATTTCGATGACGGTGACGCCCGACGGAACCGTGCTGCCCTGCACCGCGGCATCCAGCATTCATACCTTGACCTTCGAATCCGTTAAAAAGCGGAGCCTCGAATGGATATGGCGGGAATCCGCAGCATTCAACAGCTTCCGCGGCTTCGACTGGATGGCGGAGCCCTGCCGGAGCTGTGAACACCGTTTCCGCGATTTCGGCGGATGCCGCTGCCAAGCTTACCTGTTGGCCGGCGACGCGCGGCAGGCGGATCCTGTCTGCCAGTGGTCGCCTCATCACGAACTGATATCCGATATTTTATCTTCCCTCAATCAAGACCACGATGAACCATCTGTTACTGTGCCTCATCGCCCTGTGCCTTCTTATTCCTATCGCGGCAGGTTCAAGAAGAACGGAGGAATGACCGGTGACCATATTTGACGCCCACTGCGATGTGCTGAGCAAACTGCTTGAGCATCCGCAGCTGGATTTTGTGCACGAACAGGATTTGCTGGATGTCACGCTGGAACGCATGCAACAAGCCGGCATCGGGTTCCAGAATTTTGCCGTCTACTTGCCTGAGAAGTATGCCGGAGAGTTTCGTTATGTGCTGGAGAGCATTGACCTGTTTCATGAGAAGGTGCTCGCAAGCGGCCCCATCCATTTTATCCGGTCCAAGGAGGACCTCGAATACACAGAGAAGAACGGCTTGACCGGGGCGCTGCTATCGCTTGAAGGAGTCGATGCGCTGCAGGGAAACCTGGCTTATGTGCGGATCCTGCATCATCTGGGCGTCCGGAGTATCGGCATCACCTGGAATTACGCCAATTGGGCGGCGGACGGCGTCATGGAGTCCAGGAGAGCGGGATTGACCGAGAAAGGCCGGCAGCTGATTCAGGAATGCAACCGTCTGGGCTTGATCCTGGACGTGTCCCATCTCTCGGAAAAAGCGTTCTGGGAGCTGGCGTCGCTGTCCGCGAAGCCGCTTATCGCCTCCCATTCCAATGCCGGTAAAATATGCCCGCGCCGCAGAAACTTGAGCGATGAGCAGATTGGCTCCATCATCCGGGCGGATGGCGTCATCGGGGTCACCTTTGTGCCGCCTTTTGTCCATGCGGAGGAACCGGTAACGATGGACCGGCTGCTCGCGCACATCGACCATATCTGCTCCCTTGGGGGCCGCCGGCATATCGGGCTGGGATCGGATTTTGACGGTATCCGTGAAAAGATCATCGGTCTGGAGCATGCGGGTAAATATCATGATCTGGTCAATTTACTGCAGAAGCATTACAGCGAGGAAGACGTGGAAGGCTTTATCTGCGGCAACTGGTATCGTTTTTATTTGAAGCACCTGCCCCCGGCGACCTAATGTCTGCTTCCTGCAGCTTTCCACAAGCCATAAATCGAAAAAAAGGAGTTCCATCTTGGGATGGGCTCCTTTTTTGTTTTGTCTTTAGGATACCGTAATCGTACCCGTCATATTGTCGTGGCCTGAGCCGCATTGGATCGAGCAGTTGAAGTCGTAAGTCCCGGCCTTGTCTACGGTAAAGGTGGCCGTTTGTCCGTCCTGAAGATTGACGTTCAGGTCAGGAATTTCGAAGCCGTGTACGCCGTCCGCGTTTTTAAAGGTCAGCTTGACCGTATCGCCGGCTTTCAGATCGATATTGGGCGGGTCGAAAGCGAAGTTTTTCGCCGTTACGGTAATTTCTTTGGTTTGTCCGCCGCCGGTGGACGGGGCTGTATTGTTGGCAGGCGGAGCCGCCGTACCGTTATTGCTTTTGCCGCATGCGCTTAATACCAATACGATCGAGAGCAGCGCCATCGTAAAGATCAAACGGAATTTCGGTTTCATCGTCGTCCTCCTTGAATGCAAATCTGGGTGGTGTGATTCTTCTCCTTCAAGATGACCGATTTGAGCCGCTTTTATACCTGCATGACATCAGCCGGAAATGCTGCTTGGGTGCAAACCAGGTGTATGTACGAAGGGCTGTATATTTTTTCTGCATGATTTTTGGTCTTGCTGGAAATATTACGTTACAACGCTTCTAATGAAAAAATGAGGAGATCGTTCCAACATGAGAAAAACTCACGTGATGATTGGCGCAGCCCTTTTAAGCACAAGCCTGGCTCTAAGCGGCTGTAATACGAATAAGAACAATAACGCAGCGACACCGGCTCCGGCGCAAAATACAAACGAAAACAAACCTTCCACGACGCCGGGAAAAGTGACGGGCACCTCTTTTAAAAACTTCGGCACCTATGGATTCGATCTGAAAAATACCCGCCATGTCCCTTATAAAGAGGTGACCGCGGCCAACGTCAAGGACCTGGGCGTGATCTGGAGCGCGGACCTGAAGGAGCTTGACAAAGACGTCAAGAACGGGAATCAGTGCTATCCGGTGTTCGTCGACGGCATCGTGTACATTACGACCGCCGGGAATCAGGTATTCGCCTTCGACGGCGCAACCGGCAGTCAAATCTGGCACTGGAAGCCGTCCGCAGAGCAAGCTGCGACATTCAGCAAGTCGGGGATCATTGCCAACCGCGGCGTCGCTGTTGGGGAAGGCAAAGTGTTCATGCTGACGGTCGACAATCAGATTGTGTCCCTGGACCAGAAGACCGGCAAGCTGATCAAAATGGTGCCGATCTCCGAGTCCATCAAAGGTGTGACGCTGGAGAACGGTTATTACGAAACGACCGCGCCTGTGTATTACAAAGGCAACATTTATATCGGCAGCAGCGGCGGGGACAACGGCATCCGCGGGTTTGTCAACGCGTATAAAGCGAGCGACCTGTCGCCGGCCTGGGCTTCTCCTTTCTACACGGTCCCGCCTAAAGGCCAGGACTGGCTCGCCAACAGCAAGTTCCAGGGCGGAGGCGCGGTATGGAACCCGCCGGCCATCGATGAGGAGACAGGGATCATGTACTTTGCCGTGGGCAACCCGGCGCCTGACTTTTACGGTGAATCCCGGCCGGGAGACAATCCGCACACGGACTCGGTGGTTGCCGTCGACGCTGCTACGGGCAAGCTGATTTGGGCGAAGCAGGAAATCAGCCATGACCTCTGGGATTATGACGCCGCGGCTTCGCCGATGATCCTGAATGCCACCGTCAAAGGCAAGCAGCAAAAAATCGTCGTGCAGGGCGGGAAGTCGGGACAATGGTATGCATGGGACGCCAAGACCGGAGCTGTCGTTTGGGACGGGGTTCCTTTTGCCAAGATCGATCATCCGAAGCCGACACCGGAGGGGGTTACCGTGTACCCGGGCGTGCTCGGAGGCGAGAACTATGCTCCCGAAACGTATGATCCCGCAACAAATTATGTGCTGATTCCGGGCGTGGAACAGGGGGCCGTCATCAAGTCTGCGAAAAGCCAGACGGAAGCCTCGACACCGGACATGCCCGGAGCGGCCGCGTTCGGTACGACGACCTCGGCGCCAGCGAAGGATGTACCGTACGGCACCATCACGGCGATGGACGTGAATACCGGCAAAAAAGCCTACCAAATCAAGACGAAGGATCCGATGCGCGGAGGCTTTACGAGCACGACGACGGGACTGGCTTTCTACGGCGAGCTCGACGGGAAGATCAACGCCCTGGATATTAAAAGCGGCAAGGTCATCTGGACCTTCCAGACGACGGGCAGCAGCATTCAAGCAGCGCCGGCGATTTTCGTCGTCGACGACAAACAATATATGGCCTTTACATCCGGCGGTCCCAAACCGAAAGTGTTCGTGTTCGGTCTTGGCGGCGATAAAACCCAAGGCAAAGCGGGTACAGCGGAAGACACGAACGCTCACCAGAAAAAATAAGGTTCATGAAGCGGGGCAGAGCCTATGGCTTTGCCCCTGTTTATTTGCGCAAAAGTAAAGGGGAGGAATCGAATCCATGTGGTATTTGCAGCGACTGTCCATTTTGATCATGACGGTATGTCTTGCCGGATGTGCCGGGTTGCCCTCGAAGCCGGTATCCTCGGAGGCTCCGGCATCGGCGCAAGCGGCGGACCAAGGCGTACAGCTGACGGTTGATTCGCCGTCCTTGCGGCTTAAGCAGTGGAAGTCGGACGGGTCCCATATGACCTCCGTTCACGGCAGGCTGCTCCTCGACAATCAGCCTGTGGCCGGCGCCACGGTGCATACGAGCCAGAGCCAAATTGACGCTCCCACAGGGAAGGACGGATCGTTCACCCTGACCGTTGACCAGAGCCTCCTGGCTGAGACTAAAATCAGTATCGCTTCCCTTAAGGACGCCACCGTATCCGGGAAACATCTAACGCCGGAAATGTCGAAGCGGCTTCTTACTGCTTCGGCCATGCTCAGCGTAAATTATCCGATTGAGGTGCTGAAGGTGGAAGACGATCCTGAAGATGCATCCAAGGTCCAGGTTCACGGACGGGTCATCGCCGGCAGCGGTGACGTCGTATCTTATTTTCAAGTGGATAAATACCGGATGGGCGGGGTTGTCAAAGACGCGAACGGCAGACCGGTCGAGAACGCGGTGGTCTGGTTTGACCGGGATCAAGGCGAAGGCTTCGGGAAATCGACGCCGACCGATCAGGACGGCAGATATTCCATTTTCTATTGGCCAGAGGATGAAGAAACAAATCTGTCGGTCACGATCGGCACCAAGAGGTACACGCTTCCGGAAGGCAGGGTATTCAAGATGCCCGAGAACACAAGCGTGGAGATCGACATCACACTGCCGGAAGAGGGCACGGTCATCACGGATCGTCCACCGTATCTGGTGAGCCGGACATCGTCTGGCGCGATGTACACCGGAGTGCTGGTCGGACTGAGTTTGCCCAAGGATGTCCCTTATTCCGTCACCATTCCGAACAAGCGAGGGGAATTTACCGTGACCGTTGCCAAAAAGGTGTGGAAGCAGCGGCCGGCCTTTTTCGAGACCCGGATGTCCAAATTCGTCGAGGGGCGCTTAACTTGGGGCGATACCCTTCCGGCCGGTTTTGTTCAGCCTGCCGCTGAAGATCCGAAACATATCCCTTTTAAATATGATGAACGTCCGGCTCACTCTACAGCCATTTAGGATAGGACATTTTAGATAGCGATAGACAACAGAATGTGCTGTTGATTGATCGACCGGGAGTCGAAGCACTAAAAATCCCTGACCTACATTTGAAGTAAGTCAGGGATTTTTATGATGGCTGACCATGCACTTGGGCAAACTAACCGCGGTCTCGTTCCGGGTTTCCTTTGCGCATGCCGGCTAATCCGATTAGACCCAGCAGTCCGAGCCAGCCCCAGCCTCCGCCGCGGTTCGTGTCCGTCGCTGCGTTCGTCCGGATTCGGTTATTGTCAGTCAGCATATTCGTATTGGATCCGGTGTAGTTGTTTGTTCCCATCCGGCCGGTGTTGTTCGTTCCGTAATTCGTATTCAAGTATTGGCTTCCTGTTCCAGTGCCATATACGCTGACATGATAGTGGGATGTCGTTCCGACATTGTTCACCCGGTAATGCGAACCACCGGTGGATTCGGTTCCGAGGGTCCCCGTGCCCATACCTGTGCCCATGCCGCCATTTCCGCCGTCTTGCGCCGTTCCAGCCGCCCCATAAGCAAAGGCCGGAGCAGCCAGCATCAAAGACATGCCTGCAATCAATACACCGATTCTTAACTGTTGTCTCATTGAGGCTACCTTCCTTCGGAGTATGTTTTTAAACTTACGTTATTGTGTCACGGAAGAAGTGAGCTTATACAGATAGGGAGCCAGGGGCTTTTTAACGGTTATTCGGGAATATTCGATTTTGTCCACGACATATATATCACAAAAGGCAGGAAACAAAGAACTTTGGCGTGCAGGCCTATTGCTTGTCGATTCAGATTATAAGGAATCAGGCGGGGGAGTGTGTCGAATGGGAAAAATCAATTTAAGGTCATCCGTAAAGGGCGCAGTGATGGGGGCTGCCATGACCGGAGGGTGGCTGCTTGCTGATCTGCTGCTGCCGGAGCCCTGGGGTGATGTGGTTTTATTTGGAGCGATGGCGGTTTTGAATATAGGCATCGGCTGGAAAATCGGCAGAATGTTCGAACAGCGCGAAACGCAGGAAGCCGGCACCCATAGCGAGGCGGCGCATGCCAACAGCCCGGCCAGCCTGGAGTCCCAATAACAACAGAATGGATGAGCGGGAATCACCGTCTCACAATACGCTGTAACTCCGTTGTATCGGCGTTTCAATGGAAGAGTCCGTCGCCTGGAAACCGGTGAAAATCAATCATTTGATTTTTGCCGGTTTTTTTGTAGTCGGCAGGCCTGGCTTCATGAACTCTCCATTGGCGGAGGCAAGGCTCAGCAGAGGGACAAGCCCTTCGCGAATTCATGCCTGCAATTGGTTGCAATAGTGCCATTTATGTTGGTTTTATGAGCTACGACGACATTTGGGCGGTTGCTATAATGACGGTACCAAAAGAGAAATTGGCATTCCAAGAGGGGGAACGACCTTTTATGAACCGTCTAAAAAGAACCTGGCCGCTGCACGTCATGCTGCTGCCGGCGCTGGTGTTTCTGGTCATTTTCAGCTATGTGCCGATGGCGGGGATCGTCATGGCCTTTCAAAATTTCAAGCCCTGGCTGGGCTTTGCCCACTCCGAGTGGGTTGGACTGGACAACTTCCGCATGCTGTTTGAACGGCAGGACAGTATGGAGGTGATCTGGAATACGCTGATCATTTCCGCACTCAAGATCGTGCT
This sequence comes from Paenibacillus sp. PSB04, assembly GCF_025809195.1. Lineage (NCBI taxonomy): Bacteria > Bacillati > Bacillota > Bacilli > Caryophanales > Paenibacillaceae > Paenibacillus > Paenibacillus sp. PSB04. The sequence goes on from NZ_CP081301.1 coordinate 2,219,289, forward strand.
GAACCTGCTGGCGCCGTTTACGTTTGCGCTGCTGCTCAACGAGGTGCGCAGGGCGTTCTTCAAGCGTTTCGTGCAGACGCTGGTCTATTTGCCCCACTTTTTGTCATGGGTCATTCTGGGCGGCATTCTGCTGGATTTTCTGTCCACGGACGGCGGGTTTCTGAACCGCATCTTGAGCTCCTGGTTCGGCATCCAGCCGATCTTTTTCCTTGGCGATAACAACTGGTTCCGGTTTACCGTCATTGCCTCGGACGTATGGAAGGAGTTCGGCTTCGGCACGATCGTATTCCTGGCTGCGCTCGCGAACGTGAACCCGTCCCTTTACGAAGCGGCGGAGGTAGACGGGGCAACCCGCTGGAAGCAGACGCTCCATATTACGATTCCGTCCATGCTGCCGATCGCAGTGGTCGTCGGAACGCTGGCGCTGGGCAACATTTTGAACGCGGGCTTTGACCAAATTTTCAACCTGTACAATCCGCTTGTGTACCAGAAAGGGGATATCATCGACACGTTTGTGTACCGTACCGCGATTCTGAACGGAGAGATGGGGCTTGGCACAGCGATCGGTCTGTTCAAGTCGGTCATATCGATGATCCTGATCCTCATTTCGTACCGGCTGGCCTACAAACTGGCGAACTACCGGATTTTTTAAGAGGGGGATATCAGAAGGATGTATCATAAAACCGCTTCATACCGCATATTTTCGGTCGCCAATACCCTGGTGCTGCTGTGCCTGTCGCTGATGTGCATCATTCCGCTGCTGCATGTGCTGGCGGTGTCGTTCAGCGCCAAGTCGGCCGCGGACGCCAATCTGGTCGGCCTCTGGCCGGTGCAGTTCTCGACGGAGGCCTACAAAAAAACGATCGACAACCCCGTGTTCCTGCACTCCATTTGGGTTTCGGTAAAGCGAACGGTGCTGGGCACCGCGCTCACGCTGCTGCTGGCCTTTCTGGCGGCCTATCCGCTGTCGAAGGAAGCTTCGGTCTTCCGGGCGAGAAACGTGTACTCCTGGGTGTTCGTGTTCACGATGATCTTCAGCGGCGGGCTGGTGCCGTTCTATATCGTCATCCAGAAGCTGCATCTCATCAACTCCTTCTGGGTGCTCGTTCTGCCAGGAGCGGTCAACGTGTATCTCACGATATTGCTGCTGAACTTTTTCCGGGGAATCCCGAAAGAGCTGGAGGAAGCGGCGTTTATCGACGGTGCCGGGCATTTCCGCACCCTCTTCTCGATTTTTCTGCCGGTATCGCTTCCTTCGATCGCAACGCTGGCCCTGTTCAGTATGGTGTTCCACTGGAACTCGTGGTTCGACGGGCTGCTGTATCTGAACAATGCCAAGCAGTTTCCGCTGGCGACCTTCCTGCAGACGGTCATTGTGCAGAAGGATATGAGCACCATGAGCATTGATCCGAAAGAGGTGGCGCTGCTCTCGCAGAAAACGGTCAACGCCGCCCAGATCTTCATCGGCGCGGTGCCGGTGCTGCTGGTTTATCCGTTTTTGCAAAAATATTTCGTCAAGGGCCTTGTCATGGGCTCGGTTAAGGAATAGGAGGCAGGGCATGGAAATCGAAAAGATGTGGATCAAGGGCATGGACGTGTCCTTCCTGGATGAGATCGAACAGGGGGGAGGCACGTTTCATGAGGGCTCGGACAAGGTGGACGTTCTTGAGCTTTTACAGCGCAGGGGCACCACCTCCATCCGGCTGCGGATCTGGAACGACCCGCCGGGAGGCTACTGCAATCTGGAGCGGACTCTGATAATGGCCAAAAGGGTCAAGGAGCTCGGCATGCATCTGCTGCTGGATTTTCATTACTCGGACAAGTGGGCCGACCCGGCGAACCAGTGGAAGCCGGCCGCTTGGGAAGGACTGCGCGGGGCGGCGCTGGAACAGGCCGTTTACGATTATACGTACGAAGTGATGGCGGTGCTGCGCGCCGGCGGTGCCCTGCCGGATCTGGTTCAGATCGGAAATGAGATTACTAACGGCATGCTCTGGCCGGATGCGAAGGTGGATCCGAGAGCGGAGGCCGATGCGGATGAGGAGCCATGGGCCCGCTTGTGCGGGCTTCTCAAATCCGGTGCAAGCGCTGTGCAGGCGGTGGACCGATCAGTCCGGGTGATGCTGCACATCGACCGCGGCGGGGATCCGGAAGGCAGCCTGACCTTTTTTGAGCGGATGGAGGAGCAGGGGGTTCCTCATGACGTGATCGGATTATCGTACTATCCATGGTGGCACGGTCCGCTGGAGCAGCTCGAACGGAATTTGCAGGATTTGTCTCTGCGGTTTGGGCGGGACATCGTCGTCGTGGAAACGGCTTACCCCTGGACTTTTCGGACTAGGGAAGGATTTCCCCTCATCGTGGAGAATGATGAAGCATTGCCGTCCGCGTTCCCCGTTTCGCCGGAAGGCCAGCAGGCTTATTTGAAAGCGCTAACCGACATCATCCGCCGCACGCCGGACGGCCGGGGCTTGGGCTTCTATTATTGGGAGCCGTGCTGGATCCCGTCGCAGCAGGTGTGGTCTGTCGGCCATGCCAACAATTGGAGCAATCTGACGCTGTTTGATCATGACGGTTATCCGCTCCCGGCGCTTTATATCCCATAACAGAAAAGAGGCTTGTATTCATATGAAGAAATCCTATCCACCGATCAGCCCTGAAATTTCAGGATTCATGCATGGTGCCGACTATAACCCGGACCAATGGCAGCACGATCCGGACGTGCTTGAAGAGGACATCCGGCTGATGAAGCTGGCCAAATGCAACGTGATGGCCATCGGCATTTTTGCCTGGGCTGCACTGGAGCCGGAGGAAGGCGTATTTACGTTCGATTGGCTTGACCAGGTGCTGGACCGGTTTGCAGCAAACGGAATTTATGCATGGCTGGCAACCCCCAGCGGCGCAAGGCCTGCATGGATGTCGCAGAAGTATCCCGAAGTGCTGCGCGTAGAGGAGAACCGGGTGCGCAATCTGCATGGCGGGCGCCATAACCACTGCTATTCTTCGCCCGTATACCGGGAGAAGACCCGGATCATCAATACGAAGCTGGCGGGGCGGTATGCGAACCATCCGGCCGTGATCGGCTGGCATATTTCCAATGAATACGGCGGAGAGTGCCACTGCAATTACTGCCAGGAAGCGTTCCGCGAGTGGCTGAAGGCGCGTTACGGATCGCTGGAGGCTTTGAATCAGGCTTGGTGGACGTCGTTCTGGAGCCATACGTATACGGACTGGTCCCAGATCGAATCTCCCGCCCGGCACGGGGAAAAGATGGTCCACGGCCACAATCTGGACTGGAGAAGGTTCGTCACGGACCAAACCGTGGACTTCTGCAAACAGGAAATTGCTCCGCTCAAGGCGATCCGGCCGGACCTTCCTGCGACCACGAATATGATGGACTGGTTCGAAGGGCTGGATTACCGCAAATTCGCGGATATCCTGAACGTCATCTCCTGGGACGCCTATCCGACGTGGCATGACAAGCAGGACCCGGGCAAGCTCGCATCCTGGTTCTCCTTTAACCACGATCTGTTTCGTTCACTGAAAGGCGGGCAGCCGTTCATGCTGATGGAGAGCACGCCGAGCCTGACGAACTGGCAGCCGGTCAGCAAGCTGAAGCGCCCGGGCATGCATCTGCTCTCCTCGCTGCAGGCTGTAGCTCATGGCTCGGACACCGTGCAGTATTTTCAATGGCGCAAGAGCCGCGGCTCCAGCGAGAAGTTTCACGGCGCCGTCGTCGACCACGCCGGGCACGAGCACACGCGGGTGTTCCAGGATGTAGCCCGGCTGGGCGGCCTGCTGGAGCAAATCGCCGTGGTGACCGGTTCCGGGGTGCCAGCGGAGACGGCCATTATCGCGGATTGGGACAACCGCTGGGCCGTGAAAGATTCTCAGGGGCCGCTGAACCGGGGAATTGACTACGAAGGAACGGTGATGCAGCATTACCGCGCCTTCTGGAACATGGGCGTGCCCGTGGATGTCATCGGTTCGGGCGACGACTTCTCCCGGTATAAGCTGATTGTCGCCCCGATGATGTATTTGTGCACGGCGGAAGCCGGTGCCGCGCTGGAGGCGTTTGTGGCCAGCGGAGGCACCTTGGTGGCGACCTACTGGTCCGGCATCGTCAATGAGAGCGACCTCTGCCATCTGGGCGGATTCCCTGGACCGCTTCGCAAGACGCTCGGCATCTGGTCCGAAGAGATCGACGGCCTGCATGAGGGCGAGCTCAACCGGATGATCCCCGTCCAGAACAACGGCCTGGGCCTCGAAGGCGATTATGAGCTGTACGACCTGTGCGACCTGATTCATCCTGAAGGCGCCCAGGTGCTGGCGGAGTACGGTGACGATTTTTACGCGGGGCGTCCGGTGCTGACGGTACATTCGTTCGGACAAGGCAAGGCCTATTACCTTGCCTCACGCGCGAAGGAGCCGTTCTACGGCGATTTCTATGCCCGCCTTATTCGGGAAGCGGGGGTCAGCCCGGTGCTGGATACCGAGCTTCCGCAAGGAGTTACGGTCCAGCTTAGGTCGGACGGCAGCACGGACTATGTGTTTGTCCTGAACTTCACGGGTGAGGACAAGCAAGTGGATCTGGATGAGCGGGAATACCGCGATCTGCTTGGCGGCGAGCCCGCCGCCGGAAGCATCAAGCTGGAGGGATACGGTGCGCGGCTGCTGGCGCGGAGCACCGTATAATCGTAGACGGTAACAAGAATGCGGAGCCTGGCGAAGGGCTCCGCATTTTTCGTGTGCGCTACAGCTTTTGAGGTATTGCCGGGGATCGTTCCAGGAAGAACAGCTGGTAAAAGCCGCCTCTTCACAAGCGGCTCGTTTTTGGGACGTGCACCTGTTACAATAGGATTTGTATGTCATGGAAGGGAAGGTGCGGGGCATTGATTTACGGAATCGGGCACGATGTGCTGGAAATCAAGCGGGTTGGGCTGCTTCTCGGCAGCCGTCAGGGCTTCCGTTTTATGGAGCGGGTGCTGACGGCCCGTGAAAGGGAGGAAGCCAAGAAACGCGGCGGAAACCTGACCGAGTTTGTCGCCGGGCGCTTCGCCGCAAAGGAGGCTATCTCCAAAGCCTTTGGCTGCGGCATCGGCGGGGTAATCGGCTTTGTGGACATGGAAGTGCTTCCCGATGAGAGCGGCAAACCCGTCGTGGTGCTGAACGAGCAGGCTTGGGAGCGCCTCGAGCTGCCGGGCGAGCCGGAATATGTAATCCATCTATCGATCTCCCACCAGACCGAGCTGGCTTCCGCCTTCGCTGTTGTAGAGAAGCGGGAATAGGCCGGCTCATGATCAAGCCAGCCAGAAAGGTATGAAGGACCTCATGAGCAGTTCGATAAGTTCAATGGAGCAGAAACGGCATTTCAGCATCAACCTGCTGGAATGGTACGACAAGCATAAACGGGATTTGCCGTGGCGGCGCCACCGCAATCCCTACTATATTTGGGTGTCGGAAATTATGCTGCAGCAAACGCGGGTGGACACGGTCATTCCGTTCTTCAACCGGTTCATCGAGCGGTTTCCGACGGTGGAGGACCTGGCCGACGCCCCTGAGCAGGATGTGCTCAAATGCTGGGAAGGCCTGGGGTATTACTCCCGGGCGCGCAATTTGCAGGCTGCGGCCAAGCAGGTGAAGGAGCTGCACGGCGGTATAGTGCCGGACGACAAGGCGTCCGTGTTCGCCTTAAAGGGGGTCGGCCCGTATACGGCCGGCGCGATACTTAGCATTGCCTTCAACAAGCCGGAACCGGCCGTTGACGGCAATGTGATGCGGGTGCTGTCGCGATACTTCCTGATTGAGGAAGATATCATGAAGGGAAGCACCCGCGCTTTTATGGAAAGCCTGGTCGTGGAGCTGATCCCGGACGGCCGGGCATCGGACTTCAACCAGGCGCTCATGGAGCTGGGCGCCTTGGTGTGCACGCCCAAGTCGCCGCACTGCCTGACCTGCCCGGTGATGGAGCACTGCTCCGCCAGGCAGGAAGGCAAGGAGGAGCAGCTGCCGATCAAGACCAAGGCGAAGCCGCCGCGGCCCGAGTACCGGGTGGTGGCCCTCGTGGAGGGCCGCGGCGATCATAGCGGCCGCGTTCTGATCCGCCAGCGTCCGCAGGAAGGGCTGCTCGCCCGCATGTGGGAGCTGCCGCATTTGCAGACGCCGGCGGCGCGCAGTGGGCGTCTGCCGGACGAGCCGGCGATGGATATCCTCGCCGGGGCGCTGCTCGAGGAAGGAATCGCTGCGCGGCCGATCGCGCATTTAACGGACGCGGAGCATACCTTCAGCCATATTCACTGGAACCTGCAGGTCTACCGCTGCCGCGAAGAGGACCTGCCGCAGGCAGCCGAGCTGAAGGCGATGTACGCGGCCGGGGACAGCGGCGAGCCGTCCGTCCAGACGGAGTACCGATGGATCGATGAGCAGGATATGCAGCATTACGCCTTTCCCAATGTGTTTTTAAAAATTTTACAGAACTATTTCAAACATTCATCCGATTAATCATTTAAAATGTTAACCAAAGCGTGCTGTTCTCCAGCCGGGAATCAACTCGCTGAGAGACAAGCAAAAGGGGCTGCCCCTCAAGAAACTGCAATGCAGTTCTTGGGGGCAGCCCCTTTATTTCCGGGAAGGTACAGCTTACGGCTGTACGATTTCCTGGTAACGTTTGCTGACAACATCCCAGTTCAGAACGTTCCAGAACGCTGCGATGTAGTCAGGGCGTTTGTTTTGGTATTTCAGGTAGTAAGCATGCTCCCAAACGTCCAGACCGAGGACCGGTGTTTGACCTTCCATCAGCGGGTTGTCTTGGTTAGGCGTGCTAGTTACAGCCAGTTTGCCGTTCTTGTCCACGACGAGCCATGCCCAGCCGCTGCCGAAACGGGTTGTAGCCGCTTTGGTGAATTCTTCCTTGAATTTGTCCAAGCCGCCAAGCTCGCTGTCGATCGCTTGAGCCAGAAGGCCGTTTGGCTTGTCTCCGCCTTTAGGGGCGATGATTTCCCAGAAGAGGGAGTGGTTAGCGTGTCCGCCGCCGTTGTTGCGAACGGCTGTACGGATGTTCTCAGGTACGCTGTCCAGGTTGGAGATCAGCTCTTCAAGGCTTTTGTTTTGCAGTTCAGGAGCATTTTCCAGAGCCGCGTTCAGGTTCGTTACATAAGTGTTATGGTGACGGTCGTGATGGATTTCCATCGTTTGAGCGTCGATGTGCGGCTCGAGCGCATCATTCGGGTATGGAAGTGGTGGTAATTGAAATGCCATAATAAATACCTCCTGTTAATGTTTTTTTGGGTAGAATCAACGCAGGCGGTTGATTCATATGAATAAAGGAACGCTTTTGTTGTCCAAAAGAGCCCTTTATCGGCATAGGTATGTAGCATGGAACGTGATTCCATTTCTATTAAACCGTATTTTTTCGATTAAATCAACATTTATGTTTACAAAGTCGAATTAATCCTGAGGCGGGCTTGCCAGCTGTATTGGAACGGACTTAACCGCAGCCTTTTCCAGTGAGAACCTCAAATGATCCAGGCGGGAAGTGCCATTCTTTCATCGCGAGAAAAAAAACTTTTTTGGATTCCATGAAGGCACGTCGAAAGACGCATTTGTTATCCTTTACCCAAATCCCGAAGGATTATGCCGCAAAACTAGTCCATTATATGGGAAATTTACAGATGATAGAATGAAAACGCTTGCCATAAAGCGCTTTCAAAAGAAAACGCGTGTTTTTTAAAGTAAACTATGGTTTAATGGATGATAAAGAAGGATTTTCACGGTTTTTGTCGTAATACTATACCTTGGATTAGAGGGTTTTTTTGTTTTCCCTGAAAATCCCCTTAATCCTATAAAGCTAACGAAAAGGGAGATTTAAACATGCATGTTCGTTCCTTTCAGTTAAGTGATGCGACTCGTGTCAACGAGCTGCTGCAAATCGCGTTATCCGAAGAATGCTACGAGAATACGATCGAACCTTTCTCCAGGCAGCTCTACTGGGATTCTGACCTGATTATGGTTGCAGAAGAGGATGAACAGATCGTCGGTGCCCTGATCGGCACGATCGAGCATAACCACGGCTTCTACTATCGTATTGCCATCCATCCGGATTACCGCCGCAAGGGAATTGGCAAGGCACTGGTCACCATGATGGAAGGCCGGTTCCAGCAGCGTAAGGTCAGCGGAATTATGATTGCAGGAGACGAGCATAACAAGGCCGCGATGCCTCTGTATGAGGCGATGGGCTACGGGGCCAACAAGGTGCTGCAGGCATTCCAGAAACTCAGCATTGTCGCGCCGCAATAGAGATAACGACCCTTTGGTATTATGGAGAAAACCTACATCCATATCGTTAATAAGCAATATTTACTATACTTGAGCATATCTTTGTGGCGTTGCAAAAGGCCCGAAGATATGCTTTTCTGTATATATGGGAATTTGTCATAAAAATGAGGTGTAGCATGAATCAAGTCGATCAGCGGGAGCAAGGCCGCCCCGAGCCGGTTCCGGTTACAACGCCGGGAGAGCAGGCAGGCAAGCGCGGCTGGCTGTCCGAATTTTGGGACTGGGCCAAAACACTGGTTATCGCATTTGTCATTATGATGCTGCTGAATTTATTCGTTTTTAATCTGTCCATGGTCCGCGGGCAGTCGATGCAGCCGACGCTTGTAGAGCAGGAACGGCTGTTTGTCGATAAGATCGTATATGATTTTACCGCACCGAAGCATGGCGAGGTCGTCGTGCTTCGCGATCCGAGCAACGGTCCGGAGAAAAAGGAATTTCTGGTAAAGCGGATCATCGGCGTGCCGGGTGACACCGTGGAAGTGAAGAGCCACAAGCTATACGTGAACGGTAAGGAGCAGAGCGAGCCTTACACCGAGGTGGAAATTCAGGATGCGGATTTCGGCCCGGTCAAGCTGGACAAGGATCACTATTTTGTGATGGGGGACAACCGGCATGCCGGCGCAAGCCGGGACAGCCGTTCCTTCGGCAGCGTGGAAGCGAGCGCCATCGTGGGGCGGGCTGAATTTATTTTCTGGCCGTTGTCCAAAGCGAGATCGCTGTAAGACATTATGGAACGACTCTTAACGGAAAGGAGGCCGCAAGGAGAAATGACATCAGGTAAACCACAGGCTGCGTACGCTCCTTCGGCTTCGCCGTGGGAGCAGCTGAAACAAGACATTAAAGAGGCTGCGGCCGGGTTCGGCATTGACGATATCGGTTTTGCTTCGGCTGACCCGTTTGTCTCTCTGAAATCGATTCTCGAGAACCACCGCAAGCTTGGTTACGAATCCGGCTTTGAAGAGCCGGATCTGGACAAACGCGTCACCCCGGCACTCCCCGATGCACAGCCTGCCTCCCTCATTGCTATCGCCGTAGCCTATCCATCCAAAATGGAACACAAGCCCAAGCAGGTGCCCGGACAATACCGGGGAATCCTTGCCCGTTCCGCGTGGGGGCGGGATTACCATCAGGTGCTGCGGGACGCTATGGGCAAGCTTGAGGCGTTCATCCGGGAGCGGGTGCCGGATGCGGTGATGGAGAGCATGGTGGATACCGGGGCATTGGTGGACCGGGCGGTTTCGGAGCGGGCCGGCATCGGCTTCAGCGCGAAGAACTGCTGCATCATTTCGCCCAAATGGGGCTCATGGATCTACCTCGGGGAGATGGTCACCAACATTCCGTTTCCGCCGGATACGCCCGTCACGGAGGACTGCGGCGACTGCACGATGTGCATCGACGCATGCCCGACGGGAGCGCTGGTCGGCCCCGGCCAGCTCAATGCGCAGCGGTGCATCTCCTTTTTGACCCAGACCAAGGGCTTTCTGGAGGACGAGGTGATGCGCAAGATCGGCAACCGGCTGTATGGATGCGATACCTGCCAGGTCATCTGTCCAAAGAACAAGGGGAAGAACTGGACGCATCATGATTATCTGCTGCCGGATCCCGAGAAGGACAAGCCGCTGCTGCTGCCTATTCTGGATCTGAGCAATAAGGAGTTCAAGGAGAAGTTTGGGGAAAGCGCAGCCGCCTGGCGCGGCCGCAAGCCGATTCAGCGCAACGCCGTGATTGCGCTCGGCAACTTCAAGGATACATCGGCGGTGCCCCGCCTCGGCCGGGTGCTGCTGGAAGACCCAAGACCGGAACTGCGGGGTGCCGCAGCGTGGTCTTTGGGCCGGATAGGAGGGGAAGAAGCTTTGAATTGGCTGAATAAAGGTCTGGCTTCAGAACAAGACGAGAAGGTGATAGACATGATGAGCGAAGCGCAGGAAAAGCTTCAGCCCGCTGGAAGCGGACAACCCGCAGATGCCGAAATGGCTGCGGATGATTTTTCTCCCGGTTTGGGAGGCGAGAAGGAAACGGTCTATTATTCGGAGATGATTTCTCCGATCGGCCCGCTGACGCTGTGCGCAACGGAGAAAGGGCTGTGCCTGATCGAGTTCGGACCGTTTAACGTCAAGGAGGCGGTTCTCCAGAAATGGTCCCGCACCTGGTGCGGCGGCGGTGATTTCGTTCAGGACGACGAGCGTTTGGCAGAGGCGAAGCGCCAGCTGGGTGAGTACTTTGCCGGGGAACGCAAGACGTTCGACGTGCAGCTGGATATGCGGGGAACGCCGTTCCAGCTTCAGGTTTGGAGCTCGCTTGCCGATATTCCTTATGGAGAGATCCGATCCTATGCAGATATCGCAAATGCGATTGGCAGACCGAAGGCCGTCCGTGCCGTCGGCGGAGCCAACAACAAAAATCCCGTACCGCTGATCGTCCCGTGTCACCGGGTGATCGGCGCCGACGGCAGTCTCGTAGGATATGGCGGAGGGATGGAGATCAAGCGCCATCTCTTGACCTTGGAGAACTCCCTGCCCGAAAGAAAGGGATGGGCCGATTAAGTAACCAATCGGGGGAACGTTCATGAGGTATGTAGGCATTGAAAGTGTGGAGCCCGGGCAATTTTTGGGGAAAACCATCTATTCCGGGAATGGGACGGTACTGCTGTCGGCGGGAGTCCAGCTTACCGTGTATATGATCAGTACGCTGAACCGAATCGGGGTCACGATGCTCTACATCCAGGATCCGCTGTACGCGGACGTGGAGACGGAGGACATTCTCAGCGAGGCAACCAAACAGGGCTTGATTCAGGAGATGAGTGACGCTTTTGAAGCGGTGCGGTCCGGGAAGGAATGGAACACCCAGCTGATCGGCGCGAGTGTGGACCATCTCCTCGAGGACGTGATGGATAACAAGGAGCTGCTCGTGCAGCTTACGGATGTCCGGACCGCAGACAACGCCCAGTATGTTCACGCGATGAATGTATGCTTGCTGTCCACGGTAATGGGCGTCAATATGGGCCTGAATTATCAGCAGGTCAAAGAGCTCGCTACGGGCGCCCTGCTGCATGATATCGGCAAGAACGGCATGCGGGAGGGAGACGAGCTGTTCCCGGATTCCAAGAGCCATCACACCTGGCGCGGTTTCGAGAAGCTCAAGAACAAAAGGGAGTTCGGCCTGCTGATCGCCCACGTCGCCCTTCAGCATCATGAGCGGGTAGACGGCTTGGGCATTCCCCGGGGACTGACCGGAGACGAGATTCATTTATATGCCAAAATCGTCGCCGCTGCGGACGCTTACGACCGGATGATTCATCCGCTGAAGCCTTCGGGCCGGAGGCTGATGCCGCATGAAGCTTGCGAGCAAATGATGGCCATGTCGGAAAAGCAGCTCGACCACGGCGTGCTGGTCCAGTTTACGAGGATGGTGTCGATCTATCCCAACGGGACGGCCGTCAGGCTGTCGAACAAGGAGACGGGGCTTGTCGTCCGTCAGCACCGGGGGCTGCCGGGACGTCCGGTCGTCCGGATCGTGCGCGGCGAAGCGGGTCATTTGGATATTAAAGAGCTGGATTTGGCGCAGGAAACGACCGTATTTATCGAGGCTGTATTGGCCTAGAATTCATTTGCGAGCCGCATTTGGACATGCTATGATAGGTTCGTGCTGCTCAGGCACGCGCAAGGAATCGATTTATACTTATAGGGGTGGCGGAATATGCAATATGTAATTCCAATTATTACGCTGATCGTCGGCTTGGTCGGCGGGTTTTTTATCGGCGTGTATTATCTGCGCAAGCAAATGGAAAAAATGCAAAATGACCCGCAAATGCTTCAAAAGATGGCCAAGCAAATGGGTTACAACCTGAACGGGCGCCAGATGCAGAAAGCGCAGCAGATGATGAAAAATCAGCAGTTTTCCGGCAAGAAGGGCCCGGCACAAGGTCAAGGCCGCAAGAAGAAATAATCCCCTCAGCATAGAACGTCTACAGAGAAGCAGGGGGTAGCGATAGGAGGAAGTGCTGTGGCTGGCGTTAAAGATTACGTGAACACGCGGGTTGGTGAAAACCGCGAGAAGATCGAGTACCATATCGAGCAAATTTTGAAGCTGATCGGTGAAAATCCCGAGCGGGAAGGGCTTCTAGAGACACCCGCCCGCGTTACCCGGATGTATGAGGAAATTTTTGCCGGATATGAGGTAGACCCGCGTGATGTGCTGGGCGTGACCTTTGACGAAAATCATGAGGAACTGGTGATCGTCAAGGATATCGTGTATTACAGCCAATGCGAGCATCATATGGCGCCGTTTTTCGGCAAGGTCCATATCGGCTACATTCCGAGCGGGAAAATTGCCGGACTCAGCAAGTTGGCCCGGTTGGTCGAGGCGGTCACCCGCCGTCTGCAGGTACAGGAGCGGATTACGTCCCAGATAGCCGACATTATGGTCGATGTGCTGCAGCCGCATGGTGTGATGGTCGTCGTGGAAGGCGAGCATCTGTGCATGTGTTCGCGGGGCGTGAAGAAGCCGGGCAGCAAGACGGTGACCTCCGGCGTACGCGGCATTTTCCGTGAAGACCCGGCGTCGAGAGCGGAGTTTCTGTCTTTGATCAAAGAATAATGACGGCAACATAGAAAGAGGGCACGCCCGGAAGGGGGCGTGCCCTCTTTTGTTTGTACCAGCTATTTTTTGAAGATTATAGAATTTATAAATTTCAGCGAAAGCTGAACCATTCTATAATCGCAAGAAAAACTTCAGCTAAACGCGGTCTGTCTTCTTTGAAGGTACGTCGATAGACGTTTTTCTTAAGATTATAGAATTTATAAATTTCAGCGAAAGCTGAACCATTCTATAATCGCAAGAAAAACTTCAGCTAATCGCGGTCTGTCTTCTTTGAAGGTACGTCGATAGACATTTTTCTTAAGATTATAGAATTTATAAATTTCAGCGAAAGCTGAACCATTCTATAATCGCAAGAAAAACTTCAGCTAATCGCGGTCTGTCTTCTTTGAAGGTACGTCGATAGACGTTTTTCTTATCATAGGGTCATTGTCGATATCCTTCTGCTCAGCCAGCTTGATATTGCCAAGGAAGGTGGACACCCGGCGCAGGTATTCACGCGAGTGTTCGCGGAAGATCAGCTCGTGGTGGCTGCCTTTCACGATCCAGACGTCCGAATACGGATTGGTCTGGTTGGAGGCAAGCTTCTCCGCGATTGGATAAGGCGCCTTCTCGTCCTCCGTCCCGTGGATAAAGAAAATCGGGAACGGATAATCCTCTTTTTTGACCTGCTGGTATGGAATCTGGTTCAGGCTCGTGCCGTTCAGTACCGGGAACAGCAGCTGCAGAATTTCCAGCGACGGATGCCGCGGCAGGTCGATCTGATTTTTGATGTTATGGTACAGCGTATCCGGCTCGAGCAGGAAGGTGCTGTCGAGAATCATGGCGTCGACATCCTTGGTCTGCAGTCCGGCCTGAAGGGCCGTGCCGGCGCCCATCGAGAAGCCCCATACCACGATCTGCTTGGCCCCGCGCTGCTTGGCCAGATCGATGGCCCCCAGCAGCTGCTGGGCTTCCACCTTGCCGCCCGTCGCGACGGCTTTGCTGTTCTGGGAAGCGAAACCGTAATCGAACATAATGACGTTAAAATTTAAGCGGTGGGCGAAATGCGCCAAATCGTACATCGGGATCCAGGTTTCCTCCCGGTTGGCGCCGTACCCGTGACTGAACACGATCGTCTTGGTTGATCCTGCGGCCGGAATGTACCAGCCCTGCATCATCCGGCTGCCGTCATGGGCCGGGAAAGTGACGTCCTCGTATTTCATGGACTTGGCCTGCATCGGATTGGAGTACAAGGGGGCGACTGTCGGATTGGACAACACCCAGGCGATGTAGGCATGCAGCGCAATGAAACAGAAGAGCAGGAAAAATATAACGGACAAGAGCAGTGCCACCAAAATATGCTTAAAGCGAATCATTCGCGTAGATAACGGTAATGGTGTATCGGGCAGGGGGCGGGGAAGATGTATGTCGTTACGGGATGTCATGTTCATGCGTGCCCCTCCTTATAAATACTTTACTATATTAAGTTTAACTTCCGGGCTTCGTTTACGAAACATATAAAATTTTACTCTATATCCTATGCAAGCCTGAGGTCAAAGTCAATCCGGGGCGGACAATTGTTAGACAATTGTAATAGTGAACCGCTCCATAGTTCACCTGCCGGCTACCCTTGTCCTCCTGATGCGGACATGAGCATAGAATGCCCGGCGGCATGAACTTGCACATGCAGATGGGCACCCGGTGGTGCGCGAGTGCAGCGAAGCCGGACATTGGCCCTAGCTACGTATTGGCGTCTTCTTGCGAAAGGGTCAAAGAAGAAAATATAGACTTTATCCGGCGAATTTCTTATAATTTATGTAACCATGTTTCATGTGGTGAAACATTTGAGGGGCGGGATCGGAATGGAAGACCGCAAATTAACGGTTCGTGCCGTTGAACGGGCACTGGATATATTGATGTGTTTTACACAGAACAGCGAGCTGGGACTGACCGAAATCGCCGGAATGATCGGACTGCACAAGAGCACCGTCCATCGGCTGATGACGACTCTTGAAGAGAAGGCTTTCGTCGTCCGCGATGCGGCGACGGAGAAATACCGGCTTGGCATTAAAGTGTGGGAGCTGTCCACACATTTATCGCAAAGCGACGATCCGGCGGTGCTGCTGCTGCCGGCGATGGAGCGGCTGCGTGACCGGCTGGGTGAGACGGTCAGCCTGTACCTGCGGGACGGGAAGGACCGTCTGCGGATCCAGGCGGTGCAGAGCAACCAGGCCATCCGGAGGGTGGCGCAGGTCGGAGCGCGCCTGCCGCTTACGGTGGGAGCGTCGAGCAAGGTGCTGGTGGCGTTTGCCGCGCCTGCCGATCAGGAGGAGCTCCTGAGCGATCCGGATTGGGCGGAGCTGGTGAAGGGCGGCAGCTATGTGCGGCAGCTGCAGGACATCCGCGAGCGGGGCTATGCGACGAGCATCGAGGAGCGCGAGCCCGGCGCCGCCGCGGTGGCGGTGCCGATCGTGAACCGGAACGGCCGCATCGCCGCCGCCCTGTCCGTATCCGGTCCGGTGAGCCGGCTGTCCAGCGAAACGCTGAATGAGTTCGCTCCCGTGCTGATCGAAGCGGCGCGGGAAATGGGGCTGATGATTCCGTAAACGGAAGTAAGCCTACTGAGGTTATGAACGGATGAAGAGAATAAGAAAACAAACAGTCTGCGTCATCGTTATAGAGAAAGCCCGCCATACCGGGGAAATCCGGTATGGCGGGCTTGTTTTAGATTATAGAATTTATGAATTAGAAATCAGTGGCATCAGTGAAGTCAGTGAAGTCAGTGAAATCAGTGAAATCAGTGCTCGATATGCTCTTCAAACCAGCGTACGATATGGGTCAGCCGGCGGGTGCGCAGATGCGGATTGCCGCTGCGGGACAGGTTATGGTCGGCTCCCGGAAAACGGATGAACTGCGCTTCCTTGCCAAGGCGCTTGAGCGCCACGAACAGCTGCTCTCCCTGCTCGATCGGGCAGCGGAGATCCTGCTCCCCGTGCAGGATCAGGAGCGGCGTGTTCACCTGCTTCACGTAAGCGATCGGGGAATGCTTCCACAGTTTCTCCAGATCGTCCCACGGATTGCCCCAAATCTGATCCTCGGTAAAATAGTACCCGATATCGCTGACGCCGTAGAACGACACCCAGTTGCAGATCGAACGCTGGGTGACGGCGGCTTGGAACCGGTCGGTATGCCCGACGATCCAGTTCGTCATGAAGCCGCCGTAGCTGCCGCCGGTGACGCCGAGCCGGGCGTCGTCGATGTAGTCATAGGCGGACAGGACATAGTCCACCGCATCCATCAGGTCCTGGTAGTCGCGTCCGCCGTAATCGCCGCGGACCGTATTGACATGGACCTGGCCATACCCGTGGCCGCCGCGCGGGTTCGTGTAGAACACGGCAAATCCGGCCGCGGCGAGCAGCTGGAACTCGTGCATGAACGTGCAGCCGTACATCGCCTGCGGTCCGCCGTGGATTTCCAGGATGGCCGGCACCTTGGAGCCTTCCTTGAAGCCGACCGGCTTCATGATCCAGCCCTGGATCGGCCAGCCGTCCGAGGCTTCGAAGCGGAAGGCTTCCGGCTCGCTCAGCACAAGCTCGCTGAACAGCTCTTTGTTGCAGTCGGTCAGCCGGGTCTCCTCACCGTTTGCCATGTCAAAGGAAAACAGATCTCCCGGATGAAGCGTATCTGCGGAAGCAAGAATCAGCCTGCCTTCCGGTGCCAGGGCGAACTGGTAAATTTCCCGGTCGCCGCCGGCGATGATTTCGTAATCGGAGCCGTCCAGCGCAAAGCGGGCGACCTTGACGCCGCCGTCCTCGCTCAGCTGCAGGAAGACGTACTTGCCGTCTTCACTGAAGGCGGGCGGACTGCCGGCTCCCGCGCGCATATCGCCAACGCAGGCGTGTCCGAGCTGTACGTCCAGGTCCTCATAGTAGACGCGTGCCTCGCCGCCCTCAGCGGGAATCAGGTAGATGCGTGTCAGCGTGGCAAAGCCGCAGTTCAAGTCGTCGGCCAGCATCAGGATATGGCTGCCGTCCGGCGTGTAGGCGATGGGCCCGATGCTCAGGCGCCCGTCCGTCAATTGGCGGACGTTTCCGCCGTCCCGCTCCGCCACGAATAAATCGTTGGTCAGGCGGAGGTCCGGATCCGGGAAGGAAGCGGAGGCATGTGTGGCGGTATAGATGATGCGGCTGCCGTCCGGCGACCAATGGAACGAAGACACATCGAAGTCGCCTGAAGTGACCGGCGTACATGCGGAAGTGGCAAGATCGTGAACGAACAGATGCGTTCTTCGATCATTCCACAGCCCGGCGCCGTCAGCCTTGTATTTTATACGATGAATGATTTTTTCGTCCGGCTGTTTGTCCTTGCCGGCTTTCTCCGCCTGGGCTCCGGGGTCCTCCGCAACGACGGCCTCATCGGCCGAAGGAGCCTCGGCGCGGAGCAGAAGGGCGCTGCCGTCGGGCGCCCATTTGAAGGCGCTGACGCCGTGCTTCAGCTCCGTTACGGCCTGGGCTTCGCCGCCGTGCGCGGGCATGACCCAGACTTGGCGGGCATCGCCCTTCTTGCGCAGAAAGGCAAGCTTGGAGCCGTCGGGAGACCATGCTGGCGAGGCGTCCTGCTCGCCGGCGGTAAAGGCGGTATCCTCCCGGCCGTCCGGCGAGATCAGGCGAATATGGGAGGTGTAGCCCCCATGCTGGTCGTTAACGGTTTTCGATATGTACGCGACAGCGCCGGTCTTGGGGGATACGGCAGGGTCGCTGACCCAATGCATCCGGTACAAGTCATCGGCGGTAATGGGACGTTTTTCACTCATGGACAGGGCCTCCTAAGCATGAAATTGGAATAGGGTATGAAGCAATCAGATTCTAAACCACATTATCCCAGAGTTCCGGCGGGAAATCCATCCGCGAATCCGCGCAGGGGAGGGGGGGCGTGACCACAAATCCAGAAATCCACACACCCCAAACATCCCAAACATCGATGGGTTTAGCAACCTCAATAGGAAGACAAAAAAAACAAGCCCCTTGATCTAGTTCAAGGGGCTTGCCGTGTATTTTAGTGACGTTATCAGCTGGCAGGCGTCTCAGCTATTTAGTGTCGGGGTTCCCGCTGCCGGCCGACGGATTACGTCCGGTCTATTTCTGTTTGCCGATCCAGCTTGCGATCGTATCGATGATTGCCGGTGTCACGTTGGAAGGCTGCGCGTATTCCGCGCCGGTGGAGAGGCCGTCATATTCGGCAAGCAGATGGTTTACTTTCGGGAATGACTTATACTCCACATCGGCGCGGCCTTTTAATGCTTCCTTCCACTGCTTAAATTCATGCATCGGCACCTGCCAGTCGTTTTCGCCCTGCAGGACGAGCATCGGGCCGCTCTGCGTTTTAGCTAATTCGGCTGGCTTATAATCCTTCTTATCGTACCACCAGTAAGCCGGTGGAATCGGAAAGCTCTCCGGCAGGTGTGAGACCGAATACTGCGGGTCGTCCAGCAGCTTGGCGGCCTGGGTCCACACAGCAGCCTGCCGCTCGTAAGGCGCAGGATCCTGACCCAGCTGTTTTACGCGGGAAACCAATTCCGCCTGCTGCTCCACGACAACGTCGATAAATGAAGAGCTCGGGCCGGACAGCAGGATAGTGCCGGCGATGTTCCGGCCGGCATTGGCGTCGGCATCCACGATGAGCGGCATCGCATAACCGCCTTGACTATGCCCTGCCACGTAAATCCGGGCGGGATCAACTCCCGGTGTTTGGGTCAGCAGCTTCACCGCCGACAGCGCATCGTCAACCGTCTCTTCTTTGACGGTTAATTTCGGGTTGGCGGCGATTTTAAAGGTATGCTCAAACGTGACCTTGTCGTAGCGCAGGACGGCGATGCCATTGGCGGCTAATCCCGCCGCCAGGTCGCGGAACGGCTTGGCTCCGCCGATGGAGGTGTCCCGGTCGTTCGGGCCGGAGCCGTGAACGAGCACGACGGCAGGGAACGGTCCTTGGCCCACAGGCAGGGTCAGCGTTCCGGGAAGAGCCCATTCCCCTTCGCCAATTTGGACCTCCCGCTCGGTATAGGCCTCCGGGCGATCATAAGCCGGAGGCCGGTATCCTCCAGCCGAGACCGGGCCGATGTTCAGATCGTCCACCAGGCCGTCTGCATTCAGGCGAAGGGTGATCTGAAGCGGTACGGCCGCCGTCTGCAGCGTATACGCCACATTATGGTGGACGGCGTTGTCGCTTTCCTGCTTGCCGCCTACTGACGATACTTGGCCGTAGACGCTCTCGTAGTTCTTCCACAGGCCGCTCAGCGTTTGAGCGGGCAGGGCCTGCTGCAGGGCGGGGCTCATGACCTTGGCCGCCTCAGCTCCGTTCCCGGCCCTTAAGGCCTGGAGGAACAAGTCGGCATTGTCGGCGGCTTCAGAAGGGCCTTCGGCGCTCTCTGTGCCGCCCAATGCTGCCGACAGGAGGGCGGCCGGAGCCATCGCTTGTTGGCCGGTAATCCGGACAGTTCCTCCGGCTGGCACGGTTTTGCCGTTCAGTACGGCGGTGGAGCGCCCGATGGTCAGTACCAGCTTCGTGCCTTCTTTTGTGACGGTCACCGAGCGCTGATTCGGGTCCCAGCTGACTTCGGCGCCCAATCGAACTGCGGTTTCGCGAATGGAGACGTAGGATGCGGCGTCCGGAGTTTCGGCAGCGGCCGCCGCAGGGACAGACAGACTGATGGCGGTCAGGGAAGCAGCAGCCACCGCGCTTAGGGTTCGTTTCTTTTTCATAAACATTCCTCCTAAAGGGGATATCCCCGAATGTAAATATGACATATCGCGTTCCGGCGGGTTAACTTGCAACTCGGGCAGCGATGATGATCACAGCTAAGATACCGACCAGGAAAATCCAGGCGCCGGGTCTGCCGAAGTTGACCGTCCAGCCGATGCCCATCCGTTTTTCCACGAACAGGGCGGGGTCCTGCGGATTGAAATAAATATTGCCGAGCTTCCAGTATTTATCATCATTAACGACATGTGTTGCCCCGGAACCGGAAGATGGACCGCCGATCCGCCGTCCGCCCTGGCCGGTGGAAAAGGCCAGCACGATGGCCAGCACGACGATCAGAAGGGGCATCATCAGGCTGACAAGCATCATAACCTCCCGGCTCAGCGGATAGATCATGTTGTACTGAACGAACGAGAACAGCAGCACCATCATGAGGCCGGCCGCGACGTTGAACATGGACCATCTGCGGCGGAAGGCGGCGTTACGGCGTACCGACTGCTGCGGATTGGCCGGGTCAAGCTGCTGCTTGCTGCGGAGGATCGACCAGTTCGTGGTCATAAAGATTCCGATCATTACCAGCTGCATCAAGTTCAGGCCGAGAACCGTCCGGTACGATTTGGCCGCCGTTCGGGTCACTTCGCCCTGCCAGTTGAACTTCATGTTCAGCGTGTCGGGAATTTTATCGTAGTAAGCCAGGGCAAGGGCGGCGCTGATCAATGCAACGGCTCCATGGATCAGAAACCATTTATTCGACCAGACCAGCTTGTTCCCGCTGCGGAATGACGTATCCACGGCCACGACGGAAGGGTTCAACGTCTCCGGGGGAAGCGTGGCTTTGAACCGTTTCATTTTCGTATAAAAAATCAGATTGATAACTGCCGAAGCAGCTACCAGCAGTACTACGAATCCCGAGATGATGGAAGGCTGCTGCTTTTCCGGCACAGTCAGCATGGCGAGGAGGCAGGCGATCAGCAGCACGCCATATGCGACTGAACCGGTCCATACATACTGCCTGCGCATGCGGCGCAGCGGAGCGCTGTGATACACGGCTTCGCTGACCGATACGCCGAAGCTGACGGTTTCGCGCGTCAAATAAGGCATGCAGATCAGAGACAGCGACAGGGGAACGAACATGGCGATCAGAAACAAAACGGATATCCAGTACATTAGGCATTCTCCTTTGGTTCTTGGGTGATTTCGTCGTAAAAGCTTTCCACGATCCGCAGCAGCTCCGCTTTATCCATGCCCCGGCAGATGGCTTCGGCGATGACGGGTCTAAGCTGGGCTTCCTGTTTGTGCTGATAGTCCGGGGTGATTCCCGGCATGCCGTCCGGGTTCACGACGACCCCTTTTTGCCGGTGAATTTGAATAAATCCTTCCTGCTTGAGCAGCGTGTAAGCCTTATTGACGGTGTGCAGGTTCACGCCGATATCCGAGGCAAGGCTGCGGACGGAGGGAAGATACTCGCCCGGGGCCAGCTGTTTGCTGGCGATTCCTTCGATGATCTGATTCATGAGCTGTGTGTAAATGGGCACGTCGGACTGCATATCCAACCGGATAATCAATGATGAGCCCTCCTTTCATCAACATGCTGCTTAGGTCATATTTATTGTTAGAGTATGAACAACTGTTATACAACAAATATAACAGATGCGCGTGTGATTGTAAATAGTTCACCAAATTAATGGACGTATGACTGAAATCAGTTCGCCAAACTAATGGACATATCGTTGTAAATAGTTCGCAGAACCATTGCACGCATGACTGTAATTAGTTTTCGGAACTATTTTGACATAGTACCTTGCAATGCAAAGTACCTGGTGTTATTATAGTGACGAAGGGAGCGGACGAACGAAATGGAAATGTCGGAATGGACTTCACAGGTCCGCAGAGGTATCCTGGAATACTGCATTTTGCAGCTTATCGCCAAGCAGCCGAGATACGGATACGAGCTTGTGACGCTGCTGGATCAATGGGAGCCGCTTGCCGTGACGGAGGGAACGCTCTATCCGCTGCTTCGGCGGCTGCTAAAGGATCAATACATTGAATCGTTCTGGAAGGAATCGGAGTCAGGTCCGCCGCGCAAATATTACAGCCTGACCCCTTCGGGGCACCAGCTTGTGGAGATGATGTCTGCGGAGTGGAACAAGATCAGCCGGAGCGTCGATCAAATTCAAATCTATGGAGGAGAGATCTTATGATCAGCACATATGGAAGGTCTTATTTGGAGAAATTGAACAAGTACTTGGAGAAGCTTCCCGATGAAGAGCGGATGGATGCTGTTATGGAAATCGAGAGCCATATTGCAGAGGGCATCGCGAACGGGCAGCCGGAGGCGGCGATCCTGTCGCGTTTGGGCGATCCCCGCAAGCTCGCCAAGGCGTACCGGAGCCAGCACTTCGTCGAGGGGCATCGGAGCGGATCTTTCCGCGATATTTTGGCTATGGCGTTGTTCTACTGCACGACAGGGCTGCTGAGCATCATGGTCATCCCGGTCTTAGCCGTGATTGCCTACGGCTTTGGCTTTTGCACATTGTTGATACTGATCGCAGGCGCCATACGTACTTTCGGCGCGACCTGGATCAATATGGGCGTGCCTGGCATGGAGGTCCCGACAGAATACAGCATGGTGGTCGCGGCGATCATTGGCGCCATCATTGGAGGGATCGCATACTTCAGCTGGGTAGGTCTTAAAAAGTATATGGCTTTTTTGTCTACCCAGTATCGAAGATCACTGCCGGGCGGACGGGTGTCAGCATAGGTATTTGCAATTAATTGTTAACCGGAACGGAAAAAGACCGTACGCATCATGCGCACGGTCTTTTTCATTTATACAGCGGATCGCCGTGATTGTGATTCCGCCTGGCGCCCGACTAACACCGACCTTGGTGCATCAGCGGTTCTGGCTGATTTTCTCCTGCAAAATCTCTTGAAAGCTCCTATTCTTGTCCGCATCTTCCTTCACCGGCCGGTTAACGGGCTGCGGCTTAGGGTAAGACGGGTGATAGGGTATGATGCCGTGCATATGGATCATTCTGCAGGCCTCCTTATGCCAGGGATTTTGAAACGTATTTTCGTGAAGCAAGTTTAATTAAGAGCTAATCTGAAGACGCAAAAGTCCGTCACAGTGTTTTTGTATCTTTTTTACCCTGTTGCTAGGTGAATGAAACATCAGATGACGTAGTGTCATCATCCCGGAATCGTGATTGGCGAACCGCCCCAGCTGTTGTAAAATTTAGTAAATCCAAACGAGGGGGGAAATGAT
The DNA here is from genome assembly GCF_025809195.1 of Paenibacillus sp. PSB04. Taxonomy (NCBI): domain Bacteria; kingdom Bacillati; phylum Bacillota; class Bacilli; order Caryophanales; family Paenibacillaceae; genus Paenibacillus; species Paenibacillus sp. PSB04. Next base: position 2,242,225 of record NZ_CP081301.1, read on the forward strand.
GAGAACCGCTTGCGCTCTAATGATCTTGTTTATCCTGGCATTGGGAGGCTGCAGCAGCAGCGAAAAGAAGGATGAAAAAAAGTTCACCGTGGAGGATTTGGGCATCGTCAGCAAGGCGGATGGACGAAAGGTGTATTATGGAATGAAGCAGGCGGACGCTGAGGCCGTATTGGGCCAAGGTAAAGAAAGGAGAAAGGGAGAGTTTGAATATGCCTTCGGTGTCTACGCATTTTATCGGGACGGCAAGGTTGCCGCTATCCGGCTCGAGGAAGAAGCGAAGAATCATTATAAAACTGCATTAGATGCCGAGATCGGCATGCACAAAGACCAGTTTGAAAGTATTTACGGGGATGTTCATATGCCGACCATACCGGATTCCCAATTAACGTATGTTTTTGATATGAAAAAGCAGGTGCTTCTGAAGGAGAACAAGCCCAAGAACGATAAGGAAGCCAAAAATCTGCTGATCTTCAGTGCGCTGGAGTACGACGGAATCGTGGATACGATCGTCATCATCGACAGTTATTCAACGTCCCATGGTATCAAAGAATAGGTATTATAAAAAAGCCCCGCAGGCCATGTCCATGGCACTGCGGGGCTTTCCTATTTAAACCTAAATTATTGGTTGGCGATCATTTGACGCAGCACGGTTTGCAGAATGCCGCCGTTGTGGTAGTAATCCACGTCGACCATGCTGTCCAGACGGGCCGTTACCGGGAATTCGAACTTGGTGCCGTCTTCGCGTGTAGCGGTGACGGTCAGGCTCTCGCCCGGCTTGATGTCGTTGCTGAGTCCGACAATGTCGAACGTTTCGCGGCCGGTGAGGCCCAGGCTGCTCCAGCCATGGCCTTCCTGGAACTGCAGCGGAAGCACGCCCATGCCGACAAGGTTGCTGCGGTGAATCCGCTCAAAGCTTTCGGCGATAACGGCTTTGACGCCGAGCAGGAACGTACCTTTTGCCGCCCAGTCGCGGGAGCTTCCCGTACCGTATTCTTTACCGGCAATAACGACCAGGTTTTGTCCGTTATCCTGATACTTCATGGAAGCATCATAGATGGACACGACTTCGTCCGTAGGCAGGTAAGTCGTAACGCCGCCCTCGGTGCCCGGTGCCACTTGGTTGCGGATGCGGATGTTCGCGAACGTACCGCGCATCATGACCTCGTGGTTACCGCGGCGGGAACCGTAAGAGTTGAAGTCCTTGCGTTCAACGCCATGCTCCTTCAGGTACAGACCTGCAGGGCTGGTCGGCGAAATGTTGCCGGCAGGGGAGATGTGGTCCGTCGTGACGGAGTCACCCAGCAGGGCAAGCACGCGTGCGGACTTGATATCCTCGATGTCGGCCAAGCCGTTTGCGAGATTCTCGAAGAACGGAGGGTTCTGAATGTACGTGGACTTGTCGTCCCACTCGTACAGCTCGCCTTCCGGAACCGGAATCGCATTCCAGCGCTCGTTGGCAGTAAACACGTTTTCGTATTTGCGGCGGAACGCTTCAGGGCTGACGGACAACCCGATCGCTTCTCTGATTTCCGCGGAAGTCGGCCAGATATCTTTCAGATAAACCGGCTGGTTGTTCGGATCGTAACCGATCGGATCGTTCTGCAGGTCAATGTTGACCGTACCTGCCAGCGCGTAAGCGACGACGAGCGGCGGCGAAGCCAGGTAGTTGGCTTTAACCTGCGCATGGACGCGTCCTTCGAAGTTACGGTTACCGGACAGCACGGCAGCGACGGTCATGTCGTTGTCGGTGATAGCCTGGCTTACTTCGTCCGGAAGCGGACCGGAGTTACCGATACATGTTGCGCAGCCGTAGCCCGCTACGTAGAAGCCAAGGGCTTCCAGCGGCTCAAGCAGACCGGCTTTTTCCAGGTAATCCGTAACGACGAGGGAGCCCGGCGTCAAGCTGCTTTTCACGTATCCCGGTTTCTTCAGGCCGCGTTCCACGGCTTTCTTCGCCAGGAGACCTGCACCCAGCATAACGCTTGGGTTCGACGTATTCGTACAGCTGGTGATCGCCGCGATAACGACTGCGCCGGTTCCCATTTCGCTGACGGATCCGTCTTTATGCTTCACGGACACTTTTTCTTCAATCTTGGCATCGCTGAGGCCGTATCCGCCTTTTTCGATCGGCGTGCGGACGATATCGTTGAAGGCGTCCTTCATATGAGTCAGCTCGATGCGGTCCTGCGGGCGTTTCGGTCCGGCAAGGCTCGGTACGACCGAGGCCAGGTCGAGTTCGATGATGTCCGTAAATTCAGGATCTTCGGTTTCCGCGGTGCGGAACATGTTCTGTGCTTTGTAGTAGGCTTCTACCAGAGCAACCTGCTCATCGGTACGGCCGGTGTTGCGCAGGTAAGCCAGCGTCTCGTCATCGACAGGGAAGAAGCCGATGGTTGCGCCGTATTCCGGTGCCATGTTGGCTACCGTTGCGCGGTCCGCGAGGCTGATGTTGGCCAGACCCGGTCCGAAGAACTCGACGAATTTGCCGACAACGCCTTTTTTGCGGAGCATTTGGGTAACGGTCAGCGCAAGGTCGGTCGCCGTAGCGCCTTCCGTCAGGCTGCCTGTCAGTTTAAAGCCGATAACGTCAGGCGTTACGAAGTAAAGCGGCTGTCCGAGCATGCCCGCTTCGGCTTCGATCCCGCCGACACCCCAGCCGACAACGCCGAGGCCGTTGATCATCGTAGTATGGGAGTCCGTACCAACGAGGGAGTCCGGATATACGACCGTTTCTCCGTCGGTTGTCTTGGTCGCCGCCACGGATGCGAGATATTCCAGGTTGACCTGGTGAACGATCCCGGTTCCCGGAGGAACGGCGCGGAAATTGTTAAATGCCGTTTGGGCCCAGCGCAGGAAGCGGTAGCGTTCCTCGTTGCGCTCAAACTCCACTTGCATGTTGTAGTTGAGGGCGTCGCTGGTACCGAACGCATCAACCATAACGGAGTGGTCGATAACGAGATCGACCGGTACGAGCGGGTTGATCTTCTTCGGATCCCCGCCGGCTTTTTTCACGGTGTCGCGCATAGCCGCAAGGTCGACGACGACCGGTACGCCGGTGAAGTCCTGCAATACGATACGGGCCGGAATGAACGGGATTTCCTTGTTATCGTCACGTCCTTCATTCCATTTGGCCAGCTGCGATACATGCTCCTGGGTAATGGCACGTCCGTCGAATTGGCGGACAGCGGCTTCCAGAAGCACCTTGATGGAGAACGGAAGCTTGGAAATGCTGCCGAGTCCCTGCTCCTCAAGAGCCTGCAGGCTGTAGTAACGGTAGGTTTTGCCTCCGACTTCCAGACTGCGGGCCGTGGAGAATTGATCCTTTGCTGTCATTACATGTACCTCCTTGATCGTAATTCGGTTCCTCTGCTTACTGTGGTTCATCAAATCAGTCATCATTCAGGTGGCTTGGGTGAGAGCGATAAGGGCGATCACTTTGCCGTTCCTTGTTTCACTAGATGAAACATAATTTCAAAATAGTGAGGTTCGCTTTTAGTATACCGTTTACAAGCCGGGGAGTAAAGTACTTTTTGCGTCTATTTATATGAAGAGACCGAGGCGGCAAAAGAACGGGAAAACGTTCCCCCGATCTGCGCCTGGACTGGTTCCGCGCACTGGCGGGACGGAGTGCGCAGCTTGTCCGCTTCCGGCCTTCCGGCGGACCTCTTCCGCGCGAAAATGGACCAGGGTTCATAGGTGCTCCCTTTTTTTCATATAGTGGAATATACGCAGCCGAAACAACATATTTCGGGTTAACGAAACGGGTGAAAGGGGAATGCATGGGAATGGAGAAGGAATGGAAGCAGACGCTGTACGCCTATGTAAATCAATACAACCAGCATCAGATCGATTACCGGTCACAACATACAGATCAGGTCGTGACGGATCCGGCTTATTTATTGGCAAGGAGTGAGCGGGCTTCCCGGCTGTCACAATGGTATGCCGCAAGGGGGGCAAGGCCGCTTCGCAGCGAGACGAGGGCCAAGCTGCTGCGGACGATCCGCGATACCCCGAAGGAGGCGGTCATCGACGTGCAGCTGTATGTGCAGCTGTTCTACGAAAAGGGCGGCGTCAATCATGTGGAGGAAATGATCCAGCGGGAGAGGCTGACCCTGATTCGGGATGGGGACGCCTGGGTGATCGTGTCGGTGGAGCAGCTGACGCCGGAGAAGCATCCGGCCGCCGGCATCCCTGCCGTGCACACCGGGCAGCCGGCCTACGCCTATTCGAGCGGCGGGTCGAAGCCATACCTGAACGCCGAGGTGCTGCAAGGTGGCCCTGGCCGCAAAACATCGCGCTACAACCGCGCGGCAGCGGCGGCTTATGCCGACGAGTGGTGGGAAACCAGCAATCCGGAGTTTGCCGCATTCGAGGTGGACTGCACCAATTACATCTCGCAATGCCTCTTTGCAGGGGGCGCTCCGATCCACTATACTGGTAAAAGAGAATCGGGCTGGTGGTACAAAGGATATGTCGGGAGCAAAGAGTGGTGGAGCTACAGCTGGGCGGTTTCGAACGCGCTGCAGTCCTTTTTGTCGTCAAGCAGCTGGGGGCTCCGCGGAGAGCTGGTGGAGCGGCCCGAGCAGCTGATGCTGGGCGATGTCATTTTTTATGACTGGGACGGCGACGGCTCCTTCCAGCACAGCACGATCGTCACGGCGTTTGATGCCGGCGGCAGCCCGCTGGTCAACGCCCATACGGTCAGCAGCAAGCACCGTTTCTGGGATTACAAGGACTCCTACGCCTGGTCGGAGAACACCGTATACCGTTTTTTACATATCCCGGACTACTTCTAAGCCATTATAATGGTATATGAACAGCGGCAGGAGGACACCTGCAATCATGAGGAAAAAGAGAGGTTTGGCATGGGGAACAACAAAACAACCGTAGGCCTTGTGTACGGCGGTAAATCAGGAGAACACGAGGTATCGCTGCAGACGGCCTTTGCGGTGATGAACGCCTTTGATTACGATAAATACGAACTTATTCCATTCTATATTACGAAGCAGGGCGAGTGGAGAAAAGGAACGACGCTGCAAGCCCCCCTCGGCAAGCTGGACCAGTTGAAGCTGGAACAGAGCCAGGAAGGTACAGAAGCGGCGTTGGGAGCAATTTTCAGCAGATTGTACGGCGGCGAGGCCGGCATCGACCTGATGTTCCCGCTACTTCACGGAACCTTTGGGGAAGACGGAACCATCCAGGGTCTGTTCGAAATGGCGAACATTCCTTACGTAGGCGCCGGAGTTCTGGCTTCCGCAGCCGGAATGGATAAGGCCGTAATGAAAAAGCTGTTTGCGCAGGCGGGCCTGCCTCAATGCGGCTACCGTTTTTTCACGAAATCGCAGTGGGAGCGCAGCAGCTTCAATCTGATCATGGGCGTCGAAGACGACCTTGGATACCCATGCTTTGTAAAACCGGCGAATTTGGGGTCGAGCGTAGGCATCTCCAAGGCGAGAAACCGCGAGGAGCTGGAGCAGGCGATTGAGCTCGCTTTCCGCTATGACCTCAAAGTCATCGTCGAAGAGTTTGTGGACGCGCGCGAAGTGGAGGTGGCTGTGCTCGGCAATGACGAGCCGATGGCATCTGTGCCGGGAGAAATTATTTCCTCCAGCGATTATTACGACTACGCGGCGAAGTATACGGATGGGCAATCCGAAATGGTCATTCCGGCTTTGCTGGATGCCGAAACGGCGGACCGGCTGCGGGAGCTCGCCCTGATTGCTTTTCAGGCGATCGAAGGCAGCGGCATTACCCGGGCGGATTTCTTCATCCGCAAATCGGACGGCGCCATCTTCATCAATGAGGTCAACACGATGCCGGGCTTCACTCCGTACAGCATGTATCCGCTGCTCTGGCGTGAAACGGGTCTCGGCTATCAGGCGCTGCTGGACCGGATGATCGAGCTGGCGCTGGAGCGCTACAACAGCAAGCAGGCGCTGGTATTTGCCAACGACATTTAACTTGGCGCGGCAGATGCTTTCGTGAGATATCCGCCACGTGAGCGATTTAGACGTATAGCAACAATATAAGGTATCCGGCCGGCTCTGCAGTATAGGCCGGGTACCTTTTCCATTTTAATCAGGAGAAGGAGATGAAATGATGGGTTTCCAGACCGAATTTAATTCCGTGTGCAAGTTCAAAAGCGACCAGGAGCTGTACGAGCTGCTCGAATACGGACGCGGCAAAATGGTTAAGCAGGGCTTCCGCGTCTTCCCGACAGGCCAGAAAGTGATTGCCTATACCCCAAACAACGTGGCGGTGGCGATCGTTAAGATCGTCGGCTGCATCGCCGAGATCAATTTTCAGGGGCAGGAGGTCACGGAGGTCGAAATGGAGCTCATCCGCAAGCTGACCGACGAGGAGTCGCGGATTCAGACCGATTTGGCTTACGAAATGTTTTTTGGGGAACATACTTCTTAAGGATGATTTTATAACCAAGAGGAGTAGAAGCCGATGATGAGGGTCCGTTTCGGATACGTGGCGATGTCAACCGAAATAAAAGATGCGTCTCCCTCCAAAACGATGACGATGGCCAGTTTCACCAAACTGAACGACCGGGAGGCGGCCATTCGCAAACTGGAGCGGATTGCGGCCGAAAATTTGCATAACACGCTGCGGCTGCTAAAGCATAACCATGGCAGCGGCATTCATGTGTACCGGTTTTCTTCCAAACTGATTCCGCTGGCGACCCATTCGGACCTAAGCGATTGGAGCCCATATGAGGCCCTTCGCGAGCCGTTTGCCGAGGTAGGCCATTACGTCAAGCAGCATGACATGCGGGTGTCTTTTCACCCGGATCATTTCACGGTGCTCAGCACGCCCCGGGCCGAGGTGCTGGAGAGCTCCATTCGCGACCTCCGCCACCATGTTACGATGCTGAAGGCGATGGGGCTGAACGCGACAGCGAAGAACAACATACATATCGGCGGAGCTTATGGTGACAAAACCGCTGCGGCGCAGCGGTTTGAGGAGCATTTTGCCGCGCTGGACGAAGACATCAAGCAGCGGCTGACGCTGGAAAACGACGACAAGACGTTTACGGCCGCCGAGACGCTTGAGGTCTGTCAGCATGTCGGACTGCCGATGGTGCTGGATATTCACCACCAATGGGTCAATAATGATGGGGAGAAGCCCTGGGAACTGTGGCCTGATATCCTGCAGACCTGGTCGACGCCGCTGGCGCAGGCCGATGCGGCGGCGGACAAGCCTCTTCCGCCGAAAATTCACGTGTCCAGCCCCAAGAGCGAGTCGGACCCGCGCGGCCATGCCGATCACGTCGAGATGGAGCCGCTCTTGACCTTTTTACGGAAGATTGCGGGAGATACACCTGCCGTGGATGTCATGATTGAAGCCAAAGCCAAAGACGGGGCGCTGTTCAAGCTGATGGAGGATTTGCAGGCATATCAGGGTGACGGGGTGCGTATTCTGGATGGTGCGAGTATTGAGATTACACCCTAGATAAGGCTAATCTCTTTACGGGCATCACCTTTGGGGCCAATGTGGAAATCGGTTTCCCGGTCCGAATCGGGCGAAACTTTGCCGGAGTCTATACGTATAGTTTTAGGAGATAGAATCAGCGGTGTGACGTTATAAGCTGATCCACACGGGGACGGGAGCTGTGTTCATGAGTCGTCTTGGCTCCGCCCGCGGACGGGGCCCCCAAAGTACAGATCTAATCAGAAAGTAGAGTGAATGCTTTGAACCAAGAGGGTAAGGTACCATATGTCGTAACCAGCAAGAGCTTTACGGCTGTAGCGATTAACGCCGCCTCGAAAGCAGGCGAATGGATTAAGAGTAAACTGGGCACGGTAAAACAGCTGGATACCAAGTCCGGAGCGCCGGATTTGGTCACCGAAGTGGACAAGGGCGCCGAGCAAATGATCCGCAAGCTGATTTTCACTCATTTTCCGGATCATGCGCTTCTTGGCGAGGAAGGGGTCGAGCCCGGACCGGAGGCTTCCAAGAAAGCGCTTGAGCAGGCGCTGGATGAAGAATACTTGTGGATTGTGGATCCGGTAGACGGAACGACGAACTATGTTCACGGGTATCCGTTCTTTTCCGTATCCATTGCCTTGGCGCATAAAGGAGAAGTGATCGTCGGCGTCATTTATGATCCTTCACGCGATGAAATGTTTGTGGCCGAGAAGGGCAAGGGCGCTTATGTGCATGGCAAGCGCATGTCCGTTTCCCAGCAGGGAACGCTGAATGAGAGCCTTCTAGCAACAGGCTTTCCGGTGGGCAGAGATACGACGCTTCCGCAAAATATGGCCGGACTCAATTACCTTGCGCCGCGGGTGCGCAACATCCGCTCCGGGGGCTCCGCAGCCCTGCATCTGGCTTATGTTGCCAGCGGGCGGCTTACCGGTTACTGGGAAGTCGGCTTGAACGCCTGGGACCTGGCGGCGGGATCACTGATGATCACCGAGTCCGGCGGCAGCATCACCGATACGCTCGGCAATCCTTATCATCTGGGCGTACGCCATGTGGTCGCCACGAACGGGCTGATCCAGCAGGAGCTGGTCGGCGCATTGAAGGAAGCGAAGGGGACCGGCGAATAGTTCGGAGATTCAGAGGCTGAGCCTGACCGTCAGGCTGTTTCATTAGGCTTGAATCGGGGTAACCAAACAAAGGACGTAATCGATCTTATTCACGCGGTGGCAGGCCACCGGTACAGCGCAAAGGAGTGTCAACCCATGAGTGAGAAGGACAATTTGGAGCGGCAGCTCAGTGACATGCTGACCGAAGGCGAGCTGCAGCAGCAGCAAGACCGTGAGGAGAAGGAGCGCGAGCTCATTTCTCCGAGATATGAAATCCGGATCCAGACGAAGATGGACCCGATCGTGGAAGAGACGAAGATTTACCGGGGCATGGCGAAGGAGCTTGATGACCGGTATGATAAATATATGAAGAGAGCCGAAGGGGACGGGGCTTCCGATAGCAAATCCCTGGAGGACGAAAAGTCGTAGAGAACAGTATCGCTTGATCAGCCCAAATTAGACCTGTGTGGCAGCTGCCGGTTCCGGCAGAGAGGCCGTACAGGTCTTTTGTCGTTTGTTAAGGCTCCGAAATTTACCTCCAAGCTGAGATTCCTCTCCAACATACTTTCCCATCATTTTGTAGAGCGCATCCCCACCGTAATAATTTCAACCCTAAATCGCAATATTGCCTCCTCAAAATTTGGAAAGCGATCCGGTAGACTGATCCTTGTAAATCAACCTATTTTCGAGAGGGGCATTAAACAAATGAGAAAAGGCAAGAAATGGCCGGTCATGCTGCTTGCGCTCATCCTGATGGTATCCTTGTCCGCCTGCGGCGGGGGCAGTAAAAGCGGCAGCGGTACCTCGGAAGGAACAGCGGAGCCAGCGGCCACGACGGACGATTCCTCAAAGACAAGTTCGGACGAGAAGATCGAACTGTCCTTCTGGTCGCTCGGCACGACCAACTATGAGGAACTTGGCAAAGAATACACCAAAGAGCATCCCAACATTACGATCAAATTCCAGAACACGTCGGACCAGACTGCGCACCATAACAACCTGACGACGGCTTTGTCCGCCGGATCCGGAGCTCCGGACATCTTCATGCTGGAGATCGGCTTCATGGAGCGGTTCATTACGGCGGAGGACAAATTTTACAACCTGAATGATTTAGGGGCTAAAGATATCGCAGCCAATTACTTGGACTGGAAATGGAAGCAGGGCTCGTCCAAGGACGGCAGCTTCCAGATCGGGCTTCCGACCGACATCGGCCCGACCGTCGTGTATTACCGCACCGATTTGATGGAGAAGGCGGGGCTGCCGACCGATCCGGAAGAATTCGGCAAGGCGATCGATACGTGGGATAAATTCGCTGCCGTGGCCAAGCAGTTCAAAGAGAAAACCGGCAAGCCGTTTGCGGATTTGACGGATCTGGTCTACAACGGCGTTCGTGACCAATCCGACGGCGAGATTTATTTCAGCAAGGCGGACGGCTCCTTCATCGGCGACAAAAACCCGATGGTGAAGAAAGCCTATGACTTTACGGTCAAAGGCATTCAGGAAGGCTGGATCGGTAATACGCTGCTGTGGTCTCCGGAATGGGGTCAAGCGACCAACGACGGCGGATTCGGCGTCATGCTCGGACCGGCTTGGATGGCCGGCAACATCAAGACCAACGGACCGGACTCCTCCGGCAAGTGGAGAATTACGCAGCTGCCTGAAGGCGCGGGCAACTGGGGCGGTTCCTTCCTGACGCTGCCGAAGCAGGGCAAGCATTCGAAGGAAGCTTACGAATTCATCGCCTGGCTAGACAGCAAGGAGAATCAGCTGGAATCGTTTAAATCCAAAGGCTTGATGCCTTCGATTCCTGCGTTGTATACGGATGCGGCCTTCACCGGCTTCAAGGACGACTTCTTCGGCGGACAGGCGACGGCCGTGGAATACGGTAAAGCCGCACAGCGGGTCAAACCGGTCTACTACGGTCCGCTGCATGACCAGACGGATACGTTCTTCAAGGATGCACTGAAGAACGTCCTTGAGAAAAAAGCCGACCCAGCCAAAGAATGGGACGCTGCCGTCGAGAAAGCCAAAACGCTGGCGGAACGCAGCTAACCATTTTTCGGAAATTCAAATGTTAAAGCATTGATTCTGCATCCAAATTCGTCAGGACGGCCGCAGCGCCGCGCCTGGCGGGTTTGGATGATCCTATGAGAACCGCGGAGGTGCAGCATGGCAGAAACCGTAATCGCTTCGCAGGCCCGGAGCAGCAAGAAGCCTTTTCTGACGGAGCAAAGGCGGAGCCGGATGACAGCCTATACGTTTATTTCGCCTTTTTTTATTTTGTTCGCCATTTTCGGGTTGTACCCGATATTCTTTACGATCTATCTTTCCTTCTACAAGTGGGATGCGCTCGGCCCGATGAAATACGTCGGGATGAAAAACTACGACCTGATCACGAGCGATCCGACCTTCTGGATCTCGTTCGGCAATACGCTCATCATGGGCGTGATGGGCACCGTCCCGCAGCTGATTATTGCGCTTCTGCTGGCGGTCATGCTCAACTCGGCGATGACCCGGTTCAAGAAGACGTTCCGGGTTCTCTTTTTCATGCCCAACATTACGTCGATCGTTGCGGTGACACTCGTATTCAGCACCCTGTTCGGCAACAACGGCATGATCAACTGGATGCTGAACGGCCTGGGGCTGGAGAGCGTGGCCTTTAACTCCGGCTGGTGGGGCGTCAAAATCGCCATCTCCACCATGGTCATGTGGCGCTGGACGGGCTACAACGCGATCATTTTCTTGTCCGGCCTGCAGAGCATTCCGATGGACCTGTACGAAGCCGCGCGGATCGATGGGGCGAACCGCCGCCAGCAGCTGGCTTATATTACGCTGCCGCTGCTCAAGCCGTTTATCGTCTTCGTGACGCTGATATCGACCATCGGCGCGCTCCAGCTGTTTACCGAGCCGTACGTCTATTTGGGGCAGTCCGGAACGGGATCGACCCGCCAGGAAGGGATCACGATGGTAACTTATTTGTACAGCGAGGCTTTCCGGAACGGATTTTTCGGAACAGCGGCAGCCACGGCGGTCATGCTGTTTATCATTACGATCATCTTCTCCATGATTAACATGTGGGTGTCGGGACGGATGAACGGAGATACGGAAGGTGGTAAGGCATGAGTTCACTTCATACGGCTTCTTCCCGGACGCCGGGGGATACGGGAATCATCGGCAAAACCCTCTTTTACATTTTGCTCGTGCTCGGGGCGCTGGTCTCGATCTTTCCTTTTTACTGGATGTTTGTCATTGCGACGAATGACCGCGGGGCGGTATTTCATATTCCCCCGATGCTGTCCATCGGCGGCGAGTTTCTGAACAATTTCCAGCGGGTGCTGGAGCGGACGGACTTCTTTCGCGCGCTGCTCAATTCGCTTTTTGTCTCTTCCATGGTGACCGTGTCGGTGGTGTTCTTCTGCACCTTGGCCGGATACGCCTTTGCCAAGTACGATTTTCCGCTGAAAAATGCGCTCTTTTACTTCGTCATCGCGACCCTGTTCGTACCGACCCAGCTGAGCGTGCTGCCGACGTACATCATCATGGCGAAGCTGCACTGGATTGATACGTACAAGGCGCTGATCGTCCCGGCGATGGTGAACGCCTTCGGGATTTTCTGGATGCGGCAGTATATTTCCACGGCGGTCCACTCCGAGCTGATCGAGTCCGGACGGATCGACGGCGGCGGGCATTTCCGGATTTTCTGGAGCATAGCGGTCCCTGTCATTACGCCGGCCATGGCGACGCTTGGCATTCTTAATTTTATGAACGTTTGGAACGACTTCTTCTGGCCGCTCGTTGTGCTGAAGAACAGTGAGCACTTTACGATCCAAATCGCACTGCAGCAGCTATTCTCCAACCGCGACGGGCTCGATTACGGCATGATCATGTCCGCGACGTTTACGGCGACGCTGCCCCTTCTGATCGTGTTCCTGCTCTTCAGCCGCTGGGTCATTGCAGGCTTGACCTCCGGGGCCATCAAAAGCTGATCCCCCTAAAATCTGCCAGACACGAAGGAATTATTTCATGCCATGAAGAATGAATAGATCTAAAGACATAGAAGCAGGAGGCAGGAGGACCCAAGTGCCATGAAGCTCCGCCGCAAAATATTACTGGCTATTATTCTTCTGGTGTTCATACCGGTCATCATCATGGGCGTGGTCACCTATTACAACTTTTCCAGTGCCATGGAGAAGAAGTCGAACAATTTCTACTGGATTTCGCTGCTGGAGACGGACCGCAAGCTCAAGTTCGCCTTGAATGAGATCAACTCCGTCTCCAATGCGGCGATTACCCAGCCGGTCATTCAGCAGTTTCTGAAAAATCCGGACGTAAGTGTGACGTACGACCGCAAGCAGGAGATCAACAATTTGCTGATCAACCACCCGATGATTACTTCGTTCAGCCTGTACTCCACCAGCCAATTGATTTATCAATACAATGCGCCGATGTCATTCGGCGATTTGAAGCGGCAAACCTGGTATGCGTCCATGCTGGGCGCCGAAGGGCGCCCGGTATGGTCCGGGCCGGGGGAGAACGGTTCGGCGGCAGCGGGCCGTCCCGTCATGATTCATGCCCGCGTCATCAAAGACTACTACTCGCTGGAGACGATCGGCTATCTGGTCATCTATGTGAAGCCGGATATTTTGGATCAGGTATTCTGGGAAGCCGCGACGCTGAAGAACGGGGACATTCTGCTGGTGAACAAAGAGGGCAGCGTCGTATTTAACAAATCCGGAGACCGGATCGGGGAGAACATTTCTTTTCCTTTTCTGTCAGACACGTTCACCAAGACGAAGGACTATTACGTAGATTCCTTTCATCATGAAAAATCGCTCATTACCTTTTTGCCGTCCCACAACGAACAGTGGTATCTGGTTGCGGTGACGCCGCTGAAGCTGATTCGTTCTGAATCCGTTTCCATTCGGAATATTGCCATTATTTTAGGCCTGTTTTCTTTGCTGTCGGCACTTTGGTTCGACCAATTTTTTATCCGCAGGCTGGTCCGCAGCCTGATCAGCGCCGTAAACGGCATGAAGCGGGTTAAGCAGGGCATCTTCGTGCCGATCACATCCCATACGCAAAGCGATGATGAAACCGATCTGCTGATCGACGGCTTTAATCGGATGAGCTCGCAGATCCAGGAGCTGATCCAGCAGGTCGAGACGGAGCAGACCCGTAAGAAGGAAGCCGAGCTGCAGGCGCTGGTGGCCCAGATCAACCCCCATTTTATTTACAATTCGCTGGAGTCGATCAACTCGATGGCGGTGCTGGCCGGGAACAGGGATATCAGCAAAATGGTCATTTCCCTCGGCAAGCTGCTGCGGATCAGCATCAGCGAGAACCAGGAGCTTATTCCCCTGTATATGGAATTCGAGCATGTGCGCCATTACTTGAACATTCAGAAATACCGGTTCGAAGACCGGTTCGACTATGAAATCGACATTCCCGAGACGCTGCGATCGTATATGACCCAGAAGCTGATCGTACAGCCGATTGTTGAAAACGCTTTGTACCACGCCATTGAGCCGATGGAGGACAAAGGATATATCCGCATCCAGGCCATTGAAGCCGGCCGGGACATCGTCATCGACGTGACGGACAACGGGCCGGGCTTTGACCCGGAATCGCTGCTTCGTATTTGGAACAAGGAGTCCGCCGGATCGAAAAAGTACCATGACAGCGGCGTGGGCCTGAAAAACGTCCATGAACGACTGCGGATTCGGTTCGGAGGCTATTACGGCATTCTCATATGCTCCTCTCCCGGCGGCGGATCGGTCGTCCGGATCCGGGTGCCGAAGATTATGCCATAGGACCGGTGCGTCAGGGGAGGAGAAAAACGGATGTTAAGAAGAAAACTGCGAAGCTGGGGCTGGGTGCTCCTCTATGCGGTCGTACTGACCGGCACGGTCGTCGTTGTGGCGCATGCCAACCATGAGCCGATCGAGGAGGACGCCACCGATAAGGTCACGCTGACCTTCCGGCATTTTTGGATCAGCGAGCATGACCGGCCGATGCTGAACATTTTTGAAGATGTCGTGCGCGATTTTGAGGAGGCCCATCCCAACGTCAAGGTCAACTTCGACGGGATGGATCAAACGATCCACCGGGAGCAGAAGCTCAAGAGCGAGATGGTGACCGGAACACCTCCGGACATGTTCGTCCTGTTCGGCGGCGCCGAAATCGAACCGTACGTCAGGTCGAACCGGCTGCTCGATTTGACAGAGTTCGTGAAAGGTAACCACCTGGGGAACGAATTTAAAGATTTGAAGCTGTGGACCTTCGACCGCCATGTCTACGGCCTGCCGATTGAAGGCAACGCCGAGCCGCTGTATGTGAACGCCGCGCTGTTCCGCAAGCTCGGGATCGCCATTCCGGAAACGTTAAGCGAGTTAAACGAAGCGGTGGATGTGCTGCAGCAAAGCGGTTATATCCCGTTTGCCCTCGGCAACGAGGAGCGCTGGCCGGCGGCTATTTTTGCCCATTATTTAATGGACCGCTACGGCAATCCGCAAATGATCGAAAACCTCGTCGAGGGAAACAGCGGCAGCGCTTTTCAAAATGCGGCTTATCTGAAGGCATTTAACCAGATCGAGGCCTGGGCGGAAAAGGGGGCATTCGGCCCCCATCCCAACGATATCTCGACCGAAGAAGCGATTGATCTGTTCAGCCATGGCAAAGCGGGCATGTATTTAAACGGCAACTGGGACATTACGCTGTTTCATAATGAGCGGGCGCCGGCTGATTTTCAGAACGATATCAAGGCGATTCCGTTCCCGTCCCTTGAGCTCGGCGGCTCCAAGTCGCTTGCGGGAGGCTATACGATCGGAATCGGCTTGTCTTCCAATTTAAGCGAAGCGCAAAAAAAGGCGGCCTTGGAGCTGATGAAGAGCTTGTACACGACCGAAGTGCAGGAACGGATTGTGTACGAGGGCCTGCGGATTCCGTCCATGCGTATTCCTTTTGATGCCGAGCGGACCGGACCGGTTTTTCCGCAGGTGACCGCCTTAATGGAGCAGGATCCGCAAACCTTCGTTCCTTATGACAATATGCTGTCCCCGGAAGTGAACAAATCGTTTCTGGCGGTCATCGCAGAGATGATTCACGGAGGCATTTCGGCAGGAGACGCATTGCAGGAGCTGGACGTCTCCTCACAGCAGTACTGGAATCTGAGGCGCAGCACGGCAGTGAAATGAAAGGAGGGATAGGAAGTGGAAGGTTCAGGCCGGCATTACACAGCCATATTGGTGGATGACGAACCGATTATTCTGCGGAGTCTGAAGGCTGCCATCCCTTGGGAGGAGCTGGGCATCGAGGTGGCCGGGGTGGCGAAGAACGGGGAAGGGGCTCTCGATTTGATCCGGGAGCATGCGCCGGACATCATCATCAGCGATATCCGCATGCCCGGCATGGATGGCATTACGCTGATGAAGGAAGTGCTTACGGAGAACCCTGGACGCATTTTCATCGTGATCAGCGGTTATGGCGAATTTGAATATGCCAGGGAGGCGCTTCGGCAGGGGGCTTTCGACTATCTGCTGAAGCCCATCGATCACGACGAATTGACAGAGATGCTGAAGCGGGCCGCTGCCCGGCTGGACGCGCAGCGGGCCGACGACAGACTGCTGCACTCGGTTCAGGTGCTGTCCGTGATGGCCCGCGAGCGGATGTACGCGGAATGGATCGAGGGCAACGACCGTCCGCGCGGACCGCTGGATTGGCTGGAGAGCCACGAACTGGATGAGGACTACTTTATGGCCGTTGTGCAGCTGGATCATTACCATCAGCTGACCGAACGGTGGTCGATGGCCGAAAAGCGGCTGTGGCTGTTTGCGGTCCGCAACATTTTGGAGGAGTGGTCGCAGCAGTACGGCTGCCTGGCGGTATTTCCTTTTCACAGCGGAGAATGGATCGTGCTGTTCCCCGATGCGCTGCAGCCGCGGAAAATCACGCTTGGCCACGACCTGATCGACCGGATCCGTACGTATTCCAAGCTGAAGTGCTCGGTGGGCCTCAGCCGGACGACCCGGGGAATCCATCAGCTGAGCCGAGCCTATGACGGGGCAGCCCGGGCGCTGTACCAGCGCTTTTACTCCGAGCAGGAGGGTGTGTTTGCCGATACGGAACATAAGGATATGGCCGGGCATCCGGATTTAAAATATCCGAAGCATCTGGAATCACAGCTGCTGGACGCCATCCGGACGCTCGATACGGGGCTCCTGAACGCATGCTGGGATGAGCTGAAGGGATATCTGGAAGAACAGGCCTATCCGAAGGAGGGAGCCGAGCGGCTGCTCATCGAGCTGACGATCGTCCTGTGCCGCCAGCTGGAGCAGGGAAATCCGCCGATGGATTGGCGCCTGGACGGCCTGATTCATGAGCTGCATGACCAGGGAAGCCTGCATGACGCGATCGCTCTGCTTAAAGAAGCGTTTGCGGTGCAGCTGACGGATCACCTGAAAAGCCAGCAGCGTGAAGACGGGCCAACCGTGGTTGAAAAGGCGAAGCAGTATATCTCGAACCATTATCATCAAGATCTCAGCATCGAGGAGGTTGCGGAAGTCGCAGACCTGAGCATCAGCCATTTCTGCACCTTGTTCAAGCAGGTGTCGGGCTATACATTCCTTGAGTATTTAACGGAGTGCCGGATGGACAAAGCCAAGTACATGCTGAGCCATACGAGCGTAAAAGTGTATCAAATCGCGCCGCTGGTGGGGTATCAGGATCCGAAATATTTTACTCAGGTTTTTAAAAAGGCCACGGGCCAAACCCCGACGGAATACCGGGAATCGCATGCCGCCATTTCGGGGAAAAACTAATCCCCCAAACCGGTAAATGGTGGTAAACTGAAGTTAGCAAGCAAGCCTTTGGCGTCCTGCCGGAGGCTTGTTCCATTGAATAAGGAGTGATCACATGCTTCGAACTGTTCGCAAGTACATAGGCTCGCTGTCCGCTGCGCTGCTGTCTTCGGCCCTGGTGCTGAGCGCGGCGGGAGCGGCACCCGCTTCTTCACCGCAAGCGGCGGCGAAAGAGCCCTACCGGATCGTCGCCTTCGGCGATTCGTTAACCGTCGGCTATGAGCCCGGCAAGGGAGAGAAGGACGTTCCTTACGGTTTTGTGGACCGCCTGCAGGAGCAGGGGCTGCTTCACGGCCGGACGGAAACGCTGAACGTGGGGATTGCCGGGCTGAAGAGCCAAGGGCTCCAAAACTTTGTGGAAGCCGTCACAGCTGGACAGCCGATCGGTGCCGAGGCGATTCAACCGAACCTGCCGGATCCCCGGACCGCCCAGATCGGCGCAGCGGCTCCACAGACCCAAGCGGCCGTGAAGGACGCGGACGCCATTACGATCACGATCGGCGGCAACGACATGTCCCAGCTGCTTGAGACCGGGAGCCAAATGACGGACCAGCAGCTGTCCGACCGCGTACAGGAGCTGTTCAAACTGTACTCGGACAGCATGAAGGTCGTGCTGGACGACCTGCACGGCTTGAATCCGGACGCGCTGATCGTGGTCGCCGACCAGTACCAGCCGATGCCGGAAATCGCCGACAAGGCGCTGTATCCGAAGCTGGGGCAGGCAGCCCAGGCTTTTACGGACGTCATTGACAAGATGGCGGCCTCCTATCAGTCGCAGGGCGTCAATGTCAAGGTGGCCCATGTGGCCAAGGAGTTCGTCGGCGGCGAGGGCACGATGACGCATATCATCGCGGATCGGGACATCCACCCGAACCAGATGGGGTATGAGGCGATGGCCAAAGTCTTCTCCGAAGTGATCTGGGGCGGCTACACCAAGCTGGTTGTTCACGAGGCGGGCGCGCCGATGGGCATCATCGTTGGCGGCAAGGAGCTGAATACGCCTTACAAGCCGGTCATCAAGAACGGCGCGAATTTCGTGGCCATCCAAGACATCGTGAACGCGGTCAGCGCCACCTCCAAGTGGGACAGCAAGACGTCCAGCGCGACGATCAGTTACGCGGGCAACACAGTCGTGATCACGATCGGTGCCAGCTCCGTGAAGGTGAACGGCCAACCGGTCGCCGTCGGCGCACCGGCGTTCCTGAACAAGGTTGGCAAGGAATCGAAGACGTACGTACCGCTGGCAGCGCTGGCGCAAGGCCTCGGCTTCGACGTCCAGTACGTGGCGAAGCTGAGAACGGCATTTATCAATCCATAATAAGCACGAGAAGGGCTTCCCTGGTGATGGGGGAGCCCTTGTTTATTGCGCTTCGAGGCTTAGCCTCTGGTTGTGTCGCTCCGAAGTCTTCTTGCAAGCCCGCTGCGCGTCCGGCTCATGCTTCCGACCGCTGTTGCTCGCGAATTTCTGGGAATGGACGATGAGGAAGAAATTCGCTCACAAAGGCGGCCGCTGCCGCTTCTCCAGCATGAATCCGGCCGCTCCGCTGAAATCGGGGAAGTGGAGGTAGCTATGCCTGCTGCGCTAAGGCACCTAATTATGGCAGGGAGAGCATCACTTCGAAGCTGTGAAGGCCGGGGCTCCGGCGCTCGGACCTCTGGTGGGATTTCTCCGACGCCCACATCTCTGATCCATGCCATCGCTCCGAAGCCATCCTGTAAGCCCGCTACGCGTCCGGCTCATGCTTCCGGCCGCTGTTGCTCGCGAATTTCTGGGAATGGACGATGAGGAAGAAATTCGCTCACAAAGGCGGCCGCTGCCGCTTCTCCAGCATGAATCCGGCCAGCCCCGCTGGAATCGGGGAAGGGGGGCACCTGTGAAGGCGAGCCGACTGGAGCCCCTACACATCAGCTATCGCATCTGCTGCCACCTCGTAATCTCAAAACTCGCTTCTACTCTCTTCTAATGCACACCGATCTGCGCATAGGCCTTTAACCTCGCCCAACCGATTCACCGGCCAACCACCCTCTGGCCCACGCCCATGCGACGGATACCCCAATTGGCCGGACAGCCGGGCAACGCCGGCCGAGTCTGCTGCGAACGGCGGGGACTCCAACAGGAGCCTCCCTTACCCGATCACTAGCACGATCTTGCCTTGGCCATGCCCGCTGGCCAGCTCGTGATGCGCCGCGGCGGCCTCTTCCAGCGGGAAGGTCCTGCGGACGTGGACCTTCAGCTTGCCCGCGGCGCAGAGCTCCGCCAGCTCGGCCAGCCGCGCGGCCGAGCGCTGGCTGCGGATCATGCGGACGCCGAGCTCCGCTGCAAGCTCGCCGTCCACGATCGTGCCGATGCGCTCCCTGTCCGGGACGAGGTCCACGGACACGCGGAGCGCATCCCTCCCGGCAGCGTCGAGGGCCGCATCGACGCCGCCGGGAGCCAAGGCACGCACCCGATCGCCAAGGCCGGGGCCATAGGCGACGGGGATGGCCCCCAGTGTGCGCAGGTAGTCGTGGTTCCGCTCGCTGGCGGTCCCGATAACCGTGGCGCCCAAGGCGCGGGCAAGCTGGACGGCCATGGTGCCGACCCCGCCGGCGGCGCCATGGATCAGGACGGTATCGCCCTCGCTGACGCGAAGCTCCTGCAGGGCGGTGTGGGCGGTTTGCCCCGAAGCTGCGAGCGCCCCGGCTTCTGTCCAAGGGATGCCCGGCGGCTTACGTACGATTTGGCTGGCGGGAACGACGACGTATTCGGCGTAGCTGGCCAGCAGAGCCCAGCCGATCACGTCATCGCCAGCCGCGAAGTCCGTTACGTGGTCTCCAGCCTGCTCGATCGTTCCGGCGAAGTCATTGCCGAGAATTTGCGGAAACCGGATGCTTAGACCAGTCGGGACCCATCCCCTTTCCCGGACGGCCAGGTCGAACGGTTGAACGCCGGCCGCTTTTACGCGAACCCTGACTTCATCAGGGCCGGGTAAGGGGAGCGGCACATCCGCCGTATGCAGTACGTCCGGCGGACCGAACGCGCGGATCACCGCCGCTTTCATTGTCTGTTGTTCTGTCATGCTATCGATCATCCTTTCGGTCATTGAATATAGTAATATCAGAGCTTTTATTTCATGCCTCCTGCGGTGAGTTTGAGCAGCCTCTCTCGCCTTCGGCCTGTATTTATTCTATAATCGATCATAAATAATAAAAAATATATATAATGCTATTTATTAATAACCTTTGGTATATAAGGAGGGATTTCGATGGAACTGCTGCAGCTTCAATATTTTCGCAAAGTTGCCGAACTTGAGCACATGACCCGGGCGGCGGAGGAGCTGCGCATTGCCCAGCCTGCCCTCAGCAAGACGATTTCACGGCTGGAAGAGGACCTGGGCGTGCCGCTGTTTGACCGGAAGGGGCGGCAGATCCAGCTGAACGCCTTCGGCCGGGCATATTTGCGCAGGGTGGAGACCGCGCTGAACGCCCTGGAAGACGGGAAAAGGGAACTCGAAGATCTGGCGGGAGCGGAGAAGGGCAGGGTGAATCTGGCGACGACCACGCATAAATGCTTCTCCGACCGGATCGGAGATTTTCTGGGGATGCATCCGGGAATCCGGCTGCAAATTTCCCAGGCGGGAGAGCAGGAGAAGCGGGATAAGCTGTTGAGCGGGGAGCTGGACCTGTGCATCACGTTCCCACCGATCGAGCAGCCGGGCATCGAGGGAATTTCCTTTTTGACGGAAGAAATTTTGCTGGCGGTACCTTCGTCACACCGGTTTGCGGGCCGCAGCAGCATCCGGTTAAGCGAGGCAGCGGGGGAGGCTTTTATTTGCATCCAGAGCAGCAATCCATTTCGGAAAATGACGGATCAGTTTTGCAGGCAGGCCGGGTTTGCGCCGGATATTGTGTGCGAGGTGGATGAGCATTCGGCCGTTGGCCATTTTATCCGGGCGGGGGTAGGCATCGCCTTTATCCCTGAGACGCTGGTAGACCGGATCGGATTTTCGTTTCATGTGCTGCGGATCGAGGAACCGGTCTGCCGGCGTACTTACCAAATCGCATGGCAAAAGGAGCGCTATTTATCCCAAGCTGCGCGCGAATTTCGGGACTTCTTGGTCCAGAGCTTTTAAAGTGTGCCGCTTCGCTATTACCAATCAAAAAAACCGCCCAAGAAACGGCTTCTGCCGTATCACCTTGGACGGATATTCTCCTATGGGCTAACCGGAGGGTTCCGGGCAGCCCATTTTTATTGCTATTTTATCTCCGGGCAAAATAGTTGATCCCCATAGCCTCCCGCACTTCGCCCATCGTTTGGCGCGCGGCCTCGCGGGCTTTGGTGGTACCTGCCATCAGGATGTCGTCGATGTCGCCGGGACGCTGTTCATACCGGGCGCGGCGTTCGCGGATCGGCTCCAGCACCTCTTCGATCGCACCGGTGATTTTAGCTTTGCAGGCGGCACAGCCGAGCGTGCCCCGGGTACACATGTCATGAATATTGCCGCAGTCCTCCGGGCGAAAAATCCGGTGATACCCGTAAATCGTGCAATCCTCCGGATGACCGGGATCGGTTTTGTGCACGCGCGCCGGATCGGTTGGGGCCTTGCGAATCCGGCTGCGGACCTCGTCTGTGGTGGAATCGAGGGAGATGGCGTTGCCGAGGCTTTTGCTCATTTTACTCGAACCGTCGAGCCCATCCAGCCGCTCACCCACGATAATTTGCGGTTCCACCAGGACGGGGGCGTACAGCTCGTTAAAGCGCCGGACGATTTTGCGCGTCTGCTCGATATGGGGGATCTGGTCATCGCCGGCGGGAACCAGGGTGGCTTTGCAGAAGGTGATGTCCGCCGCCTGGCTGACCGGGTATCCGAGGAAACCGTAGTACAGATCCTCGTATCCGCGCTCGGCCGCTTCGCTCTTGATCGTCGGGTTGTGGCGCAGCGAGCTGACTGACACGAACATCGAATAAAACACCGTCAGCTCGGCGATCTCGGGGATCATCGACTGCACGAACAACGTCGCCTGGTCGGGATCAATGCCTACCGACAAATAGTCCAGCGCCACCTGCCGCACGCTTCCGGCCAGCATTTCCGGCGTATGAAAATGGGTGGTCAGCGCCTGCACATCCGCCAGCATGATATAGGTTTCGTACTGCTGCTGAAGCTGCACCCGGTTCTTCAGGCTGCCGACGTAATGGCCCAGATGCAGCTTGCCGGTCGTCCGGTCTCCGGTGAGGACAATGTCCTTGGGTTGTGAGTTTGTTGAAATTGTCATGGTTATTCCTCCTGAATTGAAATTGTTTTGTATACGGGACTTCATTTGCGATCATGTCTAGTAACCCGGTCTTCCCGGGACGCCACCACCAGCCGTCATCCATGGCCATCACCTCCTTCAGTCATACAGTTTTGCTTAAGTTGATCGGGCAGAAGGACCGGCGATAGACGCCGATACCACGCTCGGGATTGGGTCTTAAGCTCATGCCTTCCTTAGGTCAAGCTCAAGACAAGTCTCCAGTCCCCATGCGCATTTCAACGCCAAAAAAGCCCCGCCCTTGGGATCTCCATGCTGAAAAATTTCCAGACGGAGATCTATCCAAGGACGGGGCTCTAGCCCGCGGTGCCACCTTGATTGGCCGCCATCCTCTAGGGATGCAGCCCTGCTCAACAGGTACGGATTTCGGCGCTAAACGAAAAGAAATTGCGTATGCCTTCCTCGATACCCTGCCCCGGTTAACGGTGGGGACCAGCCGCCCATCCTACTGTCCGCTTCTTTGGGGAAGCGTTCCTGTTCAGACGGGGCACTCCGAAGCCCACTTCCGCGCGCGCCGCCACCGGCTTGCACCACCCGCCGGTTCTCTGTGAGGCCGCAATTCGCGCGTACTCTTCTTCATCATCGTGAAAATGGATTTGAATTATTGTAGCTCATTTTTTCGAGGAAGGAAAGAGGGCATCTGCCGTTATTCCGTTGCAATCCCGGTGCTATTTCGATCACGACACCGTTGCTAACCTTTTGCTGTTCCGCTCCCATCCCGTTGCACTCCCATTGTAATCCCGGTGCTATTCGGTCACGACACCGTGGTTAACCTTTTGCTATTCCGTTGTCATCCCGTCGTTATTCCACCGCCGCGGCCCGCCAATAACGCTGCCGTAAAATTTTACTGGCAAGCCGTCGAAAATAAATTACACTAGGACTAATCGCCCATGGGCCTGTCTACTGGGGCATATCTTACAATCGCGAATGATTGTCGTAGAAACGCACATACTTCCCCATTTTTATTGTTGGTATATTGAAGGAAAGCCGGAGGTGTTATGACTGATGAAGCGGGGGATCCGCAATCCGCTGGCGAGAATGAACGTCAGGCAGCAGATGATCCTGCTGTTTCTGGTTCTCGTCATTCCCGTGTTTATTCTGAACGGGTACGGCAACAACAGGGCGGGCCAGATTTTAAAACGCCATGTAACCAATGCTTATATAGAGCTGAACAAGCAAAATTTCAAACTGATCAGCCGCGATATTGAAACCGTTAACAAGGTGACGGCGACGGTGTTTCAGAATTCGGTGGTCCAGCAGCTGGATACGACGGGGAAAGACACGGTGCTGCAGCGGGTGAAAACCTACGAGAAGCTGGAGCGCATGCTGAGCTCGTACTCGCAGGAGAGCGATGAGCGCGAGCCGCTGTACTATTCGCTGTACGTGTACGATCCCGGCAACCATTACTTTTTTGCCCCTTATTATCCGGAGTCCAAAAAGTCCGGGGTTTATTTCTTTTCGAACGAGGCCGAGAAGCCGGAATGGTTTGATGAGGCGGTAGCCCGTAAAGGGAACGGCTATTTGCGGCTCACCGATCATTTATCCCCGCCAGCGAAGGGGCAGTATGACCAGAAGACGCTCGGCTATGTCCGCGCAATCAACAACATTGATCAGGGCGGTACGATCGGCGTGCTGATGGTAACGAACGTCGACGCGCGGATCGGCGAATCGTTGAAGACCGTGTCGCTGCCGGAAGGCGAGTTGTATTTTACCGATTGGAACAATCACATTCTGACCTCTACCCAGCCGGATGCCGAGGGCGTGCTCAGCCTTCCTCCCGAAGTAGAGCCGGGGAATTCGCCCATGGGCGTTAAGGACGTCATTACAAAGGATTTTATCTATGTTGTGGATTATAACTATGTGCTCCAGCAGAAGCTGGTGTACAAAGTGCCGGTCAAAGCGCTTTTGCAGCAGCAGGACGAAATGAAGCATGTCATCCAGATCATCTCGGTCGCGTATTTCGCCGCCGGTCTGATCATCATTTTATATTTCTGGCGGTCCTTGATGACCCCGCTGCAGAAGCTGGTTACCTTCGTCCGGCGTTATGAGCCGGGGAATGCCGTGCCCGAAACGCCGCACCGGAAGCGTAACGACGAGGTCAGCGTGCTGATCTCCACCATTTACGAAATGGCCCGGCGCCTGAACGATCTGATTCATTACAAATACGACATGGACTTAAAGCAAAAGGAAGCGCAGCTGTCGCTGTTGTACCAGCAGATCAACCCGCATTTACTGTACAACACGCTGGAGAGCATCTACTGGAAAAGCAAGATGGAAGGCAACCACGTGTCGGCCGAGATGATCAAGGACCTGTCTAAGCTGATGAAAATCAGCCTGAGCCGCGGGAGGGAGCTGATTACGCTCGGGGAGGAGCTGGAGCATGCGACCGCCTATATCAAGCTGCAGCAGAACCGATACGATTATGTGTTCCAGGTGGACATCAACGTCCCGGAATCGCTGCACCCGTTCAGCATTCCGAAAATTACGCTGCAGCCTTTGATCGAAAACGGAATCATTCATGGCATTAAAAATATGGGCGAGGACGGCGAAATCCGCATCGAAGCGGAGGCGTCCGGGGGCATCCTGCGCATTCGCATCTCCGATAACGGCTATAAACCGGTGGACATCGAAGCCATCAACCGGAACTTAAACAGTGAAACAGACGATCCTGCGGCCGGTTACGGGGTCCGGAACATCCATCAGCGGATACAGCTTCACTACGGCAAGGAGTACGGCCTTGTCTACAGCGTTCGCCCGGGCGGGGGGACGCTGGTCACGATCACGCTTCCCGTCGAAACGGCAGGCGGTTCATGACAAACAGGGGATAAACAAATATTTACAAAGTACATACAAGGGGGAGCATCCATGTTCAATATTTTGGTCGTCGACGACGAGCCGCTCATCTGCAAGGGATTAGCCGGGCTGCTGAGCACATCGGGCCTCGACATCGGTCAAGTCTACACGGCGGGCAGCGGCCATGAGGCGCTCGATATCGTCCGGATGGAGGAGGTCGACCTGCTCGTCACCGATATTCAGATGGGGGAGATGAACGGAATCGAGCTGATGCACCAGGCGAAAATCATCAAGCCGTGGGTGCAGACGATTATTATTTCAGCGCATGAAACGTTCCAGTACGCGCAAAGTGCGATTCGGCTCGGAGCCAAGGACTATTTGCTGAAGCCGCTGAACAGCGAGCAGTTTCTGGACTCCGTCGGGAGCGTGCTGCTCAAGATGGATAAACGGATACCGCAGGTGAATGAGCTTTTGACAGCCACGCAAGAGGATTTTCGCATGGAGGAACCCAAGCCCTACAAGAGCGAGCTTCTGAACCGGCTGCTGTCGGAAGAAGCGGGCCACGAATCGGGGGATCTTGATGCGGGCAGTGAATATGGGGCGCTTGGGCTGAAGGGTCCGTATTTTGCCGTCATGAAAATGAGGCTGGACCTTTCCTCCGGCAGTCCTTCCTATACCGACAGGGATCGGCGACTTCTCCGGTATGCCTCGCTCAATATTATGAAGGAACTGCTCGATCAGGAATGGGATGCGCTTCTGTTTTACTCGCCGGATGACGACATCCATGCGATTATCCAGTGGAGCGAGGCGGCGAATGCCGAAACCGGCGAGAACAAGCTCAGCCAGCTCGAAATGGCCGGCCGGAGCGTGTACCATCATATCCGCAAATATTTGAAGCTGGAATGTACAGTCGCCATCAGCCAGATCCTGAAGGGCATTCCTTTTCTTTCCGTACTCGGCCGCCAGGCCGATAAAGCGATGCTGTGGAGCCGGCACTACCCGGACTACCACGTTTTTTATTACGGGGACTTCAATTGGCATAACTACGCTGAAGATCCGTCTGCAGAAGAGCTGTCGACGCAGAGTAACCGGATTGTGGAGAGCACGAGGCGCTATATCGAAGAGAACTACAACCAGAAGGGGCTGACCATTCACGAGGTGGCGAAGAAGAACCATGTCAGTCCGAACTATTTGAGCTACCTGTTTAAGAAAATTACCGGGCATAACCTGTGGGAGTACGTCATCAAGCTGCGGATGGAGGAGAGCCGCCACCTGCTTCAGAACACGGACCTGCGCCGCTATGAAATCGCCGAGCGGGTGGGGTACGAGTCGCCGGAGCATTTCAGCAAAATATTCAAAAAGTATTTCGGCATGAGCCCGAGCGAGATGAAGAAGTAAGAACAGCTATCATTTCCATAGAACTAGACATGTGCGCGGGCAGCCCGATTTTCTACAATGATCCTTAAGAAACATTAGAGGAAAGAGGGAGACAGATGGGGGAACCCGCTACAGCTATGTTAAAGCCGGAAGCGAAGAGCGAGCCGGCGGGCAGACGAACGAGCAGGTGGAAAAAGCATCTTTGGGGATACCTGTTCATCCTGCCGGCCATTGTCATTTTCATTTTGTTTTTGTGGGTGCCGATTATCAAAGGAGCGGTGTACAGCTTCTTTACGATTGATTTCGTCAAAGGCAACACCTTTGTCGGTTTCGATAATTACGCCAGGGTGCTGCACGATCCCGATGTATGGACAGCCGTTAAAAATACGCTGTATTACATGTTTTTAACGGTCATCATCGGCTTCTGGGTGCCGATCGTGGCATCGATTGCGATTTCGGAGCTGCGTTTTTTTCAGGGCTTTGCCCGGATTGCCGCTTACCTGCCATTTGTCGTACCGGGTGTGGTGCTGTACGGCATGTGGCGGTGGATGTATGACCCGGTCGGTCCGATCAATGGGCTGCTCAGCAGCTTCGGTGTGGAACCGGTGTCCTTTATCTCCGACGGGCGCTGGTCCATGATCTCGATCGTGTTCATGGAGACGTGGCAGCAGTTCGGATCGGCGATGCTGATCTATTTGGCCGGCGTGCTCAGCATTCCGAGAGACTGGTATGAAGCCGCCGAGATCGATGGGGCCGGCGTATGGAACCGGATCCGCTACATTACGATCCCTTCCATACGGAATCTGATCGTGCTGATGTTTATCCTGCAAATCATCGGGACGTCCCAAGCCTACCAATCCCAGCTCGCCCTGCTGGACGGGGGACCGAACAACACGACGCTGACTTATGCGCTGCTTATCGTGAAGTACGCGTTCAACCAGCTGGATTACGGCTCGGCGACGGCGCTGGGCATGCTGATGTTTATCGTACTCAGCCTGCTCGGACTGCTTCAATTCAAGATGAACAAGGAGGATTACTAGATGAGCCAGCATGACAGAGGAATCCTTTCTTCTTCCGATTTGAGGAAGCCGCTAAACAAAGTGGTGTACGGCATCATGGTGCTTGGCATCGCGGTGATGGTCGTCACGATGCTGTACCCGATTCTGATGACGATGTTTAACGGTCTGAAGACGAACCAGGAAGTGAACTCGTTCCCGCCGCATTTCTTTCCGCAAACGTGGAATTGGGACAATTTCTCGGAAGGCTGGGACTATATCAATCTGCCGATGTTTTTGAAGAACACCATCTTGATCTTCGTCGGCAATCTGCTGATGACTGTGCTGGTGCTGGGCTTGGCCTCGTTCAGCATCTCGAAGCTGAATGTGCCGTTCCGCAGGGGAATCTACTTTTTCATCCTGATGACCTTGTTTATCCCGGCGTCGAGCTATATCATTCCGAACTTCGTGAATTTGAAGGAGCTGGGCCTGCTCAATACGTACTGGGCGTTCTGGCTGCCGGCTGGAGCGAGCGCCTACTATTTTCTGCTGATGAAAAATTTCTTCGACGGCATTCATCCGGAGATCTTCGAAGCGGCCCGTATCGACGGAGCGTCCGAGCTCACAAGCTACGTCAGGATCGCCGTTCCTTTGTCCGTGCCGATCTTCGCCACGCTGGCCATCTTTATCTTTTCCACGGCATGGAACGATTGGTTCTGGCCGTCGCTCGTGATGCACAGCGAGGAGAAGTATACGCTGGCCACGGCGATCTACAAATACGTTATCAATGCGCGGAGCATGGACAACAATATCAAATTCACGATTTTGTTCATGGTCATGATCCCGCCGATCTTCGTGTTCCTCGTGTTCCAGAGGTTCATTATGCGGAGCGTCAGTTTGTCGGCGGTCAAAGGCTGACCGGCCAACATCGTAGGCATGCACATGAAGGGCATACGATTACACATCGATTGATGAACCATCCTCTCTTATGATGAGAGGGTAAACCATACCATTTGACGAAAAGGGGAGTTTCAATGCGTAAGTTTTCCATGGTGCTGATGTGCCTCCTGCTGTCGGCCTCGGTGCTTGCGGCTTGCAGCGGCGGCGGCAGAACGGCCGGCGGCGACAATCAGGGCGGCGGGTCCGAGGGATCCGGATCTGGGGGAACGACGGCGACGACGGATGCGGGGAAATCGGAGGACGATATTACCCAGAAGAAAATCACGATCAAGATCCACTACCCGCTCCCGGACCAAAAAGATCTGCGGGCGCAGGAAGACGACAAGATCAAACGGTTCACCGAAAAATACCCGAACGTGACGATCGTGAAGGATGACTGGCAGTACAGCGTCAACGAAATCGGCATCAAAATGGCTTCGAACGAAGCCCCGACGTTCTACAACACGTTTGCGACCGAAGCGCAGATGCTGGTGGAACGCGGCTGGGTCGCGGACATTTCGGACCTGTACAACAAGTGGGAATACAAGGACGAAATGAATCCGCTGCTGCAAAACCAGTTCATGGTGGACGGCAAGGTCTACGGCGTCACCCAGAACGGATATATCACGTCGACCATGATCAACAAAGCGCTGCTTGACGCCAAGCAGGTTCCGGTGCCGCCCTTGGACTGGACGTGGGACGATATGTACAACACGGCCAAAGGCGCGGCTGATGTGAAGAAGGGCATCTCCGGCATTGCACCGATGGGGAAAGGCAATGAAGCCGGATGGAACTGGACGAACTTCCTGTTCGAAGCGGGCGGGGAAATTCAGAAGGTGGAGAACGGGAAATATACGGCGGTGTTCAATTCGGATGCCGGCGTGAAGGCGCTCGATTTCTATAAAAAGCTGAGATGGGAAGCCAACGCCATTCCGAAGGATTGGGCTCTTGGCTGGAGCGATGCCCTGAACGCGTTCCAGCAGGGACGGACGGCGATGGTCATCGCAGGCGCGTATGACGTCATTGACGCCGCGCTCAACCAGGGCGGGCTGAAGCCGGAGAACGTGCTGGCCTATCCGATGCCGGCGGCCGAGAAAGGCGGCAAGCATTACGGGATTCTCGGCGGCAACTATCTCGTCATTAATCCGAACGCCACCAAGGATGAGCAGGAAATGGCGTTCCGCTACATCACGTTCGACTACTTTACGGATAAAGGGCTGGAAGCGCTCGAAGGCAACATTCAGGAGCGTAAGGCCAACAATAAATATTTCGTGCCGGCACCACTGAACTACTTCAAGGACGATTCGGAGTACGGCAAAAAGGTGGCCGCGATTTACGACAAGTACGACAACGTGTACAAGTACGATCCAAACCTGTTCGGACTGTTGGACGGCAAGCCTGAAGCCCAGTACGGCACCCAGGATTACTATGGCGCGATGTCCAACGTCGTACAGGAGCTGTTCTCGAAGAAAGACACGGATTCCAAGAAGCAGCTGGACGACGCGGCCAAACTGGTGCAAACCAAATTTTTCGATGAGATCAAGCCTCAGCAGTAAGGAAGCGGACGGCCGGGATTGTGGCCAGATGTTAGCTTAGAGGTACTTATCATAAATACAAAAAAAGACCCTGTCCACGGCATAACAGCCGCAGGCAGGGTTTTTCGTTATAATCGGGGTGGATTCCAATAATCCCCGGATCCTCTTTTACTTGCTGATCTCCTTGAAGGAGGCTTCTGCCGCTTCCAGCGTCGCGTCGATGTCCGCTTCAGTATGGGCCGTGGTCAGGAACCAGGCCTCGTATTTGGACGGCGCGAGATTGATATTACGGTTTAGCATGGCGCGGAAGAAGGCGGCGAAAGCTTCACCGTCCGTATCCTGCGCTTCGTCGTAGTTAGTCACCGGATGGTCGCAGAAATGCGTGGACAGCGAGCCGCGGATGCGGTTGATCGTCAGCGGCACGCCGTACCGGCCGGCCGACGCCTGCAGTCCGTCCGCGAGCTTCGCAGCGAGACGGTCCATCTCTTCATAGACGCCCTCGCTTTGAAGCACTTCAAGGCAGGCGATGCCCGCCGAGATGGAGGCCGGGTTGCCCGCCATCGTGCCGGCCTGGTAGGCTGGGCCGAGCGGCGCGACCTGCTCCATCACTTCTTTGGAGCCGCCGTAGGCTCCGATCGGCAGCCCGCCGCCGATGATTTTGCCGAGAGCGGTCAGATCCGGCCGGATCGCGTCATGGTTCTGCAGGCCCGCAAAGGTCTGCGTGCTGCCGTAGTGGAAGCGGAAGGCGGTGATCACCTCGTCATAGATGACGAGGGAGCCGTTGTCACGAGCCATGCGGCAGAGGCCCTCGAGGAAGCCCTCCTTCGGCATAACCATGCCGAAGTTGCCGACGATCGGCTCGACCATGACGGCCGCCACGTCGTCGCCCCATTTGGCCAGCGCCGCCTGAAGGGCGTCGAGGTCATTATAAGGCACGGTAATGACCTCGTGCGCAATGCTCGTCGGGATGCCGGCGCTGTCTGGGATGCCGAGCGTGGAAGGGCCCGAACCGGCTGCCACGAGCACGAGGTCCGAATGGCCGTGATAGCATCCGGCGAACTTGATGATCTTGTTGCGCTTCGTGTAGGCACGCGCGACGCGGATCGTCGTCATGACGGCCTCGGTGCCGGAGTTGACGAAGCGGACCTTGTCCATCGACGGGATCGCTTCCTTCAGCATCCGGGCGAGCTGAATTTCGAGCTGCGTCGGCGTTCCGTACAAGGTGCCGTTCTGAGCGGCACGCGTAATGGCTTCCGTGATATGCGGGTGGGCGTGCCCGGTAATGATCGGGCCGTAAGCGGCGAGGTAGTCGATATAACGGTTGTCGTCCTCATCCCAGAAGTAGGCTCCGTTCGCCCGCTTCATAAAGACGGGCGCCCCGCCGCCAACCGCCTTAAACGAGCGGGAGGGGCTGTTGACGCCGCCGACGATGTGCTGCAGTGCTTCCTGATATAATTGTTCGGAACGTGTTCGATTCATGACGGATAACTTCCTTTCTCAAATAAAAAGCAGGCGGGCAGCCTAGTTGCTGCTGCCCGTACTGCCGTTCTCCCCGGTCTCTCCGGAGGTTGTTGAATTGGTATTGGTTGGGGTGCCTGTTTTGCCTTCGCTGGATACCGGCACCGTCTCCGGCTTGTTCATAATGTCCTGGATATACTGCTTCAGCTTGCTTTCGCTGGAAACGGTCAGGACGGAAGCACTGCCGATCTTTTCCTCTTTCAGCAGCTTCATCGGCGGAATTTGCTCGCTGCCGGCCATTTGACTCTGGTAACCGACCGTAGCCAGCTTCCACATGTCATTGACGGACAGGTTCGTATCTATATATGGGCTGACCTGCTCCAAAATGTTCGGCAGCTTCATGATGGACGTCGTGGACTGCATTTTTTGGGCGACCGCCTTCAGGAAGGCCCGTTGCCGCTCCGTCCGCGTGAAGTCCGATGTTGCGTCATGACGGAAACGGACGTACTGCAAAGCCGTTGTGCCGTCGAGATGCTGCTGGCCCTTTTTCAGGTCGATATCGTATTCATGGTTGTCTGCGTTGCTCGGATAATACATATCCTTCTCCACGTAAAAATCTACGCCGCCGACGGCGTCCACCAGCTTGATGAATCCTTGAAAGTCCGTATAGACATAATACTGGATAGGAATGCCAAGCAGATCGCCGACCGCCTTCATTGCCGTATTCGGTCCATGGGTAATCGCTGTATTGATGCGGTCTTGGCCGTGTTCGGGAATGTCGGTGTACGTATCGCGGAGGATCGAAAAGACATTGATGCGCTTCTTGACGGGATCCAGGGAGGCGACCATCATGCTGTCAGACCTGGGAACTTCACCTTCCTTGATGCCGCGGGCGTCCACGCCCATCAGCAGGATGTTGACCGGTTCGGTGCCTTCCCATTTGGGAGGATCGGGAACTTTGACTTCGACGGGGGTAACCGATTTAAAAGGAGAGTTTTCAGCGGACTTCTGCAATCCCTGCAGGCCATTATAAATCGATGCGAAATAATAGACCGCATAACCGATGATGGCTAATACGATAATGGCTACAATCCATAATATTGTTTTTTTCCTTGGAGTCATTCCTTTTCTTCCTTTCGCTATCCTGTTGAAGGAGAGTGCTTGTCTTCGACATGTTCAGACATTTGTAGAGTAAGGATTCATTTATTATAATTTTTTTTGACAATACAATCAATTTTACATTCTGGAAAGCATTTCACCAAGATAAAATGAACGAAAGTGTTCAATTTATATAGATGCAGTGCTTGGCCTCTGAAAGGAGAAAGTGATACATATGACACAATTTGCAGTTGGAGACATGGTTCCCGATTTTACCCTTCCGGCTTCTACAGGGGAGGAGATCACCCTCAGCAGCTTTAGGGGACGCAAGGTGGTGCTGTATTTTTACCCGAAGGACAATACACCCGCGTGCACGCAGGAAGCCTGCGATTTCCGCGACGCACTTCCTCAGATTGAAGCGAAAGGCGCGGTCGTGCTCGGGATCAGCCCGGACGAGCTTAAATCCCATGGCAAATTTGCCGAAAAATACAGCCTGCCGTTTCCTTTGCTGTCTGACAAGGACCACAATGTGAGCGAAATGTACGGCGTATGGCAGCTGAAGAAAATGTACGGGCGCGAGTTCTGGGGTGTCGTCCGTTCGACGTTCCTGATCGATGAAGAGGGAAGGCTCATCAAGGAATGGCGGAAGCTCCGGGTGGCGGGCCATGCCGGCGACGTCGTGTCAGTCCTTTAATTTTATGTAGCTCGCCGTACAAATATTAAAACGCATGATCATAACTATAGGAAGTAAAGCATTGAATAGGAGCTGGGCTGCCCGGAATGGTTCGGGGGCCCAGTTTTGGTCTGCAGCCGCTCCGGGTACCGCTCTTCTAATGAAAGCGATTCCGGTAAATTTCATGGATATTTTTGAAAATGAAATGCAAAAATATATGTAAATTTATTCTTATGTTTTTATTGACACGTAAACATGTTGGTTTTAAAATAATTCGTATGCGAAATATTAAGAGATGGAAATAGAAACAGGGTGAAGAATGATTTTGGGTCCTCAAGAAGAAATTCTCGAACTGTTGTACTCTTTTCGCCAGGTCAATCTCACGTTTTACCAAATCTTCTGGAAGCATGCCGATGCTCTTGAGACCACCTGGATTCAATATCTTGTCCTGCACACGCTCCGCGAGCATCCGGACATCGGACTCTCCGAGCTGGCAGATTTAATTCTTATGGGGAACAGCGCCACCAGCGGGGTTGTCCATCGGCTCGTCAAGGCCGGGCTCGTTGAACGCAGACGGCTCCAGTCGGACCGGCGGTCGATCGCGCTGCGGATAACTGAGAAGGGAGATGAACTTAGACAGCAGACCGAGCAAGTCAGCATGGGCTGCCTGCTGCCTCTTTTACAGATCAAACAGGAGGACAGAAGCCATTTACTAGCGACACACCAGCAAATTATTCAGATTTTCAGCCAAAAGGGAGAGAGAGAAAGAAATTATGAATAGCAGTCAAGCTCAATCAATGGAGCATATCCGGAAAGGGCCGATCATTGCCGCACTGCTCCTCGGCGCATTCGTGGCATTTTTGAATCAGACCTTGATGAATATTGCCCTGCCCAAAATTATGGATGATTTGGGCATTCAGCCGACGACAGGCCAATGGCTTACGACCGGCTTCATGCTGGTTAACGGCGTATTGATTCCAGTATCGGCATTTTTGATCGCACGGTTTACAACCCGCCAGCTGTTTATTTCGGCGATGACGATGTTTTCGCTGGGAACGCTGATATGCGCGATATCACCCAATTTTGGGATACTTATGGCCGGACGCGTCATTCAGGCGGCTGGCGCAGGCATTCTGATGCCGCTGATGACCGTCGTGTTCCTGAACATTTTCCCGATCGAAAAACGGGGCTCTGCGATGGGCATGATGGGGATCGCCATGATCCTGGCTCCGGCTATCGGACCGACGTTGTCGGGGTACATCGTTGAACATCACTCCTGGCGGGTTCTGTTCTACATCATCCTGCCGGTAGCGATCATCGCCACGTTAATCGGCGTATTTTTCTTGAAGAACGTAACGAGCGTGACCAAACCGAAATTCGACTTCCTGTCGGTGGTTCTGTCGACCATCGGCTTCGGCGGCCTGCTCTATGGCTTCAGTGACGCGGGTACCGACGGATGGGGAAGCGCGACCGTTATTTCCACGCTGATTGTTGGTGCGGTAGGTCTGATCCTCTTTGTATGGCGCCAGCTCGTATCCAAGATTCCGATGCTCGAGTTCCGGATTTTTAAATACAACATGTTTACGCTGACGACGATCATTAACGTCATTATCACGATGGCGATGTACGCGGGCATGATCCTGATGCCGATCTTCCTGCAGAACATCCGCGGCTTCACGCCGCTCGAGTCGGGCCTCATGATGCTGCCCGGCGCGATTCTGATGGGGATCATGTCGCCGATTACCGGCGCGGTCTTTGATAAAATCGGCGCAAGATGGCTGGCCGTCGTCGGCTTGATCATCACGGTGATCATGACTTATGAATTCAGCCGTTTGACGGTTGAAACATCGTACACCCATCTGATCGTCATTTACACGATTCGGATGTTCGGTATGTCGATGCTGATGATGCCGATTCAGACCGCCGGTCTCAACCAGCTGCCGCGGAACATGAACGCCCACGGTACGGCGATGTCCAACACGCTGCGTACGATTTCGGGCTCGATCGGTACGGCGATCCTGGTGACAGTCATGACCAATGAAACGAAGAGTCATGTCAAGGACGTTCTTGCCGGGGGTACAGTCAATCCGGCCGACAAAGCCGCTATGGCGAAGCTGACCGCCGATTCGATGGTTCACGGCATTAACTATGCGTTCATCGTGGCCACTTGGCTGAGTGTTGCCGCGCTGGCTCTCGCTTTCTTTATTAAGAGAACGAAGCCGCACACCGAGCTCAAGAACGAGCTTCAAGGACAAAGCGTCAGCACCGCAAACGCGGAGGGTTAATGAACTTATATTTTTAGGAT
This sequence comes from Paenibacillus sp. PSB04, assembly GCF_025809195.1. Classification (NCBI taxonomy): domain Bacteria; kingdom Bacillati; phylum Bacillota; class Bacilli; order Caryophanales; family Paenibacillaceae; genus Paenibacillus; species Paenibacillus sp. PSB04. Next base: position 2,278,079 of record NZ_CP081301.1, read on the forward strand.
GTAAAAGAAAGACGCGCACTGCATTTCATGCAGCGTGCGTCTTTTTTTATTTGTGGGAACGGGAGAGGAAGACGTCACTGGACGGAGCTGATCGCTTCCTTGCCGTGGCCGTTCACTGCCCGGCATGTCAGCTGACATGCAGTTTGGACAGCAGCGAGCGCATTTTTTTGCGGTAACGGTAGACAAGAAACCCGACAGCAGCGATAATGACAGCGCCGACGATCCAGAAGGAGTACTTTTCCACCAGGTGAAAAGCGAACTTCCACTGCGGCCCGAATATTTTGCCGATGCTGATAAACAACAAGACCCAAACCAGCGCTCCGCTGTAGGCGAACAGCGCAAACTTGCGGAAGGGCAGGGCAATCATGCCGGCGAAGTAGCCGGTAAAATGGCGGACGCCGGGGATGAAGTATCCGATAAAGACCAGGCTTTGCCCGTATTTGTTAAACCAGCGGCTGGCCCGTTCAAGTTTATGCTCGGAGAGCAGGAACCATTTGCCGTAGCGCTGGAGAAAAGGGAGGCCTGCCTTGAGGCCGATAAAGTATGTAATGGTCATCCCCAGGGTCGTTCCGGCAAATGCAATAATCAGCAGCCACCCGTAATGAAGCATGCCGTCGTAGGACAGGAAGCCTGCATAGGCCATCGTCGTTTCTCCGGGAAAGGGGAGGGCGATAAATTCCAAAGCCAGTCCGAGAAAAAGCACGAGGTAGCCGTACTGCTCGAACATCAAATGTATCCATTTTAACAATTCCAAAAGGTTTTCACTCCAATTCAGGTCGGGCCCCAAAGATCACACAACCGGACTCCAACGAGTTACAACGGACTCCGATGGAATGCCATCCGGAAGCAAGAATGATTAAGCTCTTGAAAGATTCGGCTTTCCTTAAGTCTATTTCCACTTCTCTCACCATATAATCTACCAGAAAGCAGAACTCATAGAAATAGTGGAGGTAGAAGGTACATGGTGAAGAAGACATTCAGCGTTGTTCTGGGATCGATCGGGGTCGTATTGGCGGTGATGGCTCTCATATTCTGCGCAAGCGTCTGGGAAGGGCGAACCTTGCTTCAGCCTATGACGCCCCTGGTTCAGAATGCGGTCAAGACGGCTCCGGACAATGAATCTGCAAGCGAAAAGAGTTCTGCTGTCATCGGACGGCAAACCGATCCGGTCCATGTGGGCCAAGCGGGGCTGCTTGTCTCCAATACGACGAAGAAACCCGCTCCGGTCAGTCCCAAAACGGTGTATCTGACCTTTGACGACGGCCCCAGCGATTTAACGGGCCAGGTGCTGGATATTTTAAAGAAAAACAAGATTGGCGCAACCTTCTTTGTTCTCGGTGAGCAGGTAAAGAAATATCCGCAGCTCATTTCGCGGATCTACGAGGAAGGCCATGCCATTGGCAATCATACATATGACCATAATTATACCGAACTCTATCAATCTTTTCCTGCGTTCTGGGACCAAATCAAAGAGACCGAAGAGGAGATACGCCTGATCACGGGAGAAAGGCCGCAGCTGGTCAGGGCCCCCGGGGGGACGGCCGGGCATTTTGACGACACGTATTTTAAACTGCTGCAGCAGGCAGGGTACGTCGTGACGGATTGGAACGTGGACAGCGGCGATTCCAAGCGGCGTGATGTCCCGGCTGCGGAGATCGTGAAGGGTGCCACGACGGATGTCCCGGGAGGCAAGGTAGTTCTTCTTATGCATGACGGTCCCGGCCATTCGGAAAGCGTGAAGGCCCTCCCGCAAATAATTAGCTGGTACAAGGCCCGCGGATATCAGTTCGGTGTGTTGTCACCGCAAGACCCGCCGGTTCAATTTAAAGTGAATGCCACAGCCCGCGGACTGAAGCGAAGCGCGCCAAGCGCCGCCTGGATTCAGTCGCATATTGCGCAGAATGCCGCATTGTTCGAGCCTGGCAAACCGCTCCGCCTGGATGTCGGCGGGCTCGAGACCACGCTGGATACCGGCGAGTACAGCATTGTTGACGGACATTACATGGTGCCTTTGCGCGCGCTGACCGAGCGGATTGGGGGCAATACGGTCTGGGATTCGGCCGGGGCGGCCTGGGTCGCGTCCTTGTCGGCAGACGCCGCGGTTTCGCTGCGGATCCATGCGGACACGGGCAGGCTGGAGGCGGTGGAGGGCAATCAGGTGGTCTCTAGGGAGACGCTGCAGGTGCTGACGGTCAATGGATCGCTGTGGGTGCCTCTGCGCAGCTTGTTTGAAGCTTCCGGATATGCCGGAATCACGGCATCGGTTAATGAAGAGGAGCGGCGGGTCACAGTATTTTAACGGTCTGGGTGCCCAATGGAGCGAATCTACGATTTTTGCAGAGAGTTTCGTCACTCTTAAAAAATGAGCCGGTGCGGCAGGTCTACTTCCTTTTCTACATGGAGAGAATATTGATAGATTCCCTGTTTTGACGGGAACAAGCCATGATTGGAAACGGAGGTTGTTACTATGTCGACTCCATCGGTGTTTCATGATGATGTTGCCCCGGAATTATTGAACCGCGTCTTATCGCGCGTCGGATCCGTTATCGTCGGTAAAGAAAAGGAAATACGCCTGGCCCTAATATCCATGCTTAGCGGCGGCCATATTCTGCTGGAGGATGTTCCAGGGGTAGGTAAAACAATGCTGGTCCGGGCCATCGCCGCTTGCCTTGGCTGCACGTTTGGCCGGATCCAGTTCACATACGATCTGATGCCCGGCGACGTAACGGGCACTTCGATATACCATCCGCACAGCGGAAGCTTCGAGTTCCGGCCTGGGCCGGTTCTCTCCAATATCGTGCTGGCTGACGAAATCAACCGGGCTTCGCCCCGGACCCAATCCGCCCTGCTGGAGGCGATGGAAGAGAAGAAGGTGACCGTGGACGGCACCACCTATCCGCTTCCGCGCCCGTTCCTGCTGCTGGCGACGCAAAACCCGCTGCATTTCGAAGGGACTTACCGCCTGCCTGAGGCGCAGATGGACCGGTTCATGATGCGGCTGAGCCTGGGGTATCCGGAGCCGGCTCAAGAGGTGGAGCTGCTGACGCGAATGCAGCAGGAGCATCCGCTGGACGCCATAAAGCCGGTCATGCTGGCGGAAGAAATGGCGAGCATGCAGCGCGCCGTCCGCGGCGTCTTCGTAGACGAGTCCATCAAGCTGGCCCTCGTCCAGGTGGCGGACGCCTCGCGCCGGCATCCGAACGTTCAGCTCGGCATCAGCCCGCGGGGGACGCTGGCCTGGATGAACGCATCCCAGGCCTCGGCCTACATGGCCGGCCGCTCTTATGTCATCCCGGATGACATCAAGGATACCGCCGTGCCGGTCCTCGCCCATCGGCTGATGCTGAACCATGCCGCACTTCTTGCGGGGGCCGGCGGCGAGGAGCTGGTCCGGGAGCTGCTGCAGCAGCTCGTGCTGCCCGTTCACTCCCGCAAAGGAGGCCGCTTATGATGCGGCGGGTCCTCGAATGGGGGATCGGGCTGGCCGTGCTGGGCGGTCTGGTGGCCATGTACCGGCTGCACGGAGGCGAGGCCTTATGGTTCATGATGTTTGTGACCTGCCTGGTGCTGGCCGGCGGCATGCTGGTTCAGCTGCTCGGCCCCCGGCAAATTCTTGTGGAACGCAGCTTGCCCCAAAGCCTGATTCCGGCGGGGGAGGCGGTGCCCGTGACCCTGCGGATTCATTTCCGCTCACCGCTGCCCCTCCCCTGGATGGCTGTGGAGGATTATTATACCGGCGGGAGCTTACGCCGCGTGCTTTTTCCGGGATTTCGGCGCTCCTTAACGTATCGCTATGAGATTCCCGCTCTTCCGCGGGGGCATTACGGGTTTGAAGCCTGTGCGCTGGAATGGGGCGGCTTGTTCGGCTGGTTCCAGGGAAGGAAGGTCGTTAAGGGAGAAGGCCGGTTTATCGTGCTGCCGGAGCCGCTGCCCGTCGGACAGGAATGGCGGCCGGCGGCTTCGCTGTCTTACAGCGAAGAGGCCAGTCTCCGGCCTCCCCGGTTTGCGGACGGCATGAAGGGGATGGAGGTGCGGGAATACGTTCCGGGGGATCCGCCGAACCGTATCCATTGGAAGCACCTTGCCCGGTGGGGCCGCCTGCATACGAGCCTGCCGGAGGAGGCGCAGCAGTCCTCTTACGCGGTCATGATCGACCGCTCCTTCAGCGGCTATATGCCGGACGGCGCCCGGGCAGGCGACGTCAGCGGCGAGGCCGCGCAGCGGGGGTTCGAGACCGCCGTATCGACGGCGGCAGGGCTGCTCGTTGAAGCCGGGCGTGCCGGCGAGAAGGCGGTGCTGCTCGGCTCCGGGCTTCGTGCCGATATGCCGGGAGAAGCCGGAGGAACCGGCCCTGCGTCAAGGCAGGAGACCGGGCCGGAGATCACCGGCATGCTCGCAGCCTTGTCGGGACTGACGTTGGCCGGCGGCATGCCGCTGCCTGCACAGCTTCAGGAAGCCGCCGGGAACTTGAAAGGCAAAAGAACGGCCGTCGTCACCGGCTATCTGACCGACGAGCTGCTCCGCGCCGTATCCGGAATCATCTCCTCCGGGGGATATGTGGATATCTATTGCGCAGGCGCTTCGGAAAGAAATGACAGCAGCGATTCGGCATCGTACGCTGCGGCGGTTCACGATCCCGGCCTGTTCCGCCGGGCGGCGCTGCTTTCGCGTCTCGGGGCCGGCGTATTTATCGTGCACGGCGGCCGCGTATCCCGCGTCGGTCACGTGGAGTCGAACTTCCCCGGAGAGGGGGCGGTATAGATGGAGGAGCGTACGGATCCGCTTCTGTACAGACTCATCATCTCTCTGCCCTTTATGGGGCTGTTCGCCGAATGGCTCATTCCGCTCCGGCCGCTGACGGGTTCCGCGGACGACGGATTTATGACGACGCTGTTGTGGCTGACAGCGCTTCTGCTGCTGTGGGGAACCCTGCTGGCGAGGTGGACGTTGACCCTCCCGGTGTACTTCCTGCTGGTCGGCGCCGCTTGGTATAGCGTTTCCGGAGAGGGTCAGCCCTTTAGCTGGCTGATTTCCTGGATATCGCAATGCCGCGATGATATTCTGCTGCTGCTGTCCACCGGGCACTTTGCCGAGACCAGCTCGGAGACCCGGACGCTGGTTTTGATTGTCGGCTGGTCCTTATTGGTTTATTCCGTGCAATCGCTCGCCCTGTCGCGGCGCAGCATTTTTCTGTTCGCCGCGGCCACCCTGCTCTACCTGATATGCCTTGAGACGCTGCTCGGCATCCATATTTACGCCGATATGATCCGCACCTGCGGTTTGCTGCTGCTGCTTCAAGGGATGCTGCATCTGTCCGGACTGCGCGAGAGCGATACGTCGGGGAGGTTTGGCGGCAAGGTGTACGGCACCTGGATCGTGTCGCTCAGCCTGCTGTCCCTCCTGGTCCTCGGCGGCAGCTGGGGACTGGGATATGCGGCCGAGGCCAAGCCTCCGGGGAGGTTATCCTTGGAGCAGGCGGCCGGCCGGCTGGAATCCTGGATCCGGGACAATTACGGCGACGCCTCAGCCACAGCCGTGACGGGCTACAACCTGAGCGGGGACGATCAGGACATGGGAATGCCCCTGAGCCAAGGGGGCAGGCTCTATTTTGAAGCGGAGAGCCCTGTCCCTACATATTGGCGCGGGGAAACGCTCAGCCTCTATGACGGCCGTAAATGGGCCGGCCAGGAGGCCGATTCCCGCACCCTGTTCATTCCGGGCGCGGTCCGGCCTGAAGGCTCAGACCCGGAAGCAGAGGAGCCGGCCGCTCCGATGGCCGAGTACCGGACCGTTACCCAGCAAATCATGTTCAGCCGGCCCATGACCGAGAGCTTCCCTCTCTTTGCCGGCGGTCCCATCGCCGAGGTGCTCGACCTGGAGTCGAGCCGGAAATCGGTGTCCCTGACCGTGATCGCCGACGAAGATGCGGGAACGGTCAAGGTGCCGCTGATTTCGGGCGTGCCGGAGGTGAACGGCTACCGGATCAAGGCGGACATTCCCGCCGTGGATCCTCAGGTGCTGCGGGAAGAGAAGGGCGCGGATCCGGCGCGGGTGAAGGACGAATACCTTCAGCTGCCGGACAAGCTGCCCGAACGCGTGAAGCAGCTGGCCGACCGGATTACGTCGGCGTCGCTCACACGATATGACGCGGTCGTCGCGGTGGAAGACTATTTGAAAACCTACTACGCCTACACGATGGATACCCGCGTTCCGCCCCAAGGCGAGGACTTTGTGGATGACTTCCTGTTTACGACAAGGAAAGGATACTGCAACCACTTTTCGACCGCTATGGCGGTACTGCTGCGAAGCGAGGGAATTCCAACAAGGTATGTCAGAGGATTTGCCCCGGGAAAAGAGGACAGCAGCCACCCGGGACGCTATCAAATCAGCGAAGGCGACGCTCACGCCTGGGTCGAGGTGTATTTCCCCGGCTCCGGCTGGATTCCGTTCGACCCGACGCCTGGATTCGCGCTGCCTTCTGACAGCGGAACGGTCCAGGCACAGGATGTTCATTCAGGGGGGACCTGGGATTGGGTTCGCGCCGCCCTCCAGTTGAAGAACATCACGCTCGGGATCGCGTCTTTTATAGCCAAGCATGCGTGGATCGCGGTTGGAGCAGCTGCCACCGCTCTGCTGCTGGCCGCCGCCGTCCGCTGCGTCTGGATGTATCGCGGCCTGATTTGGCTGTGGTGCCTGGTGTATTTATCGCGGCGGACCTTTCCGGGCAAGGAGCAGCTGCTCCGGGCGGCGCTTCCGGCCTGGAAGGGCATTACCCGCCGCTATGGCGCGGCTCCGCCGGGGGCCACCGTTCGGGAATACGTGCAGTCCCTACAGGTCGATGATGAAATGATGCGCAAAGAAATGTACGATTTTGTTGCGGAATGGGAAAAGATAGCTTATGGTCAGGTTCCCGTAAGCCGCAGCCAAGGGAGCGCTTTCCTGCGAAGATGCCTTTTGATCGCCGGCAGGCTGGCATAACTTAGGTGCTGCGGCTTCCTTGACGGTATGAATTATCGTTGCGTATAATTGATTTCATTAATTGAGGGAGGCACGGTAATGAATAAGCCAAATGAAATCATCGTTGTCCTCGATTTCGGGGGACAATATAACCAATTAATCGCAAGACGCATCCGCGATCTGGGAGTATATAGCGAGCTCTTGCCTTTTAACACGCCAATCGAGAAGATCCGGGAGCTGAACCCGAAGGGTATCGTGTTCTCTGGCGGACCGCTTAGCGTGTATGCGGAAGACGCACCCCATGTGGACCCGGCTGTGTACGATTTGGGGCTGCCGATCTTCGGCATTTGCTACGGCATGCAGATGATGGCGCAGCAGCTCGGCGGCAAAGTGGAGCGCGCGCACAAACGCGAGTACGGAAAAGCAGAGCTTGAGTTCAAACCGAACACGACGCTTACCCAAGGATTGGACAACCGTCAGGTCGTATGGATGAGCCACGGGGACCATGTCGTTGAGCTTCCGTCCGGCTTCCAGCTCGACGCGGGTACGGAGTCGGCTCCGATCGCGGCGATGAGCCATGGCGAGAAGAAGCTGTATGCGGTGCAGTTCCACCCGGAAGTACGCCACTCCGTGAACGGCAACGAAATGATCCGCAACTTCCTTTATGAAGTTTGCGGCTGTGAGGGTAACTGGACGATGGAATCCTTTATCGAGGATCAGGTTCGTGAAATCCGCGAAACCGTCGGTGACCAGAAAGTGCTGTGCGCGCTGAGCGGCGGCGTGGATTCCTCTGTCGTTGCGATGCTGATCCACAAGGCGATCGGCGATCAGCTGACCTGTATGTTTATCGACCACGGCCTGCTGCGCAAGGGCGAAGCCGAGAGCGTAATGGATACCTTTGTAGGCAAATTCGATATGAAGGTTGTCAAAATCGACGCCCGCGAGCGTTTCTTGTCCAAGCTGGCCGGCGTGGACGATCCCGAGCAAAAACGGAAAATCATCGGCAACGAATTCATTTACGTGTTTGAGGAAGAGTCTGCGCGTTTTGACGACTTTGCCTTCCTGGCACAAGGAACGCTGTACACGGATATCGTCGAGAGCGGAACGGCAACGGCTCAGACGATCAAGTCGCACCATAACGTGGGCGGCCTTCCGGAGGATATGAAATTTAAACTGATCGAGCCACTCAAAACGCTCTTCAAGGACGAAGTCCGCAAAGTCGGCGAGGAATGCGGTCTGCCTGATGAAATCGTTTATCGCCAGCCTTTCCCGGGTCCGGGCCTTGCGATCCGCGTGCTGGGCGAAGTGACGGAAGAGAAGCTGACGATCGTTCGGGATTCCGACTACATTTTGCGCGAAGAAATCGCCAAAGCCGGGCTTGACCGGGAAATTTGGCAGTACTTCACGGCTCTGCCGAACATGAAGAGTGTGGGCGTCATGGGTGACGCACGTACGTATTCGTATACCGTCGGCATCCGCGCGGTAACTTCGATCGACGGCATGACCGCCGACTGGGCCCGCATTCCGTGGGACGTATTGGAGAAAATTTCGGTGCGTATCGTCAACGAGGTGGAGAACGTTAACCGCATCGTGTACGATATCACCTCCAAGCCGCCGGCCACGATCGAGTGGGAGTAAGGTTAATCGTTATCCTTTTCAAGGTTCAAGATCCGTATCTGCTTAGGCAGGTGCGGGTCTTTTTTGTTTTTTACATAATTTCCGGGTCGATTCCAAAAGCTAAGCCCTATATAGAATGAACTAAAGAAATGAACGTTACAGGGCCGCAGTGGGCCGTTATAACAGAAAGTTCAGTGCAAAACTTTAGTTCAATCTATCTAGTTAGAGAAAATGTTCTGTATAAGGCTCCATCGTTCCATGGGAGAAATATGTAAATTTCCGAACATTGAATCATGTCATACTCTCGATTATTCGTTTTTTCTGTTGACAAGTGAAGCTTGTCTCCATACAATGAATGATGTGAGAAACGACATATGTTCTTTCGTATAATCCCGGGAATTGGCCCGGGAGTCTCTACGAGATCACCGTAATGATCTGGCTACGAATTTAGAAGAGATGATGTCCAACTCGCAGCGCAGCTTGCCTTGACCATGGTAAGTCCAAGCTGATGCTGGCGGGATATCTCTTTCTTTCATTCATAATGTCCGGTGGTCGCTTTGCGGTCTGCCGGGCTTTTTTGTCGTTCTGACTCAAATTTCTAAGGGGGATTATTTGAAAATGGAACGGTTCTTTAAATTAAAGGAACGCGGCACAAATGTAAAAACAGAAATGATCGCCGGTCTCACGACGTTTATGGCGATGGCGTACATCCTGTTCGTCAACAATCTGTTTCTCGGGCCGGACGGTGCGGGTATCCCTCATGAAGGCGTGTTTTTCGCCACCGCAGTCGGCGCAGGCCTCGTTACCATCCTGATGGGATTGTTTGTCAATATCCCGATCGCCTTGGCGCCGGGTATGGGTCTGAACGCTTATTTTATGACCGTCGTGCTTGGATCCAATGGTCAAATTACCTGGCAGGCTGCTTTGGGCGCCGTATTTATTTCGGGGATTATTTTTATCATTCTGACGGTAACGCGCGTCCGGCAAATGCTGATGGTCGCCGTTCCGAAAAACATTAAGACCGCCATTACGGTGGGGATCGGCCTGTTCGTCGCCATCATCGGCTTCAAGCTCGCCAACCTGATCTCGATCACCGTGAACGCTGGTACCGATATCAGCAAGCCGATCGGCGGCGGAAGCTTCAACCTGGCACTAAGCGATTTCTTTACACATAAAGATGCGCTGCTTGCTTTGATCGGACTTTTGATTATCGCCATTCTGATGGTGCTGAAAGTAAGAGGGGCACTCCTGATCGGCATTATCGTAACGACGCTGATCGGCATTCCAATGGGCGTGACGGACCTCAGCGGCTTGTCCCATGCCAACTGGCTGCCTTCGTTCTCCAACCTGGCTGTCGGAGATCTGGATCTGAAGGGCGCGCTGCACATCGGATTGTTCGATATCGTCTTTATTTTCACGTTCGTGGAGCTGTTTGACACCTTTGGAACGCTCGTGGGTACGACGACTCGGATGGGCATCATGAAGGATAAAGAGAAAGGCGAGAAAATCGTCGGTAAAGCGATGCTCGTCGATGCGGTCGGCGTCAGCGCCGGTGCCGTTCTGGGTACGAGTACGATCACTTCCTTTGTAGAAAGCACGGCAGGCGTTGAGGAAGGCGGACGCACAGGCTTGACGGCTATTACCACAGGCGTTCTGTTCCTGCTGTCCCTGTTCATCGCTCCGCTCGCACTGGTGGTTCCTTCGGCAGCTACCGCGCCGGCACTGATCATCGTCGGGGTGCTGATGATGAGCCAGGTTCGCCACATCGAGTGGGACGACTTTTTTGAAGCTTTCCCGGCTTTCCTGACGATCGTCCTGATGCCGTTCTCCGGCGGGATCGCCAACGGGATTTCGGCAGGGATCCTGTCCTATGTGATCCTTGCGGTTTTCTCCAACATCTTCGGGAAGCGCAAAGAGAAAGTTCACTGGCTGATGTGGGTGCTAGCCATCATCGTGGTGTGCCGGTTCGCATTCCTCGGTGCCGAGTAAGTTAAAGAATGGATGAGTTGAATGGTTTGCCCTTGTCTGCTTTAGAGCGGATGAGGGCTTTTTTATTTATGGCAAAATTGAAAAGTATCTATATAACGCAAAGAAATGTGTGGATGGGGGGAATATATAATGTTGTAGAAAATAATTGGGGAATGCTGTGTGGATCGCTGTTGCTCGAGCGAGCAGGCGCACCATGATAAGGAGGGAAGTTAATCTAACCATTAAGACGTGCTTGGAGACCGGGTAGAAGTTTGATAGTATATATGAAGGTTGTGCATGGTTTGCAGCGTGCCACGAATAGAACCAGAGCAAATGGAATAATTGGGAATATATATTTTTTGTCGAAAAAGCTTGCAATAGAATTATAAACATGGTATATTCTAATTCCGGCCAAGAAAACATCGCTTTAAGCGCTGGACAGCAAGCTTGAAAAAAGGATTTAAAAAAAGCTTGCGAAACTGAGTCGGACTTGATATAATATAAGAGTTGCTGCTGAAACACGGGGCGGTAATGAAACGAAGTTTGATCTTTGAAAACTGAACAACGAGTGAGTATAAACGCGATGGTCTTATGACCGGAGCGATTGAGATTAAATCAATCTCGTCAGATTCAAAATGAGCTACAAACTTTCGTTGGAAAGCTACTCCCTTCGGGTGAGCAGATTCTTCCAACTTTCTTGGAGAGTTTGATCCTGGCTCAGGACGAACGCTGGCGGCGTGCCTAATACATGCAAGTCGAGCGGACTTGATGGAGAGCTTGCTCTCCTGATGGTTAGCGGCGGACGGGTGAGTAACACGTAGGCAACCTGCCTGCAAGACCGGGATAACCCACGGAAACGTGAGCTAATACCGGATATCTCATTTCCTCTCCTGAGGGAATGATGAAAGACGGAGCAATCTGTCACTTGCGGATGGGCCTGCGGCGCATTAGCTAGTTGGTGAGGTAACGGCTCACCAAGGCGACGATGCGTAGCCGACCTGAGAGGGTGAACGGCCACACTGGGACTGAGACACGGCCCAGACTCCTACGGGAGGCAGCAGTAGGGAATCTTCCGCAATGGGCGAAAGCCTGACGGAGCAACGCCGCGTGAGTGATGAAGGTTTTCGGATCGTAAAGCTCTGTTGCCAGGGAAGAACGTCCGATAGAGTAACTGCTATCGGAGTGACGGTACCTGAGAAGAAAGCCCCGGCTAACTACGTGCCAGCAGCCGCGGTAATACGTAGGGGGCAAGCGTTGTCCGGAATTATTGGGCGTAAAGCGCGCGCAGGCGGTCATTTAAGTCTGGTGTTTAAGGCCAAGGCTCAACCTTGGTTCGCACTGGAAACTGGGTGACTTGAGTGCAGAAGAGGAGAGTGGAATTCCACGTGTAGCGGTGAAATGCGTAGATATGTGGAGGAACACCAGTGGCGAAGGCGACTCTCTGGGCTGTAACTGACGCTGAGGCGCGAAAGCGTGGGGAGCAAACAGGATTAGATACCCTGGTAGTCCACGCCGTAAACGATGAATGCTAGGTGTTAGGGGTTTCGATACCCTTGGTGCCGAAGTTAACACATTAAGCATTCCGCCTGGGGAGTACGGTCGCAAGACTGAAACTCAAAGGAATTGACGGGGACCCGCACAAGCAGTGGAGTATGTGGTTTAATTCGAAGCAACGCGAAGAACCTTACCAGGTCTTGACATCCCTCTGACCGGTCTAGAGATAGACCTTTCCTTCGGGACAGAGGAGACAGGTGGTGCATGGTTGTCGTCAGCTCGTGTCGTGAGATGTTGGGTTAAGTCCCGCAACGAGCGCAACCCTTGATTTTAGTTGCCAGCACTTCGGGTGGGCACTCTAGAATGACTGCCGGTGACAAACCGGAGGAAGGCGGGGATGACGTCAAATCATCATGCCCCTTATGACCTGGGCTACACACGTACTACAATGGCCAGTACAACGGGAAGCGAAGCCGCGAGGTGGAGCCAATCCTATCAAAGCTGGTCTCAGTTCGGATTGCAGGCTGCAACTCGCCTGCATGAAGTCGGAATTGCTAGTAATCGCGGATCAGCATGCCGCGGTGAATACGTTCCCGGGTCTTGTACACACCGCCCGTCACACCACGAGAGTTTACAACACCCGAAGTCGGTGAGGTAACCGCAAGGAGCCAGCCGCCGAAGGTGGGGTAGATGATTGGGGTGAAGTCGTAACAAGGTAGCCGTATCGGAAGGTGCGGCTGGATCACCTCCTTTCTATGGAGAATCGCTTCCTGCGATGGAAGCATTCAAATACAAATCTAGCCGGTCGGCTAGTTACTCACTCGTTGGTCAGTTTTGAGAGTTCAAACTCTCACATACGATTTCCAGAACTTGCTTGTAGCCAAGCAATTCAGGATTTGGTATGATATAAGTCCGGTCGCGAGACTGGATGATTTGATCCTTGAAAACTAGATAACGAAACGAATCTGCGTTTTAGAAATATCCTTTTAGCTGCTTGTGTCTTCATTGTAAGACCAAGAAGTAAAAAGTAGCATGGTTAAGCTACTAAGAGCACACGGAGGATGCCTAGGCGCTAGGAGCCGATGAAGGACGTGGCGAACAACGATACTGCCTCGGGGAGCTGTAAGCAAGCTTTGATCCGGGGATGTCCGAATGGGGAAACCCGGCTGATGTAATAGTCAGTCACTTCTGTCTGAATACATAGGACAGATTGAGGCATACCAGGGGAACTGAAACATCTAAGTACCCTGAGGAAGAGAAAACAAGAGTGATTCCGTCAGTAGCGGCGAGCGAACGCGGAACAGCCTAAACCGGTCAGCTTGCTGGCCGGGGTTGTGGGACGTCTCACATGGAGTTACAAAGGAATTGGTTAGGCGAAGAGGTCTGGAAAGGCCCGGCATAGAAGGTAAAAGCCCTGTAGCCGAAAGTCAGTTCCCTCCGAGACGGATCCCGAGTAGTGCGGGGCACGTGAAACCCCGTATGAATCTGGCAGGACCATCTGCTAAGGCTAAATACTCCCTAGCGACCGATAGTGAAACAGTACCGTGAGGGAAAGGTGAAAAGCACCCCGGAAGGGGAGTGAAATAGAACCTGAAACCGTGTGCTTACAAGAAGTCAGAGCCCTGTTTATGGGTGATGGCGTGCCTTTTGTAGAATGAACCGGCGAGTTACGTTCCCGTGCAAGGTTAAGGTGAGAAGCCGGAGCCGCAGCGAAAGCGAGTCTGAATAGGGCGAATGAGTACGTGGACGTAGACCCGAAACCGTGTGATCTACCCCTGTCCAGGGTGAAGGTGCGGTAACACGCACTGGAGGCCCGAACCCACGAATGTTGAAAAATTCGGGGATGAGGTGGGGGTAGCGGAGAAATTCCAATCGAACTCGGAGATAGCTGGTTCTCCCCGAAATAGCTTTAGGGCTAGCCTCGGTTTTGCAGTCGTGGAGGTAGAGCACTGATTGGGTGCGGGGCCCGCAAGGGTTACCAAGCTCAGTCAAACTCCGAATGCCATCGACTGATCGACCGGGAGTCAGACAGTGAGTGCTAAGATCCATTGTCAAAAGGGAAACAGCCCAGACCATCAGCTAAGGTCCCCAAGTGTGTGTTAAGTGGGAAAGGATGTGGAGTTGCACAGACAACCAGGATGTTGGCTTAGAAGCAGCCACCATTGAAAGAGTGCGTAATAGCTCACTGGTCGAGTGACTCTGCGCCGAAAATGTAACGGGGCTAAACACACCACCGAAGCTATGGCTTGATGCTTGCATCAGGGGTAGGGGAGCGTTGTATACAGCGTTGAAGGTATACCGTAAGGAGTGCTGGAGCGTATACAAGTGAGAATGCCGGTATGAGTAACGAAAAGATCAGTGAGAATCTGATCCGCCGAAAGCCCAAGGTTTCCTGAGGAAGGCTCGTCCGCTCAGGGTAAGTCGGGACCTAAGGTGAGGCCGACAGGCGTAATCGAAGGACAACAGGTTGAAATTCCTGTACCACCGTAAACCGTTATGAGTGATGGGGTGACGCAGGAGGGTAGTGACGCGAGCTGATGGATGCTCGTCCAAGCAGTGAGGCTGGTGTGTAGGCAAATCCGCACACTTTAAGGCTGGGCTGTGACGGGGAGGGAAAATTATAGTACCGAAGGTCATGATCTCACACTGCCAAGAAAAGCCTCTAACCAGGTGAAGGTGCCCGTACCGCAAACCGACACAGGTAGGCGAGAAGAGAATTCTAAGGCGCGCGGAAGAACTCTCGTTAAGGAACTCGGCAAAATGACCCCGTAACTTCGGGAGAAGGGGTGCCCCGGTAGTGTGAATAGCACGAGGGGGCCGCAGTGAAAAGGCCCAAGCGACTGTTTAGCAAAAACACAGGTCTGTGCGAAGCCGCAAGGCGAAGTATACGGGCTGACGCCTGCCCGGTGCTGGAAGGTTAAGGGGAGCGGTTAGGGAGTAATCCCGAAGCTGTGAACCGAAGCCCCAGTAAACGGCGGCCGTAACTATAACGGTCCTAAGGTAGCGAAATTCCTTGTCAGGTAAATTCTGACCCGCACGAATGGCGTAACGACTTGGGCGCTGTCTCAACGAGAGATCCGGTGAAATTTTAATACCTGTGAAGATGCAGGTTACCCGCGACAAGACGGAAAGACCCCATGGAGCTTTACTGCAGCTTGATATTGGATTTGGGTACGATCTGTACAGGATAGGTGGGAGCCTTTGAAACCTGAGCGCCAGCTTGGGTGGAGGCGCCGTTGGGATACCACCCTGATCGTATCTAGGTTCTAACCTGGTACCGTAATCCGGTATGGGGACAGTGTCAGGTGGGCAGTTTGACTGGGGCGGTCGCCTCCTAAAGAGTAACGGAGGCGCCCCAAGGTTCCCTCAGAATGGTTGGAAATCATTCGAAGAGTGCAAAGGCAGAAGGGAGCTTGACTGCGAGACCTACAAGTCGAGCAGGGACGAAAGTCGGGCTTAGTGATCCGGTGGTACCGCATGGAAGGGCCATCGCTCAACGGATAAAAGCTACCCTGGGGATAACAGGCTTATCTCCCCCAAGAGTCCACATCGACGGGGAGGTTTGGCACCTCGATGTCGGCTCATCGCATCCTGGGGCTGAAGTAGGTCCCAAGGGTTGGGCTGTTCGCCCATTAAAGCGGTACGCGAGCTGGGTTCAGAACGTCGTGAGACAGTTCGGTCCCTATCTGTCGTGGGCGTAGGAAATTTGAGAGGAGCTGTCCTTAGTACGAGAGGACCGGGATGGACGTACCGCTGGTGCACCAGTTGTTCCGCCAGGAGCATGGCTGGGTAGCTACGTACGGACGGGATAAGCGCTGAAAGCATCTAAGCGTGAAGCCCCCCTCAAGATGAGATTTCCCAGTATGTAAGACCCCTTGTAGACGACGAGGTAGATAGGTTGGAGGTGGAAGTGCAGCAATGCATGGAGCTGACCAATACTAATCGGTCGAGGGCTTATCCAAAAAAATATAAAACACAGATTCGTTTCGTATCTAGTTTTCAAGTGATCAAAACACTTGAACGTTTGGTGGCGATAGCGGAGGGGTTCCACGCGTACCCATCCCGAACACGACCGTTAAGCCCTCCAGCGCCGATGGTACTTGGACCGAAGGGTCCTGGGAGAGTAGGACGTTGCCAAGCGAAGAACCACTGTTGATAACATCGACAGTGGTTTTTTATTTCTTATCCCCAATGTGGACAACACATCCGTTTTGTCCGTTCATCCACAAATACATATTCCCTGGTCGATTTTCCAAAGGTTATGCACAAAAAAGAGAACCATCCCCGCGCAATTTGGATTATAATCATAAATTATATTCCCATAATTCACAGTTTCATCCCCAGTACTCACAATTGAAGTGTGCTTTATGGCATAAATGATTCATGTGGTGATGTTAAGTTGACTTTTGTCTAAATGTTATTCACATGTACATAAGTTTGTAAGTTCATGCCAAGGGCTCTTCGTATGATTGCCCCGGGATCGATAAAGGAGGAGTAAGTTTGACCGAAGCACAAGCTCGAGCTGTACAGTATGTACGTACGGATGCTTTGGATGTGCAGTGCCTTTCCCGCAGCGTAATTGACCGGATTTTGGCTGCAGAAGGACTTAGCGCGATTGATGTTGACTTGCTTATTGATCATATTCGCCGTTTTGCTCGGGTTACGCTCAATTTTCATCCCGATCGTCTGCTCGCTACCGGCCGTTCGGTGGTTGAGGGACTGCTTCAGGAAGGGGTGTACCGGGGACAGTTTGAGACCTCGATCTCCAACGGGAGCCGAACGGCATTTGCTGGTGGTGATCGTGACCGCTGGGAAGAGCATCTATTTGGAAAAGCATACCAGGCACCCGGAGTAACCAACGAAGAACGGCCGAAGTATGGTGGGCTTAACCTGATGAATTATGCGGACGGTGCGTCACCGCGGTTTGGCTCGTGCCACCTCGTCCTTCGCCCGCATGTTTCAGAGCGCTGCACCTTTACGTTTGGGGATAGCTTTACGGGTCCGGAGCGAAAAGGAACGATCGACGTTTTTTCTCCATTGTTGGCTCCTATGTTTGAGGCGGCTGTCAGCACACAGGAGGTGCTCGGTTCGGATCACATCAACGTACGGCTGTTGGTGGAGCTGCTTCAATCGCTAAACACCAGATCCAGCGAGTTTATACCCGAAGCCTTAGGAAGGTCACTCGATGACTACATTGAAGCACAGGTTCATGCTGTGGTGGATTTGGCGAATGACGCGGAAGCCCTGATTGCTGATCCCTCGTTCAAAGGCACGCCAACGGGGAACCTATTGGAAGAGACCTGCTATAAATATGATTTGCGGCTTGGTTGGCATGCGGGTTTTCAGTTAGAGGTTGGATCGGTACCGGGCGATTTTCGGGGGCCTGCAATGCAGCCGCTTGCACTCAGGATCGACCAAAGGTTCGGGAACGATAGGGGGCGGATTGACGCGGCAGTATTAGGCTTGGCAGCGGCATCGCTGCACAATCATCCCGAAGAGTGGCAGGACTGGGGATCATACGATGAAACGTTACAGCACATGAAGCAGTTATGGCATGTCCTTGTCCGATTTGGTTCACCACATTATTTTGTTACGTAATGTCACGCAATATAGAATCGGTGAACATATAAAAGGATCAGACTTATATTGCTTTCTATCCATTTGATGACTTTCTTTGTCTTCCAGACTTTTTATACTCGAAAAAACTCCCAACTTCTAAGAACGAAAGGAGGGTGACGGGTTGAGCATTCAAAAGCAGGAATCCAAGCGACATAAAAAAATGCGTTCCACCGAACCTCTGGATTCGTATGAATCCGTTGCCCGTGGTGCATCGAAAACTTTGGACGAGATACAGCGACCTCAAACAAAGGACGACTCCTTCTCCAGGAGACAGGTCGTGCTGTTTATCTCTGTTGTTTTCCTGTACTGGTTCTCGTCTTATATTTATGTTCCGATTTTGTCGCCTTATATCGAGCATTTGGGGGCATCCTATACCTATCTGGGTATCGTTCTCGGTTCCTACGGTTTGATGCAAATTTTGTTCAGGCTGCCGCTCGGCATTTTATCGGATTTTATGGAAAAGCGCCGTCCATTTATTTGGCTGGGGTTGGCCGCCAGTGCGGTAAGTGGGCTGATGTTTGCTGCGTTCGGACATTTGGGATGGGCGCTGGCTGCAAGAGCCATGGCAGGGATCGCCGCGTCGACCTGGGTGGTGTTCACCGTCGCGTTCTCAGGCTTTTTCCCGAAACATGAAGTAACCCGGGCAATGAGCATGATGCAGTTCACCACCGTGGCCGCCCAATTGACGAGCATGCTCGTCAGCGGATATTTGGTGGAGCGTTGGAGCTGGCAGCTGCCGTTTTGGCTTGGAGGCATCGTTGCGGTGGTAGCCCTTGTACTTGCTTTATTTTTGCGGGAAAAAGAGCCGGATCCCGGGCGCACCCCCATGTCGCTTCAGGATTTGGCACCGGTTATGCGTGACCGGATGCTGTTTCGGGTTTCTTTTCTGTCGATCCTGGCGCACTGCGTTCTGTTCATCACGATGTTTGGGTATACGCCGAATCAGGCGCTGGACCTGGGTGCAAGCAAGAACGACCTTGCTTGGCTGACGCTGTCTTTCATGCTGCCGCATGCGGCGGCTACGCTGTTTGCCGGACGGACCCTCGTTAACCGTTTCGGGGCAAGGGCCGTGCTAACCGTGGGGTATGTGGGAACGGCCGTTTTTACGTTTTGTATCCCGGCGGCATCGAGTTTTGGCTGGCTGTGCGTAACGCAAATATTTAATGGACTGGCACAAGGACTGGTCTTTCCGCTACTTTTGGGCAAATCGGTGGCCCACATCGAGCCATCCAAAAGGGCAACGGCGATGGGTTTTTATCAGGCAGTCTATGCGATCGGCATGTTCATGGGCCCGTTTATCGCAGGCTGGATCAGTTCGGCATGGGGGCTCGCAGGCGGGTTCCGCTTGGCGGCATATGCAGCGTTAGCTGCGGGAGTGCTCGCTTTTTGGTGGATTCGGACGGATACAAAAGCCGGGGTGAGTGCAGCTTCAGGCGGACCGCCGAATACGGGAAGTGTCCAGAAAAATGTGTAATGTGCGGTTAGAGCTGCAGTTTGATCCGCCTAAAAGACCCGCAAAGCGCTGAAACGCTTTGCGGGTCTTTTTTATTTTTCCGAAATAGGGAGAAACAGCAGGGAAAACGGCAGGTTGCTGCCGGCGGCCGGGGACAGCCAGAGTTCCACCTTCTCCTCCCGGGCCTGCGTCCGGTACAGCACGGTGGCGCTGTCCTGGGAGCCGTCGCCGTGCTTGATCTCGACAACCCGGTCGTTCACCCTCGCCGAGCCGAAGTACCTACCGCCACGCGGGTTAAAGGCGATGAGCGTGTCCGGCGCAACATGGTTCAGGATGATTTTATACAGGACACCGTAATTGCCGGAGTTGATAGCAACGCTGTCCTGCATCCCGTCCATCCCCCGCTGAAAAGGATCGGTGGTGTTGTCGGTGAGCGGCAGGCGCTCCGCTTCCGTTCCGACCGTGCCGTCGTATTCGAACACGCGCGTCGAATCCGCAAAGGTGCCGCGGACGATGGACTCGATCGGATTTAAATCAGGCAGAGACGGCATGACCGCAATCGGGTCATGATCGGCCTGAACCATCAGCATGGTATATTCGACGGGTGCATCGCTGGTGACATCGGCATTCATCGTGATGACATCGCCGGGAGCAGCCGCGGTAGCATTCAGCTTGGGAAAGAGGGCCACGCTCTCGCCGGGGGCGATCTGCACGCTTCGCTGTTCACTGCCGGTCAAGGTGGACTCCAAATACCGGACGCCAGCCAGTCTGCCGGATAGCTCAGGATACGGAGTGGGCCCCGCCACGCCCGCGCTCTCGATCTGGATTGATGCCGCGGTATCGTTCGGATTGGTGGCGACCAGGTAGAAGCGTGCCTTTGTGGCCAGGTTGTTTTTGTGATGGACCAGAAACCGGGCCGGTCCCGACAGGATGTCCTGGTACAGGTTCCCTTCCGAGTTGACCGTCTCCGGACCGCTGGCCCGGAACAGCAAATACGGCTCGGTCGTGTAGGTGTAGGGCAGCGCTTTGTAGGACAGGATCGATTTGCCGCTGACCTGGAATGTGCCGCCTGCCGGAGTGAAGCGCTTGGCATATTCTTCTTTGCTGTACAACACCTCGGAAGTGATTTCGATTTTTTTGCTGTATTCGGATGTCAGGCCGCGCTTGTCGGTGACTTTAAGCTTGATTTCCACCGTACCCGGCTCGAAAAAGGCCGGTTCGTTGTTCGTCCATTCGCGATTCGTGATCGCGTCTTCGTCGTCGGTGCTTTGATCGCTCAGGGTCACCGGCTCGCCGATCCGGTATTGATCTTTGTCCGTCGTAAAATAGGCCTGCGGCGGTTCGTTCGTTAGCGGACTTTCCGGCTTGTCCGTCCCCGAAGATCCGGAACCGCCAGGGTATAGCGTAATTTGGTTTCCCTGGAGCACATAAGGGAGATGAAAAGCAGCCGTCAGCGAAGTAAGGGGAACCATCAACACGCCGCGGTCCTCGTACGCTTCGCCTTTCATCGTTTTTGTCTCCCCGTTGACTTGATATGCCTTGGTATGTACACGGTACCTGGCCTCGGTACCTTCTCGGGATACGGTGGTCTCTTTCGTAGAGGCTTGGTAAGTCACTTTACAGCCCAAAGAGACGGCAAGCGAGCGGAGGCTGACAAAGGTGACTCCTTTTTTGACGACAGTGGAACGGTTTAATGCGGACTCGGTGCCGCTATTCAGGATTCGGCTGCTGTTTAAATAGATGACCGTCGTTCCGGAAGGAGCTGCGGGTGCTTGAGCCGTAGTCACTTTCTGCGGGATCGTAGGCTCTTGCTCCAGATCGGATGCGGCAGATGCCGGAACCACACCGTAGGCGGCAAGCAGAACGGAAGTCAGAAGGGCGGTTTTTTGTATTTTCATGGGAATGATATGGAACTCCTTTTCTGAAATTTGAAAATCAAACAGGGGGCTTTATTTGGCGGCAATGATGACCGCTCCCAGTACGATGACCGCGGCCCCGATCCAGCGGTTCAGCGGAACGCTTTCCCCGAAGAAATACCACGCGGCGAAAATTCCGGCGGCGTAAGCCAGGCTTTGCAGCGGGTAGGCAAGGCTGAGCGGCAGCCGGGACAGCACAACGAACCACAATCCCGTGGCGATTGCATAAAGAACGATACCAAGCAGAATCAGCGGTGAAAATAATACCTGCAATAGGTTGCCAAGGTGGATGCCACCTTGCTGCTGCAGGCCGATTTTCCAGGTGATTTGACCGGCGACCAGAAGCAGCATGTTGAGAAGCAGCATCAAGTAAGCCATACTAGCGGTTCACCTCCGTGCTCGAAGAAGAAGGCACAATAATTTGCTCTTCGGAAGAAGCCGCCGCAGAAATTCGCTGACAGGGCTCCACGGAATGGAGTCCGGAGAATTCCCCAGACGGCATCCCGGATTGCTGCAGGGTATGCGCTTCTGGGGGCTGTTGAGAATGCGGTCTAGATGGCTGCTCAGGATGCGGTCTAGATGATTGTTCAGCATGAGGCGCGGATGACTGTCCAAAATGCGGGTCGGATGTCTGTCCCGGGCGCGATCCAAAGGCAGGACCGGCAGCAAGCCCCATAGAGCCCTCTGAGCCTCCCTCCGCCTGGGCTTCAAGCTTTTGAATGCGCTGTTCCTGCAAGCCCAGCGTTTGGGTAAGCACGATGACCCGGTGCGTGAGCGTGGAGACCGCCATCGTCAAATGCAGCAGGATGAACAGCACCGCGACTACGCTTAGCAGGTAGAGCAGCGACGGGGCGTAATAAATGTGGATCCGCTGCGCGACCTCGTCCAAAAGGGACGGAAACAGGGACAGCGCCATCATGATCACGCTCATCAAAAGCCAGAGCAGGGCGTACTGCTCGCGCAGCCTGTGCTTGCGGATCAAGTATAAAATCGTGCCGGCAAAGGCAAGGCTCATGCAAAAGCTGATGAGATAAATATTAAGATTCATAGCGGTTTTCCCACGCTCTCTTTTTCTTGGTTTTCATGAGCAGGACCGACAGGATGACCTTGGACATGTAATACACGGATTTCATGGCCGAGATGCTGGAGACGCCTCCCTGACGCTCATTCATCACGACGGGAATTTCCGTAAAGGACAGCTCCCGGTTGTAGAGCAGCATCAGCGCCTCTACTTCGGGATAGTCGGTCGGGTACTCGCGGGCGAATAGGGAGATGGCGCGCCGCCCGCACAGGCGGTAGCCGGAGGTCGGATCGGTCACGTTCTGCCCGGTGAGCCGGGTCACGAGGGCGGACAGCAGACCGATGCCCATTTTGCGGGCGAAAGTCGACTGGAAGCCCTCTTTGGTAATAAAGCGGGAGCCAATCACCATATCGGCGCCGGTATCGAACTGGGCGGACAGGAGGCGGCGCAGATCGCACGGATTGTGCTGACCGTCGCCGTCGATCTGCACGGCGTAGTCGTAGTGATGCTCCGCCGCGTAGCGGTAGCCGGTTTGCACCGCGCCGCCGATGCCCAAGTTGCAGGTCAGGTCGATGACATTGGCCCCGGCGTCCCGGGCGATCCGGCTGGTGGCGTCGCTCGACCCGTCGTTGATGACGAGCACTTCTGCGTAAGGCGCGTCTTCGCGGAGCCGGCGGATGACCTGCCCGATCCCCTCCGCTTCGTTATAGGCGGGCACGATCACGAGCACTCTGTGCGGCTTGTTATGGCTTTCCGGTCGATTCAGCATAAGTAACAGCTCCTTTCCGTGAATTTGAAGAGCGGGTCCATTTCTGCCACGCCCAACGGAGGATGGCGATCCCCGCGGCCGCATCCAGCATGATGATCAGCGGCATGGCGGTGTAGTTATAGCGGAACTCAGGAACGAAGGCCAGGCGGGTAACCGTCATGACTGCTACAATCAGCATCATCAGCGTTAATGGCTGCTTCCATTTCCGAAGCGATGCGACCAGGGCCACGGGACAGAACCACACGAGCGCCACATGCAGCAGGCTGCCCAGCGGGCTCGGAAGCACGCGGTATAACGGGCTGTGGCCGCTGCCGAAGTACATATTTGAATAAATGTACTTGAGCTTGCCGACGGTGTACCATTTGACGAACTGCCATGTGTGCTGCGTAAAACCGATCTTCAGCCGCTCTTTGGCGACTTCCATCTGCGTTTTACCATGCCGGTCGACCAGGCCGTCGTTGTAATTTTTGTCCGGATAGGTGCCGGCGGCAAACGGATTGACCTGGGTGGAGGCGATCACGACCTCGTGCAGGGTCACGATGTTGCGGATCACCCAAGGAGCGAGGACGATCCCTGTTCCGATGCAGGTGAACAGCAGCAGCTTGAGCGTGAGGCGGAATTCCTTTTTCCAGAGCCAATACAGCCCGTACACCGGCGCGATCAGAATTAAAAACTCCGGACGCGTCAGCACCAGCAGGCCCATTGCCGCCCCGCTAAGCAGAGCGAGGGTTCGTGTTCTGCGCTCGAAGGCTTCAAGCTGCAGACGGATATACAGCATCAGGAAAAAGCAGGCCAGCGTCTCGGTCAGAACCGCACCGTTGCTCCAAATAAACGGCGGATACACGCTGCTGATGAGCAGCACGATCATCGAAACGGTCCGACCCGAGAGCTTTCGGGCCACCGAGTATATGAGCCACAGGGTGACGAGGCTGATCACGACCTGTATGTAACGGATGTAGGGGAACGGATCATGATGCTGGTAATCGACCAGCTTGTAGATGGCCGCCATAAACAGCGGATACCCCGGCGTGACCTGGGCGTTCGACTGGGTATCCTTGTAAGCGTAGATCCCTTTTTCAAGCAGCTGCCGGACCATGATGTCGTAATTCAGCGTGTCATGCGAAACCTTATGGTTGACCGAAAGCAAAAAGTCCAGCCGAACATAGGCAGCCAGCGCGAAGATCAGCACGAAAATCGTGATGAGCAGCGTTTTTTTATGGGCAAACAATTTTGAAGTGATGGTGTACATACGGATTTCGTGCTCCTTCCTTGACAGACATTGGAGACAAACAGCTCTCCTCACGGACGATGCCTGCTGTCCTTCTAACTTGAATCTAAGATTACAGGAGAGTTCTTAACGGGAGCCTACCCAAATGCTTAACAAACGCTTAAGTTTTTCTGTATAAGCGTGCACCAAAAAAGCAGATAGCCGCACTCCCCAGATGGGATGAGGTTATCTGCTTTTTGTATGGTGAAAGGAAAGTGGTTATGCCGGCACAGCCGGATCGGGAAGCCGGGTCTCAAACACGGTCTGGTTCGTCGAGCTCTCCACGGAGATGTCGCCGCCGTGCACGTCAATGATGCTCTTGGTGATGGCCAGCCCGAGCCCGGTACCGCCGGTCGCTTTGGAACGCGATTGCTCTACGCGGTAAAACCGTTCGAAGATATACGGTAGATCCCGCTTGGGGATGGGCTCCCCGTAATTGCAGACGCGTATGCGGACAAAAGCTTCTTCCTTTTCGATATAAACGTCGATATATTTGCCGCGGCTTCCATATTTAATGGCATTGGAAATGAGATTTTCGTAAGCCCGGACGAGGTGGTCGCCGTCGGCTTGAATGATGACCGGCTGCTCCGGCGCGTGAATCTGCAGAATCATGTTCGCCTGCTCCAGGCTCGGCACAAACTCCTCGGCCAGCTGCCGGATCAATCCGGTTACATCCAGCTTGCGCAGGTGCAGCGGCATGCCGTTGTTGATGCGCGTATACTCAAACAGGTCGTCGATCAGCTTCTTGAGGCTGAGCGATTTTTCGTAAGCGATATTCATGTAATAGCGAAGCTCCACCTCGTCGGCATAACGGTCCTTATCGATGATTTCCAAAAATCCGAGAATGGAGGTCAGCGGGGTCCGCAGGTCGTGGGATACGCCGGTGATCAGATCGTTTTTCGTCTTCTCGGCGTTACGCTCCTCTTGAATGGAGCGATTCAGCTGAGCGCTCATCTGGTTGATGCTGTCGGCAATCCGGCCGAGCTCATGGTTTTCCCGAACCGGAATTTCGTAATCGAAATGTCCCTTGGCGATCTCCGCCAGCCCGTAACTGATTTCCTCCAGGTACGTATGAATTTGCCCGGACAGGCTGTTCATGTTTTCCGCGATCGTTCCGAGCTCATCGGCAGCTTTCACACTAACGGAAGCTTGGAGCCGGCCGCCGGCCATGTCCTCCAGGACTCCAGCCAGCTCTTTGGCATAACGAACGAGGGGCCGGGTGGAAGCCACGTAGAGGGACAGGAAAAAGACGACACCGAACACCCCGATCGTCGGTCTTGAGCCGATATGGTTGATCACCCAAATCAGGGGCACATTATAAGGCGGGCGCACAATGATATAAGAGGCGAGCAGGCGGCCGAGCAGCACGAACAGCAGCGTCAGCCCGGTGCAGCCGAGAAACACGGCAAGGAACTTCCAGCGGATGCCGATGTATACCTTGGTGGTCATGGTGCTCTACACCTCCTTCGCCGATTTCATTTTGTAGCCGATGCCCCAGACGGTCTTGATGTAGGCCGGATGCTGAGTATCCTTTTCGATCTTTTCGCGGAGCTTCCGGATATGGACCATCACCGTGTTTTTTGATTCCATGAACGGCTCGTTCCAGACCTCTTCGTAAATTTTGTCCATGCTGAGCACGATGCCCTGATTGACGGCCAGCAGCTTCAAAATGTCGAACTCGCGGGGCGTCAGCTTCACTTCCTGCTCCCCGACGGTCACCGTATGGGTGGCGGTATTGATGACCAAATCGTCGATTACGATTTCGTCCTCGGCTGTGGTATCGCGGTAATTTAACAGCTTGTACCGGCGCAGCTGTGATTTGACGCGGGCGACCAGCTCCAGCGGATTGAACGGCTTGGTGACGTAATCGTCGGCACCGATGCTCAGGCCGGAAATTTTATCGATATCCTGGCTTTTCGCGGACAGCATGATGATGGGGGTGTTGTTCTTTTTCCGGATTTTCATGCAGGCTTGAATCCCGTCCATTTGGGGCATCATCACATCAAGGATGATGAGGTCGATCGGATGGCTCTGCAGCGCTTCGAGTGCCTCCAGTCCATTGGATGCTTTATATAAGGTGTATCCTTCATTTTTTAAATAAATTTCAATCAGTTCGATAATTTCTTTCTCGTCATCGACGAGCAGGATCGCTTCTCTGGACATTAGGGCATTCACACCTCTTTGAATATTGTGGAAACTAGGAGTATGCTTGATGTATAGCATTATAAACCGAAACCCTTAACATTATGGTCACGAATTTCTTAACATTAACTTAAATTCCGCCGATGTTGTGGCCTTAGGATGAACGTTCCGCTGCTTCTTATACATACAGGGAAAGGGCGCAGCCGATGAAAGATCGGGCTTTTTCACCAAATGGAAAGGCTGGCTAACAACGTACGAGTATCATTTTAACGTAAAAAGAGGAGAGAGCGCATAGTATGGGCAACAAGTGGACTGAAACCTACTTAATTCATTCCAATGATATCGATTTTAAATCCGAAGCGCGGCTGTCGGTACTGCTGTCTTTGGCGCAGAGAACGGCCGACGCCGATCTGGAGCAGCTTGGGGCAACGAGGGACCAGATGATCGAAGCGGGCATGGGTTGGATGCTGATTACAATGGATCTGCGCATCAGCCGGATGCCGAAGGCACTGGAGCAAATCAACGTCGAGACCTGGAACAAAGGCCCGAGAGGGGCCCTGTGGCAGCGGGACTTTGTGATTTATGGCAGCGGCGGGGAGATTCTCGGCGAAGCGTGCAGCATTTGGG
This sequence comes from Paenibacillus sp. PSB04, assembly GCF_025809195.1. NCBI lineage: Bacteria > Bacillati > Bacillota > Bacilli > Caryophanales > Paenibacillaceae > Paenibacillus > Paenibacillus sp. PSB04. The sequence continues at coordinate 2,304,929 of NZ_CP081301.1, forward strand.
CGCTCGTGGATATCCAGAAACGCAGAATGCTGCGACCATCCAAGTTTCCTTTTGACGTCTACATTAATGAAGAGGACTCGGCCGGTGAAGCACCGGATAAAGTAACTATACCTGAGGATATGCCGCTGCATGAATCGTACCGCTCCGTGGTACGCTACAGCGGGATCGACGCTAATCTGCATCTGAACAATTCCCGTTATGCCGATCTGTGTATGGATACGCTGACCAAGGAGGAGCTTACGGGTTATTCTTGCGCGGGTTTTCGGATCACCTACCATCACGAGGCCCGATTGGGGGATGACATGGTGGTGAAACGGTCAGAGCTGTCCGGCGGCCGGGTGTACGTGAGCGGTCAAGCCGAGGACGGGTCGCATTATTTTGATGCGTATCTACTATTGAAAGAAACGAACTGAACGAACGAAGGTATCCCAAGGGCCCCATGGATAATTCCGTCCCGATCGGGGGATTGTTAAAGGATAAGGGGGGATAAGCATGCCGCATCGTAAACCGGTTAAAGACAGTAACCTGCCAAACAGAGCGAGCCGGAAACAGGAATACACTACGCTGCATCCGGATAAAGCTGCTAAATTTCCGCCGAGCCTGAACCAAATTCCGAAGCAGGAACAGGATTAGGCATTCACCGCACCACCCCAGGTCCTTCAGTGGCATCCTCGGCTCCTGCCGAGGTTCCGCTGGGGGATTTTATTTTGCACAGGCGATAAGATAAAACAGGGTTACCTTCCTTTTGCATCCGCTGCCGGATTCAATGTTATAATAGGACGGAAAGAAAGGGTGGTACGTCATGAAATCATTGGTATTAGCCGAAAAGCCTTCCGTGGCCCGCGAAATTGCGCGCGTCATGGGAAGCCGCGACAAGCATAAAGGATATATCGAAGGTCCGAAATATATCGTCACCTGGGCGCTGGGCCATTTGGTCGGACTCGCGGAGCCCGAGGATTACGACAATAAATACGCAACCTGGAACCTGGAGGATCTGCCGATCCTGCCGGAGTCGATGAAGCTGAAGGTGCTGCGTGAATCCGCTCAGCAGTTTAAGGTTGTGCAGCAGCAGCTCCGCCGCCAGGACGTCGGCGAGTTGATCGTGGCGACGGACGCCGCGCGGGAGGGGGAGCTCCTCGCCCGCTGGATCATGAAGATGGGAAAATGGAACAAGCCGTTCAAGCGGCTTTGGATATCTTCACAGACAGACAATGCGATCAAGGAAGGTTTTGCTTCGTTGAAGCCGGGGAACCAGTTCGACCGGCTGTACGAATCCGCGCGCTGCCGGGCTGAAGCAGACTGGATGATCGGCCTGAACGTGACGCGGGCGCTCACCGTCAAATTCGGGGCGCAGCTCTCCGCAGGACGGGTGCAGACCCCGACGCTGGGCATGATCATGGACCGGGAAAATGAAATCGTAAATTTCCGGTCGGAGGAGTACGACACGATCAAGGCCGACTTCGGCGGATTTGCCGCGGTGTGGCGGGGGAACAATGGTGACGCCCGCATCTTTGACAAGAGCGCGGCCGAAGCCTTGAAGCGCAAGCTGGACGGCTCGTCCGGCCGGATCGTCAAGGTGAAGAAGACGGAGAAGGTCGAGCCTCATCCGCTCGCTTACGACCTGACCGAGCTGCAGCGGGATGCGAACCGCCGGTTCGGCTTTTCCGCGAAGCAGACGTCGGGCGTGCTTCAGCGTTTATATGAGCAGCACAAGCTCGTCACCTATCCCCGGACCGACAGCCGCTATCTGACGTCGGATATGACCGGCACGCTGAAGGAACGCCTGGAGAGCGTGGCCATCGGACCATATGCTTCCCTGGCGCGTCCGCTGCTGCGGAAAAATTTGAATATCACCAAACGCGTCGTGGACGATTCGAAAGTCAGCGATCACCACGCGATCATCCCGACGGAAGAGACAGTGCTTTTGAATCAGCTGAACACTGAAGAACGCAAGCTGTACGACCTGATCGTCCGGCGCTTCATCAGCCTGTTCTACCCGCCGGCACGGTACGACGCGGTCGCGGTAACGATCGACGTGGAAGGCGAGTCCCTTCATGTGAAAGGGACGACGATCAAGGAGAGCGGCTGGCGCGAGGTATACGGCGGAGATGTCTCCGACGAATCGGATGAAGATTCGTCGGCTGATACCGATGGCGAAGAGAGCGGAGCCCAGCTTCCCGTGCTGAACGAGGGCGAAGCCGTCAAGGTGCAGCGGGTCATCATGCAGGGCGGCCGGACTTTGCCGCCGAAGCGGTATACCGAGGCTACGCTTCTGTCCCAGATGGAGAAGCACGGCCTCGGCACCCCGGCGACGCGCGCGGACATTATCGAGAAGCTGGTGAACTCCGATACGATCGAGCGCCAGGGGAACGCGCTGCATCCGACGGGCAAAGGCAAGCAGCTGATCGGACTCGTTGCGCCGGAGCTGCGGACGCCGCAGCTGACGGCCAAGTGGGAAGCCGAGCTGGAGAAGATCGCCCGCGGCCAGGGGCAGCCGGAGCCGTTCCTGAAGGGAATCCGCGGCATGTCCAAGGATCTGGTGGCAGGCGTAAAGAACAGCAAGGCGGACTACAAGCCGCACAACGTCTCGAACAGCCACTGTCCGGACTGCGGTACCCGGCTGCTGGAGAAGAAGGGCAAGCGCGGCAAGATGCTCGTCTGCCCGAGCGAGGACTGCGGCTACCGCCGTTCGGACGAGAAGCGCCTGTCCAACCGCCGCTGCCCGCAGTGCCACAAGAAGATGGAGATGAAGGAAGGCAAAGCCGGCCTGTATGTACAGTGCCTGTCCTGCGGCATCACGGAGACAGTCAACAAGGACAGCAAGCACGTCAACAAGCGCGAGGAGCGCAAGCTGGTGCAGCAGTATGCCAAGAAGCAGGAGCCGATGGGCTCGAACCTCGGCGAGCTGCTGAAAGCGGCGATGGAGAAAAAGAACGGTTAATAGCCTGAAAGACCCGGGCTGCATGCTCTGGCTGATCGACCTAAGTATACATGCATTAAACCTATTTGGCCTATCGCCGGCACAGCTAGAATCTGGCTAGCGGACTGAGTAATCTCTCATAATGGAGAGGAAACTTGCTCCATCTTTATTTAGGAAAACTCCGCCAGGTAGGCGTTTTTGCTGGGAATACTGGCAGACGGATGCCTGGCGGTTTGTCTCTTGGCTGGTAAAGTTTTATAATAGAAGCAAGCAGTAGAACGGGGGTGGTAGTGTAAGTGAGGACGGCGCTCTTGATCTGGTTTATTTTTATCAACGCGGTAGGTTACCTGATCATGTCCGAGGATAAAAGAAGGGCAAGAAACAGGCGTGACCGTGTGCCGGAAAGAACGCTCTTTCTGCTTGCCGCCATCGGCGGGGCGCTGGGCGTATTGATCGCCATGTACCGCAAACGCCATAAGACCAGGCATCTGAGCTTTCGGGTCGGGATACCGCTGCTGCTGTTCGTCAACGCAGTTCTGTACGCATTTTTCATGAGTTGATTTTATCGCTTGATGGTACAACATGGTTCATTTCTTGCTAATTCGGTTTAATAACATCTCAATTCACACTTCATACAGAGAAAGCGCAGGTGGGTCCACATGTTATTTTCCAAAATTCTTTTAGCTTATGATGGTTCCAAAGCTTCCAATAAGGCTCTTGAACGTGCAATCGAACTGGCGAAAGCGGCGCCTGACGCGGTCATCGACGTCGTACACGTCTTTGACTTCCCGCGCGTATTCATTGGCGAAGGCATGGCTCCGATTCCGGCATCCGTCAACCAGGACTTCTATGAACTCGCTGAGCAGACGGTCGCGGAAGTGAAGAAACGCCTCGACGGCGAAGGCGTCGCCTACAATGCGGAGATGATCCAGGGTGGACCTGCGGAAGTCATTCTGGAATATGCCAAGGAAAAAGGCAATGATCTGATCGTGATCGGCAGCCGCGGCTTGGGCGGAATCCGGGAGTTCGTGCTCGGCAGCGTCAGCCACAACGTTGTGCAGCATGCGACCATTCCGGTGCTTGTCGTTAAATAAATGATGGAATTGTAAGCCAGTGTGCCCCGAATATGGGGTGCACTGGTTTTGTTTTAGGAATGATCAGCGGCAAAATCCGAACATTCGATTTTACACTGTTTTAATTGTTCGTGTTTTAGTTGACATGTTGTGTAGGGGATTGTTAAACTGTTAGGTGTAAAGCCTTAAGGGATTTGGAAGAGGCAGAGAACCATCGCTGGATGGTTAAGGGAATGAACAAATAATCGAATGAATTGATCTCGTATAATGCCGGGGATATGGCCCGGAAGTTTCTACCCGGATACCGTAAATGTCCGGACTACGAGGGAATACTGCTGAGGAGTCGCCGGTTCCGATGGACGGAAAGGCTTCCCTCCTTGCTGCGTTTGCGGCAGCGGTATTCCTTACCCGGTCCGGTATCCTGAAAGTCAACGTATTTCTCGGGCACCGGGCCTTTTTGGGTCTCTCCCGAATGAATAAAAAACTTTTGGAAAGTGGGTTGAAACATGTCAGCAGCGGTCGCTGTCATTATGGGCAGCAAATCGGATTGGGAAACGATGCAGCATGCATGTCTCGTCCTGGACGAACTGCAAATTCCGTATGAGAAAAAGGTCGTGTCCGCGCACCGGACGCCGGACCTGATGTTCGCCTTTGCGGAGCAGGCGGCGGAGCGCGGCCTCAAGGTCATCATCGCCGGAGCCGGCGGTGCCGCGCATTTGCCGGGCATGGTAGCGTCCAAGACGACGCTGCCGGTCATCGGCGTGCCTGTGCAGTCCAAGGCGCTGAACGGCCTGGATTCGCTTCTGTCGATCGTTCAAATGCCGGGCGGCATCCCGGTCGCGACGGTGGCGATCGGCAAGGCGGGCGCCACGAATGCGGGCCTCCTGGCCGCGCAAATCATCGGGGCCTATGACAGCGAGGTTCAAGCGCGGGTGCAAGCTCGAAGAGATGCCATCCGCGACGAAGTGCTGGAAAGCAGTGATTCGCTATGAGCAGCAATCAGGCATCGCAGCAGACATGGCTCCCTGGTTCCACCATCGGCATTCTGGGCGGCGGCCAGCTGGGACGAATGATGGCGCTGGCCGGGACCGCTATGGGGTACCGCTTCATCACGCTCGATCCGACGCAGGATTCGCCCTGCGGGCAGGTGGCAGGACAGATTGAAGCGGCTTACGACGACGTTGATGCAGCCCGCCGGCTGGCGGCGGCATCGGATGTCATTACGTACGAATTCGAAAACGTCGACGCAGAAGTCGCGGCGCTGCTGGAGAAGGAATCCAGCGTGCCGCAAGGAAGCGCGCTGCTCTACACGACGCAGCACCGCCTCCGGGAGAAGCGCGCGATCGAAGCTGCGGGCGTGCCCGTGGCGCCGTACCGCGAAATTACGAGCCTGGAGAGCCTCAGAGAAGCGGCTGCCGAGCTCGGACTTCCCGGCGTGCTGAAGACCGCCACTGGCGGATACGACGGCAAAGGCCAGATCGTTCTCCGCTCGGAGGATCAGCTCGAGACGGCTTACGAGGAACTGGCTGCCACCGGCCGCGAGCTGGTACTGGAGAAATTTGTTGATTTTCAATGCGAAATTTCAGTTATTGCCGCCCGCAGTCCAAAAGGGGAAGTAAAAAGCTTCCCGGTGGCAGAAAATATTCATGTGAACAACATTTTGCACCTGTCGATCGTCCCGGCGAGAGTCGAGGAGCAGGTTCAGCGGGAAGCCCGCAAGCTGGCGGAGCAGCTCGTGGAGCACCTGGGCGCGGTCGGCCTGCTGGCCGTGGAAATGTTCGTGACGAAGGACGGGCAGCTGTACGTGAACGAGCTGGCGCCGCGTCCGCACAACTCCGGCCACTACACGATGGAGGCCTGCGCCACCTCGCAGTTCGAGCAGCATGTTCGGGCCGTGTGCAACATGCCGCTCGGCGATACGACGCTGCTGACCCCGGTCGTCATGGTCAACGTGCTCGGCCAGCATCTGGAGCAGGTGATCCGCGCCAGCGGCAGACCGAGCATCGCCGTCACCGAATACGGCGTGGTGCCGAAGCTTCATTTATATGGCAAGAGCGACGTGAAGAAAGACCGTAAAATGGGACATATCAACCTGCTGTGCAAGGACGTGCAGGACGGACTCGACTGGGTTGAACAAACTAACATCTGGAGGCAAGGATAATTTATGATCGAACGTTACAGCAGACCGGAAATGCGGGCCATCTGGACCGAAGAAAATAAATTCAAGGCATGGCTGGAAGTCGAGCTGTGCGCATGCGAGGCTTGGGCCGAGCTGGGCGTCATTCCGAAGGAAGACACGAAGCTGCTTCGCGAGAACGCCAAATTCGACATCGACCGGATTTACGAAATCGAGCAGGAAACGCGCCATGACGTCATCGCCTTTACCCGCGCGGTATCGGAGAGTCTTGGACAGGAGCGCAAATGGGTGCATTACGGACTCACTTCCACTGACGTGGTGGATACGGCGCTCGGATATCTTCTTCGTCAAGCAAACGAAATTTTGGAGAAGGATATTTTGAACTTCATCGAGATCCTGAAAGACAAGGCTATAGCTTACAAAGACACGCCGATGATGGGACGTACGCACGGTGTTCATGCCGAGCCGACGACCTTCGGCCTGAAGATGGCCCTCTGGTACGAAGAAATGAAGCGCAACCTGGAGCGTTTCCGCCACGCGGCGAACGGCGTCCAGTTCGGAAAAATTTCCGGCGCGGTGGGTACCTATGCCAACATCGACCCGTTCGTGGAAGAGTTCGTCTGCAAGAAGCTCGGCACGAGCCCGGCTCCGATCTCCACGCAGACGTTGCAGCGTGACCGCCATGCCGAATACATGGCAACGCTGGCATTGATCGCGACGTCGCTCGACAAGTTCGCGACGGAAATCCGCGCGCTGCAGAAGAGCGAAGTGCGCGAGGTTGAAGAAGCCTTCGCCAAAGGCCAGAAGGGCTCCTCGGCGATGCCGCACAAGCGCAACCCGATCGGCTGCGAGAACATCTCGGGCCTCTCGCGCGTCATCCGCGGCCACATGGTGACCGCCTATGAAGACGTGGCGCTCTGGCACGAGCGCGATATTTCGCACTCCTCCGTGGAGCGGATCATCCTGCCGGATGCGACCATGCTGCTGAACTACATGCTGAACCGCTTCGGCAACATCGTGAAGAACCTGACCGTGTTCCCGGAAAACATGAAGCGCAACATGGCACGTACCTACGGCGTGCCGTTCTCCGGCCGCGTCATGACGAAACTGATCGATAAAGGCTTCAGCCGCGAGCAGGCGTACGATACCGTGCAGCCGCGGGCAATGCAGGCGTGGGAAGAGCAGCGCCAGTTCCGCGACATCGTGGAAGCGACGCCGGAAATTACGGAGGCGCTCAGCCCGGAAGAGATCGAAGATGCGTTTAATCCGTCGTGGCATCTGAAGCACGTGGATACAATTTTCAAAAAGCTTGGCTTGATATAAGAGCGTTCGGTTTGAAGTTAATCGTGAGTAACCCGTATTAGAGGCTTGGAGAATGATGGACTCAACATCATGGCACACATCTTCAGCGATTGCAGCGAAAGGGACGGAATCGATCCAGAGAAGCGACAGCGTTCGCCTTTGTCTCCGAATTTCAACGCTATTTAGGAGCGACCGATCAAGAAATTTGGAGACAACAGCGATCGGCGGAACGATCCGTAACTGCAGCGGCTGCACCGCTGGCGACGAGGGGATTTTCGAGTGTTGAGCCGAGAAAATGGGGAGGATTCGCATGACATCACCGGCTGTATCGACTGCGGTCGAACTGGTAGACGCGCCGCTGCTGTACAAAGGCAAGGTACGCGAGCTTTACGATTTGGGAGAACATGTGCTGATCGTGGTCACCGACCGCATATCCGCTTTTGACTATGTGCTGGAGCCGCCGGTGCCCGAGAAGGGCAACGTGCTGAACAAGCTGAGCGCGTTCTGGTTCGAAATGACGAAGGACTTCATGGACAACCATGTTGTCCATACGGACGTCGAGCGCCTGGGCGCCGTGGCGAAGAACAAGGAGCTCTTGAAGGACCGGATCATGGTGGTCCGCAAAGCCGAGCGTATCGACATGGAATGCGTCGTGCGCGGTTATATTACCGGCGGAGGCTGGAGGCAGTACCAGGCGGGCGGTGAAGTGAACGGCATCAAGCTGCCGGAGGGCATCCGCAAGAACGAGGCGTTTCCGGAGCCGATCTTCACGCCGGCGGCCAAAAACGATGTCGGCCATGACGAGGACATCTCCATGGAGCGCATGAAGGCATTGATCGGCGCAGAGCTGGCGCAGGAGCTCCAGGAGAAAAGCCTGAAGCTGTACGACTTCGCGCGGCGGTACTGCGATGAGCGCGGCATCATTTTGGCGGACTGCAAGTTCGAATTCGGCGTACTGGACGGCAAGGTAATCCTGATCGACGAGATTTTTACGCCGGACTCCTCACGCTTCTGGGCGAAGGAAAACTACGCGCTGGACATCGAGATCGACAGTATGGATAAGGAGCCGGTGCGATCCTACCTTGCCTCAACACCATGGGACAAGAACAGCCAGCCGGACCCGCTGCCGCAGCCGGTAGTAGACGAAACGACCCGCAGATACGTGGATATTTACGAACGCCTGACGAAGCGCGTTTAAGATAGAACCCGCTGTAGTAATGAACTTAGGTTTTAGACGATTTTTTAGCTAATGCAGGCCTGAAAAAGATTCATTCACTCATTCACTCATTCCTAGAGGAGGAACTAGAAGAACATGATGAAAGCTACGGTCTATGTCACTATTAAGCAGGGCGTACTCGATCCGCAGGGGGTTGCGGTGCAGGGAGCGCTTCATTCGATGGGATTCGAGGAAGTGTCGAGCCTCCGCATCGGGAAATACATGGAGCTTCAGCTGGACACGAATGACCGTGCTGAGGCGGAACAACGCGTCAAAGCCATGTGTGAGAAGCTTCTGGCGAATACGGTGGTCGAGGATTACCGATACGAATTGGAGGGCTAACATCCATGAAATTTGCAGTTCTCGTCTTTCCCGGCTCCAACTGTGATATCGACTGCTACAAAGCGGTAGAGGAAACACTCGGGGAGCCTGTCGATTACGTCTGGCATACCGCAACAGACCTGTCCGCTTACGACTGCATTCTGGTTCCTGGCGGTTTCTCTTACGGCGACTACCTTCGCTGCGGGGCAATCTCGCGGTTTGCTCCAGTCATGAGTGAAGTGGCCAAGGCTGCAGAGCAAGGCAAATACATTCTGGGCATATGCAACGGATTCCAAATCCTGACGGAAGCGGGTCTGCTGCCGGGCGCACTGCTGCGCAACACGTCCATGAAGTTCCGCTGTCATGACACAGTGCTGAAGGTGGCGAACAACCGCACGCCGTTCACGACCGACTTTAGCGAAAATGAAGAAATCGTCATTCCGATCGCCCACGGCGAAGGGAATTACTATTGTGATGAAGAGACGCTCGCGCGTCTTCAGGATAATAACCAAATCGTCTTCACCTACAGCAGCAATCCGAACGGCTCCGTTCTGGATATCGCCGGCATCTGCAATGAGCGCGGCAACGTCGTCGGCATGATGCCGCACCCGGAACGCGCAGTGAACTCCCTGCTCGGCTCCGAGGACGGCAAGCGTATGTTTACATCCATTTTGAAGGCTTGGAGGGATACCCATGGCGCAGCAAGTGTCCGCTAAAGAACCGACCGCAGCACAGATTGCGGAACAGAAAATCTATCAGCAGTTTGGGGTATCGGACAGTGAATACGAGCTGATCTGCTCCTTTATGGGACGTCAGCCGAACTATACCGAAATCGGCGTGTTCAGCGTCATGTGGTCTGAGCACTGTGCCTACAAAAATTCGAAGCCGCTGCTGCGCCGCTTCCCGACCAGCGGCCCGCGGGTCCTGATGGGACCGGGCGAAGGCGCGGGGATCGTCGACATCGGCGACAACCAGGCGGTCGTGTTCAAAATCGAAAGCCATAACCACCCTTCCGCGGTAGAGCCTTACCAAGGCGCCGCGACCGGCGTGGGCGGCATCATCCGCGACATTTTCTCGATGGGTGCAAGACCGGTGGCGCTGCTCAACTCGCTGCGTTTCGGCAAGCTCGAAAGCGACCGCGTGAAGTATCTGTTTGAGCATGTTGTAGCCGGCATCGCCGGATACGGCAACTGCATCGGTATTCCGACGGTGGCCGGTGAGGTGATGTTCGACAACAGCTACGACGGCAATCCGCTGGTCAACGCGATGTGCGTCGGTCTGATCGACCACGACAAAATTCAGCGCGGCGTGGCTAAAGGCGTGGGCAACCCGGTCTTTTACGTAGGTCCTCCTACCGGCCGCGACGGCATCCACGGTGCGACGTTTGCTTCGGTTGAGCTCAGCGAAGAGTCGGAAGCGAAGAAGACGGCCGTTCAGGTCGGCGACCCGTTCATGGAGAAGCTGGTGATGGAGTCGACCCTGGAGCTGATCGATTCGGGGATCGTGCTCGGCATTCAGGACATGGGCGCAGCCGGCTTGACCTGCTCCAGCGCGGAGATGGCGAGCAAGGCGGGCAACGGCCTGGAGCTGTACCTCGACCAGGTGCCGCAGCGTGAAGAAGGCATGACGCCGTACGAAATGATGCTCTCCGAATCCCAGGAGCGCATGCTGTTCGTCGTCGAGCCGAAGGACGAAGCGCAGGCAATGGAAATTTTCGAGCGCTGGGGCGTTATCTGCGCCAAGGTCGGCAAAGTGACCGACGATGGACGCCTGAAGCTGTTCCACCATGGCGAAGTCGTTGGCGACATGCCGGTCAAGGCACTCGTTGACGAGTGCCCGGTGTACAACAAGCCGTCGAGCGTGCCTGCTTATTACGAAGCAAACGCCGGCGTCGATACGCTGCGCTATGAAGAAGTGAAAGACTTGGGCGGCGCCCTGAAGCAAGTTTTGGCTTCCCCGACGGTTGCCAGCAAAGCCTGGGTATACAATCAGTACGATTACATGGTCCGCACGAGCACGGCGGTCCGTCCGGGTTCCGACGCGGCAGTGGTTACGATCCAAGGCACGCGCAAAGGCCTCGCGATGACGACCGACTGCAACGGGCGGTACGTGTATCTCGATCCGGAAGTCGGCGGTCGCATCGCGGTCAGTGAAGCCGCGCGCAACATCGTCTGCTCCGGCGCCGAGCCGCTGGCGATCACGGACAACCTGAACTTTGGCAGTCCGGAGAAGCCGGATATTTTCTGGCAGATGGAGCGTGCGGTAGACGGCATGGCCGAAGCCTGCCGCGTGCTGGATACGCCGGTCATCGGCGGTAACGTCAGCCTGTACAATGAGAACGCCAGCGGAGCGATCTACCCGACGCCGGTCGTCGGCATGGTCGGTCTGGTGCATGATACGGATCATATTACGACACAAGGCTTCAAACAAGAAGGCGACGTCATCTTCCTGCTCGGCGACACGAAAGCGGAGCTGGGCGGCAGCGAGTTCCAATACGTCGTGCATGGGGCAACGGAAGGACGTCCTCCGGCGCTCGACCTGGACACGGAGAAAAAACTGCTGTCTTCCGTGCTTGGTGCGATCCAGCAAGGACTCGTACAGTCGGCGCACGACTTGTCCGAGGGCGGTCTTGCAGTGGCTCTGGCCGAGTCCTGCATCAGCGGTTCGCTGGGTGCCCAGGTGCATGTCGAAACCGGCCTGCGTCCGGACGTAGCCCTGTTCAGCGAATCCCAATCCCGCATCCTGCTCTCGGCATCCCGGGACAAGGCAGAGCAGCTGAAAGCTTATATTGAAGGTCAAGGCGTGCCGGTTGCCGAAATCGGCATCGTGGAAGGCGACAGTCTGGTGGTTGACATCAACGGTGCTTCGGCCGTGAACGAAAGTGTAGGAGGCTTGAAGCAGGTCTGGGAGGATGCGATTCCATGTCTCATGAAGTAACACCGCAAACGCTGTGGACGGGAGACTACTATAACGAAGGCTCGGGCAAAGACGGGCTGTTCGACAAATTAAAAGAAGAATGCGGCGTGTTCGGGGTCTATGGACACCCGGACGCCGCTTCTTTGTCCTACTACGGGCTGCATGCCCTGCAGCACCGCGGGGAAGAAAGCGCGGGGATGTGTGTCAGCGACCGCGAGGAATTTCACTACCACCGCGGCATGGGTCTCGTCAAAGAGGTATTCGACAAAGATATGATGGCTTCCCTGACCGGGGACATCTCCATCGGGCACGTGCGCTATTCGACGAGCGGCGACAGCAAGCTGACGAACGCGCAGCCGCTGGTGTTCAAGTACCGTGACGGCGACCTGGCCGTGGCGACCAACGGCAATATCGTGAACGCCCCGCAAATCCGGCGCGAGCTGGAGGAAGGCGGGTCGATATTCCAGACGACGAGCGACACGGAGGTCATCGCGCATCTGATCGCGCGTTCGCCGAAGGATCTCGTCTCTGCGGCCAAAGACGCGTTCAACCGCATCGTCGGCGGCTACGCGTTCCTGATCATGACGAACGACCGGCTGCTGGTCGCGTCGGATCCGCACGGGCTGCGGCCGCTGACGATGGGCAAGCTCGGTGAGGCGTATATTTTCGCCTCGGAGACCTGCGCGCTCGAGACGATCGGCGCGGAGCTGATCCGCGACATCGAGCCGGGCGAGCTGCTTATTCTCGACAAAGACGGCCTGCATGAAGACCGGTTCGAGGAGAAGAAGCACCGTAAATCGCTGTGTGCGATGGAGTACATCTATTTTGCCCGTCCCGACAGCGACATGAACGGCTCGAACCAGCACGCCGCCCGCAAGCGGATGGGCAGCCGGATGGCGATCGAATCGTTTGTCGACGCCGACATCGTGACCGGGGTGCCGGATTCCAGTATTTCCGCGGCGATTGGTTACGCGGAGCAGACGGGGATCCCGTACGAGATGGGGCTCATCAAAAACAAATACACGGGCCGCACCTTTATCCAGCCAAGCCAGGAGCTGCGCGAGCAGGGCGTCAAGATGAAGCTCAGCGCTGTGCGGCGTGTGGTTGAAGGCCAGCGGGTCGTCATGATCGACGATTCGATCGTCCGCGGCACGACCTCCCGCCGGATCGTGAACCTGCTTCGCGAAGCCGGGGCGGTGGAAGTGCATGTGCGGATTACGTCGCCGCCTTTTAAAAATCCGTGCTTTTACGGCATCGACACGCCGGACCGGCGCGAGCTGATTGCCTCAAGCAAGTCGGTGGAAGAAATCTGCCGGGAAATTAACGCCGATTCGCTGGCGTTCCTTAGCCCGGAGGGTCTGATCACTGCGATTGCAGGCAACAATGCGGATGATTATAAGGGCGGTCTGTGCCTGGCTTGTTTCGACAACGATTATCCGACGCATCTGGATTTTAACGGTGAAGAGAAGTTTGGCTGCAGCTGCTGATGGACTTGGAATGCAGGGCGATTACGGATCGCGATGGCATTGCCGGGCTGAAGGTTTGGGCTGTGTCTGTGGATCGATTCAGGATATGAATACTTTACCCGCTTAAAAAGTGGCGGAGCATTTGACAAAGGAGTGTCGTTGGAGTGTCTGAGGCTTATAAAAATGCCGGTGTGGATATCGCGGCCGGAAATGAAGCGGTAGAACGGATGAAGAAGCACGTGAAACGGACGTTCCGTCCGGAAGTGATGACAGATCTTGGCGGCTTTGGGGCGCTGTTCGGCCTGAACAAGGACAAATATGAGGAGCCTGTGCTCGTTTCCGGAACGGACGGGGTCGGCACCAAGCTGAAAATCGCCTTCGCCATGGACCGCCATGACACGATCGGGATCGACGCGGTGGCCATGTGCGTCAACGACATCGTGGTGCAGGGGGCAGAGCCGCTGTTTTTCCTTGACTACTTGGCATGCGACAAGGTCGTGCCGGAGAAGATCGAAGCGATCGTGGCCGGCATCGCCGAGGGCTGCCATCAGTCCGGCTGCGCGCTGATCGGCGGCGAAACCGCCGAAATGCCCGGTATGTATGCTGAAGGCGAATACGATATCGCGGGCTTTACCGTCGGCGTTGTCGATAAAAGCAAAATCATCAACGGCGCGTCCATCGCCCCTGGAGATACGGTCATTGGCATCGCGTCGAGCGGCGTGCACAGCAACGGCTTTTCCCTGGTGCGCAAGCTCCTGCTTGAGCAGTCCGGCTACAGCCTGCACGATGAAATCCCTGAACTGGGCGGCAAGCTGGGCGACGTCCTGCTGACACCGACCAAAATCTATGTGAAGCCCCTGCTGGCTCTGCTGGAAAAGGTCAACGTGAAAGGCATGGCGCACATCACCGGCGGCGGCTTCATCGAGAACATTCCGCGCATGCTGCCTGCGAACGTCAACGTGGACATCCGTTACGGTTCCTGGCCGATCCTGCCGATCTTTGAGCTGATGCAGAGCAAGGGCAGTATTGCCAACCGCGATATGTTCACCACATTCAACATGGGTATCGGGCTTGTCCTTGTCGTCAGCGAAGGCGATGCGCAGCAGGCGCTGGAGCTGCTCAAGGCGAGCGGCGAGGAAGCGTACATCATCGGGTCGGTAACGCCGGGTGAGTCGGTTGTGACCTTTACGGGAGCCGATGTCTAATGAGCGGCTACCGGATTGCTGTGTTTGCTTCCGGAACGGGAAGCAACTTTCAGGCATTGGCCGAAGCGGCCGCTGAGGGAAGGCTCGGCGGCGCGACGGTGGAGCTGCTCGTCTGCGACAAACCGGCGGCCCCTGTCGTCGGCCGGGCGGAGCGCCTCGGCATTCCCACGCATCTGTTCGTTCCCAAACAGTACGGATCGCGCGAGGAATATGAAGCGGAAATCGTCGCCAAGCTCGAGGAGCTGGACATCGATCTGGTCGTGCTGGCAGGTTACATGCGTCTGCTGACCTCCGTGATCGTCGACAAATATGCAGGTCGCCTGATCAACATTCATCCGTCGCTGCTCCCGGCATTTCCCGGGACAAACGCGATCGGGCAAGCGCTGGACTATGGCGTCAAGCTGAGCGGCGTAACCGTGCATTTTGTGGACGGCGGCATGGATACCGGACCGATTATCGCCCAGCGGGCGATCGAGGTGGCCGAGCATGAGACGGAGGAGTCTTTTGCGCAGGCGGTGCATGCTGTAGAACAGGAGCTGTACCCGCAGGTCGTTGCTCTTTTTGCCCAGGGTAGAGTGAAGCTGGAGGGCCGGAAAGTTACGCTGCTTAAGGGATGATGCCTTGATGTGGTTGGAGATGTAACAACACAAAGATATAGAGATACGGTAAGGGGATAAAGGACACCTGCTGCGGTTCCGACACGAATGGCGGCGGCTGTCAGCGGCTTTTTCGTATAATATAAGTTGAATTAAAAGAATAGGATGCAGGGCAAGGGAGTAAAAGGATTCTGAAGAAGCGAAGCGTTCGCATTTGGCTTTCGGATTTCTCCATTAGGTTGGATCCATCAATCAAGAAATACGAAAACAAGAGCGATCGTAGGAACGTTTTACGTACTTGCCCCTATCATCCATTTCAATCGTTCAACTTATATAAGAAATGATAAATTTCGGTGTTTCCGCAAAGACTTCGGCCGTTATCGAGCAAAAAGTGCGCTTTGTGGAGGGATTTGACGGTTTTGTCGGCTCGGCCCGCTTCCGGCGGATGCCGGGGAATCTTTTCGATATTTCTCGGGAAATAAATGAGCTTCGAGCGAAAGTTATCGTTTTTACACATAAAGGAGGAGCATATCGTGAGTATTAAAAGAGCGCTGGTCAGCGTATCGGATAAGAAGGGCATCGTGGATTTTTGCCGCGAGCTGTCTGCATTGGGCGTGGAGATCATTTCGACAGGGGGCACCAAAAGCCTGCTGGCACAGGAAGGCGTGCCGGTCATCGGCATTTCCGAAGTAACCGGGTTCCCTGAAATTTTGGATGGACGCGTCAAAACGCTGCATCCGGCGGTACACAGCGGCCTTCTGGCTGTCCGTGACAGCGAAGAGCATCAGCAGCAGATGAAAGAGCTGGGCCTGGACTACATCGATCTGGTGGTCGTAAACCTGTATCCGTTCCAGGAGACGATTGCCAAACCGGACGTTACCTATGAAGATGCGATCGAAAATATCGACATCGGCGGTCCGACCATGCTTCGTTCGGCAGCCAAAAATCATGCGTTTGTCAGCGTAGTTGTCGATTCGGCCGACTACGGCACTGTACTTGCGGAAATCCGCGAGAACGGAGATACGACGCTGGAGACGCGCAAACGGCTTGCAGCCAAAGTTTTCCGCCACACCGGCGCATACGATGCCCTCATTTCCGATTATTTGTCGAACGTCACAGGCGATCCTCTTCCTGAGCGTTTGACGGTTACTTACGAGAAGATCCAAGACCTTCGTTACGGCGAGAATCCGCACCAGAAAGCGGCGTTCTACCGCAAACCGCTCGCTCCATCCGGCACTATTACAACCGCCGAGCAGCTGCACGGCAAGGAATTGTCGTACAACAACATCAACGACGCCAACGCGGCGCTGCAGATCGTCAAAGAATTCGACGAACCGGCTGTCGTGGCTGTCAAGCATATGAACCCTTGTGGTGTAGGTACAGGCGAAAGCATTTTGGAAGCTTATAAAAAAGCATACAGCGCGGATCCGACCTCCATTTTTGGCGGCATCGTCGCAGCTAACCGCATTATCGACAGCGACACCGCGGCGCTGCTCAGCGAAATTTTCCTGGAAATCGTGCTGGCACCGGGCTTCACCGATGAGGCACTCGAAATTTTGACGAAGAAGAAGAACATCCGTCTGCTGAAAATGGGCGAATTCGGTTCTTCCAAGGAACGGACCAGCCAATTTGTCGTCACGTCGGTCGACGGCGGCATGATCGTGCAGGAAAGCGACGTGCATTCGCTGGACGAAGCCGATCTGAAAGTCGTAACTGATCGTGCGCCTAGCGAAGAGGAGCTGAAGCAGCTGCTGTTCGGCTGGAAGGTCGTCAAGCACGTGAAGTCCAACGCGATCGTACTGGCCGCGGACAACATGACCGTTGGTGTGGGTGCGGGTCAGATGAACCGCGTCGGCTCCGCCAAAATCGCCATCGAGCAGGCGGGCGACAAAGCCAAGGGATCGGTGCTCGCATCCGATGCGTTTTTCCCGATGGGCGATACGCTGGAGCTGGCGGCCAAAGCCGGGATCACGGCGGTCATTCAGCCTGGCGGCTCCATCAAGGACGAGGAGTCCATTAAAGTCGCCAACGAGTACGGCATTGCGATGGTATTTACGGGCGTCAGACATTTTAAACACTAAGACGGGAACTCGCCGGTCTGGCTGGGAGAAAGTCAATACCGTCATATGTAAAGTCATTGCCGCTATGCACTGAAAAGTGAAAAAGGCTGAGATAGCCGCGTTTAAGAGGTTTGGGATAACGTTTGGGAAGGGTGACTACAGTTGGGCTGTTGTCGGAAAAGTCACCTCCAGCTGCTGCTTCCCGTCATCAAAATCTCCGCTGAACGCGGCTGTCTGCTATAAACGGTGTCGGCACCGTAATCTTGGCGGCGGTATTACGACAGGATGTTTAAGTTCTGAGGAAAAATTAACGTGCATAAACGAAGAAACGGGAGGCGGACATGGATATTTTGGTGATTGGCGGCGGGGGCCGCGAGCATGCCATCGTATGGGCGCTGCATAAGAGCCCGAAGGCGGGACAGATCTACTGCGCCCCGGGAAATGCGGGGATCGGGCAGATCGCCGAATGCGTGCCGATTCAGGTCAATGAATTCGACAAGCTGACGGACTTTGCTTTGACGAAAGAAGTGGGATTGGTCGTCGTCGGACCGGACGATCCGCTGGCAGACGGCATCGTGGATGCTTTTGAGGCGAAAAATATTCCGGTATTCGGGCCTAACCGCAAGGCGGCTGAAATCGAGGGCAGCAAAACGTTCATGAAGGACCTGCTGCATAAATACAACATTCCTACGGCGGCTTACCGCAAATTCGACAATTACGAAGAAGCATCCGCATATCTGCAGTCGCAGCAGGCACCGATCGTCATTAAGGCGGACGGACTTGCCGCAGGGAAAGGCGTCACCGTGGCGTTTACGATGGAGGAAGCGGAAAAAGCGCTTCGCGACATCATGGTCGCCAAAGTATTCGGCGAATCCGGCGCTCAGGTCGTCATCGAGCAGTTCCTGCAGGGGCAGGAAATGTCGATTTTGTCCTTTGTCGACGGCGAGACGGTGCGGCCGATGGCGGCTGCGCAGGACCATAAGCCGGTGTTTGACGGGGACAAGGGTCCGAACACGGGCGGTATGGGCACCTATTCGCCGCTGCCGCATGTGGATCCGGCGATTATTGAAGCCGCTGTCGAAAATATCATCAAGCCGACCGCCAAAGCGATGGTCGCCGAAGGCCGGCCGTTCCGCGGCGTGCTCTTCGCCGGGCTGATGATCCAGCCGGATGGTACGCCGACCACGATCGAGTTCAACGCCCGCTTCGGCGACCCGGAGACCCAGGTCGTGCTGCCGCGGCTGAAGACGGATCTGCTCGACATTTTCCTCGCGGTCGTGAACGGTACACTGGCCGATATCGACATCGAATGGAGCGATGAGGCCGCCGTGTGCGTCGTGCTCGCATCGGGCGGCTATCCCGCTTCGTATCCGAAGGGGCTGCCGATACAGGGGCTGGATCAAGTCAACGCGGCAGACGCCCTCGTGTTCCATGCGGGAACCGCAAAGAACGGGCAGGGCGAGTTCGTCACCAGCGGCGGCCGCGTGCTGGGCGTCGTCGGCCTGGGTGCCGACATCGCCGAAGCCCGCGCGAAGGCATACGCGCAGGCCGAGAAGATTACCTTCGAGGGCAAGCAGAACCGCACGGACATCGCCGCCAAGGCGTTGGTGAAGAGCGGGAAATAAAAATGTTTCGCTAGAAATGCATCCCTATGGATGTCCCTATGGATGTCCCTATGGATGTCCCTATGGATGTCCCTAGGGATATTGCCCGGTACATTTTGCCGGGTCTGAGATAGAAGGCGTTCCGAGGTCGGCACACGACCGAAGGGGCGCCTTTTGTTGTTCAGCATATCACTCTTCGTATACCCCCTTGCCAAAAGTCTCGAAATCATATATTATATATTTATAAATCTTAATATTAAAATAAATTCAGATCAGGTTTGGCAAGTCGTAAACGCAATGAGAGGTTTAAAATTCAGAGAGCATAGAGGAGGTTTCAAACCATGCTGCAGACGACAGGGATCCACCACATTACCGCATTCGTGAACAACGCTCAGGAAAACGTTGATTTTTACGCAGGGGTGCTCGGACTTCGACTGGTGAAAAAGACGATCAACTTCGATGCACCAAACGTGTACCACCTGTACTTTGGTAACGAGCACGGCAGTCCGGGGACGATTGTTACGTTTTTTCCGAGGGACAATAGCCGAACAGGTACCGTTGGCGGCGGACAGGTGAAAACGACGGTGTATGCCGTTCCTCCGGGAAGCCTGGATTTTTGGATACAGCGTCTGAGCTCTCTGGATTTGGCGTACGGCACGACGGAAAGATTCGGAGAAACGTACATTCAATTCAAAGATCCTTCCGGTCTGCAGATTGAATTGCTGGAGCGGGCCGAGGGGGCGCCAAGCCGCTGGTCCTTCAGCGGGGTTCCAGTGGACCATGCCATTAAGGGATTTGGCGGCGCCGTTTTGGGAAGCAATAACCCTAAGCAGACGATGCTGGTTCTGGAAGAAATCCTCGGACTGGCCAAAATCGGCGAAGACCAAGGCCAGGTCCGTTACCGCAGCACCGGCGATATCGGCAACATCATCGACGTGAATATCGGTCAGGAAGAGCGGGGGACCGCCGGTGCCGGTACGGTGCATCATATCGCCTGGCGTGCCAAGGATTTTGCCGAGCATGAGGCATGGAGAAGTCTGGTGGAGGAAGCCGGTCTTCGTCCGACGCAGATCGTCGACCGTCAGTATTTTAATGCGGTGTATTTCCGCGAGCCGGGCGGGATTTTGTTTGAGATCGCCACAGACCCGCCAGGGTTTGCACGGGATGAGCCGGAAGCGGAAATGGGGACACATCTCATGCTGCCCGAGTGGTATGAGCCGCAGCGTGAAGTGATAGAACAACTTTTGCCGGACATTCAGGTCCGTGCGTTGGGAGGCGTACAATGATGAGTATGAAGCATATTTTTGTTCAAGGAAGTCGGCCGGAGGCACCCGTATTGGTTCTTCTTCACGGAACGGGTGGGAATGAGCGGGATTTGCTCCCGATCGCAGACATGATAGCACCAGGGGCATCCGTGCTTGGTGTGCGGGGAAACGTTCTGGAGCACGGCATGCCGCGTTTCTTCCGGAGACTGGCCGAAGGGGTGTTTGATGAGGAAGATTTGATTGCGCGGACGCATGAGCTGAAGGCCTTTTTGGATGAGGCGGCAGCGCAGTATTCCATCGACCGGAACCGGATGGTGGCTGTCGGCTTCTCCAACGGCGCCAACATTGCCGCGAGCCTGCTGTTCCATTACAGCGACGCCCTGCAGGGCGCAGTACTGCTGCATCCGATGGTTCCGCTGCGCGGGAAGGAGCTGCCTGATCTAACCGGCGTTCCGGTATTTATCGGGGCAGGGACGAATGACCCAATCTGCTCCATCAGCGAAACCGAGGAGCTTCATTCGCTGCTGTCAGACGCCGGTGCGGATTCCGAGCTGCATTGGGCAGATTACGGACACCAGCTGAGCAAGCTGGAGATTGATGCGGCGACCGCCTGGTTTGAGCGTCATTTTAACAGCAAAGCATAATGATTTGATCGAACATAAGGAAAAGGCTGCTTGGGACTCATCCCGGCAGCCTTTTTTTGTTGCGTTGGAATTTCGTTCTCTTTACTCCGCCGGAAACTCCCAAGCGGGATTCCAGACGATTTCCCACAGGTGCCCGTCAGGGTCCTGAAAATAACCGGAGTACCCTCCCCAGAACGTGTCGTGCGCGGGTGAGGTGATAGTAGCTCCCGCCTGACGCGCCTGTTCCATCACTTGATCGACCTCTTCCTTGCTGGTAACGTTGTGGCCGATCGTAAACTCCGCACTGCTGGGGGCCGTGCGCTCGATGTTGGCGTCGTGGACAAGGTCGTCCCTTTTCCAGACAGCCAGCTTCACCCCGGCCTGAAGGTCAAAGAACGCGACCGCGCCGTGCTCAAACTCTGTTCCAATAATGCCTTCCGTAGGCAGCCCCAAGCCATCCCGGTAAAAGGCCAGCGCCCTTTCCAAGTCGTCTACCCCCAGGGTCAAAACGGATATACTTGGCTTCATCGTGTTACATCCTCCTTCTTGGATTAAAGTGTGTGCAATGTCTTCGGCTGGTACTTTTGATTATAGCAATGTATTGGTGACAGCTTGATTGTCATCATTAAGGAATAATTTGACTTCATTTCCGGCATGATATGAGAACCGATCATCGTACACAAGAGGTGGAAACTATGAAGGGAACCGCACTGGATATCCTCAAACAGCAGCTGAAGGATTCCCCGGATCTGGTTTGCCAGCCATTTCTCATTGACGGTAGAACTTGTACGTTATTTTATATACCTTCCATTGTAGACCAAGCGATGCTTCAAAAGAACATCGCCCGTTTTTTGCTGGCCGAAAGCCGGACGGGGAGTTGGGATGCTTTTCGCCGTAACCTGCAGCAAGGAAACGCGTTTCCGATCGTCTATCATTCCATTTCCGGCCCAGAAGAGGCATCCGTCCTGGTCGTACAAGGGAAGGCCGTCCTGCATGTGGATCAAACGGACGATTTTTACTATTTTGACACCGTACAGTACCAGAAAAGATCGATTGCGGAATCGCAAAACGAATTGGTCGTTACGGGTCCGCAAGAGGCTTTTATCGAGGATATTCAGAGCAACCTGTCCCTGCTGCGCCATAAGATCCGGCATCCGAAGCTGAAGATGAAGGAATATACAATCGGCGACTATACCAACACGTTGGTTTATGTGGTTTATATCGAGGGCCTGCCCAAAAACGAAGTGTTAGCCGAAATCGACAGCAAGCTGCAAAGCCTATCCATCGATGGGATTTTCGGTATTGGCTATGTAGTGGAGCATTTCAAGGAAAGCTCCACGCCGTTTCCGATATTTCAATATACGGAGCGGCCTGATGCCGTTGCAGCCTCTTTGCTCGAGGGGCGCGTCTGCATTTTGATGGATGGGGCACCCAATGCTGTGATCGCTCCGGTCACCTTGTTTTCGTTATTGCAGGCCTCGGAGGATTATTTTCAGAGTCCCTTTGCAGCCAGCTGGATTCGCACGGTCCGATTCGCTTTTTCACTGCTGTCGATTTTATTGCCTTCATTATACGTAGCGATTACGACGTTCCACCCTCAAGTCCTTCCGGCTCATCTGCTGATTACGATCGCATCGGCCCGTGAACGCATCCCGTTCTCGGCATTAACGGAAGCGCTGCTGATGGAGCTGACCTTTGAAGCGCTGCGGGAGGCGGGCATGAGAATTCCGAAGCCTGTCGGCCAGACGGTCTCGATCATCGGGGGGATCGTCATCGGCCAAGCCGCCGTTCAGGCAGGCATCGTCTCCGCTCCCATGGTCATCGTCGTTTCGATCACAGGGGTGGCCTCTTATATCATTCCCCATCTGGAGCTGGGGCTTATTTTTCGGATGCTCCGTTTCCCGTTTCTCATTTTGGGTGGTTCGATGGGGCTGATCGGCATATTCGCAGGTACTTTCGTTCTGTACGCGCATCTGGTGCACTTAAGGTCCTTCGGGGCCCCATATTTGCAGCCGGTCGCACCGCTCGTCCTGTCCGATTGGAAAGATACGCTGTTGCGGCTGTCATCACCTCTGATGAACAAACGCAGCAGCGCCTTTTCGAGAATCCGGCATCGGAGGAGATAATCGATTCCTATGAAAACGACACTTATGAAAATTGGGCTGATGGTAATCTTGTTGTGCAGCATCACTGGATGCTGGTCCAAAGTCGAGCTGGATCAGCGTATTTTCGTAAACGGGGTGTTTGTCGATGTCGGCGAAGAACCCGGAACGGTGAAGGTCTCGATCAGCACCCCTCTGACCAACCGCCTGGATTCGGACCAGTTAAGCGGCGGGGGAGGCGGCAAGGATAAGCCCTACTCCTTGATCACCAAGCAATCCACGAGCATCGGCAAGGCGCTGGAATATATCCACAAAGATTTGTCGCGCCAGCTCAGCCTGTCCGAAATCAAAGTCGTGATGATCAGCGAGCAATACGGCGAGCAGGGCATCGGCGATCTTCTGGAATGGATCAAGAGGGAACCCGATGTCCCGATCGGGGCATACTTGTTAGTTGCTTCCGGTAAGCTGGATGATGCCGCACACCTGACGCCGATTTTTGAACAGCTGCCCACCACGGTGCTGCTAAGCTTCGCCACCCAAGGTTATATGCTGAATACGACCATTAAGGACTGTCTCGTCGCGGACGCGGCAGGATTGGGATACGCCGCCACCTTATTGCAGAACGACAAGATCCATTCCGCCGCCGATGCTCATAAAAGCGAAACGTGGACGGGAATAAAAGGGGCGGCTTTGTTTCAGCAAGGCCGATTGAAAGGCACGCTTCCCTATGAAGAAGCCAAAACGATCGCATGGGCCTATGGGCATCTCAAATTTCCGATTTATTCCGTTCAATGGGATCACGGCAAGAGCAAAGCAGATCTTAAATTCACTTATACGAACGGCAAAACTTCGGTCAAAATGACCCCAAACGGCCCGGTTTTCACGGTTCATCTCAAAGGCAGGGCCAGCATCATAGCCAAAAAGGACGCTTCTCACCGCTTCGTGAAGGACGTCAGCGGGACCATCATGAATCAAATGAGAGAAACCGTCTCCGAAGACTTCCGGAAGAGCATTGCCTACTCTCAACAAATCGGAGCTGATGTGCTTCAGCTCGGGTTTCTTCTGGAGTGGAACGCCCCGCAGTACTGGCAGCAGGTGAAAGGCAAATGGCCGGAACACTATAAGAAGGATGCCGAGGTACGCGTAGTTACCAAGCTGAGCCTGGACGATTACGGGAAAGAATATTGAGAAGGGGAGCGAGGCGAAATGACTTCAAACAACAACTGGAGGTTGGCCCGATTTGCCTTTGTCTATTTTAACTCCCAGGCGTCCATCTTCCTTATTCCAGAGCTGGTATCCACGTCAAGCTATCAAGGAATTGCGGGCATCGTGTTCGGTTCCCTCCTGGGCTTCATCATTTTGTTCTATGTGGTCTATGTCGGCAAGCTTCAGCCCGCGTCCTCCTGGGTCACTTTCGGAAACCGAATCATGGGTAAAGGGATACATGGAGCCTTCGTTATTATGCTGCTCGTATGGACGGTGTACTACGCCTCCTACGATATCCAAAGCTTCGTGTTGTTTTTCGGGACCAATTACTTGAAAGGAACCCCGCCCTGGTTCATCCAGCTCATTATCAGCCTCGTGATCCTCTACGTCGTCCGGTTGGGGGCAAGGACGCTTGTCTACATGTCGGATGGCCTTTTTTTGCTGATCTTTGCAACCACGCTGCTGATCACCTATTTTTATGCTGAAAACGCCAGTGTGCAGATGCTTCCGGCTTTTTTTCATTATTTTGACCTGCCTACTTTTTTCAGCAACACAATGGCTACGTTTTCGGTCGTGAGCGAGTGGGTGGTCTTTCTGTTTCTTGCTCCGGAATTTACATTCGGCAAAGGGACGTTCGCCAAGCTGGCGGTTGCATCGATTGGAAATTCCTTCGTCTTGTTGTCAGGCTGGATGTTTACGCTGCTTAATTTCAGTCCGCATTATGCCAAGCAGATCCAATATCCATTCCTCGAAATTATCCGAGGTAAAATAGACGATGGCCTGTTGGAAAACTCCGCCCCATTTATGATCGGGGTATGGACGGCTTCGATGCTGATCCATTGCTCCTTTTTGATATATGCCGGGACCAAGTGCATGTCCTATTTTACGAAAGGTAGAGGAGAGGGAATCATCGTCCCTTCGCTGACGCTCGTTTCGGCGGGGATTGCGTTTTATTACGCCTACCACTTGTCTGCCTACCAGAAGCATTATTTCTCCTTTATTACGGTGCTGGTGTGGATATTTATCGAGCTGATTCCGTTGTATTATGGGATTGTGGCCATGTTACGAATACGGTCAAAAAAATGGTGGAGTGAGCAGACCTGAATGTAAACGTCAAGGAGTGAAATACGATGAGCATCACTGTTATTTATGGGGGTACGCGTCCAGACGGGAATACGGAGCTTCTGACCGAGCGGGTCGTCCGGGGATTTGCCGGCGTGGACCGGATTGTGCTGAAAGAGTATACCGTTCAACCGATTGAGGATCTTCGACATACCGAGCAGGGGTTTCAAGATGTGGGCGACGATTACAACGCGCTGATTGACCGCGTGCTGGCCGCGGATACTGTGATTTTTGCCACGCCGGTGTATTGGTACGGCATGTCGGGCCATATGAAAAACTTTATCGATCGCTGGTCCCAAACGCTCAGGGACGATCAGCGTCCGCATTTCCGGGAATCGATGAAGTCCAAAACCGCTTATGTGATTGCGGTCGGCGGCGACGATCCACAGCTGAAAGGACTGCCGCTGATCCAGCAGTTTCAGCATATTTTCGGCTTTTTCGGAACAAAGTTTGGGGGCTATATCCTGGGCGAGGGGAATCGGCCTGGGACAGTTATCCATGATACTCCGTCGATCAAGCTGGCGGATGAGCTCCGGGACCGTCTGATCCGGCAGGTGCAAGAATAAGTCATATTTTTCATTTTGCATAGCTTGTGGTATATCTTGCCGGATGCTAAGATAACAATAAATAAGGAGCAGCCGGCCCAGGCTACTCCCTAGCACAAACATCTTGAGTGGGATTTCCCTCCAGGATCAAGCTTGACCTTGAAAATAACCCACTTAGGTGCCGACCTTAAGAGTGGGTTATTTTCGTTTATCGATGTAAGTGAGTAACGCTACCAGGAAAATCCCGAAGGTTAGTACTTCACCAAACGAAATGTTCATTCGCATCACCTGAGCTAACGTAACGTTTAACCTGAGAATAAAAGACTTAGAAAAGGCCCATTTAAGGTGGGCTTTTTTTTATGCTTACCCATCAAAACAAATCCACACATTTCATGCATCATGATAGTGAGGTCTTCAAGCAGTATAGGCCCTTAGTTGCCCCAGTCACCAATTTTCTGGCGGATCCATACTGCCTCAACGGTTTGGATATTGACAACTTAGTACACACGTACTAAACTAATTAGTACAGTCGTACGATTTGTTAGAATCTACGAAGCAGCTGAACTCCAATAGGGGGCGGGGGAGTCAATGGAACAATCGAAGAGAAGGCAGCAAATCGTGGAGGTCGCAATCCATACGATTGCCGAGCTTGGTTACGCCCAGGCCTCGGTGGGACAAATCGTCAAGCGTGCCAGTGTAAGCAAAGGCGTGTTCACCTACCACTTCGCCAGCAAGGATGAGTTAATGGAGCAAATCGTCCATGAGGTCTTTGATGCCGGAGCACGCTTCATGTCTCCACGAGTCGAGGGACAAACGACACCTAGCGATATGTTGAAGACCTATATCGAATCGAACCTGGAATTTATGGGCGGGCACCGTGACTATATCGTAGCTTTAACGGAAGTTGTCACGAATGCGCGCACGGCGGACGGAAAGCTTCGGTTCGGAGGAGCCGCCGATGACTTGATCCTGGAGCCTCTTATCGAAATATTGCGATGGGGGCAGGAGGCCGGGGAGTTCAAGCCGTTTACCGAACGCTCCGCTCGTGTGACTGCAGCGGCCATCCGCAGCGCCATTGATGGCGTCGCAAGCCAGCTGCTCGTCAATCCCGGCCTGGACCTTTCGGGATACGCGGCGGAACTTGCCGACCTGTTTCTATCGGCCGTCCACCGTCCCTCTCATCCAGTGGATTCGTCTGCGGAAGGAGGAGAGCAGTCATGAAACGGATCGATCCGAGGGCGGTAAAAGCGCGAAGAATGGAAGGGTGGATCGCCAGCGCGATCAGTGTCGTGCTGATTATCGCGCTTCTATGGCTGACAATGGCTTACAGCTGGCCCGTCTGGATTGCGGGATGGAGTGCGGCCGCCGTTCTGCTGTTTATCGTGCTTGAGCTGGCGGTGCTGCCCGGTTTGCTGTACCGGTTCTGGCGATATGAGATTACGGAAAAGAACGTAGAGCTGAATCACGGCGTCTGGGTGCGCAGGAAAACGTTAATCCCGATGGTGCGTATTCAGCATGTGGATTCCAAGCAAGGGCCGATCCAGAAGATTTATGGACTGTCCACCGTCACGTTCTCCACCGCAGCCGGCAGCCATCGCATTCCTGCATTGTCAGAGCAGGAAGCTGAGAATATTCGCAAGCAGATTTCGGATTGGGCAGGAGGGACGGACGGTGAACTCTAATCCAGGACCCTTGCCGGCCAACCGGCGGCTGCATCCCGTATCCATTCTGTACTTTCTGATTCATTCCGGGAAGGAATTGGCGGGCTTGCTGCCTTTAATTCCATTCTGTATTTTTCTGATCCATCGCGTATTTGGAAAAGAGATCGACCGCATCATGCTGACCGCTTGCGTGATTGCGGCGGCTGCGCTCATGCTGATCGTGTTCGCTTGGCTGCGCTGGCGCCGTTTTGTGTACCGGGTGGAGGACGGCGTCCTTTATATGGAACACGGGCTGTGGGTCCGCCGAAAACTATGGATCACCAAGGAACGCATTCAGTCTCTGAATATCACAGTCAGCCTGTATGATCGAATGTTCGGGCTCGTTCGCCTGGAAATGGAGACGTCCGGGGGTGAAGATGAGCCGGAGGCCGTGCTCAGTTCGATTTCTGCCGCGGAAGCCGCCCGGATTCAGCGAGAGATCGGCATGGCAAACCCGGAGAAAGCGGCGTCCGAACCGTCCGGCGATTCCCTCGTTCACGCTGAACAGCCGAACGCTACTCCCCTGAACAGCATGCGGCTGTCACTGGGCCAAACGCTGATTCTAAGCACAACGAGCGGCAAATTCTCGATCCTCTGGATGGTGATCGTAGGGGGAGGCTTGAAGCTGTGGGATGAATGGGTGAGGGATACGCCGGTATGGGATCAGCTGTCCCCGCGGCTGATGGTCTTCGGAATCCCGGGACTCATCTTCATCCTTGCGATCCTTTCCTGGCTGCTCGCGTTTGCAGGCGCCTTCTTACTGGAGTACGGCTTTCGGGTTGAGGCCGAGGGCCGTACGTTAACCATCGAGCGGGGCATTTTGGAAAGAAAAAGAACCGTCATCAAGCCGCACCGGATTCAGGCGATCCGCATCACCCAGAACCCGCTGCACAAGCTGCTTCGCCGGGCTTCGGTTCGAATGGTCATCGCAGGCAGCTCGGATGAGGAGAAAAAGGCCGTCGATTTGTTTCCGCTTGTCCGCTATGACGAGCTTCCTCTGCGGATGGCAGCTTTTTTGCCCGGCTTCCGCCTGCCGCAGACCTGGAACCCGGTCAGCCGTAAATCTTACCGTTCTTACACCGTGCTGCCTGTTCTCATCTGTATCATCCTGGCGGCAGCCGCCTGGTTGCTCGCGCCCGGCGTGTGGCGGTGGCTTGCATGGGTTCTTCCCCTCTTTGCCTGGGCAGCGTCATCAATGGAATACCGGAGGGCGGCCTGGAGCCGGGAGGAGAACCAGCTTCACATCCGCTATGGGAGCTTTTCCGAGAAAACCGTGCTGATCCCGATCTCCAAGGTACAGTGGCACAAAACCTCGCAGACTCCATTCCAGGCGGGAAAAGAGCTGGCCACGCTGAAAGTGGCGGTAGCATCCGGTAAATCCGGAGACAAAGTTTCGCTGCGGCATGCCTCGGCCTCCGATGTCGACATGCTCACCGATTGGCTTTCCGGAAAACAGTAGCTGATGGCCTTCCACCGCGAAGCGGGTGGGAGGGCTTTTTTTTACGATCAAACCGAAGGTTGGCGCAATTAGGGAAAAACGCCATAAGAAAAACGTCTATCGACGTACTTTCAAAGAAGACAGACCGCGGTTAGCTGAAGTTTTTCTTGCGATTATAGAATGGTTCAGCTTCGCTGAATTTTATAAATTCTATAATCTTCAAAAATAGGCGCCCGCCGGGAGAGAGCCTCTTGAAAAAAAGCCGCAAAAGCGTTAAGTTACTGAGTAATATAAAAACGTCCGTTTAAAAAGAGGGTTAGCGGAGTGAGGAGAGAACAAGAGATGAAAGATACCGGTAAGGAAACGCAGGCCCAGCCTTCAGCTGGCGCCGAAGGAGTCACTGTCGTGAACGCTGAGAGAGAAAGCGCGGCAGACAAGCCCCGCACCGTCAGCATGGAAGATATCGTCCGGGCACACCACGTGCTGCGGGAGGTTATCGTACGGACGCCGCTGCAGCGGGACCCGGTCCTGTCGGCGAGATACGAATGCAACGTGTTTTTGAAAAGGGAGGATCTGCAGGTCGTGCGTTCCTTCAAGATCCGCGGGGCCTACAATATGATCCGCAGCCTGTCGCCGGAGGAGATGGCGAAGGGAATCGTGTGCGCGAGTGCAGGCAACCATGCGCAGGGTGTGGCCTTTTCCTGCCATGCGCTGAATATTCACGGGAAAATCTACATGCCAAGTACGACCCCGAACCAGAAGGTGAAGCAGGTCAAGCGCTTTGGCGGCAGCAACGTGGAAGTCATTCTGACCGGAGACACGTTCGACGACGCCTACGCAGAGGCGATCAAGGCCTGCGACCGCGAGGGCATGACGTTTATCCATCCGTTTGACGAGCCTAAGATCATTGCAGGGAACGGCACGATTGCGATGGAAGTGATGGAAAGCCTGGATTCGGCTGCAGATCATGTGTTTGTCACCATCGGCGGCGGCGGACTGGCGGCAGGCGTGGCGACGTACATCAAGACGGTCAGTCCCGCTACCAAAGTGATCGGCGTCGAGCCGGAAGGCGCGGCATCGATGAGCGAGGCGCTGGCTCAGCAGGGCGTTGTCACCTTGGACGAGATCGACAAGTTCGTCGACGGAGCAGCCGTGAAAAGGGTGGGCGACACCCCGTACGACATCTGCTCCCGCCTGCTGGACGACGTCGTCAAAGTGCCGGAAGGCAAAGCCTGCACGGCCATCCTGGAGCTGTACAACGAAAATGCAATCGTCGTTGAGCCCGCAGGCTCGCTGCCGGTCGCGGCGCTGGACCTGTACCGGGATGAAATCCGCGGCAAGACGGTCGTCTGCATCATCAGCGGCGGCAACAACGACATCGACCGGATGCAGGAGATCAAGGAGCGTTCGCTCATGTACGAAGGCATCAAGCACTACTTTATGATCAATTTCCCGCAGCGCTCCGGCGCGCTCCGCGAATTTCTGGAGGACGTGCTCGGGCCGGGAGATGACATCACCAACTTCGAATATACGAAAAAGCACAACAAAGAGAACGGACCGGCGCTCGTCGGCATCGAGCTGAACAGCCGCGAGGATTATGAGCCGCTCATCGAGCGCATGAACCGGAAAGGTCTCAAATATACGGAGCTGAACAAGGATTCCAGCCTGTATAACATGCTGATTTAATAGCGGCCGATCCCCGGCGGCGGATGCTGATATGCTCGCCCCTTGGTGCACCGTGCCAACGTGGGAGCAATCCGCTTTCGCCCGCCCAAACTACAAAAAGGGAGACCCTGCAACCATCGCAGCGGTCTCCCTTTTCTATTTTTAAATATGACAAAGGATCAGCTTCGGAGAATGTACGTCGATAGACGATTTTTTATCCGGTTGATGATTCAGCCGATAAAAGTTTCGTCTGATGAACGAGCGGCATTATTTCAGCGCGGAATTGATGTAGTTCCGGACTTCCGGCGTCAGGGTGTCTTTGTTTTTGTTCACGACGTCAAGGAATCCCTTGATGCGTTTCAGGTAGCCGCTCGTGGCCGGGTTTCCTTTGCTGACGGCAGCTTCCAGCGCGGCTTTGGCCTTCGGATCGATTTTCTTGCTGTCATAGTCGAACATCGGCGTGTTGTTGAGGCCGTTCATGCTGATGGACAGGTACAGCTGGTACAGCGCTTTGACCTGGGTCACACGGTTGGATTTCGGATACGACTTTACGAATGCTTCCTGGGTCTGGGCACGCTTGATAACTTCCTGCCAGCTGATCGACAGCGCCGCGTCGTTGGCAAAGCGGTTTTTCGTCTCCGCCGTCATGATATCGATATAGCTCTTGATATCGTTGGTTACGTAAGGGCGAACCTTCTGGAAACGCGGGTAGTCCAGCACCAGGTAGAACATGCCTTCAGCCGTTTCGAGACGATAGCCGCTGTCGCGGGCGCCTTTGAAGAGGGTTTTCAGGTTTTTGTCGCTCGTCTTATTGATCAGGGAAGTCAGGTCGTCGCCTTGCTTCATCAGCTTCATGAGGCTGCGCTGTACATTGTCTTTGTAAAATTTCTGGTTCCATGCTTCCAGATTGGCGTTTTCGGCATTCTCCATCTTGAGAGCCATCAGCATCGCTTGATACGGCGTTACTTGATACATGTTTTTCTCCATGTAGGCCAGTGCTTCCGCCTGCTTCGCCGGTTTCTTCAGCAGCTCCATCATGTGGTTGTAAATGGCGTTGGCGTGCTTCGTTTTGGCCGAGACGGCGGCAGAAACTGCCGGTTTGGTAGCGGCAGGCTGCGCGGTGGCGGCATGAACCGCTCCGGCTCCGGTTTGCAAGGTAAGGGCAATCATAAGGGCAGCGGCTGTGGCCGCGGTAACTGTTTTTTTCATAGGTGTGTTCAACCTCCTGTTTGGTATATGAACATATTACCCGAAGGTTGTTTCGCTTTGATCTCAACTTGTTTCCGACTTGTAAACTTTTAGCGATTGATTTTGGTGACAGGGGAATTTCACAGTATTCCATAGAACTAAATATCAGGGATTCGTATTTTTACTCACGTGTTTTGAATTTTTTGATACTCCATTAATCTACATACAACATATAACGTTTATGATGGATTTGATTTGCCGGCAGTAAGCACCGTATAAATAACGTTAGGGAGCGATTGGCTTGAACCCTGTACCACAACAAACCTTAGAAGCTACTAATGCAAAATCAGGCTCACTCTGGGAGGTGCTTCGCGTCTCCACCAAATTAGGCCTGACCTCCTTTGGAGGTCCGATTGCCCACCTGGGTTACTTCCATGACGAATACGTCCGGCGCAGGAAGTGGATGGACGAAAAAGCCTATGCGGATCTTGTGGCCCTCTGCCAGTTCTTGCCCGGTCCGGCAAGCAGCCAGGTCGGAATCGGGATTGGCATCCTCCGGGCTGGCCTGTGGGGCGGTGTGATGGCCTGGTTAGGCTTTACGCTGCCTTCCGTGATCGTGTTGGTTCTGTTCGCCTTATTGCTACAAGGCTTCGATATCGCAAATGCAGGCTGGATTCATGGGCTTAAAATCGTGGCTGTCGCTATTGTCGCACAGGCTGTGCTGGGGATGGGCCAGAAGCTGACTCCGGACCGATCCCGGGTCACGATCGCGGTCGGCGCTGCCGCGCTTGTGTTACTATGGCCGACAGCCTATACACAAGTGCTCATCATTGCCGCCGCGGGTATACTCGGGCTGTGGCTGTACAAGAGGGGTCCGGATCCTGGCAGCCAAAGTCTGCGGATGCCGGTGGGCAAACCTTTCGCGATCGGCTGCCTTGTTCTGTTTTTCGGCCTGCTCGCTGCGCTGCCGCTCCTAAGACAAACGTTTGACATCCAATGGCTTGCCCTGTTCGACAGCTTCTACCGCTCGGGGTCATTGGTGTTTGGCGGCGGACATGTCGTACTGCCTTTGCTGGAGCGCGAGGTGGTGCCGACGGGGTGGGTGAATCCGGAAGACTTCCTTGCCGGCTATGGGGCGGCGCAGGCTGTTCCCGGACCGCTGTTTACTTTTGCAGGGTACCTCGGGGCGATGGCCAGCGGAATCACAGGTGCAATTGTAGCGACAGTGGCGATTTTCCTGCCTGCTTTTTTGCTGGTTGCCGGAGCGCTGCCGTTCTGGAACGGCCTCCGAAACAGCCCCAGGGTGCAAGGTGCGCTAATTGGGATTAACGCTGCCGTGGTCGGCATCTTGTTAGCGGCATTCTATGTTCCGATCTGGACGACGGCTGTTACGGCACCGGTTGATTTTGCCTTGGCTCTATTGCTATTTATCCTGCTTGTCTTCTGGAAGCTCCCGCCTTGGGTTGTCGTTCTTGCCGGCGCGTTAGCCGGGATGATTATCGGATGGATATGAGTGGATCTTAGAGGCAGCCGTATATATAGCCAAAAACGAAAAATCCCCTTCGAGCAAGCGCAGCGCTGCCATTCAGCACATGCCTGCTTAAAGGGGATTTTCACTATGTTCGGGCTATCCGTAAATATGGGGCCAAGGCGCTTTGTCCAGCCAACCTCGTTAGCCGAATCAGCCCCTTCTTAGAAAGATAAACCGCAGCCCGGCCAGCCCAATCAATCCGATCACCAGGCTCACCCATGGGTTGACAGTGAAGACCGGCAGCATGGTCCGCATCGAGAACCCGATGATCATGACGATGATCAGGATGATCAAGTACACCCCGATCGCCTTTAAATCGATCTTGGGCTTGCTGGAGCCCTCATCGCTGCCCGGTTTATTCAGGGTCTTGGTGACGAGCTCGGTCAGCAGAATCGAGCCTGCGGCCAACACGATCAGCGCCAGCAGGCTGATCCGATTGATCGGTTCCCCTGCATAGCCGCTCCATTCGGCGACCAGTCCAAACACCGCCTCAACCAAGAACAAGAACGTGAACGCCGCCCAAGGAATCATGATGTAATAGGCGGCTCCCTCGATGGCTTTACGCTTCGGCAGCGCATCCGCGATGCTGCGGGCACAGGCCGCCGGA
The DNA here is from genome assembly GCF_025809195.1 of Paenibacillus sp. PSB04. Taxonomy (NCBI): domain Bacteria; kingdom Bacillati; phylum Bacillota; class Bacilli; order Caryophanales; family Paenibacillaceae; genus Paenibacillus; species Paenibacillus sp. PSB04. Next base: position 2,338,737 of record NZ_CP081301.1, read on the forward strand.
TCTTCGCCATACAGCTGGGATGCCGTGCGGCCGGCTTCCTGGGCCTTCAGCACGTCCGAAGCCACTTCGAGCAGCTTCTTCTCGGCCTGCTGCCGATCGGCCCGGGTGCTGCGCACCGCGATGATGACATCCTCCACGTAATCCCGGTTCGCCGGGGTCATGCGTTCGCGCAGCCGGTTATTTTCTTGAATCATTTGCTTGATCGTCATTCTGTACGCTCCTCCATATACCACAAGTATAGGAACAGCCCCGGCCGTTTGCAAGGCAGCCTTCAAGGGATACCGCCCCTCTATTCCTTGAAAAAGAGCATTTCATAGTGCACCGCCACATAAATGATGGCGATAATGACGCAGACGATCAAGACGATCGACAGCGGTTTTTCCTGGGCAAACGTCATGACATGGTCCCACATGGATGATCCATCCCCTCGCGAAAATGATAAGTAGACCTAGTTTCTGCCGCGCGTCTGTTTTCCATGCAGGCAAGGGGATATGAGGCGCAGCGATGGTCCATAGCAACGCTCCACAGCGACGCTCCACAGCCCAGCAGTAGTCTCCCGTCTTTCGCAATTTTGTGAACATTTAACGACCCCCGAATAATCCGCCCGGATGCGCGTGACAATAGGTCAATATGCATCAAAAATTTTATCTGACCAGGGGGTGACCTTGTCGTGAGCGACAACTTTAAGCAGAAATATGTGTGGGACAGCAAGAGCAGAGGATGGATCGTGGAAATGGCCGCGCTGGGGTCACTGAACGGGTCCGAACCAGCGGCCGAACAGGCGCGGACAAAGGGAGAAGAAGGCGGGCAGCCGTCTGTATCCGGGCAGCAGGCAGGGCAAGCGAATCGCATCAGCGATCAAGAGCTTCGCGGCGTTGGCCCGGTCGATGTCGGCAACGGCATACGGGGCGTAGGTCCGGCAGCCGAAGATAACGGAATCGGGCCTCGGACGGCGGGCGAATTCACGAGCGAAATGGCCGAGGAGCCGATCGAAGCTTACGGCTGGCTGAATGAACCCGAGTCCAAGGAGGAGCGCGGCAGCTGGCATCCGCAGAACGTGCTGGAAGTAAGTCCGGAGAACAGCCTGCTGACCGATTGGGAAGGCCGGGAGGAAACCCATTCGATGTTCCGCCGCAGTTACGAATAGAGGCATAAGCCGCTTTTTCAATTGACACTCTCCACCCCGCGGTGATAAGATAAATTCCGATATCACATTAAACTTATCGGAATTATCAATATATAAATTTTATGGGGACGGGGGAGTTAGGATGGAGCGGAATATTACGATCCGGCACGAACAGGAGGAGCTGGCGGCGAGCCTGCATTATCCGGTGAAACAGGAAGGCAAGGAAGGCCGAAGCAAAGACCGCGTCCCGCTGGTGATCATCTGCCACGGGTTCGTCGGGAGCCGGATCGGCGTGGACCGGCTGTTCGTGAAGACCGCGCGCGAGCTGGCGCGGGAAGGATACATGGTGCTGCGCTTTGACTATGCCGGATGCGGCGAGAGCAGCGGGAGCTACGGGATGGAAGGGCTGGAGTCAATGATCGCCCAGACCCGGACGGTGCTCGATTACGGCATGAGCTGCGTGGATGTCGATCCGACGCGCGTCACCTTGATCGGGCACAGCCTGGGAGGCGTGGTGGCCATCCTGACGGCTGTCCGCGACCGCCGCGTCAAGAGCCTGGTGCTGTGGTCGTCGGTCGGATATCCGCTCAGCGATATTTTGAAAATCACCGGCAGAGACGTGTACGATACCGCGGTGAAATCCGGGTACTCGGATTACCTGGGTTATGACTTCACCCCGGGATTCTTCGACTCGCTCGGCCAGTATCAGCCGCTGCAGGAAGCGGTGAAGTTCGGCGGCGACGTGCTCATCATTCATGGAACGTCGGACGACACCATCCCGGTGGACTATGCATTCCTGTATCAAAAGGTGTTCTGGATGCGCAACGAGGGGCGCTGCGATAAGGAGATCATTTTCCAGGCGGACCATACGTATTCCTCCGGACCCCACCGCAGACAGGTGATCCACTGCACGAAGGAGTGGCTGAACGACCAGGAAGCCGTTCAACAGGAATGGCAGCATTGGATGATCTAGAACGTTACGAGGATCGGTTATCCCAGGCAGACACCAGGCAGGGTAGGCGTGGATAACGAGGCGTGGCGGCGATCCAAGGCAGGCGGGCGGACCGTATGTTCGGGCGGAAATTGGAAATCTCTCTGCATACACGGTACAATAGAAACAGCAACGTATACTGGCGTGTGGAGGTTGACATCGATGACATTACCAGCACTATTTGTAGCCCACGGTTCACCCATGCTCGCTTTGGAGGATCACGAGTACTCGCGGTTTTTGGAGTCACTGGGACGGGAGCTGCCTGCCCCGGAAGCCATCGTCGTCTTCTCGGCACATTGGGACAGTCCTGAGCAATCGATGACAGTGGACGAATCTCACGATACGATGCATGACTTTTACGGATTTCCTGAAGCGATGTACGAGCTCCGCTACCCGGCTAAGGGGTCGGCAGCCGTCACCCAAAGAATCGCCAGCCTGTTCGAAGCGGGCAACCTGCATTACGAGCCCGTTCTGGGACGCGGTTTGGACCATGGCGCCTGGGTCATCCTGAGCAAAATGTACCCGAACGCGGACATCCCGGTCATCGAGCTGTCCGTGGATTCACGGCGGTCACCTGAGGAGCAGTACGCCATTGGCGCGATGCTGAAGGAGCTGCGGCAGGACAACGTCCTGATCATCGGCAGCGGCGGCCTCGTTCATAACTTGCGGCTGATCAGCCAGACGGATGAACCGGAAGCCTGGGCGGTCGAATTCGACGAATGGATTGCCCGGAATCTGGAGACCTGGAACCTGAAAGAGCTGTTTAACTATGACAAAAAAGCACCGCATGCACGCGAAGCCGTTCCGTCCTACGGGACCGAGCATTTCGCTCCGCTGTTCTACGCGATGGGCGCAGCGAGCGACGAGGCGAAGGCCAAACGGCTGATCCAGACGTATCAATATGGAAGCCTCAGCCTGAACTGCTGGATGTTCGGCGGGTCTTGACCCGATCGGAAGACTTGCAGCAAGATTGCATATTGAAGTGGACCGGCGAGCGCCGAAAGTCCTGTAAAATATAAACGAGCCGGCATCCTTGCCGGCTCGTTTCTTGTTTGAACGGGGGAACGTTCAAAAACAGTATATGGGGAAAGCGGCGGTCCGCATCCGTCCATCCGGCCGTCCGCGGGATTCGCGCTTCAGCCGAGTGGACGGTGCTGGTTGCGGGCCGTCCGCTTGCTCCTGAAGTTAAGCGGCGCCCTTGCTCTTGCCATTCATGCCTGGTGCGGGTGCCGGCGTGGGATCCATGCCGTCATGATGCCGGTGGAACAAGCCGCGGAGGTAAGGCAGTACCCAGCGGTCCAGACCGATCCGGCCGGCGTTGGCGGCAGCGACGACGATGAACATTTCAAGCAGCAGCATTTGTGCGTTGGTGCTTACGGTGCCCGAGAAGAGGAACGCCGCGTTCATCACCATACCCATCAGGGCGGCGAAGGTGGTGAAGGTGCCGAGGATCAGCCCCAAGCCGACCAGCGTTTCGCCGAGCGGGATCAGGACGTTGAAGAATTTGACGCCCGGCAGGGCCGCGTGTTCCAGGAAGGCGGCCCACCAGCCTTGAACGGCCGGATGATCACCGGTGCTCTTGGCAATGGCCCCCTGCAGGAATCCGCCGGCATCGAAGCCTCCGGTCAGTTTCTCGATACCGCCTTTGATCCAGCTGTACCCCAGGTAGATCCGGACGACGGTCAGCAGCCAGCTTGCTACTTTGTGATTTCTAAGCCAATGGTTGAACATGATTTGTTCCACTCCTTTATTTTCTTTAGGTTATGTTGCTTTTGGAAGATGATCATCTTTGATGTCTTTATTATAAGTGAAATATTTCACAATAACTGTGATATACATCACACATCCAACAAAATACGAAAAAAGATTTCAGTTATGTTTAAGATTCGGACGCTAAGCTGGATTTATCCGAAAAACGGGATGTTTTAGCAGTCGAAAGAATTAATAACCTTCAGTGTAACCGTCTCGGAGTACAATCCCTCGCGTGTCTCTCAAGTTATGCCTGTAGTCCGCTGCAATGTGGTCCGTCAATCTGCTTGGGATCAGGATCAAACGCCCGCTAGTGCGAGTCCGTCGGCCCGCCAATCTGCCTGAAAACACAGACAGATGCCGCCCTTTTGTGATTAAATGGAAGAAAAGCATGTGTGGACGAGCCGCACAAAGACAGCAGGGGATGACCGGGAGTTTACGATGAAGGGATGAATCCAAGCGAATGAACGATACGTGGAGTACAGGCTGGAGGAGGCTGGCAGGCACGCTGCTGTGCCTGACGCTGAGCGGCGCGCTCTTGGCCGCCTGCACCGAGAAAGCGGCGGAAGCGCCGCAGCCGCCCGCCGCCGGGGAGCAGGAGCCGGCGCAGGACGAGCCGGCGCCCGAGGAGACCGCGCCGCCGGATGCGGCGGAGCAGGAGCCGGCGGCCTATACGGCGCCGCTGACGGGGCTGCCGGTGGAGCAGCCGGCAGACAAGAGGCCGCTGGCGGTGATGATCAACAACGCGCCGGCGGCACGGCCGCAGTCGGGCCTGAGCCAGGCCGACATCGTCTATGAAGTGCTGGCTGAGGGCGGGATCACGCGGCTGATCGGCATCTTCCAGAGCCGGGGCGCCGAGGAGACGATCGGGCCGATCCGCAGCATCCGCCCGTATCTGATCGATCTGGGCGAGAGCTACGGCGGCGTGCTGGTGCATGCCGGGGGCAGCAACGACGCCTACGCGATCATCCAGCGCCAGCACAAGGAGGACCTGGACGAGATCAGCAACGCCGGTCCGTACTTCTGGCGCGACAAGAGCCGCAAGGCGCCGCACAATCTGTATTCGAGCGCGGATAAGCTGCGCGAGGGAGCGGACAAGCGCGGATACGCGGAGCATGTGGAGCTGAAGTCGTATCCTTTTCACAATCCGGCGGACGACAGCGTTCCTGAGGGTGAGGACGCTGCGGGCGTCGACGTCACCTTTTTGCTCCAGAGCTATAAAGTTTCCTATAAATATGATACCGCCACCAAGCTCTATCAGCGCTTCATTAACGGCAAGCCGCATATCGACCTGAACAACAACGAGCAGCTGACCGCGGCGAACGTCATCGTGCTGGGAGCCGACCAGAAGGTGCTGGACGATGTGGGCCGGCTGGACATCGATGTATCTTCCGGCGGGAAGGCCGTGCTGCTGCAGCGGGGCAAGGTGCTGGAGGGCAAGTGGGTGCGCGCCAAAGGGGATGTCATCCGCTTTGTAAAAGACGGACAAGAGGTGCCGCTGTACCCGGGAACCACGTATTTTAACATCGTGCCGAATGCGCCATCTTTCGACAGCCATCTTCAGCTTCTCAAATGACGGAAAAATAGGGAAAGGATGGAGAATCCTTGCGGGAATTGTCACTCCACCGGATATTTTGGCAGGGAATGGGTAAGTTTAATATATAAATTCGGCAGCGAGTTTACATTGCATTAAAATTGAAAGCCGCTTATCTTTACAAACCGTAGGACGGATTGATAAGATAACAAGGGTTGTCATTCTCATGTTTTTGCGGTGTTTATGCAAACTTATGTAAAGGGGTTATCGTATGAGATTGAAGAAAAAGGACATATTTTTCCAAACCCTGGAGAATATGGCCGATACGATTGTGCAGGCTGCCGATTATTTCGCCCAGCATGTGGACAATCTGCAAGATGTGCTTGTTTTTGCCAACGAAATGAAGAGATTCGAGTCGCAATGTGACGATTACACGCACACGATTATTACAGAACTCAACAAGACATTCATTACGCCCATCGAACGTGACGACATCATGGACCTGACAACCACCATGGATGATGTGATGGACGGGCTGGAGGCCTGCGCTTCCCGTTTCGACATGTACCATCTCCCGGATCCGGATGAGTATATCGTGCAATTCGCGGAAATTCTCCGTCAGTCGGCTTATGAAATTCAGAAAGCGATCCACCTGCTGTCCCAGAAGAAGCTGCTGGCCATGCGTGAATATACGATCCGCCTGAACGACCTGGAGAACCAGGGCGACGAGCTGCTTCGCATTTGTATTAAAGAGCTGTTTGCGAAAGTGACCGATCCGATCGAGCTGATCAAGCGCAAGGAAATTTACGAACGCCTTGAGACGACCACCGACGCTTGCGAAGACGTGGCCAACATGCTGGAATCGATCATTATGAGCAACTCGTAAGGGGTTTTGGAGACACATGGAGACATCATTATTTGTACTTACCATAGTCATCATTCTGGCGCTGGCGTTTGACTTCATCAACGGTTTCCACGATACCGCGAACGCGATTGCCACGTCCGTATCGACACGGGCGCTGAAGCCGCGGACGGCGATCCTTCTGGCGGCGGTCATGAACTTTGTCGGCGCGATTATGTTTACGGGCGTCGCGAAGAAAATCGGCGGCAGTGTCACCGACCCCTCGACGCTGAATAACGGGCTCGAAGTCGTCATAGCCACGCTACTGGCGGCGATCATTTGGAACCTCGTCACCTGGTGGCTCGGCATTCCGTCCTCCTCGTCACACGCACTCATCGGTGCGCTGGCCGGAGCGGTGTACGTCGGAGCAGGCTCAAGCCATATCAAGTGGAGCGGCTTTACGGAAATTGTGGAAGGCTTGCTGTTATCCCCTCTGATTGCATTTGTAATCGGCTATATCGTCATGACGATTCTGAAGTGGATCTTTGCCAAACGCAGTCCGCATACGGTCAATAAAGGCTTCCGGTTTATGCAGATCATTACGGCGGCGCTGCAGTCGTTCACACACGGCACCAACGATGCGCAGAAGGCGATGGGGATCATCACCCTGGCGCTGGTGACATCGGGCCGGCTGGAGACGCTCGAAGTTCCGCTCTGGGTTAAAATCGCTGCGGCGACCTCCATGGCGCTCGGCACGTCCATCGGCGGCTGGAAAATCATCAAGACGATGGGGACGAAAATTTTCAAAATCGAGCCGATCAACGGCTTTGCGGCAGACTTCTCGTCCGCTTCCGTCATCTTCACGGCAACGCTCCTGCACCTGCCAGTCAGTACGACGCACGCAATTACGTCTGCGATCTTAGGCGTGGGCAGCGCGAAGCGTTTTTCCGAAGTAAAATGGTCGCTGGCCGGAAGAATCGTCATCACTTGGTTCATTACCATTCCGATTTCAGCGGTGCTGGCGGGCATTATCTTTAAAATCTTTTTCTAATCTTGGTTAATCTCATATATATAGATGTACACATTTGGAGTAGAGTGGGGGCCAATCGTCAAAGGGTTGGCTTTTTTGTTGCGCAAAAACATCACTGCGTGACTTCATTCGAACGGATGCTGTACAATACTAAGATAGATCAGAACATACATATAGAAGTGCTCCGCTTCTGCCGGAGCCGGAACATAAGCCGCTAGAGGGGAGTTTCGCTGAACGCCGATGATACGCACGCTTGCCATTACCCATACCCATGAGGTGCTGACGGGAATTTCGCTGGAAGAAGCCCGGATGGAGGACTATGCCTGGATGTGGGTGGATTTCAACGGTCCGACCGAAGAGGAATCCGCCCTTTTACATACGTATTTTCATTTTCACCCGCTGGCGGTCGAGGACTGCATGCATGTGCTGCAGCGGCCGAAGCTGGATATGTACGAGGATCTGCAGTTCTTCGTTCTGCACGCGCTCGATCCCGATACGCTCGGGGTGGATGAGGTGGACCTTTTCCTCGGGCACGACCTGCTCGTGTCCTTTCATCTCAAAGAGCTGCCGGTCGTCGACGACGCCTGGGAGCAGATCCTCCAGCATGCCCATGACCGCAAAATCTGGGCGCGCGGCCCGGTATCCTGCGCCTATACGATCATGGACCACCTGGTGGACCGCTATTTTCCGAGTTTGTACAAAATCGAGGATGAGCTGGCCGACCTGGAGAACCGCGGCGGCAAAGAGTCGGTCGAGGAGCTGATGAACCAGGTGTTCGACCTGCGCGGCCGGCTGCTGAAGCTGCGGCGGACGATCGTGCCGATGCGCGATCTGCTGTACCGGGTCGTCAACTCCCAGCATGTCCAGAACAACAGCGAGCACAAAGTGTATTTTGCCGATATTTACGACCATCTGCTCAAGCTGACCGACATGATCGAGGCCGACCGCGAAATGACCGCCGACCTGCGCGACAGCTACATCTCGCTCAACTCCAACCGGGCAAACGCGATCATGAAGACGCTGACGGTCATTACCGTCATCTTCATGCCGTTGACGCTTATCGCCGGCATCTATGGCATGAACTTCGTCAATATGCCCGAGCTTAACTGGAAGTACGGCTACCCCGCTGTTATGCTGCTCATGTTCGTGCTTGGGGCGGGCATGGTGCTGTGGTTCACGAAGCGCGGATGGTTCAAATAGGGAGGACTATCTGGGATTGCGTCAGGCCAAGAGTGTGGCAGGTAGAACGGGGGCAATCGGCCAAGAGCAGGATAAAGTAGAACGGGCGGCAGGACAAGAGAACGTATGGTAGAACGGAATGCGCCAGGCCAAGCACGGAAGTGGAGAGACTTCTGAGCCGGGACCTGGCGCTTGTATGTTCTTTGGGCATGATATGGTGGCGAAGAGGGATTCATCGTTATTCTTCCGGTAAAATGGGCGTCATGAGGGTATCGATACTGTGAATGATGAGTACGATAGGGCATCAGGTACGATAGGGCATGAGACACGATATGGCACCGGTTCATGACACCGGCTCATCGCACCAACGAAGGCTTCGTTCGACACTTAAACGGCAATGGTAGTGGATTTTTTGGCGTCAGCTGCGCTTCTTCTTGGATGTTTTTTTCGACGAGCTCTTCTTCGACGACGATTTTTTCTTGGAAGACGATTTCTTGGACTTCTTTCTCCGGCGCGGTCTGTACTCGCCATCATTGCTGCTGTTGGTTTTGCCTTTACCGAGACCCGCGAACAGTTTAAACATCGGGGCGATCTGCTGCATACCGGTCATCACCTTCTGGAATTTGCCGACGGAGTTCACAATGCCGTCGATGCCGCCCACCCGGTCGATCAGTCCCTTGAGATCGCCGAGCTGGGCGAGGGAGAAGCCGGTTTTGGCGGTTTCGGCTGCGGCCGCGACCGGTGCGGCGGCTGCGGCTGCTGCTGCCGCGGGAGCAGCAGAGGCGGCTGCGGATACTGGCGGGATGATCTCCGCCGTACCTGCCAACCCTTCAGGTCCGTAATAAGGCGCAAACCCGGGAGCGCCTCCGGGTAATCCGCCGGGTGCTCCAAAGTCCGGATAGCCTTGAATGCCGGGATACGGGGACGGTGGATATGGGGAGGCAAATTCGTTCAGCGAGCGGTGGTCAGCTTTGGGCTTTGCCTTTGACTTATGGTAGTAATGCTCAGGCATGATATCACTTTCCTTTTTGGAATGATTTACTATACTGTATGTGCTGGGCAAACATAATGTATGGACGTTAGCCCGGTAGACAGGGATAGGAGCGGAAACGGGCGGATGCCCAGCCGATGCGGAAGCAGCGGTTGAAACGGTCGGCAACGTTGGAATGCGGCTTATTTTTGCTTGACCCTGACACTAATGTCACGGTTTATAATGAGCTCATCCCAAACAGAAAAGGAAGATGCCGTGATGGATATTTCGTCCCAAGAAGAACACATGATTCAGGCGCTGCGTGAGGTGGCACTACCTCCACTATTTGTGCTCATCCGGATTCGGAACGATATTTTAAATGACACGGTCAATATCGAAGAAGGCCGGAGAAATGAGATCGTAAGCACGTTGGAACGATACATCGCCCCGCTCTGGGAGGATTATCATAAGGAGAAGAACGCACAAGCCGATGATGGAGCTTCGATTCCGGAATGAATGGACACACATAGAGAAGGAGCTTCGGGTCTGGAATGAATGGACACACATAGAGAAGGAGCTTCGGGTCTGGAATGAATGGGCACTACATAGAGAAGGAGCTTCGATTCCGGAATGAATGGGCACGACATAGAGAACGACCATCGAGTTCGGAATGAGTGGACACCAACATCAGAGCGACGCGCCATGCCGCCATATCGGGCGGTTTTTCTTTTGCACAAAAGCCGGCATTCAAGGATCCCAGACCTCTTACCCTACAAGATTCAGCGGAGGCCCAGTTGGTGCGTGGGGGAGGATCCGGGAGAAGGAATATCGCTAACTTGTGATCACAACCCGGAGTCCAATGCCGGGAATTGGAAATGATCCACCAAAACATGTACAAGCCCGTCTGGATGATGTATAATTTAAGCGCTTTCAAGTGGAAGGTGGTGTTCTATGCATTTTAACCGTGGAAGGGCATCGGGGACCGGGCGGCGGATCCATGTCGCTTTATTTGGCCTGCTGCCATGCAACTCTTCAGTGCGTGAATCCGTTAACGCTTGAAAAGTTCATACCGGCTCGGTACAATGGGAGTACATAGAGGACTATCATTTGAACACGGATTGACCGATATTAAATGTGGAAAGACCCTGTGACGGGAGCAAAATCCTGAATAGGCAATAGTTACAATAGGGGATGATATTTCAGTGCAGCTGAAGAAACTTAATGATAAAAGCATCGACCAACTATTTGAAGCCATTTTAACTCTTAAAGATGTAGAGGAATGCTACGTATTTTTCGACGATCTGTGTACCGTCAACGAAATCCAGTCTCTCTCCCAGCGTCTGGAAGTGGCGCGCATGCTCGGCAAGGGCAGCACGTACAATCAGATCGAGGCGGAGACGGGAGCCAGCACGGCCACCATTTCGCGGGTGAAGCGCTGTTTGAATTATGGCAACGAAGGGTATAAAATGACGTTAGAGCGTCTCGGGCGTTAATATGCGCAAACCGGGGGTACTTGTTATCAGTCACGGCTCCAGGGAATCCTCCTGGGTCCAACTGGTCGACGATGCCGTTGGACAGCTGCCGCTGCGGGGAGAACTCCCTGTGGCGGCTTCGTTCTTGGAGATCGTGGAAGGCCGCTTGATTCAGGACGGGATCGATGATCTGGAGCGTCAGGGCGTTACGGATATACTGGTGATTCCGCTGTTTGTCTCTTCGGGCAGCACCCATGTGAATGAAATCGCATATGCGCTCGGCGTCATTGATGCCCCGGCCATCGACACGGACCTGGAGCCATTTCGCATCCGGGCGAATATTCTGTACGGAGAGCCGATCGACAACGATCCGGACGTGGCCCGCATGGTGTGGGATAAAGTGAAGACGGAATCGAAGAACCCCGGCGAGGAGGTTCTTATTCTTGTTGGTCACGGCAGCAGCCACGACGGCTTCCGCCAGCGCTGGGAGGAAGGTCTCTCGCGCCTGGCGGAGAGCGCCCGGGCGATCGGCGGCCTGGCCGCGGCGGACTATGGCCTGCTTCGGCCCGACAGCGTGCGGGCGAAGGTGGAATACTGGCAGAAGGAACGCGGAATGCAGGTGATTGCAGCTCCGCTCTTTTTGAGTGACGGCTATTTCACCCGGACGGTGATTCCGCAGCGGCTGGACGGGTTAAATTACCGGTATTCAGGTGAAGCGCTGCTGCCGCACCCGCTGCTGACCCATTGGATGGAACGGCAGATCCGGAGCTGGCTTGCGCGTGATGCTGACGCGTCATTGTAAGGAACAGGCGCTTATTCGGAAATTATCAACTTATTAGGTGGCGTATGTATGAAAAGAGCACGTTTGATTTATAATCCCACCTCAGGCCGGGAGGAAATGCGCCGGCGTCTGCCGGACATTTTGCACCGGCTCGATCAGGGCGGCATCGAGGCTTCCTGCCATGCCACAATGGGCGAAGGGGACGCCACGAAGGCGGCCATCGACGCCGTGGAGCGGGGGTACGACATGATCATCGCCGCGGGCGGGGACGGCACGTTGTACGAGGTCGTCAACGGCATGGCGGAGAGGGATAACCTGCCGCCGCTCGGCGTGTTCCCGGTCGGAACGACAAACGATTTTGCGCGGGGGCTGGGCATTCCAAGGAACTGGGAAGACTACTGCGACCTGGTCATCCGGCAGCAGACCCGGCCAATCGACGTGGGCAAGGCGAATGACCGGTATTTCATCAACATCGCCGGGGGAGGCACGCTCACAGAGCTGACGTATGACGTGCCCAGCCGGCTGAAGACGATGATCGGCCAGCTCGCTTATTATATTAAAGGCGTGGAGAAGATGGTCAGCCTGTCTCCGCAGGAGCTGATCATCAATGCCGAGGGCCAGGAGACGATTCATGACGAGTTCATGATCTTCCTGATCACGAACACGAACTCCGTTGGCGGCTTCGAGAAGCTCGCGCCGGGCGCGCGGATCGACGACGGCCTGCTCGATGTGATCGCCCTCAAGAAATGCAACCTGGCCGAATTCGTGCGGCTGGTCAGCCTCGCGCTGCGCGGCGAGCATTTCAACGACAAGAAGGTCGTCTACTTCCGCACGAGGTCGATGGAAGTGACGTCCCCGGGCAAGGTGCTGCTGAACCTGGACGGGGAACTTGGCGGAACGCTGCCGGGGCAGTTTTCGGTGCTGCCGCAGCACTTGCGGATTTTTGCGTAAAGCTTGTTTTTGACATACTTCGATATAGACAACAGGGATAGGAACAGGATGGTTCGTCCGGCCGCAGGGAAGCTGAGCAGGCGGTGGATCATCGCAGGGGAGTTAAGGTGTCGGCATGCGGCTCATCCACCAGGGATGGGGGCAGGGCATCTTGACTTTTTTTGTGCGCTTTTCTGTTATAATGGGAAGGATGCGGGGAAGAAATGAAGCCAGAGGGTGTGGGGCTTATGACCCGCGGGATAAAGATGGATTAGTGTGTGGAGCAAGGAATGAGCAAGGATTAGTATGCGGAACATGGATGAATCATAGAGCAGTATATGCGGTACAAGGATAGTCATGGATCAGTTTGCAGAGCAAGTAACGGAATATCATTCCTCATATAACTTTGACGAATACAAGTGGACAAGCCGCCGTGCATCGGGGCTATCCCTTTCAAAATATACTCGAAAGAAGTGACTCAAGCAGCATGAACAAGCGACACAGCCGCCGGAATTCCGGCCGCCGCAGCACACCTGCAGCGATTGCCGGCCTGCCGGTAGCGAAAAACGATGAGGCCGTCATCGACATCATCGGCATGAACCATGACGGAGAAGGAGTAGGCCGCGCCGAAGGCTATACTCTGTTCGTCGCGGGCGCCCTTCCCGGCGAGAAGGTCCGCGTGAAGGTACTCAAGACGAAGAAGCAGTACGGCTACGCCAAGCTGCTCGACATCGTGCAGGCGAGCCACGACCGGATCGCGGCGCCCTGCCCGATCTATGACCAGTGCGGCGGCTGCCAGCTGCAGCACATGGACTACGCCGCCCAGCTCGCGTGGAAGCGCCAGCTGGTCGTGGACAACCTGGCGCGCATCGGCAAGCTGCAGGTGCTCGGCGAGCCCGAGCTGCGCGGGCCGCAGGCCGCCGATGGGGCGGAAGGCGCGGACGCTGCTGCGCCGGCGTCCGCTGCAGGAGCGGGCGGTGCAGCGCAGCAGGGCATCCAGGTTCATGCCACGCTGGGCATGAACGAGCCGTGGCGCTACCGCAACAAGGCCCAGGTGCCGATCGGCGTCACCGAAGGCGGCCTGGTGGGCGGCTTTTACGCCCGCGGCAGCCACCGCATCATCGACATGGAGACCTGCCTCATTCAGCACGAGCACAACGACGAGGTCGTTGCCCGTGTGAAGGCCATCGGGCGGAAGCTCGGCATCACCGCGTACGACGAAGAAACCGGCCAAGGCCTGCTTCGTCACGTTGTCGTGAAGGTGGCCTTCCGCACCGGTGAGATGATGATCGTTCTTGTTACGAACGGAGACAAGATACCGCATAAGGATGAATGGATCTCGGAGATCCGAGAGCAGCTGCCGTCGGTCGTCAGCATCTGCCAGAACGTCAACACGAAGCAGACGAATGTGATTTTCGGTGACGTGACTCGTGTCCTGTGGGGTAGTGAGGTCATTTATGATTATATCGGCGACGTGAAATTCGCCATCTCGGCGCGGTCGTTCTATCAGGTGAATCCTGCTCAGACCGAGGTGCTGTACGGAAAGACGGTCGAGTATGCGCAGCTTACCGGTAAGGAAACGGTCATCGATGCGTACTGCGGCATCGGGACGATTTCGCTGTTTCTGGCCCAGCATGCGGGCAAGGTGTACGGCGTCGAGATCGTGCCGGAAGCGATTGAGGATGCGCGCCGCAATGCGGAACTGAACGGGATGAGCAACGTCACGTTCGAGGTCGGAGCGTCCGAGGATGTCATTCCTGCCTGGAAGGAGCAGGGCATCGAAGCGGACGTCATCGTCGTCGACCCGCCGCGCAAGGGCTGCGATCCGAAGCTGCTGGAGACGATCCTGGAGATGAAGCCGGAGCGGGTGGTATATGTAAGCTGTAATCCATCCACACTGGCGCGGGATTTGCGGGTGCTGGAAGACGGCGGGTACAAGACGGTGGAAGTGACGCCGGTGGATATGTTCCCGCATACGGTGCACGTGGAGAGCGTGGCTTGGTTGGTGAAGGATAGTCTGTAAACAGCAATCAAAGTTCACCCAAAGCCTAAATAGTCTGCCTAAAGCATAAATAGTCTGCCTAAGAGCCGAAGAAATTCAGGTATTCACTCCTGCTTTTCCTCGGCTTTTTAACCCAATCGATATCCGCCGGGAGAACCCAGGGGCAAGGAATATTATTTTTAGGGAGCGGGACAGGATACATGCATACCGTTTCCACTCGACCCTGATCCCAGAACTCGCCAAAACCTTTGCCCCGCCTGCATATAGCCTACTGATGATTCCATCCAGCTTTGCCCCTATGCCATCATTTGACAAACTACCTACCAGAAGGTAGAATGACGATATGAACAATTTATCTAACACCTATGACGAAATCCTGGATTGTGCGCGTTCTCTGATCATCGCTGGCGGCTACAACGGCTTCAGTTATGCTGACATCGCTGATGTGGTTGGGATTCGCAAGGCGAGCATCCATCACCATTTCCCAAGTAAGGTCGATCTGGTCCGAACGCTGGTTGCGCGGTATCGGAAAGAAGCCGAAGAGGGGATGGCGAATCTCGAGCATCAGGTATCCGATCCGTTCGAACTGCTTCGGTTCTACACGGGTTATTGGGAAGCCTGCATCATGGACGACAGCGCTCCGTTTTGTGTCTGCGCGCTGTTGGCAAGCCAGCTCCCCGTTCTGCCCGAGGAAGTTGGCCTAGAGGTCCGGGCGCATTTCCGCTCCCTGTCGGCTTGGTTGACAGCTGTGCTGGAGCGCGGTGCACGGCAAGGGGAGCTTCAACTGATGGGTACTCCTCATGATGAGGCCGAAGCGTTCATGGCGACGGTTCACGGCGCGATGCTCTCGGCGCGGGCCTATGGCGATCCGAAAATATTCGGCGTCGTGACAAGCTCGCTCTTGGAGCGATTCTCTTCGTGATGAAAGCCGCGATGGCGATGGTTTGTAGTCATGATCTAGAAGAAAAGAGGTGAAACCTTTAGCTTTACCCATCTTGAGAGCAGGCTATGTTCTAATGAGGATCAGTCCGCTATATTACGAACGAGTCGCATCTCATCCGCCAATTGCAGATACGAGGCATGCCGTCTACATAACGTCAGTCTACAGTGAGAACGGCGTATTCTTGTCGCTGAATGATTGCTAAATGGCCCCTGCTGCCCGTCGATTGATCAGACATACCTCCAGAGCTGCTGAGTATGGGATATCGGTTGTGGCCGGTCCCGTCGAGTGGTCCGCGCGTGATGTTTTTTCACGACAGGCACGGGGGACGTTTAAAGCAGCCGGCGGAGTCTTGTCTTTTTAACCTACCTATTAGTAGGTAGTGGTTTACGACCAAATGAATTTTTGATCAGGAGTGCTGTCAGCCGCTAGTATCGGCTCGCGCCAAGACAAAACAAATCAACCTTGTCCTTATGGACTGGAAGGAGACAATGATGTTTGGAATTTCATCACTCGGCTGGGTGCATACACTCAGCAGCTTGCCCGCCATTCCGCTGGCTATCTATATGTTTGCTCGTTACGGACGGATTGTGCCCCGGTCAAAGCCCGGTATCGTCTACTTCATTTCGATGCTGATTGGCGCGATCACCGTATTCCCCATCGCACATCAGTCGGCTAGCTATGCCATTGGTACCGCAACGATCCTGCTGCTGCTCGCCGGATACGGCGTCGGGCGTATTTCGAGCATTGGGCGTGCGGGCAAATACCTCGAAACCATCTTCCTGAGCCTGACGGCGTTTCTGCTGATGCTGCCGACCATTACCGAAACCCTGACCCGTGTTCCTAACGGCCATCCCTTCGTCACCGATCTGAGTTCGCCCATTCTCCGCGGCGCTCAAGGCATTCTTTTCGTCATTCTTATTGTTGGCTTGACAGCCCAAATCATCCATTTGCGCAGGCAAGGCAAGCGCGCGGCATTCGCCTCACCAGCCGAGATTTCTGCGGAATGAAGCTTCATGAATTGAGATTTAGCCTGATAAATAACCAGCAAGTCTATCTAATTTATAGCCGCTTTTATGAGAAAGTTTTAATTAAAAAGGAGAGCGAAACATGTCATTAACTCAAGCTTTAGCGGAAACCAAACAGCAATTTATCGCGCATACCCCTATAGAGATTCAAACAGAGATGTTCCGTCAGATCCGGGAGCAGCAGGAATCCGGTATTCCTTACGGCCGGCAGGAGGGGGAAAAGGCCAAAGATTTTACACTCAAGAATGCTTTGGGAGAAACGGTGAATCTTTATGATGAACTGTCCAGAGGACCTGTTGTCCTCACTTTCTACCGGGGCGGATGGTGCCCTTTCTGCAACAGTCAGCTGAAGGCTTATCAGAAGCTACTGCCGGACATCGAAGCCCTTGGGGGCCAGTTGATCGCGGTCAGCCCGCAAAGCCCCGACAACACGCTTTCCCAGCAGGAGAAAGAAGAGCTGACCTTCCAAGTACTGAGCGACACCAACGGTCTCGTGGCTGCTTTCTATAACATCCTTTACGACGTTCCGGATTATATCCAGAACATGATGAAACAAATGGGCATGGACCTGGCGGAATACAATGCGACGAACCGTTGGATCCTGCCGATTCCTTCCACCTTTATGATCGACGAATCCGGCATCATCCGTTCTGCCTACGTGAATCCGGACTTTATGCAGCGGTTGGATCCGGAAAATATTTTGCAGGAATTGAGAAAGCTGTAAACCCTACGATAATAATTGCTATATCTGTGTTTCATAGGAGTGGCATGATTAAATGATTGGAATAAGGAACGAATTTCTCTGATTGGAGAGTTCGTTCCTTTTCTTATAATATCAGAAAGTATAAACTCCAGAGCCATGGCTTCCTGATATTGCAAGAAAAACTTCTTTTAAACGCGGTCTGTCTTCTTGGAAGGTACGTAGATAGAGTTTTTCTTATAATATCAGAAAGTATAAACTCCAGAGCCATGGCGGCTTCCTGATATTGCAAGAAAAACTTCCTTTAAACGCGGTCTGTCTTCTTGGAAGGTACGTCGATTGAGTTTTTCTTATAATATCAGAAAGTATAAACTCCAGAGCCGTGGCGGCTTCCTGATACTGCAAGAAAAACTTCCTTTAAACGCGGCCTGTCTTCTGGGAAGGTACATCGATAGAGTTTTTCTTATAATATCAGAAAGTATAAACTCCAGAGCCATGGCTTCCTGATATTGCAAGAAAAACTTTAAACGCGGTCTGTCTTCTGGGAAGGTACGTCGATAGAGTTTTTCTTATATCTGACAATATAAAAATTTCGGAGTAATTTGATATATAATATGGTCAGAAGGGTTGGAAGTCCAAGTGTACTTTGGTTTAATCATTAAGTTATGAAGCATGATATAAGTGGATAAGAAGTCAAATATGAGGCGTTATATTTTTGGATAACGGCTGAAGCTTTATTATTACGAGAGGATTGAGTTTGAAGTGAACGATAATTTTTGGCTTGATTTACCCCGGCCTTTTTTTATACTTGCACCAATGGAAGATGTGACGCATGTTGTTTTTCGTCATGTCGTGAGTAAAGCAGGAAGACCGGATGTGTTTTTTACCGAGTTTGCGAATACGGAGAGCTACTGTCATCCAGAAGGCAATCATAGTGTGCGCGGCCGTTTGCTATTTACCGAGGATGAACAACCGATGGTAGCACATATATGGGGCGATAAGCCGGAGTATTTTGAAAAGATGAGTATCGGGATGGCGAAGGCAGGATTTAAAGGGATCGATATCAATATGGGTTGTCCTGTTCCTAATGTAGCATCCAATGGGAAGGGAAGCGGATTAATTCTCCGCCCAGAGGTTGCCGCTGAAATCATCCAAGCCGCCAAAGCAGGAGGTTTGCCTGTAAGTGTAAAGACCAGACTTGGTTTTACCAGGGTGGATGAATGGCAGGACTGGCTGACCCATATTTTGAAGCAGGACATCGCTAATCTTTCGATTCATTTGCGTACACGAGAGGAAATGAGCCAAGTCGATGCGCATTGGGAGCTGATTCCTGAAATTAAGGCGCTTCGGGATCGTGTGGCGCCACATACGCTGCTCACCATTAATGGAGATATTCCTGACCGTCAAACGGGCCTGAAGCTGGCTGAGCAATATGGTGTGGACGGGATCATGATCGGGCGTGGCATTTTTAAAAATCCGTTTGCCTTTGAAAAAGAACCGAGGGAACATAGCAGCGCCGAATACCTTGATCTTTTAAGATTGCAGCTGGATCTTCATGATCAGTATTCCCAACAATTAGAGGCACGTCCATTCAAAGCTCTTCACCGCTTTTTCAAAATTTATGTCAAAGGGTTCAGAGGGGCAAGCGAACTTAGAAATCAATTGATGAGCACGGCGTCTACCGATGAAGTGCGTGCGCTTCTGGACGAATTTGCACAGGGTATGGATGAGGGTGCAGACAGTTAAATAAGGTATGCGAAGTACTCCGTCCCTTAGGGGATGGAGTTTTTTTGCGTTCTACGATAGACGAATTTAGTCTTATTCGATTGCGATTGTGTTGTACTGAAGGGCAGATTATGATAATTGTACGATAATCATGATCTCTATGGAGTGATGACTTTGAGATACACCGATTACATCCGTCTGAAAACAGGCAGGTACCAATCTGCAGGAAAGTTTGGCGGCGATATCTACGCATATGAGGTCTTAACGGGGATCGCCGACACCCCGGAGTACCACCAAATTTCCAAGGAGGAATTCGAATCGTTTGAAACTTGGAGCCAGGAGTACATTACGGACCTTAAAAAACTCTATGAAATCATTAACCGCCCTGTCATCTGCAGCGGTTACCTGGGAAGAGCGGAGCTGAATACTTCACTGCTTCGGGATATGTAGCCGCAGGAAGGGAGAAGAACTTGTATTCATAGTGACAACAAAAAGTATACAATCGTGAGGGTGTTCGTATGATTGATCAAATCAAACAGGTAGTATATGAAAATTGTAGTCAGCCCAATGTATTAGGTGTACTTTTAATGGGTTCGGTTTCAGCTGACGCCCATGACCAGCTCTCAGATGTCGATTTACTTGTCGTCTATCAACAGTCCGAGCCCGTGTTGCGTCTTCCCAACGCGGCTTGGACATGGGATGTATCCTACATAAGCGAAGAGGAGATTAAAGGGCTTCAAAAATGTTTGGATTGGCGAGCGAACGCTTTTTTAACTGCTCAAATCATCGTTGACCATACCACATGGCTGCCATCGGTTATTCATGAAATCTGTACACTATCTGATCAAGAATCTGAAAGACAAGTCACGGAATGGTTGGATGCCTATCTGAATGCTTTTTACCGATCTATGAAGGCAGTAAGAAGAACTAATGAACTTGGGGCTTTACTGCAGGCTTCTTCGTCTATCATGTGCTTAATCCATTGCTTGTTTAGTATGAATAAGCTTATTCCCCCTTATTTGGATAGAGTGGATATCTTACTCGATCGTTTGGAGCATCTTCCAATGCAGAAGACAGCTTTAAGTGAACGGTTTGCAGCGATATCCAAAACCGCTAACCCCAAGGATCAAATCATATTGTTTAGAGCTACCGAAAAATTGCTGAGATCTTCTGGGTTTAATCAAGTGTATGAGGCATGGGGAGACCAGCTGGAAAATGAAGTGAATTACTGGGAAGCTGAAGATCAGTCCGTTAGGAAGTAAATGATTGAGTGATATGAAATGAGCCTCTTTGCAGCGGACGGCATAAGAGGAATTTTTTTGGAATTGTGGAATATCACATAGCCACAGAAAGGGGTTATTAACGTGAGTATCACTTTTGAATCAATTAAACAGGAAGTTGAGGAGCTCGTACAGTTCCTAACATCAGATAGCTGGCCTTATCATGGAGTTGAGAACCCTGCTGAATCCGATATCAGAAAGGCTTATGAAAATGGCGCCTATCACAATGAGAATACTCGAACGTTCTGGATCATTGATCAAGGCGGCCATCAGAAAATCGGGCTGATCCGATTGTTTGACGTCTCAGATCCGATTGTTATGTTCGATCTGAGAATCCGAGGCGAGTATCGGGGCAAGGGTATTGGAAAGTCAGCTTTGAGTTGGATCGTCTCGCACGTGTTCTCTGAATACCCGGAAGCGATCCGCATTGAAGGACATACCCGAGTGGATAACGCGGCTATGCAAGCTCTGTTTGCTAAATCGTTGTTCGTGTTGGAAGCGTATCATCGTAAATCTTGGAGACAAGCCGGGCTATTGTTTGACTCCGTCGGTTACGCGGTGATTAGGGAAGACTGGGAGAACAATCAGGTTACACCTATTCCGTGGTCGATAAAATAATTGATGGAATCCAATATATTTCATTAGCTATTACGCTAACGGGAAACGTTATTTTCATTAACCTAAAGGCCAGGATCATTCAATTGTTTCTCGAATATTTTATCAGCTGGATAATTTATTGAACTTTGTGAAGATAACGTTTATCTGAAAGATACGCAAATCTTATAGGTAAGGGTGGTTCGTTTGGAGCAAGGACTTATTGTGTTGTTGAACGGAACTTCAAGTGCAGGAAAGACGAGTATTTCCATGGAACTGACCAACCAAAAAGAGATTCTTTTTCATCATTTATCCATTGATGATTTTTATCATAATTACAATGATTTTATTAATAATAAATTTCCAGATTTAAAACCTGTAAGAAAATTGGATGATGAAGGTATCGGACAAATCATATTTGATCCCATAATCTCCATGTACTACGCGACAATTAAATTGTTTTCCGAAATGGGACTGAATGTAATCGTCGATACCGTAATCGAAAATGATAAGTGGTTTAATGATTATCTTGATGCACTTTTTGATTATCCTACATTATTCGTAGGTGTCATATGTTCGAAAGAAGAACTCGCAAGAAGAGAACAAATCAGAGGAGATCGCAAGATTGGACTAGCAGCTTCCCAATTCGACAAAGTATATTCCTTTAATGAATATGACCTTGAAGTAAATACTGAAGAGTTGAGTCCGACAGAATGTGCCGAAAAAATATTAAATTTTATGAAGTCCGATCAGGATTTCTCTGCATTTAAGAAATTAAGTAAAAGAGAGGTCACTGTTTCATAGAAGGCGAATCCATCAGATAACAACATATTCAAGATGGGGGCTATTGCCCCTGTCTGGCGGGGGATTTGGAATAAACGATAGCTCAATCATTGAAGTCAGCCGGACAAAATAATAGGCTGTCGTCGTTAAGTTAACGGGCAAGGATAGTTTAATTAAAACAAATCTCTCTAACGCAAAAGAAGCATTCAGACCTGACGTCTTAAATGCTTCTTCTGCATCCCAATTTATGCGGAAAGTTTCTTTCTTCTTATGAAACGTCTGTCTGCTAAATAAAGAACGAACAGAGACACCATGCCGACACCGATCGGAATGCCGAACGCTTCATATGAAAAAGGAGCTCCTTCAAGTTTAAAGTGGCTCGTGGCACGGTACTCGAGCCGCTTAGCGGCGAATTTGGCCGTCCGGACATCTTCCTGCCTTGCCAGATCTTCAAACGCTGGTTCCATCGCGAACCGCCCGGGCGAATCGGTGTGCAGGTAAAGCTGTTCAGCCTTTCCACCGTTTTCGTTCCAGTTTCGTATATCGCCCGCAGCGACCGTCTTTACGTCCGGGCCTACGAAAATCATTCTGTCGAGTTTCGGAGCATCTGCAATTTGATATCGGGCGATGAGATTGAGACCATGCCGGGTCACGACCGGTTCGCGTTTACTTGATACCGTTATTGTTGTCGTCGTTCCAGAAGCTCCATAAGTGTCAAAAGCAGAGGATAACATGAGTTCGTCGGCACCGTCATACAGTAGGATCCCGTCTTTTTTCTTGCTCCATTGAAAGGCGTTGTTCAGAATATATACGACATCGCTCAATCCGGCTGTGAAAGGCTTCATTTGCGGATGTTGAACAAAATGGTAGGAAGGGTAATTCATATCCTTCGCCACTTTCTCAGCAGTCGGCTCACCCATTTGCTGGGAGATGACGTACAGGGTTGCATCGATCCCCGATGTCAACCCGGCAGACGAGACCAAATTGCTGTCAGCCACATAACGCTGGTCTCTCTTCCAAGTAACCTCGCTATATTTCTTTTCTAACCTGCCGATATCTCCCCAGTGCGTCGCTGCAGATTTTCCATCCAGCAGGCCGGTATCGGCCAAATTCTCGGCACCATTGCAGATGGACAGTAATGTCGTTTCTTTGCCCGAGTGCTTCCTTATCCAATCGCGGACAGGCTTGTATTTCGCTTCATCCAAAATCGGCATGAAAGGGATGACGATAATATCCGGACCTTTACTCGTCAATTGATCTAATTCATCAAAAGTATAATGGGGCACGATATCAAGACCGCCTGTCAACGATTTGACGTTTTTGTCGGGCGCAGCTGCAAACACATTGTATGAGCCTGTCATGGAGAACATTTCGTAAGGTACAAGGAAATCGAACACCTCGGTCACCTCATTCGCCAACATCACGGCTACTGTCGGCTTTTTCGAATCATAGGCAGGAGCTTGGACGCTTTGTAAAGAAGTAGGAACCGGCTTATCGTAAACCGACATAGACTCCTGCATCGTACGCATGTAACCGACCGCTCCGGTTCCTCCTACTACGAGAATCGTGACGCATGCATATACAACGAAACGCCATACTTTCTTCATTTTCTCTCTCCTTTAATCAGTAAGTAAATATTTGTTATTAACTTTCCCAATTAAAGGGTACTAAGAAAAGAAAAATTGAAAAACCATCCGAAGACGGTTATTTTCCCCGACTTAGGTCCAGGCAGAGTTTATATCCGGATAACGCATGTCGTTACATTACCATAATAGCTGACCGGGCCTTTTCTGAATATGACTCAAAAGGGCTATGCGACAACGCTACCGAAGCATGATGTTGGATCGAAAAAATAAAGTTGTAAATAAGTTATCAAATGATTTTTTTTTGGTGTTGACATTAAAAGGATGATCGGATATATTTGTTACATACCAACCGAATGTATGAAAAGAGGAGACGTATGGCAAGGAATAAATATCCTGAAGAAACAATCAACCAGATCTTAACCGTGGCTCTTAACCTATTCATTCAAAAGGGATACGAGCAGACTTCCGTTCAGGATATCATCAACGAGCTGGGCGGGCTGACAAAAGGGGCAATTTACCATCACTTCAAGTCGAAGGAGGAGATCCTGCAGGCTGTCACCGATCATTTGTTCCAAGGTGTTGATGATATGCTGTCCAGTGTCCGGGACGACAAGGAGCTGAACGGACGGGAAAAGCTTCGCAAGATTTCCCTCGTCTCTCTCGACAATCCCGCCCAAGACGAATTGGCATCGGTGGCACCGAACCTCTTGCGCAATCCGAAGATGCTGGCGGCACTGATCGAGAACATCATCGATAAAGCCGTACCCATCTATATCCAGCCCATTATCGAACAGGGTATGCGAGACGGATCGATCCAAACTGACTATCCTAGGGAGCTTAGCGAAGTGCTGATGGTACTCACCAACATTTGGCTAAACCCGGCGATCATTCCAGCTTCGCCCGAGGTAGTGTTGCGCAAGGTAAAGTTTTTCGATGAAATATTGAAAGGCCTGGGGCTTGACCTGTTCGATGAGCAAATGATTCAACGGTACGAGGAACTGTTGCGTATGTCAGCTAGAGAAGTCAGCAAAGAAAACTAAACTGCCGAGAGGCAGCTTATTTTTAAGCTTATTCATACCAACGGTTGGTATGAATAGGTGATCCGGATTCAAAGTGCTTGTTAGAAAACTTAATTATAAGGAGATGTGAATGTAATGAATCAGAAATTGACAATGACCACCCGCTCGCTGGAACAGCAAGTCGTGACCAACTTTAGTGGAAGCAATCTGGTGAAGAGTGACTTAGCGGGCGTTACGGCCCATAAAGGACAGTTTAAGGGCAGCGCGCTCGCCGGTTCCGACTTTTCGGGCTCGGATTTGACCGGCAGTACGTTTAATAGAAGCGACGTACGCGAAGCCAACTTTGACGGCACGAATCTGACGGACTGCAGCCTGTCTGCGCTTGACCTGACCAATGCAAGCTTCAATAAGTCGATTCTTGTACGAACCAACTTCAGCAGCGCGAATCTTAACGGAGTCAAATTCACGGGCGTAAGGATGACCGACGTCACGTTAACGACAACGGATCTGAAAACAACGATATTTGAGGGCTGTTGGTTTGACGGGGTTGACTTCAAGTACTCCGATCTGAGCGGGCAGCGTTTCGACGGACAGACGTTTATCGGTGTGAAGTTTGACAGAGCGGATTTAAGCAACGCTTCGTTCAGGGGCGCTACATTAAATAATGTTTCTTTCCAACCGGGGTTTACCTTTACGAAGAAGTACTATCGCATGATCAAAACGATCTGCTTTGACGGCGCGACGATGGATAAACTGACATTTGCTGCTCTCAAAGGCATGGATGCCAATTTGTCAAAAGTCACCGTCATTTAAGGGAAGGGATCCGATGCAAACCAAGACCATTCAAACAAAGGACTGCAAAAAACCAACAAGCAGCTCCAAGTGCTGAAAGGTAACGTTTCGGAGCCTTCTATAGTGAAAGAACACAAGCGGATCCTTTGATAAAGGAGAACGCCAAGCCGGGAGAGAGTTTGTAGTTTAAACCAATTGGACTGATAAAAAAGTAAAGTGAGGGAAACGAAATGGAAAAGAAAACAACAGAAAATTTTAGTTCGTCAGAAAATATGAAGGAAAAAGGAATCGCTGCCGGGCAGGATCGACCGGAGCTGCAGAAGGCTATCCAGGAGATCGTCGATTCCGGTTTCCTCGGGGTGCAGCTGCGCGTGAACGATGAGCAGGGCGAGTGGGTCGGCAGCGCCGGGGTGAGCAGGTTGGGCGAGGAGGCGAAGCCGCCTACAAACGGGCACTTCCGGATAGGCAGCAACACCAAGACCTTCACCGCGACCGTGGTGCTGCAATTGGTTGCCGAGGGCAGGATCGGGCTGGACGACCCGGCGGTAGACTACCTGCCTGAGTTCGGACTGGACCGGCGGATCACAGTGCGGATGCTGCTGCAACACACCAGCGGGGTGTTCAACTTCACCGGCGAGTACTACGAAGACGGGACGGTCGTTCCAGGGATCCCCTGGCAGGGCCAGGAGTGGGTAGACAACCGGTTCAAGACTTACCGGCCGGAGGAGCTGGTACGGCTGGCTTTATCCAAGCCGGCGCGATTCGAGCCGGGAACGGACTGGAGCTATTCCAACACCAACTACGTGCTGGCCAGGCTGCTGATCGAGAAGGTCACCGGCCGCTCGCTTGCCGAGGAGATGCAGCGGCTGATACTGGGGCCGCTTGGGCTGTCGGGTACTGTGGTACCAGAACCGCAGCCGGAGATCCCCGAACCACACGCCCACGCCTACTACCGGTACGAGGAGGCCGGCGAGCAGAAGACGGTCGACGTCACCCGCCAGAACCCCTCCTGGATCTCCACCGGCGGTGACATGATCTCGACCACCCAGGATCTCCACACGTTCATCTCCGCGCTGATGGGCGGCAAGCTCCTCCCGGCCCCGCTGCTGGCCGAGATGTGCAAGCCGTATCCCAAAATCGGCTATGGCCTGGGGGTGTTCGTGCAGAACGCCGGACCGAACGGCGAAATTACCATCATCACCCACAACGGCGGCATTTCGGGCTACGCGGCATTGATGTACAGCACGCCCGACGGCAGCAAGACCCTGACCGCCTCCTTGAACTATGTGGACGACATCACAATGTCCCTGGCAGTGGCGTTCCAGAAGGCGACGCAGAGGCTCCTCGAGGAGGTCTTCGGCGGCGGGCAGGCCGGGTCGGCTGACGCGGCCGAGCCAGCCAGTAAACAGGACTGAGCACTGTGGCACGTATGCCTTGAGGCCGGACTCCTTCCGGTTGTGCATGGGGTAGAGCGATCGCCGGGATGACCAAGTTGAGTAAAGCTCAAATTTATAGAGATGTTACGCTAACGGAGACGATAGTTCAATAATGAACAAGAAGCCAGCCGATTACTTTGATCGGCTGGCTTTATTCAACTAACGGGCAGGATAGAGTCATTGTAGAACCGAATTATTTAATAACTTATTTCTTCAGTAACATATTGGGCCCCGTCTATTTGGAGTGATCAACAGCGCGTGATGGCACGAATGGTTACCACAGCTGCCAAAGGAGAACCAAACAATGAAGAAGTACATACTTTTCGATCATGATGGTGTTCTGGTAGATACTGAATTCTGGTATTACAAAGCGGGAGAACGCGCTCTGGCTGACATTGGATTTACCTTGGATAAAGATCAGTACCTCCGCGACATGACCCAGTCATTGGGCACTTGGTCCCAAGCTAGGGCGGCAGGTATTGATGAACAGACCATCAGCAAGCAGCGTGAGGTCCGCAACGTCTATTATCAGGAATATCTTAGAACAGAAGCCATAGAGATTGAAGGTGTCGTTGAAACTCTAGCCGAATTGTCAAAGTACGTCCGCATGGCTATCGTGACGACTGCAAAACGTGCGGATTTTCAACTTATTCATGAAAAGCGCCAGATTATACAGTTCATGGAATTCGTCCTTGTTCGGGAAGACTACGAGCACACCAAGCCGCACCCTGAACCATACTTGACCGGCCTAAAGCGCTTCGGGGCTAGCAAAGAAGAGACCCTGGTTGTAGAGGATTCAAACAGAGGGTTGAACTCAGCTGTGGCGGCTGGTATCGACTGTGCTATTGTCCATAACGACTTCACCAAAACACATGACTTCTCACAGGCCAGCTATCGAATCAAGACGCTGATTGAACTAAAGGACATCATCCTGAAAGTAAACTGAGAGACCCTAGAACCTTCGTTTGGGCCTGATAAGGCCGGCACAAGAAGGATTATAGTAATTAATGCATCGGCTTTTCCCATTCACCTTTGATGACTATTCCTGTCTCTTTCGCCGCTGCTTCAAGATCATGGACTTCCTGTGCTGTCAGCGTGATTTCGGCGGCTTTTACAGCATCAGCAATTTGGGAAGTTCTCGTAACGCCGATGATCGGAACGGTTCCTTTTGCAATGGCCCAAGCGATGGCAACTTGTGCAGAATTCGCATTGTGCTTATGGCCGACTTCCTTCATAACATGAATCAGGCCTTCCAGTTTCGCAAGCACCTCTTCATCAAACGCCTCTCCTCTTCTGGTGCCGCTGGGGAGAGGATTTTTCGCATTGTATTTGTCAGTTAATGCGCCTTGTTCCAATACCATATAGGAGAAGAACACAATGTTGTTTTCGTTGCAGTAATCCATAATTCCGGCTTCTTCGGACGAACGGTACAGTAAGCTGTAATGATTTTGTACAGCAGAGATTTTCAGCCCTTCTTCAGCCAAAATACTTTGTGCTAGCTGGATTTCCTCCAGAGTGTGGTTGGAGACGCCTGCATATTTTACTTTTCCGCTTTTCATGAGCGGAATCAGCTCTGGAGTCCATCTTTTTACATCAAGAGGATTGTGGATCCAATAGATATCCGTCTGGTCTGCGCCGAGCCGATCCAGGCTGCTGTTCAAGCGGTCTTCAACAGGCCCGCCAAGCTGCGGAGTGAATTTCGTTGAGAGCAGCACATCGTCGCGGCCTTTGGTAAACTCGCCCAGAATGCTTTCGGAGGCTCCCATTCCGTACACCGTCGCAGTGTCCCATAAATGGAGTCCGGCTTTCATCGCCGCATCAAAAACCGGTTTTAAGTCTTCCGCGGTAAGATGATTCCCGAAAATAGCATCCCCGCCGCCTTGACCGGTCCCCCATGACCAGGTACCAAGAGCGATCGGAGGAATCATTTCATTTTGTAATTTTACTTTTTTCATTGGTTTCAACACCTTTCTGTATTAGTGAAACGTTTACCGCATGAGATAAGAATATCAGGGAGACGAATGAATTTCTTTGCCTACAAGCTCATTTCTATTTGTTTATTTAGCTCATTTTGGTTTCTGTACATAACAAAATACCGTTCCGCTGTCCGCGAAACGGTATCTTCAAATCAAGTGCCTGTGCAGCCATTTTTTAGCCCCTTTAGGCATCCTCCTTCAACCTCAGCTGCCGTCTAAACTCTGAGGGTGGGAGTCCGAATCTTTCCTTGAATACTTTGGAAAAGTGAGCGATATTTTCGAATCCGGTCGAAAAACAGACATCCGTAACAGATAACACGGTTTCCGCTAGCAGTTCCTTGGCTTTATCCAGCCTTCGATTGCGAACCCATTTGAGCGGGGAGGTGTTGTATATTGCTTGAAAATCCCTTTTGAACGCCGCAGGCTTCTGCCGGACAAATAGGCCAGGTCGTTAAGGGAAACGGGATTCATGAAGTTCTCCTCCATGATTTTTGCAATGCTGCCTCTTTCCTTGCTTATGGGTTGCATCATTTGATGCAGCAAACGATCATTCGAATCGGCGATGTGAAACAGCAATTCCATCAGCTTCACACGAACCAGTCCTTCTTTGACTTCGTCAGAGTTCTCGAAAAAGGGTTTTAACGACTCAATATAGCTTCCAATGCGGTCATTGATCGGAAAGACGGTTATCGGAACAACATCATTCACGGGATAAATGGGTCTTAAACCGGCGAACTTGAGGAATTCATCTACGATCTTCTCGTTCAGGAAAAACATCGTATAGTCGAGAATATAATCGGAATCGGGTTCACCCGTTTTCTCGTACTCGACTCCAGTTGATTTATGAATAAACATCATTTCGTTGCTCCGTATCGTGTATTCTCGATCACCGAAGCGAATGGTATAGACACCCGACTTGACGATTAGCAAAAGATGATCCTGCAAAAAAAAGCTTCCTTTTATGCCTTGTGTGTAAAAACAGAATTCGATAACGGACATCCCATCCAGCTTCAAGCTCCCTTTTTTATTCGGAGACTTTACCAGTTCATGAGGCACCCTGACCATTTTGCTTGATCTCATAGTCGTGGATGCCCCCGCCTTACTTGTTCCTGCGATTGCTCTAGTTTCCATTTCATAATCATCCTTTCGGATATGCCCGTCTGCGCTTACCTGTAGAATAATTAGAAGGCGTTTGGACGGTGCCTGCTAACGATGTGCTTTGGCCGATGTTCAAAGGAACCATCCTCTATGTTTCTTAACAAACTTTTCAACACTTATACGTTTAGTATAACTGGAACCCGGCGAGAATACTTTGCTGAAAAGCTCAAACGACTTGTTCATTTAGCTCCAAACGAGCAAATTTTCCTGGATACTGTTTTCGACTATGAAGATCGTGCCTGTTAGGGCCGCTCCAACTCCTTTCGTAATTTTCGCTGTTATGACTGTTAAAGGGCAACGGTTACAACCTAACGGAGTTACAGAGCTAAACTGGCTTCATGCATTAAGCTAACGGGCAGGTTAGTGAAACTACACAGTTTTTTTTAACGTATAATTATTATAAAAAAACCATATCGCTTTTGCGGAGGTGAACTTGACTGGAGCATTTTTATGACTTGGTTCAATTGGCATTCTCGATTGCTCTCATCTCTTCCGTAGTGTTACTTCCATTCACCTATTTTTCTTCACAAAAGATACACTGGGGGCATGAAATTGCTGCAGCCGGTTCAACCTGGTTTGTGGCTGTCAGACTGTCACAACCCAGCAGCATTCAGCGGTGGATCGTACGTATCGCCAGACGAAGAGAAGCACCTGATGAAGACGAGAATAGTCCTTCCCCACATTGATATTCCATACTTTCAATTAGGGAGGACAACGATGAAAAAGATTATGTTGCTCCAAAAATGGGCTAAGTCCATTCTCGTCATGTTGATAGGAGTTATTCCGATCATTGTGCTCAGCGGGTGTTCGACAGCATCCCATTTAAACTCGATTGATGCCGATTCATCAGGAATATTTAACCACTTTTTTATTTATCCATTTTCGATCTTGATCAAATTCTTCGCGAATGCCTTTCACGGAAATTACGGATTATCGATCGTGCTGATGACTTTCATCATCAGACTTGCGATCATGCCACTCATGATGAATCAAACCAAGAAACAAATGGACATGAAAGAAAAGATGGCCGTCCTCCAACCGGAGTTAACTGTACTTAAGGAAAAGTATAAGAACGATGTCAGTGCGGATGCAAAAAAACAACAGCAAGCCGAGATGGTGCAGCTCTACCAGAAGCATCAATTTATTCCCTTAAACATGGGGTGTTTACCGATGCTTCTCCAATGGCCAATCACCCTAGCATTTTACTACGCCATTCGTCGTACCCCAGAGATTGCAGCTCACGATTTTTTGTGGTTTAGCTTGGGGAAAACAGATATGATTTTGCCGTTTATTGCCGCTGCGGTGTATTACGTTCAGTTTCGCGTGTCTCAATCTGTTTCAGTGCAGTATCAGCAAAATCAAAATAACCAAATGGCTTTTATCGGGTTGTTATCACCGATCATGATGGGTGTATTTTCTTTTGGGATGCCCGCCGCGTTACCACTATATTGGGCTGTTGGCGGTATATTCATTATCGTGCAAACGATCATACTCAATAAAATGTACATGAAGCCAAAGGCAGCGATTAAAAACCTACCTACTGGTGCAGATGATTTATAAAATCGAACCAGTCATAAAATAATACTGAGTACAGAGCATCTGAGGCGTAATCTCAGATGCTCTGTTATTTTTGTTGGTGGCTCGTTAACGGGGAACATAGTCCAACAAAATGAGAGAAATGAGAGGGCTAAATCCCCAAAAAGGATGCCCTTAATCTTGCCTTACAGGCAACACGTGGAACCGTATCATAAATAACAGTTAAGCTAACGGGCAGGTTAGTTGATTTAAACAAAACTTTACCTTGAACTTCCTCCAGGTCAACTATACGATCTTTATAGATGAAGTTATAAAAAAAGGAATTTTATCAAGAGTTATTTAGTCACATATTCGCCTAATCGATTGTTAAGGGGGAATTAAATGTTTGAACAAGTAGATATAAACAGTATCCTCAACGATCTTCATGAAAAAGGCTTAATGGATAACACTGTTATTGCAACTAAAAATAAGTCTGGTTCTACAGATGGGCGGGTTTATATTCTTTCAGAGCACAGCGAATCGAAATACGTTTTAAAAATAGATCACTCGAACCAAATTATCTTGGCGGAACAATTTCTTAATACACATCGGCACATTAATCTTTTGCCTAAAATTCTCTATACTGATCCAGCAAAAGAGTATATCGTATATTCATACATTGAGGGTACAACTCATAATGCCAACGGTTTGAAAATCAATTGGTTGACAACTTTGGTGAGAGAACTCTTCAATCATTACGAAAAACGTCTACATACAGATAAGTGGGGAAGACTGGGGTCACCGGTTCAATCCTGGCGTGAATGGAACATTCGGAGTTTAGAAGATACGAGGAATAATTGGGGAAGCCTTTTACCAATTGAGGATTATTATAGATTGGAATCCATTTTTGAAAGAATATCCAAAAGTGCGGAGAATGAAGCAAAATTTTTACTCCATGGAGATACTGGTGTCCATAATTTTGTATTTCATGAAAGCTCACTAGTTGGTGTTATCGACCCTTCGCCAATGATTGGCCCTTTGTTATACGATTTTACGTATGCTTTTTGTTCTTCTCCAGAAGATTTAAACCTAGAGACCATATTGCCTGCATTCAATTTGCTGAATCATGAACCTTTGGAGAGATCAAGGCTTATTGAAGAAGTTATCTTTCAACTTTATTGCCGTATTGGTATCTGTATTCAATTCCATCCGCATGATTTAGAAAGCTATCTAAAAGCGTGGAAGTACTGGAAGGCCCTCCCCATCAATTAATCTTTGACCTCACAATTTGTGCTTTATAGCGTTTTATGACATTAACATCGTTTAATAAGCTAACGGGGAACGATAGCTCAATCATTACAAGAAAGGCAGCAGGTCAATTGACCTGCTGCCTTCATTGCACTAACTTTACTGAGGTGCGATATTTTAATGATCTTGGAGCAGTTTGCTGGCGGGCCACTGCTTCACCCTTTGTTCAATTAACAGGAAATGTAATGTACTCAGCCGTGGGATGGCTGAAATTCCATTGTAGTTTAGGGACGACAGCAATTGTCGGAGCGTTTCATAACATGCGGAAGGAGTATCCCCGGGTCAATGGACCCTATGGGATACTCTCTCCGTTAGGGACTACGCTCTTGCTCCGCCGTCCACCCGTAGAACGACGCCTGTCACGTAAGAAGCGCGATCGCTCAATAACCAGGCAGCTGCTTGTGCGATCTCATGAGGATCGGCAGGACGCCTAAGAGGCGTCACAGAGCTGCTTTTTTCAATAATATCTGGAACTTGTGCAACTAACCCCTCGATCATCTCGGTCATGGTGGTGCCAGGTGCAATAGCGTTTACGCGGATACCCGAAGGCCCGTATTCAATGGCAGCCGTCTCGGTCAGACTATTAACAGCCCGTTTGGCGGCTCCGTAGACAGACAACCCGGGATTACCTCTGAAGCTGCCGACGCTGCTGTTATTGACAATGGCACCGGTACCTGCAGTATCGAGCATTGCCTTGATTTCCGCTTTCATTGCCACCCAGATTCCTTTGTAATTTACAGCTTGAAGAAGGTCGAAATCCTCTTCTGAGACCTCTGTTAAGGGCGAAAGGGAAGCCCCAATTCCAGCATTATTGAATGCTATATCCAGGCGACCGTGACGCTCAACGGTCGTTTGAACCGCCCGTTCGATGCTGGCGGAATCGGCTAGATCGGCTACAATGTAATCGGCTTTACCGCCTTTCGCGATAATTTCCTCAACTCCAGAGCGTAGAGCTGCTTCTGTTCTTGCGACGAGAGTAACCGCTGCTCCTTCTTCGGCGAAGAGTTTGGCTGCCGCTGCTCCGATGCCGCGGCTGGCCCCTGTAACCAGAGCTACTTTATTGATCAGCATTCCCTGAGAATTGTAATTTTTGTGCTGTGTTATTGATTGCATGGCCTGTCTCCTTTAAAGTCGGTAATGGTTTGAAATCGTTTCAAACTGAGTTGAAGCGATTTCTACGATTGAGTATAATTTTCTAATACACTTTTAACGAGAGGTTGCTTAATCATAGGTTTCCGAGTAATAGGTTAGGAGGGATTGAGATGAACGATCGCGAGCGCCGCTTGGCTCTTGGTGATTTTTTGCGTAAACAGAGGTCAAGCCTTTCTCCAGAGGATTTGGGATTGCCGACTGGGTCGCGCCGCCGGACAGCCGGATTGCGCAGGGAAGAGGTCGCACAGCTGTCGAATATCGGCACATCCTGGTATATGTGGCTGGAGCAGGGACGTGATGTCCGTCCGTCAGTACAAGTGTTGGAAAGCCTAGCTGCGGCTCTAAAGCTTAATCCCAATGAACGACGCCATCTTTTTTTTCTTGCAGGAGAATCACTGCCTCCTTACTTGTCTCCTCATAAAGAAAGTATCGGGTCAGCATTTCAAAGGATGCTGGATGACCTTACTCCGAATCCTGTATATATTCTGGGAAGACGTTGGGATTTTGTGGCCTGGAATGATGCTGCAAATGAGGTTTTCTCTATTTCCTCGGCAGCACCGCCTCATGAATTCAATTTAATCTGGCGGTATTTCACGGACCCGGTATGGAAGAGGCGCTTCAAAAATTTCGATCAAAAGGCTACGGGAATGATTGCGGAGTTCCACACGGCATCCGCCCGCTACGTTGAGGATTCGTCGTTTGCCGAATTAATAGAAGATCTTAAACGAATAAGTCCTGAATTTGACCGGCTATGGCTGCAGCATGAAACGCCCGGCTCTCTTGAAGGATTTAAAGAAGTGGAGCATCCCTTCATGGGGCTGCTTGAGTTTGATCATATTACCCTGCAAATCCCCAATGATCCTGATATGAGAGTGATGATTTACATGCCTCTACCAGCAACAAGATCAAAGCTGGAAAAATATTTGCCAAAGGGATCACCTGCAAAAGAAAGTAAAGGATAACATCATTATCCTAAGCGCGGGGGGCTTTCGATGTGGGAGTTTTATAATGTCGGAGGACAAGAACGCACACACATAAGAAGTCGCGGGATCCGCGGCTTTTTTTGTTTTAACGATGCAAGTTCTTGCCCTCAGCTAGGGACATGAACTTGCATCGTTATTTAGAGAAGCCTGCGGCCATAATCTCCCCTCTTATTCCTCGAAATCGGTACTCACCGTCGTTTCTTTCCAATTTTCAATGTCGTTAAGCATGTCACCCAATTTTGCGGTTGCTACCGCATATGTGTCTTTGCCCAGCAATAATGTTGTCCAAAAGCCGGCTGCCTTTTCCTCAATTAACGGGCAGGGGAGTTCAATGTTTTTCACGAATACCCTACAAATGGATTATTTACGAAGATCGTGAATTAGACGTTAACCGAAAGCTGAATAGAGCATAAGTAGAGGAGCCTGAAATGAATAAATCTAAAAATATTATAACTGTATTAGCAGTTGTAGTTATTATTCTGGTAGTTTTTCTAATATATTCTATGAATTTACAAATGAACAATAAAGAGATTTTAAAATACAAACAAAACATGATTGATATGGAATTTAAATATCAGTTAGGTGAATCAGCTGCATGTTTTAGTAGGGATTTTACCGGTGGAAACAACACTAATTATGAAAGTTATGTAGGTACAGTAGCTGCCGCTTCAGCTGTATCTAAACCCTCGTCTTATGAAGCCACTAACGATTTGATAGATGTAGGACTTGATGGTTTATACAAAGCAATGATAAATGGAGACAAGAAAGAAATAGTAATAGGTAAGGCTGAAAAGATAAGAAATATCTTCATAAAATTAAATCTAGATCCAACAGATATAGAAACCACAGCTGAACTAAACAATCTTGTTGCAAGTCTTTATAAATAAAGAATTCTTCAACCATAATTGCCAGCAAAAAAGAATTGAGAAAAATAACTTGAAGAAGCAACGGAAATGGGGGGCAGAGGAGTCCGCCACATCGTTCGATATGAAAAGTTAAGAAGGAGGTGCTTTCGAAAAAATGCTGGAAAATCACGAGATTATACGAGTATCCGATAATGCCCAGAGATCACTTGATGCGGAAACGGCCCGACTGGCAAGTCTGATTTACGCTCATACTTCGCATGACGGGACCTATGATGTGCGGATCCCTGGGCTGTATGTCATTCGTTACTCACATGTAGAAGCAGCGGATTACTTACATACCATCTACTCGCCTGCCGTCGGCATTGCCGCGCAAGGAAAAAAAATCTTAACCGTGGGGCAGGAGGTACATGAGTATGGCGGGTCTCGTATTTTTATTGCTCCCGTTGCCTTACCGGTTGCGATGAAAACCATACAAGCCAGCCCTGCCGAACCGTTCTTGGGAGTAGGACTGTACCTTGATCCACAAAGGCTCGCTGATTTGGTTCCGAAAGTATTTCCGCAGGGGTTGCCTAAAGTCCGCAATCGTAGTGCGGGTTACGTGGTTGATGCTGATTTGGCCATTATGAATGCCGTGGTAAGACTTGTAGACTGTCTATCCCATCCGGGTGATGAAAAATTGCTTGCGCCGCTCGTCATGGACGAGATTTACATCCGGCTTCTCCGCAGCCCCATCGGCGTTAACGTTGCCGAGACGGTTTTTGCAGATTCCGGTGTGCAGCGGATTGTGAAAGCAATTGACTGGCTGCAGGCCAACTACTCCCAGCCATTAAAAATCGCAGATTTGGCAGAGATGGTCCATATGAGCGAGTCATCGTTTCGTGAGCATTTTAAGTCGGTTACGGCAATGAGCCCCATACAATACCAGAAAGCTCTGCGCCTTCAAGAAGCAAGACGCCGGATGTTATCCAATAAATTGGATGCGACGACTGCGGCCCGGGCTGTGGGATATGTGAGCGATTCCCAATTCAGCCGGGATTACAGCAGCTTCTTTGGAAGTCCTCCAAGCAGAGATATCGCCAAATGGCGCAAATAAACACAGTATTTGAACGGATCGGGAGGCATCATCGCTTTTTTCCATATATACCCGCGGCCATAAGGCTTAGCGGGTTTTGTCTTTTCTGGAGAGCAGATTTCGTTGAATCAAGCAAAAACTTAAGCGAATAAGGCAAACTCCGGGATGAACAAACTCCTATACTATGGTTAAAGCGAGGTTCAAGAAATCTGTTTAAAAATTTGAGGAGGATTTTACATGCATGTTTTTGTTACGGGGGCTGCCGGCTTCATCGGAGCAGAGGTTGTTCGTAAACTAATAGATGCTAACCATCATGTAGTCGGTCTGGTTCGTTCCAAAGAGGCTGGCAGGAGGCTCACTGCTATAGGTGCAAAGGTGCAAATGGGTTCAATAGAGGATATCGAATGCTTGCATAGAGGAGCTGCAGAGGCTGATGGTGTTATTCACTTGGCCTTTTTCCATAAGTTCTCGCATGCCAGTCTCCGGACACGCCTTCGAATTTTGCTCGGGGGCAATCCCCGCCGTGCGTCTTTGAGGTTCACGAAGGCTGCTGCAGAGGCTGACAGACGCGCCATTGAGACATTCGGTACTGCGCTTTCGGGCCGCGACTGTCCACTAGTCGTCGCTATTCCAACTATGAGCCTCTCACCGGGTGGACTGGCAACAGAAGAGCATGCACCCGATCCTAACTCCTTAGGAAGCGGACGGGTTCCGTCGGAGATCGCTACACTGGCATTGGCAAAACGGGGAGTCCGCTCCTCAGTTGTTCGTCTTCCTCCGCTTGTACATGATTCTGGCGGTGATAAGAACGGCTTATTACCGCTTCTGATTCGCACGGCTCGTGATAAAGGTATCTCCGCCTATGTGGGCGAGGGGACCAACCGCTGGCCGGCTGTGCATCGCCTAGATGCGGCTCAATTGTTTAAGCTTGCATTGGAGAAAGCCCCGGCAGGGTCGCGACTCCATGCGGTGAGAGATGAGGGAGTGCCATTTCGAGAAATCGCCGTCACCATCGGCCAACATCTGAACCTCAAGATAGATAGCATTGACGTGGACAAGGCGGGTTCACATTTCGGATGGCTAGGAGCCTTCGCGTCGGTGGACAATCCTGTATCAAGCGCATTAACTCAAGAGCGCCTGGGGTGGCGTCCCGTACATCCATCCCTTATTGAGGACATTCATGAGGGGCACTACTTCCGCAGATAATTTGATCTTGGCTAGGAGCGGTTTGCCGGCGGCAGCTCCTTTTATTTATAAAGATCACGGGCAGTTTAGCGCAACATTACTTCACACTTCTCGTCATAATATTAGTTCACTAAAATATGCCAAGAAAGGAATATAATATTATGAAAAAGGTTCTAACAGGAATTTTCGCTGCATTCATTTTATCTATCTCTTCACCTGCATACGCGGCAGATATGCAAATAAAAGTTGAAGGAATTACTATTGCCTCCGCTGTGAAGCCCGAAATGAAGAACAATCGAACGATGGTGCCTTTGCGTTTCATCAGTGAAAATTTGGGAGCCAAGGTCACCTGGTCGGGTTCGGAAGTTACGCTCGCCAAAAGTGATATGCTGGTAATCTTAAAATTGAAGAGCCGTACGGCGATGAAAAATGGTAAACCTGCGCTACTCGATGCAACCCCATATATCAAGAATGATCGCATCATGGTTCCGCTTCGCTTTATTGCAGAAACGTTTAACTGCAGCGTCGGATTCAGAAATTCGACAGTATCTGTTGAACCTGCCCCATTTGTTCTAGATGGAGTGAAAGTCAAAGCATTGCAGTACGAAGTTAACTATACAATGGGCAGCATAGTAAAAGAAATTAATGGGAGTGCCTATATCGAAGCGATTTATCATATTTTTGACAACAAAGGAAGTAAGTCGAATCCCCCTGCCAGTTACACTTCGAGTGTTATAGAGCTTACAAGGGGGGATTATTACATGAGTGGAAAGTTTGATTTTTTGGATCAAAAAGGGAACAGCATGAAACAATTTTATCTCTATACTTTATCTCATTCCGAGGGCAATCCCAGTGTTATGTTATATGATGCGACTGAAAAACAATGGTATTCGTTTACCTACCCAGCATTTCAATCGATTGATAAGTTCATTGAAACTGCCGGGAAAAACGGTTTTCTGACGACGATCAGTGATACAAATCCATAAGGCAACAAAGAGGCAGCATTCTCATATATGTAGGCGGCTGATATCGGCTTGAATTGCCGTTTCTATGGGGACATCCTTCATCAGGAGATGCAATGGTCTCGTGAGTTTCAGGGCTTTTTCCTGAGGTAGGAAAAGCCCTTTCTACATCCTCGTATGCGAAATGAAAGCCTGTTATATTAAATTCTCTTGTAGCAATGCTTTTAATCCTGCCGTATTTATTACATTCCATGGTGTGTTTAATTCTGGCTGAAAGAAGAAGTCGGCATATGCCAATTGTTCTAATGTGCATCCGGTTTGAATCGCAAGGGAGACCGTATTGATATTAGCAGTCAAATCAACTTTAGACATGATTTGTCCCCCTAAAATCTCTAAAGTTGTTGGATCGTAAACCAGTTTGAACATAACGTTTGTCTCCGGAGAAAACAGGGACGTCTCTTGTTCCAAGTAAACGGATTTTATTTCAATGCCAAGCTTTTTTGCCGTTTTATCATTCAAACCCGCTGTAGCGAAATAATAATCGAAAATATGCGCACCTGAAGAGCCTTGTACACCAGGAAGCGGATGAATGGCTTCGAATAAGTTTTTCACTGCATAATGTGCTTGACGACGCGCGTTGGTTCCTAATGAAACATTCATCCGCATTTTACCGGGATTGTACCAAACCGTTGTTGCATCCCCAATGGCGAAAATATCGGGATCACTTGTACGCATGTATTCATCTGTTTTAATTCTGCCATCCGGCAATAATTCCACTGCTCCTCGCAACCATTCCGTGTTGGGACGATTGCCAGCAGACAAGATGACCAGGTCAGCTGAATAGGTGCCTTTTTTAGTTACAACCTTGATGACTTTATTATTTTCATCACCGACAAATTCGATGATCGAGTTGCCCAGTGCCAATTCGACATCGCGATCTTTCATTTCTTTTTCAAGTACATCCGTAAATTCTTGATCTAAGTAGGAGCTTAAAGGACGATCGTTGATGTCCATTAACGTAACCTTTTTCCCTGACTCGGCAAATAAGGAAGCTGCTCCGGTCCCAATGTACCCTGCACCAACAATAACAACGGTTTTAATATCTGGATCTGCAGCATGTTTTCTCATATTGAATATATCTTGTCGACTGCTCATCGTACCGATGTTTTTTAAATGATGTCCAGGGACAGGAAGAATAAATGGCTTTGCACCTGGACTTAAAATGATTTTGTCATAACCCTCCGTTCGCGTTTCCCCTGTCGCATGATTGAATATTTCCACTTGGTGTTTGCCAGGTTCTACTTTAGTTATTTCAGTGTTGCCGAAGACGGTTACTCCTTGTTGTTGAATGGATTCAAGATCCTTGGCCGGAATGGAGGAGAAGTCTCCTTTGTCATACCATTGAACGTTCGCTTTCGGGTACATCAATCGTAACGCTTCAACCGCTTCAATACCTCCGTGCGATCCTCCTAAAACAATAGCTTTCATGATGACCTCTCCTTTAAATACATCATTGTATCTTATTTTATAATTAGGATACATTATTGTATCTTAAAAAGTCAATTAGATACATGTGTGAATCTTATTCATTTAAGATACAGTTTGATATATAATGAACGTACAAGGAGAGAAAGAATGATGATCGAATCAAATAAAAGCCGCCGCCGCGGCGACCAATTACAAAATGATATTTATGCAGTTACGTATCGTCTGCTGGAGACGGAAGGGTACAGTGCGATTAATTTTTCGCGTATTGCTCGTGAGGCGAACACCAGTCGTTCGGTGGTTTATCGTTATTGGGATACCCCGTTTGATTTAGTGTTTGCAGCTGTCCAACAACGGATGCAACAATCGGAAGAGGAACTCAACAATTTGGATTTTGACAGAGGCAGTCTCCGTGATAGTTTAGTATATGTTGGTCAGTATTTTATTCTGGAGTCCAACAATGGACCGTTTAGATTGTTTAAAATGCTGTTTTCCGAGATGATTAACCAGCAGGAGCGAGAACGGACAGGCCAGATGTTGGCCAAAGCAACGGGTGCCAATATTAAGATGATGGATTACGTTCTTCAACGGGCCGTACAACGGGGAGAAATCACAAAATTCCCACCTAAAGCGACCAAACTAATTCTTTTTGAGCAAATTCGTTATACGTTTATGCTTGAAAATGGATTGGTGTCGGATCAGAAATTGGAAGAGATTGTTGATCATGTGGTGTTGCCGGCAATTTTGTATTTTTCTAAACAGTGAATAAGCTGGGTACCGGAGCTTAGCTTACACACTTGTTGATCCATCATAGACTGGGGCATATGCTCCAGTCTTTTTTTTGTTGCACTCATGGCCATGTAACCCAAAAGCGAGGTCCGGCTGCCTTTCAGGCAGAAGCGGTGATATTTTGCAAAGTAAACAAGTACAAATTTAGTGAAAATAGTTTAAGATAGGGATGAAATAATATTTTGTAATTAATTTGTATTTATGAAATTTTATTGGAGGGTTGTCATGGTGAACCGTTTCTGGCAAACGTATCGCACAGTGCTGTTTTGTCGGTTATTCGCTAACTACTTCGCACTGATTCTCATCCCAGTCATCGTAGCCGCCGTACTGACCAATTTTTTTGTCGTCCGGTTGATTGAGCATGATGCGGAAAGATTGAACAATACCATCATGCAGCATTTCTCGGAGCAAACCGATGACACCTTCGCCTCTCTCGAACGTGATATGGTGAACATGCTGTCAACTGCAAGCCTCAAGAACTTTCCCGGAACGTCCGGCGGTCCGGCCGACCTCACGCAGCACTATGAATGGATTCACTCGCTCATGCAACAAATGAATAAACTGGATTCGGAAGATCTGGTGTACAAATCGTTCCTGTACTTTGCGAGCGAAGATCTTGTCATCGACGGCAATACATACAACAACAAAGACGAGTATTTCCGGGAACAGTATCTGATTAAAGATACGGATATGCCATCGTACTTTGCCAATTTTACTGGCAAGAAATCGATGGTTTTTACCAAACCGCATACCGTATTTGAAAGGCCGCCGTTCACTCGGGACATTGTCTCAACCCATTCGAACACCGCCATGCTGATGAGCTATCCATTCAACAATAGCAATCCCGAAGTCTATTTGGTCGTGAATCTTGATCTAGATAAGCTTCGCGGGCGATTGGGCATTCAGGAGAAGTGGGTAACGGATACGATGCTGGTCAACTCGTCCGGCTCTGTCCTGATCTCGAACGGATCGTCCGAGCTACAGCCTGATTCATTTGCAGCGATGATCCGTATGAATCCGGAACAGACTTTATTTTTAAACGAGAATAGGAAAGCGCTATCATTTACCAAATCCCGGTTCAACGATACTTGGTATTACGTAAGCATGATCGATCTGCCCACCCTAATGAAGCCGGCAAGCACGATCCGCACGATGACGTTCGTACTGCTTGGCATGTTTATCATCGTAGGCGGCTTGGTTTCTTATTATTTGAGCCGAAAATTGTACAACCCGATTCGCGAAATTAAAACGGGGCTGGAATCGCAGCATCCGCATCTGGACGACGCACCCGGCTCCCACAGCGGCAACGAGTTCGATACGATAAAACGGTTTTCGCATTTGCTAATCTCTAAGAACAAAGAGCTGACACAGACCGTAAACGGCATGTTCCCGATCGTTCAGGAGCAATTTATTGTTCGAGTGTTGTTTGGTCAATACCGCGACAGCTTGTCCATCGAATATTACGCAAAAGAAATTGCCTTCCCGTACAAGCCGGTATCAGCCGCAACCGTCCTCTGCATTGATATCCAATACTATTCGCCATTCGCGGAACAGCTGTCTGAAACGTCCAAATCATTTACGCTGGCCGAGCTAAAGGAGAAGATTCGCAAGCTGTCCCCGGCGATGATTTGGGTATGTCAAACACGTTCCGAACAATTGTCCTGTGTGTTGCATCACGAGGAGAATCAGCTTTGCGACCCCATGGAAACAGCGAATGTTATAAAGCTGCTCCTGGAACATCCTTATTACAAGGCTTCCATTGGGATCGGGGAAACAATCCATTCCGTCGCCGCTCTCCATGAGTCTTATAACCATGCGCATTCGATGCTCCATTATAAGAGCTTGCACCCTGGTGCCGAGATTTGCAGCGAACAAAGGGTATGGAAGGAGCGATCGTCAGGGGATAGTTTCTTGTCTGCTCAAGAAGTGAACCGGATCTTCAATAGGTACAAAGCTGGCGATTACAAAAACTTGCTTCAGTCCGTGTTCGACTTGCTGGACGCAGGAATGCGAAGTAATGCGAACGCAGATCAGATGAAGAACTTGGGCACCGATGTGCTGAATACTTGGGCCAGGGCCATCGAAAGTGAGCAAAACGATTTTGACATCTCGGTCTATTCCGAGTTGTTTGCCTCCATCAACCGCTGTGTAACCTGGGAAGAAATGAGACGAACGTTCCGGGAAATACACGGCGTACTGTTCCGGACGACCGTAGCTCCGGATCGGAAACAACAGTTTGCTGAAATATTGGACTATATTCGGGCCCATTATAACGAAGAGCTCTCCATTGAGCATTTCGCGGAGCAAATGAACATGTCCGCCGGGCATTTCAGCCGCATGTTCAAGGAAGAGGTGGGTGAGAAGTATGTGGAATACATCGCCAAGTACAGGATTTCCAAAGCGAAGCAATTTTTGCTCGAAACGGATATGAAGATCGACGATATTGCCGGACAAATTGGCTATTGGGGAAGGAATTCATTCATCCGTAATTTTCGTCGTTACGAAGGAATTACCCCGGCTAAATATCGCACGATCCATCAATCATGAGTCTTCTTTTTTTCGAAGTCTCATTTTTTTCACCTGCTTATCATGCGAGTGGCGTTGTTATGCGGTTTGTAAAAATGGAGACATCCCGAAAACATGGTGCTTTACCCGCGGCGTGCCACCACATATAGTCAGAGCCAAGATTCGGCTGGCGTTCAAACGCCTGCCAAAGGAGGTGAAACCGTTGTCATTGGATCGAAGCGACGCCGCGAACGCACAAATACCAGCCCGAGATCAAAGTGGAAAGGGCACTTCTCTCCGATTCAAGCTGAAGAAATACAAAACGTTATATTTGCTGATGCTGCCTGGCATCCTGTATTACATCCTCTTCAAGTACGCGCCGATGTACGGGGTGATCATCGCGTTTCAGAATTTCTCGATCGGCCGTGGTATCCTGGGCAGCAAGTTTGTCGGCCTGCAGCATTTTATTGATTTTTTCCTCAACACGCCGGATGCCTGGAAGCTGGTCCGGAATACGGTCATGCTCAATGTATACGACCTGATATTTCGTTTTCCGGCACCAATCATCCTTGCTTTGCTGTTCCATGAAATCCGAAGCCGGAAGTTCAAATGGTTCGTGCAGAGCGTCAGCTACATGCCTCACTT
The DNA here is from genome assembly GCF_025809195.1 of Paenibacillus sp. PSB04. Classification (NCBI taxonomy): domain Bacteria; kingdom Bacillati; phylum Bacillota; class Bacilli; order Caryophanales; family Paenibacillaceae; genus Paenibacillus; species Paenibacillus sp. PSB04. The sequence goes on from NZ_CP081301.1 coordinate 2,382,826, forward strand.
TTTATCTACCGTCGTGATCGCCGGCATTATGGTTACCTTTTTGTCGCAGCAGACCGGAATCGTCAATCATATCCTCGACTGGCTCGGCTTCGGGCGAATTATGTTTCTCGGCGAGCCAGGTTGGTTCCGTACGATCTACGTAGGCTCGGAAATTTGGCAGACGATCGGCTGGGGTACCATCTTGTACTTGGCGGCTATTGCCGGCGTCGATCCGACGTTGTATGAGGCTGCTAAAATTGATGGCGCCAATCGGTTTCAACAAATGCGTCATGTGACCTTCATCGGCATGATTCCGGTAATGATCGTCCTGTTTGTCCTGACGCTTAGCCACTTTATGGAAACCGGCTTCCAAAAAATTATTTTGCTGTACAATCCGATGACCTATGAAACCGCGGATGTCCTCAACACATACATTTATCGCCGCGGCATCCTATCCGCCGACTTCAGCTTCGCTACGGCTGTCGGTTTGTTCCAGTCGGTGATCGGATTCGTGCTAGTCGTCTCAGCGAACCGTGTCGTCAAGAAATTTTCGGACACTAGTCTCTGGTGAAGGAGGCCGATAAATGAAAATCAAGGAAAGCTTCGGCTCGAAGTTGTTTGATGCTGTAAATATCTTCCTCATGACCATTCTCATTATCGTCATGGTCTATCCACTCGTATATGTGTTTTCCGCTTCCATCAGTGATAACGCCATGGTCATGAGCGGGCGGGTCGTTCTCTGGCCCAAAGCGATCAACTTGATTGCTTATGAACGGCTCCTCGGCAATCCGGATCTATGGATCAGCTATTGGAACACGATTCGCTATACCGCCGTTCAAACCTTCTTATCGCTCGCCGTTACATCTGCCATGGCTTATCCGCTTGCCAAAAAGGGGCTCCCTGGCCGTCCGCTGATATTGTTTCTGGCGGCCTTCACGCTGATGTTCGGAGGAGGGATGATCCCGACCTTCCTTGTTGTACAGAAACTGGGACTGCTTGATACGATGTGGGCGATCGTGCTGCCGTCGCTAGTCAGCACTTGGTATCTGTTCATCATGCGCACCTTTTTCGAAGGATTGCCGGAAGAGCTTGAAGATGCGGCCACCATTGATGGCTGTGGCACGATGCAGGTGTTCCTAAAGATTGTACTTCCGCTTTCGCTTCCGGTACTCGTCTCCATTGGTCTGTTCACCGCCGTTAATCAATGGAACTCGTTTTTCGATGCGCTGATCTATTTGAACGATCGGAGCATGTACCCCTTGCAAATCATGCTGCGCAACATTATTATCGCCGGCTCGAACGTCCAGGGCGAAGGCAACACGGACTATATAGAGACGCTGAAATACGCCATGATTACGATTGCTACGGTACCGATATTATGCGTGTATCCGTTCATTCAAAAATATTTCGTACAAGGCACCATGATCGGCGGAATCAAAGGGTAGATGCAGATTCCACCGGAACTTATTCCTATATATATCCGATGTCAATATAAGGAGGGTATAAACAAGTGAGTAAAAGAATGATGGCCATCATCCTTTCTGCCGTTATGCTGAGCGTTCTGACCGCAGGCTGCAGTGGAAAAGGAGGGAAGCAAGAAGGGGCAAATGGAGGAGGGACAGACTCGCAAAAGCCAATTTCGTTCTCCTGGCTAGTTTATGATCGCCCGGAAGGAAAGGTAAAGAATGATTGGGAGATTTTCAAGGAAATCGAAGCGAAAACGGGCGTCAAAGTGGATTGGCAGGTCGTCAGCCAAGAAGGCCTGACAGAGAAGCGGCAGATTATGATCGCTACCAACACGGTCACGGATTTTAGTCAGCCGACAAATCAAGAGGCTAGGGAGAACGGGCCGGAGAACGTGTTTCTGAATTTGAACGATTATTTGGATATCGCGCCCAATCTCAAAAAGTTTTATGAAACTTATCCCGAAGCGAAAGCTGTGGCAACTGGAGCAGATGGCGGTATCTACGACGTTCCTGTACTCGAAGGTGACCCTGCTGGGAAAGGCTTCAATTATATTTGGATGGCGCGCAAAGATTTGATGGATAAATACAACTTGAAAGCCCCGACAAATATTAATGAATTTTATCAATTCCTGAAAGACTTGAAGGCTAAAGAGCCAGACAGCTACCCGCTCAGCTTCAATACTCCGGTCACGGCGGATACCGGAATGTATACCGTATTCGGAAGGATTTTCACAGGTATTACAGGCTTCTTCAATCAAAGTCCGACGGAAGAGAAGTACGAATTCGCGCCGTACAATAGCGGATATAAAGATGCACTTGTATTTATGAATAAGCTGTATACGGAACAGCTGCTCGACCCCGAATTTTATTTGTTGACTCCGGATCAGTGGGAAGAACGGTTCTTAAAAGGGAAGTCGTCCGTAACCTACTACTGGAAGGCGGAAGTGAACCCGACGATCGACAAAGCGAAGCAAGCCGGCACGCCCGATTACGATCTGGATGCGCTTCCCGAGTTTGCCGCAGACGGCGTAAAGACCTACCAGTTTTCCCGTCCGGTCGTAGGATCGGTGGGGCGGGCCATTTCGGCGAAAGTCAAAGATAAGGAAAGAGCCGTCAAATTTCTTGATTATCTAGTGAGTGAAGAGGGCACCAACTATTTGTCGCTCGGTATTGAAGGCAAATCTTATACCCTTGAGGACGGGAAGCCGGTCTACATGAAAGAGTTCGGAGCTAGCCCCTATGTGCCGCTGCGCCGCGATTTCGGCGTATGGTACGACAACATTTCGCTGAACAACGCATTGGCACGTCAAACGTGGGAGAGAGGTCTCGACGACAAAAGCAAAGCGATCAACAGCAGCTATGAAAAGTTCATCATTCCCGCCCCTAAGGCACTCGTGAAGACTACGGAAGAGCTCGATCTCGAAAAATCAAAGCTGACCCCGCTCACCAAGTTTTTGGAGCAGAAAATTACCGAATTCGTCACAGGCAAGACACCGATTACCGACGCAAACTACCAGCAGTTCTTGGATCAATTGAAGAAGCTCGGCTCCGATGAACTGCTGGAGATGTACAATACGGCATATCAGCGCACGTATGGTTCCAAGTAAGCGGTAAGATTCAAATCAAAGGAGGGCATGGAATGCGATCCGCATCGTTTATCGTTGATGCTGACATCCACAATGCGATCGACAAACTGCAGGACTTGCTGCCTTATTTACCAAAAGTATGGCACCAACAATGGCTCGAAAGTGGTATCGGTGTGCACGGGCAGTATTATTCGCCCGTAGGTGTATTGCGTCAGGATGCAAAGCCCGACAATGGCGCAACCCCCGGAAGCGATCCGCAGTTTGTCCTGCAGCATTATATGGAACCGTTCGGAATCGATTACGGCATATTAACGGGTGGGGGAGAACAGGGCCTTTCTCTTCACGCCGATCCGGACTATGCGAATGCCGTAGCTGCCGCCTTCAACGATTGGCTGGCGGATCAGTGGCTTAGCGTCAGTCCAAAATTCAAAGGCTCCATTCAGATTAACCATTCCGATCCGGCGGAAGCCGTCAAAGAAATCGACAGGATGGGGCCGCATCCGGGCATGGTGCAGGTCGTTATGGGAAGCGGAGCGCGTATGCCGTACGGCAACCGCTTTTACCATCCGATCTACGAAGCAGCTGAACGGAATGGACTGCCGGTCGCCATTCATCCGGGCACGGAAGGGAAGGGGATATCCGGCGCCCCGACACCGGCCGGGTACCCGACCCGGTATATGGAATGGCACAATATTCTACCTGCGAATTTTATGACTCATATCAATAGCCTAGTATGCGAAGGGGTGTTCGAAAAATATCCGAAGCTTAAATTTGTAGCGATCGAAGGCGGTATATCCTGGCTGCCCCATTTGATGTGGCGCATGGACAAAAACTATAAAGCGCTACGCGATACCACGCCATGGCTCAAGCGTCTACCATCGGAGTATATTGTGGAACATGTGCGGGTAACAACGCAACCGATCGAAGAACCGAAGCAGCCGGAACATCTGCTGCAAATCTTTCAGATGATGCATGCTGAACAGATCGCTATGTTCTCATCCGACTACCCGCATTGGGACTTCGACAATCCGAAAGTCGTGCTGAGAAACCTTCCTCAGAAGTTGAAAGAGCGTATTCTAGGGGATAACGCGGCAGAGCTGTACGGCTTCCCGATCCCGGAGAGGTCTAAGGAGGCGGGTCCCGCATGAGAGTGAAAGTGGCGGAGCCAGATGCGATCAGCGACGGCGGCAAACTTATCGTAAAAGTGAAAGAGATGGAAATCGGCCTGTTTCGGATCGAAGGTAAATACTATGCATGGCGTAACGTTTGCCCGCATGCGGCGGCGCCGGTATGCGCGGGGGCGATTCGAGGGACCCGGCTTCCTTCCGATGTTTACGATTATTGTTACGGATTGGAAGATCGAGTGCTGCGATGCCCATGGCACGGCTGGGAATTTGACCTGAAGAGCGGTCATCACCTGGCTCCAGGCAGCGACGCGAAGCTGCGTGGTTATCCGGTGGAAACCGACGATACCGGGGTATATGTTGTGTTACGTAAGAGGAATTGAAGCTTGGTTTGCGGCTAAGGATATGATTCCTTAGCCGTTTTTTCACAAAAAGCCGCGTCACGGCGGCTTTTTTTTCTTTTAACAATATAAGTACTTGTCAGAACTAGAAGACATAAAAACAAGCAGAACAAACAAGAAAAACATTTGAAGGCAGCCGACAAAAAGCCGGCTGCTTTTTTCATTAAGCTAACGGGTAGGACGTATCTTTAAAACAATAAAAGCCCTAAGCGTACAACCTTCCTTATGGACATTCGTATATAGCACTGCTATAATGGGCGTATGAACACATATGACAAAATATTGGCAGCTGCTCTTAAGGTACTCGAAGAGGAGGGCGGAGCCCAATTTTCGACGCGAGCCGTAACGGCGATCGCACAGGTTACGGCTCCTACGCTCTACCATCATTTCGGCAGTGCCGATGGACTCCTGAGTGCAGCTATAGTGGAAGCGTTCAAACAGTTATTTGAAAGCAAGATTGCCGCTGTGGAGTCCGCCATTCCAGAGATGGCTCTTCGTCAAGGATGGGATGACTATGTCCGCTTCGCGGCAGCCCGTCCTCGGATTTATGCAGCAATGATGGGGCGGTTGCTCGAGGGAGCCCATATCGCGGCGGCAGATCAGTCGTACCAAGCATTGGTGCAAAATATTCAGAGAGTCGCCGACGAAGGCAAACTGGCCGTGTCAGTCCAGGCTGCGGCAGATCTGGTCTGGGCTTCTGCGAATACGGCCTCTTGGCTGTATGTGACGGCCCAGGTTCGTAAGACACCCCCACCCCAGCCCGACGTCGTTGATCTCATTCGGGAAAGCGTAATGCAGATCATTTTGATCCAAAGGCCGGAAGACGATTCAAAATGAGGAATTCGGTGACAGAGCCTGGCGAGTCCAGGCAAAGCCCTAATTTAGAGACGCATAAGAAAGATCGCCTATCCAACCTGGACCTCCAGGAGGATGGCGATCTTTTTTATGTTTGGAGGATGCGAGTCAAACGATGTTCGAACCGCAGGACAACACTTCGAGAAAATATATAGCACCGCTATAGACAGTTCTGTATAGCGGTGCTATAATACCCGTATAGCAGTGCTATAACGTGACAGTGATCCACATTTTATCAAACCTAGGAGGGTTACTATGCCATCTAAAACTCAAGAGCTGGTCGTCGTCACAGGTACGTCCAGCGGCATCGGCAGGGCTACTGCGGAGCAGCTCGCCGCTGAAGGATTTCATGTTTTGGCAGGGGTTCGTCGTCAGGAAGACGCCGACAAAATCAAACGCAAAAATATCGAACCGGTGATCGTCGATGTTACCAATATCAACACACTAAAGGCGCTGGCCGAACGGGTGGAGCAAGATCCGCTGGGTCGCCCTTTGCGGGCCGTGGTCAACAATGCCGGCATCGCCGTTAATGCCCCTCTCGAGATGGTTCCGCTGGATGAATTTCGCCGCCAGATCGAAGTCAGCGTGATCGGACAGGTCGCGGTTATTCAGGCACTTACCCCGGCCTTGCTGAACAGCGGCGGACGCGTGGTCAATATCGGTTCGCTTGGGGGCAAAGTTTCCATGCCTGGGTTCGGAATTTATTCGGCTGCAAAGTATGCTATGGAAGCGATCAATGACAGTCTCCGCAGGGAGATGTCCTCGTTTGGCCTCAAGGTCATCATGATCACTCCGGGTGGCGTCAGCACAGGCCTGTCGGAGCAAGGGATTACGACTGCAGAGCGGCTGGCGAAATTGATGACGCCGGATCAGCACAGGCGCCATGATCGTCTTTTTGATGCCGTGAAGGCTCAGGCTGAAACATGGGCAACGGACGGTATCCGCCCCGAGAAAGTGGCAGCAGTGGTTTCACGAGCCATCCACGTAAGTAAGCCGCGCACCCGCTATACGGTCGGTCGCGATTCCGCGCTGCTGACCCGACTGGTCCGAATTCTCCCAGACAAACTCCTCGATCGGATGCTCCGCAGCCAGATGAAATTGCAGTAACGGGAGAATGAATAATGTCACAAAAACAGTTTGAACATGCCATTATTGTAGGTGGATCTTTAGGTGGTCTAATGATGGGGCTTGCGTTATCTCGTTCTGGTTATACCGTGACCATTCTTGAACGTGCAGATTCATCATTAAGAAATGGCGCTTTTATTCGTTTACACACAAAGCCTTATCGTAACAGTGAAATTGAACGTGAATTAAGACACTTGGCATCCAATGGTAGCAACCATGTTGAAGCTTGGTCAGCCATTCAAGAACGTTTGCGCAATGCGGTCGCTAAAGAACCTGGCATTACCCTTCAGCACCAAACACGAATTGTTAGTGTTGGGCAAAATGAATCATCTGCTTGGGCTACCAGTGAAGAGGAGACGTTTAAAGGAGACTTATTAATTGGCGCAGATGGATATCGCAGTATTGTCCGCCGTTATTTAAGCCCTGACAAACCATTTGCAGATTATGCTGGCTATCTGGCTTGGGTAGGGAAAGTGGATGAACATTTGCTGCCCAAGAAAGACTGGAAAAAACGGCAACTTTCGAGCGCTTATTTCAACGATAGTGCTGCCGGTAAATTGACAACTGCGGTGATGCCAGGGAAAGAGGGGGGGACCCATCCTGGCCAGCGATGGATAGGTTTTTGCTGGTTTGATCATTCGCATAATCCATTGCTGTCTGAATTAGGGGTGTTAAAGGACGGGGTTGCCCAGCATTCCTTATACGGTGAAGCTATTCCGGATTCGCTGCTGGAAGAACTATCACAAACCAGCCAAGCCCACTGGAGCAAAGAAGATGATGCCATTTTGCAAATCGCGATTAAGGACCGCAGTTTAATCGGGGCACCTGTTAATGAATACATCCCTAATATATTGTCAAAAGGAAGAATAGCCATGATCGGCGACGCAGCTCATACCATGTCACCAATGACGGGCGCAGGCTTTAATGACTCACTTGATGATACGGTTGCCATTATAGACTCTATTAAACAGTATCCGAATTCGATAACAAAAGCTTTGAGTGAATACCAAACACGCCGTTTAGATGTGGTTCGTCAAGATGTTCTAGCGGGCCAAGGCTTTAATCGTTCTTTTGGACGCTTATAACAGCATTAAGCTGGGCCATTGATACACTGGAATTTCAAGTATAAACGGGGAATTTGCCCATTTGAGAAAACGGTAAAGCAAAAATACGAAGTATTTATAAAATAGGAGGAATTAGCATGAACGATACAAAGAACCGTTACGTTACTGTACTCTGGGAGGCGAGAGCTAAAGCAGGGAGAGAAGCCGAGATGAAGGCATTCATGACTGCTGCCGTCACCCCGTCGCGCAACGACCTGGGCAACATTGACTACGAGGCTCACGAAGTAGAAGGCCAGCCTGGCACATTCATCATCTACGAGCGCTGGGAAAACCGGGATGCCCTTGATCGGCACCTGAACGCCCCCCGAATGAAGGAACTGGTACCCCAGCTCTTAGAGTTGATGGAGGGATCCATTGAGGAAGGGATTCGACTCCTGCAGCCGTTCCGCCCAGCGCAGTAAAAGCAACGCCGAGGGGTTGAGGACTCTAGTGGAGGAGGCAAAACGTTGGCAACAATCGATGATTTTACAGCACTAGATATTCGTGTCGGAACGATTAAGGAAGCGAAGTTTTTTGAAGAAGCGAAGGTCCCTGCGATAAAGCTTAAGATTGATTTTGGACCGGAGATCGGGATGAAATCCTCAAGTGCACAAATTACTAAGCGATACGAGGTTGAGGATATTGTAGGGAAGCAAATTATAGGAATCGTCAATTTTCCTCCTCGGCGCATTGCGGGATTCAAATCGGAGGTATTAGTGTTGGGAGGAGTCCCGGAAAAAGGAGATGTTATTCTATTAAAACCGGATACTGAAATGCCTAATGGTACGCCTATTGCGTAAAAATAAGGATCTACCCAAATTGGGCGAAGTTTTGGGAATAGTGATGCTGGTATTTAATATAGGGACATAAATTTTAAAAGCGTTAGCTTTCGGAGGTAAACATGGATCTTAAATTAGCCAACAAAGTAGCTGTCGTTACCGGAGCAAGTAAAGGAATTGGTCTTGCTATCGTTCGGAAATTTGTCGAGGAAGGGGCAAGTGTCGTCGCGGTAAGTCGGACTTTAACGGAGGAATTGGCTGATCTTGTTGAAAAAAATTCAGTCAAACATCTACCTATTGATGTCAATATGGAACGCAATACAGCTGAACTTTCTAAAAAACTCGGTGGAGTGTTCGGCAGAGTCGACATTTTAATCAATAGTATCGGGGCGGTTGACAAGAGAAGAGGAGAAGGTTTTTTGGCTACGCCAAATGAGGAATGGGAACAACTTTATGATTTAAACCTGTTTAGCGTTGTTCGTTTTACTCAAGCAGCATTACCGCATATCCTAGAGAACAATGAGGGTGCCATTGTAAATATCTCTTCAGTAAATGCACGGATGCCCGAAATGTTATTGCCTATTTATGGCACCACCAAAGCGGCACTTAATAATTTGACAAAAATGCTGGCTGGTGAGTTTGGACCTCGTCATATTAGAGTTAACTCGATCTCACCTGGACCGGTAGTAACCCCTTTGTGGCAAGACCCTGAAAACGGAATGGCCAAAACGATCGGTTCGGTTGCAGCGATGGATTCCGAAAAAGTTTTTGAAGAGCTGCCTAAAATGGCTGGTATAACATTGGGGAAATTTGCAGAAGCCGAAGATATTGCGAACCTTGCAGTGTTCCTTGCTTCGGAGCGAGCTTCAATGATTACCGGAGCGGATTATGTTATTGATGGAAATATGATTAAAACGATTTAAACCAAAATTGACGAAAAACAGGTACTGTGTATTCAAGCCATAGACAATTAGGAACGAACAAAATTTACTCTTTGTGGATCAACACAAAAAGGACAGGCCCGCCTGTCCTTTCTTAATTGATATAAGGATAAACGCGTGATAAATCTACGGTTCAATCAAAGGTTACAGACCGACTCTCAAGGCGCCCCGCATCTTGACGAATATTTGCTTCAGGCACTCTATATGACCGCCCCGCCTGTACGCGGCACCAATTATTCCCCTATTACGGGTGCTATACCTGCAGCAACGACCACTAAAACTTCTCGCGCCATGTCTTCCGCCGATCGATATTCCGGATGTCTGCTCCACTCCAGGGCTGATCCAAATATGCCCCAGCTAGCAATCCGGGCGGCAGTCTCCACCGTCTCTCGTGAAACGGATGGTTCCGATTGTTCACTTAACCAGGTGAATAATAGGTCATACAGTTCCTTTTGCATCGCGACCTCAAATAACGGTTCATACTGACGATCAGCTAAAGTCATATACGGACGAGTACAGAAAAGAAAATCAAAAACGATTAAAATAAGCGTTCGCAGGCTCCCTATATCGGATAAAGCAGCATTAGGCAGCTCATCCTTCAGCTTCTCCAGAAATTTCTCCCGCATCCAGCTTTCAAGAAATGCGAATTTGTCTTCAAAATGCGCATAGAACGTAGAGCGATTTACGGTCGCGTAAGACGTAATATCTTGTACGGTAATAGAAGTGACATTCCTCTTCTGCTCAAGCAATTCCATAAAAGCTTGCATCAATAGTTGACGCGTCCGTTTCACACGGGGATCGTTTGTGTTAGTCAGCATGTTATGCTCCACCCTTTCTCTCAGGATATATTGGTTATCATGCGTTTAGGAAAACTAAAGGCCAACAAATAAGTACGTGTGTTGGATAACCCACAAAAACGGTTTTTTACTGGTTGTATAACCCAAACCGCTTAGATAAGATTAGCACAGACAGTGTTGCTTTTACTACACTGTTGGGTCAATCGTTGGTTCAAAGTAAAGGCTTCTTATCCAACATTTGACGTTAGTTTAGCACATAAACCAAGGGAGGACGATGGAGATGGCAAACCATACTGGAAGTAAATACGCAGGCAAGAATGTAGTGATCACAGGAGGCAGCAGCGGGATCGGCCTCGTAACAGCACAGCTGCTGGCGGATGAAGGAGCGCGTGTTCTGATCACTGGTCGTAACCAGGCTAAGCTTGATACAGCTCGTGAAAAAATTGGGAGCAACGCGGTCGCCGTGCTGAGCGACGCCGCGTCTTTAACGGATATTGATAAATTGGCTGAACGGGTAAAGGCTGAGTTTGGAACGATCGATGCCTTGTTCATAAACGCCGGCATCACGCACTTTATCCCCTTCGAGTCGGTGACTGAGGAAGTGTACGACGAGTTATTTACAATCAACACCAAAGGCCCGTACTTCACCGTGCAGAGACTGACCCCATTGCTAAACGCAGGAAGCAGCGTGGTGTTCACCACCTCGATCGCGAACGCAGTGGGTATCCCGATGCTTAATGCTTATGGGGCCAGTAAAGCAGCGCTTCGCTCCATGACGCGCAGTCTGGCCCGTGAGCTGCTGCCGAAGCAGATTCGCGTCAACGCGGTCAGCCCAGGCCCTATCGACACCGGCATCATGGAGAAGTCGATGCCGAAGGAAGCTGCAGAACAGACCAAGGCACAGATGAGTCAGCAGATCCCCATGCTGCGTTTCGGTGACTCCATCGAGGTTGCCAAAGCAGCCGCATTCCTTGCGTTCGACGCGACTTACACAACCGGAGCCGAAATTCCCGTGGACGGAGGCGGCTCTCAGATCTAAGTTCGTGTCCAAGCTCGCAGCTGGATAAACAAGTTGTACCTGATCGAGCATGCCACTAGTTTTTGGATTGAACAGAGGAAGGAAGAAACCACATGACAACACCATGGACAGAAGACCACATGCCAGATCAGACCGGTCGAGTGGCCATTGTAACCGGATCAAACAGCGGGATTGGTTGGGAAGCGGCGCGAGTGCTAGCCACCAAAGGGGCGACGGTCATTATGGCCTGCCGCAGTCTCGCTAACGCCAACACGGCCGCTGACCACATTAAAGCACTTAAGCCGTCGGGCAAGGTCGTAGTCATGAAGCTCGATTTGGGTGATCTGGAGTCCGTCCACTCTTTTGCGGCGGCCTTTCGCCAGCACTACGATCGGCTGGATCTCCTGATCAACAACGCCGGCGTGGCGAAGCCGCCTTACGGGAAGACAGCGCAGGGCTTCGAGCAGCAGTTTGGGATCAATCACCTTGGGCACTTTGCGCTGACCGGTTTGATGCTGGAAGTGCTCGACGCGACGCCGGGCGCACGCATTGTGACCGTAAGCAGTTTGTCGCATCGGTCGGGAGTGATTCGCTTTGATGATCTGAACTGGGAGCGGAATTACCATCCAGCGCGCGCCTACGCTCAGAGCAAGCTGGCGAATCTGCTGTTCACCTATGAGTTGCAGCGCCGGCTTGTTGCAGCAGGCCAATCAACGCTGGCAGTAGCTTCGCATCCGGGCTGGTCAGCGACCAATGCGCTGCGGCATTCCAGCATGATGCGGAGCCTGAATCCGTTTTTCGCGCAGTCCCCGAAAATGGGTGTTTTGCCGACTCTTTATGCAGCCACTGCGCCAGGCGTCCGAGGTGGAGATTACTACGGGCCAACGAATCTCGAATTGCGCGGCTACCCCAAGAAGGTCGTTTCGAGTGCGAGCTCGCATGACGAAGCCGTTGCGCGGCGGTTGTGGACGGTTTCCGAGGAGTTGACACAAGTGAAGTATACACTTATGTAAAAACACGATTTGCTATAACAAACGGGAGGGGATATCCAATTGGAGAATTTAGATACGTCAAGCAAAGATGGGAACAATCAGACGTCCAGCCCTGCTACTATGCGGGCGATCCGCCTCCACGACTACGGCGAACCAGCTGATGTCCTGCGCATGGAACAGGTCGAGATCCCTTCCCCAGGCCCGGGACGCATTCGTGTAACGGTGCGAGCTTGCGGACTGAATCCGGTCGACTGGGTCTTGTGCAAAGGGTTATATCCTGGTAAGCTGCCCCGCGGTATCGGGCTGGAAGTGTCCGGGATTGTGGAAGCGGTCGGTGAGGGGGTCACCGATGTCGTTATCGGTGACGCCGTCCTGGGCTCCGCCGACTTTGTCGGCGCCCCGAGCGCCGGCGCAGCGGATCGGGCGATCATGGACTATTGGATCCGCATCCCTGCAGGACTCGAGTTCGTCCAAGCAGCGGTGCTTCCAATGGCGGTCACCATTGCATACAACCACCTTAAAGCACTTGGTGTTAAGTCGGGCCACACCCTGCTGGTGCACGGAGCAGGCACAATGATGGGCTTCGCTGCCGTCCAGATTGCCCTCATGGACGGTGCCAACGTGATCGCTACCGCCGGTGACACTTACGCCGACCGGCTCCGTTCGATGGGGGCGGCGGTGACCTCGTACGGTGACGGAATGGTCGAGCGGGTAACTGAGCTGGCCGGACAGCCGGTGGACCTGGTTCTGGACACTGCTCCGGTCAGCGGCATATTGCCCGACCTTATCCGGATCGCCGGTGGTGATCCCCGCCGTGTTCTAACCATCAGCGACTTCGGCGCAGCGGCCAAACTCGGCGTCCGCACCAGCAGCGGAGAAGACCAGACCTTACGCTATGATGTTCTCGGCAAGTTCGCCCAGTATGCTGCAGACGGCAAGTTCACCGTTCCGGTCGCCCAGACTTTCGCCCTAGAGGACTGGCGTAGAGCACTCGACATCAGCCAGAGCGGACATGCCCGTGGTAAACTGATCCTCCTGCCTGCCGGCGACTGATGTAGAGAAGATCGGGACCACACCTCTGGTTCGGTTTATCGAATTCATGATTGATGGATATAGTCGGTGCGCAAATGTGCTGATGATGTACGAGGAGGTCACGTTTGTAACCTGATATCTGCAAGGACCTAGTCTATGTGTAGGAATTGGCCGGGCGCTGTGGTAGAGGGATGGAAGCTTACTGGTGCCGAGGATTAGGCGAATGATATGGTGAATAATGAACCGGAAGGCCTTATTGGGGCTTTCCGGTTTTTTTGTGGCAAAATAAGCATGTGGGAAGTACCGCAGCCTTATTCAGGATTGTTGCTATAATTGAAAAAATAAGCATAGGTGGGGGACAACTAATGGATCATAACATTCCTTTGTTTATCGTAACAGGTGCAAGTGGGTCAGGGAAAACATATGTCATTAAGGAGCTACGGAGAATGATGCCTGACTTTGATATTTTTGACCCTGATGATCTCGTTGAATTTCTTGGGCATGATTGGGAGAGAATTCGAAATATTTGGCTTCGGGTTGCACGAAATATCGCTCAAAGTGGACGCATGACTATCATATGCGGAACCATGATGCCTTGGGATATTGAACAATGTGCGGACTATCCTTTTTTTCAGCATGTGTATTACCTGAACCTACATTGTGATGAAGAAACTCGCGAGAAACGTCTACGTGAAAGGAATTGGTCAGAGGAAGAGATCCAAAACCATAAAAACTTTGCTAAACGATTGCTTGAAATTGCTGAGGAGGTCTATGACCCGCCTATGCCTACTATTGATACAACGGATACTGATGTAACCGAAGTTGCTACTCGGATAAAAGAGTGGGTTCTTCAATACGCTTGAAGTAAGTAACGGACAGTTTAGTTATATCTGTTAAGTACCATTTTGTCCCATTTAGAAGTGGTATACAATAGGTTGTACTAGCCCAATCGAGGAGAGTGTGAACCTAATGCTATACGGCAGTACAAAATGTGCAATTGAATATGCCCAACGTGGTGCCATTGATGAGTGGATTCAGTTATTTCTTAGAAATGACGGAGACAATGTTGCATTGGCAGACGGGTTATTGGAGAAGAAGAGATACTATATCGGTCCTGTCGTAACGGATATATCGGAGTTTGGAATTGAAGAGGGAGCTCCATCGTATTTGACTAAGGAGAATGATATAGCATGGTTTTTCCATGTCGTCGATAAAATGAAAATCGCCTATGGTGATTGGGACTTTCCGCCGCTAATCGTCTTTTATTCCGCCGGCAAATATGAAATCGCTGATGGGCGTCACCGCAATGAAGCGTTTCGACAAATGAACATAAAACAAGTACCGGTTATTTTTTGGACCGATACTGAGGAATATTTTCGTTATATGATCGAGCATACCTCATCTATGGGAATGAATCTTGGATGACTCGCTAACGGAGATCGATAGCTCTATAAGAAAGAAGAGACGGCAGCCGTGAAATGACTGCCGTCTTCTCAGCTAACGGGCAGGATTACGCAAAAAAGTTCGAGAATACAGGTAACTGAGGAGGCCTTCTTTAACGAATAGGAGAGTTAAAATGGATCATGCATTGTCAAATAAGTGGTGGGAATTAGTTTTTAGAGTCGTTAAAGACCTTGATGAAGGAAACGTTCCGTATAGCTTCGATGCTTCAACTTCACTTTTTGTACATGGTATTGAAGATTTTGAAATGGATGATCTAGATATTATGATTCAGTGGGATTACTTTGAGATTGCCCACAGGTTATTTCAAAAATATAATCCTAGTCCAATAAATAAAGGCGGGTTTTGGCAATTCAACTTCTTTGTTGACGGAATGGAAGTACATATTATGTCTTCAGAACAAATAACTTGTCTTGAGAAAGATAGAGAACGTACAGCGATCCAAAAGGGAAACAGGACCATATGGTCCAAATCAATTCTTTTTTATCGTCGACATACAAAGAATCCCCATCTAATTGAATTAATTGATGATTTCCTTAACGCAAAGAATAACTGAGATTAATATCATTAAGCTAACGGGCAACGATAACTCAATGAAAACATTTCAAAGGCAGCAGGTATTTTGCTGCTAAAATGATCATAGCCATTTCAAAAGGAGCAATGAAGTGTGAAATGGGGCAGCTTACATTGGGGGTTAGTTCCATGCTTATTTCCAAGATGAACCCAGCAGAATTAACTATAGATCAAATTACCAAAGTGGTGTTTGGTGATGGTAAGTACACCGATGACGGAGCTGCGAATGGAGATTGCATATTTGTTTTTGGTGGGTCGTATTTATCAAGAGCGGTAAAGGCGGTTGAATTGTTTAAGAATGGTCGAGCCCCTTATATTTTGTTTACTGGCGGGGATAAATTTGGACAAATACATCCGCCAGAGGCAATTGTCCTGCAGAACGAGGCAAGAAGACTGGGCGTACCTAATGAATCAATTTTAATAGAGACACAGTCTAATCATACGAAAGAAAATATACTGTGTTCACTCACCGTTCTTGATCGAGCAATCGGCTTAGAAAACATCAATCGGTTGTTGTTAGTTAGTTCGCCTGGGCACATGCGCAGATGCCTACTGATGTTAAAAACATTTATGCCACCATGGTATCAATATGTGTGGTGCCCTGATGATCGAGTTATAGGGCAGGCTAACAACTGGTGGCAGGATGAGCAGGAAGTTATCAGGGTCAGAGCTGAACTGCATAAAGTCATCATCGGTGTGAAAGGGAAATATTTCGTAGACGACGAAGTGGAGTTAGAGCGTTGATTATTTTGAAGTCACCTAAACGAGTGAGAATTTCACTAACGTAAACGTTAATGTAACTAAATGAAGAAGCAGTTTGCCGGCGGCAGCTGCTTCTTTTATTTATTAAGCCAACGGCAGATTAGATTAGCAATCTGTAAGAAACAATCCGAACTGAAATGTCCTAAACTTAGTTTAAGAAGACAACCCACCTGTGAACAGATTTAATATGAAAGGAATGAAAAGCAAAATGGGAAATCTTGTTGTGCACATGTTCATGACTTTGGATGGCGTAGTCCAATCCCCCGGGTCGCCCAATGAAGATCGTGAAGGCGGTTTCGGCTACGGCGGATGGCAGGAACCGTTTGGGGATCCGGTGACAGGACAACGGATCGCGGATGATTATGCGAGCCTCGACGCTATGTTGATCGGACGTAAAACGTATGAAATCTTTGCATCGTACTGGCCGCAAGCTCCAGACACCAACCCGTTCACCAAGCTGATGAACGAGAAACCGAAATATGTCGCATCCCGGACATTGACCAGCGTCGATTGGAATAATACAAAACTACTCGACGCGGACGTGACCACAAGTGTGCCTTTGTTGAAGGAGCGTTACGAGGAGGTGCATGTCGTCGGCAGCAGCGACCTGGTCCAGACATTATTGCGTCACGAGCTGATTGACCGAGTGAACATCTGGCAGTTTCCAGTAATACTCGGAGAGGGAAAACGATTCTTCGGCGATGGAACGATACCGGCGAATCTGGAATTACTTGAATCCAGAGCGTTCTCCAAAGGCACGGTTCTATTGCGCTACGCGCTTGCGGGAAAACCGTCTTTTGGCACCATGGCGTGAGATGATACACAAAGGAGTGAGATTATGAAATTTCTGCTCACATCTGCAGGCATCAATAATAAAAGCATACAGGACGCGCTGGTTGACATGTTGGGCAAACCCATTGCCGAGTCTAGCGCCCTGTGCATCCCCACCGCGATGTACGGACACCCCTGGGTCGGCCCCGGCGTCAAAGCCTGGCAGTTCATCAGCGGGAATTCCGAGAATTCCATGGTCGAACTGGGCTGGAAGTCCGTCGGCGTGCTGGAGCTCACAGCGCTGCCAAGCATCGCCGAAGACCGCTGGGTGCCGCTGGTCCGGGAGACGGACGTACTGCTGGTGGCTGGCGGCGACGCCCTCTACCTGTGTCACTGGATGCGGCAATCCGGGCTGGCAGACCTCCTGCCGTCGCTGAACGCAGTCTATGTGGGAATGAGTGCGGGGAGCATGGTAATGGCCCCTAACATTGGGGAAGACTTCGTTGGCTGGACTCCACCCAACGGTGGTGATGAAACGCTGGGACTGGTTGATTTTGCTATGTTTCCGCACCTGGATCACGAGATGCTGCCGGGCAACACCATGGCTGCTGCTGAGAGATGGGCCGCCGGGATGCAAGGGCCATCGTATGCGATGGATGACCAGACCGCCATCAAAGTGATTGACGGAGCAGTCGAAGTTGTCTCCGAAGGGCATTGGAAACTGTTTTCACCCTGATCCTTCATTAAATTAAATTTGTATTGGGTCAGGCCAGGACCTGTACACATCAGCAATCCATGAGAATCCGGACATGCTGTTGGATGATAAGATGCAGACATAAAGGAGCCCTGCATAGGGAACGTGCAATCTTGATGATGAATGTGCGAGAAAACCAGGGAGGAGAGTCAGTCGCATGGCAAAGATCGTTTTCGCATTGAACCAGTCTCTGGACGGATTCGTCGACCACGACCACCCGGCATTTCAGCCCGATCCCGTGTTATTCCGTCATTTCATCGACGACGTGCGCGGTCTGGCGGGCTGCTTGTACGGGCGCCGCATGTACGAGACCATGCGGTATTGGGACGGAGACCATCTTGAATGGGATGCGCCGGAACGGGAATACGCAGCGGCGTGGCAAAGCAAACCGAAGTGGGTGGTGTCGAGGACATTAAAAACCGTCGGCCCGAACGCTTCTCTGATCGAGGGCGACCTCGCAGCGGCCATACGTGGGCTGAAGGCTCAGCATGAAGGGGAGATTGAAGTTGCCGGGCCGGAGTTGGCCCATAGTCTAACGGAGCTCGGTCTCGTTGATGAGTATCGACTCTATCTCCATCCAGTCGTGCTGGGTCACGGCAAGCCGTTCTTCGCCGGTCCGCGTCCGCCGCTGCGCCTCGTGGCAAGCGATCGAATTGGCGAGAACGTGATCAGGTTGACCTACGTTCCAGTTTAGTTGTGCGGTTGGCCCAGCGGCCTAAAGGGCACGTTACTTAAATAGGGATTCTCCGGCTGTAGAGGCAGTCAGAGGATCCTTTATTCTTTAAAATTTGTTCAGTTATGCGAAATGACATAGTTATTTAAGGAATTGACAATTGACCTAACGAGAAACGATAGTTCAATCTGCAAGGAGCATTTCGCTACGGTGAAGTGCTCCTTACATTTTTTGTTCAACAACCTATAGGTTAGCAAAGATAGGGGGGCCAAAAGTCGGGATACCAATGACGGAAAATTCCTTGGTTAGCGCGACAGGACCTTTAACTGGCTTGATATCGTTCCAAGGTGAAAAGCTTCGTGAATCAGAGTGAAGTTTAACAGCTCGCCTGGGGTGCTGAATTGGAACGGCCCCAAGGAAAACGGAGTAGAAAGCTTCTCGCCCAGCATTTCAGGCACCAGATCAGATATGCGGGACAGCTGCGCTGTTAACATTTCGACCAGCTCTTCCTTCGATGGAGGATTAAACGTCCAGTCCAAGGGTTTTGTTCCTGTGTTAAACAGCACTTCATACGAGTCCGGTATGGCCGATGGGGAGCCAAAAATCAAAGGAGAATATTTATCCATCCAATAAATCATATGGCCGAGATTCCAACGGATTGTATTGTTGAAACCTGCCGCTTGAATATCGAACAATTCCTCAGGGATTGCTTTTACCTGCTGCAGCACCAATTGACGTCCGGTTTTTGCCGTGTTGATAATCATTTCAGACACGTCGATTCCCTCCTTTATAGTGAGACGCTTGATACGTTCCTAGTTTAGGTCTCATGAAGATTACCATCAATGCAGTGGGCATTACCGAAACGTTAAGTATGAGTTAACGATTGTTCATTGACAGACAAATAAGATGGCAAGACAATAATCATTGAATATTCATTCAGCCATGCAATGTGAGAGCGGGTGTTAGTCATGGAGTTAAAACAACTACAGTATTTTATGGCGATTTGTGAGGAGCTTCACTTCACGAGAGCAGCCGAAAAGATGGGAGTCAGCCCACCCAACATCAGCCAGCAGATCAGGAGATTGGAAGAAGAGTTAGGGGTGCTATTATTCGATCGCGTGGGGAAAAAAATAGTACTAACTGAAGCCGGAACGGTTCTTCAAAAACATGCTGCTGCCATGTTCGGGCATCTACAACAAGCGACCGACGCTATTGTTGATCTGAAGCATATGCAAGGCGGATCGTTATCCATCGGTGTCTTGCCCGGTGACGCGGAATTCATGTTTAAAGCCTTTATACTGAATTTCCATCAGACCTATCCCACCATCTCACTGTCTCTGCTGGAAACCATGGAAATAACAGAACAAGTTCTGGACCGAAGCATCGATTTCGGCGTTACCGTTGGCCCTGTTATCGATACACGTATCACGTCTATTCCCCTGTATCACGAGGAGTTCTCATTGGCGGTAAGCATGAATGATCCTCTTGCCACGGAATGCTTCATCCCCTTAAACAAACTGCAGACCTTGAAGATGGTCATGTTCCCGCCCGATCATCAATACCGCATGCTGATTGACCGCTTTTGCATGGACCAAGGGTTTACTTTGCAGCAGCATATGGTGACGACAACGTTATCCTCCCTTCTCCAGATGGTGCAGAGCGGAGTTGGCTCCTGCATTCTGCCGAAAATGCTGCTGGACAATCTTCACCATTCAGACATCAAAGTCTTGGACCTGAGGCATCCTACGCCATCTCAGGACTTTTGTCTGATTTACCGCAACGACAGATATGTCGGATACGCCATGCGCACGTTCATCAAGACTTTGAAATCTTACATCGAGACCGCTGTCAATGAATCGAAGTCCTAATGCAGCATAGGGTTTGACCTGATCGGGCCTATGATTAATTACAGCTAAGAGAACTGGGTCCTATAAGTAAGGAATCATCATATTTCACCAAATAGCAGCTCCTGTGTCCGTAAGCCTCCGGAAAGAAACAGCATTTTCTGATCAGCAATATGTGGGCGGGAGACATGTGGGATTAAGCGAATGCTTTTGTGATTTATTCCCAGTCACTCACAACAAAACTGGTACAAGCGTCGTCAATACTAAAGAATGGAAAATAGTCTCTGAGGGAGCGTGGACAACAGTTGCTTAAAAAGATGGCTGTTACTCTTATATTTACGACGATGGTATTCAGTACAAACGTGGCGGGGCAATCTCAAGCTGCCAGTGCGACCGTTATGCAGGCGCAGACAGGCGATCAACTGTATCCGATTGAAGTTAACGGAAAATACGGTTTCATCAACGGCAAAGGCAAGGAGATTATCGAGCCGTTGTACGACGGATACGGATATTCAGGAGTATCCGGAGGGAAGGTGTATGTCGAGGACCATGCGGCTAAAAAGCAATATTACTTCAGTTCGGCGGGCAGTGAGCTGTTCGAATACAAGCTGAGAGGTGCCAGCGTTCTTTTTAATGACCGTGCGCTGTATACGACGCAGGTTCAGAACGCTGACGGATCTACGGCGACACGGTACGGATATATAGACAGCCATGGCAAGGTGAGCATACAGCCCATCTACGCCAAGGCGTATAATTTCTCTGAAGGTCTGGCTCGGGTCAATGTGGGCAAAGCAGCGGGGTACATCAACACGGAGGGCGAGCTGGTCATTCCATATCGGTATAGCTCGACGTCCGATTTCTCCGAAGGTATGGCGGCCGTAATGCTTGCGTACGGCGGCAAATACGGCTATATCGACACCACCGGCAAGCTCCGCATTACACCCCGGTATGATCACGCCATGCCGTTTTCAAACGGGGCGGCAGTAGTTTACGTGAACGGAAAATACGGGTACATCGATAAAAACGGCAATTACCTGCTAACACCGCAGTTCAGCATGGCGCAGCCGTTCTCAGAAGGACTGGCTTTTGTCGAGCGTAATGGAGCCACCTTTTATATCAACAAGAAGGGCACCAAAGTCATCCAGGGCATTAGAGCCGGAGGTTTGTTCAAGGGCGGCCTGGCTCCGGCCAGCCAGGGGCAGAGGTACGGCTATATCAATACATCCGGCCGTTTTGTGATCAAGTCGAAATTTTATTGGGCTGACGATTTTAAAGGCGAATTGGCGGTGATCAGTTTGCTCGTTCCGAATTCGCGCGAGGAAATCAGAGGGTACGTGAACCGCAGCGGAGCGATCGTCTGGCCGCCGGCTTCCGAACTTCCGAACGGAGTGACAAAGCCACAGTAAGGCAGAACAACCGAGCTTCACGGTTTGTATCGGAAAAAGAGCGCATTACAGCTAACTCATCGAAACTAACTTGCCGTTGGCAACTGTTTCATTTTTCGTTAAGCTAACGGACAGTATAGTTTAGTTATAAACGTACTTTCCAAAAAAGTGTGTGATAAACTGTTTGAAGCACAAGCCTGACTATACTGCGGATGACTTTTTAAACGATGAAAAGCTCTTTTCTTTACTTCACATGAGTCCAGCAGAATTGAAACAAGAATTGGCGAGGAGACTTGAAGACGAAAGCCGTTAGTGAATGTAAAGTGCCCCCCTGTCAATTTTGTGTATGTTAATAGGTAAACAAATGAGCAGCGAACAAAATTTGTATTAGGAGGAGTATCTGCCATGCGCATAGAAACTCAAAATGTTGTTATAAGAACATTGGAAAAAAAAGATGCTAAAAGATTTTATTCAATAGCCAGGGAATCGGCTGTATACCGCTATATGCCAGATTGGGCTGACGGACGCGCACATCCGAAGGATTATTATGGATTGATTGATCAGTATCAAAAGCAATCGGATAATACGGATATTTCCATTGGCCGTTCCTACGCGATTGCCTTGCCAAACACCGATGAGATGATTGGTAGCATAGGAGTGGGGCTTAAAGAGAAGCTAAATGAAATCGAACTGGGATATTTCATGTCAGAAAAGCACCAAAGGAACGGATATACCAGAGAAGCGATAAGTGCCTTGGCAGAATGGTGCTTTGAGGTATCTGATGTTAAGTATTTAATCCTGACAATTAATTGTGCCAATGTTCCCTCGAACAAATTGGCTGAAAAATGTGGATTTAAATTGCTTGAAAAACGAACGCCTATAAGGGATAACCAATTTTATATGGAAAATGATAGTTACTTTTATTACAGAAGCTACAGAAAATAAGCAATGGTCCACGGTCTCCGTGGACCATTTGTAATTGGATATTGTCTCAGGTGATCTGCAGCCATAAACGCTCGTTTTACGGATCGAATTAAAAATGCTCCAAGCTTCTTGATGAGCCTAGTGCCAGAGGCAATTTGTAGACATAAAGCTAACGGGAAACGATAGCTCAATAAATACACAAATACGCGAGCTGCCGTATAATCGGCAGCCGCGTTGTGCTAACGGGGAGGATACTTCCAATTGCTGTATAATGAATATGCGAAATGGTTTGGTATAAGGGACCCAGTTTGCGAAGCTGGATCAAATGCTTCAGGTTGGAGGTGCTCCGGTGAATGAAAAGTCCATTGCTCAGCTTTACGTAATGACGGCAAAGATTCCGGAAGAAGGCGTAGAGAAATTTAATGAATATGAAAGTCATGTACTACCTTTACTTCATGAGCACGGCGCGAAATTGGAAAGAAGACTCCAAAGCCCTGATCGTCTCATTGAGATTCATATCATCTGGTTTCCATCTTCCCAATCGTTTGAGAATTATTGTACAGACCCTAGGCGCAACGAGCATATCTATCTTCTTGTTGAATCAGGTGCTGAGATTGAGTTAAGGGTGATGAAAGACTTGAAGTAATAAGCTATCGGGGAACGATAGCTCCATGAAGACATTTGAAGGCAGCCGCCACAAAAGCCGGCTGCCTTTTTCTTAAACTAACAGGCAGAATACTATAAATTTTACGCGTGATCCTTATCCCGCTCATTTACAGAACGATTGGGAAAAAGCCATCCTTTATATATTGTGCGAACGGAATATGTCCCCCGGTCAATTCGTTTCCGACCAAAGAGATCCCAGCTTCCTGGATTTCGTCCTCCACGTCGAAGAATCCCGAACAGGCTTGGCAGCCGCCCTTCACGATCCCCGATTTCAACACCTGCTTATACAAACCGTTAAATGGATGATCCGCCTTGCTGAGTTCGTTTGGCCACTCCGTTCCGGCTCCGTCAAAGAGAACTGCAACCTCAAAGCCCTCTTCGTGCAGCTCCTGCCCGTACAACAAACCATGAACTGCCTTACCGAGATCCTGTTGATTCGCTTGAATGATGATGACAAATTTATTGGAAACTGACATTTTGAATACCTCCAATTTCATTTTTAATAATGGCGTACAAGAGATGGATTTGCAGGGGAAAACTCGTGAAAGTCCCAGATAATCGGCGTGTCATTTTCAATATACAGAACTTCATCGATCTCAAACCGAACCAGCCGCTCTGCCCCCGGATGAAGAGCAATCTGGCACTTATCCCAAATGATATAGGAGCGCCCGGTCAGTTGAAGCGAATGTCCCGCTTGAAAGTCAATAAACAACATACCGGTGTTCGGATTGCTGTAAAGATTGCCAAGCGTATTAAACATGGAATTCCCGAAATAATCCGGAAAAAGAAGGGTACTCTCATCCAACAATTCTACGAACCCAGGATGACCTCCACGATGAGAGGCGTCCATTTTCCCTTCCAAACTTGCGCTGCCAATAAAAAAAGTATCCGCTAGGCGAATCCATTCCTGTTGCTCGGAACTTATCTTGTTGCTGTGTTGTGCATATCTTTGCGTCCGGCGGAACCCCCCACTCGGTTGGAGCGATCGCTTCTGTATGTATTTGGGGCAGTTACCGTATACCTGCTCCGTTGTTACCGTCAATCGTCCGCTCTCATCGATTTCTCCCTTTCCATTTATTCTCATTCGGATTCTTCGGTTGAAATCGATCGCAAGCAATCCGATCTCCGGGTTAGAAAGCAAATTTTTGATGAGGGGATCGCTTGCAGGAGGACAGGCCATGATGGTTACCATAGTCTCCGATGCAGCGCTGATGAACCCTGGTTCACCGGTTAAAAAGGATATCCATACCTTCCCGTTCTCACCAACAGTGGAAGCAATGATCATGGATTGTGTCTGGATAAATGCCATGGCACCCTTAAAAATAACAGACCTTATGCTTTTACTGTTCTGTTCCGCGAGAAATTCTTCACCCGCCAGCTTTTGAACGGCCAATTCCCCGGCATGATACACACTAATCACGTATTACACCTCCTTTTTTAACCATCATAAACTTCTTATGGGTATTATATATTGATTTATTTAACCTGTAAATATTAAATATGAGTATTAATAAATGACTGCAAAAAAAAGAGTCCTAGACAATTATGAATCTAGGACTCCTTGGTATCTTTATTTTTATGCCGCTCCAAATAGGCCGTGACTTTCATGCGGTTGCCGCACGTTTTCTGGCTGCACCATCGGCGGGTGCTGTTCCTGCTATTGTCATAAAAATAAAGTACGCATGCCGGGTTCTCGCACTTCTTGATCAGACGAATATCATAATGACAGAATAGATCGACGGCAGCCTCTGCTACGGGAATGAGTAAATCGCTCGGTTTCCGAAGGGCTACCTGCTTCTCGGCAGCAAATCGGTGATCGGTTCTGATCAGTTTTGTGGTGATGACCTGCTCTTGAAGTACCTTGTTGATACATGACATGTCCTCTTCCGAGACTTCCATATTCCGCGTTCTATTCTGGACCATCGTGAGCATACTTTTTCTAAGCTCTATTGCTTCCTCAACCAGCGATTCTCCTTTCCCGTACTCCCATTTCTGTATCACAGCATTGAGTTGTTCTTTCGTGTAGAAATTCATTAGGGATAACCATTCAAGCACGTCTTCCCAGCTACACAGTAATTCTACGGGTTGTCCGCCCACCGCAATTTTCGTATTGATAAAATCCAGTGCTGGATGATTCCCGATAAATTGAAAAGCAGGGGCAATTTTCTTAGGCATCTTACCGAACTCCTTACAAACTTATTCTTCATCATTATAGTCTTTCTGCTGTTATTCGCCTAGAACGTCGCCATGGCCCGTCGATAAGGTTGCGATCAAGTGAGGGGAAGATAAATAATGCTTGCCTTAGAGTGTACTTTAAGATGTAAGATGAATATATTCCAATTCTTGGATGGAAAGGTGTGAATGAATAATGAAGCAAAGATCGTTAGGTAACAGCGGCTTAAAGGTATCAGCGCTCGGACTCGGTTGTATGGGCATGTCCGACTTTTACAGCGGTCGTGATGAAGAAGAGGCCATTCGGACCATACATAGAGCTATAGAAGTGGGAGTTACTTTTCTGGACACGGCTGATATGTATGGCGTCGGGAAAAACGAAGAGCTAATCGGCAGAGCGGTGAAAGGCCGGCGCAGCGAAGTCATTCTGGCAACGAAATTCGGCAATGTGCGAAGTGAAGATGGTAAATTTCTGGGGATCAACGGCAGTCCGGAATATGTAAAAGCAGCTTGTGACGCCAGCCTTCGGCGCCTTGGCATTGACTATATCGACCTGTACTATCAGCACAGGGTAGACCCAAATACGCCGATCGAAGAGACGGTCGGCGCTATGGCCGAACTGGTGAGTGAGGGCAAAGTCCGCTATATCGGGTTGTCAGAAGCCGCCGCTGCGACTATTCGGCGAGCGCACGCCGTACACCCGATCACGGCGCTGCAGACGGAGTATTCACTCTGGAGCCGCGATGTGGAGGATGAGATTTTGCCGGTTTGTCGCGAACTCGGTATTGGCTTTGTGCCATACAGTCCGCTCGGACGCGGATTTCTTACAGGTCAAATCCAAAAGTTTGAAGACTTGGCGGATGATGATTATCGACGGTTCTCACCCCGGTTTCAAGGTGATAATTTCATTAAAAATTTGGAACTCGTAAGACGAGTAAAAGAAATAGCCGCCGAGAAAGGTGTCATGCCGTCCCAATTAGCTTTATCTTGGCTGTTGGCACAAGGAGACGACATCGTACCCATTCCAGGAACCAAACGCAGGAAGTACCTGGAGGAAAATATCGGTGCTATCTCTGTCGAACTGACTCAAGAGGATTTGGTGCGAATTGACGAAACTGCTCCCAAAGGAGCGGCCTTCGGAACCCGATATCCGGATATGAGAAGCGTAAACTTGTAGCAGGGAATATTCGATAGGAAAGTGTTGATTGAAATAAACTAACGGTGAACGTTAGTTGAATAAAACTTGATGTTGAGCAGGCTGCTGCAGCCTGCTCATTTTATTAAGCTAACGGGCAGTATAGTTCATCAAACGATCTCCCAAATAAGTTCGTGGTAAACTATTCAAAGCAGGGTACTTGAGGGAGGATACAACTCACCATGAAAGAGTCTTTAGTTAAACAAGCAGCACGAATTGCAGGCCATTTTCTTCAGGAAGAAGTTAAAACCTCTTATCAGATCGAAGGAAAAGGCATCACAAATCAGGTATGCGTAGTTGAAACAGAGATCAATAAAGTGGTTGTCCGCATGAACGTAAAGGATGAATATCAAAGCTTTATCAAAGAGAAATGGTGTATCGAGCAAGCAGCTGAAGTAGGCGTTCCTGGACCTAAGGTCATGTCCATTGGCATTGTTGATGAGACAGCATATATGATTCAAGGCTTTATTGAGGGAGTCAACGGGGGAGACAGTACTGTACAAAAGTCTATTATTTGGAGAAGACTGGGCGAATATGCCAAGCGTATTGATTCTATTCAAGTGAAGGGATACGGGGAAAATCTGATTGATCCTGTCCACGGAGAGTTTCAGTCACCACCTCATGCTGGATCAGACGGTACATGGCAAGGGTATGTACAGCATAATATAAATAGTTTGACTGAGCATGATCCCTTGATTGAACTTGGAGTAATCAATCAGGCGGAATCACAGAGAATAAAACAACGGTTTGAGGATATAAAGAGTGAACCGTTCCGTTTCGGATTAATCCATGGTGATATCTCCTTAAAGAATACGATTATCAATCAGGAAAACCAAGTGATCTTGCTGGATTGGAATGCAAAAGTAAGCGTGGTACCACATGCAACTGTTGCTCAATTGATGCATTACCAAATCCTGGGGCTGGATGAAAGCCCAAATGCTGAAGAATTCGAAGCGTTTATAGATGGATACGGAATAATTGGAGAAGACCTTTCTGGCATAAGGAATTATCTGTTATTACGGGCTTTTGATAACCTTAGGTGGTCTATTGATCAAAGGCCGGATCTAGTCAAACCCTATGCTGCATTCGCGAAACAAGTAGTAGATATTACGATGGATTAGCAGATTGTGCGGAACACGATAGCTTAATGAAGACATTTGAAGGCAGCCGACCCCAAAGCGGCTGCCTTATTCCTCATCTAACGGGTAGGATAGATCAGTAAAAGGATCGAAAAGTAAAACTATTCCATAATCTACGGGTTTATTATTTCGACTGTATACTTTCAAAACGCTCCAAAGGTTGTTTGGCAACTTAGTAATTGGAGTTGGTAAAATTATCGAGAAAAGAGGAGAAGTATGGCCATCTTAACGGATGCAGCGTACCCAATTAATGGTTGTGAATTTGAGATTATATTAAAAGAAAAAGAAGAAGAAGGGATAATCAGCACAGTCTTTTTTCGTTTTGGTACTAGCTTTCCAGAATTGAAAGCCGATATTTCTTGTTTACAGAAGGATCTAATTTCTGCTTTTTTGGATATGAAAAATATAGATACAATCACTCCAAAGGTATTTACAACACAAGATCCTGGCCTTTCTGTATATTACATTCCTGAATCAACAAGAAACGGTATAGATGATGTTCTTTATAGGCTAATATTTGTACTAGATGCAGGAGAAATAAATCAATATATAGCTACTGAAACTGGACCGGCATTATGTTTACTAGTTACCAAAAAACAGATTGATAGTTTTGTTCAAGAATATATTAATGAAATGAAATAATAATATAATAAGTCATTGTTATTGCCCCGATCCGGCGAAACAATGGCTTATTTTTTCATTAGTAACATAAGTTACATGATCAGACTCAATTGATATTTGTCCACCCATTCCATCTGTTGCTTCATTTAAGTTCTCGTTGGCGGACATTGTCTGCCTGGATAATGAAATCTTGTTCGACAGACGGAATTTCAAAACAATGGTTGACTTCGGTAAGAGGATGGAGGATCAGTTTTAAGCCTCCTGGCATACGTAACTGAACAGGAGCGTAAGAAAAACTGGCAATGACAGGCGGAAGGTATTGAGGTTGCACAAACAGAAGGAGATCGATGATCGTTTTCTTCGGGTGTATCAGGAGTGGAAGACGGACTGATAACTGCAATCGAGGCTATGCGACAGATCGAAATGAAAAGGACAACTTTTTCCCGACGAGTCATAGAGAGGCTAGTCAGGAAGCGCAAGAGCAGAAACTGAAGGGTTGAAGGCAAGGCATTAATTTATTTGGCATTATCGCCTTAAGCTTACGGGCAGGTTAGTGTAATAAGGGTAGTTTTGGTGTTTTGTTAAAATATGGAACTTTAATCATTTGATAACGTCTAAATACATAAAACATGCAGGAGAAGTTTGTTTATTGGAATTTGTATTTCATAAGAAGGTATGGTGGTGATTTTGGTGAGAAGGATTTTTTTACTTATTTTACTAATGATTCTTATTACAGGTTGCTCATCGACTGAGGATAAAATTGACAAATTATTAGAGAAGACAGGTAAACCATTTGAGTTACTGTATCAAGAAGAAGTAGAAAATGGAATGATTGTCTTGTATAAAGACGAATCGGGATTTCGGCATGCTTACTTTTCTAATAAAACAAAATACTGGAATATAAGTGGAAATGCCGAGCTAAACCCAATAGATGGTTTTACTTGGGGAATGACAAATGACCCTAACATTCCAAAACTGACATTCGCAGGGTTGATTATCGATGACGAAATACAAAATGTGATCGTAAGACAAACGACAGTAAATCAACAAGCAAAAATGGTTTCAACAGATCAAGGACGATTTTGGTTTACCTATTTCGATAATTTGGAAGAATCCTCAGACCACCTAAAAATTGAGGCTTTAGCAGGTAATGGTGATATCGTATGGAAAGATGGGGTTTATGATGGAAAATACTATCATGGAAAAACTAAAAAATAAATGTCACATGTTGAATAACGGGAAACGTTAGTTGAATAAAACTTAATGTTGAGCAGGCTGTTGCAGCCTGCTCATGTTAAGCTAACGGGCAGCATAGTTTAACTATAATTAGGTATGATCAGATTAATTGACTCTTTTTTGATACCATTTCGATGGTGGTCAAGTTCTGTTTATTGATAACAGCGCAGTGATTCAGGAACAAGCGGCTGTGAGGACTCGTTATACGAGAGCAACGAACTAAAGAGGTGTTAGGGTGCGAACAACATTTGATCACATGATGCAGGACTCGAATTACAAACGTGAATGCGGACGAGGAGGAGTCGACTAATGGGTGAGAAGATGCACGACGACGAAATAGAAATTGATGAGGCGCTCGTGCGCCGACTGCTTGTCGCCCAGTTTCCCCACTGGGCAGGGCTGTCACTGCGACGGATCGAGCCTGCTGGCACAGAGAACGCCGTCTTCAGGCTAGGCGACGAATTTTCTGTTCGGCTCTCGCGGCGGGAGGGGCCTTCGACACCAGATAGTCGCGAGTTTATTTGGCTGCCTAAGCTGGCGCCATTGGTTCCGCTTGAAATCCCCGTACCTATCGCTCAGGGACATCCGAATAGTGAATATCCGTGGTTTTGGGAGATCCATACTTGGGTTGAAGGCGAGACTGTACCGATAGAGGAGATTGATGCGATTCAGGCCGCGCGTGATCTTGCGGCGTTCGTTGCAACGCTGCAACAACTCGATCCATCGGGCGGGCCGCCGGGCCGCGGCATTCCTTTGGCTCAACTGGATGAGGAGTTCCGCTATTGGCTGGCGCGGTTCGATGGCGATCCCTCGGTGTCTACTGTTTGGGAATCGGCGCTTGCTGCGCCTAAGTGGAAAGGCCCGCCGGTTTGGCATCACGGTGATCTTGACGCGCGTAACTGGCTCGTGCGAAATAAACGTATCACCGGTGTGATCGATTGGGCTACAATGGGCATTGGCGATCCTGCATGCGATGTCATGGTCGCTTGGAAGTTACACTCGCCGGCGGCCCGTGATGCGTTCCGTGAATATCTTCCGACGGACGATGCTACGTGGGCAAGAGCCAAAGGATGGGTCGTTTCTCAGGCAGTGGGAGTACTGGCTTACTACACGCCGGAAAACAATCCAGTTCTGTATCAGGAGGCGAGATCCTGGCTCGATCTAGTACTATCAGAGTAATACTTGATTAAGAAAAGAATCACTAACTTCTAACGCTCATTGAACTATCGGAAAACGATAGTTCAACATAAGGGAGCAGAATGCCGTGGGCCGGCAGCTGCTCCTTTTTTATTGAAGTAAACGGGCAGCATAGAACAATAAACCAAATTATTGCCGGAGACAGCATATAATACGGCAATGTATGTATTGTCGGCAGCCCTGCTACGCTAAACATTCCTCTTAATAACTCCTTTATTTTATTTATTGGTGAAAGTAAGAACTGGTCAGCAAACGATGACGTTATAACCTCAATAGGGAGAACCACAATTACACATTTCGATATGGAGCACATCGCCGGTACAATGATCATTTATTCATCATCATGTCCACACCATACAAAATGTTGTCTCGTTCGTTCAAAGAATGATGTCGTTTGGGCGTTTATCATATCAGATAACACGATCCAAATTCATATTCTCGTTAGTAGATATTCACGACGTATGATGACTAAGAAAGGCGTGATGATAGCAATGAAAAAAATCTATGTGGTCAACAAAACTCATTTGGACATTGGTTTTACCGATTTAGCAGAAAATGTCCTGCACAAGTATTGCCATGAATACATTCAAAACGCAATCACTTTAGCGGAAGACTTAAGAAAAGAGGGCAAAGACTTTGTTTGGACAACAGGCAGCTTTATTATTGAATATTACTTCAAAAACATGGATGAAGAAGCTTGTCAAAAGCTGGACGACGCCATCAAGAAAGGTTACATACGCTGGCACGCCATCCCGTGTACGTTTCACTCTGAAGCGATGACACCTCAAACTTTACATTACATCATTTCAATCTCAAAGAAGTTAGATGCTCGTTATGGATACACAACAACAAGCTCAAAAATGACGGACGTCCCAGGACATACGATCGGGATTGTGGATGAGTTATATCGTCAAGGAGTTAAATTCCTGCACATTGGTGTAAATGGCTCGAGCTCCATTCCAGAAGTTCCAGATACATTTTTATGGAAGCATGGCGAAAGTGAGATCATTGTCTCTTATTCAGACGACTATGGCGGCGTCATCGGAGTGGATTGCATGGATAACAAGCTGGCGTTTATGCATACTCATGATAATAGTGGTCCAGGAACAAAAGAGAAAATTAACGCTTACTTGTCAAAAATGGCGAATGCGTATCCGGACTATGAGCTTGAAATGACTTCCATGGATCAGTTTGCCAATGAACTTTGGGAAGTACGTGACCAACTGCCAGTGATTACAGAGGAGATTGGGGACACATGGATTCACGGAACGATGTCTGATCCGAAAATCATTCGTGATTACCGGATTTTAACGAATTACATGTCTGATCACCAAATCGAAAATGATGAAGCGAATTTCTATGCGATGTTAGTTCCAGAGCATACTTGGGGAATGGATATCAAACGCTATTTCAGTGACTATACGAATTATGAAAAGAAAGACTTCCAGCGAGCGCGCAGTTTAGACCAAATTACCGATGCTGATTTAACCTACGCTTATGGCATTGTTAAAGATGCAACGGTTGGCGAAATGAAATTCACTTATAATGAGTGGACGGATCGTTCGTACAAATTTTATGAGTCTTCATGGAAAGAGCAACGCAAGAACATTGATCGTGCAATCGCTTGTTTGGAGCCTGAAGATCAACATAACATTAAAAAACGGATCGAAGTTCCATATCATATTTTTGAAAACCAAGGGACTGAATGTGGTTTGGAAGAATTGATTTCGATCAACGGGTATCAAGTGATGTTTGCGAGCGATGGTTCTATCAACCACTTAGAAAAGGATGGAATCCTTTACTTTGATCAGGACAGCAAACTCGGGGTGCTGAGCTATACCATTGCCGGGCAAAATGACTATGATAACCTGCGTTACAACTATTTGCGTGAGCTGCAACATAATTGGTGGGCCATTGACTTCTTAAAGCCAGGAATGGAAATCCAAAAACGCATTCAATGGAATGAACATTTCACACCACATGTTATTAAATTAGTTAAGGAAAATGATTCGATCATTGCCACTTTAAAGTATAGCCAAAGAGCTGTGGAGGAGTATGGTGCTCCAAGAGTGGTAAAGGTTAAATATCAATTTGGAGATAAAGTTGAAATTGCACTTTTATTGAAGGATAAAGATGCCATTCGTTATCCGGAAATTTATTCTTTTGATATGACACCACGTCTGAATTCGCCGTACTTAACGAAGATTCGTAAAATGGATACCGTGATTTCACCATTTGAAGTGGTAGGTCACGGAAATAAGCTGCAGCACATGATTGAAGAGTTAATGTACGATGGCAGCGATAAAAAAATCAACATTAAACCGATTGATGCCCCTCTCTTGGGAATCGGAACTAATAACAATCTAAGCTATAACAACAAATACCATCCAGACAACCATAAATTTACGTTTACACTATTGAACACCACATGGGGAACGAATTTCACGATGTGGTATGAAGAAGATATTTTCACCCGGTTTGAGTTAGTGCTGGGATAAAAAGTCTAAAAGAAAAGAAGACAACAGGATCCTCCTGAGTGTCTTCTTTTCTAGTTTGGATGCAGAAATCAGGCACCCAGGAACAGGTTCATGTCATCTTCCACATTGGTAATGCCGCCGATCCCGAAGTTGTCCACGAGGACTTGGGCCACGTTAGGCGACAGGAATGCAGGAAGCGTAGGGCCCAGGTGGATATTTTTGACGCCAAGATACAGCAGGGCAATCAGCACGATCACCGCTTTTTGCTCGTACCAGGCAATGTTGTAGGAAATCGGCAGCTCGTTGATATCCTCCAGGCCGAATACTTCCTTCAGCTTCAAGGCAATGACGACCAGGGAGTAGGAATCGTTGCACTGCCCGGCATCCAGAACCCGCGGGATTCCGCCGATGTCGCCCAGATCCAGCTTATTGTACTTGTATTTGGCACAGCCTGCAGTCAGGATGACCGTATCCTGTGGAAGTGCAGCCGCAAAATCGGTGTAATAATTCCGGGATTTCATCCGTCCATCGCAGCCGGCCATGACGAAGAATCGGCGGATCGCGCCGGATTTCACGGCATCGACGACTTGGTCGGCCACGTTCATCACAGCCGCATGGGCGAAGCCGCCGATGATCTCGCCGGTTTCCAGCTCCGTTGGGGGCGGGCACTCTTTTGCCTGCTCGATCAGTACGGAGAAGTCCTTGGTAACGCCGTCCGCTGCCTCCGGGATATGGCGGACGCCCGGAAACCCGGTGTTGCCCGTCGTATAAATCCGGTCCTTATAACTGTCCTTCGGCGGAATGATACAATTGGTCGTCATTAGAATCGGCCCGTTAAAGGAGGCAAATTCGCTGTTCTGCTTCCACCAGGCATTTCCGTAATTGCCTACAAAATGCTCATATTTCTTGAAAGCCGGATAATAGTGGGCGGGCAGCATTTCACTGTGCGTGTACACGTCCACGCCGGTTCCTTCCGTCTGCTTCAGCAACTCCTCCAAATCCTTCAGGTCGTGGCCGCTGATAAGAATACCGGGCCGGTTTCGAACCCCGATATTAACCTTCGTAATTTCCGGATGTCCGTACACGGATGTGTTCGCTTCGTCCAGCATCGCCATGGCGGTTACGCCGTATTTTCCGGTTTCCATCGTCAAAGCGACCAGATCCTGCACCTCAAGGCTGTCGTCCAGCGTAGCCGCAAGCGCACGGCGCATAAACCGGTTCAATTCGATGTCATCTCGCTCGAGATGAAGCGCGTGGTACGTATAAGCAGCCATCCCCTTCAAGCCGTACGTAATCAATTCGCGCAGCGAGCGGATGTCTTCGTTGGGGGTGGAGAGGACACCAACTGTACGTGCTTTTTCATCCATTGCGGTTTCTTGATCCGCTTCCCAAACGGCTGCATCGGGGAGATGAGCCGTTCCGTCCAGATATTGTTCGTTATAATAGGCACGCACCTCGTCGCGGAGCGCGATCGCTTCCCGGATTTTCCCCACAAAAACCCCGCGGTCAAAGTTGGCGTTCGTAATGGTGACAAACAAGGAGTCCATGATAAACAGCGATAAGCGCTGTTCAAGCACTACAGGCAGCCGGACATCCAGACTAAGAAAAGAGATCCCTTTCAGCAGATAAATCAGCAAATCCTGCAGGTTCGCTACGTCATGCGGTTTGCCGCATACGCCGACAAGGGTGCAGCCGGTTCCTTTGGATGCTTCCTGGCATTGAAAGCAGAACATGGACGGCTGATGATTCAAGGACGGCTCTGTCGCGTTGTTATTCATGATTCTCCCCCGTTTCGTGAGTGATTGGTCGCCTAAGGTCAACATACCTCCGCGTTGTCATTGGACTGTCAGAAACAGTATACTCCGCTGCGATCACCGAAAAAGTGATGAACATCACTAAAGGACAGACGAACATGACGTACGATCCGGAGGCGAAGAACAAACGGTGACCGATCGGCGACTGGCCGAAATATATGGGCAAATCAAGGCACCTACTAAAGGGAACAAGATAAAGAAATGCTCGGCCAATTTGAAAAAGAAGTGGAGCGGCATTGGTTGATTTTGAAACGAAGGACCTTGATGATTTGTTCCGGTCCTACGGAAAGAAGTGTGACACCGAAACGAAGGAGAATGAAAGTGCAGACTTTGTGGGTTGTTTTTTAGCATGCGTTTATTCATACTGAACAGAGGCACAATGAAACGAGATATGATTTTTAAATAAAAGATAGCTTGGTTTGAGAATATAGGAGGAACTATGTCCTGGAGTAAATTGAAGCAGCAGCTGGAGAGTTTTCTCAGTCCTGCGTTGGTTGGAAGGGTAGAATACCGTGCAACGGGTTATCGTTATTTACCGGATAAAGCAGGGCTTTGTTATATTTCGGTCGATAAAAAGGACGTCCTCCGAATGAATGATAAAGCGAGTCCAATCAGGTGGTATCAGACGGAGCTGGAAATTAAGAATGACCCGGATATCCAAATTCCGATCAGCGATGAGGAAATGGAAGCGGTCCGAAAGGATACCAAGGGTACCGTTCCGGAGGATCGTCTAAAAGTCATTGCTAGAAACCGAAAGATAACAGGGTATGCCAAGGAGCTTATGTCAGCCCAGGCTTCATTAAGCAAATCCAATTTTGTCGCGCTAGCTAATCAATTTTTATCTACTTCTATAGAAGAAAACATCGAGAGCAAAGATATTTTACTGAATATTCTGGCTTTGGTGGACAGACGTGTTGGGAAAAAGCGGATTCTAAACATGTCCGAGAAAATGAAGTTAAAGCATCCTGTTGTGCAGTATTTTTATGAGCTGCGGCGCAGCACATGTTGAGAATCTATAACCTTCGTATTTGACGAGAACCCCGTCTATATCGATTGAACTAGAGTTGTTGTATCGGAACTTCCTTGTTGTAAGCGCCCGATCGCGGCCTATAACATGGCTTTAGTTCATTCGATATAGCGAAGGGTTTTTGTTTCGTTTATACTGATAAAGCCAATTTTACTTTCTAGGAGTTGTCTGACGAACTATGAACAAGAAAGAAATCGCGCACATCCGCAAGCAGTTTAAGATGGATAATGAATTGATGAAGATTTTCGATATTCTGAACGTGTACATTATGAAAGAAACGAACGAGATTTATCACTGGGAGCGGAATCCCTTTGAGTTAGTGGACCGGGAGAAGCAGGAGCTGTACATGGGCAATTTCAAAAAGCTGCTGACCGGTGAATTGGATCATAAGCTGTTCGAGCTTAAGTTTCAGGATGAGGCGGAAGATCCGTCGAAGGTGCTGCTTCACCAAGCGATCCAGACGGGAGATCCGGAGGAGTGGCAGGATCTGATGATGCTGCTCGTGAACAAAATGTTGGCGGACACGACGTATGAACGGGATACGGTCATCACGTTCGTTCGCGGACAATACTACCGGCCGACCAAGGCGAGGAATGATGCAGCGGAGGAGACCGGGAACGACGAAGTGTTCGGACATCCGTTCATTCTATGCAGCGTGAACTCTACGGAAAAGCAGCGGAAGGCGCTCTTGTTCGACTATATGGAGAGAGAGTTTAAGTACAATGTTATTGTGGATCCGATTATCAAGCTCAGCACACCGGAGCAAGGGTTCTTCTATCCCAGCGTGACGGACAATTATTCCGACGTGAACCGGGTTCTCTATGCTACGGGGAAATCGAATGATCCGAATGAGCGCTTTATCTCTGATGTGTTGAATGCGGAACGGTCTGTGACGGCGATGGAAGAGCGAGAGATCTTTGAAGACATCGTGAAGGAAGTGGCGGGTGAACAGCTGGACTCCGCCACGATCGCATACGTGTACGAGGAGATTCATCAAGTGATTGAATCCCACCAGGATGAGGAAGAACCGGCGAAGCTGGATTACACCGATGTGGAACGCGTGCTGACCGCAAGCGGCGTAGATAACGTGACGAAGGAAGCCGTGGAACGGGCCTTTGAGACCATCGTTGACGATAAGAACTATGAACTGAAGGCGAACAGCGTGATCCCGAAATTCACGTCCAAATCGATCAAGATCGAAACCAAGGTAGCTACGATTACGATCAGTCCACAGGATTTAAGGTATATCAAACAGGTGAGCTTTCAAGGCAAACGCTGCATTATGATTGAGGTTGACGAAGATGCTGTTATTGAGGGCTTTACGCTGACGACGGAGACGTTGTTGGAGAAGGCGGATTGAAGTGAAAAGAGCTTTTGAATTGGATTTTGCATACGTCATATCGGTAGCTTATTAAGATGCTCCCCTCACGGTAGACAGGTTTTAAGATTTCACCTGTATAACGTGAGGGGTTTATTCATGCTTATTATTTAGTGTATTTATCATGTGTACTTCTGGAAAGGAGTGTGCAGAAAGAGCCCTTAGAGACAAAAGAAGAGGAAAGGATGTTTATTCCTTTCATAACAGCGGGTCTTGTTAGAACTACTTTGTGTTCTGTTCGCATTCTAATTATTCGATGTTGACTGCCAGCTGATCGCCGGCAGTCTCCGGATTTTTATTTTCGGGGCCTTCTTTAAATGGAACAGGAGTAAATGTATCTCGAGTTTTTCATTTTTTACAACATCACCGAAACACAAGCCTAACTATTCCGCAACTGGTGAGATCTGCAATTGAAACCATCACTTACTACGAAATTTGACGGCAATTATCAAACTCAGGGATATGAAAACGACTGCACCGATCCAACCAACAGTGGGTGCATACTCAAATATCCTTTTTCCTGTTAAAGCAAGAGCCATAAACAGCAGTGCAACTACTAATAAAGGATAGAATATTCTCTTCATTAGAAACCTCCTAAGAGCTATATTTTGTTTCTAAAATCTTAATGATCAACTCATCCGAGGTGCCTTTATCCTTTTCCTTTCCAATGATAAGTGCTTCTTCAATACATTCCGAACAATTCTCTCCATGGGTAGATTTAAAACAATCAAGCAGTGATTCATGAGCTTTTTTTCCGCTCATACATCCACAATAACAATTTGCTTTTTTAAAAGTTTTTTTATACTTATTGGCATATTCATAAGCTAAAATTACATTGGGAACTTTATTATGCAACTGATTTGCATTAAGGACAGGTAGAGGCTTAGTAATATTATAGAGTGAGAAAGCGACTAAGACTAATACAATTGGAATATATATATAAACTTTTTTCATTTTAATCCCCTTCTATAAAATATAAGGTGCTCTGTGATGTTCACAAAGCACCTATATTTTATTTATTTACACTGTCCCCAACAATATCCCACAACAGAACCAGCGGCGATGTCGGCTCCAGCCAAGCAGACGTAACATCCAAGACCAGCTGTAGCGGCGCAGCCCGCAGCACAAATGATACCGAGAGCAGTTATAGCCCATGCAGCAACCCCTTGTGAAGCAAGACAGTCATTGAGACATGACCAGAACCCAAAAACCTGCATAGTCGGCTTAGAAAGATCTTGAATCTCTCCATTAGAATGGATAGAGGTTCCAGATATTACTTTTCCATCACTTTTGATGACTGCATTTAATACCTCTTTGCCTCCAGACTTTGCAAAGCTTTGGATATCTCCATTTTTGTTTTTTAGCCCAAGCATTAATATGTTATCAAGATTTTTTCCATTATTATCAAAAACCATGATGTATTGACTATCTTTTTGCGACTCCCCTCCGATAATAGGATAATACACAAAAATAGCAGTTTCTCCGTTTTTCTCTGCCTTCATGATATGTTGTTTCTCGTAGTCCAGTTTTAGTTCATTCGAGTATGATAAGAGTTCGCTTTCTGCTGAATCAGTGAAATTTTGTGTCCACTGGTTAATTCCAATTTGTTCAGCTTCTTTCTCAGTGATTCTACTGAAAGTAGGTGAATCATCTGATGTAGCCGCATTAACTTTAGAAAAATTAAGGGAAATACTAACAATCAAAAACACAACAGCAATCATTACAGCTAAGTTGCTTTTTGAAAAAAGCACTTTTTTCGAAAACACTGTTAATCTCCTCCTTGAGTTGAATTTCCCCTTCGTGATCCTCCTATTTACATAAAAGGAGTTTGATAATGTCTACATTTTTTTTAAAAAATTCACCATCCCTTCAGGTAAATTTAGACATTATTAATTAAGAACGTCTTTAAGATCCAAAAGTTGGGTAATATTTTATAAAAAAAATTATATTTACAAAATTACCTTATTTTAGGTTGTGATCGATCGAATCGATACCAAGGTAGCCACGATTACGATCAGTCCACAGGATTTAAGGTATATCAAACAGGTGAGCTTTCAAGGCAAGCGCTGTATTATGATTGAGGTTGACGAGGATGCTGTTATTGAGGGCTTCACGCTGACCACGGAGACGTTGTTGGAGAAGGCGGAATGAAGTGATAAGAGCTTTTGAATTGGATTTCTCATACGTCATATCGGTAGCTTGTTAATATGCTCCCCCTACGGAGACAGGTTTTGATCTGTTTACGTGAGGGGGCTTTTTTGTGTTTGGTTTATTGAGTCTGTTCATTTGTTGGTCATGGGGATACTCAGATCCGGCGAAGGTGCAGATGCTCATCAGCATTGTAAAACCGAAGCAAATCGCTCCAGGTCAATTCGCATGGAACAGTGTAATTTTTTTCTATGAAGAGAAGGATTGGAGTACTGAAATAGAGAACGTGATATTAGATTCTGATGATAAGAAAGGCATAACTTTTTCATTGGATCATCCTTCATCAGAGTCATCCATCCAGC
The DNA here is from genome assembly GCF_025809195.1 of Paenibacillus sp. PSB04. Taxonomy (NCBI): domain Bacteria; kingdom Bacillati; phylum Bacillota; class Bacilli; order Caryophanales; family Paenibacillaceae; genus Paenibacillus; species Paenibacillus sp. PSB04. The sequence goes on from NZ_CP081301.1 coordinate 2,422,603, forward strand.
TTATTCCCGGGTCTGCGATTGTTTAGGCGAAGAAAATTGAATAGGAGGAGTCAAAATGAGACTGGCAGGAAAAATAGCGCTTATTACGGGTTCCGGATCCGGAATCGGAAAAGCTGCGGCACTGCTCTTTGCCCAAGAAGGAGCAACGGTCATTGTCAACGACCTGGATGCGCAGAAGGGAGAAGAAACCGTACAGGAAATCGTTGAAATGGGTAGTAAAGGGATGTTCATACAAGCGGATGTGACGGATCCGGCCTCAGTCCAAGCGATGGTAGAGCAGACTATTGCTGCTTTCGGCCATATCGATGTTCTGTTCAATAATGCCGGAATTAGCGGGGTCGGCGCTTTGCATGAGGTTGAACCGGATGCATGGGACCGGGTAATGAGCGTGAATATTCGCGGCGTTTACTTGCCAAGCAAATTTGCTCTGCCTCATATGATGCAGCGCAAATCGGGTTCTATCATTAATATGTCATCGTGCATCGCGGAAATCGGTTTGGCGAAGCGCGCCTCCTATTCGGCAACGAAAGGTGCTGTTTTGGCACTGACAAAATCGATGCAGGTAGACTATGCGCCTTATGATATTCGTGTCAATGCGCTGCTCCCCGGAACCATTCTGACACCCTTTGTGGAGAATTATTTGAATACCAGCTACGAGAATCCCGAAGCTGCAATAGAGTCCCTTAAAAAACGCCAGCTTAGCGGCGAACTGGGCAGACCGGAAGATGTCGCTAAAGCGGCTTTGTTCCTTGCCTCGGATGAATCGAAGTTTATGATGGGCTCTCCGCTGTATATCGATGGCGGCGTCGTATTCGGCAAGGATGCTTAACATTTGAATAGGAGGGTGATCTCTTGAAATTACTAACGTTTATTCATAATGACCAATATCGGCTTGGAGTGAAAACGGATGATGGAGTCCTGGATGTCCTAGGGGCGCTATCCTTGATCCCACCTGAAAAGGCGATTCCAACAACGATCCATGAGGTGCTGGATGGCGGAGATATAGCACTGGCTGCCCTTAGCGAATATGTGGATCATGTGCTGCAATCCGATGATGTAATCCGCACTTCTATGCTGCAGGAGTCGTCACTAACGCTTGGGCCCTGTGTGACCCATCCGAATAAAATCATCTGTGTAGGCTTGAATTACCGGAAGCATGCGGAAGAAACGAATGCACCGATTCCGGAATACCCGATTCTTTTTAATAAATTTAACAACACCCTGGCAGGAGCCGGCGAACCGATTCCGCTTCCGAAAGTTTCACAGAAAGTAGATTATGAGGCAGAACTGGTCATCGTCATGGGCAAAACGGCCAAGTATGTTTCCAAAGAAAACGCACTTTCCCATGTATTCGGGTATTGCAATGTGAACGATTTATCCGCCCGTGATTTGCAGCTTCGCACCCATCAGTGGCTGCTCGGCAAATCCTGCGATAAATTTTCGCCTTTGGGGCCGTATTTGGTCACGGCGGATGAAGTCGGCAATCCGAATGATCTGGATATTCAATGCCTTGTCAATGGAGAAGTGCGTCAGCATTCCAATACGTCGGATATGATCTTTTACTGCGATGAGATCGTCAGCTATATTTCCCAGCATATGACCCTTGTTCCCGGCGATATGATCTTGACTGGAACGCCAGAAGGGGTTGTGCTCGGTTATCCGCCAGAGCAGCAGGTGTATCTGAAAAACGGCGATCAAGTCACCATACAAATCGAAAAGCTGGGATCCATCACCAATACGATGGTAGCCGAGTCTTAAATATCCGTAAAAATTCGTGTTTAAAAAGGTCGGTTTCAGCACCGGAGCTCATGCTTCCGATGTCGTTTTTTAAACGTTTGAATCAAGTATTGGGTTAATTTGCCATTTCAATCGTACATTTCATATATGATACATGATATACTTGGGGCAACTCGTAAAAAATGGAGATGAGCCCTTTGGCAGATAAACGATTGAGCCGCCATGTATTAACGGATGAACTCTACGATTTGTTGAAGAAAAAAATCCTGTCCCATGACATATCCGCAGGAAACAAAATCAATATCGATCAATTAGCGAGAGATTTGGGCGTCAGCAATATCCCAATTCGAGAGGCATTGTTCCGCTTGGCTTCCGATGGATTTGTCAAAGTCGTACCGTTTAAAGGGATGTATGTCGCAGAAATGAATATGACGGATATCGACGAAATCTTCGAAATTCGTTATGCGTTAGAAGAACTTTCGGTTCGAAAGGCTGCTCCGCATATCCCCAAGTTTCGACTCGAACAAATTCTGCAAGAGCTCGATGCTGTAGAACAAATGTGGGAAGCGAGCCACGAAGAGAATATCATCTCCAAGATGAACCATGATCTGCATGGGACGATATTGGCTTATGCAGGCAATGAGAACCTGAAACAGATGGTCACGGCTTTAATCGAACGGGTTCACCGCTACTTGAACTTGGCCCATTACAAGATCGACATGAGTGCGGAGATCGCAGAACATCGAAGAATCGTGTTAGCTCTGCTCGAGAAGGATACAGAAAAAGCAGTAGAAGCTTCCAGAGTCCATCTTCACCAGGCATATCAACGGTTGCGAGACAACTTTAAGTAACTTCCATATTCCGCTTTACACCATAAATCGTGTATGATATTATTCAAAATAAATCATACACGATTTATAGTTTTGAATGCGGTTACATAATAGCGGAGGGGACGATAATCATGTTTGTTCGCACAGTGAGTTTGTGGAGGAAAAACATTTATCGGCATTGGCAGCTTTATTGTATCGTGGCATTACCCGTTTTATTCCTCATCACGTTTAATTACGTCCCGATGATCGGCATCCAGATTGCATTTAAAGAGTTCAACCCCACACAAGGCATATGGCACAGTCCATGGGTCGGGGGGGAGCAGTTCGAGATGTTTTTCAGTTCACCTTACTTCTGGCCAATCATCAAAAACACCCTCCTTCTTAGTATCTACGCATTATGTATCGGAACACCTGCCGCCATCCTACTCGCACTCGCGCTCAATGAAGTGAAGAATCAACGTTTTAAGAAAATCGTGCAAATGTTTACGTATGCCCCATACTTCATTTCCACCGTGGTGTTAGTCGGCATGATTAACATTATTTTATCCCCCACAACAGGACTTTACGGTCAATTATCCCATCTCTTCGGCGTAGAAAATGTCTATGATATTCTAGGCGAATCGAAAGCGTTCTCATCTCTGTATGTCTGGTCAGGTGTTTGGCAGGAGACGGGTTATGGCGCCGTCATTTATCTTGCAGCATTAGCGAACGTGAACCCAGAGCTCTATGAAGCCTCTAAAATTGACGGTGCATCCCGCATTCAGAAAATCATTCATATCGATTTGCCTGCGATTCGCCCAACGATCATCGTGCTATTCATTTTAGCCGTTGGTGGGCTGATGAGCGTAGGATTCGAGAAAGTCTTCCTGCTTCAGAACATGTTGAACCTGAGCACGTCCGAAGTCATATCCACGTATGTGTACAAAATTGGGTTAGTGAACACCAACTACAGCTTCGGGGTCGCCGTCGGCTTGTTCAACTCCGTTGTTGGGTTCATTCTGATCTTCACAACGAATGTGCTCGCTAGAAAATTTTCGGATTCGAGTCTGTTCTGATGAGGGGGATAGCCATGGAGAAAGCCAAACACATTCGCGAGCCTTGGAGCGACCGAGTGAGCATCGTCGTTATTTATATCTTTCTAAGTATCATTCTATTATGTGTCGCGTACCCTCTCATCTATATTGTCAGCTCATCGTTCAGTTCATCGGCTGCCGTCATGTCCGGTAAAGTATGGTTGTTCCCGGTAGAACCTACGTGGTACGGGTATCAAGCCGTGTTCCAATATCAGCAAATCTGGACGGGTTACCTCAATTCCGTCATCTATACCGTATCGGGGTCGATCATTAGCGTTGCTCTAACCATCATGATGGCCTATCCCTTATCACGTAAGACGTTTATGGGCAGGAAAATCCTCATGTGGGCGCTGTTGTTTGCGATGCTGTTCAGCGGGGGATTAATTCCTTACTATCTCGTGATCAAATCTCTTCATCTGCTAGATACACGTTGGGCGATGATCCTTCCAGGCGCGCTCAACATCTTCTCGATTATTGTCGCCAAAACATTCTTCCAAAGCTCGATCCCAAATGATTTGTATGAAGCTGCTCAGCTCGATGGCTGCAATGATACGAAGTTCTTAACACGAATCGTTCTCCCGCTATCCAAGCCTGTTATTGCGGTATTGCTGCTCTGGGCTGCCGTGAGCAATTGGAACTCCTATTTTAACGCGCTGATCTTCCTGAACAGTGAGCATCTCTACCCGCTGCAGCTTATCTTGCGTGAAATTCTGGTCTTAAACAATGTCTCGACGAACTCCATTACGTTATCTCCGGAACAACTCAAGCAGTTCGAAGATATGAAGACACTCCTGAAATATTCCGTGATTGTAATTGCTAGCATTCCGGTGTTGATCCTGTATCCTTTCATTCAAAAATATTTCGTAAAAGGGGTGATGGTGGGTTCCATCAAGGAATGAGCACGGAGGGGCAATCGGGTGATTTTCATTTCGAATTTTGGAGGGGTATGCATGATTCGTATCAATCGAACGGTATTGGCGGTCATGATGGCATCCATCATGATCATATTATCCGCTTGCTCAGGCAATTCGACAGAACCTACGAACAAGAATGCATCGACGAATAGCAATGGAGCGGTTGACGAGAACAAAGTGGTCGATGTTTCTTTCTTCGCGGTTCCTTCTTCCGATGTCATAGACCTCAAAACGAACTGGTTCACCGGTTATGTGAAAGATACCTTCAAACTGAACATCCAATGGAATATCGCGCCATCCAGTGATTATTTAGCGAAGCAATCCCTTCTGCTGTCCAGCGGCAACTATCCGGATGCCTTCTGGTCGGGCAGCTTCTCACCGTCAGATATTCTGAAATATTCAAAGCAAGGAATCATCGTCCCGCTCAACGCTTATATCGAGAAGTATGCTCCTAATTTGACGAAAGCAATGGAGACCGCGCCAGGTCTGAAGCAAGCGATGACCGCACCGGACGGGAATATTTATGGCGTGCCAAGCTATAATTCATGCATTCATTGCTATTGGGGACAGAAGTTCTGGATTAATACCGATGCTCTGAACAAATTCGGCTTGTCCATGCCGACGACGACGGATGAGCTGACGAATGTCCTACAGACCTTTAAAGATAACGGGCTCATACCGTTGTCCGGCACCTCCGACGGGTTTGATCCGACAATCTTCCTCATGAACGCCTTCATCTATGACAATGGCTCCGATTTCTTCAACGTAGAGGATGGGAAAGTGAGCTATGCACCTGTACAAGAAGGGTGGAAGAAGGGCCTTACCTATATCCGTGATTTGTACGCGAAAGGACTCCTTGATAAGCAAGCTTTCAGCCAAAAGGGCGAGGTCATCAAGCAGCTGGCTGCGCAGAACAAAGTAGGCGTCGTACCGTATTTGTACAGCGCGGGATTCATTGATACCGCTAACCCGAATTATCCCAACTGGAGTACTGTACCCCCTTTGAAAGGGCCGGATGGTACCCAATATGCAGCATTCAGCGGAAATACGCCTAAGTCCCTGACATTCGTCGTTACAAAAAACGCTACGGAAGAGCAAATTGTGCGAATGATCAAACTCGTCGACTTCATCTATACGCCTGAAGGCACCCAAATGATGAATTTCGGGCAGGAAGGGAAGTATTGGACCAAAGCAGGTGATGGGGTCAAGGGGCTGAGCGGGGAACAAGCGCTGTTCATTACGCAGTCTGACAAATTCTACTCTGCTGGCGCGAAGCAGAATGAAGGCTGGAACCAAATGGGGCCCATTTTCCAGAATACGACGTGGAGAAACGGATTTGTAGAAGCGAAGGCGCCATTTTCGGCAGATGGATTGGAATCCCTCCTGATGCTGGAGACGATGAAGAATTATGCCGGTCATCAGCCGAAGCAAGTGTATCCAGGGGTGATTTGGATTCAACCACAGGAGTACCAGAACTTCGCCTTGCTAAAGACGAATATTGAACAGTATGTCAAACAATCCATGGCCCAATTTATTAATGGATCGAAATCCATCGAGAATGATTGGCAGACATATGTAGAGGGATTGCAGAAACTAGGCTTGCCGCAGTATCTGGAGATGGCACAGAAAGCGATGACCGAGCCGTTCGATACATCCGCATTCCAGTCCGATCCGAAGACGGTTGAGTTCTTGTCATCCCTGAAATAAAACACGGAGGTGTACGTACGGCATGAATTCCAAGACGCTTCGGGTTGCGCTCATTGACGGTCCTGCCTATGCTCCGCTATACACATGTTTGCCGCAAATCAGTCAGCAGTTCGGGATTCAAGTGGATATTGGGTTCAAGGGAACACATCCTGAGCTGAATCGCCATGTACAAGAATGTATGGAGAACGGCTTACCATCCTATGATCTGATATCGACGCATACGAAATATGCTCCCTCGCAAGCCCGTTATTTATATGAATTAGATCAAGAATTCACCGCAGAAGAGCTGGAGGATTTCTCTCCCGCTCTTCTGGATCTTGCTCGCGTGCAAGGTAAATTGATGAGTATTCCGCGTAATTTTGATGCTAGGCTGCTGTTCTATCGGCGCGATCGATTGGAGGAGTTGGGGTTATCCGTTCCGGAGACCTGGGAGGAGCTAGCTCATGTTGCGTCCAGTGTAACTGAAGCCGGCTACACGGGGTTCGTATTCCCTGGGATGGAATCCGGGTTATTCGGGACCTTCTTCGAATTATTGATCAGTGGCGGCGGACAGCTATTCGATGAGCAATTACAGCCTATGTTTGCCCGTGAAGCGGGAGTCGAGGCCCTTCAGAAGCTCAGACAATGGTATCAATGGGGGTGGACACCGAAAGGGCTGCCGGATATGCATTATGATGAAGTATCGGCATCCTTTCGGCAGGGGGAGAGTACGATGGTTACCGATTGGCCAGGTTATTTCGGCTTACTCTTCGAATCACCCGTCGCTAACGTATTCGATCTGGCGTTAACCCCGAAATCGGCAAGCGGCCGTCGTGCGGTCTATTGCGGAAGTCATTCGTTCGCGATTCCAGCGTCCAGCGAGCACGTGAAAGAGGCACTTTTATTGTTGAAATTTATAACTTCGCCGGAAGCGCAAGCCGTGGATGCGGATCAAGGTCATGTTCCTGTAAGACAATCGATCATGAAACGCCTGAAACGGGAGGCTCTACCGAATTCCATTGCCGCTAAACGCTGGACTCTACTAGAGGAGACAATCGCTACGAGCGTCATTATACCACCTAAGTTTCCAACGTACCCTGTGGCTGAGGACATTCTATGGCAAGCGCTTCGCAGATGCATCATAGGTGAATTGTCAGAACATCAAGCGTTAGCCCTTGCATCGGAGCAAATTCAAGAGCTTATCCGTTCTTAGGCAAGAAGCAAGCATTCATGATAAGGGCTGAGAGGAGGAAGTGCGTTGTCTTTTGAAGGGAAAGTGTGCATTGTAACGGGAGGCGGATCCGGTATCGGTGAAGTGACAGCCAGAAGATTCGCCTCCGAAGGCGCAATCGTGGTCATTGCAGATGTGAATGAAGAAGAGGCGCGAAGGGTCGTACATGAGATCATTCGCTATAACGGATCAGCAGTGGCTATACAGACGGACGTATCCGATGGTATGGCGGTTCAAGCGCTTGTCACGGATGTTGTCAGGCAATTCGGCCGGATCGATGTCTTATTCAATAATGCCGCAACCATATTGCCTAAACCATTGGAAGAGGTATCGGAGCACGAATGGACAAAGGTAATCGACATTAACCTGAAGAGCGTATATCTGATGATTAAATATACGATACCTCATTTAAGGACCACGTGTGGGAGTATCGTCAATATGGCCTCGTTGAATGGTTTGGTTGGACAGAAGCAGAACGCTGTCTACGTCGCGACCAAAGGCGCCATCATCGCCATGACGAAAGCTCTTGCCATCGATTATGCCCCTGACAAGGTACGGGTGAACTGTATCTGCCCAGCGGGCGTGATGACGCCGCTTCTTGAGAAATGGACGATGGAGCAGGCCGATCCAGAGCAGGTACGCACCTCACTTAATGAAATGCATGCACTTGGCAGACCGGCACGTGCAGAGGAAATTGCCGATGCCGTCGTATTTCTGGCTTCGGAATCATCGCAGTTCATAACAGGCATTGCCTTGCCAGTAGATGGTGGTGCTTCGTTAGGCTATTGAAGACATCGAGGGAACAGGGGAGATTGAATCATGAAGATCATAAAGGCAGAGAGCTTTATTTTGCACGTTCCCATTGCTCCGCCGATTACAGATGCGATTAATGTCGCTACTCATTGGGGCGTGACAGGCATTCGCATCTATACGGATGAGGGAATAACGGGTTACGGCTATACGGGCACATGCGCACAAGGAGACGAGATGATCGCAGCGACCATTGATCGCTATTATGCTAAGAAGCTGATCGGCAAGGACCCGTTCATGGTGAAGCAAATTTGGGATGAGCTGCGATACGGGGAGATGCATTGGATTGGTCGCGCAGGGGTCACGCATATGGCCTTAGCCGCAGTAGACATTGCCTTATGGGATATCATGGCGAAGTCTTTGAACAAACCGTTGTGGCAGCTCCTCGGAGGACATAAATCACAGAAGATTAAAGCTTATAATACGAATGGCGGTTGGTTGAATTGGAGTCAGGATCGGCTCATTGCCGATATGACCAACATTCTTGAAGAGGGATTTACTGCAGTAAAGATGAAAGTCGGCAAGTCAGATCCACGTGAGGACTTTACTCGGGTACAGGCGGTACGTCGCGCGATCGGGGATCAAGCCGGATTGATGATTGACGTGAACCAGCAATGGAACATCACGACAGCGATGACGTGGGGCAAGAAATTGGAACAGTTCGACCTTCTCTGGCTCGAGGAACCGCTGAATCCAGATGACATCATGAATCACCGGAAATTAGCAGATGAGCTGAACGTACCGATTGCACTCGGCGAGCATGTGTATTCCAAATATGCGTTTCGTGATTACATCCATCAGGGTGCAGTCGAATATGTGCAGGTGGATGTCACGCGTGTTGCGGGTATTACCGAATGGCTGCAAATTGCCGGATTAGCCGCCGCATACGATTTACCGATATGCCCGCATGTCGGCGATATGGGGCAAATTCATCAGCATCTGGTTGCATCCACGCCGAATGCGGTTCTGTTAGAGTATATTCCTTGGATTCGTCATATTTTCGAAGAGCCAGCAACGGTAAAGGACGGATTTTATGTGCTGCCGCAGATGCCAGGAGCATCGACCGAAATCATTCCGCGTTATTTTGATGAATACCGAGTTCAGTAATTTGCTATTTCACGATTAAACCACGAGGAGTTGGATATTCATGAAAGCAGTTCATCCCGAAGCCCAATGGTTCGATGAAGCTCGATTCGGCGTTTTTATTCATTGGGGTCCGTATGCTTTACGCGAAATTGAGGCTTCTTGGCCTTTAATGCCCCATAGCCGTCAGCATTTGGATGTTGAAACCTATGAAAGTCTGGCAGATGAGTTCCATCCTACGAACTATAATCCGAGAGAATGGGCTCAGCGCGCGAAAGAAGCCGGTGCGAAATACGTGGTGCTCACTGCGAAGCATCATGATGGATTCTGCCTCTTCGACACGGCAACAACCGACTATTGCGCGACGAAGAGAGGACCGCAACAAGATTTGATCGCGCCTTACGTCGAGGCTGTGAGAGAAGTAGGGTTAAAAGTGGGGTTGTATTTTACGACCATTGACTGGCATGATCCTGACTTCGCTACCATCCCCATTAGCAAGGGGATTCAATCGCCCCAGCCGAATACATATGATCCTGCGAGATGGTGGCAATTCCATAAGCGCTTTATGGAACAACTGCGTGAATTACTAACCAATTACGGTCGAATTGATCTGATATGGTTCGATGTTCCGGGATTCGGCGCGGATCGCTGGCGGAGCAGCGAAGTGAAGCAAATGATGTTGAACTTGCAGCCGCATCTCGTCATTAACGATCGTTTGCCGGACGTAGGAGACTATGAGACACCAGAACAATTCGTACCGACACATCCGCCGGATGGATGGTGGGAGACCTGCATGACCATGAATCATCAATGGGCTTATCATTCCGATGCTTCGACCTATAAAAGCGAAGTACGACTATTAGATACATTGCTCGAAGTGACAAGCAAAGGGGGAAACCTGCTGTTAAATGTAGGTCCCGGGCCCGATGGCACCTGGCCCGAAGAAGCGATCGAACGATTACAGCGAATCGGAGCGTGGCTTGGCCACTCGGGTGATAGTATTTATGGAACCCAACGCGTTGTAGAACATTATCCTCCTTGTTTTTATGGACCTATGACCCGAAAGGGAAATACGATCTATTTGCATCTAAGAGAGATTCCGAGATTCCCTGTGGAAGTGCGTGAACTGGGAGGCCAAGTGAAGTCTGTGAGGCTGCTGAAGACGGGAGAAGAACTCGCTTACAATGTAGAAGAAATATTCGGGCACTTAAGCGGGACAGAAGGAAGGTACAGCGTAAATCGGATCTGGATCGATGTCCCCGCCGAATCCTGCGACGAATGGAACACGGTCATTGCTGTAGAATTTGATCAAGAACCCATTTGGCCTGTGCGCAAATAGGTGGAAAAACTCCCCTTCATGGTTTAATACGGAGGGGAGTTTATAGTTTAAGCAAAGTTATAATCGCAATTTATTGTAATGACTTTGAAATCTTTAATGAAATGAGCTCGATCTTAATAACTAAGATCCAAAGCAAGTTTTGACCAATCGGGAATATCCCGGGTGGTCATTTTTTTACGGCTCTATGAGCCGATAGCGTTGAATCATCCATTTGGGACTGATACCTACATACTGGCGGAATAACGGTTGAGGCTGTCTTATTGGAATGGGAAAGCGTTTGACAATATCCTCAGCTTTGACGATGCTTCTGTCGGAGACGACACATTGCATGATCGTATTGATAAAATCGACATGGCTATCCGGCTCAGGCAGCCGCCTATGTATAGTTCATGTTTCTCCAGGTTCACTAACTCAAAGAAATTCCGCTTCAAGTGATAAATTCGTTCGTTTCCTTCATCATGTACATGTTAAGAATATCGTAAGCGGAAGACCTCTCGAAGGTGCTGCTTCACCAAGCGATGCAGACGGGAGATCCGTAGGAGTGGCAGGATCTAACGCTGCTGCTCGTGAACAAAATGTTGGCGGACTGACGTATGAACGGGACACGGTCATCACGTTCGTATGCGGACAATATTACCGACCGACCAAGGCGAGGAATGATGAAGCGGACATCTTCTTTGCCGCCAATTTGAATCAAGCAGAAGAATTGTCTTACGGCAGTCAAGGCATCCTCCTTCCATTTTGGAAGACTTGATTGATCAATATGCGCTTAACATTAAAAAGGCGCCTTGATGACAATCCGGATATCCGTAAATCGATTACGGCTCCCGATGGACACATCTATTCTTTGCCACGCATTCAGCCTTATCAGCCATGGTATAGAAATCCGTTGTGGTATAACGGTAAAATGCTGAAGGTGCTTAACGTTACCAAGCTGCCTGAGACGACCGATGAGCTGTATACTCTGTTGAAGCTGCTAAGGAAAAGGATCCTAAGCAAGTCGAGAGATATCAGAACATGGATCTTGGTGCGTCTTTGGAGCGTACGATGAAGAGCTCTATGTAGATGATCATGATGCCGTTCACTATGCGCCTGCAATGGATGCATACAAAGGATACATCACTTTCCTCAACAAGCTGTGGAAAGAGGATTTGATCGACCATGAGTCCTTCTCGCAATCCGATGACCAGAAGAAAGCCAAGATCAAAAATGACCGGGTTCTGTTCTGTTGTTCTCCGATTGGAATGCTTACATGGCACATGGCGGCGATCCGAGAATCGATCCGTTGGGTCGACTACATGTACAGCCTTGATGGACAAATGATGTGGGATAAAGGACCGGAGGGTACTTGGTGGAAATATACGGATGATTCCAAACAAACTTTCGAAGACAGAGAGACCTACCGTTCCAAGATTACGCCAAACTTCGGTATACCTTCTCCAATGATCGTGCCTGATGAACCTGTTAAGGATGACGGTTGTCACTCCTTAAATAAGGTATTTCTTAATAGGAGTTTCGACATATATCTGGGAAATCCTTCAATTTTAATAACCAAAAACAAGGAATTACGATCTATTATGTCGAATAGGTCTATATAACCAACCGTGTGTGAAATCACATAAATAATTGTTTTAAAATTTAGATTTAATGCAATGATTAACAAGATTCATTTGTTTTTCTAAGCGGGTCGATTGTTGGGTTTTACAAAGAAATCGAGACTGTTCTGTGATATCACCAAAATGATTTGGTGATATGGTTATGCAGACAATGTTATAGACTGTAGGTGGGATTAATAAATGCAGGATAATAGACGATTGTTTACTGATAACGAAAAAATGCTTTTATTTAACGAAGTTGACGGCTACTGTCCTATTTGTACGGATGGGCTTATCCATAAAAAAAAGGGTAGGATATATAAGTCCTTTGAAGTGGCGCATATCTATCCAGCTAATCCGTTACCTAGTGAGGTAGAGTTGTTGAAATTTGAGGAGAGGCTGTCTGATGATGTTAACGATATAAAAAACGTAATTGCAGTTTGTTCAAAATGTCATGGTCGTTTTGACAGCCCGCGTACTGTTGAAGAGTATAATAAGTGGGTTAAATTAAAAAAGGGACTTTTGCAAGATGCTCAACTGAGAAGTACGTATTATTTGTTCAATATTGAATCTGAAATTGCTGTAGTATTAGAAAAACTGCAAACTATTGATGGGGATATTACCACTCTAAGCTATGAATCTTTAAAAATCGATGAAAAAACAAACGATTCACTTCCGTTTATTCTTAAACGAAAAATTAAAAATGACGCTGTTGATTATTTTGATTTTGTTAGAAATATATTTGTAGCCATGGATCAAGTTACTCCACATAAGTTTGATACCCTTGCATCGCAAGTTAAAAGTTTTTATTGGAAATGCATGCAAACAGATAACAATCAAGAATACATATATAATGCGCTTGTAAAATGGATAGATGAAAAGACAGATCATTGTTCTAGACGAGCATGTGAAATAGTGATTGCTTTTTTTGTTCAAGATTGTGAGGTGTTTTCTTGATACTTCCTAATAAATTAATACCGTTTAAAGTCAGCGTTATATCTAAACTAGTTTATATATTGGATATTCTAAGCGTAACAGATGACAGTGTGGAAAGTCTGTTTGAAAAAACATCTCATAATTTTGAAGATGTCAACCAATTTATAGTGGCTTTAGACGTGTTGTTTGCTCTTGAAAAAATTGAAATTGACGAGGAACTGAAGGTGATTCGATATGTTAAAGCAAATTATTTGTGATAAGTTTGTTCAACAGCGCGTGGTTTTTCATAAAGGCTTGAATGTTATAGCTGGTGATGAGATTGCTTCAAACTCCATTGGTAAGTCGACAATGCTAATGATTATAGATTTTGTTTTTGGTGGCGATGATTATGTAAAGAAAAACTACGATGCTGTTGAGAACTTAGGTCATCATGTCTTTAAATTTTCTTTTATTTTTGATGAAGATGAATACTTCTTTTATCGTACTACCGCTGAATATAAGTTTGTAACAGTATGCAATAAAAAATTTGAGGCTCAGAATACTATTAAAATTGATGAGTACACCAATCTCTTACAAGAGAGGTATGGTTGTCAGATTGAGGAACTATCATTTCGAAGTATTGTTGGAAGATACTTCAGAATATATTTGAAGGAAAATCTAAATGAAAGAAAGCCAATTCAATATTTTGAGAAAGAAAGACAAAAGGACTCCATTGTTGCATTAGTAAAGCTCTTCAATAAATACAAAGAAATTGTTGGATTTGAAAAACATATCACGGAATTATCAGAGGAGAAGAATGTCTTAGCAGCAGCTGCAAAAAAAGAGTTAGTGCCGAATATTAATAAAACCCTTTTCGGACAAAATCAAAAAAGTATTGAAGCACTTAATATTGAACTGACAAAATTGAAAGAAAGCATAGTCAGCGCTGCATTAGATATTGAAGCACTTGTATCAAAGGATATTCTTGATCTTAAAAAGAAAAAAAGCAGTCTCGTAACACAAAGGAATATTTTTGAGAGCCGTTTGAAAAGAACACTAACAAATATTGAGAACAAGAATTTAAATGCAGGCTCTGAATTAGAACAACTGATTGAGTATTTTCCGAATTTCAATATTGAACGTGTGAAAATGGTTGATAATTTCCATGCATCAATTACCTCTATTTTAAAAGAGGAACTAAAAAGTACCGCAAAAGAAATTAATACGAAGCTATCTATACTAAATAATGAAATCGCAGATATTGATAAACTTGTCATAGAAAAACTTAGCATTAAAAATGCACCCAAATACACAATTGAAAAAGTCGTTGAGGTTGCATCAAAAATAAAACAACTTACTGATGAGAATGGATTTTATACAAAGAAGAAAAATATTGAAACTTCATTAAAAACTGCAAAAGAAAACTTGGATACATACAAAGAAGCAATTTTGGCTGAAATATGTAGCCAAATTAACATCCAAATGAGTACATTAAATAAACTAATTTATTCAGACAATAGACGCGCGCCAATTTTAACGATTCAAGGAGATAAGTATTCATTTAATACCTTTGGAGATACTGGTACTGGTACTGCATTTGCCAATTTAATTACTTTTGATTTAGCTCTCTTGGAACTAACATGCTTGCCAGCGCTGGTACACGACTTACCCCTCTTGAAAAATATTGAGAACATAGCGCTTGAGAATATTGTGGAGATTTACAATAAGAACAAAAAACAAATTTTTATAGCGATAGATAAAGTTAATTCTTATAAGAAGGAGACGGGGAAGATTATTTCAGATAGAACTGTTCTACAACTAACTGAAAATAAAATATTATTCATAAAAAATTGGAAGAATAATTTGTGATGGTAATGTACTAAATTTCTCAAATTTAGAAGACCCATACGTTATTTAACCTAT
Organism: Paenibacillus sp. PSB04; assembly: GCF_025809195.1. Taxonomy (NCBI): domain Bacteria; kingdom Bacillati; phylum Bacillota; class Bacilli; order Caryophanales; family Paenibacillaceae; genus Paenibacillus; species Paenibacillus sp. PSB04. Next base: position 2,437,739 of record NZ_CP081301.1, read on the forward strand.
GTTAATGAAAACAAGGGACTAAAAATAAAAAAAGGAAGTTGTAGTGAGATGATACAGGGAGTATTTATTAATGGATTCAAATCCTATGCTCAGACAGCTTATATTCAAATAAGTAGAAATGATCGATACAAGTTTACCGCTATTGTAGGTAAGAACGGGACGGGGAAAAGTGCAATACTAGAAGCTTTAAATTTTTATTTTAAACAGGGAAGTTGGAATATTAATAGAGGTAGCAAGAATAAGGAGGATTTATTTATATCTCCTGTTTTCCTCATAGAGAAAAGTTCTTTAGAGCGATGGCTCGAGAACTCTGATTTTAAAACTAAAGCGGACGATATTAAATCTAGTTTAGAACGTGTAAGTAACTTTCTCTGGGAGGACGCAAACGCTACTTTTAAAGGTGCTACTAGAAGGGCTTATATTAAGGAATTTTTCCTTAAGGTAGAAAAGATGAAGGATAAATATTCAGAAACCCATTATTTATTAGTAATTGGAAAAAGTGCCGATGCTAAAAGCATTAGTAAACCTATTTCTAATATTGATAAGTATCTAGGCACAATAACACTAGATCAAATAAACAACGTAATAGAGAGTTACTATAACTATATCTATATCCCTGTAGAACAGCAGGCCAATTCAACGCTTCGCATTGAAAATATGCAAATGCAGAAAATAATGAACCAAAATGTTATTGTAACGATTGAACAGCTCTTAAAGGAGAAAATGAATGTAGATGATAAAAATCAATCACTAATAGAACATATAAATGGCCAACTAAATCGCTTTATTGAAGATATTAATAAGGTTATTAAAACTGTAAACCCTGAGTACGAATTTAAAGCTGTTAGGAATAAGAAGCAAAATTTAACACCTTCTGATATAGTTGATAATATTTTAGAAGGATACTTCTCCAGAAGAACTTTAAAAAGTTCCCAAAAAGAAATTGAAGAGTTAAGTTCCGGTGAACAAAGAAGGGCACTTATCGATATAATATATGCCTTTTTAAGAAATAGAGGAATAGAGGAAGAGTATAAAGGTAGGAACGTTATACTAGCTATTGATGAACCAGAAATTTCACAAGATCTGATCCATTGTTTTGAACAATTTGAAAGGTTGGAAAAGCTCTCAAATGTATACGGGAATCAGGTCTTGGTTTCAACCCATTGGTATGGCGTACTTCCAGTAATAGAGAATGGAACATTATTGCATTTATCTGAAACAGAAGAATCAGATTATGATGGTAAGTTTTCAGTTTTTGATTTTTATAATTATCTCGATAGTCAAGCATACTTTCCTGATGAAATACAATTAAAGAGTATTTATGATTTGGCGATTAGTCTATCGGCATACATTAGGAAAGAATCTTCCAAGCATTTAATTTTGTGTGAGGGAGGGACTGATAAAAGATATCTAGAGACATTAATAGATACTCAAAAAGTGAGGATTCTTCCAGTAGGTGGATTCAATAATGTAAGAAATATTTATAATTTGTTGGTTATGCCTTTGAAGATTGATAAGAGGGCAAATAGTGTAAGAAGAGTTCTTTGCTTAACAGATACGGATCCTAGCTTGTCTGATAATTCGGATATAGGAAAAGACCCCTGTGGAAAAATACAGTTAAAACGGCTTCAAATAAATCATGAAAATAGTAGAGTTGATTTAATGAGTCTAGATAACTTTAACCCTAGCGCAGCATATACTGTTACTAGAATAGAAGACGTTTTGAACCCAAAGATATACATTAAAGCAATAGATCATATAATTAGTGAAAATAAAAAGGATTACACAGATATACGCTTTGATGAATATGAGTTCAGAGGGGACTCATTATTTACTAATCTTCGGGGTGATACCAATTTTTTGTTTTGCAAAACAATCGAAGCAAGTCAAGGAAAATTTGCTTTCATATCATTTATAGAATCCAAGAAGACAGAACTATCATTTAGATATATAGAAGAATTTAATAAAATGGTATCAACTGAATCAGTTCCGCCCCCTCCTGTCTTCAAAAGCATTAATGAATTTTTCAAAGAAGATGTACTTATAGCTTTACCAGAATTCGCATAATAAAACGCAAACCCAATACTTATACTGTGGTAAGAGACACTCATTTTGGGATCCCTATAATTTTTCACTTGTATATCTATAATAGGTGAAGATTTGTTAAATATCCTCGGTTCCATATTCTCTGAGACAAGATACTTAAATCATTTAAATATATTTCGATTGTTGATATAGCTATTTCCAACACAGCCATAGAAGTACGCTGACAAATAGAAGTGGAAGAACGAATGGAAAGTTGCATAAGTTTATTGTGATAAATGAGACTCTCAATCGAGATGGGTAAGTCCATAACTGGTGTGTATGGTAGTGAGATTTTATATCGATTTTTTCTATCCTCAGTTAACAACATCTTTAAAAGTAATTGTTTAGCGGTATGAAAGCTTTACGGACAGCGCGGAAAATTGGATCCCAAATATATATATCCGATATACTTGCTTGTTGTAAATTAGTTCCACTAATGATATCTGTGTTACTACAATAATTTACTGTTAAAATATTTTTATCGAAAGGAGTTTATCTAATGAATGAAGAGATCATAAGAAAGGTTCTTACCTTCCGTCAAAACCGTAATTGGGAGCAGTTCCATAATCCAAAAGATTTGGCTATTTCAATAAGCATAGAGTCATCTGAACTCCTAGAGAATTTTCAATGGAAATCACCAGAGGAAGCCTTAAGTTTGAACAAAGATGATATTGCTGACGAGTTGGCGGATGTACTCATTTATTCGATATATATGGCGGAGACATTAGAATTAAGCATTGAAGATCTTATTCTAAATAAGCTTAAAATACCCTGTAGAGAAGGCGTATGATAAGAAGGATAAGTATACTGACTTGTAGAGGTGCAACTAATGATTATATATAGCAGCAGTGCTCTTGAATTTCGGGAAAAAGTCGACAGTAATTTACTGACTATATCGATCGAAGAGGCATTTATCAGAAAGATGGGAATGCGTCCAAGTCGTGGTGAAATTAGAGCATGGAATAATTCCATGCAATTTATGGAGCGTGTCATTCGTAACTCAGGGATAGCGGATGATTGCGGAATTATGATTGAGTATAATATTCCAGCTACGAGCAAACGAGTTGATTTTATCGTAACCGGGCAGGATGATGCTGGAAATAATAATTGTATAATCGTAGAGTTGAAGCAATGGGATTCAGCACAAGCAACAGACCGTGAGGATGTGGTGCTTGCTTATGTTGGAGGAAAAGAAAGAGAAATGACACATCCTTCCTATCAGGCATGGTCTTATCGACAGCACTTAGAGGATATGAATGAGGCAATTCAAAGTCAAAATATTCATAGTTATTCGTGTTCATATCTACATAATTATAGAACTCCACAACCAGACCCACTCCAGAACCAGCAATATCATTCTATTATCAAGAAATCACCTTTATTTCTGTCAGAGGATACAATTAAGCTTCAAGAGTTTATCCACAAGCATACAGGCAAAGGAAATGGGATAAACCTACTCTATTTAATTGAAAACGGGAAAATTCGCCCTTCCAAGAAGCTAATTGAACATATTGACGGGTTATTTAAAGGGAATTCTGAATTCATCTTGTTAGATGAGCAGAAAATTGCATATGAATCGATTATAAGTGAAGCTACGGAAATTACGAATAAGAAGACATTGATTGTAAAAGGCGGACCAGGAACAGGGAAGTCTGTCATTTCGATGAATGCATTAGGTGGCCTTCTAAAGAAAAAGCTGAATGTAAAGTTCGTTGCTCCCAATGCCTCATTTAGGACAGCTATGGTTGAGACTTTAGTTAAACAACAGACTAAAAATAAATCAAGAGCTAGAGGACTATTCGCTGGCTCTGGCCAATTTTATAATTCTCCTGCCGATTTCTTTGACGTCCTAGTCGTTGATGAAGCTCATCGGCTTAAGGGGAAGGGTGCATATATGTATCAAGGTGTGAATCAAATCGAGGATATTATTAAATCATCCAAAGTAAATGTATTTTTCATTGATGATAATCAGCGTATTAGACCCGATGATATTGGTACAGTTGAGGAAATTAAGCGTATCGCAGAAATAAATCATTCACAAGTCTTTGAGTACACCTTGTCTGCACAATTTAGATGCTCGGGAGCAGAAGGATTTCTGAATTGGATTGATCATATTTTCCAGATTAGAGAGACAGGAAACTTTGATGGATGGGATCAAGATGCGTTTCAGTTCTTATTGATGGATGACCCTAATTCTGTTTACGAATTAATTAAAGAGAAGGTAAGTGAAGGCTACAAAGCTCGAATGTTAGCGGGGTACGCATGGGAATGGACGAATGCCAAAGATGGTAATCCAAATGGAGAAATCGAGGATGTTGTTATTCTAGAACATGATTTTAAGATGCCTTGGAATGGACGTTCGCTTTCTACTTGGGCGCTTGACGAAAGAGGATTAGAACAAATTGGTTGTGTTCACACATCCCAGGGGTTGGAATTTGATTATGTTGGCGTCATCATCGGTAATGATTTAAAATATGATCCTCAATCGATGCGTATTTATGCTGACTTTGAAGAGTATAAGGACAAACAGGGAAAAAAGGGACTTAAAAATGATAATGACCAACTGACAAAGCTAATTAAAAACATATACAAAGTGTTAATCTCTAGAGGCATGAAAGGCTGTTTCCTGTATTGCCGAAACCCGGAGCTACGAAATTACATTATAGGGCAGTTAGGTAAGGTAATATTGCTAGAAACAACTAAGGAGTATGATGCGGTTGTGTCGTCTTATACGGAACAATAGTTCAATCGATAACCTTGATAACTATCAATTGGAAAGAATTCAACTTACCAACTCTTAAATTACTGATGTATAAGTTGATAGATCTGTTGAACCATATGAGTAGTTCTAATGCACCTATTGAAGGGTGCATTTCTTTTTACCTAAATTAGAGGGAATATAGGAGCAATTGTCGAAAAATGGATATATACATAACCGGAAGGATGAGTAATGAATGGCTAGGACATACAAAGCAGAAGGCAGGCAGATTGCATACGTTTTGAGAGGTTTATTTATTATCGGTGGACTCGCGCTTTATTTTAGTATTCCAGGATTACATTGGGGTTTCTTCTTTGGCATTATTCTTGTTGCTTTTCTAGCAGCAGAAATTCTTGGTGCGATGTGGACACGGAAGAGACGTACGAGCAAAAAGCAATACTCTGCTAAACCAAATCAAAAGAAAAGCTCAACCGAAACAAGACGTGCCAGCAACTCAGTGAGATCAGACGAGATTATCCTTACAAGCCGACTAGACGATTTAACTGGAGCTGAATTCGAAAGATTACTTGCTCTTTATTTCCGCGATCAAGGTTATACCGTTAAGGAGGTCGGTGTGGGAGGGAGCGACGGAGGAGTGGATTTAGTCATTATTGACCGACGCGGTGAAAAGACCGCAGTGCAAGCCAAATGTTATGCGGACCATAACCTGGTTCCCGTTATGACCGTACGCGAACTAGTTGCAGCAAAAAGAAATCATGATTGTATTTTATCCTTGCTTGTCACCACCTCCGACCTGACTTCTCCTGCGAAGAAGGAAGCAGAACAGTTTAAAGTGGATTATTGGCATGGCGGTCTTGTTGAGCATAAACTCAAAGCTTGGGGAAAGTGGCAGCCTAGTAAAAAACGAAGCCCAATTGAAAAAAATGTAGCCACGGCTAAATCTGAAATAGTTAGGACAAAAAGAGAGGTGACGGCAACCAGCGGTATAACATGCAAATGTGGTGCCCCGATGGTTAGAAGAAAAGGAAAACAAGGTACGGAATTTTGGGGTTGTAGTAACTTTCCGAAGTGCCGAAATACCAAAGCAATATAAACAAAACAGTTTTGCAGGTTCAGAAACTACACAACTTATTCGGTCAGTAAATTTTATACCATCACGAAGCTATTCGCTCTAAGGAGGCGCTATGATCAAAACTCTCAGAAGCTGGTGGAAAGATTCCGAAATCCCGAATCTGATCGGACGTAAAAAGGTCGATTTTTCTATTTTTGAATATGGTACGCAAATTCCTGTTGAATTTCATGTTGATTTTAGTGAAGCTAACCAGGGCAAAGCTCCGGCATTAGGAACAAGTCAAAAGATTGTATTCATCTATAAAAATCAAACGTTCGAGGCTAGGCTGCAAAATGTGGATCAAAAATCAGCAGATCGTGAAGCCCTTCAAATCCGCTATGATTCTAACAAAGAACTCAAGCAGTTCATGATCTCTCAGTTCCAAGCTACATACCAGTATATTACAGCCAAGAAAGCGGAGAACACTGGAAAGAAGAATATAGTTGTTCCTGATGCTCAAGCCGAATATATCGAGTTCTATGCCACCGGATCACCGTTCGAATATCGAATTGAGCTAATCACCCAACAAGGGACACCTAATGTCTGGTGGGTAAATCAAGGTAACACGATCTATGCAGGAAAAACTGAAGGTGTCATATGGGCCCCCTTGAAAAATTCCAATGGTAACTCCGTCCACCATTGGGAAACCATGAGAGAAGTGAAAAGGGGAGATATTATTCTCCATTATGCCAATAAGCATTTAAGATACGTTAGCCGAGTTATAGACCCAGCCCAAATTGCTCCAAGACCTAGCAGTTTTGCCAACTCGAATTGGGAAGAAGAGGGACGGTTGGTTAGAACGGATTATTATGAAATTTCGCCAGCTATTCCGTTAGAGCTATTCAATCAACAATTAATGAAACTGAATATTACTCAAGGCCCTTTAAATTCTATAGGTGGAGTGAACCAAGGTTATTTGTACCGTTTTACGATTCCTGGACTTCAGCTCATTCAACACTTATCTAAAGACGTCAATTGGCCTACTTTTACTCAATTTGAAATTGCGAACCCTGTTATGGAAGAGACAATTACTTTGCCTGAAATCAAGGATGAAGATGTCAGAGAGACGGTTAATCAAATTAAAGCATTTATAAAACAAAACGGATTCCACTACTCCGACCCTCTCATCGAAAACTTCTACCTCTCCCTAAAAACCAAACCATTCGTCATCCTGGCAGGTATTTCGGGGACAGGTAAAACTAAACTCGTGAAGCTTTTCGCAGAGAGTGTAGGAGCTACAGGGGAAAGCGGTCAATTTACGCTGATCCCCGTACGTCCGGATTGGAACGATCCTTCGGATCTCATTGGTTATCAGGATTTATCCGGCCGCTTTAAGCCAGGCAGGTTAACGGAAGTTATGGTCACCGCTTCGCTGCCTGAGAACCGTAATAAGCCGTATTTTATATGTCTAGATGAAATGAATTTGGCTCGGGTGGAGCATTATTTCAGCGACCTCCTTAGCTTGCTGGAGAGTCAGCGTTGGATGGATGGACAAATCGTAACCGAACCGCTCATTCCATATACCTCTCTGGATCGGCTTGAAGATCAAGAGTTCTATGGGGACCTTGGCATTCCTGAAAATGTCTATCTCATAGGCACGGTGAACATGGATGAGACGACCTACCCGTTCAGTAAAAAGGTGCTCGACCGAGCCAATACCTTAGAATTTAATCATATCGACTTAACACAATTGCCATGGTCAGAAGGCGATGAAGAACAGGAAATCGTGGAAATCGCGCCTGTTTCTCAACGTTTTTTTCGTGCCGATTATTTGAATCTAGTGAACGTCGATGCCGAAAATAAAGAATTGGTGAAGCGTACAACAAACAGGCTAGTCGCGATAAACCAAATACTTGAGGAAATTCATGCACAGGTTGGGTTTAGAATCCGGGATACGATCAGCTTCTATAGCATTTATGCGGAGCGTTTTGGATTGCTGACGGAGGATGAAGCTTTTGATTTGCAGCTGCTTCAGAAGATTCTACCTCGTATCCAAGGCAGTCATACCTCTGTAAAAAGAGTGCTCCTAAAGCTTCTAAAAGTTTGTTTGGAAGGGGAATCACTTAAGGTCAACGATTTATTGGATGACGCATCCCCCTTGTACTCCAGATGGGAAGCCGGCAAAGAAGCCCCAGCCGCGAAATATCGCCAAAGTGCACGGAAGCTGGCGTTTATGCTGAGGAGGTTAGAAGAAGATGGATTTACCTCCTTCTGGCTCTCCTAACGCTGATATCGAGTTGTTATGCGTGGAGACTAATCTTTTTACGCTTTATCTTAAAGGACGTCCAACTCATCCTACGGTCGAAACGCTAGTGTTGCATAGGGATGAGGAAGGGCAATGGATCAATGCCCTACTTAAGGTTTCAAGCCCAACTTCTCAATTGCAAATAGAGGAAGTGAAGATTTTTTCCCATTTAGACGGGGGATTAGTAGACTGGCATGAGGGCATGCCGGCTTTTCCTTGTTTTTACGAGACTCGAAACTATGAGCTCATTGTGGAAAAGAAGCAGCAACCGCTGGACCTGACTTTTTACCATGACAACGTTAGCTTGCGGGAGAGCGTTAAACCCGTAGGGAAAATGGTTCTATCCGGCATCTTGAACTTTAAAAATGAAGTCGGCTACACGGAGCTTGAATTCCGCTTAGCGGGAAAAACGGTGTTTCGGCTTGAACTTGAAATATTCCCCGTTAAGCTGGATTACAAGCATGATTATATGACGCTGCTGCACGAAGTGAACAGCCAAATTTATAACCTTTCGTTTGATTTTATGAGAAGGACTTACCAGTTAACCGGGTTAAGAGAGACGCAGAATCAAAGCTTGACGGAGTATTATACGATTCTGCAATTTGTGTTTGAGCGTTTGCTGGAAGCTGTGAGACGAGTTACGTTGCAGCCGCATCATCGTTTAGTGACCGACCGTCAGGTAAAACCTGCTGAGAAGGTTCGGAAGGCGGGGAAGGAGAATATCGCTTTTTTGAACAAGAGGGCAGGCCGGCTTCTTGAAGATCCAACGCATGGATATGTCCGGATTGAGAATCGGCTTTATAAGGCGACGCATTTGATCGAATCCAAGAAGCAAGTTTCCTACGATACGAATGAAAATCGGTTTGTAAAGTGGATGCTGGAACGGGTCAAAGAGAACCTAATAAAGCTAAGACGTCGTTTGCAAGAACCGCAAGGGATGCAGCAGCGGAAAGAAGATGTTTTGCTATTACGTCGCTTAGATCAAATGGCGAGCCAAGTGGAACAGGTGCTGCATGTGAGCTTTTTGCGTGAGGTGGGGAAGCTACAGCATTTTACGGTCAGTTTAGTTATGCAAATGGCGCCAGGATATAGGGATGTGTACCGGTATTATTTAATGCTACTGAAGGGTTTGTCCATTCAAAATGATTTGCTCCGCCTCTCGATGAAGGACGTGGCGCAGCTTTATGAATATTGGTGTTTTCTTAAGCTCAATGAAATTCTCGGTAGAAAGTACAATCTCAAGAGCCAGGATATCGTAACGGTAAATCGGAACGGTATATATGTAACTTTAGATAAGAAACCGACAGCCAAGATGGAATATGTGAATCCAAGGACGGGTGAAGTGTTCACCCTCTACTACAATTTAAGTTTCGGAAAAAGCCAAAGCCCAACGCTCTCACAGCGTCCCGACAATGTGTTGACTTTAAGTAAAAAAGATGCCGGGCGGGAGAAGGTGTATCAGTATATCTTTGATGCAAAATATCGTTTGAATCCGGCTTATGAAGGTGATGCTTACTTCAATGCTTATCAGGCGCCGGGGCCAGTGGAAGAGGACATCAATACGATGCATCGTTACCGGGATGCGATAGTCAGCCTGAATGCTTCTTCTCAGGAATATGAAAGGAATATGTTTGGGGCTTATGTTTTGTTCCCTTATCATGATGAAGAACGATTCAAGGAGCACCGGTTCTATAAAAGCATTGAGCTGATGAACGTGGGGGCGTTCCCTTTTTTGCCGGGATCGACGAGGCTGGTAGAGCAGTTTTTGGACGAGATTATTTTAGACAGTCCGGAGAAAGCGTTTGAACGATCTACGAAGCCGCGGGGAACCCAGGAATATTTTGTAAATAAATTAAGTGGAAAAAATGTCTTGGTCGGCTCCCTACGAGACGTCTCCCAGTTGCAGGTTATGCTGGATCATAGCATCTACCACATGCCGCTCAGGAACCTGACCGACGCGAAAATTTTGACGCAGCTGGAGTACATCGCAATGTGCCAGTCTCGGAAGAATTTCGATCATACAGGCCATACGGGAATTCACTATTATGGCAAAATCAAAGACTGGCAGGTCGTCCGTCGTGGGGAGATCAAGGAACGTCCGGCTCGGCCGGGTAAAGAAAATGAGCTGTACGTCAGATTCACCTTAGAGTCCTGGGAGAAGCTTGAGCAGCCTATTCAATTAGGCGGGATAGGGATTTATACGGTTTTGTATACGTCGAAATACATGCTGGACCGGGCCCGTGAGCTTGCTGAATTAAAGCTAGAGACGGAAGAGAAGCTACAGGAATGGCGGGAGAAACGGCGTGCCGGGAAAGTGAAGGTTAAACTAGATCATCCGTATGTGGATTTGGCGAAACAGGTGAAAGTTGATTTATTGGAGGAAAGCGAAGTGAAGAATGAATAATTAACATTGCTGTATTGTTTAAGCTTGTGTGCATTATTTAAATTATCTTGCATCAGTCGAATCGAGAATTCAAAAATGTTAGAATTTTTTCTTTAGTAGCATGCGATTATTATGGAAAATCAGGCGGTAATACGAATGTCATAAACTCGTTGGATAGAGCGAGTGCGACATTCATAGAATTGGAGTTAAACGAAATTAATGATAAGAAATATAAAACGAGGTGTATTTATTGTGATTGAAACACAAATTGATATGAAATTATGGAATTCAATAAAGAAGAATTATGAATCGAGAAGTTTCTCTGAATCTATAATTGATGCAATATATTTCTTAAGCAATCTTATTCGAGATAAGACTGGTCTAGAAAGTGATGGAGCGGCACTTATTGGACAAGCTTTTGGAGGTACACAACCTTTAATTAAAGTAAATGCTTTACAAACAGAATCTGAAGTTAATGTACAGAAAGGACTAGAACAAATATTAAGGGGAATTTATCAGGCTATTAGAAATCCAAGAAGTCATGATAGATTCGAAGATTCACAGAAAGAAGCAGATGCAATCATTACTTTTATAGACTATCTATGCACAGTAATTGATCAATCGAAGACACAATATTCAGAAGTTGAATTTTTAAATAGAGTATTTGATAACAACTTCGTTCCTAATAATAGGTATGCGGAATTATTAGTGGAGGAAATACCCAAAAGAAAACGACTTAACTTTGCCATTGAGGTCTACAAGAAAAAAGAGACTGGTGATGGTAAAAAATTAGGCTTCTTTGTACAAGCCATTATAAATCAATTCAATGGAGATGAACTAACACAGTTTTTTACAGTTGTATCAGACGAATTATCTAAAGTTACAGAGGATAAAGTTATACGATCTAACTTGCAAATCATACCCTTTGATTTATGGCATAGGATCAGTGAAATTTCTAGGATTCGTATTGAGAACATACTTATGGAATCAATTAAAGAAGGAAAATACAACATAGAGAATAATAAGTGTATGGGTGGTGCACTTGGAAGTTGGGTAGCTTGGGGGAAACTTAAACATTTTACATTTATTAAAGATACTATTGGTATTCTCATAAAAAAACTTGAGTCCACAGAGAAAACTGAAGTTGATTATGTCTTAAGGTTTTTTTGGGATGATATTTTAGAAAATATAGAACATCCTAATTATTATTTCAATCGTATAATAAAGCAACGACTTAAAGATGGGGATAAAAGAGTCTATGAGAAATTAGAAAATGAGTTTATATTTGGAGATCAAGAAAATGAGATTTATAAAACTTTTAAAGAAGAATTTGACAACTTCCAAGAGAAAGAAGAAACACAAGAACTATTTATTGATGATGATGACTTACCATTTTAAATTTGTAGGCATCTTAAGAGGTCATTAACCTCGTCTAACAATGTGTTCACGTATCGGGGGACAAGCCCCCCTCGGTCCCGGAAGAGTAGTTGAAGAGGCGATGGCCGGGACACATCCGCATCACCCAACCACATCGCGGCCGCTCACTATGTTCGCTTAAGGTGGTGGGACGTCGTGAACACGGAAACGTTATCAGAAATTCGGTTAAACATAAACTATTGAAAGATGTGACAGTAGCCATGGATCTTATTAGAAGAATTGGAAAAATTCCAAGATGGAATAGATATGAACCACAGATTCAACATTACAGTAACTTTAAAACTAATATTACAGCTGCCGCGATAAAAATAGCAGATGTCGATAGAACTTTTTGTACTGGAAGAGCCAGTTTTGTTTATTTTGAGTGTGATGAATTTGGACAATTAGTAAATAGTGATGATGAAATAAGTACATTGTACTTCAAATCAATATTAATGTATAACGCCCTTTCCTGTTACAACATATGTATAGATTTATCGTGGCAGGTAATTTGGCTTTATTTAAGTGACTTTGGCTTAGACTTAATTTATAACAAAAAGCTTTTCGATAGATATCTGAACGGTTGTAATCTTACTACGCTAAATTATCAATTAACTCTCGCGAAAGAAAATAAAATAAAAGACTACGTTAATGGATTTTTTAATAGTGATTTAACACAGAAAGTAAGAGAAAAGTATAATTACTACAAACACAGAGGATCATTTTATGTTCCTGGCTTAGGAGAAAATTTTAGCAATCTACCATTTAGTTTTGAGAATTATGATCTAAAACAATTTACACGTGATGAATTTGATCTTAATGAATGGATTGAGATTTTAATTAAATTTCATTGGCATTTTTCTAAATATTTTGAAGAGATCATAAGCTTTGTGATACCTGAATACTATCTCAATCAAGAAATGGACTTCTTTTCTGACACAATAGGCTATGGTTTATTGGTTGAAGAATATTTTAAATCTGATAACAACAAGTGAATTTTAGTTAACTCGGGATGAACCGAACATCTGATAACATTGTATTCACACTGCTGAGCCTTAAGGCTCCTTGGTCCTCCTGTGGATTTTCGGAGGAGTTGATTCAAGTGGACAACCCTGCGAACCTAACCGCGTCGTGGCCGTCCTGTTGGGGCTTAAAGGTTCTCGGGGAGGCGTTAGCAGAAATTCTCGAATACTAAGGGAGAAACTAATGGATCACATTAAAGATAAGATTATAGATAAGATTATAGATCTAATTATTAATATCGTTGGAGTTATGATAGGTGGCTTGCTTGCTTATATCTTGGCTAAATGGCAAATGAAAAAACAAAATGAAAATAAAGAAGATGAAGAAAAGAGGATTCTAAAACTAAAACTTCAAAGATGCTTTATAGAGTTTGAATACAATCAAAAGATGATTGAACAATTATGGAATACGATGAGAGATACTGGAGTCTACCCGAAGGATGAACAATGGGAGTATTACCTATCAATTAATAACTCACTCTCTTTTTTGCATTATGAAGACTTAGTAAGAACTGGTTTAAATAATAAATTACCTGAGGATATAGACAATAAGATATTCGATATATACAGCAAAACAATTGATATTTATAATTTAACAACTCAAAGCTATAGAGAAACAAAATCCCTAAAATCTATTCCAAATCCTAATAAGAATATCGAAAAACCAGCGCTTGATTTGGTGAACTATATTAGTAGAAGTAATGAAATTAGGATTATGAATATGAAGGCAATTAAAGATTATATCGGAACCCATTCTTAGCTATTTCAAGAAGTCGAGAACTTCTGCTAACATTAATTTCACGCTGAGGGACGGCTTGCGCCGTTCCTCGGTCTGATAGGGGCAATTCGGGGAAGTAGAATCAGGAGGACAACTCTGCGAACCTACCCGCAGTCGCGGAAGGCATCTGAAGCTGCCTTAAGGTTCTCGGGTTCTGAATACCCAAACGTTATCCGAAAGTCTTGGAGATATTTTATGAAACCATATTTTAGTGAATTGCAGTATGCATATTCATGTACAAGAGAATTAGAAGACATCTTACTCTCATGTGGCGTACCATATTTTCCATCTTTAGTAGAGGAAGCGTCTGTTGGGTTCGATGTTCGAGTTGATACAATAGTTGCTCCAGTATTTTTACAGTATAAAGTTGCTGACTATTTACAAAGAAGGAATTCCAAATATTGGGATTTGTTCAATGTTAATCATTATCGATTTCCAATATATCCAGCCGATAAATCTCCGCAACACAATCTATTAAAAAGCCTATCAGTTAGTCAGCCATTTGTTTTTTACTGTTCTTCATGTTTCTTTGAATACTCGGATTATCGGTTATTACATGAGGATCGGAGAATAATGTCACAAAGTACATTTATAAATTTAAGAGAATTACCTTATAATTCAGGTTCTTACTGGCATCATATTGTATACAATCCAACTCGAACGACTGCTTTTTGGTGTTCAAACCCCGTGGAGATTAACTTATATAAAAACTGGGAGCAAGTCTTATATTATATAAGGAATCAAAGTGATGATTTGATTAAACATCGGATTCAAGATGCACCAAATAGAGAACACAACAATGATCGATATCAAGATCAGTTGAGTCTAGAGCCTGAGTTAGGAAAGTATTCTCTTGATTCATACATAATTAGGATCCATCAGCTACTTATTAATGCGCTTGAGGAACAAAAAATTATCTATAAACCAAAGGTATCAAATAATAACACACGTGAAGTACTACAAGAAATATCTGGTTTGTTAGAGAGTTATTTCTCTACTACTCTAATATTCTTGAAAGTGAATCATTAAGACCATCGGATAACAATTCGCATCGGGGACAAGAGATTCCCGAAGAAGAGCCATACATCTGATATCAATATATACGCGGCTATCAATTCATGACCTAATAGTTGATCTTTACACAAGGAGCTGACTGGAATTCCAATCAGCCTTTTTGCTATGTAAGATGTTCACTTATGATTAAAAATCGCTTTAAGCACATTCTTTGCCATAGCGATCTGCTGAGGATTTTGTTGTTCGAGCATATTCATTATTTCTTGAAGATCAGCTTGCGACTCTTCGTTACTCTCTACACTGGTATAGGTGAAGAGTTGAGATATATCTACCTCTAACGCTTCTGCAATCTTTGCAAGATTTAACAGAGCCACGTTTTTTTCTCCTCGCTCAATTTGTCCGATATATGAGAAATGAAACCCTCCTTTTTCTCCGAGAGCTTCTTGCGTTAATCCCTTTTCTTTTCTCAAATCACGTAGACGAGCACCTAACCGAAGAAGGATCTCTTTATCCGTCATCATTCCACACCTCTCTACTAAAAAGTGTAGATAAAATTACAACACCTATACACCAGTGTTTGAATATTGAAAATAATACTTATAGATATTAATTTGGTGTATAATGGTAAATATAAGTATCTCCACGATCCACGAAATCATAACATCCGAGGCAATGTTTTCAATTTTAGTCGTTCAATAACCGAGTTGGGAGCTGAAATATGTGGATAAGCATTCAACCTCAATGGATAATGGCACGGATACGATGAATAAGACGTCAAGCTTACAGAGAAACGTGGCTGTTCAGGCGAGAATTATTAATAAATTACTTGATCGCTCACAGATTTATATGGATTCGGCATTTCGTTTGATACACCAATCCTCAGCTCATATTTGCATTGTGTTAGGTTATCGAGCATTGGAGTCCATGTTGATGGCGCTGTATATAAAAGAAAACAATTTGACTTCTCTTCCTCATTCACTATCCCTTGAGGACTTAGCTCGGCTTACAGACGATAAGACTGGCCCTGATTTGGATACTGTGATGTTTATTCAGTCTATTCATTTTCTGGCAAGCTTCAAAGATACTGCTCTCCTTCAACAAATCCAAATTACTCATCTTAAGAGAGTGCTAAGTAGAGTGGACGATGTATTAAATCACTTATCACGAAGAATCTCAACCTATAGCTCGGAAGAGGACCGGTCCATATTTTCCAAATAAGATGTTCCATAAACTCTCAAGTGCAATTCTTAATGTTATAATTGTTAAGAGAAATTTTGGGGGGAGGTTAAAAAATAAAAATACAAAAGGTTAAGATACCAGTTTTTACTCTGGATATGACCATCTATACTCAAATGCAAAACTACAGTTCAGGTGATTCCAAAGAGTTCTTTAATATCGTTGATGAAAAGAAATTTTGGAAGCAACTTGAAGAAAGATCTTAAGTCGGTGAGGCGCCTTCAATACAAGAACGGTAGGCAAAAAAATATGGATAATTATTTTAAGGAGTAAATATAAACTATGGATTTAGTAGTTTTAAAAATTAATGAAAGCAGGAAATATAGTATATTCCAATTCATGAGAATGACAGAAGAAGAACGTGATAATCTGAGGGGACAGATTAAGTGTGGAAAATGCGGTGCTGATGCGCTCTATCGTAAGGAAGGTAGAAACGGAAGGCAAGCGTGTTTTTCCGCAAAACACATTGGGAATTGTGATAATGGATCATCAAAAAAGAATGATAGTAAAGAAGGAGATAAAGAAACAAATAAAATCGAGTTAGATACGAGTACATTTAATGTTAGATGGAACTACAAAAGTACAAAGGGTAAAGGTGAAAACCTATCTGAAGACGGGGAAGAAAGAGAAGTAACTAAAAATAAGAAGAAGTATACGAAAAAGCCAGCAATATCTGTACAAGCATCAATTTCACTATCACAGATATTGAATTATGCAGAAGCTAACATTATTGATGAACAAGAGATATTAATTAATATCAATAATGAAGAGATTGAACTATCTAAATTAGTATTTGAGTTTAATAAGTTAGATGATTCCCATATAAATAAAAGTTCTTTTTACTGGGGAGAAATGAAAAGTTTAAATAATAACTTTATAAACATTAAAAATTCTAAAAAAGTATCTATCTTAATAGATGAAACTGTTCTTGACAAGTTTAATAATCGTCATAGAAACAAATTCTTTGATGTAGTTAAAAGCAATAGTGTGATAGTGTTTGGGAAAGTAATTAAAACGAAAAATGCGAACTACTTTGTGATACTGAATGATACTAATCAAATATATTTCAAAAAAAAGTAGAATTAATACATATACATTTTCCTGAACATTCCTATGGATTTCACTGTCCTCGCGGGGCAGGGCAATACCTGCGGGAACGTCATTTAACATAATTAAGGAGGTTTATCTGATACCTCACTTCTGAGAGTTCACTTATTCACCCTGTAAGGTTTATTTGTTATCGAGACCAAGATCTATACTTGGGAGATTAAAGGTACGAGTGAGGATAAATCATGCAATTCTTTCATGCGAAAATTACGGCCATATCCAAGCGATTGCAGCCAAGGAATTTATATTGTACTCGTTATTGACAGCCTGAAAAATTCTCTATTCGAAAGGAATGACTACAATAAATAATAAAGGAATTTCGCTGGTTCAAAACTACACATACATGTTCAAACAGGATCAGCTCAGTACGCTCGAGGAAATTTACAAGAATGTCGAGGGGAATTTTCACATTTATATGGTTGGCAGACGACCTCTTATCATTTTTGACACATCCTCCTACGATATTACAGAGGGAGTGTTCAAAGGAAACATCCGTATTGCTTATAATGATTCCTTTAAGAATGTCAGAATACAAATTCCTATGGAAGACAAGATTTTTAAAGTGAGCTTCGAGATGGGTGGTCAATACATTATAATTGAAACTCCTAATGGTCCAGTTTATAAGGCTCACGCCGCTTTAGTGTTACAAAAATTTTTAGCTCAGTCTAACTTGGACTTATCTGTCATGGATCTTGAAGTGCTATACATTGGGCGCGCTTTTGGTAATAAGGAGACACCTACCCGCAATGTTTTCGACCGGCTGAAACATCATGAAACCGTACAGAAAATTTATAGCGAAGAAAGCTGGAACAGCGATATCTGGCTGACGGCTTGGAGATTTACTCCCAATTCAATTGCATTCTTTGATCCCAACGACAACACTGATGACCTAAGTAGTTACATTGAAGATTTAGTTGAATCCAAAAAGAATAACACCCGATTTTTACAAATATCTGATAAGCAAAACATTGCTGTTGCTGAGGCGGCTTTAATCAACTACTTTAAGCCCCCGTATAACGATAAATTTAAAAATAATTTCCCGTTACAGACGCATGAATATAAAGAATGTTATGAATTAAATCTCGATTATATAATCGTGGAATTAGATACAACTGGTTTGGGTTTTAGACTTTGGAGTCAAACGGTTGAGGTTAATAAAGAACATATAATTAAATATACATTCGATTCGAAACAAGATTTTAAGAAACTGTTTTATTTTAATATGCCGACATTATAATCGCATTGCCAGATTCGGCTCCCGGTCATTTTTTGAAATAATTATTAATTTATCAGATCATAAGAAATTTGCTAAATTTTCTTTATGGTATCGGACTTATATTTTGCTTGGTTGGAGTTAATATAAGAGAGTTGGAAATATAAGAGAGCTGAATCTGAGTTAGAACGATAGAGGGAAAATTAGCAAAAGTAAATATTTTATATGCTAAAAGGTAGCTAAAATGAATATGAATAAAAAAGAACTGCTCCAGGAAGTTAAAGCTTATCGGGAGAGGAAAAAATCCCTGATTAATTACTTATCAATAAGGACCGAAAATGAATTGATTTCTCGGCGTAGCACATATCAGTTTACAATATCGTCAACTATGAGAAATGTCGGGTCCGACATACGGAAGGGGCGGGCATCTACCTTTTTGAGGCTGAATTTTCAAATATTTATAAAAGTTGGGAATTATCATATGCTGGTTCTGAAAAAGATAAAATGATTAGTTGGTTCAGTCTATTGAAACAATTATGGGGATCTGTAGAATTCTCGCCATTGTTATACTTGAATAGAGCGAAGGAGCATTACTCGTATATTAATGAATTTAATCGATATAAAAATGGATTTATTCCATTGTACTTAGGAAAAAGTAAGAATGTGTTCGAGCGGATCCAGACTCATTATGATGGCTTTTATGACGGCACCTACGGACTTCGTTTGAAAGAAAGGATTGGTTTTAGAGATTTGACGCTCCAAGTATCGAGTTCTGCATTATGGGAATTAGGTGCAGATGATCTCTATCCTCTGGTTAGTGAGGTTGAGAAAGAGCTACGGAGGAAAATGAACCCAATTTCCGGAAAACAATGAAATATTATGTTGTTCCATCCATAATGAGGGCACTTTCTATGTAAGAAGGTATAAATCATGAATGTTAAAGATATTATTGAAAGTGTGAAATTGAATGGTTTCTTTGAATTTGATTACTATAATGACTTATTATATTTAGCTAAGCAACTAGGAACACCTGTACCTTCAAGGAGAAACGAAAGCGTTGTCTCATTAATAAAGGTACTAAATAAAGAAGAGGCTAAGGTAAATTCTCTTTCTGCTATTTATGGGAAGGGCGCTTTCCCATATCATACAGAAGCTGCTTACAGAAAAGTCCCCCCCAGGTATGTTATTTTGCGAATGCAAAGAGGAAATGACTCAAGACCAACTTTATTAAAAGAGTTGTACTCTAATTTAAATGATGACTCTTTAAATATTTTGAAAAATGAAATCTGGATTTATTCTGACAACAAAGAGACATTCCTTTCAACGGTTATTTCTAAAGCACAAAACAACGAAATAATAACTCGATTTGATAAAGATTGTATGACTTTTCCTCTTAAGAGAGACCCTAAAGCAATGGATCTGGTTTATAATGCATTGCAATATTCACCTACAGTTAAAATAAGTTGGAGCAGCGGAAAGACAATCGTTTTTGATAATTGGAGAATGCTTCATGCAAGAGGGGAAAATTTTAATAATATTGATTGTGAAGACAGAATTTTAGAAAGAATTCTCATATTGGGGGACTGAGAACATTGATTTGGAATCATGAGGATTTATGGAAGAAGACACAACTTTATTACTCTAGGGCTTTTGAAAATGAACGTGAAAGTGAAGCATTCCCTTTTTGGGCATCTCTTGGATTAGAGTTATTAGGTCGATCTACTCTAGCATTTATTCATCCTAGTTTACTTGCGGATCCACAATCCGGAGATAATATTCTTTACGCTTGCGGATTTTCGACAACAAAGGCTCCAAAATCAGTACCAGTTAAAACGGTATTTAACAGGTGTTCAGTTATTGTTCCTGAATTTACTGAAGATGAGTTTAAGCATGTTACAATGATGATGGAAAAAAGAAATGAAGAACTTCATTCGGGAGAGTTATCCTTTTTTAATTTTCCTTTGAATTCTTGGTTCCCGGAATTTATTCGAATTACAAATATGTTAGTTACTTTTCAAGGAAAAAGTCTAGATGAGTTACTTGGAGAAGAAGAGGCAGACACTGCTAGTCAAGTTATTCAAGCTATTAACGATAAGAAACAAAAAGAAGTATTCAATATTATTAAAAAAGCAAAAGAACAATTTGAACTTCTTAGTTTAGGGGAACAAGAAAAAAACATTGAAGTGGGAATTAAGTGGGCAGAAAGGCATGTGTACTCTTCTGTAAAGCTAACTGATTGTCCAAGTTGTGGATCACGAGCAGTTATTAAAGGGGATGTTGTACGTTATTTACAACCAAAAGCAAGCGACGAATACATCATTGAAAAATCAATTATCTTGCCTACATCATTACAGTGTCAATCATGCAAGTTACATATTGATGGACATTCACTTTTACATGCTGCCGGGTTTGGTGACCAGTTTACTATAGAAGAAGAGCATGAACCAAAAGATTATTATGATATTCATTTTGACCCTATGGATTACTATGAACCAGATTATGGAAATGACTAACTTTATGTATGATTATAACCAAGGTTAAAGGACATAACTTTACCAATTACCATTGAACGTCTTACGGAACAATTTCAACTCGAAGAATGATAGATTCGAAAACATAAAGGGAAGTATGAATGATGAACATCATCAGCCAACTCGATGAACTGTTCCAACAGTGGAAGATGCACGAAACGTGTGCAGAGGGGATTTTTATCCCAGACGGTCATATGGACGGAAAGCGTGGTCCGGTTCTCGACTCAAACTGATGGTATTACTGAAAGAAGTAAACTCTTCTGATGCTGGATGGAATCTGCAGCAGTTTGTTAGAGAGGAGGGCTATCTCAAGGAAAGCAGTACTTGGCCGACGCTCATTCGGTGTATGTATGGGATTCAGCATGGGTATCCTGAATTACTCGATGTTGAAAAATAGGTATACGAATATCAAGGAAGAGGCGAATCAGTTCTTACGACAGGTTTATTTTGCCAACGTGAAGAAGATTGCGGGTGGTTCGCAGGCGGTACATACGGATATTGAACGTCATATCCAGTCGACCGGGCCGCTCCTCCTTCAACAAATCGGGATCCTGGATTCACATATGGTCTTATGCTGTGGAGATGTAATTTTCCATGGCGTCCAAAAGGTTTGATCCGAAGCGGGCAGCTGGAGGACTGGTGGAAACGGGACAAACCGGATCTGACATGGGAGCAATACGCGCTGGAGCCGGACATGACATTCCGCTCGCGGGATCGGAAACACAGACGGGGCGGCGAAAGTCATCGTATCCCTCGCATCCGAAGCAGCGTCGTATGTAACCGGAACATCGATTAATATCGACGGCGTTTCGGGCTCTTCTTTGTAAAGAGATATACATACGTATAATATGAACATGAGAAGGACAAAGGGGGATTTCAGTTATGCATTACAGTGGAATAGGAGCCACTAACGAGCATGCAAGATTGATCATGGAGAGCTATCAAAGATTGACCGGACAATCGCTTCTGAGTGAGCCGGCCTCAGACAGCCACCCGTTCGAACAATTATTTAACGCACCCTGTGTGGTGCTTTCCCACGGAACAGAGACCGACCCGGTCCTGAACTTCGGCAATCGGGCGGCGCTGGAGCTATGGGCAATGGATTGGGACAAGTTCACAAGCACGCCGTCAAGACTTACCGCGGAACCGATGGAACGGGAGGCGCGGTCGGTTTTTCTAAGAACGGTAGGTGAACAAGGCTATATCGATAACTACACGGGAATCCGCGTATCCAGCACAGGCCGGAGGTTTCATATCTTGGAGGCAACCGTATGGAATTTGACGGACGAAACCGGAAAGATTCACGGGCAGGCCGCTGCATTCCGAGAGTATCGTTACGTTTAAGGATACGGTTTGATCCAAGGATACGAACAGACATGGTTTTTAACTAGCGCCCATCTCGAAATCATGGTTGGGAGAAACGGATAATTATACGTAAAGACTTCGCATGATTTTGGGAGAAGCCAAGCAAAAGGCTGATCTTGAGGCTAAGATGCAGAAGTAGCTTGAGGTATATTTCTCCATATGCTAAGATAACAATAAATAAGGAGCAGCGGCCAACTGCTCCCCAATACAGCATTTGTGGTGGGATTACCTCCTCAGGTGTAACTGAACAAGAAGTAACCCGTCAGGCCGTCAACCTGTGGCGGGTTACTTTTTTTTCTGTCGATATACGTCAACAAAGCAACGATGAACGCTGCAAACACGATCATATCGGAAAAAGAGAGGTTCATACACATCACCTCCCTCTGGAGGCTTGTGTGTACCCACCACAAATTGTGCTGTACAATCCAGACTATACCATAAAGGACTCATTGCGAGAGTCCTTTTTCTATGTGCGAATAGTCTTCATTCCCACACCAAGGAGATGTCGCGCACGGAGGCCATTCAGTGGCTTGAGGCGCGGGAGTTGGAGTTGATTTTGACCGTGGATTTGTTCAACGAGGGCGTGGATATCCCGACTGTTGATACGCTGCTTTTCGTGCGGACGACGGAATCCCTGACGGCCCGGGATGATTTTTTCTTTTCTATTAAGAAGTTATCCAATAAATGAAGTTCAGAAGATTTTTTGAACGGCTAACAATACGAACAATCTACTATTCCTCTAACTCTTAATCATACCCCTCCACCAGAACCGAACTTTAACGTGACAGGTTAATCTGATCTTTCGAGGTAAGAGGGCTATAAAATAGCAGTACGCTGTAAGTGTTGGAACGACGTCGTTCCAAAGGATTGGGATATTCATAGGATTTACCAGGAGTTCAGTGATGCGAATAATAGAGGAGGGGAAGAAAAGAAAAAATAAGGAAAGCTTAGTGAGAAAATCCTACAAGTTCTAGTAATGCCGCTTCTTCATTCATTGAGGAAGCGGCATTTATTCAGTGTGTGCCATGTCCAAATAAAGCTTGATGTCAACGTTGAAAGTAAAGTAACTTCAATATACTGGCTGCATAAACTGCTTATCCACATACTTATAAGAGTCGAATAGCCCTTGTGATCCATATGGTGCCATGAGTTCCTTACCATCTAGTACTATATAAGCCTGCCCAGTAATTGAAAGCTCTTGGTTTATAGGATTAATCTTCCTTAAGTCTCCAACGGTAGTAAAGGAATACACCCAAATGCATTCATCAATCAGAGAGTTACCGGCAGCAACAATTAACTCATTAATACCATCTTGGTCAAAGTCATGGAGAGCAGCCTGCATTTTGTAACCCTCCTGCAAATCACCGTAATCTTCGAATGCCTCAGAGTTATCAGCACCAGACATATCAAGAGACCAACCTACCGAAGATGAAGGGAAGTAAACAATGGCTTTAGTTCCATTGGGGTGATCCCGACCAATTACTAATTCCGCTTTCGTTTTACCAAATTTCATTGGCAAAGATACATCGGGCGCACCGGGAGTCCATTCTACTTGAGATAAATTTTTTCCTTCAGGAGATCGGATTAATGAGTCAGTGGCGGAAATATCCATGGAAGTATTCTCTGTTTGTGATTCACTATCCGACGTTTCAATCTCTTGCTGATCGTTTCGTGACGCAGCCATATCGGTCTCTTTGTCAGGCGAATTGGCCGCATCATCGTTACTTACCTTCACTCCTTCTTGTTTATCTGTAGTATGTAGTGGTTGGGATGTATTTGATTGGTCTGGTGAGATATTACAAGATGACGATAATAGTACGGTGCTAATCAATGCAATTAATAATGCCACCTTTTTCATTCTTTAGATTTTTCCTCTCTGGTAATATAATAGGTATAATTGCCCAAAAGTTTATTGAGTCAGCAACTCCTATTATATGTAAAAAATCGTACTTAGTGTAGTGTTACATGAAAAATATTCTATCTAATTTTATCTATTATTAAAAACGAAAGGAGCATTCTCATGCCCATCGAACTAGGAGTTTGGAAAATTAACGGAGCGGTTGAAAGAGTTCATTTTTCCAGTATAGAGACCGAGCGTAAACTTGAGGATGTCATTACTCATGATATTAGCATTATTGATCCGTCCTTAATGCTAATAGGGAGACAGATCCTCACAGGGTTTGGCAAATTCATTGATATCCTAGCCATGAACTCCGAAGGAAATCTGGTCGTGATCGAGCTCAAGCGTAACAAAACCCCACGGGAAGTTGTGGCCCAAACGTTGGATTATGCTTCGTGGGTTCAACAGTTAACTTACACGAAAATCATCGAAATCTATAGCGAGAAAAATCCAGGTAGGCAGTTGGAGCAGGATTTTGTGGATCATTTTGAGACTGACTTTCCGGAAGCCTTAAACGAATCTCATCAATTGATTATCGTTTCTGCTGAGCTGGATCCGGCAACGGAAAGAATCATCGACTACCTCACAAGCTTTGGCGTGCCGGTAAATGCACTCTTTTTTCATTATTTTAAAGACGGGGATAACGAATATCTGGCCAGAAATTGGCTCATTGATCCCCACAAAGTGGAGGCTAAGTCTTCCAGCGTGACCACTCGGAAAACGGGAAAAGCCCCATGGAACGGCAAAGATTATTATGTTTCCTTAGGAGATGGCATTCACCGGAATTGGGAAGATTGTAGAAGATATGGCTTTATATCGGCAGGGCAAGGGAAGTGGTACAGCAATACGTTGAACCTCCTGAAGCCAGGCGCCAGAGTTTTTGTGTGTATTCCTAAAGTGGGATACGTGGGCGTCGGTATCGTTACAGATGAAGTCGTGCCGATCAAGGATTTTCAGGTCGAGATCGATGGCGAGAACGTGCCGCTGCTGGAAACGGACTTACATGTCAAAATGGATAAGGACGTCGATGATCCAGATCTGTGCGAGTACGTTGTACGCGTGGAATGGATCAAGACGGTTACTAAGCAGGAGGCCGTCTGGGAGAAGGGTATGTTTGCGAACCAGAATTCTGCATGTAAGTTGAGAAACCAGTTTACGATTGAACGTCTAGCGGAACATTTTCAACTTGAAGAAGAATGATAGATTTGAAAACATAGAGGGAAGTATGAATGATGGACATCAACAGCCAGCTCGACGAACTATTTCAACAGTGGAAGATGCACGAAGCGTGTGTAGAGGGGTTTTTTATCCCAGACGGTCATGTGGACGAGGAAGCGTGGTCCGGTTTTCGACCCAAACTGATGGTATTACTGAAAGAGGTAAACTCTTCTGATGCTGGGTGGAATTTGCAGCAGTTTGTTAGAGAGAAGGGTTATCTCAAGGAAAGTAGCACTTGGCCGACGCTTATTCGGTGGACGTATGGGATTCTGCATGGGTATCCTGAATTCCTCGAAGTTGAAAATCGTTATGCGAATATCAAGGAAGAGGCGGATCAGTTTTTACGACAGGTTTATTTTGCCAACGTGAAGAAGATCGCTGGTGGTTCGCAGGCGGTACATACGGATATTGAACATCATATCCAGTCGACCGGGCTGCTCCTCCTTCAACAAATCCGGATCCTGAATCCGCATATGGTCTTATGCTGTGGAGATGTGATTTTTCATGGCGTCCAAAAGGTATTAAGAAATACAGGATCTTGGACATACGAACGGAAGCAAACTTCCGGCGGACTGGAATACATTTGGTGGGAAGAAGCGCAGACCTTTCTGATTCGCTATCATCACCCTAACGCCTATTTTCCAAGAGCCATGTCTTACACCTATCTGATGAAGGAAATTCAGAAGATTCTCTGAACTGAAAAAGGCGTTGGAGAGAGGGACTGCCCCTACTAAAAGCCCTAGCATAAGCCGCGGAGTTGATTACTGGATCACGTATTGAGGAGGGGACGAACCATGAGAGAAGCTAACCGATAACGGACTGTTTGACAGTTCACGCATGATGCTGCTACAACATAAGCAATTCTGGTTCATCATAAAGATCTCTATCATCTCGCAAAGCCGGTCATTGATGAGCAGGAGTGGCAGCTGATCGGACAGGTACTTCAGGATTCATTCAACAACCATACCAAAGTAAACCTAAGTGTATTTGATTCGTATAGTACATGGTAGTTTCCGGATTTGTGACTATCATTAATACGTTCCGAAAAGAAATTAACTTATCTATTGACCATTACCATTGGGAATGGGTTAATTTCGGCGATATCATCGCACCCAGTACATAAAATAGGACTTCCGGATTTACCGAAGGTCCTTTTTTTTCCTCGATTAGATTTGCTCAATGTTGCGAACATTTCCTAGCGATTTTGAAACCGGTTAGTAGTACATGTTCTCGGCTGACGTGCAGCTGATCTTTATATTTATTGTTTGGCGGTTTTCACTTCACAGGAGGAAGTATGGTACTTTGAGAAGTTCCCTTTTTGTAATCTTTAAGATATCTGACATCGTTAAAAATAGAAAATATTTTACCCTCTGAATTCAAGATTAGCAATCCATAAGACATGCTGTTAACTATTTTATTTACTTGTTCTTCTGTTAATTTTTTTGTTACTTCGTAGTTATACTTAACTTGATAATTTAAGGTCCCAGAACCTGCATTATCTATTTCAGGGGTTTTAATAACGTCAGAGTTATCTTTGTCAATGATATCGGATATTTCATCAGGGTAATCAATTATGAATGAATATCTAGCATTATTCTTTTTTAATTCGTTATATAAACTCTCATCAAATTCATAATTCATGATAAATGTTATTTTTTGCTCTTTATAAGAGACATCAAAATTCGTTACTAAGAAATTGGGTGGCACAAACATACTTTCGTAAGTCGGTCGTTCTGGCTTAACATTCTCATTTTTTGAAGTGGTCTCTTGATTATTCTCTTGACTATTCTCTTGGCTATTTTTTGTGTCCTTAGATGGTTGTTGTACATTCTCTTTATTTTGACAACCGACGGCAGATATTAGCAAACAAAAACATAGCAAGAATACTTGTAATGACTTCATCATTCGCCTCCTAGAATAAACAAAATAAGTCTAGCTTGATATATCATCGAGCTAGACTTATTTTAATTAACTTTCTACAAGAAAACAATTACACAGGTTTCTTGTCGCTATAAGGTCTAACTGTATAATTTACTGTCATGGGTTCCTTATATATTAGACTACCACTGATATAGTAATCCCTGGTTCCTGTTACTTTGTCCAGTTCCATTCCAGCGACGCACTCATATTTTCCATATGGTATGCTCCAAGTAACGGTAACTGTTTCCGAATAACTATTTCCAAATGAAGTATCTGCCTTATAGGTAGCTTTGGCCATAAGTCCATTAAACTCTGCTGATCCCCCCAAGGTTGTTGAGTTAGAATGACTATGGGTTACTGAACGAGATACCGAATCGGTCGTATTTTGAACACTATTAGTTGCAATGTAACTAAATTCTTGATTTTTGCTTAATGTTTCAGAAGATTTTGAATAGAGATATCCATCAAACATAGGTTTGAAAATAATATCAGAGCCTTCTTCTGTATTACTCTCAGCTGATACAGAAGGTGAATCCAACAAAGGTGTATTAACAGAATCAGAGCCTGCGTCTGTAATACTCTCAGCTGATACAGAAGCTACCGAATACAAGGGAGCTACTGAGAACGCTAATCCCAAAGCTAAAACAAGTTGAGCGAAATGCTTTGTTTTTAATTTCAAAATAATTCCCCCTTTTTACTTTTCTTGTTAATGTTAACACAATATATTTTATATGTATATATATACCTAGTAAATAATTGGTATAAATTGCTCGTGTGTTACAGGAGAATTGCGTCCACAAAGCGGGCTTTCACATCAGTAAAAAATGTTGGCATACGTCTGCGTTTTTTTCTCTCCCCGCAGCGACAACGACTGAACTGTAGAACAATTGTTGTTGTATATTTCCCCTCTTTGGGGGACACATTCGGATATTCTTATGCTACTTACTTCTGCAAATGCTTCCCTTCATATAAATCAGGACCGGTTAGGGATCTCCACTTATATATTTAATAACAATTAATAAGATGGAAAGTTATGCGCTTTCAAAAAAATATGTAAAAATTTAAATAAGAGCAACTAGGAAGAAGTTATAGAAAGAAGATTTGTTTCTACTAATAGAAGTACTTTGAAAGATTTCTAAAAGAAGTTGATGACATCACATAACATAACGCGGTAAAGATGATCGAATCAAACGAGATTCATTTATAACCAAGGATCAATGACAACAGATGTACCTAAATACAAATGGCGGCTAGAGGACCCTATTTTTCAGGGTCCTTTTTTAAACACTACTCCATCAAAGCTTCCCACACTGACGATGCATTTTCACGCACCCCAGCCGATCCTTTCACCCCCCCCTCAAACATTGCGCAACCAATCAAAAAATGCGCCTTACTTGTAATCCAATTTTTACACTTCCCTGAAACCCCATTACATCCTGGCAAACCCCACCTCAACACCCATTGCCTTACCATCCACCCATCTTCCCTCACCCCCGAAAATATTGCGCACCCCATCAAAAAATGTTGCTTGCCTGAAATCCGGGGCTCGGCATATCATGAGTCCATGCGGAAGCGGGCCTGCTAGTTCCGTCGAGATCATCAGGGAAGGGGAAGATCATGAGAGCCATTCGTCAGCCGAATCAGCGAAAATCTTTTCGAGTGCGTGACAATCTGCAGCTGTACTTAATAATGCTTCCCGTTCTGGTTCACATTTTTATTTTCAGCTACATTCCGATGTACGGGATTCTGATCGCTTTTCAGAATTACTACCCGGGCAAGCCGTTTTTATCCCTGCACGGAACGGATTGGGTCGGCTTTCAGCATTTCATCGACTTTTTTAACGGCCCGTATTTCGGGCGATTGATGCGGAACACGTTTTTGCTCAGCTTTTATTTTCTGGTGTTTGGCTTCTGGGTGCCGATCCTGTTTGCCCTGCTGCTCAATGAACTCAAAAGCGGCGTATTTAAAAAATACGTGCAGACGGCAAGCTATCTGCCCCATTTTATTTCGAATGTGGTCGTGGCGGGGATGGTGTTGTCTTTTATCAATACGGACGGCATCGTGAACGCCATCGTCAAGCTGTTCGGCGGCACGCCGGTGGCGCTGAATACGGAGCCGGGGTATTTTCCGGCGATTTATACGATTACGAGCATCTGGAAGTCGTTTGGGTGGAGCAGCATTTTATATTTGGCCGCCATGTCCTCCGTGGACCCGCATCAGTACGAAGCCGCGAAGATGGACGGGGCCAACCGCTTCAAGCAAATGCTCCATATTACGCTGCCGGCCATCCGGCCGACGATTTTTATTCTGCTGATTTTTGCGATCGGCAATCTGCTGTCGGCTAACAGCGAATTTATTTTGCTCATCTACAACCCGATGGTGTACGAGACGGCTGACGTCATCGGCACGTACTTGTACCGCGACGGTCTGCTGGGCGGCAATTTCAGCGCAGGAACGGCCGTGGGATTGTTTATCTCGATTATCAATTTCACGCTGCTGTACACAGCCAATACGCTCAGCCGTAAATATTCCGATTACGCCTTATGGTAAGGGGGAGTCCCATGGCCGCCTTGGTCAAAAGAAATCCGAACACCATCAAGCAAGGCTCGGTTGTCGTCGACGTCGTGTTGTACGCGCTGGCGCTCGCCCTTTGCTTAATCACGCTGTATCCTTTTTATTTCGTGATCATTATGTCCATCAGCAATCCGACGGAAGTCGCGGCCATGAATGTGTTCTGGTACCCGAAAGGATTTTTCCTCGATTCGTACAAGCTGATCGTCAGCGATACGAAAATGTGGTGGGCTTATTCCAATACGCTGATCTATGTGAGTGCGGGGACAATTTTAAACTGTCTGACGGCCGTGCTCGGCGCCTATCCGCTCACCGTTCGTAATCTCATGGGCAGGAAATGGGTCGTGTCGTACCTGCTGATCCCGATGTATTTTGGAGGCGGTCTCATTCCGTCCTACCTGCTGGTGAACAAGCTCGGACTGTACGACACGATGTTTGCGGTCATCATTCCGGGGATGGTCAGCATTTGGAATATCATCCTGGTGCGAACGTTCTTTGCCAACATTCCGGACGGGCTGAAGGAGTCGGCTTTTATCGACGGCGCATCCCATCTGCAGCTGTTGTTCCGAGTCATTATCCCGATATCCAAGCCGATCCTGGCGGTCATCGCCATTTATTCGGTGGTCGGCATCTGGAACAGCTGGTTCGACGCGCTCGTGTATTTGCCGAATGAGAAGCTGCATCCGCTGCAAATGTACCTGTACCGGGTCGTGGTCCAGCAGTCGGTTGATTTAAAGATGCTGTCGATGGAGGATGCAAAAAATGCAGTCGCCAACATGCTCTCAAACATCCAGCTGAAATATGCCATCATCGTCTTTACGACGTTACCCGTCATTTTTACATATCCGTTCTTTCAGAAGTATTTCATCAAGGGAGCGCTGCTGGGTTCATTAAAGGAATAGGCTATGCCATCCGAAGGGGGAAGAGTTGTATGAAAAAAAGGAAAAAACCGTTCATGTCCGCCATCGTCGCCGTTGTTCTCATCACTTCTGTAACCGCTTGCAGCGGCGGAGACAGCAAACCGGAGAAAGCTGACAGCAACGCCCCGGCCGGGCAGCAGTCCGCCAAGCTGCGGCTTCTCGGGCCGACCGGTTCGAACAAGTTCATCAAATTCGAGGACAGGGAGAAGTACCCGGTCTGGAAGGAAGTCGACAAGCTGCTGACCGATGCGAACCTGCAGCTCGATTACGAACTCGTTCCGAACGAGCAGTACAATGTCGTCATCAAAACGCGGATGGCGTCCGGCTCCAATCTTCCGGATATCGTCAACATTTCGGCGCTGGACAATACGACGGTGCTCAATCTGGCGAAGCAGGGCGTGCTGCTGGACCTGAATCCGCTGATCGAGAAGTACAGCAACGGCAACATCAAGAAGATGTATGAGCAGGAGTTCCCGTATGCGAAAAAGACGACGACAACGTCGGACGGGAAAATGTACTGGTTCAGCGATCTGCACAAAAAAACGTATCAAGGCACCGATCCGGCTCCGGTCTCCTTAACGATGCTGCTCCGCAAGGACTGGCTCGATAAGCTGAGCCTTCCGGTTCCGACAAGTGCGGAGGAATACTTGCAAACGCTGAAGACGATGCGCGACAAGGACGCCAACGGCAACGGGCAAAAGGATGAGGTGCTCGTCTACGATCCGGGTGCCTTCTCGGGACCGATCGCGCAGTGGTTCG
The DNA here is from genome assembly GCF_025809195.1 of Paenibacillus sp. PSB04. Lineage (NCBI taxonomy): Bacteria > Bacillati > Bacillota > Bacilli > Caryophanales > Paenibacillaceae > Paenibacillus > Paenibacillus sp. PSB04. The sequence continues at coordinate 2,469,252 of NZ_CP081301.1, forward strand.
GGCTGGGGACCAGCATTTCTTCCGTGGATGTGGAGAACAAGAAGGTCGTATCCCCGTGGTACCAGGACGGCATCAAGGATTACTTCCGCTACCTGCAGCAGCTGGTGAAGGAAGGGGTGCTCGATACCAGCCTGATCGGGGCGACAGGAGAGCAGAAGCAGCAGAAGATGACGGAAAACCAGGTTGCTTCCACAGGAGATTACAATCTGGAGACGTATCTGGAGCCGACGATCAAGGGGGGCGGGGAATACCTTCCTCTCATGCCGCTTCAAGCGGTAGACGGCATTGCCCCAGCAGCCCAAATTGAGCCGCCGTTTCTGGTGTGGCAGAAATACGCGATTACGAAAGACAGCAAAAACGTAGAAGCGGCGATCAAGTATTTTGACACGATCTATTCGGATAAGTATGCGGAGCTTCTGTATTGGGGCATCGAAGGACAAACCTATAAAAAGGATGAGAGCGGCGCGAATGTATTCATCAATAACGCCTCGGACGAAGAACTGGCCAAAACGGGCCAGGTTCCCGGACTCCGCCTGTTCGGCGATACGGTGTTCCCGCGGGTTCAGTTCGCCAACCTCGAATTTGAGCTGTCCGGCGTACCGAAATACAAAGCCGACAACGAGCTCAATATTCTGAAATACAAGCCGTATTTCGTCAATATGAACGACAACTATTTGGCGATTCCCGACGATCAGCAGCTGGAAGCGAAAACGAAGATTTTGACCAACCTGAACACGTACTCCACGGAGCTTGCGACCAAGCTGGCTTTAGGGCAAAAATCGCTCGACAACTGGGATCAATATATGGCCGATCTGAAAAAGCTGGGGCTGGACCAGCTGCTGGAGATCGACCAGCAATTGCTCGACAGATACAACAGCATCCAGTAACGTTGACTGTAACCGTATGACTTTGGAAAATGGCAGGCTCCATTTCGCTTTGGAGGCTCTGCTGTTTTCCTGTTTTTGCATATCTAATGGGGAGGGGTAGTCTGTGCGCAATGGCAGCTTCGGAAGCGGCACGTTTCGTAAAATTCTGTTGTCCTATACCGCGATTTTGATCATCCCGATTATTGTGTTCAGCGCATTAAACGTGCAGCGGAACATCGTCGAGGAGAAACGCCGGCAGCATGAAGCGCATGCTCTGGACGCCAAGCGGATCGCCGATCTGGTCGACAATAAACTGAATGAGCTCAAAACCTTGGGCAAAACGCTGAGCAACGAATCCTGGGTGAAGAAGCTGATGCAGGATACGAATGTATACGATCAGGAATTCGATATTACCAAGATGCTGGACATTCGCACCAGTCTCGGCAATAGCGTGAGTTCACAGGGGATTCTCTCTTTTGGCATGGTGGTGTTTCCGGAGCAGCAGAAGGCGATGACTTCATGGGGGATGTTCCCGCTGAAGGAGTTTTTTCAATCGATTGTCGCATTCGACGAAGCTGCCGAGCAGCAGCTGCAGAGCTCCTTTGCGCAGCAGCAGTATTTTACCATGATGCCTCCGGTCAGCATGAAGCTGTGGGGGAGCGATAAGCGCGTGATCCCCGTGCTGCAAAGCCTGGAGGTGGTGAATCATCCGCGAGCGGTTTTGGTATTGTTTATTGATAGCGCTTACTTTTCGGAGTATATGCACCGGTTTGGGGGGATCGAATCGCAGGAGATCGTCATGACGTCCCGGGATGCGCTGATTTACAGCCAAGTCCGAAATGATCCGGCAGCCCGCGGCGGTGCGGCTTCCTACCCCATTCATTTGTCTTCGGAGGCCAGTGATGTGCAGTATGCGATCTCCTACGCGGACAGCAGCGTCATCGGTATCGGCAATTTGTTCAGCTCGCTGGCGGCCATCCTGATTTCCATCGTTATTGGCGCGTTAATGGCTTATCTGCTGGCCAAAATCAGCTACCGTCCTCTTGGGGCTCTGCTAAGCAAGTTGAGCGCCGCGGCGCGGGTCGAGGACTCCCGAAACGGCAAGGTGACGGGTTCCGAATACAATTTTATCGAAAAATCGTTCGACCGGCTGCTGCACGAAAACCGCAAGCTTCAGCAGTCGATGCAGGATTACGAAAACGCCGCCAAGTCGAATTTGTATCTTCGCCTGCTCAAGGGATATTTTATGGACGATCAGCAGAAGAACGAGCTCGGGAAACTGGGAATTGGTTATACCGAAGAGATGTATTACTGCACGATGCTTGTCAGCTTCCACGCTATTCGCGATTTTTCCGACTTCGAGAAAATCCGGAAGATCGAAATGCTGATGATGGTGATCGTGGAGAAAGCGATGAGCCGTTACGGGCTGGATTATGCGCTGTTCGAGGTCACGAATGCGGATAAGGCAATGATCGTGTCCTCCGGGCAGCCGTTTGGGGACGATGATATGCTGGAGCGCATCGCTGCCGAGATGGCTGACGAAATCGAGCGGCTGAGCGGATTTCATCCGGATATTTTATACGGAGGGGTTGAACAAGGGCTGGTCGGCATCAGCAAATCGTATTACACGGCCAATGAAAGGCTGCGTTACACCATATTCTCGCGGGAGCATTTTCAGGTGCTGCAGGAGGAGACGATTCAGGCCGGTGTCGATTACTATTATCCGACGGATTGGGAAGTGCAGCTGATCAATAACCTCAAGATCGGGAACCTGGATACGTCCCTGCAAATTCTGCATGAAATTCATGCCGAGAACGACAAGCGGGAGCTGGCCGAGGCCAGCGTGAGCCGGCTGCTCTCCCTGCTGATGGAGACGATGCTGCGGGTGTTGCATGAGCTGAATCTGGATACGGATATCTACACGAAGCAGTTTTGCAGCCGGGCCAAAGCGGCGAACATCGAAGAAATGTGGAGCTATATGTTCGAAGTCGGCACGCTCATTTGCGAGCGGAAGCGGTATGCCAATACGTCCTCGGCGGTGTCGGCCGGCAGCGAGCTGCTGCAATACGTGAACGACAACTATTCGAGCGCGGACATCTCGTTAAAGCAGCTGGCGGAGATGTACCATATGTCCCTATCGAAGGTGTCTAAAATATTCAAAGAGGTAACCGGCATTAACTTCTATGATTATGTATGCCGTCTGCGCATGGAGAAGGCGAAAGAGCTGCTCCGGGAGCGAAGCTGCGGCATCGATCACGTCGCACGCACGGTGGGGTACGAAAATGTGTATTCCTTCAAACGCGCCTTTGCGCGGTATGAAGGAATCAAGCCAGACGAGTATGTGGAGTCGGCGGAATGCCGGTGAGTTAAAATAAAGAGACCATAGCTCATTACCATGGTCTCTGGTCTCTTTATCGTCTCACTCACTTCAACTATCCGTTTACGACCTGCCGCTGAACCGTTTGATCGCTTCCTCCGTCACCGGCGTGAAAAGGTTAATCAGGTTGCCGTCGGGATCCCGAAACAGCACCGCACGGTTCCCCCACGGCATCGTGGTTGGCTCCTTGACCCACTCGGTCACAAACGGCTTCAAGCGTTCGTATTCGGCATCGACATCGTCGACACGGAACTCGAGGATGACTGTGTGATTGTCGGCCGCCACGGCGGAACCAGCACCGAACAGCTGCACCGTCTGGGAGTGGCCGATCGCCAGGGTGCACGATGACCCAACGATTTCGGCAAAGACGGGCGCGGGGCGTTCCGCCGACACGCCCATAACTTTCTCATAAAACCCGACAAGACGATCTACATCGTCGGTAATGATGCGTACAGAAGCAAAATTCATGAAATACCATCCTTCCTATAATCCATGATACAGTACCGTATATTATCATTTTGGGTCATAAACCTTCGCATTGATCTCCCATTTCTTACGGTTACATACTCCGAGTATAAAAAAACGCTACTGACAACAGTATGTCAGTAGCGTTTTAACATTCGTTTTTGAACTAACAGGCAGAAATGTTCATTGATCCGATGGGGCTTTTATTCCATGAACGAGCGCTCGTTCGTGATATCGTATTTTAGAATGTCCATTTTCATTCGGTTTCCCCATTTATTTAAAAACGGCGCCGACTCATGTCTATCAACATGGGCCGACAGCGATTCTTGATCTTGCCACCGCTGGACCGTCAGCATGCGTCCGGCGCGAGCATCTTCCATAGTAAAGGCATAAAAGAGACATCCCTTTTCAGCTCTCGTGCTGGAAACGACGGACTGAACGTCTGCAGTAAACTCATTCACATCAGACGGATTTAGGTGAACGTAACCCATGAGTATAATCATGGTTACACGACCGTGAGCACAATCTTGCCTTGAATGTGCCCACCGGCTGCACGTTCATGCGCCTTACGAGCATCGGCAAGTGGAAACGTGCTGTCGATAGCGACGCGAACCGTCCCGGCATCAAGCAAGCGCCCTAATTCCGCCAGCTGCGGGCCGTTTGAGCGCACTTGGGTCATCGAGACCGTGGCGCCCAGCTTCGCGGCCTCCTCGGCGTCGGAGAAGCCTAGGAACACCGGGAACAAAGCGCCGCCACGCTTGAGCGTACGCAAGAAACGACCGGTGGTCGGACCGCCGAGGGTATCAAGGACGAGATCCATGTCATGCGCGACGTCCTCGGGAAGGCTCTTGGTGTAGTCGATGAATTCGTCGGCACCGAGCTCACGCAGGAACGACTCATGCGTCCCCGATGCCACCGCGATGACGTGCGCACCCCTCCATTTGGCCAGCTGTACCGCGAAGTGCCCCACGCCGCCCGCAGCACCATTGACGAGCACCGTCTTGCCGTCCAGCGGCACCGGGCGATGCATCTCCGGTTGAAGCGGGTTCGGTTCATTGTGCCCCAGATCGATCAGAAACTGCCACGCGGTGAGGCCAGCCATCGGCGCCCCAGCAGCGTGCACGTGATCGATGCCAGCCGGCTTGAGTGCAAGGTCCGACGCTGGCGCGGCGACGTACTCAGCATAAGCGGCGCTCTCCCCAAAGCTAGGAAAGCGAACCATGCCGAAAACTTCATCGCCGACGGAGAAATCCTTCACATCCGTGGCTACCGCCTCGACGACGCCCGACACGTCCGACCCCAGAATGATGGGAAAGGGCACAGGCGGCCGCCACTCCGGAGGAAGCGACTTATACCCGTCACGCAGGTACCAGTCGGGGGGATTCATGCCAACCGCGTGAACGCGCACAAGCACCTCACCTGGCTTCAGCTCGGGAAGCGGCGCCTCCTCGTAACGCAGCACCTCAGGGCCGCCGAATTCATGCAAACGAATCGCCTTCATTGTATCTATAGACATCTTGTTTTCTCCTTTCAAGTAGATGAGTTATAATTACCAGAGCAGTGCTCCGAATAATCGGATCACTGTTCCGTTTATAACTATACGGAGCACTGCTCCGATTGTCAAGGAGGAATTCTATGCGAGCCGATGCAATGAAAAACTATGAGCACATACTCGAAGTCGCGAACGTCGTTGTAACCGAGCAGGGTGTCGATGCATCGCTGCGCGACATCGCTCGCAGAGCTGGTGTCGGGCTAGGCACACTGTATCGTCATTTCCCGACGAGAGAGGCGCTGCTCGAAGCTTTGCTCCGCTCAAGCTTCGACGAGTTTACGACAAAGGCACGTGAGCTCGAAACTGCGAGTTCACCCGATGATGCACTCGTATCGTGGCTGCGCGACGTCGTTACATTTACGGGCAACTATCATGGTGTTGTGGACGTGATGATGGCAGCCAAGGAGGACCCGGAGTCCGCACTACACGCTTCATGCGTCACGATGCGCTCGGCAGGCACCCGACTTCTCACTCGTGCTCAGGCCGAAGGTCTGGCGCGTACCGACATGGATGGGGATGACCTGTTCTCGCTAGCTGCTGCGCTTGCGTGGCTCAGCAACCAGCCCTCGTCCGCGCCACGGGCTGAGCATCTCTTCCGTATTATCGCGAGCGCGATCTTGACGAATTGATCGAGCAGCAAAAAATTGAACTAACGGGGAACAATAGCTCCATCATGACACGACGGCAGCCGGCCAAACCGGCTGCCGTCGTTACGTTAACCCTAGCTTGAAGGGCATGGGGTACGACCCCTTTAAGGCCAAAATAATCTATATATTTGCTCCCCGTCGATCATGAAAAGGGGAGTTTTTCGTTATGTCGGCCTATCACCTTGCAGCGATGTCAAGAATAGATGGTCGCCGCAAAAATTGCTGATGGACGATGAAAGCGTTTTAAAATACCATAACGGCAAAGAGGCCCCTTGAAGAAATGTTAGCGACACTCCCGAATTGGAAGGAAGGTGAAGCACTCTTGAAGCATGCTCCTCCGGAAGCGGCTTCCGCGCAGACCGCCATTGGCCGCCGATCGGCAATAGGCCGTTCGCTCAAGAAAAACTGGGATTTGTATATGCTGCTTTTGCCGGTCGTCGCCTATTACTTGATCTTTCATTACATCCCGATGTATGGGGTGCAGATCGCATTCAAAGAATTTATAGCTTCCAAAGGGATATCCGGCAGCCCTTGGATCGGTTTCGCCCATTTCCAGCGTTTTTTTGACAGCTACTATTTTTGGCGGCTCATCCGCAACACGCTTGGCATCGGAATATATGAGCTGGTTGTCGGCTTTCCCGTCCCGATCATTCTCGCGCTGCTCATCAATGAAGTGAGGGCGAAATGGTTCAAGAAAACGATTCAGACGGTAACGTATGCCCCTCATTTTTTATCGACTGTCGTGCTCGTCGGCATGCTGATGATTTTTTTGTCGCCGCAGCATGGAATCGTGAACCTGTTCATCGGGTGGTTGGGCGGGGATTCCATTTCGTTCATGACGGAGGCGGGCTGGTTCAAAACGATCTACGTTTTCTCCGGGGTATGGCAGCAGATGGGCTGGAGCTCGATCATCTATTTGGCCGCCTTGACCGGCATCGATCCGCAGCTGCACGAAGCGGCCAAGGTTGACGGAGCTAGCCGGCTGGCCCGCATCTGGCATATTAACCTGCCGGGCATATTGCCTACCATCGTGATTTTGCTCATTATGAATGTCGGATCCATTCTTGGTGTCGGCTTCGAGAAAGTGTTTCTGATGCAGAACAGTCTGAATATGGAAAGCTCGGACGTCATTTCGACCTACGTATACCGAAGCGGCATCCTGGAAGCACAATACAGTTTCTCTGCCGCCGTAGGGCTGTTCAATTCGGTCGTTAATTTCATCATGCTCATTACGGTCAACTACATTGCACGGAAAGCTGGTGAAACGAGCTTATGGTAAAAGAGACGTTTGGCGACAGAGTGCTCAGTTTCATCATCCACACTTTGCTCGTTCTCGCCCTGATCGCCGTCCTGTATCCGCTGTTGTTCGTGCTGGCCGCCTCGATTAGCGATCCTTCCAAAGTTTTGGGCGGAGAGGTGTGGCTGTGGCCGAAGGGCATCACGTTCCGCGGATACGAGAAAGTGTTCCAAAACAACGACATTTTGCAGGGCTACGGGAATACGATCCTGTACACCGTTATCGGGACGGCTATCAATATCGTTATGACGATACTCGCCGCCTATCCGCTGTCGCGCAAAGATTTGGCCGGACGCGGCTACTTTACCGCCTTTTTCGTATTTACGATGTTTTTCAGCGGCGGGCTCATTCCGACCTATTTGCTGGTGAAAAATCTCGGCATGGTCAACACGATGTGGGCGCTTATCATCCCGAATGCGCTCGCCATATGGAACGTCATCATTATGCGCACCTTTTTCCAGCAAAACATCCCCATCGAAGTCCAGGAATCGGCGCAAATTGACGGCTGCTCCAACCTGCAAATCTTGGTTCGCATCGTCCTTCCGCTGTCGATGCCCATCCTGGCCGTCATGACCTTGTTTTACAGCGTCGCCCATTGGAATTCATTTTTCAGCGCGCTTATTTATTTGACCGACCGGAGCAAATACCCGCTTCAGCTCGTGCTCCGGGAGATTTTGATTCAGAGTAATTTGAAGGATATGGTGGAAACAAACGAGGAATCGCTTGCCAAAAGCGTCATGGAAGGTGAATCTATCAAATACGCGGTCGTTATCATCGCCAATCTGCCGGTCCTTCTGCTGTATCCGTTCCTGCAGCGCTATTTCGTCAAAGGACTTGTGATCGGCGCGGTAAAAGGTTAATCCTACCCAAGAAGTGAAAAGAAAAAGGAGGTTTTTTCTTGAAATCTAAAAAAACGACAGCGGCTTTGCTATCCCTCTTCGTATTGCTTAGCATGCTCTCGGCTTGTTCGGGGGGTGGATCGAATGAAGCGGTAGGCGACAAACCGAAAGAATCCGGCATCAATAAGACGGGAATGCCGATCGTAGCCGAAAAAATCAACCTGAAGATGGTGGCCGGGAAAGCGCCGACGACCGCCTCCAACTGGAACGAAGTGATGCTCTGGCAAGAATATGAGAAGCTGACAAACATACATGTCACCTGGGAGATGGTGCCAAACGACAACTTAACAGAAAAGCGTAACATTATGCTGGCTGGCGGCGATTATCCGGATGCCTTCTTTACGGCAGTCATCCCTTCGACCGATTTGCTCAAATACGGTTCGCAAGGCGTATTTATCAAGCTGAACGACCTGATCGACCAATATGCCCCGAATCTCAAAAAGCTATTGGATCAATACCCGGAGGTACGCAAAGGGCTGACAATGCCAGACGGCAATATTTATTCCTTCCCGACCATCTACGACCCGCAGTTTACTTCCGTGCTCGCCGGAGGAAAAATGTGGATCAAGAAAGAATGGCTCGACAAGCTTGGCTTAAAGGAGCCGGAGACGACCGAAGATTTCTACAACATGCTGAAAGCGTTTAAAGAAAAAGATCCGAACGGCAACAACCAAGCGGACGAAATTCCGTTCGAGAGTGTTGGGCTGCCGGTCATAATGAACTACTTCAAGGGCGCTTGGGGGCTCGGTACCCGGGGGGCAGGCCACGCTAACGTAGATATGGACAACGCCGGGAAGCTCAGATTCATCCCTACCGATCCGAACTACAAGCAAATGCTGGAATATTTAAACAAACTGTACAGCGAAAAGCTGATCGCGGAAGATATTTTTACGATCCAAGCGAATCAATTTTATGCAACCGGCGCAAAAGGATTATACGGAGCTACCATCACGACAAGTCCGTACACGCTGATGAACCAGACGGGATATATAGGCGCAAGCGCGCTTAAAGGTCCTCATGGCGACCAATTGTATTCCGCCGTCGGCTCCCCTCTCGCTGGTATGGGCGCGTTCGTCATTACCGACAAAAACAAAAGTCCGGAAGCAACGGTTCGTTGGATGGATTACTTGTACGGCGAGGAAGGCAGCAAAATGTTCTTCATGGGCTTCGAAGGAAAGTCGTACGAGAAAACCGCCTCCGGCGAGCTTCAATATACAAAAGAAATTACGGCCAATCCGAATGGCCTGACGTTCGAGCAGGCGCTTGTGAAATACGTCGTATGGCCGGGTGGCGGTTACCCGAACATGGTGCAGCAAAAGTTTTTCAAAGGTGCCGAATCGCAGCCGGAATCGATCCAGGCGGCGGAGAAGTTCAAGCAGTACATGCCGAAGGAGGTTTGGCCGACATTCAGCTATACCGCCGAGGAAAGTACAAAAATGTCCGCCCTAACCGCCGACATCAATACGTACGTAACCGAAATGGCCGCCAAATTCGTCTCCGGCAAAGCGCCATTCTCGGAGTGGGATAACTATGTGGCCACGTTGAAAAAAATGCGGCTCGACGACTATATGCAAATTTATCAAGCCGCGTATGATCGGTACAAGAACTAATAAAACGCGGCGCCGGAGCGGTGGGGCCGGGTAAAACGGACCATTACCGAGCGGAAAACACGGCCGCACAGCGAAAGTGTTAGGGATCGTAGACGGGAGAGCAGTGCCCGGCTGGAAAGCCCGGGTACCGACTACTCCCGGAACCGGTATGGAGGAGCGCCCGATGAACATGATCCGCAGCCAACGATTTTACAACTTCCTGTTCTCCTATATTGTGCTGGTCGTCGTTCTGCTCGTTGCCGTCAGCAGCGTCGTGTACCAAAACTTTTTCGATACGCTCCGCAAAGAAGTGGAGCATACGACCGTTGGCGCCCTCGGCCAATTTCGGGATGCGGTCGATCTGCGCATGAACGAAATGAACCGGCTTGCCTCCCAGCTGTCTTACAATCCGGTGCTGACCCCCTACATGGCCTCGGATGGTGGATACGGTTCTCTGCAAGCGGTTGCCGAGCTGAAGCAATACTTGTCCACGAACCTGTTTATCGAGGATGTCGTGTTATCCTTCAACGGATCAGGCACCAAACAGCTTTATGCCGCAAGCGGAACGTACAAACTCGATCTGTTTTTCAATTCGATCTACCATTATCGCAATTGGAGCCCATCGGAGTTTATGCAAACGGCCGTTACGTTGTCCGCTCCGCTTATGCGGGGGGTTGAACCGGTTCTGTTCAACCGGCTTGAGGAACGGCGGTATGCCACCTACATGGTGCCGATCCCGCTAAACGCGGAAGTCCCTTACGGTGTCGCGCTTTTCCTCATTCGCGAGCAGGCGCTGACAGATTTGGCCCAAGGCGTGCTGACGGAGTCGAACGGATTTCTGTTCATCCTGAACGAACGCAACGAAATCGTCTTCAGTCAATCGCAAGGAGAACCGCCCGAATCCGGCAAACGCCTGCTCGAACGAATCAACGATATTCCGAACCGGTCTCCCTTCAGCGAGTTGTCCGTGGACGGCCGGAAATATTCGGTGCTTATCCATTCGTCAAGCAACCGTCAATGGTCTTACGTGGCGGTGCTGCCAACCGATCAATGGATGCGGAAAGTGAATGAGAAGCGCGGCATATTCAGCATAACCATCGCGGCCGTTTTCCTAATCGGGGTCGCCATCGCCTTCGGCTTCTCGGTCCAGCATTACCGGCCGCTCAAGCGTCTGGCCGGGATCGTTTCCAGCGAAGCGCGGTCTGAGCCGCTAGTACGTTCGAGCGACGAGATCGATTACATTTCCCGTGCTGTCGGCCTCATGGCCAGCGAGAAGCAGAGCTTGCAGCATCAGCTGCGCAACCAAGGCCGCACCCTCCGCGAGCAGGTGCTGCTGACGCTGCTCAAGGGGAAGCTGAGCACGAAAGCGGAAATGAGTGATATTTTGCAATTTTCCAATATCCAGCTCGACAAACCCCACTACGCCGTCATGATTGTGCTGATTGACGATTACAACCGCTTTCGGCAGGACAATTCAGAGAAGATGCAGGAGGTGCTGACGTTCAGCTTGATGAAGGTGGTCGAGGAGCTCGCCTTGGAGTCTGGGGCAGGATATGGAGCCGAGCTGATGGACGGCCGTACCATCGCTTTTTTGGTCAATTTGAACGAAGGCTTTGACGATACCGACGTTTTGCGGGAACTGGCCGTGAAGGCAAAGGCGTTTTTCCGGCAATATTTCCGGCTTACGGTAACTGTCGGCATCGGGGGAATTTACGACGATTTGTCCTCCGTTCCGCAATCGTTCGTAGAAGCAAGTCATGCCGCAAGGTACCGGTTCGTGAAGGGAGGCGACCAGGTGTTTCTGTTTGCCGAGATCGTGCCCCGCTCAAGCGGAGAGTACGTCTACCCCGTCGAACGGATAGACCGGCTCGTGAAGGCGATCAAGCAAGGAAACATGTCTCAGGTTGAACCGGCCGTTCGCGAGGCGTTTGGCCATATCGTGGAAATGGACGTGTCGCTCGAGGCGGCGGAATGCATCTGCTTCGATATCGTCAACAATATGATGAAAACGCTTATCGAGCTGGAAATCGAAATCGACGACGATTTGGGGGAAACGATGCAGCAGTTGTTCGTTCCGCGCTTCGAAACGATCGAGGAACTGGAACGTCTCGTCGTCTCGATATGCCGCAACGTATGCCGGTACGTAGAAGCGAAGAAAGAGAGCAAGAATATCGAGCTGCTGGAGAATATCAAGGCTTACGTCGCCCAGCAGTATTCGGATCAGACGATTGATCTCGAATCGATCGCGAACCGGTTCGGCGTCTCGCCGTCTTACGCGACGCGATTTTTCAAAGATCATACGGGCTGTCCGCTGATGAAATATATTGATTCGATCCGGATGGATCAGGCGAAAAAGCTGCTGAAAACAACAGATTTGCCTCTCAAAGACATTATGAACGAGGTCGGCTACGTAGACTCGACGAACTTCATCCGCAAATTCAAAAAAGCCGAAGGCATCACGCCGATCCAATACCGCAATATTGCCAAAAGTTAAACTGCAAAACGGCAGGCCGCCGAACGAAGAGATACGGGAGAAAGCCAAGAGGATGGACATCACCTCTTGGCTTTTGTAGTGTAGGGACGGTATGCAAGTTCACGATAACGTTGGGTGACAAAATCCTATAGTTTAATCAAGGGTTCATGCTCAGCTTGGATAGGAAACAACTTCTGAGCGGTCTCGATAAAGGTTTTGACCGCAATGGTACAGTCCTCCACAGGACCGGAGACGATGTGAATATCACGGTAGGCTGCTGGTGAGATGCGTTTGAGGATAAGGCCAGGAGGCAGGTCCAACAGGGACAGCTCAGACATGACGGCCAAGCCTTCGCCTGCAGCAATCATTTGAAGAGCCGTTCTGTAGTTGTAGAGAATGTACTTAATATGAGGCTCTTCCCCAGCACTGTCGAACCATTGCAGGACAGGAGGCTCGTAACCGGCTTTGCAGATCAGCATAGGTTCTTCCCGCAAATCTTCCGGGCTGATGATGGACTTTTCGCTCAAAGGGTGATCATCTCTCATCACGGCATAAATGCCTTCTCGATATAGGGGATAAGAGTGAGTCGTTTTATCCGAGGGGATAAGCAATCCGACATCAATGACCCGGTTATCCAGCCATTCCTGTATGTCCGCAATGGTCCCTTCAAGAATGCTGAATTCGAGTTTTGGATATTGTTGTTTGATATGGCTGATGATCTTCGGAACAAAATAAGAAGCGGCAACCGGGAATGCGCCGATTCGGACGCTGCCGGTTTCCATTCCTTTTTCGCTGGCGATTTCCTGGTCGACCTTATCATACCCTTGAAGAATCTCGCGGAAGATACGTACGATTCGTTCTCCAACTGGCGTGAGGGCAACGCCCAGACGCCGGTCTCTAATCAGCAGCGTTACCCCAAGCTCGCGTTCCAGAGCGGTGACCGCACGGCTGACGGCAGGCTGTGTCATATTCATCTTTTCCCCGGCGGACGTAAAGCTTCGGGTCTCCGAGATCGCCACAATCAATTGAAGAAGTGATTTGTTCATACCAAATTTGATATCTCCCTCATGATTTATATTCATTTTATTTATGATATGGTTTATTGTAACATGACTATAGAACAAGAGAAAGACTTGGAATCGAGTGGGGAGAGGTGTTTGGTAATGAAAGCTAAAGCATGGCTTTTTCTAGTATTGGCTAATCTGTTCTGGGCAGGGAATTTGATCTTCGGCAAAGCGGTTACGGCCGATTTTCCACCGGTCTGGGCTTCCTTCCTGCGTTGGGCGATTGCAGCTGTCGTATTAATTCCGATGGCCCAGCTGGTGGAGAAACCCAATTGGCTGAAGGTATGGAAAAATAACTGGGGTCTTCTATTATTCTTTTCGCTAGTGGGCGTTGTATTCTACACGCTGCTTACCTATACAGCACTTCAGCATACTTCATCGACAAACGGCAGTCTGATCAACAGCTTGACTCCGGCCGTGATGATCGTGTTGTCGCTGTTGTTCCTGAAGGACAAGATCTCGGTGTGGCAGGGAGTGGGACTCGTCTTATCTTTCCTGGGCGTATTAACGGTATTGACGAAGGGGCACCTTCTTGGCGTGTTCAGCACGCATTATAACCAGGGAGATGGCATTTTACTCATAGCCGTATTCCTGTGGGCCATCTATTCCATTGTCAACAAAAGGGCGCAGCATCTGCCGCCGATTACTTTTGTAGCCTTTACAGCCTTCATCGGCGGTATTTGTATGGTTCCGCTGCTGTTTATGCAGCCTTTGCAAACCGGGCATATTACTGCAATCGGCATTACCGGGGTCATCTATCTGGGATTGTTCCCATCCATCGGTTCGTTCCTGTTCTGGAACCAGGGAGTCAAGGTGCTCGGACCGGGCAAAGCCGGGATCACGATGAATCTGATGCCGATTTTCACCGCGATCCTGTCTGTGATGACCGGCCAGGCATTGCTGGTCTCTCAGGTCGTTGGCGGCGTTATCGTGATTGCGGGGATGCTGCTGTCTGCTAACCTCATTAAATCGGGTAAAGCCGAAACGAAACCGGTGGGCGAGCAGCGTACAAGCGTGGTTTAAAGGGGTTATCGATACCGTGACAGAATCCGTAAGAGGAATGGGAAAAGCCAAGAGGGTGGATAGCACCTTCTTGGCTTTTGTGGTGTAGTGGCGGTAGAGGGGAGTCTAAACTAAGGGTTACAGATCCAATTTCCAATTGCCCATTCTTTTGGCGGTATTCGGATCAAGGTACGACGGGAACTGGCTTTCCCGTGTATCCAGGGTCGAAATTTGTTCCATATCCTCTGGATGGAGCTCAAAATCGAAAATGTTGAAGTTTTCGACGATACGCTCTTTTCTCACTGATTTTGGAATCACAACGATTCCACGCTGGACAAGCCAGCGAAGCACGACTTGAGCGACGGACTTGTCGTGTCTTTCTGCAATGGAGGCCAGCACTTCGTTGCCGAACAAGTTGTTCAGTCCTTCAGCGAACGGTGACCACGATTGGTGCTGTACTCCCTGTTCCTTCATAAAAGCGGCGCTCTCGATCTGTTGGTAGAACGGATGCGTTTCGATCTGATTGACGGCGGGCACAATTTCGTTATGAATAATGAGGTCCATCAGACGGTCGGGCAGGAAGTTGCTGACCCCAATCGCCTTGATTTTGCCTTCGCGGTACAGGTCCTCCATCGCGCGCCAAGCGCCGTAGTAATCACCAAACGGCTGGTGAATCAGGTACAGATCGAGATAGTCAAGCTGGAGCTTCTTCAGGGACTTGGCAAAAGACAGTTTGGCGCTCTCGTAGCCGGCATCCTGAACCCAAAGCTTGGTCGTGATGAACAGCTCCTCACGCGGTATGCCGCTGCGCTTAATCGCGCGTCCGACTGCTTCCTCATTCAGATAACCGGAGGCGGTGTCGATCAGGCGGTAACCGGCCATCAGCGCTTCATATACCACATTCTCGCATTCTTCTGCATCGGGAATTTGGTAGACACCGAAGCCGATGATCGGCATTTGTACTCCGTTATTTAAAGTCACGGTTTGCATTGTCATTCCTCCCATGGGTTAAGTGTAAAACGGCAAACGGCCGCGAATCCCGGGAATCGGGTACCTCAGCGGGGCTTCCGCTTACGGCCGGTTTGCTTTACAATAAGCCTACTACCTTCGTGTAACACGAAGGCAAGCCTCGATCAAAAATTATTTTCCAAGGGGGATTACCATGCATACGGTCAAAGAAGCCGCCTTGATCACGGGACTTACCGAGCACGCCGTGCGCTTTTATACGGATAAAGGTCTGGTGCCGAGCGTACAGCGCGATAAAAATAACATCCGGATGTTCGACGAAGAATCGATCAACTGGCTGCTTGGCGTCAAATGCCTTAAGCAATCCGGGATGCCGATTGAAGTCATCAAAACGTACATCGATCTCTGTCTCGAAGGAGACTCGTCTATTCCGCAGCGCTACAAACTCATCATGGAACATAAAGAAGCCGCGCGCGTTAAGCTCGAAGAAGCCCAGCGGCACATTGCCCATTTGGAACAAAAAACGGAACTCTATCAGGCCATTTTGGAGCACCGCTCTCCAGACACGACCAATCCGGGCAACTGGGACAACATTCAGCATATGCATGGCGACGTATTCTACTCGCCTTCTGCTCGGAAGGCATAAGAGATATTCTTGAGCTGGTCAAAGGCGTTAATCGAGGGGGTCATTCTCATCATCATATCTCTCCTGATCATCATAAATTTATGGGCTAAGGTGAGTAAATTAGAAGGTCGCATAAAAGGAATGCAATATACCATAAACCAGTTAACTCAACAATCGGGACTGCCTGAACATCCAATAAATGATGAACTGCGTCAGCTCATAAAAGAGGGCGAAGACGTAAAAGCCATTAAAAAAGCAAGAGAAACTTTAGGCCTTTCCCTGTTAGAAGGTAAAGAATATATTGATAAGCTGAAATCGGAAATCAGATAATGCTTAAAAAATGGATAAAGCCAAGAAGGGAGTTTGACCTTTCTTGGCTTCTTCGTGTTTGGATAAACGACCAGGGCGAGCGACAAAATTTATTTTACCCGGGTAATATTGACTTATCTATTTTTACCCGGGTATAATTAGTGAAGAAATCAGAGAAGGAGATACAGGCATGGGAAATGACCTAACGCGATTTTACAGCACGGCATTTTTGGGTGTGAGAGTCGTCGCCAGTGGTTCGCTGCAGCACGTTGTTTCTACGGTAAAGGATACTCTGGATGACAGGGACCTCACACAGCTGCTTATATTTGACGATACCTCGGGGAAGCAAATCGATGTTGATTTTCGCGGGAAGACAGACGACGTGCTCCATCGATTAGGAGAACAGTTCGGTGACCTGCCTCCCGATACGGAAGTGGATCATCAGCCTGCACGGCGGGTCGGCCGACCCAAGCTGGGGGTTGTATCCGGTGAGGTTACGTTATTGCCGCGGCATTGGGAATGGCTCAAGAGTCAACCTGGAGGGGCTTCGGTAACATTACGAAAACTCATTGATGAAGCTCGCCATGCTGGTGGAGAACAGAGCAAAAGACGAGAGTCCCAAGAAGCGACATATTACTTTATGACAGCCATGGCCGGGAACTTTCATCATTACGAAGAAGCGCTGCGGGCACTGTATGCTGGTGATGTGGATCGTTTTTACCACTATATCGATGACTGGGCACCTGATATCAGAGACTATATCAAAAAATTATCCGCTAATGCGTTCCCAGAAGAGAGCTTCTGAATGAAAGCATGCGGATGGAGGAGAACATGATGATGAACACTTTGAAAGTCAATGGCATTGATTTGGCCTATGACAGTTTTGGCAACGAAAATGACGAGGCGATCATCTTAATCGCCGGGCTTGGAACCCAGATGATCCGGTGGACGGATCCGTTTTGTGAACTATTGGCAGCACGGGGCTTTCGCGTGATCCGCTTTGACAATCGCGACGTTGGTTGCTCGACACACTTTAGCGATTACCGGACGCTGGATTTTGACGCGCTGGCGGCTGCTCTCATGTCGGGACAGCGGCCGGACATCCCTTACACTCTCGACGACATGGCCAACGATGCTATCGGACTGCTCGACGCCCTTTCCATTGACCGGGCACATTTCGTTGGCAGGTCGATGGGCGGCATGATTGCCCAGATTGCAGCCAGTGAGTACCCTGACCGGGTTTTATCCCTCACTTCCATCATGTCCAGTTCCGGTAATCCCGCCCTTCCACCAACTTCCCCGGATGTCATGGCGATGATGACTCAACCGGCGCCGAACCCCTTTGAGGATGAAGCAGGATTTTTGGCGCACAGCCTCTCTTTTGCCAAACGCATTGCCGGCACTGGCTATCCGTTTGAAGAGGACGCTTATCGGGCGCTTATTCTGGAGGAAGTCCGGCGAGCCTACGATCCAGGCAGTGTCGGACGACAAATCGCTGCGATCGCTGTCTCCGGTGACCGTCGTCCGCGGCTGGCGACGATCAAAGTACCCGCACTTGTCATTCATGGGGCGGACGATCCCATGTTCGTGCCAGCGTGTGGCGAGGACACGGCTTCGGCCATCCCGGGCGCCGAGCTCATGTTGGTTGACGGCATGGGACACGACTTGCCGCATCAACTGTATGAAGAAATCGCTGATGGCATAGAGCGGACGGCTCGCCGCAATTGACACGCGTTTCTGTGAGTCCGCAATGCCCAGAGGGCTGAGCAGGCTCAGGGGCGCAGTGCTGATCACAAGAGATAGACCGCAAACCTTTGTAAAGGGCGGTCTATTTTTTTTCATGCAAATTTGATCCACCAAAGGCAAAGCTGTTAGCATAATACCAGGGGAACAAGGAAACCGTCATGTTTTTCCTTTTATTGTCTACACTAAGCATAACGGTACACCGCTAGCTTAAAAATCTTATACATCACCATCTTTCCTTGAAGGGGGACATCTGTTTTGGATGCGCAGTTTCTTGATTTATTGGCCCAGCAATATGATACGGAAGAAAAAGTGATCACCGAGATCATCAACCTTGAAGCGATCTCCAACCTCCCCAAGGGAACCGAGCATTTTGTCAGTGATTTGCATGGAGAGTTCCAGGCTTTTCAGCATGTGCTCAGAAACGGTTCGGGTACCGTCAAAGAGAAAATCAAAGATTTGTTCCGTGAGGAATGGACGGATCAAGAAATCAGTGATTTTGCGGCATTAGTTTATTATCCGGAAGAAAAAATACAGCTGGTTAAAGGAGACCTGTGCAATAAACAAGCCTTGAACCGGTGGTATCGGCAAACGATCGAACACATGCTTAAGCTCATTTCTTATGCCTCTTCCAAATACACGCGTTCGAAATTGCGTAAAGCTCTGCCGGAGCGGTTTGTATATATTGTCGAAGAGCTTCTGTACAAAACGGATTTGACCCACAATAAGGATCCTTATTATGAGGAAATATACCGGCAAATTATCTCCTTGGGGCAGGCGGACAAGCTCATTATCGGCCTTGCTTATACGACCCAGCGCCTGGTGGTTGACCATCTTCATGTGGTCGGGGATATTTATGACCGCGGGCCGGAACCGGATAAAATAATGGACACGTTGATTAATTACCACTCTGTAGACATCCAGTGGGGGAACCATGATGCCTTATGGATCGGTGCCTATTCGGGTTCCCTGGTCTGCCTTGCGAATATTATCCGGATCTGCGCCAGATACGACAACCTGGACATCATCGAAGACGTATACGGAATCAATCTTCGCCCACTGCTGAACTTGGCGGAGAAGTACTATGATGACAATCCGGCCTTCAGACCGAAGCTGCAAGCGGAACACAACGTGTCGGAGCCGGAAATTCTGCAGATTACCAAAATTCATCAAGCCATTGCCATGATCCAGTTTAAGCTTGAAATCCCGATTATTAAGAGACGCCCTTACTTTAATATGTCTGAAAGGCTTTTGCTGGAGAAAATCGATTACGACAAGAATGAAATCAACATTGGCGGAAAAACTTACCCGCTGGAAAACACCTGTTTCGCAACCGTAAACCCGGAGCAGCCTGAACAATTGTTAGAGGAAGAGCAGCAGGTGCTGGAAAAGCTGCTGTTCTCCGTTCAGCATTCCGAAAAGCTGGCCAGACATATGAATTTTCTGATGAAAAAGGGCAGCCTTTATTTAAAATACAACGGGAATTTGCTCATCCACGGCTGTATTCCTTTGGACGAAGAAGGAAACATGGAAGAAATGCAGATCGAAGACCAACTGTATTCGGGCCGTCAGCTGCTCGATGTTTTTGAATATTATTTACGTTACGCCTTTGCGCATCCGGAAGAGACAGATGATCTGGCTACGGATATGGTGTGGTACATCTGGACAGGGGAATGTTCCTCGCTCTTTGGAAAAAGAGAAATGACCACCTTTGAACGCTACTTTATCCAAGATAAAGAAACCCATAAGGAGAGAAAGAACCCGTACTACCATTTGCGTGAACAGGAGGAGATCTGCCGGAAAATCCTGCTGGATTTCGGACTGAATCCGGATCATGGACATATCATTAACGGCCACACGCCGGTTAGAGAAATTCGTGGAGAGAACCCGGTTAAAGCAGGCGGGAAAATGGTCGTCATCGACGGCGGTTTTTCCAAAGCTTATCAGTCTACAACCGGCATTGCCGGATATACCTTGCTGTACAATTCCTTTGGCATGCAGCTTGTGGCTCATCAGAAATTCAATTCCAGAGAAGATGTGTTATGCAACGGGACGGACGTATTGTCTGTAAAAAGACTGGTGGACAAAGAACTGGAGCGGAAGCTGGTGAGGGAAACCAACGTCGGGGAGAAGCTGCAGCAGAAAATATCCAATTTGAAAAATCTCCTGGAATATCGCTATATGAAATGAAACAGCTGCGAAATGGAACCATGGCTATAGGTAAAAGGAGTCGCCCGAGGGCGGCTTTTTTATTTTTAAAAATGTTTTGCCTCCTGCTGTACCCTGACATAATGCTGTCAAGGTGGGTGGTCTAATATTAGTAATGTAAGCAAGACAAACGCCAACCCATTTGAGGAGGAAAATGAAATGACTACAGTTAACCCGAATTGTTACGAGGTAAGTGAAGCGATCCATCCTTTCCATATCGCCGTGCCCCAGGATGATCTTGATGATCTTCGGTATCGTCTGTCCCGGACGCGGTGGCCTGAAGCAATGAACGGGGGCGGCTGGAAATACGGCATTTCACTTGACTACATCAAAGAGTTGGCGTCCTACTGGCAGAATGAGTATGATTGGCGGAAATACGAGGCGCAATTGAACGAGTATCCGCAATTTACAACGACAATCGACGGAGCCCAGATCCATTTCATGCATGTTCGCTCGCCAGAGCCAGATGCATTTCCTTTACTGCTTACCCACGCCTGGCCCAGTTCGATCGTCGAGTTTCTGGAATTAATCGGACCGCTAAGCGATCCGCGCAGCCACGGCGGCGATCCGGCGAACGCTTTCCATCTCGTTATCCCTTCCGTTCCCGGATTTGGATTCTCTGGTCCGGCGCTCGGCTCCGGATGGAATATTGCCCGCATTGCAAAGGCGTGGGATACGTTAATGAAGCGTTTGGGATATACCGAGTACGGAGCACACGGCAGCGACTGCGGCGCTCTTGTATCCAGAGAGCTTGGTATACAAAAGCCGGAAGGCCTGCGCGGTATCCATGTGCTGCAGCTATTTTCTTTCCCTTCTGGAGATCCTGCGGAGATGGAGGGTTTATCGGAAGATGATCAGAAGCGGCTTCAATTTCTGGCGAATTTTCATGAACGGGCGGGGTTCAATTCGATCCAATCCACCCGACCGCAGACGCTCTCCTATGGGCTTGCGGATTCGCCGGCAGGTCAGCTCTCTTGGATCGCGGAGTTATTTAACGGATTCGGCGATCATGTGGATTTTATTGACAGGGATGCACTCCTGACGAATGTCACGCTGTACTGGCTGACCAATACGGCGGAATCGTCCGCCCGGTTATATTACGAGAACGCGCATCAGCAGCAGGAGCCGCAAGGACCAAATCCGACTCCGACAGGAGTGGCCGTGTTCGGAGATGATTTCAAATCGATAAGACGGTTCGCCGAACGCGACAATACCAATATTGTGCACTGGTCGGAGTTTGAGCGCGGCACCCACTTTGCCGCTATGGATGCGCCGGATCTTCTGATTCCTGACATCCGGTCATTCTTCAGCCGATACCGCTGATACCAGAGATATGGGAAAAAGCCAAGAGGGTGATGTTCACCTTCTTGGCTTTTTCATCAAACGCCATTCAGCTGCTCGGCAAACAGCTTGGGCTGCTCCGGGTAGCCGTATGGAAAAGAATCCAGATAAACAATATACTGTATAGGACGAACTAAAGAAATGAATGTCATAGATCTATATCCCTATAACTGTTTTTTATTGAGGTGAACATCAATATGGAAGAAATCGATGATTCAAAACAAATTGTATTACAAATCGGCGGTGCCTTGAAAAAGTACAGAAAAGAAAAAAATATGAGCTTAGACGACTTAGCGGAGTTAACGGGCGTCAGCAAGCTTACTCTGGGGAATATCGAACGTGGCGAGACAAATCCAACTTTGGGGATGATATGGAAAATTTCAAAAGGCATATCTTTACCGCTATTGGCTTTGTTCAAATCAGAAGAACCTGTTAGTTTGTATCGAGCTGGGGAAGGACTGCGGTTTTCTAATGGTCAAAAAAACTGGATCATTGAACCTGTCTTTAAAAGCAACGATATTGAAATGTGTCGGGCATACTTACAGCCAAATAGCTCGTATTACCCGGAAGGTCATCATGTGAATACAACGGAAATTGCGACAGTCATGACGGGTTCCATTGAAATACAAGTCAACGGAGAGATTTACACATTGAATCAATATGATACGATGAGTTTTCGTGCAGACTATGCTCACTCTTATACGAATCCTACGAATAGTGAAACCGTACTCCATATCTCCTTAAAGTATGGTTTCTAAAAGTCGAAATTCCACTTACTAAATACAACTCCGAATTCCATGATAGGGATTCAGAGTTGTATTTTTGTTTTTACATGAGTTTTAGTCTACTATAAAATACTTCTTGTTAAAAATAGTATACTATAATATACTTTTGTTGTTCGCGCGAATGCATTTTTTTCAATCGATAGGAAACAAATCATAGGCATGAATTCAGGAAGGAGAATGGAAGAATGCCGAAACAAAATATAAAAGGGGTACCATCCTCTATAGGGCTGATCATTCTCGGCATTATTGTTATTGCAGCTAATTTACGTACTCCCTTAACCTCTGTCGGTCCTTTAGTGAGTCTCATAAGGGATGACGTTCATATTTCAAATACATTAGCGGGCCTGATCACAACGGTACCCTTGCTTGCGTTTGCTTTATTATCTCCTCTAGTACCGAAATTAGGACGAAAATATGGGGTTGAACGGATCATTTTGATGGCCCTCATCTTCCTGACCGTTGGTATTGTCATACGTTCTTTGTCTGGCGCAGTTGATCTGTTTATTGGAACAGCCATTCTTGGATTCGCCATTGCCGTATGTAATGTATTACTGCCAAGTATCATCAAAAGGGATTTCCCGAATAAAATTGGCTCCATGACAGGTGTTTACTCCATTTCAATGAGTTTATGCGGAGCAATCGCATCGGGAATCAGTGTACCGGTAGCCGTGAACGCAGGTCTAAAATGGCAGGGAGCCTTGGGAATATGGGGGATGCTAAGCTTTGTTTCGGTCCTCTGCTGGTTACCCCAATTAAGAAATCAAACGAAGCAAACGGCCACGACGAGTCAACAGGTGGCCGGCAACGAGGTGAATGTTTGGAGATCCCCGCTTGCCTGGCAAGTAACCTTGTTTATGGGGATACAGTCCATGGTTTTCTATGTGTTGATCGCATGGTTGCCTGAAATTTTAAAGCAGCAAGGAATTGACTCCAGCCAATCCGGATGGTACCTCTCGATCATGCAATTGGCTATGCTTCCATTTACCTTTATTGTCCCCGTTATTGCTGGGCGCATGTCCAGCCAACGTTTGTTAGTAGTGATCACAACCATTTTGCTTTTGACGGGAACGCTCGGGATCCTTTACGGCAGCTCCGATATCATTCTGTTATGGATCATCTTACTCGGAATTGGTGGAGGCTTCGCCTTTAGTTTGTCCATGATGTTTTTCGGGTTACGTACTGAAAATGCGCATCAGGCAGCGGAACTGTCCGGCATGGCGCAATCGATCGGATATCTGCTTGCCGCAATCGGTCCTGCCCTTATCGGATATCTGCATGATACGACAAATAGTTGGAACCTGCCGCTTTTCATTCTGCTTGGCGCTTCGGTCTTACTCTTTCTAGTCGGTTTAGGCGCAGCAAAAAACCGTTATGTCGGTAGCCGAAATCGTTACGAGCTGCCACGGAAAGGATGATTGGAATGTTTGACAAAATGATGGTGGCCATTGATCAAGCTGAAATCACGAACAAGCTCCTTGATGCAGCCGTTGAAATCGCCCGAAACAAACAAACGCAAGTTACCTTGGTTCATGTCAGCCAGGAATATGTGTCGAATGGCATGACCTATGTACCAGAGAATTTCTTGGAAGAAATATTGAACGAAATGGAGAAAGCGGGTTTGGAACAGCTGCAGCAAGCCAAATCTAAATTGAAATCTGCGGGGATTAACCCGGAAACCGTTCATCTTAAGGGTGATCCTGCACATGAAATATTAAATTATGCAAGGGATACCGAGCAGCAGCTTATTATTATCGGAAGCCGTGGGCTAAGAGGCATCAAAGAAATGATGCTTGGAAGCGTCAGCCACAAGGTTTCACAGCTATCCAAATGTCCAGTCCTCATTATGCATTGACTCCTTCGGGAACTGCAGAGATGATATGGGAAAAGCCAAGAGGGGAAGATTACCTTCTTGGCTTTTTTGGTGTCGTCGTCATAAGGCTGATCGGGCGATTCTATCAAAAATATTATGTTTAGATTGCTGGCAAGTCGATTGTTAGATTCGTTGCTAAAACCTATAATGGAGAGTGACATGGAAGGAATAAAACAACAGTTTGATAGATGAATTGAAGAACAAGGAGAGGTCTATGTGTACCATGTAAAAAAAATGTGGAGGTTATTTCTTTGTTTGATCATTATAGCGGGGGCGCTTCCTTTAACAACTATCAATAAAGCGTCCGCCAGTGATGAAGCAGTCGCTGTCCAGTCGGCGGGGAGCGTGAACACGCCAGCCAGCGACGATGTGGTTAGTTTGGCCGAATCCCCCTCTCAGGGAACGAGCGAATCTGACACGGAACCGCTAACGGCTACCGTTGTGGTGGCCAAGGATAAGTTAATCATTGGGGATTCTTCAACGGTTACGATCACGTTCTCGGAAGCGGTGACCGAATTTACGAATGATGATCTGAAGGTGGGTAACGGCACATTAGATCCCTTAACCTCTTCAGATGACGGCATCACCTGGGTGGCGACGCTGGTTCCTAGTCCGAACAGCCAAGTCAAGGATAATGTCATAACGCTCGACTTAACGGGTGTAAAAGATGCTGCAGGCAATCCGGGAACGGGAACCACAAATTCCAACAATTACGAGGTTGATACATCGCGCCCAACGGCTGCGGTTATGACGGACAAGGATAAGCTGGGCATCGGTCAGACTTCAACGGTAACGATCAAATTCTCGGAAGCGGTGACCGGTTTCGATCTAGCCGACATGACTCCGCAAAACGGCACTTTAAGTAACCTAAGCACTTCAGACAACATCACGTACACGGTGACCCTGACGCCCGCAGCGGGTCTCAACGTCCAAAACAATGTCATAACGCTCGCCTTAGCGGGTGTAATAGATAAGGCAGGCAACCTTGGAACGGGAACGATCGCCTCCAACCCCTATGAGTTGGATTCAGAGCGCCCAACGGCCACCGTTGTGGTTGACGATGATAAGCTGGGGATCGATCAGACTTCATTGGTAACGATCAAGTTCTCGGAAGCAGTGACGGGTTTCACGATTGCTGATCTGACTGTACAAAACGGCACTTTAAGTAACCTAAGCACTTCAGACAACATTACCTGGACGGTGAAGCTGACACCCACCACGGGCACAAACGCCACGAACAATGTTATAACGCTCGCCTTAGCGGGTGTAATAGATGGCGCAGGCAACCTCGGAACGGGAACAATCGCCTCTAACCCCTACGAGTTGGATTCAAAGCGGCCAACGGCCACGATTACGATTGCCAATTCCAAACTGATGGCCGGCCAGACTACAACCGTGACATTTACGTTTTCAGAAGTGGTAATGGGTTTCGACTTATATGACCTGACGGTGGCTAATGGTACATTAAGTAACCTCAGTTCGAGTGACGGTGGCAAGATGTGGTCGGCGACCCTGACGCCGGCCTCGGGTATACAGGATAACACTAATATTATCACGCTTGATTATACAGGAGTGGCGGATCTCGCCGGCAATGTAGGTGAAGGAACTATCAATTCCGCCAACTACGAGATTGATACTGTACGCCCAACAGCCACCATTGTGGTTGCCGACAATGAGCTAAAGACAGGCGAAACTTCACTTGTGACCATCACTTTCTCGGAGGCGGTGTCAGACTTTAACTTATCCAGCCTTACGGCGAGTAACGGGACACTAAGTAATCTCACTTCGATCGACGGGGGAAGGACTTGGAATGTTACGCTGACGCCTAAAGCCAACGTTAATGCGGCTGACAATTTCATAACGCTCGACAACAGTAGGGTGCATAATGCGGCCGGAAATTCAGTAGGGGAGGGAGTGACAAAATCAAACCCCTATACTGTCGATACGGTGCTGCCATCTGCGGCATTGAGCCATTTGACCATATCGAGCGGCACATTAAGCCCTTCTTTTGTACCCGAAACGACAAGCTATACCGCCAATGTTCCTTATGCTGTATCCAGCATAAAAGTAAACGCGACAATGAAGGATAACAGCGCCACGATGACCGTGAACGGAAGTCCGGTAGCCAGCGGGCAACCAAGTCAGGATATTTCATTAAACGTAGGTGTAAACTCCATTACGGTGGTTGTAATAGCTGAGGATCATTCGACTAAGACCTACACGATCTCCGTTACACGTGCTAATCGCGAGACAAATGAGGGCGGGAGCCGCGACAATGGTGGCAGTAGCAGCGTCAGTAGTGGTGGAAGTGTAAGCAGCGGCTGTTCAACCACACCGGTAATCCCGAACGATAACAAAATAATCTCTACGGATGGTCAATTAACCCTTCCTCCAGGTAAAGCCGGAGAGGTTCGATTAGGAGATGCCATCTCGATCTCTGTTCCAGCATGTGCGACAAAGCAAGAGCTGAAATTAGCGATCGAAAAAATACCGGACACTCATCAATTTATAACTCATCATGAAGTTTTCCTTAGCCCGGTATTTGAGCTTTCAAAAAATGTACCGGCATACTTCGATAAATCGGTAACACTAACTTTTGCATTTGACCCGGCAAGCTTGAAAAGCAATCAAACGGCGGCTGTTTTTTATTATGATGAAGCGAAGAAAATTTGGCTCATGGTTCCGGCCGGCAGGTTACAGGAAAACCGCATTGCTGTCACTGTCGATCACTTCACAAAGTTTGCAGTACTTGCCATAGATCAGGTAACTGGGTTAACCGTCATCAGCAACCCAGCGGAATTTGGCGATATCTCCGGACACTGGGCGGAAGCCAGCATCAAGCAGGCGGCAGGCACCGGAATCGTCACCGGTTATCCTGACGGCACGTTTAAACCGGGCAAAACGGTCACCCGCGCAGAGTTCGCGGTAATGCTTGTCAATACGCTAGGCCTCAAAAAGACAGGAGCTGAGCTGACCTTTATCGATTCAGCCAGTATCGGTGCTTGGGCACAAAATGGGGTCGCACAAGTGGTGCAGCTAGGCATGATGAACGGATACGAAAACGGTACTTTCCGTCCGAACGCAGAAATCACACGCGCTGAGATAGCCGTCACCATTACCAATGCTGTGGGCCAGATCAGCAAGGGCACTCCGGAAGCAGGCTTCGCGGATGACAGCGAAATTCCGGATTGGGCCAAGGGCAGCGCTGCATTTCTGAAACAAAACGGGATTATGCTTGGGAAAGACGGCAACCGGTTCGCTCCCCAAGAAGCTGCTACAAGAGCTGAGGCTGTGACGGTCCTGCTGAATATGTTCGTACTTCGAGGGTAGATGAAATTTTAATCCTATGAACGATTGATGTCATGAAGAAGGCTTCCGGCATAAACGCTGGGGGCCTTTTCTTGTGACGATTTGAAAAATGACTTTCTATCAGAAGGTATCATGCTAAAAGTTTGTAAAAGTTACCCGAAGAGGAGCCGGTCGATACCCAGGTATTTACGCCTGATTGTCGTCCGGCTTTTTCTCGTTATTTAGTGGGAATTTAATTTCAACATAGGAAAAAAGGGTGCGGGAAGAAAGTCGTATCCCACAAAAACGGTTTAACTCTGATTCGATCCTAAGAAAAGGGATATTCCACAGATGGTGGAGACTGGAAAAAGCGTGTCATTTCGGGGCAGGCGAGAATTTGAACGTTTGGAAAGAGGAGGAGGTGAGCATGAGTTTCGAGTTTTTTCGACGACTAGGCATGATTCCTCATTTTCGGGAAACCGCATTGACTGATTAAAAGCGCATTCATATACTTGAGCCTAAATTTGGATTTGTTAGTTATTTTAACAAAGTAAGGTGGTGGATGACATCGTGATCGGTAGGGGGAAAACCGGGAACGCCAAATTCGTCAAGCAGATGAACCGGGAAGGTATATTGCATCAGCTCCGGCAGGAGCCCCGCTTGTCACGAGCCGAACTGGCAGTAAAAACGAAGCTTAGCCGTCCTTGTGTCTCGGCATTGGTGGAAGAGATGATTCATGAAGGGCTCATTCGTGAGGTGGGTACAGGAGAATCCAGAGGGGGGCGCAGGCCGATCCTGTTGGAATACAATGTGCAGGCGTACGCGGTCGTAGGCGCCGTGTTTGAAGGCAGCGAGCTTGAAATGGCGGTAGCCGATATGAAGGGCGAGCTGATCGCCCAAATGCATACGCGTTTGAAGCAGCCGGTGGATGGGGAATCCGCGCTTCAGGCGCTCGAAGAGACGCTGGAGCGTCTGCTGGATATGAGCGGGACGGACCGGGGCCGGGTGATCGGAATCGGCGTTGGGCTTCCGGGCATTACGCAGCGCCGAAGCGGCACCGTCAGCCATGCTCCAAGCACGGGCTGGATGGACCTCCCCGTAGGCAGGGAGATTGAAGAGCGCCTTCAGCTGCCGGTAGTGCTGGATAATGACGTTAACATGATGACGCAGGGCGAATTTTTCGGCGGGGCCGGGTCTGGCGTATCCAGCCTGGTATATATGTACGTCGGAACGGGGATCGGCGCCGGCATTATCCTTGACAAGCAACTGTACCGCGGAAGCAAGGAAGCCTCCGGTGAAATCGGGTATATGCGGATCGGTGACTCGCCGGGAAGACGCAAAGGCGAATTCGGTGTGTTCGAGAAAAACTTCTCGGTGAACGGCATACACGGTAAAGCGAAGGCGCTCGGGCTTGAGGTCGATCCAGAGACGAGCATTCTCCGGCAGTTAATCCAGCTGAGCGAGGAAGGCAGCTCGCAGGCGGAGGGACTGCTGAATGACGTCTATCACGGCTGGGCTTCAGGAATAGCCAATACGGTCAGCGTGCTCGATCCAGAGATGCTTGTCTTGAGCGGCGAGATGGTCCATTTGAACGAAGCCGGGCTGAACCGGATCCGCGAGCTGCTGCTGGATTGGGTGCCGGTGATGCCGGAAATCCGCTTGGCAGCGCTGCGAGAGCGCGCGGGGCTCATGGGTGCGGTGCACAGCGTGCTTGAAGCGCATTCGTACGCATCCAGATAGTTAACATTTCGAATTATAAATTAGGGGGATTAACAATGGGAAAGAAATGGTTCAAGCTCGGCATGATGTCCATCGCTCTGACAATGACGGTCGGTCTGACCGCTTGCGGCGGCGGAGACAAGGAACAGGCCGCCTCCGGTGAAGCGGGCGGGGACAAGGGATCACAGAAGCTGGTCATCTACACCGCCCGTGACAAAAACGTCGTTGAGCAGATTCTGCCGAAGTTCGAGGAGCTGAACCCGGATATCGACGTCGAAGTGATGACGATGGGCGCCCAGCAGATCATGGAGCGGGTACGCGGCGAGAAGGCCAACCCGCAGGCTGACTTCTGGTGGGGCGGAACGCAGTCCTCTTTTATCACGGCGGCGAATGAAGGGCTGCTGGAATCGTATAAGCCGAGCTATGCGGACAGCATTCCGGCCGAATACAAAGATGAGCAGGACCGTTGGTACGGGGAGATGCTGCTGCCCGAGGTCATCATGTACAACTCCGAGGCGGTGAAGAAAGAGGATGCCCCGAAGGATTGGGATGATTTGCTCGATTCGAAATGGAAGGATCAAATTCTGATCCGCGGCGTCATGGCGTCCGGCACGATGAGAACGATCTATGATGCCATGATTTACCGCCAAGATCCCGCGAATCCGGAAAAAGGCTATGAGTGGCTGAAAAAGCTCGATGCCAACACGAAAGAGTATACGCAGGACCCGACCCAATTGTATTTGAAGCTGGCCCGTCAGGAAGGAAAGCTGTCGCTGTGGAACCTGCAGGACATTCTGATCCAGAAGGAACTGCAGAAGCAACCGTTTGACTACATCTATCCGACCAGCGGTGCACCGATTCTGGTGGATGGCGTCGGTATTATCAAGGGTGCCAAAAACCTGGACGCGGCGAAGAAGTTCTTTGATTTTATTTTTGATGAAGGCCAGCTTAAGGAAAAGGCGGACAAGCTGTTCCAGATTCCAACCCGGACCGATATCGACAAAAGCCAGTTCCCGGACTGGTACAAAAACCTCGATACCAAGCCGCTGGACCTGGATTGGACAGTCCTTGCGGATAAAGAGAAGGAATGGATGCAGTATTGGGATGAGAATATCAAAGGCAAGGGCGGCAAATAACGGGATTGCGGCTTGATGAGCAGAGGTTCTACAACCATATAAGTTAAATCAAAAAATACGATGAAGGCAAGGGAGAAAAATGATTCCGAAGAAGCGGAGCGGTCTAAAAGCTTTCCAAAGGAAAGCTGACATCGAAAGCATATGCTTTGGCTTTTGGATTTCTACCTTAAAGGTCCAATACAACCAAGAAATCCGAAAACAAGAGCGATCATAGGAACATTTTACGTACTTGCCCCCATCATCCATTTCAATAGATCAACTTATGTAGCTACTTATTACATGAAGACGGTCATGCTTGCATCTATACGTGAATGGACTTGAAGGAGGACGAATGATGATCGGAGTCACGCTGGACCGCGTCAGCAAAACATTCGGTGGGGCCAAAGGTGTGGAGGAAGTTGACGTACATATCAATCCGGGCGAGTTTTTTACCTTTCTAGGTCCGAGCGGCTGCGGCAAAACGACCACTTTGCGCATGATCGCCGGTTTCTATTACCCCAGCGACGGACGAATCTTGTTCGGTGAGCATAATGTCACCAACATGCCGCCCAATAAGCGCAACACGGGCATGGTATTTCAAAACTACGCTTTATTTCCGCACATGACTGTGTTCGAGAACATTGCTTTCGGTCTTCAAGTCCGGAAACAGGGAAAGGCTGAAATTAACGAGAAGGTCACGCGCGCTCAAAAGCTGGTGCATCTCGATGGCTATGGGCAGCGCCGCATTGATCAATTGTCCGGCGGGCAGCAGCAGCGGGTTGCGCTCGCTCGTGCACTGGTGATCGAGCCGAATATCCTTCTGCTCGATGAGCCCTTGTCCAATCTCGATGCCAAGCTGCGGGAAGAGACAAGGCAGGAAATCAAGCGGCTTCAGCTGGAGCTGGGCATTACTACGATTTATGTCACGCATGATCAATCGGAAGCGATGTCCATGTCGGACCGGATCATGGTCATGAAGGATGGCGTCGTGCAGCAGATCGGCACGCCGCATGAAATTTACAACCGCCCGGTCAACCGTTTCGTTGCCTCGTTTATCGGGGAGTCCAATCTGTGGGAAGGCACGGTGGAGCGGCTGGAAGGCGGGATGGTAGACGTTCGGCTGGCACCGGATTTGCGGCTGACCGGCCTCGCCAAAAACGCCTCGCCCGAATGCAAGCTGGCGGTGGGACAGAAGGTTACATTGTCGGTACGCCCGGAGGCGGTCCGGGAGGCCGCCGCGTCCGAACGCGGAGAGGCCAATACAATGGCCGTGAAGGTGCTGCTATCGGAATTCACCGGGATCAGCGTGAATTATATGGCTCAGGCCGGCCCGTTGTCCGTGAAGGCGATGTTTGTCGGGCAGGGGCACCGGATGAGGGAGCGGGACGAGGAAGTGTTGTTTACCGTGGCGCCGGACAGCATTTATTTTTTGGAATAGGGGGTGACCCGAAGCGATGAACAAACCTCAGCCTCAATTGGCACCGCCGCCTATTCGCTCAAGCAGCCGCTGGAATTCGCTGACGAGATCGCCGCATTTTGTATATGTGCTGATTGCGCCGTTATTTCTTATCCTACTGGCATATGTCATCTATCCGTTCTTCCAGACGTTCCGGCAGAGTTTGCAGTTGGACGGCGGCTTTTCACTCCAAAACTACTCCCGTTTCTTCAGTCTGGAACATACGGCGAATCTGGAGGCCCTGTGGACGAGCGTATACATTTCGGTACTCAGCGTGATCACCTGCGGCATCGTGGGGGTGGCTATGGCATTCCTGCTCGAGAGGTACGAGTTCCCCGGCCGCAAGCTCTTGTCGGTGCTTGTCCTCGTGCCGATGGCGCTGCCGCCATTGATCGGGGTGTTATCTTTTGAATTTTTGTACGGTTCCAGCGGGATTATTCCGCGGGGACTGCAGCATCTGCTTCATCTGGACAAGCCGCCTTTTACGCTAAAAGGAATCTGGGGCGTGCTTGTGGTCCATACGTTTACGATGTACACCTATTTCTATATGACGGCGTCTTCAGCGATCAAGGGTCTTGATCCGTCACTTGAGGAAGCCGCAGCGAATCTGGGGGCGAACCGGTTCACCATCTGGCGGCGGGTGATTCTGCCCATGCTGACGCCGGCCATCGTTGCGGCATCGCTGCTCGTCTTTATGATCTCGATGGCGTCGTATACCGCGCCGCTCATCTTCGGCATTGAACGGACGATGACGATGCAGATTTATCTGTCCCGCACCAACGGCGACTTGGATATGGCGGCGACGCAGTCGACGCTGCTGTCCGTCGTGTCCATTCTGTTTCTCATTCTGATGCGGTGGTACCAAGGCGCGCGAAACTACCAGAACATGAGCAAAGGTGTCAGTGTTCATCGGACCGAGGTGAAAAGCAAAGCGGGCAGAAACACCGCGATGGTGCTGTCTTTCATCGGGGTACTCGTGCTGATGCTGCCGATCCTTGTGATCGTGCTGCTTGCTTTTTCCGAAGACGGAAAGTGGACGACCCAAGTGCTGCCGCCGTCTTATACGCTGGACCATTTCAAGGATCTCTTCACCGACAGCAAAACATGGCGTCCCATCGCCAACAGCTTCAAAATCAGCATCGCAGCGACGATCGGCAACCTGCTGTTCGGCGTCGCAGCCGCCTATGCCATCGTGCGCATGAACTTTAAAGGGAAGACGCTGCTCGACATTCTGATTATGCTGCCTTGGGCGCTTCCGGGCACGGTCGTGGCCGTGAACCTCATTACCGCGTTCAGCGAGCCCAATGCGTTTTCCTTTGGACAGGTGCTGATCGGGAGCTTCTGGATTTTGCCGCTGGCTTATTTCGTCCGGCATCTGCCGCTGATCTTCCGTTCGACCTCGTCCACGCTGATGCAAACCGACCGCTCGGTAGAGGAGGCGGCGCGAAATTTGGGAGCGTCCTGGTGGTACACCTTCCGCCGCGTCGTGTTTCCGATGGCGCTGAGCGGCATCCTGGCGGGCACGCTGCTTGCGCTTGTGGAAGGCATCGGCGAGTTTGTCGCCTCGATTCTGCTGTATACCAACAAGACGACGCCGATCTCGGTCGAGATTTTTCAGCGGATGTACGCCTTTGAATTCGGAACCGCCTGCGCGTACGGCGTGCTGCAAATCGTCATGATTATTCTCGTGCTTTACGTTTCCCGGAGGCTGACCGGCGGCAATGCCGGCTCCGCGATTTGACGATCCATTTCCCTGAACCTGAAGCGGTAAAAGAACACCTTTTTTCATTACGCGGCGACCTGTCCAATACAAGCCGATTGCGATAATGATACAGGCAGGCAGCGGCATTTGCCGATGCCAAGCCAACACTCACGCTTGAAGGAGGAGAAGTAACTTGAGTCAACGTGAACGGAGTAAGAAACGCAGGGCGAAACAATGGATGGCGGCATCGATGAGCCTGGTGATGGCAGGAACGCTTGCTTTTCAAGCCGGTCCTGGAAAGGCATCTGCTGACAGGGGGGTGGTCGATTTATGGAAAGCCATCAAGCCCCTCACCACCATTGCCAGCGCGATGAATACGGGAGCTCACCCGGATGATGAGCACAGTGCGACACTTGCGTATCTTTCGCTCGGACTTGGCGTGGATACATACAGTGTCATCGCCAACCGCGGGGAAGGCGGACAGAACGAAATCGGCAGCGAGCTTGGCAACGCCCTCGGAATCATCCGCACACGGGAGCTTCAGGAAGCGTCGAAGATTACGAATGTGACGCTGGCGAACCTGAGCCAGAAGCTGGACGATCCGATCTATGATTTCGGATTCTCCAAAAGCCCTGACGAAACGTTGGAAAAATGGGGCGAAGACGTCGCTTATGAGCGGCTGATCCGCCAAATCCGTGAGAAACGTCCGGATGTGCTGATTCCGGCGTTCCTGAACGAGCCTTCGACGCACGGGCATCACCGCGCGATCAACGTGCTGACCGTACGTGCCTTCAAGGATGCCGGCAATCCGCAGATTTTCCCGGAGCAGTTGAAGGAAGGGCTGCAGCCTTGGCAGCCGAAGAAGCTCTATGTACCAGGAACGGAGAAGGCATACGATGTCTCTTTGCCGGTCAACGAATACAATGAGCTGTACGGCGCTTCCTATGCCCAGCTCGGAGAAGAATCCCGCTATATGCACAAGAGCCAGGGTATGGGCCGGCAAGTGGACGAAGGCCAAGGAACGGCCTACTACACACTGCAGGCGTCGGCGGACGGTAAGAAGGACGAAAAGCCGGCAGCGTCTTTGTTCGGCGGGATCGCCTTTACGTTTGACGATCTGGCCAAAGAAATAGACGCCAAAGGAAAAGACAACAAAGTCGCCAAGCAGCTGAACACGCTGCAAAAGGATGCCAACGAAGTGATTGCGGCTTATCCCGCATTTGCGGAAGTCGCCCGCGAAGTTCACGAGATGAAAGCGGACGTACAAACCGCTGTGGAGCTTGTGAAGTCATCATCTTTAGATTCATCGGCGAAAAATGATCTGCTGCACCGCTTGGACGTGAAGGAAAGACAGCTCAATAAAGCCAGTCAGGAGGCGACTTCCGTCGTCGTCAAGGTGAAGCCGGAGACCGGAGAGCTTATTCCGGGGCAAACGACGAAGGTGACGGTGACGGCCTTTAACGGCGGAGACGTGAATGTCGGCAAGGTCAGCCTGAAGCTGAATGTTCCCGAAGGCTGGAATGCGAAAGCGGCGGGAGCGGCGACCTTTGCCAAGCTGGACAAAAATAAGACGGTCCAAACCGAGTTTGAGGTCAACGTGCCGAAACAGGTAGAGGATTTCAATCCCTATGCGCTTCCGCTGATTTCCGCGGATATCGGGTATGAGGCGTTCGGAACGGCGGCAACGCTGCATGCGGTTCCGGATAATGCGGTAGCCGTGCTGCCGCCGGTTGCGCTGTCCCTAAGTCCGGAAGCGGCGGTTCTGAATACGCTGAAACCGGGAGACGCCGTATCGGTCAAGGTGACCGCAACGAATTATGCGCCAGGTGCAGAGAAGACGAAAGTTTCGCTGAAAACGCCGGAGGGCTGGACAGTGGAGCCCGCGGTGCAGGAATTGAGCTTCGCGGCCAAATACGAAACCAAGACGGCTGAATTTACGGTCAAGGCGCCGGAGGGCGTTAAGGCGGGAAGCTACAGCTTGTCGGCTGTATCGAGTATTGGAACGCTGGACAGCAGCAGAACGGTACAGGTCATCCAGTATCCGCATATCGGCAAAACCTATTACGTCAAGCCGGCCAACCTGGCCATTCAAGCGTTCGATCTGAAGGTGCCGGAGGGATTGAAGGTCGGCTATGTGTCCAGCGGGTTTGATAACATTGATCAGGTGCTGCGCCAGGTGGGCATCAATGTGACGAATCTGGATGCCAAAACGATTCAGTTCGGCGATCTGTCGCAGTACGATACGATTGTGCTCGGCATTCGGGCCTATGCGTTCCGGCCGGAACTGATTCCTAGCAATCAGCGCCTGCTCGATTACGCCAAAAATGGCGGCAACCTGGTGGTCCAGTATCACAAACCGGAAGACAAATGGTCGCCGGACCTCGCTCCGTATCCGATCAAGATTGGCGCGCCGCTGATCGAATGGCGCGTCACGGACGAAAACTCCAAGGTGACGATGCTTGCGCCGGATCATCCGATCTTCAACACGCCGAATAAGATTACATCGGCCGACTGGGAGAACTGGATCCAGGACCGCTCCGCCTACAACCCGTCCGAATGGGGCAAGGAGTACACGGAGCTGATCTCGAACGGTGACCCGGGTGAGAAAGAGTTTACGGGCACGTTCCTCACAGCCCCTTATGGGAAAGGGAATTACACGTACAGCTCCATTGTCTGGTACCGCGAAATGCCAAGCCTTGTTCCAGGCTCGATTCGCATGTTCGTGAACATGATCAGCCTGAAGCAGGAAGGGACGGTTTCCACCGGAACCACTCCCCAGAAGTAATGGATGATCGGGCCGGAATGTAGGATGAATCGTTGAAGGATTAGCTTGAAAGGGAATGGCGCGGAGCGATAGGCTTCGCGCCGGACCCTGGATTTTCAAACGGATAAAGACTTTGGCTTCGTACATAAAAACAAACTATGGAGGGGACTGGGGCAACATGAGGAATCGGGAACAGATTTTGGAACGGGAAGGCGGACATTTTCCGGGGCGTACCTATACGGAAGCCGTGCTCGAGCCTGCTTTCGATGAAGCGAAGAACAGCTTGCTCGGGGCGATGATGGCGATCAACAAAGCGCATTTGATTATGTTGAAGGAGCAGGGACTCGTAAGCGGGGAAGAAGCCCTCCAAATCGCGTCGGCCATCCGCGGCCTTGACCTGGAGGGGCTGCGCCAAGCGGAATATACGGGACAGTTCGAGGACCTGTTTTTTCAGGTTGAGCATGAGCTGCATACAGCGGCCGGAGACATTGCCGACAATCTGCATCTGGCCCGCAGCCGTAACGATATGGGGATCGCGATTTACCGGATCGTGCTGCGGGAGAAGCTGCTCGTAACGCTTCGCGGAGCCCTTGCACTCAAGAGTCAGCTGCTTTCGTTTGCAGAGGAGCATAAAGGCACGATCATGATCGGGTATACGCATACGCAGCAGGCACAGCCGACGACGTTGGCCCACTATATTTTGGCGATGGCTGACTCTCTGGATCGCGACATCCGCCGGCTGCAGGCGGCTTATGCCAACAACAACCGAAGCAGCATGGGAGCGGCGGCACTGACCACATCCGGCTTCGCCATCAGCAGGGAGCGGGTGAAGGAGCTGCTGGGCTTCGACGAGCTGATCTATAACTCTTACGACGCGATTGGCGGTGCCGATTACGTCGGCGAGATGATGACGGCCGTGCAGCTGGCCGCGATTAACCTGGGCAGGTCGTCGCAGGATTTCCTGCTGTGGTGCACACAGGAATTCGGCATGCTGCGCGTGGCCGATCCTTACGTGCAGATCAGCTCGATCATGCCGCAGAAAAGAAATCCGGTATCGTTCGAGCATATGCGTGCGCTGCTCTCCAGCTGCGTCGGCAATACCCAGACCGTGCTGACCATGATGCACAACACGCCATTCGGCGATATCGTCGATACCGAGGACGACATGCAGCCTTATGCTTGGAAGGCGCTGAAGGTGCTGGAACGGATGTATCGTCTGCTCTCCTGCGTCATCGGAACCGTGGACGTTAATAAGGAGGTGCTGCGGAAGCGGACCGAGGGCAGCTTTGCCACGGTGACCGAGCTTGCGGATACGCTGGTGCGCTCCGACCGTTTGTCGTTCCGCGGCTCCCATCATATCGTAAGCCGTCTCGTGAAGCGTGCCGTCGCCGATGGACTTGCCGCTAACCAGATTACGCTCGAGCTTGTCAATGAGATCGCACTGGAGGTCATCGGCCGCAAGCTTTCCCTGACGGAGGAGCAGCTGCGAATGGCGCTGGATCCGGTTCATTTTGTGAATATCCGTACGCTCCCCGGCGGACCGGCTCCTTCGGAAATTCAGAGCGTGATCACGAAGCGGAAAGGAGCCCAGCAGACTCAGGAGCAATGGCTGGACGCAGCCCGCAAACAGGCGGAAGGAGCCTTAAAGAACCTGGATGACATCCTGGCCGGCTGGAGCGGCAGCCGATGAACATGGCAACAATTCCTCTGCTGGCCGTAGACGGCGGGGGGACGAAGTGTCTGGCCGTGTTTGCGGATGCCGAGGGCCAGGTGCTGGCGAGCGGGCGTGCGGGATCATGCAACTACCAGGGAGTAGGGCGCGAAGCCGCGGCGCTTGAGCTTATGCGTGCGATCGAGGAAGCCAAGAGGCAGCTGGCGGATCTGGATGTTCAAGGGAATACGCAGTCTGCATTTGACGGGGATGCTGCTCCTCTCCTTTCTCAGGCCGAAGATCCTTCACCTGCCGTAACAGTAGAATCACCGCTGCATGTTGCCTGTGCGGTGTTCGGCCTCGCCGGCCTGGATACTGACTATGACCGTCAGGTGATTGAGGAGCTTGTCCATGAAGCGCTTCGAAACACGCAGGTGCAGGCCGACCGCATCATCGTGGAGAATGACGGCGTGGCCGCTCTACTCGGTGCAACAGGCGGTGCCCCCGGCATTCTGGTCATCGCCGGCACCGGCTCAATCGTGTACGGGATCAATGCGAGCGGGGAAAGCGCCCGTGCAGGCGGCTGGGGCCACCGTGTCGGCGATGAAGGCAGCGGCTATTGGATCGGTAAGCAGGCCATCATCGCCGCACTGCGTGGATATGACGGAAGGAGCGGCGCCACGGCGTTAACGGGTAAGCTGCTGCATCATCTGAAGCTGCGCACGGAAGAGGAACTGTTCAACTGGGCCTACTCCGCGGCATACAGCGTGGAGAAAACGGCCGGGCTCAGCAAGCTCGTGAGTGAAGCGGAGCAGGAGGGAGACGCGTCTGCGCGTATAATTCTCGAGGCTGCTGCCGACGAGTTGTTTCTAGGGGCCCGGGCCGTGATCGAAAGAATCGGATTGGCTGCAGCGGAAGAGCCATTTGCCCTGATTTTGCAGGGAGGTGTGCTGCAGAATATTCCGCTTGTGCGAAGCCGATTGGCGGAACGAATTCGTTCCATCTCGCCTCTGGCCAGCGTTGACGAGGCAAAGATGGAGCCGATTTATGGGGTGATTGCGCAGGGGATGCGGCTGCTGGGGAAGGGGAGTGTTTCGTAGTAGACTGCCGAGGTCTTCCTTCTCGTCCCATACTCTTCCATAAAAACCAATGGTCTAGCTTGAAGCGCCTTTGCTAATGCAGTCACTGTTAGCATAGAAGGCGCTTTTTTCCCCGTTCTCTAGTTCACCGACGCTCCGCTTACTGCAATCAATACTTTGTCGATCGTCAATAAAAGACTGAGGCCCGGAATAGGACGTTCAGTCTTTTTTCGTAAATGCTGCGCCTTGCAGTCCGGCCAACCACGTTAGCCGAGTTCGTCCGTGTGTGCGACGGCTCTGATTTCGATCAGCTGCTCGGGAGACGCCAGATATGTTACGCCGATGCAGCTGCCGGCCGGCCTGTGTTGTCCGATGTATTCCTTGAACAGCCGAATGCATAGGTCGAAGTGCTCTTGCGCGTTTGTCAGATAGATCTCAACATAAGCCAGATTCGACTTTGTGACACCAAACTCTGCCAGTACTCGATCCAGATTTTCCAGCGTCTGCCGGGTCTGTGCCTCGATATCCCCCTCGCCAACAAATGCTCCCTCTGTATCGTGGGAAAATTGTCCCGAAATGTAAATCGTGCCGTTGACGCTATAGCCCTGGGTAATGCCATGATCCCAAAGATCGTGATTGTAGGTTTTCACTGTAGTCATTTTTTTCTCTCCTTTACTTCAAAGTAAGGCAAGTATAAGATGAGAAAAAATAAAAATATAGTACGCACTTTATTGATAGGTACTATCAGAAAGGATAGCGCAATTATGAGCATGGCTGAGTATAAAGGCAAAGTGAAAAATATTCAGGACACCCCATTTGGGTACACATTATCCGTTATTGGCGGCAAATGGAAAATGGTGATTATCTACCTTCTGGCAGAAAATCAACCGGTTCGCTTTAATGATCTGAAGAGACAGATCGGGGCTATTACTTTTAAAACATTGAGTTCACAACTTAAAGAATTGGAAGCGGATGGGATGGTGAAACGGAAAGAGTATCCTCAAGTTCCTCCAAAAGTCGAGTACAGTCTTACGGAGAAAGCGGAGACACTCTTACCCGTTTTGGAAGGGTTATGCGAGTGGGGGGTGAAAAATCAACCGAAGACATGAGGCTTTCTATTAACGGGAAACGTTAGTTCAACGCCGGCAGCATTGTTATAAATCGTAAATATGCATTGGAGGCAAAATATGAAGCTTTCGGATGATGATTTGGTAATTCGATTACATAAACGGTCAGATACAGCAAACATTGTAACCATGATCAATCGTGACCCATTTCATATGTTGAACGGGCTAACGGCCGAAGCGTTTGAGCAGGATTTAGATGAACCCGGGGAACGAATTCGGGATAACACGTTCGTTGTTGAGCTTGGACAGACAACCGTCGGTTATTTTTCATTATGTTTCGTTGAACGGACTACACACATTTCCGTGTATTGTTACGGGACGGTGGACATGGATTGGCGCAGGCGAGGCATTGGTACGGCAATGTTTAAGTTCATTTTCGCTCGACTGGAAGCAATCGCAAGGCAAGAGGCAAAACAAATCCACTTTATTCATCGTGCACTCACGAGTATTTCTGGAGAAACCGCTCTTGGTGCTAATTTTGGCATGCAGGTGCAAAACAGCCTGAATATTTTGTGCTTAAACGACCTAAACCACATCAAAGTTTCGAGCCCTCCATCAGAATTTGAATTCCGTCCCCCTACGCTAGAAGATGCTCCAATTTGGGCAGAGATTTATAACAATGCATTCGATGGTAACAAAACGGTCGAGAGTGTCATTCACGAATTTCAGGGAACTGGTTTTTCGCAAAACCTGTATATGCTATGTGTCAATGAAACGGGGACAGCGGTTGGCCTCCTTTGTGCTACATTTCGAGGAATTCATGCCAGAATACCGACTATTGCAGTAAAGCGTGAATGGCACAGACGGGGTATTGGGGAAGCGATGCTATCCGAAATACTGCAAAGGCTTCAGCATTCAGGTGCAGTTGATGTTCGGTTAAGTGTAGACAGTAGCAACGATGCGGCTAAAGGGCTCTATACAAAATTTGGTTTTCAGGAGGAATATCAAAGAATTCATTATGAAGCGATCTTCTCACAAAATTAAAAATGGACGAACGCTGGTCAAGAGGATGGTTTAAATTAGCAATCCATAATAAACGGACTGAATGGAAATGTTGTAAAGTGTAGTCAATGGAAGTACACCACATCAACAATAGGAGAACTGTAAATGAGAAAACTTGTTTTGTTTTTGCATTCATCGCTTGACGGATTTGTAGAAGGTCCAAACGGCGAAATGGACATTGGCTGGGTTTCCTACGATGCTGATTTGGAGAAACTCGCGAAAGAAATTCTGAGTACTGCCGACACTGTCATTTGGGGACGTGGGACTTATCAGATGATGCACGGTTACTGGCCATCTGTGCCATCGGATCCATCAGCTTCGCAGCATGAACTGGATCATGCCGAGTGGATCGAAAAGACCAATAAAGTCGTTTTTTCCACAACGTTGGAGAAGGTTGAGTGGAACAATTCCAGACTGGTGAAAAATAATGTAAAAGAAGAGATCATGAACCTTAAACAGCAGCCAGGCAGAGATATGGTCATCCTCGGCAGTCCTAGGTTCGCGCATTACCTTATGGAGCTTGATTTAATTGATGAGTATAAGATCACAGTTTCTCCAGTCCTGATCGGCAGTGGGTTACCGTTATTCCAAGGCATCAAAGAGAAGATCAATCTTAAACTTATCGAAAACAAAACTTTTGATTCTGGTGCCATTGGTCTCGTTTACCAGGCGGTAAAATGACCTTGCTTTCGTAAATTAGAATGCGTAGATGAAGAAAAATAGCTCAATCAGACAGAACGGCAGCCGGCGA
Source organism: Paenibacillus sp. PSB04 (assembly GCF_025809195.1). NCBI lineage: Bacteria > Bacillati > Bacillota > Bacilli > Caryophanales > Paenibacillaceae > Paenibacillus > Paenibacillus sp. PSB04. The sequence continues at coordinate 2,510,984 of NZ_CP081301.1, forward strand.
AATTGCTCGGCTGCCGTCGTTCCGTAAACGGGCAGTTAAACCATGAATAAAACAGGCACCATGAGTGCATGTTTGCCTATTCTGAACGAACTAAACATGTAGAGTTATGTGTCATTGATTATTATGAAAAACCGAGGTGATGATTGTGGAAGAGTTACTTTCACGAATGAAACATATTCACGGAAGGATGATTGACGGAAGGCATCATTTCTGGGACGTAGAGAAACTATGGGAGTTATCTAAGGACTTACCCGTTCATACCATCAAGATTGATTCAATAAAGGAACTGGATCAGGATTGTTGGTTTAAAGATAGCAGGAGGACCCCAATTCCAACGATACGCAATGTTGCGCTTCATTGTCAGCGGATTATCAACGCCAACATGGAGTACCCCATATTATTGTGTTCAGACGGACAATTAATTGATGGGGGACATCGAATTGCAAAAGCATTAATGGATGACAAAAGTGAAATTGATGCCGTGTATATTACATTGCCGACGGCGGATGTGATTCAATGAAAAAACTCTATAAGCGAAAATCCTTGACCTACAGTTAACTCTAGGCCGTATACTTCAACTAAACACGCAAGAAATACAGAAGATCTAACGAAGACTAGGAAAGGAGATTGGAGAAAAAGATGTGATCTGCATCATCGGCATGTCTGAAAATGATCTTAGAAAATAGAAACCATACTAGAATTGGAGATTCAATTCATAATGAGCAAAAATAATGCAAGAAGTGTTTTCGGCCTGGCTTTGCTGCTGGGTTTATTTTCGACGTTAGGCCCGTTTACGATTGATATGTATTTACCGGCATTTCCTGAAATCGCACAGAATTTCAATACGAGCGCGTCACTCGTCCAGTTTAGCCTGACGGCTTGTTTGCTTGGATTAGGCATAGGTCAGCTCGTTATGGGCTCGCTAAGCGATGTGTATGGCCGGCGGAATCCGCTGCTGATTTCCATGGCCGTGTATATCATCTCCTCGTTGGCTTGCGCATTCGCGCCCAATATTGGCTTGCTGATCCTGTTCCGATTCGCCCAAGGGTTTTCCGCTTCCGCGGGAATCGTTATCTCGCGAGCCATAGCCCGCGATCTGTACAGCGGCCACGAACTTACTAAATTTTTCTCTTTGCTGCTGCTCGTAGGTAATTTGGGTCCACTTGCTGCACCGATTGCAGGCAGCGGCATTCTTTCGTTCACAACGTGGATCGGCGTGTTTATCGCGCTGTCTTTGCTGGGGATTTACTTGTGGGCGATGACCAAGTGGCGCTTGAAAGAGACGCTCCCAACGGAAAGACGCGAGAAACCCAACTTCGCGAACCAGCTGCGCAGCTACGGAATGCTCTTGCGTGACCGCCAGTTCGTCGGCTACATGCTGGCACAGGGAATTATGATCGCGGGTGTCTTTGCTTATGTTTCAGGAACACCTTTTATTTATCAAAATATTTATGGGGTCACACCAGCCGTTTTCGCCTTGCTATTCGGATCAAATGGCATCAGCTTGATTATAGGATCGCAATTGGTCGGGCGGATGGCGCATCGCATATCTGAACAGGCTTTTCTGCTGTTTGGCCTATGGGTAGCCTTATCTGCAAGTATCGTTGTTCTAGTGGTCGCTGTATTCCATGGTCCGCTGTTCGCCTTGGTCATTCCGCTGTTTTTCTTTGTTTGCTCCATAGGCATTACATCCACTGCGGCGTTTCCGCTTGCCATGGAGAGACAGGCGAATATGGCGGGGAGTGCTGCCGCGCTCCTGGGGGTCATCCCTTTTCTGCTAGGTGCGGTGGTTGCTCCTATGGTTGGGATTGCCGGTGAAAATACCGCCGTTCCGCTCGGCCTGATTATTTTAGCGACGAGCACGGCAGCCATGCTCGCTTATTTCGGACTGGTAAGAAAAGCTCCGCGTGAGGCATCACAACAAGCTCAAATCCGAGCCTGATTTTTAGATCAGATTGAGGAAGTAAAGCTAAGTTAAACGAGAACAATAGCCACAAACAACACAACGGCAGCCGGCAATTAGTCGGCTGCTGTATTTGTACTTTAAGACCAACCGCGGAGTGACCCCTGGAAGAGGGGTCTTGGTCTAGTTCACGAATATGATATATGACTGAAAGTTCAATTGAATCGCTTTGAATGGGAAATTATGCATTGCACAACCCTGCAGAAATTGAACAAGATGTGCCGGATGTTTGCTTAAATTGCCTGCTATTCTATAGATGAAAGGAGGTCGTTGGATGAATATGCTCGAAAATTTGAACGGAGCATTAGACTACATCGAACAGAATCTTGAGAATGAGATTAATGAACATGAGTTAGCAAAACGTGCATACTGTTCGATTTTTCATTTCAAAAGGATGTTTTCTTACTTGGCAGGTATTCCTCTTCAAGAATATATTCGTCGCAGACGTCTCACGCTAGCGGCATTTGATTTGCAGGATAGATCTCTCAAAGTGATCGACATCGCCATTAAGTACGGTTACAATTCACCTGATGCATTTACTCGCGCTTTTCACGCGTTACATGGAATTACACCAACAGAAGCGAGAATTACCAACCGCTCACTAAAAGCATTTCCTCCAATGATCTTTCGATTATCAATAGGAGGTAGCGAGCCAATGAAGTTTAGAATTGAGCAAAAGGACGCTTTTCGAGTGGTTGGTGTAAGTAATAGAGTTACACCAATAGATTCTGGTGAACATCCTGGTGTGGAACAGGTTTGGAAATTGACTGATAACGAAACGTATGCCCAACTGAAATCACGTAACAATGTAGAACCGTTCGGAATTTTGCATGTGAGCTTCGGTGAAGGAGTACGTGTAAAGCGTGATTATGATTATTACATGGCAGTTGCTTCAACGGAACCCTGTCCAGAAAACCTCTCGGAGTTAATTGTGCCAGCTATGACTTGGGTAGTATTTGAAGTAAAGGTTCCTTGGGAAAAGGAGAAATGGCACCGCATTTATGGAGAATGGTTTCCTTCCTCAGGATACGAGCAAGTTGAAGGTCCAATGATACAAGTGGGCCCTGAAATCGAGGTAGGGTTAGAAAAACAGGTGTATACCGAAGAAAAAGAAGTTGAGTTATGGATTCCTGTTGTTAAAGTTCGCTAGAAATAGGTGAATCTAAAAGAACGACCATGCTTACTGGAAGGGCCATCCCACAAAGGATGGCCCTAAAACTTGCCGATACAAACAGCGCGGAGAACCCTATCACAAAAAACACCCGGCTTTTATTGTGCAACTCGAATCAAATATACGAAGATCGCCGGTGCTATGATCGAAGGGAAAGGAGGGAGGACTTCCATGTACGAATGGAACGAGATGGTCCAGCTTATGGTGGATTGGATCGAAGCCAATATAACGGAGAGTTCGTCTTTATTGAAGATGTCGGAGCAGTTAGGATATTCCCCTTATTATTGTTCCAAGCAGTTCAACCAATTGACTGGGATAACACTACGGGATTACGTCTGGACTCGAAGGATCAGTCGAGCCGCCTTGGAGCTCCGTGACACGGACCAGCGGGTTCTGGATATTGCCTTAAAGTACGGGTTCTCATCCCAAGAGTCGTTTACGCGTGCGTTCAACAAAGCTTTTCAACTCACCCCCGCAGCTTACCAAAAAGCTCCCCGACCTATTAAGTTGGCTATTCGTCAGGAGGTATTCTCGCCTTATCATTATTTGATCAAGGAGCGGGATAAGATGAGCAAGGTGCATTTGCAACCAGCGGAGATCAAAGTCGAGTTCATTCCGGCGCACAAATTTATCGGGATTTGGGACCTTTCCGCAGCAAACTTTGGGGAATTCTGGGAAAGGGGACATTCTTGTGACGAGATCTGTGGCACGCTGGAGAGTATGTCCAACCACGCCCTCCCTGGACAAATGGGTCAGACGGCGGGGTGGTTTTACCAAAATGGTCAAAAGGGGTACTTATATGGAATCCCCGTTTCACTGGAGTACAAGGGGCCCATTCCGGCAGGGATGGAGTGCAGGAAAATTCCGGAATCGGAGTATTTGGTCTTTTTTCACCCGCCTTTCGATTATTTGAAGGATAATGGCGCTGTGATGAGAACCGTTGAAGAAGTGGCATGGAACTTCGACCCGAAAGGTATGGGTTACGAATGGGATGAAGGGATCAAACAAGACTACCAACGGCATTACCCAGAGGGATATGGTTATGCTGTGCTGCGGCCGGTAAAAAAGATATAAGCTGATTATGTAATAACGTAGCGTAAGACCCCTCGTAAAGGGGTCTTTTTGTATGAAATAGGTTAGTGACTCATTAGCTGTTCATTAATGCCATAGACACTTTCCACAATTGTTCAGCCGCACCGGGATCCATTGCGTAAGAGGCGAGCCCTGACTGAGTTTCTCCAACACGAGGTCTGACCTCGTTGCAGTTTTCAAAATATCGGCCACCGATACCGTTTAACAAGGGAGACGTTGCCAATAGCGCGGAAGTAGCGGCTCCCTGTTGAGGGGTCTTCCAGATGATTTCCGGATAGCCTGTTCTAGTCTCGTTCAGCTTTTCGATCTGCTCGGGAGTGATCTGTATACGGTCAACTCCCGGAGTTCGCACACCGCCAGGCATCAAAGCATTTGCTGTGATACCCTCATTGATCCAACGTTTTGAAGCTTCCACGGCGAATAGTATGTTAGCTGTTTTGGATTGGCCGTAGGCAAGAAACGGGTCATAGGGACGGCGCAGGAAGTGAATGTCATCGAACACCACCGGCGAGCGGAGATGCCCCGCAGAACTAACTGAGACCACGCGAGCGCCGTCTGCTGCAGCTAGAGCATCGTGAAGTCCGGTGGCTAGAGCGAAATGTCCCAAATGATTGGTAGCGAATTGAAGCTCCCAGCCTTCAGGAGTTCGCGTCTCGGGCGTTGCCATGATACCAGCGTTGTTAATCAAGATGTGCAGCGGCCCTCTCCATGAAGCAACGAATGAGGCTATCGAGGATCGATCGGTAAGATTTAATGGCATTACCTTAACGAGTGGATTGCCCGTGGTTACAGCAATATCTTCGGCTGCGAGCTTTCCCGCATTGAGATTGCGAACAGCTAGTGTCACTTCGGCGCCCGCTTCAGCCAAAGCCCGGGCCGTTTCAAGGCCGATTCCGGATGTAGCTCCCGTCACGACAGCTCTGCGACCCGCAAGGTTGATCCCTGCAACGACATCGCTTGCTGTCGATTCTGAATGAAATGGGGTTGTAATTAATGAGGATTCCGACATTGTGATTTCCTTCTTTCTTGATTTTCTAATCTCAAGGTCATTATGACTTGAATGGATATATGGAAATAGTTCGTTTCTGCTTAAAACTTGCTCAAAACTGCAAATGATAGAAACCGTTCTTTGCCTTTATCCAGAATTAAGTTACGATTACAAGAAAGGATTCAACGAGCATCTGAGGATCTATCAAAGTAAAGTTGGTGAGTATTGTGGGAGAGCGGCAAATCAAGTACTACCACTTATATTCAGAAAGCCCCCAATCCAAAATGTATTTGGATCAAATGCTGGAGATCGCGAAACGGATTACCCTGGACGAGGGGCGTACCCAAACGATGATTCCGTTTCTAACGACGATGCGGTATAGTCGGCAGACTTCGGAAATTTCTGGTGTTTTGACGCCTTCGATTTGTCTGATTCTACAGGGTGCCAAAAAACTTCATCTCGGCCATGAGGTCATCGATTATCATGCTGGGGATTACTTGGTATCTGTTATTGATATTCCGGCATCCGCAGAAATTATTGGGGCTACCAAGCAATCACCCTATTTCGGTCTGCGCGTTGAATTTACGATGGAAGAGATCGCTTCTGTGGTTATGGAGGCTGGCCTTAATTTTAAACCAAGAAATAAAAAGTTGAATACCGGAGCATACGTCGGGACAGCCGACGAAGGTTTGGTGGAAACTTTTTACCGCCTGCTCAAGCTAATTGAGAAACCGGATGCGAATCGTTACTTGTCTTCTCTGATGAAACGCGAGATGATCTTTCGGCTGCTTTCTGGGGATTCAGGGCATATTTTTTTTCAACAAGTCATGATGGATCAGCAAGACGAGGGGATCGGCAAAGCCATCGCATGGATCAAAGAGAATTATGCTCAATCGATTACTATAAAGGAACTAGCAAAATTATCGAACATGAGCGTATCCGGGCTGCATCATAAATTTAAGGCCGTAACAACATTAGGACCTATACAATATCAAAAGCAGCTTCGGCTCTATGAAGCCAGGCGTCTTATGCTGGGTGGCGCAATTCATGTGACTGCAGCAGCTATGGAAGTTGGTTATGAAAATGTCTCGCAATTTAGCCGGGAATATCGCAGGCTTTTTGGATCTTCACCATCTAAAGATATCAAAGCTTTCAGGAATAGCCCCGGTGTAGAGGAAATAGAAGAGGACAGATTTCGTCGTTAGGTATATGCAGTCCTGTGTCCGATCTCGGTTATTCAGTTGGGTGCAGTTCGAGGACGGAGGAATTTATGTCGTCAATTATATCTTTGAAGATGCCGCGAAGGGGCAAATCCGCGCCTACAGCTTCTGGGAGAACGATTTCCTGCTCGAACCGCCGCTGTGCCTGGGGAATAATCATACAATCACGGCTAATTATATGAAGGGCATTATCTGAACGAGAAACATGTACTTTACAAAGTGAGCCAAACTAACGGAAATATCACTAGAAAATACAGGTAATCAGAGGGAGAAGGATTAATGCAATCTAAGGGATGGATTCCTTTAATAAACATAAGCAACGACGAAAAAATATGGGTGGGGACCAAGATAAGGCTCTTTAATGCCGGATTAAATGTAACAGATAAAGAGTACGACTATTATGATTATCTAGTATCTTATATATACGACAATAATGACCTTCTTCAGTTAACCAATTTATCTCAAGGAGAAGCTGGGAATATACTATGTGTGATTCCAAAGGAGAAGCCATATCACTATTCGCTTGGTAAATCACTAAAGGATGCGGTTGGCTTGGACAATTCTTACGTACTTTTTGAATAGCCTTGATTCCAAAGTAAATTACCGAAATGGAGGGTTCGTTTGCTACTGTACTAAACTAAAGGAAAACTATAGATCGATGACAGGACGGCAGCCGGCAAAAATGTGCGGTTGCCGTCCTTATGTTAATGGGCAGATTAATGTAAAACAGACAAATCAAAAATACATATGTTAACGTCTAAGCTGTATACTTATTAATTCACAGACACTCAGAGAGTGAGGTTTTATTAATGGGTGATTTAAATACTGTTTATATCGAGACAGAAAGACTGGTCGTCAGAACTTTTGAGGAGAAGGACTTGGAGCAATTTAAAAGGCTTATGGATTTGTATGGGGGTTGGCAAATGCAAAAGCCAAGAGCAAAAGAGTTCTTTGAGTGGCACCTTTCTAATTATAAGAAGATGGATATTATAACTGGAGCATTATGCTTAGGTGTTTTTGAAAAGGAAACAGGTGGTATTCTTGGTCAGGTCGCTGCACAAGAACATAATGACCTGCATGAACCTGAATTTGGCTATGGGATTCTCCCGTGCGCAAGAGGGAACGGGTATGCTAAGGAGGCTGCAAAAGCAACCCTTGGATGGATAGAGAAAAAGTATGATATTCCATATATCATTGGAACAGTTGAAATTGACAACATCCCTTCTCAAAGGGTTCTTGAATACTGCGGGTTCCAGCTCGTTGGTGAGCAAAATTTGCTGATACATATGATGAATGAGCGACATGATTTTAAGTATTATCGTTATTATTTGAAATAGTCTAGAATAAACCGATAATCGATACACCAGGATTACGTTATATATAACAATTTGGTGGTGATCACATGTCAACTTCGAGGAAAATTCAGGCTGTATTTATTGACAGGGATGGGACTATTGGTGGTTCTGAAGAGGTTATATACCCCGGTACTTTTAAATTATTTCCTTTCGCCAAACAATCGTTTGAAGTCCTTGTGAGTGCTGGGATACCAATATACGCTTTTACAAATCAACCCGGTATATCTCGTGGAGATGCAACGATTGGCGACTTTCAGGATGAACTAACTTCCTTTGGCTTTGATCATGTATACATATGCCCGCACCAACATGAGGAGGGCTGTACCTGCCGCAAACCCTCGTCGGCTTTGCTCATTCAGGCAGCAGTAGATAACAATCTGGAGTTGAAGAATTGTGCTGTTATTGGAGATAGGTGGACCGATATGATTGCTGCCCAAAGAGCAGGGTGTATCAAGGTGTTAGTAAAAACAGGTTCTGGCGAGAAGGATTTGGCCAAATATCGCAATAATCAATTTTTTGGAGAATGGCTTGAAGCTGCTCCAGATTTCGTAGCTGAAAATGTACTAGAGGCTGTTAACTGGCTCTTAAAATAGCTATTCAGTTAGTCCAACGTTGGCGCAGCTACCAACGTTATTGTCGCTGACATTCCTCTGTTTTTATGAGATATGGGAAAAGCCAAGAGGGAGAACATCACCTTCTTGGCTTTTCTTGCGTAGTGGCGATAGAGGGCGGGTTTTAAAATAAGTTCTCGTACACTACCCTAGTGAGCTCAAAACCTCTTTCAGCCGCTCGGCAAACGACTTTGGCTGAACCTGGTAGCCAATGTGATTTTCCGGGAACTCGGCAATGTCTACCTCCAAACGTTCTGCCAATCCTTCGGCGGAGCGGGCGGGAAAGTAATGTCTGGAGGTACTGCCTATAGCGGGGCGGACTTGTGCCGTAGAATGAGATAGCGCAGTTTGGAGCTGCTCCAGCTTGAAAGCATATCCGAGCACGCCCGGAGCTTCCTTCGCCATGAAGTATTCCATATTTGCAATCATGCGTTCCTTTTGCTCATCGCTCGGCGGCGAAGAAGGGCTGGGGCCGTCATCATCTCGAAGTCCAATGGCTGAAGTGAACTTGATAAAAGCCGGAAATAAGCCTAACTTGCGGTGATCTGCGATTAGGTCCTCCATAATCGTCTTGGCCTGTAATCGTTCATCCCCGTGTAAAAGATCCAGCAAAGGCGGTTCATGCGGAATCAACACACGCACTTGTCCGGGATAGCGCATCGTCAGATCAAGTCCAATGACAGCCCCGGAACTGCTTCCGAAAACGTATGCCGGCTCATCGGTTAAAGCGGCCAAGAGTCGGTGAGCATCGTCACTGTGCGTCTCGATCCGGTAATCTTCAGCCGGATTGGTGAGTTTGCTGCGGGAGTGGCCCCGGCGGTCGTAAGTGACGACCGTGTACTGATCGGCAAGCTGATCCGCAACCTCCAGAAATACATCGGCGTCCCCGCATCCTCCATGGATCATCAGAAGTATAGGCCCTTCCCCGCGCACCTCATAGTGGATACTTGCTCCAGGCACAGTTAACATATCCGTCTTTATCCTACTCATTTCATCTCCTCCTTGTAGGAAGATCATAAAGCAGCTTTATGAACTGAATATGAATCCAACCCAATGGATGAATGGGTCATAGGTACAGGACTTGATGACACTTCTGGATAACTAATCCACGTTGTGACTTGTCACGAAACAAAGTATATACTTTTTATATACAAGCATAGGAGGCGGTTTTCCATGTTTCAGGTTCAAAAATGGGGGGACAGTTTGGGTATTCGCATACCGAAATCCCTTGCTTTGAAGGTAGGTCTGGAGGAAGGCTCCAAGGTCGGTCTTGACGTAGAAAACGGACATCTGATCATCAAACTGAAGCCGTCTTCATTGGAGGCGCTCCTTATCTCAGTTACTCCTGAGAATATTCATAAAGAGATCTCCACGGGGGATCCGGAAGGTCGGGAAGCATGGTAGCCAACGAATAAGTACCAGACCGTGGGGTCTTGGTGTGGCTGCAGTTTAATTCGCAAGCTGGTCATGAACGAGCAGGTAAGCTGCCGGCAATCGTTATTTCTCCAGCAGCTTATAATGAGAAGGTTGGACTTTCCTTGTTTTGTCCGATCACTTCAAAACGGAAGGGCTACCCTTTTGAAGTGATGATTCCGCAGGATTTGCCGATTGAGGGGGTAATCCTTGCCGATCAGGTCAAATGCCTTGACTGGCAATCGCGGAATGCCGTGTTCATTTGTAAAGTTCCGCAGACGACCTTGTCGGAGGTCATCTCCAAACTGAACTTACTTATCCAATAATGATAAACAGAATATACTAAAGAAATGAATGTTATAAGCCAAGAGGACGGACGATCCCGGGCTTTTTTTGTTGTCTTGTCACCACTAAGCATTGCTTACCCGATTAATTGTAAAATAGGTGATTGAAGGTTATGGTTCCGCTTAAAAATGCCAGCTCAGTTGATGAGCTGGCATTGATTTTGCTTTCTAAGCACTGGTAATTCCTTCATAGGGACTTACCAAAGTTGACAAAGGGGAAAATCACAATTAATATACCCATAGGGGTATATGTATAACATCGATAAGGAGTGAAACAGCATGGCATTCAAATTTCCCAAAGCAACGACACCGCAGGAAGTGGCATTAAGACTCAATCGTGGTGAGAAGTTGTATATGCTGGATGTTCGCGAGCCTGAGGAATGGGCTGCGGGTCATCTAGAAGGCGCCAAGCATATTCCGCTCGGGCAGCTTTCCGGACGTCTGCATGAGATTGATAAGTCGAAGGAGATTATCGTGATTTGCCGCAGCGGCAATCGCAGCGGCCTTGCCTGTGAATTGCTGAGTGAAAAAGGATTTGACGTGGTGAATATGACGGGAGGCATGAACGACTGGAATGATGTTGTCCGCTGACCTCCGGCAAAACCATATAAATGGCCCGTATTCAGCATAAGTGTGGGTTCCGGCAGCTGTTAACGGTACAAGCCCATGCTTTTCTGAAACAAGCGAAAGCTAAAGGATGTGAAAACTTTGCAAACGGGAACAATCATTAATTTCGTTATCATTGCACTGTTTGGATGGTTTATATTTTCGAGGTTAAAACCAGTTAAGGGACTCCGGAGCCTGAACGCACAGGAGTTTAGTGACGAAATGAAAAAACCGGGTAAACCTCTGCTGATCGATGTCCGTGAACCGGGTGAATTTAAGGGAGGTTTTATTGCCGGGGCGCAAAACATGCCTCTGTCCCAGCTGCCTGGATCGCTTACTAAAATCCCGAAGGATCAACCGGTGCTCCTTTACTGCCGCAGCGGTATGCGCAGTAAAAACGCGGCGAAGATGCTGCTCAAAAACGGGCACAAGGAACTGGCGCATCTACAGGGCGGTCTGGGTGCCTGGAACGGAAAACTGTCGCGTAAGTAATATCCATGTTTATGTTTGGTTAAGTTAACCTAATGGTGAGATAAAAACGGGAGGCTGACATGCGATGTTTCATTACACGGTTGAAACGAACAAAACGATTGAACAAGCGATTGAAGCTCTGACGGAAAACCTGAAGGCGGAAAAGTTCGGCGTCCTTTGGCGGTTGGACATGAAGGCGAAGCTTCACGAAAAGGGTGTTGAGTTCGATATGCCGTATGAGATCCTGGAGGTTTGTAATCCGGTTGAAGCTAAACGGGTATTGTCTGAAGATGCATTGGTCGGATATTTCCTGCCGTGCAAGCTGGCTGTGTACGTGGAGAACGGAACAACCAAGATCGGCATGCCGAAACCAACGGCATTGATCGGGTTGGCAGAGAATGACGCCTTGATGAGCATTGCATCGGATATCGAAAAGCGCCTGACGGCATGTGTGGATAAGAGTATATAAACGGATACGATAATCCTATTTTCCCATACGATAGTAAAATCAACTAAACCGCTTACATGATAACATGTCGGTAAGTTGGCCGTGAACGATAGACAAATGAAATGCTGTCAGCTGAGAAGGCTGATGGCTTTTTTTTATGAATCGTATATCGGTCAAACTATTCTCTGCAATCCGGATCTGCCTAACCGGGTTCAGGACCATCGGAGGGAACAGGTTATGTCAAAAACGATTGTAGCCGTGATCGGCTGCGGGACCATTGCCAACAATGCGCACATCCCGGCGTACATGGCGAACAAGGATGCTGAGATCAAGTATTTCTGCGACATTCGCAAGGAGCGGGCTGAGAAAGCCGTCGAGCGGTACGGTTGCGGCACGGCGGTGGAGGATTATCAGGTCATTTTGGAGGACACAAACGTGGTGGCGGTATCAATCTGCACGCCGAACAACGTTCATGCTCAGATCGCGATCGACTGCATGCGCGCAGGCAAGCATGTGCTGTGCGAAAAGCCGGCGGCGCGGACGTACCGGGAGGCGCTGGAGATGCAGAAGGTGCAGCACGAAACCGGTATGACGCTGAACATCGGCGTCGTCAACCGCTTCAATAAAGGCGTCAACATCATCAAGCAGATGATCGAAAGCGGCGAGCTTGGCGAACTGTACCACGTCGTCGTAAGCTTCCGCGCGCATCGATCCATTCCCGGGCTCGGCGGTGATTTTACGACCAAGGCGGTCGCCGGCGGCGGGGCGCTGATCGACTGGGGCGTTCATTACCTGGATATCGTCATGTACTGTGCGGGCGATCCGCGGCCGAAGACGGTGACGGGGCAGGCGTACTCCAAGCTGGGCAAAGACATGCAAAATTACGCTTACCTGAACATGTGGGCGGGTCCTCCAAACTATGCGGGCAACTATGACGTCGACGACTTCGTGACGGCGATGATCCGGACCGAAGGCCCGTCGATTTCGGTCAACGGCGCCTGGGCGCAAAACATCGGAGTCGAAGAAACGTACATCGATTTCCTCGGCGACAAGGCGGGCATTCGCCTCCAGTACGGCCAAGAGTTTACCCTGTATTCGGCGAAGCATGGCGCATTGATCGAAAGCACGCCGAACTATCCGAAGACCAATGCGTTCCAGGAGGAGATCGACGGCTTTATCGCGGGTATCCATTCCGGTGAAAAGCTGCCGTCGCACATTGACACGGTGATTTTGACTGCGCAAATGATCGAGGCTATTTATCAATCCTCCGAAGAAAGCCGTGAGATTTCCTTAACGGAAGCTGGAGTGGCGCAGGCATGAAGAAAATCGGTTTTATCGACTACTTCCTGGACGAATGGCATGCTAATCAATATCCCGGATGGATCAAGGACGCCTCACGCGGGAAGATGGAGGTCGCCTTTGCGTATGCGGTTAAGGACGCGGAGCATGGGATGACCAATCGGGAATGGTGCGCAAAGCATGGCGTGGCATGGTGCGACACGATCGAAGAGGTGATCGCCCAAAGCGACTATCTGATCGTGCTGTCGCCTGACAACCCGGAGCAGCATGAGGCGCTGGCGGAGCTGCCGCTCGCCTCGGGGAAACCGACGTACGTGGACAAGACGTTTGCCCCTGACCGGGCAGCCGCCATGCGCCTGTTCGAGAGGGCCAGGCAGCATCGCACGCCGCTGTATTCCTCGTCCGCGCTGCGTTATGCCGACGAATACGAGGAGATTGAGCGCGCGGGGATTCGGGTGATTGCGAGCCTTGGCCCGGGCTCATTCGAGAACTACTCGATCCACCAGATCGAGCCGGTTGTCGCGCTTATGGGTACAGACGCGAAGCGCATCATGTTCATCGGCACGGAGGCTGCGCCGGCACTGCTAATCGAGTTCGCGGGCGGCCGGCAGGCCACGATCCAGCAGCCGGGTCCGGGCTGTCCGTTCATGATGGCCGTCAACTACGATTCCGGTACCTGCCGCGTCGTGCAGCCGGTTTCGGATTATTTTCAGCGCTTCATTCGGGATCTGGTGGCGTTTTTCGAGAACGGACAGGTGAGCGTGCCGCCTGCCGAGACGGTCGCCATTATGTCGATCATCGAAAACGGCAGGATCGCCGCCAAGCAGCCGTATCGCTGGATCGATCTGCCGGAGAGCCGGTAAGCGGCAGGAACAGAACAAAGCAGCCATTTTCGCGGAGAACGGGAATGGCTGCTTTGCGTTGCGCCTGAACATTAATATAGGGCGCAGTATTCAATCTCCATGGAGACTCGCCCTAGCGCACGATGGCACTGGAAACGAGTCTCCGGAGATTTTTTTGCATTGGAACGGGTTGGCCAGCGAACGATCACGGGCTTTGGCAGTCTTGGTAAGCAAAAGCAGTGGAGGGGACGGAATCGATCTGTAGAAGCGTTAGCGTTCGCCTTTGTCTGCGAATTTCTACCTTTTGGTGATATAAAATCAAGAAATTTGGAGACAACAGCGATCGGAAGAACGATCCGTAACCGCAGCGGCCACCTTGCACAATGTTAAGAATTTTGTTCCCTTTTTCCGTCGCATAAACGCCAGAAGCTAATGCTATATCCCCTTCGATTTTTCAACTGGCATGCCGCCGGGCTTTTTCCGAACCAGCCGATCCATGACCCGCCTGCTCCACGGACTAAGCGTTGCCAGCGTGGGAGCATCGACGAACCGGCAGAAAAGATGGGCTAATGCAAAGATAAAAGGAGTTGTTAGGATAACGGTGAGGACTGTGCTAAGGCCGTAAGAGAACAGGAGGTGGAACTGATAGAACAGATAGGAACCCAGCGAGCAAATGATGGTGAAGTGAACCAGGTATAAAGAGAAGGATATCGTGCCGAGGTAGAGGAAGGGCTGCCGGTCGAACAGCGACTTGAGGCGGGGCGAGATGAGCAGGGCCGTTAAGGTCAGGCAAGCGCCCAGCGTATGGTAGAACACGAAGAACGAAAAGGTGGACGAGCCTTTCCATACCAGGATGGAGTAGATGGTGTTCTCGGTCCCCACGTAAGGAAAAGAGCCGAGATACAGTCCGGCCCCCAGAAACAGGGGAGCGCTCCAGGGCGGAAGAACGGCGGTCAGCCGGTTGCGGCCGCTGTACGTCAAGTCGCTGAGTGCCATGCCGAGCACAAACCCGAGGTAATAGGAATCGGCGAGAAGCACCGCAAGAGCGGCGTAACCGATGATCCGCAGCCTGAAGCGGCCGAGGGTCAACAGAAACCCGAAGATGAGGAAGGAACCCAGCAGCTCGTAGGTCATGGTCCATAACACAGGATTGTAAGCGGATCCATAAGTGAAGAAGGTGTGGTACAGCGCCTCCCGGATCATGTCGAGTACACGGGGGCTGGCCGTGAACGGATCGGGCATCGACGATTGGGTCGTTTGGCGGATGTCGTCATAAAATCCCCAGCCCAGCCGCATAACCGCGAAAGCGAGGCAAACGGACAGCGAAGCCGGAATGGCGAGCCGGAAAAATCTGCGCAGCGCGGACGCGTAAATATGCATCTTGTCCTTCGTGAGAAAATAGCGCCAGCTCAGCACGTATCCGCTCAGTACGAAAAAGACGCAAACCGAGAAGTTGCCGTTGAACATCAGGTTCATCGGCGTTCGCGCGGCCAGGCCTTCAAAGGGAAAGTGGGCGATCTCCGGTTTTCCTTCGAAGACAGACGGCGCGAAGACCTGAAAAAAATGGGACACCACGACGACGCAGGCCGCCAGTCCTCTTAAACCATCCAAATAAGCGATTTTAGTCTTCATGTAAGTGCAAGCCTCCCTCGATTTTTGAATCCCATTCTAGGCGATTCGCGAGGGGAAAGATTGTACTTCCGTATCAAATGAGAGGAGTCGTGCCGAATGAAAAAGCTCGATATCGATCGATTGACCCGCGCCGGAGTCATCTATTTCAATTCGAAGCTCGAGATGCTGGAGAATTTGCACTGCAAGATGTACCGGATGAACACCCTCGTCAGCCTGTCCACCCATTTCCATGACTATTATCAGATCTGGTACGTATCCAAAGGCGAATTTGTGCACACGATCTCCAATCGGCAGTACTGGATCCGACAAGGCGATTTGTTCCTCGTTCCCCCCTTTACGCTGCATCGCGTGCAGGCTTTCGAGACAGAGGGGGAGATCCTCGGCTGCGAATTTATGCCGTCCTTCATTAACGAGCGCTTCGCGGATCCTTCGGGAGAGCGGAGATTTTTCGACGCCGAGTATTT
The DNA here is from genome assembly GCF_025809195.1 of Paenibacillus sp. PSB04. Lineage (NCBI taxonomy): Bacteria > Bacillati > Bacillota > Bacilli > Caryophanales > Paenibacillaceae > Paenibacillus > Paenibacillus sp. PSB04. The sequence goes on from NZ_CP081301.1 coordinate 2,526,903, forward strand.
GAAGCATTTCTCGCAGTCGGACTGCACGCCGCATTCGCAGATCGCCTTCGACGGCGTCACGGACGGCAGAATCCGCGGCCTGCTGCAGGATATGCTCGGGGAATACGAGGAGCGGACGCCCTTTTTTGAAATTGTGCTGAAGGCCAGTCTCCTGCAGCTGCTGTCGATCATTATCCGCCAGGTGAACGGGGAACTGGTGAAGGCCGGATTCCAAAAAATCGAAAGGTACCGCGACACGATGAACAAGGTCGTCGAATACATCGACAGGAATGCGCATGAAGATATCAAGCTGGAGCATATTTGCGCCATATCCAACATGTCGAAGCCGACGATTTGCCGGCTGTTCAAGGAGTGGACGGGCAAGACCTTCAACCGCTATCTCGTCGATTTACGGATATCCAACGCGCTCGTCCTGCTGCAGCGGCCGTCCATGTCCATCACGGACGTATGCTATGCCACGGGGTTCAACGAGCTCGCGTATTTTTGCCGGATTTTCAAAAAATACACGGGCATTTCCCCAAACCAGTTCCGAAAACAGGTGATGGGCAAGCCATTTTAAGTTTTAACGATAATCCAATTACTAGAGACAATAGTGAAATTAACTAAAACGCTTACATGATAACATGTGGGTAGTTGACGGCGGCAAGCGCGCATTGGCGGCGCTGCCGCCCCAAGATTAAGGAGGGAAGAGACATGATGCGAAAAGGGAGTACATGGGGGCTCATGATGGTTTTCCTGCTGGTCGCGGTCCTGTCGGGCTGCGGCGGCAAAGATGCGGCAAGCGGTGGCCAGGAAGGCGGCGAAGCGAAGGGCGGCGATGCCCCGAAAGAAAAAGTGCAGCTGAGCTTCTGGTACGGCTGGACTGGCATGGAGGCGGAAGCCCTCGAGAAATTGATCAAGAAATGGAATGACGCCAACCCGGACATTCAGGTAAAGGGGCTGTCCCAGAGCGATTACCAGAAGCAGCTGACGGCGATTACCGGAGGTAACCCGCCGGACGTCGCGTCCAACTTCGGTCAGGACGTCGTGCCGTGGGGCGAACGCGGGGCCATGATGCCGCTGGACGATTTCATCAAGAAGGACAACGTCGACCTCGGCGACTTCGTGCCTGCTGCACTGAGCTCTTCCCAATCGAATGGAAAAACGTACGCTTTACCGATCGCGATGCACGTCTCAATGCTTTTCTATAACAAGGAGCTGCTCGAGAAGGCGGGCTTTAGCGGTCCGCCGGAGACGATGGGCCAGCTCAAGGAGTACATTGCGAAGCTGAGTGTCAAGGAGGATGGAGGCAAGCTGCAGCAGCTGGGCCTGTGGCCGGGCGTCGATGCCTATACGTTCAGCTATGCCTATGGCGGATCCTATTACGATGCGGACAAGAAGCAGGTCACGCCCGACGATGCGGGGGTCAAGAAGGCCGTAGAATTCGGAAAAGGAATCTGGGACCAATTCGGATCGAAGGAGCTCGATCGCTTCGCGTCCGGCTTGGGGCAGTACATGTCGCCGCAGAATCCATTCTTTACAGGCAAATACGCGATGACGATCGACGGCGAATGGCTGCCGACGTTCATTAAGCAGTACGCCCCGAACCTGAAATACGGCATTGCGCCCATTCCGTACGATGAGAGCAACCCGAGCCTGAAGGACCCAGGCAACGTCTCGACCAGCGTATTTTACATTCCGAAAGGCGTGAAGCATCCGGAAGAATCGTGGCAGTTCCTGAAATGGATGACCGAACTGGAGCAGATGGCGGAGTTCACCGCGGCCATCGGCAACCTGCCGACCCGAACCTCACTGCAGTCACATGAAATCTACAAGGAAGTACCGGGCTTCCAGGAGTTTTTACAGTATTCCTCCAGCCCAAACCTGCATTCCTTCCCGGCTACGTCCTTTTCGACGGAGTACATGACCGAATTCTCGAACCAGTATAACGCGATTCTGCGCGGGGAAGTCGGCTTGGACGAAGGGCTGAAACGGGTGAAGGACAAAATTCAGCCTTTAGTCAAATAATCCGGTTCTTTACATCCGGGCTCGGTCCGCTTCTGGGCCGGGCCCGCATTCCAACAATCACGAGGAGGACGTGCAGATGATTGAAACGATATCCTCAGCGGCGCCTAGGCGGAGAAAGGGCTGGACGAGGAAGGAGTGGCATTATTTTTGGCTGGGGCTGATCTTCGCTTCCCCATGGATCATCGGGTTTCTGATTTTTACCGTGTATCCTTTCTTCAGCTCCCTCTACTTCAGCCTGACGGAATACGATCTGTTCAATCCGCCAAAATGGGTGGGTATGGACAATTACGCCGCGATCATGAAAGACCGCAGCTTCTATAAATCGATCAGCAACACGCTTTTCATGGCGTTCATATCCGTTCCTGTAACGCTGTTCAGCTCGCTGCTCATTGCGCTGCTGCTGAACTTCAAGGTCAAGGGCATCCGTTACTACCGCACGATCTTTTATCTTCCGGCTGTTATTCCCGGCGTGGCGAGCGCCCTGCTCTGGACCTGGATGCTGAATCCGGACTTCGGCCTAGTCAACATTTTTTTGCGCTGGCTGCATCTTCCCGATCCGGCCTGGCTGCTTGATCCCCGGTTCACCAAGCCTTCCCTGATCCTGATGGGGCTCTGGGGTTCCGGCGCGGGGGCGCTCATTTTTCTCGCGGCGCTGCAAGGGGTTCCGCAAACCTACTACGAAGCGGCCCAGGTCGACGGCGCCAACTGGTGGCACCGGTTCTGGAGAATCACGGTACCGGCGCTGTCGCCGATCATTTTGTTCCAGCTGATCATGGGACTCATCGGGGCTTTTCAAATTTTCACGGAATCCTACATTCTGGCAGGTGGCAAGTCAAGCGGCGGCGCTCTCGGCGGGCCGGGGCAGTCGTTATTGTTCTATGCCGTCAATTTGTATCAGGAAGCCTTTATCAATCTGAAAATGGGATACGCCTCGGCGCTGGCTTGGATCTTGTTCGTGATCGTCATGCTGATTACGCTGCTGGTCCTGAAAACGTCCAAACGCTGGGTCTACTACGGGGGTGAATAGCGGATGAGCGCTGGCAAGCTGTTTCGCACGAAAATTTTTCCGCATACGATGCTGATTTTGTTTGCATTCTTTTTTCTCTTTCCGTTCGTTTGGCTCGTGTTCACATCGCTCAAGTCGTCGAACGAAATTTTTGAACTGCCGCCGCGCATCCTGCCGGAATCGTTTCAATGGTCGAATTACAAGGCCGCGTTCGAAACGGTGCCGTTCGGGCACTATATGCTGAACACCCTGGTTATCTGCGTCGTTTGCATTATCGGGCAATTGTTTGCCTCCCCGCTGGTGGCCTATTCGATCTCCCGGATTCCGTGGGTGGGGAGCAAGATCATTTTCGCGATCGTCCTGGCAACGATGATCCTGCCCTCACAGGTGCAGCTGATTCCGCAGTACATCATTTTCGCCAAGCTGGGCTGGATCAACACTATCCTGCCGCTGACGATCGGGGCCTTTTTCGGCGCGCCGTTCTACATTTTCTTATTGAGGCAATTTCTCTTAGGCATCCCCAAGGAGCTGTCCGAAGCCGCGAAAATGGATGGGGCCTCAGAGTTCCGCATCTACTCGCAAATTATTATGCCGACCTTAAAGCCGGCGCTGGCGACGGTGGCCTTGTTTACCTTCGTGGGTGCTTATACGGACTTTATGGGACCGCTCATTTACTTGAACGATGCCGCCAAGTGGACGCTGACGCTCGGTCTGCAGGGATTCCAGCAGGATCACGGGGCGCAATGGGAAAAGCTGATGGCCGCGTCGACGATCATGGCGATTCCGATGATTTTGCTCTATTTTTTCGGGCAGAAGTACTATATGCAATCCGGATCTGCTTTTACGGGGTTCAAATGATTCATGCACCCCTTGGCGATCTCAAAGGGAAGGCAAGTCTGTGCCGCGCATATAATGGCTGGTTGGAAACCCCAATCAGCCTTTTTCAATTCTCCAACCTTGTAACTTTGCCCCGGCTCGCAGCGTCCATAAGACAGTAGGTAAATTTCGTTAAAAGCTGGGAGGATATCGATGATGCGAAAATGGACTATGGCCGCTGCCGGGCTGCTGCTTGCCGGGACGCTCGGGAGCGCCTGGACAGGCCCGTCCGTGTGGGCTCAAACCTCCGGACCGAACGCAAGTTATTCGAGCCCGGGCTCGGAATTTTATTTGACGAATCCGATACCGCTCGCCAAGCCGAAATGGACGGCGGCGCTTGATGCGCCGAAGGACTCGTCCGCCTCCAATCCTTCCGTCGTTATAGCGGGGCAGGGGAAGGTCTACTACATCGCGGGCGGCAAGCTGATCGCGAAGGAGGCCGCGACCGGGAAGACGCTGTGGTCGTTCGGGACGGGACTTGGCTATGCAACCCTCACGAGTACCGATGGAACGAAACTCTACGTCGGTGCCAAAGACGGCTCGGTTTACCGGGTCGATAAGGCGACCGGCAAGGGCGCGCGCATCTACCGTGCTCCATCGGGGCATGCGCCCGAGATATCCGTGGACGGTGGAACCTTGTACGTCTTTGCCGCCGGTTCACTCATCTCGGTCGATCCTGCTACAGGCAAGGAGAAATGGCGGAATCAGGACGGTAAGTCCCTGCCTCAGCGCGTGGGCGGGACGCTGCTCTCGGGCGCCGTGGAGTCGGGAGCGATTACCGTCAATACGACTTACGCGATTGATCCCGCCACGGGCAAGACGCTGTGGCGGCTGTCGGGTGACCATTCAGGTCTTCTCAAGTCGGAAGGGAATAAGCTTTATTTCCAGGACCAATGGCCGGATTCCGATTATGTGGAGACTGCGGCGAACATCGACGAGGTGGATGTGAAGACCGGCAAGATTACGGCAAGCAAGAAGTTTGTTGCCTTAAAGGCTGATGGCAGTCCGGTCTATCCCACATCCAAAGTGGTGATGGAAGGGAATGACATCTATGCGGCCGTTGCCGGCGAGGGCGTCTTCCGCTTCAATTACGACGCCGACCCCGCTGTTGTGAAGCCGGAATTGATACCGGATCGGGGGGAGTTTATCGCGGGCCCCTATAACGGCAAGCTGTTTTTCCTGGACGAGGACAGCCGCGGGATTCATGCGCGCAAAATCGTGGATCGTTCGTATGTGAATTATAACGGCCCCGATAATCCGGCCAGCCGCGTCGATATGATCCAATCCGGCTTGTACGTCGGGCAGAGTGACGGTACCGTCTATGCGCTGAACGTCTCGACAGGGAAGGCTTTGTTCCGTGCGCAGACGAAGGCGCGCAGTTACGGAGCTTTTCAGGTTGAGGGCGGCATGCTGCTCGTCCAGGCGGAGAGCCAGCTGTATGCGTACCCGCTGTCTTCCGAATTGGCGAAGCCCGCTGCTGGGGGCAGCGCGGCGGGAGCCTTCGCGAAGTCGGATGCCAAGGTCACGCTGGATGGGAAGGCACTTCCGCTGCGGGTTGGAGCGGGCGTCATGTCGGCAGATAACCGGATGTTCATCCCGTTCCGGTCGCTGACGGAAGCGCTCGGAGCCAAGGTCGCTTACGACGCCAAGACGAAGCGGACGACCGTGACCTACGGAACGCGCGTTTTCTCGATCGCCGACGGCTCCCCTTTTGCTCTCATAGACGGGAAGCAAGCCGCACTGTCTTACTCCCCGGCGACGCTGAACGGCTCGCTCTACGTGCCGATCAAGGACTTCGGCGATCTGCTGGGCGTGCAGGTGAAATGGAACGCCGGCAAGCGTACGGTGGAGGTAACCAAGGCGGCTGCCACGAAATAAGGTTGACGATTCCTTGAGGTTAGAGCAGGAGTAAGGAACACCGAACGAATGGAAAAATTCCTATTGTCCTTAAGCAGCCTAATGTATACTGAAAACGGCGGGATGACCGCCGTTTTTTGCACATTCACTTTACAGAATTGAAGGTTAATCGGAGCTGATTTTTAAAGATAAACCAAGGACAATGGAGATGAGCATAAAATGAAAGTAATCGGTCTTATTGGCGGAATGAGCTGGGAATCTTCTGCTTTGTACTATCGAATGATCAATGAAGAAGTAAGAAGTAGGTTAGGCGGGCTGCACTCTGCGAAATGCCTGTTATATAGCGTTGATTTTGAAGAAATTGAACGTTACCAAGCGGAAGGAGCCTGGGAAAAGGCGGGAGAAGTGCTAGGCCAAACCGCAAGGACTTTGGAAAAAGGGGGCGCTGACTTTATCGTCATTTGCACCAATACGATGCATAAAGTTGTCGATGATATTCAGTCCCAGATCCAGATCCCCATTTTGCATATAGCGGATGCTACAGCAGTCCAAATCAAAGAAAGCCAGATTCAGAAGGTTGGGCTGCTTGGCACGAAGTACACCATGGAACAGGACTTTTATAAATCACGCTTGGAGCTGACCGGGATTCAAGTGATCGTTCCAGATCGGGATGACAGAGAGGCCGTAAACAAGATCATCTACGATGAGTTATGCCTGGGCAAGATTCATCAGGAATCCAGAGATTATTATAAAAAGGTTATTCAGGGCTTAATCGAATCTGGAGCCGAAGGGATTATATTAGGCTGTACAGAAATTGGACTATTGGTGAAGCCGGAGGACGCAGAAGTTCCTCTGTTTGACACAACCTACATCCATGCTTGCGAGGCTGTAAATTTGTCTTTGAAAGCGTAAAATTGGAGCTGAATCCCGTACGGATCAATTAAAATAGGAGTTCACCGCAGCGCGCCCGCCAGGGTGCGTTTTTTAATGTGATATAGGGTCTGAAGAACGCCAGTAGAGCCCAGAAATATTTAAAGAAATTTCCCGGCCGATGTTGTCACATCCCATCCTCACTCCCCGTCATACGGGTAAAATCACCGAAAGGGATGATCGAGATGGAGATGGAATACGATTATGATGTGGCGGTAGTTGGCGGGGGCATAGCAGGTCTGACGGCAGCGGTGTATGCGGCGAAGGCGGGAAAGCGGACGATTCTAATCGAGAAGCAGGAGCGCCTCGGCGGGCGAGCCATCACGGTGAAAAAGAAGGGAGCATACTTCAATCTGGGCGGGCACGCCCTGTATCACGGCGATGCGTTTGCGACCTTCCGCGAGCTGGGGCTAAGTTTGCAGGGAGGTCAGCCTTCCACCGATGCACTCGGCATTTGGAACGGGAAGCTGGTGACCATGCCGATGGGGGTCAAATCGCTCTTTACCACGCCGCTGCTGTCCTGGAAAGGGAAGGTGGAGCTGGCCTCCTGGCTGGCGAAGCTTGGCAAACTGGATACGCTCCGTTACGAGCGGGTCAGTCTCCGGGAATGGCTTGAGGGGAACATCAAGGACCCCATGCTGCGGCATTTGTTTTATTCGCTTTTTCGCACGGCAAGCTACGTGGTAGCGCCGGATCTGCAGGCGGCGGGTCCAGTACTGCGGCAGCTTCAGAACTCCCTGAAGGGCGTGCTGTATCTTGACCGGGGCTGGGGCGCGATGGTCGACGAGCTAGGCAAGCTGGCTGAGAATGGCGGCGTGAAGCTGCTCTCGAAGAGCAATGCCGTGTCCATTGGGCACGCTGAAGGCTCCGTACGGCATGTGCTCTTCGAAGACGGAACGACAATCAAAGCGAATTCCATCATCGTCGCCGCATCGCCCACGATCGCTCACCAGCTGGTACCCGGAGCTGAAACGACCGCCCTTCATACCTGGAAGGAGCAGGCGGTCGAAATTACGGCTGCGTGCCTGGATGTCGCGCTCCGTCGCCTGCCGAAGCCGAATCAGCAATTCGTGTACGGCATCGACAGGACGGTCTTTCTTTCCAACCAGTCGCGTGCTGCTGATCTTAGCGACGATGGATACCAGGTCGTTTCCGTGATGAAATACAAGGGGCTGGAAAGCGATCCCAAACGGGATTTGCAAGACCTCGAACAAACGCTGGATCTCGTGCAGCCAGGCTGGAGGGATGAGTTAGTCGTCCGGCAGTATTTGCCGAAGATTACGGTTTGCCATGATTTTATGCACCTGAACCGTCAGGAGAACCCGGGGCCCGCCGTCCCGGAAATCAAGGGGCTGTATGTGGCAGGAGATTGGGCTTCGCACGGGGAATTACTAACCGACGCCGCGACAGCGAGCGCGAAAAGAGCCGTTCGGCACATCCTCTCCCTGGAGAGCGAGGAAAGGGCGACCCATGAGCATAGAAGAATTGTATGAAGCCTATAGAAAACCGCTGATATCCTATGCCTACCGGATGCTGGGCAGTGTCATGGATGCGGAGGATATCGTGCAGGAGGCCTTTATAAGTTATGGCCGGCTGGAGGAGCCTGATGCGATACGAAATGAGCGATCCTTTTTGTACAAAATCGTCACCAACCGCTGCTTGGATCTGCTCCGTTCCTCGGCGAAGAAACGGGAGCTCTACGTCGGTCCCTGGCTTCCTGAGCCTCTGATGGGTTTGCTGGATGCCGCCGAGGCCGACCCGTCCGAGATCTATATGCGGCGCGAATCCATATCAACAGCATACCTTTTGCTCCTGCAGCAGCTGAGTGCCGTCGAAAGAGCCGTTTTTCTCCTCCGCGAAATTTTTCATTATTCGTTCGACGAGATTGCCGGGATGGTTGGCAAGAGCACCGCGAACTGCCGGCAAATTTTCCACCGGGCCAAAAAGAGCATCCAGGTGGATCCTGAGCAAAGCCTGCCGGTTCACATAGCCGAAGAGAAGCTGAGGGATTTCGTCAGTTCCCTTCTGCAAGGAAATACAAGCCGATTACTGGAACTGGTCAGCGAGGGCGCTGTCATGATCTCCGATGGCGGCGGCAAGGTCAAGGCGGCACGGGTGCCTGTCCTTGGATTCGAGCGGGTCATCCAGCTGCTGCTTAATCTGCTCAAAATGCATGAGGGTAAATTTGCGTATTCGTTCGTTTCTGTCAACGGCATACCGGGCTTCCGGCTTGCGATGGATAATGGGGATCAGTACGTTTATTCTTTTTCTTTTAAGGATGACAAGATTCAATCGATTTATGCCGTAGGAAATCCAGAGAAAATAAGGCACCTGCCAGCATTCGAGCAGAGGGATGATGAAGTTGGCACGCCGTGACATCCACGGATAGCAAACCAAACGATGACTCAACCGCGATTATCGTTAACCTAGAGGAACAATAGAAGAAAGTGTGAAAAAGACCCTGCCGGCGCGAGCCAGCGGGGTTTTTGGCGTTCATGGATCAGGTCGTGCTGGAACGATGAACAAAATGATGAATTATATGGTTTGCAAAATTCTAACGACCTCATCCTCAATCTGGGATTCATCAACCTTGTCCCAATGCTCAGGGCGAATCATTTGATATTTTTTCATACGGTAAAACTCCATAACGGCTTGTTTCAAGGTGAGGTCGTACCACTGGATGCTGAACGTCGGTTCCATAATCCGCCGCAGCGTAGCGTCGTCTTGAACCAAAGACAGCACCGCATTCATCCGGTTGAAAATGCCCTGATCCATCCCGGCTTCAAAAAAGCTCTCCAGCTTTTTATTCCGATTCTGCTGGGCAATAACAAGACTTTCAAATAACCGCGGATAGAATTCCTTGAGGTCCTCCAGGAACAAATCGGATATATAAATGACGCAGATCAGCGATTGCAGGAACGTTTGCTGAAAACGCTCGATATAAGAAACGGTTTCGTCGTTCACAACGACATCGGCCTGCTGCAAATAGTTCATCTCATACTCTACAACCTGCTGAATGATGTCATCTTTGGATGAAAAATGCTTATACAGCGTCACTTTGCTGATGTCCATATATCTGGCGATATCGTCTATTTTGAGTTGGCTGAACTTGTTCTTTCGGATGACCGGTTTTATTTTCTCGATATAATGACCGGCGCTTACGGCTTTTCTCACGAAATGAAGCCTCCTTTGTGCTTATACAACATATTATAACGAATTTGCTGTGATCACAAACAATTTTTACGAAAATTAATAAATTAACTTTTTTTATTAATTTAGTTTACTTTATTAATTTACAGAGTTATAATCGGTCTTGCAAAAATAAATGAGCCTTTTAAGCCAAGGAAGGAAGTGAAAAGATGAGTACTGTAGAAAAAGGGGAGTACGAGGGCAAGCGGGTCGTCATTACAGGAGGAAGCAGCGGTTTCGGCCTGAAGACAGCGAAGATGCTGGTGGATGAAGGTGCGCGTGTATTGGTTACCGGCCGCACCCAGTCCACGGAGCCCAGCGAGGTGGCCCAAGCTGTCCTGTTCCTCGCCTTCGATGCGACCTATACCACGGGGGCCGAGTTCCCCCTAGACGGAGGCGGCTCGCAAATCTAAGTACGTCTAAAACCGCGTTTTGCTGACCATCCAATTTTCATAAACGAACCAAGGAAGGGAAAGTGATCAATATGGAAAATACAAGAAATATGCGCGTCTTTGTAACAGGAGCAACGGGGTTTGTCGGCACCGCTGTTGTTCGCGAACTTATTGCTTCAGGACATCAAGTCGTCGGGCTCGCCCGCTCGGATAAGTCTGCCGAATCGCTGACGGCTGCCGGGGCTGAAGTGCACCGTGGTTCCCTGGATGATCTTAGCAGCCTGCAGGAAGGAGCCGCCGCAGCGGACGGCGTGATTCACCTGGCTTTTAAACACGACTTCGCGGATTTTGCGGCAGCCGCTGAGGCGGACAGCAAGGCGATCGAGGCGATCGGGGCGGCACTTGAGGGTACTGGAAAGCCATTCGTGGCGACCTCGGGAACGCTGATGCTTACGCCGGGGCGGCTCGGGACGGAAGAAGAGGCGTCGACACAGTCTACGCCGCGCCGCTCCGAGAAGGCTGCGCTTGCGCTGGCTGGACGCGGAGTGAGAGCTTCCGTCGTCCGCCTGTCACCGTCCGTGCATGGCCCGGGCGAGCAGGGCTTTGTTCCGACTCTGATCGGCATCGCGCGGGAGAGAGGTTTTGCGGCGTATGTGGATGAGGGGCTTAACCACTGGCCGGCGGTTCACCAGCTAGATGCGGCGCGCCTGTTCAGACTGGCGTTGGAAAAAGGTGCAGCAGGCGCCGTGTACCACGGGGTTGGCGATGAGGGCGTGCCTTTCCGGGAGATCGCTGAGGTCATCGGCCGCCACCTGAACCTGCCGGTACGCAGCATTTCCCGCGAAGAGGCGGAGGCTTACTTCGGTTGGCTCGCCTTCGCCGCGTCGACCGACAATCTGGCGTCGAGCGCCCTGACCCAGGAACGCTTGGGATGGCAGCCCGTGAACCCTGGTTTGATCGCGGATCTGGAACAGGGGCACTACTTCAACCGCTAAAATTGATGGATTGGGTGAATGAAGAGGTTTTTTAAAGGTTAACTAATGAAATCGTCTGACGGTAACATTTGTGAATAAAAAGTCTTGGCTTGTGACTCTGTACCTCCTTCATGGAAGTATTGGGTACAGGCCAAGACTTTTTTGGTAGGGAAACGATTCCAAACCGTCTATGGAATCTCGAAGGCTATGATATGATAGCGTTAATATGAATAACCTATCGAAAGGAAGATACACCATGGATATTATCCAAGATCTTCAAAAGTTAATTAAACTTACAGGTGAACGTGCAAGGTTAGAGGCTAAAGTGAATGGGACTTACATTGTATACAAGACAAATAGCGGTCGGATTATTAAGGAATTTGCAAACGGTGACATTCAGACAGTGAATAGTCCGGGATCTTCTTCCGATGAATAAATTTTCTCCAATCAAATGGGTATTGGTAGACCATTACTCTATTTATTGTTTCTAATTTAAAGTCATTTCAGTTGTCCTTAACAATCATTCTAGGTGAGTTGCTCTTCTAACTCACAAAAAAGCACCTTCAAGTTAATCTACATATCTTTTGATATGGTTGATTATCTTGAAGGCGGTTTTGTTAACTAATTCATTTATTCTGGAAATCAATTTGTATCGTTAGGTTGGTTTTATCAAATTGAACCTTTCCACCAAAAGCTTCAGCAATAAACCGAAGATTTACGTACATAAGACCATCATCAACAAGTTCTGGACCTTGTAAAAGCTGTACTTCCTTGCCATTTAGAGTAGCAATCTTTTTTCCGGCAGTTAACGTAACCGTTGTATCATTATTTTTAGCCGTAACAGTTTTGGTTTGATTATCAAACTGAGCGTCCATCTTTAACGCCGAGAAAAATGCCCTGAAAGGAACCAAGGTTGATCCGCTCGGAGGAATTGCCGCAGTTAAGGTTTGTTTGTCCCCATTAATGTATATCGTAGGACGGTATACTCCACGGGAATCCGGGCCCGCTGAAGCAAACACAGCTTGTGCACCAAAGACTAAGATGTAAACAGTCAGCACAGCAAGGGATAGAAAAGAACGGCGCTTCATCAAATACCATCTCCTTTTTTAAGTTTAATAGCATCAAACAGGACGCTTCATTTGGACAAATCCTATCAGTACAGACGCTTTTTCCACCACACATGTTACAATAAACCCAAATCATCACAGTTATTGGAGGTATCCTCAGTGGTCATTCAACTAGGCAATTTTGAAGTGAATTCCGGGCAATTGGTCGTAGCGGATCCTTGTTACGAATTGGATCGGGATACGATTATTATGGGCGTGCTGGAATCGGCCTTAACTGGTACATGGGTAGGAGAAGTGGAGAAGGTCGAGGTTCGCGACTGGGGCGAAGCCAATGCCAAGCTGACGGCTTACCATCACTCCGTGGCGGAACAGGCAGCGTCGCTGGAATGGATCAAGTGCTCTTTTGTGGCGGGAGTGGACAGCGGGCAGGCCGGGATTTTTGATATCGACAAGCACCGGATTCCGGATGCGGATGCCCCTGATGGTAAGCAGGACCAAGATACCGAATGGTATTTCGCCTGCTGCGATCTCACCGAGAGCGGGGAGGAAGCAGGTGTCATGGATGGCGGCGTCGTATCACGGACAGGCATGGGCGACGGGGCGTATGGGGTGTATAAAGCTGTAAATGCGGATAATCAAATAGTTGGCGTAAAGATTGTGTTTATTAAGGGCTAGTTAGTTCTGAAGTAGATATCATTACGGTTGCTAGAGTTTTTAAATAGATTTACAGGTAGATGACTCTCTCGGGGGTCATCTTTTTTTATCTATAGAAGGAACTCACTTCATTTTCACTTTGAGCGCAACTATTTTCCGTTTTTATTGTTATATATTGTAAATGGTAATTTGTCGCTTTTACTAGAATCCGATAGAAAGTTCAAACGATAACAGAGGTGCTCAATGAAGAAATTTTTGTCCTTGCTGTTCCTGTCTTTGTTTCTGCTGATCCTGCTCCCCAATTCAATCAGTGCCGCATCCAAGCCATCCAAGATTGTATTAGACGGCCAGGAACTGGCCCTGCCGGCTGATGTGAAGGTCTCGATCATTGATCAATCCATGATGATTCCACTTCGGGTGGTGGCGGAAAATTTAAAGTTTCAGGTGAACTGGGATCAACGGTCCCACAGCGTTACAATCCAGCAAAACGCCAAAGCCATGTTGTTAACCGTCGGCAAAAAAGAGGCGAAGGTCGCGGATCAGCTCGTACGGCTGGATGCGGCTCCCCGGAATATGAATCAAAGCGTGGTCGTCCCGATCCGGTTCGTCACCGAGCAAATGGGACTGGCTGTCAATTGGGACAACCGGAATAAAACGGTATACCTGACAAGCCCGCCTCAAAACCCGGATCAAAGCAAAGATCCGATCTCCGAGTCCGAAGCAGACAATACAGAGCCGTTGACGCATGTGAGTCAGATCCATTATTTAAACCAACAGCTCGTCATTCGTATGGATGGCCAAGTGACGCCCAAGATTTCAACGTTAGCCAACCCCGCCCGAATCGTTGTTGATTTACCCAATACGACCTTCGGGGCTCTGACTCAGCCGCTGGATTCGGCCATGATGGGGAAATTGGACGTGAGCGGACAGCCGGATGTATCTGAAGTCAGATATTCTCTATTTAGCAGGGACCCCGAGCAAGTCCGGGTCGTGGTGGAGTTAAGCCAGGGTAACCCGGCTTCCTATCATCAGGAGTTTATCGGCGATCAGCTCATTATAGATCTATCTGGGACGGGCAGCGATCCCCAGACTCCCGTGTCTTCAGGCGACGAGAATGAAAGAAAAATCGTAGTCATTGATGCGGGACACGGTGGCAGCGATCCGGGAACGACGAGCATCAGCAACAAACATGAAAAAGACTTTAACCTCGCGCTTGCTCTGAAAGTGCAGGAACTTCTTCTTAAGGAACCCGAAATTGAAGTCATCATGACCCGTGACAGCGACGTGTACCCTACCCGGACAGAACGCGTGCAGCTGGCCAATTCATTAAATGCGGACGTTTTTGTATCGATCCATGGCAACAGCGTACTGGAATCGCCGCAAGCAACCGGTACAGAGACCCATTATTATCAGCGGAGCAGCAGCAAACAGCTCGCCGATGCGATCCACAAGCGTTTGGTCCAGGCGATGGGTCTGAAAGACCGCGGCGTTAAAAACACCAGCCTGCAGGTGATTCGTGAGACCCATATGGCTGCGGTTCTATTAGAGGTCGGATTTCTAAGCAATGTCTCGGATGAACAAGCCATGCTGTCGGACACCGTTCAGTATAAGGCAGCACAAGCGATTGTTGATGGCATCAAAGAGTACTTAAGCATTACATAGGGAGAACATCGCAGGGAGAGAGAGAAACAAAAAAGAACGCTCGAAGAGCGTTCTTTCAGAGAGCATTAATAGAATTTCCAATGATCATGCCGATGCTTTTTCTTTTTCTTACAGATGACTACAGCTTTTTGACCGGGGTGCAGCTTGACGACGATTACTTTTTTTCGATTACAACACATAATGATCACCTCCTATATTAACAATCTATGCTTTTACGAATAGATTTGACTGGACAAACAGGCACAATTTGATAGGTTATGAGATCATTCGATAGAAAAGCCCCCCATATCCTTGGCTGGAACGGTGGGCTTTCGCCTGATCAATAGACTAGTGGTTTTTGCATAAAAATAACAATATCGGAGCGAGTGCTTGTTCCGTGCTTATCATGGTATTCCCAACTGATCTGAAATTCACCGTAACCCCAGTCGATATAACCCAGGTGTTCATACAGCCTTCTTGCCTCGGGATTGTCTTTGCTGCTTACTTCCAAGCCGATATGAGTGCAGCCTCTTTCGCTTGCTAATTTCTCAGCCTCGCGAATAATCGCCGTTGCTACACCTTTTTTGCGATAGCCCTCTTTCGTGAGTCCTCCCTCCAGAAAGGCACTGTGAGTCACATCGATATATTGAGTTACACGAGGATCCTCAGGGCCACTCCATCGCAGTAAGAAATGTCCAATCGGTTGATTTGTATGCCATGCGATCAGAAATACGCCCTCACCTTTCCTCTGTACTTCGAATCGCCGATGCTGGGGATACGTCAGATTCCCGGGGCTGAACACTTCCTCAAGCAAATCCAATTGAGAATCCTCGGCTGGTTTGACCACAATATCAAACTCGTGTTGATTCATCACTCATCACTCCTACCGGTTGATATGGATACTAATCATTCTGAATACGGGTGGCCTATTCCTTCGTCGTTATCTTAATTATTATGTAAAAGAATCTAAGCAGACTAATGACTATATCATGATGTGTGAAAAATAGCAAAAGCCGCCGATCCTCGATCAGAATCATTGCGGCTTTGGGATGAAGCGTTATTTCCGTTTACGATTTCTCGGCTTTCTAACTTTGCCCAGTTTGCCCAGTTTTCCAGGGATTCTTCTCAGGCTGGATTTGCCTAATCTAAATTTCCGCGCACCCTTTTTCGGTGCTTTCATATTTCTTGATTTCACTGCGCCTGCTGCTTCTACAAGGGTAAGGGTGTAGTTTTGGAAATTGCCGACATTAATCTCATCGAACTCTATCAATCTACAGCCCGTCCCTTGGCAGCTTTCGATCCAGCACATGTTGAAGGCGGTACTCGGAACATCGGTGGGGAAATCTCCGCTCCACGTATTGCCGAATAGGTCATAGGCATAATAATAATACGTTTGATTTACAGAGGATCCCGTTACCAGTAGCCGGCGTCTTCCCGGAGAAATCCGGTACCAGCCAGCTTTTGAATAAGTGATCGGGCTGCAATCCGGATCATAGTACCCCACCGCGACCCATACGGGGTTCGGCGTACTGTTTCTAACATAAAAACTCATAGCATCCACTCCATTCTGATCAAAGAATCGGTACTGCACTATTAATCTATGTGAGTATTTTTGAAAGGGTCATAGACAAATGGAAGATGAAAGAGTCTAAATTGAAGACAGCCGCATGGGACCGATTGTGAAGGCAGACAACCATTTTGATCTGAATCCCGCCTTTACCCAACACGAATGAACGCTTTTCCAATAAGATGTGGTATGCCATTCTTGATTGAGCCTTCCTGGATTATCTCCATTGTCTGCGCTGCATTCGAACCGGCTTCCTTCATCCCGTGACTGCAACGGTAAAAGAGTGGATCGCAGAGGCTGCCGCTGCCTGAATAAAGCGGTTTTTTTGTTGTTTAAAAACATACATGGAGAGTATTTGAATCTACTAATTTTTCATCTACTTTACAATTAGTGGGATTAATATCATAATTAGTAATCATATCTTTAGTGAGGTGTTATATGAAATCCGTTTATATCACGAGCATGGGGAAGTTCCTTCCCGGCGCCCCGGTGGGCAATGAGGAAATGGAAGATTACCTTGGTAAAATCGGAGGCAGATCCTCCAAGACGAAGCGTATCATTTTGGAAAAGAATCAGATCAAGCAGCGCTATTACGCGATGGACAAGGAGCAGAAAAGCTTGTACACCAACGCGGAGATGGCGGCCCTGGCCATACGCGAGGCGTTGGAGCGCAGCGCCAGTGTCTGTCCGGAGGACGTCGAGTTCTTGGCGACCGGTACGACACGAGCGGATTTGCTGCTGCCGGGTTTCGCGAGTATGGTGCATGCCGAGACGGGACTGCCGGTGATGGAGATTTCTTCGCACACGGGGTTATGCGCGAGCGGGATGCATGCGCTGAAGAACGCTTTTCTACATATCAAGTCAGGTGAGCACCGGACCGCCATCGCTTGTTCCAGCGAGTTTCTGAGCCGCGAGTTCAAACATACGAAATTCGAGGCGCAGGGCATTTACAGCAACGGCCGGGTACCGTTTGACACGGATTTTCTGCGGTTCATGCTGTCAGACGGAGCGGGGGCAGCCCTATTGCAAAATGAACCCTCTGCACAGGGGCTCTCCCTGCGCATCGAGTGGATCGACAACAAGTCGTATGCCAATGAGTACGAGACCTGCATGTATTCCGGCATGAGCAAGGAGGATGGCGGCCGTTCGTGGCTGGACTACGCCTCGATTCATGAAGCGGCCGATCACGGCGCGCTGAATTTGAAACAGGACGTCCGGCTGGTGAATGAAATTACGAAGGTCGGGACGCGGCGGTTTTTGGAGCTGGTGGAAGAAGGGCGGATTGACCCGGACGCGGTCGATTGGATGGTGGTCCATTATTCGTCGCATGTGTTCAGGGAAGAGATCTTCCAGCTGCTGGAGCAGGGCGGCGTGACGATCCCTGAGGAAAAATGGTTTACAAATCTGTACACCAAAGGGAATACGGCGGCAGCTTCGATTTACATCATGCTGGAGGAGCTGCTGTATTCCGGACGCCTCTCCGCGGGGCAGCAGATCGTGTGCGTCGTTCCGGAAAGCGGCCGCTTTCAGGCATCGACGATGCTGTTGACGGTGGTTGGGGCTTGACAGCCTTCTTGTAACAATGTATTCATTGCGATTTCCATAACTCGCATAAAAGGACCCTCAGCGGAGGGTCCTTTTTGTATCGTTGATTAAGGAGAATTTAGTAATGAAGATGATTCCAGGCTTTCATTCATCGTCCCCTCATTCTCATTACCTTCATCCACAGTACCTTGACTGTTAGTGCCTTCACCAGTGGCGTTACCGGCTTCGCTGGAATCTGCGACGTCACTTCCTGTGCCGCTGTCAGCGCCATCCCCACTGACCTCAGCGTCGCCATTGACCACGGCATCCAGCGTTTTCTCATCCAGTGTCACATCATCCACATACACGGTCATCGTTCCTTCACCGCTTGGCGAGGCGATCTGCAGCCCGATGGCCTTGATCAGCGTTTTATCGATGGCGGCGCCGCTAATGTCTTTACCATTCAGGTTCAGCTTGATCCACTGGTATTCGCCTGTCAGCTCGACTTCGTCAGTGGAAGCCCATGCCCAGTTCGACCCGGTCTTGATGAACAGCTTCGCTTTAGCTGTACCGCCAGCCACTCGGGCGCGGACCATCAGCGTGCTGCCTTGGCTAAGGTCCTGGTCGCTCATGTAGGCGAGCTCAAAGTGCTTGTCGGCTGCGTCCGCAGACGGAAAGTCCGCGCTGAGCACCTTGCTGCCGCCGTCCTCCGGATTGGCGAGGTTATCGGCTCCGAGCGTGTCGTCGTTCAGCGACCAGCCGGTGATGGAGCTGTTGAAGTCGAACAGCACGCCGGGTGCGGTGCCGCCGCCTGCGCTGCCACTGGGCACGGTGCCTGCGTTCGGATCAAGCAGGGCATGGATGTCGTCAAAATACATCGACGACGTCAGCCGGTTGCCGTCAGGCACCGCGTTCGTATAGATGGAGAACGCCTGGACGTTCTTCAGGTTCGTCTTCGTCAACGTGCCGGTCGCACCGTTGGCGGGCTTGAACTCGCTGAACGGAGCGGTGATGAGCGCCGGCTCGGTCGTCTTGGTATCCGGGTAGTACTCGTACGTCTTGCCGTCCGCGTTGATCTGCATCACCAGCTTCTGGCCCTGGCCGTCCGGCTGGTACCAGAATTGCAGGGCGTTGAAGCCGGACCAATCGGCGCCGTTCATCGCCTTGGTGATGCCGGCGTAGCCGCTGCCTGCCAGCGTGTACGTGTACTTCAGCCCGTAGCTGCCGCCGTGCTTGTGCGTGCCGTCCAGCGCAGCACTGGCCGGGTCGCCGCCGGCGTGCACGAACTTACTGGCCAGCGCGTCGCTGCTGCCCAGGTAGCTCTCGAAGTCGTCGACGACGGACGGGTCGCCCGCCGATTCGGCATAGGCGCTGTAGAGCCTAATGTTATCGACGTAGACCGGGAGCGTATCTCCATCCGATTGCAGCGCGCTGCCCACGATGGACAAGGCGATGTCGTCGGCAGCCGCCAGCGCATCCGCGTTCGTAAAATCGATCGTCGGGCTGAATTTAACGTACTCCACGCCATCGATCGTTTCTTTGGGCAGGGACGCAAATGACGAATACGTTGTGTCCATGCCGTACTTATTAGTCCAGTCCGGTGGGAGCTGCCCTACGGCGCGCAGGCTGGCCTGCTCGCTGGATGCCCCGGCTGCAGCGGGGACCCACACGTCCATTTTGACCCGTTGGATACCCGCGAGCGAGCCGGCGCCGGCTTTAGCCTTGGCGTTCTTCAACTCCAGCTTCAGCTCCTGCCATGAATCGGTTCCGTTCAAATGCGGAGCGCTGATCTTCAGGGATCCGCCGTTAAAATCGCTGTACACCGCGCTTCCGTCATTCGTTTCTTCCGAAGAACTGGTATATTCGCCGTTGTATTGGGTGCCTTCCGTGTCAGCGGCGGTATCGAAAGTGTAGGAAGCGGCCAGCACCTCGCCGATCTTCACGAACACCGTGTTTGTCTGCTCATGGAGAATGGCCCCGCTGCTGCCATACACTTTGACGGTGATGTCCGCGGTTTTGCCGTTCTGCTCCGCCGTCGGCATCCACTGGGCCTCGTAGTAGCCGCTGTCGGGGTTGAGGGTCATCGGATACTCGGTATCCGAACCCTGCACGCTGTAGACGACACGATCCGGCGTTTCGTTCAGGACGCGGACGCGAATCGTCGTTGAAGCCTCCTTAATGGTGCTTTGGTCCGTCGGAGAAGCGATATGCATGAAACGCTGTTCGGAGGCGGTGTTGACCTTTTTATCATAGGCGCCAATGACCCCGTCGCTGAACAGCGTGTACGCATCCTGGTAGTACTTTTTAAAATCCGGCAGCATTTCATGCTCCTGATTTGGATCGCCGGTTGGGTAAGGGACGTATATGGAGTCCGGTCCAAAGTTGGCCCAGGTCAGCATGAACGCCATCTTTTTCGCGTCCGGATCGGATTTGAGCGTGTCCGCCAGCTTCGTGTAGAAGTTAGGCGTCGTATTGCCTAAGACCTTCATTTTCTGGTAGCCGAACTCGGTAAAGGCAGCGACTTTGCCGCGGCTGTCCGCGATGTTGGACACGGTTTTGGCTTCCGTCTTGACGCCGTTAAACCAGGAGTCGCCCTCGCCGTTGTAGTAGCTGTCGAACCCGAGAATGTCGACGTAGTCGTCGCCCGGGTAGGTTTTTAAGTAGGTATCCGCAGAGTCACCAAAACCGCCGCCCGGCGAGTAGGCGTACAGGAAGTTGTGGACGCCTTTCTTGTCGCGGAGATACTCGACCGTGTAGCGGTAGATTTCCTTGTATTCGTCGGTCGTTGTAAAAGCGGCCCCCCACCAGAACCAGCTTCCGCTCTGCTCATGGAACGGCCGGAAGATGACTGGAATCGGCTTGCCGTCATCGGTTTTGAGGTGCAAGGCGAAGTCGGCGATCTGATCGAGAAAAGCGTTATACGCTGCGTTCTTGTCCCCACCAGGCAGGATGTGGGATACGACGTTGCCCTTGGTGTCGTAAAAATCCCCGCCGGTGACGAAGTTCGGCATATGAGAGCTGAGTGTCAGCACGCCGCCGTCGGCGTAGGCTTTCTTCATGACGGCGACGAGGTTGTCGCGGCTCTGTTCGGCATTGCCGGCCACACCTGGCTTTTCTTTGCCTTCCAAGCTCAGCGTATCCCAGCCGAACAGCCCCGGATAGGCACCGACGCTGTTGAAGGTGTCTGATTGGGTTCCGTCCTTCGCCGTGATGGACATACCTTCGGTCGTGGCATGCTGCTGGCCGAACAGGATGTTCTTGCCGCGGAGCTGGTTTAAATAGACGAACAGCGATTTGGTGCGGTCCGTTGCCGCTGCATCCGTCAGGTTGACGGTCGTGACGTTTTCCACCGGACTGCCGCCGTTGCCACCGCCGCTGCTGTTTCCGTTCCCGCCGGAATTGGAACCTCCGCCTGTACTGCCCGAAGGGCTGCCGCCTGTGCCTGTGGTGCCTGTGCTTCCGGAAGGCGCAGGGCTTGCATTGGCTGCTCCACCTGAGATGCTGGTCGTTCCAGGCGGAAGCGCCTTGCCGTTCAGCGTGACGCCGCTGCCTTGGATCACCGCCTGCTTGATGCTGCCCGTGCCCGTGATTGCGGTGCCTGCGGCCGACGGGTTCACGGTCAGGGAAGCGATGGAGGCGCTGACGCCGAGGGCCAGCTGCACCTGCTGATTGAACTCGGCGCTGTCGATGATCGAGCTGTCACCCGCGTCCAGTTGGGACGGGCTGTTTGCCGTCAGCTGCCCGATATGGGTCGTGCCAGCCAGCTGCATATGCACCTGGCCGTCGCGGCGGTTGACGAGAACGCTGCCGAGGTCGGAGTCTTTGACGATGACCGTATGGGCGCCGCCGCCTTCGATGAAAGTGGTGCCCTGAACCGTGACATGATCCAGGGTGACCTCGCCGTCGCCAATTCCTGGCGCCAGATATAAATTGCCCTGAATGACGGCGTCCTTCAGGACGACACCCCCGTGGTTCACCACGGCGCTGCTTTGAATCTTCCCGGCGGTATAAGTACCGGCAGCCGGATAGTACGCGCTGACCAGCTTATCGATCAGGGTAACGATTTCCGCGCGGGTAATCGGTTCCTCGGGGCGGAAGGTCCCGTTCGGGTAACCTTGGAAGTAACCGGAGAGCGCCCGGACCGCTTCGAATGCGTACGCCCCGATATTCTCTTGATCTGAGTAGGGAAGGGAGGGGGCTGTTTCGTTTCCACTGAATTCAAACGCCCGTGCCAGCAGCACTGCAGCGTCCTGACGGGTTAGCGGTTCACCCGGTTTGGCTGCGTTGCCGGGATATCCGGTGTAGTAGCCGGCTTCCCTGGCTATGGAGAAAGCGCTTGCAAACCAGGTGTCGGCAGGGACATCCGCATAAGCTTCCTCCGACTGGGCCGTAAAGCCGAACAAATGATTTAAGAGAGATACGAATTCTGCACGTGTGATTTCTGCATTGGGGCGGAAGGTGTGATCCGGATAGCCCTGGATCAGCCCGCTGCTCAGCCATTTTTGCACGCTGGCCTGTGCCCAGTGCCCTGTAAGGTCCTTGGCGGTCATGCCGCTGGGGTCCGTTTGGACAGCTGCCGATCCGTAGGCAGGAGACAATAGTGAAGCGATCAATACTGCCGATAGGGTAGTGCCCAGCCATTTGGATGACTTTTTCATGAAAACTCCCCTTGATTGATAGAAGATAAAGGGCTAACAAAGCGGTTTTTTAAGCTAACAGGAGATCATATTTAGAAATTATGTAACCGCCTTATTTATCCCTTTTCGAGTCAATATACTATCATAACGTGGTTTTGTTGGCAATATCAAGTTATACTAATTAACTAATAAAATAATAACAAATTATAAAATAGTTATCTTTAGCTGAATCATCGTTCAAAAGAAAAAGCCTCCACATTCCAAAAGAATGAGGAGGCTGAGGGATTATGCGCTTTTCAATGGAGGGGAGGGAGCAAGAATGAGCGTTTTGAGGTTCTCTTCCTGATATTTATCCAGGCCTATGAAGACCGCGGTATAGCAGATTCCGTCCCGCTTCCATAAATAATAGGTTTGGGTTTTTATTTTTGTCTTGTCCGCACCGTTTCCGGAATAAAATGGCCCAAAATAGACGTGGGCGTTGTCGTTATATGCCATGATTTCCACGCCATCGATCTCCAGCTTGCGCAGGAGCGGCAGCTTCGCCGGATCGACCAGATATTGTTTACTCTCATACAGCCATAGTTGGTCGTTCAGATCATATATGGTTGAATCATAGGGTGGGCTATAAATATTCCACAGTGTGTCTGCAGAGGGTCTAAGATCGAAACCGGTGTTCTGATCTTTCGGACGCAGCAAAGTCGAGTCAATTAGCTTAAGCTGAGTGTCCGGCATATTCATGGGAAATTTCGGCTGAAAGCCGAGAATCTTCTGCGCCTCGGTCAAATCCGTTTCATCGTAAAGAGGGAAGGAATTCCCCTCTCCGTCGTAGCGAATGTGTTGGACTTGCTGCGGGAGAACGAACGATTGAACGATTTGCGCCAGATCCTCTTGCGTGAGTGTTCCGCGGTGCAGCAGAAGTTTTTCTTTTGAAGTCTCTTTCCCGCTATAGTAGTTGATTGCATAAGAGACTCCGCCATCCTGCCAGACGAAGCTTGTGGCTCCATTCGGCTTGCGCTCGGTGCCCTGCGTTTTTGTGTACTGTACGCCTGTAACATGTCCGAGCGTCACTTGTTCTTCCTGGAAAGAAGGAGCCTCGGCTGTTTCCGAGGAAGATGAACGGGGAGCGCCCCACAATAAACCCTGCTCGAGCATATTACCTGGCCCCTTGGAGGCCACTATTTCAATATTTTGTTCGTTGTTGTTCCCGAATTGGGATACAAAGCTGATGGTTACGACATCTAAGAGATCCCTCCGATCAGGAGTGGAGAAGAGCATATTCTGATCTACATTTCTGAGCTGGTAACCATCGGGCAAGTAATCCGGGACTTTGTATTCGAATTTGGAAAAATCGGCCGCCCGGTCGAGGCAGTGAAACCATTTGAACCAGTCCATCGGTCTTTCGATCTTAAATGAGGCGCTGTGGGCCTGGGGAGCGGTCTGAGTATTTTGATCCAATGAGTTGTGTTCCCCGGTTTTGTTACCTTGTGTCAGCAATACGGCGCCTGCGGCTATGATCAGGACAACAATCACCGCAACGGAGACCATGTAGCGGCCCTTATTGTATTTGGGGATCATGCAATATCTTCCTTTCGTTGTTAACATCAAAAAGTGCAGATAGCCTACAGCTTGGGCATTCCACATTGGTATAACGTAATCGAATGAATGGATGTTACGAATTTCTTTTTGATGCAAGGGAAAGGGGTTAGGATTCAAGACGTTCAAGGGCTCCTAGTGCTTGCCAGCAGAAATAAAGTAAGGGCAACCCAATTGGGCGCCCTTCATCTGTTTAAGAATCATATTCTCACCGGTTTTTATATGAGTCAGGCTTGACGAAAGCGGCTGCCGGAGGCAATGCCCTTAGGTGAGATTCGCTCGATCTCCGCCAAATCGTCGGCCGTTAGTTTTACATTCAGCGCGCCAAGGTTTTCCTGCACACGGTCAAGCCGTTTCGTTCCCGGAATCGGAACGATCTGCTCACCCTGCGCCAGGAGCCATGCCAGACTTAGTTGGGCGGGGGTGCAGCCTTTTTGCGCGGCTAACTTCTCGACCAAGGAGGCAACCTCGACGTTCTTGACGAAATTCTCGCCTTGAAACCTTGGAAAACGATGCCGGTAATCGTCCGCCGGCAAGTCCTCAGGCTTCTTGATCTGACCGGTTAGAAAGCCGCGGCCAAGCGGGCTGTAAGGGACGAGGCCGATACCCAGCTCCTTAAGAACAGGGAGGACTTCATCCTCCACTTCCCGGCTCCACAGCGAATATTCGGTTTCGACTGCGGTGATAGGGTGGACGGTATGGGCTCGCCGGGTGATGTCCGCGGGTGCCTCCGATAACCCGATGTAGCGGATCTTTCCTTGCTGAACGAGATCGGCCAGCGTTCCGACCGTTTCTTCGATGGGAGTGTTGGGATCGGGCCGGTGTTGGTAATAGAGGTCGATGTAATCGAGGCCCAGGCTGTAGAGGCTGGCATCGACGGATTTTTTTATATAGGCGGGGTCGCCTTTCGGGCCTTGGCCGTGTGTGATCCCGAATTTGGTAGCGATAATCGCCTCGCCGCGTCGGCTTTTCAGGGCGCGTCCGACAAGCTTCTCGTTTTCACCGAACCGGCGGAATTCCGGGTCGCCGTAAAAATCGGCCGTATCGAACATCGTTACGCCCAGATCCAACGCTCCCTGGATCGTGCGAACGGATTCCTCGTTATTCGGCATCGTCATCGTGCCCAGACTGATGGCTGACACTTCAAGTTCTTTACCTAGTTTTCTTTTCTGTACCATAGAGATTCCCTCGTTTCCTTCGTTAGTATCGCTCGAACATGAACCAATTCTAAGCGATCCAACTTGAGGCAACCACACAGCGTTTTTACTAGTAAAAATATTACCCGTCAGTCTTTCTTATCCACTGCAGCCGGCATATAGACGCAGATGTGCAGATCCGGGCTGTCGGACAGATTCGCGAGCGGCCGGATGTCATAAGCCACAGGGGTATCAGAGGGCGAAGGCTGTAAAATAACCCGGTCTAATTTCTTGAGTCGAATCTCGTACGGCTTCCACAAGCGGTTAAATTCCTCGCTGCTTTGGATCAGATGCTCCACCGTTGTTTCAAACCAAAGATCGTCCCGGTGTTTATCATAATGGGTTCTGAATACCGCAACCCCATAACTCGCGAATTCATCGATATTCACGATCCGTCGGCGCAATTGTTCATTTCCGAAAGCCAACCGAATTAATGAACGCTCCTCGGCTGGAATGGAAGCAAAATCGGTTAACATTCTGCTGGCCGCCTCGTTCCAAGCGAGGACTTCAGTTCTCTTATTGGTGATATATGAGGGGTAGGCTACTTGATCGATGATCTTCTGCAGCTGTGGATCCAAGGCAGCGGGAGGCGCCGAACCCGCAGCATTGGGATCGGGCTCATAAGGATTCCACAGCTGAAGCAAATGGCCTCTCTCGTCCGGAGACAGTTGAAGCGCATTGGCAATGCTCTCGATGACTTCCCTGGAGGCGGATAGCTCTCTTCCTTGCTCCAGCCACGTATAATAAGTGGCGCTTACGCCTGCCAGGATGGCTACCTCCTCCCGCCGAAGGCCGGGTGTTTTGCGCTGACCGCTGGAGAAGTTTAATCCCGCATCCTCTGGCGAGAGACGTTCCCTGCGCGATTTGAGGAACGCTCCCATCGTTTTGGCCCTACTGTTATGTACCGTCATTAATGTCGATCACCACCTGTTGGTTTGGGTTTCGTTCAAGGTATCAGCATGATCATTGAGGCTGATTTACGATACAAGTATACCATAGAGACCTGTGACGATAGGAAGGGTATAGACTGAATCAAGTAGCCGTCACTCAGGTGTAAGTTTTGTTTTGAAAGGAGCTTAACATGAACATCGATTTTTTAAGACAACTTCAAAGAATCCTAAGATTAAAGGATTTGGAAGCATGGGATGTTGCCATGAACGGTAAAGATTGCAAGATTATCATTGTGGATGAGGGGCGGCCAAGCCGTGATGAGGATTTTCCATGGCTTAAGGATGGAATAGGGGAGGACAAGAGAGAAAATCATATCACGGCTCATGTATTTTCATCTAAAAGTTTGGAGAAAAGTGAAGAACGCATGTTGTACCACATCGCCGAACATCTGACGGATCATGCGGCACTAGCACACTGCCATGTCACGGTACTCTTTCAGCAGGAGGACGATTATGATCTTGCTTTAAGCCGCTTGCTGCAAGCCAAGGGGTACCCGGAGGTTCACACCATTCTGCTTAGCAAGTTTTTTCGGTTTTCTCAGGACTAATGAGGAATGAATAATCTGGATGATTTCACCTAAAATTCATCCAAAAAGTCAGCAGCAATTCTCTGTCTCGATGAAAGCAGGACTTCATTTAATCTCTAACAAACATGATAAATAGTCAGATAAACTGGGTAGATGAGACAGGAATGTTTATGGAGATTAGATGTAAAGAGATGAAAACGCAGCTCCTTTTTAATAAAAAATAACTCCCAAAAGGTTAGGAGTTATTTTCGTTATTTTCTAGTTTAACATTATATTTTTCAGCTAGTTCTTTTAATCCAGCTTGATATTCTCTTATCATCTTCCTAGCCTCTGAAAGTTTTTCATTCGCTTCAGTAACAGTCATCATATCCTGTTGTTCTATAGCAGAAGCTATCGTTGTGAACGCTGAGCTCTGAAGATTTAACGCGTCTATATAAATATTATGTACTTCTCTTAACTCTTTTGATTCAATATTAATTCCTTCTACTTTCCCAATGAACTCGTTGTAACCAGGTATTACTTCGTCCATCAAAACGTTGTAAGATGTTTCGTCATCCGTATAATTTGCTCCTGTTATACTATCATAGGTATCAACTAACTCCTGCTCCTCTTTCTCCAGAGGAGACATTTGTTCGTTAATGTAAGATAGTAATTCCTCTGTTACCGGATCAGTTTTGCTACACCCCGTTAGGACAGTAAAGAGCAGCACAGCTCCGATAAGAAATTTTAACTGTTTCAAAAGAAAACCTCCTAGTCTAAAATACCTTTATTCTAGTACATTATAATGGAAAATAGTTCAAAAGCAATAGGGTAATTGGAACTATATCAATTTGTTACCTTTTTAGAATTCTAGTTAGAGCTTGGATCCTTGCTCAATGCGGCAAGGTTTATGTCTTAGATTGATATGTCATTCCGTTCGTGCGCCAGAACAAAGATTTGTACCCAGATGCTAAAACGCTACTGACAGACCGTTGTCAGCAGCGTTTTTATATAGTCATAGGAGATGATTTATTAAGGAGGCACCCATATTGGAAAAGAAAAACGAAGATCAAATCATGCCGGTTACCGCAGATGAGCAAAACAGCCGCTATTGGATTGGCGTTGTATCTGCCTCTCACGTGAAGCGGGGGGTCCAAGGCGGATTTGCCCAGCTCTGTCATGGAAAAGCAGCGCCTTTGCGCCGGATGAGTCCCGGCGATTGGCTCATATATTACTCTCCACGAACCGACATGTCGAAAGGGGAGCCGCTTCAAGCGTTTACCGCCATTGGGCAGGTGACCGGTGACAGGGTCTACGAGTATCCGATGTCCGAATCCTTTGTGCCTTTTCGCCGGGATATTCGTTACCATCCATGCCGTGAAGTGAAGATTGCCCCTCTATTGGACCGGCTTACCTTTACCCGCGGGAAGCGCAGCTGGGGATATGCTTTTCGCTATGGGCAATTTGAGATCGGGTTTGAGGATTTCCAGACGATTGCCGGCATTATGTTAGGTGATGTCGAAGATGTGCTGGAATCCTAATTTTTGGTGACGACAAGCTTGCACCGGACCTTCAACTTCACAAAGAGATATGTTCGCCTTTGGGCCAAGTGACTTCTAAACATAGACCATTGTTGTCAAAAAACACAAATGTCCCCAGTTCAGGAATCTCTGTGACGGATACATGAGCATGGCTCAAACGCTCGCGCAAGGCTTGTGCTGCATTCCCGTTCGGGAGTCGCAGGGCCACATGGGGGACGAAACTCTGCGGATGGGTATCTGAAGCACCCAGCGTTGTCCTTGCTATCGGTCGTTCAAAGAAATGGAAGCCCCATACGTTGTCGTCGTTGGGTTTAACCAAAATAAGACAATGCCTGCCGCGCCCTTCTTGGGATGGGGCGATATCACTGGCTTGCATCCCCAACACGTCTCGGTAGAAGCGAATCGTTGCGTCCAGATCCGCTGTATTCAAGGCAATGTGATGAATACTTTGCCAGGGAATTTGAAAAGATTGCTCTGTGTGAGACATACTACATCAGCTCCTTCTTTTTTAGACGTTATATAAGGGAATAGGGGCACTACGAGGGTCGGGAACAATAGGCTTTTGCATCATCCGCTGTTTTGCCCGTGCGAGAAACGCCGTTGGCGTGCAGCCTGCCCATGTCTTGAATTCATGGATGACATGGGCTTGATCATGATAGCCAAGATGGGAAGAGACGTCAGCGAGAGAAGTGGCTGGCCCTTGTATCAATGAGGTTAGCAGCGCCTCGAAGCGGAGGAGACGTGCGAACACCTTGGGCGAAACGCCTATGCACTGCTTAAATCGTCGCTCAAATTGGCGCAATGAAAGATCGCACTCAGCGGCAAGGGTACTCATACGGATCTGTCCCTGTGTATTGTAAAGCAGCTCAAGTGCTGATTGCAGAAAAGTCAAATCGGCAAGAGTCCAGCGCGTTCGTGCAGCGTTAAATTGCTGTGAGCAAAGGATTTGCTTGGCATAAGAACTGCGGCGTACCGTTCCTTCCAATGTGAGGGCAAGGCGGAGCCAAATTCCATCACGTGGGACATAGATCGGCATAGTCTTCTGATCAAGCAATGGCATTTGTTTTGGATAAATAGTACCGGGTATTTCCATCGTGCAACTCACCTCCTCATGAGTTCAACGAGAACAGGTTTTAGAAAGAGCTTCACACACACCAGTGTTTCACTTGTATTTAGGTGTCTTCATTTATGGAAGTTCTAACGAGATCATAACAGAGTACACCATCAGGAGTATTGTGAAAAATCGACGGCTCTGTACTTTTCTTCTTTGGTGAATTTATAGAAAAAAAGGAGCTGCGCTAGGCAGCCCCTTCTCCGTTTATATGTTGAGTTTCTCGTTTTGCTTTTGAATAAACTCATCTTTGGTTAAACCATACAAAATAAAATCCATGTATTTACCATTGATATATACCACTTGTCTCCGCACACCTTCTTGAACGCAGCCAAGTTTCTGCATCATCCTCGAAGAACCTTCATTTCCTTCAAGAACACAATCATTAAATTTATGAAGCCTTCGTTCCAAAAAAGCATACTTTAAGAGGATTTCCATTGCCCGGGTACCATGACCCTTACCACGATGCTCTTTATCGATGACGATCCCGATACTAAACGTTCCGTTTCTCTCGTCGATGCTGTTTAAATTGATTCCGCCGATACTCTCCCCATGTAATGTTTCAATCGTAAACATGATGCGTCCGTTCGTAGAGGTGAAATCAGCATTTTCCTCTGTAAACCTCTTTGCTCCTGAAATGGTAGGGGGTAATTCCATCGCACATTCCAGTAGGAGGCGTGCGGGAGTTTCATAGAGACCTATGTAAAAACTTTCCCAATCTTCAGGTTCTATGGCACGCAATCTAATTTTATCATCTTGCCAAAAATAATGGCTGTAATCGATCTCTCGCATCATAACGACCTCCGATGATAAGCATGAATTTAGTTAAAATCCATATTAGCACGGGATATCCTAATTCTGGGGATAATGAATGGTTTTAATTTTTTATTATCGTTATAAAAATAAAAAACCGGCACAACGACGCGCCGGTTCACGAAATGCCCATATAGACATATTCCTAAAAATGCCATGGATACAGAATAGTCTATAAAAAAATTCAATATAAGTCTATTACTTTTTTTGCATAGATTGTATGTTATTAAAGCGACCGCGGCGCAAAAACGAATCGGTGATCTTGCCGAAGATAAGGAAGGGAGAAATCCTGCATGATTACACTCAGAAAAATCACGCTCGAAAACAGACGCGAAATATTTAAACTAGAGGTTTCGGAAGATCAGCGCCGCTTCGTTGCGTCCAATTTGTCCAGCGTAGCTTCGTGTTATGTTCTTGCGACCAATGGAGGACATCCTTTTCCGTTTGCCATTTACGCGGATGAGCAGCCCGTTGGCTTTGTGATGATCACGTATAAAATTACCGGTTACGATACCCCGTCCATCGCAGATGACGGCTATTGTATTCTGCGGCTGATGATGGATCAGCGGCACCAAAACAAAGGCTATGGCCGGGAAGCCATGAAAAAGGTGCTGGAGTTTATCCGCACTTTTCCGGCAGGTCCAGCACAATACTGCTGGATTTCTTACAAGGCTGATAACGCGCCCGCCAAAAAGCTGTATGAAAGCTTCGGCTTCCGTGACAGTGGTGAAGTGATCGGAGACGAGCAAATCACGGTATTGCGGCTCAACTCACAGGCTTCTATTACTTGTGTCTGAGGACAGACACGTCAAACGCAAAACTAAAACAAGGCAGCGGCCGGCCTAAGGACCGGCTGCTTTTCATTGATCTAGCAGGCCATTTGCAGCTCCTAGGTGAAGCCCTTTACTTTCCAACGGCATCATGCTAAACTGGATTTCGATAGTTATAGAACTGCGGAATAGATGGAGGAGGTGAGCATCATCATGGGTGATCATCAAACAGATCTGCAGGCCGTTAAGGTATATAAAGCTCTGGGGGAACCAACCCGGCTGAAGATCGCCTTGCTGCTCTCGAAGGAAAGCGATCTATGCTTCACGGCCATCGGTGAGAAGCTTGAATCAGTTGCGGGTTCGACGCTGTCGCATCATCTGAAGCAGCTGACGGATTCCGGTCTGATTGATTCACGGAAAAGCGGATCGTATATTCACTATAACGTCAATCGGGATGTGGCGGAAAAATTTGCGCCTTATTTAATGGCGTAATTTTTTTAACCAACATTTCGATAGTTCTAGAACTGAGGAATTGATGATTGTACAAGTCATCCTCTATACCCTATGAAGAAGGAGTGCACTCTTATGAGCGACAAAGCTAATACGTTGGAGATTGGAATCAGTACGTTTCTTCATGCAGATCCCGAAAAAGGGGGTGTCTCACATGCCGAGCGGCTGCGTCAAGCAATCGAGGAGATCCAATTAGCAGATCAAGTCGGCCTTGACGTCTTTGCCATCGGTGAGCATCACCGTATCGACTATACAAGCTCGTCGCCAGCCGTCATATTGGCTGCTGCTGCGGCGACAACAAAGAACATCCGGCTCTCGAGCGCGGTGACGGTGTTGTCTTCGGATGATCCGGTGCGGGTGTACCAGAGCTTTGCGACGCTTGACGGACTGTCGAACGGGAGGGCTGAGATCATGGCCGGACGAGGCTCGTTCATCGAATCGTTCCCGCTGTTCGGCTATGACCTGAAGGATTACGAGGAATTGTTCGAAGATAAGCTGGAACTGCTGCTCAAGATCCGCGCTTCAGAGCGGGTGACATGGCGCGGCGGACATCGTCCTGCGATTGACAATATGGGCATCTATCCTCGTGCTGTGCAGCAGCCTCTACCGGTCTGGATCGGCACGGGCGGCAGCCCGGAATCGGCCATACGGGCCGGCTTGCTGGGACTTCCGATCGTCTTCTCAATCCTTGGCGGACCTCCGCAGCGATTCGCACCCTTGGTGGAGCTCTATAAGGAAGCGGCTGTCAAAGCCGGGCATGATCCAAATCAGCTGCAGATTGCTACGCACTCGCATGGCTTTATATCCGATACGACACAAGAGGCGTCAGAGCGGTATTACCCTGTGATGGCGGCCCAAATGAACCGGATCGGACGGGAACGCGGTTGGTCTCCTTATACACGTGAATCATACGATGCATCCTGCAGCCTTCATGGCGCTCTTTATGTCGGGGACCCTGAATATGTGGCGGAGAAAATCTTATTGCTGCACAAGAATCTGGGCCTAACCCGATTTCTCATGTACGTGGATTTCAGCACGCTCCCCCATCGCGAATTGCTGCGAACGATTGAGCTGCTCGGCACCAAGGTAGCACCGATAGTCCGTCAAGAGCTCGACCGTCAAGCATCAAGCAGTAAGGATGGAGCGCAGTGACCCGATCGGGGCGTTAGATGCCTAAGGGCGGAGATATTATTTTTTTACCCACCATTTCTACAGATTTAGAACTATGAAATTGATTGAATTAGGAGAGATACGATATGAGATGGAAAATTTATATATTGGCGATTGCGAGCTTTTTAGTCGGAACCTCTGAGTTTGTGATTGCCGGCATACTGGATATGCTTGCAAAGGACGTTGGCGTGTCGGTAGCGGCGGCCGGCCAACTGATTACCGTCTACTCGCTTGCCTATGCGATCGGTACTCCGATTCTGGTTGCGCTCACGGCAAGGATGGATCGGAAGAAGCTTATGCTGTTGGCTTTGGGTTTGTTTTTCATAGGTAACCTGATCACCATCACATCTACCGGTTACGGCATGCTGATGGGGGCAAGAATCATTTTGGCCATCAGTACCGGGGTATTCATGGTTGTCGCCCTTACCGTTGCGGCCAAAATCGCCCATCCTGGAAAGCAGGGCGGTTCGATCGCCACCGTTCTCTTAGGCTTTAATCTCGCGCTCATTCTGGGGGTTCCTCTGGGACGGGTCATTGCGGGCTCGTATGACTGGAAGGTTATTTTCACGGGAATCGGCGTGCTCAGCCTGCTCGCCATGTTGGTTCTTCTGCTGGCGATTCCCAAATCAGAGGGAGAGGCTCCCGTTCCCATTCGGGAACAGCTCGCCTTGTTCAAAACGCCCCGGATTTCCGCTGCGCTGTCCATCAGCTTTTTCTGGATAATGGGATATACCATTCTGTATACCTATATCACGCCGTTTCTTCTGACCATTACGGGGATGAGCGAACGGATGGTAAGCATCGGGCTGTTTGCATTTGGGCTGGCAAGTCTCCTGGGCTCCCAAGTCGGCGGCTACGGTGCAGACAAATGGGGGATCCCCCGCACGATGGTAGGCGGTCTGATCTTTCACTCGGGTATTTTATTTTTGCTGGCAGCGTTTGCCCATTACTCCATGCTTGTGCTCCCATTGCTGATGCTGTGGTCCTTCTTTGCATGGTCGACGGGTCCGGTTCAGCAAGTGTACTTAATCGGTATGGCTCCCCAGGCTTCGGGGATCATCTTAAGCTTGAACAACTCCATCGTGCAGTTGGGGATGGCTGTTGGGGCTG
Source organism: Paenibacillus sp. PSB04 (assembly GCF_025809195.1). Taxonomy (NCBI): domain Bacteria; kingdom Bacillati; phylum Bacillota; class Bacilli; order Caryophanales; family Paenibacillaceae; genus Paenibacillus; species Paenibacillus sp. PSB04. The sequence goes on from NZ_CP081301.1 coordinate 2,560,494, forward strand.
TCATCGGAGGCATTATTGTGGACAGCATCTCTCTGACAGCAGCCGGCTGGCTGGGTGGAATAGGGGTCGCCCTTGGGCTGATCCCGGCCGTGTATTCTTTGACAATGCGCCGCCAGGCTGCATGAGAAGAGCTGGAAGCATAGGCTTTGATTTTCGGATTTCTCCCACTTAAGAAGGCTCTATACATTAAGAAGTCCGAAAACAAGAGCGGTCGCAGGAACATTTTACGTACTTGCCCCCATTATCCACTTGAGTGATTCATCATCTAGCGTAAGTGCAATAGCTCCGTCCAAAATGAAGGCAGCCGGCTTGTTGAGCGGCTGTCTTTTTGCGGTTAAGGGGACTTCCATTCGTTCTCGTTCATACTGCCACCTTGCCGAGCATAAGGAAAATAAGTAGCCAGTTAACATAGAATGAACTAAAGAAATGAACGTGTTATAGGCCTCTAGTGAGCCGCCGTAAAAGGAAGCTCAATGCAAACTTTAGTTCAATCTATATAAATGAAGCCAAAACGGAGATCGAACCGTATTAAAAATAAATCGTTACAAAAAATGACATCCCAAAACATCATCATGTAGAATATGGTAAAGGATGAGATTAGTGATGAAGGAGGTGCGAACCTAATTGGGAATGAAATACATAAAACTGCTGGGTATCACTCTGGGGGTCATCGTCGTGAACATCGTTCTGTTCTCCCCGGGGTTTATCGGTCTTAACCTCGGCGGCAGCGCCTTTTCGACGGCATTCGGGATTACCTTCCTTCTGGCGAGTGTTCTGGTCCTCATTTATTCGGTTTACAGTGTTAACGCCAAGACTCCGGCTGCCGTGCCGGTCAAACAGATCCAGACGCATGATGACTACGTAAATGCCTTGCAGTACTACAAGAAAGTAAAAGCGTTAGAAGCGGATATATCCCTTGCTTTAAATCAGCTCGACCGCATCGCACGCAAGAAGTACAAATTGGTCGGCGTGTTGACACAGCGTTTCGATCCGAGCGAGCTTAGCTACAAAAAATTCATGTCGACGGTCCAGGCGGTAGAAAACGTATTTTACCTCAACCTCAAAAGCATCCTGAACCGGCTGGGCGCATTCGACGAATCCGAGTTTAAAAGTCTTAGTGGATCTAAAGCCTCCCATCTACCTCCAGAATTGCTCCAAGAAAGAAAGCAGATCTACAACGAGTATTTAACATTCACCAAGAACTCCCTGGCGACCAATGAAGAGATCCTGCTCAAGCTGGATAAGCTCCTGCTGGAAATATCCCGCCTGGACAGCTTCGAAGCCGGCGACATCGAGAAGATGCCCTGCATGCAGGAAATCGATCTGTTAATTAATCAAACCAAATATTATAAGAATTAGAGGTGTTCAAGTGAAGAAGGGCAGGTTTATTCTGACTTCAGTGATCGTGTTGATTTTTGTATTTGCGCTCGTGTACGGGGGAATTACGGTAACCTCGAATCTCGGGAAATCGAAAGACCAGGTGACCGCGGAAGACGCAGCCAAACGGCTGGATAAACTGTATTCGAAGATTTCACCCGCAACGGCAACCCCTGTAAAAGGACAAATTGACCTGGACCCGGTGGATGTGGCCTCATCCCTTCCGGATATCAGCAAATTTCCGATCACGGTGCCGAACACCAATGATCATTATGTCGAGATTTTCTCTTCGACCGAGAAGTCGGGAACCGGCGTGGACGGCTGGCTCACGGAGGCGGCGACGGAGTTCAATAAAGCGAATGTGGCTGTAAACGGAACTCCCGTATCGGTTAAGGTCCGCAACATCGCTTCCGGTACGGCAGCAGACTATATCATGTCAGGTAAATACGTACCGGATGCCTTCACGCCATCCAACGAATTATGGGGAGAGATGGTCAAGTCCAGCGGCGTCAAAACCCAATTGGTGTCTAAGCGCCTCGTAGGCAACGTTCCAGGGATCGTCATCAAGAAGTCCAAATACGATGCACTTGTCGAAAAGTATGGTTCCATCAATGTCAAAACGGTAACGGATGCGATCGCAAGCAACGAGCTTGTCATGGGTTATACGGATCCTTTTGCCAGTTCGACCGGCCTGAATTTCCTGGTGACCTCGCTGAATACGTTCGACAGCTCCAATATTTTAAGCGATAAAGCGGTTCAAGGGTTTGAGAAATTCCAAGCCAACGTACCGTTCATTGCCTCGACGACGATCCAAATGCGGGATGCGGCTACATCGGGCTCCCTCGACGGGTTCATTCTGGAGTACCAGACGTTCGTCAACGCACCAGACCTGAAAAGCGGCTATGTCTTCACACCTTTTGGCGTGCGTCACGACAGTCCGCTCTACGCGCTTGGCGATACGAAGCCGGAGAAGCTGGCCATTTTGAAAAAGTTCGCAGAATTCGTAACCCAGGATAAGTACGCTAAAGCAGCGAAAGACAAAGGCTTCAACGGGCTGGAGGATTACAAATCCGAGATGGCCCCGATTGACGGGAAGCTGCTGACATCCGCCCAGAAGGTATGGAAAGAGAAGAAGAACGGAAGCAAGCCGATTGTAGCCGTATTTGTGGCGGATACGTCAGGCAGCATGGATGGTGAACCGCTGAACCGCCTGAAGGAATCGCTCATTAAGGGTCAAAAATATTTGGGCAAAGACAACAGCATCGGCATGGTTTCTTATTCCGACGACGTGACCATCCAGCTCCCGATCGGAAAATACGACGTCAATCAGCAGTCGATGTTCGTGGGCGCAGTGAACAGTCTTCAGGCCAGCGGCCAGACCGCGACGTTTGACGGCATCGTGGTTGCGCTCAAGATGCTGCAGGACCAGCTGGCGGCCGATCCGAACATGAAACCTGTTATTTTCGTACTAAGCGACGGTGAAACGAACAAAGGCAATTCGCTCAGCGACATCAAAGCACTGATTGAGAATTATAAGGTTCCGATTTATACCATTGGCTATAACGCCAACATTAAGGCTTTGCAAAGCATTTCCAGCATTAACGAAGCCGCCAGCATCAATGCGGATACCGATGACGTCGTGTACAAGATCGGAAATCTGTTCAACGTTCAAATGTAAGGGTGAAGTCAAAGGGGGAGGATGAGATATGGCGTTTACGATGAGTGTCTCAAGTGCGGAGCAGATCCAGGCTGTGATCGAGGAGGAAGTTAAGCCGGTACCGGAAGAGGTAGCGAAGCTGAAAGAAATCGCCGATGCGAATGTGGCTTCCATTATGGAGCTGGATGTGGAGTCGCTGGACAAACGCAAGGAGATTTTGCAATCGATCGACAGCTTCGGGCTGGATACGATGAAGCTTTCTTCCGAGAAGAACAACCTGCTGCAGGTGTCCGTCGGCAATCTTTCCAAAGGCGGGGACGAAGGGGGAGCCGTTGCCAAAGGGCTGACGGAACTGCATACGCAGCTGAAGGATCTGGACCCCAGTCTGATCGACTTTGCCAAAAAGGGATTCCTCGGCAAGCTGTTCAACCCGCTGCGGGCATACTTTTTGAAGTTTGAGAAGGCAGACGACGTCATTGCTGACATTGTCGTATCCCTCGACAAAGGGAAAACGACGCTCAAAAACGACAACACGACGCTGGAGCTGGAGCAGCAAACGATCCGGGAGCTGACGAAGACGCTGAAGAAAGAAATTCAGCTGGGGACGATGATGGACGAATCGATCGAGGCGCAGATTGAAGCGGCCAAGCAAAGGGGAGAAGATCCGGAAAAAGTCCGTTTTATTACGGAGGAAGTCCTTTTTCCAATGCGGCAGCGCGTGATGGATCTTCAGCAGATGCTGGTGGTTAACCAGCAGGGCATCATGGCCTATGAAGTGGTCATCCGCAACAACCGCGAGCTGATCCGGGGCGTGGACCGGGCCAAAACCGTCACGATCTCGGCGCTGAAAATCGCGGTGACCGTGGCCAGTGCGCTGTACAACCAAGGCATTGTGCTCAAGAAGATCGAGCTGCTGAATCAAACGACGAACAATATCATTGCCGGCACCTCCCGGATGTTAAAGGACCAAGGCGTAGCGATCCAGAAGCAGGCCATCGAAACCAGCGTCTCCGTCGATACGCTCAAGCAGGCTTTCTCCGATGCCATCTCCGCCTTTGAAGCGATCAGCTCTTACAAACAGGCGGCGCTTCCGAAAATGCGGGACACGATCAATCAGTTCCGTGCCTTGTCCGATGAGGGGGAGAAGCACATTCAGCGTCTGGAAAAAGGGAAAGCGCTGGGGCTGTAACCGGTTTTCATAAACTCTATATTGAAAGTGCGAAGACAGCCGGTTTTGTGACCGGCTGCTTTTTTTTTGAATAATTTCTCCATCTTGTCACAAAATCAAATTGTGGATTGTCTTCAATAGTGTTGAAACCAGGAGGGAGAGATAGAATTTATGGAAAAGCTGCTTGTCATTAATGCGCATCCGAAAGTGGAGGACGCTTCATCCGTAAGCTTGACCGTGCTCCGGCACTTTTTAGAAGCTTATCGAAATCTGAATCCGGAGGGACCTATCGAACAAATTGATCTGTATTCGGAAGATGTGCCCTGCATTGATCGATTATTTTTCAGCGCACAGGAAAAAATGCAAAAAAATGAGCGCTTAACGGAAGAAGAACAGCGGCTCACTTCCCGGATGTCGGATATCCTTCGGCAGTTCAAGAGCGCCAAGAGGTACGTCATCGCCATGCCGCTGCATAACTTTAATATTCCTTCGAAGCTCAAAGATTATATGGATAACATCCTGATCGCCAAAGAGACCTTCGCCTATACGGACAAGGGATCGATCGGCCTGCTGACCGACGGACGGAACGTTGTCGTCATTCAGGCAAGCGACGGGATTTATACGAACCAGGACTGGTACACGGAAGTTGAGTACTCCCATCGTTATTTGAAATCGATGTTTAATTTTATGGGCGTCGACTATCAAATCATCCGGGCACAGGGCAATCATTCCTTGAAGAGGGAGGAGGTGCTGGCTAAGGCATTTCAAGAAGCCGATTCTGCGGCGGCTTCTTTGGCACATCAGGGGATGCAAGTGTCCAATCAGGCAGGGAACAAGTAATTCATCGTAAGGGCGTCAGCCCCGGATTCACGTAGGCTATGTTACAATAAGCGGAAAAGAGCGGGGACGGAGATGGATAGATGACAACAGATACATCCAGTTTATATGTAGAGTATAAGCCGCTGCTGAGCAGCATCGCCTACCGAATGCTGGGGTCGCTCACGGACGCCGAGGATATTGTGCAGGATATTTTTGCTGAGCTGGAAACGATACAGACCGATCATATTTTAAACATGAAGGCCTATTTGCTTAAAATGGTGACCAACCGGAGCATCAATGTGCTGAAGTCGGCCCGCAAAACACGCGAAGTATATACCGGCCCTTGGCTGCCGGAACCTGAGACGGCTGATGCAGGTCAGACTCCCGAAACGGCAGCGATCCAAGCCGAATCGGTCTCCTATGCGCTGCTCGTCCTTCTGGAACAGCTGTCGCCGGTGGAGAGAGCCGTCTTCATTCTCCGGGAAACGCTCGATTACGATTACCGGGATATCGCCGAGCTGCTGGACAAAAGCGATGCGAACTGCCGGAAGCTGTACAGCCGGGCGAAGCAGAAGGTCAGCATCGCGCCGGTTTCGGAGCGGGAGGAGAAAGCGGCCGCCGAGCCGCCGATTGCTGTGCCTGTAGAAAGCACTCGCGTCACTTCCGACCAGGCCAAGCATGCGGAAATGCTATCCCGCGCTTTTATGGCAGCGGCGAATTCCGGCGATTTCAGGGAATTTGTCGGCATGCTTGCGGATGATGCCCGATTGTACACGGATGGCGGCGGCAAGGTTCGCTCGGCGATCTTCCCGATCATCGGCAGCCATCGTATCCTGGCCTTCCTTCAAGGGATTGCCCCGGGAAATATCAAGCCGGAGAATCAGCTGCTGATCGACGTCAACGGGCAGCCCGGCCTGCGGTTGAACCGTGGCGACGAGCTCTTTGCGGTGCTGTCCTTCCAGTTTGACAGCGACTCGCGGCCTGTCCGTATGTTTATGGTCACGAATCCGGATAAACTGCAGCATGTGACCCCGTAACGGCTTTTTTGGCAGACATAAAAAGGGTTTCGGAAACAACATGTAGAATATCCCATATGGTTAAAAATTCCAGATGGGAAAGAGGTATGCATTTTGAAATTTGAACAACAAAATTTAAGCCATTCAAGCTTCAATTGCTGCGACCTCAGTGAAACAGAAATTCAATGCTGCAATGGCAGCGGGATGAGTATGAACGATGTGAATTTGACGGGAATGCATATTTCCGATGCGAATTTGAGCGAACTTGCCATTGACGGTGCTCAATGGGGCGGCGCACATTTTCAATCCATCGGCTACGGAGATCCAAGCCAGCCTGATGCAGAACACAACAAGGAGGGCGTCCGGTTTTCAGACTGCAGCTTCCAGAACGGGCGGATCACCGACTGTAATTTTACGAACGCCAATTTTCAAAACTGCGACATATCAGGATTGGTCATCAATGGGATCAACATCGAAGAATTAATCCAAAAGCATGTTCCTGTGGAACAGAGAGAGTAGGATACAGATAAAACAACGAAAGCCACCCCAGACCTGGGGTGGCTTTCATGGTTATGCCTGCCGTACCACATCATCCGCGTCCGTGGAATAAGCGAGTTCTTTCTGCGCGTCAAGCGCGGCCAATCTGTCCAGCAGAGCTTCCCGGATTTGCTCATAGGCATCGCTGCCCAGTGCCATCCGGATCGGACCGTCTCCCTGATCGACGCGGCGGATGATCTGCTGCGCCATTTTATCCGGATCGCCGACAACCATTTGATTGAACATGTTCATATCGATGCCTGGCAGTTCCCCTTTCATCAGGCTGACGAATTGGCCTGCCTCCTTGTCCCGATATACGTCCATCCGTTCTCCGAATACCGCATTGCTCGTAATGAAATTCGTACGGATTCCGCCCGGCTCCACGATAGTCGTCTTAATGTTGAACGGTGCGGCTTCCTTGGCCAGCGCTTCAAAGGCGCCCTCGACCGCCCATTTGGAAGAACAATACAGCCCCATTCCCGGCGTGGAATAATGCCCCGCCATGCTCGATATCTGCACGATGTGCCCGCTGCCCTGTTTGCGGAAGAAAGGCAGGACGGCACGGGCTGCGCGCAGTGATCCGAGGACGTTGGTCATGAACAGATGCTCGATCTGCCCGTCGCTTGCTTCTTCCACTGCACCGTATAATCCATAGGCTGCGTTATTGACAAGCACATCAATCGTGCCGAGTTCCTCCCATGCCCGTTCGATCACCTCAACAATTTGCTGCGGGTTCGTCAGATCCAAATGAGCCTGCCATAATCGGGAACCATATTGAGCTTTCAGATCGTCCAGCACGCCCGGCTTGCGCACCGTTACGGCTACACGGTCGCCTCTTTCAAGCAACCGGCGGGTGATGCGCGAAGCCAAGCCTCCTGACGCTCCTGTAATAAACCATGTTTGCATGCTAAATGCCCTCCAATCGCTGTATTCCTCTGTATCATACGAGCAGTGGAAGGGCACTAGCCACAGCATGTTTATACTATTAACGGGAGTAACAGTCTACGATCATAAGCCAATGTCCACCTGTAATCCAGGCGAGATAGGTTCTGCTCTATTGAGGCAGCCGGTCTTGTTCCAGCATAGACATTAACCTCTCCTCCGTGCCTGAACCGGGTACCGGTACGAAGAAACACCAGTGAAGGTCCGGGTCGCCGTCAATGACGGCCGCCGAATGGAGCATAAACTCCATTTCCTGACCGTCCGGAAGGCGGAACAAAGCGGTGGTTACACGCTTTTGCTTGATTTCGTAGAGGTTCCAGTAGTACTCGAATTCCTCACTTTCCCGTCTCAAGCGTTCGAAACGTTCCATATACAACGGGTTGTCTTGGCTTCGGTCATAGCTTGCCCGCAGCACCGCCGCCGAGTAGCGGGCGAAGTTTTCCCAGTTCACAAGCCGTTTACGGTAATCCTCCTTGAAAAATATAATGTTCAGCATATATCTTTCATTCTCCGGCATACGGCCGAAGTCGGCGATGATCAGTTCTGCGGCGCGGTTCCAGGCGATCACATCCGTGCCCGCATCCGTGATGAACGAAGGGTACCACAGTTGATCGACGATTTGCTGCAGCACGCCGGAATCCGGCTCCTCGCTGTTCGGAACGGCGCCGGCGCTTGCCGGGTCCACATGGGCCAAATCGAACAGATGCTTCTGCTCGTCTTCGTCGAGCTGCAGCGCATGGCTGATATTTAACAGCACTTCCGGCGAAGGATTAGCTTCTCTGCCTTGCTCCAGCCAGGTGTAGTAAGTCACGCTCATATTGGCAAGATACGAGACCTCTTCCCGCCGAAGCCCTGGGGTACGCCTTCTTCCGGGCAGCGGCTGGATCCCCGCTTCAGAAGGCTGCAGCCGTTCCCTGCGCGATTTAATGAAATCGCCCAATGGAGAAGAAGAACGAGTTGTTTTCATTTTCATGTACGCCACCATCCTTGCGTTTCCAAGTAGGCCGACAACAGCCATTTAGAACATTGTAATCCTTTCAACCTGTTGATTTCCATCTTCCGCTTCTGGACGGTTTAACTGCATTGAAAAAAATGGAATTAAAGGGTTTGACGAAAAATCTTTATATTTATATTATTAGAAATATAGAAATAAAGATCACGAATGAAGCCAATATCTGAAAGAAGGTGTGGTAAGGATGGCGTAAGCGCGGGTATAGCCCGCAAATTCGGGAGCAATGGCTTCCGGGTGGTTCTTCTATCAAGAACCGAGACTTCGCTGCAGCGCAGCTTGGAGGATCTTCGTCAGGTGCATATCGAATCGTATGGAATAACTGCAGATGCTTCAGATCCGGATCCCATCAAAGCAGCCTTTACACAGATTGAAAACTTATATGGAATCACCGATGTTCTGGTATATAATGCGGCGCACATTGCGCCAGGAGATGCGTTATCGTTAACGGAACAGCAGCTGATCGATGATTTGAAAGTAAATACGGTCGGCGCGTTGACCAGCGCGCAGCAAGTCATTCCGGACATGGTCGAACGGAAACAGGGGACGCTCTTTTTCACAGGGGGCGGTATTGCATTGAACCCGAATCCACTGTATGCTTCTTTATCCATTGGCAAAGCCGCGGTCCGCTCACTTGCGCTTTCCCTGGCCGAGACGCTGGGGCCCCATGGAATTTATGTGGGCCAGGTTCTAATCGCCGATCATGTTCAGCGAGGGACTTTTTACGATCCGGACCGGATCGCCGATGTATATTGGGAATTGTATACCAATAGAGACCGGAAGGAATATTTATTTAAGGAATAATCATAGGCGCTTATTCATGGGCAAGGATCGTTTCATAAAAAGGACAGCTGCAAAGCGCTCGCAGCTGTCCTTTATTTTACCTCAATAGTGGTAAGTATAGACCGACCAAGCTTATATCATGCTCTTTTCCCATGCACCCCGAATTTCCACGCCGGTTGACTTGGCGGACCGTTCCAGTTCTTCGATTTCAGCATCCGATAATTGGACGTCCATAGCCGACACGGCGCTGGCGATATGGGACGGTTTCGTCACACCGATAATCGGCACCGTTCCTTTGGCGATCGCCCAAGCAATGGCGATTTCAGCAGGTTCAACATGGTGATGGAGGCTGATTTCTCTCATGACCCCGATCAGATCTTCCAGCTCGGCAAGTACCTTCTCATCAAAGGCGTCTCCTCGGCGGGTCCCTGCTTTAAAAGGATGTTTTGTATCATATTTCCCGGTCAGCGCCCCTTGCTCCAGCACCATATAGGAGAAGAAGATCAAATCATTGGCATTGCAGTATTCAATAATGCCGGCTTCTTCCGAGGAACGATAGAGCAGACTGTAATGGTTTTGAACGGCTGAGAGCTGAAGCCCCTCTTGAGCCAAAATGTCCGCGGCGAGCTTGATTTCCTCCAAATTATGATTGGAGACCCCGGCGTATTTAACTTTTCCGCTCTTCATCAACGGGATCAGCTTAGAGGTCCACCGCTGGACGTCTTTCGGATTGTGGATCCAATACACGTCGGCATGATCCCTTTCAAGCCGCTGCAAGCTCCCGGCGAGAAATTCTTCAACAGCCTCATCCGTCTGCTCGCCGCGGGGCGTGAATTTTGTTGAGATCAGGACGTCATTTCTCCCGCGTATGAACTGGCCCAGAATCGTCTCCGAAGCGCCCATGCCGTAAACTGCGGCCGTGTCCCAAAGATTTAATCCGGCATCCATCGCCGCATCAAATACGGGCTTCAGATCCTTGGCAGTCAGGTTATTCCCGAAAACCGCATCTCCTCCGTTGGCGCCGTTCCCCCAGGACCAGGTACCGAGGGCTACAGCCGGGATCGTTATGTTTTTTAATTGAAAAGTTTTCATCGTTTATTTCTCCTTTAACAGTGGGATAGGACAAAGACGATTATCTTTTTCCGGGAAAGCCATGCCGCTTCGCGCTCCAGGCGATGATCCAAGCGATCAGCAGCAGAATCAGCAGCACGGCCGGAAACGATTGGACGCCGATGAGCTCCAGCAAGGCTCCGCCGACGATGCCCCCGCCAGCGATGGCCAGATTCCATACGGTCGTATTGATGGGCATCACGATGTCCACGCCTTCTTCGCCGCTTGCATTCGCTTGAGCGGTTTGCAGCAGCGTAGCTGCTCCGCCGAAAGTAAGTCCCCACAATGCGACGGCGGCATAGACGACGGGTACCGATGTGCCGCCCACCCATAATGCGGCCGAAACCAGCGCAAAACCGAGCAGACTGAGCAGCGTCAACAGGCGCAGCTTGCGGTCGATGAGCAAACCGACAATCCAGATCGACACAATCGCCGCGAGACCAAAGACCAGAAGGACCAGATCAACGCGGCTGCCCAGCCCGGAACGCTCGAGAAACGGCGCAATATACGTATATAGGATATTATGGGCCAACATCCAGGTGAGTACCACCATAAGAATGGGGCGGATGCCGGGCAATACAAACACTTGACCCATCGTCATGCGCTCGTCTGCGGGCTGCCCGGGATAATCCGGCACCTTCCACAGCACCCAAACCATGAGAACAAGGGTCAGAAGGGACATAAGCCCAAATACGGCCCGCCAGCCGATCAGGTCGCCGAGCAAGGTTCCAGCCGGTACGCCGAAGGTAAGAGCAATCGGCGTTCCTACCATGGCGACTGCCAAGGCGCGGCCTTTTAAAGCATCCGGTACCATTCGCCGCGCGTACCCGGCGATCATGCCCCACGCCGCGCCGGCGGCCACACCGGCAAAAAAACGGGCTGCAAGCGTCAGGGCATAACTGCTCGAAATAGCGGTAATGGTGTTGAATACCAAAAATCCGGCAATAATGGCGAGCAGCAGCGGACGCCGCCTCATCCCGGCGGTAAACATGGCGAACGGAATGGCTGCCACAAGCGAGCCGATGGCATACAGGGTGACGAGCTGACCCGCCATTCCTTTGGAAATATTCAGCCCTTCCACGATGTGCGGCAGCAGCCCGGCCGGAATGGTTTCCGTGAGAATACAGATAAAACCGGTCATGGCAAGCGCCAGCAGCGCCAGCCAGGGAAGCCTGGATGGGACGGATACCGGCTGGACCACTTCCGTGGAAGATGACATATGGGACAAGTGAGTGACCTCCTTCGAATGGTAACCTAATTTCTGGATCGATCATTCCATATACTAAGTTCAGCTGGGCTGACTTGTCAAGAACTTATGGATCGATTAGTATAAAATTCATGAAGGGGGTAATCGTATGCCACGAACAGGACGCCCCCGTGCGTTTAATCGGGACGAGGCCGTACTTGCTGCGATGTTTCTGTTCTGGGAGCACGGCTTTGAATCCACTTCGCTGGCCCAATTGCGCGCGGCGATGGGGCATATATCCGCTGCTAGCTTTTATGCGGCGTTTGAATCGAAAGAGGCGCTGTTTCGCGAGACGGTGGAACGGTATAAAGCAACTTACGGCCGGGTGATGGAGAGCTTTCATGATCAACGATTGGCACCGAAGGCTGCCATCGAACAAGGGCTGCGCCGCTCGGCGCGAATGCAGACCGAAGGCTCTCATCCCCTGGGCTGTTTGGTGGTGTTATCCGGTATAAGCTGTTCGCCCGAGAACCAGCATATCCAAGAAATGCTGGCCAAGGAGCGGGAAAAAAACCGGGACGGGATTAAGGACTGCATCGAACGGGCAGTTGCGAATGGTGAGCTGCCCGACACGGTCGATGTTCCCATGCTGGTGTCTTTGTTCAACACCTTTCTCCTTGGCATATCGACGCAGGCGCGAGACGGTATCCCGTTCGAACAAATTGATGCAGCTATCACTCAGTTGATGAGCATCTGGGATGCCCTGTCTCGAAAAAACGGATGACAAGGAATACAAATCGTCTGATGATAGCAACGGGGGAGAGAACATGAACAAAACGGAACGGCAGCTCGCCATTACGCTGGAGCTGCAGCGAAACAAGCTGGTCAGAGCAGAGGATTTGGCGGCCCGGTTCGAGACGAGCGTCCGGACGATCTACCGCGATATTCAGGCACTAAGCGAAGCGGGGGTTCCGATCGCCGGGGCTCCCGGGCAGGGCTATTCCCTGATGGAGGGTTATTTCCTGCCTCCGGTCAGCTTCACGGCGGAAGAGGCCGTGGCCCTGCTGATGGGCGCGGACTTTATCGAGCAAAGGTTGGATGCGGACTACAGCCCGGTGGCGGAGGCGGCCAAACGCAAAATTGAAGCGGTTCTGCCGGAGCCGGTACGCGCTGAGTCGATGCGAGTGCGGGAAACGATGCGCCTTCTCCAAGCCGGCGAGCCGGTAACCAGCCGGAAGGAAAAGGACTATCTCGGACAAATTCGGCGTGCGATTCTGGAGCGCCGCAAAATCAGGTTTGCGTATTTAAAAAAATACCCGGAAACGGACGGGAGCCGGATGAATATAAGGGAGGCGGCTCCATACGGACTGACGCTCGTTCAGGGGAATTGGACATTGGTCGCGCACTGCGACCTGCGGCAGGATATCCGCCATTTCCGATTGTCGCGGATGACGGAGCTTGCTGTGCTCGAGGAGGGCTTTGCCATGCCGGCCGGATTCGATTTGAAGCGTTACCAGCCGCCCGATGACCGCAACTTACGGGTGGTGGTTCGGGCGAATCCGGATATCGCCGACAAAATCGCCGAGACCACGCATTTTTATATGGAGGAAATGGAAGAACGGGAGGACGGACTGCGGGTCACCTTTCGCGTGCGTCAGCCGGAGGAGCTGCTCCCCTATATCCTCGGTTGGGGCGGGGCGGTTGTCGTGCTGGAGCCGGAATCCTTCCGCCGCCAAATTCAGACCGAGGCCGAAAACATATTAAACCGCTACTGACACGCTGTTGTCAGGAGCGGTTTTTTATAATGGGAGAAAATCCATAAATAAAGAGGAGTTGTTCCCATGTTGAAAAGCACAGCGAACGCGTTGCAGGATTTGGAGACGTCGGTAGAACGGTATTTGATTGAACTGGAGAACTTTGATATGGAGCAGTTGCTGATAAAAACGAACGAGGAAGAATGGTCGATTGGGCAGATGTATATCCATTTGATTCAAACGGCGCAGTTCATGCATCTGCAGCATGTCGATAGCTGTCTGGCCGGCAACGGGCCGGCACTCGCCACCGCGGAGGACAAGACGGAGATTGGCAGGAAGGTATACGAGCTGGGTAGCTTTCCGCCTGTCCGCGTCCGGGTCCCGGCATCACCGCAGTACACTCCGCAGCAGCCGGAGAGCAAGGAGCAGATTATCGAAGGGCTCCGGAGTGTAGTGGAACGGATGAAGCTGACGGAGCCCGCTCTGGCCGGAGCGTCTGAGCAATCTAAGATCCCGCATCCGCGTTTTGGTCCTTTAACCGCCGCGGAATGGTTTTTGCTGGTTGAGATGCATTACCGGCACCATTTTATGCAGCTGGAGCGGTTGAAAGGCGAGTTAAGCCTGGTTTAGCCCGTTAGCGTTGCCGCCTGTATTCTGAGGCCCCAAAAGCAGAAAATACAGCCGCAGTCCAGGGCTTGTCATCTTCCCTGGCTGCGGCTGTTTTTTTACTTAACGGTTGCTCCATTTAAAAACACCACAGCCAGCGGGGCATTTGCTCTAGGGAAAGGGGGTTGGTCAGAAGGAATCATATTTATTCTAGATCGCTGTTGACAAAGGAAATTTCATCGCTTAGTATATCGATAAATATAGAATTATAAACCTATGGAAGGAGGGCAACCCTATGAACAAGGATCAGTCACATCAGGAAGCTGTAAAAATATACAAAGCACTCGGAGAGCCGACCCGGTTAAATATCGTCAAGCTCTTATGCAAGCATGATGAATTAAGCTGCAGCCAGATTGAGGAGCAGCTGAATTATAAAGGTTCCACCCTGTCGCATCATCTGAAACAGCTGGTGGAGTGCGGGGTGTTGAGGCTGGCGCGCAAGGAAGGGACTTATCACTTTTATCGGGTCAATCAGGATACATTAGATCGTCATGTCGTGCTTCAGCCAGATTAATTTTTTTTCGGTCCCATATTTCGATAAATTTAAATATATTAAGATAAGATCCAAATGAGTGTGCTGTCATTAGCGGCAGTTTCTTTTTTGACCAATAGATTGATAGTTTTAAATCTATAAGAACACAAGAAGGATGTGGTTTAACATGTATGTATTTTTATGATCAATATTTCGATAAGTATAAAAACATCAAGATATTCATGGTAATAACCTAAAAGGAGAGGAATCAATGAATAAAATGGGACTCGTTTATCTGCTTGCTTTCGGCGCCTTTGTCATGGGGACGGCTGAAATGGTCGTCATGGGGATTTTGGGGATGATCTCGAATGATTTGAACGTATCCGTAGGCACAGCCGGGCAATTAGTTACGCTGTATGCCGTTGTATTTGCGATCGGAACCCCGATCCTTGTATCGTTTACCGGCAAAATGAAGAGAAAAAGGCTGCTGCTGCTGACCTTTACTTTGTTTGTCATTGGTAATTTGGTCGCCTTCTTTAGTCCGAATTTTACCGTCCTGATGATTTCCAGAATGATTCTGGCAGCCAGTCAAGGCGTTTTTACGGTGGTGGCCCTCATGGTCGGCTCCAGCCTGGTGGAGCCCCAAAAGCAAGGGAATGCCATCGGCATCATTTATATGGGATTTAGTACTGCCTTGGTTGCAGGCACTCCGCTCGGAACCATCATCGGCGAATATTGGGGATGGCGGCCGGTGTTTATGCTCATTGCGGCATTGAGTGTGCTTGCCATGATCGGAATCGCCGCGTGGATGCCGAAGGTACAAGAACAGAAGCCGACTTCGATTCGGGACCAGCTGCTTGCGCTGAAGGATCGCCGAATGGTCAGCGGCTTGATGATCACTTTTTTCTGGATTGCCGGGTATCAGTTGATGTTTACATACATTGCACCTTTTCTTGAGACAGCCGTGGGCATGAATACGACGATGATCAGCACGGCGCTCTTCGTATGCGGCCTGTTCGCTGTCATGGGATCACGCCTTGGCGGGTACGGCGCGGATAAGTGGGGAATTGGCAAAACGCTGCTCATCAGCCTGCTTCTTCATGCAGCCGCACTGGCCGTACTTCCGCTTGCCGCAGCCACGATGGTGAGCGCGCTGATCATTCTGGCGGTCTGGTTCGGAGCGGCTTGGATGACGACTCCCGCTCAACAATATTACCTCATCTCCCTTTCCCCGAAGACTTCGGGTCTTGCGCTGGGACTGAACAGTTCCATGCTGCAGCTTGGAATGGCGGTAGGCGCCGGGGTAGGCGGATGGGTGGCCAATCAGACGTCCCTGATGCAGCTGGGATGGGTAGGAGCGGTAAGCATTCTGCTTAGCGTGATCACTGCGCTGTACTCTTTTTCGCTCAAAAGCAGAAAAGAAGAATCGGTACTGAGCAATTAACCTCTGGAGCTCACTGTGAAAGGGGGGATGCCCGGCCTTGAAAAATGCCTGCAGGGATCATTTGAACAGAACAAATTGCTGTCGTATGCAACCACAAAACTTTAAAATGAGGTGGAAAATATGTCTGATTATCAACTTATTTTGAATGATAACCGTATCGTATGGGGAAAGGAAATCGATGTGGAGCCGCGAATTGGAAAATCTCCGAATGACTCGATCCGGCAAGGGGCGGGCAGCGCCTTGGATTGGAACTTGCCTGCCGGTATATATCGGGCAAAAGAGGTCGTCAGGGCGCTCGATCCCCTGCTTGAGGCGATGCTGGTCCAGCTTGGCGAACCGGTAAACGGCGATCCGGCGGTGCTGCTGGACAGCCTTCAGGCCAACTTGGCGATTTCCGGACGCGTGTCATCTTTGCCGCTTGGTCCCCTGGCTTTAGAGGATAAAGCCGGCGTCGAACTGACAGCCCAGGCGGTGCGCATCGGCGAGCAGCTGGTAAGCTGGGCGCGGGAAATGAATGCGGAGAAGAGGACGCTCGCGAGTTATGGGCCGGAAACGCTTGGCCAGCTGGAATTTAGAAGCCACTGCTACGGTCATGCCCTGATCCCTGACGCTGTTGCACAGGTTTGGGGACCCTTTGGGGGCCCAAGAATCATGCAGATCTATAATGAATACCTGCACCAAATGGTTTTGCTGCGGGATGCCTTGCTTCCGTTTGCCAATTGGGAGCAGGTTCCGTTTGAAGTGAAGGAACATAAGGAGTTTAAAGGGCTCCGTTTTCTGGAACCGGCCCGGGAGGTCTTTTTAACTCAGCTGCTTGGGAAAAAGTTGACACACAAGTCGATTGTCCAGTATGCGCAAAGTGTGGTCAGCTCGGGTCTGTCCGAAGCCGGTTACGGATTCCAATATCGTCTGGGCACCGTATTGCCTGCCGGGCTGGGAGAGCCGGCCGGGACGGCGGCTCGGTACCTGCTGAAATGGCATCCGGTACAAACGATACAGGCAGAAGAAACGCAGGATATGGCTGCGATCTCGTTCGATTACGAATATGACGATTATTATGCGGCACCGCGCACCGATGCGGGAAGCGGTACGCCAGGGAATAAGGATACGCTTCCTGTCTCTTTAGGGGAGATCGCTGGTCCGAACGTCGCGCGTTTACTGCCGATTACGGCTTCTGATCGAACGACCCTGCGATTGAGCTTGGAAGTGGACGGACGTGAATTTTCGGTGGATCTCGGTCAGCTCTTTAGAGGGCATCGCTTTATGTACCGGCCCGAAGGAAACGACAACGCCGATGTCGCTATTGTGAAGCGTACCTCTGTCAGCCTGCATTCGGCAGCGGACATCCTTGCGCTTTCCGGATTGGTGACAAATACAGACGGAATCCACTTCATTCCAACCGATGGAAACGAGCTTGTTCGGTGGGCATTGCTTGGTAAGCTGTATCCCGAAAATGTGGTTATATTAGACAACGGCGATCCAGAAGAATTGGAAAAAGCCTATGTTTCCGGCAAGGGCTTTGGGACGCAGTTTTTAGTGTTGTAAGTCCAAAAAGGCTTCTCCCAATAAGGGGAAGCCTTTTTTTCTACGGGTCAGCGCGGCGATAACAAGCTTCCGGTATCGAATGCTCCTTCAGGTTAACATTGCTGCTGCACGCCTCTGAGCCACACGGATTCGATCGACAAGGTATCCGAGATATGACTTGTTGGGTCGCCATTCACCAGAATAAGGTCTGCGCGCGAACCTGCGGCAATCCGTCCGCGATCGTGAAGCCCGAAGCGGCGGGCCGGTTTCGAGGTGGCGGACTGGAGCGCTTCGATCGGAGTGAACCCGGCTTGAACGAGCAGCTGCATTTCATGATGGACGCTGGCACCATGCGCAAGGCCGCCGAGATTTGGAACGGGAACAGGGGAGACATCCGTTCCAACCAGAATGTCGACGCCGGCCCGATGAAGATCCATCACGTTCTTAAAGCTGTTCTCCATATCGCCTTGCGGGAACGTATTGAAGCTGGAGTTCAGAATATCGATCCATTCCGGGCTTAATTTGGAATGCACCCGCGGATCATTGGCCAAATCGGATGCCGGATTTCCAAGGATGGACGAGTTCAATACGAGGCATGGCGTTACGAACGCGCCAGAATCTGCAATAGATTGGACCAAATCGGGCGTGAGTTCAGGTCTGTCGATAAACAGGTGGCCCAATCCGTCCACTCCGAGAGCGATGGCGGTCTGCGAAGAACGAGCCGTCAGGACGTGGGCAATGACGATTTTATCAAACTTGTGAGCCTCTTCCACGGCAGCTTTAAGAATTTCGTCGCTCAGGACAGGCAGGCCGGGGGCACCCATGACCGTGCCTTCTTCAATCATGATTTTAATATAGTCCGCGCCATTCTCCACCTGGGTATGCACGTGTTTGATCGCTTCTTCCACCGTCGTCACCTGGGGCACTTCTTCGTGATCGTGGGCGTAAGCCGCCAGCATCGCTTCCCGGTCTTCCTTCGATAACTTCTCCAATTCCTTTAACACGAACTCGGGGATCTCGTCTCCATCGGGCAGCAATTCATCCGGATGACCGCCCGGAGCGGTGATCGCCGTTCCGGCGGAACGGACATCGGCGGCGCCTTCCACATTTTTCAGCTGAATCGCCCGTCCTCTTTCCGTAAAATCACCGTTCATTTCGAGTTCGGTCGTCACACCGAATTTTACAGCATCCCTTAATCCTCCAATGGAAGTGTGAACATGGGCATCAATCAAGCCCGGCAATAATGTAGCATGATTTGCATCCACGATGACTGCATCCTCCGGAACGTCAGTGCCCACGGCAATGATGGTCTCCCCTTGAATGAGCACATTTCTTGCCTCAATCACTTGTTCCCCGTCGAAAATCCGTGCATTTATAATGGCCGTAACCTTGTCCAGCGTATTCTTCATTTCGTTATTCCTCCTTGGATGTGTGCTTGATGACAGTTCGAAGTATAACAGTTAGTTTTCTAACAGTCAATAAACTAATATTTAAATTGACAAGATTCTGGAATCCCCGTATAGTTTAAATGTTAAAAGTTAGTCTCCTAACATTTTGAGGAGGAACGATCATGAAACCTCGCAAGGATACACTCTATCTGGACTTGTTTCAGATTATCGGCCTGAAGTTGAAGAAAAAGGCGGATGAAAGCATTAAAGAGCTGGGATTAAACGCGCAGCAAGGCAAAGTCCTTGATTATATTCATAAAAACCAGGATAAAGATATCATTCAAAGGGATTTAGCCGATCGGTTTCATTTGCAGGGGGCCAGCATAACAAGCATGCTCCAAGGCCTCGAGAAAAAAGGATATATTGAGCGGAAAATTCCGGCCAATAATGAACGGCAGAAAAACATCTATGTTTTACCAAAGGCCGTTGAATTGATTGATGCCTTTAACGAATCCTTTCAGAAGGTGGAGGACGAAATCGTTCAGACCCTGACCGAAGAGGAGAAACAGCTGTTAAAGGGACTGCTGGTCAAAATTAATGAACGCTTATAATCCGTATGCGAGAACCAATCGGACAGCCCAAAAAAGACGATCATCCCCTTTAAAGGACGATCGTCTTTTGGTGCAGGCTGCGCGTTTAAAAACCGAAATCGAGGGGGCTGCCCGTCTCGGCGATGGACTTGATGTTGCTTAGAATCATCCACCAGAACTTCTCGGTTTTCAGGAACAAAGGGTTGCTGTCGGTCCATTGATCATTGATGAGGTGCAGTTTGGTGCACGATCCCACCGGCTCTAACCGGATCGTTACCCGGCTCTGCATCGTCTCGTGTTCGGCGAAGTGGGAGGGGCCGGGATGGTCGGTGTAGCTGAGTACCCTGTATTTTTCATAGGCCAAAATTTCTCCGTAAATGTGCACCGTGTTTTCCCCGTCAGGCCCAGGGCCGACAAACCGGATCGGGTCGCCTGCCTGCAGATTCGATTGAATGACGCCTCCCATAAAAGCGCGGAACGATTTCTCAGGGTTGAACAGCACGTCCCAAACCTCCTCGGGGCTGGCTCCAATGTAGAAGGTGTACTCTAACTGCATGTCGAATCCTCCTTGAAACAAAAATATTTACGTTGTATACATGTAACGTACCATTTCCGTCCTTCAGGTTTCTTGTAAAAACGCGTCATTAGGGGGAATTCGATGCGCTATCAGGTGAACCCTAACCGAGGGATATTGCATTTTGACCCGGCACAAACGAACGTTAGAATTACACGTCATCTGCCATCAGAACAGCTTCGGCATTTGATCCAGCATTACTGGTTCGTCGAATGGAATTTAGAGGGGCAGCTGCCGTATACGCAGGAGGTATTGCAGCATCCCGGGGTCAACATCGTGTTTGAACAAGGAAGTTCGTACGTCTGCGGAATCGAAAGCAGGAAAGCGGCTTATACGCTGCAGGGAAAGGGGCAGATTGTAGGAATTCTTTATCGTCCAGGTGCTTTTTACGGTTATACGTCAGAGCCCATGTCGGAACTGGTGGACCGTAAAGTGGATATCTCCAGGTATTTTCCGTTTGATGCGGAAACGGCAGAGAAGGGGATATTTGCGTCGAACCGTCTGGAAGAGAGGGTTGCCTTTATTGAAGGACTGCTGTCCATTAACATTCCGGAGCCGGATGACAAAGTGGACGAGCTGAACAAGATCGTCAGGGCGATCATGGAAGATCGTTCGTTGACCAGCGTAGATTTGCTGGTGAACCGGTTCAACGCATCCAAACGCACGCTGCAGCGCATGTTTAAACAGTACTTAGGGGTAAGCCCCAAATGGGTCATTCAGCGATACCGCATGCACGAGGCCAGCGACGCGATTGAAAATGGAGCTGATATCACGACGGTGGCCTTGGAGCTCGGTTATTTTGACCAAGCGCATTTCAGCAAAGATTTTAAGGCGATCGTAGGAACGTCTCCTCATGCCTACCGGCGGGGGGATTAAGGTAGTCGCACTTTATTTACAGATTTTGAAATATCATTGAACAGGTCTGTTCAGCCTGCAAACGTAAAGCGCCGGCAAGACGTTGTCTTGACCGGCGTTTTTGCAGATATATGAAAGTATGCGCTTTGGTGGCTTGGAATTTTATTGCATGAAGTCAGCAAAATCAGGAATGCTCGGATTCGCGATATAGTGCCCGCCTTCGACTTGAATGGTCTGGCCCGTAATGAATTTCGATTCATCCGAAGCCAGGAATAGGACGGTGTATCCGATATCGTCCGGTTCTCCGTGGTACGGGAGCTTGTTGTACTTGGCGAAAATGTCCAGCACTTGCGGCGGCATGTTGTTTTTAGCGGCGGGAGTGAGAATTAAGCCAGGTGCAACCGCATTGCAGCGGATGCCGGAGGCGCCGTATTGGGTGGCGATATATCTCGTTAGGTTCACGACTGCGGCTTTGGAAGCACCGTATGCCGAGCGAATGGAATCGCCCGTAAACCCTGCCATGGAAGCCGTATTGATGATGGATCCGCCGCCCGCCTCGATCATATGGGGGATCGCGAAGCGGCTGCCGAGCAGCACGCTTTTCAGATTGACATTCATGAGCCGGTCCCACTCCATCAAATCCATGTTCACAACATCCAAATCCTTCTGAAGATTGGTTAAGCCTACATTATTGAACAGCACCGTAATTGTGCCAAAGTGCTTGACGGTAAACTCGACAGCTTCCCGGATCGAGCTCTCGTCGCCTGCATCGAGGAACAGGCCGTAGGCTTCTCCGCCTTGTGCGTTGATCTCAGCAGCCGCCTGCTGTGCTCCTTCCACATTGAAATCCGCAATCACCACCTTGGCTCCCTCTTTAGCCAACAGTCTTGCGGAGGACAACCCAATTCCCGAAGCTCCTCCCGTAACAAGGGCAACTTTTCCTTCTACTCTTGCCATATGAAATGAACACCTGCCTTTTTGTTTAGAACATTAATATTTAGACATCTAAATAATATCAAAGTTTATTGGGGCAGGCAAGTTTAGGGCGCCCGCAGGACTGGAAAGTCATGGCTAATTATTAAAATTTAGTAAATCAGTTTTTGATTTGCTCTGTTAACATGATTTGTAGACGACCGGAAAGGGGCCTTAGGATTGAAAAAGGGAATAGGATTTGCTGCATGGTTTTTGTCTGCTGCTTTTGTGTTTTCAGGATGCGCTTCGGACAAGCCGGAGAGTGGTTCACAAGACGTCGAACAGTCCGCAATTTCTTCGATTGAAAAAGAGCAAGAGCCATCTAAGCTGCTCAGTGCTTCTGAAAATGGAGAGGTAAAACTTTTTGAAACTACAGATGGAGTCATTGTAGACGTTAACGGCAGCCAAAAGAAATTCGATTGGAACATACTTAAAGGTGTTTCTAATCCACAAGTGTCCTATGTTGATCTGACAGGGGATGGCAAAGAAGAAGCGGTCATCATTCTGGTTACGGGCTATGGTACTGAATTAGATACGAATGAAGCCCATATTTTAAACGGGAAAAACCTTTCGGAAATAAAGATACAACGTGTGGAGGAGATTCTTGCGGGTATAGAAACCGAAGTTAGCCAAAAGGGCGATGAACTGCTAGTGAAGGCTAAGGCTCAAGGGAAAGAATACAAATTCAGTAAAAAAGTCAGCGAGTTAGCGTTAATGCATAATTCAGATGGTCAATATGAAAACAAACTTTACTTTGGTAATGTCATTCTAAACAATGTAAAAGATCAGAAACTGACCGTTGATATAGTCGGATCTGTTAGACCCATTGATGACGTGCTTCCAGACTACGTATGCACTGTTCATGTAACGTATAAATATGATCAAGACCTACATGAGTTTGCTGCAGATCAAATACAAATTACCTCTGATCAATAAAAAAAGAAGCTGGCTCCAATTGGTCAGCTTCTTCTTGGCGTCGTACTTTACATCAAGTTATTTCTATAGTGCAGCAATTAAATCGCCCTGATCGCATCCATTAATAATGTCGTCGCTTTGCCCAAGAGGTGTTTATCTTTATAAACGATGCCTAGCGGAACGATAGGGTGGATGTCAGAAAATGGACGGATGACCAAAGAACCCTCCAGTTCGAGTCCGCTGTACATCGGAACGACCCCCACGCTGGATGCTTCCTTAAGCATTTGCTGAATGACAAAGAAACTTCCTACCTCCATACAAGCAAAAGGGTGGGGTTCCGTTTGGCTCACCGCCCTCTCCCAAAGCTTCCGATAGATACAAGTCGGTTCTTTGACCAGAACCGTAAGTCCCGCGAGGTCGCTTACCGCAATCTCATCCCGTTTGGCAAGCGGATGATCCACATGCATCATGACCCCGAGTTGATCCTCGAACAGCGGTTCAAAATCCAGCATGAATTTCGCCGAGGGAACCGAGCATATCCCAAAGTCCAGTTCGCCGGACCGAACCCTGTCCGCAATCGGCTGGCTGCCGCTCACTTCCATCGTTAACTGCACTTTCGGATGCAGCCTGCAATAATCGGCCACGACCGCCGCCAATCTTTGGCTTGCGATGGGTTCGATCGCGGCGAAACGAACGGTCCCGCCTTCTCCCGAAGCGATTTCGGAGACGGTCTGCCTTATGGATTGGACGGACTTCAGCAAAGTCCCGGCTTCTTGATGAAGCCATCGGCCAGCCTCGGTGACGATCACACGTTTGCGATCCCGAATAAATAAAGAAACACCCAGGTCGGCTTCCAAACGCTGGATCTGAAGGGTTACCGTAGAAGGTGCATACTGAAGCTCCTCGGCAGCTTTCTGGAAGTGGCCGAGACGTACGCAGGCTTCGAACGTTGTTAAGGCTCGCAAATCCATCTTCGTCCCCTCCTTAGTTTAAGATAATTAAACAATTCATTCATATAATTCAATTTTACAAAATAATCGCGCTCTTTTAAACTAATTTCAAACCAAACAATGGAAGGAAAATCAAATGATGGGCCAAAAATCGGCATGGAACGGGATCACCTTGTGGGCATCACTGTTATTTGTCGTGATCCTCGGTTTTTCCCGGCTCTCTTACGGCATGTTTCTGCCGGGAATTCAGCGGGAAATCGGGGGGAGCTACAGTCAATTGGGTATGTTGGGGACAATCAATTTTATCGGTTACTTGGCTGGGACCTTGTGCCTGCCTTCATTGATCTCGCGGTTTCCGGACCGGAAGCATGGCATCAATCGAACGACATGCTTTTTGCTCGGATTGGCCATGATCGGCTCGGCATTCAGTGATCATTTGGCCCAACTCGGTTTATGGCGTTTTGCCATAGGATTTCTATCAGCTCTCGCCACGGTGCTCGTCTTGTCTATCGCAATGGACGCCGTTCGGCCGGCTGAGCAGGGAGCGGCTTCGGGCTTGATTTGGCTGGGCGGCTCCGCCGGCATTCTGCTCACGGGTTTATCCGCACCCTTTACGATTGACCCGTCCCATTTACAGGGGTGGCGGTATGCTTGGGCAGCCATGGGCGTATTTGGCATCGCGGCGGCGTTCGGTTTTGCGGTGGTCACGAGCAAGCGGAGACAGGGAAGTTCATCGTCCCAGGCAGAAGTGAAAACCCCGGATCAACAACGCGTCAAAGTATACCGGCTTCTGTTCAGCCCCGAGAAGCTCTTGTTCTTAATCGGTTCTTATTTTTTCTTTGGTGCGGGATACATTATTTACTTCACGTATCTGATCCCTTATCTGGTAAGCAGGGGCATACCGGCCCTTTTCGCCGGATTAATCTGGTCCGGTATCGGCTTGGCGGGCATGTTTAACGGCTGGGTCGGCGGCAGGGCTATCGACCGGTGGCCGAGCGGGTATACGCTGGCGGCAGGGCTGTCCTTGGGAACCGTCGGGGTGCTCGGCATAACGACCGGGAATTTGTTCTTTACCGCACTAGGCGCGGTGACGATCGGGCTTGTTTCTTTTATTACTCCGCCGCTGATGACGACTTCGCTGCTTCGGCGCCACGTCCCACATCGTGCCTATGCAGCATGCCTCAGCATCGCCACCGCCTTTTTCGCGGCAGGACAAATGATGGGGCCCATCGTCGGCGGGGTAGGAGTGCAGCAGTACGGTTTGCAATTCGGCGCGGCGTCAGGCGCGATCTTTATGGGAATATCCGCCGGGTTGGCGGGCTTGTATGGACAGAAGCAGCGAAAAACGAAAACACGCGACCTGCATCTTGGCGCCTAAATCGTATATAAAGGAGGAACAGTACAATGACGGAGCATACTCCATGGGCACAAAGAAAATATTTTAAATCGGGAAATCTTCAGCTGTCCTATCTTGATTTTGGCGGCGACAGCAGGCAGGTGCTGGTGATGCTGCATGGGTACATGGCTAATGCAAGGACCTTCTCGGAGCTGGCGGCCCGATTCAAGGATTGGCGGGTGATTGCTCTGGACCAGCGGGGACATGGATGGAGCGACCATCCTCCCGGACAGGAATACGCCAGGGAAGATTATGTAATGGATATTTGGAATCTGATCCAGTCCGAGCTTGGGGGACAGCCGGTTACGATTTTGGGGCATTCTTTGGGTGGATTAAATGCTTATCAATTCGCAGCCCGTTATCCTGAACTGGTGATCTCCTTAATCGTGGAGGATATCGGCGCTGAGATTAATGCGGACTTTTCCTTTGCTGCCAAGCTTCCGTTCCGGTCTCCTTCCTTGAAGCAGCTGAGGGAATCGCTTGCAAGCGCAGGACTCCGGGCGATCGACTACTTTGCCGAAAGCGTGCTGGAGGATGAATGGGGTTGGGGCTTCCGAACGGATTTGAAAGGGCTACAGGTATCCGTCCCCCAATCCAACGGGGTGTGGTGGGACGACTGGCTGCGCTCAAGCTGCCCGATCCTCCTGATTCATGGCGGCAGGAGCTTTATCCTGGATACCGAACAGGCAAGACGCATGCAGGCAAGAAGATCGGGCACCAAGCTTGTCGTTTTCGAACAATGCGGTCACGGTGTCCATTCCGATGATTTAAACGGTTATGCTCAAGCGGTGAGCGGCTTTCTGGCTGACCCGTATAGCAACTGAAAAAGCGCCGGCATCCAAACACAAGAAGGTTAACCTTAGGAGCGCTTCTTGCGCTTTAAGATTAACCTTATTTTTTGTTACTTGGTTACGACACCCAAACTATTGCACCGAACGTTGATTCACGGTAAAGCAGAATTAATATAACCGTTCTTCGCCGGTTATTGGATTTTTGAACGCGGACTTGATGTCGCTGCGGCTGAGTTCTCCGGCGAATTCGGTGTCCGGGGCTTCCGAACCCTTGTTACGGTTTGCTTTGGCCGCTTGTTCTTTCGCTTCGGCTTCGTTGGCTAAGTGGTTATCCTTTTCCATTTCGTTTCGATGCCTCCCTTGTCTAACATCCATTTATCATTAGGATGCAACTTCCAGTCTGCGTCTATGCATCCTTGCACGGATATTAAACGGCTATATTTTTTCTTTCCCTATCCCCCTAAAGGCCAATGAACTATGATCAGAATAACGAAAATTCAGGAAGCGAATCGGGAGGGAAAAGATGTTCGAATCGATTTACGATCAATTGAACCGATGGGGGAAAGACGATACATTTTTCGTGCGCATCATTGAGCGGATCAAGCCTGACGGAATAGCTGATTTAGGCTGCGGAACCGGAAGGCTGACGCTGCATTTGGCGGGTAAAGGTTATCACGTGACCGGTTTGGATCCCGACGAGGCGTCGATTCGGATCGCCAAGCAGAAGGACACAAAGAACGCTGTGCTATGGGAGATTGGAACGTCCGAGAAACTGGGGGCGGAGCGGTTTGATGTAGTGATGATGACGTCCAACGTGGCACAGGTTTTTGTGACGGACACGGAATGGACAGCCACGCTGCACAACATTTTTCAGTCCTTGAGGCCGGGAGGGTACCTTCTGTTTGACACCAGAAATCCTCTCGCACGCGCTTGGGAACGCTGGACCAAGGAACACTCTCTTCGTGAAGTCGTGGATCCGGCAACGAAGGCGAACATCAGAACCTGGCATGAGACGACCTCGGTTCATCTGCCTCTGGTGACGTACGATACTTTTTATGAAAATTTGGATACCCATGAAGTTCGGAACGAAGACGACACGCTAATTTTTAGGGAGAGGGAGACGCTCAGGCAGGATCTGCTTGCTGCAGGCTTTCAGCAGGTGAATATATACGGAGACTGGGAATTCCAGCAGGCGGGGCTCCATGCCAAATCCTTTATCTTTGCTGCTAAAAAGTAAAAAGAAACAGAATTACTCGCATGGTTTCTGCAATGAAACAGCCTGTCGGCATAAGCCGGCAGGCTGTTCTGCTAACGTGCGAGATTCATGAGAACGCCGAGGGTTAGATGCTGAACCGCCCCGGATTTTACGAAAGAGCTGTTTACTCTGCGGTTTCGTCCAAGTCTTCCGTATAGGCCAAAATGCCGCGCTTGAAATAATGCAGCTTTTCATCCGTAGTCGATTCCATGAGATTGGTAATCAGGAGTTCGACGCTTTCTTTATACTGCTTGCCGTTGTATAGCGCCATGGCCAGAAAAACCTGGAGTGCCCGGTTGTCAGGGAACTCCTGAACGCCCCTGCGGAGCGTTGCGATCGACTTCTCATATTGGCCCCAGTACCGGTAGGTGCTCCCCAGACCGAGCAGACAGCGCTCCAGATCGTTACCGGAAAGGCCGAGCTGCAGGGCGCGTTCGTAGTAGGGGATGGCTTCTTTCCCCAATCCCGAGTTGTCATGGGCGATCGCGGTCTGGTAGTTCACCTGCGCATCATTCGGATCTTCGTTCAGCAGCTCTAACAGCCGGGCGCGCACATCGGCCAGAAGCTCCTGATCCTGGTTGGCGCGCCCCTTTTCACGGAGAGCAATTAATTGCTGCAGCTGGTCTTTTGGCACGTTGCTTCACTCCTCTTTTTTCCACATGAGGGAATTCTAACACAGCATCTGAAGGGCGTCTATTTGAAGTCTGGTTCAAATGGTATGATGACGAATAGAAAGCTTGCTCTTTGGGTTAGAGAGGGTGAAATGATGCGAGTAATTACTTTATGCGGGTCTACTAAATTCAAAAGGCAGTTTGAACAGGCCAACGCTTATTTAACACTTAAAGGAAATATTGTGATAAGCCTAGCGTTCTTTGAGCAAAGTGAAGGAATCGAATTGACGACAGAACAGGCAGAACTGCTTGGCGAACTTCATTTTAAAAAAATTGATTTTTCCGATGAAATCTTTGTCATTGATGTCGAAGGTTATATGGGGAGCAGCACAAAAAAAGAAATTGAGTATGCTGAAAGAACCGGGAAGACGGTTCGGTATTACTCAAAGACGGATATCCCTGAGAAATAGATGGGGAGCATACGGCCGTCGTCACGTTCGTTTCGCGGTATGCCACCATGGATGCCTTAGTTGGAGCCATTAATCGTCAGCTGCAAGGTGCATCTGTAGCCGCAGCGGCGGAAACGGTGAACGCCAATCAGTTCAGGCTGGTTGCCAACTCGGCGGACATTCTGCTAACCGTTTCTGGAGTGGATAAAAATCATTTTTTCGAAGAATAAGCATGCAAAGCCCGATTCCACCAACAGGTGAATCGGGCTTTTTTCAGTACCTCATGCCAATCAGACTGGGTAGAAAGGCCAGAGAAGGGAAGGATGTAGGATTTAAGCGCTCATCACGCCCTGGTATGATAACCCCGGACAATGAGCGCAACTACCCCGGCAAAAACGACAATAAGTCCGGAATAGATGGAAATCGCTTGATAAAAGCCAATCCACTCGGCGCCGATGCCTAGTGCAAGCACCGGGATACCGGCACCCAGGTAGGTGACCGCATAAAAGATCGACATCATATCCGCCCGGCTTCCGGATGGGGACATTTCATTGATCCAAGACATACTTCCTGACGCGGCCGGCCCATGCCCGCTTCCCGCCAACACGGTGCTTAATAGAAGGAGGAAAACCGACTGCGTAGGAATTGCAATGACAACGCCCACGATGCCGAGCGTAAGCAAAGCAAAACCTGTATAGATGGCTGACGATGCCGACAAGGACTTGAACAGAATCTGGGATAATGTTGAAAATCCGAGCATTAAGCAAACAACAGCGCCCGATAAGGCCAAATTATGAAGATTCATTTGGGTGGCGATGACCGTCGGCACCAGCGTCATAAAAAACACGGCTACCGCCCATGCGATGATCGACGCCAACACCGAGATCGTAAACGGCTTCCGGATCACGGCCGGCACGCTAGGCAGCTTCAGCCGCTGGGGTGCGCCTGCAATTTTGCGGGTTTCCGGTACGGCTAATAACCCAAGGAAGGCAAATCCTAAAAGCACTAAATGCAAATCATAGGGAAGCCGAATGGGGGAGGATGAATATTCACCCAATAGACCGGAATATAGCGGACCGATGGCCGTCCCGATTGCGATGGACACCGATGCCACCAGCGAGGCCGTTTTGCTGCTTGCCGGGCGCAGCTCAGACAGTGTCGCAACAGCTGTCCCATTGATGATACCGACGCCAACGCCCTGAATCGCCCGTGAAGCAAGCAGCATGGCGAGGTTATGGGATACCGAGAACATGAGCGAACCCGCTCCGGCTGCGATCACGCCGGCCAGCAGCACCTTTTTACGTCCAATACGATCCGAGAGCTGACCAAACACGAAGCTTGCGGGTATCAAAAAAAGGACATACATAATAAAAAGAAAGGACGTCACTCCCGTTGAAAAGTGCCACAATTGCCCATAAAGGCTATAAAGGGGAGCCGGAATATTCGTACCCATCATAATAATCAAAAGGGCGTAAGCCACAAACCAAAATGACATGCGATTAACTGTACGTGATTTAGACATAGAAAATCTCCTTATGTTAATCATAGTAGTAATTTTAATAAAAAATGTAATGATTTTTATTACATATATACGTAAAAGAATTAAAATATAATAGATGATTTTTGCCTCTCCAGCATTATTGTAATATTTTTTATTACAATTATCCGAAAAATAAAGAAGCAGGCTGTTCCTAATCCTGCTCTCCGATCCTGTGCAACACATCGGCAATCGTATAATCCTTCAGATTGGCCACGACCCGTTGTTCGGTCGTTTCAAAGATACCGTCCATAGCTCGCTCGATATTCGCGCCGATGGCACATTTTTGATTGGCGTCGGGCCATTTGGGCTTCAGGGATCCCTCTGAGGTCAAGACATAGAGCTTATCCAGGGTAATTGTCCGCGGATCCTGGATGAGGATGAAGCCTCCCTTAGCTCCATGCTTGGATTGAATGAAGCCATGCTTTCTGAGCAAAGACAGTACTTTGCGAACGCGCACCGGATGGACGGCCACACTTTTGGCTATATTATCACTGGTTTTCAGATTGTCCGGCGCATAAGCCAGAAATACAAGGCTGTGCACAGCCACGATAAAATCGCTGTTCATTTGCATCACCATTTGTAATATAAATTATTACATTTATTTTGTCAACGTAAGTGCCATCTGGGAGCCTGGGATCGCTATGATGTGCCTCCAGCCTAACCGTCATGCGGATTTTGCCCTATGTTGGCGTTAAAGTAATCGATCAGCCAATTCGTCAATTGCCGCTGGGAGCCGCTAATATATCGATCCGCATAATACATCAGCTCAAGATAACGCACCGGCGTCGGTCCAGTAATTGGGATCGATGCAATTTCGGGCCGCTCCGGATTTTGTCTTAGCAATCCAGCCGGTTGAATCGTCGCGCCTACCCCTGCTGATACTAATTGCAGCAGCGAAGTGGCTGAACTGGCCTCCATCACCGTCGTTAATTCGAAGCCCTCTTGTCTGCATACATCGTCAACCAGGTCGCGGCCGAGATACCCTTTTGGATACATCACTAAGGCATGCTCCTTCAGTTCCTCCAGCGTGACCTCCTTCCTGTCGGCGAGCTCGCTTGCCGAATTCACGAATAGATGATAGGGCTCGCATCCAAGCGGAATTTGGGTCAGCCTCTTATCGACCTGCCCGCGCAATCCAATGCCGAGATCTACTTTATGGTTAAGCACTTCGTCCTGGACGAAGATCGTTGAGAAGGCCTGCAGCTGGATGTCAGGATAGGTGGATTTGAACTGGACAAACAGCGGAACGAGCTGAAAATCCAGGTCAGAAGGAAGCACGGCCAGCCGAACGGTGCCTTGTTTGCCGGACTGGAGCTCTTTGATGGCATTTTTGGCATCCCGTTCCGCCTGCAGCATTTTCGTTCCATACTCCCGCAGAAGCCTACCGGCTTCCGTCGCAACCACCTTCTTGCCGATGCGGTCGAAGAGCGGCATGCCGAACTCCGCTTCAAGGATGCGAATCTGCTGGCTTAGTGTGGGCTGGGAGATGCCTAGCTCATCGGCGGCTTTCGTAAAATGAAGATGCTCATATACGGCCATAAAGTACTGTATATTTCGAGTGTCCATGCAAGGTCTCCTGATTTCAATAGTATTTTACTATCATAATAATATAAATTATAGGATTGAACAATGAAAGGTGGTTCCATATACTGAATGTACATAAAGCAGATGGGTGGAGGAAATCGATGAGAAAGTTCTATTTATTATTAGCTATATTTATCGCGGCGTTGAACCTGAGGCCAATTCTTACGTCTGTTGCCCCTTTGCTCGGTACCATACAGAGCGATTTGGGAATGAGCGGGTTGACCGCAAGTCTGCTCACGACGCTGCCTGTATTATGTATGGGGATTTTTGCTCCTGCAGCGACGGCGCTGAGTGATCGGCTGGGGCTGGAACGCACGATTGCCTTAGCCTTGCTGCTTATTACAGGAGGCACTGCTTTGCGAGGAATCGTCGGCTCCGTCACGATCCTGGTGGTTACAGCGCTGGTAGGCGGGATCGGGATCAGTTTGGCAGGGCCTTTATTGTCCGGTTTTATTAAAAAATATTTCCCGACGAAGCCCGGCATCGTCAGCATCTACTCCGCATCGATGACTGTGGGGGCAGCATTAGCATCCGCCTTCTCCATTCCGATATACGACCGGAGTCATCACAGTTTAACGTTGACCTTGTCATGCTGGGCTATTTTGGGTGTTATTGCCCTCTTGATCTGGTCGGCATTTCTCCGGAACAAGGCCGAGCGGAAGAGATTGGTTCGTTCCAGGCTGCCCATCCGTAATAAAAGAGCGATATTATTAACGTTATTTTTCGGTTTTATGGCGAGCATGTTCTATTCCATTACCGCATGGATATCACCGATTGCGCACAGCTTCGGGTACAGTCCGTCGAGCTCGGCGGTGTTCCTTACCTTGTTTACGATTATCCAAGTTCCTGTCTCCTTAATCGTTCCGGGTCTGGTGTCCCGCTTTGGCAAAAGAAGATTGTTTCTGGTTTTGTGCAGCGTGTTTGAGTTGATCGGTATTGTAATGTTATTGTTCCACCTGCCGATGCTGCCGGCTATCATCTGTTTGGGAATCGGGGCAGGCGGATTATTTCCGCTGGCGCTGATGCTGCCGATTGTCGAGACGAACACTTCGGAGGAAGCGGGGGCATGGGCCGCGATGTCTCAGTGTGGAGGTTACATTATCGGCGCATTCGGTCCGCTGCTGGTTGGAACGATCCATGATTACAGCGGAAGCTTTCACGCTGCGCTTCTCGCGATGCTCGTCATCATCGTGGCGATGATCGGGGTGCAGCTGCTGATCGCAGGCAAAGAGGCTGAGGATTGGGCAGGTTCTTAAAGGCTATTAGGGAGATTGACTAGGGATGATAGAACCGGCCTCGCGCCGGTTCTTCTTTTAATATTAGTAATACAACCGCAGCTTAGCGTTAGCGGACAGGATACTTTAATCATAGTCATTTTCTACCATACCGTTCCCTATTTCTTCGAGTAATATAGTTGTAGTTCTTGCAGCGTTTGAATGGTCAAACCGATAAGATTAAAGGGAACTCGTATTAGTTAGCTCCATAAACTGCGAAATGCCCTGCCGTGGAAAGAGGGGTATATTTGAGCCAATTATCGCCCGAGACGGTCATCCGTAATTTTCAACATGCAGACATGCCTTTACTGGGTGATCTGTACCAATCGGTAACAGCCAAGGGAAATGCCGTCTTTTGGTGGGTCGGAGATGAAGACAACTGGAATAACGTGTATTGTGCATTTGAAAAGGGGAAAATGGTCGCAAAGGGTCAAGTGAGCATCATAAACGTTGTGCCTCCGGGTCGCTCCAAGGAGAACCGTCATTCCTTTTATATGAATCTTAAAACCATTCCGGAAAGAAACAATGACATGGATCTGCTTGAAAAAGTCTATCCGTATCTCCTGGCCAGAGCCCATCAATTAAAAGAGACTTTGTCTGATGAATACAGAACGATGCTTTGTGTAGGGAACGATTCATCAGAAACCGCAAACAATCAGTTTTTTATCCAAAAAGGATACCTCCATCTAAATAGTCTATACCGTATGAATCGAAACCTGACTGAATCCATTCCTGAGTTAGAGCTTCAAGATGGGTATCAGTTTGCGTATTGGCAGATGGAGACACCTTCCGAGGAACAACAATATTTGGACGTAGAAGCTGAAATCTGGCCAGATACGCCGCTGGGACTGAATAGACTTTCCGAATATAAGAAAAATAAAATTTGGACGTCTATGGTCATACGCGAGTCGGACATTATTGTTGGTGGGTTGATGACATGGCAGGAGGAAGAACATGGCGTGATTGAGGACGTATTTGTCCGTGAATCATGGAGGAATCGCGGCATGGCCAAGTATTTGTTAACACAGGCTTTGAGATATCTCCGGTCTAATCAATTGAATAACGCGAATCTCATGGTACTAACTTCAAACAAAACAGCATTATCGCTGTATGAATCCGTAGGTTTTTACACGGAGCTGGAAGAGGTAAGATACTTCATACCATTAGAGTAGGCAGCACAAAAAGGAGGGCTAAGCACAAAGTCATTAAGTTAAGGCTGCGGTCCAAAAATCAAGAAAAGAGCAGGTTGTCGAAAAGATAGCCCGCTCCTTTTTTGCGAAAAAAGGAGGTTTCGCAATGAATGAGTACGCGAATTCGCTAAAAGAAACGTGGACATCCCTACCGTTGGTCTGACGAATTTTCACGCAAAGAAACAGGAGTCTATCACCCGAAGAGATTTTCGCAAGAATGATCATGTACAATTTCGCTGAAATGATGACCTTGCACGTCGTCATTTCGTGCTGTCAGTAATGATCTGCCCGGTTGAGCTAAGCTGTGGCGGGTCTGTAGGTTACCAAGAGGGAACCCACCTTAAGTGTTTTGGTGTCCACGAGATGGAATTCCTTCTGTTCCTTAAGATTGTCAAACAAATGCTCACCTACGTTGACCACAACCGGATGCATGACTATCTGATATTCGTCAATAAGATTTGCGTTTGCAAGTGATCGCACGAGCGTTGGACTACCGAAAATAACGATGTCACCACCGTCCCCATTTTTTAGGTCCTTAATTTGCTCTTCTATATTACTGCCAGTTAATTGTTTTGGAGCTTGAAATTCTCCCCATTTTAGATTTTCGTGTGGGCAGGTGCTTGTTACAACGAGTTTGTGGGCGTTGTTTATCTTATCACCCAGGCCTGAACCTCGAGTATTCGGCCACTTTCTAGAGAGGTCTTCGTAGGTTCCGCGGCCAAGCAAAATGGTATCAGCTGTCTCGAAAATATTTAATAGATACTGAGACCCTTCCTCAATGCCAGCGCTATTTCTCCAGGCCGCCCAGTCGGTTTTGTCCTCGCTTGGGTCGCCAGTGACAACTCCATTCAAAGTACTGTGAATGAATAGAATAATTTTACGCATGCGATCGTCCTTTCTGCTTGATCATCGTAATTTAGTTTCTTATTTATTTAGACGAAATTAGATTACGATATTCATCGGTGTATTTGTGCAGGAAGCCCAAATCGGGAAAATAACTGGATATGATACGCCGTTTTTCGCATCGGCCGAAGACCGCCCATCCTTAACGGGGAGTATGGCAAAATCAGAGTTTCCAAAGTATATTCGGGAGGTTGTGGAGCTAAAGAAGCAGTATCATGGGAAAATCGAGGTGCTGCTAGGCATCGAAGCGGACTTCTTGCCGGAGCATCTGGAATTGTACCGATCGTTGATCGCTGCTTATCCGTTGGATTACGTCATTGGCTCCGTGCATGAGTTCGCCGGCATTGGCATTTATGACTCGGCGTATTGGGAAAGCCTGACCGCGGCACGAAAAATGGAAGTGAAAAAGTTGTTTTATGATTATATCGCCCAGTCCGCGAAATGCGGTTTGTATGACATTTTGGGCCATGTGGATTCCTTGAACCGCTATTTCAACGGATA
This sequence comes from Paenibacillus sp. PSB04, assembly GCF_025809195.1. NCBI lineage: Bacteria > Bacillati > Bacillota > Bacilli > Caryophanales > Paenibacillaceae > Paenibacillus > Paenibacillus sp. PSB04. The sequence continues at coordinate 2,595,696 of NZ_CP081301.1, forward strand.
CTCGGAGCTGCGCACCGAAGCGGCCGACGTCATGCTGAAGGCGGTTGCGGAAAGCGATGTAGTGATTGAAATCAATTCCTCCGACAACCACTGGGTGCCGGACGGTGATTTGCTGGAACGCGCGCACCGTTACGGGGTGAAGGTGACCTTTGGCTCAGATGCGCACGAACCCGAGCGCGTAGGCGAGCATTTCGCGGCAGTTGCCGGCCATTTGTATGACATTGGCTACCGCGAATGGGCCATATTCCGCCATCGCGAGCGGTTCATGGTTCCGATCGCCCGGTGAGTATGCCATTGAAAGGCAAGGATTAAGTAGGAAGCCGCGGGTCCTCGTCATGAGGAACCGCGGCTTTTTTTGGTGAACGGAAGATTTTTATCCCCTATCTAAATTCAGAAAATCCTCTTTCAAGAGCCCCATCACGATGTTGTCAACGTACTGTCCATCAATATAGGAATGCTCGCGCAGCCTTCCCTCAATAACGAAGCCGCACTTCTCGTAGGCGCGGATAGCCCTTGGGTTGCCGCCCCAAGTTTCGAGCTGAACTCGCCGCAGGTTCATCGTCTGGAACACATACCGGATCAGCGCTTTCAAGGCATCCGATCCCCAGCCTTGTCCCCAGAAGTCCTTGTTTCCAATACCGATGCCGACGGTACAGCGGCGGGAGACGATGTTCACGTCCCGGTACTCAATGAAACCGATATGCTCGGGTTGTTCGCCGCGCGTATAAATGGAGAATCGTCCTTTTTCCCGCTTATCCAGTTCCAGGATTTCCTTTCTGTATGCATCCTCCAAATATTCCAGTGGAACATGGCTGAACAAGAACAGGGCCGAACCCGCTTCCAGCTTGGCTGTTTCCTCATCATTCCTCCAGGCGTATGCCCGTCTGTAATCATCCAGAGAGACGGGGCGCAGTTCGACCTTTTCACCAGTAATCAATGGGATCTACCTCCATACCTGTTTTTGATCGTCGCCATCTTGATGAATTAATTATTACAGAAAGGGGAGCGAGGGACAAATGCTCTTGAATGACTGTACGGATGAATTGCCTGTGTACACTTAACATTAATAATGGAAATTGGTAGGATAAGGGATGGGGATTGGATAAGATAGAAACTTATAGAAGGAGCGATGACAAAACATGAAGAAGATCATCCCAAGCATCATTTTTGCATTCATTCTTGCGATCGCATCGTCGCCTGCTTATGCAGCGAACCATCCCATCCAAATTGACGGCGTCGCGGTGGCGTCCGATGTGAAGCCGGAGACGAAAAACAAGCGTACCATGGTGCCTTTGCGCGTGGTCAGTGAGAATTTGGGGGCCAAGGTCGATTGGTCGAATTCGAAAGTGACGCTTACCAAAAGCAGCATGAAAGTGACGCTGCAAACGAACAGCACGGCGGCCGTAAAAAATGGTGAAGCGGTGCAGCTGGATGTCAAGCCGTACATCAAGAACAATCTCGTGATGGTTCCGCTTCGCTTTATCGCCGAAACGTTCGGCTGTAAAGTGAATTACAGCAATTCGAAGGTTACGGTCGAAACCGCGCCACTTGTCATTCACAACGTGAAAGTAAAAGCACTGCAGGAAGAATACCACATGACGATGGGCGGCGTCGTTCAGCAGGTTAAAGGAAATGCTTATAACGCAGCCATTTATGATGCTTTTGTGCGTAACAAAGGCGCCAAAGTCGATGCCCCAGCCAGTTACTCGTGGATGGTAAACATCGACGTGCCCGGGTCGTATTACAAAAATTCGCAGTATGATTTTCTGGATGAGAAAGGGAACAGCGTGCAGCGGTTTGATGTCTATTCTCTCGTTAGCGCCTTTCCCGACGAGCTGTTGACGGGCTACCCGGAAGTTCTCTTGTATGATGCTACCGAGGATCAATGGTACCTGTTCAGCGGTGCAGCAAGAGACTCCATTCAATCGATGGTGGAGACGGCCGGAAAGAACGGCTTTTTGACCGTAATTAGCAATACAGTAGTATAAACAGAGGCAAGCATAGGGCCATCCTGCAAAGGGTGGCTTTTTTGCGTGATCATGCTCCTCCGACAATTATTAAGTTTTATGAACGATATTTAATTCCCAAGGGTGTTTCTTACGAAAGTACTGCCTATGTGAAAAAATGGAAGTGTACGCTGCCGGCTGAACCGCTTTAGACTCATTTTTGAAAGCGTTTTATTCATTGGCGAAAGGTTCTGACTGCTTTAACAGCATTCAAAGCATGAGCAAACAGTCGAGTTCATCTTGCGCCAAAAGGAGGTGGGGAAGTCTCCCGGGACGGGGAGGAGGTGTGTACCATACCTAGACAGGAGGTTATTCAATTTGATGCGTAAAAGATGGAAAGCAAAGCTCGCGGTGCTTAGAGCCATTCCCGCCATCGTGCTGGCTGCCGGTACGGTTCCGTTCGGAACGCAGCCGGCCAGTGCAGCCGCGGAGAAATTCCCGACCTTCGTTCAGCACGCTGTCCCCAGTCTCACCTCTGGTACGGCCGATATCGCCGGCACCGCGTTTGTGGATCAGGACGGGGAGTTTCACTGGATGTATTCCGTCTCCAACTATGAGCAGGCGGACGACGGGGGATCCTGGATCAAGTACAACACCAGCACAGATCTGGGCAAGCTGAACACGAACTGGGGCACCCCTGTGACTTATAATTCTTACTGGAACCGGCCGGGGACGATCAATTACAAAATCGACGAAACGTACGGCATTCCGACGCCTTATCAGGATGATCACAACGACGGTATCGGCATTTGGGTCGATCCGGATACCGGTTACTGGTACTCGCTCACCAATGATGAGTATCAATTTAATCCATTTGCTACCGGGAACCCGACGAATAACCAGCGGATCGCCACGGGCGTGCACAACAACCGCGTTCTCTCCATGTACTCGACCGATAAAGGCAAAACATGGAACCTGATCGGACAGGTGGCGACCTCGCCGTGGAACGACAGTGACGAAGCGGTCACCGCGAACGGTTTTCCGGGGAAGACCTGGTCGTACGGGGTGGCCGGGACGCGCTTCTTCGTCGATAACGTTAACGGTTATTTTTACGTTTTATACAACAACCATATTAATTGGAAAACGGGCTACAGCAATGTCCTCACCTACTTCCACCTCGCCCGCTCGCCAATCAGCGCAAAGATGGCCGAAGGCTCGTGGGACGTATGGTACAACGGCACGTGGACGCGCTCTGCCCTGAAAGGGTACGCCGGTTGGATCGGAAGTCCGATGGGCGCAGGCAGCGATCATAACCTCACAGTCAACTATACGCCAGAGACGGATGACCTGAGGCTGACCGGCATCGGGATGGATAACTCTTCGCTCGATATCGGCTATACGAAAGTGCCGAGCAGCGGTGATTTCACTTTCAAAGACCCGGCAGGCAGCACATATACGGCGAATACGGTGAGCGGAACGATCACCGGTCCTGGCGGCAGCGTTCCTTCGGTGACGTACTCTGATCCCGCACTGGATGCAACGGTAACGGTCTATGTCGAGAGCGGCGCGGTATGGATCAAGCAAGAGAACAACGCTACCGGCTATGTGACCTCGGTCAAAGTCAGCGCAGGCAATCCGATCTTTAAAGATGCCGTGACGGAACGGCTTTTTGTTCCGGTCAATACGCAGTACGAAAACGCCTTTTCGTATAACGTGTACAGCGGCAAATACCGCTCTGTCGGCTATGATGGCTACGTTTACGAAACCGACGATCTCGGCAAGCCGGACACCTTCCGCCTCGTCGGCAAGCTGCCTGCCACGGTGGGGAGCTATATGTCCCAGATCGATTCCGGAAGCCTGACGAACCAACAAGTCAGCGGCTATTCGTTCCGGGCGATCTCCGACTTGTCCGGCAAGCAGATCAGTTATTCCCTGCCAGAACCCGATGCCGGCCATACCTACTATTCTTCCTACAATCCGCCGAAGGACAACGATGGAACGGATATCTCACCGCTGTCTGCCTATACGGTCTCCGTTGGCGGCAGCGACCTGAAGGACGGCACGGCCAGCCAGTGGCAGTTCGTTCCCGTACCTGACGAATTCGATCCGTCGAAGAACAGCGGCTTCTACCGATTGCAAAATGTAGAGACCGGAAATAATCTGAAGGTATCCGGATCGACGCCGGCACAGACACGGGCGATGGGCGCTGCAGTCACCACGGGGCTTGCGGATCCGAATGCCGATCCGAACGGCAACGGCGGAAACGGCGCTGCAGCCGGAAGCGATCAGTGGTATCTTCTTCCGGTCGGCAACGCGAAGCCGGCTGACCTATCCCCGGATTCTTCGGCGTCGGAGATCGAGGCCGCAACGAATACGAGTTTAACCGGGATCACCAAGTACAGGCTGGTCAACCGGGCCAGCAACCGTGCTGTTGAATTCGTGTCGGGTCAGGCGTCCATCCAGGGGATCAAGTTCGATGCCTCCAATGCGCAGGTGCTGACGATTACGCCGACGACTGCAGGACTGGCTGCGCCGACCGGGTTGACCGCCAAGGCAGCAGGCCAGTCCCAAATCGACGTCACCTGGAACGATGCTAATGGGGCAGCAAGCTATGATCTGGTCGTGGACGGCGCGCTGATCAGCGGAGTAAGCAGCCCATACAAGCATACGGGGCTTGATGCGAGCTCAACGCATACGTATCAAGTAAGAGCCCGCAGCAGCTCGGGATCGAGTCTATGGAGCCTGCCGGTCCAAGCCACGACGACGTCGGGGGTCATTTCGGAAGGCAAGACAGCAACGGCAAGCTCATTCCAAACGGGGAACAATATCGAGTACGCGAATGACGGCAAAGCCGGCACGCGCTGGGCGGCCGTCACCAATTCCTACCCGCAGTGGTGGAAAGTCGACCTTGGTGACGTCATGCATATCACGAAACTCGAGAGCTACTGGTACAACAGCGCGACCTACCCGAGATACTACCAATACAAAATTGAAGGCAGCAATGACGATGTCACGTACACGACCCTCCTGGACAGAACGGACAATAAAACGCAGGGCTTGACGACGGATGCCCTCGATGCGGCGTACCGCTATCTCCGCGTAACAGTGACGGGATCCAACTACAGCGGAGGAAGTGCTTCCAGCTACGAATTCAAGGTGTATGGGGAACCCGTTCATGACGATACCGTCCCTGCGCCTCCAGCCAACCTGACGGCAAAGGCGGCAGGCGACAGCGCGATTGAATTGAACTGGAACGCGGTAGAGCAGGCGGAAGGGTACAGCGTCTACCGGTCCGATAAGGCCGACGGCGAATTTGTCAAACTTAACGACGAGGTACTGTCTAGTACGACGCATACCGACACCGGCCTGTTGGCTTCGACGGAATATTTCTACATCGTCAAAGCCGTCAACGCGGCCGGGGAATCAGCTCCATCGGATGTGGTGTCCGTGAAGACGGATCAGCCGCACGTTACCGGCATCAACGTAACACCGGAACAAGTAGAGTTGAAGGAAGGCGAAACTGCGCAGCTCACTGCGGTCGTTACACCGGAGGATGCGGGAGATAAGACCATCACGTGGACATCCAGCGACACCAGCGTAGCGGAAGTGAGCGACACCGGTAAGGTAACGGCCAAAAGTCCGGGGACCGCGGTAATCACGGCTGCAGCCGCTGGCGGCGAATATACCGCGACCGCCCGCATTATTGTGCTGGATACGACCTCGCCGATCATCATGCTGGATGAACCGGGGAAATTGACGGGCAATCACTACAATGTGGAAAAGGGAACGCTGCGCGTTACGGGGAAAATCAGCGAGCCCGGCATTGTTCTCGTGAATGGAGTACAGGCTGACGTGAAGGATGACCTGACGTTCAGCGCGGATATCGACCTTCAGCCGGGCATGAACCGGATCGAAGTCACGGCATCGGATCGGGCGGGCAATACGGCCGAGCCTGTCAGCTATAACGTAGTGCCCTCTAAGTAATGATGTGAGGCAGCCGCTTTCGGTCACTGCGCATCCCGCAACACTAAAACTGCATACAAGAGTATGATGTTCGTCTCAAAAAATAAAAATCCTGAACCTTGCCGGTTCAGGATTTTTATTCGTGGGACAAGCTGAGCGTTGCGCTTTATCCTCTGATCGAATTATGAAATATCAAAATGAATGCCTGTCAGTGCTTCGCCAATGCTCCACAGACGTTCAGCGGCTTTCGCATCAACGGCACTTGGATGCACGCCGGCCATGCCGGTCTGATGCTCATCAATGAGCGGAGAGACGTCAACGTTTTCACAGTATACGCCTCCCATCCCGTCCAGCTGCCGGCTGGCTGCACACCATACGATGGTGGCCGCCCCTTCCTGCACGGTCTTTCGTTCCCTATCGTATTCGGTGTATTGCCGTTGTCCCTGCTCGTTAATCGCACCCATGGTCATCAGCTCCTCATCCGACAAATGCCGGGCTAACGAGGTGACTATCGAACCGGGGTGCACCGAAAATGCCCGGACGCCATAGGCCTGTGCTCTCCGGTCCAGCTCCACCGCGAATAGGGCGTCCGCCGTTTTGGACTGCCCATAGGCAGACCATTTGTCATAGCTGCGCTCCTTGTAGTGGATGTCTTCGAACACGACTGGACTGAACTGGTGAGCCCGGGAAGATAGCACGACAACGCGTGCACCAGCGGCCAGCCGGAGTGCTGGCCACAGCCGCGCCGTCAGCTGGAAAGGGCCCAAGTAGTTCGTGGAAAAGTGAAGCTCGTTGCCCCGACTGTCATACTGCTGGGGTACGGCCATAATTCCGGCGCTGTGGATCAGCATATGAATCGGCCGTCCGGAACGGATCCACCGTTCCGTAAACGAATCGATGGACTGCGGATCGGTTAAATCCAGCAGCTCCGCCTCTGCGCCTGGGATGGAGGCAATGGCCGCTTGAGCAGCTGTAACGGATCGGGCCGGGACAATGATCTTGGCCCCCGCTTCCGCGAGCACTCTTGCCGTTTCTAGCCCCAATCCGGAATGTCCGCCGGTAATGACTGCCGTTTGTCCGGTCAAATCGGCTTGTCCGAGTGCTTCCATGGCTGTAGTGCGGGGTCCAAATCCGGACCCGATCGGTGTTTGGGGAGTTTTCTGCATGTTCAAAGTGATCTTCCTTTCGTTCAACCGTCTTTAATTTCCTGAAAATGATCCAGCTTATACTTGACGAGCACGAGCGTTTCGTTCAATGCGGCCATCTGGGCTTCAATGCGGATCCGGTGCTCGTCAAGCAGCCGATAGCACAGCTCCTCATCCTGGTCGTCATACGCCCGAATGTACTCCTGAATGTGTTTAAGCGGCATCTCGGTATGTTTGAGATGCAGTAGAAAATGAATTTTGCCGATGTCTTCCTGGCTATATAAACGGGACCCACCTGGTCCGCGCTGGGGGGACGGAATCAGTCCAATCTTTTCATAATACCGAAGGGTATCGGAAGTCAAACCGGTTTGTTCAGCTATTTCGGAAATGGAATATTGTCGCGACATGCCTTCTCCTTTCATCTCCTTTGTCGTCCGGACAACTATAGGATAGCCCTTGGAGTGAACTCCAAGTCAAGCGCCTGAAACTTCCTTTATTTAGATGAACCGAAAGTTTGGATTGGCGCATAAATGACATAAAAATGAAGAAAAGCAGACCGCCGGTATTGCGGACTGTTTTTTGGTGTTGGGAGGCGTTTGAATGGCAGCTTCCCTGCGCCTTCTCCATATCGAGGCTATGGTTTTTGTTTTAGAACGGTAATCTACGTCGTAGAGCGAACGGGGTCAGACACGCGTTCCTGATGGACCAATCCCCACTGGGCCATGGCATTCAAAACAGGAATAAACGTCCTGCCGTATTCGCTTAGCGAGTACTCGACTTTCGGCGGGACTTCCGGATAGACGGTTCTAATAATGAGGTTATCTTGCTCCAGTTCCCGAAGCTGTTCCGTTAACATCTTACGGGTAATTTGCGAAATCGAACGCTGGAGTTCGTTAAAGCGCCTGGTCCCACCAACCAAACGCCATAGGATCACAGCCTTCCACTTTCCTCCAACGACAGACAATGTTGCCTCTACCGGACAACCGCCCATATCCATCACATCCAATCCGTCCATGAAGTTACCAAATGGGTACTATGTCACGCAAAAGTGCGTACTTACAGGGTTATTCTCCATTTAGTATACTTCATTTTGACCGGAATGGTAGCTGTCTTACCGAAAGACGCTGCTCGTGAATGGTTGTTTATTTCGGGTATAAGAAGACTCGTATCCATTATATTTGATCCCTAAGGAGGAACCATCATGCCGCTTGACCCTCAAGTTCAAGTTGTGTTGGAAAATATGAAGAAGCAAGGGGTCCCGCCTCTTCACACGCTATCCGTGGAGAGGGCCAGAACCGTCAACTTAAGCTCCATGGCCGCCCATCCGGAAGAAGTATGGAAAGTCGACAATCGAAAGATCCCGGGTCCGGCCGGTCACATACCGGTTCGGGTATATCGTCCTCAAAGCAAATACCCGCTCCCTGTTCTCATTTACTATCATGGAGGCGGTTGGGTCGTCGGAGACCTGGATGCAGCAGATGTGTTATGCCGGCAGTTGGCCAATGGGGCAAACGTGATCGTGGTCTCGGTAGATTACCGTTTGGCACCAGAGCATCGGTTTCCCGCTGCCATCGAAGATGCTTATGCGGCTGCAGCCTGGGTTGCGGAGAATAGCTCTTCGCTAGAAGCGGATCCCAACCGGATTGCTGTCGGCGGCGACAGCGCGGGCGGAAATTTGGCCGCTGCCGTAACCTTGATGGCAAGGGACCAAGGGTTGTCCTTCATCAAGTTTCAGCTGTTGTTCAATCCGGCGACCCGCTACGCGTTCGATACGGATTCTTACCGTGACAATGCCGAAGGGTACGGCCTGACGACGGACACGATGCGGTGGTTCTGGGGCCAATACCTGGCGGAGGAGCAGGACGGAAGGAACCCCTACGCTTCGCCGTTATTGGCTGCCGATTTCAGCAGCCTTCCGCCCGCTCTCGTAATCACGGCCGAATTTGATCCGCTGCGCGATGATGGGGAGGCTTATGCAGCGAAATTAAAAGCTGCCGGCATTCCGGTGGAAGCGAAGCGCTATGACGGCATGGTCCACGGCTTCATGCTCCAGACCGGCGGTTATGACCAAGGAAGACAAGCGGTGCGGCATGCCGTAAGCGCACTGCGGAAGGCTTTGCATGGACAGGAGAGAGGCGGAGAGACAGCAATATAAAGTGTGCGGGAATAAAGCCGCTCCGATAAATGTATATTCAGTTGATCCGTAACACTTCAATATTTCAGCATTGGGGCATCCTTCAGGGATGCCCTAAACTTTTTACTGCATCATGCCTGGCATATACAGAGGCCAATTGTTCGTTGACAAGCCATTATAATTTTATTTCCAAACTATGGCTTGACAGGACACCAACTGGTGTCTTATTATAAGCTCATAAGACACCAGTTGGTGTCCTATCATCGAGCAGAATAGGGATGATGGGAATGGATGAAAACCATGAAGCGAGGGATGTATATGCCGCGGTTGCCGATCCGACGCGGCGCAAATTGCTTAGATTGCTGGCCGAGGCGGAAGAATTGCCCTTACACGAATTAACAGTCCATTTCGAGATGGGGCGGACAGCCGTTTCCAAACATCTGGCGATCCTCAAAGCCGCCGATCTGGTCAGGCACCGCAAGGCCGGGCGGGAAACAAGGTATCGATTGAACGCAGAGCCCCTGCGAGAAATTGAAGATTGGGTCACTTTTCACACGGCTTTTTGGAACCAAGGATCGGCTAAGCTGAGTCAATTGTTGAAGGAGGAAGAGGAATGAAACCGGAAGTGAAGCTGGATTTTCAATTCGATAGTCCGATTGAGAAAGTATGGCTTGCATTGACTGATTCCAACATGCTTGCAAAATGGGTGATGGACAATGACTTTAAGCCGGTTGTCGGCCATCACTTTCAATTTCGGGCCAAACCGTCGAAAGTGTGGGACGGAATCGTCGATTCAGAAGTGCTGGCCGTGGAAGAACCTCACCGCCTATCCTACACCTGGGTAACCGCTGGGGTAAGTACGGTTGTTACATGGACGCTCCATTCATCCAATGGCGCAACCCGCCTTCATCTTGAGCATACCGGATTTGAAAGTGAGAGCTTGTCGTATAACGGAGCCAGACTCGGTTGGGTCAAGATGGCCGATCAGCTTGAAGTGGTGTTGGCTGGGCTGTAATCCAAATGATTTTCTGATCGAATAGGAGGAGATCGAAATGGCCATTTTTACTATCGTTCTTCAATCTTTGCTGATTGCTTATTACCTCTTCTCGGGTACCGCCAAAATGATAGGGGCTAAGTACTGGGCAGACATGTTCGAACACCTTCACCTGCCGCAATGGTTCCTTAAAGTAACGGGCCTGGTCCAACTGGCAGGTGCGGCCGTGCTGATCGCCGGCTACTGGTATACCGGACTGGTCGCATGGGCAGGAGTGTGGCTTGGCGTTACGATGCTGGTGGCGAGCCTGGTGCATATCCGCACGAAAGATCCGATTGGCAAAACGGCGCCGGCTTTGTTCTTTGCCGTACTGAATATTGCCCTGATTCTTGCGAATGCCAGCCAAATGCTCCAGCCTTTTGCATAATCAAACCAGCTGCATCCAGGAATAAAAAGCTCCACATGTTCGCGATGAACATGTGGAGTTTTTTTGCGATACAAACCCATCCAATACAGACTCCAACCTCCCGATCATAAAATGGCAGTTGGATAGATCCGTTCGGACGCCATGTACTTTATTTATAAATGGTGACATACAGCTGTCACCTCTTATTCAATATACTACATTTATCCCAAGAAGGAGGTTTTACTATATGTCAGCTGTAGTCTATTTAAACTTTGATGGAGTTGCTGAACAAGCGATTGATTTTTATGCGAAAGCTTTAAGCGCAACGGAAGTAAAAAAAGTGAAATTTAAGGATTTCCCGCAGGATCCAAACGATCCATTGCCGGAAAATGAACTAAACATGGTCATGGAGTCTTCCATAGCATTTGCAGGCGGGAACATCATGATGTCGGATATTTTGCCTTCAATGAAGAATGTCATGGGCGAGTTGGTTAAAGGCAACAACATACTGATTAGTATCGTTAATGAGGATCAACAGACATTGGAAAATTACTTTTCTCATTTATCTGAGGGCGGTTATGTCATCATGCCGTTATCCAATACGCCGTGGTCTTCATGCTTCGGAATGCTGGTCGATAAGTTCGGAGTTTCCTGGAAATTTAATAGCGATGCAGATCAGTTTCTTGATAACGTCATCTCCAACAAACAGTAACTCATGCTGAGAAAGTCCTGCAACGGATTGAAAGGATATTTTTTCAAACATGGAAGTAGATCGCTTAATTCCGGTCATTTCGAGAGAAGCATTAAGGGTTTGGCTGCAGGAAAATAGCAAGACTGAAAAATCTTGTTGGGTCTTGGTTCGTATGTCGCCCCAATCGGATACGCTCTTATATTTGGACGCGGTCGAGGAGGCATTATGCTTTGGATGGATCGATGGAGTCAAGAAGAAAATATCTGAAACGGAGCTGGCTCAGAGACTGTCTCCTCGAAGCAAAAAAAGCTCATGGACTGAATTGAATAAGGAGCGTGTCCGCCGCCTCGAAAAGTTGGGGTTGATGACAGACGAAGGAAGAAAGGTCCTTCCTGATATGAATTACGATTCTTTTCGAATCGATCCGGTGATAGAGCAAAGGTTGCAAGAGGAAAAGCAAGTGTATGAGAATTTCATGGCATTTCCAGATCTTTATACGAGAGTCCGGATCGACACGATCCAAAGCTATAAGAATCAGCCCGAATTATTTCACAGCAGATTGGACAAATTCATAACCAATACGAGAGAAAACAAAATGTACGGTCAATGGAACGATAATGGCCGTCTACTAGATTATTAAGTCATCCAACGTGGATGCTCCAGACTGTCGACAAAGTGTCGGCAGTTTTTTCTATCGAAAATTTGGCAAGTCGGTCGTTTACTTTGGTACAGGAAGGTTTCCGACGTCAATCCTTTGATTCCGTGCGGCCCCGATTAGCATAGGAATGGAGATCAGAAGACTGATTACAACCGGAACAATAGAGGTCTCAAGTCCAAAGTTGCCCCCTGTGAGAAGTGCGGCACCGTGCACCTTTACAGTAAATAGACCGGTAGCAGGGTGTCCAGAGACAGGAATGCCAAGCAGGCCTTCAATAGCATTCCAAGCAAAATGCAGTCCTATGGCAAACCACAAGTTCCGCCGCCACAAGAAGGCGGATCCAAGGAGAACACCTGCTTCGAGGGCTATGGCGAACCCACTCCATAATGTCGCCCCTGGATTTCCAAGATGAGCAACTCCAAAGAATAGAGAGGTTACTGCAAGTGCGAGTGGTTTCCCCCCCAATTGATCAATGGCTTGAAGCATAAGTCCGCGAAAGATAAGTTCCTCGACAATGGCTCCTCCTAAAGCTGATTCAATGGAGGCTATTAGAACGGAACTCGTATCCGCAGAACTTGCCCACTGAAAGGAGTAACCTCCCAGAGCAATAATCATAAAAGCGGACCCTGCGATAAAGATGGTCCCGGTTAGCATGCCTAGGACACTTTCAATCCCTGCGCGCTTTCTTGATATCTCTGGTGTGGGCCGCCGGGCCAGGTATGTCAGCGTGAGCTTATAAACCAAGAGGGCCAGAAATCCCATCACCAGTGTGAAAATAAGAGAGACGATCCCCTCTCCTTGCTCTGTCAATTGCTGGAATATCATATTTATGAGAACAATACCCATAGCCCCCGCAATCATCCAGATGATTGGAAAACGCCAAAATGACACTTTGTTCTTCATGTCTTACATCGCCACCTCTGTTGTTTGATGCTCTGAGTATAGGCTGAAAAAGTCATAAAGAGACAGTGCCGTTTGGTCATCATTTAACGATCCATCATTCCCGAATCCCGGGCTTTCTGGGTGGCCTCCCGGCGTCCTTTCACATTAAGCTTTGAATAAATCGTTGAGATATAATTTTTGACCGTCCCTTCGCTAAGAAACAATGCCTCGGCAATTTCCTGATTACGCAGGCCGGCAGCCAGCTTATGCAGCACTTCGATTTCACGGGCAGTGAGCCCGAATTCATTATGTTTCGCAGGGGTGGCACTGTTCATGTTCTTGATCATTTTACTCGCCATTTCCTGTGAAATTAAAGTCCCTCCCGCCTGAACCACCCGTATGCCTGCCGCCAGATCTTTCGGATGAATGGCTTTGAGCAGATAACCTTCCGCTCCGTGGCTTAACGCCGCTAACACATACTCTACTTCCTTATAGGAGGTCAGCATGATGATTTTGGTTGCAGGCATTCGCTCTTTAATCAAGGCCGTTGCGGCGACGCCGTCCATGACCGGCATGTTGACATCCATCAACACCATATCCGGCATCAACTGCTCGCAGCCCTTTACGGCTTCTTCCCCATTCCGGGCTAAACCGACGATTTCCAGATCCGGTTCCATGGACAGCACGATATGTAAACTCTCGAGAATTAACTCTTGATCATCAGCAAGCAGCACTTTAATCTTCTCCATGCGGCATGACTCCTTTCAGCGGGATTTCGCATCTAACTTCGGTGATCACAGGAGTACCCTCCCCAGATGCTATCTGTAAGCTGCCTCCCAACCGCTCAACCCGATGCTTCATCGTGGTCAAGCCGAAGCCATAATCCAGCTTGTCGATCGGCGTGCCGTTATTTCGAACGGACAATTGCAGATGGCTCTCGGAATAAGTAAGCTCCAGATGCAGTTCGGTTGCCTTTCCGTGTTTTAGTGCATTCGTAAAAGATTCCTGGATGACCCGAAGGATCGCTTGCCGTACTTCAAAACGTATGGACCGCTCTGTCCCCGGCAGACTCAAGGTCAGTGCCGTACCCGTATGCTCCCGGAAACGGGCTGCAAGGGATTCAACCTGCCGGATCAGACTGGATTCCTCTTCTTCGCCCATTTCGTGCACGACGTTCCTCATTTCCTCCAGATTGTTCTCAGCCAATGCTCTTAAGCGAATTAACCGGTCTTTGGCCTCGGCAGGCTTGCTATCCATCAGGGCAATAGAAGCATCGAGGCCGAGGATGAGTGAGATAAAGGAATGCCCCAGTGTATCATGGAGCTCCTTGGACATGCGGTTGCGTTCTTCAAGCAAAGTCATTTTCTCGACCTCGGCGGAGTAGTGAGTTAAGAGCTTGTTTTGATGCTCCACTTCGGCTGCCAATTTATTCTTCTGATCATACGCATTGGCTACGGAGCTTGCCCACATGCCGATAAAGCAGAACAGCAGATTGTCTGTTCCGATACCCAGGGTTTGCTCCCAAGATAATTTTAGGGAGGACTGGAAGGAGAAAGGAATGAAAACAAGTAAGGGAATGATCCAAAGGGTTTGCTTGGTTAATAAGTACCCGATGGTCAGACTCGGCAGCAAATAGTCCGCTTTTGAAGTCAGGTCCGGATGAATGACCGAATTCACATAATAAGAACCGCCAAGCAATAGCTCTAATATGCAAAACCAGACTTTGTTCATCCGGCGCCCGGGAAACCAGAACAGCAAAGGGGCGACAAGGGCTATGCTCAGCCAGATCACGTTTAGTAACATCCGGTTCGAAAACTCGCTTACTGCCAGAACCCGGGACAACAGCAAAATATAATGGTATAAACGAAGAGCGAATATACCCCAATCCATGAAAGATAATATTTTTTTCATAGCATCATCATACAGGAAATCTAAAAAAACTTGCATGAAAATTACAAGGAAGTTGACCAAAAACAGCAATAGAACCATGTTCTTGCCGAACTTTTATATAGCAAAAGGAGCAGTAGACAAACTGCTCCTAAGATTAATCATATTATCCTAACGAACTAGAAACTTGCACGGCCTCATTGCACACAGGGATCTATCCAATGAGGTTGTGGTAAATTTCCGTCTCCAGCTTGGACTCATCCTCGTTCCAGTGGCCATACACCTCAATCAGGGGAAGCTCTTTGTGTTCTCCTGCAGCTTGGAGAAGCGCATCAATACGCCGGTACGTTGCGTCCAATTCGCTGTAAGGCCCAATGTGCTTGCCGTAGGCGTATTTTTCGAGCACGACGTCCTTCCTCTTCAAGACGGAATTGTCCTCAGGCGGTGTCACCAGCTCGATTCCCGCAAACACCATGTTTCCCTGCTCATAGACGACGTGATTGATCCCCCTGTGAGCGAGTTCTTTGCTGCGTACTTCATGCCAGACCTGGTCAAACAATTCGAAAATCGTCTCACTATACGGCTTGCCCGGATCATGAACTTTGGAACATCCGAACAAGGTAAACGCCTTTCTTTCCGTCTTGATCACAGGCTCCACCATCGGTTCCATCATCGGCCTCCTCTTTCCGCTATTCGCGGAATCATGTTCGATCGATGATTACTTCGGCTCGGCCGGTCACAATTCCTACTGCAAATTTACGACATTTTGGACCGAAACGCCATTTACCAGTCCACAGCAATGCGGGTGATATCTTCCTGAGCAAGATCAGAGCCGAGCAGGACTTCCACCAGCTCCAGAGGAGTAATGGCCTTGATGCCATGCTTGGCGCCGGCCGGAATCTTCAGCACGTCACCGGCATTCAGGCGGTATCGCTGCTCCTCCAAGATAACTTCCGCGCTGCCCGTCACCACGGTCAACAATTCTTGCCGGCGGTGATGAACGTGATAGCTAGTAGACTTGCCGGCGGCAAGTCGCACCTGCTTGATCATCGTCTCCACGCCGGATGTATCTGTCCCGTAACTCAGGATCCGGCAGGTGCCCCACCGTTTCTCTTCGTACATCGGGATCTGAGGCGCCAGGGCAAGCCGTTCCTTAATCCGATGCGCATGCTCCTTGCTTGCGATCAGGATGCCGTCGGTGCTGGCCGCGGCAATGATACCTGGTACGCCGATAATTTCAATAGGATAAGGGAGCTCATTGATGAGATGGGTATCCGCGGAATCATCCGATATGTGCCCGAGTCCGATCACTCGATCCTTCATATGGCCGGTAAGCGCCATCCAGCTGCCCAGATCGGTCCAGTGCCCTCCATACTCCATGGCTACGACAGGGAGGGTCGTCTCGACGACTTCCCGGTCGAAGCTGGCTTCGGGGAGCTGTTCGTAATTTGCCAGCCATTCCGCGATCCGGACAGGGTGGCCCTTGTCCTTCAAATAGGTCAGCATGAACCTCAAGGGAAAGGCGAAGACGCCGCAGTTCCACATCGCCTGCTGCGCCATGAGGCGGCGGGCCGTGCGTGTATTTGGCTTTTCGATAAACCGCTGGACGAAAGCATACTCGCCGTCCGCCTTGGGCAGAGCCGGGACGATATAGCCGAACTGATCCGAAGGCTGCACCGGCTTTGTGCCGAGGAGAGCAAGTTCCGCCTTGGAGCGTCCCAAGACGTCGGGAAACCGGTGCAGCAGCCGGAAGAATGCGGTGTCGACAAACGTATCCGCCGGAAGGATGCAAATGGTTTCGTCCGGATCGGCCTGCAGCTTTTCATGAAGATAACTGGCGGCCAATGCGACGGCCGTGAACGTACCTCTTTTAAAAGGCTCGCTGATGATCGGGATATTGTCGCCGACATAGCGGCGCGTAATCTCCGCCTGACTGTGATGGGTGACGATACAGGTGGATTGGAGCAGCCCCGCCTCGTCCAGTTGTCTGCAGATCCGTTCGATCATCGACTCCTTGACCCCGTCTTCAGTGGTCAGCAGCCTTAAGAATACCTTGGAGCGTATATCGTTGGATAAAGGCCACAGCCTTTTTCCCGATCCCCCACACAACAGTACAATACGCATGATTCTCATCCTCCTTCCTTCGAAAACCATCACCCTTCATCTTGATCTCTTGGAACGCATCGTCTCTTCAATCGCCTGCTTCATGAGCTTTCCGGCCTGGTCCCATGACAGCTGGAGCATATCTTTTCGACCCTGGCTTCCTTTCTGTCTACACAACCGGGGATTTTCGTACGCTTGCCTCATAAGCCTTTTGAGGCTGCTTAAATCCGGCTCGGCCCACCGCTGGCCCTTCTGCGCAAACAGGTTGCTGAACCTTCTGGAAATGGCGCGGCTCATGCTGCTCGCCGGGCTCTTGAGCTGATAGGGGACCAGGAAGGAGTTGCGAGGCGTGAGGAAATCCATCTGCCCGCCCCAGCCGGTGGCGATGACCGGTATGCCGCTTGCCAGCGCTTCTAAATAAGGTAGCCCGACACCCTCGCCGCGGGTAGGGAGGACGAAGGCATCGCCGAGCGCATACAGGCCTTTCAGCTGGCTTTCACTCATATGGCGGCCGATGATGACGACAGGGGCCGTATCCTTTTGAATGCCCAGCCTCTTTTTGTACCGCATGACCTGCTGCTTAATCCACGCCTCCGTCTCATTGGCCGCATATCCATTCGTTTTGATGACCAGGATGACGTTATCTTTGGAAGAGAACTCTTCCCAATACGCCCGGAGCAGTCCCTCCGGGTTTTTGCGGTGCTGAAAGCCGAAGACGGATACGAACGTAAACTTTCCGGCGGCTGCCGGCAACGATAGCTTCGGATGGTTCGGACGAAACTCCCGGGCGTCCACCCCATGGGGAACGACGAAAATCGGGACGGTGACGCCGCAGTTCCTGAGAACCCGCCGATTATGCTGGGACGGCACGCACACGGCATCGAATTTGTTCATATGGGGCAGCCAGCTTCTGGGGAGTCTGCTTGTTTCCCAAACGGTGTTCAACAGGATGAAGTCATACGTGTTTCGCTCTTTTTTCCACTGCATGCGGCTGGGAATGTGGTGGTATATGAGAACCTTTTTGACATGGGCGGCGTTAGGCTTGCGGTGGTCTGGCGGACTTAACCGGACGGCGACCCCTTGCCGCTTCAAGGATTTGGCATAGGCTCTGCTGGCACGGCCAAGACCGCTGGCTTTGTGGACGGGGCCTTTCCAGACAACGACATAGGGCTTCATTTGGGTCTCACCTTGGAAGCTTTCGAATACCCTTTTCGTTCGTGAAAAGAAACAGACCGGTATTTTTGCTGCAGGGACGACATTTTGGAAGGCGAGATTTGGGAAAAGCTCGTATGCAGACTTTTGTTGTTGGCCTGTTTCAGCATCATCCTGCCGGGCTCCGACGAATACAGGAAGTTGCCGTACGTTTCAAACTCGGAAAAAGCAAACTGCTTCGATTTGTTCATGCTTCTCATAATGGCGGAGTACCAGTTCGTATGATGTTTGGACTCGATCGCCTGCTTTAACTGTTTGACTTTGGCCTTCTCGAACAGCATGTAATGCGTGACGAAGGAGCGCTTGGAAGCGCGGCTTTTGCCCATCAGCTTCTTGTACGTGTTGAAATATTCGGGCTGGCTCCAGTTCCGGCAGTAAAACACGGTCTTGTCGCCCGTCTTGAACATATGGGGGCGAATGAGCGCAGTGTCGGCGTCGATTACCAAATAGTATTTGGATGAGCATACCTTATCGCCGCCCAGCTTCAGCAGCTGCTGGTACAACCATCCGGACCGGTCCCACGTTTTGGACTGGTAGTGTATGTCCTTTTTCGTAATGGGCAGAACCGTGTCTTCGTTCACGAATCGGCAGCCCTTTTTCGTACATAAATCCACAATCCGCTGCTTCCGGGGGGCCACGATGATAATTTCGTGAATCGGGTGCCGTACATATTTTCTGACGGCGTCAATGACATGGGGGAGGGTAGCCAAGTCCTTCTCAATCGCCGGAATGAACACATCAATGGGGGTTGTCATCTGCTCATCTCCAAATATCAAATGTATGAGTATCATATGCTGGAAGAGAGAAAGGGAATGGGCATAGAGAGATTATAAAACGCACAATAATCAAGGGATTTGCCGCATTGGAGCAAACGTGGGGGTTCGCAGTCACGGCTATGAAAATGATTTTTATAGATCAAAAGCATAGGATACAAGAAGACCGAAGGGCGCCTTGGGCATGCCGATCGCAGGAGAAGGCTGAGGAAACTTGGACCACTTCAGAAAGGAATCGGCATCATGGGGAAAATGAAAATTTTTTATCTTGTTTTAAGTTATTGATAATTTTTTACCGAAATCGCACGTCCGCCTAACATTCCGTTGACACTACATCCCTATAGTGAAGAGGCAAGCGAAACATCCGGATACCAATCACGCTTCACTAATTCTGAATGAACGATGGGGAGGCCACGGGATATGAGGTCAAAAGGAAACGGAAACGAGAGGACCATCTTGACGGTACATGCCAACGGAAAAACGGAGATCGTGCGGGATACATATGCGCCCAAAGGAAAACGGACCCCCTGGTCCTGGCCAGGCAAAGCGATGGCGCTCATCTTGGGCACAGCCCTGCTGCTGACCGCATGCGGGCAAGGAGAAGGCGGCACGGCGGGCGGCTCAGACGCATCGGCCAAGCCGGCGGGGACGGTACAGAGCACGGATACGGCAGAGGCGTCCGGCAGCGAAACGCCGGAAGCGCTGTACGAGCAGGCCAAGAAGGAAGGCAAGGTCATCGTCTACTCGACATCGGGACGCGCCAACGACGCCGCGGAGACGTTCATGAAGCAGTACCCTGGCATCAAGATTGAGGTAAGCAAAGTCAAGTCCGATGAGATGATGGACAAGGTGACGAAGGAGCAGGACGCCGGGCAGTTCAACCCGGACGTGATCATCACGAAGGAAGTGAGCGGGGCTGTCGAGGAGGAGATGGTGAAGCCGGGACGGTACGTCAAGTACCTGCCGGAGGATCTGGCGGAGAAGGTGGACGAGCCGTACCGCACGCAGGCCGAAGGGTATGCCAACTACCTGGAGTTCCGCACGATTTTCTACAATACCGAGCATTATAAGTCCGCGCCGGTAACCAACTGGTGGGACCTGACTACCCCGGAATTCAAAGGCAAGGTCTATACGGCCGATCCGCTCAGCTCGCCGGCTTTCATGGACCTGTTTACGACAATGGTCATCCACAGCGACGATATGGCGGCGGCGTACAAGGAGAAGTTCGGCAAGGACATCGAGCTGCATGGCACGGAGAACGCGGGGTACGAGTTCATTCAGCAGCTGTTCGACAACGGGCTGGTCGTGTTAAAAGGAAGCGACGATGTGCTGGATGCGATCGGCAAGGCAAACAGCGACGCGGTCGGACTGGCGGTATCCGGCGACGTATCCAAGGTTGAGGAGAAAGACTGGAGCATCCTGCCGATCTATGACATCAAGCCGAAAACGTCGGTACCCGATTCGGGCTACCTGTTCCTCGCGAACAAAGCGCCGCATCCGGCGGGGGCCAAGCTGTTCATCCGCTGGATGATGGGCGAGAAGGACGGCCAGGGCGAGGGCATGGCGCCGTTCAATGAAGTGGGCTCCTGGGTGCCGCGCTCCGACGTCAAGACCAAAAACGAGGTGGCCTTCGAGGATTTGAACCTGTGGGTGTTTGACGGGGAGAAGCTGTACTTCGAGGCGCCGAAGGTCCGCGACTTCTGGATCAAGCAGAAATGACGGACCGAAAGACCGAGATGACACAAACAGGAGGGAAACGGGATGCTGCATAAGCCCGTGCTGAATACATCGCAAGCAAGGTGGCTGAACCGGTGCCGGGACGCGCTGCGGAATCCGCTGTACCTGATCGGGGTGGCGGCCCTGCTGTTTCTGGCGTACACCATCGTCTGGCCGGTCCTGAACCTGATCTGGTCGACGTTCGTATGGAAAACCCAGGACGCCCGGCTTACGCCCGCGGCGGACCCGGGGCACCTGACGCTGTACCACTGGAGCCGCGTACTGGCAAGCGATATGAGCTGGTCCCTCTTCTACAAGCCCGTGCTGAACGCACTGGCGGTGGGGGTGACCGTCTCGGCGCTGTCCATGGTGTTCGGCTGCGGGCTTGCCTGGCTCGTGACGAGGACGGACGTTCCGCTCAAGAAGACGATTACGTTTCTGGCGATCATCCCGTACCTGCTGCCGTCATGGATGCTGTCCCAGGCATGGCTGACCTTTTTCAAAAACAGCAAAATCGGCGGCACGCCCGGCATTCTGCAGTCGGTGCTGCATGTGACGCCGCCGGACTGGCTGGCGTACGGCTTCGTGCCGATCGTGCTGACCCTGTCGATCCACGACAGCGTGTATTTCTTCCTACTCGTAGGCGCGGCGCTCAGCTCGATGAACAGCCAGCTGGAAGAGGCAGCCGAAATGGCCGGCGCGGGGCCGATGCAGGTGCTGCGCCGGATCGTGTTTCCGCTGATGCTGCCGTCGGTGCTGTCGGGATTCATCCTGATCTTTACGAAAGCGGTCAGTTCCTACGGCGTGCCGGCGCTGCTCGGCACCCCGGTGAATTTCTACATGATTTCGACGATGCTGTACTCCAGCATGCGGTCGCGGCTGACGACCGAGGCGAACGTGCTGTCACTGACGCTGATGCTGATCACCATGCTGGCGATCTATTTCAACCAGCGCCTGCTTGGCGGCCGGCGCAGCTATGTGACAGTGACGGGCAAGGGCAGCGCGGTGACGCATGTGCCGCTCGGCAAATGGCGGCTTCCGGCAGCGGCGGTAACGGTGGCCGGCATGGCATTGATTGCAGTCGTACCCTTTATCGTGCTGCTGCTGCAGACGTTCCTGCTGAAGGACGGCTCGCTCAGCCCGGACAACTTTACGCTTCATTACTGGACGGGGGGCTCGGATCCGGACATTAACACCGGGGAGAAGGGCGTGCTGCAGAACCCGATTTTCCTGCTCGCGCTGAAAAATTCGCTGATCATCGCCGGCATCGCCTCGGTCGCGGCTGCGGTTATCGGTCTTCTGTTCGGTTACGCGGTGGCCCGCGGCAAAAACACGGCCATGGGCAGGCTCGTCGATCAGCTGTCGTTTTTCCCGTATTTTATCCCGGGCATCTCGCTCGCGGCGATTTATATTACAATGTTTGCAAAGCCGGTGCTGTTCATTCCGGCGCTGTACGGCACCATTACGATCATTATTCTGATCACGGTGGTCAAAGAGCTGCCCTTTACCGTCAAGGCGGGCGGCGCCGCCATGATGCAGATCGGCCCGGAACTCGAGGAAGCGGCCGTGCTCGGCGGTGCCTCCTGGTTCACGCGCTTCCGGCGCCTGCTGCTGCCGCTCAGCCGCAAGAGCCTGCTGTCCGCCTTCATCCTCGTGTTCATCGGGGCGATGAAGGAGATGGAGCTGATCATCATGCTCGTAACACCGCGGACGGAGACGCTGACGACGCTCACCTTTTATTATGTGGAAAAAGGGTATGACCAGCTCACCAACGTCGTGCTGATGATCATTATCGCGATTGTCGTGGCGGTCTACGCCCTGGCGGTGAAGTTCGGGAAGGCCGATTTGACCAAAGGATTGGGAGGGCAATGAATGAACGCGATTGAACTGCGGCAGATTCATGTGCATGTGCAGCAAAAGCATATTTTGAAGGGCATCGACCTGACCGTCGAGGAGGGGGACTTCGTGACGCTGCTCGGCCCGTCGGGCTGCGGCAAGACGACCCTGCTCCGCACGATCGCCGGCCTGCAGAAACTGAACGAAGGAACCGTCGTCATCTCCGGGAACAAGGTGGCCGACGGCAATCTGGCTTACCATCTGGATCCCGCCAAGCGGGGCGTGAGCCTGGTGTTTCAGAGCTATGCGCTGTGGCCGCATATGACCGTCTTTGACAACGTGGCCTTTGGCCTGCAGGTGCGCAAACAGCCGAAGGCCGGGATCCGCAAGAGCGTCATGGCGGCGCTGGACAAAATGCGCATCCCGGAGCTGGCGGACCGCTATCCCGGCGAGCTGTCCGGCGGGCAGCAGCAGCGGGTGGCGATCGCCCGGGCGATCGTGACATCCCCGTCGATTCTGCTGCTCGACGAGCCGCTCTCGAACCTGGACGCCAAGCTGCGGACGGAGATGCGTGCCGAGCTGAAGCGGCTGCACCGCGAGCTGGGCACGACGATCGTCTACGTGACCCATGACCAGCATGAGGCGATCACGCTGTCGACGAAGGTCGCGGTGTTTTTCGGCGGCGAGCTGGTGCAGGCCGATACGCCGCGCGAGCTGTACCGCCATCCGCGGACGCTGCAGGTGGCGGAGTTCATGGGCAGCTCGGACCATCCGCTGAACCGGGTGGAAGGAATGTGCCGCACGAGCGGAGGCGAATGCACCGTCAGCACGGCGCTCGGAAGCTTCCGGCTTGCGGGAATGAACGGTGGAGCGGCGGAAGCGGGAGCGGTCGTCCTGACGGTGAGGCCGGAAGACGTTGTGCTGCACGAGACCCGCACCGCAGGTTCCATCCCGGTGAAGGTGGAGGACGTGCTGCCCGCCGGCGGCGAGACGCTGGTGAGGGTCGCCTACGGCCAGGAGAAGCTGGGCGCGCGTGTCATCGGCGACCCGGATTACGCGCCGGGACGCATGCTGTACGCGTCCTTCCGCGAAGAACGCATCAACTTGTACGACCGGGAGACGGGCAGACGCCTGGAGACCGGCGTGACGACCATTACACCCATATTGGAGGAAATACACCGATGAATATTGACTTTCACTTTCATGTTAAATTGTCCAAGAAGACCGATTTCTCCATGGACCACTTGAACGAGATGCTGGATGAAGCCCGCGATCAGGGGCTGCAGGCGATCACGCTGACCGAGCATTTCAATACGCGCCGCTTCGACGAGGTCTACGGGACGCTCGACCGGATGCTGCCGGGGAACAACCACTACTACGACCGCGACGGGTTTAAAATCTTTACAGGCATGGAAGTGGACGTAGCCGAGGGCGGACATATTCTCGTCTCCGGACCCAAGGACGCCCTGCTCGAAATCCGCGCCCTGCTTGAGCCGCACACCGCAGCCGGTTCATTTATCGGGCTGGCCGGGCTGTTCGAGCTGTGCGAGCCGCGGGGCATGATGGTGATCGGTGGCCACCCGTTCCGGGAGTCCAACCATTTGTACCATGTGGACCGCGAGCTGCTGCGCCGGTTCGACGCGTTCGACCTGAACGGCAAGGACCTGCATGAGATCGGCATTCAGGAAAATATCGCCCTGGTGCTGCCGCTCGGCGCGGAGCTAGGTGTGCCGGTCGTAGCGGGCAGCGACGCCCACCAGATGTTCCAGGTCGGCTGCGTCTACAATGTCCTGCCGGGCGATTATGAGACCGTCGCCGAGCTGAAGGCGGCTATCCGGGCGGGGGCCTGCAAACGGGTCATCTCTCCGAGCTTGCACTTGCAGGTGCGCGCGGCGGGCGCAGTGAAGAAGCTATTGAAGAAGAAGGTCGAAGTGGAAGCCGTGTAACGTTAACGGTTCATTCCCTGTATCGTTAAGGCCGTTGATCATTCATCCCGCTATAGAGAGGTGGCAAGAACTATGAACCTTGCGCTGGAAGGCCATAAGCTGTCCCGCGGACACCAGCGGATCGCGGATTATATCAGCAAGCACATGGAAGACATCCCGTTTATGGTGGAGGAAGACATCGCCGCCGCCTGCCAGGTCAGCACGTCGACGGTGTCGCGGTTCTGGTCCGAGGTGGGATGCCGAAACCTGAAGGAATTCAAGCAGAAGGTGAAGGACGAAATGCTGCTGTCCCCCTCGCAGAAGCTGCAATCGGCCTTTTCGAAAATGAACGAAAACGACGCGGCTGCGAGCCTGCTCGTCGGCGCGGATTATTTGCAGCAGACAGCCGACCGGCTCAGCCAGGAGTCGTTCGACCGGGCGGCGTCGCTGCTGCGCGACGCGGGGACCGTGTACATCTATGGGCCCGGCTCCGCGGAGAGCCTGGCCGCGCTGACCGATTTCCGGCTGACGCGGTTCGGCATGCGGGTCAAGCGGCTCGACCGGGGCGGGCACGAGCTGTTTAACCTGCTGGTGCATGTGCAGCCCCAGGACGTGATCGTCATCTTCGGCTTCGTGTCCGAGTCGCCGGAGCTGTCAGTGCTGCTGGACCACGCCAAGGTGAAGGGCTACCGCACGCTGCTTGTCACCGATCTGGCGGTCAGCGGCATGCTGGAGAAGGCCGATGTGACCCTGTACACCGCACGCGGTCAGCTGTGGGAGTTCCACTCCATGGTGGCGCCGGTGGCCTTGCTCGAGACGCTGATCGTGGCGGTCGGCAAGCAGATGGAGGAGCAGGCGGTTGCGGGAAGTGAGGAGCTGCACGAGCTGCGGCGCAGATATCAGAAAGTGCTGCCAAAGCGGGTCTAGAGCCGCTTGGCAGCTTTTTTGTGCGGTAAAAAGTTAAGATGTTAAGGATATGATCCGTGGTGTAAAGAGCCGACAGTACGGGTCCGGTCGTCTTAATATTAACTGGTTTACTGAAAAACCGTTAACTTAGTTCTTTTCATATAAGCTAATGCACGGAATGAAAGGAGTTCAATATGATATAATAGGAATATTAAGCGTTCGGAGCGGAGGGCAACATGAAAAAGATAGAGAACAAAAATTTATTCCTGGATAAAATCAAGCCGGTGTTGAGAAAAAGCAAGTTCAGCACCATCAATATGGACGACATGGCCCGCCATATGGATATCAGCAAAGTGACGCTGTACAAATATTTTTCATCCAAAGACGAAATCATTGAAATGTTTGTGGATCATTGCATCGCCTTTCTGCAAAATGCCGACGTCCAATTGCAGGATGAGGAGCTCTCGTGGGGCAAGAGGTTCCACATGTTATACATCCAATCCTTGCAATGCGTGCTGTACATGCCCGATATTTTGCTGGAGGACCTCAAGTCGGTATACCCGGTTCTATATGACAGGCTGAGCACAGCGGAACTGGAGCGACACCGGAATCTGCGCCGGTTTTATGAGGCAGGCGTAGAGAAGAATGTTTTTCATCCGGTTAACTCCACTTTGTCTGTTGTACAAGACGATCTCATGCTCCGCCAGATGGTAGAGCCTTCGTTCGCTGTGAGGCATGACTTCTCGTTGAAGCAGGCGCTGTTTGAATTTTATAAGATGAAAAAATACCAGCTGTTCGTCCCGGACATGCTCGATTCCGTGGATGATGATGAGATGGAAGAGCTACTGCTGCAGACGATCCAAAAAATATCGTATTAAAAGGTCATATAGAGCAAGACGAAAAATCCGTATCCGTCCCTTTGGTAAACTGTCCCCTATGTAATGAACTGCTATGAACTTACAAGTAATCCTTTAGTTCATACTCTCTTTCAAAGGAAGTCAATGGCGAGAAATGCGTCGCCATTTGGCTTCCTTTATGTTTTTCTTTGGCTGCATAGAGCCGGAAAGGCATTCGAAGATGTCAGGGTTGTCTGCATGTATTGCCCCTTGTCCGAATACGCTAATAAAAGAGAGATCAGGACAAACAGTGGGTGGGATGTGACCAATGGGATTAAACAAGCAAAGCTTTATCCGTGGAACGTTCGTTTTGACCCTGTCGTCTTTTTTTACCAAAGGGCTTGGGTTTGTGAACGGCATTGTGCTGGCGCGTTTTCTGGGAGCGGAAGGGGTAGGGCTCTTGATGATTGCCCATCCGCTGCTTCCGCTGTTTATTACGATGACCGAGCTCGGGCTGCCTGTTGCGATTTCGAAGCTGGTGTCCGAGGCGGAAGTCAAAGGGGACGAGGCGAGGATTAAACGGATTCTCGCCGTCTCGCTGTCGGTAACGGGAACGCTCAGCGTCGTGCTGACGCTGGCCGCGTTGTTCGGCTCCAAGTGGATCGCTTCGATCGTGCTGGCCGACCAGCGGGCGTATTATGCGATGGTGGCGATTACGCCGATCATCCCGATTATCGCTATGTCTGCCGTGCTGAAGGGGTATTTCCGCGGCCGGCAGAACATGAACCCGCTCGCCTTATCCGACATTCTGGAGAATGTGGCGCAGATCATCGTCATCATCGGCGTCGTCAACATGCTGCTGCCTTATGGCATCGCCTACGCGGCTGCCGGAGCCATGGGGGCCTCGGTGATCGGCGAAGGCGTCGGCCTGCTGTATTTGTTCTCCGTGTTCAAGTGGGCGAACCGGGGAAAATCGAAGGAGCAGCGGCGGTTTGTTCCGAGCATGCGGCTCAAGGGGGACCGCACGCTGCGGGACCTGCTGCGCATCGGCCTGCCGATGACCGGCAGCGGCTTCATCCATTCGATCTATCATGCATTTCTGCCGCTCGTCATTACGAAGAGCCTCGTTCTTGCCGGTGTTGGCGTGGAGATGGCCACGAAGCAGTTCGGCATGCTCGCAGGGTACGCGATCCCGCTGCTGTTCCTCCCCGGCTTTTTTACCCAGTCGCTGTCGACGGCGCTGATCCCGGCGATCAGCGAAGCCAGCGCGGAGGGCGACACCCGGCTCATGCACAGCCGCATGGACATGGCGATGCGCACGGGGCTGCTGGTCGGCGTGCCCTGCACCGTGATCCTGTATATGTGGGCGGTGCCGCTGACGACGGTCGTGTACCATTCGCCGGAAGCGGGGGTGCTGCTGCAGCTGCTGGCACCGCTGTTTTTCCTCCATTATTTTGAGGCGCCGCTGAAAGCGATTCTGCTCGGACTGGGCAAAGCATCCACCGTCATGTGGAACCATATCATGACCAATATTTTTGAGATCAGCCTGATCTTCGTGCTCGGTTCGAACCTGGGAATCCGCGGCGTGGCGCTCGGGTTCGGGCTCGGCATCCTGATGCTGACCGTGCTCAATTTCTATGCGGTGGCGGGTTCGATCGGCTTTTATTTTGACTTCCGCATGGTGATCAAAGCGGGCATCGGAGGGGTCGTCATGACGGTGACGGGGCTGGCCGCGCATCGTTTCCTGGAGCAGCATGTTCAGCTGGGGGCGACGGCTGCGCTGCTTGGGGCCATTCTTGTATCGCTGCTCGTGTATGCCATCACCCTGCAGGCGACCCGGGCTTTGCGCAGCCGGCCGAAGGCTCCGACGATTCCGGTGTCCTGAGGAGGCAGGTTTCCGCCTTCTGCAGAAGAGTGGGTCGTATACTCTCATATGCATCTTTCCATAGGATCAAATGATGCAATTTTCTTGTGCTCATTGGACCGGTCGGAGGGTGCATTTTTTAATGTGGCGGCTCACGGCGATCACAAAATACCCGATAGGCTCAGCCATCGGCTTAGCGTGATCATTGACGGAGCGATGCGGACTTCATAGAATGAAAGGGAGAAAGAAGCGTCAAGGGAAAGAGGATGCTAACTTTGGGAAACCGTGTTAAGAGTTTTGTAGTCAGTATGGAGCGCTTTAAACCTCATACCTTTCAGGCAAGTCAAGGTGAAGGCCTCTTTATGTCGCATTCCCATGAATATGATGAGTTAACGCTTATTTTGGAAGGGGATGGATACTACAGCTCTTCCGAGCAAAATATCAAGGTGGCTGCCGGCGACCTGATCCTGATCCCTTCCGGGCTTCATCATGGCTTCGTGTGTACAAAACCTTGGAAGGGTGTTTCCGTTCATTTTTTCCATGATCAGCTTCCGGTCCACTGCCAATATCTCTTTCATGAAGCGGAGAGTGAGTCGCAGCGCATCCGGAGCAGCCATCTTGACGCTGACGATACGCGCTGGGTGGAAATCAGTTTGTTGCAGTTGGAGAAAGAATGGAATTCCGAAAGGAAAACGATCGACTCCTACAACATGATGAGGATCGCTTTTGAGACAGCACTGCTGGTATTCCAGCGTAACATCGAATCGGCGGTGCCAGGAGCAGATATCAGTCACGGGGTCATAGAAGAAGTGTTAAAAGAAATTCACAGCAGCTATCATACCCGTATTACCGTTAACGAGCTGGCAGCGCGTCATTTTCTGTCCGAAAGCAACCTTCGGAAGAAATTTACGGAATCGGTCGGCGTCTCGCCCAAGCAATATATCATCAGCCTTCGTTTGATGGAGGCCAAACGGCTGTTACAGCAAACGAGCAAGGCGATCGATTTGATTGCCTCTGAGGTTGGGTTTACTTCATCCAGCCGGTTTTATGAGTTCTTTATCCAATCGACTGGAGTCACTCCGCTGGAATGGCGCAAACAGAATCCATGAATTGAATGATGGTGGGGACCGTTCGGCAGGACGGTTCTCTTTTTCGTCGGTCGAAAACGATTCGGTTATTCCTTTTTATGCGCAAAAAGTAAATCGCTTTCAACATTGTTTACCTTAGGATCGCACGGGATAATTAGAGGGATGACTGCTTTGTTCAGGGAAAAGGAGTGAGAAGATGTCCACCAAAACGAAGACGTTTTGCAATCCCATCGTAGCCAACGCCGCCGATCCCTGGGTGCTTAAGCACACGGATGGCAGCTACTACTTTATGGCAACAAGATCAGGCTGCTTGGAGCTTACCCAATCTTCCAGCTTGACGGGATTGGTCTGGGGGCGCAAGAAGACCATCTGGACGCCCGAACCGGGAGGTCCCTACAGCTGTAATTTGTGGGCGCCGGAAATACATTATTTGGATCACAAATGGTACATCTACTATACAGCGAACGATGGGGGAGGCGATGAATCACGCCGGATATGCGTACTGGAGAACGAAAATGCTGATCCGCTGGAAGGCGATTGGAGCTGGAAAGGGGCGCTGGAGACGCCTGTCCCGGGGTTGGACGGCACCGTGATGTCCTTGCGGAACGAGCTCTATTTTCTGTATGCCGGCTACGGAAACTTCCCCGATTATGGATCTGCGATATACATTGCCCAAATGGCCAATCCCTGGACATTGACAGGGGAACATCACTTGCTCACTGCCCCGACACTCCCGTGGGAAAAGCAAGGCGGAATGGCCATTAATGAAGGTCCCGTCACACTGCATCGCAACGGCCGGATTTTTCTGGTGTATTCGGCAAGCACCACGTGGTCTGAGGATTATGCCTTAGGTATGCTCACGATGAATGAAGATGCCGATCCGCTGGATCCGTCTTCATGGCAAAAATCGATGCAGCCTGTATTTCGCAAAAGTGTAGAAAACGGAGTATATGCAACAGGCCATAACAGCTTTACGAAGTCTCCGGATGATCAGGAGGACTGGATCGTCTATCATGCCCTTCCTTCGCCCGGCTCCGATACGAGCCTCCGCTCGACGCGCATACAGAAGTTCGGCTGGAATCCGGATGGTACGCCCGATTTCGGCGTTCCCTGGAGCGATACGCATTATCTCCCTGTGCCGTCTGGAGAGGAATGATCGAAGGAAGGCCAAGTATATGAAAAAGGTATCAAAAAAGGCTCAGACTAAGCGGCATGTTCTTGCAAACAGAACCGTTTGGCCTGAGCCTTTGGCTTAGTAGCGGATTCGGACTTGAATGTCCTGCCCGTAATTGCCGAAGTGCCTGCCGAACAAGCTAACGCCGCCGGCGTTCCGCGCATCCTCCGGCGACAGAATCCGGAATCGGATTTCTTCTCTGGGCAGGACCGGAATATCCTGTATCGATACATCCGACATCCGCACGCCGTCCATATATGTGCCGGAAGATGTCACCAGCAGCGTTTTCAGCAGGCCGTGCTGGGAGCTTCCGGGATCCCACCACGAAGGGTTCAGCTTTCCGCGTACGCTGCCGAAGTCGCCCGGAGAGGTCCAGACGCACACGGGAACGTCATTGAGCAGAAACGTAATATCCGACGGCCAATCTTCGGCGTAGCCGGGTGCTTCCGAGCCGATCTCCAGGGAGATGCGAAGCTCGCTGATCCTGTTTTTGCCGGAGACGTAGTTCGGAATCCGGTATTCGACATAGCCGGCGGCGAACCAAATATGCTGGGCTTTGACATGCTCCGGCTCGGCGAAATACCGCGGGTCGTCGCGCATGCCGATCAGCTTGGTTTCGGAAGCCAGTCCGCAGGTGGGCTTGACTTGGCAGCTGGAGTACTGGCCGACGGGAATGTCGACGTCATAGCCGTCTTGATGCGGCTCGGACGGCAGGACGCCGTCCGTTTTGAACACCAGCGATGCCTGTTCCATACGAAGAGAGCACTGCTTCTGCATACCGCGCTTGCCCGCAGTCATTTCCGTACGGAGAATGCCCGCCTCTTCCAGCTGCTGAACATGCTTGGTCACGATGGCGGAGGAGAGATTCAGCCTTTGCGCCATTTCCCTAATATTGAGGTTTTCTTTGCTGAGCATTTCGACCATCCGAATGCGCGTTTCCGACGCCAATGCAACGAATAACGGCAGATTTTCCTGGCTTACCTTGATTTCCATAGATGCCTCCGAATCGGTCTGATAGGTGTTGTCTATCTATTGTATAACCAAAAGGTTAACTAAACAAGAAATTATTGACTAAATATCACGGGTATTTTACTATCTATGTGAGTATTTTAGGATTAATCATTAACTAATTAGTTAACTAAAAATCAACCCGAAAAGGAGCTATTCTATGGAATCGAACCTCAGCATCCCCCGTCCCGAATACCCGCGTCCGCAATGGGTGCGGGACCGCTGGCTGAATTTGAACGGCCCTTGGCAGTTCGAAATCGATCACGGCAAGAGCGGGAAGGAGCGCGGCTACCACCAGCCGGAGCATGCGCTCGAAGGAACGATCACCGTTCCGTTTTGTCCGGAAAGCAAGCTGTCCGGCGTGGAATATAAGGACTTCATGGCCGCCGTGTGGTATAAGCGGGAATTCACCTTGCCGGAGGATTGGAACAGCGGCAGAATTCTGCTGCATTTCGGCGCGGTCGACTACGAAACCGAGGTGTGGGTGAACGGAACCTCCGTCGGCACGCATCGCGGCGGGTACTCCTCGTTCAGCTTCGATATTACCCCGCATGTCAAGGAAGGGACCAACGTGGTGACCGTCTATGCGGAGGATGACGTTCGCTCGGGAAGCCAGCCGCGCGGCAAGCAAAGTGAACGCTTCCACTCGCATGGCTGCGACTACACGCGCACGACGGGCATTTGGCAGACCGTATGGCTGGAGCAGGTCCCTGAGACGTATCTCGCGGACATGAAAGTGGTGGCCGATCCGGCGAATGCATGCGTGCACCTGGAAGTGAAGGTCAGCGGAAATACCGCGGGAGCGCAGCTGAAGGCGTCCGCCTTCTATGAAGGAAAGGAAGTCGGCGAGGCCACGGCTGTGGTGCAAGGGCCATGCGTCAAGGTGACCATGCCTGTATCGGAAGTCCATTTGTGGGAGGCGGGCCACGGCCGGCTGTATGACCTGAAGCTGTCGCTCGAACGGCCGGACCTGACGGATGCCGATGCGGTTGATTCGTATTTCGGCCTGCGGACGGTGCGGCTGGACGGCCTGGCGTTCCGGATCAACGAAAAGTCGGTGTTCCAGCGGCTCGTGCTGGATCAAGGCTTTTACCCGGATGGTATCTATACCGCACCTACGGACGAGGATCTGCGGAACGATATTGAGATTTCGCTGGGACTCGGATTCAACGGCGCCAGACTACATGAGAAAATGTTCGAACCGCGTTTCTTGTATTGGGCCGACCGGCTGGGGTACCTCGTCTGGGGAGAGCATGCCAACTGGGGGCTGGATATTACTACTCCCACAAGCTTGTCGCGGTTTTTGCCCGAATGGCTGGAAGGTGTGGAGCGGGATTACAATCATCCAGCGATCATCGGCTGGTGCCCGTTCAATGAGACGTGGGACCGGGACGGCGCCAAGCAGGATAACGAAGTGCTGCGCATCGTGTACGAGACGACGAAACGGCTGGATCCGACCCGCCCGGTGATCGATACCAGCGGCAACTTCCACGTCGTGACGGATATTTTCGACCTGCACGATTACGATCAAAATCCGGAGACGTTCCGGGCCAGATACGAGCCGATGAAAACGGGCGGTGAGGTGTATAACACGTTTCCGAACCGGCAGACGTACGGCGGGCAGCCTTATTTTATCAGCGAATACGGCGGCATCTGGTGGAACCCCGACCAGAAGGACGACAAGGCTTGGGGCTACGGCGACCGGCCGACATCCGAGGAGGCGTTTCTCCAGCGGTACGAAGGGCTGACGAGCGCTCTGCTGGAGCACCCGATGATGTTCGGATTTTGTTATACCCAGCTGTATGACGTGGAACAGGAAGTAAACGGACTGTACACCTACGACAGACGCCAGAAGTTTGATCCGGAAGTAATTCGCCGCATTAATTCCCGCAAAGCGGCCATTGAAGATTAAGGGTTAGGTGAAGGTGACGGTACGAGTTGATATTCCCGAAGAGGAGGATGCCTGTACATGAAGGCTATAGTGCGTAATCCACTGCTGCTTGCGTTATGCATGCTGCTGCTCGTCCCCATGGGGCAGGTCACGGACGCGGCTTCCAGCCGGAACAATTTTTATAACGTCGTCATGCAGGATGGAGCGGACCCCTGGGTTTACAAACATACGGACGGTTATTACTATTTCACGAAAACGACGGGCGGCAACGTAACGATCTGGAAATCGGCCGAGCTGACGACGATCGACGCGGCCCCGACCCGAGTCGTCGAAACCGGCTGCTGCAATATTTGGGCTCCCGAGCTTCATTATATTGACGGGGCCTGGTACATCTATTACGCCAAGGATGACGGCGACAACGCGAATCACCGCATGTACGTGATGGAAAATACGTCGGCGGACCCGACGCAGGGAACCTGGCAGGACAAGGGGCAGATCACCGACCCTACGAATAAATGGGCTATCGACGGTACCGTGCTGCAGACTGGTGGACAGCTCTACTTTATTTGGTCTGGCTGGGAGGGGGATGTCAACGTAAGTCAGAACTTGTACATCGCCCATATGAGCAATCCTTGGACGATCGACTCGAGCCGCGTTGAAATTTCCAGGCCGACCTATCCGTGGGAGACCAACCACTCGCCTTATGTCAACGAGGGCCCGCAAGTTGTTGTGCGGGACGGCGTCATCAGCCTGGTGTACTCGGCGAGCGGAAGCTGGACGAACGATTACTGTCTTGGGCTCATCACAGCCAGCGTTTCCAGCGATTTGCTGAATCCGGCCTCTTGGACGAAACGCAGTCAGCCGATCTTCGCGTCCGGAAACGGGCTTTACGGTCCGGGACATCATTCGTTTACCCAATCGCCCGACGGAACCGAGGACTGGATTGTGTACCATACGGCCAAATTCGACGGTGCCGGTTGGAACCGGGAGATCCGTATGCAGAAATTTACGTGGAATGCCGACCATACGCCCAATCTGGGCGTACCGGCCGATCCCAATGTCCCGATTCCGCTGCCTTCCGGTGAAACGCCGCATATCCGCGTCGAAGGGGAACAAGGGACGTTCGGCGGAGCCGCGTACGCTTCGCAAAGTCCGAACGGGTCTGGCGGCATGAAGGCCGGACATATCGATACGCCGGACAGCTACGTGGAATATGCCGTGAAGGTGCCGAAAGCCGGCGAATATATATTGCTGGCGCGAACCGCGAACGGAACGGCCGGAGGGGACTGGTCCCATCTTCAGCTGGCCGTCAATTCGGGCATGCCGAGCCCCTTTTACATCACGAATAAAGGCTGGGAGAACTGGGGATTGTCCACGGCGCGTATTCAGCTCCATGCAGGCACCAACACGATCCGCTTCACCAAGGGTGCAGGCTATGGGGAGATCGACTTTTTTGACATCAAGCGCGCCAAATAGAATTTTGAATCTGCATGTAATCATAGGCTGAATTTAATCCGAACGTTAGCGTTGTAAAGGACTCCTATCATTGGCCGGCTCATTCCTGAGCCGGCCTTTGGTTTTTGGGCGGCGCGCGGTCTGTCTTCTAGGAATGTACGTCGATGCACGTTTTTCTTGCTTTCGACCGTCGAATCCGGTTTATCTTATGTTTATTTGTCCGGCAGAAATATGCCGCTTTCCGGAACTTTACATGCCTTTCCTGGCCTATAATGGTTTTTGCGTGATCGCGATCAACAAAACCACTATACATACCGGAGGTGCCAGAACAATGTATGCTGCCAGAAGAATCGGTTTTAAATGCACATCGCTCATTCTTCTCTTTATGCTGACATGGACTTCGCTGTGGGCTTACCCAACGTCAGCTGCGTCAACGATGAACTATTCAAACCCGATCAATACGGCGGGAGCAGATCCGTACGTGATGCTGCATTCGGATGGGTACTATTACTTTACACGCACGTTAGGCAACAGGCTGGATATTTGGAAATCCAGATCACTGACCGCGATCGATCTGGGAGAACGAAAGACGGTATGGACGCCCCCTACCGGCTTGAAGGATATTTGGGCGCCTGAGATCCACAATATCGACGGCAAATGGTATATTTACTATACGGCGAATACCGGCTGTGGCGATGATTGCCGGGGAGTATACGTCCTGGAGAACGATTCCCCGGATCCTTTACAGGGCAGCTGGACGGACAAAGGCAAGCTGAATACACAGTATGCGGGACTTGACGGCACCGTATTCGACCATAATGGCCGGCTGTACTTTTTGTATGCGGCATATGGGGATTGGTCGGGCAGCCACGGCAGCGCGATTGCCATCGCACCGATGTCGAATCCGTGGACGCTGGACGGAGACAGCAGTATCCTGACCAAGCCCGAATACGACTGGGAAATGAAAGGCATGCCTGTTAATGAAGGCGCTGTCATCTTGAAAAACCAGGGGAAAATATACCTTGTCTTTTCTGCAAGCGCTTGTTGGGAGGATGACTACTCGCTTGGTATCCTGAGCGCGGATGCTGCAAGCGACTTGCTGAATCCCGCGTCATGGACGAAGAGCGATCAGCCGGTTTTCGCCAAGTCTGCGGCCAATGGCGTCTACGCTCCGGGACATAACTCCTTTGTCCCATCCAAGGACGGGACGCAGGATTTGATCGTGTACCACGGCAACAGCGGACCCGGCCAAGGCTGCGGCGCCCGGCCGACCAGGGTACAGCCTTTTACCTGGAATAACGACGGTTCCCCGAATTTCGGAGTTCCAACTAACGGTCCGCTTGCGGTTCCGTCCGGCGATTATCGGATTGAGGCGGAGCATGGAACACCAGCCAAGGCATTAATCAAGGAGGAGGAAGGCGCGTCCGGCGGCAAAGTCGTGCGGCTCAATAACACGAACAGTTCCTTATCGATCAAGGATGTCATTGTGCCCGAAGAAGGGAGCTATACCTTAAACATTAGGTATTCGAATACCGCAGGTCCCGATGCCACGGAACAGGTGTCGGTGAACGGTAGCCCAGCCGTGACGGTGGCATTGCCTCACACGGGAAGCAAGCAGTATGCAACGGCTTCGATCCAGGTCGAGTTGAAGAAAGGCTACGACAACGTCATCGAATTTGCGAAAAGCAAACATGCCATTGACATCGACTACATTGAACTTGCCGGCAGCAATACATTCTCGATTAAGCCTGGGGCCGAGTACAAACTGATTAACCCGAATGGCGGCAAAGCTCTCAGTGTGGCCGACCCCAATGCAGCGGGCGAGACATGGACCCAAATGAAGGATGATTCCGACGGAGGGGCGGCTCAGCGCTGGAAGGTTACCCTAAATGAGGACGGAACCTATTCATTCGTGAATCCGGAGTCCGGCAAAGCCTTGACCGTGATCGATCCTGCGGCCGCTTGGGGGAGAGCGGGCTTAGCCGAGGATCAAGGCTTGGATACGCAAAAGTGGAAGCTCGTGGATACTGGCAACGGTTACTGCAAATGGTTTAATGTACAGACGGGAAAAGCGCTTGACGTTAACGGAGCAAGCATTAATAGCGGTACGGATGTAGGAACGTGGCAGGACATTCCCGGCGGAACCGCACAGTTTTGGCTGCTGTATCGTTTGGATTGAAGATATAGGAGTTCCAATATAAGACGGCTTCTGTTACAGGAAGCTGTCTTTTTTGTTACTGACGCCTCGTACGTTCCAGCCTCCTTTTTCCGGCGCTCCAAGATTGCAATAGCGGGATGCGGCGGTTTCCGTTACTATGAATATGGATGACTTCAAGTGAAGCGAGGCTCAGGAGAATTTGGTTAAGAAAATCATCATATTCATTACATATTTAGCCCTCATGTTGGGGGCAAGATGGTTCTGGTCGGATACGTTCGGCACGGACGAGCAGCCCCAGGTTGTGCAAGGAATTCTTGACCTGCGCGGGCACCCCATGGATGACAAGCATTCCATCTTGTTGGATGGGGACTGGGAGTTTTACCCGAATCGGTTGATTTCGGACAGCCGCCAGGCGGACGAAGCTGATCAGGACAGGCGTATGATCCATGTTCCTGGAGATTGGAGCCCGGCTTGGCAGGACAAAGGCGGTTCGTCGTTCGGGTACGGGACCTACAGGCTCCGGATTCTTGTCGATGAGCAGCCGGACGAGCGTTATAAATTATGGATTAGAGAAATTAAAGCTTCATCCGTTCTGATCGTCAACGGGAACATCGTCGGCGAAGCCGGCAAACCGGCGGCGAGTGCTAAAGCGTATATTCCGGTCATCCAGTCTTTCGCCAAGGACGCTGCTCCGAACGAGCAGAACGTGATTGATATTTTCGTGCAATCGGCGAATTATCATGATCCCACGAGCGGGGGCATCATCGAGTCCATGCGGTTCGGAACGCAGGCTGCGATTGATTTTGAGTGGTGGTATTCGATTGTTTTTCAGGTGGTCGTGTTTACGATCCTGCTTCTTCATGCGCTGTACGCCGGTATTATGTTCTTGATCAACCCGCGGGAGAAGCTGCTGCTTGCCTTTGTGTTCCTGCTCATTTTCGCGGGATTGACGGTGGTTTCGGATCACGAGTATGTGCTGATGAGCTGGTTTCCCCTGAATTATACCTGGATGCTGAAAATACGGCTGTTGTCTTATTTGGGTGTTCCGTTCTGCATGCTGCTGATGGGCAGGGGTTTTACCGGGCAAGTCCGGCGCGGGCCGGTATTTCTTACGTATTTGAGCGTCTCTGCGCTGTACTGGATCTTTATACTTGCAGCCCCCGCCAATCTGGTTCATATCACAAGGACCCATCATGTCTTCGGTTGGTTATACCTGATTCCGAGCATCTGGTTCTTTGCGCTCATCGGTAAGATGGTGTATCAAAAGCGGAAAGATGCCTTTATCATTCTGCTGGCGGCAACAAGCGTCATTTCCAATATCGTATGGGGATTTGTCAATTTCGACTGGAATTTCACCCCGATTTATTACCCGGTCGATATTTTGGCTGGGGTCGTCGGCTTCTCCGTGTACTGGTTTAAGCGGTATTTCCGGAATGCGGCGGAAAATGCCCGGCTGAACGCCGAGCTTCGCCGGGCGGACGAACGGAAGGATCAATTTTTGGCGAACACTTCGCATGAATTGCGGACACCTCTGCACGGGATCATTAACATTGCGCAATCGGTCCTTTCCCGCGAGGGACGCTCCATGTCGGAAGCAAGCCAGCAAAATATGGAGCTGCTCGTCACCATCAGCCGCCGGATGTCACAGCTGCTGAATGACCTCCTTGACGCCGTCATGCTGAAGGATCAGCGGATCGTGCTGCGCCAGGAAGCCCTGCAAATTGAATCGGTCGTGTCCGGCGTGGTCAGCATGCTGGCTCATATGACGGAGGGGAAACCCGTTCAAGTGGTCCTGTCGATACCGGACAAGCTTCCTCCGGTTGATGCGGATGAACAAAGGCTGACCCAAATTGTGTTCAACCTGCTGCACAACGCGATCAAATTTACCGATGAAGGCGTCATCGAAATTTCGGCCGAGGCCAAGGAAGAGGCGGTTGTCATTCATGTGGCCGATTCGGGTCGAGGGCTGGAGCAGAGCGCATTGGAACGGATTTTTCTTCCCTATGAGCAGGCTGAGGATGAAGACGATCATGGGGGGATCGGGCTTGGCCTCAGCATCTGCAAGCAGCTGGTCGAGCTGCACGGGGGGAGGTTGACCGCCGAATCGGCCCCTGGACAAGGAGCGGTATTCAGCTTCACGCTTCCTAAGGCTGAGGGTTGGCTGCAGGCGGATCTAGAGAATGAGAATTCCGCAGGAGGCCGTACCGAGCCTGAGCTGGAGAATGCCCCATCGGATCCCCTGCACTTCACAGAGGCGGCAGTCTCCATGGAGACGGTTTATGCTGGCCATGGCGGTGGATCGCTGGACGAATCGATATCTGGTGGAATCAAAATTTTAGTCGTCGAGGACGATCCGGTAAACCTGAGGGTGCTTGCAGGCATTTTCGCGGAGGAGCCGTATGAGATTCAAACCGCTTTATCGGCGAAGGAAGCGCTGCAGCAGCTCTCATCCTCGACCTGGGATCTGATCATTTCCGATGTCATGATGCCGCATACGTCGGGTTATGAGCTGACGCGAATCGTCCGCGAACGGTACAACAGCTTCGAGCTGCCGATTCTGCTGCTGACCGCAAGAAGCCGGCCGGAGGATATTTATGCCGGATTTATGGCCGGCGCCAACGATTATGTAGCGAAACCGGTGGATGCGCTTGAGCTGAAATACCGGGTACGTTCCTTGGCGACGCTTAAAAAATCGGCAAAAGAGCGCCTCCGGCTTGAAGCGGCATATCTGCAGGCACAGATTCAGCCTCATTTTCTGTTTAATACGATCAATTCGATTATGGCTTTAAGCGATATCGACCTGGATCAAATGCGGGAGCTGGCTGATGCCTTTACTTCCTATCTGCGGATCAGCATCGATTTTATTAACTCGGAGGAAGCGGTGCCGCTCTCCCATGAACTCGAGCTTGTCCGGGCATATTTATACATCGAGAAGGCACGTTTCGGGCCGCGGCTGGCGGTCATTTGGGATATCGATCCGCAATTATCGCTGTTTATACCGCCGCTCACGGTGCAGCCACTTGTCGAGAATGCAGTTAAGCATGGGCTGCTGAGCCGGATTCAAGGAGGAACCGTGCAGATTATCATCCGCCGGGAAGAGGATGGCACTCGATTTGAAGTCAGGGATAACGGAAAGGGCATGACTCCAGAGGAAGTACAGAATCTGCTTCAACCGCATTCCACGAGCGAACCGTCATCCGGTGGCATTGGACTGAAGAATACGAACCGGAGGCTTCTGCAGCGGTATGGCCGAGGACTTCAGATCGAGAGCCAGTTGGGGCAGGGGACGGCGATGTCCTTCGTGATTCCGAGCCAGGGCTCCGGGGACCATCGGGAATTCGAGCCCCCTCAAAGCATAGAGTAAAGCACAAAGCAGCCTGTTCAGCAGGCTGCTTTGTGGTTTTGTTCATCGTATTCAGCGGTTCATTCCCTGGCGTATTTGGTTTGTCTTGCCAAAAAGCTTTGTTCCAGTGGTACGAGGATCGTTCCGGAACCCGCAGCCTTCAGGCTCAAGCACTGTGCGATTCGTTTCAGCGTGACAGCCAATCTCGCGGGTTGAACGGGCTTCAATAAATAATCGAGGGCATTCACCTGAAATGCATGAACTGCAAACTGTTGAAAGGCAGTCACAAAAACGATGTGCATCTGCGGATGAATCGCGAGCAGCTGCTCAGCCAGTTCCATGCCGGACATCTCCGGCAATTCGATATCCAGAAAGGCCACATCGGGTATCTCGATCCGGCATGCCGCCAGCGCATCGTGCGGATTCATATAGGATCCGATCACATTCCACGGAACATGAACAGCAGTCTGTGTCTGAAGCAGTTTTTCCATTTTTAATAATGCCAGATGCTCATCATCGACGATAATTACCTTCAAGCGGCTTTCTCTCCCCTAACAGACCCTTGTTTTCTCGGATGCGGTATACTTATGTATTCTGAAACTATTCTAACGCTCCATTTTTACCCGGTTGCTCATACGTTTCTTCTTGTACGACCGAACACGTATGCCAATCATCCATGGCCATGTACCCGCGGCGGACCAGCGCAAAAATCGTATTTGTCGTACAGCACCATTCGACATCAGGCAGCCTTGTCGAGCCACTTCTTGCCTTCGGCAGTACGCCTTCATACGTCCAAAAGCCTCCTTCATTCCAACGAACGAGCTTACCTCCATGCTTCCAGGCTTGTTTTAAAGCTTCTTGCTGTATTTTCGATAACATTCCTTCACCACCAAGCAAATCCATGAATTGATAACAATACTTATGCCTCCGTTTAAAGCGATACCCCCATTAGACCACACGGCTCTGAATACGTTCTGAATAATCTCCAGGCAACAGGATTGAGCATAACTTGACGTTTCCAGGGACAATCTAAGCAGAAAAGGTGTACTTTCCTAGAAAGGAGCACTCCTGCGATGGCTGAAGAACAGCAGAAACAACCGTCGGGGAAAACGATCGCGGCCATTGCCTCGGTTCCCTTTATCATGACGTTCGGCAATTCCATGCTGATTCCAATCCTGCCCCAAATGGAGTCGAAGCTTCATATTTCATCGTTTCAAACAAGCCTGACGATCACCGTGTTCTCTTTGGTTGCAGCCTTTTTTATTCCCATCCTCGGGTATTTGTCCGACCGTTTCTCCCGGAAAATTGTCATCGTGCCGGCGCTGATCCTGTACGGAATCGGTGGTCTGCTGGCAGGATTCGCGGCTGCTCTGTTCCCCAAACCGTTCCTTTGGATTATGGTGGGCCGGACGCTTCAAGGCATAGGCGCTGCAGGGACAGCCCCGATCGCGATGGCGCTCACGGGCGATTTGTTCAAGGGATCCGCGGAGAGCAGGGTGCTTGGATTGGTCGAGGCATCCAACGGCTTTGGTAAAGTCATCTCGCCGATTCTCGGATCGCTGGTGGCCTTGATCGTATGGTACAGCGTATTTTTCACTTTTCCGGCGGTCGTGATTATTTCGATCGCGCTCACCTGGCTCCTGATCAAGGAGAAGAAAAAAGAGAAGGAACCGATGCCTTTTAAGAAATACGTTAATGGTCTTGGCAGCGTGTTTAAGCATGAGGGCCGATGGCTGATCCCTGCGTATCTGGCCGGCGCCACCTGTTTGTTTGCGCTGTTCGGCATCCTTTTTTACCTGTCCGACATGCTGGAAAAGGAACACAATATCGTGGGAGCCGTCAAAGGGCTGGTTCTGGCCATTCCTTTGCTTGTGATGTGCACGACATCCTATGTGACCGGCAGCCAAATCGGGGAAAATAAGAAGCTGATGAAACGGCTCATCGTGATCGGATTCGTACTGATGACGATTGCCTACGTTCTGCTGGCCTTTATCGGGCATTTGACCTTGTTCATCTCCATTCTGGCCGTCAGCAGTTTGGGAACGGGCCTGATCCTGCCCTGCGTCAACAGCTTTATTACGAGAGCGGTCGGGAAGGAAAGACGGGGCATTGTGACCTCCTTGTACGGGTCGGTACGGTTCTTCGGGGTGGCCGTCGGTCCACCGCTGTTCGGGTGGATGACGGGATGGTCGCGGCCGGGCATGTTTCTGTCCATTGCCGGACTGACGTTTGTGATCGGGCTTCTGGCCCTTTTCCTGATCCGGGTCGATTCCGGGGAAGGCAAGCCATCCGGCGGCAAACACGCCAAAGCTTACCGCAACAAGCCGGCGGGTCTCATTCGGCCGTTCGGCGGACGCCAAAAAGCCGGATCTTGATCCGGCTTGTTCTGTTGGATGAATCCTATGGTTTGTGCGCAGGCGCAGATGGGCAGGAGCAAGCTGCTATTTTTTACTGCGCCAGGCGAAATCGGCCGTCCATCTCCGCTGCGGCTTGCGGCCGAGGATGTAGTTGATGACGCGTGTGGAGATCATTTGGCATCCGATGGCAAATAGGATAATTCTCCAATTGACGACATAAGCCGCCAGAATAAAGATAACCCCGTTCATCCAGAAAAGGGATGTGCCGGGTTTTATTTTTTTATACTTATATATCACCAAGGCGGTATAGCCGATGCCTCCGTTGGATACCCGCTGCCTCATCAGCATGGCGACGCCTGTACCAAGAATAAGGGAACCGATCAGGAGATCGAGCCACACATTCAGCAGCGGCGGCCGGACATAT
Organism: Paenibacillus sp. PSB04; assembly: GCF_025809195.1. Lineage (NCBI taxonomy): Bacteria > Bacillati > Bacillota > Bacilli > Caryophanales > Paenibacillaceae > Paenibacillus > Paenibacillus sp. PSB04. Next base: position 2,638,471 of record NZ_CP081301.1, read on the forward strand.
ACTTCAAAAAAATTGACCGATACGGACGTGGCCGTGATCACGTAAATGGTGCCAATAGCACTGAATATGCCCAAATGATGGGCGGTAAAAATGAGAAAGGCGAAATTGGCAACCCAGAAGCCGAGGCTCATGGGCAGGCCGAACCCGTGGTTCAGCAGCACGGCAATACCGGCACCTCCCCCGGAAGGGATGCTGTGCGGGAATAAAAAAACCGCCATCGCAAAGCCTTGAAGCACCGCTCCCGCTGTAATGAGGGAGACTTTCCTGCCGAGGCGGCGGTAAAACAGGTGCCGGTGGTGCCGGTAACGGCCGGGAATTAACTGTATTTTCAACCCGATCATCCTTTGGAGAATAGTTTGGTGGTCATAAGCTGGTCAAGCCTTACTAAAATATATGCTTGTCTGCGGACAAGGATGCCACTTCATGCCGGGCGGGCAAGGGATGCAGAACTGTGGTATGTTTACTTTTAAAAGAAAGGGGAGGAAAGCATGGAGCAGGACAAACATCAGGGGTGGGAACTTGCTACGTTTGCGGGCGGGTGCTTCTGGTGCATGGTGCAGCCCTTTGACGAGCTGCCGGGGATCCATTCGATCGTGTCCGGTTATACCGGGGGCCATACGGAGCATCCGACTTATGAAGAAGTTGGGACCGAAACGACGGGGCACTATGAAGCGGTTCAGATCGCTTTTGACCCCATTGTGTTTCCGTATGAGCGTCTGCTGGACATCTATTGGCAGCTGATCGATCCGACGGATGCGGGCGGGCAGTTTATGGACCGGGGGAACTCTTACCGGACGGCCATTTTTGTACATAGCGGGGAGCAACGGGCTAAAGCAGAGGCTTCCAAACAGGAGCTTGCGGCAAGCGGGCGGTTTAAGGGGAATATCGTCACCGAAATTTTGCCGGCGGGGCCGTTCTATCCGGCGGAGGACGAGCACCAGGACTACTATAAAACGCACCGCTACGACTACAACCTCTACCATGAAGGTTCCGGGCGGGGAACGTTTGCCGAAAAGTATTGGCGCAGAAAGCAGGATGATGCCGCGCTTCGTAAAAGGCTGACCCGCCTTCAGTACGAGGTTACGCAGCACGGCGCGGATGAGATGCCTTACGAGAATGCGTACTGGAATAACGAGAGCGAAGGGATCTACGTGGATGTGGTGAACGGAGATCCGCTGTTCTGCTCGCGGGATCAGTTTGATGCGGGGACCGGCCTTCCGGCGTTCACGCGGCCGATCCACGAAGGCTTCCTCCGCCGAAAGGCCGACCTGCGCAGCGGCAAAGCGCGTACCGCTCTGTACGGCCGCTTGTCCGGTTCGTACCTGGGTCACCTGTTTCACGACGGCCCGTCGCCTGCCGGGCAGCATTACCAGGTCAACTCGGCGGCGCTGCGCTTTGTGCCGCGGGAGGAGCTGGAGCGCGAGGGGTACGGGAAGTATACGGAGCTGTTTGAGGGGGAGTGAGGTGAGAGAGTAGGGGGAGCAACCGTAGGCCATCCCTTGAGGATGGCCTACGGTATAGTTCGTTAAAGTGCAAACTTCAAGGACGGCCTAATAAGGGCATGGTTCGTTAAAGTGTAAAGCCTGTGGCTGGGTCAAGCCCGATGAAGTTCATGACGGAATCTTCTAAAGAAGTTGCGTATATCCTCAACGAGCAGATCCGGAACCTCCATGGCGGCGAAATGCCCGCCGTGTTCAAACTCGGTCCAATGGACGAGGGGATGTTGGCGCTGCGCAAGAGAATATACCGGTAATGCCAAGTCGTAAGGCAGCACGGACACGCCCAATGGTACGGGACACCGAAGAGGCCCCTTCGATTTCGAACTTTCGTAATACAATCGGGCTGATGATCCGGCGGTTGCCGTAAGCCAATAGAGCATCACATTCGTTAGCAGCCGGTCGGCGTCCACCCTGCAGGCGGGATCGGTCCATTCGTAAAACTTCTCGGCGATCCATGCCAGCTGTCCGACCGGCGAGTCCGTGAGCGCATAGGACAAAGTTTGGGGCCTGGTGGATTGGAGCCTCGCATACCCTGCCGGTGCGGACCGGTAACTCTGCGCGCGTTCGAGCCTTTCTCGGTCTTCTTTAGACAGTTCACTCGGATCGAAGTCCTCCGCTGGAACGGTATGCAAATAATTCACATGGACGCCGCACACATGCTCACTGTCATATTCGGCCAGCAACCGGGAAATGCCTGCGCCCCAATCGCCGCCTTGGGTGCCATAGCAGCCGTACCCGAGGCGACTCATCAGCTCCGCCCAAGCCCGGGCAACCCGGCGCATATTCCATCCCTTATCCAGGGTAGGGCCCGAGAACCCGAAGCCCGGGATCGAGGGAATGACCAGATGGAAAGCGTCAGCCGGATCGCCGCCGTGAGACCGCGGATCAGAGAGAGGTCCGATGAGATCGAGAAACTCGACGATCGAGCCCGGCCAACCGTGGGTAAGGATCAGCGGCAGCGCATCTTTCTCCGGGGAACGGATATGCAGGAAATGAACGTTGGCCCCGTCGATGGTTGTAGTAAACTGTGGCAGCCCGTTTAACCGTTTTTCGTGCTTGCGCCAATCGTATGAATGGAGCCAGTACTCCGCCAGTTCCTTGAGGTAGCCGAGCGGCACGCCGTAATCCCAGCCGGCATCCGGCAGCTCGTCAGGCCAACGGATACGGGCGAGACGGTCCCGCAGGTCGTCGAGTGCACTTTGCGCAATTTCGATGCGAAACGGCTGTATAATTGAGCTGTCCATTCTATTCATAAAAATATGCTCCTTCCCTTTATATGGTTGATAAATCAACGTTGTATGAGGAATATAGCATCTACATTGTTGAGTTGTCAACAAAATTAGAGCGGGCTGGATCACAAAAATACTGAACAAAAATACTGGCACGGACATTGCGTAATTTCGAAGTGGTTACCTCTAGGGCTCCCGCACAAAATAGCTGCACGATTGCAGCTATTTCCACTTCGTTCTCTCGCCGAAATCACCAAGGGGCTGCCCCCTCACGGATGATTCCGTGAAAGACAGCCCCTCGTTTACCACGATCCACAACCTAAGCGCAAATCACTTTCCCGCGCCCTGCCACTGCGCGATCACCGCGTTTACATCCGCGGTCAGCACAGCTTTGGCGTCATCCTTGATATTCCCGCTCTGGCCCTTGTTGTCCAGATGCTTCAGGAAGTCCTGCAGGTGCTTCACGGCCTGGTCCGGCTTGCCGCCGTCCCATTGGTGCTGCGCCTGCTTCAGCGCATTGGTCAGCTGCGGCACGAGCCCGCCGCCCAGGTCGCCGGCAGCGCTGTAGCGGTCGATCAGCTGCTGGATGGAGGCCGGGCCGGTCGTCACATGCAGCTGCAGCGTCGTCCGAGCCGGCTCGCCTGAGCCGACGTACACGTCGACGGTAACCGTCTGGTCGCCCAGCTTACCGGCCAGGGCCACGTCGACACCAGCCTGCTGCGCATCGACCTTGTATTCCTTGCCGGCCAACGTCAGCACCGCCGATCCGCCTGCGGCCAGGCCGCCGCCGGCCTGGAAGGACAGCACCGCGCTGTCGTCCAGCGTATCGCCGTCCTTCACGGCCGTACCGTTCACCGTCAGGGCGAAGGCTGGCTCAACCTTGCTGTCCACCGTGACGCCTTTGGACACGTTGCCCGATTTGTCCACGGCCTTGAGCAGGATGCTGTAGTCCTTGCCGTCCTCGATGCCAGGGATGACGGCCTTTTGAATGCCGCGTTTCACTTCCAGCACGTCACCGACCTGCTGGCCGCCGCTCGTCACAGTGACCCGTATTTTGTCCGCGTCCAAATCGTACGGACCGTCCCAGGTCAGGGTCAGCTGGCCGTTACCGCGGCTGACGAGCACGTTCTCCACGTCGCCCGGCGGCACGTGATCTTCCACCGGTTCCGTCGGCGGGTTCGGTTTCGTAAAGACGGACGGGTCGCCAAAGGTGAACTTGTCGAGATTGTACAGATAGTCCGAACCTTTAAAGAGCAGGAACACGATATGTTTGCCGGTCACCGGTGTCGTCACATCGGTCGAGAACACTTTGAAGTTCTGCCAGCCGCCCGTTCCGGTGACCTTGTTGCTGGCGATAACCGGACCGTTCAAGCTGTCGATGCGCACCTCGACCGTTCCGCCGCTCGTATCGCTGGCCGCGTTGACGTGGAACTTCGTCGGGCTTGTGCTGCCAAAGTCAACGTAGTTGTACATGGCGTACCCGTTGTTCGGGCCGTAAATGCCGGCTAGATAGGTCTGGCCGCCGCCACTTTCCGTGCCGAAGCCGACGCCGTTCGTCCGGTTTTCAGCTTCCAGCTTGGCGTAAGCATCTCTCGCCGTGCCCTTCATCGTCGTAAAGGTGAACCAGTCCAGGTTGCATGGGAAGTCGCTGCCATCTTTTCCGTGGAAAATAAGGTACACGTCATGCACACCAACCGCGAGCTTATCATCAAGGTTCGCCATGATGTCCACCCATTGATCCCAGCCGCCGAGGGCCGGAATCTCCACGACGCCTGCGGTAGGGCCGTTCAAGGAATCCAGCTTCACCTCGATCGATCCGCCCTGATTGCCGCTGGCGACATGGGCCGTTATGCCGGCGGCGCCGGAGCCGAAATCGATGCCTTTATAAGAGGCATAGGCGTTGTTGTGAATCGCGTCGAGGAAACCTCCCTGCGCTTTGCTCAGGCCCTCGCTGCTGTCATAGTTCACGCCTTTCAGCTTAGCGTAAGCGTCGGTGCGGGTCGGGTCGCCGGTAGTGAATTTAAACCAGTTCAGGTTGAACAGGTATTGGTCTTTCGTTTTGGTGAAAACGAGATAGACGTCATGCGTGCCGGTAATGGTAACCGGATTGCCCTGGTCATCCTTCAGCACGGTGACGGCATCGATGTAGTTGTTCCACCCGCCGGTGCCTTCGACGTTCAGCGTTCCGACTTTCGGCCCGTCAAGCGAATCCAGGTGGACTTCGATGTTGCCGCCGCCGGTTCCGCTGGCCGCTCTCGCGATCAATCCTTTGGCGCCGGATGTGCCGAAGTTGACGTTTTTATAGGCCGCAAAGTCACCGGCCTCGATGCCGCCCAGCTGCAGCGTTCCTTCCAGCGCACCCTCGAGGATAAAGCCTTGACCGATGTTGTAACGCTCGGCTTCGATTTTGCTGTACGGGTCCTTTTCCGGATAATGAATCTCGGCATCCTGAGGCTTCAGCGCATTCAGCGCTTCCACGGCTGCGGCGGACGACCAGGACTCGTACGTGCCGGAGAGCAGCTGTCCCGCCCAGTTGCCGTCGACGATATTGTCGGCGTTCCGGTGCGTCCAGGCGAGCTCGGCATTGAAGGAGACCCAGGCGTCAAACTGCGCGCCGAAGTCCTTGTATTTGCTTTCGGTCCGCTCGTCCAGCGCCTTCTGCAGGAAGGACAGGTTGCGGAGCAGGATCGTTTTGCCGCCCTTCAGGTCACCGTTCGGTCCTTCGAAGTTCAGCACGCCGCCGTTATCGACCAAATGGTCTTTGGTAAAAGCCGCCGCCTTGACCGCTTCGTCCAGATAGGAGGTGTCCCCGGTAATACGGTACAAGCCTACGGCCGCCCCGATGTATGTACCCTGATTGTAGTGCGTGGCGTCCGGGATCGGCCCTTTTTCCGTTTCGATCCGGTCAAACACTTTGCCGTTGCCGTCGGTCAGCATCGTTTTGCCCCATTTGAAAATTTGCTTCGCGGCGTCCAGATAATGCTGATCCTTGGTGACGTTGTACAGATAGACCGCCGCCTCAGCCGCCGGGAAGTTGATGCAGGCATTTTTGGTGTTATGTTCGCTGTTCAGCCACCAGATGCCGCCGCCGGCGAAGTCTTCGTCCCACTGCGTATTGAATACCCAGTCAAAATGGTACTTTGCCGCGTCCAAATACTTCTGGTCACCCGTAATTTGGTACGCCCGCGCACTGCCCATCGCCCACCACATAATGTCGTCGTTGAAGGGGTTGTTCGTCCAGTTGCTGCCGTATTTGGCTACCGTGCCGGTATACACGTCGTCGATCTGCTTGCGCAGCTGCGCCTTCAGCTCGGGATCCGACGTATGGAGATACGAGTCCATCACCAATTCCCACAGCTCGGCTTCCACCCAGAACCCCTGGTGATCCTTGTGATCGGTGCTGCTCCAGAACATATTGGCCGCCGGATCCCAGAACTTGGCGTTAAACGCTTCGATGGCCGTGTCGCCGTCCTCGGCGCTGAACGCATAGGTTGTGCCCGGCCCCCAGACGGTGACGGAGCCGAGGGTGAGGGCGGCCGCCAGCGGCACGCTCAACAGCCGGTTCATGCGGCGATTGCTCTTAGTCATTAAAGTCTCCTCCTTTATGGTGGTTGTGGAACGCTGCAACGATGGATTATATGAACGGTCCCCGCCTGCATCCGGCGTCCGGATTCATAAAAGGCAGGAGTTTTGCAGGAGTATACACGCCTGAAGGGCAGAGGGGACCGTTAATCCCGCGACTTGTTACTTGGCTTCCGAAATGACCTTGTTGATCTTATCCGCCATCGTGTTCAGCTCGCTGATCGGCGCTTTGCCCATCAGGACGTTCTTCCAGGAAGCTTCGATGAACGGATTCGCTTTGCCTGCCCAGGACGAGAGGAAGCGGACCGGCTGCGTATCAGGCGATTTCAAAATGTGGTCGATGCCTTCCCCGACATCGGCATGGCCAGCCGTCTTCAGCGCTTCAAAGTAAGCGGAAGAGGATGCCTGGTACGCTGCCGGAGCGACCGGCGTTTGCGGAAGCACTTCTTCGTACATTTTGGAGTCCAGGAATTTCAGCACTTTCCAGACGGCTTCCGGATTTTTGACCGTTGTCGGGCTGCACCAGCCCACCGCGTCGTAAATCTCAGATTGGGTGTTCACGACCGGCATCGGCACGAAGCCCCACTGCAGATCTTTCGGCGCCGTACGGATCAAATCGTCCGCAACCCACTGGCCTTGAAGCGTCATCGGCACCTTGCCCTGCTTAAAGGAGCTCATGACGTTGGTCAAATCGAAGGTCGGCGGATTCATGTAACCGTTTGCAATAGCGGTTTTGTATTTCTCCACGCCTTCCACGAACTTGTCGCTGATCTCCACTTTGGTCGGATTAAGGATGGAGTCGGCGAACGGAGCTGCGCCCGAGGAGACCGAATAGAGCGACAGATAGAACGGATCCAGCGGAGCGTAATAGCCGAACTGCTGCACACCGCCCTGCTTGCTGGACAGCTTCTCCATAGCTGTGAACAGATCGTTATAAGTCCAGCCGATTTTCGGCTCGGTCAGACCGGCGTCCTGGAACGCTTTTTTATTATAGAAAATGCCATACGTATTCAGCAGGCCGGGCAGACCGACGAGCTTGCCGTCATAATGCCAGCTGTCCACGACGCCTTTGTAGAAGCCGTCCATGAATTCCTTATCCTGCTCCGCCTGGGACGTCCAGTCATACAGCAGTCCCTTGGACGCGTTGTCCAGCAGCATATCGTTGCCTGTCATAAAAATGTCAGGAGCCTTCTTGGCGGTCAGCATCCCGTTGACCTTGACGCCGTAATTGTCGAGTGGGGTAGGGATGAGTTTCACCGTAATGTCGGGGTTTTCCTGCTCAAACTGCTTCATGGCCGCCATGATTTTATCGTTCATTTCTTTCGATTCCCAGGTGATCATCGTCACTTCGACCTTCTTGCCGGACGATTTCGAACCGGAAGTACCACCCGAATCGGACGTGCCCGCCGAACCGGCGGAATCGGATGACCCGCCACCGCCGCACGCGGCGAGCAGGCTGGAGAACAGGAGTAACGTGAGCATGCCGCTAAACCACTTTTTTGCACCCTTTGTCATAGAAAGACCTCCCTGATATCTCATTTCGAATACAATTGACACCTGTACCTGATATATCATTTCCTTGATCCCACCGCCGGCAGGCACCACCTCCTATCCGCCCGGGGCGGCCGATTTATTTCAATGAAGCGGAATTGACGGAGCCAAGCCCCTGCATGAAGAACTTCTGGCCGAAGAAAAAGATGAGCAGCATCGGCAGAATGTAGATGAGATCCGCGGCCATGAACAGGTTCCAGGCGGTCGCATAGGTGCCTTTGTAGGAAGCCATCGCCAGGGACAGCGTCCATTTGCTCGGATCGATAATATAAATCAGCGGCTCGAGGTACTGGTTCCATGCTCCCTGGAAGGAGAAGATGACCATCGTCATGATGACCGGCGTTGTCATGGGTACGAGCACTTTCATCAGAATGTAGAAGTCGGAAGCACCGTCGATTTTGGCCGCCTCGTCAAAGGAAACCGAGATCGTCTTCAAATACTGGACGTACAGGAATGAAAATGTGGCGTTCCCGAAAAAAGCAGGCACGATGATCGGCAGCCAGGAGTCATACCAGCCCAGGCTCGTGTAGAGGTTAAAGAGCGGGATCATGCCGACAAAGCCCGGCAGCATCAGACTGCCCACGAACAGCGAGAACCACAGCTTCCGGCCGGGAAAGCTTAATCGGGCAAGCCCGTAGCCGACCAGCACGGAGCTGGCGACCTGGCCGATCGTGCACAGCACCGCGATGAACATCGAGTTGCCGAATGTCTGCCAGAAGTTGATCTCCCGCGTTCCGGTTACGAAGTTGGACCAGTGCAGCTCCCGGGGAAACCACTCGGGCGGGATTTTAAACACGTCGTTGTTGCCTTTCAGGGCAATGGTCACCATCCACAGCAGCGGAAACAGCATGGCGATGGCACCGATGGTCAGGATAATAAACCGGATGGTGTCCAGGATGCTGAATTTCCGTCTGGGTTTGCGTGTTGTTGCCCGTACTTCCGTTTGCATCACCATCAGCAGGGAGCCTCCTTATTTCGAATTGTCGCTTTCGTAATACACGAACCGGTTCGAATACCGGTAAGTCAGCGCGGTGAAGATCATGATGATGACGAACAGCACCCAGACCTCCGCGATCGAATAGCCGAACATGCGGCCGTTAAAGGCATCGTTATAAATTTTGAAGTTGAGCAGGGATGTGGAGAAGTTCGGGCCGCCGCCGGTCAGAACCTGTACCTGGTTGAAGGCCTGGAAGGCGCCGATGATGCCGAGTATAAGCTGAAGGAACAGGATAGGAGTAATCATGGGAATCGTAATGTGCAGGGCCATCCGCCAGCGGACGGCTCCGTCGACTTCGGCCGCCTCGTACAGCTCCTGGGGAACAGACTGCAGACCGCTCAGGAAAATAATGACGCCGGATCCGACCTGCCACAGGCCGATCAGCACGATGGAGGGAAGCGCGGTCGTTTCGCTCGTCAGCCAGGTGCCTTCGGGCAGTCCGAGCAGCCTGAGCAGCGAGTTGGCGAGCCCGTACTGGGGCTGATAGATAAACAGCCACAGCGTGAGTGTCGCGATGGACGGCACGACGGTCGGCAGGTAATAAATCGTGCGGAACCATTTGATGCCGGGCAGGCTTTTGTTCAGCAGCATGGCCAGCAAAAGGCCCAGAATCAGCGATAAAGGAACGCTCATGATGACAAAATACAGCGTCGCCCGCACCGAAGGCCAGAAGGCCGGGTCCTCCGTGAACATGTATTTAAAGTTGTCGAAGCCGACAAAACGAGGCTTATCGTAGCCGCTCCATTCCGTTAAGGCGTAATAAATGGACGACAATAGCGGATAGGCGACAAACACGCTGAAGCCAATAATGGAAGGCAGAATAAACAGATAGCCTTTGGCCCAGCCGCGAAGCTTCTTTTTGCTTACCGTCATTTTTCATATACCTCCCTCATTCAGCATCCGGACAGGAACGGTGCGTGTACCCGCCGTTATGTCCCGGCCCCGTGCGTAAAAGTAAAGTACGGTGTAAACTGCATTCGGACTGCAGGCGGTCCGTGGATCGGTTCGTAGATTAGTCCGTTGATTGGTCCGTCCTGACTGCACTCCGGCCCCCTGTTTTTTCTCCTTTCTTCAATTTCATCTGCTTCTTTAGATCAAGATCACGCAAATAAACCGCTTACATTTCTCAATATAATGACATAACAGTATAGTGTCAATATACTAAATTAAGTTTTTTATAATTGTTGTTATATTATTTGTAGATTCAATGCGCATATCATATGAGGCGAATGGGGAGGAGGCTGAAAAAGTGGTTTGGCGTTCGTCATGGCAGCCGTGTGAATCGGATACGGGATCGTGCCGAAATGAGATATAACTGACAAAACTGGGGTATAGCCGACAAATTTGGGTAGAGGGCCGAGCTTTTTATTGCATGCGGCGAACAAGTGTGGACACCGGATCTGTTTTTATAATCTAGTCCGGAGAGGAGGAAGCTGCGGTAGAAAAAATATGATATATCATGCTATGTAAAAGACAATGCTGCTCTTGCGCTTATGCGTAAGGGCTTTCGTTTTGTTCGCGGGGCGCCGCGCCTGCCGGATTCATGTTCACTGTCGAAATTTGCTGCTAAAACAGGGCTTCAAACCTCTGGTTTTGTCTCGATCTTAGTTACAAAGCTCCTATCCAATCGTGAAATATAATTTTATATTGTTAGTGAATATTTAATTTTATTTTACATTAATCTGACAAAATTTTACGAAGAGAGGGGAGATGGCTTTACACGCTACCGCTATACTTTGCTGTCGAGGCGTTCTATGAAGGACCCGAATTCTGTCAGATCGAATGGGAGGCAAGGATGGAATGATAAGAAAACGGACGAGGAGCCTATGGGCGTCGCTGCTGGCCGGCACGCTGGTTCTGACCCTGGCTCTGCCCGGCGGGCGGCCCGTACTGGCGGCGGAAGCCGGCGCACAGGCTGCGGCAGCCGGAAGCATCGTCGACGAGCGGCAGGTCCAGATCGGACCGGGCGCGGTCTATACCTGGAAGGACATGAAGCTGGACCGAGGGTTGGAGAAGCTGCACATGGTGGAGTTCGATCCGTCCAATCCGGCTCTGGTGCTTGAGCCCGGCATGACGGACGGCAAAGTATACGGCATGCAGCCGGTCAGCAAAATGGCTGCGGATATCGACAGAGCGGGGAATCGGGTGATCGCCGGGATCAACGGAGACTTTTATGATATGTCCTCCGGCGTCCCGCTCGGTTACTTCATGGGCAGCGGAAAAATACTGACGAGTCCGCCAAATGACTGGTACGCGTTTGGCATCAAGGAGGATGGCACGACGATGTACGGGCCGAGCCCGAAGCTTGCGCGGACGCTGGAGATCGGCGGACAGAAGACCGAGCTGACGTCCATCAACCGGACGCGTGGCAATAACGATCTCGTTTTGTACACGAACGACTTCTACGGCTCGACCATGACCAATGATTTAGGAGACGAAGTCGTTCTTGACGTCGTGAAGGGAGAGGTCAAAAGCGGGGAGACACTGGAGCTGAAGGTAGCCGACGTCCATAAAGACAAAGGCAGCACGCCGCTAGCCCCGGGGCAGGTCATCCTGTCGGCTTCCGGCAGCCAGCGCGCGGTGCTCGCCGGCCTTAAGGCAGGCGATACGGCATCGGTCACCTTCGGCCTTGAGCCGGCCTGGAGCGGCGTGACGATGGCCATCGGCGGCTCCGCGCTGCTCGTCAAGGACGGGGCGGCGCAGCCGAACAGCGACCCGGCGGCCCATCCGCGCACGGCGATCGGGACGAAAGCGGACGGCTCCGTCGTCATGCTGGAAATCGACGGGCGCCAGCCGGGCTTCAGCGAAGGCGTGACGCTGGCCGAGCTGGGGCAGATCATGGCGGAGATCGGCGTCGTGAACGCCATCAACCTGGATGGCGGCGGCTCGTCGACATTTATCGCCCGCATGCCGGGCGACACCAGCCGTACGCTGCTGAACTCCCCCTCGGACGGCGGGGAGCGCAAGACGGCCAACGGGCTCTTGCTTGTGAACAAGGCGGCGGAAGGGCCGGTGGACAAGCTGGTCGTGAAGCCGCAGCTGGCGAGGGTGCTGGCCGGCTCCACGGCGGCCTTTAAGGCGGCCGGCGTCGATGCCAACCTGCATCCGGCCGCGATGGACGGCACGCCGGAGTGGAGCGTCAACCCGGCGATCGGAACGATCGACGGCAACGGCGTCTTTACGGCGGGTTCCACGCCCGGACAGGCGGATATCGCCGTCACGTCCGGCGGCGCAAGCGGAGCCGGCAAAGTCGAGGTAGTCGATACGCTGACCGAGCTGAAGTTTGGCGATCAGCTGCGCAGCTTCCCGCCGGGCCAGTCGGAGACGCTGAAGGTGACGGCGCTCCGTGACGGCCAGATGGTGCAGGCCGACAACCGCCTGCTGACATGGCGCGTCGAGGGGCCGATCGGCTCGATCGACGCAGCCGGCGTCTTTACTGCGGCGGAAGGCAATGAGCTGAGCGGCAAAATTGTGGTGAGCTACAAGGGGGTGGAAGCTCAGATGGATGTGACCATCGGCCAGCCTCCGGTGGTGCTGGAGGATTTCGAAAACGGCCTGGACAAGTATCTGCCGTCGGCCGGCGCGCAGTTTAAGACGTCCAAGGTGAGCATCGAGACGAATGAAGATTTGGTCCGTTTCGGCAGCGGTTCGCTGAAGCTGGAGTATGATTTTACCGGCACACCGGGAACTTCGGGCGCCTACCTGCAGAGCAAGACGCAGGCGGAGGCCATTCAAATTCCGGGTTATCCGGAGAAGATCAGCATGTGGGTGTACGGGGACGGCAAAACCCACTGGCTGCGTGCACAGCTGCGCGACAGCAAGGGAACGATACCGCTCGATTTGACCGACCAGAATATCGGCATCGACTGGACCGGGTGGAAGTACCTGGAGGCAGATGTGCCCAAAGGCCGGATGCTTCCTCTGATCATGGACATGCCGGTGCGCTACATGGAAACTTCATCGGCCAAGAAGGATGCCGGGGCGATCTACGTCGATCAGATCCGAGCCTTGTACGGTCCGAATCAGGACGACATGGAGCCGCCGGTCCTGAAGGACTTCTCGCCGGCGGACGGGGAGACGATCCGCAGCAACCAGCCGGTGATCAAGGTGTACGGCGAAGACGCGGGATATGATCCGGCGCAGCATCCGGGCACGACGCTGATTGATCCGGACTCGATCCGGTTTGACCTGGACGGCCAGCGTGTGCAGCACACGCTGTATCCGCCGGAAGGCCGGATTTATTACACCCCGGCGACGCCGCTGGCGGACGGACTGCATCAGGCCAAGGTGTCGGTGACAGACCTGGCCGGCAACCGGACGACCAAGGCGTGGACCTTCAACGTGGACACGGGCGGCTCGAAGCTGACGTATGACACGCCGAAGGAATTGTACGGGGGCCGTACCTACACGGTGGATATCAAAGGGGTGAAGGCCTCCGGTTTGCAGGGAGGACAGCTTCGGCTTGCTTTTGACCTGAGCAAGGTGGAGAATCTCAAGTTTATTCCGGGCGGCAAGCTGGAGGAGACCCAGGCAAGCGCAGTTATCGGTGATGACGGCACGGCTGCGCTGACCTTCAGCCAGTTGGACCAAGCGGGGCTGACCGACAGCGATTTGATCGGACAAATCAGCTTTGACGTGAAAAAGGACGCCGCCGGAACGAATGAAATCCGGTTTGAGTCCGGTAACGTTACTTTTGCCGGCACAGGCAGCGTGGTGTACCCCTTCTTCGGGCTGCCGCTGAAGTCCGATATCAAGAGCGCCCTGTCGCTGTCCTGGAACGAGAACGGCAACATCCAGGGCTACGAAACGGTCTTTTCGGTCAAAGACGAGTCGGGGGAGCCGGTAGAAGGCGCGCAGATTACCGCGGACGGCAGCCTGGTCGGAACGACCGATGCACAGGGCGAGCTGAGCACCAAGCAGCTGACGGCTGAGGTTAAGACGTATCAGATGCAGGCGGTGAAGGGAGACCAGTACAGCCCGGTGGCGGAGTTTAAGGTGTCGCCGCTGTCCGGTACCGAAACGCCGTACAACATCAACGTCGGCATGGGCGAGGATCCGGCTGCATCCCGCGGTTTCATCTGGCATACGAGCCCGGCTGTGGAGCAGACTGTGGTAGAAGTGGTGAAAAAGGCGGATTTTACCGGGTTTGACGACCCCAGTGTGATAAAAACGGAAGGAACAAGCTATCTGTACCAGACACTCGATCTGGGAGCGGTCCGGGTGCACAAGGCGACAGTGAACGGCCTGGAGCCGGGCACCGAATACGTGTACCGAGTCGGTGACGGAAGCAGTCATTACAGCCCGCAGGGCACGTTCAAGACCGCTGAGGCAGACGGAGATCATACCAAGTTCCTGTATTTCGCCGACTCCCAGGCGGGAGATTTGGCAGGGTTCAAGCTGTGGGGCAGCACGGTGAAGAAGGCGGTGGAAGATTCGCCGGACGCTGAGTTTATGGTCCACGTCGGCGACATGGTCGACAAAGGCTTCAACGAGCAGGAATGGAAGTGGTGGTTCAGCGAAGCGCAGGAGGCGTTCTTGAACACGACGCTGGTCGGCGCGATCGGCAACCATGAGGTGATGGGAACGAAGGAAAACAACGATTTCCTGGCCCATTTCAACCAGCCGGGCAACGGTGTGCCAAGCCTGGCGGGAAGCAATTTTTCCTTTGATTACAAAAATATTCATTTTGCCGTCCTGAACAGCGAATACCAGTATGAGGAGCAGAAGGACTGGCTCGATCAGGACTTGTCCAAGACGGATAAAAAATGGAAGATCGCCATCTTCCACCGCGGCCCGTACGGCAGCATTTACGATACGGCCGACATCCGGCGGCTGTGGGCGCCGGTGCTCGAGCGGCATCGGGTTGATCTCGTCCTGAACGGGCATGATCATATTTATCTGCGGACCTTCCCGATGATGAACAACGAGATCGTCCCGGACGGGCAGGGGACGACCTATGTCGTGGCCGGCTCGACAGGACCGAAGTTTTACTCGCTGACCAAGCGGGACTGGCAGCGAATTACCGATGATGAAGCGACGCAAATGTACGCTTCGGTCGAGGTGGACGGCGACAGCCTGCGCTTTGTGACGAAGACGGTCGGCGGACGAACCGTCGACGAGTTTACGCTGTCGAAGCAGACAGAGGCTCCGGCTCCGGAGTCAGTCGAGATCGAGCAGCAGGACGTGAAGCTGGCCGTCGGCGAAACCCGGCAGCTGACCGCCAAGGTGAAGCCGGATGGAGCGGACCCCGGCGTCACGTGGTCCGTCTACAGCACCGAGCCGACCGGGGAGGGCGGCGAAGTGGTGACGGTATCGCCGGAAGGCCGGTTGACGGCGGCCGGCACGGGAACGGCCGTCATCCGGGCGGCAAGCACGGTGAACCCGGATCTGTTCGCGGAGACGATCGTCACCGTGAATCCGGCGCCGGAAGGCCAGCCCGAATCGTTGTCGCTGACGGGCAAAGAGATGCTGAAGGAAGGGGAGACCGATCAGACGGTAACGGAAGCGGTCTACGCGGACGGCACGCGCATTCAGGTGCTGGAAGGTGTAACCTTCAGCAGCAGCCATGAGGACGTCGCTTCGGTGAGCGAACAGGGCGTAGTGACTGCGCTGGCCGAAGGGAAGACGGTGATATCAGCCGTTTACGGCTCGTTGTCGGCCGAGTATGAACTTACCGTTCAAGCTCTGGAGCAGCCGGGAGGGGGAGATGGTGAGAACCCTGGCGGAGGCGACCCGGGCAACGGCGGAGGAAATAACGGCGGGAATTCAGGCAATAGTGGAGGGAACTCCTCTGCACCGGTGCAGCCGCCGGTGACTCCGCCCGCCCAGCCGGATCCGAAGCCGGGCCAAGGCGGCAAATGGAAGCTGAACGCCGCGCAGCTGACGTCGATTCTGGCGAAAGGCGGAGCCGTATTGGACACAGATCAGCCGTTCAATGAGCTGATTCTGCCGGGCAGCGCCGCCTCGCTGCTCCAGGGACAGCCGCTGACGGTGAACGCGGCTGACCTGAAGCTGACGGTGCCCGCAGGCATCCTGCAGGCGGTCAGCGGCCAGGTGCCCGCCGATCAGCTCGAAGGCAGCACGATTCGGCTGGCGGCATCCCGCGCCTCGGAGACAGAGGCCGCAGAGCGGGTGACGAAGGCCGGGCAGGCGGAAGGCGCGGTGCTCCGCACAGGAAGCAGCCTCTTTACCCTCAACCTGAGCCTCATATCGAAGGAGGGCCAGGTTCACCCGATCACGGCGCTGCAGCAGCCGATAACGCTGGAGCTCCCCGTCGCTTCGGGGCTGGATGCCAAGCTGTCCGGGCTGTACGGCCTGAACAGCCAAGGGGTGCTCACGTATATCGGCGGAACGGCCGCAGACGGCAAGCTGAAAGCCGAAGTGAGCTCGCTGGATGCCGCTTACGCCGTTCTGGAGTACACCAAAAGCTTCGCCGATACGAGCGGGCACTGGGCTTCCGGCGTGATCCGGGAGCTGGCGGCGAAGCATCTCATCGACGGCGTCGGCGGCGGTAGCTTCGCGCCGGATCAGCCGGTGACCCGCGCCGAAATGGCGGCGATGCTGGTCCGCCTGCTGCACCTGAAGGGCGACGGCAGCGCGCCCTTCAGCGACGTGCCTTCCGCGGCATGGTACGCGGAAGCCGTATCCGCCGCCGCCAAGGCGGGCATCGTCCAAGGCGTCAGCGGCGCAAGCTTCGCGCCGGACGCCTTGATCAAGCGCCAGGAAGCGGCGGCCATGATCGTCCGCGCCTACCGGGCCGCGGGCGGAACCGCCGCAGCCGGCGGGGAAACGGCGCCGTTTACGGACGTCGCCGGTTCGCCGGCCTGGGCGCAGGAAGCCGTCCGGGCTGCGTACGCCGCCGGACTGATTCAAGGGCAGGGGCCTAGCCGGTTTCATCCAGACGGCCAGGCCACCCGGGCCGAAACGGCCCAGATCTTGTATAACATCCTGGCCAAGCTGGGGCAGGCAGGGAAATAAACGAAGGTAACGATCGGTAATTTACGATCCACTCAGTTACTGATCCAGCAATAAGAAGACCGGCAGGAACAGCTTGTGAGCTGACCCTGCCGGTCTCTTTTGCCATCATCCGTATGATTTGCTGGCGGAACACTTTCATTGCGCATTCATTCCCTGGATCCGTGCTCAGTTCCGTGAAGCTTATTGCCATTTTAGTCCATATACATCATTTTTAAGGAAGCGGAGAAAGATTCCGCTTCTTTTTTGGTGTCCAGATGTGGTATCGTTATGTATTACGACGTAAAAGAACGGCTTGTGGTGACTTGGATGAAAAGTACACAGGTTTCGTGATTAAAGAATACAGGTTTAAAGTAAAAGGAGCATATATGAACTTTAAAGATTTGAAGCTTGACCCGAATATTTTAAAAGCGCTGGCCAAACAGAACTATACCGAGCCGACGCCGATTCAGGCACAATCCATTCCTGCCGTGCTGGCCGGACGGGATCTCTTGGGCTGCGCCCAGACGGGAACCGGCAAGACCGCTGCATTTTCCCTGCCCATCATACAGCTGTTGAGCCGGGAGCCCCGCAAACCGGGGGCGGGCCGCAGGGTCCGCGCGCTTATTTTGACGCCGACGAGAGAGCTGGCCATTCAGATTATGGATAACGTGAAGGCGTACAGCCAGTATACCGATTTGCGTGCGGTGGTCATTGTCGGCGGTGTTCCGCAAAAGCCGCAGGAACGGGCGCTGCAGCAGGGCGCGGATATCGTGATCGCCACCCCGGGCCGGCTCATCGATCTGATCCATCAGAAGCACATCGATCTGCAGCATATTCAAATGCTCGTGCTGGATGAAGCCGACCGGATGCTGGACATGGGCTTTATCCATGATGTGAAGCGGATTATCGCCGTCATGCCGAAGCGGAAGCAGACGCTGTTCTTTTCGGCAACGATGCCTCCGGAAATTAGCGGCCTGATCCAAACGCTGCTCGTCAACCCGGTAAAAGTGGAAGTGACGCCGATCTCCTCAACCGCCGAACGAATCGAGCAGTCGGTTTATTTGCTGGCGGCAGGAAGCAAGCTGCAGATGCTCAACCAGCTGCTGCAGGATCCGTCGATCGAGTCGGCCCTGGTGTTTACCCGCACCAAACGGGGAGCCGACCGGGTGGCGCGTGCGCTGAAGAAGGCGAACATTACGGCGGAGGCGATCCATGGCGACAAATCGCAAAACAGCCGGCAGAACGCCCTGAACCATTTCAAAAACGGGACGACGCGCATTTTGGTGGCGACCGACATTGCCGCCAGGGGGATCGATATTGACGAGCTTCCGTATGTCATTAACTTCAATCTGCCGAATATCCCGGAGACGTACGTTCACCGTATCGGCCGCACGGGCCGGGCGGGGATGAGCGGGTCAGCAATCTCTTTCTGCGAAGCGGACGAGCTGCCGTACCTGAAGGACATCGAAAAGCTGATCGGCAAGGCCATTCCTGAAGTGAAGGGGCATGACTATCCGATGGAGCCCCAAGCGGCAGCGGCAAATCGCCCATTGGGGAATTCCGCGGCAAACCGGCCGGGTAAGACGCAAGCTGGCCATTCCCGCAAGCCGCAGGCTGGAGATGCCCGTAAAGGGCGGACGGACGATGGGCAGCAGCGGGGCAAACCGAAGCAGGATCGTGCCCCAAAGGCGGCGGTGAGCGGTGCCCGCAAACCTGATCGGAACGCGAACAGCAGCTTGAAGCGTGATGCGGGAGGCCATTCGAAGGGAAATGCGAACGACAAGTCCAAGGGGCATGGAAATGGAAATTCCAACGGACGCACGAACCGCAGACCGAAACCAAGTGGGGCGGACCCTAGAAATAAGGTAAGTTCGTCTCATTAATATGGAGTTTAGACGTTTTACGCGTTGACCACAGATGATCTGTGATCAATGACCCACAGGAAGGACACTTTGCCCGTGACCCTCCTGTGGGTCATTTTGTATTTTCCATAAAAGAAGGAGTCTGAGGGAGGGGTTCAGTGGACGGGGCGCTACAGCTGCTATTAATAGTGGATGATTGGAGGATAACAGCAGTGTGGCTTTAAGTTTGATCTATCATGGCTGCTCCTGTAAATGAGCGTAATACTGCTGCTCGGTGCCGACATAAAACGCATTGATCGTTTTTTCTTCTTTCGTACCGTCCGGACGCGGGATCGTATCCGTGCCCATGTGCTGGCCTTGAATCATTCCCATCCCCACTTCAGTCCGTTGACCTTGATCATCTGCATAAAAAAATGTCATCCCGCCGGCTGTCGGTGCGCTCGACGTCTTCAAAACTCCGTTTTTCGGAATGCGGTTTACAATGGCGTCTCCCTCTTTCGGGAGCTCGGGATAACCCTTTTGATTGTAAATGACCGCTACCCATCCTGTGTACCCGGCCGGCAGTACATAAGTATGATTTTCCTGCCCATTCAGACCTCTTGACCCAATCACAATGGCAGCAACCACAATGACGGCAAACACGACAATGAATACCTTATATGCTCTAATCAGACCTTTCAAATCTTCACCGCCTTTGATTCGTTCATTAAAGTTCTTACATTATATTACAACAGCTTTCCATAATGATCGACGGAAAAACCGAATAATACTTTCATCAAAAAGAGGATGCCAAGGATCAACCTCCCATATCTCGTGCTGACCAAATCATGCAGTTCATCTATCGATTTCCTCTTAAAATTTCTCTAAAAACACTATAATGATGCTAAGAGAACATTTTGGAGGATACCCGGCTATCTTTTCCTGAGAGGACGAAGAACATGATGCTGCTGGAAGCGGCGAATTTGAAAGCCGGAGGAAATAAGACCAGTTTAGCGGATATCGAAAGGGTGAAGGGACGATGATGAACCAAGAGGATTTGCTTGCCCGCCAAAAGCAGCTGCAGGTTGAGGCGGGTTCGGTTGCTGAAGAAATGAACTTGATGCCATTGTTGGCAGCAGCCGGTAAGCCCGTAATCGTAGGGAGCGCTGCGCTAGGTTTAATGGCTTGGAGAGACTTGGATGTGACGGTGGTCTGCTCCAAACTGGATATGGCTGCGGTCTCTGGAATTGCTTTGCAGCTGATGTCCAATCCGGGAGTACGGGAGATGAAATTTATTAACGATACGGGCCAATGGAACACCGATCCGGCTTACCCAGACGGTTATTTTCTTGGATTGACCTACGGGTCCGCAAACGGCCACCGGTGGGAGCTGGATATCTGGTTTGTAGACGAGCCTGACAAACAGCCCGATTTGCTGCATATTCAAACGATGCCCGCACGCCTTACCCCTGCCAAGACAGCTGCTATTTTAAGCATCAAAACCGAATGGGCAAAGCGGGCCGAATATGGAAATCAAGTGAAAAGCTTCGATATTTATTCGGCCGTATTGGATGATGATGTGAGTACACCCGCTGAATTCCAGCAATGGCTGCAGAGCCGCAGCGATGATCTTCATTAGAAAACTGAGAGCTCATGCACACATTGGATCCGTTGGGAATCGGCAGTTAGCGTGCAACAGCCCGGTGTGTTCCACAGGTCAGCCTGCAAGGACGGCTTTCAGGCGGACGGCATGGATCCGTCGTTTGGGCCGACTTAGCGGCAAAGTTGTAGGAGCGCTGTATATCGGACTAGGTTTAAAGGTCGCATTCCAAAGGCGGTAACGAACCTATCGCCCGTTAGCTGCATATACTATAGATGGGGGATATGGCGGCAGGTGGCTTCTCATCCATGTAATCGGTCGTTTGCGAAATGGTCGTTGGCGGATTTGACATTCCCAACTGTGTTTAGTATCATTACAGTATATTCATTTTGTGATTTTTCTGGTTACAGTTTGTATATACTTAAAGATGGGCGGTGGAATGATGAGATTCGAAGTTAGCGATTGGGTCCAAGGGAAGACGGTAGACGGTGAGTTTATTCACGGATACATTGAGACGGTGGACGCTCAGAAAGGCATCGCGAGAGTACGCGTCGTTCAGTCCGACAACGAGGAAGCGGTTGGACGCGTGATCGGTGTACGTGAATCCTGGCTGAGATCGCTGCCGGTCAACCCGCTTGCCGATAAGAACAACGTCGAAAGCCTGATTGACATAGCACTGGCCACCTATGACGAAGCCTGGTTTAACGAATTGACAGACCGCCTGAACGGTACCAAGCGCAAGAACAGCAAGAATGGCGATGGGATCCGGTTGAACGGCCGGCCCAATAACCGTCTCGGTCTGTTCGAGAAAAAGTAAACGGCAGGCCTCGGCAGAGGCACCTCATACCATACAACAGCATGATAAATGCGCAGCTTCCGTTTTTCCGTCACAAGGAGTGTAAGCGCAAAAAACGGCAGGGATTCAGCTTACAGCTGACCTGCCGTTTTCCATTTATTATTAGCCATTACCCCATTTCTGCTTGGCCAAAAAATGGGAGATTCCCTCTGAGATTTCGCCGGGTGCTTCTAAGGGAGAAAGGTGGCCGGTCTGGGGAATGACGCGTAGCTCTGCATGAGGTATGCGCGGCAGCAGTTCGCTTTTTAGTGTTTCCAACCGGTCTACCGGATCAGATTCCCCGGCGAGCACAAGGGTAGGAACACGGATGTTGTTCACTTCTGCGGATATATCCTCAAGCATTGCGGCTTCAGGCCATGCCGCACGGGCTAAAGGTGCGCTCCTTTGCATATCCTCAAGCACCATTTCTCGGATATGCTCTTCAAGGGGAAGCAGGGCGATATTGCCCAAAGCGATTTCTGCTCCTTCACGCGAATCATAAAAATGAACCATGGCATTTCTCATGTCTTGCGGCATATCTTGAGGTGTCGGGGGAGATGGTGCAACTAAGACCAAAGCTTCTAAACCGGCCGGATGACGTGAAGCCAACAATTGCGCCGTTTTAGCGCCCATGGAATGACCAACGAGCACATAACGCTTCAAACCAAGCTCTTGAATAAGCGCATGTGCGTCATCGGCAAGATCCTGAATGGTATAAGATACAGCTGACTTATCTGAGTCTCCCCATCCGCGGTGGTCATAGGTTATACAAAGGTAATCCTCCTTGAGAACGTCAACCACTTTCGTCCACGTTCGTGCTGACCCGCCGTAAAAGTGCAAAAACACAAGAGCCGTGTCTCCTTGGCCCTGCTCTTCCACATGAAGTTCGACGCCGTTAACATGATAATGCATATGATCCACTCCCAATAATAGTATCAGTAACAGTTACTGTTACATATTATAAACTAGCGATCTAGAAGTCAAGATATTATTTTAAGTTTGATTTGCTTTTTAAAAATCAATACACTAAACATAAGCTTTAATCGGAAAGAAGGACTTCGCAAAAATGGGAAATCGAAGCCAACAGTTCTCTGTAGCGGTTCATATTTTATGCTTTCTTGAATTTAATAAAAATGGCCGGACGACGTCCGAATTGCTTGCGATGAGCGTGAACGCCAATCCGGCGGTGATTAGAAGAATCATGAGAAAGCTTACGAAAGCCGGTCTTATTACATCGACTCTTGGAACGAATGCCGCGATAAGTCTGGCCAAAAAGGCGGATCAAATCACGCTGCTGGATGTATACCGTGCTACGATGGAAGATAACCAGGAGATTTTTATGATTCATCGAGATACTAACCCGACTTGTCCGGTAGGAAGTAAAATGCCGTATTTATTAGACGGAGTTTACACGAAGGTCCAAACGACGATGGAGAACGAATTGTCGGGCATTACGATTGATTCGATGGTGAAGAGCGGAATCGTAGAAATTGAAAGTTAACATGAAAAAGGCCGGATTTCCTTACTTAAGGAATCCGGTCTTTGTTTTATATTGAGCACCATGGGCGGCATGCTATAGAAAACTCTATTGTTATCCTTTCAAACCGGTGGTGCTGATGCCTTCGACGATGTATTTTTGGAAGATGAAAAATACGATCACGACCGGCAGAAGCGACAGTGTGGCCATAGCGAACATGCCGCCCCAGTTGTTCAGCGATTCGCCGTCGAGGAACAGCTTCAGCGCAAGGGAGACCGGGAATTTATCCGGGCTGTTCAAATAGATGAGCGGGTTGATGAAGTCGTCCCATCTCCAGTAAAAAGAGAAGATCGCGCTGGTGATCAAGGCCGGTCCGATGAGCGGCAGCACCACCCGATAGAACACGCCGTATTTGCTGCAGCCGTCGATTTTCGCGGCTTCGTCCAGTTCGCCTGGAATGGTGCGGATAAACTGCATGATCAGAAAGATGAAAAACGGCGTGCCGAAGAAATGCGGGACGATCAGCGGCTTGAAGGACGAGAGCCAACCGAACTTGGCGAACATGACGTATTGCGGCACAAGGACGACGTCCTGCGGCAGCATCATCGTGGTCATCATGGCGGCGAACCAGAACTTCTGGCCGAAAAATTTTGTGCGCGCCAGGCCGAAGGCTACGAGGGCCGAAGAGGCGACGGCGCCGACTGTCGACAGAATGACGATGATGA
The DNA here is from genome assembly GCF_025809195.1 of Paenibacillus sp. PSB04. Taxonomy (NCBI): domain Bacteria; kingdom Bacillati; phylum Bacillota; class Bacilli; order Caryophanales; family Paenibacillaceae; genus Paenibacillus; species Paenibacillus sp. PSB04. The sequence goes on from NZ_CP081301.1 coordinate 2,661,763, forward strand.
ACGAATTTTTGAAGAAGGTCGCAAACGTCGTCCCGCCGAATCCCTTGAAGCCCGAGACGTAGTTGGCGAATTCCAGCCGGCTTGGAATGAGGCTGTAGGCGGTCGAGAAAATTTGGTCATTCGGCTTCAGGGAACTGGCTGCCAGCCATAGAATCGGATAGATCATGAACAGGGCGAAGATGCCGACCAGCACATGGTACAAAACGCGCTTGGGTGTGGACATGGTCATGGCCGTTAGTCTCCCTTCGTCTCGTAGTGAACCCAGCGGGTCGAGGATTTGAAGATGAGCAGGGTCAGGAACCCGACGATGAGCAGCATTACCCAGGCGAGTGCCGAAGCGTAGCCCATCTCAAAATGCGAGAACGCCTTGCGGTACAGGTACAGCGAATAGAGCAGCGTCTGGTCGAGCGGACCGCCTTCTCCGCGGGAAATAATGTAGGCCGGCGTAAACGTCATAAATGCCGAGATCGTCTGCAGCGTCAGGTTGAACAGGATGATCGGGCTCAGCATCGGCAGCGTGATGTTGAAGAACCGCCGGACGGCATTGGCGCCGTCCACGCCCGCTGCCTCATAGTAGTCTTTCGGTATATTTTTCAGCCCCGCCAGGAAAATGATCATCGACGAGCCGAACTGCCACGTGGACAGGGCGATCAAGGTCCACAGCGCGGTGCTCGGATTGCCGATCCACGAGGTCGAGGTGTGGATGCCGATCAGGTTCAGGAAGGAATTCACCAGCCCCTGATCCCCGAAGATCTGCTGCCACATGATCGACACCGCGACGCTGCCGCCGATCAGGGACGGCAGGTAGAAGGCCGAACGGTACAGGCCCACGGCTTTCGTCGCTACGTTCAGGATCATGGCGACGAACAGGGCAAAGATCAGACGGAGCGGCACGCTGGCCAGCACATACGTAAAGGTGACCTGAAACGATTTGCCGATTTTGTCGTCTTCCATGAACATCCGCTTGTAGTTGTCCAGGCCGAGCCAGTTCGGCGCCTCCATCAGGTTGTAGTCGGTGAAGGAATAATACAGCGAAGACAGCACCGGATACAGCGTAAAGATCAGAAAGCCCAGCACGAACGGAGACGTGAATACGTAACCGGTGAGGTGCTCGTTATCCCGCAGCCTTTTCATTATCGTCAACCCCTAAGCTTACAAAATTGGATACGTACGGTATTGTGAGCGAAAGTAGCCAGCCGGTGAAGAAACCGCGGCTTTTCCTCTGAAACTGGAGAGTTTATAGGGCACGTTCTCTCACCTAAGCCACAAGGAAAGGAGCCGAACCCGACCGGGGCCCGGCTCCTTCAGGCAGTATGAGGATTCCCCTAAGGTTATTTCTGGCTGCGGGCCAGGATGGCATTGGCCTCTTTGCGGAATTCTGCAGCCGCCTGGTCGATCGGAATTTTCTTGAACAGAATCTTTTCGCTCAAATCCCGCAGAAGCTTCTCGACTTCGACCGATCCGATCGGGTTCGGCGGGTCAGCGGGGCTGCTGTTCGACTCGGCCCAGGTAACATAATCAAAGATTTTCGCTTCGTTCTCGGTCAGGATCGGCTTCAGTGCATCCTTCACTTTGGAGGATACCGGCACCCCGCGTTCGCCTTTGATCAGCTTGTTCGCTTCGATATCGTTGATGAAGAAGCTGATGAACTTGGCCGCTTCCTCCTTCTGCTTGGACGATTCCGCAATGGAGAAGTACATAGAAGGCTTCAGGAACAGCCCTTCCTTCGTGCCTGGACCCGGCATCGGATTCAGCTCAAGCGGACGGTCCTTGACCAGATTCGCCACCGCAAGGAACTGGTTGGACCAGCCGATGCCGGAGATGGAGTGGCCGAGAACGATTTCGTCCTCTTCGGCGACGCCCTTCTTCTGCGCTTCTTTGTCGAGGGAGAGGATGTAGCCCTTGTCATACCATTGCTGATATCGCGTGAAATAATCGATAAAAGCCTGGTCGTCGGCATAGCCGATCGTTTTGCCGTCGTCGCTGTACATTTTCTGGCCGATCGTTCTTAGGTAATACGGGAAGAACACCTCATGATGATAGGCGAATCCGCCGATCTGGAAGCCTTTGGCCTTGGCTTGCTCCCCAAGCTTGCCCATATCGTCCCAGGTCCAGTCTTTGGACGGGATGTCGATGCCGTTCTTCTTCATCGTCTCGACATCAAAGGTCGTCTGCAGAGCGTTGACTCCGAGGTTCATGGCGACGAGCTTGCCGTCGACCTCGCCGCCCTTCAGGGCGTTCTCGCTGACGTCGGCGACATTCAGCGCACCGCTGTCGGTAAACGGCTTCAGATCGGCCAGCTGGTTGCGGCTGGCATACTGGCTCAAATACGAAATGTCCATCTGGATGATGTCCGGCAGCCCGCCGGCGACGGCTTGCGGCGCGAGCTTCTTCCAATAGTCGTCGAACGGGGCGTATTCGGGCTCGATCGTAACGTTTGGATGCTGCTTCTCGTACATTTCGATCACTTTCAGGGTGTAATCATGTCTGGATTGGCCGCCCCACCAGGCGATGCGAAGCTTGACCGGATCTTTGCTCTCGCCGGCCGATGTAGTCGTCGCAGGCGCGGCGTCGCCTCCGCTGGCCGATTTGTCGCTGCTGCCCCCTGCGGAACAGCCGATCAGGCCGGTGATCAAGGAAAAAAGAAGAACGGCGCTTAACGCTTTTCTCATGTCATTTCCTCCCCCATAGGATTAACGGTAGATTGATGTGCTTTATCTGATACTGCTTACATTTCCAATTATCAACGCTTGCGGCGATCCGGGTAAGGAAAAAAACCGACCTGTTTGTTTAAAAAGCAGAGATGCCGCCCGTCAGCTTCCGGATATATTCCGACGGCGTGCAGCCCATCTGTTTTTTGAACACCTGGCTGAAATATTGCGGGTTGTCGCCGAAGCCGAGCTGCTCGGCCATCTCGAATATTTTGGCATCGGGGTTTTCGGCCATCAGCTCGGTCGCCCGCTGGATCCGGATGCGCATGACGTAGTTGGAGAACTTCTCGCCGGTCTCCTTTTTGAACAGCTTGCCTAGATAGTCGGCGTTCATGTACAGCATTTCGTGCGCGACGAGGTTCAGCGACAGGGAGGCGTTGCCGATCTGCTCCTCCACGATGTCGATCACCTTCCGCACGATGGCGTTGTATTTAAATGCATTCCGTTCGTAGTTGCGCCCGGCCATGTCCCGGACCGTCTCTTCGAGGAACGACTGAATCGCCTGCAGCGAGCCCATGTCGGCGATCTCGGATATCCGCTTGTAGGCCTCCGCCATCCGTTCCGGTCCGTCCAGGCGCACCAGCGCGGCATACATCGAAATGGCGTACGACTTCGTCATTTCGATGCCGAGCTGGGCCCGTTTGAGCTCGGCGATGAACTCGGAAAGGGCGAGCGAGGCCTCTTCGCGGTCACCCGAGCGAACGGGCAGCATCAGGCGCTCTTCGTCAAAAGCGAACTCGCTGACGCCGCCGTCGGGCACAAACGTGTCCTTCCGTGTAATGATCCCGCTCTCGTCCAGATAGAAGCGGTAGTTCAGACACTGCAGCGTTTCGCGGTACAGCTTCCGCGCGGACGTGATCGGACCGGGATCGCTGACGGCGACGGTCACGTTCATTTTGTAATACAGCCGGAAAGTGCGGCGGATATCCTGCAGCCGGCTGTGAAGCAGCTCCTGATCCTCCGGGTCGGAGATAAGGATCAGCGCGTGGTCGCCCAGCGTCGTGCTCATCAGCGCCGTTTGCAGCAGGTCCTCGGCGATATTTTTGACGGCAAATTGGTGCTCATAATCGGCTTCGCCCTCAATATGGCAGAGCAGCAGCCGGACGGGGCGCCCGAAGTCGCAGGGAAGCAGGCTGCGGTATTCCTCGAGATCCCGCCGTCCGTAGGTTTTATTGATGACGAATTCGCGGAGCACCTGTTCTTTGACGTGAGGGATGACTTTCTCAAAGCGGCGTTTCATGTCCAGGGTAAAAGCTTCACGCCGGCGTTCCTGATCCAGCTCGGCCGTCACTTCCTTCAGCGCTTCGGCGATTTTGGTCTCGTCGGTCGGCTTGAGCAGGTAGTGCTTGACCCCGTACTGCATGGCACGATTGGCGTATTCGAATTCCCCGAATCCGGACAGCAGCACAAATTTGACGTTCGGGTGGGTGGCATAGGTTTGGGCGACCAGCCCGAGCCCGTCGAGTCCGGGCATCCGGATGTCGCTGATGACGATGTCCGGCGGATCAGCTGCGATCAGGTCGTAAGCCTGCAATCCGTTCTGGGCCGTTCCCGTCAGCACTGTCCCGAAGGCCTGCCAGTCGACCATTTGCGAAATGCCGTCCAATATGATGCGTTCATCATCCACCAATAGCACTTTATACATGCTCGGATCCCTCCATTTCTTTCGGTAACCTGATATGAATGCGGGTCCCCTGACCGGGGGCGCTGTTGATGAATAGCCCGTAATTCTCGCCGAACGCAAAGCGGATCCGCTCGTCGATGTTAAGCAGGCCGATGCCGTTCCCCGCCGTGGTCAGCCTGCCTTCCCGCAGCAGCTCAAGCGTATCTGACGCCATGCCCGGGCCGTCGTCTTCGACGATGAGGACAAACGCGTCCGCTTCCTCCCGGCTGGTCAAGGAAATGGTGCACGTGCCGACGGAAGGCTCCAGCGCATAATGAATCGCGTTTTCGAGCAGGGGCTGGAGCGTCAGCTTCGGAATTTTCCGGAAGTGCTCCCGTTCGGGAACGTCCATGTGGAAGGACAGACGCTCTTCAAACCGGAATTTCTGGATCGTGATGTAATGCTGCACCATTTCCAGCTCCTCCTTCAGCGTCAGGATCGGCTCCTTCAGACTGACCGAATTGCGGAGCAGAAACGCCAGCGCCTGCACCATTTGCGAAATTTGCGTCTGTTTGTTGATTTTGGCCATCCAGTTGATGGACTCTAGCGTGTTGTACAGAAAATGCGGGTTGATCTGCGCCTGCAGCGCCTTGAACTCGGTCTCCTTGATCAGAAGGCGGCTGGCGTAATTTTCAGTGATCAGGTCGTTGATCCTCTCCACCATAAGGCGGAACGTCCGGTGCAGCAGGCCGAGTTCGTCCATCGCGGGCGGCTCCTGGTCGCCGGCAAGGATGTTGGCTTCGGCGAAGTTCCCCTTCTCCGCGAGCTTCATGCGGGCGATCAAATTCTCGATCGGGCGGGTCAGCCCCCGGGAGAAGCGGATGCCCCACAGAATGGCGAAGGCAAATATCAGAATGAAGACACCGATAACGATTTCCTTGATCAGGACGATCTGCCGGAAAATTTGGTTGAACGGGGTCACATTCAGGTAGGTCCACCCGGTGGCGGAAGAACGGTTATAGGCGACAAAGTACGTTTTTCCCTGAATTTCCTTGATAAAATATCCGGTCTCGGATGTGATGGAGCTCTGGATGAGGGCGGGATCGAAATGCGGCTGCGAGGGATAGATCACGTCGGGCCCGGAGGTCACGATGAGGTCGCCTTCCCCGGCGCCAAGCTCGTGCACGATCCGCTCCATGTTGATCCGCATGAAAATGGTGCCGATATCCTGCAAGTCGAACATGGTGCCCGAGTAGGAACGGACTTGACGGGTCAGAATCAGGGCCGGATCGGATGCGTCGGGGAAGGTCCAGCGCGCCTGGCCTTCGGCGTTGTCCGCCAGCCTGAGGATCACGTCCCGCTTTCCGGCCTGGATGGGAACCAGGCTGCCGACATCCTGTTGGGCTCCGGCCGCATCGACCATATGGATTGAGTAGAGGGAGGGCTCGGACCCGACATAGGTGAGGAGCCTGTCGACCATGTGCTTGCGCAGGGTCAAGCGATCGTAATCGGAGTCGCTTTGGGCGATGGATTTGAGCTGGGACTGGATCTGCGTGTCGGTGATAATGTTGAAGGACAGCTGCTCGAGGCGTTCGAGCTCCTTTTCAATCGCAGAAGACGACAGGTACAGCACGCGGGAGGACTTCACGTACAGCTGCTCGTCGTACACCGAGAAGGCGTACTGCTGCACAATCAGGGCAAAGGCAAAGGTCATGGCAACGATAAAAGCGATCAGGATGGACAGCTTGTTCTTGATTTTCATATGCCTGAAACGGCTCTTCCAAGTCTGCACGGCTACTCCCTCCGCCCGCCTAGGCGGGATTTTTGTACAACATTATGTCATCGCTTTGGAAACGCTGTCAACAGGCAGGAGAGGCCTAGGACCGGGACCAAGGGACGATTCGGAGACCTTTGGGATATCGGTATTAGGATGGTCTGATGTCGTGATTTTGCATGTTTATTAGACCGAAGCCTAATATGGGATTCTCTGCTGAAAACGTCTTTTTCTATGTAAAAAAGGTGGGGAAATTTTCAAAATAGAGGCTTGCAAATATGTCGATCCGACATATAATATATATCGAAACGACATATTTAACGGAGGTGAGAGAGGTGTACGAATTGTTCGTTCTGGGCGAGCTGATGACAGGTGAGAAGCACGGATATATGCTCCAGGACGTCTTGAATAACGCGGTGGGGCTTGGCCGTAAGATTAGCTCCGGCACGCTGTATCCGCTTCTGTCGCGGATGACGGAGGCCGGGTGGATTCATCTGCGGATCGAAGAAGAGACGAAGGGCGGGCGAACCCGGAAAATATACGCGATTACCGATGCCGGGCGGGAGCGGTTCGAAGAGCTGATGAAGGAGACGCTTGAGCCGAACCCGGAAGCCGAGGCCGCGCTGATTTTCCGGTTTAAAATGGTGTATTTCGGCTACGTGACCAAGGAGGTCCGCCTGGCCTGTCTGGAGGATTACCTGCAGATCATCCGAAGAAGCCGGGAGTATGTGTCCCGGTTTGAGGCGTACCTGCAATCACAGCAGCCGGAACCCGCCAAGCAGCGGAACCAGCTGCTCCGGATGTTTGATTACCGCAAACGGCTGGGAGAGGCGGATGAAGCCTGGATCACGGCAGAGATCGAGCGAATCCAGGCCGAGGAAGATTGATGGAAATGTCGTGAAAGATGACGATCAGGAATATCGCCACAGGGATTGAACCAGCACGATGATTCCAGAAGATTTGGAGCACATGAAACCACTTTAATTTATGGTTAGGGAGGAATTCATCTATGGAAAGGCTCTGGACGAGGTCTTTTATTCAAATCACGGCCGCTATGCTGGTGCTGTTCACTGGGTTTTATCTGCTGCTGCCGACGATGCCGCTCTTTATCAAGGAGATGGGCGGGGACGAATCCCAAGTCGGGCTCGTAACCGGCGTGTTCACGCTGAGCGCCGTTCTGTTTCGTCCCATTGTCGGCGGGCTGCTCGACCGTTACGGCCGAAGGCCCTTTATGATTTGGGGATTGATCTTCTTCGTATTGTCCATGTATCTGTATGACTGGGTTGGCGGGATCGCCGTTCTTCTCGGACTGCGGATTCTTCATGGGGCCAGCTGGGCGCTCTCTACCACGGCGGTGAGCACGTCGGTTACCGACATTATTCCCGTCCAGCGGCGCGGTGAAGGCATGGGCTGGTTTGGCCTGGCGATGACGATCGCCATGGCGGTCGGACCGATGCTCGGGACCTGGGTGCACCAGAGCGGCTCATTTCACGATTTGTTTCTGCTGGCGACCGGCTTATCCGCCGCGGCCTTCATTCTCGTCTTTCTGACCCGGATTCCGTTTCAGGTCAAGGCGGAGCGGCGGAAAATCGTCTTTTTCGAAAAATCGGTGCTTCCCGTCACCTCGTCGCTGTTTTTCCTGTCGGCGGCTTACGGCGGGATCACGACGTTTCTGCCGCTCTTTGCCGAATCGGTCCGGGTGAACGCCGGCACCTTCTTTCTCGTCTACGCCCTGGCGCTGACGCTGGCGCGGCCGGTGGCCGGCAAGCTGGCCGACCGGCTCGGCGAAGCTTACGTGATCGTGCCGGCGCTGGCCGTTACGGCGGTTGGGCTCCTCGTCCTTGCCTTCGCCGGCGGGCTTGCGGGCGTCATCACCGCCGCCGTGCTGTACGGCATCGGATTCGGCTCGGCTCAGCCGGCCATGCAGGCGGTGAACCTTCGGCTTGCGGATCCGGAGCGGCGGGGCGCGGCCAGCGCTTCGTACATGACCGCCTTTGATCTCGGCATCGGCCTGGGCTCCATCCTGCTGGGCTGGGTGTCGCAGTATACGGGGTACAATACGCTGTTCGGCGTCTGTGCCGCATCCGTCGCCGTATCCGCGCTGATCTTTCTGGCATTCGTCCGCAAACCGCTGGCAAAGCGGCAGGTGGAGCAGGCGGCCGTAGAGTAATAAGAACGGCTTAGCAGGCCGCCCTGTTTTTTAACCAAAAAGTAAGGGAAATTGGATGTAATCGCTTCCCTGAGAGGTTTATAATGGAAAAAAGCCGCGTCTCCGTCTTATGGGCCTAGCTAAGGAGGCACGGCAAAACTTTTTTCGAAAAGAGGGATTCGAATGTCCAAAGGTCAGTTACAGTGGATTATTCCCGACGGGTACATTCCACCGACGAGCAGCGGCCAGCTGGAAAGCCACGAATCGATTTGCGTGCTGAACTTAAGCGGAGAAGAAGTGACGGTGACGGTCAACGCTTTTTTCGAAGACCGGGAACCGATCCTGGGCATGACGGCGACTGTGGGGGGGCAGCGGACGCATCATATCCGCACAGCCCATTTAAATGTGGAAGGGAAGTACATACCGAAAGGGGTTCCTTATGCCATGGAGGTCACCGGCAGCGCACCGATTTTTGTGCAGTACAGCCGGCTGGATTCTACGCAGGCAGAGAACGCGCTGATGAGCGTCATGGCCTTTCCGGTGAAGGAATAGAGATTCAGGTTTTTTGACCCCTCAGGCCCTTTAGGGTACTTCAATCCCTTTAGGGCCGGGCTTTTCGGACAGCATTAAAGCCTGCCGCACAGACGAATTGCGGATCATCCGCAGCTTTCCTCGGTATGGCTCAACGATCTGCATGATTTCCGGCTTTTCCTTTTTCGCGTGCCGGTAGTTCCATTGGTACATTTTGCGGAGCATGCTGAACGTCTGCTTGTAGTTCCCCTGCGCAAGCCCCAGCTTTTGCACGGTAAAACGCTTCAGTATGCGGTAATTGCGGACCCAGATCGGCGTATCGACGTAAACGATCAGGTCCGCGTCCGCGAAGCTCCGCTGCACCCACTGATAATGGACGCCCTCGATAATCCACCGGTCCTGCTCGAGAATGCCGTTCAGGATGCGGTCTCTTTCCTCGAAGCTGTTCTTCACGTCTCCATGGCCCGTGCGCCTCCACACCATATTATCCAATTCATAATAAGGGATGCCTAATTGGTCGGACAACGCTCTTGCCAAAGTCGATTTGCCGCTGCCGACCGAGCCGATAATGCGAATTTTGTCCGGTGTCTTCGCACTTTCTGGTCCATAAACTGCCATGATCCTCGCCTCCCGTTAACGATAAATTCGATTTTCCGGAAGGGAGATCCTGCCTGATCAGTCCAACATTTCGATCCACCGGGTAACTGGGCCAGTTTCTATTCTTCTTCAGGAATCTGAACAATAATATAGTTTGGTTTTGCGTTATTTTGATCCACTTCCGTTTCCTTGAACACAACATCGTTCCAATTGTCCTTATGAATCAAGCTATAGCCGGTCGATCCGATATGCGGCATCCAATGGAAGGCGGCGAATGTGGAGTCTTTAATTGATGGCAGTGTTCCAATTTCGTTGGTTATCGTTCCGTAAATAAAATACAGCTGCTTTTGAGTACTTGCTTTTTTGGTGATTAAGCCTTGCCATTTCAAATAAGCGATATCATCAGAAATTTCAAAATAACTGATGGCATTGTTGTTTTTTTCAAAAAATTGATCGTGCACATTTTTTGGAAAATAATACTGGATACTTGAAGTCTCGTAAGTGGGAGTATTTATTTTAGGCAGCAGTGACACTCTTGGAAGATTGATCGCCGCATTCCTTGCAACGCTTAACTCATCACTCAGGAGATCGCTGGTCAAATATGAGCTTGCCTTTGTGATGTATGCTGTCTGAGTGGATGGATTCCAGGTAACAGAGCCGCCCATGGTTTCCGTGACAAATCGCAGGGGGATCATCGTTTTTCCATCATAGATAAACGGAGCTGTGTTCAACTTCACAGCTTTTCCGTTTTTCAGGGCGGTTGTTTGGTTGATGGTAAGCAATAGACTGGTACCCTTGCCTTTTGCGGTCACTTGTTTTGCAGCGTGATTCCATTGGAAAGTTAGATTATCTAGCGCTTTAGCTTCAGTGAAGCTAATAAATATTTGGTTGTTTTTTATAAGGACATCTTCGGGTGCCAGATCTTGTTTATTGATGATGACATGAGTTCCACTATTGGTTCTGGCTGCTGCTGTACCGATGCTGTGATCCGGCAGCATGAGAGCTGCTGCACAGAGAAATGGAATCGAGGCCATGGTGATTTTCTTCATCATTCGTCCCTCCTGTTTAGATATTCCTATATATAGACGTCCTATAAACGAGAAAGTATGACTTCATTACATCTTAACCAGCCCCCATAAGACCGAGGTCATGGCCTCAACCAGCCCCGTTTTCCAATGCACTTACCAGAAAAATTAACGGACAGCCCATTGAATCAGGGTGAATGATAAATCCGCCCGCAAAACATCGCTTGACCTTCACATGATGTGAGGGTTTACACTTGCTTTAACAGATGGCTGCAAGGCCGATGAAAGGGGGTAACGATGATGCATATTAGCGAGCTGTCCCGGGCCACAGGCGTGAGCCTGCGCTCACTGCGGTATTACGAGGAGAAGGAGCTGCTTCATCCCGTCCGGCTGGATAACGGGTACCGGGAGTACAGCATGTCCGATGTCGAGCGCGTCCGGATCATCCAGCTGTACTTCAGCCTTGGACTAAGCGCCAAAGAAATCAGCGATGCCTATCCGTGCGCCGGATCGGAGGAGGTTCGGCGGGAATGCTTGCCCGGAGCGATCCGGGTAGGGGAAGCCAAGCTGGCGGAGATTGGGGAGCGGATCGACACGCTTCGAAAAGCGGAAGACCATTTACGGGCATGCCTGACCACTTGGAGACGTGAGCTAGAGAAAGGAGAAGATTGGGAATGAATAGCAAGCGGGTTGCACTGATCACCGGCGGGAATCGCGGGATCGGAAAGGAAATCGCCAGACAACTGGCGCAAAAAGGGCTGCATGTCATCATTGGCTGCAGGAGCAAAGAGAAGGGGCGGCAAGCCGTATTCGAGCTGCGTTCGGAGGGGCTTGAGCTGGAGGTCCAGGTGGTGGATCTGCAGGACCCGGGAAGCATCGATGCGATAGTGGATCGAATCCGGCAGGAACATGGCAGGCTGGACGTTCTCATTAACAACGCGGGCATCATTCTGGATCGAGGCGTATCTGTCCTGGACGTGGAGGAGGATGTGATGAAAGAAACGCTGGAGACCAACTTCTTCGGCGCGCTGCGCATGATCCAGGCGGTGGTGCCGTTGATGAAGGAGCAAGGGTACGGGCGGATCGTCAACATGTCGTCCGGTCTCGGTTCTTTTGAGGTGATGCAGGGTCTCCTCGGGCTTAAGGGCTCATCCTCTGCTTACCGGATTTCCAAAACGATGCTGAATGCGCTGACGGTGTTGGTGGACCAGGAAGCCGCGGCGTACGGTATTCAAACGAATGCGGTTTGCCCGGGCAGAGTGCAGACCGATATGGGCGGGACGGATGCCCCGCTCTCGGTGGCGGAGGGGGCCGATACGGCTGTGTGGCTGGCTACTGCGGGAGAGGACGGCCCCAGCGGTGGATATTTCCGGGAACGGAAGGCCATTTCCTGGTAGCCCTTTGTTGAAACGGAATGGTCATGATGGTTTTCCGATGGCTTATCAAATGCATCATATGAATGTCATATCATTTTTAATATGATTTTTATATAACAATTTTGATATGGTTATGATGATTAATATGCATTTTACTTATGTTAGTGCGTGTTTTATGATCAGAAGGCGGCCACCTGGTCATGCTATGGTTACGAAAGGCTAGTCGAGCAACGGAAATCATCCTGATTCGAAAAATATGCATTTTCATGGAGGGATATGAAGTGGTCAACGTCAACTTCGATTTGAACGGAAAGGTGGCTATCGTTACAGGTGCCAGCCGCGGGATCGGAAGAACGATTGCTGAGGGGCTTGCCCAGGCGGGGGCGGATGTCGCATTGACTGCCCGGACCGAGGCCGAGGTACTTGCAGCGGCTCATGAGATTAGCCTTGCTACCTTGCGGCGTGCGCTCGGCATCGCTTGTGATGTTACCGATAAGCGTTCCGTAGACTCGGCCGTTCAACAAGTGGTGGAAAGATTCGGGAAAATCGACATATTGGTCAACAATGCCGGGACAAACATTCGCCATTCCGCTTTTGAGCTCAGTGAGGAAGAATGGGACTTTGTGGTCGATACCAACTTAAAATCTGTTTTTTTGATGTCTCAGGCGGCAGGAAGCCATATGATCGAACGCCAAAGCGGCCGTATCGTAAATATCGCTTCCGTGGCATCGGAACTAACGCTGTCATTCTCAACGGCATATGGGCCCAGCAAAGCGGCCGTCGTGCAATTGACAAAACAGCTTGCCAGCGAGTGGGCCCGATATGGCGTTACCGTCAATGCGGTTAGTCCTTGGTTTATCCGGACTTCTCTTAACGCAGAAGCCCTCGATGATCCGGATAACCAGAAGATGATTGAACAGCGGACGCCAATGGGGAGGTATGGCCGTTTGGAGGAAGTGGTCGCTCCCGTTCTGTTTTTTTGTTCCGAAGGAGCGGGATACGTTACGGGGCAAAATTTATTTGTTGATGGAGGCGTTACGCATTACGGGGTGTAGGAGTACAAAGGGACTGGCCGGATAGCACAAATATCCTTCAATCCCAATTTCGCATCTAGTTTGGCATGTGATTTTAATAAATATAAATGGCGCCATAGGGACGGATCCCTGTGGCGCCATTTTGGCTTGCGATACTTTAAAGCATCTAGCAGGCCTATGAAAGTGTTATGTGCGCTCTGATCGAGGGCTACAGACCCGGCAAACGTTTGGCTTATCTTTCCGTGTCCTTTCGCCCCAACGGTTATTCCCTGGCCTGCTGTGTAAGAAAGTACAAAAACCAAACGGCATGGTTCTGCTCATCGGCGGCTGCCCTGAGGAAAGCCTGCCTCACGGCCGGATCGGATGCCCGGTCGGCGGCTTCATGGTAGAAGTCCACCGTGTTCTGTTCGTCCTTGAAGGCAAAGTGGAGGCCATCGCGGTAGACGGAGGGGCAGGGCTCATTGATGACAGGTGCCGGCTGTCTTCCGGTCAGGGACGTGTACAGCCCGGCAAACGTTTGATAGTGTCTGATTTCGTCTTTACGGATCTCCATGATCTGTGTGCGTTCTTCTTCGCTTGGCGCCGCACCCGCCAGCCGTTCATAGCAGGCGATGGCGGAGTATTCTCCGTTGATGGCTTTCTCAAGATCGGCGATGGATGAGGCCGGAGCCCGATAGTCCCACGTATAGTAATACATTCTTGGTGTATCTCCCTTCGCAAATATAGGCTTTTCTTCACCCTATTCAGCTTCTTGGGCAAATGTCATTCATTTACGAAAAAATCGTGGGGAGGGACAAAGATAAGCCGCCACCCATAAAATGGTTATTTTTTATTTTTGAAATATCCGTTGACACCCCATTCTGGAAGCGCTATTATAGACCCATCTTAATCAAGTTGTTGCACCAAAACGGGAACGTTCCCAAAAATTTCATCGGTTTTGATTCGGTCATTTGGCTTCCTGTTAGATCCTTTCCCGTTCACATGAACTCTGATGCAGCAAAGCTGGGAGAGGCATTTCCTTCATTTTGGGAACGTTCCCAAAATGAAGTTGGCGGCGGATGATTGGAGGACCGTGACGGAAACTTGTCAAGACGGGAACCTCATAGAGGCTGTATGGATAGCTCTAAGACGGGGGACAGACAACCAACTGCTAGTGCCGTGAATCCTTCCGGTAAAGAAATGGCAGCTCCTGCCAAACAAGTCCTTTCCTTGGACCTCGGCTGTCTGGTAAAATGGGAACGTTCCCAAAAATGGTATTCGTGCTGTATCTTGCCATCGATTCCGTATCAGCGGGATAGGCAAGTGAAGGGGCCGAAACATGGGAAACGATACATGGAGAGAGTGATAACAGTGGGTCCAACCATTCACGATGTCGCCAGATTGGCAGGAACAAGCAAAAGCACCGTGTCCCGTTACCTGAACGGGCAGCAGGTTAAAAAAGCAACGCAGGAAGCGCTGGATAAAGCCATCAAGGAGCTGAATTTCCACCGCAACGCCAATGCCCGCAGGCTGGTGCTTGACCGGACGAACAGCATCGCCGTCGTCGTCGACAACATTTCGAATATTTTCTATTCCGGCATCATCCGGGGCATTGAGGGAGTAGCCAATCTGAAGGGATACAATTGCACCTTCCTGAGCTGGACTTCCAACTATGCCGAAGAAATATCCTTCCTCAACCTTCTGTATGAAGGGCAGGTCGACGGAGTGATCCTGGTGAGCTTCCAAAAGCGCAAGGACGAAGACCTGGAGAGAATCAGGGACTCGCAGTATCCGATCGCACTGATCGGCGATCACGGCGGCAAGGACGGCATTTTCGCGGTCGACGTCGACAATGCGGCGGGGGTCTACGATATCGTCGGATACTTGCACAGCCTGGGCCACCGGGAAATCGCATACATTTCCGGACCGCAGCATGCCGCAGCGAACCAGCACCGTTTTAACGGATATTTGCAGGCGATGGAAACGCTTGGGTTAACCTACCGACCGGAATGGGTGGTGGAGTCGGACTGGAGCAGCCAGGGCGGATATCAGGCGATGAAGCAGCTGCTGGAGCGCAAAGGCTTCTCGGCGGTCATCGGCTCCAACGACGAAGCGGCAACCGGGGCGCTGCGGGCCATCCAGGAGCACGGGCTCAACGTGCCCAAGCAGATGTCGGTCGTCGGGTATGACGACATTTCGATCTCGGAATGGGTGTATCCGTCGCTGACGACGGTGCGCCAGCCCTTTGAAGCCATCGGCCGAAAAGCGGCGGAAGGATTGTTTCAGCAAATCGAAGGCATCCAGGACAAGAGTGAGGAAGCGATCCATCTGCTGAAGCCGAAGCTCATCGTCCGGGACTCTTGTGGAACCAAGTAAAGTGTAAAAAGGGGTGAAAACGATGGGCTCCAAGGTCAACAGGTCATTTTACGGTTACATCTTTGTGGCGCCTTTCTTCATCGGCTTTGCCGTATTCGGGCTGATGCCGATTCTGTACACGCTCTACCTCAGCTTCATGAAATGGGACGGATTTTCGGATCCGGTCTATGTGGGGCTGGCGAATTATTCACGCCTGCTGCACGACAGCTTCTTTTATCAGACGATAGGCAACACGCTTATTATCTGGATTCTATCCAACGTTCCCCAGCTCATCTTATCGGTGCTGCTCGCGCTGGTGCTGAACGAGCGCTTTATCCGGGGCAAGCATTTCTTCCGGGCGGTCTATTTCTTTCCTCACATCATTACGCCGGTCACGCTGGGGGTCATCTTCTCCCTCATGTTCGACTGGCAGACCGGGACGATCAACAAGCTGCTCATGAGTCTGGGGATCATTCACGATCCGGTCAACTGGTTTAACAGCCCATGGTGGTCCAGAATTATCGCATCGGGGGTCATCTGCTGGCAGTACTTCGGGTTTAACATGATCGTCTTTATCGCCGGACTTCAGGGCATTCCGAGAGAAGTGTATGAAGCCGCCGAAGTGGATGGGGCGACCAAAAAGCAGACCGCGATGCACATTACGCTGCCGCTGCTCCGCCCGGTATTCCTGTTTGTGTTCATTACGTCGGTCATCGGCGGCCTGCAGCTGTTTGATGCGCCGCTCATGCTCGGAGACGGGCCGGGCAACTCTTCCAGAACGATGGTCATGTACTTATATGAAACGGCTTTCAAAAACTTTGATTACAGCTACGGGGCGGCGGTCGCCTACGGAATATTCTTTGTGGTCATGTTCTTTACGGCCATTACGGCCAAAGCGTCGAAGCTGAAGGATTAAGGAGGTCCACCTTCATGGCTAAAATACTTACCCGAGGCATTCTGTACCTCTTTCTCATCGCCGTGGCGGCGACATGCCTGCTGCCCTTCTACAGCATGATCATTACATCCACCCATGCCAACTCGGATATTGCGCGGAAGCTGCTGCTCATTCCGGGAGACCAGTTTCTCGACAACTATGCGAGGCTGAAGGACACCGTCAACATTTGGCGGGGCTTCGGGAACACCGTCCTGATCACCGTCACGTCGACGATCATTAACGTGTACTTTGCGGCACTGGCCGGGTACGGCTTCTCGAAATACAACTTCAAGTACAAAAACGTACTGTTCATGTTTGTGCTCGGCACGATGATGATTCCGGGCCAGCTCGGCATCATCGGTTTCTTCAAGCTGATGGATTCGCTGAACATGCTGAACACGTACTGGCCGCTCATTTTGCCGTCGATCCACAACGCCTTCGGGATTTTCCTGATGCGGCAGTTCGCGGATTCCTCGGTACCGACGGAAATCATTGAATCGGGCCGGATGGACGGGTACGGCGAATGGCAGATCTTCAACCGGATCGTGCTGCCGATCATGAGTCCGGGGCTTGCGACGCTGGGAATCTTCGCTTTTATCGGCAAATGGAACGATTTTCTCACGCCGATGATCGTCCTCTTCGACAACAACCTGCAGACGCTGCCGGTCATGATCGCGAGCCTGAAATCCCAGTTTACATCAGACTTTGGCGCACAGTATGTGGGCATCGTGATTGCGGTCGTACCGATCCTCGTCTTCTTCTCGTTCATGTCCAAACGGATTATCGACGGGGTGGCGGCGGGAGCGGTCAAAGGCTGACCGATTGAAGCAGACATCAAGACGGCTTGACTTTCAGACTCCAGGGAAAGAGGTGATGACCGGGAAACGGCGCAGTGGACCGCCACGAAAACAAAGTCAATTGAAAGCGTTCTACAAATTGCGGACATCTGTTACGCATGCACTTCAATCACAATAAGAAAAACGTCTTCAAAAAGGGGAGATCGGTTTTGAAAACGAAGAAATGGCTGATGATGGTGCTGTCCGTCCTGCTGGTCGGCAGCATGCTGGCCGGATGCGGAAGCAAAGCTTCGGACAGCAGCAGTACGGCAAGCGGAGACGACTCCGGCAAGGCCGCCGAATCCGGCGAGCTCAAAGGTCATTTGGTCATCTGGACGTTCTTTGACCAGGTGAAGGACATGGCCGACCAGTTTCAGGCGAAAAATCCCGGCGTCACGGTAGACGTCAAAATGTTCCCGGGCGACCAATACCAGACGAAGCTGCTGACCGCGCTGCAGTCCGGCCGCGACGTTCCCGATATTTTCGACCTGGAGCGCGGGTATATCGGCAAATTCATCGATTCGAAGTTTTTGACGGACCTGTCGGCGATGGGCGCCGAGGATCTGGTGAAGGATTACGTCCCTTACGTTCAGGAGCTGGGACGATCCCAGGACGGCAAGCTGCGGGCGATTTCCGACCACTCTTCTCCGGGCGGCTTCTGGTATCTGCGCGATACGGCCAAGAAGTACCTCGGCACAGATGATCCCGACAAAGTCAGCGATATGGTCGGCTCGTGGGACAAAATCATTGAGCTCGGCAAAAAGGTGGCAGCGGACAGCGGCGGCAAAGTGCATCTGATCCAAAACGCCGGCGACCTGTTCGACATTGAAGCCTACAACACCCAGCCGTGGGTGAAGGACGGCAAGCTGAACATCGATCCGAAATGGCAGACGGTCTATCAAACCCAGCTGGATATCCGCAAAAACAACGTGGATGCCAAGCTTCCGTTCATGTCGGCGGGCTGGGGCAACGCACTGAACGACGGCAGCGTCGTGCTGACTTCCATGCCGGCATGGGCCGGGTTTATGGTCGACAACAAGGACGACAAAGCCAAAGGCAAGTACGGCGTAGCCAAAACGCCGGAAGGCTTCTACTCGGGTGGAACGTACCGCGGCATCTACGAAAAGTCCAAAAACAAAGACCTGGCGTATGAGTTCATCAAATATATCGCCGGCGAGGAATGGCAGCAGCACAACCTGGAGAAAACGGGCAACATGCCGGGCAACAGCAAAGTGTACGAGGCCAACCTGGATACGTACAAATCCCCGCTGTTCGGCGACGAAAACGTCTTGAAGCCTTATTACGAAACCGTCGTGAAAATTCCAGCAACGAAACCGGATAAATACGGCGAAGACATCATGAGCAAGTGGAGAAAGGTCGCAGGCGACGGTGTCACCAACAACCGCAGCTATGACGACGTCGTGTCAGACTTCAAAAAAGAAGTGAAGAACGCTTTCCCTGAGCTGAATGTGGACTGATCGCCCGGTCAAGAGCAGAAACGACAGATAAATAGACGCGGCTGCTGTTCGGATGAGAAGAGGAGCAGCCGCTCCATTTTTGGAAGGAGAAAGGCCCGATGAGCAGCATACATGATTATATCAGCGAACTACGGATCATCGACGGACACGAGCATTTGGCGACTCCGCAGATCAGACAAAGAGAGCAGCAGGATTTTTTCTCCCTGATGCATTACCTTGATTCCGACTTCATTACGGCGGGGATGCAGCGCGGGGCTTTAAGCGGCCGGGTGCGCAGTGACGAAGAGAAAGCGGCCACCTTCCTGCAGTACTGGCAGCGCGCGAACAACACCACGTATGCGAACATGTTCCGGACGGCCATGAAGGACCTGTACGGCTTTGAAGATTGGACGGTCCAAGGCATTCTGGAGGTTAATGATAAAGTGAAGGCGGCGACGAATAACCCGGACTGGTACCGGGAGGTGCTGTACGAACGCTCAAAAATCGACCTGGCGTTCACGCTGATCCAAACCACGCAATTGGATTACGAATTGTTCCGGCCGATCATGTTTTTGGATTTTACCTTTAAACTTCGAACACTCAAGGATATTCACGACGTGGAGAACGCCGCAGGGGTGCATGTACATTCGTTCCCGGGCTATCTCGAAGCAGTGGATGCCTTATTGCATAGATACAAACAGGAAGGAATGGTCGCAACGAAGCTGGGCCATGCATATTGGCGGAGCCTCGCCAGCACCAACCCGACGTTCCACGAAGCGGAGATCGTCTTCAACCGGCTGCTGGGCTATACGCTGCAGGACGGGCTGTCGAAGGAAGAGACGCTGGCGCTGCAGGACTACCTCATTCATTTCATCATCCAGCGTTCCATCGCTTATGATCTGCCGATCCAGATTCACACCGGCCATCATGAATCTAGCGTGTCCGGCAACGGCAACATCCTGACCAACTCGAACGCAGAGCTGCTGCTGCCGCTGCTGGCGCAGTACCGGGACGCCAAATTCGTCCTGCTGCACTGCGGTTTTCCTTACCATCAATCGTATTTAAGCATCGCGAAAAATTATCCGAACGTGTACACCGACTTTACCTGGGTGCATATCATTTCACCGACGATCGGCAAGCAGATTCTGCATCAAATGATCGAGATGGTGCCGCAGTCGAAGATCCAGGGATTCGGTGGCGACTACAACCATATCGAAGGAACCTACGCGCATCTGAAGCTGGTACGGAACCTAGTGGGCGACGTGTTAACCGAGAAAGTTCAGGAGGACAGCATGACGGAACAGGCAGCAATGGAATTCGCCAAGCGCATTTTCCGGGACAACCTGATCGAGATATACCAGCTGGATATGTAATGTAGAAAAATTTCCGGAAAAAGCAGGCTATTGGAAGAAAGGCGGGAGTCAATCGTGGGATGGAAGGCAGAGGCAGACGGTGGTGAGCGTTACGTACTGAACGTGTATCGGCCCGGTGAGGAACAGGGGGAGGCTGCGCTGCGGTTCGGTCATTTGATCGAAGCATGGAGCCCTCTGGACGGGTCGACCCTGGAGGTTCCGATCGAAAGGGTGGATGCTTTGACGGATGGAGGGCTGACGATGTCCGGCTCTTCGGACGAATTTGCTGCCGAAGCGAAATGGGAAGCGGTGAAGGACAGCTGCGGCGGCTACGACGTAGCCCTTCGTTTAACGTATAACGGGAACGTTCCCAAAAATATGGGACTGACTTTGCGGGCAGAGGTAATCGGTCCAGGGAAGCCGGATTGGATGATCCCCGGCGCCTTCTACAAGGAAAACCGCTTTGAGAAAAATTTACGGCGCTATCCCCGCTACGACTACCGGGGCGGAGACCCGGAGCAGATGGTATCGGATTATTGGTCCTTCCGCTCGGACCGGGCGGCGCTGCCGGTTGTGTTTGCCTGGAATGACGCGCTGTGCGGGGCGCTCTGCACGGAAGAAATGTCGGAGCTGGGCCTGACGGGCGTCGGTTTCCGGGGTAACGCGGACGGAACGGCGGTCTGGCTGAACTTTCCGTACCGGGAGGAGCCGGTGACGTTCGTCGGCGAGCCGGTTCCGGCGCTGGCGGATTTGGCGTCCGCACGGTTTGAGCCGGGGCAGCAGGTAACGCTTCGCTACCGGGTGTATACGGCGGCCGGCGATCCTCATGCGTACGATCCGTTTGTGCGTCGGATGTACCGGCTCCATGCCGAGACCTACCCGCTCCGGCCATGGATGGATCTGGACGAGGCGGCGCAGCTGACCGCCCACGGACTGTTTACGTGGCATTATCGTCCGGAGCACCGCATATTGTACGAAACGGCGGCGTTTGACCGCGAGTTGAACAACAACGTTAAAGGGCAGGGGGACCGCCCCCATATGCACGTAGGCTGGGTCAGCGGAGCTCCTTACGCGCATGCGCTGCTCCAATATGGACGCAGACAGGGCATTGCCGAATACACATCGGCCGGAATGGATGTGCTGAGCAAAATAGCCGAAGGCTTGTCGCCGAGCGGCATTTTCTGGGCGTCCTGGATCGAAGGCCGGGGCTGGAACGCCGGCTGGAATCCGAAGCCCGATTGGCTGCAGGCGAGAACGGCGGCCGAAGCGACGCTGTTCATGGTCCGGGCGCTGGATTTTGAGCGCGGGCAGGGAGCATCCCATCCGGACTGGGAAGCGGCGGCCCTGTCGAACTTGAACTTTGCGGCTTCCTGCCAGCGAAGCGACGGCAATTTCGGCTCCTATTACCATGCGGAGACCGGGGAGGTCGAAGAATGGGACGGCGCCGGCGGCATGCTGTGGATCGCGGCGCTGCTTGAAGGCGCGGCCTTGTTCGGGGAACCGCGGTTTGCGGAAGCCGCCGTGCGTGCCGGCGGCTATTACGAGAAGTTTATCAGGGATGAATATATTTACGGCGCTCCGGAGGATGTGCATCTGACACCGACCTCGGAAGACGCCTATAACGCCGTCGCCGCCTATGTGCTGCTGTACGAGTATGACCGACAGCCGAAGTGGCTGGAGCTCGCATCCAGCGCGGCGGACTGGATGATGACGTTCCGCTGGACGTATAATCTGTGCTTCCCGCGCCACACCCTGCTGGCGCAGTATGATTTCCGTTCGCGCGGCGCGGATCAGGCGTCCACGTCGAACCAGCATCTGCACAATTACGGCCTGTTCTGCGTGCCGGAAATGCTGCGGTTGTGGAAGCATTCCGGCGACCGGTATTACCTGGAACGCACCCGCGACCATATCGCCTGCTTCCTGCAGTTTATCGCGCGGGAGGACGGGGACTTCAATGCCTATAAAGGCATGGTCACCGAGCGTTATTACAACACGAACTGCTTCCAGCCCAAAGGAATGATGCTGACCCTGTCACACTCCTGGTGCATCGGCTTGATTCTGTACGCGTCCCAGGAGGCGGTGGAATACGCAGCGGAGTTGGGGCTGAGCGAGCTGATTGAAGGCTGAAGGATCGGAAACCGAGGGACTGAAAACTGAAGGATCAAAAACTGAAGGATCAAAACAGATCTAAAGACTGATGGATCGAGAACAGATTCGAAGACCAAGAGATCGAAAACCGTAAGCTGCTTGCTGGAGACAAAAAAACGCTGTCTGTTCTTTATGAAAATACGCCGGTAGACGTTCTTCATCCTATCGAAACCGCCTTCCAGCGAGACAAGGATTTCATAACCCAAAAGCGGATGGCTTGAAGGTGCCTAGCTTTATGCCCGCGAAAAAGAATAAGGAAATCCATGAAATCGCTTAGGCGAGATGAGATGCAGGACGAATACGGGAGGGGACAACGTATGTTATTTGCAGGAATTGATATCGGAACGACATCGATCAGCGCCGTGCTGATTTCGGCTGCGTCAGGCCGGGCGGTCCGCGTGGCAACTTGCGCGAACGATGCATCGGTTCGGGGGGATCACAGCTGGGAACGGCTGCAGGATCCGCAGCGGATTATGGAGCAAGTTCGAGGGCTGGTTGCGGAATGCCAAGAGGAATGGCCGGACGTGGCCGCGGTCGGAATTTCCTGCCAGATGCACGGCATTCTTTATGTTAACGGAGATGGCCAAAGCGTCAGCCCGCTCTATACCTGGCAGGACGGGCGGGGAGACGAGCGGGTGGAGGACCGGGATGCTTCTTACGCACGGTATCTTCGGGAAATCACGGGTTATCCGGCAGCCAGCGGCTATGGACTGGTGACGCACTTTCATCATGTGAAAAACGGGAACGTTCCCAAAGATGCGGTCTACTTATGTACGATCGGCGATTACGTGGCTATGCAGCTGACGGGCGCCGCCAAACCGCTCATGGATCCTTCCAACGCGGCCGGGATCGGATTGTTTTCGGCAAGCAAGCGCTGCTTTGATGAAGAAGCGCTGCGGCGGGCCGGGATGGATGCATCCATCCTGCCGCCCGTATGCCAGGGCACGGAGCCGGCCGGGAGAACGCCGGACGGCAAGCCCGTAGCATGCGCGATCGGCGACAACCAGGCGAGCTTCCTCGGTTCGGTATCGCAGCTGGAGCGGACGCTGCTCGTCAACGTCGGAACCGGATCGCAAATTTCCATTTACACGGACAACGACGTGTCTCCGGAGGAGTTGGATGCTGCGGCCGGCCTTGAAATCCGGCCGTTTCCGGGAGGAGGCTCGCTGCTGGTAGGCGCCCCCCTTAGCGGGGGCAAGTCCTACGCCATGCTGCTGGCGTTCTTTCAAGAGGTGGGCAGAGCCTTCGGCACGTCTCCGGATGAAGGCGAGATCTACGCGCGGATGAATGAATGGGCCCGGGAGGCGATTCGGCGCGGGGATGCACCGCTTCAGGTTCAGACCCAGTTCTACGGAACCCGGCAGGATCCGGGCCTTCGGGGGGCCATCCGCGGCATCGGGCCGGACAATTTCACGCCCGGCCATCTGGCCGCAGGCTTCCTGCAGGGCATGGCTGACGAGCTGATGCAGTACGTCGGCGCGCTGCCGGCGGGGCTGCGCGGCAGCATCTCGGCTGCGGCGGGTTCGGGCAACGGCATCCGCCGGAACCCTCTCCTCCGAGAGATGCTGGAAGCGAAGCTCGGGCTGACGCTTGAGCTTCCGCCCGGGGAGGAAGAGGCGGCCTATGGAGCGGCCGTGTACGGCGCAGCGGCGGCCGGATATTATCCCGATGTCCGGTCGGCGCTTAGCGAAATGAGGAAAGGGTGAACTTGCGATGGACATGGATACAGTCGAGACAAGTACAACGCGCCAGCCGCAGGAATGGGGACGCTTCAAACTGTCGGTCATTCATACGACCCCGGTTACGGTCGGTCCCTTAAGGGACCTGGCGCAGCAGTTGATGCCCGGCCTCCGCGTCATCAATTTGGTGGACGACTCGATTCTGCCGGAGCTCGCGGAGAACGGCGGGGACGTCGGAGCCATCGCCGGGCGGTGGAGGCAGTATGCGCACATTGCGGAGCGGCAGGGCGCGGACTGTATTCTGAACGCCTGCTCCTCCATCGGGGAGCTGTGCGCTGCCGTACGGCCGGAGATTGCGGTGCCGATCGTGCGCATCGACGAAGCGATGGCGGAGCATGCGGTGCGCTCCGCCGGCACCATCGGCGTGGCGGCCACGCTGGCCACGACGCTCGGGCCGACGCAGCGGCTGCTGCAGCAGCTGGCGGAGCGGCTCGGAAGAGAAGTCCGGCTGGTGCCGGAGGTGATCTCTTCCGCGTACGAGCGCCTGCTGGCCGGCGACCGGCAGGGCCATGACGAAGTGCTGGCCGAGACGCTGGCCCGGATGGCCGGTACGGCAGACATCGTCGTATTGGCCCAGGCGTCGATGGCGCGGGCGGTGGAAGGCCTGCCTCCGGAGGAACGCAGCCGCTTTCTGACCAGCCCCGCCTTCGGAATGGGGCGCGTGCGTGAGCAATTGTCGGCGAACAGAATGAACTGAGCAGACTTCACTGAACAGATTTAACTATAGAACGGATTTAACTGAACAACAGACTTAACTGAAGAACAGACTTAACTGAACAACAGACTTTATGGACGGAAGCAAGGTCCGTTTTTCAGATTTACAAGAGAGTAGCGAGAGGAGTTTTTACCCTATGACGACCCAAGCAGGAGCTGCGGGACGGTCCAACGTCCTGACGCTGAAGCAGGCCCTTAAAGCCGCCGAAGCCGGAAAGTACGCGATCGGTTCGTTTTCACCGCGCTATACGTCCATGATCGCCGCCGTTCTGGCGGCAGGGCAGGAGGCAGATTCACCGCTGATCGTCCAGATTTCGCAGAAGGAACTGATCCGGTACGGCATTACGCCGAAGGCATTTGCGGAGGAATTCTACCGCCAGCTAGAGGAGCAGCAGATCACCGTTCCGGTGGTGCTTCACCTGGACCACACGAAGGACATGGCGGTCATCGCCGAGGCCATCGAAGCGGGCTTTACCTCCGTCATGATCGACGCGTCGGAAAAGCCGTTCGAGGACAACGTCCGCGAGTCCAAAGAAGCGGCCGACTATGCCCATGCCAGAGGCGTCTCGGTTGAAGCCGAGCTCGGCATGATCGGCACGACCGATTTCGTCGAGACGGAAACCGACGAAGAGCTGTACACCGATCCCGATGAGGCGGCGGAGTTCGTTCGGCTGACCGGCGTGGACGCGCTGGCGGTATCGTGCGGCACCGCGCATGGCGTCTACAACGTGAAGCAGCCGAAGGTCGACTATGCGCGCCTAGAGGCGATCCGGGCACTGACCCCGGTGCATCTGGTGCTGCACGGCGGTTCGGGCGTTCCGGCCGATATGATGCAGCAGGCGTTCACCCTGAACGGGGGCGGCGTCAGCAAAGTGAATATCGCGACCGACCTGGAACTGTCACTGCTCGCGGCACTGGGCCGGGAGGAGCGCATGACGGACGCGGAGTGCCGGGCACTGGCGCCGGATCAGCTGGCTGCCGGCCGCGAAGCCGTCAAGCAGACGGTCATGAACAAGATGAAGGATTTCGTGCTGAGCGCCGGAAAGGCCGGACGCTTTTTCCAATAAACCGGATTCATCCTTACACCCAAGTAACCATGGATTGGAGCTGAACCACGTATGAAGGACAAAAAGCTGTACATGATCGGTAACGCGCATCTTGACCCGGTATGGCTGTGGCAGTGGCAGGAGGGCTTCCAGGAAGCAAAAGCGACCTTCCGCTCGGCCCTCGACCGGATGAAGGAATCGGAGGATTTTATTTTTACGTCCAGCTCGGCGGCCATGTACGAGTGGATCGAAAATAACGAGCCCGCCATGTTCGAAGAAATCCGCGCACGCGTCAAGGAAGGCCGGTGGAACATCGTCGGCGGCTGGTGGATCCAGCCCGACTGCAACATTCCGGGGGGCGAATCCTTCGTCCGCCAGGGCTTGTACGGCCAGCGTTATTTTAAAGAAAAGTTTGGGGTGACCGCCAAAGTCGGCTACAACGTTGACAGCTTTGGCCACAACGCTATGCTCCCGCAAATTTTAAAGAAGAGCGGGATGGACTACTACGTGATGATGCGCCCGATGCCTAACGAAAAAGGCCTGCCCAGCCGGCTCTTCTGGTGGCAGTCCGACGACGGGTCCAAGGTGCTGACGTTCCGCATTATGTTCGAGTACCTGTCCTGGGGCAAAGATCTGGAGAATCACGTACGCCGCTGTCTCGGCGAGTTCAAGGAACCGCTGAACGACTTGATGCTGTTCTACGGCGTGGGCAACCATGGGGGCGGGCCGACCAAGGAAAATATCGAGAGCATTCGGCGCCTGAACGAGGAGCCCGATCTGCCGAAGCTCGAGTTCGCTACGCCTGACCGGTACTTCAAGGACATGGAAGCTTCCGGACTTGATTTTCCGGTTGTGCACGACGACCTGCAGCATCACGCCAGCGGCTGTTATGCCGCGCATTCCGGCATCAAGCAGTGGAACCGCCAGGCGGAGAACCGGCTGATTGCGGCGGAGAAGTTCTCCGCGCTCGCTTCATGGATCACCGGGCAGCCGTACCCTGAGGAATTCACGCGCGCCTGGAAAAACGTGCTGTTCAACCAATTCCATGACATCCTGGCCGGAACGAGCCTGGAGCCGGCATATGAGGACGCCAGATATTTGTTCGGAGAGGCGATGGCGATCGCCGACCGCTCGCTGAACTATGCGGTGCAGTCGCTGTCCTGGAACATCGGCATCGAGCAGGATGAAACGATGCGCCCGATCGTCGTGTTCAACCCACATGCCTGGTCCAGCAAAGTGAACGTCGAGCTGGAGATTGGCGGAATCAAGGACAACAGCGTGCTGGTCGACGATACCGGCAAGCCGGTGCCGTTCCAGACCGTCAAGTCGCAGGCCGCAGCCAGAGGCCGCTACCGTCTGAGCTTTATGGCCGAACTGCCGCCGCTCGGATATCGGGTCTACAAGCTGTTCCTGGAATCGGCTTCGCTGAAGCCGGTCGGGGAGCCGATCACGGCCAGCGATCTCGTCTTGGAAAACAGCCGGCTGCGGCTGGAGTTCGACAAGGACACGGGCTTTATCAAAAGCCTGCGGGACAAGAAGCTGGATCATGAAGTGCTGCGGGGCGAAGGGGCACGGCCGGTCGTCATCGACGACACCTCGGATACGTGGAGCCACGACGTGCTGCATTTTAACCGGACGGCAGGGCAGTTCAAGGCGGTGAGAGTGCAGCGCATCGAGCACGGGCCGGTCAAATCGGTCATCCGCGTGGTAAGCGAATACGGCAGCTCGCGGCTGGTGCAGGATTTTGCAATGTATCCGGACCGGGACCAAATCGACGTTCGCGTGACCGTGGACTGGCGGGAAAAGTTCAAAATGCTGAAGCTCGTCTTCCCGGTCAACTGCGTCTTCAGCCGGCATACGTACGAAATTCCTTACGGAACGATCGAGCGCGAGCATAACGGCGAGGAAGAGCCGGGTCAGAGCTGGGTTGACTATACGGGGATCGTTCCGGGATCGAACCGCGTGTACGGGCTGAGCCTGATGAATGACGCCAAGTACAGCTACAGCATCCACAACAAGGAGCTGGCACTGACCGTGCTGCGCAGCCCGATTTATGCCCATCATGATCCATACGTGCCGGAGGCGGACGGTGAGTATGCCTTTACCGACCAGGGCATTCAGCAGTTCAACTATTCGCTTCTTCCTCATGAAGAGGGCTGGGAGCAGGCCGGCACTGTGCGCCGGGCCGCGGAGCTGAACTGCAAGCCGGTAGCCATCATCGAAACGTATCACGAAGGAAAGCTGCCGCAGACGGATTCGTACCTGTCGGTGGACCGGGACAACATTATCGTCAGCGCGGTGAAAAAAGCGGAGGATAACGACGATCTGATCCTGCGCGTGTATGAGACGGACAAAAAGGCGACGACGGCCGAAATCAGTCTCCCGAAATGGGAGCGCAGCATCCGTGCCGATTTCAAGCCGTCGGAAATCAAAACGTTCCGCGTGCCGGCGGACAAAAGCCTTCCCGTGACGGAAACCAGCCTTCTGGAGTGGGACCTGTAATATGGGCCGCCGCGAAGAGACGGCCGCCGAGCTGCGGGCGGCCGGGAAATTCATGATGGACACGGGGCTCGCCTGGGGCAATGCGGGCAACATCAGCGCCAGGCTGGATGATTCAAGCTTCCTGATCACGGCCACGGGGACGTTTCTGGGAGAACTGGGCGAAGGAGATTTCGCCGAGTGCGTTCTGGACGGCAGAGAGGCGCCGGCAGCAGCCGGGCCTAAGCCGTCCAAAGAAGTGCCGATGCACCAGGCCGTATATGACCTGCGGCCTGACGTGGGGGCCGTGCTGCATGCGTCGCCTTTTTACAGCACGCTGTTCGCCTGTGCCGATATTCCGCTTCCTTCCGGCTTGTTCGTGGAGACGATGTACTACCTGGAGCGTGTGGAACGCGTCCGGTACGCCCATCCCGGCTCGCTCGATCTGGGGGAAGCGGTCAGGGAGAAGGCGAAGCAGGCCAACGTACTGCTGCTGGAGCACCACGGGGTGCTGGTCTATGACACCAGCATCAAGGAAGCGCGGATGGCGCTGCAGACGCTCGAAATGGCCTGCCGGATGGTGATTGAATCCGGGAGCGCGGGCGTACGTCTGCAGGAGCTGCCGGATCCGGTCCGGCAGGACTTCCTGGAGCGCTCCGGCTACCGTCCACGGAGGAGGTGGGACGGATGATCGGCGTCATTGCCGACGACATTACCGGCGCGAACGACATCGGTATCATGTTCGCCAAAGTGGGCTTGACGACGCATGTGTATCCGGCGGTTGAGCTCCGGCATGGTCTGTCGGATCCGCAGCCGGACGTGCTCGTAGTGGACACAAACTCGCGGCTCGATACCGCGGATGAAGCTTATGCCAAGGTGTATGCAGCGACGGTCGCCCTGCGCGCCGCCGGATGCACGCGGCTGGTCAACAAAACGTGCTCAGTCTTCCGCGGCAACATCGGAGCGGAATTCGACGCCATGCTGGATGCGATGCATGCTTCGTTCGCGGTTGTCGTGCTCGGTTTTCCGAAGAACGGCCGCGTCACGCTGGACGGCATCCATTACGTGCACGGCAAGCCGCTGGCCGAGTCCGAATTCAGGCATGATCCGGTGCATCCGATGCAGGAGTCGGAGCTGACGGCGATCCTGCAGGCGCAGACAGAGCGGAAGGTGGCGATGCTCCCGATCGGCGTGGTGGAGCAGGGCGCCGAGGTTCTACGCGGGGAAATCAACCGGATGCGGGGCGAATGTACCTACCTGATTCTCGACGTCCGCGATCAGCAGTCGCTGCGGATCATCGCCGAGGCGGTACTGGATGAGCCGCTGCTGTGCGGCAGTTCCGGCCTCTATGAGGAGCTCGCGCTGCTGTTGAAGCATGCGGATGCGGACCCGGAAAGCTCAGATCGATTCACTACCGGGCATGTGGAAAATGAGGCGCTGTACAAAAGGGCTGACCTGGGAGCAGATGAAGGAGAACGAACAGGGAAGAACTTGGCCTCTGCCGGGACCGGGCCGCATGGCGGGCAAGTTGATAGGACGGCTGCTGACCTTATTGAAAATAGCCGGTTACTGAGCAAAGATGCAGACGCCCCGCAGGACAACGCAGGCTCAGCCGGTCATGCCACCAGGGGGAAGGGGTGCTGCTCGCGGCGGGCAGCCTGATGCCGCAAACCGCAGCGCAGATTGCTTGCGCCCGGGAGGCGGGCGTTACGATCATCGAGCTCGATTCCTTGCTGCTGCTGGAACCAGCGCGCAAAGGGGGGCACATCGCCGATGTCGTGCGGCGGGCCGGCGCGGAGCTGGCATCCGGACGCGATGTGCTGATCCATGCATCGAACGATGCCGGCAAGCGGGCAGCGACCCGCAAGCGGGCGAAGGAGCTCGGCCTGTCGGGGACGGTGCTCTCGCGCATCGTCGCGGATGAGCTGGCCGGCGCTGTAGCCGATGTCGCGGAGCGTGTCAGGCAGCGCCGAATCGTCATCGCCGGCGGCGAAACCTCTGCTGCCGTTTGCGGCCGGCTGGGCATCACCGGTCTGCGGGTGCTGGAAGAGATTGAGCCGGGGCTGCCCTCCTGTATGTCGCTGGACGGCAAGGCGCGTCTGCTGGTATTGAAATCGGGCAGCTTTGGCAGCCCGGAGTTTATCGTCAAAGCCATCGAACATTTGAAGGGAATGAACATCCATGGGGAGAGTGACTGCGATGAGCGCGATCTTTGAGCAGCTGTTTGCGAAATATCCGGATCTTCAGCCGTGCCGGGACGAGGTTTGGCAGGCGTATGAGGCGGTGGAGGCTTCTTTTCGCCGGGGAGGCAAAATGCTCCTCGCCGGCAACGGCGGCAGCGCCGCCGACTGCGAGCATGTCGTGGGCGAGCTGATGAAGGGCTTTATGCTGAAGCGGACTTTGCCGCCGGCCGAACGCGATAAGATGCTCATTCACGGCGAGGAAGGCGCTTATATCGCCGACCGGCTGCAGGGTGCGCTGCCGGCCATCTCCCTCGTCAGCCAGAGCGGCCTGTCGACCGCGTTCATCAACGACGTTGCCGCCGATATGGCGGTGGCCCAGCAGGTGTACGGCTATGGCCGGTCGGAGGATACGCTGGTCGTGTTCAGCACGTCCGGCAACTCGGCGAATGTGGTTCGTGCCGTTCAGGTGGCCAAATCCCTCGGGATGACCACGATCGGCCTGACCGGCCGCACCGGCGGACGCCTGAAGGAGCTGTGCGACATTGCCGTCTGCGTTCCTTACGACGGCACGCCGGATATCCAGGAAAGGCATCTGCCGATTTACCATACGCTGTGCATGATGCTGGAGGAGGCATTTTTCGCATGAGCACACTGCTGGGAGGCCTCGATATCGGCGGAACGAAATGCGCGGCCGTGCTTGGCAGGGCGGAAGGAGACCGGATCGAAATCGTGGGCAAGCGCAGCTTCCCGACGCCGGACACGCCGGAGGAAGCGATGGCGTCGCTGTGCGGTGAGCTGGCCGGCCTGGCCGCTTCGGCCGGCGGGGGCGAGCCGCTTGCTGCCGTCGGCGTCAGCTGCGGCGGCCCGCTTGACAGCCGGCGGGGACGGATTCTCTCCCCGCCGAACCTGCCCGGCTGGGACGGCATCGACGTCCTCACGCCGCTCCGGGAGCGCTTCGGCGTACCCGCCGCGCTCCAGAATGACGCCAACGCCTGCGCCCTCGCCGAATGGCGGTGGGGGGCCGGGCGCGGGGCGTCCAGCATGATCTTCCTGACCTTCGGGACAGGAATGGGCGCGGGTCTGATCCTGAACGGAGCCCTGTATGCCGGCGCAAGTGACATGGCCGGTGAGGTCGGCCATATCCGCCTGGCGGAGGAGGGGCCGGTCGGCTACGGCAAGGCCGGCTCTTTTGAGGGCTTTTGCAGCGGCGGGGGCATCGCCCGCCTGTTTGCCGGTTTGAAGGAAGCGGCGGCAGAGACTGCCGCGCGATTCTCCGCCGGCGCCGGAGGGATGGCCCCGCAATCCGGAGGGAGCGGGGAGGCTGCATGGACGGCGAAGGACGTGTTTGAGGCGGCTGCCGCCGGGGACGCGTTGGCGCGCGAAGCGGTGGGCATCATCGGCCGCAAGCTCGGCCGGGGCTTGGCCGTCCTCGTCGATACGCTCAATCCGGAGCGGATCGTAATCGGCAGCATCTATGCGCGCCAGGAACAGGTGCTCCGGCCGATCGTGCTGGAGGAGCTGCGGCGTGAAGCGCTGCCGGGGACGCTTGCCGCCTGCCGGATTCTGCCGTCGGAGCTCGGCGAGCATGTCGGGGATGCGGCCAGCTTGTCCGTTGCGCTTCACGCGCTGGGGGAGCATGAACGAGGGAATAATTGATCCGGGAAACCGAAGGTGGATCGGCGAACTTTTAACAGATGATAACAGGTTCATTATAACGTTTGTGATACAAGATTCGCGGCCTGAAGGCATGGAAGTGCAGAGCCCTCAGGCCTTTGACGTATAGATAGTTGGAAATTGACATGTTCGTCATTTTGGGAGCAGCAGGGGGAATCGTTGATGAGTATCGAAGGGCAAGGTGCGTTTCATTCCAGTGAAAACCTTGGGGCGGACGGCGTGGAGAAAGCTCTGCTCCGGCCGTTTGGCCTTTCCGTTCGGCTTCAGTCGGGGACGGAAGCGGTTCGGCTGCAGCTGACAGGGTCAGAAACAGAGAAAGGTTCGACGGAACAGAGGATTTTTGAAGAGACCTCATTTCACTACCGAAGCGAAGATGAGTCCATTCAGGCCCGGATTTTTGTGCGCGAGAAGGCAGGCGGCACGATGCTGGTCTCCGTGGAAGCCGGCATCGCCAATGAAAATGATTTCGGCAAGCAGCGCTCGTTCGCAGGGGAGCATGCGGTCATGCTGACGCT
This sequence comes from Paenibacillus sp. PSB04, assembly GCF_025809195.1. Classification (NCBI taxonomy): domain Bacteria; kingdom Bacillati; phylum Bacillota; class Bacilli; order Caryophanales; family Paenibacillaceae; genus Paenibacillus; species Paenibacillus sp. PSB04. The sequence continues at coordinate 2,693,973 of NZ_CP081301.1, forward strand.
GCGGCCCGCTGGGCAAATCGAGGGGCTGATGGCCAACTACCAGCATAAGGACTGGTGGACCCGCCCACATTTTGGCACCGATCTGTCCGGTTTGCCGGAGAAAATGCAGTCGTTGCTGTGGAAGACAGCAGGCGAATATTGCCACCTGCTTCCGGTGACGGGGCCGATGTGGCGTGCGGATGCCGCCGGAGCCGAGGAAGGGATTACGCTTCGATTATCCGCTTATGAGGAAGGGCATACCCGCTGTGAAGCGCTTGTGTTTGCCTTTGCGGCCGGGAGCGATCCGTACGATCTCGTCAAGCGCAATGTGGCCACCGCGCTGAAAGAGCTGGATTATCCGACGCTGCCGCGGGAACAGAAGCCGTTTCCCGCGATGCTGGACAAGCTCGGCTGGTGCAGCTGGGACGCTTTTTACCACCAGGTCAGCGAAGAAGGGCTGCTGGCCAAAGCCGCCGAGCTGCAGCAGCTTGGGCTGCCGGTCGGCTGGGTGATGATCGACGACGGCTGGTCCGATATTTCTGCAGGCAAGCTGTCTTCCTTTGAAGCGGATCCCGTCAAATTTCCCGGCGGTTTGAAGCGTGCCGTGCATGCACTGAAGGAGCGGTACGGCATCCGCCATGTTGGGGTATGGCACACCATCGCCGGTTACTGGGGCGGCATTCTGGAGGACAGCCCGATCGCCAGAACGTATGCGGACCATCTGTACCGGGTGCCCCGGGGCAATCTTATCCCTTATCCGGAAGCCGGCAAAGGCTTTGCCTTCTGGCATGCCTGGCACGGATTTTTGCGCCGCCAGGGCGTCGATTTCGTCAAGGTGGACAGCCAAAGCGCGGTTCTGAACTACCTGCAGGGACGTATGCCTATCGGCCAAGCTGCCGCGGCTGCGCACGAGGCGCTGGAGGCTTCGGTTGCGCTGCATTTTGACGGGACGATCATCAACTGCATGGGCATGGCGTCCGAAAATATATGGCACCGGCCGAAGTCGGCCGTTTCGCGCAACAGCGACGATTTTGTGCCGCAGGAGAAGCGCGGCTTTCCGGAGCATGCGCTGCAGAACGGCTACAATTCCTTTTACCATGGGGCTTTTTACTGGGGAGACTGGGATATGTACTGGTCCAAAAACCACGACGACGTGCAGAGTGCGGTGCTGCGCGCGGTGAGCGGAGGTCCGGTCTATATCAGCGACGCTCCGGGAAATACCGATCCGTCGCGCATTTGGCCTTTGATCTATACAGACGGCACCGTCATCCGCTGCGACGAGACGGCCAATCCGACCCCGGACTGCCTGCTGCTGAATCCGGCCGAGGAGCATGTTCCTCTTAAACTGTGGAACCGGGCGGGCAGCGCAGGGGTTGTGGCGGCTTTTCATATCAGCGGGGATTCTGCTCAGGTTATGGGTTCGATCGGACCGGCCGATGTGCCGGGACTCGGCGGCGGGGAATTCGCCGTGTACGACCATTTTGCCGGCAAGGGCTGGCTGATGCGCGCCGACGAGCAGACCCCGATCCGTCTGGAGGAAGGAGGCTGCGCCCTCTATGCGGTCGTCCCGGTTACGGGCAGCGTTACCCCGGTTGGGCTGGCCGACAAATACATTTCGCCGGCGGCGGTTGCCGGGTGTACTGAGGTAGGCAAGGTGACAAACGTCCGCTTGCGGGAAGGCGGCCGGTTCGTGTTTGCTTCCAGAACGGCGCCTTTAAGCGTTACCGCAAACGGCTTGATGGTAGAGGCCGCTCCGGTCGGGGGCGACCCCGGCGATTTTTATGAGGTTCTCTGCGGGGAGCCCGGCCAACCGGTGCAGATCGAAATCGTCTCGTCGTAAAATCCGCATGAAGGCTTTGATGAAAAAAATAGCAAAAGCAGCTCGTTCATCTGATGACAAACGAGCTGCTTTAACTATTTTCGCTGCAATATTAAGTTCTAGTTTTAACGGCTAAACCACTGAACGATATCGGCCCTACAACATCGACTCTTGTATTTGCCGTTGTATTTTCGGCGGTAACCGTGTACACATGGGAACCCGATCTTACATTTCGATCTTCCGCTTGGAACGTCACAACATAGTTTTGTTCAGAGCCAACGGATTCAATGCCTTGCAGTGTATTGAAAATCTCTCTTCCATCTCGGAAGACTCTAAACAGAACTTGTGCAATCCCTGTGACACCCCGAACGCCTACGGTTGCTACTAAATCTACCCTATTAGGTTGAGCGTTCGCCGGAATCCGTAACGTGATCGAAGCAAGCCGGGATCTTGCCGGTGAACGCCGAATCGTAAAAGCGTTTGTCAGACTGAATCTGCGGCGCGGCTGAGAGGTGGCTTTATCGAGAATACGTGCCAATCATATCAACTCCTTTGGTTTGATAGTTCTACGATATGTTGAACAATGAGAGAACGATTGGACGATGAATATGGAGATTTTAAGTTGATGCCAATATATAGGTATATTCCTTGCCTCCTTATCTTCCGGATTTATGGATCACCCTCCGCTGGACTCGTTGACTGCCGCATAGGTACATATTCATATAAATAGGAGGAGCTGCGGTAATTTGCAGTGTATTGGTAACTTTTAGAAAAATATTACCAGCAAGACCTATTTTGAAAACCGCTGTCGGCACATCGGATTTAAAATTTTATAGACGAAAAGAATCATTTTTCCGGGAAATTTGATGAAATGGATGTACGCAGTGTGCGGTCTAGTATACGATCAAACGGAGCTTTTGGCTGATTCCATAAATAAAGTCGAATGAAATGATAACGGAGGGATAGCAATGAAAATATCGAAGTCGATGATCGCAAAGATAATACTTGGGGGCGTCTGCTTGGTAGGCATCGGATGCACCGACCGAACATTGAGCTCGGCAGATGGCGTGTTGGATCAAACGAAACAGAACGGCAGCGAAATCGTCGTTCCGCATAATGAGCGCTTGTTTTTGTCCACCGACAAGAAGTGGATTAATGAGGAAGGGCATCAGTCCGACCTGATCCGGCTGCAGTGGACGGCCGATCGCGCCAAACCCGCGATTGCCTGGGCCGACGAAAACGGGAAGGATAAGACCGCCATCATCTCCCACGACAAAGCGAATAATCCCGAGCAGCACGACCATAAACACCTCTCGTTTGAGACGACGATGTCGCCGGACGGTCAATATGCGGACCAGCTGTTCACGCGGCTGGAAATTCCCTACGACATGGACGTCAGCGAAATCCGCACCCAATCATCCAATTTTAATGTGATGAACGGCATCCTGCGGGTTGCGGGCGAAACCGGGTCGAACCGGGACCTCCAGTTCAGCGTTGCCGGCGAAGACAACAAAACGACGCCGAGATGGGCCGTTCGGGCGGACAGCACGAAAGAGAAGGGCGGCAACACAGGGTCCGACCTCCAATTCGTCCGCTATGGCGACGACGGCGAAGTGGTCGATTCCCCGCTGACCATGCAGCGGAGCGACGGCAATGTCGGAATCGGCACCGATGAACCGGACACCAAGCTGGATGTAAACGGAGACAAGCTCCGCATCCGTGAGAAGCATACGCCGAAATCATCCACCGAGCCCTGCAGTCAGGGACAAATGGCCTGGGACGACCAGTACGTATACGTGTGCGTTGCCCAAGACAACTGGAAGCGGACGGAACTCTCGTCCTGGTAAGGACTGCTCTCCCCGGCGGATGCTGGATACCCCGGCAGCATATGCTGTTGGGGGCAGTGGGGCTGTGTGATGCACGTCCCGGGCTGGGAGGGTGTTATCTTCAAATCCTACATGCTACGATTGGGATATAAAAAAATATACATAAGGCTCCCGTAGAGGAGCCCTTTTTGGAGAGGAGGAATCGGGATGCTGCTTTCTTTGGATATCGGCACGACTCATATCAAAGCAGGGGTGTTCGGGAACGATGGCTCGGAAATGGCCGTCGTCTCGGCACCGAACCCGAAGGCGCAAGGCCCCTCCGGTACCACTGTCTATGACCCGGATGTGCTGTGGGAGACCGCGGCCGGTCTGATCCAGCAGGCGGTAGAGCGTCTTGGAGAGCGGGACGAAGCGATCGATGCCGTCGGGATTACGAGCATGGCGGAGAGCGGCCTGCTGCTGAATCCAGCGGATGGGAGAGCGCGCACTCCGATGCTGCCCTGGTTCGAAACCTGCTCGGCACCGCAGGCGGAGCGGATCAGGCAGGAGGTGGATGAACGGGAGCTCTTCCGCATGACCGGACTGCGCCCGTCGTTCAAACACGGCCTGCCGAAGCTGCTGTGGCTGCGGGAAGCGTACCCGGACGCCTTGGACGGCAGCGTATGGTTGTCCGCCGCGTCATACATCGCTTACCGGCTGACCGGCAGGATCGCCGAGGATGAGACGCTGGCGGCCAGAACTTACGCATACCGGATTGACAGCCGCGCCTGGAATGAGCCGCTGATCCGCAGCTTCGGGCTGGATCCGCAGCTGTTTCCGCCCATTCACCCGGCGGGAACGCCAGTGGGCACGGTACTGCCGGCCATGGACGGCCTCGGCCTCGGCAATGCGCCGGTCATCCTGGCTGGACATGACCATGTGTGCGCCTCGCTGGCCTGCCCGGACGGCCCGGACAGCACGTACAATTCGATGGGGACCGCCGAAACGCTGGTCGGGACGTTCCTCCTGCGTCCCCTGGGGGATGCCGACGATGCATCGGGCTTGTCTTTCGGCATTCATCCGGTGCCGGGCCGCATGTACTGGATGGGAGGACATTCTTCGTCCGGCGGTTCGGTAGAGTGGGCCCGCGAAGCCTTATCGGATGCCGGCATGTCCTACCCGGATATGATGCGGCTGCTGGATGAGGCGGGCGGGCAGCCCACCGGCATTTTGTATTATCCGTATTTGACCGGAAGCGGCGCCCCGCATCCCGAGCCCGGTGCCCGGGCCGCATTCATCGGCTTGGACGCCAAGCATAAGAAGGGGGACCTGATCCGGGCAGTGCTGGAAGGAAACGCCTATCAGCTGGAGCTGCTGCGGGAGCGCGCCGAACGGGTCGGCGGCAGTCCAATCCGTCGGATGCACGTGGTCGGCGGCGGAGCCCGGAACAGCCACTGGCTGCAGATCAAGGCCGACGTCTCAGGCGTCCGCCTGACCATGACCGGCGCAGCGGAGGCCTCTCTGCTCGGGGCTGCCCTGGCCGCCGCCGTCGGGGCCGGCCTGTACCCGTCCTTCCGCGAAGCGGCTGCTGCCGTAACCTACCCCGAGGCGAAGGTGTACGAACCTGATCCGGAACGCCATCTGATGTACCGGAAGCTGTACGAGCAAGGCTTTCTCGGCCTGCTCCAGCCCTTGCTGTCCTATTACAAAAGCAGCTCCTGACCGAAATCAGGAGCTGCTTTTTTATAAACTAACGTCTTATTCTTTTGTAAATTCAATCGTGCTGCGCACGGTGTCAATCGGACGCACCATCTTTTCGATCTGCTCGCGTTTCGGCTCCAGGAATGGAGGCAGGGACAGCTTTTCGCCCAGCGTTTCGTAAGGCTCGTCGCCCATAAAGCCAGGGCCGTCGGTCGCCAGCTCGAACAGAATTTGCGGCGCCACCCGCGCATACAGCGACTCAAAGAAGTGACGATTCACGTAACCCGAAGTCGAGAACCCGAATTCGTCCAGGCGGGTGATCCATTGTTCCAGCACGGCGCGGTCCTCAACACGGAACGCCGCGTGATGCACCGTACCAAAGCCTTGGCGGGCTGGCGGCAGCACGGCATTATATTCCACGACGACCTGAGCCCCGTTGCCGCCTTCGCCGACTTCAAAGAGGTGGTAGGAGCCTTCCTGGCCGATTTCTTTGAACTCGAATACTTTCTCCAGCATTTCTTTGAAATAATCAAAATTGGCGATTCTCACAAAGACCGGGCCCAGGCCCGTGATGGCGTACTCCAGCGGAATTGGCCCTTTTTCCCACGGCGTTCCGGAAGGAACACCCTCGTTATGCTCGTCGGAAATGAGCTGGTACTGCTGGTCGTCGAAGTCGACGAAGGAGAGCGTCTTTTTACCAAACATCTCTTTAATGCCGTAATGCTGAACGTTCAGGCGGTCAAAGCGCTTCACCCAGTAGCTCAGTGCCGCATCGCTCGGAACGCGGAACGACGTTTTGGCGATTTCGTTGGTGCCGTGAACGCCTTTCGGAATGCCGGGAAAATCAAAGAATGTCATGTCGGTTCCCGCGCTTCCTTTGTCATCGGCAAAGAACAAATGATAAGTCTGGATGTCGTCCTGGTTTACCGTTTTTTTGACCAGGCGCATGCCCAGCACATAGGTGAAAAACTGATAGTTTTTTTCCGCGCTGCTCGTAATCGCAGTCACGTGGTGAATTCCTTTTAATCCGTTCATGATAATTCCTCCTTATAATTAAGCTTCCCTTAAAACTGTTTTTCCATGAATGAAATGGCTTGCGTCAATTCCTTGTTATAAAGAATCTTTAATTTAAGATAAATATAGCACGTTGTTGCCGATGTGTCAAACGTTTGGCGATTCATCGGCAAAAACCTAGAGATCTATGGCAAATTATCGGGATAAAGTATGGGGCCTGAACTAATCGTCCACCGGAACCCAAAATAAAAACCCGGTATCGCTGGACACCGGGTTTCACAGGCATAGATTCCTTTTGGTCATTTTTCAAGGGACATCAGGGGGCTAGTACAGCCGGCTTGAACACTTCTTCACACCATGTGCGGAAGCTGGTGTCAGAAGGCTGTGCCTTTTGTAAATCGTCGTCGTAGATGCCTTCATTTTGGGCAATGACCATATCCATGTAATCCTTGACCCAAGCCTCCGATCCAAAGCGAGATAGGGTAGCTTTATACTCAGCAATGGAAACCTGCTGAAAGCGAATCGGACGCTCGAGCACTTCAGACAAGACATGCGCCATTTCATTGGGTGTTAAAGAATCGGGGCTGACGACCGGGACACTGTCTTGACCGCTCCAGGATTCATCGAGCAGGAGTGCTGCTGCTGTCGAGGCGATATCCCGGGTTGCGCAGAGCGGGAGCACCTGATCTCCAGCCGTAGGCATATAGAACGTTCCGTGGCTTTTGATGGATTCCAGATCATGAAACATATTTTCCATAAAGTACGGCATACGCAGTGAACGATAGCTTACACCTGTGCTTTCGATGAGCGCGTCCATCTCAAACGCTGCGGTTAATATCCCGGCATTTCTGCCGAAGCCACGCCCCAAGCTGGACACGCCCACCACTCTTTTCACTCCAAGGCTCTGGATGGCTTGGCAAGCCGGTCTGGTGAAATTCAAATAGTATTCCGTGGAGTTCCCCGATTGAGGGTTCGGAGGCACCAGCCAAAGAACACTCTCTGCACCTGCGAATGCTTTCGAGACGACATCCATGTCATCGTGTGATCCCTGAAAGACTTCGACACGGTCGCGCACCCGCTGCGGCAGCCGGGAAGGGTCCCGGGCAATGACACGGATCGGCTTCCCGCTATCAACGATGCGTTCAAGGACTTGCTGGCCGATTTGACCGGTGGGAGTCGTAATAACGATCATGAACAATTCATCCTTTCATAGGTTATGGCTGGCCCAACTTATTAGAGAGAGCAACTAATTAACAGTGTTGTTTAAGCGTCATTTTCGGCTAAACTATACTGTATACATGATATTAGTTTGGTTCAGCCATGCAGGCAATCAGCAGCAAGCCGTTTTCGTTGTGTAGGCAACATCTGCACGATTTTGTTGTTTATTAGGTTATAAGTCCAAGGAGTGATAGCATGCCAGTAAACCCAAACGATCCCCGCGTCAAGCGCACGCGTCAATTATTACTGCAATCCTTTATGGAGCTGATCGAGCAAAAGAAAAATATTTACTCTATTTCCGTGCAGGACATTACCGATCGCGCGACGGTTAATCGGGCCACATTTTATGCGCATTTCGAAGATAAGTATGCTTTCCTGGAGTGTTGGATGAGGCAAAAATTCCAAAAGAAACTGGAGAGGGAATTACCTAATCATTCCATATCCAATATGAGCAGCTTGCGGTCTTTGATTCAAATCGTTTTTGATTTTCTTGCCCTTACCCGGCAATATATGATTCGTACTCCGGAGAACAGTCCGTATGAGCCGCTGTTTGAAAGCGCCATTCATAAAGAACTCTATCAACTCCTGTTCACATGGTTGAGCGAAGAAGCGAAGGCGCCGGAGGCAAAAAAAGCGGTGGAATCCACGGCTCTCCTCATAAGCTGGGGCATATTGGGGACAGCCATTCAGTGGAGCCGAGACCCTGAGCATCGCCCGGCGGAGGAGATGGTGCAGGAAATGCTGGTGGTCGTGGCGGCGGGATTGGCTCCCGTTTTGGAACAATCCTAAAAGGATGATCGTTAACGGAAGGGATGAATACGATGTTAAAAGACAGCAGCCGACCATAAAGATCAGCTGCTGTCTGTGCGCTAAGGAGGCTATGAAGATGAGAAAACGGATTCTAGCCATGCTGACGCTTGGCTTTATGGTTGGCTGCACGGCAAAGCATAATATTTTTACTGTTGAAGGAGAGATCGATACCATAAATTCAGATCTTAAAGAGATCTGCGTTAAGGGTACCTGTGTTCCAGTATCGAAGAATATTGATAAATTCAAAGTCCATGACCGCGTGATCCTCAGGCTGGAGAGCCGCTATACCAGTCAGGACGTGTATGATCCGAAACATATCAAGGTGTTAAGTGTTGAAAAGGTTGAGTAATAATAGTCATTTATAAGCGATGATCATAAACCGGTCGGCATTCGTCTGGATTCCTTTCGGCGTCTGATGTTCGGCAATAAAGCGGTGCAGCGTCTGAAAATCCGACTCCGTCTGCCCAAAGCCGGGGATGATCGGGGTGTGCTTCAGCAAAAAGATCAAGTCTTCGGCCGTCGCATAATACTCCACCGCATCGTATTGCCGGCAATCGATCTGCCGGAATCCGGCTTCCTTCAGTTCGGCGGCATACCGCTCCATAAGCGTTCCCCGCTTGGTATTCCCGGATTGGCCTCTGCCGAAAGCTTGCGCCAGATTGCGTTTGTCGCTTTCGCCGACCTGCTGGGTGAGGAACACCCCGTCATCGGCCAGCACCCTGGCGACTTCGGCCGCATTGAACTCCGAATGCCTGCAGCTGATCACCTGAAAGAATCGTTCAGGAAAATGGAGCTCGGACGCCTCCATGGGCAAGAAGCGGATGTTGGACCTGCCGGATCGTTCCCGGTTCCGGTTGGCGGTGTGAATCATGGCTTCCGAATGGTCGATGCCGATCAGAAGCAGGGCCGCATCCGTCATGCGCAGCAGAGCCTCGCCGCCTCCGGTGCCGATATCCAGTAAAATATCTCCGGCCTTACAGCGGGAGGAAACTTCGCTCCAAAAATTCCACAGGGCATCTTCAACGATCACGCTCAATCGGCTGAAATCCCAGCCGTTCATTTGGCCGACTTCATTGTAAAATTTTTTATAATCAAAAGAATCCATAGATGATTCCACCTTTCAAAAAGTAAGAGAATAGTGACGCATGCAGACGTTGCCGGTTCGTTTCCAAATGGATCAAAGGACAGACGTGTCCCTTGATAGCTGGTACGCGTTTTGACCCAGCCCGGAAATTACATACCTCGAACGAAATGCAGTGCCACGATTCGCTTCACCCCTTTGAAAGAATAGTTACATTATAAAAGGCCTTAATCCCGGAATACAAGGGCAAACGGCAATCCAATGATTGTCCTCCTATGGTTTCGTTCGTATAATGGGTAATGCTATGTTGTGGATGAAATGTAAGGGGCAAGTCTTAAGTCAAAATGAATGGATGGATAGAGCCGGGTATCGGCTTAACCATTTTCAAGGGGGAACAGCGGGTGCCGCTAGAAATTGAACGCAAATTTTTGCTGCCGGAATTCCCGGCGGCTCAGGTTAAGGAAGGAAAACTGCGGATCGTCAAGGAGCAGCTGATCGAGCAGACGTATCTTGCGCTGTATGAAGATCAGGAACTGAGGGTTCGGAAAATAACCGATGCCGTCAGCGGAGACGTAGAGTATACGCATACGTTCAAGAGGGGGTTCGGCATCGCCCGGGAAGAGGTGGAGGTATCTATCGCCGGCGGTTTGTATGACCAGATGATTCAGGCCCATGGAGCCGTCCCTTTGATCAAAAAGCGTTCTACCGCGCTGTGGGATAACCTGCAGGTGGAGATCGATGAGTACGATCAAATCCAGCTGATGGTGCTGGAAGTGGAGTTCGGCTCCGAGGAGGAGGCCGAAAGCTTCGTTCCACCAGAATGGTTCGGGAAGGACATCAGCACAGATAAGGAATACAGCAACAAGAAGGTTTGGCGTGAGCTTCAGTCCCGGCGAAGTTAGGGAATTATGGAGCTCCATTGGCCACGAGACGGATCAAGTTGGGGCCGGAATCAAGAGACCGAAAGGTCTCTTTTTTTGTCCAAGGATGTGGATGCTTCGAATACCCGGATTCCTTATAGCGCAAGAAAAGCTGCCATAGTACAACGGTTTGGCTTCCTTGAATGACGCCGATAGATGTTTTTTTATTTTGATGGTTAAAAATAAATGTTTTTTGGAGGGGGCTTTTTATTACGTTTTGGGCTCACGGCGCCGACATAAAGTATAGCGGTTGCTTTGATAGAATAAAGCGCGCGAAAAGCGGCTTGAATATAGGCTTTACCCTGCGTAAAGCCCGGGGAGCGTTGGGATGAAAAGGCAATGGATTATTTTTATCATTGGCATGCTGCTGGTGCTGTTTCTGCCGGTGTACGCCGTTTGGCAGCAGTTCGTGATGGACAGGCAGCCTACGGCGGTGGAAGGGGTGCTTGACCTCAGCAAGCTAGATCTCGGGCATCACGGAGCGATCAGCTTGAACGGGGAGTGGGAATTTTACCGGAGCCAGCTGCTGACTCCAAAGGATTTTGACCGCAGCGTCACCGTGAAGGAAGACGAGCGTCCAAGGCTGTCCGGGATGGCACGCCTGCCGGGCGCCTGGAACGATTATATTGCGGAGGAAGGGCAGCGAATGGCCGCGGGCTACGGGACGTTTCGCCTGATCGTTCAGGTCAAGCCGGGGCAAGCGCTGACGTACGGCCTGCAGACCAACAATATCCGTTCCGCCAGCCGGGTGTTCATGGGCGGTTACGAGATTGGAGCCAGCGGAAATCCTGGGCGTACCGCCGATGACGGCGTTCAGAATAACGTTCCCTTCTTGGGTTTTGCCACCCTTTCAGGCGGACGGATCGAAATTATCGTTCAGGTCGCCAATTACTTGTATACCACCGGCGGCGTATTTACGCCGATCCTGTTCGGGGAGCAGCACGCGATTATGCAGAGCAAAGAGATGTATTTGTTCGCCGACTGGATGACGATCGCCGGATTTTTTACCGCCGCCATATATTTTCTCGGATTTCAGCAAATCCGCAAGAAGGAGCCGGCCTCCCTGCATCTGGGGTTGTTTTGCCTGACGGCGATTGGTTATGTCCTGCTGCATGGGGAGAAGCTGATTGCCGGCATTTTGCCGGGCCTATCCTATGAGTGGGTCCTGAAGAGCCAGCTGATGATATCCGCGCTGATTTACTATTTTTTATTAAAGTTTGTGTCCGCTTCGGTACGCGGCGGTGTTCATCCCATCGTCATGCGTTCTTACGCGTTTCTCGGCGGGGCATCCATCGCGGTTGCGATTATTTTTCCAAGTATTTTGTTCTCAAAAATTGAACCTCTGCTGGTCGCCTTCTCAGCGTTATGCATCGCCTACATTATCGGCATCATGCTGCGGGACCTCCGTCGGCGGCGAAATTCGGGAGAATACCTGCTGACGATTCTCGGCATCATCAGCATCCTCATGGTTATTATCACCAACCTGCTCCCGTTGATCGGGGTCTACGAAGGCATGGTTTTTACTCCCGCAGAAATGTTGATCTTCGTCGTGACTCAGTCGGCCCTGCTCGCCCGGCGCTACGACCGGACGTTTAATGAAGTGGAGCAGCTGTCCCGCAGGCTCCTGACCTTGGATGGTTTGAAGGATGAGTTTATGGCGAACACCTCCCATGAGCTGCGGACACCCGTGCACGGCATGGTCAACATGGCCCAATCTTTGCTGGAAGGGGCCTCCGGGGAACTGAACCGGGAGCAGCGCGGCAATCTCAAGCTGATCATGACGACAGGGAAGCGGCTGACGCTCCTCATCAACGATATTTTGGATTTTGCCAAGCTGAAGAACGGGGAGATCGTCATGAGGCGGCAGTCCGTTGATTTGGCTTCGGTGACCGGTTCCGTGCTGGAGATCATCCGTAATCTCGCAGGGAGCAAACGAATCATGCTGGAGGAAAGCCTGCCGGAGGATCTGCCTTTCCTGCTGACGGACGAGGACCGTCTTCAGCAGATTTTGTTTAATCTCCTTGGCAATGCGGTGAAGAATACTTCCAGCGGAAGTATCCGGATTGCGGCCGGCCAACGGGGCGACGCCGTGCATATCTCAGTGGCCGACACCGGGATTGGCATTGCGGCGGATCGGCTGGAGGCTATTTTTACTCCGTTTGATCAGCTGGACATGCCGGAGGGGCACGAAGCTTCCGGCACCGGCCTTGGGCTCAGCATTACCAAAAGGCTCGTTGAGCTGAGCGGCGGCCGCATTTGGGTCGAATCACAGCTGGGACGGGGCTCAACCTTTCATTTCACCGTTCCTGCCGCCGGTCCAAGACCGAAAACGGCAGATCGCGCAGCAGCCGGCATCTCTTCGGAGCCCATCCGCGAGGAAACGGCTGCGGCGCTGGCGCTTACCGATCCGCAGATGCCTGATCACGGGGCGGAACGCGCAACCGTCCTGATGGTGGACGACGATCCCGTTAATCTTCAGGTGCTGCGCAATCTGCTGGCACTCGAGGGCTACCGGTTGATGACGGCCAGCAACGGTCAGGAAGCGCTGGAAAAGATCCAATCCGGGCAGTCGATCGATCTGGTCATTGCCGATTGGATGATGCCGGGCATGTCGGGCCTGGACCTGTGCCGAAGCGTGCGCCGGCAGTTTTCCCTGTCGGCCCTTCCGATTCTTCTTCTGACGGCCAGAAGCCTGCCGGAGGATGTCCGCATCGGGCTGTCGGCCGGGGCGAACGATTTTCTCCGCAAGCCGGTTGATGCCGAAGAGCTGCGGGCCAGGGTCAGAACCCTGCTGGAGCTGCGCAGGTCGGTCCGGAACGCCATTTCTGCGGAAATGGCCTTTCTGCAGGCCCAAATTAAGCCGCATTTTCTGTATAATGCGCTGAATACGATGATCGCCCTGCTGCCTATCGACCCGGAGAAGACGGCGGGCTTGCTTCACGAGCTCAGCCGGTACTTGCGGGGGAGCTTCGATTTCCGCAACCGGGACCAGCTGACCGTCCTTCGTCAGGAGATGGCCTTGGTTACGTCCTACTTAAACCTGGAGAAGGCCCGGTTTGAGGACCGGCTGCAGATCGACTACGACATTCAGGCGGATATGAATCGTCTGGTGCCCCCGCTCACGATCCAGCCGATCGTTGAAAATGCGGTCAGGCACGGAATCATGCGCAAGGAAGAGGGCGGCAGGGTTCGGATATCGGTGCGAGAGCTGGAAGAGCGAGTGGAAATTGCCGTCGAGGACAATGGGATTGGCATGACGCCGGAACGGATGGAAGCTGTGCGGGAAGGCAGAGCCGGGAACGGCGTAGGGCTGAAAAATATTAACGCCCGCCTGCTGACGCTTTTTGGTACGGAGCTTATGATCGACAGCGATCCGGAGCGGGGAACCGTGGTCCGGTTCCATGTGCCGAAGCAGAAGCAGGGTGACTCTCAGGTGACACAAGAGGAGGACAAGCATGAGAGCGATATTGGTCGATGACGAAAATCCGGCGCTGCTTCAGTTGGATCGGCTGATTCAAGGGGACGGGCGAATCGAGATCGCCGGCAAATTTACGCAGGTCCGGGCGGCACTGGAGCATGCCGAGGGAATTCCGGTGGACATCGCGTTTCTGGATATCGAGATGCCCGGCCTGAACGGGCTGGAGGCGGCGGAACGCCTGCACGCTATACATCCCGGTATTCAGGTGGTGTTCGTGACGGCGTACAATCAGTACGCGATTGAAGCGTTCGAGGTAAACGCGATCGACTATCTGCTGAAGCCGGTTGATCCCGAGCGGTTTGCCAAAACCGTAAGCCGGCTCGAGGCGCGTTTGGCGCCTCAGCAGGAGACGGCGGCACCTGTCCTTGTCCGGCAGGATCCCCAAGTCATTTGCTTTAAGCGGATTGAGGTATTGGATGGCACGGGGAGCGGCAGCCGGCTCAAATGGCGGACGCAGAAAGCGCAGGAGCTGTTCGCCCTGCTGGTGCATCACCGCAACCGGTGGGTCGCGAAGGACCAGATTTTAATGACCCTGTGGCCGGAACTCTCCGCCGATAAAGCGGTGACCCAGCTGCATACTTCCGTGTACCAGGTCCGCAAAATGCTGAAAGCCTGGGGACTGGGCTCCACCGTGGATTACTCCCATGAGAGCTATTGTCTGGTACAGCGGGAAGTCGAGGTGGACGTGGACCGGTTCCTGAGGGATACCGCCATGGAAGAAATCCGTGACCTGCGCGACTTGCAGCGCCTGCAGAGCGGACTGGCCCAATATCAGGGCGACTATCTTGAGGAGCATGATTACGGCTGGGCGATGTCGGCCCGCGAGGAGCTTCGGCGCCAATTCGTGCGCTCCAGCCTGCTGGCCGCCGAATATGAACAAGCCGTCGGACAGGCGCGCAAGGCGCTGGACCGGCTGCTGGGCCTGCAGAGCGTTGAGCCTTTTTCGGATGAGGTTTGCCGGAAGGTTCTGCTCAGTTACCTTCAGGCCGGCGAAACAGGCGAGGCACAGAGGCATTATGATGCGTTTGTACGGGTCTTGTCCGAGGAGCTGGACGCCGAGCCGGAGATGGAGACGATGATGCTGGCGGAGAAGTATTTTCGGATTGGATGAGAGGAGGTGGTGGCTAATCAGGCCGAAGTTTTTTGTTCAGAATCGGTTCAGAGGAATAAAGGAAAATATTCGGGAGTGAAATGACAAAATTCGATAAAACATTTGTATAAACGACAAAAAAATATTCCTGCTAAAAATAATTCGCCGTTTCGGCAATATGATGCAATTATCATGTCGGCATGTGTTGGGTAATTAAGACGATTCCAAGGAATTCTGAGTGTTCTATTACATTTTGGGACTGAGGTCGTACATGAAATGATTCGATTAAGAGAGGTCACCGAAAAAGACGGGCCGTTTTTGTTCGAGGTTTACGCGGACACGCGGGCAGAAGAAATCTCGACTTTCGGCTGGGGAGAAGCGGAGCGGAATGTTTTCTTAAAGATGCAGTATGCAGCGCAAAAGCATTCCTATCTTCATCAGTACCCCAGGGCTGTGCACCAGATCGTTATGTATAACGAGACTCCTGTGGGGCGAATGATTACGGACATGACGGAGGATGCGTATTTACTTGTCGACGTGTCGCTTCACTCCGATTTCCAAAATCAAGGAATCGGAACGTTCCTAATCCGGAACCTTCAGAATTCAGTAGAGCGGGAGCACAAGAAGGTGCGCCTTCATGTGCTGGAGCATAGCCCCGCGCGGCAGTTATATGACAGGCTTGGTTTTCGTTTGATTGGCGAGTCGTTTCCCTATATCACGATGGAGTGGCGGCATGCTGAATCAAGTTACCATATTCAAAGGAGCAATGACAAATGAGTGATCAGTACGTAGGCGAAATCCGGATGTTTGCCGGAAACTATCCACCTGTAGGCTGGGCATTTTGTGACGGTACGACGCTGCCGATCAATGGTTACGAAGCGCTGTACAGCCTGATTGGAACCACGTACGGGGGCGACGGTCAAACTAATTTTAAGCTTCCGGACCTCCGAGGGCGCCTTCCCGTTCATATGGGCAAAAACCCGCAGACACAAACAACATACAACCTTGGGCAGCAGGGAGGCACGGAAAAGGTGACCTTAACCGAGGGGCAGCTGCCGCAGCATACCCATATGCTGAACGCGCAATCGGCGCCAGGGACGTTGAGCAATCCGAGCAATGCGTTTTGGGCAAAGGGCTCCTTAAAACAATATTCCACAGCAGAGCCGGACAGCGCTATGAATGCGGCAGCGATAAGCTCTGAGGGGGGCGGACAGCCTCATAACAATATGATGCCGTTCCTGACGGTTTCATTCATCATCGCAACCGAAGGGTTGTATCCATCACAGGGTTAATGTAAGTCATATATCTACAACGGAGGTAACAATCATGGCTGAACCGTTTATCGGTGAAATTCGGATGTTTGCAATGAATTACGCCCCGGAAGGTTGGGCTCTATGCAATGGGCAGCTGCTTCCGATCCAACAGAACCAAGCTTTATATGCCATATTAGGAACTTCATTTGGGGGCGATGGGGTCAAAAATTTTGCCCTGCCGAATCTGCAAGGAAAGGTACCGGTTCAAAATGCGGCAGGGACAAGGGTTGGACAAACCGGAGGAGAAGAAACGCATACGCTGACCGTAAACGAGATGCCGCAGCATACGCATCTGGCGACGGCTGGAGCGAACGCCACTTCAGCAACCCCTGCAGGTAATGTATGGGGAGGCGGGGCTACACTGGACTTCGAAGTTCAGCCCAATGTACAGATGAGCCCGAATGCACTTGCCGCCAGCGGGCAGAACCAGCCACACAGCAACATGCAGCCTTACACCGTAGTCAACTACTGTATTGCAATAATAGGAACCTTCCCACCCCGAAATTAGCATTTTATGAGAGAGAGGTACGTTACATGGATCCCTATGTAGGAGAAATTCGATTGTTCGCCGGCAATTACGCCCCGCGCGGCTGGGCTATCTGTGACGGCAGTCTGCTGCCCATTCAAAGCAATACCTTATTGTTCTCTGTCCTTGGCGCCCAATTCGGCGGGAATGGGACAACCAATTTCGCTTTGCCGGATATGCGCGGATGCGCACCAATGCACCAAGGAGAGGGCCCAGGCCTAACGCCAAGAAGCTTCACCGGGAAGGGCGGGGATGCTACCGTAACCCTGGACATGACACAGATGCCGAATCATACGCATACCGCCAAAAGCGTTTCTACAGCGACTCTAACGACGCAGGATCCAACAGGGGCTGTGCCTGCTTATACGGGAGGCCGGGGAGGAAGTTCTATCTATTCAGCTACACCTTCCGTACAAATGAATTCGGTTGCAGTAGGGGCTCAAGGTGAAAACCAGCCGCATAACAATATGCAGCCGTATGTTATGCTCAACTTCATCATCGCATTAGAAGGGGTTTTTCCTCCAAAGCAACAATAAGCTGGTAATTAAATTGTATTTACAAGAAAAAAGTGACTCAGGAAGAGGAAAACCGATGAAAAAAAGAGCCACGATGCTCGCCGTATCCACCATGCTTTTACTTTCGCCACAAATGGCGCTCCCTCATAGTGTAAGCGCAGATGCAGGGCCTGTTTCACTTACTCCTAGTGCAGATGCGCTCTGGGATCAAACTGGTTACTATCCGGACTTGGCTGAACTTTTCGTTGGAAATAGCGATCAGGAGTTTGGTGATGAAAGGGCGGCAATCGCTTTTGATTTATCAAGTTATGCGGGAATGAATGTAGGCTCGGCGAAATTAATGATTTACATTAATCAGGTCATTGATACGGATGCGGATACCCTTTCCGTTCCAAGTATCAATCTTTATGGATTGAAGGATTCTACAAAACCAGATTCATGGGGTACCGACTACCCTGGCCTTAATAAGGACAATGATAAAGTTCAGATTTTCACCAAAGTTTTGGATCCTCAAAAAGATACTGGACCGTTGGAAATAGACGTGACTCCGTTCGTTCAAGAACAGATGCGGGAGAATCATCCGAGTCTGACATTTTTGCTAGAGGGTAACGGGAAATCGAGAATGGAGTTTACGTTTCTAACCATGGAGGCTTCTTTAAATAAGCCCCAGCTGACACTTGAGCTATCTTCGAATTCAAAGCCGCCGGTCGTATCGAACCCTTCACTTACCGTTGATGAAGATACAATGTTGACAGGCGGGCTGGTCTTGACGCCTGATCCAAGCGAACCGGCTGAAACTCCAGTTACGCACTTCAAAATTGGCGGCATTACAGGCGGTAAACTGTACCTGCAGGATGGTACAACAGAAATTCCAAACAACAGTTTTATTACCAGGGAACAGGGTGAGGCTGGCTTGAGATTTCTTCCAGACCCGAATGCGAACAGCAGCAACGGCACGTTCTCTTTCAACGCCTACTCTTCCCAGGATATTAACGGCACTGGGCTAAGTCCAGCCACGTCGGTCAACATCACCGTTAACCAGGTCAATGATGCTCCAACAGCTAGTGACGACACCCTTTCACCTTTTGAGGAAGGTTCCGGTCCGATCACGATTCCGGTAGGCGCTTTAACCGGTAACGATTCGGTGGGCCCGGACAATGAATCCGATCAAAAATTGAGCCTCAGCCTAATACCGGACAGCGAAGTTGGCGGAACGGCAGTTTTATCCGACAGCAATGTGATTTTTACACCTACTCCGGGGTTCCGTGGGGAGGCTTCCTTTAGATACAAGGTGACGGATCATGGAAAAACCGGATCTATTGAGGACCCTAAGGAATCCGGTGAAGCGACCGTTTCTTTTAACATTGAGGCACGTGCGGACAAGCCTTCAGTCATCGGATCCAGCACCCAGGAAGATACGATGACATCGACGGGCCTGGTGATTACGCCGGGGAATGACGGCGGCGCGACGGCGAATTTTTATAAAATCACAAGCATTACGGGCGGGACGCTATATAAAGCCAACGGTACAACCCTCATTTCCAATGATGATGGGTTCATTACCACTGCTGAGGGGGCGGCCGGATTGAAATTTAAACCGGATGCCGATGCCAGCGGGACGACCGGTTTTGGTTTTACGGTCCAAGCCGCTCCATTTAGTGATGGCAACAAATTAAGCGATCCGGTGACGGTGTCCATACCGGTATCCGAGGTGAACGACCCGCCGGTAGCTGTTAATGATGTACTGGAGCAGGACATTGCAGAGGAGGACAAGGTTGTCAAGATTCCGATTAGCGAACTGCTTTCCAATGACAGCAAAGGCGCATCAAATGAGAGCGGACAAACGTTGTCCATTGTGCCGGACAGCTTGACGGCTGCTCATGGCACAGCCGTTTTGGACGGCGACTCCATCGTCTTTACCCCTGCACCGAACTATTTCGGTCCGGCAGAGATCAGTTATACGGTGACGGATAACGGAACCACAGACGGCTCGCCTGATCCGAAGACGGCTCCAGCCAAGGTATCCTTCACAATTCAACCTGTAGCGGATGAACCGTCAGTGACAGACGCTGAGACAACAGAGGATAACCAGACTTCCAACGGTTTGGTCATCTCGGGCAATTCCTTGGATGGCGCCGAAGTGAATTACTTTAAGATCACCGGCATTCAGGGCGGGACGCTGTACAAAAACGACGGCACGGTCCCCATCTCGAATGGCGACTTTATTACGGCAAGTGAAGGGCAGGCCGGCTTGAAATTCACCCCTGGAGAAAATGCCAACTCACCGTACGGAGACAAGTTCTCGTTCATGGTACAGGCCGCGGTGGACAAAAGTGATGCGGGGCTGAGCGAAGCGGTATCGGCTAACATTACCGTGTCCGAGGAGAACGATGACCCGGTTGCCGTTGATGATGTGCGGCCGGATATCAATGAGGATGCGGGCGAGGTTCGGATTCCGATCGACGAATTGCTTGCCAACGACAGTAAGGGTGCATCGAATGAGGACGATCAGGAGCTGTCGCTCGAACCGATCGTCAACACTGCTGTAGGCGGGACGGTTACTCTAGAAGGCAAAGTTGTCGTCTTTAAGCCGACCAAGGATTACTCCGGAAGCGCAGGGTTTACTTACAAAATAACCGATAACGGAACCAAGGCAGGCGCTCCTGATTACAAATCAGCCGAGGCTAACGTATCTTTCAACGTCAAATCGGTTGCCGATCAACCGATTGTGACGGATGCTTCCACAACGGAAGACAAACAGACGGATAACGGTCTGGAGATCAGACCCAATGCTGCGGACGGGACCGATGTCCGATTTTTCAAAATTTCCAGCATCAACGGCGGAACGTTATATCGGAATGACGGCGTTACCTCGATTGAGGATGGCAGCTTTATTCCGGTGAGCGCGGGAGAAGCGGGCTTAAAGTTTACGCCTGCCAAGGATGCGAACTCGGCTGCGGCTGATACGTTTTCGATCCGGGTCCAAGCAGCGCTGGATGACCAAGGGACCGGACTCAGCGAGGCTGCTCAGGCAAATATCACAGTAACGGAAGTGAATGACCAGCCGAATCTCAAGGACGACGACTTGGGTTCCATTGAAGAGAACTCGGGTGAGAAGGTCATCTCCTTTGAGTCCCTGTTGGTTAATGACACAAAGGGAGCCGACAATGAATTCGGCCAGACGCTGAAGATTACGGATGTAGGTCATCCGACCGGCGGTACGGTTCGTTTCAATGATGACAAGTCGGCGATTATCTTTACGCCGGCCATCAATTACCGCGGAGCGGCCAGTTTTGAATACACGGTTACGGATGACGGCAAAACGGACGGAGCTTTGGATCCGCAGTCCGCAACAGCGACCGTGAATCTTACCGTCAATGCCCGGGCTGACAAGCCGACGGTTACGCCGGCCTCAACTGCCGAAGATACACAAACAAAAAATGGGCTGGTGATCACTCCGACTTCGGCTGGCGGAGCCGTAACTAATTATTTTAAAATCAGCGGCATTACGGGAGGCACCCTGTACCAGCAAAATGGCCAGACTCCGATTCTCGACGGTGACTTTATCACCGTGTCCGAGGGGGGAGCCGGTTTGAAATTCACACCGAATCCGGATGCGCACGGTACGACCGGCTTTGGCTTCCTGATACAGGCCGCACTGGATACCAACGGGTCGCTGCTGAGCGATGCGGTTACAGCTACCGTTGCGGTTACTGAAGTAAATGACGCGCCTGTGGCTCAGGATGACAACATGCCAAAGGTGAAAAAAGGGACGGGAAAGGTCATCATTCCATTTCCCGATCTGACCGGCAACGATTCGGCAGGTCCGCTGGATGAAAGCCAGCACCAGACGCTGTCCGTAGTCGACGTCGCAGATCCGGTCGGAGGTGATGTATCGATCGTGGACGATCATGTGAAATTTATTCCGGATCCTGCGTTCTCCGGTAAGGCATCCTTCACGTACGTCGTGGTAGACAACGGCCAAACGGACGGTTCCGATGACTTTCAAACCGCCTCCGCCCAAGCGAGCTTTGACATTCTGGATGAAGACCAGCCGGTCATTACGCTGAATGGCGACTCGACGATTTATTTGCCGAAGGGTCAAACATATGACGAACCGGGCTACTCCGCTTACGATGAAGTGGATAAGGATCTGACGGATGGGGTTGTGGTAACCGGTTCGGTCGACTCCGACACCCTTGGAACGTATATCCTTCATTACAACGTCGCAGACAGCAGCGGAAATCCGGCGCCTGAGGAGACACGCACCGTTCAGGTCGTTTCCAGCAATCTTTCGTCGTTGACGGTTGGCGGGTATTCCATCTCTCCGGCGTTTGATCCGGACAAGCGGGAATACACTCTAAACGTGCCGAGCAGCGAAAAGACGGTTACGGTTGCTGCCATTGCAGCCGATCCAAGTGCTACTCTTGTCATGAACGGGTTTCCACAAGGCAGCAGCGGATCGCAAACGGTCAACCTCAAGGTCGGCAGCAACGAAGTGACCATCGTCGTGACGGCACAAGGCGGGTCGACGCGAACGTATACGCTGCAAATTAACCGCCAAGCGAGCGGCAATGGCAACGACAACGGCAATGGCAGCGGTAATAATGGAAATGGGAACAGCAATGGCAATGGTAACGGCAGCAGTAACGGGAGCGGAAATGGCGGCGGCAATGGTAATGGTCATGGTAATGGAACCCGCCAAGCCAAGGTCATCACTGACCAGGATAATGCGAATGGCATCGTCCAGGTCGACATTACCCGAGCCACCAACGCAAGCGGGAAAGTCGTTGATTCGGTGGCCCTGAAAGGGACGAAGGTCGACGAGGTTGTCGCCAATGCAGCCGGGGACAAGTCGAAGGTTGCCCGCATCGTCATCGACGATATTCCGGGCCAACCGGCGGACGAAGTCGCCGTGAGCGTGTCGGCTGAGGCAGTAGGCAAGCTGAACAAGGCGGGGCTGAGCCTTGTCATCGAAGCGGAAGGCGCACGGATTACATTGCCAGCAGGGACGGTGAACCAGCTGAACTCGGACGGCAAAGATTTGTACTTCCGCGTCGTGCCTGTCCGTCAGTCAGGGGCGGCTCAAGAGATCAAGGACCGTGTCATCGATGCCAAGGAACTCCAGCAGTATGTTCGCAATAGCGGCACACGTGCGGTGGGACAGCCGATGACGATCGAAACGAACTATGCCGACCGGCAGACCAAAGTCATGTTTCCGCTCACCGGTATCGATATTTCGGCGGATCCTCAGCAGCAGGCTGCTTTTCTGAACGGCTTAGCGATCTTCGTGGAGCACAGTGACGGGCAGAAGGAAGTGAAGACCGGGGAGCTGGTGTATGAAAACGGCAAGCCGATCGGACTCGAGATCCGTGTGGAAAAATTCAGCACGTTCACGTTTATCTCGACGGACGCGGACTACCAAACTTACGTCCACTATATTTCCGGTTACCCGGACGGCACGTTCCGTCCGGCGGCTCCGATCACCCGCGCCGAAATGGCGGCCCTGATCGCACGCCAAATGCAGCTGAGCGATTCGGCGTTGGCGGACGCTTACCCGGACCTGGCGGGGACGCATTGGGCGGCCAAAGCGGTGCTGGAGTTGACCGCTGCGGGCATTATGTCCGGCGATGATCAAGGCAGCTTCAAACCGGAGCAGGGCGTAACCAGAGCCGAAATGGCGACGATCGCCGCCCGTTTGAAAGGGCTCGAACCATCGGCCGTAGGAAGCGGGTTTAAGGATGTCGCAAGGGGCCATTGGGCCAGTCAGGCGATTAACGCCATGCAGCAGGCCGGATTGATGGCCGGGTTTGATGATGGCACGTTCCGTCCCGCCCAGCAGCTCACCCGGGCGGAGGCGGTGTCGGTCGTGAACCGGCTGTTCGGACGCCCTCTGCTGAAAGGTCAGAAGCTATCCGTCTGGCCTGACGTTCCAGCGTCCAATTGGGCTGCGGCGGATATCGAATCGGCCTCAAACGACATTCAAGTCCTGAAAGACGGCAGCGTCCGTATCGAGGATGCGGATGCCAAGGATGTACAATAATTTAGCACACTAAAAGACCTGGTCCCCCAAAGTGGGGACCAGGCCTTTTTTGTCGCCAACAAACAGACTAGCCGTACAGCTACACCTCACGTTCGGACCGATATAGGCGCGCCCAATGACCAGATTGTATGATCGCCCAATCGTTATCCTTTTCGGGAAGCGCAGCTTACGGCAGCTGTGATATGTTAGAACCAAGGAGGGATCGGCGATGGTGGGTTTTCAGGAGCAGGAGCTGCAGGAATGGATCCGTTATTTTGAAAATAAAAATACTTCCTTCTGCACATGGACCGGAGGCACCCAAAGCGAGGAAGGCGTGATAACGATGCCTTATCCGGTATACGACGCCGGGGTTCAGCGCTTCATCGCAGCCGTCAGCGGCAGCGGACTGATGATGAAGGATTATTTGCAGCAGCTCGAGAAGGGGGATGCTCTTGCGCCGGAAGCGATCAGCGGGCTGGAGATGCCCCGGGATATGGAATTGCTGCGGGCGGTGCTGACCTATTTCGTCCGGCAGGAACGCTTTTGCGACGGGTTATGGGAGAAGGCGATCCGGGAAGGCATTTTCCTCAGCATTCTGTATAAGCTGCGGGAGGCTGAGCGGGGATCAAGGCCGGGAACCTAACGGGGAACGACGGGGTATCCGAAAAACATACGCTGGAATAGATAAAGCGGCCCATCTGGCCGCCTTTCTTTTTTTATATTCACTTCCGGGCTCGCGATAATCATCGCTTAAATGTCCCCGGCCTACTCTGATGGGATTTTTCCCTTTACCTGCTTTAACGTCGCTACGATCAGAAAACTGACGATCACCAACAAGAGCCATGAACTTACTTTGCCAAGATGAACGAGACTCCAGGCCTCGGCCTGGTTCGGGTATTGCCAGGCGCCAAAGAACGTGGCGATATTTTCTGCGATCCAAATAAAAAATCCGATAAGCACAAAGGACAGGGCAAGCGGCATACGGTAACGCGTTCCGTTCACCTCATACTGAACCCAGGACCGCCAAAAGACAAGGATGACAAGTCCGGATAACCACCAACGGACATCAATCCAGAAATGGTGTATGAAAAAATTCAAGTAGATCGCAGCCGCAAGGGGGACAACGACCGCAAACGGCGGCCAATTCATCAGTTCAACCTTGAGTCTTCTCCACGCCTGGCAAAGATAACTCGCTACGCTGGCATACATGAACCCGCTGTATAAAGGGACGCCGAATATTTTGAAATATCCTTCTCCCGGGTATGACCAGGAGCCCATATGTACCTTGAAAAGTTCAAGAGCCAGCCCGATCAGATGGAACATCGTGATCACCTTGAGTTCGTCCCGTGTTTCGAGTCCGGAGCGAACCATCCACCACTGCATCAGGAGGCAAATGATCAGCAGCCAATCATACCTGGGCAGAAAGGGGAGGGGTAAGATTTTTGTCAAAGCCAAGGAGGCAAAAATCACGACCGGGAACAAACAGGATAAAGCCTGCTCCCAACCGAATCGAACGAGCTGCTTGAACGCTCTGATGACCGGTGACTCCACTATTCGGCTATGATCCATCATGATCTTCATCACTCCGATACTCTAAAATATCCCCGGGTTGGCAATCCAACGCCTTACAAATCGCCTCTAACGTCGATAATCGAATCGCTTTCGCCTTCCCGTTCTTCAATATAGACAGGTTAGCCATGGTGATTCCTACCCGTTCCGACAGCTCGGTTACGCTCATTTTTCTTTTCGCCAGCATTACATCGATATTGATTACGATAGCCATTGTTTTCACCTCAGACCGTTAAGTCATTTTCCGATTTGATATCGATTGCTTCCTTCAGGAGCCTCTGAAGAACGGCGGCAAAGAAAGCGATCACCATGGATGCAAAAATAATGACTAGTCCGATTAAAATGACACCCGGAGCGTCATCTGCCTCCGCAATCAGATACAGGAGGGGCAAGCCGGCCACATACAAAATACTGATAGCGACGGCACAGTATTTGATATTCTTTAGCGCTCTTACGGACAACTCCGAGAAGGCTTCATTTCTGTCGATATAAATCAACAGTCTAAAGGATTGATACAGAGCGAGGTAAAAAGGGATTGCCGATGCATACAAGTCAGCAAACACAAGATATTTGAGATAGGCATGATCCGGATACAATTCTGCTGCGAAATCCGCGATCTCTGGCACCACAAAGATGCACAAAGCAAGGATCGGCAGTCCGATCAGAAACACAGCCACCTTTAAGAAGAGAGTCGACACCCGTTTCATAAAAACACCTCTTAATCATTATTGTTCCTCGAATTTAGCACATCATTTATCGTTTTACAATAAATAATTAATGAATAATATTATCATTTTGTTGTTAGTCGAGTTAAGGATCTCCTCAAACGAATGATGTATAAACAAAAAAAGCCATGTTTGCTCATGGCGTCTTGATGGCGGTTATTGGAGCCTCCCATATTGCTTTGCATAAGATAGGGTTCGATGGTATAACTTTTTGTCTTTTAAAAATTTTAGCGGATAAATTTGGGGCCGTGTATTGACCTCCAATATCCACAGCTTCTCCTTGTTGTCCACCGCTACATCCAAACCCAGTTCCTGAAATCCTTTGAGATGGCGGTCAAAATTTTTCGCTACCGAAACTCCTAACTGCTTCAGCGCTTTTTCCGTATTTTGAATGGAGGCCGAATGAAATCCCGCGCCTGTCAGCGTTGGCTGAAATAAACCGAGGCTTCCTCCCTGGTTATAGTTCGTTGCAATCTTCCCAGGACTCCCGATCTTTGCGAAGACGGCCGTACTGATCCACTCCCCTTTTTTCGTTTTCTGCACCATCACGCGAATATCGAACAGCTTTCCGTTCGTTTTAGCTAATGGGATCCCCTTCTGTAACAAATACGGCCTTTTGTTAGAAAAGCGGGAAAGCATATGATATAGCTCGTCAGCTGTTGCGAAGAAGGATTTTTCTTTCTTGAATTGGGTTTGGTACCCATTGTTCTTTTTATTGATCCGAATAATGCCCGCTCCACCGGAACCATGCGTTGGTTTGAAGTAAACGGTTGAATATTTGGAAAGCATGGAGAACAGGTTATTTCTATCAAAAGTTTCCGTGTGGGGGACATGTTTCCGTAAATCGCCCTGCTCTAATAACCAATTCGTTTTCTTCCATTTATCGCTGATCGAGCTGCTTTTGTACTTAGCCATACATACCACCACCTTCCTGACCTAACATATGAATGCAGCGATGTGCTTGCAACGATATCTGTCTATTGTGATAAGAACGGAAAAAGTTAAAGTTCTATCCGCTAGCAGATCAAAAAAGGCGGCTCATCCGCCGCCCCTTCGCCCATTTATATTATTTGGCGTTCTTTAAAAATCCGTTTTGCCTCGAATACCGCGTTCAGCACCCGGGGAAAGCCGATGTACGGCGCGCATTGGATGATGGCTTCCACAATTTCGCCGGCGGTCAGCCCGACATTCAGCCCGGCGTTGATGTGCACGTTCAGCTGCGCTTCGCATCCCCCTTGCGTCGTTAGGGAAGCGATCGTAATCAGTTCGCGCTGCCTCAGGTCCAGCCCCTCCCGTGAATAAATGTCGCCAAAGGCAAATTCGATGACGTATTTCCCCAGGTCCGGGGCGATATCGCTGAGCGAGTCTATAACACGCTGCCCGCCGTCGCCATCGACTTCCAGCAGCTTTTCCCATCCGCGTTCGTAACGTTCGTTTGTCATTGTTTTTTGACCTCCTGAAATGATGTTTTAACCGCTTCGTGAGTTATATGCTACAGCTTTGAGCGCGCTCTAAAGCAAGGCTTTTTTTGCATGGAATTTTGCCATTCCAAGGAGACGCAAGGAATTAAAGAAGATCGAAGCAAAAGGCCCGCTGTGCAGGGGATTTAGTGATATAATGCAGCCATGGAGAACCAATACACGATTCAGCAGATTTCCCAAAAAACCGGTCTGTCCGTGCATACGCTGCGTTACTACGAGCGGATTGGCTTGTTGGAAGGGGTACCCCGGGATGAGCACGGTTACCGCCTGTACCGGGAGTTCGATTTGTTATGGGTTGAATTTTTGATGCGGTTAAGGGGAACGGGAATGCCGATCAGCGAGATGAAGCGGTTTTCGGACCTGCGGAGCGAAGGCGATTCCACGATAACGGAAAGGCGGGAAATGCTGGAGGCCCACCAGGCGCACATTCATGAGCAAATGCGGGTGCTCCGGGATCATTTGCGAAGTATTGACGATAAGATCGATCATTACAAAGGTATGGAAAAAGAACAAAACCAGGCGGTGCCACCCAACGTGCCGTCTGGGAAATGAGCAAAAAGAGGCCGCGCTGGCCTCTTTTTGTTGTCTGCACCATATCGTTCATTCCGAGGGAATACACTAAATCTCATTCCGAGGTAATTTTGTCCGTCCCGCATCCGTGCTCGTCTTAGTCTGCTGTGAAGACAAATGATATAAATTATTTTATATAAACTTAACTAAAATAGTTAATATCAGTTTACTTAGTTCGTTCTACGCGCTATAATCTCCTTGTAAATGAGAAACGAGGAGGAATTGGCGTGAAATCGATTTTGATTACGGGTGCTTCGTCGGGTATTGGAAAAGCGGCGGCACAGTTTTTTCAGCAGCAGGGGTGGAATGTCATTGCGACGATGCGTTCGCCGGAACAGGAAACCGGACTGCGGTCCTTGGAGCGGGTGCTGGTGACCCGTTTGGATGTGGAGCGGAAGGATACCATCGAGGCGGCGGTAGCAGAGGGGATTGACCGGTTTGGGCGGATCGATGTCCTGCTGAATAACGCGGGTTATGCGGCATTCGGCGCTTTTGAAGCGGCGACCGACGCCCAGGTACGTAAACAGTTTGATGTCAACGTCCATGGCGTGATGCAGACGACCCGGGCGCTTCTTCCACATTTCCGGGCCCAGGGCGGCGGAACGGTGATCAACGTCTCGTCGGCCGGCGGCAGGGTGGCTTTCCCGCTGCTGTCGTTGTACCACGCGAGTAAGTGGGCGGTGGAAGGCTTCTCCGAATCGCTCTACTATGAGCTGGCTGAACACAACATCCGGGTGAAGCTCGTAGAGCCGGGCAACGTGGCGACGGATTTTACCGGACGTTCGCTGGATGTGCTGAAGGACGATTCGCTGGAGGCATACGCCGCCTATACCGGCACTGTAATGAAAAAGCAGCTGGAGAGCTTCGAAACCCAGTCGTCCTCACCGGAGCACATCGCCAAGACGATCTACGAGGCGGCGGCCGATCCTTCTCCCCGGTTCCGGTATATCGCCGGTCCGGACGCCGAGTTCCTGCTGGACATGCGCAGCAGGGTGCCGGAGGGGGAATTTATGGCCGGTATTGCTCAGCAGTTCCGGTGATAGGAGGGGCTCACCCCTGAGCGCTGAAGTATGGGTTTCGCTATTGTTCCTTTGAATCGATTCGATGATGGAAAGAGGCGTGCCGTAAGGCCACACGCCTCTTTTTTTGTTTCCTCCCCACAAGCTGGGGATTTTTAAAGGTCACGAGCGGGGGGAGTAGTACTGGTGGCGGCGATCGCGAAACAAATGGCCAGCAGTTAAAGTAAGGAGACGAGGTCAGTCTCCTCAAGCCCCTCAGAGGCAGCAGTCCCCACCACCTGAACTCCAAAGAGGGAAAGCATATGGGGTGGAAAGTTTACGTGCCGCCTTTGAAGCCGTGTTCCCACCTCCTTGTCTCATCAAGGAACACGGCTTCAACAGCGGCTGGAACCCCAAATGCGTCCCTCCCACGAGCGCTGAAGTATGGGTTTCGTTATTCCTTCTTCGAGGAGACCAGTAGCCAACCAGAAAGAGGCGTGCCGCAAGGAGACACGCCTCTTTTTTGCATCCTCCCCACAAGCTGGGTATTTGTTAAGGTCACGAGCGAAGGCGTTGTGCTGATGCGGTAACCGAAGGAGAAACAATTGGCTAAGCAGCAGTAAGAAGCAGATAGGGGCGTTCTAGCAGCTACCCCAAGAGCAGCAGTCCCCGCGACCTGAACTCCAAAGAGGGAAAGCATATGGGGTGGAAAGTTTACGTGCCGCCTTTGAAGTCGTGTTCCCACCTCCTTGTCTCATCAAGGAACACGGCTTCAACAGCGGCTGGAATCCCAAATGCGTCCCTCCCCGAGCACAAAAGTCTGGGTTTCGTTGCTGCTCCTTCGAATCGACCCAATGATGCAATCGCAGATACGGCATAAGGGCTTCTGTCCTTATTTTCAATCAACGCCCCCAACCTTAAAAAATAACCAGCCCACCCCTGTTCATGCCAAGCATCCCCCGCCCCTCCACCGTTACTATGAAAAATAAGCACAGCTATACGACGTGCGCGAAAAGGAGGACCGATATGTCGACGATCAAAACGGAAGCAGCCGAGCTGACGCCCCCAAGCATGGTCCGAAGGCCGGGTAAAGGTGGCGGACTGATCCACCTCATGTGGAAGTACAAGGCACTGTACGTGATTTCCCTTCCCGGGATCGTGTATTTTCTCATCTTCAAGTACATTCCGCTGGGCGGCTCAATCATCGCGTTTCAGGATTACAACATTTTTAAGGGCTTCACGGGCAGCGAGTGGGTGGGCTTCGCCAACTTTACGATGATGTTCCAGCATTACGACTTTTTGCGGATTTTGAAAAATACGCTGCTCATCGGGCTCTACGACCTGATCATTGCGTTTCCGGCCCCGATCATTCTGGCCCTGCTGCTCAACGAGCTGAGGCTGGTCGTATTCAAAAGGGTCATCCAAACCGTGGTGTATATGCCGCACTTTCTGTCCTGGGTCGTCATCGCCGGCATGTCAGTGGCCATTTTGTCCCCGTCCACGGGCATCTTGAACCAGCTGCTCGGTCTGTTCGGCATCGAGCCGGTGTACTTCCTCGGCGACAACGCCTACATCCGCAGCGTGCTGGTCGGCTCGGGCATTTGGCGGGACATGGGGTATGGCACGATCCTGTACCTGGCCGCTCTGGCGGGAATCAATCCCGACCTGTACGAAGCGGCCGAGATCGACGGGGCGAACCGGTGGAAGCAGACGCTCCGGATCACGCTGCCGGCGCTGCTGCCGACGATCATGATTTTGTTCCTGCTGCACATCGGCAAGTTTCTCGACTTCGGCTTTGAGCGGGTGTGGGTGTTCCTGAACGCGCTCAATACGGAAAATGGGGAGATTCTCGACACATACATTTACCGCTCCGGCCTCCTGTCGCAGCAGTACAGCTACACGACGGCGGTGGGCTTGTTCAAATCGGTGGTGGGGCTGGTGCTGGTCCTGATCGGCAACCTGCTCAGCAAGAAAACGACGGGCGAAGGCCTGTACTAGAAGGGAGGAACGACGGTTGCACCGAATGATGTCTAGAAGCTATCAACTATTCAACGCGTTCAACATCCTGTTCATGTGCCTGCTCGGGCTCGCCATGTTCCTGCCCTTTCTGAACGTCATCGCCCAGTCCTTCAGCTCATCGGAAGCGGTCACGTCGGGCAAGGTAACGTTCTGGCCGGTGGACGCTACGACGATCAATTACCGGTACGTGTTCAGCGACACGTCAATATGGCGCGCGTTCGCGGTATCCGTCTTCATTACGGTGGCCGGAACATTGATCAACCTGGTGGCGACGGCAACACTGGCTTACCCGGTGTCCCGCGAGGAGTATGTCGGGCGCAAGCTGATCATGCTGATGGTGCTGATCACGATGATTTTCAGCGCGCCGCTGATTCCAAACTTTTTGCTGATGAAAAATCTGCATTTGATGAATACCCCGTGGGCCATGATTTTGCCCGGCGCGATCAGCGCGTTTAACTTTTTCGTGATGCATTCGTTCTTCAAGCAGCTGCCCGCGGAGGTCATCGATTCCGCCCGCATCGACGGCTGCGGGGAGGTACGTATCCTGATGAAGATGGTGGTGCCGCTCTCCAAGCCGGTGATGGCCTCGCTCGGTATTTTTTACGCGGTAGGACATTGGAACGCCTATATGAACGCGCTGTATTACATCGATCAGCCGAAGTGGTGGCCGCTGCAGGTGCTGCTGAAAAAGATGTTCGAGACCGACGATCTCAGCATCGACCCCGGCGCCTCGCAGTTCAGCGAGCTGGCGTTTACCTCCCCGGAGGGGATCAAGATGGCGACCATTGTCATTGCGACGCTGCCGATCATTTTGCTGTATCCGTTCCTGCAGAAGCATTTTGTGAAAGGGCTTACACTCGGCGCGGTCAAATCTTAAAAATGAACTACCCGAACTGAAGTTGCCACCTCACAGTCGGGCAAACGTTAACGATACAATCAACTTGCCAACTCCAACAAAGAGCATACACAAGAGCAATCAAAGCGGGGAAAGAGGGGATACGATGAAAAAATGGGTAAGCCTGATGCTGGCCACTGTAGTGACGGCATCTCTGCTCGCCGGGTGCGGCGGCAAAGACAATGATTCATCCGCCAGCGGCAAGGATGCGGGGACGAGCACGGAGGACAACGGGGTCACCAAGTTTTCGATTTCACTGCGGACGCTGAATTTCGGCCACGTGGAAAAATCGCCGGACATCAACGCGGATAAGTGGGTGAAGAAGCTGGAGGAGCTGACGAATACCGACATGGACATCCGCCTGGTTCCGCACAGCGAATACGACCAGAAGATGGCGCAAATGTTTGCTACGGGCGACATTCCGGACGTGGTGCAGGGCCAGGGCGGAGTAACCGGGAAAGAGATGGC
Organism: Paenibacillus sp. PSB04; assembly: GCF_025809195.1. Lineage (NCBI taxonomy): Bacteria > Bacillati > Bacillota > Bacilli > Caryophanales > Paenibacillaceae > Paenibacillus > Paenibacillus sp. PSB04. The sequence continues at coordinate 2,725,989 of NZ_CP081301.1, forward strand.
GGGATCGGTGGAGGCGGGGGTCTTTATGCCGCTGGACGACCTGCTGCAGAAGTACGGGCAGAACCTGCTGCAAAAAATCCCGAAAGAAGCCTGGAATCGCATGACCTATGAAGGTAAAATCTATGGTATTCCGGAGTGGCTCGGCAACCCTTCCCGCCGCGCGACCTGGATCCGCAAGGATCTGTTGGACAAAGCAGGCCTGCCGGTGCCGAAGACGATCGACGATTTTATGGAAGTGCTGCGCGCTTTTAAAAAGATGGGCGTCGAAAATCCCTACATGGGCCGTCAGGACTTCAAATATGCGGATACGGTCTTCGGAGCTTACGATGTTTTTCCTTATTTAAGCCAGTTTGAGGAAGTGGACGGCCAGGTGCAGCCCAAATTTTTCGATGCAGACAATATGATGAAAGCGCTGTCCACCTACAAAACGATGTATGACGAAGGGCTGATCAACAAGGAATTTGCCACGATCAACCCGACGACGTTCAAGAACACGATCCTGTCCGGAAAAGCCGGCATCTGGTCGATGAACGCCAACGAGCTGCTCCAATGGCAGACCCAGCTTCAGGATACGGTTCCGGACGCGAAGCTCGAAGTGATCCCCTCCCCGACCGGACCGGACGGCAAGGGCGGATATTATTTGTATGGCGACGTAAACCGTTCCTATTTCATAAATGCCAAATACGAACATCCGGAGAAAATCGTTCAATTCCTCGATTGGATGGTATCGGATGAAGCCGAGAAGTTTTTCACCTTCGGTGTCGAAGGCGAAACGTACACGATGGCCGGGGACAAAATCAACTACAAGCAGCCGACCGACTCCAAAGCGGTTGACGAGGAGCGCTACCGCCAATCCTTCCTGTGGCTCGTGCAGGACACGACCTACAACAAGGGATCGCTCAGCCTGACGGAAGACGGGCGCAAGCTGATGGGCGTGTTCGATAACATTCTGGCGAACGAGGGCCGTGACGGCATCGAATTCGACCCCAGATTGGAAGCGCTTAAAAAGAACCCGGACATCACCCCGCTTTCGGATACGCCGCCACCGGTGCTTGTGACCCACATGGTCAAAATGGTCTACGGCCAGGAGCCGATCGAAAATTGGCCGAAGGTAATCGAGGAATGGAAGTCCAAGGGCGGCAATGCCGTACTGAAAGAAGCCAATGAACGCTACCAGAAAAAAGAGGGCATCTTCCTGCCGCGGAAGTAGGAATTGACGGTTCTTCACCTGCTAGAGATGTTGGGGCGGCGACCCGCACCGGTTCCCGCCGCCCAAATATGAATCCTGAATACGAAATCGAAAGGAGCTCTTGAGGATGTATCGGATTTTGCTCGTTGACGATGAACCTATGATTCTGAAAGGACTAAGCGTATTCATTCAGCAGTCCGGGATCCGGATTTCATCCATCCGGCTCGCCGCCAACGGGCGCGAGGCGCTGCAGGCGATCGGGGAGGAGCTCCCCGATTTCGTGTTTACGGATATCCGGATGCCGGTCATGGACGGCCTGTCCCTGTGTGAGGCCATCGCCAAGCAGGAGTACCCGGTGCAGACGGTGGTCGTATCCGGTTATGGCGATTTCTCCTATGCCCAGGCCTGTATGGCTTTCGGCGTCAGGGAATACCTGCTGAAGCCGGTGGCCAAACGGGAGCTGGCGGATACGCTGCGGCGCCTGGTGCAGCGGGCTGAGAAGCAGAAGCCGGCCTCCGCCTACCTTTCCGTCGCCAAGATGGATGCATGGCTGGAGCGGTTTGACCAGGCCATCTACTATATGAACCGCAGCCAGGTTCAGGAACTGCTGGAGGAGTGGCGGCGGGAGACTTCCGCTTTTCAGCTTCAGGAGCGGCAAAAGGCCGAAATGCTGGAGGAATTCCACGGCCTGCTCGTTAAGAAGCTAAGAGCCAGGGAGATGAACATCGAACTGGACGACAGCCTGGAGCTCAGCCCGGACTCCACCGGGGAAGAGGCCTTCGGGCGGTTCGCCGAGCGGATCGGCCAGACGCTGGACCGCCTGTACCGGAAGCGGAAAGGGAAATGGAAAGACCCGATCGAGGAAGCCAAGCATTACATCGAGCGCAATTTGGCCAGCGAGGTGTCGCTGGAGGAAGTAGCGGATCAGCTGGGGCTGCATCCCAACTATTTCAGCGTCATGTTCAAGCAGGCGACGGGAGAAACCTTCGTCCAGTACCGCACGAAGCGGCGCATGGAATACGCCAAGCGGATGCTCGGCGAGGAATCGCACCGGATCACCGACATTTCATACGCGGTTGGATATGCCGACCATTCCAACTTCACGAAAACCTTCAAGAAATACGAAGGCATCTCGCCTTCGGAATACCGGCAGCGGCTGGGGATCTGACATGTTCCGCAGAAGCATCTCCCACCGCATATTCGGCTACTTCATGGTATTAATTGTCATTTCCTTATCGGTGGTCGGCACCATCACTTACGTGCAGTCGTCCAAACTTCTGGACCGCCAGCTGGAACGCTACCTGTCCCAAATGATCACCCACGCGGCCTATCATACGGACTTGTACCTCCAGACGTTCGACAATGCCAGCAAAATCATTCTGTCCGACCCGGACGTCCTGAAGTTCATGGAGATGGACCCGGACAACAGTTTTCAGTATTACGAGCTGTCGCGGCGGATTCAGAGCAAGGTGTTCGATTCGGCCTTTATCATTTATCCGCAGATCGAACTGATTTACGTCATTAATCAGGACGGCAAGGCGATCACGACGAAGGACATCATCCAGGATGAGGTTAAGGATTATAAATCGTATTATCGTTTAATCGAGCAAAATATTCCGAAGAACGGTCTAGGCGCGATCATCAACTCGGCAACGGTGGATCCGGGGGAAGAGCAGTACATTACGTTCATCCGCCGCGTGCGCGGGCTTCTGTCGCACCAGCCGCGGGGCATCCTCGGCATGAAGCTTAACACCAGGGAGATATCCAAGCTGTGGGGACAAATGGACCTGGGGGACAAAGGCTACTCCTTCATCGTGGACAGCAAGGGCAATTTCGTCGATAAGCCGGAGGACGCCGTCATCCCGGAGTTCATGGACGATGAGGTCAAGAAGAACCTGCTCAGCGGGCAGGGCACCTTCACGGCCGTCGTCAACGGGGAAAAGCGGATGTATGTGTCGCAGCGGCTCAGCGCCGCCGATTGGCAGATGGTCATTTCGGTCCCGGTGAAGGAGCTTCGGAGACCGATCATGAACATCCGCTATACGACGGTCATTGCCGGCTTCATCACGTTAATGGTCGCGATGTGGATTGCAGGCCGGTTCGGCCGGTCTCTCGTGCAGCCGCTCAAGAAGCTCGTCCGCAACATGCGCATGATGGAAAAAGGCGAGTGGAAGACGATTGAGGGTGAGGAGCAGCGCCAGGATGAGTTCGGGTTCCTGATCTCGAGCTACAACCTGATGCTGACGCGGCTGTCGGAGATGATCGAGCGCGTCTACGAGGCGGAAATCCGCTCACACAAGACGGAGCTGAATCTGCAGAAAATCGCGCTGGAGCAGCATAAGGCCGAATTCCAGGCGCTGCAGCTGCAGATCAATCCGCATTTTCTGTACAACACGCTCGAGACCATCAAATGCTACGCCGTCGTCCAAGATTCCGAAGAAATCATGGAAATGGTCGAAGCGATGGCGGCCATGCTGAGATATGCGATTCAGACGAACCTGTCGGAGATTACGGTCGTCGACGAGCTGAAGCATGTGCTGAATTACATGACGATCCTGCAGTACCGGACCCAGCGGCAGTTTGAGCTGGATGTTGACGTTCCTCCGGATCTGCTGCTGCACAAGATGGTCCGGCTGACGCTGCAGCCGCTGATCGAAAACATGTTCCAGCATGCGTTTCCCGACGGGATTCAGGATCATCACCGGATCCGGATCAGCGCGGAGGTCCGCGAAGGAGGGTTCCGGCTGACCGTGCAGGATAACGGCGCCGGCATGACGGAGGAGAAGCTTCATTCGCTGCGCCAAAAGCTGGAGCTGAACCGGCTCGCGGAGTCCGATTCGGGCTCCCTTTACCACAAAGGCGGGTTGGGTCTTATGAACGTGCACCGGCGGATTCAGATGGTTTATGGAGAAGCGTACGGTTTGACGATTGACAGCGCTTTGCATCACGGAACGACGATTCGGATGTCGCTGCCGTTCGACGGCAGCATCACTTGCATGTATGAGGAGGAGAACGTGGGATGAAGATCGATTTGCAGGGGAAAATGGCGCTGGTGACCGGTGCCAGCTCAGGTATCGGCCGGGAAGCGGCCAGGTCGCTCGCGGCCGCGGGAGCCGCGGTGGCGGTTCATTATAACCGGGGCCGGGAGGAGGCGGAAGCCCTTGCGGCGGAAATCGCCGCGTCGGGCGGCAGGGCCGCCGTCGTCCAGGCGGACGTCACCCGCATCGAGGAACTGACGGTGATGCTGGACACGGTCCAGCGGGAGCTGGGCGGCCCGGTGGATATTTTGGTGAACAATGCGGGCCACCTGGTGAAGCGGGTACCGAATGCCGAAATGACCGAGGCGCATTATACGCACGTCATGGATGTTAATTTCAAGTCCTGCGTGTTTTTGAGCAAGCTGGTCATTCCAGGCATGGCAACCCGCGGCGGCGGGTCCATCATCAATATGACTTCGGTCGCCTCCCATGACGGCGGAGGGCCGGGAGCATCGGTATATGCGGCCAGCAAAGCGGCGGTCATTTCCTTCTCCAAGGGTCTGGCCAAGGAAGTTGCCCCGCAGGGCATCCGGGTTAACTGCGTTTCGCCGGGCTTTATCGGCTGGACGGCCTTTCACGCCACCTTCACCTCGGATGAAGGCCGGGCCGCCACGGTGTCCAAAATCCCGCTCGGCCGGGAAGGGACGCCGCAGGATGTTGCCGATACGGTGCTGTATCTAGCTTCGGACCTGTCCCGCTATCTTACGGGTGAGACTATTGAAGTGAACGGCGGATTGTTCATGCGGTAAGGGTTTCGTCCAAGGCAGTAAGGGTCAAAGGACAGCGCCCAGAAATACTTTTAAAAACGGAAATGGACAGCTGAAGCTGACATGATACTAACGATGAACAACTGACGATGGACAAAGAACGTTGATCTAGGAGCACAGCGAGATAAGGATATCAAGGCAACAAGCTCGCTACAGTGTCACCCAAACTGGAGGGATACGGACAATGGCAACGGCAAACGGATTGTATCAGCCGCAAAGCGGCGATTTAACGGTGCAGTATGCGCCTTCGGCGCAAACGGAGCTGATCGAGAACCCGCCGAGGTTTACCTGGATCCCGGCGAAGCTGGAAGATGACCGGTACGTGCTGGAGGTGTCATCCGCGCCGGATTTTACCAGGGAGACGACCCGGACCTACGGGCCAATCTCCTACAATTTCTTTACACCTTCCGAGGCCTTGAGGCCGGGAACGTATTATTGGCGGTACGCGCTGCTCGAAGGGGAAGGGCCGGGGGAGCAGCAGTCCGAATGGAGCACCGTAAGAGAATTCCGGGTGCCGGAGGGACTGCCGGAGACGGCGCTCCCGTCCCGGAGCGAGCGCTACAGCCGGGTACGCACCGGTCATCCCCGGCTGTGGTTGCAGCCGGATGAGCTGGAGGCTTACCGCGGCACAGTAAGGGAGGATGCGGCAGGCAGCGGATGGCAGGCCTTCTTCGAGCAATCGGTCAAGCCTTGGCTGACCCGGGAGCTGATTGAGGAGCCGAAGCCCTATCCGGAGAACCGCCGGACGGCAGCGCTGTGGCGCGGAAGCTATTTGGCCTGCCAGGAGGTGCTGTACGCCATCCGGCATTTGAGCGTTGCCGGTGCCGTGCTGCAGGACGCCGAGCTGCTCGCGAAGGCGAAAGCCTGGCTGCTGCACGCCGCGTCCTGGGACCCGGACGGCCCGACCAGCCGCGACTATAACGACGAAGCGGCGTTTCGGATCGCCGCGGCGCTGGCCTGGGGCTACGACTGGCTCCATGGCGAGCTGACGGAGGATGAGCGGGAAGCGGTGCGGGAGCCGCTGCTCGCCCGGACCCGGCAGGTGGCGTACCATGTGATCCAGCGCTCGAAGATCCATCATGTCCCTTATGACAGCCACGCGGTCCGCTCCTTATCTTCGGTGCTCGTGCCCTGCTGCATCGCTTTGTTCGACGAGGAGCCGGAGGCCAGGGAATGGCTGAACTACACGGTGGAGTACTATTACACGCTGTTCTCTCCATGGGGAGGCAAGGACGGCGGCTGGGCCGAAGGGCCCCACTACTGGACGACGGGCATGGCTTACCTGACAGAGGGCCTGAACCTGCTCAAAAACTTTTCGGAGCTCGACGTGTTCCGGCGGCCTTTTTTTCAGCGTACAGGCGATTTTCCCCTCTACTGCTACAGCCCCACCACGTCGACGCGCATGGCCTTTGGCGACAACTCGACGCTCGGGGACGATATCATCAAAAAGGTCGGCTACAACATGCGCGAGTTTGCCGGCGTGACCGGAAACGGATGGTACCAATGGTACTTCGACCAGCTGAAGGACGCGAATCCGGAGGCCGACCGTATGTTTTACAACTACGGCTGGTGGGATTTTGCCTTCGATGACCTCGTGTACCGGCACAATTATCCGCAGGTTGAACCGGTAGAGCCTTCCGGCATCGAGCCCGTCAAATGGTTCCGCGACATCGGCTGGGTGGCGATGCATCACCGCCTGCACGATCCTGCGGAGCAGATTTCCCTCATCGCCAAGAGCAGCCGGTACGGCTCGGTCAGCCACAGCCACGGCGATCAGGGCGCATTCCTGCTGCACGCTTACGGGGAGCCACTGGCTATTGAGTGCGGGTATTATGTCGCGTTTAACAGCTCGATGCATTTGAATTGGCGCAGGCAGACCAAGTCCAAAAACGCCGTCCTCATCGACGGGCAAGGGCAGTTCGCCGGCATGAACAAGGCGCTTAACCTGGCGGCTAAAGGGGAGGTCGAGGACGCCTGGCATGACAAGGGCGTATCCTACACTCGTTTGAATCCAACCTCTGCTTACCGGGAGTATGTACCGTATTTGAAGCAGTATAAGCGCGAGATTTATTTTGTGCAAAACAGCTACTTCGTTATTGTCGATTCGATCGACCTGGAGCAGCCGGGACGGGTGCAGTGGCTATTCCACACGCTGTACGAGATGGAGCTGAAGGGCCAGTCCTTCCACGTGAACGGCAAGAAAGCCCTGATGGAAGGGCGCTTCATCTTCAGCACGTCCGGAGAGCTTGCGCTGTCGCAGACGAGCGGATTCGAGGGCGTGGATCCCGAGGAAATCGCCGGGCTCGATACGCATTGGCATCTGTCGGCCGAGACGAAGGACGCGTCCTCGCACCGGATCGCTACGCTGCTCCTTCCAAAGCGGCTAAATGAGGGCGTAAAATACATTTCTTATTTTATGGACGATCAAGGATTCAGTTATAATTTGTATTTGACGGACAACGGGCAAACGCAGAAGATCGAAATCGCGAAGGCGTTTTAGTTTATGAAATGACAAGCATAAGGAGGCGGAGCAAAAGCATGAGCAATATCGGAGTTTGGGAGGACGCGGAGCCCGGCGTAAAACGCAAAATTTTGCAGCCGGGGGCGTCGCTGATGATGATGGAAGTACATTTTGAAGCCGGTGCAGAAGGATATGAGCATGCCCACCCGCATGAGCAGATGTCCTACTGTCTGCGGGGGCGCGTCGAGTTCACGATCGAAGGCAAGAAGACGGTCATCGCGCAGGGCGAGCACATCGTCATTCCGATGGGCGCCAGGCATGGGGCGAAGGCGCTGGAAGCCAGTGCATTGTTGGACTGCTTCACGCCGCTGCGTGCCGACTTGATCAAGTATTAATTGACGGCACGACGGTCGCTGCTTCAGGTTCGTTTAGACGAAGTTAAGCGAGGCCAAGTATTAGTACCATGAAGTACCATGACTGCCATCACAAAGGCTGTTCCTAGACTGCCTCTCGGCACCTTTTGGACGTTGAACCGTCCATATGGAAGCCGCGGGGCAGTTTTTTTGCGCGGGACCACAGACAGTGGCGTTGCTATAATAGTTGGACTAGGGAAAAAAGCTGTACAATTGCACTTATGATCATCAGTCAGGCAGGGCATAGATGGAATAACTGCAAAAATGCAATTTTCGTGTGAAATGTGATCTACAGAAAAGTGATCTGCGGAAAAGTGATCAGATTGAAAAAAAGGAGGAACGACCATGATTATCGGTGTTGTTTCGGATACGCATTTAAGAGAAGGCAGAGTAAAGCTCCCCGCAAAGCTGACGGAAGCGTTCCGGGAGGTTGACCATATTCTTCATTTGGGCGATTGGATGACCCTGGAGGTGTACGATCAGCTGTCAAAATTAGCTCCTGTGGACGGCATTGCCGGAAATAATGACGGATACGAGATTATGGAGCGTTTTGGCGAAAAAAAGATACTCTCCTTTGAAGGGGTACAGATTGGGCTTGTTCACGGACATGAGCCTTATTCATCAAGAATAACCACTCCACAGAAGGCCAGGAAGGCCTTTGAGGGCGAGCCGGTTTCCTGCATCCTGTTCGGCCATTCTCACCAGCCTCACCTGCAGATGGACGACGGCGTGCTGATGTTTAACCCCGGTTCTCCTACGGACAAGCGCAGGGAGAAGCTGTATTCGTTTGGACTGCTTGAAATCAAAGGTGGCCAAGTCTTCCCCCGGCATATTTTTTATGAGGATAAAGGATAGGGATGCCCCGCAATGTTCAGAATTGGTATAGAATCAAGCGGTATACTCATTGAAGCGTTGTACGAAGAGGGAGGTTATGTGTAATCATGAAAATCATTAGTCATTTTCAGGACGCAGCGCAAACCAGACACCGGGGAGTCGAACCCTACTCGCTTCAGGAAGTTCGGCTCACACCCGATTTGAACATCGAATACACCCGGGGTTTTTACGTTCATCACAACGGCGACTTGATTGGGATCGTGGCGACGGCGGAAGGACCGGTTTTCTTTCACAACCAGGACAAATATCTTCTTCAGGAGGGCAGCTACTCCTTTTTACTGCAGAAAAAAAATACGGAGAACATTTTCTTTTTCGAATGGCAGGGCGCTTGTGCGTTAAAAATCTCGTATACGCCCGTTCTGATCAACCATGGCGGAAGATGGGTCGACGATCCGGTATGGGATTTTTTTAGCTGGCTGACGAAGGCGGTAAGGAAAAAGCGGTTCGCCGGATACTATACCGTGGACGAAATTTCCTCGCTGCTGGGCAATCGGGAAAAGGCTGCGCCAGGGCAGGCGCTGGTTCAAATGCGGGCATAAATTACGTTTTCTGAAACGCGGCTATACGTTTAAATAGCATTGCTTTACATCATTTAGAAGGAACCGCTTTGCTGCGGTTCTTTCTTCTTGTGCCCGTCATCAAGCCGCTGCAAAGTTCGTACTTCATCCTGCAATATAGGAAAAGTCATCATCTGCATCTGATCGTGGTCACGGCGATTAAGCGAAGATTACCTCTGACCGATTGCTGAGATCAAAAATTTATCCGCAAAGCTGCGTACCTAAAGTATTGCGGGTGTGCGGGCGAATACGCTATAATAGCGTTAAATACGGTGATGGAAAATGCAACCATTTCCATGGACTAAGCACATTGAACGTTTGAAGCGGTGTCGTTATGCGGTTGATTTACCGCGTTATGCGGTTCATATATCGGGGTATGGCGCAGTCTGGTAGCGCGCACCCTTGGGGTGGGTGAGGCCGTGGGTTCGAATCCCGCTACTCCGATAGTTCCTTTTATCAGCGCGGCGATGCCTGGGCATCGTCATCATATACGGCGTAATTGAGAACCATTTCAGTTGTTATTTCATACAATTGAAGTGGTTCTATCATTTATTGCAAGATTTGCTAAGAAATCCATAGGAAAACGGGGGTGCCGGAGATGATGATTTCAGAATGCAATCCCGGCCAATTATCGCACGAGCAAATTACCGCACTGCTGTACAAGGGAATTTCCGACGACGGTCGGCCAGGCGACTGCATTTTCGTGTTCGGAAGCAACAAGGGCGCAAAGTACCGCGTTCCCGCAGCGGTTCAATTATACAAGGATGGCCGGGCACCGATGATTCTTTTTTCGGGAGGTACGATCTGGAAGGGGCAGCCTCTGCCCGAGGCGCTGATGATGAAGGAAAGGGCGGTGGAACTGGGCGTCCCTGCCGGACAAATTCTGGTGGAGCAGGAGTCACGGCATACGAAGGAGAATGTGCTCGCCTCGCTGCTTGTCCTGGACCGGGCCATTCCGCTGCACGGTATCCGCCGGATTCTGATCGTTACTTCCGCATACCATATGCGGCGGGCGTACTTGACCTTAAAGACGTACATGCCTTCCTGGATCGAATACTCGATGTGTGCCGCAGAGGATGCGTCGACCCGGGAGGACAACTGGTGGTTGACGCCGGAAGGGTTCAACCGGGCTTCGAATGAAGCCGGCAAGCTGGTCCGGTATGTGCAAAACGGAATCATTGCGGACAATATGTTGGATTTGGGATAGTTCTATGCTTTATTTAAAAAAGGACAACAGCAGCGCCTAAGCGGTTCAGGCGGGCCGTGTCCTTTTTCTTTTTTTTTTCGAAATATCCGCTGCTCTTGCGTGAACGGCAGGATGGCGAGCAGTCATTTTCCCTTAAACTGCGCTCTCCACTTCCGCACCCGGCGCTTCATGTACCGCCGGTTTGGCCCGCCGCAGCGCATAGAACAGCAGTCCGAATACGAGCCAGCCGCCGCCAAGCAGCAGTGAGGAAACGTCCAGAAGGGTGACGAGGTACAGCACGAAGCCGGCACCGAGTAGCGGGCACAAAAGACGGAAAATGAGGTCTTTGGGAGTGCGGCCCTTTTCGCGGACGATGTAGTGGAAAATCACGGACAGGTTGACGAACAGGAACGCCGTCAGCGCACCGAAATTCACGAATTTGATCGCCGTTTCGAGGCTGATGAACAGGGCGGACAAGGAAATAACGCTGGCCAGCACGATATTGAACACGGGCGTACGGAACTTGGGATGGATGGAAGCGAATGTCTTGGGCAGGAGAGAGGTTCTACCCATGACGAACAGCAGCCGGGTGACGGTCGTCATGGAGGACATGCCCTGGGACAGAATGGAGAAAATGATGACGAACGTAAACACCGAGGCCAGCACGCTGCCTCCAATGGACTGCATCAGCTCAAAGCCGGCGGAGTCGGCGCTCGCAAACGAAAAGGAAGGGTACATTTGCTGGATTAAATAAGCGGTGGCAAAATACATCAGCCCGGCCAGGACGACAATGACCATAATGGCGCGGGGGATCGTCTTCTTCGGGTCTTTCGTTTCTTCGGCCATCGTCGTAATGGAGTCGAATCCGAGGAAGGAGAAGCAGACCAGCGAGGCTCCGGCCAGAATGGAAGAGAACGAGACGCCTTTTCCTGCGGCAAACGGGTCGAGTCCCGCGGTAATCCCGCCTTGCAGCGCTTTGTATACCAGGAGCGCACAGAAGCCGGCGATAAACAAAATTTGCATCAGGACGAAGATTTTGCTGACATTGGCCGATGTTTTGATGCCAATGATATTGATCGCCATGACGACAGCCGTCAGGAGTATGATCCAGACCGCCGGAGGTACGGACGGGAACTGCGCGTTCAAATTAATTCCGAACATAAGCACAGCAATAATGCACGAAAATAAATAGTCGAGCAGGACGGCCCAGCCCACCACAAAGCCGAGAAACGGGTTCATCGCTTTGGTCACGTAGGTGTACGCCGAACCCGAGACGGGAAAAGCCTTCGCCATTTGCCCGTAACTTGCCGCCGTGAAGACGATGGCTACAAACGCCATCATGTAAGCGGCCAGGAGCATGCCTCCCGAGCCCTCGTGAAGCACGCCGAAGCTGGTGAAAAAGATCATGGGCGACATCCAGGCCAGGCCCATGGTCACGACATGGGACAAGGATAAATCTCTTTTTAATGTTATGTTATTTGACATATGACATTCCTCCTCCAAAGGGATAAAGCAACTGACGGCGATTCGATATGTCATGACATCTCACATTTTTGCAGGCTATTTCCGAAAAATCAAGTCTTTTTTCTAAGTTTACATGCAAACATATGTTCCATCATGGCCTATAACCTCACATTAAACCGCCTTTTACAGCTAAATATTCGCATTTCTAAATTTTTTTTGTAAGTTTTTATTGCATGCCGCCAAGAAATAATGTTAGTATTCATAACATAAACAACCGCATACGAAATGTCTTCTAGGGTTCCGGGTCGATGAAAGTCATCGGCTGGCTGGTCCGAGAGAAGGCGCACCGGGGCAACCTGGTGTACACGGCGGGAAAAAAGCCCGGGAGAATCTATCAAAGCACGCTTTGATGTTTCTCCCGGGCTTTTTTTATTTTTAATTGGCGGGCTTGGGGCTCACTGGCGGTTTACGTCCGGCCAGCAGCAGGCCTGCTCCATAGGAGGAATGAAAATGACAGCAAGCTTTTCGATAACGATGGGTCCCGGCGGTAAATGGTCCGCCTATATTGGCAAAGGTAAGTCGGTCACCTTGACGGCCGCGGGCGATTCAGCGAATGTGTCTGCGCTGCTGTATCATGCGGCGTATCCTTCGGAGAGGTACAACATGCCGGATTCGCTCAAGGCGCAGCATACCGCTTTTTATACGGCCGGTCACGTGCTGATGAGCGATCAGGGCCGTGTCCTTGCATCCATCATTGAAGACACTGCCGGCTGGCATGATCCCCTGGGCGGATACACGACCCGTAAAGGAACGGACGGCAAGTATGGTCCGACTTCGTACCAGCAGGAGCGCAACGCCTGGCTGCGAAGCGGCGAGGAAAACCTGACGGTGGAGCTGTACCGCCATAACTTGACGCCGCGGGATTTGAGCGCGCCGGTGAATTTCTTTTCGAAAGTGGTATGCGAGCTGGACGGGACGATGAGGTATGTTCCCCAGCCAACCGGTGGGCGCTCCGTCACCCTCCGGACGGAAATGGATGTGCTGCTGGTCGTGTCGAACACGCCGCATCCACTCAACCCCTCGGCGGTGTATCCGGGGGCAGCGGTGGAGATCCGTATAACGGATGCCGCGCCAATGACGGAAGACGATCTGTGCGTGAACCACTGCGGTGAGAACCGGCGAGCTTTTGAAAACACATGGAATGCCTATGCACTCATGAAAGGGGCGAATTGAAAATGAGCACATTTCAAGCGGTGGCAAGCGAACGAAACGCGGCGGATGCCGTGTACAACCACATCATAGCTGCAGGAGAGGGCTGGATTTATGACCTGTTCCCCGGGCAGGTGCTGCGCATCGTCGATGTGGAGGGCAATCAGGCGGTGGACACCCTGTTTTATTCCAAGGAAGATCCGGGCGATCATTACAGTGCGGTCCGTACGATTACCCGTCAAAATAACATTTATCTGACCACAGGCTCGGTGCTCGTAGCCGAATCGGGGCGGGAGCTGCTGCAGATTACGGCCGACACCTGCGGCCGGCATGACACGCTTGGCGGTGCCTGCTCGGCCCAGAGCAATACAGTGCGGTATTCCCACGACACGCTCCCGATGCATAACTGCCGGGATACCTTCATGCTGATGCTAGCGGGCCGGGATGAATTTACGAAGCGGGATTTGGCCCCGAACGTCAATTTTTTCATGAATGTGCCGGTGACGCCGGAAGGGGAGCTCACCTTTGCGGACGGTGTATCCGGACCGGGACGTTACGTCGAGCTGACGGCGCTGGCGCCGGTCACCGTCCTGATCAGCAACTGCCCGCAGCTGAACAATCCTTGCAATGCCTATAACCCGACGCCGGCGCAGGTGCTGGTCTGGAATGCGGAAGGAGGCGAAGGCAATGTTTAAAAAGGTGCTGATTGCCAACCGCGGAACGATCGCGGTACGGATTATCCGGACGCTGCGCGCGATGGGCATTGCGTCGGTGGCCGTGTACACAAAAGCGGACCGGGACAGCCAGCACGTGGAGCAGGCAGATGAAGCGGTGCTCATTGGGGATGGACCGGCGAAGGAGAGCTACGTGAATGCCGAGCTGATCCTGCGTACGGCTCTGGAAAGCGGGGCGGACGCGGTGCATCCCGGATACGGCTTCTTAAGCGAAAACGCCGGGTTCGCCAGAGCATGCGCCGAGCACGGCATCACGTTCATCGGGCCGTCCCCCGGGCATATCGAGCTGTTCGGCCTGAAGCATACCGCGCGCTCGATGGCTGAGCAAGCGGGGGTGCCGCTGCTGCCGGGAACAGGGCTGATTTCGTCGGTGGACGAAGCCGCCGGGCAGGCTGAAACGATCGGCTACCCCGTCATGCTCAAGAGCACGGCCGGCGGCGGAGGCATCGGGATGCGTATTTGCGGCGACGAAGCGGCGCTGCGGGATGCATTCGAATCCGTGACCCGGCTGGCGGCGGCGAATTTCAATGACGGGGGCGTTTTTCTGGAGAAGTATATTGCGCGGGCGCGCCACGTCGAGGTGCAGATCTTCGGCAACAGCGACGGCGAAGCGGTCGCTCTGGGCGAGCGCGACTGTTCCGTGCAGCGCCGGAACCAGAAGATCATCGAAGAGACGCCGGCACCGCTGCTGGCGGAACCGGTGCGCCGGGAAATGCACGAAAGCGCCAGGCGTCTTGCTGCAGCCGCAGGTTACCGCAGCGCCGGCACGGTCGAGTTTTTGTACGATCCGCAGGAGGAGAAGTACTACTTCCTGGAGGTGAACACCCGGCTGCAGGTGGAGCACGGCGTCACGGAGGAGGTGCTCGGCATCGACCTTGTGGAATGGATGGTCCGGGAGGCGGCCGGCGATTTGCCGGGACTCGCGCAGCGGGTGCGTGAACCGGAGGGGCACAGCTTGCAGGTGCGTCTGTACGCGGAGGACTGCGTCAATGCTTTCCGTCCGGCGGACGGCCGGATCGACGCGGTGGTCTGGCCGGAACGCACAAGGATCGAGACGTGGATTCAGCCGGGCCTCGAAGTGACTACGCTCTATGACCCGATGCTGGCCAAAATCATCGTCCACGCCAAGACGCGGCAGGAAGCCGTCTCCCGGATGATCGAGGCGCTGCAGGCGCTGCGCGTGTACGGTGTGACGACAAACCAGTCTTATATCGAAGCTTTTCTGGATACCGAAGCGTTCCGCGAAGGGCGGGTCTATACGAACATGCTGGCCGGTTTTGAGCCGGTCGAGCTGGCGATCGAGGTGCTGGACGGCGGCGTTCAAACCACCGTACAGGACCTTCCCGGCCGAACGGGGTACTGGGATATCGGCGTACCTCCATCAGGGCCGATGGACCGGCTGGCTTTTGCCATCGGCAACCGGCTGCTCGGCAACCCGGAGGAAGCGCCGGGCCTGGAAATGACGCTGCGCGGAGGAAGCTACCGCTTCCGCGGCGCTATGCGGTTCTGCCTGACCGGGGCCGATATGCAGGCGGAGCTGGACGGCGAACCGGTGCCGGCGTATACCCCGGTGACGGCGTCCGCCGGCTCGGTGCTGACCCTGGGCGAAGCCGTCGCCGGGATGCGGGCTTACCTGCTCGTCGCTGGCGGGCTGGATATGCCGCTGACGCTGGGCAGCGCCTCGACGTTTACGCTCGGCGGCTTCGGCGGCCATACCGGCAGCGCGCTGCGGCCGGGGGCGGTGCTCCGGGTCCGCAGCGACTCGCCGGACCGCCAGTCCGAGTCTCTAAGCTTCCTTGCACCGGCATCGCAGCCGGCGCTGACGCGGGAATGGACCCTCGGCGTCATTCCCGGACCGCATTGTACCGCCGAATACCTGCTTCCGGCGTATTTGGACCAGCTGACCTCCACGGTGTGGGAGGTGCATTTCAACAGCTCGCGCACCGGCGTTCGCCTGATCGGCCCTGCGCCGCTGTGGGCCCGGGAGGATGGAGGCGACGCCGGGCTGCATCCGTCGAACATCCACGACAATGCCTATGCCGTCGGCGCCCTGGACCTGACGGGTGACATGCCGATTCTGCTTGGACCGGACGGGCCGAGTCTCGGCGGGTTCGTGTGCCCGGTCACGACCGCGACGGCGGAGCTCTGGAAGATCGGGCAGCTCCGCCCGGGTGATCAGGTCCGTTTCCGGCTGATCACCGTAGAGGAAGCCGAAGAGCTGAGAGCAGCCCAGGAAGCATTTCTGCGTGAGCTCTCCGGCGGAGCGTCCGTGCCGATGCTGCCTGAGCTTCCACATACATCCCGCGGCGACTACATGCCGCTGCTCGCATACGAGGAAGAAGGGCGGCGCTTTCCGATTGCGGTGCGCTGCTCCGGGGACGAAAATATTTTGGTGGAATACGGGGAACGCGAACTCGACCTGTTGTACCGCTTTCAGGTGTATGTCCTGATGCAGGCGGTCACGGACAGCGGAAGCATCCCGTATATCGAAATGACGCCGGGCATCCGTTCCCTGCAAATTCATATCGATGCCTCCCGCATGTCTGTAAAGGAGGCGGCGGCGAAAGTGATGGAGATCGACCGGACACTGCCGCCGCTTGATTCCATCGAGGTCCCTTCCAGGATCGTCAAGCTGCCTTTATCATGGGACGATCCGGCCACAAGGCTGGCGATCGAGCGCTATCAGCAAAACGTGCGTCCGGATGCGCCTTGGTGCCCGAGCAACCTGGAGTTTATTCGCCGCATGAACGGGCTGGGCTCGATCGAGGAGGTGGCGGAAATCGTTTTTAACGCTTCCTATCTGGTCATGGGGCTCGGGGATGTATACCTGGGAGCGCCGGTTGCGGTTCCGCTGGACCCCCGCCATCGGCTGGTGACGACCAAATACAATCCGGCCCGCACCTGGACGCCGGAGAATGCCGTCGGCATTGGCGGAGCCTACTTGTGCGTATACGGCATGGAAGGGCCAGGGGGCTACCAGTTCGTGGGGCGAACGGTACAGATGTGGAACAAATTCCGCCGGACGGTTAACTTTGAGCAGGGGAAGCCGTGGCTGCTGCGCTTTTTTGACCAGATCCGCTTCTATCCGGTGTCGGAGGAGGAACTGCTGCGAATGCGGGAGGACTTCCCGCGCGGGGAGTTTACCGTCGACGTCGAAGAAACGACGTTTAATCTCGGCGAGTACCTGGCCTGGCTGGGCACGATCCAGGAGGAATCAGCGGTGTTCCGGACGTCCCGGCAGGCCGCGTTTCAGCAGGAGCGGGCGTACTGGAAGGAGCTTGGCATCGCGGAGCATGTATCCGAACCGGAGGCAGCCGCGACCCAAGAGCAGGGGGCGCTTCCGGAAGGAAGCCTCGGCGTGAACAGCTCGATGTCGGGCAGCGTCTGGAAGGTGCTCGTAGAGCCGGGCCAGGAGGTCCGTAAGGGCGAGACTATTATAATAGAAGAAAGTATGAAAATGGAGTTTTCCCAGCCTGCCCCGTTCGATGGCATCATTGCCTCCGTCTTTGTGGCGTCCGGCGATCAGGTGCGGGCAGGCGACTGCATCGCAGCGATCTTTCCGTTGGAAAAGGAGGCGGCGTCATGAGCATTCAGGCGGTTCCTTTTGAACTGAGCATCCATGCCCTCCAGCAGGGTTACCGGAGCGGCAGCTTTACGCCGCAAGAGGTGATCGCGGCCATTATCGGGCGTGCGGAACGGGACAGCGGGATGAATATTTGGATCATGCCGCCGGAGGAGGAACGAATTGCTCCTTATCTCGAAGGGCTGAAGTGGCTGGATCCGGCGGTCTGTCCGTTATGGGGCATCCCGTTTGCGGTGAAGGACAACATCGACGTGGCCGGCTGGCCGGTCACCGCGGCTTGCCCCGACTATGCGTATGTGCCGGAACGGCACGCGCCGGTGGTAGAGCGGCTCATCCGAGCCGGAGCGATTCCGGTGGGCAAGACGAACCTGGACCAGTTCGCCACCGGCCTTGTCGGCACGCGCAGCCCCTACGGCGAGACGCATAATGCGCTCCGTCCGGAGCTGATCAGCGGCGGCTCGAGCTCCGGCTCGGCCGTCAGCGTCGCCCGCGGGCAGGCTGCGTTCGCCCTCGGCACCGACACGGCCGGCTCGGGCCGGGTGCCCGCGGCGCTGAACGGCCTGGTCGGCTACAAGCCGGCCGTCGGCGCCTGGCCTGCGGCGGGCGTCGTTCCCGCCTGCCGCAGCATCGACTGCGTGACGGTGTTCGCCCGTCACGTGGACGACGCGGTCGCCGTGGATGCGGCCGCACGCGGGTGGTGCGCGGACGATCCGTACTCCGCGGACCGTCCGCTGCACCGCGGCGAGCAGCCGAAGACGTGGCTGCTCCCGCAGGGCCGCCCCGAGTTTTTCGGCCCGTTTGCGGCCGAATACGAGGCGGCCTGGGAGCGGGCGAAGGAGACGATCGCCCGGTCCGGGGTCCGCGTGCAGCAGGTGGATGTGTCCCTGCTGCAGGAAGCGGCGGCCCTGCTGTACGAGGGGCCGCTCGTGGCCGAGCGCTGGAGCGCGCTCGCCGGCTTCATCGAGGCGCATCCCGGGTCGACGTTTCCGGTGACGGAAACGATTCTGCGCTCGGGGGCCCAGGCCGAGCATACGGCGGCAGCCCTCTTCCGCGCCCAGCATCGTTTGGCTGAGATTCGCAGGGCTGTCCGTACCTGGCTGCGGCAAGCTGTTCTGGTGCTGCCGACCTGCGGCGGCACGTGGACGAGGGAGCAGGTCGGAGCCGACCCTATCGGAACGAACAGCAAGATGGGCCTCTATACGAACCACTGCAACCTGCTGGATCTCAGCGCGCTGGCGATTCCGGCCGGGCAGGCGGGGCCGGAGCTCCCCTTCGGCGTGACGCTGTTTGCGCTTCCTGAAGAAGAAGCGAACCTGACTGAAGCCGCGCGCTTCCTGCTTCGGGTGCAGGACACCATCCGCGTCGGCGTCTGCGGGCTGCATATGCGCGGCATGCCGCTGGAACCGCAGATGACCGGGCTCGGCGCGGTATTTGCGGAAGAGGCGCAAACCGCCCCGGTGTACCGGCTGTACAAACTGGAGACCGATCCGCCGAAGCCTGGGCTGGTACGGACGCCTCTAGGCGGGGCGCCGATCGCGGTGGAGCTGTGGGATATGCCGGTGGAGTCTTTCGGCAGGTTCACAGCCTCGATTCCCGCGCCGCTCGGGATCGGTCGGGTGGAGCTAGCGGACGGGCGGAGCGTCCCGGGTTTTGTCTGCGAGGCGTACGCCGCAGAAGGGGCGCTGGACATCACCGTGTCCGGTGGCTGGAGAAACGCGATGGCCGAAGTATAATTTTTTTATGATAGAAAGCCAGCCAGTCCGGTCTCAACCGGTTCTGGCCTTTTTTTATGGCAACAAAAACTGAGAGATTGTTACGAGCATACTTCAACTCTTTTTCCCATACGGCTCAAATTGCGAGCACGATTAACGCATGCTCCTCCGCCTCCTCGAAAATGTATTGACAACATGTGGAAGAGGGGATAGATTGAACTCATAAACACGTGTTTATGCCTAAAGGCGTTATTTTATGGATGGCGAATGCCGGATTCGTGATTGTACATACAGGGCATGGTGAAGCGGAGCTCACGGATACTGCAGCTGCGCCGCCTTTTGTGAACACGTGTTAATGAATTTGGAGTGTGCAGGATGAGGAAGAACGACATCAACAGCATCGAAATCGCCAGAATCGCAGGCGTCTCGCGAAGCACCGTCAGCCGGGTGATCAACAATTACCCAAACGTGCCGCAGGCTACGCGGGAGAAGGTCATGCAGGTCATCGAGAGGTACGGCTATTCTCCTAATTTCTCGGCACGCATCATGACTGGTATGAAAACGCTTACCATTGGTCTGTTCCTGATTTCGCCGGAGGCGATTCACGACACGCTGACCCACGCGCTGATCGGCGATGTGATCGAGAGCGCGTCCAGTCGCGGCTACTACGTCCTGACCCACATTATCCGGAGCACAGGGGACACGGAGACTGTCCGCAAGGTGAAGGATACGTTTTATCAGCGGCGGATTGACGGCGGCATATTTATCGGTGCGGCGAATCATGAACCGTTTATCGAGGAGCTCATTGCAAAAGGATTTGTGGCGGGAATCGTGGACCAGCATCTGGAGGGGCGGATGGAGCCGAACCGGGTGATCTGCAATTTTGACAACAAGCTGGGCATGAAGCAGGGAGTTGATTACCTGGTAGGCCTGGGACACCGGAACATTGCGTTCATTGCAGGGGATCCGCTTCGCTGCTCCGGTCCCGAGAGAATGGAGGCTTTTCAGGATGCAATGGCGACTCACGGACTAAAGGTGAACCCGGACTGGGTCCTGCCATCGGATTTCTCCGAACGAAGCGGATACCAGTCGACCGCGCGCTGGCTTCAAAGCATCTCTGACCTGCCGACAGCCATCTTCGCCTGTAACGACAGCGTGGCATTCGGGGCGCTTCGGGCCTTGAACGAGGCCGGACTACGGGTACCTGAAGACATCTCCCTGATGGGGTTTGACGATCATCTCTTAAGCTCCCGAATACAGCCGGCGCTAACCACGATACGCGTGAACTTTTCTGAAATGATCGACATGCTGACGCGGCAGGTCATCGAGACCGTTGAGGACGAGACACAGATGTTCAAAAAATACGTAGGGACCGCGGAGCTGGTCATCCGGGACTCGTGCCGGAAAGTGTGATTTAAACAGTAAGGATGAAATGTGCGTCGGATTAAGTGTTTGGCGGGAACAGAAGAGGGAATCTATTGGCTGCTTGGGGTTCGAAGTGAAAAATGCTTTTCCAATTCAGCACTGTTAAGGAGGATTTTTATATGACGGCAGGCGCATTAGGAACTAAGCTGGTTACACAAATCGGGATTGTCGTGAAAGACATCGATACTGTTTCGCAGAGCTATGCGGATTTTTTGGGGGTGGAGCGGCCGAAATGGTCCTGGACCGACACCGTGGATGTCGCCCAGACGGAGTTTAACGGGCAGCCTTCGGAGGCGCGTGCGAAGCTGGCCTTTTTTGACTGCGGGCAGCTGCAGATCGAGCTGATCGAGCCGGATGAGCATCCGTCGACCTGGCGCGAATTTTTGGATGAGCATGGTGAAGGCGTGCATCATATCGCATTTGGGATTCAAGGAATGAAGGACAAGATCGCCGTACTGGAAGGCCGTCACATGCCGCTGATTCAAAAAGGCGAATACACCGGCGGGCGCTACGCATACATCGACAGCAGCAACGAGCTGAAAGTTCTGATCGAGCTGCTGGAAAACGATTAATCTGATAAGCAGGTGAGGTGCTGAAGATATGAATATTTTGATTACGGGATCGGCCCGGGGGCTTGGCTTTGAAACGGTCAAAGCGGCGCTTGCGCTTGGGCATACCGTGTTTGCAGGCGTGCGGGATATGGAGCGGCATACCGAGCCGCTTCGTGCGTTGCGTGCAGTCCATCCGGACCGGCTCACGCTGATCGCAATGGATGTCACTGACGAAGAGAGCGTGAAAAGCGCCAAATCGGCCGTGCTGGAGCATACGGATGTGCTCGATGCCTTGATTAACAACGCAGGCGTGCTGATCGGCCGCGAGCATAAGCTGGAGGAGCTGGATTTTGCCGATATGGAACGGTCCATGCTGGCGAACCTGTACGGACCGATGAAGGCCGTGAAGCATTTCCTTCCGCTGCTGCGCAGGAGCGCCCAGCCGTGCATCCTCAACATCAGCTCGGAGGCCGGAAGCTTTACCGGGGCCTACGGCGGGGATTATCCCTACGCGATATCCAAAAGCGGGCTGAACTACTTTACCGCGCAGCTCCGCAAGGAGCTGACTCCTCAGAATTTTGCGGTTTATGCGTTGCACCCCGGCTGGATCCGGACTCCAATGGGCGGCGACCAAGCGCCGGGCGACCCGGCGGATACCGCGCAGGGCTTGCTGCGCATCGTGGAACGAACCGTCATTCCTGACCCGAATGCCTGGATGGTGAATCATCGCGGGGAAGCGATGCCTTTTTAACGGTCGCGATCTTTGGACCACCGTATTGCATTCGACAATAAGGAGGATGCCACATGAAAACGATTTGGGCGGTTGTCGGCGACTTTTATCATGAAGCCGAGCCGGCGAAAAAGTCTCTTGAACAAGTTTTAGAGTCCTTCCTGGCGAATGGACAAATTGGGCTGCTGTACAAGGAAGTTTCCGATCTCGCCGCCGGGCAGCTTGGTCAGAAGCCGGACCTCGTTATTTTATTTGCAGAGAACCGCCTTGAGCCGCAAAGCGACCCGGAGGCAGCCTGGATGACCGAGGACATCGGCCGGCAGATCGAAGCTTACGTAAGTGACGGCGGTGCCTGGCTGGCATGGCATTCCGGGCTGGCGTCGTATCCCGAGCACGGCGCGTATGTGAACATGCTGCGGGGATATTTTTTATCCCATCCGAAGGAGCACAGTGAGGTGACCTATACACCGGTCGGCGGATCAGCCTTGGGCGAGCTGGACGGTACGTTCCGGTTTAAGGACGAACACTACTTTGTCGCCTGCTCCGAGCCGGAGACCGAGGTGTTCCTGCGCTCATCATCGCGGGACGGCGAATCCATTGCCGGCTGGCTGCATCCTTACGGCGAGGGACGGGTAGCCTGCGTGACGCCGGCACATCTGCCTGAGGGATTGCTGGACGAAGGGTTCATCCGGCTGATGCAGCGGGTGATTGCATGGAGCCTGGAGCTCGAGCCGGTGGATGCGTAGGGAAGAAAAGTGGTCCTGAGGAGAAGTCGGTTCTGAGGACGAGGGCGGGGCATACGAGCTTGTAGAGGCCTAGATGCCTGAGTGACTGAGGATTCTCTTGGCATGTAGAGTCGGCAGAGATGTTGAGACCAAATTGGTTGGGGAAGAGATGAAAAGGAAGTTGGAAAAGGCAGACGGATGCGTCTGCCTTTTTTGTTTGACAATCGATTGGTATGGCGAGGTTTGCAAGCGATGCAATCCGCCATAGGAGCATGGTTAATGCCTGCCATGTCTGTTGGTGTTTGTGATTTGAGAATCGTGGAGTTTCCGCCCTTGATTTGAGTTGCCCTGCACCGCATGCCCTCCCAGCACAACGCAGCGGAGGGGACGAAACAATTCCGGAGAAGCGGAGCGGTCGCCTGAAAGCTTTCCGCAGGAAAGCTCACTTCGGAAGCCCAGGCTGTCCCCGAATTTTATCCTTCTATCTAATCCGCGAAAATTCGGGGGCAACAGCGATTGGAGGAATGTTTCGTACACGGAGCGTCCATCGCAGCACAACGTTCAATATCGGCCATCCCCATGCCGCATTTTAACAGCCCGCCCATCATCCAGAAGCGTTAATTCCCGCTATCAATCGGTAGATCGCTCTATAGCAAGCCGATAAAGCGCTTTCTATAATGAAATCATACGGCTGGGGCGGAAGCGGATGCCAAGCATTACTGACTTTTGCCCGTGCAGCCAGAGACTTGCAGAGACAGGAGGAAAATGAGGCGAATGATCACTAACAGCCAAACGGACGCGGTCCAGGTCCGGCAAACCGGCTCCCTGATCCGCGTATCCACGGATCGGATGACGCTGGAGATCGACCTGGAACAGGGCCATTACAGCGCTGCCGGCGGTACGCTGTGGGACTGGAAAGAAATCCGCAGCGCTATCCGGTGGAACGGGCGCGAATACCATACGGGCAGCTACGACCGCCACAGCATGAGTGGGGAGCCGGAGAGCATCGAGGATGCCTTCGGGTCCGGCTTTCACTTAACGCTGGTGCATGAATCCGACATGCTCCCGACGCTGGAGCAGCATTTCTGGATTTATGAAGGTGCGCCGTTTTACCTGACGCAGCTGGTGGCCGTCCATAAGACGCGCATCCGGCTGAACCGGATGACGGTGCTGCGGTGCGGGCAGCTGTCCTTTGGGCCGACCATGGACAAGGAAGACGAGCTTATGGTGCTCCGCGTTCCCTACGACAACGACAAGTGGGTGCGCTATGAGACACAGACGGCGCCGCTGCGCACCGAGAGCTACGAGGTTACGGCCTTGTTCCGGCCGCACAGACGGCAAGGGATCGTTGCCGGTTCACTGAGTCATGACGTCTGGAAAACCGGCATCAAAATCCAGGGCGAACAGCCGGGAACACTGGATGAGCTGGAGCTGTACGCCGGCGCTGCCGGGGAAATGACCCGGGATTTTCAGCCGCACGGTTACGTCCATGGGACGCGCGTGGCGTCGCCGGTCGTATTCGTCGGCGGGTACGACGATTACCGCCGCGGCCTGGAGGCTTACGGACGGGCTAATGCTGCCCTGTCGCCGGCGCTTCCATGGGAAGGCGGGGTCCCCGTTGGCTGGAACAGCTGGTCTGCCGCCATGAGTACGCTGGATTACGATCTGTACACATCGACGAGTGATTTTTTGAAGCGCGAAGTCCAGGCGGATGGTTTTCAAAATAACGACACGCTGTACATCAACTTCGACGCGTTCTGGGACCGTCTGACGGATGAAGAGATGGAGGATGCGCTGAACCGGGTGCGGCAAAACGGCCATAAGCCGGGGACGTACTGGACGCCGTTTGCCTTCTGGGGCAGTCCGTCCCAATTCGACAAGCCCGTGGAGGGAACGGATGGCGAGTTCACGTACAGCGACATTTTGCTGCGGGACGCTGAAGGCGAAATCCTGCCGGACATCGCCGGCGGCCTGGCGATCGATCCGACCCATCCGGGGGCGCTGAAGCGCATCGATTGGTTTACGGACAAAATCATCCGGGAGGGCTTCGAGTACATCAAGCTCGATTTTATGGCGCACGGTGCGCTGGAGGGGCAGCATTACCGCCCTGAAATCACGACAGGTATTGCTGCCTATCATTATGGGCTGTCTTATTTGGCGAAAAAGCTGTCTCCGGAAGCCGCCGGAAAGCCGATCTTCATCAACCTGTCGATCGCGCCGCTGTTCCCGTATGCCTTTGCACACAGCCGGAGAATTTCCTGCGACGTGTTCGGCATGATCGGGGATACCGAGTACCTGCTCAATTCGCTTACTTACGGCTGGTGGATGAACAATACGCTGTACCGGTTCAACGACCCCGACCACTCCGTGCTATACAAGAGCTTTAACCAGGAGGCCACCACACGCCATGAGGGGAGGAGCCGGCTGACGGCATCCGTGATCGCGGGGACGGTGCTGCTGCTCGGAGACGATTTCAGACAAGAAGAAGCAGCCTCCCGCGCCAAGGCTTGGCTGCGGAACGGCAGCATCATGGGGCTTGCACGGAAGGGCACAACGTTCGTTCCGGTGGAAAGCGCCCAGGGCGGCCGTGCGGCGGACGTCTTTATGCTGGCTGATCCGGACGAGGAGGGGACGGTCTACCTGGCTGTGTTCAACTTCGACGGCAAACAGGCGGCGGACAAGACAGTCCCTCTGGACCGCTTGGGACTCGACCCGCTCGCAGCTTACCGCGTAACCGACCTGTGGGAAGGGACCGAGAGCGAGGCCAGCGGGGAAGTCCGCTTAAGTCTTGACCCGGCGGCGTCCACCATTTTGAAGTTATGCATCCAACCCTAATTTCAAGGAGGATTGAGGATTACCGATGAGTACACGAACCCGGTTTATCCCGAAAATATTGCTGATGGTATGGGCGGGGCTGCTGGCCCTGTCCTGGCCCGGGGCTTCCTGGGCCGCAACTTCTGAAACGGCTGCCGGAACGGGAGCCAATGCAGCAGCAGCTTCGTACGAGGCGGAAGCTGGCGCCAACACGTTTACGGGTAATGCGGGTCCTGCGGACTGCGGAACCTGCTCGGGCGGCAAAAAAGCCGGCAACCTGTACGGCGGCTCCACCCTGCAGTTTAACGGCGTCACCGCGGATCAGGCCGGCGTCTATACGATGACGGTGCACTACATTTCCGGCGACCCCCGCGCCGCCGTCATTTCGGTCAACGGGGCGGAAGGGGAAAATTTCAACTTTCCCAAAACGGCGGACTGGAATACGGTCGGCACCTACGATATCCAGATCGACTTGAAGCAGGGCAGCAATACGATCCTCTTCGACGATGGCGGCGGATACTCGCCGGATATCGACCTGATCGAGCTGCGGCTGGCATCGGCCGGCGACGGCGTGCCGGACCATGACGGCAGCATTGGCGAACTGGGCAAACAGCTCTATGTCACGAAGTACGGCCCCATTACGCTGACTGAGTATCAGCGCGGATTTAGTGTAGCCAATCCGTCGTATGAACTGCTGTACAACACTTCAACCGGCCTGTCCCAGTACAACTGGAACCATAAGCCGGTGATCAAGGGTGCCTATAGCGAAATCCAGCTCGACAAAACCGTGGCGAGCAAGGATTACGGCAAGCATACGTTTAAAGCCAAGAACGGTGTGACTCCCTTCCGTGACGCCACGGGCGAAGGCATCAAGGTTACGGTCCGCAGCGAGCAAAAAGGGCTGCCGGATCTGAGCCAGGTCTTTTACATTTATAACAATGGACCGTATGTGTTGGCGGAAGTGACGGCTTCCCAAGCCGCCGGGCTGACGACGAACCAAATTACGCCGCTGGCTGTGGAGGCCCGGGGAGGAATCGATATCGGCAGCTACGGCGACAACCGGGTGCTCGTGACGCCTTTTGATAACGACAGCTGGTCCCGGTATCAGGCGAAAAGTATCAATACCCGGTTAAATACGGATAACTATGTCAGTTCCGAACTAACAGCCATTTATGACAATACAAGCCGAAAAGGTCTGGTGGTCGGTTCCGTTACGCATGACACATGGAAAACGGGAATCCACTGGAGCGGCACAGACAATAAGCTGAACGAGCTGCGCGTGTACGGGGGCTTTACTTCCCAGGCTTCCACGCATGACAGCCTGCCGCACGGAAGCGTGTCCGGAAAGAGCGTGACTTCGCCGAAGGTGTTCATCGGTTTGTACGACGACTACCGCAAAGGCATGGAGGGTTACGGCCAGGTGAATGCCGCGATTGCGCCGCCGCTTGCTTTTGGCCAAAACATCCCTGAAGGCGTACCGGTCGGCTGGAACAGCTGGGGCGCTTATGCCGATCATCTCAGCTACGACAACGCGGCAGCCGTCTCCAATTATGTGAAGGAGCATCTGCAGAACAACTCTTTCGAGAACAACGGGAACGTGTATATTAACCTCGATTCGTATTGGGACAACATGACCGACCAGCAGCTGACCGATCTCGTGAAGCTGATTCACGGCAACGGCCAGAAGGCAGGCATCTACTACTCCCCGTTCGTTTATTGGGGGGACAACATGGACCAGGTAGTTGAAGGGACCGACGGCAAGTACAAATACGGGGATATCGTGCTGAGGGATGCATCCGGCAACGTTCTGCCGAAGCTGGACGGCGCTTATGCCGTGGACCCGACCCATCCGGCGGTGAAAGCCCGGATCGACTACTATATGAACCGTTTCAAAAAGGAAGGTTTTGAGTATATTAAGGTAGACTTCCTGTCCCATGGCTCTTTGGAAGGCCGGCATTATGATTCGAAAGTGCAAACCGGCATTCAGGCGTACAATCAGGGAATGGCGTACCTCGATCAGGCTATCGGCGGTACGATGTTCATCAGCGAATCAATCGCTCCGCTGTTCCCGAGCCAATATGCGCACAGCCGCCGCATTTCCTGCGACGTGGACGGAAGCCTGGGTAGCACGGAATACCAGCTGAACAACTTGACTTACGGCTGGTGGCAGAACGGGACGATTTATCATTACACCGACCCGGACTATATGACGCTGGTGAAGGGCGGCTCGTATGAAGGAGCGCAGACCCGTGTCAATGCGGCGGCCATTTCGGGTACGGTCTTCCTGAACTCCGACGATGTGAACGACCCGGCGGCGCGCCAATACATGGAGAGCCTGCTCACCAACCCGGAAGTGAACGCGCTGGCGGTGAAGGGCAAAGCCTTTAAGCCGGTGGAAGGAAATACCGGAACGAAAGCGGCGGACCTGTTTGTGCTTGAAGACCAAGGCACGTATTACTTGGCCGTATTCAATTACACGCAAAATCCGGAGCAGCGCCAGATCGACCTGAAGCGTGCCGGCATTCCTGTCCAAGCGGGGGCTTCCGTTCAAGTGACCGATTTGTGGACCGGGGAAAAGGTAACTGCAGGTGCAACGCTGGACGTTACGCTGAAAAGCGCCGAATCCAAGCTGTACCAAATTAGTCCATGAATTTGACTTTGCCCATAGGCTGGTTTATCTTGGGACAGGATGGGTGGTTTTCAGTCATCCACGACATTTACCTGATTCGAAGGAGGCGTCTTACTCATGAACAATCTGCAGTCCACCACAACCTTGTCCAGCGGATATGCCATGCCATGGCTCGGGCTGGGCGTCTACAAGGCACAGGAAGGCAATGAGGTCGTTAGCGCGGTGAAAGCGGCCATTGCGCACGGCTACCGCAGTATTGACACGGCTGCGCTGTACGGTAACGAAGAAGGTGTCGGCAAGGCGGTCCGGGAATCCGGCGTTCCGCGTGAGGAGCTGTTCATTACCACCAAAGTTTGGAATTCGGATCAAGGTTATGACTCTACCCTGAAGGCGTTTGAACAAAGTATAAGCAAGCTAGGCCTGGACTATGTGGATCTGTACTTGATTCACTGGCCGGTCAAAGGCAAATACAAGGATACATGGCGTGCGCTGGAAAAGCTGCAAAAGGACGGCAGGGTCCGTACTATCGGCGTATCCAACTTCCACGTTCATCATTTGGAAGATCTGATGCAGGATGCCGAGGTGAAACCGGCCGTCAATCAGGTGGAGCTGCACCCGCTGCTCTCCCAAACGGAACTGCGCAGCTACTGCAAATCGCAGGGCATTCAGATTGAAGCCTGGTCGCCGCTGGCTGCGGGCCAGCTGCTGGACAATGAAGTGCTGGCAGGCATCGGCGCCAAATATGGTAAATCCACCGCGCAGGTCATCATCCGCTGGGATCTTCAGCACGAGATCGTGACGATTCCGAAATCGGTCAAGGAGCACCGGATCATCGAAAATGCCGATGTGTTCGACTTCGAATTGACGGCGGACGAAATGCAGCAGATCGACGGGTTGAACCGGAACCAACGGACCGGCGGGGACCCGGACAATTTTAATTTCTGAGCAGCATCTATCAGAGCAAGTATGACCAACCCAATCGCGTATTCCGGCTGACCAGCGGATGCGCGATTTTTTATTCCTTCCCCGGACTCATATCCGGTGCAGCGGATTCAGCCGGTACTGGCTGGGAGTCGTGCCGTGAAAGCTGCTGAAGTGCCGGGAAAACGGGTGGATGGACGGGTATCCCAGCTTTTCCGCAATCGCCGTAATACTCAGGTCGGTTTCGACGAGCATATGGGCCGCCCGCTTCATCACGAGCTGATGATGGTAGGCCTTCGGGGTCATCCCCGTTTCGCGCAGAAACAGTTCATGGAAATAAGTGCGTTTCAGACCGCAGAACCGGGACCAGGCTTCAACCGACTGTCCATGCTCCGGACGGCTGTTCAAATACTCCAGCAGGCGGACGATGCGGTAATCGCTCGGGTGCTGCACGTTCACGGCGTTGTGCCAGGACAGCATCCAGCCGTACAGAAAGCTGTTCACCGTTTCGCTGCGGTAAAACTTGGATTCGCTGTACATCCTGGCGATCATGGCGATTCCATCATACAAATGGGGATGGGCGCGCAGGGAGAAGACGCTCGGAAGCCGGTCCAGTTCATCGCAAGGCAGTTCGATAGACAATTGTTCAAAAACGAAAGGCTCGGGCGCATGGATGAAAGACCGGCTCGGAGAGAGCGGGTTGGCGTCATCCCATAAATCGAAATACAGATTATACGAAGGCAGCGGATGGGACGGGCGGATGTGAAAAGCATGCGGCTGGCCCGGACGCAAAAAAATGAGCGTTCCGCGCTCGATCGGATATTTGACCCCTTCGACCTCCATTTCCCCGGGGCCTTCATTAAACAAGTGAAGGGCATACACGCTGCCTGCGCGCAGATGCTCGTTGCTGCTGCCGTCGTACAGATAACTCATGGAGTCGCCTACGAATGGAGTTATCTCGGATAAGCTTTTGTTCATATCATGTCTCCCCCGCATTTAGAAGGTGTATGTCTGCAGATTCAAAACGATAGATTGGCGGATGAATTGATAAATCAATGGATGCGTTAACAAAGACGGATTATACATCAAAATGATACGATAAAATCAACGGTACCGGAATAGAATTCAGTAAGAAAAGCGGATGAATTCGCAAATAAATTTTTTGGTGGAGGATATCGGATGAATGACTTGAAGCTCTGGTACGAGGGCCCTGCGGCAGGCTGGGCACAGGGGCTGCCGCTTGGAAACGGCAGAATGGGCGGCGTGATTATATCGGCTCCGCACAAGGAAGTTTGGAGCCTGACCGAGGTCACATATTGGTCGGGACAAGCGGAGCCCTGCCACGGCCGCTCCAATACGAAGCAGGATTTGGAGCGGATGCGTGAGCGATTTTTTGCGGGCGATTATGCCGCTGGCGACAAGCTGGCGAAGGAGCATTTGCAGCCGCCGAAGCGCAACTTCGGCACGAATTTGAGCCTGTGCGACATCATCCTGGAGTGGCCTGCGGCAGCCTCGGAAGGGGGAGCGGAAATGCGCCGGGAGCTGGATTTGCTGCAGGCGGAGGCGCGCTCCGCCGGTATAATGAACGGATACCGGTTTGAACGGGAGACGTTCATTTCCCATGCGGACGATCTGATGGTGTCCCGGCTGTGGACCGAGGACCCGGCCGGGCTAACGTTCACGCTCCGGCTCGAGGGCCGCACGGAAGAGTTCGGCAGCGAAACCCGGGAGCCGGACATGCTTGCCTTCGCTGGCAAAGCGGTCGAAACCGTGCACAGCGACGGA
This sequence comes from Paenibacillus sp. PSB04, assembly GCF_025809195.1. NCBI lineage: Bacteria > Bacillati > Bacillota > Bacilli > Caryophanales > Paenibacillaceae > Paenibacillus > Paenibacillus sp. PSB04. The sequence goes on from NZ_CP081301.1 coordinate 2,756,776, forward strand.
ACATGCGGGGTGTCCTGCAGCGGAGCGGTACGTGTCCAGGCCCGCGGCGGCAGCGTGCTGGCCTCGTCCGGAACGATCCGGGTGGAGCAGGCGGAAGAAGTGTGGGTGTACACCGCTGTCCACACGGATTATCGCCAGCAGGACGATGCATGGAAGGAAGCGGGCTTCGGCCAGCTGGAGCAGGCGCTGGGCAAAGGCTATGACCGGCTCAAGGCGGACCATGCCGCCGATTACCGGCCGCTGCTGGAGCGGGTGCAGCTGGATCTCGGCACGTCAGCGGCGGCCGGCCTGCCGACCGATGAGCGGATGCGCCGATTCCGCGCGGGCCAGACGGATGATCCGGCGCTGTTCGCGCTCTTCTTCCAGTACGGCCGCTATCTGATGATCGCCGGATCACGCCAAGACTCACCGCTGCCGCTGCACCTGCAGGGCATCTGGAATGACGGTGAAGCGTGCCGGATGGGCTGGAGCTGCGACTATCATCTGGACATTAACACGCAGATGAACTATTTTCCGGCGGAAATTGCCAATCTCGGCGATTCCCACGAGCCGCTGATGCGCTACGTCCGGGAGCTGGCCCAGGCCGGCCGGTCGGCCGCGCGGCAGTATTACGGCGCAGAAGGCTGGGTGGCCCACGTGTTCTCCAACGTCTGGGGCTTCTGTTCGCCCGGATGGGAGACGTCGTGGGGCCTGAACGTGACGGGCGGCCTCTGGCTTGCGACCCATATGATGGAGCACTACGAATACGGCATTAACGACAAGTTCTTGGCGGAAGAGGCGTACCCGGTGCTCAAAGCAGCCGCGGCCTTTTTCCTGGACTACATGACCGTGCATCCGGAATTCGGCTGGCTGGTGACCGGGCCTTCCAACTCGCCGGAGAACAGCTTCTATCCCGGGTCTCCGGAGGAAGGAGCGCAGCAGCTCTCCATGGGTCCGACGATGGACCAGGTATTGGTTCGGGATCTCTTCACGTTCTGCCTGAATGCAGCCCGAAAACTGGACGTGGACGCCGAGCTGCAGCGGAAGTGGGAGCACGCCATCTCACTGCTGCCTCCATTGCAGGTCGGCCGGCGCGGCCAGCTGCAGGAGTGGCTGAAGGACTACGGCGAAGCGCAGCCGGAGCACCGCCATTTGGCCCATCTGTTTGCCCTGTATCCCGGCAGCCAGATTACGCCGCATCATACGCCAGCATTGGCGGAGGCGGCGCGGGTAACGCTGCAAAACCGCATGGAGCGCATCGATCTTGAGGACGTGGAATTTACCGCCGCCTTATTCGGTCTCTTCTTCGCCAGACTGCACGACGCGGACCGGGCTGAGCATCATATCGCCCATTTGATCGGCGAGCTGTGCCTGGACAACATGCTGACCTATTCCAAGTCGGGGATCGCCGGGGCCGAGACGAATATTTTCGTAATCGATGGCAACTTCGGCGGGACGGCCGCGATCGCGGAGATGCTGCTGCAGAGCCATGCGGGGGAAATTCATCTGCTGCCGGCGCTGCCGGACAGCTGGCCGGACGGGGAAGTTCGTGGGCTTCGGGCCAAAGGAAACATGGAAGTCGACTTGACGTGGAAGCACGGCAAGCTTGTCCAGGCCCGGATACAGGCCTTGTCGGGCGGAACCGTTCAGGTATACTGCGGGGATCGTAGCGTGACGCTGAATTTAACCGCCGGCGAGGTGCATACGCTGGACGGAGCGCTCGCCGCGAATACGGCTGCCGGACGAACAAGCTGAGCCGCGACGAGCTTCGGTGAACTTTAGGCATAAAGGCAATTGCTGCCGTTCGGGCTGCGGTTGCCTTTTCTATATACAAATCATGATTTACGGCCTCCTCAGTACCGGTAATCCTGCATTCTAACCGCAAAACAGGGAAAAATGTACCTTTTGGCTGGAGTGTACCTATACAAATTTGCGATCAAGGCTTTATTATGGAATGTACGCTGCATGAGCAGGCCATACATCTTTCAACCCACAAAATGATAGCGCTATCAAAATAAGGGGGATATCATGCTGAAACGTTCCAGCGTTTTTCGAAATTTTCTGATTTCTTATATCGTCATTCTTCTGATCCCCTGTGTGGGCGGTTACATTTCTTACCTCACCTCGATATCCGTTACACAGTCCATCTCGATCGACAACAGCTTGATTCAGCTGGAAAAGAGCCAGGAGCTGCTGGAGCACCGGATGGCGGAGGTGGAAGGCATGACCCGGCAAATCGCCATCAGCCAGGAAGTGAATATGCTGATGAACGACCGCCATCAAGTGCAGGATGTGTACGGTTTGTGGAAGGCGATGCGGAACGTGCTGACCTTTGGACAAACCAACGATTTTCTTCAAAACTATTTCATTTATTTGGCCAATTATGATTTGATCCTGACTTCAGGCTCCACTTTTCGGCCGGAGCATTATTATGAATATTTTCATTATGACGATATGTCGTTTGACGAATGGAAGACCCAAGTGCTGCTAAAGACCCACCGCAGCGAAATCAAGCCGTTGACGGCCTATACGGAGAGGGGAATGGGTACTTCCGTCATTACGTTTATGCAGTCCTTGCCGCTCGACAGCTTCAACGATTCCTCGCCGGCGAGCGTGGTGGTCATGATCGACGAAAAAACCATTACCGGTTTGCTGTCAGGTCTGACCAAAGGATTTGGCGGATGGGTGCATATCTATGACAGTCAAGGAAATACGCTTGCGCTCCAAGGGAGCGTTCCGTCGTATGTGGACAGATTGAAGGATGACCCGGCTTTTGATGCCAATAAAACGAGCCAATTTTATAAGGATGACCTGGTCATCACAACCCGTTCGGACAAGAACGGTTGGGTGTACCAGGCCGGCATTCCGCGGACCACCCTCATGGAGAACGCCAACAAGATCAAGCGCGCAACCTTTATCCTTACCGGAGGGACGATGCTGATCGGCCTGCTGGTCGGGCTGCTGCTGGCGCGTCGTCACAGCGTTCCGATCCAAAGCATGATCGGTATTATCAAAGAACAGTTCGGCCGGGACGAGCTGGAGAAAAGGAATGCGTATGATTTTCTTAGCGGCAATATCGCCAATATGATCAAGACTAACAAACAGCTCGAAGGCGAGCTGACCCTTCAGCTTCCGCTGGTCCGCGACGCTTTCATTAAGCGCCTCATTGCAGGCGAATTCGAATCGCACGATGTCATCGTGGCGGCGGCCAAACAGGCCAACATTTCGCTCGAAAAGGAGAGCGGTTATGCAGGCATTCTCTGCATTAACGGATACTCGGGTATGGACAGCGTGGAAATTTTGAATGAGCTCAGCGCCACACGCCTCCTTGTGAAACAAGCGCTGCTGGAAATCGCGGGTCCGCTGCCGGTATCCGACCTTGGATCCGATAAGCTTGTCGTCTTGTTTTTCTCGCACGAGAACCGGGAACCCGGGCAGGACGAGGAGGAGCGGATAACCGCGCTGATGGAAGAGCTGATCCAGCATCTGTTCCAGGAATACAAGGTTTCCATCCAGGCTGGTTTCGGCGAGGGCTTTGAGACGCTGATGGATGTGAGCCAATCGTTCGAGCAGGCCAAGCAGGCGCTGGAATATGCCGTGTTTGTGAACTCCAAGGGCATGCTGTGGAATCATGAAGCCCGCATCGAAAACACGACGTATTATTACCCGCTCGACGCGGAGCAGCGCCTCGCAAGTACGATCCGGGCCGGGGAAGAGGAGGAGGCCGGCAAGATCATCGACGGCATTTTCGAGCAAAATATCGCAAGGCGCGAGTTGTCTGTCGAGATGAGGCATCAGCTCGTCGGCGAGATCAAAGGAACTTTCCTCAAGCTGCTCGATCAGAAGGTTTTCCAGGAGTCGAACATGCTGGAAACTGTGAAGCGGAGGGTCATCGACATCGGCCCCGCCGAGCCGCTGGATTCCGTTCAGGCCGAAATCAAGAGCATTACCGCCACGCTGTGCAGTTATATCGCCAACAAGAAAAAGGACTCCCATGCCAAACTGGTTCAGCGAATGTACCAGTACACGGAGGAGATGTACGCCAATCCCGATTTGACCCTGTACCGGGTGGCCGAATATGTGGAACGTCCGGAAAAATACATTTCCCAGTTATTTAAAGAAGTGACCGGGGTCAATTACTCGGACCATCTGATTAAGGTGCGCATGGAGAAAGCTGCTGAACTGCTCAAAGAAAGCAATCATACGGTCGACGATATCGCCGCCCAGGTGGGGTACAACAGCTCCCATTCGTTCCGCCGGGCGTTCAAGCGATTGATCGGCGTGACGCCGAGCGTTTACAGGCAAACGCTCGACGAATAGCACCAGCTCTTGTAAGCCGCAGGATCCGTTTGAGGACGATGCGGCTTTTGTGCGTGCGGAAGCCGAAGCGGAAATATGTACAGCGCTTAGAGCGATGGACCCCCGAAAAAAGGGAAATTGGATGCAAAACGACCGAAGTGTACCTGTTCAAGCGCCCGTTTGATCCACTATGCTCAAGCAAGAAAGAAAACGCTGTCATTTCATCACGCATCCACGCTGATGGCATAGGGGGGATTATTATTCTGAACAAGCAAGCCGCAATTCCAATGAAGCGCAACAGCAGTACGCGCAAGGTCAGTTACTGGCAAATTGCCGGTAAAAGCATGAAGAAGCATTGGCAGCTCTATCTGCTCGTGATTCCTCCGCTGTTATTTTTCCTTATTTTCAAATACTACCCGATGCTTAACGCAGTCCTTGCATTCAAGGATTATAACGTCATTAAGGGGATTTGGGGCAGTCCATGGGTAGGCTTCAAGCATTTTGAGCTGTTCTTTAAAAATCCGCTGTTTTGGACATTGCTCAAAAACACGCTGCTGCTGAGCGGTTATTTGATCCTTGCCGGATTTCCGATTCCGATTATCCTGGCGCTGATGATTAACGAATTGCGCGGGAAGAGATTTAAGAAATTCGTGCAGATGGTCACCTTTGCCCCTTATTTTATTTCCACGGTGGTTATGGTGTCGATCGTCATGCTGTTCCTGTCCCCAAGGCTGGGTTTCGCCAACGTCGTTCTGAATTATTTCGGGCTTGAATCCGTGAATTTTCTGGGCGACCCGGGCATGTTCCGCTCCATCTATGTCTGGTCCGACATTTGGCAGACGGCCGGCTACAGTGCGGTCATCTATCTGGCGGCGCTGGCGGGCATCGACCCGACCTTGTACGAAGCGGCAAAGGTGGACGGCGCTTCGCGGTTCCAGAAAATCTGGCATGTCGATTTGCCGGGCATCGTTCCGACCATCGTCATCATTCTGATTTTGAATGTCGGCAACGTCATGGCGATCGGTTTTGAAAAAGTATATCTTTTGCAAAATCCGCTGAATCAGGTGAATTCGGAAATTATCGCAACCTATGTGTACCGGATCGGATTGCTGAACGCAAACTACAGCTTTGCCACAGCCGTCGGCCTGTTCAATTCCGTCATCAACCTCATCCTGCTGCTGACCGTAAATGGATTGGCGAAGAGGCTGACGAACAACAGCATTTGGTAAGGAAGGAGCAAAGGTATGACCATTCAACTTGCAGGAAGAAAAGCAATCAAGGAGTCGAAGGGCGACCGCCTGTTTTTAGGCATCGTCTACACCATTTTGATCTTGGTCGTCCTGGCGGTTCTGTATCCGCTCGTCTACATTTTAAGCAGCTCCATCAGCAGTCCGGCGGCGGTTACCTCCGGAAAGGTATGGCTGTGGCCGGTCGACATTTCGTTTGAGGGCTTCCGCGTGCTTTTCAGCAGGCAGGAAATTATGACGGGCTATTTAAACTCAATTATTTATACGGCGGCAGGCACCCTGATCAGCGTCACGCTGACGGTCATGATTGCCTACCCTTTGTCCCGGAGGTCCCTCTTCGGGCGCAACGTATTCATGATGATCATCACGTTTACGATGATTTTCAGCGGCGGGTTAATTCCCACCTATATGGTGGTGAAAGAGCTGCACTTGATCGACACAAGGTGGGCGCTGCTCATTCCTAACGCCATCTGGGTATGGCAGGTGATTATCGCCCGCTCCTTTTTTCAATCGTCGATTCCGGGGGAACTGCTGGAGGCCAGCGAGATCGACGGCTGCAGCGATATCCGGTTTATCCGCAGCGTCGTGCTGCCACTGTCCAAGCCAATCATTGCCGTTCTGGTGCTGATGTACGCCGTTGGGCAGTGGAATGCCTATTTCGATGCGTTGATCTATCTCAGAAGCGCAGACCTGTTCCCGCTGCAGCTAGTCCTTCGGAGTATTATTATCCAGAACAACAGCTCGGGCGGAACGATGGACGCTATGGCGATGGTGCAGAAGCAGCAGCTGGCCGAATTGTTAAAATATGCGCTGATCGTGGTGGCGACCCTTCCGGTGCTTGTCATTTACCCGTTCGTGCAGCGCTATTTCGTGCAGGGGATGCTGGTCGGATCGGTCAAAGGATAACCTTGAGGTGCTGATTTTGGCACGCCATCCTGATTCTTATTCCATTTCAAATGGAGGTGGTGCCCTTTTTTGAGATGAGGAAGGCATAAGAAGCTTGCTGAAGAACTATTAAAAAGGGAGCGATTCGATTGAAAAAGAGCCTAATACGAATGTTTATCCTGCTGATGGCTACCTTCGTCGTCATCAGCGGTTGCTCCGGCAAAAAGACAGATAGCCCGGACAGCGCACAGGGAGGCGGTACCGCAGCCGACGGAGGATCGTCGAAGCCCGTACAGGTCAGCGTGTTCGCTGTCCAGGAATCGGGAATCGACATTCCGACGAACAAGTTTACCAAATTCGTCGAGGACAAATTTAACATTCAGTTTAAATGGCAGATTAACCCTTCCGACGGAGCTAAGGAGAAACGCCAGATTTCGCTGGCAAGCGGCGATTACCCCGATGCTTATCTGCTGACAGCCTACATCGATGAATTTTCACAGGCTGACGTCCTGAAATACGGGCAGCAGGGGGTGCTGATTCCTCTGAACGATCTGATCGACCAGTATGGGCCCAACATCAAGAAGGCGATGGAAGAGAGTCCTGAAATGAAAGCTCTTGTCACGGCCCCTGACGGCAATATCTATGGGCTTGGAGCCTACACCGAATGCTTCCACTGTTCCTATCCGAACAAAATGTGGCTCAATACCGAATGGCTGAAAAAGCTCAATCTTCAAGAGCCGAAGACCACGGAGGAATTCAGAGAGGTTCTGAAGGCTTTTAAAACGAAGGATCCCAACGGCAACGGCAAAGCCGACGAAGTTCCGCTCAGCGGTTCGACAGAGGACTTCGGCGTCCGCATCATTCCTTATCTGATGAACAGCTTTATCTATGACGATGACCGGAACTATTTGACGATGAGCAGCGGCAAGGTGCAGTCCGCCGCTATTACGCCGGAGTGGAAGGAAGGATTGAAATACGTTAAGTCCCTCTATGATGAAGGACTGATCGACCCGGGCGCATTTACGCAAAATGCTGAGGCCTTCAAAAAAGTCGGCGAAAATGCCGGTGCTGAAATTCTTGGCGCAGGAGCAGGCATGCACCCGGCCATCTTTGTCAATATCGACCCGGGCAACACCCGTTCCGCACACTACAACCCGCTGCCGCCATTGACTGGTCCGAACGGCATCTCGTATGCCACGCATGATGCCGGGGGCGTCACTTCCGGAGCCAAATTCGTGATTACGAATAAAGCAAGCAAAGAAGCGCAGATCGCATTAATTAAAATGGTGGATTATATGTTCACGCCCGAAGGGCAAACCAATGCCGGAACCGGTATGAAGGGCATCGATTGGACGGATCCGGAGCCGGGAGACAAAGCGCTTGGTGAAGGCGTCAAGCCGATGGTCAAAACGATTCCGACGAAGGAAGGCGAGCAGCCGCACAATGCGGGATGGAGCGGAATGGGGCATTTCTACATGCCGAAAGAATACCGCGACACCTGGGTACAGGGCACCGATATTTACGCTTCGGACGGCTATGAGCGCAGACTGTACAACGCTACGCTTCTGTACCAAGGACATGAGCCTAAAGAAATCTTCCCGATTTGGTCCGTCTGGATCGATCCAACCGAAATCGACGAAGCCAGCATGCTGCAGACCAACCTGAAAAATTACATTGAGCAAAATGAACTGCAGTTCGTGACCGGCAACAAAGACCTGGACAAAGATTGGGACGCTTACGTGAAAGGCTTGAAGGACCTGCAGCTGGACCGTTACCTGGAAATTTTGCAGACGGCTTATGATAAGTTAGCAAAATAATACGATATAACAAGGAACCGGCGGCCGGCAAAGCCTGCTGGTTCCTTTGCGGGATGCCGGTTCTATAACAGACTGGCATCTTCGGCATTTCCGTTCATTTTAAGAACAAGGGCGATTTGTAAAATCAGTTAATCAGTGAACGGAGCAGACAACGCATCGAAAGGAGCAAGGCATGACTGATTCTGGAAATCCGGGTCCGGCGCTGTTCAAATTGATATCATTGGCGGACTTTGGCGACGCTGAGGGCTTACAGGCCAATGCAGGGGCGGCCATGCGGCTTGCGCTAGAGGCAGCCGGTTCGCATGATGGCCCTGTCGTATTGGACATCCCACTTGGAACGTATCATTTTTATCCGGAGCATGCCGTCCGGGCGGCTTATCATATTACCAATACGGCCAGCGAGGAGGAAAACCAGGATGTTACGAAAACGGTCGCGCTGCTGCTGAAGGGGCTTCGCCGGCTGACGCTGGAGGGGAACGGTTCCCTTTTTGTGATCCACGGCAAGCAAACGATGCTGCTGCTGGATGGCTGCGCGGATATCGAAATCCGCAACCTGCACTTCGACTATGCGGTGCCGACTGTGACCGAGATGACCGTGGAGCGGCGCGGAGAGCATGAGCTCGACGTTTGCGTGCATCCGGATTCACATTATGAACTGGAAGACGGACGTCTCACTTGGGTCGGCGAAGGATGGAGGCTCCGGGAAGGGCCGGTACAGCACTGCGACTTGGTCCAAAATGCCACCTGGCGTATGGAAGATTGGCCGTCACGGGCTGAACGCATTGAGGAAATCGGCAGCCGGCGGCTGCGGTTTCATTTTGGGGAGGAACCCGTTCCGCATGTTTCGCCTGGAATGACCGTACAAATGAGAGACGGTGTTCGTGACCAGGTCGGCGTGCTGATCCTGGAATGCGAGAGGATCCGTCTGATCGGCATGGGGCTTCATTTTATGCATGGGCTGGGCATCGTCGGCCAGTTTAGCGCGGATTTGACCTTCGCCGATCTGGATGTAACGCCGCGCCCTGAGACGGGGAGAACGGTGGCGGGCTTCGCCGATTTTATCCATTGTTCAGGGTGCCGGGGCCGCGTTTCGATCACGGACAGCCGGTTTGCCGGAGCCCATGACGATGCGGTCAACGTTCACGGAACGTACCTCCGCATCGTCGGCCAGCCGGCGCCCGATCAAGTGCGGGTTCGATTCATGCATCCGCAAACGTATGGATTTCGCGCTTTCTTTCCGGGGGACGAAATAGCCTTTGTCGATGCCCGCAGTCTTGCGTCCTATGCTTTCGGGCGGATCGCCACCGTGAAGATGTTCGATCCCCGCGAGCTGCTTCTGACATTGGAGCAGCCGGCCCCAGCATCGATAGGGGATTACGATGTCATCGAGAACGTGACGTGGACACCGGAGGTCCTGATTGCGAGGAACCATTTTGCCAGAATACCGACCCGGGGCATACTGGTGTCGTCGCTGCGGAAGACAGTCATAGAAGGCAACAGGTTTGAACGCATGAACATGAGTGCCGTTCTGGTTGCGGGCGACGCGAATTCCTGGTACGAATCAGGCGCTGTCACGGATGTGCGCATTTCGGGCAACCAATTTATCGACTGCGGCGGAGAGGAGCATCCCGTGATCCGGATCGCTCCCGAGAATGAGTCTTCCGTGCTGGAAGTGCCGGACGTACCAGTCCACCGCAACATCCGGATCGAGGATAACCGGTTCAGAACGGCTCATGCCATGCTGCTGTCGGCGCGAAGCACGGAAGGGCTGGCCTTTTGCCGTAACGATATTTTGCTTGCAGTGAAGGCTGGCAGCAAAGATGGCCTGTATTCGGGCGGGGTCTTTCATAGGCAATACCCTGACGGACTTTTTAAGCTGGAACGCTGCAGCGGAGTTACAATGGCCGACAATTCGGTCGGATTCATGGTGGCTCCGACAGACGAATAGAACGAGGAATAAAGGAGATGGACGTCATCGACAAGAAAAGACTGATCGTATTTTTGGACAGCGGGGATACGCTCGTGGACGAGTCTACCGAGGTTCGTGACGAAGACGGAATCGTGGTCAGCGCCGACCTGATTCCGGGGGCCGCGGAGATGGTGAAGACGCTGCATTCGCTTGGCTTTACGCTTGCGCTCGTGGCCGACGGCGATGCACAATCCTTCAAAAACGTGCTGAGTCAGCACCGCCTGCACGATTATTTCGATGCGCTCATCATTTCCGAGCTGATCAAGGCCACCAAGCCGAGCCCGCGGATGTTTAAAGCAGCGATCGGCGCGCTGAACGGGTCCGAAGCGGATTTTGCCCGCACCGTCATGGTCGGCAACAATTTGAGCAGGGATATTAAAGGCGCGAACGCCCTCGGCATCATCAGCGTTTTTCAAAGCTGGACGCCAAGGTACCCCCATACGCCGGCAGACGAATCCGAGCAGCCCGCTTATACGATCAGCGAACCGATGCAGCTCATCGAACTTGTCAATCGGCTGGAAATGGAGCTTGGGGCAGCGGAAACGGAAGGCGAGAGTTCCGAACCCCGGAAAGTACGACAAGAGCGGCAGGAGCGGCAGGAACGCCAAGCAAAGGGGGCCGGGGACCATGTCGGATTCTAAGCCGATTCATGCGCATGCGTATCCCCAGCCCATCATCCATACCCGGAGCGGTCTACCCGCATTTCAGGATAAGATACGTAAGGGACTGCCCGTAACCGTTGCTTTTCTTGGCGGGTCCATCACGGAGGGAGCGGGAGCTTCGGACGCAGATAAGACCAGCTGGCGGGGACTGACGCAGGCCTGGCTCGAGGATCGGCACGGCGCCGGCCGGGTGGCCTGCATCAACGCCGGCGTCGGCGGCACCGACTCGACCTTCGGCGCACACCGGCTGCAGGAGCATGTTCTGGAGCACGGGCCGGTCGATCTTCTGTTCGTCGAATTCAGCGTCAACGACGGGACGGACCGCAGCGAGTCGATCCGCGGCATGGAGGGGATCGTCCGCGGCTGCAAGCGGCGCTCGCCGCAGACGGACCTTTGCTTTGTCTATACCGCAGCGGACAAAAATTTGGGACCGGGCGTCCCGTTCAACATTGCCGTACACGAGGAGGTCGCTGCGTATTATGGTATCCCTTCCGTCAACTACGCCTCCGCCATTCAGCAGGGCGTCGAGGAGGGGCGCTGGACATGGAGAGAACTCGCGCCGGATGGCGTCCATCCGAATGACGAGGGACACGCGCTGTATGCCCGCTTTGCCCGGGAATTCCTGGAGCCTTTCTTAGAGACAGGACTGGATGCGATAGCTGAAGCCGGTCATGTCACCAGCATGGGGAGGGATGTCCTTTCCCTCCCGCCTTTGGAAGCGGGGAATTACGAGTACGGACGGATGATCCGGGCGGACAGCATTTTAAGCCAAAGAGGATTTGACTACAACGGGCTTCAGCATAGGCCTGTTATGAACTGGCGGTACGATGACGGACACTTGGAGGCGCTGAACGAAGGAGCAAGCCTCAGTTATATCGTGACCGGCCGCGGAACGGGACTCTGCCTGTTCATGGGCCCCGACTCCGGCATTCTGGAATACGCCGTGAACGGGGGCCCTTTTCAAGAGGTGAACCTTTTCGACGATTGGTGCAAGCTGGCTTACAGACCCGTGATCATCGTGTTGGCCAGCGGTTCCGAACCGGCCGAAATGCAGGTGGAGGTCAGAAACACCGGACGAAAAGACATGGAGAGTCTGGGAACGCGACTGCAGGTGCTGCGAATCCTGAGCCATTAAAAAGGGGATAGCATGTCTCGCTCTGGTCGTAACAATCGTAACACTTGGGCCAAAGACCACTATTCACTAAGAAAAACCAGCCAGGCCCCCTTCAGGGTTCCGGCTGGTTTTGGTGTTATTCACGACCGTTACGGGAAAACGTTAGTATGTGCTGTACCTACGCTTCATTACCTGGCTCACGACCTGGCGGGAATATTTCAGCGGCCCCGGGTTCTAGTGTTCGGACACGCTCCAGGTAAGCCGTCACTCGGCGGTCATCTTGATTAGGATAGGCAAAGCCGAATTTCGCCGCCACTTCTTGCGCCGTGCTGCGGAATAAGTTGGTCATAGTAAACAGCGCGTTCCAAGCATCTTCGTATTGGCCTTTTGGATAGGTGGCCAAAAGCTGTTCCCAGCTCGATTCAGGAATGTATCCCTTTAAGTACTTCCCGTTTTTGCCGGTGCTCACCGAGAACCCGGTAAGGACGCCGGCCTGCCATTCGAGCATCTTGACCAGCATCTCCCGGATGATGTTCAAATGGTCGAGCGCGTACAGGATCTCCTGTCTCCACAAGCCTTTGGCGACGTAAGGCGAGACCCACCAAAACTCGTTGCAGCAGTCGGCAAATAGTTTGGCGGTCGGCTGCTGTACCCAATACCCCTGATCCGTAGGCTCTACCAGCTGTGGCAGGCTTTGGTCTTTGTCCAGCAGCACCACGGCCAAGCGGTCACCGCCGTTCCAGTCATCCTTTTTATCGATCGGGCAAAGGGTCAGGTCAATCCGATTGCCATCCGTGAACAGCATGAGATACGGATAAAATCCGTCCATAGCCGGAGGAACGAGCTTCATCTCCTCCGGTTTTTGCATGACGATCCGGTCGCCGAATACGTTAACCCAGTCGGGATCCTGGATAAAAGACCCCACGTCAGTCACGACATACACAATATCGTAATCCTGAAAAACATCCTTCGGCGCATTCGGATTCGTCCGCGAGCCGTTCATCCCAGCGGCCCGGATACGCTCGTCGCTTTTGGCTACATTTAATATCAAATCCAACATTTCTCGTTCGCTTCTCATCCCGGGTACAGCCTCCCTGTTTTATATTCATTTGGAATGGGGTCATGCTTACAAGAGGCGGTCCACGAATTCGGATACTCCAGCGAACGACGAGTTCACGTTACAAGTGGTCAAGCAGCTTCTTCATGATGATTGTCCTCCTTTTTAGTGGTGGGTGCATCATCTGCAGAACGGAATTGTAAGGATCATGACAGGCGGTATCCGCCCATACCATAATTACTGACATCTTACCACAAGTTGGGGGAGGGCGGGAAAGCGTACTGCTCAACTTAGGTGAATTTTCTTGAAGCAAATATCGGTAACATTCCGTTGGATGACCGGACCGTCGGGGGTGGTCAACGGATGGTTCAAAAATCAGTCTGGATTATACAGGGGATAGCTGATGGTCTGTGATAAAGCGAGTTCACAGTTATTTTAGAGTGTCTACATATGATGAACAAATTGAAGTTTTGTCTTTTAAATAGTGGACAGAAGAACATATCTTTTCCAAAACTGTTGAGATCTATATATAGTAAAAAATATTAGGATTACTACTAGATACAGGGACTTTAGAGCCGATCCGCCTGCAGGAGAATATAGTATATCGAGTCCTTCTTTTGTAAGACAAAGTATGAAATTGTCCGTTGTGGAAGGACAGGTTTTGTGCTGACTGTGAGGTGGCCAGTAGGCGAATGCTTTTCACAAAAGAAACCAGACTTGCAAACAACAGTTATTTAAATACATTCCGAATAGCCGCAGCATCGAAGTCGTTCGTAATTTTGTATGACCTGGATGCATTTTTAGGTGCTGCTGCATCGTATTCAAAGGTATGCATATAGTCGCTATCATAGAGAGTGATTCCGTACGCTCTCCCTTCGTCGTTTGTCTTCACAGTTATCCAGTAGGATTCGGTAAATTGAATGTCTGATGGTCCGGACTTTTTTAAATTCGCCGCAGAAAGTGAGTTCAATATTTCATGGATTTCTTCCGAATTCGTTACATTTTTGGTGTGCTCACCCTGCTGATCGCGTTTGATGATTTCAATGGATGCAACATTGTTGGTATCGAGCTTATCCAGTACAGCTTCTTTGAAAGTAAAGTTTTTTGGTGAAAAGTAGAAAATCCCCAAGCCGATCACGATGAGGACGGCGGCCGCAAGGTATATTAGTCGTTTCATCACTTCATCCCCCTTCGTTCTGACTAACTCATGTAAAGTATGCTGCGGATTAGAAAATTTACTTTTACTCCCAATTCTATAAATAACGAGAGGCATAAATCAAGCGATAATCAAAATTTATAAATTGCTTCAATATAAGTCAGGTTGCCTAGGGCTACCAACGGAACGCCTAATTGAGCCGTATCTGTTTCGGGGAAACATTCAATAAGAAAAGCCTGCAGCCATTGGCTTTTTTAAAGGCATGGTTGATTTCGGCTACTCCGAAATCCCGGCCCTGGGGTTGAACATGCCCCCCTACACAAGCCTATCATACCCTGATATCCGAACAAGGATTTGCCGCTGGCGTTCCTCCTTGTTCGGATAGTTCAACTACTCCGGCGGCGCGGTGCGCCTGGCGGAGCCTCCAGTTGAACTAACAGGGGAAGTATGATCGAGAAGGTGATCGATATGATCCGCATGTTCCAGGTGGCAAGCCTAACGGGCCGGTGATTTTAAACCAAAGGGAGCGAATCCAAGATGACATGATATCTTTCAAACTTGGCTTTATACATGGATGCAATAAAACAATGGCTTTAAGCAAATCAAAGCAGCCTGGCCAAAGGCCAGGCGCTGATGTCTGAGGCGAGTTCACGGCGGCCAAAGCCACCCGGAACGAGCCTATTCCTTTCCCATTGAGAGATGGGGAAGAGGGCTATCCCACTCTCCAAACGTCTGGGTTTCGCCAATCAACCTCCGGACTTGTGGTTTCCGAGTCCAGCCAAGTTCGCCGTACCAAACATAAAGCAGCCTGGCCAAGGCCAGGCGCTGATGTCTGATTATTCTCAGGCGAGTTCCCGGCTAAAGCCGTCCGGAACGAGCCTATTACTTCCCATCAAGAGATGGGGAAGGGCCTCACAAACGTGGAAGTCACCGGAAAAGTGGCACCAAGAGGAGGCGGGAATTGGGGTGGAAAGTCTACGTGCCGCCTTTGAGACCGGGTTCCAACCACCTTATCGATTCCAAGGAACCCGGTCTCAACAGCGTCTGAAACCCCAATCCCGCCCCTCCCACGCACAAACGTCTGGGTTGCCTCCACTAACTCCACGCCAAAACTTAGGAGGGTTCTCCAAATCGAAGCAGCCTGGCCAAGGCCAGGCGCTGATGTCTGATTATTCTCAGGCGAGTTCCCGGCCAAAGCCGTCCGGAACGAGCCTGTTCCTTCCCCATCAAGAGATGGGGAAAGGCCTCACAAACGTGGAAGTCACCGGAAAAGTGGCACCAAGAGGAGGCGGGAATTGGGGTGGAAAGTCTACGTGCCGCCTTTGAGACCGGGTTCCAACCACTTTATCGATTCCAAGGAACCCGGTCTCAACAGCGGCTGAAACCCCAATCCCGCCCCTCCCACGCGCATACGTATGGGTTTCCTCCAATCACCCCTCGCACTTACCCCACGCGCCAAACGTCTGGATTTCGCCAGTCATCTAGACAGCTTGGCCATAGCCAAGCCACTCACAAATACACGCTTCGTCGACACACCACATTCCGTTTTGCCATCCCCATACACTCAGTCCTTCCTCAGCTCTTGATCGCCCCCATCATGATCCCCTTCACAAAATACCGCTGCACGAAGGGATATACGAGAATGATCGGCAGGGTGGCGACCATGGTCACCGCCATCCGGATGCTCTCGCTCGATACCGGGATGCGCTTGGAGCTTTGGGCCAGCTGCTGGGCGTCGGACATCATGCTGGCCGTCTGGAACTGGTTCAGGATTTTGACCAGCACGGCCTGCAGCGTCTTCAGTTCTGGCTTGTAGGTGTACACGTAGGAATCGTACCACGAGTTCCAGTGGCCGATGGCCAGAAACAGCCCGATGGTGGCCAGCACGGGAACGCAGAGCGGCATGATGATACGGAAAAAGATTTGCAGGTCGTTCGCACCGTCGATTTTGGACGATTCCTCGATTTCGCCGGGGATTTGCTCGATAAAGGTCCGGACCAGAATCATCAGAAATACGCCGATCAGGCCGGGGAAAATATACACCCAGAACGAATCGATCAGCCCGACGGATTTGATGACCATATAGGTCGGAATCAGGCCGCCGCCGAAATACATCGTGAACACGAAAAAGAAGGAGAAGTACTTCCAGCCGATCAGGTTCCGTTTGCTGAGCGCGTAGGCCAGCATGGAGATGCAGAAGATGGACACGGCGGTGCCGACGACCGTTCGCAGCACGGTGATTTTAATGGCGCTCCAAATTTCCGGGTTACGGAAGATGGTCATGTAGCTCTCAAAGGTCGGCACGCGCGGCCAGAAATACAGCCCTCCTTTTAACGTGTCCGTCGCGTCGTTCAGGGAAATGACGAAGATGTTCCAGAACGGATAGAACGTCGCCAGGAAGATGATGGCCAAAAAGACGTACAGTGAGGCATCGAACAGATGCTCGGGGACCGTTTTGCTGTTTTTCATATCGTAAACCTCCCGGGTCGATTAGAATAAAGACTGGCCGTTGAGCCGCTTGGCGATGTTGTTGACGATGATGACGATGATAAAAGCGACGACGGAGCTGAACATACCGACGGCCGAGGCGTAAGAGAACATGCCGTTCTGAATACCGTAGCGGAACGAATAGGTCGACAGCACATCGGAGTAGTCGCGCGTCAAATCGTTGCCGAGCAGGAAGTGCTGGTCAAAGCCGGCATTTAGAATGCCGCCGAGGGCAAGGATCAGCAAAATGACGATCGTCGGCTTCAGGTGCGGCAGCGTGATGTAACGGATCTGCTTGAAGCGGCTGGCACCGTCGACCTTGGCGGCTTCGTACAGCTCCTGGTTAATGGAGGAGATGGCGGCCAGATACATGATCGAGTTGTAGCCCATGTCCTTCCACGTGTTGCCGATCGCGACGATCCACCAGAAGTAGGAGCCGTGCTGCAGGAATAAAACGCTCTCACGCGTAATATGCAGAAACTTCAATATACCGTTGATGGCGCCGTCCGAGGACAGCAGCGTCACGATAATATTGGCCGCGATAACCCAGGAAATAAAGTATGGCAGATACGATGCGGTCTGCACCGTCTTTTTAAAGCGAACACTCCGGATTTCGTTGATGGCGATGGCAATGAGGATCGGCATCGGAAATGAGAACAGCAGTGTAATTAAAGTCGACGCCAGCGTGTTGCGCATGACGATGAGAAAGTCGCCGTTGTTGAAAAAGTACTGGAACCACTTGAATCCAACAAATTCACTGTGAAACAGCGTATGCCAGAAGCCGCCCAGCGTCGGCTGGTAATTGACAAAGGACATGTACAGCCCCACCATGGGCGTATAAGCGAAGATGAGCGCCCAGACGATCGCGGGCAGCATCATGAGGAACAGATACTTCTGTTGTTTGACGGTCACCCACAGCTTGCGCCGGGGGATCGGGAGCTCCGATCTTTTCTGTAAAGCCAGTTCGGTTTTCATAGGGGGCACCTCGCATCTTAAGTTAACTCAAATTATAAAACCCGCAAAAAATGAGTGTCGATACGCCATTGTAACGAAAGATGCTTGAAAATGACTTACATTTGTGAGGACCCTTAGTTAAGTAACGGGAAACCACTATAATATAGAATGAACTAAAGTTTTCTATCGTTATCACTTGATTCACGGGGCATTCCGTGTCAGAAAAGGACTTTCTTTAGTTCATTTCTATATAACGTTAAGCAAAAGGGGACTGGAGGGGTAGACCATGTACAGCATTTTTCTCGTGGACGACGAAGAGCTGGAGCTTGAGATGATGAGGGATTATATTCGCTGGGAAGAAATGGGGCTCTATGTTGCAGGCACGGCTGTCAATGGACGGGATGCCGTGGAGAAGATCGAGGCGATCCAGCCCGACATCGTGCTGACCGACGTGCAAATGCCGCTGATGAACGGCCTGGACCTGGCGCGGCATATAAGGGAGCGTTATGACTGGATGCAGCTCGTGTTCCTGACGGGGCACGACGAATTTGATTACGTCAAATCGGCCTTGAACGTGGGGGCCGTCGGTTATTTGCTGAAACCGCTCGATCTCAGCGAAATTGTAAGCGTTATCGAAAAAGTAAAGCATCAATGCGAGGAAGTGCGGATGAAGAACCGTTCGATCCGCGTGACCCGCTCCCATATTTTGAAGGAGCTCGTCCATGAATCCGATGCGGAGCGCACCGGAAATCTGGCCGCCAGCTTTCGCCGGCTGTCGCGCCACCCGGAGGGGCAGAAGTATGCGCTGGCCCTGCTGCAGCTGGACGGGATCAGCGCTGAGGCAGAAAGCGTATCCGTGGAAGACGGACGCGACCAGGTGTCCGAGCTGATCGGGGAATGGCTGGCCGAGAAACGGCTAGACGCCGACATCGTCCTGTTCAAGGAAGGCGAGATGGGCCTATTTATGGACGCTGCGGCCAAGCCGGGTGAGTATGGTTGGAACGATCTGCTGGAGCGTATCCGGCAATCGCTGCATTGTACGGTAACGGTCGCCACGGCACCGCAGGAGGAATCGTTGACGGGAATTCAGGCGCTGTACCGGCAAACAAGGGTCATATTAGCGGAGCTATTTTACACGGGAAAGGGAAAAGTCATCGGGCCGGAGGACGTTCAGCAGTCCAAGGGTGGGGAGACGCCCGCGCTTGCGGAGAAGGAGTGGATCGAAGCGCTGGACGGGCATGATCTGGAACGGGCGGGTGAGATTTTAAGTGAGCAAATCGCCAAGCTGGTGGCGCTTAGGGTTGCGAAAAACGAGGTGTGCGGCGCGGCCATCGGCTGGATCGAGCACCTGCTGGAGCACATTCACGAGCCGATTGCGGAAAGCCATAAGCGTGCCGAGCTGTACCATACCGTGTACGGCTGTCAAACCATTTACGAGATTGAAGCGCTGGTGATGGACTACGCCAAGCAGGCGGCGGATTCGGTCCGGCAGCGGTTTGCGGACAAGAACGCCAAGCTGGTGCATCAGGTGCGGACGATGATCGACCAGAACTTCCATCAGCCGATTACGATTAACAGCCTGTCGGATCAGGTGTATCTGTCGCCGAACTACCTGCGGTCCATTTTTAAAGAGAAAACGGGGATGACGATTCACGACTACCTGACCCAAATCCGCCTCGACAAGGCCAGGGCTTACTTGGCTGACGAATCGCTGAAGGTGCAGGACATCGCCCAGATGGTGGGTTACGAGAGCACGTCCTACTTTATTTCCTTATTCGTGAAAAACCAAGGAGTCACGCCGAATGAATACCGAAAACATCTCCTTCTGGGATAAAATCGCCGCGCGCATTCCGTTCACCCGGACAGGCAGGCTTGCCCGCCCGCGCCTGCGGCACAAATTTTTCTTCATCTTTCTGATCGTCATTATTCTGCCGTTCTCCATTCTGATCTACTATTCGTATACGTCGACCCGCAGCACGATTACGAAGCAGACGTATACCGCGCTTAATGTGACATTGGCCCAGATCAACACCAACGTGGAGAAGCGGCTGGATTACTATAACCAGCTGTCGAACATTTTGTACATGGATGCCCAGCTGCGCAATTATTTATCGACGGATTACGAGCAGGCGTTTTATTATTTGGACGCTTTTCAATACATCAACCGCACGCTGCCCTCGCTGATGACGCTGAATTCCAACATTCAGAACATCACGATCTTTACCGGCAACAAAACGCTGTACTCCGACGGCCAGTACGTGAAATATATGGAGGAGCTGCCGGCCGAAATCAAAGAAAAGGCGCTGAAAGCCGCCGGAAGCACCGTGTATACCCATACGGACGACTACACGGCGCCGGATGCGCATTTTACGCTGGCCCGTTCGCTGAGCTATTTCAGCCTCCAGCATCCCTACGGGATTTTAACGCTGGACATTAGCGACAACGAGCTGTATTCCCTCATTAAGATGGAAAACAACAACAAAAGCGTCTACATTATCGACGAAAACGGAAGGATCATCAGCACGGGGGATCAGAACCTGGCTTCCAGCCTGCTGTACGACCTCTATCCCATTCAAAAGGAGCTGAGCGGGAAATCGGGTCATTTTGACTTGAAAATGAACGGGCAGGAGCGCTTTTTCACCTATAACAAGCTGAGCAACGGCTGGAGTACGGTCATTACCGTGCCGTATGACGAGCTGCTGTCCAACACGAACAAGGCTACGGGAAAAATCATCTGGTTCTCCGCGATCACGATCAGCATCGCCATTCTGCTGCTGTATTTTACCACCAAGGTGCTGACCAAACGGATCGAGGTGCTGCTGCAGCAGATCCGCAAGGTGGAACGGGGCGACTTCCGCCTCTCCATCAAACCGATGGGGCATGACGAGATCGGCCAGCTGTCTTTTGCCTTCAATAAAATGGCCTCAACGATCCAGAATCTGATTCAGGATGTGTACGTGAAGGAAATCGCCATGAAGGAATCGGAGCTGAACACGCTGCAGGCGCAGATCAATCCGCATTTTCTGTATAATACGCTGTCGTCGATTTCTTCGCTGGCCTTGAAAGAGGGGGCGGGGCAGGTCTATCGCATGGTCAACTATTTGGCCAAGTACTACCGGGTGTCGCTGAACAAGGGAAAGCGGATCATTCTGGTGGAGCAGGAAATCAATCTCGTCAAAAATTACGTGGCGATTCAGGACATCCGCTTCCGGGACAAGCTGCATATGCACTACGACCTCGATGAAGAGCTGTTCCAGCGGACGACGATCAAGCTGATTTTGCAGCCTTTTATCGAGAACTGCATCAACCACGCGATGTGGGACGAGTCGGGCGTTAACATTAACGTCAAGCTGAAGCGGGACGGGCATGACATGCTGCTCCAAGTCATTGACGATGGCGCCGGTATGACGGCGGAGCAGCTGGACCAGGCGATGCAGAAGAGCGACAGTCCTTCCGGAGCTTCCGGATATGGTATCAAAAACGTGGATGACCGCATCAAGCTCACTTATGGCGGGGAATACGGAGTGTCCATGTTCAGCAAACCGGGCATCGGCACCGCCGTCACGATCCGGATACCGCTCGATCCGCCTCCATCTGCCGCAAAAGCACCAGGATGAGGAGCTGCCTTGAAACGATGAAAGACGTTTTCCATTATGAATTGTAATATTGCGTTATAGCTAATTGAACTCCCCGTTTTTACAATTAGACATGTATTCGGGAACAAGAATATGACGACTTCAGAAAGGGGTTCAGGCAATGAAAACGATCAAAGGGATTCTCGCGGCAGCCCTCGTTATGACAGCGCTTACTGGCTGTGGCGGCGGAGGAGGCGGGAAAGCGGCATCCGGCGATGACAAGGGCGCGGCCGCGGACAGCAATGCGCCGATCACGCTGACGTGGTTCGATAAAAATACGGGGGATGCGTTCAACAACCCGGTGGCCAAAGCGATTACGGAAAAGACCGGGGTCACGGTCGAAATTCAGCAGCCGACCGGCAACCCGGTGGAGAAGCTGAACCTGATGCTGGCGAGCGGCGACTTGCCGGACGTCGTCATGCTGGACCGCGGCAGCGACATCATGAACAAATATATTTCATCGGGCGCGATTATCCCGCTGAACGATCTGATCGACAAGTACGGTCCGCATATTAAAGAAATGTACGGCGACACCCTGGCCAAAACGAAAAACGATGACGGCAAAAACTATTATTTTGCCAACTGGTACGGTCTGGAGAAATACCCGGTCTTCGGCTTTATGATGCGCATGGACATTATGAAGGAGCTCGGCGTCGGGGACAAAGTGAACAACGGTGAGCCGTTTACGGCGGAAGAGTTCGAGAACCTCCTGGTGAAGTTCAAGGAGAAGTATCCGACGATCGACGGCAAGGAATCGATCCCGATGACGCTGAACGGTGAAAATATCGGCAGTGTATCCGGCACCTTCAAAGGCATGTTTGGCATGATGCCGTATTATGAAACGAACGGCGAGCTGAAGAAGGACATCCGCGATCCGCGTTACCTGGAGATGGTGAAATTCCTGAACTCCTTGTACCGTAAAGGACTGCTCGACAAGGAATGGGCGACGATGAAAACGAAGCAGTTCGAGCAGAAGCTGGCGGGCGGCAACGTGTTCGCTACAGCCGAAGCGCTGTGGAACGTGGGCAACCCCAACTCGCTGCTGAAATCGGAAGCGCCCGATCCGGCCAAAGCCGACGAGCGCCAGTTCTATCAATATAAAGTGCTGGCTCCGGGCGTGAGCGCCGACCAGACGACGTACGGTCCGAAAAGCTCCCTGGGCTGGGACGGCGTAGCGATCACCCGCTCGAACAAGGATCCGGAGCGTACGATGAAGCTGCTGGACTTCCTGGCCAGCGAGGAGGGACAGTACCTCCTGATGTGGGGCGTGGAAGGCAAGGACTGGGACATGAAGGACGGCAAGCATGTGCCGCGTCCGGAAGTGCTCGATGCGTTCAAGAAAAACTGGGATGAGGCATCCCGGACGACGGGCATCCGCAAATGGACGTGGATGATCAAGAACGGACCGGGCTCCGACGGCACGCCTTACGACCTGATCGGCCGCTTCCAGTCCGATCCGGTGACCGATCTGGCGATTAAAAACCTGGCCGATACCTCTTTTGACACAGCCCCATACGATAATTTGGGACCTGCGGGCGGTACGCCGGAAGCGATCATGGATACGAAGGTCAACGATACGATCAACAAATATTTCCTGAAGATGGCCCTGGCTCCGACCGAAGAACAGGTGACCGAACAGTACAACCAAATGATGAAGGAAGTCGAGGCGGCTGGCCTCTCCAAACTGGAGAAAATCTACACCGAGAACTATAAGAAGCGCCAGCAGCTGTGGACGGAGTCTAAATAACGCAAGCGGGGGAGGAGAAGACGGCCTTTGTCTTTGGCCTCCCTTTTTTGCCGGGGCGCAGGCTGTGATGGCTTGCACGCCCGAAGTTAGCGGGAAACGATCCATTTTCAAACGGTAAAGGATGAGGGACGATGGGAAATGTAGACATGCAGTTTGAGTTTGAGGAAAAAAGCCGGATCTTTGCGATTCATACGCAGCGCAGTTCCTACGTGTTCGGGATCAATGAACGGGACCGGCTGCAGCATCTGTATTGGGGCGAGCCTGTCACGATCGACGACTGCGCGCCGCTGCTGCGAGGGCGGTCGCACAGCTCCTTTGACGCCGAAGTGGATATGGAGGCCGAAGAGTACAGCTTCTGGGGCGGGGTCAACTATGACGAGCCTTCCCTGAGGGTGCGCATGCCGGACGGCGTCCGGGACCTTTTGGCCGGCTATGTGCGTCATGAAATCCGCGAGGAGGACGGCCGGCAGACGCTGGTCATTGTGCTGAAGGACCGGGTTTACCCGCTGGAAGCCCATCTGCTGTATCGGGTCATCCCGGAATATGACCTGATTGAGCGTTCCGCACGTATCGTCAATACCGGCGGGGATGACATCGTCCTCGAGAGCGTCCAGTCGGCCGCCTGGAGCCTGCCGGACCTGCGGGATTACCGATTGACGCATGTGACCGGCAAATGGTCGGGCGAATTCCAGCTCCGCCGCAACGTGCTGAGCGAGGGGAAAAAGGTGCTGGAGTCGCGCAGAGGCTTTACCGACAGCCACGCTAACCCGTGGTTTGCCGTCGATGAAGGCCAGGCGACGGAAACGGACGGCCGCGTCTGGTTCGGGGCGCTCGCCTGGAGCGGCAACTGGAAGATTACCACGGAGAAAACGGTGTTCAATCATGTCCGGGTGACCGGCGGGATCAACGATTTCGACAGCGAGTGGGTGCTGGGAGCCGGCGAGTCGTTCGATGCGCCGTGGTTTGTCGGCGGGTACACGGCCGGCGGCTTCGGAGGCATGAGCCGGAATCTGCATCAGTACCAGCACGCGTACGTGCTGCCAAGCTCTGAGCCGCGCAAGGTGCTGTACAACTCCTGGGAGGCGACGTATTTCAACGTGAACGCCGCAGACCAGATGGCTCTGGCCGAGCGGGCGGCGCGGATGGGCGTCGAGCTATTTGTCGTCGACGACGGCTGGTTCGGCCAGCGGAACAACGACCGGGCCGGGCTTGGCGACTGGTACGTGAATAAGGAGAAGTTTCCGAACGGTTTGGGCGAGCTGATCGGCAAGGTTCACGAGCTTGGCATGGAGTTCGGCATCTGGGTCGAGCCGGAGGCGGTCAATCCGGACAGTGACTTGTACCGGGCCCACCCGGATTGGGTGTACCATTTTGAGACGCGGCCGCGGACGGAGCTGCGCAACCAGCTGCTGCTGAACATTTCGAAGCCGGAGGTTAAGGCGTACATCCTTCAGTTCATGACCGAGCTGCTGCAGAACCACCGCATCAAGTTCATCAAGTGGGACATGAACCGCACGGTCACCGAGCCGGGGATGAAGGACCATCCGCTGCACCGGCACAAGGAGCTGTGGATCCGCCATGTCCGCAGCCTGTACGAGATTTGGGCCGAGCTGCGGCGCCGGTTCCCGCATGTGGAATTCGAGACGTGCGCGGGCGGCGGCGCGCGGATCGACCTCGGCATCTTCCGGTATGCCGACCAGTCCTGGCCGAGCGACAACACCGACGCGTTCGACCGCTTAAGCATCCAGGAGGGCTTCTCGTACACGTATGCGCCGCGGATGATGACCTGCTGGGTGACAGAATCGCCGACAGGCATGAACAAGCGGAATGTGTCGCTGAAGTACCGGTTCCACAGCGCGATGATGGGCACGCTCGGCATCGGCTCCAACCTGAACGAGTGGAGCGACGAGCTGATCGAGCAGTCCGGCGAATTCATCCGCCAGTACAAGGCGATCCGCCCGCTTGTGCAGTTCGGCCGCCAGTACCGGCTGGCCGATCTCCAGCACAAAGGCGTCACCGCCGTGCAGTACGTCGATGAAGCCGGCACGGACAGCGCCGTGTTTGCCTTCCTGCATTCGCAGCGCCTCGGCGAACCGCTGCCGCGGCTGCGTCTGCAGGGGCTGCAGGCGGACCAGGCGTACGCCATCGAGGGGCTGCCCGGCAGCTGGAGCGGACGCGCGCTGATGAACATCGGGATTGAGCTGCCGCTGCGGGGCGATTTTGACAGCCTGCTGTACCGGGTGACGGCGGTGGAGTAGGCGGATGGTGGCTGGTGGCCGGGAGATGGCCGGCAGGCTGTAGGCCGCCCCAGCTGATAAAGCTCACCGGCGGTAGATTGCGAGGCGGTTCCGGGTCAAAAGGCGATGACCCATTCAGCCGCACGAACTGAAAAGAGTGGACGTAAAAGGACGCTCCCGGGGAAATTGCCCGGGGGCGTCTTTTTCTTAAAGGGGAGGGACGTAGTACCGGCCAAGTTACTTTAGACAAAGAAGACACCTGGCCCCCCTACTTTACCCCTTCCGCGTCCCCCGGTACTCGGAGGGCGACTTGCCCATAATTTTTTTGAACAAGCGCGAGAAGTAATACGGGTCCTGGAACCCGAGACGATGGCTGATTTCCTTTACGCTTTGCCCGGTGAGGTCCAGGTGCCTGCAGGCCAGCTGGACCTTCAGACGCAGGTAGTAGTCGATCGGCGAATAGCCGGTCGCCTCCTTGAAGCGCTGGGTAAAATGCGGAACCGACACGCGCGCCTGGGCCGCAAGCTGCTTCAGTGTGACGGTGCCCTCCAGGCGGTCCATCATATACCGCACCGTTTGCGTGATATCGTGCTGGCTGTGGCGGAAAATCCCATCCTGCGGCTGCAGCCGGCACAGTCTCAAAATCGCCGCGAGGTGATGCGCCAGCTGCGACACATAAATGATATGGTTCAGCGTATAGCCCTGCTCCAGCAGCGCATACCCTTCCTGGAACAGCTCCGTCAGCTGGCGCGCTTTGTCCGGAGGCAGGGTGACGGAAAGGGATGCGGCGGCGGTTTTAACCGGACGGGAAGGCGGCTCTGTCAGGTCCCCGCTGTCCGAGGTTCCCGGTGCACCCGCACCGATATTATTCCATTCATCGGACCCGCTAACATGCATACTGGCTTCCTCGGCCTCTGGCCCGTGCCCTGACTTGTGTCCTGGCTCATGCCCGGACTCGTGTCCTGACTCGTGCCCTGGACCGGGTCCCAGACCAAATCCCTCAAAAAACGCCTCCGTCTGCTCCCCCTTGAAATGCCACCAGTAAATGCTCCACGGATGCTCCTCCGACGAGCCATAGGCGTGGGGAGTCCGCGCGGGAATCACGATGGCCTGGCCCTGGCCGACCGGCTGCGCCCGGCCGCTTCCCAAGCGGTACCAGCCTTCTCCTTCCATGCAAAATATGACGATGACCGCTTCGCTGCCTTCGGGCCGCTCCCGGTAATGATGCAGGGCGCGCGGGAAGTATCCGGTATCGGTCACGTAGAGGGGACGGACCAGCGGATGCGACGACGCCTCCATCAGAATATGATCCGGCAGGACGATGAGTTTCTCGGATTTGAATCCGTCGGGTTTTCGTATCTTTTCCATAGTATTTACTATGGTTTGGGCCGTGTCCTTTGTCAATGGAAACTTCCGTCTCAACAATCCCTATCAACACTGAAAAATCATAATATAATCCATCATTCCCATGAGATCGTGAATGGAGGGCGTCGCCGCTTCCTTTTAAGATGAGGATAGAGTTTTGAAAGGTTCCGAATGCAGACATCGCCATTGCCAATGATACAAGCGGCAAGCGAAAGAAAGGATGAGTCAGCATGGCCAAAGCGCCTGAAGAAGTAAAGGTATGGGAGGAGCGGGTGGAAATCCCGACTTACGAGGCAGGCAAGCCCGATCCGAACCCGATGTTTTTGGAGAAGCGCGTGTACCAAGGAAGCTCGGGACGGGTTTATCCGCTGCCGGTCATCGATAAGATTTATGACGAAAAAGTTCTGAAATCGTACCGTATCATCTTTTTGGAAAATGAATACGTGCAAATCCAGGTCATGCCGGAGATCGGCGGACGGATTTACCGGGCGGTCGACAAGACGAACGGATATGATTTTGTCTACCATAACCAGGTGATCAAGCCGGCACTGGTGGGCCTGGCCGGACCGTGGATTTCCGGGGGGATCGAGTTCAACTGGCCGCAGCATCACCGCCCGAACACGTTCGGCGAGGTGGAGTATACAATCGAACGCAATCCGGACGGGAGCGCGACGGTATGGGTCGGGGAAATCGACCGCATGTACGGCACCAAGGTGACGACCGGCTTCACCCTGCATCCGGGCAAGGCTTACCTCGAAATTCAGGCCCAGCTGTACAACCGGACAGCGGCGCCGCAGACGTTTCTGTGGTGGGCCAACCCGGCGGTCGCGGTCAACGACCACACGCAGTCTGTGTTTCCGCCGGACGTGCATGCGGTGTTCGACCACGGCAAGCGCGACGTGTCCAAGTTTCCGATCGCCACGGGCACGTATTATAAAATGGACTACTCCGCCGGTGTGGACATTTCCAAATACAGCAACATTCCCGTGCCCACCTCCTACATGGCCTATCACTCGGACTATAATTTTGTCGGCGGTTACGACCACGGCGTCGGCGCAGGGCTGCTGCATGTTGCGAACAGGCATGTGTCGCCAGGGAAAAAGCAGTGGACCTGGGGACACGGGGAGTTCGGCCAGGCATGGGACCGCAATCTGACGGACGAGGACGGTCCGTACATCGAGCTTATGACCGGCGTCTACACCGACAACCAGCCGGACTTCAGCTGGCTCGCGCCGTACGAGGAGAAGAGCTTCAAGCAGTATTTTATGCCGTATAAAAAGATCGGTCTGGTGAAGAACGCCTCCATCGACGCGGCCGTAAACCTGGAGACGGCGGACGGGCAGGCATTAGTTCAGGTCTACGCCACCTCGGTATTTGAACAAGCGCGCATACTGCTGAAGAGCGCCGGACAGATCGTTCTGGACAAAACGGTGAGGCTGTCGCCGAGCGACGTGTTCCAGGCGGAGGTGAGTATTGGCGCCGAAGTCCGGGAAGAGGAGCTGCGGGTCATCGTACTGGACGCGGAGGGAAGGGAGCTGGTCTCCTACCGGCCGATGCCGAAGAAAATCGAGCAGATTCCCGACCCGGCCAAAGCCATCGAGGCGCCGGAGCTGCTGCCAAACACCGAAGCGCTATATTTGGCGGGACTGCATCTGGAGCAGTACCGGCACTCAACCCGTGAGCCGGAAGCTTATTATTTGGAGGGACTGAAGCGGGATCCCGGCGACATCCGGCTGAACAACGCTTACGGACTGCTGCTGCTGCGGAGGGGATGCTTTGAGGAGAGCGAAGTGTATTTCCGAAAAGCGATCGACACCCTGACGCGCCACAACGCAAGGCCGTATGACAGCGAGCCGTTCTATCATCTCGGCCAAACGCTCAAATGGCAGGGCCGGCTCGAAGAGGCATACGCCGCCTTCTACAAGAGCGTGTGGACGGGAGCGTGGCAGGCGGCGGGATACTTTGCCCTCGCGCAGATCGCCTGCGGGCAGGGGCAGTACGACGAGGCGCTCGAGCTGGTGGACCGTTCCCTGAACGTCCAATACCGCCATTACAAGGCCCGTCATCTCAAAAGCGTCATCCTGCGGAGACTGGGCCGCGCCGCGGAGGCCGAGACGCTCGTACGGGAGACGATCCGCATCGATCCGGTGGAATTCGCGGCCCGTAACGAGCTGATCGCCGTCTACCGCGATACCGGCCGGACGGCTGAGGCGCAGGAGGCGCTGGACAGCCTGGCGGGCCTCATGCGCGGCGATGCGCACAATTACATCGCCTTGGCTCAGGATTACGCCGAAGCCGGCCAATACGCGGACGCGCTGGAGGTCCTGGGCCGCATCGCAGCACCGGAACAGCCGGACGTCTATCCGATGGTCCGCTATTACCAGGCGAGTTGGAGCCGGAAGAACGGACAGGATGAGCAGGCTGCCGCTTATGATAGACTGGCTGCGGCGGCGGACCCGGCGTACTGCTTCCCGAACACGCTGCACGATTACGCCGTGCTCCAAGAAGCGGCGGCGCTGCACCCAGAAGACGCTAAGGCAAGGTACTACTTGGGCAACCTGCTCTATGACAAAAAGCGTCATGCCGAGGCGGCCGCGTGCTGGGAAGCTTCGGTGGCGCTGGACGGCAGCTTTGCGACGCCTTACCGCAACTTGGCGCTCGCCTACTACAACAAGCTGAACCGCCCGGACGACGCGCAAGCGGCGCTGGAGACGGCGTTCCGGTTGAACCCGGCGGACGCACGCGTCTTTTACGAGCTGGACCAGCTGTACAAAAAAACCGGCCGCTCGCCTGAACAACGGCTGCAGGCATTGGAAGCGCACCGTGAGCTGGTAGAGTTTCGGGATGACCTGTACCTCGAATACTTAACGCTGCACAATACATTGAACCGCCATGAGGAGGCGCTCAGCCTTATTCTCGCCCGCAACTTCCATCCATGGGAAGGCGGGGAAGGCAAAGTGCCGGCACAATACGTGACCGCCCGTGTTGAAATCGCCAAAAGGCTGCTGAACGAAGGCCGGGCGGAGGAGGCCGCCGAGCAGCTGCTGCTCGCGAAGCAGTACCCGCTGAACATCGGCGAGGGCAAGCTGGAAGGCGCCCAGGAGAACAACATTGACTATTACCTCGGCGTTGCGTACGGCCTGCTCGGCCGGCAGGAGGAAGCGCAAAATGCGCTGCTTCAGGCATCGCAAGGGCTGGAGGAGCCGGCCAGCGCCATGTACTACAACGACCAGCCGCCGCACATGATTTTCTACCAGGGCGCGGCCCTGCGCAGGCTGGGGCGGGAAGCGGAAGCGCGGAGCCGCTTCAACAAGCTGGTCGACTACGGGGAAAAGCATCTGTTCGACCGGCCGCAAATCGATTATTTCGCCGTGTCGCTTCCCGACTTCCTCGTGTTTGAGGACGATCTGCACCAGCGCAACGAAATCCACTGCCATTACATGATGGGACTTGGGCAGCTGGGTCTGGGCCGAATCCGGGAAGCTGAGGAGCATTTCCGGCAGGCGCTGGCGCTGGAGCCGCATCATCAGGGAGCCGCGCAGCACCTTGAATTATGCCGGACGGGAATATGACGGCTCAGGCCGATGGAAAGGGGGCCAAAGATGAGCTGGACACCGCACCAAATTAACGGCTTTAACGCCTGGACGGGAAGGACCTCCGCCATGGAGGTCACGCTGCTGCCGGAGCTCGGCAGCAAAATGGTCTCCCTCCGCAACCGTCTGACCGGCCGGGAATGGCTCGCGCCGGCGGACGGACCGCTGGGGAACGGGGGCTACGCCAGTTCCTTCGCGGACAGCGACGGAAGCGGCTGGGATGAAATGTTCCCGACCATCAACGTATGCCGATATCCGGAGCACCCCTGGAGAGGGACGGAGCTTCCGGATCACGGTGAGGTCTGGTCCATTCCCTGGAAGGCTGAGGGACATGGAGATCTCCTTTCGTGCAGCGTGCACGGCGTGAGGATGCCATACCGGCTCGAGAAGACGTATTCTTTTGCCGCAGAGGACCGGCTCCGGATCGACTATCAGGTGACCAATCTCAGCCCGTTCCCGTTTGCGTTCCTGTGGGCGGCCCATCCGCTGCTGCAAATCAGGGAAGGGATGCAGATCATCGTGCCGGAAGGGTTGAGCGAGATTGCAATCTCCTATTCGGAACGTGACAGGCTTGGAAAAAGGGGGGATCTGCGGGCGTGGCCGCAGCCCTTTTCGAACCAACCGGAATGCCGCCTGGATCGCACGGGACGCCGTGAGGAGCGGACGGCCGAGAAATTTTACTTTACGGGTGAGCTGCCGGAAGGAAAGGCTTCCGTTTATGATCCGGTCAAGCAGGAAGGAATCACCTTTACCTTTCCGAATGAGAAGGTGCCTTACCTGTCGGTGTGGGCGAATTACGGCGGCTACCAGGGGCAGTATCATCTGGCACTGGAGCCGGCCACGGGTTTCCTGGACGACTTGGCGCATGCCATGAAGCGGGATGCCGCTGCTGTCGTAGAGGGCTTCCGAACGTATGCGTGGCATTTGGAAGTGAGCTGGATGGAAGCCAAGCAGTGAGATGAAACGAAACCGGGTGGCTGAACGACAAGCCGATCGAAATCCGGACCATTGCGGCAGGGCGTTCAACCTACGAAAACCCCGCGCCGGGGAGCAGCAGGTTCCAGACGAGGGCTGTGAATTCCCGATCCGCGAGTCCGTTGCATCATCTGACAAAAATCCTGCACCCACTCCAGGGATGCAGGATTTTTTTTATGGCCCAAAGTCTATGTCAAAATAATCGGCAGTTCCTTCAGCGCGAACATCATCATGCTGTCCATTCGCGCCAGCTCAGCGGAACGGTCGCGGCGGTATTCGGGAAAACGGGCAAGCAGCGTTTCGATCGCGATTTTGGACTCAAGGCGGGCAAGCTGGGAGCCGAGGCAGTAATGGATGCCGCTGCCCAGTCCCAGGTGCGGGTTCGGATTGCGGTGGATATTAAATTCCTCCGGACGTTCGAACACCTTCTCGTCATGGTTGGCCGACGCCATCCAGATATGGACGAATTGACCTACTTTCATCTCCTGGCCGCCAAGGACGGTATCCTGCTTCACGCGGCGGAACATGACCTGCACCGGCGAGAAATAGCGGAACACTTCCTCCAGCGCGCCGGGAATGAGGCTGCGGTCAGCAAGCAGCTGCGCACGGACGTCCGGCAGGGTGTCGATGCCGAGCATCGCCGAGGAGATCAGGTTGGTCGTCGTTTCGTTGCCAGCCACGAGGAGCAGGATGCAGAAGCCGATGATCTCGAGGTCCGTCAGATGCTCATTGTCGATTCGAGCCTCGACCAGCTTGGTGACCAGATCGTCCTGCGGATGGCGTCTGCGGTCCTCGGCAATTTCGGAGAAGTATTCGCTCATCTCGCGCTGGCACTGATAGAAATCTTCGCCGCTGTCTCCGACCAGGGCGTCGGACCAGGCTTTGAATTGTTCGCGGTGGTCCAGCGACACGCCCAGCATCTCGGCGATGACGACGATCGGCAGTGGGCTGGCAAAGTCAGCGATGGCGTCCATCCGCCCCTTTTTCTCCGCTTCGTCCAATAGCGAGGTGGTGATCGACTGGATTTTGGGAGCCAGCGACTCGATAACGCGCGGCGTGAACGCCTGGGTCACCAGCCGGCGCAGCTGCCGGTGCTTGGGCGGATCCTGCCGCAGAATGCTGTGCTCGAGCGGGTCCTCGGAGTCAGGGAAGGCCGACGAGGAAAAAATGTCGTGATTCGTAAATACCGTCTTTACATCGTCATATCCGTATACGTCCCAAACTTGCCCGTCGTTGGACTGGACAACGGGGGAATCCCGGCGCATCTTTTTATACCATTCCAAAGGCAGCAGTCCATTTGCATTCCATTCCATGAAGCAACACCGTCGCTTTCTTTTTTAGATGAGAACAACCTGAATTTTGGGCAAAGCCGGCTTATCGATCATTACGCTGGAGAACTTCCGATCCATGAGGTCTGTCTACAAGTAAACGAGGTTTGTCTGCTAGAGCTGATCTTTTTCTAGATGGGATGAATTTCTGAAAATAGGTTCTGTGTCTAGGTCTCTCTCTGTTTCCTAATAAAGTTCTTCTGTTTAACACGCTGCTGTCTTTTGAACTGACTGGTCAGTTTGATGTGGGCAAAAAAAGGTCCTGCTTAATCAAGCGACTTAAACAGACCTTCGGCGACGACCGTGAATACGAAGCTTTCCAAGTCCTCGCGGCTGTACTCCTCCTGGTGGCTCAAATAATAATTGCATGTGCTTTCCAGCATGCCGATCGTACTGGCTGCAGCCAGGTCCGCGTCAACGTCGCGCATAATGCCGCCCTCGCATTGGGCTTCTCTAAGAATGCCGGCCAGAAAGCTTAAATGCTCGCGCCGGAGCTGCTTCAGTTCATCCAGCACATCGGGCTCAATGCCGTTGGAAATTTCGTTGAACACGATATGGGCAAAATGGCGGGAGTCGAGGAACAAGTCCAGATGGTGGCGGAGAACCCGCAGAATCTGCTCTTTGATCGGAAGCGCGGAGCTAAGGTCGGTTTTCGTCCGCTCCATGATGTCCTCGAATCCGGCTTTTACCACGGCTTTGAACAGCTGGGACTTTCCCGGAAAGTTGTAGTACAAGGTGCCTTTGGCGACCTGCGCCTGCTGGGCGATCTCATCCATGCTGGCCCGGTGGTAGCCGTATTCGGAGAAGACGCGGGTGGCTGCGTGCAGAATCTTTTCTTTGCTCACGGTGGTGTATCGGTCCTTTCCATCTCATTCGTCGGTTGGACGGGATTAATCTGACTGGTCAGTTCAAAAACAACATAACATGCTGGGAATATTTAGTCAACCGGACCCGCATCGATGGGTGGGGAAACGCCCGATTTTTAAAGGTATGAGATAGAATGAAACCTGATATGTTATACTGAGCACAAATTCAATTTAGGAGTGATCTTCTGAGAAAGAATAAATCCATGTCCTTTGACGATCTGCTGATGGAATTGAAAGGCCAAAAGTCGGCGCAGGAAGAATCCGGCCGCATTGCCCTCGACAAGCTTTTAAACGGCTCGTTTATGCGCAAGCATTCGTCGTTTGCCAGCTTTCAGGATTTTTTGGAAAATGGCAATTTTCAAGCGGAAACCCAAGAAGAGTTGAATAAAATACCGGATGAGCTGCTGGATCGGCATGTGTCCCGGCAGACCGACTTTAAGGATTGGAAAACCATGCTGGAACAAGCGAATGCGGATTATGCCGCGAATAACGGGTAGCCTATCCTGCGTTCGCGTGGATAGATCAAGAGAGGATCAAGCTTTGCGCTTGCTCCTCTTTTTTGTGGGTATTCCAGCATGCAGCTTCGTCGTGTTCAACTTAACTCTTTCTTAAGGATTGTCTTTAACTTCTCTTTCGTTTTGGCTCCTAAACTGGGCTTACGATACAAGAGGAGGAATTCAATTCATGATGAAGAGTAAAGAAAAGCGGAGGTCCATAGCCTTCATATCCCGAAAAATGATACTCGTGCTGCTCCTGGCAGCCGTCTTCTCAGGAGCTTACACCAGCCTGGCGTCAGCGGCTCCCAAGCTTGAGACAGGCCGGGAGGATCAGATTGACCGGTTCATCGAGACCCGCATGCATCAGAACCGGATTCCCGGATTGTCTGTCGCGATTGTCCACGACGGCGAAATTGTATATTCAAAAGGGTACGGGGAAACCGGAAGCGGAGCAGCCGTCACGCCGGACACGCCGTTTCCGGTCGCTTCCCTGAGCAAGTCGATCACGGCGCTGGCCGTCATGCAGCTGGTTGAAGCGGGGAAGATCCGGCTGGAAGACAAGGCGGTGGACCTTCTCCCAACCTTTCGGATGGACGATCCGAGGGGGAAGGAGATCACGGTGCGGCAGCTGCTGAACCAGACTAGCGGTCTGGCCGATACCGTGTTTCCGGAAATGGCGTTTTCGGCGCAGCCCGCTTCGCTCGGCGAGTCGATCGCCCGGTTGAAGGGGGTCAAGCTCGCCAGCGACCCGGGAACGGCGTTTCATTACCATAACACCAATTATCAGCTGCTCGCGCTGATCGTGGAGACGGTGAGCAAGGAGCCTTTTCCGGACTATTTGCAAAAGCACATCTTTGCTCCGATGCACATGGACCGTACGACGGACGCCGCGTTGACCAGTTCCTTTAAAGAACCGGGCCACATGCTGCTCTATGGCCAGCCGGTCGCTTTGAAGGAACCGGATTGGTTCGTGGAGGGAGCGGCAGGGAATGTCTCGACCGCAAACGATATGGCGCGGTGGCTGATGCTGCAGCTTGGCGGGGGGACTTATGGGGGAACACGCCTGCTCAGCCCGGAGGGTATTGCGGCAATGCGCGAGGTTCCCGCTGGTGTGGAGAGCCGTTACGGTATGGGATGGACAGTGGACGGTGCAAGGTTGAGTCATAACGGTATTTTGTGGACGTATCAGGCGGATCAGCTGCTGATGCCGGAGAGCGGCTACGGGATCGTCATCCTGTTTGGCAGCGGGTTGAATGCGCTGGTTAACTATGGCACCTTTGCTTCAGGCATTGCCGACATTTTGAACGGGGAGGAGCCGCCAAAGTCAGCGATCTCCGTAGGCATGATCGAAGCGGGGATCGCGCTGCTGACGCTGCTGACCGTCCTGCTGTGGGTGCGTGGATTCTTTTTCCGCTGGAATCGGTGGGAACACAAGGCCCGGCAGCGCCGCGTTTGGCTGATTTCGCTGCGGATGCTCGCCACCTTGATCCCGCTTGCGATTTTCATCAGCCTGCCGCAGATCCTGACCTTCGTTGGCGGCGGGAGAGTGCTGAAATGGGAGCAAATTTTCCTGCTGATGCCGAGCGTCGTGATTTGGCTGGCACTTCTGTCGGCGTTTGGCGCGATCAGCTTCGTCCGCAAGGCCCTCTGCATGGTTGCGATATTACGGGAACACCAAAAAGCCCAGGCCTAGTGCCTGAGCTTTTTTTTGATGACATTTCCGGATCGTGAGCTGCTTAAGTCCAGCGGGCCGCCCACAGCTTCATTTCATGGCAGATGACATGCAGGTCCTGTCCCTTAGGCGTGAGCGAGTATTCCACCGTCACCGGTACGGTAGGGAATACTTCCCTTTCCAGCACGCCCTGCTCCTCCAAATGGCGCAGCGTACTGGTCAGGGCACGGGGGCTTACGCTGGGGATACGGCGCTGCAGCTCACCAAAGCGAAGAGTGCCGCAGAACAGCTCGCGGATGACGAGAAAGGCCCATTTTCCGCCCAGCACATCCAGTGTTTTCTCAATGTTGCATTCGATATGCGTCGGGTTTTTCGGAATGTAACTGCTCGCTTTTTTGACTGTTTCCATAGACTCTCCTCCTTATATGTATATAACTATACTCTATATAGTATCTACCCTTGATATAATTAAGTGAAAAACATTTCACTTCTTTAAATCATATATGAACTTTTATAGAATGAAAAGGGTAACAGGACAACAAGGAGGTAGATGGAATGAAATACCGGAGACTGGGAAGAAGCGGGCTTAAAGTCAGCGAAATCAGCTTGGGCAGCTGGCTTACATATGGCGGTTACGTAGAACGCGAAAATGCGGTGAATTCGATCAAAACGGCATACGATTTGGGCATTAACTTTTTCGATACGGCGAATGTCTATGAAAAAGGCGCGGCGGAAGAGCTTGTCGGCAAAGCGCTGAAAGCGTATCCGCGCGAATCTTACGTGCTGGCGACCAAGGCGTTCTGGCCGATGGGCGAAGGCCCGAATGACCGCGGCTTGTCGCGAAAGCATATTACGGAGCAGGCGAATGCCAGCCTGAAGCGGCTTGGACATGACTATGTGGACATTTTCTACTGCCACCGCCATGATCCGGAGACGCCTTTGGAAGAAACGCTGCGCGCGATCGACGACCTGGTTCGCCAGGGCAAAGTGCTGTACGTCGGCGTGAGCGAATGGCAGGCATCGCAGATCGCCGAAGCGATCGGCGTGGCCGACCGTTATCTGCTGGACCGCATTGTGGTCAACCAGCCGATTTACAACATGTTTGAGCGCTACATCGAGAAGGAAGTCATGCCGCTCAGTGAACGCGTAGGGATCGGACAAGTGGTGTTCTCCCCGCTGGCTCAAGGCCTGTTGACAGGCAAATACACGTCGGCTTCCGACATTCCACAGGACAGCCGCGCGGCGAAGCTCGATTGGATGCGTAAAGGCATCACCGAAGAAAAGATCGCCAAAGTGCAGCAGCTTGAAGGCGTCGCCAAAGAGCTCGGCATTTCCGTCGGCAACCTGGCCCTTGCGTGGATTCTGCGCAAAGACAACGTGGCCAGCGCGCTGGTCGGCGCAAGCCGTCCGGAGCAGGTGACGGAGAATGCCAAGGCTTCGGGCATCGTCCTGAGCGAAGACGTGCAGGAGCGGATCGAAGACATTCTGAAATAATCGGACCGGCCAAGGGTTCGGCCAGGTTTGAACTGAAGCGAAGAGGAGGCGTTACTTGTGGCCAAAGTCGTCATTACAGGCGGAAGCGGCATGCTTGGACAGTGGGTCGTGCGTCATTTTATCGAGCAGGGGTATGAGGTGCTGAACGTGGACTTCCGGCGTCCCGACGAGAACCTCTGCCCTACGCTGATTGCGAATCTTGAGGATTTGGGAGAGACCTACGGCGCGCTGGCCGGGGCGGATGCCGTCGTTCATTTGGCGGCGATCCCGGCGGCGCATATCCGCACGTCGGAAGTTACGTTCCGGAACAACGTCATGTCGACGTACAACGTGCTGGAGGCCGCCGCAGGTCTCGGAATCCGCAAAGCAGTGATCGCATCCAGCGAATCGTCCTACGGCATCGTATTTGCAGTCAGTCCCTTAAGCCCGCAATACGTGCCCGTGGACGAGGCGCATCCGCAGCTGCCCGAGGACAGCTACGGACTATCCAAGGTGGTCAATGAATTGACGGCCGACATGTTCCACCGGCGCACCGGCATGCAGGTCGTCTCCATTCGCCTCGGGAATGTCATCCCTCCGGAATGGTATGAGCGTTTTCCCTCATTCATCGACAAGCCCGAAGAACGGGACCGCATTCTGTGGAGCTACATCGACACCCGCGACGCTGCTTCGGCCATCCGGCTGGCCGTCGAGGCGGACGGGCTCGGTGCGGTGGCCCTTAACGTGGCCGCCGACGATTCCAGCATGGCGGTTCCGAGCCGCGAACTGCTGGCCGCCAGGTATCCCGGCGTGACGGACATCCGCGCGCCGCTGGCGGGGCATGAGACCCTGCTCAGCAACGAGAAGGCGAAGCGCCTGCTCGGCTGGCAGCCGCAGCACCGCTGGCGCGACGAGGTTGCAAAGCTTCGCTGAACGCAGCTGGGAGTACCCGACAAGAAGCATGGACCTTAGAAAGAGATACTCCTATGCAAACTCCAGACCAAGAAGACCCGGGCATCGTTCCGGAGTCTTCTTGGTTTTTTTGTCGGTCATTTCCTGCTATTTTGCCTTGGCGGCGTCCTTCTGCAGCTCTTTCCAGGCGGCGACCGAGTCGGCGCTCGTATAGATGTAAGGGGTCTGGGGCTGGGCAATCGGCGTGATTTGCGAAGCCTCGATCTCGATCAGATTCTTGCCCCCTTGGGACACGATCTTCAGTTTACCCTGTACCTTGACCCAGGAATCGGCCGGCAGGGCCAGCTTCTGCTGCGGATCGACCATAATGCCGAAAGGGGTGGCGTCTGCC
This sequence comes from Paenibacillus sp. PSB04, assembly GCF_025809195.1. Lineage (NCBI taxonomy): Bacteria > Bacillati > Bacillota > Bacilli > Caryophanales > Paenibacillaceae > Paenibacillus > Paenibacillus sp. PSB04. Next base: position 2,795,093 of record NZ_CP081301.1, read on the forward strand.
GTGCAGCACTGCACCAGAAAGCGGCTGACCGCAAAGGGGCCGCTTGCTCCGCCCGTCTGATCGCGATAGACGAAGCCGGATACGGCGATTTCCTTGCCTTCAAACTGCTCCTTGAACATCTCGATCGCCCCGAACGTTTCGGAGTAAATCGCCGGGTAGACCGGGATGACGGGCTGGGCGTACAGCAGTTTGGCGAGCTCGGCGAATTCCTTGGCATACGGATCGGAGGTCTCGAAGGTGACGGCGGTATCCGGATCTGTGGGAGCGCGGGTAATTGACTTGTTCGGCCCTGTGGATGCGCTGGAAATAGCCTTCTCCGGCTCCATCGCCGAATAGGAGAGGGAGATGCCCTTCTTGGCGGCGGCGATGCTGCCGAGGGCCTTATCCGGAAGGAGGAACCCGAGCAGCAGCGGGAGCACGAACAAGCCGTACAGGCCGGTACTTTTCAAGAAGCCGGCAGGCAGGCGGTGATCGCAGTTGCACAGCACCTGGCTGCGTCCGAGCAGCGCCTGGATCACCAGGCTGAGCGCCATCAGGCCCAGCGGAACCGGGCACAGCCGGATCCATCTCGCCAAGGCGGGCGCGACGTAATAATGCAGCGCGTCCTGCTGCATCAGGTGCAGAATATAGAGGGCGAAAGCCGCCAGCACGGCCGCCCGGAACAGGTAATGCAGCCGGATGCTGCGGGAGTCGTTCACTTGGCTCTACCTCCAGTCGGATTATGTGTTGGGTTCTCGCATCTTGCGCGGGCGTGTTCCTGGCATGGGCGTTCACAGCCAGATCGAATGTTACATCCGCCAAAAAGTTTACAGCCAGACCGAAATCAGAACCGAACCGACAAAGACGCAGGCGGCGATCAGGAAGAACAGATAGAGGGCGAACTTGGTTTTGAACAGCGCCATCAGCATCATGGCGTTTTTGAAATCCAGCATCGGGCCCAGCACCATGAACGCGATCAGCGAGCCGGCGGGAAAGGTGTGCAGGAAGGTGGATGCGACAAAAGCGTCCGACGTGGAGCACAGGGAGAGCGCAAAGGCGAGCCCCATCATGAACAGATACGAGCCCAGCGGATGGCCGCCGATGGCGGAGAGGCTTTCCCGGACCATAAACGTCTGAATGCCCGCCGTCAGCAGGCAGCCGATGATCAAATATTTGCCCATGTCGAAAAACTCGTCCGACGTATGGACGAATACCGACGCCAGCCGGCCGCCGCGTGCGGCATGGAGATGAGCATTCCCGCCGGTTTCCCGCTCCATCGACCATCTCACCGGCGATTTTTTTACCGTAACGTAGACGATGAGCCCGATCAGGAAAGCGACGGCGAAGGCCAGTCCCATCCGGGCGTATGCGAGATCCGGGTGGCTGCGGAACGCCATGAAGGTGGCTCCGTAGACAACCGGATTGATGATCGGTCCGGATAAAATGAACACAATCGCGACATAAACGGGCATGCCCTTATGAATGAGCCGGCGGACGAGCGGGATCATGCCGCACTCGCACACCGGGAAGATTACGCCGAGGAGACAGGCGAACAGGATGGCCGGAACCGGCTTCTTCGGAATCCAGCGCGACAGAACCTCGTCCGGCACAAACACCTGCAGCAGCGATGAGAGCAGCGCCCCGGCCAGCACGAACGGCAGCGCCTCCAGCAGAATGCCGACAAAGCTGGTTTTGAACGTGTCCATATAGACGTTATCCAGCAGCTCGATGCGCTCCGGCAGCCACAGGACGAGCAGGATGATCAGAAAGGCGGCGGGAAGAAGCAGCGGGATGATTTTAAAAGGGGAGAGGGTGGTCATGGCGGGAACAGCTCCTTCCACAGAAATGATGAAGCTTAACGAAACAGTTCGGACCAGCGTTCCTTCAGCCTTGCCTCGTTCAAATTCAGGCCGATCATGACGAGATAGGGTGCGCCGGGGTAACGGGAGGTTTCCCAGAATGTGCGTGTCCCGGCATACTGGACGAGCTGGACCGGTTCATGGCGGGCGAGCGCCACATGCCCCTTGGCACGAAGAAGCGCGTCTCCGCACTCACGGAAGAACGCCTCCAGCCGCTCCCTGGACAGGGAAGCCTGGCTTTGCTCCGCCGGGGGAAAGGTCAGCGTGACGGTGCTGACTTTGGAAAAAGAGGCCGCCTCGTCATGATGTTCATGCCCGCCGTGGCCGCCATGCCCTTCATGAGTGTGGGCCGTGGCCGTAGATCCCCCACCGTGACCGTTATGGGCAAGGTGGCGAGCATGCGAAGCGGCTGGGTCAACAGCTCCACCGAACCTGTGCTGCGCCTGGCTGCTCAGCGCCTCCTGCGCCGGGGTCTGTGCACCAGCCCGGACAGCAGCGGCCTTGGACCCTTGGCGGCGGTTAACCCCGTCCAGCAGGCTGGACAGGTCAATCCGGCTATATTCTGTGTATACGATCGCCGCCTCGGGATTATGCTTACGGATCATGCTTTCGATCTTGCCGATCGTGCCCGGGGCGGCCAGGTCCTGCTTGTTGACCGCGACCAGATCGGCGCTTTCGATCTGCTTGCGCAGCGTGCGGACGAGCTCTTTGTCGGCGGAGAAGCGGCTGTTGAACTCCAGCACGTTCTCCGCGTCGAGCATCGTCACCGTATAATGGTGCCGTAACCGGCCGGCAAGCCCCGGCTCCTGAAGGGTGCGGCGGATTTCTTCCGGATCGGCCACGCCGGTGAGCTCGATGACGATTACGTCCGGCGAACGTTCCAGCAGGGTGGATAGACCCTGCGGCAGCTCGCTTTTCCGGCTGCAGCAGACACACCCGTCCAACAGCTTCTGCACCTGAACCCCTGCTTGCTCCTCGAGAATCGTTCCGTCTACATCCCGTTTGCCCAGCTCGTTCATCAGGATGCCGGGGGTCAGCCCCCGGGCCGAGCACTCCTTGAGCAAGGACAGTAGCAGCGTCGTTTTGCCGCTTCCCAAAAATCCGCTTAATATGATGACTGGCGTTTTCATACGCGATTCATCTCCTTTATCCTCGTTGTCGAATATAGAGCAGGCCCAGCGATACGGCCTGTACCAAGCGTGAATTTTTCTCCCATTTTATCTATACGTAAAGATTACGATTTAATGCCTATGAATATGGCGGTCCGGAAGGTGCTGATAGATTCAGAACCGCGGCGATTGATGCCATTACCGGGCAGCCTGCTGAGGAGAAATCTGGAAAAGAATGCTATAGATCCATTCATATCCGGAGCGAAGTCGTTTATGATAGGTTTATGTCAGCGACCAAGGATTTCCGGAGGAGGAAAAGGAAGGCATGAGCAAATTTGTCATTGGCATGGACCTCGGCGGAACCCGGATCAAATCGGCGGTATTTGACGCGGATGCCGGTTGGAGGATTGCCGCGGAAAGAATGGACGCCACCGAAGCGGACAAGGGACCGGAGCATGTGCTGAACCGGATGAAGCGGATTGTTCATGAACTGAAGAAGGAAGCGGGGATCGGGCCGATGGACGTGAGCTGCATGGGGATGGGCATTCCGGGGCTCCTGGATCCGCGCGAAGGGCTGTCGATTTTGTCTCCCAACTTTCCGGAATGGGAAAATATCCACGTCGTAAACCGGATGCGGGAGGAGTTCGCTTTTCCGGTTTTCATCGATAATGATGTGCGCGTCAACATGTACGGGGAGTGGCGGTTTGGCGCCGGCAGGGGCTGCAGGAACCTGATGCTCATTACTTTGGGAACCGGACTGGGTTCGGGAATGATTTATGAGGGGAAGGTTGTCTACGGCACGTCTTCGAGCGCAGGCGAGATCGGCCACATGAACATGTACAGGGAAGGGCGGCCGTGCCGCTGCGGCAGCTCGGGCTGCCTCGGCCGCTACGTGTCCGCGGTGGGTATGGTCCGAACGTTTGCGGAAAAGTTAGTGGAAGGACGGAAGAGCGTCATTCAGGAATGGACGGGCAACGACTCCTCGCAAATGACGGCACAGCTCATTTCGGACGCCTATGACCTGCAGGACGCGCTCGCTATTGAAGTCATGCACGAGACGGGAGAGCTTCTCGGGTATGGACTAGCGAACGCGATCAATCTGCTGAATCCCGAGCTGATCATTGTAGGCGGCGGCATGGCCGCGGCCGGGGAGCGGCTCTTGCGCCCGGTGCGCGAGACGGTAGCCCGCCATGCGCTGCAGCTGTCCGCCGGGGTCTGCCGCATCGTACAGGCCGAGCTTGGGGACAGGGCAGGGATGCTGGGCGCCGCTGTGTACGCAGACGGACGCTTGAAAGGAGGGAATTCATGGTCAGACAATGGGCTAACAGGCTGATTATGCTGCTGGTGCTGGCTGCGGTCATCCTGGTCGTTATTTACGCTTTCGAGGGAAAGTTGTTCGGCCTTCAAGACAGGAAAGCGGAAGGGAGCCCGACGGTTGTGGAGGCGATTGAGAAGATCCGGGGCGAGGAGTACGTGTCCTATATGATCGATGAGCGTCCGGTTGCTGACGGGGAGGTGGCATTTTTCCTACGGAAGACACCCAGTGGTGGGTACACCATCGCTGCAGAATATGTAAGGAAATTCGAAAAAGGCTGGAAGTGGGGCTATGGGGGAAGCTTCGGAGCCTCCAACTATCACCCCGGACTTTCCGACGCCGAAGCTCGGAAGGAGGGCTTCTATGCCGTGTACTTACCCGGGACGGAGGGTACGGAATTCGGCAGCTCTCCCTTTCCCATGTATTATGGCATCGCTCTGCATCCCGACATCAGCCGCATCGTGGTCAAGGACCCTACCGGCTATGAGAAGCAGGCGCAGATCATTCCCATCGAGCAAAACTTCAAATTGTTTTACGTGTTTTTGGATGCGTCACAGGGTACGAAGTTCGAAATTACGGGCTACGACCAGAGCGGAAACATCATCCAGCAGGTGACTCAGGACGAGGCTAACCCCAACAACACGGGGACGACACGAATCGATTAATCGTAATTTTACATAATCAGCCTTCCCAATTAACGGATCGGAAACAATCCATCGATAAGATGAAGGAGGAAAAATCCAATTCGAACAAGCCGGGAGGAGAGAAATAATGAGATTGGCGCTGTTGGGTGATTTGCATTACCACGAAATCGACGAGTCGGTACCGGGTCTGAAGGAAGCACGGCGTGCATTCTATCAAACGGTGCTGGAGCAGTTTTTGGAGCAGGAAGCGGACCTGTATATTTCGCTGGGGGATCTCACCAACTTCGGCACGGCCTCCGAGCTTCGCGAAGTGTACGACCTGCTTCGCCGCCAGGACAAGACGTTCATACACGTGCTGGGCAATCATGACTTGTATGCGCAGCGCAGAGCCGAGGTGCTGGAGATGACGGGCCAGGAGAGGTACCATGCCATCGACACGGATCAAGCGATGCTCGTGTTTCTCGACACGGCCAAGGAAATGGATTTTAAGGACTGGGGCGGCTGGCTCGATCCCGAACAGTTGGGCTGGCTTGAGGAGCAGGTAGGACTGTCAGGCGACAAGCCGCTCCTCGTCTTCGGCCATCACCCCGTGTACAATACGACGGCGGGTTCGGAGAAGGATAAGGGTTCGATTCATCCCATTATCGACATGTGGAGCATTTTGAACCAAAAGCAGGGCATTGGCATCTATTTCAACGGCCATACGCATATGGACTCGATCGCGCACCGGCAGGACTGGTCGTTCGTGCAGCTGTCTGCCTGCCTGGATCAGCCGGGCTTCCGGATCGTCGATATCGCGGAGGACGCGATCCGCATCACACCGGTCGAAGTGATGGACCCGACGCTGCCGGATCACATGGCGCTCCTTCACCAGCATATGAAGCATTTCAGCCCGAATCCGGATGCCAGAGGGATGGAGGACGACCGGGCTCTCCTCGTTCCGCTGCCGATTGCGCCGCAAATCTGAATATAGAGTAATCACGACCTTCGTGAAAGGGAGGCTGTACACGCATGAATGACGTTATGACCCGGGAGCATTTTTTCAAAGGTCTCGCCAAGCATAAACGGATTGCCTCCATCAAAGACCCCCGCCATATTGAAATCGCCTTGAAGCACCGGGATGAGCTGAGCGGCGTCTTTCTCTTGATGGGCCATATCGGTGTCGCCAAAGGCTATGTGAACGTATTCCGGGAGCACGGTCTGCCGGTGTTCATGCATTTGGAAAAAATCGGCGGGCTCAGCACGGACCATTACGGCCTGGATTATTTGGCCAAGAGCATCCGCCCGGTCGGCATCATTTCGACCAAAACCAGCGTCATCAAAACCGCCAAAAAAATGGGGCTGCTCACGGTGCAGCGTTTCTTTCTCGTCGACAGCGAAGGGCTGGAGAACATCGCGAAGAGCCTGTCCCAGGCCGAGCCGGACATCATCGAGCTGATGCCTGCCCGCATTCCGGACATGATCCGCAGGGTGAAGAGTTTTACGGAACTCCCGATCATCACCGGCGGCCTGCTGTATGAGCACAGCCACGCACAGGAGTGCCTGGACCAGGGAGCGACCGCCATTTCCGCTTCCCGTCCCGAGCTGTGGAGAAGAAAGATCATTTGATGTCCCGTTAATATTCCGCATAAACCGCGTTAATAGTTGTCCCTTATGATGAAATCGACAAGTAAATAGAACGGTTGGAGTTATGGAGAAACCTGATCTGTCGAGAGAGCGCTAAGCCAGCGTTCCTGCTCGGCGGTATTCGGGTTTCTTTATTTTTTTGGCTGCAGCCGTCGTTGTACAGCAGACATAAACCAAATTCAAGGGTGGAGGAATCAATCGATGTTCAAGAAAAAGATCGCACTGCTTACACTGTCCGCGGTAATGACGGGCATGCTGGCCGGATGCGGCGGCGGAGCCGAGAAGGCGGCCGGCAGCGAGACAGCGGAGGCAGCAGCGGCCAAGCCGGATAAAAAAATCGTCATCAAGTACTGGTACGCCTTCGGCGACAAGATCGAGGAAGCCAAGCAGCATATGGTCCAAACGTTCAATGAGTCCCAAGACAAGATCGAGGTGGTCGCCGAGCATCAGGGGAATTACGATGATCTTCATGCGAAGGTCCAGGCGGCTTTTGCGGCTGGGGACGCCCCGGCGGTCACGGATCTGGAAATTGCCTCCACGGGCGTGTTCGCCCATTCCGGCATGCTCGAAGACCTGACCTCATACGCCGAGAAGGACAAGGATCAGCTGAAGCTGGACGATTTTATCCCCGGACTGATGGGGAACGCCTACGTGGACGACAAGCTGTACGGGCTGCCTTTCATGCGCAGTACTCCGATTATGTACAAGAACGTGACGATGCTGAAGGATGCCGGGCTGGATCCGTCCGGGCCTAAAACGTGGGATGAGTTTGAGCAGTACTCCAAAGTGCTCAAAGAGAAAGGCAAGCTCGGCATGACCGTGCCGGTCGATATTTGGTTCTATGAGGCGCTGGTGGCCCAAAGCGGCGGCACGATGCTGAGCGAGGACGGCAAAAAGGCAACCTTCAACAACGCGGCCGGCGTGGCGCCGGTGGACTTCTGGAAGCGGCTGGTGAACGAAGGCCTGATCAAAATGCCGGTCGGCGACGAAGCCGGGGATACGGCGGACAAGGATTGGGCGAACCAAATTTCCGCGTTTAAGTTCGCCTCGACGGCCGGCGTGTCGCAAAGCCTGGAAATCGCCAAAGGCAACGGCTTTGAGCTGGAGACGGCCTTCATGCCGGCCAACAAGGATTACGGCGTGCCGACAGGCGGATGCCAGCTCGTCATGACGTCGAAGAGCAGCGCCGAGGAGAAGGCGGCGGCCTGGGAATTCATGAAATGGATGACCTCCCAGGAAAACACGATTTACCAGCATAAGCATGTCGGATACCTGCCGACCCGCACGTCGGCGGTGGAAAGCGAAGAGCTCAAGGAGCATTTTACCCAGTATCCGCAGTATAAAGTCGCTGTCGACCAGCTGAAATACGCGAGACCGCGCCCGATGGAGAACGGATATCCGGAAGTCGCCAAGATCGTCCGCGATGCGATCCAGAAGGCGATTATCGATCCGAAGACGACGCCGCAGCAGGCGCTGGACGAAGCCGCGGCCAAGTCGGATAAGCTGCTTGGCAAGTAAGCTTAGCGCCTGTCAGGCAATGAAACAGACCCGCCAAACAAGGAGGCATTCGGCATGGCCCAAATCGAGCTGATCGGCATTTGCAAGAAATACAAGGAAGAAACCGTAATTCAGGACCTTAACCTGACGATCCGGGACGGTTCGTTTACCGTCCTGGTCGGGCCGTCCGGCTGCGGCAAATCGACGACGCTGCGCATGGTGGCCGGTCTGGAAAGACAGACCGCAGGAGATATTCTCATCGACGGCCAGCGCGTGAACGACACGCCGCCCGGCCTGCGGGACGTGGCGATGGTGTTCCAGAATTACGCGCTGTACCCGACCATGACGGTCCGGGGCAATATCGAGTTCGGTCTCAAGAACCGCGGCGTCTCCCGCAAGGAGCGGGAGCGCCTGGTCTCCGACATTTCGGAAATCGTCGGACTTGGGCCATACCTCGACAAGAAGCCGCAGAATCTCTCCGGCGGCCAGCGCCAGCGCGTGGCGCTCGCCCGGGCGATGGTGAAGCAGCCGAAGGTGTTTATCCTTGACGAACCGCTGTCCAACCTGGACGCGAAGCTGCGGAACCAGATGCGGACGGAGCTGATCCAGCTGCACGAACGCCTTGGCACGACCTTCGTCTACGTGACGCATGATCAGGTCGAAGCCATGTCCATGGGCGACGAGATCGTCGTCATGAACGAAGGGGCGGTCCAGCAGGCGGACTCGCCGATGAAGCTGTACGAGCAGCCTGCCAACCTGTTCACCGCCCAGTTTATCGGCACGCCGGCGATGAACATCATGAAGGTCGGCGACATCAAGGGGCTGCGCGTCCAGCCCGAGTCCGGAGCCTACCATGTTGGTTTCCGACCGGAGCATGCACAGATCAATCCGGACGCCCCGGTGGAAGGGCTTGTGCTCGAAGGAGACATCTTGACGCGGGAGAGCCTGGGGGCGGAGCATATCTATCAGATCCGTTCCAAGGCGGGCGTGTTCTTTGTCAAAACATTTCTGAAGCCGCTGGTGACGGCGGAGCGCGTAAGCATCGCCGTACCGAACGGGCATCTCTATTATTTCAGCCTCAACGGCAGCCGGGTGCAGACAGCGGGAGCGGCGAATGAGAAGACCTCCTCGCGGCAGCTGATAGCGGGAGGGGTGTAGCATGACCGTCTGGGAACGGCTGCGCCCGTACAGCATGGTCGCGCCGGCAATTGTCGTCTTTGCCATGTTTTTTATCTACCCGATTTTTTACATGATGTACTTAAGCCTGTTCGACTGGAACTTCGTCAGCCCGACAAAAACGTTCGTCGGCATCCAGAACTTCGTCGATCTGCTGTCGGAGCCCGATTTTCGCCAGGTGCTGTCGAACACGACCCTTTATACGGTGCTGACGGTTACGCTGACGACCGGACTCTCCCTGTTCATGGCGATCTGGCTGAACCGCAGCGGCTTCTTCTACGGCCTGGTGCAGGGGGCGATCTTCAGCCCCCATATCATCTCGCTCGTATCGATTTCGCTCTTGTGGAGCTGGCTGATGGACCCCGAATACGGGCTCTTGAACTGGGTGATCGGCCTGTTCGGCTTCGGCAAGCTGGAATGGCTGTCCCATCCGAGCACCTCGCTGATCTCCCTGGTGATCGTGGCCGTGTGGAAAGGGCTCGGCTATAACACGCTCGTGTTTATCGCGGGGCTGCAGAGCATCCCGCAGGATATATACGAAGCGGCTTCCCTGGACCGCTCCAGGCCGTGGACGACGTTCACGCGGCTGATTCTGCCGATGCTGTCGCCGACGATCTTTTTCCTCGTCATCATCAATTTGATCGGGTCGTTCCAGGTGTTCGAGACGATCGCAATCATGACGCAGGGCGGTCCGGTCAACTCGACCAATACGCTGGTGTATTACATCTACGAGGCCGGCTTCCGCTTCTTCAAAATCGGGTATGCCTCGGCGGCCGGCGTGATCCTGCTGTTCATCGTCGGCATCCTGACCATCGTCTATTTCAGGCTGCTGTCCAGCCGCGTTCATTACCGTTAACCGGTAACAACTTCTGCTTCTATGATCTTAAAAAAGGGGGAAAACCGAGTGGAACCCGCAAACCGTGCCTTTGACGGGCATACCGTCGCCGTTCCCGGAGGACGCATGCTGGAAACACCGGGCAGACCTGCCCTTCTGCGCTCCGCGGCCGTCCTGCTGCTGAAGGCGCTGAATGTGGCGGCGCTGCTGCTGCTGGTCCTCATCTTTGCCATGCCGTTTGTCTGGATGCTCTCGACATCCCTCAAAACACTGCCGGAGACGATGATCTTCCCGCCGGAATGGATTCCCCGGAATCCGGTATGGAGCAATTACGCCTCCGCGTGGCAAACCGGGCCGTTCCTGCATTACATCACGAACAGCGCCGTCATTTCGGTGAGCATTTTGCTGCTGCAGATGCTGACGATCATTCCGGCTGCGTACGCATTTGCCAGATACCGGTTTGTCGGCTCCGGCTTTTTGTTCAGCCTGGTCATGGTGACGCTCATGATCCCGACCCAGCTCATCTTTCTGCCGGTATATTTGGAGCTGAGCGCCTTCAAGCTGCTGAACACCCATCTCGGGCTGATCCTCCCGTTCGCGTCCAGCGCGTTCGGCATCTTCCTGCTCCGGCAGGCGTTCCGGCAGATCCCGGAGGAGCTGGTGGAAGCTTCCCGCCTGGATCAGGCCAAGGAATGGAAAATCATCGTCCGCATCATGGTGCCTATGGTGAAGCCGGTGCTTGTGACGTTTGCCCTGTTCAGCTTCATCGCGCACTGGAACGATTATTTCTGGCCGCTCGTCATGACGACGAACGAAACCGCGCGGACGCTGCCGATAGGAATCGCCAAAATCCGCGAGGTTGAGGGCGGCGGCACCTGGAACATCCTGATGGCCGGCAACGTCATTTTGGTCGCGCCGATTCTGGCCGCCTTTTTCCTGGCGCAAAAGCATATCATCAAAGCGTTTGTGTACAACGGTGTCAAGTAAGAGGTATGCTGTGTGCCACGTGTACCACGTGTACCACAGTGACCATGTTCGCAGGCTTACGTGTATAAGAGCTGCTCCTTCGTCTCTCAGACGATATGGATGCAGCTCTTTGCTTTTTTTGGAGTTATCCAGTCTATAGATAGGGGTGACTTTAGGCTGCGAAAATGGATCACGGCCGGCCGCTCAGCTCCTGTCACCTGGGGCGCCGCTTTACACGACGTCTGCGGCAAGTGTTGTAAGCGGGCCGTCTTCGGCGGCGATGTCCTGCAGATCATAGACCGAAATCGGGAACATCGGAATACCGACATAATAGGGTGTGATCGCGTACAATGGGTAAAAGAGCACCAACGCCTTGTCGGCGAGGTAGAATTCCTGGTTAGGCGCGACCGTGATGCTCCCCGCATCCAGTACCGGAAGATTCCGCTCCTGCACCTGCTTCTTGACGGCGGCGGTCAGGACCGCTTGGTAAGGGGAGCCCGGTTTGAACAGGCTGGACAAGGTATAGGTGTTCCCCGTTTGCTTGGAAAAGGTCAATCCCTTGGCGATCGTGTATCCATGCGCCATCGGTGTGGAATAGGTGTAATTGCTCAGCACGAGGCTGAGAATGCCGCGCTCGTTCGTTTTGATCTCGAAATTTCCGGTCGTTTCCGGCTGACTTCCCGTCTGGACCGCCTGCTGGGCGCGCTGCATGTCCTGGATCGTACGGATGATCGTGTGGTTGATTTTGTTTTCGGCCGTTTTGTCGGCGAGCCCGGTTACCTGCGGATAGTGGATCACCGTGCCGGGGGCCGTAAAGGTGACGGTATGGATGGTGACCGGCGGTACGTATTGAGGCATGCGGTTCGCTCCAATCGTTGAATGGTATACACCAGCCTATTCCGGGCCTGGGCGTTCGGTGACGGGAATGGAGCACGGGAGCTTACTTCCACCTGAGGTCAGCCGATCTAATCGATATAATGTAAATACGAGAGCAGCAGTCACGCCGCGTTAAGGCGATTTGTCTGAAAAGGCTCAGCATATTTAAAAAATATTCCGAGGCTCATGTAACCTTACGGATCTGATATTGCACTATAGGGTTGAAACCATGATCAAAGGGAGGAGAGTGGGTGTGCGGCAGATCATTGAACAAGCCCGGCAGGGAGACGGGGATGCGCTAAACCGTCTCTTCCGGCAGTATTATGCGATGGCGCATACGGCCGCATACGGAAAGCTGCAGGATCACGATTTGGCGGAGGAAGCGGTGCAGGAGGCGTTTGCGGAAGCATTCGTCCACCTTAGCCGGCTGCAGCAGGCAGACGCCTTTCCGGGGTGGCTGCGGACGATTGTGCATCGCCAGTGTTATCGCTTGATTCGCAGAAAGCCGCAGACTTCCGCGCTGGAGGAAGGGGAAGTGACTGCACCCGACCAGCCGGATATCGGAGAGGTCGTGGCGCGGCAGGAGCTGTACCGGATGCTTCACGATTCGGTCCAGGCCTTATCGCCCGGCATGCGGGAGGCGGTCCAGCTGTTTTATTTTCACGGCTATAGTCTGCAGGAAATTTCGGAGTTTGCGGGAACGCCGGTGACGACGCTGAAAAAGCGGCTGTTCGACGCACGCCGCAAGCTGAAGGGCTCGCTGCCGGTCGCTGATTTCGCGCATGTATTCAAGCATTTACACGAAGGAGGAAAACGCGTGCTGCATATTGTTAACGGCGATACGGTCGCCGAGACGCTCAAGCAGGGAGTCGTTCAGGGGGATATCCTCGTATGGCGCGAGGTATATTCGGAAGGCCCGGTGTTTCTGGAGCCGGCGGAATCGGAGAGCCGTGCGGTCCGCGCGGGATACCTTGAGAAAGACATGGGCATCCCGGCTGATGAATATATCCGGAACTGCGAAGAGCAGGAGCAAAAACTGGCCGGATTCCGGCAGTATGACGAAATCGTGCTGTGGTTCGAGCATGACCTGTTTGACCAAACGATGCTGTCTTATCTGCTGCACTGGTTTGGACGGCAGTCCCTTGGCGGGACGAAGCTGAATCTGCTCTGTATCGGAGATTATCCGGGAGTCGGCCTGTTCCGTGGACTCGGTCAGTTAACGGCCAGCCAGCTGAAGACATTGTCCGGAACGTGGCATCATATCGGAGCGGAAGAGCTGAAGCTGGGCAGCAGGGTTTGGGAGGCATACACCTCACCTGATCCGATGAAGCTCCAGCAGCTATTGGAGGAGGATACCTCGGCGCTTCCGTTCGTGCGGGAGGCATTTGAGCTGCATCTGTCCCGTTATCCTTCCGTTTATAACGGACTGGGGATCGTGGAGCAGATGACTTTGGAAAAGGTAAGCGAAGGGATTCACTCGCCACTGGACCTGTTCAGGCAGATCGGCGACCGGCTGCACGGGTTGGGCATGGGCGACCTGCAGTACTGGGATGTTCTGCGCAGCCTGTGTCAGGGCCCAAGTCCGCTGCTGACGCTGGAGGGGGCGGAAGCTTTTCCCGGCTATGCGGGACCTTCTCCGTCTTTTCGGGACAGCAAGGTCCAGATCACGGAATGGGGGACCCGGGTTTTACGCGGTGAGGATTACCTGGAACGGTGCGGTATAGACCGGTGGTACGGAGGCGTTCATTTGCGCGGTGACCAGCCTGTGTGGCGTTGGGATCAGGATCGGAGAAGGCTGGTGGAATGCAGTGAGTAGGAACGGCCATCGGAGGCAGACGCCGTATTACCGGCCATAGGTTCAGATCATGACGAAGAAGCAGGCATTTTGCCTGCTTCTTTGTTTCGGTTCTTTCTAGAGCCTGACCCTTTCCTTTGTTGCTCATCCACAGCGGCTTACTCGAAACGAACCTCCTGATCCAGAAAGATCTCCTTGCGGCTAAAATCCATAGGCTCCTCAAACGGGATCAGCGCAAAGTGAACGGTGTCCAGCTGCTCCGGCAGGCGCGGTTCGACGAGAAAGGACATGGAGCTGATTCCACCACCACCGCGGGAACCGTTGCGCCCTACACTGTATTCCTTATCTTGGCTAGTAACATCGAGCTGAAGAAGAGGGCGGAAATCCGTGAAATCATCCGCATCCTCCAGCTGTTTAATCTCGATATGTACAATACTGCCATGCTCATCGCATGGGTGATCCTGTATTGGTACCCTTCCTGCACGGTCGTTTTCATAATCTGCAGGATGCCCTGCAGCTCGCCGGGACCGTCGGAGCGTGGGCGGTGAAACCCTCCGTTAATCGAATGAAACAGCCAGTTTAAATAGGGAGGCTTCAAGCCGAATTTCTCTTCAAACTCCTTCATCACTTCCTTAGGCGGAAAACACCGGCGTCCTTTCGCGAGGGCTTTCCGGTGGTTGAGCAGCTCAATCAGCTGTGTATCGACCGCATGGATTTCCTCATCGTAATCATTGGGCACCGCCCGCAGTTCCGACCATCCCATAATCCAGTTCCTCCCTTATTGTCAATATACCATTAAAACATAAGTTTTCCTGATTATACCATAGGCTGAAATCCGAGAATGAAAAAGTATGGACAAGCAATGAGGCTTGGGACTGTAGCTCCTCTCCGCGATTGATGTATAGTGAACATAACATCATCAAGCGCTTGGCTTGGCCCAAGCTGGCGGACAAGGAGGATGAAGCGATTTTGCCTGAAATTAGATGTTTTATCGGAACCCACGACAAGGACTGGGAGGACGAGCGGCAGTGGAGCCATCCCGATTTGGAAATCACCGTCGTGTTGGAAGGAAGCGGGCGCTTTGTTCATGAACAGGAGGAAAGGCGGGTCGAAGCAGGGCATGTCGCGTTGATCCCGTCCCTGGCTGCGCATTCTTTCCATGCAATGACCCCGATCCGGTTCGGGGTTGTGCTCGTTGACGGACTGCCGACACATGTACGTGAGCTGTTCGAACGGCTGATTGTCCTTGGCAAACCGCGCCTCATTGCCTTATCCCGTCTCGACCAGGACCGCTATGAGCGGCTGTTCCGGGAATGGCTGAGGAGCCGTTCGTCTACGCTGAAAGAGCCGGTCCGAAATGATTTGGCCTGGATCGAAATTCTGCTGCTGTTTTTAAACGAGCATTCCCACCCGGACCAGCAGTCGTTCACGGTATCGCATACAGGCGATTATATCCGCCGGCATCTTCAAGAACCTATCGTCATCGGCAGCCTCGCGGAGATGGCCGGCCTGTCGGAGGAAGGCTTCCGCAAACGGTTCTTCAAAACCTACGGCATGACGCCCAAGCAGTATCAGCAGATGTGCCGCCTGGAAGAAGCCAAGTGGCTGCTCAGCTCGACGGACAAGGATATGCAGGCGATAGCCGATCAGATCGGGTTTGCTCAGCTGCACTCGTTTTCGCTGTGGTTCAAAAAGACCGAAGGCTGTCCTCCGTCAGAGTGGAGAACGAGGCAGCGCCGCGACCATCATTGAGGCATCCGGTCCGGTTTTGCGTAAATTGTGGCGGGTTTCGATTAACGACTTTCTCCTGAAGCAGGGGCTATGATGAGGGGGAATCTCCCGCTTCCGGCAGGAACGCGGTGATACCTTGAAAGGAGAGAGCGGCATGAACGTGACGATCGGAACGAGGGAGCTTGTGATGGGAAGCCGGTATTTGACCGAGCTGCGCAGCAGCAACGATATATTGGAGGACACGGAAGCGCTGAGATTGCGTCTGGCGGAGGAGGGATACCTGCTGATCCGCGGATTTCATGACCGCGGGCGGGTGCTGTCCGCAAGGGAGGATTTTTTACGCAGACTCCAGGCCATGGGCAGGTTGGAGCCGGGGACTCCGCTGGACGAAGGGCGCATTTCCCGAGACAACCGCAGCATGATGTGGGGCGGCGGCGCGGAAGAGCTGCAGGCGGACTTCCCCCGATTTTTGGATGTGGTGAACCATCCTTCGGTCTTGGATTTTTTTGACCGTCTGCTTGGCGGCAAATCGATGACATACGACTATAAATGGCCGCGGGCCGTGGCCCATGGCGGGAATACCGGCGCGCATTACGACGTCGTGTATATGGGAAGGGGCACCAAAAACGTATATACGATGTGGACCCCTTTCGGAGACACGCCGCTTGAGCTCGGAACGTTGGCTATGTGCCTGGGCTCCCAGCATTTTAGCAAAATTAGGCAAACGTACGGCGAAATGGATGTGGACCGGGATAATGTCGCGACAGGCTGGTTTTCCGAAGACCCGGTGGAGATCGTCGATACGTTTGGGGGACGATGGGCCACAACGTCTTTCGAAGCGGGCGATGCCATTATTTTTGGCATGTACATGATGCATACTTCGCTTAACAACACGACGGACCGCTACCGGATCAGCTCAGATACCCGCTATCAGCTCGCATCGGAGCCGGTCGATGAGAGATGGGTGGGCCGCAAGCCGAAGGGGCATTACGCATGGGGCAAAACGACGCCCAAGCCGGTCGCCGATGCCCGCAAGGAATGGGGCGTATGAGGAAGGCAAATTGCCGAATCTAACAATCGCACCCCCTCCCACCTGACAAAAAGACACGATTGCCCGGAAAATAAAGCCGTCCCCAACAAATGTGCAGGTACATGGAAACACCTGGCCGTTTCCCTTCCAGGCGCCGCAGTTTACAATGAAAGCGTTATATTCCTGGATAAAAGGAGAACAGCCATGAACTTTGACCTGAACGTAGTACCCTTCAGCCGCAGAGAGACGTTTTTGGCGGTATCGCTGCTGCCTGAGGGTAAAAATAGACCGGCCGGCCTGTACCTGCGCACCGTCCGGGGCGGGGACGACAAGTTCGGGGAGGCGTTCCGGATCGAGCTGCTGGATGACGCCGGTGAGCTTTTGCCGTTCACGGCCGAAGCCAATCCCGCGAGCGTGAAGCTGGCTGCCCTCGACAGCGGTAGTTATGCAGAGCTGTGCATATCGGACAGCCGCACCGCGCGCTTCCGGACCAGAGGATGCGGCATCCGGCTGACCTTTCAGCCGGCGGCTTACGATTATGCCTACGAGGCGGTGCCCGGCAGCTGGGAAGTGAACAGCTTTACGCACGAATGCCGGTTTATGCTGACCCGCCTTGCAGGCTGCATGAAGATGGAAGTGATATGGGATAAGATCAAGAGCTCGCGCATCGTGGCTGAGTTCAGGCCCGACGGTGCCGCGGGCACGGCTGAATTCGCTATTGAAGAGTTCCGTACGGTGTGGAAGGCGCGGCCGGCCTGGGAGCCCTTTGAGGCGGCGGTGAAGGAAGCCGAGGCCGAATTTGCGGCCTGGCTGGATCACAGCCTTACGGTCCCGGCGCACTGGCAGGAAGGGTGGGAGCTGGCGGCTTACATTACGTGGTCGTGCCTCGTTCCGGCCGAAGGCTGCCTGACGCGCCCAGCGATGTACATGTCGAAGAACTGGATGACGAATATATGGAGCTGGGACCACTGCTTTAACGCCATGGCGCTGGTGCGCCACGATCCGAAGCTGGCGTGGGACCAGTTCATGATCTTTTTTGACCGGCAGGATGAGAGCGGGCTGCTTCCCGATTTTATCAACGACAAGTACGAGCTGTGGAACTGCAACAAGCCGCCGATCCACGGCTGGACGCTCGGCTGGATGATGCGCCGGACCGATTGGATCGGCGAAGCGCAGCTTCGGGAAGTATACGGGCCGCTGTCCAAATGGACGGATTGGTGGTTCCGGTACCGGGACGGCGACGGCGACGGCATTCCCCAGTACAATCACGGCAACGATTCCGGATGGGACAACAGCACGGCGTTCAATAACGGCATTCCGGTGGAAAGCCCGGATCTGTCGGCCTTTCTGATTCTGCAGGCGGAGCTTCTGGCCGAGATTGCCGGGCTGTTGGGGAAGGCGGAGGAAGCGGCGCGGTGGCGCCGGCTTGCCGGGGATACGCTGGACGCGATGCTAAGCCATTTCTGGAAAGACGGCCGGTTCACGGCATGCCGGTCAGGGACGCATGAGCGCTCGCAAGGCGACAGCCTGCTGCTGTTCGTGCCGATCCTGCTCGGTAACCGGCTGCCGGAAGAGATACGGACCGCGCTGCTGCAGGGGCTGCGGGAAGAGGGCCGTTTCCTCACCGGCAACGGCTGGGCGACCGAAAGCGTCCGCAGCCCGTATTACCAGCCCGACGGCTACTGGCGCGGGCCGATCTGGGCGCCGTCGACCATGCTGCTCGTGGAAGGCGCCGCGGCGGCAGGGGATACGGAGCTCGCCAGAGAGGTGGCGCAGCGGTTCTGCCGCATGCTGAACAAGAGCGGCATGGCGGAGAACTTCGACGCGCTGACGGGGGAAGGGCTGCGGGACCGGGCTTTTACCTGGACGTCGAGCGTATTTTTGATCCTCGGGCACGAATACGGGGAACTTTAGCGGGATCATGCACTTCTTCGGAAGGGACTTTTTGGAAAAGTCCTCCGGGGAGGTGCTTTTCCCGTTTAACGAAAGGTGCTTCACTTCCGCAAACAAGGCACTTGGCCACGGATTTCTTGTAAGCGGTAACAATTGAGCGGCGAAAGGGCTCCGTCCCCTGTCCGTCCATGCTAGAATGCAGATAGACGACTACCGTGAAGAGGAGGGGATCCGCCATGAATATCCGCCGGCACGGACCGCTGCGGCGCTGGCTTCCGGCAGGAGCTTACCGCAGCATCCGGACCAAACTGCTCGTATGCTTTCTGATTGTGACGCTGATCCCGCTGCTCTCGCTCGGGGCGCTTTCTTACTACCAGTCCGCCAGGACGGTCAACTCCCAGTTCGGCCGTTACGGCGAGAACGCGGTGGCCCAGCTGCAGCAGCAGTCGGACTCCATGCTGGTCCGCATGAAGCAGATGAGCCAGACGATCTACTCGTATTTGCTGGATCCCGCCCATGCGGACCTCGGGAGCGATCCGCCGGTCACCTACGGCGAAATCATGGAGAAGAACGACTTCGAATCCGTCCTGAGGTCGCTGGCTAACGACCAGACGGCCGGGATTTATATTATTACGCCATCCGGTTATTACTACGGCGAAAATAACCTCGACGTCGGCAAGCTCTCCGGCATTCCGGCCTGGAAGAGCATGCCCGACACGAATAGCGGCCCTTATTGGCTGGGCTTCTATACGCAGAACCATGCGATATCCGCCTCGGAGCAAGCCGGTCCGGCAGTGCTGGGACTGGCCGTGCCGATCCGGAACCCGGGCGGCGCCCAGGACGGCAGCACGATCCTGATTGAGGAGGATGCACGGGAGCTGCTGCGCATGTTCCGTCAGTTCGAGGAGGACACGAAGGCGCATCTTTCGATCCAGGCGCCGGACGGCCGGACCGTCTACGAAAGCACGGAATCCTTTACGCCGAGAGATAACGATATCATCTGGGACAAGACACTGTCCGTCAATCATTGGAAGATCGAGGCAAGGCTGCCTGCCAAGGCGTTTTACCAGTCATCGGGAGTCATCCGGTCGAACACGGTCATCGTGGCGGTTTGGTCCTGCCTGCTCGCTTTCGGGCTGGCCTATCTGTTTACGTCCCGGTTTACGGGGCGCATCCGTTCCCTGAAGGAGTCGATGCAAAAGGTCAGCTTCGGCAAGCTGGACACGCGGGTTCCGGTCGAAGGACGGGACGAGCTCGGGAGCCTGGATATCAGCTTCAACCGGATGGTCAGCGGCGTGCAGTCGCTCGTCCAGGAAGTGGAGCGAAGCGAGCGCCTCAAGAAGGAGGCGGAGCTGAAGGCGTTTCATTACCAGATCAATCCGCATCTGCTCTTCAATACGCTGAACTCGATCCAGTGGAAGGCCAGGCTGGAAGGGGCGGAGGAGATCCGCCGAATGCTGTATCACCTGACGATGGTGCTGGAAGGCAACCTCGATATATCGCAGGAGCTCGTTACGCTGGAGCGGGAGCTGCGGATGATCGGGCATTTTTTGAAAATCCAGGAAATCCGCTATGGAGCCGTATTCCAGTATAAGCTGGACTGCGAGGAAGATCTGAAACGGTTTGTCATCCCGCGGATGACGCTGCAGCCGCTGTTTGAGAACATCTTTTTCCACGGCTTTACTGACGGGGTCGGGGTCATTGAGCTGCGTGTCCGGGAGCAGGGGGAGGAGCTGCTGCTGGAACTAAAAGACAACGGGGCCGGCATCAGCGAAGAGAAGCTTGCGCGGCTGTTCGCTCCGAATCCCGAGACCCGCGGCCGCGGCGGTCTCGGCGTAAGAAACGCGGACCAGAAATTCAAGCTGCATTTCGGCCCGCGGTACGGACTTACGGTACGTTCAATCAAAGGAGAGGGAACATCGATACTGATTCGCTGGCCCAAAAAGGAGGAGCATCCGGATGAAGAACGCAAACAACCTGAAAGTGCTGATTGCCGATGACGAGAGCATCGTTCGCAAAGGCCTGAGATCGACGGTGCCCTGGGAGCGGTTCGGTATGGAGGTCGTGGCCGACGCGCCCAACGGGGCGAAGGCGTGGGAAGCCTTCAAGGAGCACCGCCCGGACATCGTCATTACCGATATCGTGATGCCGGAGATGGACGGCATCGAGCTGCTGCGCAGGGTCAAGGAGGCCGAGGAACGGACGAAAATCATCCTGCTCAGCTGCCACCGGGATTTTGAATACGCGCAGCAGGGCATCCAGCTGGGGGCTTCGGGATACCTTCTGAAAACCGCGTTTGAGGACGAAGAGCTGGAAGGGCTGCTGGAGAAGCTGCGGCGGGAGCTACAGCGGCGTCCGTCCCCGGCACCGTTAGACGAGGAGAAGCTGGAGGCGCTCCTGTTCGGCTGGCTCAGCGGCAGCAGCGGCAGATTTCCCGCCGAGCTGGAGCGGCTTCGCGCGGAGGCGTGGCGTTTTGGCGGCCAGGACGTGCATGTGTACCTTGTCCGGACGGAGGGCTGGGGCATGCCGTGGGCCGAATGGCTGAAGATGAAACAGCATGGCACGGGAAATGAAGCGGCCATCCCCTATGGCGGCGACGCCTGTTATTGGATCGTGCCGGAAGGGCTTCAGGAGGCGGCCAACAGCCTGCTGATCGAAGCCAAGGGCAGCCATGGACGGTTGAAGTGGTCCGCCAAGGGCCCCTTGGGCACCAGCAGCGGCATCGCGGAAGCGTTCCGCTCCCTGCATAAGGAGGCCGAGCTGGAACGGGCGTACGGCGTATCCGGCGGGGACTGGCCCGAGCCGATCCAAAAGGCGGTGCGCATGCTTCATGAGCAGCCCGGTTCCGACTGGTCGGCGAGCGAGCTGGCGGAAGAGGTCGGGCTCAGCCGAAGCCATTTTTCCATTCTGTTCAAAAAGACGGTCGGCGACAGCTTTATCGCGTTCCAATACAAGCGCAAGCTCCGGCTGGCCAAGGGACTGCTGCGGGATACGGACCTGACGATGCAGGATATCGCCGAGCGGACGGGGCTTGGCGACAGCAAGTATTTCAGCAAATGGTTCAAGCGCTGCACGGGTCAGACTCCAAGCCAATACCGGACCGTGCAAAAAGGCGAATCGGACCGGACAGTTTGACACCCCGCCCGAAAGTTCAAACAAAAAGACGCCAAATTGCCGATGATCGCACGTTTTGAACCGCTTTCAAAAGCGTTACGATGAAAGCGGTTCAAAAATGAGATGCCTCATTCGCGAGGGGAGCTGACAATATGAAAAAACAGGTTTCACTTATCGTTCTTGCAGCGGCGCTGATGATGTCACTGTCGGCCTGCGGCGGCAGCGGGGGCAAGGCCGAAACGGCCGGCCAGGGCGGCGGCTCCGGATCGGAGAAGACGCTGCGCTTTGCCACCTGGGATACGGGGGATGCGCTCAAAATTGAGCAGGACATCGCCAAGAAGTTCGAAGAAAGCCATCCGGGCACGAAGGTGCAGGTGGAGGCATACGCGGACGGCTTTGATCAGAAGCTCGCCGCGGGCTTCGGCGCCGCCAATCCGCCCGACGTCATGTACATGTGGGATTTTCCGACGTACCACCAGTCGCTGGAGCCCCTGGACAGCTATGCGGACAAAGACAAGGATTTAAATATTGACGACTTCTACAAGGGCCTGTTCAATTACGGCAAAATCGACGGTACCCTGTACGGCATTCCGGCGGGCTTTACGACGCGGGTGGTGTACTACAACAAGAAGCTGTTTGATGAGGCGGGCGTGCCGTATCCGAAGGACGGCTGGACCTGGCCCGAATTCCAGGAGATGGCCGGCAAGCTGACGGATAAATCCAAGAAGCAGTACGGCTTCGGCGTCCGCGCGGAGAATGACACTTACGATCTGCAGGGGTTCGTATGGAGCAACGGGAGCTCGTTCATTTCTCCTGACGGCAAGACGATCGACGGCTACATGAACAGCAAGGAAACCGCAGAGGCGATCCAGATGTTCGGCGACATGGTGAAGAACGGCTCGGCCGTGCTGACCGGCGGAAAGGGGCAGCAGAGCGGCGACGACATTTTCAAGGCAGGCAAAATCGCCATGTGGGAAAGCGGCATCTGGCCGCTGGAATCGTTCCGTCAGGCAGGTGTCGATGTAGGAACGGTTGAAATGCCGGCCTTCCCGGGCAAACCGGTCAAAGGCGTACTGGCTGAATCGGCGCTGTCGATCGCGAAGGATTCCAAGCAGAAGGATCTGGCCTGGGAGTTCATCAAGTTCTACGTATCCGATGCGTCAATCAAAATGCGGGTTGCCGACCTTCCGGTGCGTCAAAGCGTCGTGACCGAGCTGAAAAAGGACCAGGATCCGCTCTACAAGCCGTACTACACGATGCTGGAGCGTTCGGACAACACCCCGGCGTTCCTGTTGAATCCGAAGTGGAATGAGGTTAACCGGCAGCTTTCCGCCGCGGTGGAATCGGTCATGCACGGCAGCAATGCCCAGGATGTGCTGAACCAGGCCGTAAAGGACAGCGAGCGCTACATGAAATAATACCTGAAGAAAGAAGGTTTTTGAGATGGCTCAAACCTACCTCCACCCGGCACGGGAACAGTCAGCCGCCCTCAAGGCCTTGAAGAAACGCAGACGGGGTGGGGCTGCCCCCTACCTCTTCATTTTTCCGTGGATATTCGGCTTTCTGGTTTTCACGCTGGGACCGCTGCTGTTTTCGCTCGTCATTTCGTTCTTTGACTGGCCGATCGTCGGCAAAGTGACGTTTATCGGGCTTGGCAACTACGTGGAAATGTTCACCGACGATCCGCTGTTCTGGAAATCGCTGATGGTGACGCTGAAATTCGCCGTGCTGTTCGTGCCGCTGAACATCATTGTCGCCCTCGGGCTTGCGATGCTGCTCAACCAGAAGGTTCGGGGCAGCGCGATTTTCCGCACGGCGTTCTACCTCCCGTCCGTTATTTCGGGTGTGGCGCTGGCCATGATCTGGTCCTGGGTATACAGCGGCGATTACGGCATCCTGAACTACTTCCTGTCGATCTTCGGGATTCAGGGGCCGGATTGGCTGAACGACACCAAATGGTCGCTCGTCGCCATGGTCGTCGCCAGCTTATGGGGACAGGGCTCGATGATGCTGATTTTTCTGGCGGGGCTGAAAGGCATCCCGAAGGATCTTTACGAATCGGCCTCCATCGACGGCGCAGGCAAGCTTCGGCAGTTTGTCAGCGTCACGGTTCCGATGATCACCCCCACGATTCTGTTCAACCTGATCACGTCGATTATCGCGGCGTTCCAGCAGCTGACGCTGGCGCTGCTCCTGACGGGCGGGGGACCGATGAAGGCGACGTATTTTTACGCGATGTACATGTATGAGAACGCATTTAAATATTTTAAAATGGGCTACTCCGCCGCCAACGCCTGGTTCATGTTCCTGATCGTGCTGACGCTGACGTTCCTGGTGTTCAAGTCGTCGGAAGCGTGGGTGTTCTACGAAGGCGAAATGAAGCGCGGACCGCAGAAGAAGCCGAAGCCGGCGAAAGGAGGGAGGGTAGGATGAAAAAAACGCTGAGCTATCTTGCGCTGATCCTCTTGTCCCTGCTCTTTATCGCGCCCTTGTTCTGGGCCATTACGACAGCGCTCAAGTCTCCGCAGGAGCTGTACCTGTTTCCGCCCAAATGGATTCCGTCCGTCTTCCGATTCAGCAACTTTGCGGATGCCTGGAATATTCAGCCCTTTAACCTGTTTTTGAAAAACACGCTGATCGTCACCGTGCTCTCCACCCTCGGCCAGCTGGTATCCTGTACGCTTGTGGCCTACGGCTTCGCCCGGTTCGAATTCAAGGGACGCAACCTGCTGTTTCTGATCGTGCTGGCCACGATGATGATTCCGTGGGAAGTGACGATGATCCCGCAGTATATGGAGTTCAATTATTTGGGGTGGATCAACACGCTCAAGCCGCTGATCGTTCCGTCCTGGTTCGGCTCTGCATACTTTATCTTTTTGCTGCGTCAATTCATCATGACATTACCGCGGGAATTAGATGAAGCTGCTACGATCGACGGGGCGGGCAAACTCACCGTACTGATGCGGGTGATCGTGCCTTTGATGGGGCCGTCGCTCATCCTGGTGGCGGTGTTCCAGATGATGAGCTGCTGGAACGATTACCTCGGACCGCTCATTTTTCTGAATGACCAGACCAAATACACGCTGACGCTGGGCTTGTCGCAGTTCAAGGGCATGTACGGCGTCGATATGCAGTCGATTATGGCGATCACCTGCCTGATCTCCATTCCGCCGCTTGCCATCTTTTTCTTTGCACAGCGTTATATCGTCGGCGGCATAGCGAGCACGGGCATCAAAGGCTGACGCCTTTCCTGCTCAAGTGAGGAGATGCATCCAGAGAGAGAAAGGAAGGGAAAGCATGCACAACACGAACCTGCCCCGGGATTGGGACGATCTTGCCGTGCTGGCAAAAAACCGGATGAAAGGCAGAGCCTATTTCATTCCTTATGCGGACGCCGAAGGGGCCTTGAGCGGCGACCGCGGAAGCTCGCCCTGGTTTCAATCGCTGAACGGCATTTGGAAATTCAACTATGCCCCCAGGCCGGAGCTGGCGCCGGACAACTTCCGCGAGGAAGCGCTGGCCGGCTGGGACTGGGCGGACATTCGGGTGCCGGGGCACTGGCAGCTGCAAGGGTACGGCAGCCCGCATTATACGGACCTGGACTACCCGTTTCCGGTGGATCCGCCCCGGGTACCCAATGACAATCCAACAGGCAGCTACGTCCGGGAATTCGAGCTGCCGCCCTATTGGCAGGGGCGGCGGATCACCGTCAAATTCGACGGTGTGGACAGCGCCTTCCATGTGTGGCTGAACGGATCGTTCGTCGGCTACAGCCAGGGAAGCCGGCTGACCTCGGAGTTTGACCTTACACCTTATTTGCAGCCGGGGGTCAACCGTCTGGCCGTCCGCGTGTATCAATGGTCGGACGGAAGTTACCTGGAGGACCAGGACATGTGGTGGCTGAGCGGCATCTTCCGGGACGTTTATCTGATCGCCGAGCCCGCCTCGATTCGCGTCGCCGACTACCGGGTGGTTACCGAGCTGGACGAGAAGTTTGAACAGGGAGTACTGAACGTTCGGCTCGACCTGGAAGGGATTGAACCGGACGGAGGCGTCGCGCTGCGGTTGCTGGACCCTGCGGGGCAGGAAGCTGCCTCTGCTAATGAATCGGTGCAAAATGGCTCCAGTACCTTGGATGTCCGCCTGCCCGTTGCTCATCCGGCTTTGTGGAGCGCAGAACATCCTGCACTGTACCATCTGCTGATCACGGTAACGGACGCGCGCGGGAATCAGACCGAGATCATCGCGCAGCGGGTGGGATTCCGGCAGGTGGAAGTGAAGGACGGCAGATTTCTCGTCAATGGCAGGGCGATCCTCCTTAAAGGAGTCAACCGGCACGACCATCACCCGGATACCGGCCGAACCGTGACTTTGTCCACGATGCGGGAAGACATCCTGATGATGAAGCGCCACAATATCAACGCCGTCAGAACGGCTCATTATCCGAACGATCCGCGGTTCTATGAACTCTGTGACGAATACGGGCTGTACGTCATGGAGGAGACGGATCTGGAGACGCATGGGTTTGAGCCGCTCGGGAACATTTCGCGCCTGAGCGACGATCCCGCCTGGAAGGAAGCTTATGTGGACCGCGTCCGGCGCATGGTGGAGCGCGACCACAACCATCCTTCCGTCATCTTCTGGTCGCTCGGCAACGAGTCGGGCTTCGGCTGCAACTTCCGCGCCATGTCCGAGTGGTGCAAGGCGAACGATCCGACGCGCCTTGTGCATTACGAAGAGGACCGGGAAGCGGAGGTATGCGACATCGTCAGCACGATGTATTCCTCCGTGGAGAAGATGGAGGGCTTCGGGAAGCTGACGGACCACCCAAAGCCGCATATTATGTGCGAGTTCGCCCATGCGATGGGCAACGGACCCGGCGGGCTGCGGGCGTATTTCGATACCTTCGAGAAGTTTCCCCGCCTGCAGGGAGGCTTCGTCTGGGAATGGATCGATCACGGCCTGCGCAGACGCACGGCCGATGGGCGTGACGATTACGCCTACGGCGGCGACTACGGCGACGTGCCGAACAACGGGAACTTTTGTCTCGACGGTCTGGTTTTCCCCGACCGCACCCCGTCGCCTGGATTGATCGAATACAAGAAAGTCATTGAGCCGGTTCGTGTGGAGTGGGCGGAAGCAGGCCGCATCCGCATCACGAACAAGTATGACTTTATGACGCTTGAACATCTTCAGGCGGATTACAGCGTGACGGCTGGCGGCCGTACCCTGCGCAGCGGCGTGCTGACCCTTCCGGCCGTGGGGCCGGGGGAATCGGCAGAGCTCGCGCTCCCCTTTGCGTGGGACCGTCCGGAAAGCAGTCTGGAAGCCGGGACGGAGCGGTGGCTGAACGTCGGCTTCACGCTGGCGGCCGACTGCAGCTGGGCGGAGCAGGGGCATGAAGTCGCTTGGACACAGCTGGCACTGCCGGCTGTGGCTCCGGCAGAGGCGGCGTCGCGGCATCAAGCAGCCCGGTCCGCCGAGGCTGCGAGTCTGCGCCGGGCCCTATCCGTTCAGGAACGAGGGCATGCGCTGATTCTGGCAAGCGACCGGTTCCACTTGGAAGCGAGCAGGCTTGAACCCGGCATCACTTCGCTTCGGATGAACGGCAAAGAGCTGATCCGGCGCGGACCGCGGCTGAACTTCTGGCGCGCGCCGATCGACAACGATATGTACGTGCTGGCGGACTGGCGGAAGGCGCACTTGGACCGGCTGACCGAGCGGGTGGACGATTTCCGCTGGGAGCGGCTTGGCGCGGACGCGGTCCGGCTGGCCTGGTCCTCGCGGATTGCGCCGCCGGTATACGACTGGGGCTTCCGCTGCGAGACGTCGTACACGGTGACGGCGGACGGGCTCATCATCATGGACGTGGCAGGAACGCCGATCGGCACGCCGCCGTCCATGCTGCCGAAAATCGGGCTGCAGCTGCAGCTCCCGGGGGATTGTGAGCGGGTGGCCTGGTACGGCCGCGGTCCCGGGGAGAGCTACTCGGACAGCAAGGAAGCCGGCCGCCTTGGCGTGTACCGGAGCACGGTGGACGGCCTGTTTACGCCGTACGTATATCCGCAGGAGAACGGCAACCGCACCGATGTGCGCTGGGTTTCTATGGCGGACAGCGCCGGGCTGGGACTGCTTGCGGCAGGCTCGCCCGTACTGGAGTTCAGCGCAAGGCGGTACACGGATCAAGATCTGGAGCAGGCGCAGCACATGACGGAGCTCAAGCCGCGCGACTATATTACGCTGAACCTGGACTACCGGCAGAACGGGCTCGGCAGCAACAGCTGCGGTCCGGCGCAGGCGCCGGAGCACGCGGTGAAGCCGGAACCGTTCCGGTTCCGGGTGCTGCTGCAGCCGTACATGGCGGAGGACCAAGCGCCGGAGCGGCTGAGCCGGCAGATGACCGGAGAGGCCGTACGATACCCACTTAAGGAGGAGAACGAGGATGCTTAATACACAGGACGTTTTGAACTTGTCGGGGAAAGTGGCGGTCGTGACCGGAGGAGCTTCCGGCATCGGCCTGGCTACCGCCGAGCTCCTGGCGGGCTTCGGAGCTCACGCCGTGCTGATCGATATCAATGAGGCGGCCGGGGAGGCGGCGGCCGCAGGCATCCGGGCCGAAGGAGGCTTGGCCACCTTCCGCCGCTGCGACGTCACCTCGGCCGCGGACTGCGAACGGACCGCGGCTGAAATTGCTGCCGATTTGGGAGGCATCCACATATTGTTCAACAATGCGGGTGTCATCCGCCGCCAAAGCGTGACCGAGCTGGAGGAGCGGGATTGGGACCTGGTACTCAACGTGTCCCTCAAAGGCGTCTACCTCCTCTCGAAGTACGTCATTCCGGTGATGGAGCGGAGCGGCGGAGGCAGCATCATCAATACGGGCTCCGGCTGGGGTCTTAAGGGCGGGGACCGCGCCGCAGCCTACTGCGCCGCCAAGGCCGGCGTCGTGAACCTGACGCGGGCGATGGCGATCGACCATGGGCCGGCGGGCATCCGCGTCAACTGCGTATCGCCTGGCGATACGGACACGCCGCTGCTTCGGGACGAAGCCAAACAGCTGCAGCAGGATGAGGCGGCGTTCCTCGTCGCCTCCGCCGGGGGACGCCCGCTCGAGAGGCTCGGCACGCCGCGCGATATCGCGAATGCGGTGCTGTTTCTCGCGAGCGACCTGTCGGCCTGGGTCACGGGCAGCGTGCTCGTCGTCGACGGCGGCGGGATCGCTTGACCCCAAAGGCTTATCGATTTTTTCAACCTATACAACAATCCAATCATTTCTTTAGTTCATTCTGTACAGAACGGAGGCGTTTGCTTTGGCAGACCACAGAACGTATGCCCATCCTTATATACCGAATACCGTCCCGGAAGTCCGGGACGCCATGCTGCGGGAAATCGGACTGACGTCCATGGACCAGCTGCATGACGCCATTCCCGATCACCTGAAGCTGAAGCGGGAGATGGACCTACCGCCGGCCATGAACGAATATGAGCTGCGCCGGCATATCGAAGGCATACTCGCCAAGAACAAGCACGGCGCGGATTACCTGAATTTTTTGGGGGCGGGCTGCTGGCAGCATTTTATCCCCGCGGTCTGCGACGAAATCAACCAGCGCTCCGAGTTCGTGACGGCCTATGCCGGCGAGCCCTATGAGGATCACGGCCGCTTCCAGGCGCTGTTTGAGTATCAGAGCCTGCTGGCCGAGCTGGTGGATATGGATGTCGTTAACGTTCCGACTTTTGACTGGGCGCAGGCGGCGTCCACGGCGATCCGCATGGCCGGCCGCATCACCGGTCGGCGCACTGCCCTGATTCCGCGCTCTGTCGATCCGGATAAGGTCGCCATCATCCGCAATTACTGCACGCCGGTCATGGACATCCGCATGGTGGAGATCGACCCGGCCACCGGGAAAATGGACCTGGCCGATCTGGAATCCAAGCTGGACGGGGACACCGCCGCCGTTTATTTCGAGAATCCCGGGTATCTCGGCATCATCGAGGACCAGGGATCGGAAATATCCCGCCTCGCCCATGCCGCTCAGGCATTGTCGATTGTCGGCGTGGACCCGATCTCCCTCGGCGTGCTGGAGCCGCCGGCCCGCTACGGCGCGGACATCGTCTGCGGGGACCTGCAGCCGCTCGGCATGCATATGAACTACGGCGGGGGACAGGCCGGATTTATCGCGACCCGCGACGAAGAGAAATTCGTCATGGAATACCCGTCCCGGCTGTTCGGCATCGTGCCGACGGAAGTGGAGGGCGAGTACGGCTTCGGCGACGTTGCGTACGAGCGCACCTCGTTTGCGCTGCGGGAGAAGGGCAAAGAATCCGTCGGCACGCAGACCGCCCTATGGGGCATTACGGCCGGCGTCTATTTGGCCCTGATGGGACCAAGCGGCATGCAGGAAGTGGGCGGAACGATCGTCCAGAAGGCGAAGTATGCGGCCATTCAGCTGTCCGGTATTCCAGGCGTATCCCTGCGCTTTGGCGGCACGCCGTTCTTCAAGGAGTTCGTCGTCGACTTCAACGGAACGGGACGCACCGTGGCCGACATCAACCGCCGGCTGCTTGATGAAGGGATTTTCGGCGGCAAGGATTTGTCGGCAAGCTATCCCGATTGGGGGCAGTGCGCCCTGTACTGCGTCACGGAAATTCATACCCAGGCTGACCTGGACCGCCTGGCCGGAGCCGTCCGTGCCATCGTAGGCGCAGGTGCTACAGCGGCCGGAGCATCAGGAGAGGAGCAGACGCCATGAAACGGATTGTCAGGGACCGGAAGGTCCGCCAGTTCCACCAAGCCAAATGGGATGAGCCGGTCATCTTTGAACTGCACCGCGCGGGAGAGCGGGGCGTCATCCCGCCGCAGGCCGAGCCGGCCGTTGCAGCGGAAGCCGGCGGCGTGCAGGACGCCATTCCGGCGAACATGCGCCGCAGCCAGGCGCCTGCCCTGCCGGAGATCGGCCAGGCCAAAGTGCTGCGCCATTACCTGCGCCTCTCCCAGGAGACGCTGGGCTCGGATTTGAACGTCGAAATCGGGCAGGGCACCTGCACGATGAAATATATCCCGCGGATCAACGAAATGCTGATCCGCAGCCCCCGCATGACCGAGCTCCATCCGCTCCAGGATGTGAGCTCGGTACAGGGCATGCTGGAAATCTACCACAGCCTGGACCTTGCGATGCGGGAGATTTCCGGCATGGACGCCTTTAGCTTCCAGCCGAGCAGCGGCACGCAGGCGCTGCTGGCCATGGCTTCCATCGTGCGGGCTTACCATGACTCGCGCGGGGAGGGGGAGAAGCGCGACGAGATCATCACGACGATCTTCTCCCATCCGTCCCAGGCGGCGACCGCTGCCGTCAAAGGCTACAAGATCATCACCCTTCATCCGGACGAGGACGGATTCCCGGACCTGGAGAAGCTGAAGGCTGCGGTCTCCGAACGGACCGCCGGTTTCGTCGTGGCGAACCCGGAAGACACCGGCATTTATAACCACCGGATCCGCGAGTTTACGGACGTGGTGCATGCCGCCGGCGGGGTCTGCTACTACGACCAGGCCAATGCCAACGGTCTTCTTGGCATTACCCGCGCGAAGGAAGCGGGCTTTGACATGTGCTTCTTCAACCTGCACAAGACGTTTGCCGCGCCGCATATGTGCGGCGGACCGGCCACCGGCGCGCTCGGCGTGACCGATGCGCTGAAGCCGTTTCTGCCGGGACCGCTGGTGGATCAGGCGGCGGACGGGAGCTATGTCCTGCGGGAGCAGGGCGGCAGCAGCATCGGCAAGGTCCGCAGCTTCCACGGCGTCGCCCAGACGGTGCTCCGCGCCTACGCGTGGATTCTCAGCCTCGGCGCGGAAGGACTGAAGGATGTGGCGCAGACCGCTGTGCTGAACAATAACTATCTGTACCACAAAATCCTGCAGATCCGCGGGGCAAGCGCGCCATACATCAAGGGCCGACGCCTGGAGCAGGTCCGCTATAGCTGGAAGCAGCTGACCGACGAGACCGGCGTCACGACCGAAGATATTACGCGGCGGATGTGCGACTTCGGCCTGCATTACTGGACGTCCCATCATCCGTACATCGTGCCGCAGCCGTTTACGCTCGAGCCGACCGAATCGTACTCCAAGGAAGATCTTGACGAGTACATCCAGGCGCTGGAGCATATTTCAAATGAAGCGTACACGAATCCCGAGATGGTCCGGACAGCTCCTCATGCCAGCACGGTTCACCGCAACGACGAATCGTCCCTGGACGATCCGCGGCAGTGGTGCATTACGTGGCGCGCCTATCTGAAGAAGACCGAACCGTCAGCAGTGAAGTAACCACGAATGAACTTGTAGACCAAGGCCACAGCCGAACCGATGGCTTTGGTCTCTTTTTTATGGACTTGGCCCAATATAGGCCCCTTAGACATAATGGGGGTGGCTGGCCAAGCCGGATCCGGGGGAGGAAAAGGTCATCCGGTTCCCTTATGCCCGTTATCCAAAAAACACGAAAAATTTGGAGAAGGAATAACCCGTTTTATAGAGAACTATGCTTGTATAGTCCATAAAACAGCCAAAGATGGACTGCATTGTTCACAGCCAAAACAACCAAATATTTGGAGGAGTGATCGAGGGTGAAGGAGAAGGTGCGTGTTGGAATGATCGGTCTCGGCGCACGCGGCATGGGGCTGCTGAGAGGGATCATCCTGCATATGGAAGATGTTGAGGTTGTCGCGGTTTGCGACCTGTATGAAGACCGCTGCGAGGAGGCGGCTGGATATGTCCAAGAGACAGGAACCGCCAGACCGCTGGTAACGACCAAATATCAGGAAGTTGTGGCCCTGCCGGGGCTGGACGCCGTTGTCATCGGCGCATCCTGGGCGGACCATATTCATATTGCTGCGGCATGCATGGAAGCCGGGATCTACGTGGCCAGCGAAGTCGGCGGCGCTTATTCGGTGCAGGAGTGCTGGAAGCTGGTAGAGACGTACGAGCGTACTGGAGTACCCTGCATGATTATGGAGAACTGCTGCTATGGACGCGAAGAACTGATGGTGCTGAACATGGTCAAGCAGGGCGTATTCGGCGACATCGTTCACTGCGCCGGCGGCTACCATCACGATCTGCGCGAAGAAATTGCCTATGGCATCGAAAATCGGCATTACCGCCTGAACAACTATATTCACCGTAACTGTGAAAACTACCCGACGCATGAGCTCGGACCCATTGCTCAGATCCTGGGCATCAACCACGGCAACCGGATGGTATCCCTCGTCTCCATGTCCTCCAAGGCCAAAGGCATGCATGAATACGTTGTCCGGGAGAGAGGCGCCGATTCGGCGCTTGCCCAGACCGAGTTTATGCAGGGCGATATCGTTACTACCGTGATCAAGTGCGCCCATGGCGAAACGATTACGATCACGCTCGACACTACGCTTCCCCGCTACTACTCGAGAGGGTTTACGGTCCGGGGCACGAAGGGGATGTATGTGGAGGAGAACCATTCCATTTACATCGACGGACAGCATGACGAGCACCACTTTGACTGGAAAAACCAATGGGGCAACGCCGACTCCTTCCGTGAGCAGTATGAGCATCCGATCTGGAAGAAGTTCATCAGCGAGGGCGTGAAGGGCGGCCACGGCGGCATGGACTGGCTGGTCTACTCTGAATTTATCGAATGCGTGAAGAACGGCACGGATACGCCGCTTGATGTGTACGATATGGCCGCCTGGATGAGCATCTCGGCCCTGTCCGAGGAGTCGATTGCGCTCGGCGGTCATCCGGTGGCGATTCCGGATTTCACGAACGGAAAGTGGATGAGCCGTTAAACGATACAGCGATATTTTAAGCGAAATTTCTCGAAAAAGTGACCTGCAGCCATTTCGGAGAAACTTTCCCGAATGTACAGGTTACGGGCGCTGGCGATGAAGCCGGCGCTCTTTTTTTTAACCGCCGGCCATCGTTACTCTACGAGCGAACAAATTATTGAAAGCACTTTCAATTCATATGATATAATGCAATAAAAGCAGACATACCTAATATATCAATCACTTCCACCGTTTGCATCGTTAAAGCGCAGCAGCCGCTTGCCCCTAAGGTCCTATCCCTGCATATCATTAGTTCATAAGGAGACGAGTCCGTACGATGTTTAATGTTCTTGTAGTAGACGATGAGCATGTTCAACGAGAGGGCATCAAGGATTTGATATCGGAATACCGGTTTCCGTTCCACGTGCTCGAAGCCGACAATGGCCGCGCGGCCGAAACCATTTTGAACCGCCACCCGATCGATATTTTGATTACCGATGTCAAAATGCCGCTGATGAGCGGCCTCGAGCTCGGCAGGCTGGCGAAAAAAACGCAGGACAACCTCAAAATCGTCATCTGCAGCGGATACGACGAATTCGAATACGCGAAAACTGCCATTAAGCTGGGCGTCGTCAACTATCTGCTCAAGCCGCTTGTGACTGAGGAATTTTTGGAGGTGATGGAGGAGATTACGCATATTCGCCCCCATGCCGGCGGGCCCGAGGTGGAATCGGAGGAATCGAAGGTGATTCGCCAGGTGAAGGAGTTCGTGAAGGACCATTTTCAGCGCGACCTGTCATTGACGGAGGTGGCCAATGAGGTGTATCTGTCCCCGGGATACTTGAGCATTTTGTTTAAGAAAGAAACCGGGATGAACTTTTCCAAATATTTGACCGACCTTCGCCTCCGCAAGGCAGGCCATCTGCTGCTGAACTCCAATATGAAAATTAACGACATCGCGGCGTTTGTCGGCATCGACAACACCTCTTATTTTTGCCGGCTGTTCAAAACCAACTACGGCGTGAGCCCATTACAGTATAGAGAGAGCGGGAATGTCCATGCTTCACTGGATCAAGAGCAGGTTCAATGATATCCGGTTCCGCAACAAGCTGCTGCTGTCCCACCTTTTTATTGCGCTGATTCCTATTCTGCTGCTCGGCGTTCTCGCTTTTATCCAATCCTATCGCATCCAAATGAAGGAGCTGAAGAGCGAAGCCGCGGCCAGTTTGGACCAAGTGGCGAACATTCTCGATTATAAAATCAACCGCTACAACACGCTGAGCGAATTTATCGTGCTGAACCGCGACTTTTCGAAATTGTTTACCCGGAACTATGCCGGCAATTACTTCGAGATGTTCCTTGATTTCCGGGACATTATGGACCCGCTCATCTCCAATACGAAAACGATGGACGACAATATCGAAGGCATTACGTTCTATACGTCCGGGGATTTGCTCGGCATCCGCGACAACATTTTGCCGCTCAGCGATTTGAAGCAAAAGCCGTGGTTCGACGGGTACCGGGGCAGGCATTGGGTGGTGGATGGCAGTCACGTCTACCTGGTGCAGGAGCTGATCAGCAATTTGAAGGACAGCAATTACATGGTAATCTCGGTCAATTACGACAGCATTTTTTCGGATATGGACAAGCTGTCGGATCATATTACCGTGCAGATCGAAGGTCCGCAGCACCAGCCGATCTTCCGTGAACAGAAGGCGGACCCGCCTGCGCAAGGGGCGACCCGGCTCGACCGGACGCTGAAAAGCAACGGCTGGACGATCCATTATTACCTGTCCAATGCGAATGCGTATGTCAACGCGCTGACGTTTTTCAAAATCACCCTGCTCGTCATTGGATTA
This sequence comes from Paenibacillus sp. PSB04, assembly GCF_025809195.1. Lineage (NCBI taxonomy): Bacteria > Bacillati > Bacillota > Bacilli > Caryophanales > Paenibacillaceae > Paenibacillus > Paenibacillus sp. PSB04. Next base: position 2,830,187 of record NZ_CP081301.1, read on the forward strand.
AGCCTGCTCGTTGCCTTTTTCCTGATCTATATCGTCTCGAACAACTTCACGAGGCGGATCATCCACCTCAAAAACAAGGTGGACAAGGTGGAGCAGAACAACCTGGACGTGGTCATCCAGAGCTCTTCCCGGGATGAGTTTGGGGAACTGACGAACGGCATCGGTAAGATGCTGGGGCGCATCAACAGTCTGATTCACCAGGTGTACCAGGCGGAAATCGCCAGGCAGCAGAGTGAGTACCAGCGGCTGATTAATCAGATCAATCCCCACTTTCTGTATAATACACTGTCTTTTATACACTGGCGGGCCAAAAAGAAGCGTGACCTGGAAACCGGGTACATGGTATCGACGCTGGCCAAGTTCTACCGGACGACATTGAACGGGGGCAGGGAGATGGCGACGGTCGCGAACGAAATCGAGCATATCCGGGCGTATCTGGACCTGCAGCTCGTCATGAATGACGGGGACTTTGACGTGGAGTTTCAAGTGGATGAAGATACGGCGGATTTGAAAATCATTCACTTCGTGCTGCAGCCGATCGTGGAGAACGCGATCAAGCACGGGTTTACCCATCCGGAGGCGGAGGAAACTCCGCGGATCGTCATTGCGTCGCGCCGGCAGGAGGGCATCCTGACGCTGAGCGTAACGGATAACGGCGTCGGAATGACCCCTGTCCAGGCCGCCAAGCTGCTGTCGGCAGAGAACGGGGGAACCGGCGTGAAGAACGTCAACGACCGGATGAGGCTGTATTACGGGCCGCCGTACGGCCTAGCCATCGACAGCGTCCCCGGGATGGGCACGACGGTCACCCTGACGTTTCCTGCGGAGCCGGCGGACACGGCGCCGAAGGGGCTAGTCGAGAGCGCGGCTGCCGGTCCATAGAGGGCGGAGATCAGCGGCAGCGAATGGGGCGTGTATCCGCTTCGAAGCGCCGTTGGCCGGCAGGCAATCCTGTTTTTCAACGCGCAGAAGGAAGAGCCGGCTTCCGTATGGAAAGAAGGTAAAGAAGGAAAGAGCGCATGAGGAGGAAAAAACCATATGTTTGAACATTTGGTCTCATTTAAATTTAATCGCATCCTTGAACCGGAGCTGGAGCATGAGCTGCTTGGACTGCTGTGGGGGCTGAAAGATCAGATTCCCGGCATCGTTGACCTCACGGCCGGCGTCAATAAAACGGAGGAAATGGAAAACATCCACGGGTTCAGCCTTGGGCTTCGCGTGACTTTCAAAGACCGCGAATCACTGCAGGCCTACGGGCCGCATCCGGCCCATCAGGAATTTGTTCGCAAACTCGATGGCTTGATCGAGCAATCCCGTTCAAGGCTGAGCATCCATAATCAGTGAGGCTGTGTGAAGCCGGCAGTCGTGCTGCCTGCTGGCATATACCGGGATATTCCAATTATTGCTCAACGTCTGGTAGCTGCCTCCAGAGCCAAAGAGCGTTCCTTCGGGGCGCTCTTTTTGTGTGTCGAATCCGCTGCAGGGCATTCATGAAAAAAGTGACACAGAACGGAAAAATGTGATATATACGATTTTTTTGCAACCGCATACAATTTTACTTGTACAAGGAATCGACAAGAGAGGGGTTCAAACGGATGAACAAACGAAAAATATCGTCACTGCTGGCCGTTACGTGCATCACGGCGCTCATCGTCAGCGGATGCGGCGGCGGAAGCGGCAAAGCGGAGGACAAGGTTGTCAGCGAAAAGGACTACGAGCCGTACAGCAAGTACGAGTCCCCGGTGGAGTTTACCATCGGACGCAATACGAGCCATACGAACAATCTGCCGAAGGGCGATTCGATTGAAAACAACATGGCGACCCGCTACGTCGAGAGCAAAGTGAACGTGAAGGCCAAGGTAGCCTGGGAGACCGATGATATGGACCAGAAGCTGTCCCTGTCGATGACGACCGGTGAGCTGCCGGACGTGATGCTGGTCAGCCGCACGATTTTCAATCAGCTCGTAGACAATGACCTCATTGAAGATATGACCGAGGTTTACGAAAAAACCGCCTCCGAGGGTGTCAAAAACATCTACTCCTCTTATGGGGATCTGCTGCTCGACCAAGTGAAGGTGGACGGCAAAATCATGGGCCTGCCGATGACGAATATCGGCAACCAGCATCAGCTGCTGTGGATTCGCAAAGACTGGCTGGACAAGGTCGGCGGCAAGCTGCCGCAGTCCGTGGACGATGTGTGGAACCTGGCCAGAACCTTTGTGGAGAAGGATGCCTCCGGAACCGGCAAGACGATCGGGTTCGGGATGAATCAGGACGCGATGAATTTTTCACCGATATTTGCAGCTTATAATGCATTTCCAGGCCAGTGGATCAAGAAAGACGGCAAGGTCGTGTACGGCTCCGTGCAGCCCGAAATGAAAGAGGCGCTCGCCGATTTGGCCGAGCATTACAAGGAAGGGCTGATCGACAAGCAGTTTGCGGTCCGCTCGGACGAAGAGAAGGAAGCGCTGGTCATCAACGGCCAGGCTGGCATGCTCTTTAACCCATGGTGGATCGGATACACGAACTACAAGGACTCCATCAAGCAGGATCCAAAAGCCGAATGGGTGGCGGTATCTGCACCTGTAGATGAGAACGGCAAATTTAAAACGATCCGGCAGGACCCGGTCGGTGGAGGCATTGTTGTCGTGCGCAAAGGTTACCCTCATCCCGAGGCGATTATGAAATCGATCAATCTGACGACGGACTTCCTGTACTCACTGACGGACGACGCCGTCCAGTACAAGAAGGAGCATGCCAGCGAAGGGCTGACCGACCACAGCCGCTGGAACAACGAGCCGACGCAAATTCCGATGCAGGTGGACTATGACGACGTGCTCAAGCGTTATTACGATGACATCATGAAGGCTGACAAAGCAGGCAGTGCCGACGGAATTCAAGAGGACCGCGTTGTGTCCTATGAAGCGTACCAGGAGTTCAAGCAAAAGGGGACTGCGGTCGACGCCAATACGTACGGTGAGTATCTATCCCGGATCGAGGGGCAGCGGGAGGCGAACAACCCGAACCTCGAAGTGATTCCGGCCGGCTTCTACGGCACGACGGAGACGATGAAGCTGAAATGGGCGAACCTGCAGAAGATGGAGCAGGAAATGATGCTGAAGATCATCATGGGCCAAGCCAGCATCGATGCTTTTGATCAATTCGTGTCGACCTGGAAAAAGACCGGCGGCGATGAGATCACGCAGGAAGTGGAAGAGATGAGCAGCAGGTAAGTCCCAGTCAATACATCCTGGATAAATGGAAGTGATAAGTATGTCTTCGCTGGAAGCAAATATCCATACGGAGCGGCAGGTTTCGGGACGGATACGGAAGAAACGCAAGGCTTTTCATGAAATGACGTATCACTTCATGCTGCTGCCGGGCATGGTGCTGCTGTTCATTTTCTCCATCGTCCCGATGTTCGGCATCGTGATGGCCTTTCAGAAATTTATCCCGGCCAAAGGCATTTTCGGCTCCAAATGGGCCGGGCTGACCAATTTCACGTATATGTTTCAGCTCCCGGACGCAAAGCAAATTTTCGTCAATACGCTGGTGATCGCGGTCGGAAAAATCATACTGGGGCTGATCGTGCCGATCGTGTTTGCGCTGCTGCTGAATGAAGTCCGCCTGAAGGTGTTCAAAAGCACCGTGCAGACGATCGTATACCTTCCCCACTTCATGTCCTGGGTCGTGCTCGGCACGATGATGACGATGATCTTCTCATACGACGGCATGGTGAACAACGTTCTGCAGCTCTTTGGGATGGACAGAACGATGTTTCTGGCCAGCAACACCTGGTTCAGGCCGCTGCTGATCGTGACCGACACCTGGAAGGAGTTCGGCTACGGAACGATCGTCTATTTGGCCGCCCTGACGGGCATCAATCCTTCGCTGTATGAATCGGCCGCTCTTGACGGGGCAAGCCGGTGGAAGCAGACGCTGAACATTACGCTGCCCGGAATTTTACCGACGATCATCCTGCTCGGCACGCTGAGCCTGGGCAATGTGCTGAATGCCGGCTTCGATCAGGTGTTCAATATGTACAATCCGCTGGTATATCAGACCGGAGACATCATCGATACGTTCGTGTACCGGATGGGCCTGATCCAGATGCAGTATTCGTTTGCCACTGCGGTCGGCTTGATGAAATCGGTCATCAGCTTTGTGCTGATTGTCGTATCCTACAAGCTGGCTTCCAAATACGCCGGTTACCGGATTTTCTAGAAAGGGGCGCTGATTTGCATGATACAATCAAGAACGTTCGGGGCGCAGGCTTCCCGCTTCCTGATCATCCTGGTGCTGGTGCTCATCGCCTGCCTGTCCCTGGCCCCGATCATCAATACGATCATGGTGTCGGTGAGCAGCAGCACGGCGGTCAACGCGGGCAAGGTGTATTTTCTCCCGGTAGATATCAACTTCTCCTCTTACGTTAAAATTTTGGACGACGAGAAGTTTTGGAGGGCTTTCCTGGTGTCGGTGGAACGGGTCGCCCTGGGCGGAGCCATTAACATGGTGCTGACAATTCTGATGGCGTATCCGCTGTCGAGAACGGCCTCGCAGTTCCGGGCACGCAACGTCTATATGTGGATTATCGTGTTCACGATGCTGTTCAGCGGCGGCATTGTTCCCTGGTACATGGTCATCAGCAAGCTGGGATTGATCAACTCGATCTGGGCGCTTGTGCTGCCCGGCGCGGTCCCGGTCTTCAACGTCATCCTGCTGATGAACTTTTTCAAAGGGATTCCGAAGGAGATGGAGGAGGCGGCCTTTATCGACGGGGCGGGTCCACTGAAAATTTTGTGGCATATCTTCATCCCGGTGTCCCTGCCCAGCCTGGCGACGATCACCTTATTTGTCATCGTGGGCCACTGGAACAACTTCTTCGACGGGATCGTGCTGATCAACGACAGTCATAAGATCCCGCTGCAAACGTATTTGCAGCAGCTGAATTTGACCAGGGACCAAATGCAGAATCTGTCGGTTGAGCAGCTGCAGCAGTACAATAAGATCTCTAACACCACGCTCAACTCGGCTAAAATTCTCGTGTCCATGATCCCGATCCTGCTGATCTATCCGTTCCTGCAGCGGTATCTCATCCATGGTATCGTGCTGGGGTCGGTCAAGGAATAGCGGTTCCTGATAGGCAAAACATGACAGCGACAATGAAAGACGGGGCTGACCGCGCAAGCTTTGCAAAAGGCTGCGGGGGCAGCCCTGTTCGGCGTTTGCCGGGAATGGCCGGAAGGGATGCGAAAGGGGTGCGGATAACCAATTGTTGACTTCAAAAATGAACTTATGTTATATAAAAATAAGAATAATTAGCACTCATTATGTTTGAGTGCTAAGATACTATGTTCGTTGAGGGGAGTATGCTAGATGGCCATGAAAGAGTTTAAAGCCGAGTCGAAACGACTGCTTGAAATGATGATCAACTCCATTTATACGCAGCGGGAGATCTTTTTGCGCGAACTCATCTCCAACGCCAGCGACGCTATCGATAAAATCTATTATAAAGCGCTAACAGACGACCAGCTGGTTTTCAATAAAGACGATTATTACATCCGGATCACCCCGGATAAAGAAGCCAGAACGCTGACGATTTCCGATACGGGCATCGGGATGACGCAGGAGGAGCTGGAGAACAATCTGGGCGTCATCGCGAAGAGCGGGTCGCTGGCCTTCAAGAACGAGAACGAAGCCAAGGACGGCCACAACATTATCGGCCAGTTCGGGGTCGGTTTCTATTCGGCCTTCATGGTGGCGGACCGGGTGACGGTCATCACCAAGGCGCTTGGCTCCGATACGGCGTACAAGTGGGAGTCTGCGGGAGCGGACGGATATACGATCGAGCCTGCGGCGAAGGATACCGTGGGTACGGAAATTGTGTTGAAAATCAAAGAAAACACGGAAGAAGACAATTACGATGAATTTCTGGAGGATTACCGCCTCCGGACGATCATCAAGAAGTACTCGGATTTCATCCGGTACCCGATCAAGATGGACGTCACCGGACATCGGCCAAAAGAGGGCGCGGACGGCGAGTTCGAGGAATACAGCGAAGAGCAGACCGTGAACAGCATGGTTCCGATCTGGCGCAAGAACAAGGGCGAGCTGACCGAAGAGGACTACGTCAACTTTTACAACGAGAAGCGCTACGGGTTTGACAAGCCGCTGACGCATGTGCACATCAAGGCGGACGGCGCCGTTGTGTACAACGCGATCCTGTTCATTCCGGAGCACACCCCGTTCGATTATTATACGAAGGAATACGAGAAGGGGCTTGAGCTTTACTCAAACGGCGTCCTTATTATGGAAAAATGCGGCGACCTGCTCCCGGATTACTTCAGCTTCGTCAAAGGGATGGTCGATTCCGAAGACCTGTCGCTGAACATTTCCCGAGAAATGCTGCAGCATGACCGTCAGCTGACGCTGATCGCGAAAAATATCAAGAGCAAGATCAAGAGCCAGCTGCAGACGCTGCTCAAGGATGAGCGCGAGAAATACGAGAAGTTCTATGAGGCGTTCGGCAGACAGCTGAAGTTCGGCGTGTACAACAACTACGGCGCGGATAAGGACGTGCTGCAGGATCTGCTGCTGTTTACCTCTTCCAAGGAGAAGAAGCTGGTAACGCTGGACGAATACGTATCCGGAATGCCGGAGGATCAGAAATATATTTACTACGCCGCCGGCGAATCAGTGGAGCGGCTTGAGAAGCTGCCGCAGACGGAAATGGTGGCCGATAAGGGTTACGAAATTTTGTACTTCACCGACGACATTGACGAATTTGCCATCAAGATGCTGATGAAGTACAAGGACAAGGAATTCAAATCGGTATCAAGCGGCGATCTCGGTATCGAGACGGAAGCGGACAAGAAGGATGAAGCGGCGGAGACGGAGAGTAAGGAGCTCTTCGAGGAGATGAAGAACATTCTCTCGGGCAAAGTGAAGGACGTCAAGGCTTCCAAACGGCTGAAGTCCCACCCGGTCTGCCTGTCCACGGAAGGCGACTTGTCGATCGAAATGGAGAAGGTGCTCAAAGCGATGCCGAGCGGCCAGGACATCCAGGCCGACAAGGTGCTGGAGATCAACATACACCACGAGGTGTTCCAGTCCCTGAAGGATGCTTATGACAAGGACCGCGAGAAGCTGGGCCTGTACACGAACCTGCTGTACAACCAGGCGCTGCTGATCGAAGGGCTGCCGATCCAGGATCCGGTCGAATTTACGAACGATATTTGCAAAATTATGGTGTAAGCCAAGCTCCTCCCGACCTGCGGCAGAATGCCTGACAGGCGGTACAACCCGGCCTGCCGGAGTTTTGACCTCCGGGCCGGGTTCCTTTTTTTGCCGGAGGGCGGGCTGCGAAGCGAACATCGTGTATAATGGTAGAAGGGCGCAGAGTGATGCCTTAACCGGTCATGCTGCGCATGCTTAATAACGAAGAAGAGGTGTACATGTTGGAAGACCCTACGTTACAACTGGAACAAACAAACATACAGCACGCCATCATCGGCGAACCCATGACCAGCTTGTCCGAGATTTTGCTGAGCCTGACCAAGACGAGGCTGTCCGCGCTGGCTTCCGTCCACAGCATCACAGGTCGTTCCAAGATGAAGAAAGAAGAGCTTGCCGAAGCGCTGTCGGATTACGTCACGAATACGGAGCATTTGTCGTCCATGCTGCTCCAAATGGATGGTGCCGAATGGAGCCTGTTTGAGACGCTCCTTCAGGAGTCTTCCGTTCAAGATAATACGATTCCATACGGGGATTATGCCTTTTTGCTGGATCGCGGGCTTGTATTCAGCTTTTTCTCGGAAGGTCAGCTGCACCTGATCATGCCGGAAGAAATCAGGGACGCCATCCGCAAGGCTGATCTGCCTGCTTTGAAACAGCAGCACGGCCAGCACCAGCTGGCTTATCAATATATTGTTGCCGCATCCCATTTGTACGGAGCGGTTAAGGTGGACAAGCTTCTTGAGATCTACAACGACCAGAATGAACAGGCGCTGAGTGCGGAGGAGCTTCTGAATGAAGTGAACGAGGCGATCGGCCGGGGCGAGAATCTGCTCCTTCACAGCGGATACATCGTGAACAGCTATCTGCTCCACGACCTGGACGAGCAGAAGATCAACGACTGGATCGCGAAGGTCGAAGGGAAACCGTATTACGTTCCCGAGCAGGAGGAGCTGCTCCGGTATGCGGACGAGACGTATTTTGAAATGACGCCGCAGCTGTCCGCGCTGCAGCAGTACGTGCTGCGGGAGCTGTGCAAGGACCAGGAGACGGTGGAATACCTGATCGACGATCTCCAGCTGGCGTGCGCCAAAGGTTCGTCGATTCAGGATCTGATCTACGAATTCGAGAGCCGCAAAATCAATTTCAAAAACCCGCTTCAGGCCCAGCAGACGATTCAGCTGCTGACCGAAGTCTATAACCATACCCGGATGTGGGCCAATAACGGCCACACCTTGGTGGAGCTTCAGGCCATTGCCGATGGCGTTAAGCCGGAGCTGGTGAAGCTGGTGAACATTTCCGCAGCGGATACTGTGCCGAAGGTGGGACGCAACGAGCCGTGCCCATGCGGCAGCGGGCTGAAGTACAAGAAGTGCCACGGAAAATAAACGCTTATCGCTCTATTTATCCTATATAGATCATCTACTACAAGGGCGGCAGTCCGGACATGAACGTCATGTCCCGGGCTGCCGTTTTTGCGTTTGCCACTTTTTATAGGATCCAGCGCCTATGGATTGATTCCGAACCGTCCCATCCGATAGAATAAAATGAATAAAGAAAGCGCTTACCTCATGTCAAAAAAAATTGGCGACTACCATGGCCCCTTTGATCCGTTATCGTGATTCCATGGCAAACAACCCGTTGTAAAGGAGTGATTGGCATTGCGGAACAGCTGGTACCGCCGAATGCTGCTTTCGTATTTCCCCATCTTTTTGATCACTGTAACGATTCTTGTGTTCCTGTCTTTCCTCGTCGTCAATGAAATTTCCCAGAAGGAGACGGTTAAGGCGGATCAGATTTCTACGGGATATATCGTGGACACGGTCCAGATGGCCCTCAAGGAAATCGAAATGAACGCACTGGATGAGGTGGAGCGGAACAGCCGCTACAACGATTTTCTTCAGGCGGACGGTCCGTATGAGCGGGATGCGGTATATGCGGTCGTGGACAGCCTGCGAACCCTGGCTGCCAAAGACGAGCTCGTGGATTCTGTGTATGTGTACCGCAGCGGCGATCGGCAGACGCTCACAACGAGCGGTCTCCTGGAGTGGGACGAGTTTGCCGACAGGCCGTTTGTCGAGCTGGCGATGGGCCAGCCGGCATACCAGGGCTGGTCCCCGATCCGCGACTATCATGAAATGGGGAGCGATGCGAAGCGGCGGGTCATCTCTATGTACAAACGGGCCCCGCTTCCGTTCGGTACGCAGGGCTTTGTCGTCATTAACGTCAACATGTATGCGCTGGAGCAGAAAATCCGGACCATGAAAGATACCGATGTATCCTTCCTTCAAATCCGCGACCGGGAAGGAAATCTGATCTTCTCGACGCGTCCGTCCGAACCGGGAGACGCAGAGGCTGCAGAAGGCCGCATTCTGAACCGTATTCCGTTCCAAGCCACCGGCTGGACGTTTGAGAGCGGGATTGCAGCGGGCCAGCTGTTTATGTGGGTGTCGGTCGTTTCGTACATCTGGATCGTCATCGGCGTGGGCACCGTGCTGGCAGCCGTCGCCTACTTACTGTATATCACCAAGCGCAATTATAAACCGATCCGCGCCATGATGCACCGGATCGAAGCGGTCCGTGACCGGATGGATCCTCCGGGCGGCGCCAAGAGCGACGAGCTGCTTCTGATCGACCGGGCATTGGAAAATTTAATCCGTCAGACCGCCGACTACGAGAAGCAGCAGCAGGAGAACATGCTGATCGCCAGAAGGCAGCTGTTCATCGACCTCGTTCAGGGGGAACGCCTTGGTGATGCAGGCGAGCGTCTGGACCGATTGAAACCGCTGCCGGTACAGGTCACGGGGCCGTATCTGCTGGTCCTCGTAGAAATACTGGAATTTCCGCGTTTTCAGCAGGGCTTTTCGGTTCAGGACCAGAGCACGCTCAAGTTTGCGCTGACCAATGTGCTGCAGGAAATGGCCCGCGACGAAGGCTTGCACGGCTGGGGGGAATGGACGGAAGCGAACCGGATGGGCCTGCTGCTCGGTGTGAGCCCGGATGTGACGGAAGAAGAGACGCAGGAGAGGATTCGAAGGCTGTCGGAGCGGGGCATCGCCTGGACCCATGACCATTTGGGCTTGTCCCTGATGGTCAGCGTCGGACCGCGTTCGGACTCATGGGAAGAAGTGTCCGCCTCGTATCAGGCCGCGGCCAGGGCGCTGCAGCATAAGCTGTCGCTTGGCCAGAGGGCATTTATTCTCAGCGAGGACATGCCGGCTAACGCGGCGACCAGAACATATACCCACCTGCAGGGCATCGCCGAGTTCGTGAAGCAGTTCCGGCTGTCCGACGGCGATTGGCGGAGCCGTCTTGAGCGGATTTTTGACGACCTGAAAGCCGATGCCTTGAAGGATGAGGATATCCGCATGCTGCTGCTGACGATGATGGAAATGCTGGCGCGGGAGGTCGGGGACCTTTCCGAACAGCTGCAGTCCTGTTTTACGGGCGAGCGGGCCGGATCTTGGCGCCGGGCTGTTGAGGAGACGACGTCGCTGGACAAGCTGCGATCGTTGTTTACGGAGCAGCTGGCAGAGATTTACCGTACGTTCGTAGCCGTCAGCGAAACGAAAAGCCACCGGGCGATGATCGTGGAGATGAAGGCGTACATCGAAGAGAATTTTGCCGATCCGGATCTGTCACTGAAGCATCTGAGCGACCGCTTTCAGATCTCGGGCAAATACGCGAGTTACCTGTTCAAGGAAGAGTTCAACATGAAGTTCGTCGATTTCATGGTCCAGCTGCGGATGGCCAAAGCGGAACGGCTGCTGCTGGAAACCGACGACACCGTCCAGCACATTGCGCTTCAGGTCGGCTACGCCAATTCCATTACCTTCGGCCGGACGTTCAAGCGGGAGGTGGGAGTGACCCCGGGCGATTACCGCAAATTAAAGGCGAAGTCGCAGCGTGACGTTCCGATTTAAGGAACGCGTTCGAGGGCAGATGCAGGAGCCGTAAGCAGTCCACCAAGCCTTGCAGCTCCTGGCCTGAGCGGTGTTTTGAAAATAGTTTATTGCCGGAAAACGGTTTGCTCTTCAGGGTGTTATGGTTTTCCGCCTCTACGCCCAAACGGTTTATCGATCCGAAACTGGTTTATTGTCCAGCCGCCGCATCCCGTGACATACTGTGGGCATTCCCGCTGATGCGGTAACCGGCCCGATTGAAAGCGTAAACAATAATCCGCTTGCCATTCAGCGGAGCCGGCATGAAAAAGATGAAGGGATGATACGAATGGTTGGGAACAGGAACACAAGATCTTTGGCAAAATCGGTTCGCTTCATGTCAGCCGTGCTGGTCGCGGGCAGTATGTTGTTGTCTGCATGTTCGCCCAAATCGGAACAGGCCGCTTCGGAAGGATCCGGATCAGGATCCGGGTCCTCAGGCAAACAGGTGACCCTGTCGGTGGAGGTGTTCGACCGCGGCAATTCGCCTTCGGGGTATACCATCAAAGATAATTATTGGACCCGCTGGGTTCAGGAAAAGTTCGGCACCCCTAATCAGATTCAGATGAATTACGTTCCCGTCCCGCGTTCGGAGGAAGTCGAGAAGCTGAACGTGCTGATGGCAAGCGGCGGAGATGTGCCGGACATCGTGTTCACGTATGATTCCAGCACCTTTTACCGATATGCGCTGCAGGGCGGGCTGACGGACTTGACAGAGCTGATCGATCAGTACGGGCCGAACCTGAAAAAGTTTCTTGGCGACGAGGTGCTGAACTATGGAAAGGTGGATGGGAAGCTGTACGCCGTTCCGGCCAAACGGTCGAACCTCGGCAAGTATTCCTCGTTTATCCGCAAGGACTGGCTCGACAAGCTGAGCCTGCCTGTGCCGCAGACGACAGACGAATTGTACTTGGCGCTGAAAGCTTTTAAGGAAAAGGATCCGGGCGGAACCGGGGGCAAAGTGATCCCGCTCGGCATGACGATCGCTCCGGCGCAGTACGAACCGCTGATCTGGTCTTTCATCAAGGAGACGACGGAGGAGCAGAAATATACGCTGACCCAGCAGCTCGGATCACGTGATTATCCGATCCTGCTTCCCGGCTTCAAGGATGCGCTCCAGTTCATGAACAAGCTGTACAACGAGGGATTGATGAGCCGGGACTTCGGGCTGGACGAGGACAAAAAGAAGATGAGCGAGGATATCTCCACCGGAAAGGTCGGCTTCTTCAGCGAGGACGACACAAATATTTACTATGCAGACGGTACCTATGAGACGCTGCAGTCCAATGTCAAGGGTGCGGAACTCCAGGCGGTGGATGTATATACGAATGAAAAAGGCGAGCATGCCAAGCCGGAATACGCGCCGGTGGGCTTGTACGTTATGATCCCCAAATCCAGCAAGCATGCGGCAGAAGCGGTGAAATACCTGGACTGGATGGCATCGGGCGACGTGCTCTTCAACATGCAGACAGGGGTCGAGGGCGAGAACTATACGATGAAGGACGGCATCCCGGTGGCGCTGGAAAATCCGACGGAGGAAGCGAAGAACCGGATGTTCAACGCCGGCGATATGACCCTCATTACCAACGGACAGCAGCTGGGAAGCCCTGAGAAGAACAAGGAGGCTAAAGCGCTCCAGTTTCCGCCGAAGTATCAGGACGGTGCCCGGGAAGCCTTGATGATTTCCAACTCGGATACGGTACCTCCGGTACTGATGGATCGTCCGATCGAAGCCCAGGCCAAATACGGCAATACGCTGCTCGACAAGTTCAACGAAATGATCGTCAAGACGACGACGGCAAAACCGGAGCAGTTCGAAGCGGTGTACGATTCCCTCATGAAGGATTATATGGCCAGCGGCGGTCAGGCCGTTCTGGATGAGCGGACCAAAGTGTACGGCGAAATGAAGTCGAAATAAACCGTGCGGTTAGGCCCGTCAACAGAGGAGGCAAGGCTTGTGAAAATGACGCGTTATTTGGGCAGATATTGGCAGCTGTATGCGCTTCTGCTTCTACCGCTGGCTTATTTTATTATCTTCCGGTATGGACCGATGTATGGCATTCAGATCGCTTTCAAAGACTTCAATCTGTTTCAAGGCATTAACGGCAGCGAATGGATCGGACTGGACGCTTTCAAGGAAGTGTTCGGCATGCGGGACTTTTACAAAACGCTGCGCAACACCTTGATGCTGAATTTTCTCGATTTGCTCGTTTCGTTCCCGGCTCCGCTGATCTTGGCGATTATGCTGTATGAGCTGCGGAGCGCGTGGTTCAGGAAGCTGTCCCAAACGATCCTCTACATTCCCCATTTCATTTCCTGGGTGATCATCGGGGGCATCGTGTACCAGGTATTCGGCACGCAGTCCGGCATGATCAACAATGTCATTACGGCCTTTGGTTTTCCGGAGGTTCCCTTTTTGACGGATAAAAATACCTGGCTGATCACCTATCTGCTGGTCGGGGTATGGCAGAGCGCGGGCTGGGGAACGATCATCTATCTGGCGGCATTGACCGGCATTAACAAAGAGCTGTTCGAAGCGGCGGAAGTGGACGGGGCTACACGGATGAGGCGCATCTGGCACATTACGCTCCCCGGCATCAAGCCGACGATCGTGACCCTGCTGATCATCAACCTGGGCCACATGATCTCGATCGGCTTCGAGCGCCCGTACATTATCGGCAACACGATGGTACGCGATTATTCCGACGTGCTCAGCACGTTCGTGTACCGGATCGGCCTCGAATCGGGACAGTATACGCTTGCCACCGTTGTCGGCCTGTTCCAGGCGGTGGTGGGGCTGGTATTCGTCCTCGGGGCGAACTTTGTTTCGAGGAAGCTGACCGATGAAGGCATTTTGTAGCGCGGCAGGAGCATTTTTACGAGAAAGGAGTGAACGAAGATGAGGTCGCAAACGTCCGGCAGGGGATTCGATATCGTCAATGCGGTGCTGCTCGGCATCGTCGTGGTGGTCTGCCTGGCCCCGTTCCTTCATATTCTGGCTATATCCCTCAGTTCGAGCCGCCCGGTTCTCTCCGGAGAGGTGAGCCTGCTCCCGGTAGAGCTGAATTGGGGGGCTTACCGGCAGGTGTTCAGCGACTTGTCGATGATCCGATCGCTTGGCTTTACGGTGCTGCTCACCGTGATGCATACTGTCATGTGCATGCTGATGACCGTTGCGGCGGGGTATCCCCTTACCCAGAAAAAGCTGAAAGGCCGCAGACTGATCATGTTTTTGATCGTGGTGACGATGTTCTTCAGCGGCGGCATCATCCCGGAATACATTCTGGTCCGCAGCCTCCATCTGATCGATACAATGTGGGCGCTGATTCTGCCCGGCCTGATCAACCCTTTTTACCTGATCATCCTGATCTCGTTCTTCAACAACATCCCGGATAGCCTGGAGGAATCGGCCGAACTGGACGGAAGCAGCCACTTCCGGACGCTCATCAGCATTATTCTGCCGCTGTCGATGCCGGTCATCGCCACACTCAGCTTGTTCTATGCGGTGGGCCGGTGGAACGGGTTTACGGATACGCTGCTGTACATTACCAGCCCTGAACTCTATCCGATGCAGCTGAAGCTGTATCAGATGATCCAGAACAACATGGTGTCCGACCTGATGCAGATGGAGGGCGCAATGGTGAGTCCGATGCAGCCGGAGAGCCTGAAGGCGGCGAGCGTTATTTTTGCCACCGTTCCGATTCTGCTCGTTTATCCTTGGCTGCAGCGGTATTTCGTGAACGGGGTCATGATCGGCGCGGTTAAGGGGTAGGCGAATGGGAGGGAAAATAAATTTATCGGCTGTAAGGATCAGTTGTACCGGTTTTTCGGCAAAAGGATATAAGGCTTGGTTTGAGTTTGAGATTGAGTGAGCGATGCCCTTCGAGGGGCGGAACGCTTTTAATCGAATACAAGGAGGCGGCTTGATGGTTCTGGACAAAGGGGAGTATTCCTTTTCAACCTGCTGGAATATTAAACGCCACGCTGTGGGAAGCGATATGATCGAGGAAATCCGGCGGCTGGGCTTTAAGCGCGTGGAGCTCAACTATAACGTCACCCGGGAAATGCTGACCACAATCGAACCGATGATTGAGCGCGGCGAAATCGCTATTTCCAGCGTGCATAATACGTTCCCATTGATTGACGATCCCGATTACGGCACCGATTCGGTGCTGCTCGGATTTGACGATGAAGCCAAGCGGAAGCGGGCGGTCGATCTGCTGGTGCAGTCGGCGGAATATGCCGCCCGTTACGGAGCGGCAGCCGTGGTCGTCCACCCGGGAGAGGTACCGTTTGAGGCCAATATCGATCAGGAGCTGAAGGCGCTCTACAAGGAGCACGGCCCCGATTCGCCGGCATACCGCAGCCTGTGGGAAGAGATGCTGGAGCGGCGGGATTCGCTGAGCGGGCATTATGCGGAGCGGATCGCGAACAGCCTGGAAGACGCCTGCGGGCGGATCGCAGCCAAGGGATGGGACGTAACGATCGGCATCGAGACCCGGTCGCGGTGCTACCAGATGCCGACACTGAGGGAAGCGCGCGGCATCATTGACCGCCTTCAAGGCGCTAAGATCGGTCTGTGGTACGACTTCGGCCACGGCATGATGATGGAGCGGATGGGTCTGTACGACAACGCGGAGGATATGAGCCTGATCATGGACCATATCGCCGGGATTCATATCCACGAGAGCGTAGGCTTGTCCGACCATTGGTGCCCCTATGTCCACAGCGGCGACGTGGTTTATTTCGACCGGTTTTTGCCGGTGATCGAAGCCGCGCCTGTGAAGGTCTACGAGCTGAAATCAGCCTGTACGCCGGAGGAGATCGACCGCAGCCATGGGCTGCTGACGGCCAAGCTGGAGCGTCTGCGGGCAGCAGGCGGCCGGACCGGGACGGGACACATTCCGGTTAACGAAAGTGGTGTGGAGTAAGGATACGGTGGCATGATGAACCCGAAAGCGAGTGAATAAAGCATGTATGAACAATTGGTTGCCATAAACGACCGATGCGTGGAGGAAAGCCTAAGCCGCCAAGTGCTGGACGAGGGCAGCCGTTATCATGGAGGCGTCACGGACCCGGTCAACGGCATCGCCTGGGCCAGCCATGGCGGCACGCCGATGATCATGGCGCTCTGGGCCGCGGCATTGATCAATCCCGATTCGCGTTATTATCATAACGAAGAGCTGCTCAGTCGGCTGGAGTACGGAGCCGAATTCATATTGAGATTTCAGCATGCGGACGGCTCCATCTCCCCGGGCTGGACGAATATGCACTCCCCGCCGGATACGGCGTTCGTGGCAGGCGGTCTCGCCCAGGTGCACGAGCTGCTCGTGGCCCATCTCGAGGGCTGGGAGCAGCTGGAGAAAGCCGCCGGCCTGATCCGGTTGTTCCTTACCCGGACCGCCCCTGTACTGCTGACAGGCGGCTGCCATACCCCCAACCACCGGTGGGTGCTCACTGCCGCCCTTGGCTTTTTGTACCGGCTCACCGGCAAGGAGGAACTGAAGGATAGGGCCGAAGCCTGGCTGGCCGAAGGGATGGACTGCACGGAGGACGGGGAATGGACCGAGCGGAGCAACGGAATCTATAACGGGGTCAGCGACATCGTGCTGTATTATGCCGCGGAACAGCTGAACCGGCCGGAGCTGCTGGAGCCGGTCCGCCGGAACCTGCGGATGATGGCTTACCTGATCCATCCGGACGGCGAGGTGGTCACCGATTATTCCGGCCGCCAGGATTACGGGGTGAGGCATGACCTATCCGGCTATTTTCTAATCAGCCGACTGATGGAGCATATGGACCGGGATCCGCTGTTTGCGGCGCTCGCCGATGCCGCCGGTCAGGCGATTGTCCATCCGGGCTGGCTGCCGAACAACGCGATGATCGGCTATCTGCGCTATCCGCAGCTCCGTGAGCGGCGGGTTCAGCCGTCTCCTCTTCCCGATCGCTACCGCGTGATGATCAACCGGCATTTTGACCGCGGGCAGTACCTCCGGCAGCTGGAAAGCGCGGGCCATTACGGCCGCATTTACCACAGCCGGCTGCACACCGATTTCGGCGCTCCGGTCGGGCGGCAGCGGGACGGTCAGACCAGCCTGACCGTCATGGCCGAGACGGACTCGTTCCTGTCCCTCCGGCATGGGGCTGTGCGGCTGCTGGGCGTCCGGCTGGCCTCCTCATTCGAACCCGGCTACGTCAAAATGAACACGCTCGAAGAGCTGCCAGGCCGATACCGTTTGGCCGGCCACGAGGCCAAAGGCTATTACGGACCGCTTCCCCGGACAGCACTGCCGCAGACCGCGGCAGGTGGCGGGACGAGCCCGTGGTACTTGCTGCCGCATCATTTGCGCGAGATGACGCATGAACAGCACCATCGCGCCGAAGCGGATCTGACCGCGGATGAAGAGGGGTTCCGGCTTCGCGTGCAGTGCCGGGAACCTGAAGGCATGATGACGCAGATATCCTTCGTCTTCGGCGGCGAAACGGCGTTCGCCGGGGAAGGATTGTTTCCCGCAGACGAGTCCGGCGGCGTGCTGTTCTGGAAGCAGGGCGGCGTCCGCTGCAGCGCCGGCACGGACTGGATTGAGATGGAGGGCGGGCAGCACGGACACTGGGCGAAGGCGCTGAACAACACCGGCTTTCCTGCCGGCTGCCGCACGCTGGTCGTCAATTTGATGACGCCGTATGACTGGACGTTCACTCTGCGGCTCTCCCCGAAGGAAGGCTGTGGAAATCACGAGTGAAGAAATGACGGATGGCGAAATCACAAGTGACGAAATCCCGAATGTCGAAACTCAGAATGAGAAAACTCCGAATGACAAAAAGGCTGTTCCCCAGGTGAAGTCACCTGATAGGGCAGCCTTTTTTAGTACAAACCAAGCAAGTCTAGAAGCAAGGTACGCCTATTGAATTGGATATTCGCATGATCCTATCATTTACGCCTCGCAGCCAATCGTATTGTCCTTCAGCAAATGCCCGTAATTGGCTTTGACGAACTCGAGAACCTTGTCGTAAATGATACGATGGCCGTCCTGGTTCGGATGGATGCCGTCGGAGCAGATGAATTGGGTAAAGTCCGGATGGGCGAGAAAAGCACCCCGCACGTCGATGTATTTGGTCTTGGTCAGCTCGGACACCTTGAGGATCGTCGAATTGTAACGCTCCTGCCACCAGTAGATTTTGGTGACGCTGCCGAGAAACTTCATGATGTTTCGCTCCGCTTCGGGGTTATCCTGGCTGACCCACTTGAAGTATTTATCCGCGTTGAGGGGAGGGAGGCTCATGAGAACCGGCGTAATCGACTGACTTTTCAGAAAATTCACCGTATCCGTCAGCATTTTCTCAAACAGCGTAAAATCCGTCTTGGGACGGTGCTCCGCGTCCGGATTGCTGGCAATTTCGCTCCAGTTAAAATCGCAATCGTTGCCGCCGTATTCAATCAGCACCATGCTGGGCTTGCCCTTCAGAATTTCTTTCTTCAGGCTGCCAATGCCCTTCATCAGTGTATTGCCGAATCTCGCCGTGTTTTTCACGGCTCCCTTTAGTTTGTCCTGAAGAAGGGATACGTAATTATCCTCAAGGATGACATATTTGCTGCGCGTTTCATCATACACGACCCCCTTGGAAATCGAGTCCCCGGAAACGATGTACGTGGCGTCCATTCCGGGCTGCAGTCTGCTGTCGCTCATTTCTTCACCTCTCCCTAACCGTTCAATTCCTTTTATTGTAATCCAGCGTTTCGCCAAGCGCAAATGATGTCGCTTTCACTTCTGAAGGGCGAATTGGTTTTGGTGGAAAATGGACAATATGGTACAGTTATAAGCAGAAAGGAGTGATTAAGCATGGCCGTATCCATTCAAATTCAGCAGACACCGAACCCGCACTCGCTTAAAGTCAATGCGAGCCAGAGCCTGTTCGAAGGACCAAAGAGTACCTCACTGAAAAAAGGGGACGACACCGACCATCCGCTTGCCGGCGCGCTGCTCAGCATCGACGGGGTGGACAACATTTTTGGCATCGGGACGTTCGTCACCGTCAGCAAAATGCCGGATGCCGATTGGGAAAACATCGTTCCGAAAATCGAAGAGGCGTTTACCAACGTCTACGGGGAGTAGTGACAGAATAATAGCCACAGCCTCAGCGCGTGCATGACATATAACCGAATGGCATGGCTATTCTTTATTCGATGGATGCCCTAACAGAATAGATCCAAATCCGGATGGAATGAAAAAAAGCTCCCGCCGTGCTCTTAACCTCTTTACATAGAGGGGAGCGCGATACGGGAGCTTTTTGCTTATGGAAAAGTCGTCAATCCTGGCAGCCCGTTAATATAACACGCGGTCGGGCAGGAATTGTGGCTACGAATTCGTCTGCAGCACCTGATCGATGCGTACGGCCGCCTCCTGCGCCTTAAGGCACAGCTCGGCTGCTTTAAAGCAGTGTTCCTGGGTCATGGCATTCTCGGTCCGGTTCAGGCAGTCGAGAATGAGCTGTCCGAAGTAAGGGTAGCCTACCTTGCCTTTGACTTCGAAGTGCTGCTCGCCGTCCCCGTTCACCAGGTAGACGTGGTCGCCGCGCGGATCGCGGGCGATGTCGATGTATTTACGCAGCTCGATATATCCTTCGGTGCCGAGGATGATCGTCCGGCCGTCGCCCCAGGTGCCGAGACCGTCAGGCGTAAACCAGTCGACCCGGAAATACTGGGTGGCGCCATTGTCGCCTACCAGGGTCGCGTCGCCGAAATCCTCGAGCTCGGGATAGTCCGGATTGTTGTAATTCGCTACTTTGCTGTGCAGAACCTTGGCGTCCTTGCAGCCGGCATAGAACAGGAACTGTTCGATTTGGTGGCTCCCGATATCGCACAGAATGCCGCCGTATTTATCCTTCTCAAAAAACCAGTCCGGACGCGATGGCGCATTCAGCCGGTGCGGGCCGAAGCCGGTCACCTGGATGACACGGCCGATGGCTCCCTTTTGCACGAGCTGTCCGGCATAGACCGCTGACTCCACATGAAGCCGCTCGCTGTAATAGACCGCGTATTTTTGGCCGGTTTCCTTCACCTTCCGGCGCGCCGCTTCCAGCTGGTCCAGCGAAGTGAACGGCGTTTTGTCCGTAAAATAGTCTTTTCCTGCGTCCATCACCTGCAGCCCAAGAGCACAGCGTTCGCTGGGCACCGCGGCTGCGGCCACCAATCGGACCTCCGGATCCCCGAGCACCTGCTCAAGGCTGTCCGCGATCTGAACCTGCGGGAACTTGTCGGCAAAAGCCTGGCTTCTCGCCGGCTCCGGATCGTAAACCCATTTCAGCGTCGCCCCGGCTTCGATCAGCCCGTTGCACATGCCATAAATATGCCCGTGGTCCAGAGCCGCCGCCGCAAACACAAACTCGCCCGGTTCAACAACATGGTTCGGCTTGCCTTCCGGCGCGTAGTTCATTCCGTCTTTATTTTGTGCGGTCATGAAGGTCACATCCTTTCGCGCATGAGCTGGGCGAATTCCTTCAGCAGTTCACGCGACGTGTATTGTTCGCTGAAATCCTCGATGCCCAAGTAGCCGTCATAGCCGACGGATTTCAGGTCATTGAGCAGTGAGGTGAAATCTACGATGCCTTCGCGCATCGGCGCCCATTTCGAACGCCATTTGACCGTTCCGTCTTCACGCGTTCCTTCCCGGATCCACTCGGCGTTTTTGATGTGGACGTGGGCGAGGTAAGGACCGAGAAGCTGAAGGCCCATCCGGGAATGCTCGAAGCCTTCGTGGATCATGTTGCCCGGATCGTACAGGACGCCGATATGGTCCGGGCTGCAGTGGCTGACCAGGCGGTGGGCGAGACCGGCGCTCGGCGCGATCGTGCCGTGATGGGTTTCGATGATGCCTTTGACGCCGTATTGCTGGGCCATTTGCTCCGCTTCTTTTAAATAGCGGACTGTCTTGTCGTACAACTCGTTATAGTCGGCGGATGCGTTATACCCGGCCACGCCGAGGCGGATCATTTTCGCCCCAAGCTGCTGGGCCGTCCGGAATACATGCTCCGTATCCTTTAGGTCCAGATGGTTCAGATAGGGAGTGATGCTGGCGACTTCAAGCCCCTGTGCAAGGGCCAGGTCTTTGAATTTCTGCATTTGGTCCGCGGGAAGGGAAGGGTCGATCGAGCACAAATTGTTGCTCCAGAACGACGGCTTCTCGCCTGCAGCGCCTGCGGGAACTTCCTTGAAGCGCCATTCCACGCCGTCCAGTCTGGCTTCCTTGGCGGCCAGTACAAGCTCTTCAGGGGTCAGATCCGGGGTGACGACGGTAAATACCGATAGTTTCATAGGGCGATTCTCCTCTTATCGAAAATGGGATATCTATCAGTGAGTTCCGGATACGTCCAGCACCTTACCGCCGGCGGTTTCCTTGCGGAACGTCGAGTTTTTGATCTTCTCCTGCAGCTTGTCGTAGAACAGATCCTCGTCGAGCGGAAGGTCCACCCAATCGTCTGTCCAGGCCGACAGATGCATCGCGTTCGAAATCGTCAGGCCGCGGATGCCTTCTTCGCCCGGGGCGATCAGCTTTTCGCCATGCAGCAGGGCATTAGTGAAGTTCTGTAAAATTCCGTTATGCTGCGGACCGTGTCCCCCATGCACCGGAATGTCGCATTTCCAGCATTCCGGCTGGCCGAATCCGCCTGTATATTCCGCGTTGAACTGCGGCTCAGGCACGCGCAGGCGCCAGAAGGTGATCTTGTCGTCTTCGACGACGATTTTGCCGTTATCTCCGGAGAGCTCGAACCGGTTCGTTCCGGGTGCCTCGCCTACAGTGGTCACGAATACGCCGGTAGCTCCGTTTTCATATTCGACATAAGCGGTGACGTCATCTTCGACTTCAATATTGCGGTATTTACCAAAGTGGCAGAAAGCACGCACGCGCTTCGGCATCAGGCCGGTCGTCCACTGCCACAGGTCAAGCTGATGCGGATCCTGGTTCAGCAGCACACCGCCGCCTTCGCCAGCCCAGGTGGCCCGCCATCCGCCGGAATTATAGTAGCTCTGCGAGCGGTACCAGTTGGTAATGATCCAGTTGGTCCGCTTGATATTCCCCAATTCTCCGGACTGCACCAGGTCGCGCAGCTTGGTATACAGCGGGGAGGTCCGCTGGTTGTACATAATGCCGAACAGCTTGCCCGATTGGGAAGCGGCCTCGTTCATTTCGCGAACCGCCTTGGTGTAGACTCCGGCCGGTTTTTCGACGATGACGTGGTAACCGTTCTCAAAAGCCTGGATCGCCAATACCGGATGATCATAATGCGGAGCGGCGATCAGGACGGCATCCATCGCTTGCGAGGCGAAGAACGCCTCCGGTGTGTCGAATTTTTGAACCGATTCCGGCAGATGGGCCTGTGCCCACTCCAGACGGGCGGGGCTTGTATCGCATATCGCCGTCAGCTGCGCCCCCTTGATTTTGTCCACCAAATTCAGTGCATGACTGCTTCCCATATTCCCGATGCCGATAATGCCGTATCGTACTTGCTCCATCTAAATGATCCCGCCTTCCCATGGATTATGATCAAAGTTTGCAGGCATGTAAGCCATTACATCTCCCTCAAGCTTAGCCCGAATGGCATGGGAAGCAAATGGCTAAGATTAAGAGGGTTTTGCACAAAATTAAGGTGTTTTCGTAAAATGGGGATGATACAATGGCATTACATTAGACGACTATTTTCTATATAAGGAGGGTCATTTATGGCACAGGCCATGCAGCTCGGCGCACGGCTGCCGGAAGGGCTTCGGGTACATATCAGTCACGTACAGCTCAAAAGCGGCTTTCCCGACTGGAACCGGGCCGAAGTCGCCCCGAGCTTCCACCGGCTCTATTACATCACCGAAGGCGAAGGATCGGTCGTCATCAACGGCGTGACCTATTACCCCAAGCCGAACCAGCTGATGATCATGCCTGCGGGGACGAGCCAGACGACCTACACGTCCAAGGAGAATCCATACACGCGGTATTTCTGCCATTTTGACGCCCAGGTGGGGGAGTGGCCTTTGTTCCATGCAGACAGCAAGCTCTATATCAGCGATGTCGGCGACCCGGAGTTTATTCGAAGCACTTTTAACGAGATGATCGGCCAATTTCAGGCGGGAGGTCCTTTCGCGGCCCTGCGCATGCAGGCGGGTCTGCTGTACATGCTGGCCTGCTGCCTGGAAGAGGGGGGATACACCGACTATTGGATCGATTTCATGCACCATACGGAAGGGAACAAGCTGGGCGGCGTGCTGCAGTACATTCATGACCATCTTCGTGAACCGATGGAGATCGAAAAGCTGGCCGAGATCGTCCATCTGCATCCGAACTACTTTATCCCTTATTTTAAAAAAGCGATGGGCTGCACACCGATGCATTACGTCCAGCGCAAGCGTATGGAGGAAGCCAGACGCCTGCTTTCATTTACGAACGCGCCCGTAGCGGACATTGCGGATCAGCTCGGAATGCAGCTGTCGCACTTTTCCCGGCAGTTCAAGGGGCATACCGGCATGTCGCCGACGGAGTATCGGGCGTGCACGCGGTAAGAATCATCCGGGATGGAACAAATGAAAACCCGCCTGCGCCTGCAGACGGGTTATTTTTTGCTCCGGTATACGCGCTCCGGCCGTCCTACGACCCCATAGGACAGGTCGGCATAGACAATGCCGAACCCGACGAGATGCTCCAGATATCTCCGGCTGGTTGAGCGGCTGATGCCGATCCGTTTGGCCACTTGATGAGCGGTTAGCCCGTCGTTCACCGTCGAAATGGTTTGAACGACCTTTTCGAGCGTCAATTTATCGATGCCTTTGGGCAGGAAAACGTCGGCCGTATTCACAGGAAGCGGCTCCGCTTTGACGGGACCTGCCAGCAGGCGGTCTACGTCGCTCTGGCCAATGCTCCCAGCCGTATCCAGCCGGGATAACTCCCGTTGAAATGCCGCATAATGCAGCAGCGTTTCCTTCAGCCTGTCGAAGATGAGCGGCTTCATGAGGTAATCGAACGCCCCGCTGCGGATGGCTTCCCGGATCGGTTCGATTTCCCGGGCGGCGGTAATCATGATGACATCCGTGCTGCGGTAATGCTGGCGGATGAACAGCAGCAGATCCAGGCCATTGGCTTGAGGCAGGTAGATATCCAGAAGTACCAATTGGGGCTCCAGGATTTCCAGCTGCGATTTCGCCTGCATTTCATCCGTGGCGATGCCGACGACTTTAAATCCCGGCACTTGTTCTACGAATCGCCTGTTTATCTCTGCGATTTTGGTGTCATCCTCTACGATTAACACCTCAATCATTGGATTTACTTCGGACATTTCCATGAGGATGCTCCTTTCTGAATAGACCGGGTTGTTTGGGGATCGCCACCGTAAAGACCGTACCGCCGCCCGCCGTATTCCGATGGAACGTAATGTAACCGCTTAACTTATGGACCGCATGAACGACAAGGGCAAGCCCGATCCCGCGGTGTTCCCCCGGTTTGGTAGAGAAGCCCTTTTCATAGATCGTATCTCCGATGTCTTCCGGAATGCCGATTCCGTTATCCTCGCATTCGATGATCAGGTCCTCACCCAAATCGGTCAGGAACAGCGTGACTTCGCCTTTGGATTCGGAGAAGGTTTGCCGCGCAAGAACGGCTTCCATCGCGTTGTCGATCAAATTTCCGATAATGGTCACGAGCAGGCTACGGTCCATATGGTCCGGGATGTCAGCGAACGTGCTCTCTGGATCGATCTCAAAGGAAAGCTTCAGCTCTTGGGCGTGATTGTACTTGCCGATCAGCAGCCCGCCGATGACCGGGTCCGGGATTTCCCTCATCACAAACTGAATCAAATGCTGATGGACGTTCACTTCGCGGTTGATCAGGTCTACCGCTTCCTGGTAAGACTCCAGCTGGATCAGGCCGGATATGACATAGAGCTTGTTGGAGTATTCGTGCGTCTGCGCCCGGAGCGACTCCGCAAAACGCTTGACCTGGGACAACTCTTCGGCCAGCCGATATAATTCCGGCTTGCTGCGGAAGCTGGAGACCGCTCCGGTTAATTGATTGTTCATATCCATGATAGGAAGCCTGTTCACGATCACTTCATGGTCGCCGATCAGCATCTCCCGGTCGAACTCGGCTTCGCCGCTCCGGACTACCTCGAGCAGCCGCGTGTTCGGAAGGACATCCTCAATATGTTTTCCCATGATCGCTTCATTCTCCGACAGATTCATCAGCTGAAGAGCGAAACGGTTAGCCATCGTAATGAAACCATCCCGGTTAATGGCGATTATTCCTTCGCGGATCGATTCGAGGACTGCCTTTTTCTCTGTATACAGCGCCCCGATTTCCTTGGGCTCAAGTCCATGGATGGAACGCCTGACGCTGCGTGCGATCAGTACGGCTCCGCTTGCCCCGACAGCCAGACCGATCAAGGAGACCAGCAATATTTCATTTTGGTATACATCGTTTATCCGGTCAATGTTGTCGGTCAGAAAACCGACAGACACGATGCCGATCACCGTCCCGTCATCCGCAATAACAGGAGCCTTCCCGCGAACGGAAGGCCCCATGGAACCGGTAGCCTTGGACACGATCGAATGCCCCGCAAGTACCGGACCGTTGTCGCCGCCGACCATCGATTTGCCGATCCGGTCCGGCAGGGGATGCGAATACCGGATGCCTTCGCGGTTCCCCACAACGATATACTGGGCGCCGGTTTTGATCCGGACGCTTTCCGAAATAGGCTGGATTGCGGCCGAAGGATCCGGCTCAGTAAAGGCTTTTCTAATCTCCGGCATGATCGCTAGAGTTTCAGCTACTTTTAGGGCGCGTTGACCGATCTGATCCTCAAAAATGTTTGTGATCACGACATAAAAAATACCGCTCAAGCTGAGGATGATAAAGGCAATCAGGGAACAGATGATCCAAATCAGTTTTGTCTGCAGCCGCATGTTGTACCGTGCGCCCCTCCGTTTTTTGCTTTTATTGTAGCATATAGGACTTGAAAGGGCTTTCATTTTATCGTGAACAAAATGAACAAAATGCCCATAATCGTGTTTTTAGATCTTATGTGCTTAACATTTGCTAAAGCTGCCGCGGGTGATATGCTGGGAACCACAAAAAGAAAGCGCATACATTTCGATGACACCAAGTTGATAAGGGTTTAGATGAACTTTTCGAAAGGGGTATCCAGATGAATAAAAAAATGATGAGCAAAACCTGGAAAGTGATACCTGCGGCCATTCTGGCGATTAGTTTGGCGGCTTGTGCCAACGGGGGAGCAGCGAAAGAGGGGACTTCGGCCAAAAAATCCAATTATCCCGACAAAGCGTTAACGCTCGTGGCCCCATCGGGTGCGGGCGGGGGATGGGATATGACGGCCCGTACCATTGCGAAAGTATTGACCGAGACAAAGGCTGTCAGCAAAGCGATTACGGTTGAAAATAAACCGGGCGGAGGCGGCGCCGTGTTTATGGCCGAGTATGCGACCAAGGACAAGAAGGATGACTACAAATTGTTTGTCAACTCTCCGCCGATCCTGATCAACAATTTAAAAAAGGAGGGCAATTCGCCATATGGATATCAGGATACGACGCCGCTGGCTCAGCTGACGAAGGACTATGGCGCTATTGCCGTAGCGGCTGACTCGAAATACAACGATCTGAAGTCGCTGCTCGATGACTTGAAAGCCGATCCGACCAAGTTCACGATCGCGGGCGGATCGGCTCCCGGCTCTATGGATCATCTTGTATCCATTCTGCCGGCGTTCAAGTACGGGATTGACCCCAAGAGCGTCAAGTACGTTTCTTACGACGGGGGCGGCGAAGCCATTACCGCACTGCTTGGCGGCAACGCCGATGTACTGGGTACGGATGCCTCGTCGCTTGACCAGTATTTAAAGGCCGGAAAAATCAAAGTGCTCGGCGTGGCCGCGCCTGAACGTCTGGGAGGAAGCTTGAAAGACGTGCCGACGATGAAGGAGCAGGGAATTGACGCGGAATTCCTCATTTGGCGGGGGATATTCGGACCTAAGGAAATGAGCGCTGAAGCGAAGAGCTATTGGGATCAGGCCATCAAAAAAATGACCGAGACGAAAGAGTGGGCGGCGGAGATGACGGCGAACAACTGGGAAAGCGATTATAAGAACAGCGACGATTTCAAGGCTTTCCTGGCTCAACAAAATGATCAGCTGAAAGAAATGCTGACGGCACTCGGCATGCAGAAGTAACGGCTTAGGCCATGCAGGGGGAGGGAAAGGGATGGGGACTTCCCTTTTCCCTGTCTGAAGAGGAGGCGTGAAGACTATGAATCATTCATTTGACCGCTATGCCGGCATCGTATTTTGTGCGGTCGGCATCGCTTTTGTCATCGGAAGCACCAGCATATCGACAAGCGCATATGGCAGCAACGTCGGCGCGAACATCTTTCCGTTGTTTCTCGGCGCATTTCTTTCGCTGATGAGCATCAGGCTGATATATGAAACCTTCCGCAGGCAGCAGAAACAGCAAAATCGGGAAAAGCTCGATTACAAGCGTTTCGGTATTATTTTTACGGCCGCCGTGCTGTACGCCCTTTTCCTGGAGGATATCGGATTCGTTATTTCAACGTTCCTGTTCCTGATGATCGGCTTTCAAACGATGCAGCGGGGCCGGATCTGGATATCGGTCGTGATCTCCGCCTGCTTTTCTTACGGTGTGTATTATCTGTATGTCAACGTGCTGGATGGTACCCTGCCCGGTTTTCCATCTTGGTTAGTCTTATTCTAGGGGGTTAAACAATGAGCACAGTTGAATATTTGCTGCATGGACTTGGGACGGCAATGCAGTGGCATAATCTGGTCTTTGTATTTTTTGGCGTCTTGATCGGCACCGTCGTTGGCGTGCTGCCAGGCATTGGTCCGATGAGCGGCGTGGCGCTGCTGATTCCGATTACCGCAACCATGACATCAGGCCTGAGTCCGGAAGAAGCGGCTACAAGTTCCATTATTCTGCTGGCTGGCGTATATTACGGCGCCATGTACGGCGGGTCCACGACTTCAATTCTGCTTAATACGCCGGGCGAGTCCTCATCTGTCGTCACGACTCTGGACGGATATCAAATGGCGAAGCAGGGACGGGCGGGTGCAGCGCTCGCGATATCGGCCATCGGTTCGTTTGCCGCAGGCATTATCTCTTTGGTTGGACTCATCTTCCTGGCCCGCCCATTATCGGCTGTTGCTATCAAATTTGGTCCCGCCGAATACTTTTCGCTGATGGTGCTTGGACTCCTTGCGATCAGCGGCCTGGCCGGCAAATCGATGGTCAAGGCGCTGATGATGACGGCACTCGGCCTGCTTCTGGCGACGATCGGGATCGACAGCGTATCCGGCGTAGAGCGGTTTACCTTCGGGATTCCGGAGCTTTATCAGGGGCTGGAATTTTTGACGATCGCAGTCGGCATGTTCGCGGTAGGTGAAGTGTTTAAAACCATTTTGGAACGGGATCATAACGACGGAGAAATCGCAAAAATCAGCCGCATTCTGCCAACGAAGCAGGATATGAAGGACAGCGCCGCACCGATTGCGCGCGGTTCTATTCTTGGCTTCTTTATCGGTCTGCTGCCAGGAGCAGGAGCCATTCTCGCGTCCTTTTTTGCATATATTGTAGAAAAAAAGATCAGCAAGCATCCCGAGAAATTCGGGAAAGGCGCCATCGAAGGCGTAGCGTCGCCCGAATCGGCAAATAATGCGGCTTCCGGCGGGGCCATGATTCCACTGCTCAGTCTGGGGATTCCGTCTTCCGGTACGACGGCCATTTTGATGGGTGCCTTCATTATGTACAATGTGCAGCCGGGCCCATTGCTGTTTCAGGATCATCCCCAGCTGGCCTGGGGCGTTATAGCCAGCATGTTTGTCGGCAACCTGATGCTGCTGATTCTCAACATGCCGCTCGTCAAGTTGTTCGCCAAAGTGATCGAGACGCCTGCCAAGTACTTGATCCCTTTAATTATTGTCTTTTCGGTCTTCGGAGTGTACGCCGTTCAGTATTCAACGTTCGATCTTCTCTTAATTATGGGCTGCGGCGTGGTCGGTTATGTATTGTCCAAAAACGACTTTCCGCTCGCTCCCCTCGTTCTGGGACTTATTCTTGGACCCATGATGGAAAATAATATGAGGCGCGCGCTGACGATTTCCAACGGTGATTTTATGATCTTCCTCCAGAAGCCGGTCTCCCTTGTGTTTCTGATCATTGGACTGCTGTGGATTACGATTCCGTTAATCCTGAAGCTGAAAGGCAGGAGAGTTCTTGTTAATGAGGAAGGCTAGGAAAGGAAACGGCACTTATGGATATGGAGTGGTTACTTCTAGGTCTATTAAAAATTATCGTCATTAATATTGTGCTGAGCGGCGATAACGCTGTCGTTATCGCTCTCGCCTGCAAAAACCTGCCGCCCGAACAGAGGAAGAAGGCGGTCTTCTTCGGCAGCTTCGGAGCGATCGTGCTTCGCTTCGTACTTACCATTGCAGCCGTTTGGCTGCTGCAGATACCTTTTGTTCAATTGGCAGGAGGCATCCTGCTGCTCTGGATTGCGCTTAAACTCATGCAGGGTGAAGCCGAAGAGGGGAAGCTTGAAGCAAGCACCCGCCTGGCAAAAGCCATTAAAACGATTATGATCGCCGATTTGGTGATGAGCCTAGATAATGTGGTGGCCGTGGCTGGAGCGGCGTCAGGAAATTATCTCTTAATTGCTCTTGGACTTGCCGTCAGCATTCCGTTGATTATTTGGGGCAGCAGACTGCTGATGACTCTAATGAGCCGTTTTCCGGTTATCGTTATTGTTGGCGTAGCTCTTCTCGGGTACACGTCGGGTGAAATGATCCTAAAAGAGGAGAGGCTGGCCAAAATCACGGATGCCTTGCCTAATACGCTTCACACGGTTATTCCACTGGTGCTCGCCATTGGCATTGTCCTGGGAGGCAGACTGCTGCAGCACTACCGTCAAATGCATGAATCCCGGACCGATGCAGGTGCAAGTACCCCACAAAGATAAAGAACGGAGGTAAACACATGAGTGGTTTGGAGACCAAGGCGATTGTGGATATTAATCAGACGGCTAACCGGTTTACATCCAGCATCGTGCTTAAGGCCGGTGGCCGGGCGATCGATGCCAAGAGCATCCTCGGTTTGAGCTTTTCGCTGTTGAGCCGGGAGCCGTATCAGCTTGAAATTTACGGTCCTGACGAAGCTGCGGCCACAATAGCGATGAAAGAGGCGTTTGTCAGGCACGGCCTTAGGGTTGAAATTTGACGGAGGAGAGTGGATGAACATGGCTGTGCCTAAATCAGGGAGCACGAATATCATCGTCCGGGTGGAAATGGACAAGGCCTCTGCAGCGTTTGGAAGAATTGCCATGGCCATCGGGGATTCAGGAGGAGATATTGTAGCTATTGATGTCAGCGGTACCGGTAAAGTAACGACGATCCGGGACCTGACAGTTAACATTACGGACACGGGGGCGAAGGATTTAATTGTCCAGGTGCTGAATAAGCTGCCCGGCGTTAAGGTTTTGCAGGTTTCCGACCAGACCTTCCTGATGCATTTGGGAGGCAAAATCGAAGTGACGCCGAAAATGGCCATCAAATCCCGCGATGATCTGTCCCGTGTCTATACACCCGGCGTTGCCAGCGTATGTATGGCGATTCATGAGGACCCGTCCCGTGCCCATACCCTTACCATCAAACGCAACACGGTTGCGGTGGTGTCGGACGGGAGCGCCGTGCTTGGACTCGGGAATATCGGCCCACTCGCCGCCATGCCCGTGATGGAGGGAAAAGCGATGCTGTTCAAGCAGCTCGCGGGCGTGGATGCCTTTCCCATCTGTCTGGACTCGCAGGATACGGAGGAAATCATCGCGACGATCAAACGGATTGCTCCCGCGTTTGGAGGCATTAATTTGGAGGACATTTCGTCTCCGCGCTGCTTTGAAATCGAGAGGCGGCTGATCGAGGAGCTGGACATCCCCGTGTTTCACGATGACCAGCATGGGACGGCTGTCGTGCTGCTGGCGGGCCTTTATAATGCAGTGAAATTGGTCGGAAAGAGACTTGAGGATTGCAAAATCGTCCTTTGCGGAATCGGCGCTGCCGGCATCGCTTGTACCAAGATCCTCCAAGCCGCCGGCGTTACGCGGATCGTGGGGGTGGATCGGGAGGGTGCCATCGTTCACGGGAACGAGTATACACATGACGCCTGGCGTTGGTACGCCGAGCATACGAATCCGGACAAAGAGTCAGGAACCTTATCCGACGTGATTGTGGATGCTGACATTTTTATCGGTGTGTCGGGTCCCGGGGTTTTAAGTCGTGGGGACATCGGCAAAATGGCTCCCGATCCGATCGTCTTCGCGATGGCAAACCCAACCCCGGAGATTGCGCCGGAGGAAGCCGAAGGGATCGTCCGGGTGATTGCTACCGGAAGATCAGATTACCCGAACCAAATAAACAACGTCCTTTGTTTCCCAGGATTGTTTCGCGGCGTGCTCGATTGCCGAGCCTCCAGGGTGACGGAGGAGATGAAGATTGCTGCCGCTAAGGCCATTGCTTCCGTTGTCGGAGAGGAAGAGCTGAACGAGCAATATATTATCCCTAGTGTCTTTAACCCCCATGTAGCAGAAAAGGTAAAAGAAGCCGTGGTTCAGGCAGCCTATGCTTCAGGTGTAGCTAGAAGAAGGGAGCGCGGTTTCTAAGCGATCTTCGATTCGAGCTTATATGTATTGCGCGGCCGCGAGCGATCGCGGCTGATTGTATAGTAGGGTACATGATGGAGTCGAAATTCCCAAAGAACGAATTCCTAACTTCATATATTATTTAGCTGGCTTGGAGGGGGACAGCAGAACATTTTAGTTACAAACTCAATTTGAGTTCCATGTTATAAGGTGACCGCAAAATGGAATATTTTTCAACTTGTTAAAAAAGTACTGGCGTGGTACATTATAAATCCGGCCGCTGATAAGGCACCGGCAAGCAAAAAAGAAAATTAAAAAAAGCTTGCAATTAAGAAATGAACATGATATATTATAAGAGTTGCTGCTGAAACATCAGGTGGTAACGAAACGAAGTTTGATCTTTGAAAACTGAACAACGAGTGAGTATAAACGCGATGGTCCTATGACCGGAGCGATTGAGATTAAATCAATCTCGTCAGATTCAAAATGAGCTACAAACTTTCTTGGAGAGTTTGATCCTGGCTCAGGACGAACGCTGGCGGCGTGCCTAATACATGCAAGTCGAGCGGACTTGATGGAGAGCTTGCTCTCCTGATGGTTAGCGGCGGACGGGTGAGTAACACGTAGGCAACCTGCCTGCAAGACCGGGATAACCCACGGAAACGTGAGCTAATACCGGATATCTCATTTCCTCTCCTGAGGGAATGATGAAAGACGGAGCAATCTGTCACTTGCGGATGGGCCTGCGGCGCATTAGCTAGTTGGTGAGGTAACGGCTCACCAAGGCGACGATGCGTAGCCGACCTGAGAGGGTGAACGGCCACACTGGGACTGAGACACGGCCCAGACTCCTACGGGAGGCAGCAGTAGGGAATCTTCCGCAATGGGCGAAAGCCTGACGGAGCAACGCCGCGTGAGTGATGAAGGTTTTCGGATCGTAAAGCTCTGTTGCCAGGGAAGAACGTCCGGTAGAGTAACTGCTACCGGAGTGACGGTACCTGAGAAGAAAGCCCCGGCTAACTACGTGCCAGCAGCCGCGGTAATACGTAGGGGGCAAGCGTTGTCCGGAATTATTGGGCGTAAAGCGCGCGCAGGCGGTCATTTAAGTCTGGTGTTTAAGGCCAAGGCTCAACCTTGGTTCGCACTGGAAACTGGGTGACTTGAGTGCAGAAGAGGAGAGTGGAATTCCACGTGTAGCGGTGAAATGCGTAGATATGTGGAGGAACACCAGTGGCGAAGGCGACTCTCTGGGCTGTAACTGACGCTGAGGCGCGAAAGCGTGGGGAGCAAACAGGATTAGATACCCTGGTAGTCCACGCCGTAAACGATGAATGCTAGGTGTTAGGGGTTTCGATACCCTTGGTGCCGAAGTTAACACATTAAGCATTCCGCCTGGGGAGTACGGTCGCAAGACTGAAACTCAAAGGAATTGACGGGGACCCGCACAAGCAGTGGAGTATGTGGTTTAATTCGAAGCAACGCGAAGAACCTTACCAGGTCTTGACATCCCTCTGACCGGTCTAGAGATAGACCTTTCCTTCGGGACAGAGGAGACAGGTGGTGCATGGTTGTCGTCAGCTCGTGTCGTGAGATGTTGGGTTAAGTCCCGCAACGAGCGCAACCCTTGATTTTAGTTGCCAGCACTTCGGGTGGGCACTCTAGAATGACTGCCGGTGACAAACCGGAGGAAGGCGGGGATGACGTCAAATCATCATGCCCCTTATGACCTGGGCTACACACGTACTACAATGGCCAGTACAACGGGAAGCGAAGCCGCGAGGTGGAGCCAATCCTATCAAAGCTGGTCTCAGTTCGGATTGCAGGCTGCAACTCGCCTGCATGAAGTCGGAATTGCTAGTAATCGCGGATCAGCATGCCGCGGTGAATACGTTCCCGGGTCTTGTACACACCGCCCGTCACACCACGAGAGTTTACAACACCCGAAGTCGGTGAGGTAACCGCAAGGAGCCAGCCGCCGAAGGTGGGGTAGATGATTGGGGTGAAGTCGTAACAAGGTAGCCGTATCGGAAGGTGCGGCTGGATCACCTCCTTTCTATGGAGAATCGCTTCTTGCAACGGAAGCATTCAAATACTAAATCTAGCCGGTCGGCTAGTTACTCACTCGTTGGTCAGTTTTGAGAGCTCAAACTCTCAATTTGATCCTTGAAAACTAGATAACGAAACGAATCTGCGTTTTAGAAATATCCTTTTAGCTGAACTTGTGTCAACAAGTTTAAGTTTTAAAAGTAGCAGACGAGTGTTTTGAACGATGAGAGCCTTTGGCTTTGCGCTTGCGCAAAACAAGAAAACGAATCGGGCAAAACAGGAGTCATTATGGTTAAGCTACTAAGAGCACACGGAGGATGCCTAGGCGCTAGGAGCCGATGAAGGACGTGGCGAACAACGATACTGCCTCGGGGAGCTGTAAGCAAGCTTTGATCCGGGGATGTCCGAATGGGGAAACCCGGCTGATGTAATAGTCAGTCACTTCTGTCTGAATACATAGGGCAGATTGAGGCATACCAGGGGAACTGAAACATCTAAGTACCCTGAGGAAGAGAAAACAAGAGTGATTCCGTCAGTAGCGGCGAGCGAACGCGGAACAGCCTAAACCGGTCAGCTTGCTGGCCGGGGTTGTGGGACGTCTCACATGGAGTTACAAAGGAATTGGTTAGGTGAAGAGGTCTGGAAAGGCCCGGCATAGAAGGTAAAAGCCCTGTAGCCGAAAGTCAGTTCCCTCCGAGACGGATCCCGAGTAGTGCGGGGCACGTGAAACCCCGTATGAATCTGGCAGGACCATCTGCTAAGGCTAAATACTCCCTAGCGACCGATAGTGAAACAGTACCGTGAGGGAAAGGTGAAAAGCACCCCGGAAGGGGAGTGAAATAGAACCTGAAACCGTGTGCTTACAAGAAGTCAGAGCCCTGTTTATGGGTGATGGCGTGCCTTTTGTAGAATGAACCGGCGAGTTACGTTCCCGTGCAAGGTTAAGGTGAGAAGCCGGAGCCGCAGCGAAAGCGAGTCTGAATAGGGCGACTATAGTACGTGGACGTAGACCCGAAACCGTGTGATCTACCCCTGTCCAGGGTGAAGGTGCGGTAACACGCACTGGAGGCCCGAACCCACGAATGTTGAAAAATTCGGGGATGAGGTGGGGGTAGCGGAGAAATTCCAATCGAACTCGGAGATAGCTGGTTCTCCCCGAAATAGCTTTAGGGCTAGCCTCGGTGAATAGAGTCGTGGAGGTAGAGCACTGATTGGGTGCGGGGCCCGCAAGGGTTACCAAGCTCAGTCAAACTCCGAATGCCATTGACTTGTAACCGGGAGTCAGACAGTGAGTGCTAAGATCCATTGTCAAAAGGGAAACAGCCCAGACCATCAGCTAAGGTCCCCAAGTGTGTGTTAAGTGGGAAAGGATGTGGAGTTGCACAGACAACCAGGATGTTGGCTTAGAAGCAGCCACCATTGAAAGAGTGCGTAATAGCTCACTGGTCGAGTGACTCTGCGCCGAAAATGTAACGGGGCTAAACACACCACCGAAGCTATGGCTTGATGCGTATGCATCAGGGGTAGGGGAGCGTTGTATACAGCGTTGAAGGTATACCGTAAGGAGTGCTGGAGCGTATACAAGTGAGAATGCCGGTATGAGTAACGAAAAGATCAGTGAGAATCTGATCCGCCGAAAGCCCAAGGTTTCCTGAGGAAGGCTCGTCCGCTCAGGGTAAGTCGGGACCTAAGGTGAGGCCGACAGGCGTAATCGAAGGACAACAGGTTGAAATTCCTGTACCACCGTAAACCGTTATGAGTGATGGGGTGACGCAGGAGGGTAGTGACGCGAGCTGATGGATGCTCGTCCAAGCAGTGAGGCTGGTGTGTAGGCAAATCCGCACACTATTAAGGCTGGGCTGTGATGGGGAGGGAAAATTATAGTACCGAAGGTCATGATCTCACACTGCCAAGAAAAGCCTCTAACCAGGTGAAGGTGCCCGTACCGCAAACCGACACAGGTAGGCGAGAAGAGAATTCTAAGGCGCGCGGAAGAACTCTCGTTAAGGAACTCGGCAAAATGACCCCGTAACTTCGGGAGAAGGGGTGCCCCGGTAGTGTGAATAGCACGAGGGGGCCGCAGTGAAAAGGCCCAAGCGACTGTTTAGCAAAAACACAGGTCTGTGCGAAGCCGCAAGGCGAAGTATACGGGCTGACGCCTGCCCGGTGCTGGAAGGTTAAGGGGAGCGGTTAGGGAGTAATCCCGAAGCTGTGAACCGAAGCCCCAGTAAACGGCGGCCGTAACTATAACGGTCCTAAGGTAGCGAAATTCCTTGTCAGGTAAATTCTGACCCGCACGAATGGCGTAACGACTTGGGCGCTGTCTCAACGAGAGATCCGGTGAAATTTTAATACCTGTGAAGATGCAGGTTACCCGCGACAAGACGGAAAGACCCCATGGAGCTTTACTGCAGCTTGATATTGGATTTGGGTACGATCTGTACAGGATAGGTGGGAGCCTTTGAAACCTGAGCGCCAGCTTGGGTGGAGGCGCCGTTGGGATACCACCCTGATCGTATCTAGGTTCTAACCTGGTACCGTAATCCGGTATGGGGACAGTGTCAGGTGGGCAGTTTGACTGGGGCGGTCGCCTCCTAAAGAGTAACGGAGGCGCCCCAAGGTTCCCTCAGAATGGTTGGAAATCATTCGAAGAGTGCAAAGGCAGAAGGGAGCTTGACTGCGAGACCTACAAGTCGAGCAGGGACGAAAGTCGGGCTTAGTGATCCGGTGGTACCGCATGGAAGGGCCATCGCTCAACGGATAAAAGCTACCCTGGGGATAACAGGCTTATCTCCCCCAAGAGTCCACATCGACGGGGAGGTTTGGCACCTCGATGTCGGCTCATCGCATCCTGGGGCTGAAGTAGGTCCCAAGGGTTGGGCTGTTCGCCCATTAAAGCGGTACGCGAGCTGGGTTCAGAACGTCGTGAGACAGTTCGGTCCCTATCTGTCGTGGGCGTAGGAAATTTGAGAGGAGCTGTCCTTAGTACGAGAGGACCGGGATGGACGTACCGCTGGTGCACCAGTTGTTCCGCCAGGAGCATGGCTGGGTAGCTACGTACGGACGGGATAAGCGCTGAAAGCATCTAAGCGTGAAGCCCCCCTCAAGATGAGATTTCCCAGTATGTAAGACCCCTTGTAGACGACGAGGTAGATAGGTTGGAGGTGGAAGTGCAGCAATGCATGGAGCTGACCAATACTAATCGGTCGAGGGCTTATCCAATAAAATAAATCGCAGATTCGTTTCGTATCTAGTTTTCAGGGAGTCAAAATTGCTGATTTCACTCCAAGTGGGTGAGAGAAGCGTGCATGACTTTCAGCATTTGGCGATGCTGAAACCTGAATTATGCATTTGGTGATTAACCAATGCTCCGTTTGGTGGCGATAGCGGAGGGGTTCCACGCGTACCCATCCCGAACACGACCGTTAAGCCCTCCAGCGCCGATGGTACTTGGACCGAAGGGTCCTGGGAGAGTAGGACGTTGCCAAGCGGAAAACCACTTTTGTGGTATTTTTTTTGGCCTTGATGGTCACCTACATATGACAAAACTGGTTGGTTGTAACAACGTTCCCTGATAGCTCAGTTGGTAGAGCACTCGACTGTTAATCGAGTTGTCACAGGTTCGAGTCCTGTTCGGGGAGCCACTTTTAAAAAACGTCTAAGGATGTTTTGTTGCAGAAAACAGAATTAGACTTTATATATATGGCCCGTTGGTCAAGGGGTTAAGACACCTCCCTTTCACGGAGGTAACATGGGTTCGAATCCCATACGGGTCACTTTCTTATTAACATCAGGGATGAGAATCCCAAAAAGGGTTCGTCGGAGCGTGACTTCGGTAGCATCTGCATCGCAGTCTCGAACGAAGTGAGAGTATCCCATACGGGTCACTTTCTTATTAACATCTGGGATGGGAATCCCCTATAAGTTTCAAAAGAATATGGAGGCTTAGCTCAGCTGGGAGAGCATCTGCCTTACAAGCAGAGGGTCGGGGGTTCGATCCCCTCAGCCTCCACCACTATACCTCAAAAAAGTTTATACCGATTACTTTTCGAGGGCCCAATATCAAATTACTTTTTAATGACGCGGGGTGGAGCAGTCCGGTAGCTCGTCGGGCTCATAACCCGAAGGTCGCAGGTTCAAATCCTGCCCCCGCAATTATCTCCTTAAGATGGAGATCCCAAAGGCCGTGGAACCGTGGTGTAGAGGCCTAACATGCCTGCCTGTCACGCAGGAGATCGCGGGTTCGAATCCCGTCGGTTCCGCCATTTTAAATTGCTTCAGGGATGAGAATCCGAAATATCGGGTCGGAATCCAAATGGTTATTTGCTTTCGCGATAGATGGTTATCGCTTTGAAATTATTCAAATATTTATGCGCCGGTGTAGCTCAATTGGTAGAGCAACTGACTTGTAATCAGTAGGTTGGGGGTTCAAGTCCTCTCGCCGGCATGTTTATGGCGGTCGTGGCGAAGGGGTTAACGCACCGGATTGTGGCTCCGGCATTCGTGGGTTCAAGTCCCATCGATCGCCCCATTAATTGTTGGGGATTAGCCAAGCGGTAAGGCAACGGACTTTGACTCCGTCATGCATAGGTTCGAATCCTATATCCCCAGCCAGTGAGAGCCATTAGCTCAGTTGGTAGAGCACCTGACTTTTAATCAGGGTGTCGAAGGTTCGAGTCCTTCATGGCTCACCAGTTTTATTTACAGGTTTTGCGCGTGTGGCGGAATTGGCAGACGCACTAGACTTAGGATCTAGCGTCTTTGACGTGGGGGTTCAAGTCCCTCCACGCGCACCACTTTGTTTGATGCGGACGTGGCTCAGCGGTAGAGCATCGCCTTGCCAAGGCGAGGGTCGCGGGTTCGATTCCCGTCGTCCGCTCCAAATGCGCCCTTAGCTCAGCTGGATAGAGCGTTTGACTACGAATCAAAAGGTCAGGAGTTCGAATCTCTTAGGGCGCGCCATTTAACTGTTTTACAATAGATATCGGGATGTAGCTCAGCTTGGTAGAGCACCTGGTTTGGGACCAGGGGGTCGCATGTTCGAATCGTGTCATCCCGATACGCATGCACGGCTTCCGTGTAAGTCTTGATCTTTCTGCGCTCAAGGCTTGCACGGAAGAATCTGCGGGTGTAGTTCAATGGTAGAACTTCAGCCTTCCAAGCTGATAGCGTGGGTTCGATTCCCATCACCCGCTCCATACATAAAACATAACGCCGAAAGGCGTTTTTTTTGTTGTGGAGCGGTTGTGTGGGAGAGAACCTACGCAGCGTGGGTACGACCGTCCGTGCAGCTTCAGTGAAGGAACCCGCTCAGGACGCGCGTCAACATCTACCTCTGCGGCGGGCCGAAGGTCCGCTTATTTAATCGAGATGTTGAGTATTCCCATCACCCGCTCCATACATAAAACATAACGCCGAAAGGCGTTTTTTTATATTGAGCGGTTGTGTGGGAGAGAACCTACGCAGCGTGGGTACGACCGTCCGTGCAGGCTTCGCTGAAGGAACCCGCCCAGGACGCGCGTCAACATCTATCTCTGCGGCGGGCCGAAGGTCCGCTTATTTAATCGAGATGTTGAGTATTCCCATCACCCGCTCCATACATAAAACATAACGCCAAAAGGCGTTTTTTTTATTTTGAGCGGTTGTGTGGGAGAGAACCCACGCAGAGTGGGTGCGACCGTCCGTGCAGCTTCAGTGAAGGAACCCGCTCAGGACGCGCGTCAACATCTACCTCTGCGGCGGGACTAATCCGAAGATTTTCCCATGGTGCAACCTTCCATATTTTCTTTGCGTCTGTAGG
The DNA here is from genome assembly GCF_025809195.1 of Paenibacillus sp. PSB04. Taxonomy (NCBI): domain Bacteria; kingdom Bacillati; phylum Bacillota; class Bacilli; order Caryophanales; family Paenibacillaceae; genus Paenibacillus; species Paenibacillus sp. PSB04. The sequence continues at coordinate 2,869,897 of NZ_CP081301.1, forward strand.
AAAGACAAGACCAAATTTTCCCGAAGAAGGTGTGGCTAGATGAAGAAGAAGCATGTTGTATCAGGAAGTGTTGCAGCCCTGGCGTTATCCCTGGCGATCGGCGGGTCCGTGTTCGCGGCAGGAGAGGGCTTTACGGATTTGGCGGGAGTCGCCGGTGCCGATAAAATCGCTGCGCTCCAGCAGCAGAAGCTGCTGAAGGGAGACAGTTATTCGGCCTTCCGGCCGCAGGCACAGCTGACAAACGCGGAAGGCGTTCAGCTGCTGGCAAACTTGCTGGCTGACGTGCCGGTCACGAAGGCAGCCGAGGGAAGCGAAACCGCAGCCCTGACAAACGTGAAGGCAGGCGCTTGGTTTGCTCCAGCTTTTCTTACGGTTACGAACCATGGCATCGCCCTTCCGGCTGATATTCAGCCAAGTGAAGGCATGACTCGTGAAGCTTTCACGCAATATTTGATCGAGACGGTGGAAAAGAAGGGCAACCTGCCGATGATCAATTTGGTACCTAAAGACATCGCGGATGACAGCAAAATGACGCCTGAGTATCAAGGGGCTATTCAGCGGGCGCTCGCCTGGGGGATTGCCGACCTGGACAGCAGCGGCAACTTCCGTCCCCAAGATCAAGTGACCCGGTCTGAAGCAGCGGTAATGGTGTACAACGCGCTTGAATTTTTGAAAACGCACAATTACCCTAAGCCGGAATAAAAGCGTCGAAAACGGTCACTGTTGTCAAACGGAAACGAGATCCGTCGATGAAGCACAGCCGAAAGGCACGACGAATATCGACAAAAAAGTCACCCTCGCAAAGGGTGGCTTTTTTTGTTGAGAAGACGCTTTTTAGAAAAATAGGAGGCGATCGAGAAAGGGGGAAACCTCTTTTTTCTGCTATAAAAAAAGGACAAGTCTCCCTAAAACCGCCTCTTGACTATCCGGCTGCGGAGGCGTAATATTACTTAAGTATTTAATGATTAAGTTACTAATTGATTAAAAATTTATCTATTAACAAATAATTAATTAGTGTCCTAATGCAACTGCGGCAATACGACGCGGATGGTCACAGATCCATACCACGCCAAGGAGGTCAACCGTTTGTCCAGAAATGAACAATTGTTTGAAGTGGCGGCGATGTTCCGGTCGCTGCTGAAAAGTATGTCCCATGAATGGAACAAAAACAGTGCCAAGCAGTATAATCTGACTTTTCCCCAGTTCCAGGTATTGTATGCATTGAAGCTCCGGGGCCCACAGAAGGTATCCGAACTGGCCGAATTGCTTGGCCTGACGTCTCCCGCCATAACGAGTTTGACGGATAAGCTCCTTGCTTCGGGTTATGTAAACCGGGAAAGGGCCGAGAACGACCGGAGGGTCGTGTATACCTCCATTACAGAGCAAGGGATGTCCACGATCGGGCAAATCGTTGAGGACCAGCAAGAAATCATTACGGTGTTCTTTGAAATGTTGTCCGAAGAGGATGTACAGCATTTGAGAAGGATCTTCTCATTAATGCTTTTGAATATAGATCATCATGAAGCATAGAGGTGAAAGAGGTACATGGAGCATTTAACGCTGAAGCGTAAAGTAACCATCATGATCGCGATTATGGCGGCGATGTTTTTTGCGGCCATTAACCAGACGATCACAAGCACGGCGATGCCGCGCATTATCGCGATCCTGGATGGTATGGATTACTATACATGGACGATTAATATTTATTTGTTAACTTCGACGATTGCGACGATTCTGGTCGGTAAATTGTCGGATATGTTTGGACGCAAGCCGTTTATCCTGATCGGCATCCTATTTTTCATGTTAGGCGCGTTCTTAACCGGTACTTCGGATAATGTGTACCAGTTCATCATTTATCGCGGGATTCAGGGGATTGGGGCCGGTATCATCCAATCGACGGCCTTTACGGCGGTAGGGGATTTGTTCCCTCCGCGCGAACGAGGCAAATGGATGGGCCTCATGACGGCGGTGTTCGGTTTCTCCAGTGTCCTTGGACCGACGCTTGGCGGTTATCTGGTGGATCATATCGACTGGCACTGGCTGTTCTGGATCTTCCTGCCGCTTGGCGTTGTCGCTTTTATTATGATTCTGACGCTGTTTCCAAAAGTGGACCGCAAGCACGGACAGAGCGTCGATTACGTAGGTTCTTTGTTCCTGACGACGACGATCGTTCCGCTGCTTCTTGCCTTTTCCTGGGCAGGTACCGAGTACGAGTGGGGCTCTTGGCAGATTCTTAGTCTCCTTGGAGCAACCGTTGTATCTGCACTTATTTTTATTTTTGTGGAAACCTTGGTGAAGGAACCGATTCTCCCGCTGCATTTGTTTAAAAACGGCGTGGTGACGGTCTCGAACCTGATCGGCTTTATTATGAACTTTGGCCTGATGGGAGCCATGATTTATATTTCCTTCTACGTGCAGGGCGTGCTGGCTATTTCTCCGACTTATGCGGGTTACGTCACGATTCCGATGTCGCTGTGTATGGTCATCACGAGTGCCATTACCGGTCAATTGATTGCCAAAATCGGGAAATACAAGCGCTTTGCCCTGATCGGGATGCCGGTTATGATTATTGGCATGGGCCTGATGATCTTTATGGATAACATCGCGATGACGATCGTCAGCACGATCATTTTCGGTATTGGCCTGGGCCTCGGGATGCCAGTCTTCTCGCTGGCAACGCAAAATGCGGTGTCGCATAAGGAGCTCGGTGTCGTTACCGCATCGACGCAGCTGTTTCGTAACCTTGGCGGTACGATCGGTATCGCTGTGATGGGTACGGTTATGTCGAACAGTTTGACGAAACATTTGAAAGAAGCGCTGCAGTCGCCGAGCGCGCCGGACTTCAGTTCCCTGGATCCGAAGACGGCACAAGGCCTGCTCGCCTTCGCCAATCCGCAGACACTCATGAACAAGCCACTGGTCGAAAAGACGGAAGCGAGCCTGCCGGAGCAAGCCAGGGCACTGTTCGTGCAAATGATCGACAGCATCCGGCACGCGCTGGGTGATACGCTGTCCACCGTATTCCTTACAGGTACGCTGGTGCTTGTCGTGGCTCTGGTGCTCGTGTTCTTCTTGAAAGAACTGCCGCTTCGTTCCACCAACCAGACACCGGAAGCGAACGCCTCGTCGGGGAATGCGAACGTGAAGCCGGGCAAGGCAGTAACGGCCGAATAATTCCGTTATTGACGGTATCATAGATCGATAACACTGATGAATATGAAAAGCCTGGGCGAAAGGAATTCGCTCCAGGCTTTTTTCGATAGGCGGGGCAGGGGGCCCCGTCTTATTGAAATTTCACGACAAGCGCATTGCTGATTTTCCGGCCGGGAGTGGTCAGGTACTTGCCGTTATAGTACAAACCGCTGGAAGCCCCGCCATCCAGGTTCATGGCCTGGTAGGCTCCGGCTTTCTTCATGATCTCCGCCAGCTGGGGAATGGTAGCTCCCCCGGTGGTCAGCAGGATCAACCGGTGATCCCGGGTCAGGCCGAGCGCGCTGCGGGCGCCTCCACCGGTAAGAATCTTTGGATCTTTAAAGCCTTCCTTCTTCACATTCAGCGAAACTTTGCCGTTCACCAGCAGCCGCGGCCCGGCCTGAAGTCCGCCTTCGATCCAACCCTGTTCAAAGGCTTGGCCAAAATCGGGACCCGCGATGATCCGCGTCAAGTGGTTGGTGTCATAAGCGAAGATCGAACGCTTGTCGCCGGGGCTTGGCATCTTGACGGTGCCATGGCTCACGATATAGCCGTATGGAGCCTTGTAGGCGCCGTTGGTATAAGCGTCAAAAAAGGTGCCGTTGACGGCTACCTTAGCGCCGCTGCGCTTGGCGATGCTGGAGAGGTCTTCGACCTTGCCGGGGGTATTCCCGGCGAGTACGACATCCAGCTGAATTTTCGGATGCAGCAGGTCGATCGTCACCGTCTGGGCGGAAAACGATCTGCCGCCGACCTTATACGTTTGGCGTGCGCTCACGATCGGATTTTTCAGGGCTTGTCCCACGTTTCGGGTAACGTAGGGGAGGTACTGCACCACTCCTTCCCTGGTCAGCTTGACGGCTGCATCGTCCTTCTGCCAGCTGGCTTCAACGCCGAGCTTGCTGACGATGAGCGACAGCGGTACATAAACCGAACCGCTCTCACGGAACGGGGCGGCGGCTAGAGCGAGGCTAGTTCCGTCGAAAGCGGCGGACTTCTGCGCGAAGTGAAGCGTCAGACGGTGGTTGCCCTGGAAAATGTCGAGCTGCTTGGCGGCGTCGTTCCACTGGGTGGTCACCCCTTCGAATTCGGTCAAGGAGCGGACCGGCAGGAAGGAATAGCCGGTTTTTGCATCGACGATCACGACGTTTTTGACGGCCGAAGCGGCGGAGGCAGGCGCGGATGGCGCAAGGCACACCCAGGTAAGGCACATGATGAGTACTGCGGTTAACCATTTTTTCATGCTGCAAAAATATCCCCTTTGTCTCGAAATATAAACCAATGTTCAGGAAATCATTTCCTTACTAGTATATCGGCTTACAGAGCGGGAACTTTGAGCCGGATGTCATAAGGTTTATTCGCTAAACTATGCTGGCCGAAGCCGGACAAGCTCTCGATGGTGCAAGCATAAAAAAGGAGGAACTTCGATCAACGAAGCCCTCCTTTTGCAATCCGCCCTGTAATCGCAGCTCCTATTCCGCTACGCGCACGTATACCCGGTCTCCGTGACGGTCAACCTCCACCGGGGATTCGAACAGGTCGCTGAGCGTGTCCGCGGTCAGCACGTCCTCGGTCCGCCCGCTGCAGACCGCCTCGCCGCGTCTCATCAGCAGCACGTGGCTAAACGCCGGCAAAATTTCCTCCGTGTGGTGCGTAACGTAAATGAGCGTCGGCGCGTCCGGCTGCAGAGTCAGCTCCCGGATGCTGTCCAGCAGCTTCTCTCGGGAAAACAGATCCAGCCCGTTGCACGGCTCGTCCAGAATCAGTATGCGTGGATCGGCCATCAGCGCGCGGGCAATGAGCAGCTTCTGCTTCTCGCCCTGTGAGCAGGTGCGGTATTCGCGGTCCCACAAATGGCCGCAGTTCATCGTTTCCATCAACTCGCGAGCACGGTCGTAGTCTTCTTCGCTCGTTTTGTCATACAGGCCCACCGTGGCGTGCTTACCGCTGACGACGATGTTCTGGGTGCGGTCCGATCCGTACAGACGCTCCTGAAAGGAGTTGCTGACCCAGCCGATCGATTTGCGCAGCTCGCGCAGGTCCACTTCCCCGAAGCGGTGCCCCAGCACGCTGACCGAGCCCTCGGACGGCCAAATATAACCGTTGACGATGTTCAGCAGCGTCGTTTTGCCCGAGCCGTTCAGGCCCAGCAGCGCCCAATTCTCTCCGGGCTTCACCTGCCAGCTTACATTTTTCATTAACGTATGCTGCCCGCTTCTCCACGTAATGTTCTCGATATCGATGATCATCAGGTTCCCTCTCTCTCTCTTGATCCGCAGTCGGATACATGCTGTTCTTCACATGTTAAAACAAATCCCGGTCCTGTCAATACCTGAGCCGAAGAAACGGCAGAGGATAACGTCCCTGGGATGCTCTGATCACTGGCCCCGTCTGGCGATTTCCTTAAATCATACGACGCGGGGAAAAGGGCTGTCGCCGCGATAATTGCTGAACGGGGGAAGCATTTTTTGCTATAATGGGCATCAGACAGCCGGAAATCGGGGCCTGATCCGGCCAAGTCGTCAAGCCGATGGGGATCTCACGTGCTTATACGGCAGGCAGGGGAACAGCGGGTCCACAAAGGAGACATTTTCATGAAAAGGGAAAGCTTTATTCAGCCGGATGCTGCAGGCTGGCTGCAAAAGTTTCATTTTTCAATCCCGATCAAGGTGCGCTACTGCGAGACGGATATGCTTGGACATGTGAATAACGTCAGCTATTTTATGTATTTTGAACAGGGCAGAATCGAATACTTCGAGCAGCTCGGGCTGTTTGCCGACTTGTTCGGCGAGGAGAAAGTGATGGTGGTTGCCGACCTTGAATGCCAATATCTCGCCCAGATGTACCGCAGCGATCCAGTGCAGCTCCATGTGCGGGTGGCGTCGATCGGACGCTCCTCCCTGGACATTGAGTATGCCGTCGTCGCTTCAGGAGCACTGAAGGCGGCCGGACGCGGCGCGGTCGTGCTGATCGAAACGAAGAGCGGGAAGAGCACTCCGCTGCCGGAGGAAATCAAGGAAGCCATCCGGGCGTTCGAAGGAGCGGGTCTGGCGCAATAGCCGTCTGCTTGGAAGAACGTCACTGTAGATGGGGAAAAAGATGCAGAAGCAGATAGGAGCAAATGCTAGTTATGGCAAAGCAAAAATTTTATGTCGTCTGGGAAGGGCATAAGCCGGGAATCTATACGTCTTGGCCCGAATGCCAGGCTCAGGTGAACGGGTATACGGACGCCAAATACAAGTCCTACGAATCGCGCGCGGAGGCGGAAGCGGCTTATGCGGGCGGATGGAAGAAAAACTGGGGCAAAGCCAAGGCGTCGGGCTCAGCCGGAGGTTATACGTCCAAAGCAGCCAAATCCGGCAAGCCGTCTGCGTCGGCATCCTCGATGGAAGAGATCGATTACGACAGCATCTCGGTGGATGTCGGTACACGCGGCAATCCCGGCCCGGTCGAGTACAAAGGCGTCGATACGCGGACCGGGGAAATTCTGTTCTATGTCGGACCGGTTGAAAATGGAACGAACAACCTGGGCGAATTTATCGCGATCGTCCATGCACTGGCGTATTTGAAGCAGAAGGGCAGCAAGAAGACCATTTACACCGACTCGAAGACGGCGCTGGCCTGGGTGCGCAACAAGAAACCGGCGACGACGCTGGCCCGTAACGAGAAAACGCGGAAGATTTGGGAGCTGACGGACCGCGCCGTGCAGTGGCTGCACGAGAACAAGTACGAGAACAAAATCGTGAAGTGGAAGACCGAGGAATGGGGCGAGATCAAGGCGGATTTCGGCCGGAAATAATACGGAAAAAGAGCCCGGAGCAGCTTGGAAGCGCTCCGGGCTCTTTGGTTTGCAGGAGAGTATGGGTTTAGGCGAAAGCATAAGCATGTATGTTCGCGACCGCTTGTATTTTTGCATAAGTATGTGTTTATGCGTATCTGTACGGTGCTCTATCGTCGGCATAGGGCTACGCGTAAGCCTGTATGTCCGAGTATGCGTGTGTGATTGCCAGTACGCTTGTGCTTGAGAGAAGCATGTGTTTATGAGATGGGGGCGTGTGTCTCGGGTAGAGACTGGCTGCCGCTGCTCGCTAGTTCCCTTCCGGCTGGCCGTAATCCAGAACGACCATTTGGTGGCACTGCCACTCCGGCAGCTCATACGTGACGAGGCCATTCTGCTGCCGGAAGTCGATAGGCGTCATCTGCGGCGCCAGGTATACGCCGGTGACCGGCTCGGAAATCCGCAGTTCCGCGGTTGTTCCACGGATCGGCAGCAGGTCCTCGATCACTTCAATGTTACGACCGCGCTTCACCGGCGAGGCGTACAGCGAATGATGGACATAACGCTTCTGGGCCGGCTGATGCTGAACCGTTGTTACGCCCTGCGCGGGAAGGTTCGTACGCAGCGTCTTCTCCGGCAGCAGACGGTTCAACGCGAACAGGACGGTTTCCTTTAAAACAAGGCTTCCCTTGGAAGCATAATCTTCGAACACGTTCCAGGCGATATAAATTCCGTTCGCATGCTCCACCATGCCCGGCCCGCCGTACTCTCCGCTGTTCGGTGTATGCTGATGGGAGCAGAACGTGAACGCGTCGCGGTTAAAATACGGATTTTCCCGTTTGCCAAGCTCGGTTCCGCCCTCGGCAAGCGTCACTTTCTGCCCCTCCGAATAGAAAATAAACGCCGATTCCTGCAGGCTCGCCAGCGGATGCTGCGGATGGTAGTAGTCCGGACGGAACGGATTGACGCCGGCATGGCGAACGCCCAAGTCGATGGCAAATCCGCTGCCGTCCGGCTTCAGGCCCGATTCGCCGGTAGCGAGGATGCGCCCGCCGCCGGCCAAAAAGCTGTCCAGCTTGGCCAGGATCGCATCGTTGACCCGGATCCGGTCGGGCAGGATCAGGACGGCATACGGGCTGAAGTCGGCTTCCAGGTCGACGACGTCGAACAGGATATGCCCTTCCAGCAGCATGCGCACCGCGCCGGCGTCCGGATCGCCGGTGAAGCTGTCGTGGCCGCCAGTCGCCTGATGGGTGCCGGCCGCTTCCACCGACAGCAGCGCTACGTCAGCGACGTTGACCGCGTCACGGCACCACGCTTCCTTGGCTTCGACTTCGGCATAGGCCGCGCCGATCAGCCGGTAGGTGGCTTCATCCATCGCGCCCAGCGGATGCAGCTGGTCCCCGATGGAGCAGGCGGCGCCGTTCGCCAGGCTGAGCGCGGCTTCATACCGCAGGGCGTTCGGGTGCTTATAGCCGCCGAACTCGCCCCAGGTGGTATGAAACTTGCCGGTCATGCCCAGGAACGGCATGCCCAGCGTCTGGGCGTAGCGGGCGGACAGCGGGAAGTGGTCGTAGCCCCAGCCCCCGGTCGGCAGCGACTCCAGCTCGAGATGCGAGTTCATGTGTGCAAGGTCGCGGCGTCCGCGGCGGATGTGGCCGCCGTTATGGAAAATCGGCAGCCCGGGTTTGTGCCGGTGCACCGTTTCTTTAACGCGGCTGGTGTAATTGGCGTAAGTTTGCTCCCAGAGCGGGCGCATGGCGCTTTTGTCCCGCGGGTCGATCCCCTGCTCCCGGGCCGCCGCTACGCAGGTGGCGCAGTAGCACTCCCGCACCCCGACGATGTCCAGAAAGATGCCGTCGGCATCATAACGCTGCGCGACCTCTTCAATCTGGGACAGCAGAATGTCCAGATAAGGCGTATTCAGGCAGAGCTGGTGGTATCCCGGCGTGAACAGGTCGCCTTCGCGGCTGAAGCGTTCACGGATCAGCCATTCGGGATGCCGCACGGCAAGCCTCTCGTCAAGGCCTGCGGACAGGTAGACAGGAGTTCGTACCCCGATTTCGTGTGCGGCTTCAATCATGGCACCGAGCAGGTCGAAGGACAGTCCCGGATGCGTGACGTTCGCCTCGGAGGGATGGTATGCCCATCCGTGATGGCATTTGGAAAACACGGTGATCGAATCCACATGGCCAAGCTTAAGCGCCTGCTGAAACTGTTCCTTGATGAAGCGGGTGCCGATGGGATGAATCGCTTCGGACGTATGAAAGTCGAGATGAACTTGGCGCATACGCATGGTAGATGTTCCTCCATTCAATAAGCAGAGATTTGAAAACGGCTATGCACATACCCCTAAGGTAAAGGAAAATGGATACCGCTTCCATGCGGAATAGCGACTTTGTTCTGTCCGATATCGACTTTTGAAAAATGACCGAAACAGCATATTATGCTAGGATGAATTTATTGATGAGAAAGATCTGCCACGATATCGACTTGTGCAGGAGGTAGAGGAAGCCCATGAAATGCCTCGAGCTGGCGATTCCGCCGCTGCCGTCGCTTCTGACCGTCGGGCGCGCCGTATGGGCGCCTGGAAGCCGGCATCAGACCCGCAGCTTTGACGCCTACGATCTGATTCTGGTCAAAAAGGGCGCCATGTATATGCGGGAAGACGATACCGAATATGTCATTCAGGACGGCCAGCTGCTGCTGCTCGAGCCGGGACGTACCCATTCGGGCACTCAGGCTTGCTCGGAGCCGACGGCGGTGTATTGGGTGCACTTCCGGCACCCGGAGCCCCTGCGCCGGATGGAGGCGGAGGAAATTCCCTGGTCGGCGGTGCTCCCTCAAGGGCAGGACAGCGACGAGCATCCGGCAGAGCAAACGATGTATCTGCCGAAATTCGGCGATGCTCCTTTTCACCTGCTCCAGCCTTTGCTGGACCGGATGGTGGAGCTGCATCGCGGTTTTGCCGTGGAGCAGTCCTTGAAGCTGCAGGTGTTGTTCTGCGACCTGCTGGATCTGCTGCAGGCGGATTTGGGGCGCAGGCCGGGCTCGCGATCGGCCGCTCTCGCCCGGGAGACGGTCAGCTATCTGCAGCGCAGCTGGAACGAGCCTTTTCGCTCGGAGGAGCTTGAGGAGGCGCTGCATTTTCAATTCGACCACATTACCCGCTGCCTGAAAAAGTACACGGGCATGACGCCCCTTCAGTATGTGCAGCATTTGCGGATCAGCCAGGCGATGGTTCTGCTGGAGCAGACTTCGCTGACGGTGCAGGAAGTGGCAGAGCAGGTCGGCATTCCGAGCGCGAGCTTTTTCGGGAGGCTGTTCCGGGACCGTACGGGGATTTCCCCGGGGCAGTACCGCCAGCGCCGGCAGAGCCATTTATAGAGACTGGCGGTGGACAGGATTGGAGCCGGGAAGGCTTTCTTTGAACGCATGGCGAAATAGAAAAGCGGACCTCTTTTCGAACACACAACATCGAAAGAGTGCCGCACTGCTGTAGAATGAACTTAAGGAGGACGGTATGTCGACCATCGAAGTGCTGGATCAGGGCTATGTGCGTTTAGTGAATCATATGGGATCGGACTTAACCGTCGTTAATGCGGCCCGTGTCTCTTATGCCAAGCAGTCGCTGGAGTTGAACGAACGGGACGTGCGGCTTATCAAGTTCCTTGCCCGCGAAGGGCATACGTCGCCTTTTCGCCATGCCATCGTTCAGTTTGAGGTCTATGCCCCATTAATGGTGGCAAGACAATGGTGGAAATACGTGGTCGGATCCGCCCATTATGAGGGGACCGGCGACAGCTTGGAGGCATGGAACGAATCAAGCCGGCGATACATAACAGAAGACCCTGCATTTTATATCCCAAAGGCAGGCGAGTGGAGGCTCCAACCGGAAAACTCCAAGCAGGGCAGCGGCGGAGAGGTGAATTGGGAGCTTGGCGTGAAGCATACCCAAGAGCTGATGGGTTATGTGGAGCTGGGCATTTCCAAGTACGAAGCCGCCCTGGCGGACGGCATTTGCGCGGAACAGGCCCGGTTGTTCCTTCCCGCTTACGGGATGTATGTACGCTGGTACTGGACGGCGTCGGTTCAATCCGTCGCGCACTTCCTGTCTCAACGGCTGGAGCATGATGCGCAAAAAGAAATCCAGGAGTACGCGAAAGCGGTGCTCGAGCTGATCAAACCGTTATTTCCCGTTTCACTGGGGGAGCTCCTTGGGAATGAGGAATAGCCAGTTCGATGCAAACGGAAAACTGGAAAGTCATGAAATGACCCATGACTAATAGTCTAAAATTCTAATATTTCGTAATCTAACTTTGAGGAGGAATAATCATATGCCGAAAACGATCCAATGGGGTATTTTGGGAACGGGCTGGATTGCGTCGCAGTTTACAAAAGATCTTGCTTTTGCGGAAAATGGGGTGGCAGCGGCCGTAGGCTCCAGAACGCTGGACAGTGCTTCGCGATTCGCTGCTGACTATGGAATCGGGAAAGCATACGGCAGCTACGAAGAGCTGGCAAACGATCCGGACATTGACGCGATCTATGTCGCGACGCCGCATCCTGCACATAAGGAAAACGTCCTGCTGTGTTTGAAGGCGGGCAAAGCGGTATTGTGCGAAAAGCCTTTTACGGTGAACGCGGGCGAGCTGGAAGAGGCCGTATCTTATGCCAAGGAGAACAAGGTTTTTCTGATGGAAGGAATGTGGACGAGATTTCTTCCGGTCATCCGCAAAGTGAGGGAATGGCTGGATGAAGGGCGGATTGGTGACGTTCAGCTCGTCAAAGCGGATTTTGGATTCCGTGCCGGCGTCAATCCGGAAGGCAGGCTGTTCAATCCGAGCCTTGGGGGCGGGGCGCTGCTGGATGCCGGGATTTACCCCGTGTCTTTTGCATCGATGATCTTTGGGGCTGAACCGGAGGAAGTGTCGAGTACCGCTCAGATCGGCAGTACCGGCGTGGACGAGCAGTTCTCTCTCCTGCTGTCCTATGGCCCAGGCAAAACCGCACAGCTGAACGGGGCCATACGCCTGAATATGGACAATGAAGCATGCATTTACGGCACGGAAGGGTATATTCGAATTCCTTCCTTTTTGAACGCGACCAGAGCTGCGTTATATGTCAACGGCAGTGAAGAGATTTTTGAAGATGACCGGACATCGCTCGGGTATGCGTTTGAAGCCGAGGAAGTGGCAAGATGTCTGGCGGAGGGGCGGACCGAAAGCTCGGTCATTCCGCTTGAAGAGTCGGTGGCGATTATGAAGCTGCTCGACCGCATCCGAGGTCAATGGGGACTCCGTTATCCGTTTGAGTAATGTTCCGATATTTAAATTTCAAGGAGGCCTGCTGCCATCCAGGAGCAGGTCTTTTGGTGTTTACGGAAAGCCTAGACTGGGGCTTGTCGAAGATCTGTCACTTTTTGCTGGTTTCAGAGCGATAAGGACAGGTACTATAATAGCTGTACATCCATGACGAAGGTCGCCTATCCGATTACAACGAATGCGACTGCTTAAAGGAGGCCGCAGCTATGAGTTCCTATATTTCTGAACGCATAAAAATTCCGCCGGGATTGTGGGCAGGATTCCGTCAACTCGGGATTGCCCCGCATGACGTTGTCCGCAGCGCAGGACTCCCGCTTACGATCATTGCAGAACCCGAGGTCACCTCGGCTCAATATTTCGCCATTTGGCAGGCTTATTCCGAGCTGGCCGGCGACGTCGCCCAAGGCATCATCCAGCTGGCGACCGTCTTTGAAACGGCGAAATACCCGCCGACCGTTTTGGCGACGTATCATGCCCGTGATTACCGTGACGCGCTGTACCGGATGGCCCGGTACAAGCAAATGTGTCCCCCCGAGAGCCTGCGCATCACCGAGGAGGGAGAGCACTGCACCATCGAGTTGGGCTGGCTGCATCCCGGGGAGTCCGGCCCGCCGGTGCTGGTTGGCATCACGCTGGCATGCCTCATGGAGCTTGGACGCCGGGGGACAGGGCAGCCTATGCAAGCACGGTCCGTTGAATTTATGCAGCCAATGGGTGATATCCAGACCCTTGAAAGTTATTTCGGCTGCCGGATCCAGGTAGGTGCGACACGCAACCGGCTGACGCTGCACCGGAGAGATCTGGATCGGCCTTTTCTATCGTACAACGAAGAGCTGCTGGACATTCTGACTCCCGCGCTGGACCGGTCCCTTGATGAGCAGCAGCGCAGCCGCTCGTTCCCCGAGACGGTCAAATGGATTCTGAAGCGCAGCCTCACGGCAGGGCGCCCCGACATCCAGGCTGTCGCCAGAGAGCTCGGGATGAGTGACCGTACCTTGCAGCGCCGGCTTACAGAGGAGAACACCAGCTTCAAACACCTGCTGACGCAAGCCAGACATGAGCAGGCGCGGGAATATTTGGCGGACCCTTCGCTTGATATTAAAGAGGTCGCTTTCCTGGTTGGATACGAAGACCAGAATTCGTTCTACCGGGCCTTCCGGCTTTGGGAAGGAAATACGCCTTCCCATTGGCGTGCTGAACATGTAAGTACGAACTCGTGAGCAGAAGACAGCGAGCAGAGCCCGATTTTCGATTCGATTTCCAAACCTCGGACTGCTTCGGCTTGTCGGGATATTCTGTTATTTTATTGGCGTGTATAGCAAGAACGTTGGCGCTGCACACTAGTTACTGAACCCTCCTGGTCAGGTAATATGATCTCTATCCGGAGTAAAAGGAGTTTTTTGTTATGGATATGGGATTACACAATAAGACAGCGTTAGTTACAGGATCTACGAAAGGGATCGGAAAGGCCATTGCCATCGAGCTGGCCAAAGAAGGCGTTCATGTACTCATTAACGGCCGAAACGATGCAGAGGTAGAACAAACGGTGAATGAAATCAAGGCGAACTTCCCGGCGACCTCTCCGCAGAAGGCGACGGCCGATCTTGTAGATAAAGGGCAAAGAGAAGCTTTATTTGAAAAATTCCCCCAGGTTGATATTTTGGTGAACAATATGGGGATCTATGAGATCATGCCATATGAGAACGTTGACGACGAAGTATGGGAAACCTACTTCCGCACGAATGTTCTTGCCGCCAATGGGCTGACCAAATTTTATCTGCCTACCATGCTGAAGCAGGATTATGGGCGGGTTCTCTTTATTGCAAGCGAGGAAGCGTTGATGCCTTCGGGACAAATGCCTCAGTATGCCGTAACCAAGTCGATGCTGTTATCTCTGTCGAAGAGCTTGTCCAAATTGACGAAGGGCACCGAGGTTACTGTGAATACGATCATGCCGGGACCGACCCTCTCTGAAAATGTGCAGCAAATCATTGAGGGGATGTACGCTGACGAAGATCTGACCTTCTCGGAAAAAGAGAAGAGGTTTATGGCGGCAGGCCTGCCCCAATCGGAAATTCAGCGGTTTATCCGGCCGTTTGAAATCGGCAGATTGGCTGCTTTTGTATGCAGCCCTTATGCATCTGCCTTCAAAGGCGCTCCGATCCGTATGGATGGGGGTATGGTGCCGACAATTTTTTAATCGATGTTGTTGTGAAAAAGAACCTTGGGCGGAATCCCAAGGTTCTTTTTGGTATTTCGCCGTAAAGAGCAACACCAATTCCAAATTGTGGTATGATGGGGCTGCCTTACAGTATCAGGCGTTGCCAGGATCAAATCCGTTCCAGACGATCGTTTGCTCCACCGGGAAACGCTTGGTCGGCCTGGCTGGCTTGACGGCTTTCCCTATCGCGACGAGCAGGACCGGAATATAACGCGGCGGAACGTGAAACGTTTTGACGAATGCGTCGGCGTCGAAGCCGACCATCGGGCCGGAGTCCAGACCCATCGCTTTGGCGGCGAGCATCAGCTGCATGGCTGCCAGTGAAGCGTTGCGAATCGCTTCGTCGCGCCGGTAGGGTGAGGAGGCGTCCACTGCATAGGCCTTATCGATTTGATCAAACAGGATTCGGGATGAAGCATAGCCAGCGTAAGCATCTTCAGGCCCGCCTTCCATAACAGGTCCATAGACCGCTGCGGCATTCCGGTTAGCCTCGAGGTCGCCGAGCACAGCGACGGTCACGGATGCATCGACGACCTGCCGTTGGCCGTTCGCAGCGTGAAGGAGCTTGTGTTTGGCATCCATGTTGGTAAAGGCGACGAACTTCCAATGCTGTAGATTCCAGGACGAAGGAGCGCTGCCCGCAAGCTCCAGCAGCTGCTTGATTTCTTGTTCACTGATCATGTGTGAGGGATCGAAATATCGCACGGAATGGCGCTCATGGATGACGGTAAGAAAATCGGATTGAACAGTTGATGACATGAACGGGTCAACTCCCTTAATCTGTAGTCAGGATCTTGTTCGCGAACTTGCATCCTTTATACCGCCATGTTATGGCAACGGGCGGTCTGGAACAACCGCATTTTCAGCAAAGTGTACCGTAACAGTTGCGCCGTCTTCTATACATAACGCTATTAGAGTGAGGAAACAAAATGAAAAAATATTTGGATATCCTTGCCGATATCGAACGTAAAATCAGCGAAGGGCAGTTCGAGTCGGGTCAAAAGCTACCTTCCGTCCGCAATGCGGCGAAGATGTATGGCTGCAGCGTCAGCACGGTTACACGGGCATACACGGAGCTGGAGAGCCGTCACATGATTTACTCCATCTCCCAAAGCGGCTACTACGTTGTGGAGAAACCCGGCAAAGGGCCCGACGCTGCGGAGAGCTGGCAGATCGATTTCGCCTCGGCATCGCCCGATCCGTCGCTGTTTCCGTATTTGGATTTTCGGCACGCCTTGAACCAGGCCTTGGACACGTACCAGAGCCATCTGTTCACCTGCGGCGAAGCCGAAGGACTGAAGAGGCTCCGTCATACGCTCGTTTCCCATTTTGCGGAAGACCAGGTGTTTGCCCAAAAGGAGAGGATCATCGTTTCGGCGGGTGCGAACCAAGCGCTCGAAATATTAGCAAAAATGCCGTTCCCGAATGGGAAGTCCATCATCTTGGTAGAACAGCCCAGTTACGACATCTTTTTACGGTATCTTGAGACGGAGGGCATCCCGGTATGCGGAATTTCCCGGACGACCGCGGGAATTGATTTGCAGCAATTGGAGGAGAAGTTCAAACACGGCGGGATCAAATTCTTCTACACCATGTCCAGGTATCACAGCCCGCTAGGGACTTCATTCAGCCGGGAAGAAAGAAAGGCGATTGCCCGGCTGGCCGGCAAATACGACGTTTATGTCGTGGAGGACGATTACATGGCCGATCTGGGAGAAGAGCCGGGAACAGATCCCATTTATGCCTACAGCGGCATGTCACACGTCATATATTTGAAAAGTTTCTCAAAAATAATATTCCCGGGGCTACGGCTCGGGGCTGCCGTGCTGCCGGAGAAGCTGATGAAGGCGTTCTGCGAATACAAAAGATATGCCGACACATCGCAGCTGTCCCAGGCAGCGCTTGAAGTCTACATCAAAAGCGGTATGTATGAGCGGCACAAGCGAAAGATACGCAGCCAATATGCTGACCGGATCCGCGAACTGAATAAGGCGGTTTTGCGGCATAACGGTTCAGGCCTGATCGATATCCCCCCTGTGTCCTCGGGATTGTATGTTCCGTTCAAGCTGCCGAAAAAGGCCAATCTGGAACGCCTCGTTGAGCGGCTTGCCGCAAAGAAGATTCTCGTTGTTTCGAGCAAGCGGTTCTATTTATCGGACTATAGGGAGCAGGAGAAGTTTTTAAGAATCAGCATTGCTAGGGCGCAGCCGGAACGGATTGAGGAGGGAGTCCGGGAGATCATCGGAGAAGTAAGCCGGGAGCTCAAATGCCTGGTATGACGTTAAGAAGGAGTGCATTAAGACGGCATACGGCATTAAAAAAGCAGCAGGGCCGCCCGCACGGGCATCTGCTGCTTGATCGAGAGCCAAACCGTTTTACTTCCCTGCCCGCTCCGTTATTGCCCGATGGAAGGGGCATCCGGCCGGCGAGGTGTCGTCATCCCGCAGAAAATACTGCTTGTATTCAAGATTCCCCTGCGATCCGTAAGGCTTTAATTCCGGATGGGCCGACGCGGTGTCGTATGCGGCAAGGCGTGCACGGATCCGGGGAGCGATCTCAGCCGCTTTTTCAGGATAGGCGTTCCACTGGTCCAGCACCCAGCGCGGCGTCAAAGCCAGCATGAAATAGGGGAAGCTTCGGCTCTGACGGGACGTATGTGCCGGGGTGCCGCAGTAGACGAAATACCGCTCACCATCGTAACAGAACTCCCACAGCGCCTGTTCCGGGTCTTCCGGAATGTCCTCCGGCCACGGCGTACGATCCAAACGGCTGACCTGGTTCAGTAAGTTCCAGAATGCATTTTCATACGCCAGAACCTCTCTAACGTTCTCCTCCGCCTCGAAAAAAACAACCAGGGAGGAGTAATCCCCGAAAGCACGCGAAGCTCTGCCATACTCGGCAATGATCTCTGCGAGCTCCGGCCCTGCCGAACCATCCCAAGGACTGGGCGCAAAACCGAAACGGAGATGACCGAGTACAAACGCCCGTGTGGCCGGAATGCAGGGGAACCGGGCTTCCCGGTCAGTCATCTTGGCCGCAAACCGCCGGCAGGCGTCTTTCTTCCAGGCTTCCAGAGGAAGCTCTTCATTTTCGATGTCCGTATACTGCAGCAAAAGCGGCATGAACAGCCCTCCTTTTACCTACAGCATACGCCCAGGGGCAAAAGGGTGACTGTGCAGAAGCCCATGCTTTAGCCCCCTACCCATCATATTGGTTCCGGTCATGGTATGTTATCGGGCCAAAATAAAGATTGAACGCCCGGCAGCAATCCATTTACAATGAAACTATCTTCCAGGCCAAAGGAACGATGCATAGATGACGACAACAACCTTGTGGAATCAAACGCTGCATCTGGTTTCTCATGCATATTTCGAGCGTAAGGAAAGGTTTGAAATGGATGTGGATTGTTACTCTGTCTGGGTGCTGTTTGCCGTGGAATCGGGCAAATTTTATTACCGGATCGGGGAGGAACGAGGGGAGGCGGGGGCCGGAGACCTGGTGTACTGCCCGCCGGGGTTCACCTTTGAACGGGAGATGGTGTCTCCGCTTGCGCTTCACTACATCGGCTTTGAAATGGTGGGGGAGGAGCGGACGGGGCCCGTCCCACCGCTGCCGACGTTTTTGTCGCGCCCGCTTGACAACAAACGCCTCGTTTCCAATTTTGCCTATTTGCGAAAGCTGCATTTAGCGACAGAACCGCGGCATGTGCTGCGCAAGGACATGATCATGAACGACATCTGGCAGCTCGCCTGCGAGGTGTGGGAAAGAGAGCATCTCCATGATGAGCAGCAGCTGCTGGCCGACTCGGACGATGTGCTGATGAACCGTGCGGCCGAATGGATTTACCAGAACGCGTACACCCCGTTCAGCATGAGGGAGCTGTCGGATTCGCTGAACCTCAGTCCCGTCCAGTTTACGCGCCGGTTCCGGAAGTCGTTCCGGATCGCTCCTTCGGACTTTGTCCGGTCTTTGCGCATCAGTAAAGTGGCCGAGCTGCTGCTGGATACCGATATGACGCTGGACCAGATTGCCACCTGCTGCGGATATGAGAACGGCCTGTATCTAAGCCGGGTGTTCTCCAAAAATATGGGCATGAGCCCATCCAAATACCGCGAGCTGAACCGGCTGTAACGGTCTCTGGTGTCCTTTGTGGGGGAAGACAGAGCAAGGCGCCGGCGTCCGGTCGATTTCGCATGCCGGTGATGACAGGCGCCCCGCTGTCCGCGTCCCGGTCTGCTAGCCCTCGGTCACTTCCAAATGCTTGATGCAGTCGTAGAGCGAATAGGTCCAGGCAGCATCATCCAGAACGATGGTCGTAACGGAAGTATTGCGCAGCTTGACGCCCGTCGACTCATCCTGCATCAGTTCTTTTAAGGTTTGCCCCAGAAAATAGCCGTGCGTGACGGCGAGAATTTTTTGTCCCGGAAATCTGGCGGCCATCTCTTCCACAAAGCTTCGGCCCCGGGCCCGCATCATCTCATCCGTTTCCTGCTCCATGTCCAGCTCGTGCCAACGGGCTCCCCAGCGCTGAACTCTTTCCGCTTCGGTCGTATCGGCGATCTTGCCGCGGTCCATCTCGCGCAGGCGCACGTCGTAGAAATCGACCGGCTTCTTGATTTCGGCCGCGATGATGTCGGCCGTCTCCCGGGCGCGCCGAAGGTCGCTGGAAATAAACAGATCCCACGGCTCCCCGGCCAGCCGCTTGGCTAAGAGCGCAGCCTGCATTCTTCCGGTTTCGTTCAGCGGATTTTGCGTATGCCCCTGCGCCCTGTTCTCGATGTTATGATCGGTTATTCCATGCCTGACAAACGTAATTGATGTCACCGATTTGTCCTCCTAAGCTTTTCTCCGATTGTAATCCAGCCCTACCAGGAATGAATCTAACACTTACCGGTTTACGCCGCTTGCCGCGGCTTCCAGAATGGAAGAGACGGGCACCGTTTCCCCTTTTACCGGAAAATACGGCTTTACGCCCCGGGTGTCCTGCGATTCCGGGAACCGGCTGTGCAGCGTAATGACGGTTTTCGGCGCAATGCTGCCGATCAGGCTGGCGAGCGCTTCGGGATGGGCGTGTCCGCCATTGGACAGGGAATGGCCGGTAATCGCGTAGGCGTTCAGAAACTTGGATACGGCAGCATGCTCGATTTTGACGCTGTAGTCCGACTGAATAAAATGCGATTGACCCTGCAGGCCTCCCAGCGTCTCCAATTCAATCATATGCGCAAGGTCCGGAAATTTGAAGAAATACACTATTTCTGGCTTGCGCTCGGCGACTTCTTCCAAAGAGACGGCAGGGTACGGCAGCTCAATGCCATCAGCCATGGTAGTATCGATGACTTGAACGGGAACGTCAAGCGCCGGATGTCCATGGAGCACCCGCACGCCTTCCCGGTTCGCCGTATGCCAGACGGCGGCAAGCGACGCCTCCATCACGATGCTTTTTCCTTGGTCTGCGGCGATCGCGATCATGTCGGCCATCCGCTCTAAATCCCGCGGCGACATCTGCAGATACACCAGTCCTTCCGCTTCGCGAACGATCTCCGCGAACGAGGCAAGCAGCGCCTCCTCCGTGATCTGCAGCGGAACGGTGGAGGGGTCGGATGTAAGGCGCGTCCCTTCCGTAATGAGCACGTCGATCGGTTTGCTCTGGCACAGCCGGATGAAACGGTCGATCTTATCCGGATGCTTACCCTGCCGGCGCCAGTCCCCCGTATACGCAATTCTATGGGTGCCGTCGTCGATGATGATGCCGGATGCGCCGGTCGCATTGTGATCCATCTCGACGACCTGCATCGTGAACTCTCCGAAATCGACCACGGTCAGGTCGTCGCAGGTTGTTATCTTGGCCCCGGTATCCTTGCTGTGCCGGCCTGCCACCATGCCGCGGAACAAGGAATACGAATCATGGCTCATATATACGGGGAGATCCGGATGGGCAAAGGGAAGCAGCGCCATATGGTCCGTA
This sequence comes from Paenibacillus sp. PSB04, assembly GCF_025809195.1. Lineage (NCBI taxonomy): Bacteria > Bacillati > Bacillota > Bacilli > Caryophanales > Paenibacillaceae > Paenibacillus > Paenibacillus sp. PSB04. Next base: position 2,890,377 of record NZ_CP081301.1, read on the forward strand.
TGCATATGTCCAATATAGAGGTGAATCCGGTCATAGTCCGGAAATTCCCGGTTTTCCCAGACCCGCCGAACCGCGGCCCAATCCAGGCCTTCCATCTGCTGAGCATCGTACAGCTCCGGCAGCGGGGCGGTCATGCCACCCAGCAAAAACTGGCGCAGCTCGCGCCCGGGTGTCGCATTCACCGGTTCAAACAGCGTTACTTGGGTCGGAAACAGCAGGCTGCTGTGCTCGACGCCAAAGTCGAACATCAGCCCCTGTTTTCCTTTGCCGTACAGAACCTGCACGCCTCCTGATTTGCCTACTCCGCCAAAAAAAGTCAATTGTGCCTCCTGCATCGTGATCGCCTCCTGTGTGGATATAAGCTCACTACATCATCAACTTGTCGTCCCGCTTGCCTCGCCAACGTCCTCCAGCGAAAGGATGGCGCCATGCTCCCTGAGCTTTTGCCGGATGATCCGGACATCGACATCCTCCGGAGGGATTTGCTGCTTCACAGCCAGAGCGGCGCCGATGCCCACGCCTTCGCCGACGGCCATGCAGGTGGGCATGACCCGGGAAGAGCCGAAGACGACAGGGTCGACGCTGATGCAGCGGCCGCTGAGCATCAGCCGTTTCACGTCCTTGGCGATCGTCGCCCCGTACGTGATGCCATAGGGGCCGGCCAGCGACCGAATTACGGTCGAGTCGCCTGAACCGCTGTGAATGTCGATAATATAGGAGCCGAGCGCGATTGTGTCATCCGGAATGACACCATTTACGGCCGCCTCTTCGCGGATCATCTGCTTGCCTATGATCCGCCTCGTTTCACGGATGCCCAGAAACGGGGCAATCGAGGACAAATAGATGTGCTCAAACCCCGGGATGTGCTCGCGCAGCATGTCGATCAGGGGAAGGATCTGCAGATGCGATTCGATCTCGCCCCGGCTTAGCTCCTCGACCTTTGTCCCATCAAAATTCAGGATGCGGATGCAGTTCAGGGCAATGTACCCCTCCCTAGGCAGATTGATATAGATGATCGTATCGCGGCTGATCGGGCATTTGCCTTCCTGCCTGAGCCTGGAAACCGTATTTTTCAAGCCGACGAACACGTGATTTTCGCTGGCCCGCAGAAACTCCGCCGTATAGCCGGGGCGGATCTTCATCGAAGATCCGTGCCGGAGCTCCTCCGGATGCTCCCCGAGGAAATCCATAAACCGTTCGAGATCAAAGCCGCCGACGGTAAACATAAGGGTAGGCGGCTGAGTTTCTCCGTTCGCGTACTGCCCTTTCTCAAACGAGGCGCCCGCCATATAAGCGACGTCGCCATCCCCGGTCGCATCGATGAAGACATCGGCGAATACCTCGATTTCCCGGCCTTTTCCTTTTAAGAGAACGGATTTCAGCTCACCATCCTCCACGTTTGTTCCGATGATTTCGCAATGCAGCAGGGGCTGTACCCCATACTGTTTGATTTTTTCAAAAATGACGATTTTCATCAAGCTGGGATCGATGACCGTCGTCGAATTGTGCAGCGGGCATTCCCGGTGTCCGAAGGAACCGCCAAGCAGGGTCAAGCGGTCGACGATTTCCTGCGGCAGGCCGCGGGTGACCTGGCGTCCCTGGGCATCCAGGAAGGCCAGCAAAGGCAGTCCAATCGTCATGTTTCCGCCCAGGAAGCCCTGCCTGTCCACGATCATGGTCTGCGCTCCCTCCCGTGCGGCTGCGATGGCTGCCCCGACGCCCCCGGCCCCGCCTCCAAGGACAAGCACCTGTGTTCTGGTGATTTCGCGTTGCAATTGGCTTTCCATATAACCCCTACTTTCTCATTGGATCTTCGCGGATGAACACGGCCCTTTAAGCCATGCTCCGCTTAAGAAGCGTGAATTGGTTTTCATTATACGAGGGGCGAAGATGCATGAACATGCAGTAATCCTTCATTGGGGATGCACTTTGTTTCAGGGATGGGAATGAGAGGTGACAACATTCGGGATGCTTCTCCAAAACTTGACGTTCCGCCAACAAGGCCCTGACTTTGCTGAAACAAAATACATGTACAGTAAAAGAGCGTGCATGGACTCATCCGAGCGGAGATTGCTAACATGTGGGTGAAAGCGATCCAACATGTTGTTCATGTCAAAACAAGCCTTGAGGAGGAATACGATCGTGAACATGCGTAACAAACGTGCAGGTTCCATGGCGGCTGTGTTAAGCGCCATCCTGCTGCTGGCGGGCTGTTCCGGGGGCGGCGGTTCGAAGGGCGCGTCCGCGGGCTTTCATGAGACGGGGCTGCCGATTGTCGATAAGCCGATATCCCTGACCATCGCCGGTACTTACGATGAACGAACGGGAACGAATTGGAATGAGCTTGAGACGATGAAGGAAATCAACGAAGGGACCAATGTTCAGATTAAGTGGAACCTCAGCCCGGGCACCGATTGGGCGACAAAGCGCAACCTGATTATCGCCAGCGGCGATCTTCCCGACGTGCTGCTGGAGCTCAGCAGCTCGCAGGTCGTGACGGGAGGCGCAGACGGCATGTTTATTCCGCTGGAGGATCTCATCGGGAAATACGCGCCGAATTTGACGGATTTTCTGAACAAATACCCTGAAGTACGGCAGGCGATCACAGCTCCGGATGGGCATATTTATTCCCTGCCGATGGCCAACATGTCGGAGTATAAGCATGCCGACGGGAATACGCTGTGGGTGAACAAGGAATGGCTGAAGAAGGCTGGCTTGGAAATGCCGAAGACGACGGAGGAGCTCACGAAGGCACTCGAGGCATTCAAAACGATGGACATGGACGGAGACGGCAATCCGAATAACGAAATTCCGCTGACCGGTGTCTTCGGCGACTCGCAGTATGGGTTCGGCTACCTGTTCGGGTCCTTCAATACGATCGACGAAACCTTTATCGTGCAGGATGACAAGGTGGTATTCGTCAGAGCGACGGAGGAGTTCAAAAATACGGTCAAGTACCTGCACACGCTGTATGAAAAAGGGTTGATCGATCCGGACAGCATGACGCAAAACTCGACCCAGCTGATCGCCAAGGTCTCCTCCGGCAAAAAGGCGTCTGTTGGAGCATTTTTCGCCTGGAGCGCCGACCAGATCACCAACGCGGACTACCGGTGGGATTACGGTTCGCCGATGATTCCGCTCGCCGGGCCGGACGGCTCCCAGATCACCCCGCGCAACAATTTGCAAATGACCCCGGGTATGTTCGTCATCACGAAGGTTAATCCGTACCCCGAGGCGACGATGAGATGGGTCGACCGGGCTTACGAGCCGGAGATGTCCATGAAGCTTCGCGAAGGCCCGAACCGTCTGAAGAAGCTGGCTGACGGCACGTATGACACCATCCCGAATCCGGACAACTATACGGCCGGCGAATGGAAGGTCAAAGAGACGCCTTACAATGACTTCGTCTACGGCTTCTCGCAGGAAATGCGCGACAAGCAGATTCTGCCGAAAGCGGAGCCCGGGCAGCTGGATCCCGATTTTGACGAGTGGTACGAAGCTCTGGTTCCGTACATGAAGCCTTGGGTGTACCCGAATATTATGTTCACGGACGCGCAGTACAAGAGCATCGAGCAGTATCAGACGGATATCAAAACGTACACGGACAAAATGGAAGCCCAATGGATCGCCAAAGGCGGCATCGACGAAGAGTGGAATACGTACCTGGAGACGCTGAACAAAATGGGGCTGAGCGATTATACGAAGGTGTACCAGGACGGGTACGATACGAATAAAGCGAACCTGGCCAAATAGAAAACTGCCCCCAACATCCGTTCGCGAGCTGGTTTCCGGCCCCGCGTAACGTAAAGGACGGTTGATAACGATGAACACCAAAATCGAAAGGACGGCGCTCGCACAGCTGGAGAGGCCCGTGAAACCGAAGGCCGCTTCGCTGTGGCAGCGGGTCATCCGCAACTGGCAGCTCTACGTTTTGCTGCTGCCGCTTTTGCTGCATTTCGCGATATTTCAGTATGCGCCCATGTACGGTCTTCAGATCGCTTTTAAAAATTTTCGCGCCATAGACGGGATTTGGGGGAGCCCCTGGGTGGGCTTCGAGCATTTCGAGCGATTCTTCCGGTCCTATCAATTCTGGAATACGCTCAAAAATACGCTGCTGATCAATCTGTACGACCTGATCTTTGCCTTCCCGATCGCGGTCGTGTTCGCGCTCATGCTGAATCAGGTCGCCCGGCTCCGCTTCAAGAAATGGGTTCAGACCATTACTTACGCCCCGCACTTTATTTCGACCGTCGTACTGGTCGGCATGCTGTACATTTTCTTGAATCCGCGGACGGGTATGATCAACAACTGGATCGACCTCTTCGGCGGGGAACGGATCAATTTTTTCGGCGAAGCGGCCTGGTTCAAACCGATGTACGTCATCTCGGAGATTTGGCAAACGACGGGCTGGAGCGCGATCATCTATTTGGCCGCCCTGACGTCCGTCGATCCGCAGCTGCATGAAGCCGCGATTATGGACGGGGCCAATAAATTCCAAAGGGTGCGGCATATCGACGTGCCCACGATCATGCCTGTCATTATGATCATGCTCATTCTCAAAATGGGGCACTTTGCTTCCCTGGGCTTCTCGAAAGTGCTGCTGATGCAGAACTCCTTGAATATCGATTCGTCGGAAGTGGTTCAAACCTATGTGTACAAGACCGGCTTGGTCGGCGCGCAGTACAGCTACTCGGCGGCGATCGGCCTGTTCGACAACCTCATCAATTTCACCCTGCTGCTGACGATGAACCAGCTCGCCAAAAAATTGAAGCAGCAAAGCTTGTTCTAGGAGGGAGCGCTCATGGCTAAAACGGATGCATTCGACCATACCGCAAGGATTGCCCGTTCCCGCGCCGACAAAGTGTTTGATCTGTGCAACTATACGATATTGTCCGTTATTCTGCTGATCGTCCTGTATCCCTTGTATTTCATCGTCATTTCCTCGTTCAGCGAACCGACAGCCGTCAATTCCGGGAACGTCAGCCTTTGGCCCAAAGGGTTTACGCTGGAAGGCTACCGCATCATCCTGCAGAACCACGACGTATGGAGAGGTTATGCGAATACGTTCCTGTACACGGTGCTGGACGTCGTTTTAAGCTTAGCGATCATGATCCCGGGCGGCTACGCCTTATCTCGCAAGGAGATGGACGGGCGGAATGTGTTCATGGTGCTGATCGTCTTTACGATGTTTTTCAGCGGGGGCATGATCCCGACCTATATGGTGGTCAAAAATTTGGGCATGGTCGACACGATCTGGGCGCTGTTTGTGCCCACAGCCGCATCGGCGTATTACGTCATCGTGGTGCGGACGTTCTTCCAAAATACGCTGCCGGAGGAAATGCTGGAATCGGCCAAGGTCGACGGCTGCTCGACCTTCCGCTTTTTCTTCAGCATGGTCATTCCGCTGTCGGCGCCCATCATTGCGGTCATGGCGCTGTTTACTGCGGTATCCCAGTGGAACTCCTTTTTCAGCGCGTTGATTTATCTGCACGATGCGGATCTGTATCCCCTGCAGTTAATCCTGCGCAGCATCCTGATTTCCAGCCAGATGTCGGCCCACGGAACCGATGCCGTCGTGGACCCGGAAACGATTGTGGAAGCCCAGCGGTACGCGGAACTCATCAAGTATGCTCTCATCATGGTCGCCAGCGTTCCGGTACTGGCACTCTATCCCTTCCTGCAGCGTTTCTTTGTGAAAGGGATGATGATCGGTTCGGTCAAAGGGTAAACATAACAACGAACTGCCGCGAAGTTGAAGCGCACCTCCAACGGTTAGCCGGCATCTAACCATTGGGGGTACCGTTCAAATGCGGCAGTTTTCGTGCTGGACGGGAAAAGATTAACGCGATCATGAACGGGCTCTAGCTCTCCAACACCGCATGGGGGACCGGATTGCCTAACTTGTTATTTTCCACAAATTGCTGAAGAAGGGAAATAAACGCCCGAGCCGCGTGGCTTAAAAATTTATCCTTATTCATAATGATGACGATCTGCCGGTATAAGGTGGGATTGACGATAGGAATTGCGGATATCGCACCGTCACGGTTCAGATCGATCAGCGATTTGGATAAGATGCTCACGCCGGCACCTGATTTAACCAAATTGAAGATGGTGCTGATGGAATTGGTTTCGACGAAGGGGGTCATCTGTTTGCCGGTCATGCGGCAGGTCGCGTCCACTAGCTGGCGGCACTTGTGGTTCTCGGGAAGCAGGATCAGCGGCAGTCGGTCCACTTCGGTAAAGCTAATCTCTTTTCGCTGGGCAAGCTCATGGCTGGAGGAGACGGTTAAATAAAACTGTTCGAAGTATAAAGGGATTTTGTCCAGCCGGTCATCGTCGACGGGCAGAATGGTCACGGCCGCATCGAGTTCATTATTCAGTACCTTCTCCGTAACGTTTCCGGATTCAACGATTTTGACCGTAACGTTCGGATATTTCTGGTTGAAATCGACCAGAAGCGAGGACACCAAATGATTTAACTCCCCGGGGGGAGAGCCGATGGCGAGCGTTCCACGATCTCCGCTTTGCAGCTCGTTCATTTGGTCCTTTGCGCTTTGGAGTGCGTTGAAAATGACAGCCGTATGCGACTTCAGGATCTTCCCCGCCTCGGTCAACGCGATTTTCTTCCCGATTCGGTCAAAAAGAGGGGTGCCGATTTCGTCTTCAAGCGACTTGATCTGATGGCTCAGCGTAGGCTGGGTCACATTTAATTTATCTGCGGCCCGCGTAAAGTGAAGCTCCTCGCAAATCGCTTGGAAATATTCCAACTGCCGTATCTCCATGATTCGTTTCCTCCCGAGGTGTAGGATGGCATAATGAGTGTGTGAATGCTATGAGCGTCCAAATGATGTGGTTTATCTATTATTATTATAGAAATCATAACATTGATCTATCGTATACTGAATTTTACAATGAGGGCATCAACAACACAATCCTTTTTTGCGAGGTGTATGACAATGTCCTTATCGATCGGTCATGTAAAAATCCCGGACAGCGCATTAGCCAGACAGGCTGCCGAGCTGCTTCGGGATCATGGGGATGATTTGCTGTGGAATCATTCTCATCGGGTGTATCTGTTTGGTGCCGTACAGGGGGAGGGGGCTGGAATAACGTATGATGCCGAGCTGCTGTATATTAGTGCTTTGTTCCATGATTTGGGATTAACCAATCACTTCAGCAGTCCTGACAAGCGGTTTGAGGTTGACGGGGCCAATGCGGCAAGAAAGTTTTTGGAATCGCATCAGGTTCCGGAGGAGTCGATCCGGCGCGTCTGGGATGCCGTCGCCCTGCACACGACGATCGGCATTGCGCAGTATAAGGAGCCGGAAGTTGCGCTGATTTATTCAGGTGTCGGTTATGATGTCATGGGAGAAAATTTTGATGCGATTACGCCGGAGATTCGTGAGCAAATCGTAACTGCATTCCCGCGGAACCAGTTTAAGAGCAAGATTCTGAACGCTTTTCTGGAAGGCTTCAAGCACAAGCCGGAAACGACATTCGGCAACATCAAATCGGATGTATGCGAGCGGCTGCTGCCAGGATACAAACGTCCGAACTTCTGTGATTTGGTTCTTCACTCGCATTGGGACGAGTAAGTGGATACACTTGCCTTTCCGAAAAAAAACCGATGCCTTGCGGCATCGGTTTTTCATGCATTAGCCTTTTTCAGTTTAATTGAAGGTTTACGCCAACTACTCCGATTTTACCGCGTTCTATTTATATACTTCATTAGAATGGCGGGGAGGCGGGGAGGGATTTCAATGAAGAAGGTGCTCATTGGCTTATGGGTCATTACTCTTGCGATGTTATCCGGATGTCTAAGTCATCCTTCCGTGATTCAATTTACTGGCGAAAGTAAAACCTGGTCTGCAAGCTATACAATTACCAAAATGAATCGAGAAGATCATATGGAGCGGTTCCAAATCCGGTACAAAGGGAAAGACCCGGCTAACGTGGGGAGAGTGAAATATAAATTCACCGGCACAACGATGGGTGGGAGCGGGGAACAAAAATTGTCAGGGAACAGGGACATCGTTAGCGGGTCCGGAGGCAACGGCGCTATTCCGCTGGAGGACTCAACCATTCAAGTTACCGTCGAGTGGAAGGGCCACAAGGAAGAGATGGAGCTTTCGACCGGCGCTTCCCGTAAATAATAAGCCCCTATCCACAAGGGACAGGGGCTTTTCCGGGCGGAGAAACTTAAAGCTTCTTCCCTTTGCCGTGCAATATTTTCAATTCTCCGTTCTCATACCCGACCGAATAGTTCATCCGGTAACCTTGATAGACGGTGCCGCTCTTGCGCCGCTCCTCAGCCGTAATATCCACGCTGACCAATGCGCCGTCGTCCTGCTCTTCAAGCGTCAAGGAGCCTAGCGTTATATCACCGGTATTCAAATATCCCGCCCGGAAATCCTCGTAACTGATCCCGCTCTGCCATTCGCTGCCGAGCAGGGAATACGCCGTGACGTAATCGCCGTTATTCAGGCTTTGATAGAAGAAAGCGACAATGTCCCGCTCGTCCGCGACCATTCCGTCGCTGTCCGTACCGTACTCATCTCCGCCGTCCCCAGCCGGAAGCTCGGCCATCGGGGTCTTGGACCATTCCCTGGCCTGCTGAAGAATGCTGGAGATCGGAATGCTGAACCCGATTCCCGGCCCCTCGGACACAGCCGCCGAGTTGATACCAAGCACTTCACCCGTTTCTGCATTGACCAGCGGTCCGCCGCTGTTGCCGTGGGCAATCGGCGCAGAGATTTGGTACAGATTGCTGTAGGTGTACGGATCAATATCGAAGCTGCGGCCGAGTCCGCTGATAATCCCTGTCGTTACCGTATTTTCCAGACCCAAAGGGCTGCCGAGCGCGAGGATTTCGTCCCCGACCTCCGCCTTGTAGCCTTCGGCTACGGGAAGCGGGGCGAGTTTCTTAAGCTCAGGCACGCGAACGACCGCAACATCCGTATCGGCTCCGATCCCGATGACGGTTCCTTTATATTCTTCGTGATTCAGCGTCCGCACCGTTACCTGCTGTGACCCGGTTACGACATGGGCGTTGGTTAAAAGGTCACCTTGATCGTTATACAGAAATCCGGAGCCGAGTCCGTCTCCGCTTTCGATCGTGACGACCCGTTTCTGGCTGTCCTCGATAATCTCCTTGCGCGTCTTTTTTTCTTTCGTCACGGCCGCTGCAGTGGCTGCATTGGCTGCCGTTTGCACCGCGAGCAGCGGCGCCCCGCCAAGCTCGTTCTCGGCCGTCCTGTGAATGAAATACGTCCCGCCCCCTCCCAAGCCGAGGATGATCAGGGAGGCCAGTGCGCTGATCCAAATGCCTTTACTCATTTTCCCTGCCCCCTATTCCAAATACCAGGATGCGTTATCAACCGAGACTTCCGCTTGTTCGTAGACCCCATAGTAAGATGTCGAGAAGCTCCCTGATTCCCCTGGTTCCAGTCTGAACGGGGAAACGTTGGCATAAGCATCGCCTATGTAGGCACCGGAGAAGCTGCTGTAAATATGGAGGTAAACGCTGACCGAATAGATCGGGCGGGTCGCGGTGTTCGTGACCGTCCCGGAAATGGTCAGATCGCCGTAATCGTCCAGCACGGCCGTAACGCCGGATATATCAACGGCCGCGGTCCGGTTGTTCAATTCTTCTTCAGCTGCCTTCTGCTGGGCCAGCTGAATACGCATCGCTTCAGCCTCCTCAAACTCCCGCTTCGCTTCCGAAATCTGCTTCCGGTACGACGTCAGCTTCGGATTGTCCGCAGCGTAGGACAGCCCGTTGTCCACCGCTTCCAGCGCTCCGGCAAAATCCTTTTTCCGCAGCTTCTCTTCGGCTGACGAATAACTGATTCCGGCGATTTTGTTAATAATCTGCGCTTTGACGGCCGCCGCTTCCTGACCGCTGAGGCCGCGGACCGTATCGAGCTTGTCAGCCAGCGCATCAACTGTGGTCAGCTTGTCCAGCTGGCCTTTGATGCGAAGCACCGTCAGCTTGACCTGATCCGCCGCCAGCGATTTCTGAAGCGGCGCGAACAGCGGCTCCTGCCGCTTGCCAATCATTTCCGCGATTTGCTTCAGCGCTTTTTCCCCTTCATCCAGTTTCTTGGCCTTAAGTTGTGCCGAAGCGCCGTCGAGTTGATCCTTGAGCTGAGCGGCCTTGGCCGCAAGCTCCCGGTCCCGGGTCAGTGCGGCGAAGCGCGGCCGTTGTTCTTCGGCCCGTTCCAGCAGCTGGACCGCCTCCGAATACCTTCCGGCCAACGCCTCTTTCTTGGCTTGCTGCTGAAGCGCCATCACTTCCTGGTTTACGGACTGCTCATACTTGTAATAGAGTGTAAGACCCAGGGCAACGACTCCGGCAAGCATAATAGGGATGATCCACTGGAATACCCGGCCGCTTCCCCTCTTGGTGACGGCCGCCTGTGCCGGGCGCTGATCATCTCCCGGCTTGCCTGCCGCAGCTTGAGGCAGCCGGATGGCCTCGGTGCCCGCGGCTACCTCGAGAACGGCCTGCCGTACTTCTTCCGTCAATAATCTTGCTCCGCACTTTCCGCATATTTTCTGTTCCGGAGCACACTTTGCCCCGCACTGATGACAATACACCCTGCTCCCCCCAGCATTCTTGTATCGATCCGGCTGCGGTAATTGAAAGCCGGTTCCATCAAAATATCTAGGTCTTCAGCGAACCTTCTGGTTCCATAGACCTAGATTACTAGTTTTTACTATACCATAATATGGATTGATGCGAGAAGAGGATTTTAATAGCTTGGAGTCAGCCCATCTTTTAACGGCTGCCGGGTGTCCGATTGCTTTTTTAGCTGGATGGGATAAAAGCAATTCGCAAGAAATAACAACCTGATAGTTGTGCTACGATGACGTTAGCAAAACATGTGGGCTGATAGATCCTTTTTTGTGAAATTGGAGGTTGGATACCCATGACCAATCATTCGAGTAACAAGCGAATCGACACTGCCTCGAGGACGATCCAAGCATCGCCGCAAACGATTTATAATGCGTTCGTGGACCCTGAGGCTTTAGTAATGTGGCTTCCTCCGGAGGGGATGAAGGGCCGGATTTTCGAGTTCAACCCCGTGGCGGGTGGAACTTACCGGATGTCGCTGACTTATTTAGAGAACGACGGCACAACGCAAGGGAAGACCTCTGAGGATACAGACGTCGTCGAAGGAACGTTCCTGGAGCTCGTCCCAGACGAGCGTATTGTACAGGCTGTTGTATTCGAGTCAGATGATCCTGATTTTGCCGGAGAGATGATCATGACATGGACATTAGCAGCCAACCCGAAGGGCACGGTGGTTACGATCGTATGCGAGAACGTACCGGCAGGGATCCGGAAAGAAGATCACGACGTCGGTTTAAGGTCCACTTTAGAGAACCTGGCATTATATACGGAACAATAGTTCGTTTCGTTGAACGAGTCAAAATCGGTTTGTTAAAAAATCTATAGAAAAAAATCCATAAAAGATCGTGTATTTGTCGATTATGGTGAGCCGCGTTCGTTGTATTGGTAGAGGACAAAAAACGAAGCAAGGAGGCTTTGCCTTATGAGAACGGTCACTTCGAAAGACGGCACGAGCATTGCTTACGACAAGGTTGGAAGCGGCCCGCCGCTCCTGCTGGTCGATGGTGCGCTGTGCAGCCGGGGGAATGGCCCGAGCAGTGCCTTGGCAGCTGCATTGCAGCAGGATTTTACCGTGTATACCTATGACCGTAGAGGGCGTGGCGAAAGTGGAGATCATGCTATTTATGGAGTGGATCGCGAGATTGAGGACCTTTCTGCTGTGATTGAAGAAGCAGGAGAGGATGTATTTGTATACGGCGTATCCTCGGGGGCAGCGCTTGCCCTTGAAGCGGCAAATCAGCTTTCGTCGATAAAAAAACTGGCGTTATACGAAGCGCCTTTTGTTACGGACGGTAGCCGTGAAGCTGTGCCGGATGAGTACGCTGCACAAATGGATGAACTGATTAGAGCCAATCGCCGGGGTGCAGCAGTCAAGCTGTTTATGAGAAAAGGAGTCGGACTGCCGGCCCCGGTCGTGGCCATGATGCCGATGATGCCTGCCTGGTCCAAGCTTAAGTCGGTCGCCCATACGCTTCCTTATGACACCATACTGACGATCGGGCAGCAGAAAGGGAGTAAGGAGACGCTGAAAAAATGGTCGAGCGTCTCTGTCCCCACGCTTGTTGCCGTTGGCGGCAAGAGCCCGGAATGGATGCGCAATTCCATGAAGGAGCTTGCACAGGTTTTGCCGAATGCAACCCATCAAGTGCTTCCCGGTCAAACGCATATCGTGAAACCGGCCGCATTGGTACCTGTATTGGTCGACTACTTGAAGGGGAAAAAAAATATTGAGGAGGTTGCGATATGGTAACATTTACTGCCGACCTGCAGCTGCACGGAAAGACCGCAACAGGAATTGAGGTGCCGGAGGAAGTAATCAGAAGCTTAGGCTCTGGAAAAAAGCCTGCGGTTCGTGTTACGATCCGGGGGTACGCGTACCGGACTACGATTGGAGTAATGGGCGGACGATTTTTGATTCCGGTCAGCACGGAGCATCGGAAGAAAGCAAAGGTTGCCGCCGGCGACAAACTGGAGGTTCAGTTGGAGCTGGATACGGAACCGCGTGAACTAGCCGTGCCGGATGATTTCTTGTCCGCATTGTCGCATAACGGGGTGGCGAAGGCCGCTTTTGAGAGCATGTCTTATAGTAATCGACGGCGCCTTGTTCTGAGCATTCAGGATGCCAAGACACCGGAAGCCAGACAGCGGCGAATAGAGAAAGCTTTGAACGAGCTCAATGATTTCAAAAGTAAAAAGTGACAGAAGCAGCGTATTAAGGAGGCAATCATGCACGCTAGACACGATTATAAAACATTGCGTCAAACCTTTGAGCAGGCGGCAGACCTGTACCAGCAGGCGCGGCCGGATTACCCGGATGCACTGCTGAACGATCTGGTCCGTGCGGCTAATTTGCATCCGGGGGATCGTCTGCTGGAAATCGGTTGTGCGACAGGAAAGGCAACCCTCCCGTTAGCCAAACGTGGATTCAACATGACATGCGTGGAGCTTGGAACGGATCTTGCGGAAGCAGCCCGCCGCAACCTCACCGGAATGGATGCCGAAATTATAACGGGGGGCTTCGAGGAGTGGCAGCCCGAGGACTGGAAAAGATTCGATTTGGTATTTGCCGCCACCGCGTGGAACTGGATTGATCCGAAGGTTCGGTATTCCAAGGCATGGCAGGTCCTGCGTCCCGGCGGACATTTGGCTTTTTGGAACGCCACTCACGTTTTTCCGGACGACGGGGATCCGTTCTTCCGTGAAATCCAGGACGTATACGATGAATTGGGCGAGGGCAAACCGAAAGACACCGACTGGCCAAGGCCGGGGGAACTGCAGGAGCAGCGGGAAGAGATCGGGCAAAGCGGCCTGTTTGAGGTCGTTCATGTTCGGCATTTCGACTGGGAACGCATCTATCATGTGGAAGAATACATTAACCTTCTAAAAACGTTCTCCGACCACATTCTTATGGAGGAATGGAAGCGTGAGAAGCTCTTCAGCGAAATCCGGGTTCGCCTGAACAGCCGTCCGGACTCGTCGGTCCGCCGCCATTGGGGCGCTGTTCTTCATGTAGCACGGCGTTTAGACTGAGCGGGAAAATAAATTTAACAAGCGGAATAATTGAAATGACAAAGCTCCGATTGGATACCGGGTTCAACAGGCCAATCGGAGCTTATTGTTTTTTTATTATGATTTTGAACTCCCCGAAAGCGGGACAGTTTGGTTATAGCCATTCCATACCTGAAGCTTATGGTAAAATTATCAAGTATGAATGCGAGCCGACGGAGGGAGCCCATGTGGAATTACAGGAAATTAAGTTTTGAGGACGCTGAACTCATTAACGGGATGAACCCATCTGTTTTATAGTTTCCGAATACCCCTATAAGGAGCTGTGCAAGCATGCATGAGAAATCGAGTATCTCCGAATTTCATAAATTGTGCCATGCGTTGAAGTTAGGCGAATTGCAATCGGACCCTGTACCGGTTACCGGTGGGCTGCTTCACAAAATGTACGCGGTGGAAACTGCGACAGGCAAATATGCCGTAAAGGCATTAAATCCGCAGATTATGACCAGACCAACTGCAGTGAACAACTACATCATGTCTGAGCGCATTGCGAATTACGCGGCAAAATTCATTCCTGCGCTTCCCGCAAAGATATTTGACGGGGAGTCGCTGCAGCGATTAGAGGACAGGTATTATCTTGTTTTTGATTGGACCAGTGAGAACAGCCTGAAGCATGGTGAAATAGACACGACTCATTGCGAAAAAATGGGTGACATTCTAGCAAAGCTGCATCGGATCGACTTTTCTGCTCTAGGCATCGAAACTCCGCGATTCTCCAATTCTGCTCTAACGGATTGGAGCTTCTATTTGGAGAAAGGACAAGAAAACCATGCCGAGTGGACCGGTCAGCTGCTCGAAAGCTTGGAACATTTATATCGATGGAATGCAGCCGCCATCGAATCGGTGAACGGGCTTTCTTCTGAATGGGTGATTACGCATGGGGACTTGGACCCGAAAAACGTACTGTGGTCAGGTCATGAACCGATACTGATTGACTGGGAATCCGCCGGTTATAAAAATCCGTCGCTGGACTTACTGGAAACCGCGGTTTATTGGTCGGAAAATGAGACGGGTGAGATACAGAAGGAGAAATTTTCAGCTTTTATACAAGGATATAGAACAGCTCAGGGGCGCATTTCATCCGATTGGAGGCTGATTCTGGCTGGTGGGTTATTGTCCAAACTGGAATGGCTGGAATATAGTCTAAAGCGATCTTTGTGGATCGAATATACGGATGTAGAAGAACAGAAGACCGGAACAGAGCAGGTCTCCATAACCCTGGGTGCTATTAAGCATTATGCAGAATCCATCCCCAAGATGGAAGAATGGCTTGAATTGCAGAAGCTATAGAGAAGCACAGGATATGTTGATGCTGACTGGACAGCGGCTTGGGTCCGATCCAACGGGTGTGCGGTGTGCTGTCCAGTTTTTGGCGACAAGTGATAAACGACATATCCTGTTGTTTTACCTGGATGCTCCGAACTTTCCACCATGTTTCCGAACGGATCGATGACGAATTTATCCACGCGTTAACAAGGCAAATGCCGCACTCGGTGATGGCAGCTGCATTTCGCTGATGACGCAGGCAAGCATGATGGATTCCTGAAGGCGGCTTCGGCTGATATCCCCCAGATCAATAATCGTTGACCAGCTGAGGTCTTTCAACAGAGTCCTGACTTGCTCCTTGGACTCCAAGTTGTTGCCGGACATAAACATGACCGGTGAGCCTTCGCTAAAATGCGGGTGAACCATGATTTGATCGCTGACGATATTGAGTGTTTTAACGACATAACTGTCAGGCAGCAGCTGTTGCACGATTTCCCCTGCAGATGTTTCGTTATGGAGCAAACGCGGCCCGCCGTCAAAGGATACGGCATTGCTGACGTCGATGACGGTTTTATTTTTTAAACAGGCAGGTCGATGGATTCCAGCACGTCTTTCAAACCATTCCAAGGAAGCGCCAGAATGATCGTCTCTCCAAACCGGGCGGCTTCGTCAAAAGTGACCATTCCGACCGAACGACCGGTCTCTTTTTTCCAAGATGCGTGTTTCGGATGATCGGGTTCCCGGCTGCTCACGACAACGCGATGGCCCGACACCGCTAAACCTTTAGCTAACGCTTTACCTACATTTCCGGATCCCAAAATCCCGATTTTCATGTTCGCTTCCCCCCTCACGAGCCATTATAGAGCTGGGTCCATGCCGGGAACAATAAGGCACTTTTTTGTATCCAGGCATGCGCACGCAGCTTGGTGTATAATGTTGGGAAAAAATATGGAGGGAGTCCAATGCCTGTGCAGCTGAATGAGTGTCCGGTCGAGGTGGTCATATCCAGTCTAAGCGGGAGATGGAAGATACCGATATACCGGTATTTGTACAAAAACGACCAGCCCGTGCGTTACAGCGCATTGCAGCGCCATTTACCGTCCATCTCCAAGAAGGTACTGACGGAACAGCTCCGTGAGCTGGAGCGTGACAGCATTATTGAACGGAAATCATACCCGGAGCCCCGGCCCAGAGTGGAATATGCGCTGACTTCGGCGGGACGGTCTATGATTGAATTTCTGGATCAGATCAGCGAGTGGGGCGTGAAGCACATTCTATCAAAACAAGAAACTCAGCAAAGCTGATTTGGATCTTGATTGAAAACCGATGATCAAATATGCAACAAACGCCAAGAAATCGCTATGCTAGTAGCAAAGCGATTTCTTGCGCATATATTACTAATAATCTTGGAGCCGCCGCTAGGTTGTTTAGGCCGACGCCAATTTTTCAATGACGATCGAAGCGCTAGTCGTAGGCGTTCCGCCGCCTATGCTACCCTGA
This sequence comes from Paenibacillus sp. PSB04, assembly GCF_025809195.1. Taxonomy (NCBI): domain Bacteria; kingdom Bacillati; phylum Bacillota; class Bacilli; order Caryophanales; family Paenibacillaceae; genus Paenibacillus; species Paenibacillus sp. PSB04. The sequence goes on from NZ_CP081301.1 coordinate 2,906,845, forward strand.
AGTGTTTGGGTACCCATATTATCGGTTCGGTTCAGAGTCAAGATGCCTCCCGCGGTTAATCGTGCTACGACTTGACCTTGATAAGGGTTATTGCCCGCACCGGAGCCATAATTACTGCAAGGAACCAGCGTGGCAGGCAGCGGTCCGGCGGCATCCGGATCGAAGAACAGGCCGAATGCGCTGTTTCCGGCAGTCGGGAATACTTCCCAGCTGATGTTATAGAAACCGGTTTCCAGGATATTGACGGTGGAAGGGCTGGTAAAAGAAGTGGCCGTTCCGTTAATGACGGAGTTATTAAAAGTGACGGCGCCGCCTTGGCCACCGGGAGTAGGGGCTGCGGCTACGGTTTGATCGACCGTGCTGCACAAGAATGCAAACGATGCGATGCCCCCGGCTGGACCGGCAGGACCTTGAGGACCGGCAGGGCCTTGTGCTCCTGCAGGACCTTGAGGACCGGTAGCACCCTGTAGTCCTGGAATGCCTTGTGCTCCAGGAAGACCTTGTGGTCCCGGGAGACCTTGTGCTCCTGCAGGACCTTGAGGACCGGCCGGAGCATTTACTTTAATTTTCGGGGGAGGACAGTTTACCTTTACGATCTTTTTAATGACGCGGTGTTTCTTATTTCTATGGTGGTGAAAAACAATTTTACCTCTGCAATGCTTTCTTGGACAATGCAATGATATACACCTCCTGTCGATTTGTCTACAGAGTATGGGTTTGCTTCACATTTGGCATGGACTGATAACTATCATTTGCTAGACTAACGGCTATATTTTGAGAAAACGGGCATATGCGGGGTATTTCTTGGGACAAGCGGTTTGTCTGCCAATCCATAGGAATAAATTGATAGATTGGTTTACATATTCGATATTTTCAGAAGGCGATGCTATTTTGACGCATTATTAAAAGATGGAGAGAGATAGACAATTGAGAGCACAAATGGGCAAAATGGATACTGCATAGCTCAAAAAGTGCCCGGACTTAGGCAGGAGTGCGATGACTATTAAGGGAAGGCAAAGGATGGGAATGATCCAACATAAAGAAGTGTATATCTTTACGGGGTTTATCTGGTGCCTTCTGTTTGCGATCATCAGCTTTTACTGGGCAGGCGGAGGCATGATTGGCGTAAATACATTAGGAGGGTTCATCTATAATCAAGCCATAGAAAGGGAAGCATCGTTCATAGCCATAGTCTGGCTTACTGGATTCGTGAAATTGTGCGGGGGCTTATTTTTGCTGCTGCTTCTAAGGCCATGGTCCAGCATGACGAACCGGGTTTTGTATGTTCTAGGGCTACTAGCGGGGATTTTGCTATTCTTCTATGGCCTGGCCAACGTTGTTTCTCTTATTTTTGCCTGCATAGGGCTGCTGTCCCTGCAGATTGACGATTTTGCGCTCAGGTGGAGGCTCTTTTTTTGGGAGCCATTTTGGATGCTGGGAGGAGCGTTATTTATCCTTGCTGCACTCAAGTTTAAAAGGGAGGCCAAATCAAAATCATGATCCTTTTGTAAAGCAGCCGACTTCTCAGCAGACGGCCGCTTTTTTTCATTTCTGAAATTTCATGGAAAAATTTGATGGTATCTGCTGTGTTCTATTTCATGCTAAACTCAATCGGATTCAATATAGGATAGGGGAAGTTTAGGATGGAATGGTATTTAAAAGCATTGAAAAATTACGCAGGATTTCAGGGGAGGGCATCCAAAAAGGAATATTGGATGTTTATGCTGTATGAAGGAGTGATCTACATCGTGCTTTCCGTCCTCGAGGAAATCGTGGGGCTGTCTTACATATTATCCGGGATCTATTTTGCAGCTACCTTCTTGCCGGCTTTGGCGGTTGCATGCCGCAGACTCCACGATACGGGAAGAAGCGGTTGGTGGAACTTGATCGCCCTGATACCGATCGTGGGTATCATTATTTTTGTTGTGCAAACCTGTCAGGCAAGTCAGGAGACGGATAACCAATATGGCCCCCAACCCGGAATGTAATTTTTGGGAAAGAAGGTGGGCGAGACATAAGGATAACTTCACAAGAGGAAGGCTGCCGGCCGATTGAGCCGGGAGTCTTTTTTGCTCGGTTGGTCAATTTTGATATGCCGCCCTTATCACGCCGGATCACTCAAAAATGACACATTGTCCGCTTGTCCAAGCCGCTTGTCATCAGGCCGCAGGCACCTTGTCACCGGGGCTTAGGGGCAGCAGCTAAAATGACATATTTACGTGCACCGCTCCCTGGGCTATCGTAAAAATGTAAGCGTTAGCACACCTGACATACTGTGGCAACGATGGGTGGAGCACAAACCATTTATCAGGAAGGGGTGATCCTATGCAGGAAACCAATACGGCGTTTGCCGGCCGCCCGGCGGCGGCCATGCCGACAAAGAGAAAAGGCAAAGGTTTATGGAAGCGCATCATTATGAACTGGGAGCTGTACCTGTTTATTGCGCCGGCCTTTTTGTACTTTCTTATTTTCTGTTACGGGCCGATGTACGGTATCCAGATCGCGTTCAAGAACTTCATTCCGACAAAAGGAATCACGGGAAGCCCGTGGGTCGGCTTCGACCACTTCGTCCGCTTCTTTCATTCCTACTACTTCTGGGATCTACTCTGGAACACGCTGAGCATCAGCTTGTACTCGCTGGCCATCGGGTTTCCGATCCCGATCATTCTGGCGCTGGCCTTCAACGAAGTCCGAAACGGCTTCTTCAAGAAGCTGTCCCAGACGGTGACGTACGCGCCGCACTTCATTTCCATGGTCGTTATGGCGGGGATGATTATCACGTTCCTTTCGCCGTCGACGGGGATCGTCACCCACATGATCGAGGGGCTGGGACTGAAAGCGCCGGACTTCCTCACCGACCCGCGCTGGTTTAAGACGATGTACGTCTTCTCGGACGTGTGGCAGAGCGCCGGCTGGGGCACGATCATCTATCTCGCCGCGCTCTCGGGCGTTGATCCGGGGCTGCATGAGGCGGCGATTATCGACGGGGCCTCGCGCTTCCAGCGCGTGCGTCACATCAACATCCCGGTGCTGATCCCGACGATGACTATCCTGCTCATCCTGAATATGGGCAGCCTGCTCGGGGTCGGCTTTGAGAAAATCCTGCTGCTGCAAAACCCGCTCAACATGAGCTCGTCGGACGTCATTTCCACCTTCGTCTACCGCTCGGGTCTGGTGGATGCGCAGTACAGCTTCTCGACCGCCATCGGCCTGTTCAACTCGGTCATCAATGCGGTATTGCTCATCGTCGTCAATCAGATCGTCCGCCGTACGAGCGAGAACAGTTTGTGGTAGAGAGGAGGGGCTTCGATGTTATCCGGAGTCAGAGAAACCCGGCGGGATAAAGTTTTTCTCGCCTTCAATTACCTGTATGTGTTTCTGGCGTTTCTAATCGTGTTCTACCCGCTGGTGTACATGGTCAGCGCCTCCATCAGCGACCCGAAAGCGGTCGGGTCGGGGGAGATGTGGCTGTGGCCGAAAGGCATTACGTTTGACGGCTACAAGCGGGTGTTCGAGAACACAAGCATCTGGACGGGGTATGGCAACACAATTCTGTACACCGTGGTCGGGACCGCGATCAACCTGCTCGTGACGCTGCCGGCGGCGTATGCGCTGAGCCGCAAGGACTTTGTCGGCCGCAACTTCTTTATGGGCATGTTCATGGTCACGATGTTTTTCGGGGGCGGCCTGGTGCCGACGTACCTCCTGGTGAAGCAGCTGGGCATGGTCAACACGATGTGGGCGATCGTCATTCCGTCGGCCGCGTCGATCTGGAACATCATCGTCTCACGGACGTTCTTCCAGAGCTCGATTCCGAAGGAGCTGCAGGAAGCGGCGCAGATCGACGGGTGTACGAACATGCGGCTGTTCGTGAAGATTATCCTGCCGCTGTCGATGCCAATCATCGCGGTCATGGCCCTGTTCTACGGGGTGGGCAACTGGAACAGCTACTTCTCGGCGCTCATTTACCTGAACGACTCGGCGAAATACCCGCTGCAGCTGGTGCTGCGCCAGATTCTGGTGCTGCAGGAAATGGCCGCGCAGGGCGGAGGAGCGATCGACGCCTCCACGGCAGCCGCGATGAATAACAAGGCGGAAATCGCCGCTCTGGTGAAGTATTCCGTGATTATCGTCGCCACGATTCCGGTGATTGTCATTTATCCATTTCTCCAGCGTTACTTTGTGCAAGGTGTTATGATTGGTTCCGTAAAGGGCTGATCCTGCCTGCTTAGAATCGACATCAAGTCAAAAAGGGGAGTTTATAAAACATGAAAAAGCTTCGCAAGGCGTCATCCATTCTGCTCTGCCTCACCGTATCCGCCAGCCTGCTGGCAGCCTGCGGTTCCAACGGCGACGGGGGTTCCTCCTCAGCTGCCGGATCTGCGGCCGAAGGGGTTAAAAAAGAAGGCTTTCCGATCGTGGACAAGCCGCTCACGCTAAAAGTGATGTCCCAGGACGCGGGCGTGGCCGACTGGAACAAAATGCCCGTACTGCAAGAGATGGAGAAATTGACGGGCATCCACCTGGAATACCAGCTTTCGCCGATCGACAGCTTTGAGACGAAAAAGAACCTCGTATTCGCGAGCGGCGACTTGCCGGATATATTTTATGCGGCGGATTTGAAACCGGCGGAGCAGGTGACATACGGAAGTCAGGGCGTTCTGATCCCGCTCGAAAAGTACATCGACGAAGGCTATGCGCCGAACATCAAGAAAATTTTCGACGAGCATCCGGATATCCGCAAGTCGTTTACGACGCCTGACGGGCATATCTACGCGCTCCCGAACATCGATCTGTCGGCGGTATGGTACCGCAGCCCGATGTGGTATAACGGCAAGTTCCTGAAGGCGCTGAACGTAACCGAGCTGCCGAAGACAACCGACGAGCTGTACACGCTTCTGAAACGCTTCAAAGACGAAGATCCGAACGGCAACGGCAAAAAGGATGAAATTCCGCTGACCTCGGTCAAGCTGGACGACCTGCGCATGTATTTCCTCGGCTTCTGGGGCATCTATGACGAAGTCATTTACGCCGACAAGGACGGAAAAGTGCACTATACGCCGCAAGAAGAGGGTTATAAGGGCTACCTGACCTTCATGAATAAACTGTGGAAGGAAGACCTTCTGGATCACGAGACGTTCTCGCAGACGCCGGATCAGAAGAAGGCCAAGGGGCAAAACAACCAGATCGGCGTGTTCAACGACTATTTCCCTTACTTCACGCTGGGCGGCGAGCCAAGCTCGGACAACCCGCTGATGACGCCGGTCGCCAGCGAAATTCCGGGAACGCCAGTCTACGGCAAGCATCCGGGCATTTCGGCCAACGGTACGTTTGCGATTACGAGCAAGGACCCGAATCCGGAAGCGACGATGCGCTGGATCGATTACCAATACGGTTATGACGGAGCGACGCTGTTCAGTCAGGGACCGGAAAATACGCTGTGGAAATACAAAGATAAAGAAGCCCATGAGAAAGAATGGCTGCCGGTACCGGGCGGCGGCGACCGTGAGGAATATCGCGGCACACTGACGCCGAACTACGGCATTCTCGCACCGGGCATGAATTCCGCGGAATTGACCAAAGGGCTGAAGAGCGACTTCGACCGCTTCATCGACAAGGAAAACGCGGAGAAGCTGACGCCGATCGGCAAAACGCCGTTCCCGAACGTCTATTTGACCAATGAAGAGCAGACGGAAGCAACGGCACTGTTGTCCGACCTGAACACTTATGTCAAGCAGATGGAAGCGAAGTTTGTGACCGGCCAGGAACCGCTCTCGAACTGGGACAAGTATGCAGCGCAAATCAAAAAAATGGGAGGCGACCGGATCGCCGAGCTGTACCAGGGCGCTTACGACCGCTGGAACTCGGGCAAGTAACCGGATCATCCGTACCATGCAAAAGCAAATAGCCAACATCGCCCTGCTGCGCAAGCGGCAGGGGAGTTGGCTATTGCTTTAAGAAGAAGCGGGAAGAGGCGCAGCCTCATTCCTCGTCCGGATCGGAAGAAGCGGGAGGCTGGCCGGTTTCGGAGAACAGCTTCCGGTACTGCCCCGGCGTGTAGCCGGTCTCCTTCTTGAACTTCCGCGTGAAGTTCGGGGTGTCCTGGTAGCCGACCCGCAGAATGATGTCCTTGAGCGGATCGCTGGTCGTCCGCAGCTGATGAATCACTTCTTCGAGGCGCTTCTGCCAGACATACTGGATGAAGTTCAGCCCCATCTTTTCCTTGAACGACCGGCTGACGTGGGACGGCGAGATGTCGAATTCAAAAGCGACGCTCTCCAGGCTCAGCGTATGGTCGGTGTAATGCCCGTCGATGTAAGCGACGATCCGATCGATCATCGACTGCTCTTCCTTCTGGTTATTCCGCTCGACCTGGCTGCAGACCCGGGAAGCGAGGCTGAGCAGGCCGCGTTCGACTTCCTCGAGCGAGCTGCTGTACACCATGCCTGGAGGCACGTCCTGCAGCACGCTGTGGATACCGAGCTCGGATGCGGTCTTGAGGATCGTGTTGAGCAGGTCGAAGCAGACGCAGCGCATCAGCATCGCCGATACCTCGGCCGCCTGCAGGTCTTGCACCGACAAGGAGATAATTTGGGCGGCAACGTCGTAGCTGCCCTGCTTCAAGCTCTGGGACAGCTTCATCAGCGTGTTGTTCGGCACCCAGGCCGTATGGTCCGGCGTGTAGGACAGCTTCTCGAAATACGTGACGCTGCCTTGGCCGGTGGTGGCCCGCAGCTCGAAAGCCGAGCAGGCTTCGATGAAGGACTGGTTCAGCTGGTCCGGGCTCGGATAGCTGGTGCCGACGCCGATCATCGGAAAGACGTCGAAGGATTCGAGCAGACAGCCGCGGACCGCCTCAACGATCTGGTGCATCCGGTTGAACTCCTCGGCGCCTTCTTCCGGATCGTAGCAGATGATGAGCCCCAGCTGGTCCAGCTGCGGAAGCTCCACGCCATAGCCGAGAGCTGCCAGCTCAGGGAATTCGATCTGGGTCAGCAGCCGGATCATTTCGGTGCGGTCCTGCCGGTCGCTTTTCTCCTGCTCTGCCGGCTCCGACCCGATGACCATCACAAAGTAGCGTGACCGGTCAAAATGAAGGTCGAACGCCTCCCGCAGCTCCGGCGACAGGCTCTGGGCGCTGCCGTACTTCAGCAGCATCGAAAGGAAGTGGTTGCGGGCGAACGGCTCCTGCAAATCGATCCGCGAGCTGTATTCCTGCAGCGCGGTGCGGATCCGGTCCAGCTCGTTGCCGGACGGCGTCTTGCCGCTCTGCGGCCGCTTGGCCGGGGAGTTGGTGGAGGCAAACTCCACGAGCATCGAGATCGGCTGGTACTGCATGCGGGCAAGGAGCAGCGCGATGGCCGCGCCGACTAGGACGACAATGATGAACAGCATGATGATAAAGCTCCGCACGTGCAGAACGCTGCTGAAAAATTGCGAACTCGGCATGGCGGTAACGTAGGTCCAGCCGTTATTGTCGGATTTGACCGAGACGATGGAATGCGCCTTGCCGTTAATGGTCCGTTCGTGAATGCCAGGGGACAGATTGATCAGCGACTTGGCCTCGCTTCCGGTGAGCGCTTCGCCTTGACGGTTGTCCACCAGAATGCGGCCTTCGTTGTCGAGAATATACGTCAGCCCCTGATAACTGCCGAGAATGGAATCGATCAGGCTAGTAAGCTCGGATTCCCGGATCAAATACATGACCGTTCCGTGCGGCGTCGGACTGTTGGGCGTAATCGGAATTAGGTACGCGAGCATCGTTTCTTTTAAACCGGAAGCGTTGCTGACCGTATCGGCGGGACGCATCTCCGGATACTGGCCCTCATTGAGATCCTTGAACATCCGGCTCTTGTCCCAGCTCTGGAAGCTGAACTTTTTGGCGAATACATCAAGATTGTACAGGCCGTTGCTGGAATAGATTTTCTCATCTTTATGAAAATAGAGGAAAATTTCGCCGATGATCGAGCTGGTTGCCTTGTACTGATCCAGTGCCTGAATGGCGTCTCCGCTCGTCAGCGGGTCATGGACCCGGTATTTCGTCAGCCTCTCGTCATAGGAGACACGGGAAGCGATTTCGCTGAGCTCCTTCATCCGCCCGTCAATGATCACTTTAGTCTGGGTCAGCTGATCCAGCCGGGAGTGCTCGATCTCGGAGCGGAGATTCGTCACAGCGTTTTCATAAATAAAGATCGTCATGAGGATCAAGGGAATCAACAAGATAAACAAATAGGACCAGATATATTTCAAAAACAGCTTGGACTTGAAGTAATTTTTCTTCAACAATTCTGCCTCCCGTTAACCGTAATGCGTCTGATCAAGTTCCATGATACCAATATTTCGGGCTTTTGGACATAGAGAGAAAAACGAACGAAGTCGAAATATGGAGAATTTTGTTGATAGGAAGGCGCGGTTTAGCGGCGGGCAGCTCAATCTATGATAAAAATCCGAATCAATGGAGGGTGTAAGATGAGCGAAATCAAGCAGGTCCAGGAAGAACAGGAGTCCGTCGTCGTGGAAGGCGTCCACAATTACAGCAGTGAAGAACATTGGGTGAAACCCGAGGATCCGCTGCTGCTGGAGCGTCTGGAGTGGTTCAAGGACCAGAAACTGGGCCTGATGATGCACTGGGGGCCTTATTCCCAGCTCGGATTGGTGGAATCCTGGGCGCTGAGCGACGTGGATGAGGAATGGTCCAGAAACGAAATCGACTGGGACATCGATGCGGAGGAGCTGAAACGCGAGTATTTTGCCTTGAACAAAACGTTCAACCCGCTCCGTTTCCAGCCGGAGCTGTGGGCGGATCTGGCCGCCGAGAACGGGTTTAAATATTTAAACTTTACGACCAAGCACCATGACGGGTTCTGCATGTGGGATACGAAGACGACCGACTACCGTATCACTGGGCCGGACTGCCCGTTCCATACGCACAAATACGCGGATATCACCAAGCAGCTGTTTAACGCTTTCCGGGAAAAAGGGCTCGGCATCTCCGCCTACTTCTCCAAGGCGGACTGGCACACCCCGTATTACTGGGCTCCCGGGATGAAGCCGGGAACAACGACATCCCGCGGGCCGACCTACGATCCGAAGGAATATCCGTGGCTGTGGGAGCAGTTCGTCCAGTTCACGCATGAACAGATCATGGAGCTCATGACGAATTACGGAAAGATCGACGTACTGTGGCTGGATGCCGGCTGGGTCAACGACTATCGGGATCAGAACATTCGTCTGGGCGAAGTAGTTGAGCGGGCGCGGAAAATTCAGCCTTGGCTGCTGTCGGCGGACCGCACGGTAGGCGGACCTTACGAAAACTTGATCACGCCGGAACAGACGCTGCCCGAACGCGCGCTGAGCGTACCTTGGGAGAGCTGCATCACGATGGGATCGGCCTTCTCCTTCCGCTATGAGGACGACTACAAGACGGTCCGGCAGCTGATCCATCTGCTGGTTGAAATTGTTGCTAAGGGCGGCAATTTGGCGCTGAATGTGGGACCGCAGCCGGACGGACGGATTTCCAAAACGGCCATCTCCCGCATCAAGGGCATGGGCGCATGGCTGAAGGTTCACGGCGAAGCCATTTATGGCACACGCATTTGCGAGCCGTATTCGGTCGGCCGGGTGCAGTTCACCCAAAAAGGTGACACGACTTACGCCTTTTACCTGTACCGGGACGAGCACGAAGCGGTTCCAGCGGAGCTGCATCTGCCGCTGCAGCAGCCGTTCAGCCGGATCGATCTCGTCGGCGGAGCGGACAACCTGGAATTCCGGCGCACGGATGACGGCGTTGCCATCCGCCTTCCGGAGAAGGAACGCGAAGGGCTGGCGCCGATCGCGCACGTGTTCCGTATCCGCTAAGACAACGGGCAGGCGCGGCATAAGAGTATAGATCCAAACACCGCCTATAAACAACCGAATACAACGCGAAAGGTGCGACCGATATGCAACCATGGTTTGAAAACGCAAAGCTGGGGATTTTTATCCACTACGGCATTTATGCCGTCGAAGGAGTGGCTGAATCCTGGTCATTTTACAACGGACACATTCCCTATGAACAATACATGAAGCAGCTGGACGGATTTACGGCGTCGAAATTCGATGCTGAAGCGTGGGCCGACTTGATCGAAAAGTCCGGCGCCAAATATGCGGTGCTGACAACGAAGCACCATGACGGGGTAGCGCTCTGGGACACGAAGTACAGCGATCTGAACGTCATTCAGAAAACGCCGGCCAAGCGGGATATCGTTAAGGAGTACGCGGAGGCCATCCAGAAGCGCGGGATCCATCTGGGCATGTACTATTCCTTGATCGACTGGTCCCATCCCGACTATCCGAGTGTCTATGAAGGGGGCAAGGTGCCGGAGGATTTGAGCACGGCCAACCGCTTCTCCAGTCCTCAAGACGGCATTCAGGACGAAGAGCGCTGGCAGAAGTTCCTCGAGTTTAACAACAACCAGCTGCGGGAAATTTTGACGAATTACGGCAAGGTCGATCTGCTCTGGTTCGACGGGGACTGGGAGCGCAGCGCCGAGCAGTGGAACCTGCCGGCCTTTAAGGAATATTTGCACACGCTGAATCCGGACATCATTATCAATTCCCGCCTGCAGGGCCACGGCGATTACAAAACGCCGGAGCAGGGCATTCCGATCACGAGACCGGAGGGGCCATGGGAGTTCTGCACGACGATCAACACGTCCTGGGGCTACGTGCCGACAGATAACAAATACAAGTCGCTGAACCAGATCATCCGCATGTTCTGTGACTGCATTTCGATGGGCGGCAACATGCTGCTCGATATCGGACCGCGGGAAGACGGCACGATCGACAGGCGGCAGGAAGATATTTTGCTCGGATTGGGCGATTGGATCCGCACTCACGAAGAGGCGGTGTTCGGCACGGAGGAAGGCATCATGACCCGTTATTACCTCGGAGGCAGCACGGTGTCCAAGGACCGCAAGACGCTGTACCTGTTTGTCTATGACGATCCGAAGGAAAACGTCTGCCTCAAAGGGCTGTGCAACCCGATCAAAAAGATCACCGTGCTCCACTCGGGCAAAGAGCTTTCGCATGAAATTCACGGCGGGGTGCCGTGGTTCAACATCCCGGGAACGACATGGATTCACATGACCCCGGAGGACACCCATGAGCAGGTAACGGTGCTGAAGCTGGAGTTCGACGAAGAGCTGGAAATGTACGGCGGATCCGGCGCCGTCGTAACCCATAACTGACGGATGGACCGGACGCTATAAGCCGACTAAACGGACGATCACGGGGAGGAACGCCTTGCACTTTTCACGGCGGGGCCTCCCCCTCTTTCGGGTAAACGGACAGGATTCGGAGGCCAAAGGTAATCATGGCTTAGCCGCATCGTCTTAGGATCAGCCCGGAGCATATGACCATGTATACAAAAGGAGATCAAGAATGGAACAATTCAGATTGCCACAAATCAACATGCCGCGAATGGAACTTCCGGCTTCCATTCAGAACGTGCTGACCGAAGCGGAAGAGAAGCTGTCGCACCGGCCCAAGCTGCTGCAGCTGTTCAAGAACTGTTTTCCGAACACGCTGGAAACGACCACGAAGCTGATGGATGACGGAACCACCTTTGTCATTACCGGGGATATTCCCGCGTCCTGGCTCCGTGATTCCGTGGAACAGGTCATGCATTACGTGCCTTTCGCCAAAGAGGATGCCGCGCTGCAGCGGATGATCGGCGGGCTGGTCAAGCGGCATATCCAGTACATACATATCGACCCGTACGCGAACGCGTTTAACGAGTCGGCAAACGACTGGCACTGGAACAAAGCCGACGTGACCGATATGGGCCCTTGGGTGTGGGAGCGCAAGTTCGAGATCGACTCCCTGTGCTTCTCCATGCGGCTCGCCTATGCATACTGGAAGGAAACCGGGCTGACGGACATTTTCGACGCCGGATTCAAATCGGCGATGCGGATCATTTACGAGCTGTTCCGGACCGAGCAGCGTCATATGGAACAGTCGCCGTACCGTTTTATGCGCAATAACGGCATCCGGCAGGATACGCTGGCAAACGGAGGGCTCGGCATGCCGGTCAACTATACGGGCATGGTCTGGTCCGGCTTCCGCTCCAGCGACGACGCGTGCGACTTTCATTACAACATTCCGGGCAACATGTTCGCCGTGGTTGCGCTCCGCCACATGCAGGAGTTTGCCGAATGGGTGTTCCGCGATACGGGCTTCCTGCAGGAGCTGAAGGCGCTTGAGGAAGATATCCATCATGGCATCCAGCTCTACGGCATCTACCGCCATCCGGAATTCGGACCGATTTACGCGTACGAGACCGACGGGTTCGGCAACTACTGCCTGATGGACGACGCGGGTACTCCGGGACTGCTGTCTATTCCTTATCTGGGCTATGTCACAGCCGATGATCCGATCTATCAAAACACAAGACGCTTTGCGCTGTCCAAAGCCAATCCGTTCTACTTCGAAGGCCGGGCGGCAAAGGGCATCGGCAGCCCGCATACGCCGGAAGGCTATGTGTGGCATATGGCTTTGTCCATGCAGGGACTGACAGCGGTCACGAAGGAAGAAAAGCTGGAGATGATTGCGACGCTGGAGGCGACGGACGCGGGAACAGGCTACATGCATGAGGGATTCCTTGCCGACGATCCAGCCGTATATACGAGATCGTGGTTTGCCTGGTCGAACAGCCTCTTCTCGCAGCTGGTCTATCAAGCGATGAAAGAAGGGATTCTATGAGCCGGCAGGTCATCATTTTCTATGATTCGGCGTTTCCGGGCGCATCGCTTCCACCGGCTGCGCAGCTTGATGAACTGCGGCGGATCGGTAAAGTGGCCGACGCCAAAGGTCTTGCCGAAGCGCTGCGGACTGCTGAGAGAGGATGCTTCGTAAATCTGCATGCGCCGTATTTTCCGAAAGATGCATGGGCGGACATTGCGGCGTTTCTAAGAAGCGGCGGCGGGCTCGTCAGCGCCGGCGGGGCGCCGTTCCGCCGGCCGGTCCGGCTTGAGGAAGGGGCATGGAAGGCGGAGGCGGAGCAGACCGCTTACCACCGGGAGCTGTACATTCATGAAATACTGCATGTGGACGCCGGACCGGTCGCGAGTCTGCGGGCTTCGGAGCAGATCCCGCTTCTGGCCGGACAGGAGCAGCTGTTTGGCATCAGCGACACGCTGAACCTGGTGCCGCACACGACCCGGAACGCCGATCTGCCGCACCAGATGGGCTCCTCCGGCACGATGAGCACGCAGGTGCATGCGCTGCTGACCGGCATATCCGCCGACGGCCGCGAGGTAGCCGCTCCGGTAGTGCTGTGGGAGAACTCGCGCGGTGATTTTGCCGGTTCACGCTGGCTGTTCGTGAACGTGCCGCTCACCTCCGCGTTCTGGAATCAGGGCGGAGCAGAGGCGCTGGGTACCTGGGCAGAGTTTGCCTCGCGTCCGGTCACCGAGCTGTCGCTAAAGACCAATTACGCTGCTTATGAGCCGGGCGATCACGCGGTCTTGACGCTGCAAACGCAGCGGATCTTTCCGAAGCGGACCGCGATTCGGGATGCAGAGCGATGGACGTTCGCCCTTACGGTAGAGGAGGACGAAGGGGACCAGAAGTGGGAGCATCGGTTCACAACGGGCGTTACGGGCGAGCTGGACTTCGTCCGGATTTCTGTGCCGCTTGCGCTTCGCGCCGGGCTGTACCGGGTGGAATGCACCGCTGCGTCGGAAGACGGAGAAGTAAGGGTGCTGCGTCAAGGCTTCTGGGGGCATGACGCACAGATGCTTCAAGAAGGAAGCCTCTTGACCCGCGGGCGGGACTATTTTCTCAAGGACGGCCGGCCGCTGCCGATTGTCGGCATGACGTATATGGCGTCCGATGTGGCCCGGAAGTTCCTGTTCCTGCCGAACAGCGACGTGTGGGACCGGGACATGGCCCAAATGGCGTCAGCCGGCATCAATTGGATCCGTACCGGGGTGTGGACCGCCTACCGCAACATCATGCAGGTCGACGGCCATGCCTCGGAGGAGGCGCTTCGGGCGATCGACGCCTTTATCCTGACGGCGAAGAAGCATGGACTTCACGTCACGTTCACCTTTTTCTCCTTTACGCCGGAGACGTGGGAAGGGGTTAATCCTTATCTGGATCCGCAGAGCGTGGAGGCACAGAAGCGGTATATCCGCTCCATCGTCTCCCGTCACCGTCACACGACGAACGTGGACTGGGACCTGATCAACGAACCGTCGATGTTTGACCCGGTGCGTATTTTCTCGGCCGGGCCGCGCTCTGCGCATGACCGCTATGAACGGGCGGCCTTTGCGGAATGGCTGGAGCGGCGCCACGGCCAAATCGGGCAGCTGCAGGAGCGGTGGAATATGACGCCGGAGCAGTTGCCGAGCTTTGCGGCCGCCGCGATTCCGGAGCCGCAGGAGATCAACTTCGACGTGCAGGATATGCATTCAGGCAAGAAGGGGACGCGTTGGCTGGATTACTGCCTGTTCTCGATGGACATGCATAACCGCTGGGCCCTGCAGCTGTATGGCACGATCAAGGAGCTGTGTCCGGATCAGCTGGTCACTGTCGGCCAGGACGAGGCGCTCGGCTCGCAGCGGCCGTCGCCGTTCTTTTACCGCGAGGCAGCAGACTATACGACGGTGCATTCTTGGTGGCAGAACGACGATCTGGTCTGGGACGGGATTTTTGCCAAGACGGCCGACAAGCCGAATGTCGTTCAGGAGACGGGGATCATGTACGTCGAGACGGCCGAAGGGCTGGCCAAGCGGAGCGAGCGGGAGCTGCGCAGCATGCTGGAGCGCAAGTACGCTTATGCGTTCTCGACGGGCGGTGCGGGAGCAATCCACTGGATCTGGAACACGAACTTCTATATGGATAACGCGAACGAATCGCATATCGGTGCCCTGCGGGCCGACGGCACGGAGAAGCCGGAGGCGGACGTCTCGTACGAGTTCGGCCGGTTTATGGCGGGGATCCGCGACCTGTTCCGGGACCGTCAATTGGAGGATATCGCGGCGGTGTTCCCATACTCGAACGACTTCTCGAACCGGAAGTTTGCGAATGAGGCAACGCGCCTGATGACGCGCGTGCTGTCCTATCAGCTGAAGCTGCCGCTGCGGGCCGTGTCCGAATACGACCTGGAGCCGCTGGCGGAGCATCCGGCCAAGCTGATTCTGCTGCCAAGCCCGCACAATATCGAGGACGCGGCTTGGGCGAGGCTGCTTGAGATCGTCCGGAGCACGGGAGCGGTGCTGCTCGTGACCGGGCCGCTCTCGATCGACGCGTACTGGCGGCGGACGGAGCGGGCGGCGGATCTGCTAGGCGCTACGGAGATCCGCAACGTACGGCGCGAGGAGACGCTGAGCCTTCAGGGCAAGCGGCTGCCGGTTTCCTTCGGGAAGCGGCGCATCGCTGAGGTGAACAAAGAGGTGCTGGCGTCGGGCGACGGCCAAGCCGGTTCGGGAACGCCTGCTGCCGACGCGGTGACCGACATCCCGCTGGGCGCGGGCAGATTGATCTGGAGCCCGCTGCCGGTTGAGCTGAACGAACGGATTGACATCACGGCCGAGCTGTACCGCTATGCGGCGGAGGCGGCCGGCTGCGCCAGCGGCCTGACCTGGCTGCAGGGCGGGGACAACCCGGGGATTTACGGGCGCAGACTGCGGTTTTCCGAAGGCTTTTTATACATTTTCGTATCGGAATATGCGTGGAATGCCCAGATTGAAGTGCAGGACGACGATACCGGAGCCGTCTATGCGTTCGAGCTGGAGCAGGAGCGGTCGGTGCTGTTTGCGGCCGATGCGGAAGGACGAATACAGGCGGTGTACCGCCCGCACGAGGTTCAGATTCAAGTCAAGAAAAGCTAGGAGGAAGAACACATGCCAAACCGCAAAACGGCTCATATCGTATCCCACACCCATTGGGACCGGGAATGGTATCTGCCCTATGAGAAGCATCATGTCCGTCTGATAAAACTGATGGATGCGCTGCTGGACAAGCTGGATGAGGATCCGGAATACCGCAGCTTTTTCCTGGACGGCCAGACGATCATTCTGGAGGATTACCTACAGGTCCGGCCGCAGCAGCAGGCGCGGCTTGAGAAGCATATTTCGGACGGCCGCATCCTGATCGGCCCCTGGTACATCCTGCAGGACGCGTTTCTGACGAGCAGCGAGGCCAATGTGCGCAACATGCTGATCGGGCACAAGGACGCCAAGCGCTACGGCCAGCCGGCCAAAATAGGCTACTTTCCCGACACCTTCGGGCTTGCCGGACAAACGCCCCAGCTGATGCGGCAGTCCGGCATCCATAACGCCTTCTTCGGGCGGGGCGTGAAGCCTACTGGTTTTAACAACACGGTCGCCGACGGCGATTACGAATCCTCCTTCTCCGAGCTGGAGTGGGAGGGGCCGGACGGCTCCAAGGTGCTCGGCATCCTGTTCGCCAACTGGTATTCGAACGGGAATGAAGTGCCTGCGGATCCGGGCGAGGCGAAAGAATTCTGGCAGCGCAAGCTGGCGGACGCCGCCAAGTATGCTTCCACCGGGGAGCTGCTGTTCATGAACGGCTGTGACCACCAGCCGATCCAGCTCGATCTGCCGGAGGCGATCCGCACGGCGCGCGAACTGTTCCCGGATACGGACTTCGTCCATTCCAATTTCATCGATTATTTGGCGGCCCTCGAATCCTCGCTGGACCGTGAATTGTCCTCCGTCCGGGGCGAGCTGCGTAGCCAGCGGACGGACGGCTGGGGGACGCTCGTCAATACGGCTTCCTCCCGCGTCTACCTGAAGCAGTTGAATCAGCGGGGCCAAGCGATGCTCGAGAAGGTAGCCGAGCCGCTTGCAGCTTATGCCAGCCTGCTCGGTGCGGCGTATCCACATGATCTCCTGCAGTACGCCTGGAAGACGCTGATGCAGAACCACCCGCATGACAGCATCTGCGGCTGCAGCGTGGACGAAGTGCACCGCGAGATGGTCACCCGCTTCGAGAAAAGCCGGCATGTCGCCGAAGCGGTTGCGGACGACAGACTGCAGTCTATTGCGGAACACATCGACACTACCGGCTTTGCGGCGTTCGGGCCGGATGCTGTTCCGTTCACCGTCTTCAATACGACCGGCGGCACGCGGACCGGCACGGTCAGCGTCGAAGTCGACGTGCTCCGTCATTATTTCCGGGAAGGCATTCCGTTCGGCGAAATGAAATCGCGGGTGAAGCAGCTCGAGCTGGCGGACCGGATCGTGGTGGACAGCGAGGGACGGAAAGTGGACTGCACGATCACCGACCTGGGACTGCAGTTCGGATACGATTTGCCAGACGACAAGTTCCGGCAGCCTTATTTTGCCCGTAAGGTCCGGGTGGAGCTGGAGGCGGCGGACGTTCCCGCGAACGGCTTCAGCACCTACGCGGTCGTCCGCTCGGCTTCCCAAGCCGCAGCATCGGCGGAACGGGCCACGCTTGTCACCGGGGACCGATCCATGGAAAACGAATACGTGTCAGTTAGCATTGAAAACGATGGGTCGGTGACGCTGACGGACAAGGCGAGCGGCCAGATTTACTCTAATTTGTGCGTTTACGAGGACAGCGGGGACATCGGCAATGAATACATGTACCGCCAGCCGGACGGGGAAACCCCGCTGACGACCCGGAATACAGCAGCCGAGATTACGATTCTGGCCGACAAGCCTTACGAGGCGTCCTTCCGGGTCGTTCATGCCTGGGACATTCCCAAGGGAGCGGAGGAGAAGCTTGCGCAGGAGCAGCAGGAGCTCATATGGTTCACCGGCCGATCGTCTGGCCGCTCCAAGGAGACCGTCCGGATCGTCATCGAGACGAACTTGACGCTGGAGAAGGGATCACGCGGTTTGAAGGTAACTTCCCGCTTCAATAACCAAGCCAAGGATCACCGGCTGCGGATGCTGTTCCCGACCGGTCTTGCCAGCAACGTTCACCAGGCGGATTCCATGTTCGAGGTCGTGACCCGCGGCAACGAGCCGTCCGCCGAATGGACCAACCCGAGTTACTGTCACCACCAGCAGGCTTTTGCCAGCATCCAGAACGGGCGGACGGGACTCACGGTCGCGAACCTGGGCCTGAACGAATACGAGGTGCTGCAGGATGGACAGAACACGATTGCGGTGACGCTGCTGCGCTCCGTCGGCGAGCTGGGCGACTGGGGCGTATTCCCGACACCAGAGGCGCAGTGCCTGGGCGAAGCCTATGCCGAGCTGATGATCATCCCGCACGGTCTTGCGAAACCTGAGGCTGCGTATAACGAAGCCTATCAGTTCCAGGTACCGTGGACGGGCGTACAGGTCGGCCTGCATGCGGGCAGCCTCCCGCCGGTTTATCAATGGTTCGGCTGGCAGGGAGAAGGAATAGCACAGTCCGCGGTGAAAAGAAGTGAGGAGACAGGAGACCTCATCTTCCGCTGGTACAATTTGACCTCGCGCGGCAGCGAGCTTGCCGTAACGCCGACATTTGCGTATCGCCAGGCATATCGAAGCAATATTCTGGAAGAGCGGCAGGATGCGGTGGAAGCGGTGCAGCCCGGAGGGGCGCTCCGCGTAGCGGCCGGGCCGGCCGAGATCGTGACGCTGGCCTTGGAGATTGCGGATACCGGCAATATAGGTTAACGATCGATGCAGAACGAATAACGGAGGGAATCGCGATGAATCTAAGCGGAGTGCCGGAGCCTAGGATTGAATATGCTCCCAAACATTATATTTGCCGGCGGGCGCAAGGGCCGCTCGTCCTGGACGGACGCCTGGACAAGCCATTCTGGTCCGAAGCGCAGTGGACGGAGGATTTCGTCGATATCGAGGGCGATCTGCGCCCCAAGCCGGCCAAGCAGACCCGGGTCAAAATGCTGTGGGACGACGAATATTTCTACTTCGGCGCGGAGCTGATCGAGGATCAGATCTGGGCCACGCTGACCGAGCGGGATTCGGTCATTTTCTACGACAACGATTTTGAAATCTTTATCGATCCCGACGGGGATACGCACCAATATTACGAGTTTGAAATCAATGCGCTGAATACGGTCTGGGACCTGCTGCTGGTACAGCCTTACCGCGACGGCGGACCTCCGGTCAACGGCTGGGATATCGCCGGCCTGCAGACCGCGGTGCATATTGACGGCGAGCTGAACCGTCCGGATGCAGACAACCGCAAGTGGAGCGTGGAAGTGGCGATCCCGTGGGCGAGCCTGAAGGAATGTGCGCCTGAGGGGCGCCGCCCGGCTACCGGCGAGTTCTGGCGCGTCAACTTCTCGCGGGTAGAGTGGCGGACGGAGGTTCAGGACGGCGAATACCGCAAGGTGTTGAACCCCGAGACCGGCAAGCCGTACCCTGAGGACAACTGGGTATGGTCGCCGATGGGCATCATCAACATGCATTATCCGGAGCTCTGGGGGTACGTCGTATTCTCGGACGGAGAAGTGCCCCAGGATTTTGAGCTGCCGGAGGACGAGCGGATCAAGTGGGAGCTTCGCAAGCTCTATTACCGCGAGCGCAACCACTATGAGGCCCATGGACGGTTTACGGCGGAATGGGAGCAGCTGAAGGGTGAAGATTCCTGGACGATTCAACCGGAGATCGAAGTAACCCGCAGCCTGTTTCAACTGACGGCGCCGTCCGCGGACGGACGAGCGGTGTACTGCATCCGCGAAGACGGAAAGCTGTGGAAGGAGGAAGCGAAATGACGACGCATACGACCGCATTCTCGCTGGATCAGGAGATGCTGAAGCGGATCGAGGAGAAATTTCAGGAGAAGATGGCACTGGCCGAATCCCGGAAACAGGAGCTGTTCGGCGTGTTTGAGGAGGCTTTGACCGCCGAGGAGACATGGGCTTTGAAATATTTGTACGCGTACATGCCGGTCAACGACCTGGCGGATTACGACGGTGCGCTGTTTCTGAGCCATGTGCGCCGCACGCTGGCGATCCGCAAGCAGGTGCCTTGGGGAGAGCGGGTGCCGGATCACCTCTTCCTGCACTTCGTCCTCCCATACCGGGTGAATACTGAAAATATCGAGGATTCGCGCAGCATATTGTATAACGAACTGGCGGAGCGGACCGCCGGACTGTCCATGGCGGACGCGATCCTGGAAACGAACTACTGGTGCCACGAAAAGGCGACCTACGTCGGCAGCGATCTGCGGACGATTTCGCCCCTGACGATGATCCGCACGGCCCGTGGCCGCTGCGGGGAAGAGTCGACGCTCGCCGTGGCTGCGCTGCGCAGCATCGGCATTCCTGCGCGCCAGGTCTATACCCCGCGCTGGGCGCACTGCGACGACAACCACGCCTGGGTGGAAGCGTGGGCCGATGGGCAGTGGTACTACATCGGCGCCTGCGAGCCGGAAGCCCGCCTGAACCAGGGCTGGTTCACTCCGCCGGCACGACGTGCGATGCTGATCAACACGAGAATCTACGCCGATTATCCGGGGCCTGAAGATATTACGCTGGCCGACGAATGGTTTACGGAGATCAACCTGCTGGAAAATTACGCGCCGACGCAGACCATCCGCGTGACGGTAAAAGATGAGGCCGGCGTTCCGGTAGAGGGGGCCGAGGTGCGCTTCGAGCTGTACAACATGGCGGAGCTGTACCCGATCGCCACGCTTCCGACGGACGAGCGGGGCGAAGCCTCCTTCAAGACGGGCTTCGGCGACCTGGTCATCCGCGCCGTCAAGGACGGCCGCTGGGGCGAGACCAAGATTTCGGTCCGGGACAGCGAGCGCTTTGAGCTGACTCTGGACTGCTCCGTTCAGCCGGAAGGAACGGCCGACTTTGACATGGTGCCGCCGCCCGAACGGGAAGGGGAAGCTGCTGATGCCGTCACGGAAGAGAAGCAGCAGCGCCACAACGCCCAGATCGAGGAAGGTACGCGCATCCGGACCGCATTCGAGGAAACTTTCCTCGGCGGGGACGAAGCCGCCCGATTGGCGAAGGCGGCGGGGCTTCCGGCCGAGCGTGTCGAGGCGGTGCTGGGCAAGGCCCGGGGCAACGGCCGTGAAATCGCGGCTTTCCTGGAAGAGCGTTCCGGCGAATTCGGAGAATGGCCGCTTCGGCTCCTGGAATCGCTGAACGACAAGGACCTGGCAGATACATTCCGGCCGGCGCTGGACGACCATCTGACCGGAGCGCTGACTCGCCGCGGCGATTGGGATGAGGAGCTCTTCGTTCGGTACATTTTGTGCCCGCGCGTGCTGTTCGAAATGATCGTGCCGTACCGGAAATTCTTCCAGGAAGCCTTTACGCCGGAGGAGACAGCCGCGTATCAGGCCGATCCGGCGCAGCTGGCCCGCCGCCTGGAGCAGGGCTTCGGTCTATGGGAGGACCTGCCGAATCTGCTTGGCAAAGGCAATCCGGTCGGTACCTATCGGCTGGGCAAGGGCGACCCGGTGTCGCTCGGCATCTTGTTCGTGGCCGCCAGCCGCAGCCTTGGCATCCCGGCCCGCCTGCACCCGAGCGAGCAGAAGCCGCAGTATTGGCAGGACGGCGGATGGAAAGACGCGCCATTCACCCTGTATGCCTCCGCCGAGGAGACCGGAAGTGCAGGCTGGGGCATGCTGCGCCTGCTGCGGGATGAGGCGGCCGGCCCGGATGCGCCTGCCGCATCCTACAGCGAGAACTTTACGTTCGCCCGGCTTGAAAACGGCGTATACAAAACGCTGGTATACCCGTTTGGCCAAACCGACGTGTACGACGTGCCTTTTGAAGTGGAGCCGGGTGCCTATCGCCTGACAACGGGCATCCGTCTGAAGGACGGGACCGTACGGGTGCGCCTCAGCTACTTTACGGTGAGCGAAGGGGACACGACGGAGGTTCCGCTGACGTTCCGCGAAGCTGCCGAGGAGGTGCCGGTGCTGGGCACGCTGGATGGCGGCGGGGAAGTTACGCGCTTTGACGGGACGGCCGCCGCGCTGGGCGGCTTGATCGGTTCCAAGGGTGCCATCACGGCCTGGATCGAGCCTGAGCGCGAGCCGACCAAGCACCTACTGCGTGAGCTCGGGGAGCTGGCGGAGTCGTTTGACAAGCTGGCGCTGCCGATCGTCCTGATCATTGGAGATCGGGAGTGGACGGCGTCGTTCGATCCGGCCGCTTATCCGAATCTGCCGGCGCAAACGGCGTTTGTACGGGATTCCAGCTATGCTTCCCTGCCTGACCTGATTTCGTCTTCGGCTGCAAACGAAGCGGGCTACCCGCATCTGTTCGTGCTGGACGGCCAGAATCAGATCCGGTACACGGCATCCGGCTATAAGATCGGCACGGGGAAAGAGGCGCTGCAGATTTTATCGGCGGTAACAAAGCAGGGGTAAGCCGGCAGAGCAAGCCGATCCAACAGAACAACCTAACATAACAACTCAACCGGGATCGAGATTCTGGTACAACCCAATAAGAAACGGAGTGTCTTAAGTATGTCGAAAAAATATATTGTGGCGGGTTACGCCGTGGACGCCGTGCTGCCGGAGATGACGGCGGAGGACCTGTCCAGGCTGACCCATCTGAACGTGGCGTTCGGCCATGTCCGGGATGACGAGATTACGACGGAGCATTTGAAGAACGGCGAGGCGATCCGGTCCATCAAGCGGGAGCATCCCGAGCTGACGCTGCTGCTGTCGGTCGGCGGCTGGAGCGCGGGCGGCTTCTCCGAAGCGGCCGCAACCGAAGAAGGAAGAGCCCGCATGGCGGCATCGGCCGTACGGGTGCTGAACGAGTACCCGTTTGACGGGATCGACTTGGACTGGGAGTATCCGTGCTACGGCGAGGCGGACATCGCCGCCAGTCCGGATGACAAGCACAACTTTACGCTGCTGCTGGCGGCGATTCGGGAAGCGCTCGACGCCAAAGGCGCCGCGGACGGCCGCCACTACCTGCTGACGATCGCGGCGGGGGCGGACCAATATTACGTGGACGGCACAGAGATGGATCAGGTGCAGAAGTACCTCGATTTCGTGCAGCTGATGACCTACGACATGCGGGGCGGCTTCCAGGTGCTGACAGGCCATCATACGAACCTGTACACCGGAACGGGCGATTTGTTCCGTATCAGCACGGATGCTTCCGTGAACATCTTTGTCCGGGCAGGCGTGCCGCGGGAAAAAATCGTGATCGGAGCGGCGTTCTACTCCCGCATCTGGAACGAGGTCCCGGACCGCAACCGCGGACTGTACCAAATGGCGGGCACGACAGGCGGATACGGCCCATCCTTTACAGAACTGGCTGCCGATTATATCGATAAAAACGGCTATACGCGCTACTGGGATGAGGAAGCCCGCGCGCCGTTCCTGTTTAACGGGTCGAGCCTGATCTCCTACGATGACGAGGAATCCATCCGGCATAAATGCGAGTACGTGAAGGAGCAGGGACTGGCCGGCATCATGTTCTGGGAATACGGCTGCGACCGGACGCACCGCCTGCTGGGCGCGATGCACGAAGGGCTGGGCGCCAAGTAAAGGGAAGGTCCTAGCCGAAATTAGCCAAAACGAGCCGAATGAAAGTACCACGATTTGAACAGACGATGCTTCAAGACCACCGGTTTGTCTAACGCCTCGGATTTCATGCATCCTTTCCTTGATCCAGGGGAAGGATGCATTTTTCTTTATCCAATGCCCGGGTTCGTACAGGCAGCTTTCCATAGGGCTCGTTTCATACCCGTTTACTTCATGGCACGGCCGTTTGCATGGCTTGGTCCCGATGTTCATCCCATACTTGATCGGAGCTGCCCCAATTTGCCACAATGGAACAATGGAGGTGGATTGACATGGGAGAAAGAAAAGTCATTGACGCTTCGGCGAAGCTGAACACGGTGGAGTCGATCCGGGCGGATCTCGGCCGTCTCGGCGTCCGGGAGGGTGACACCCTGCTGGTGCATTCCTCGCTATCCAAAATCGGCTGGGTGTGCGGCGATGCGGAAGCCGTCATTCTGGCGCTGCAGCAGGCGCTCGGCAGTGCCGGGACGCTGGTGATGCCGGCCCACAGCGGCCAGAATTCCGATCCGGCGGAATGGGTGAGCCCGCCCGTACCATCCGCATGGCTGGAGGAAATTTACGCGCATATGCCGGCGTTTGACCCGGATTACACGGCGACCCGGGCGATGGGGAGAATCGCGGAGCAGTTCCGCTCGCTGCCGGGAACCCTCCGCTCGTATCATCCGCAGGTGTCGTTTGCAGCCAGGGGCCCGCTTGCGGCAGAAATTACAGGTGTACACGCGCTGACGCCGCAGTTCGGCCAGGATTCGCCGCTGGGGGCCCTGTACCGGCTGGATGCCAAGGTGCTGCTGCTTGGGGTCGGATACGACTCATGCACGACCTTTCATATGGCAGAGACGCAGATCGAGGATATGCCGCGGAAAAGAATGGGGGCCGCCATTCGGGAGGACGGCGTGAGAACGTGGAAATGGTTCGAAGACTATGCCTACGATTCCGACGACTTTGACCGGCTCGGGCAGGATTTTGAAGAGCAGGGACATGCTGCTGTCGGTAAGGTGGGCATGGCGGAATGCCGGCTGCTGCCCGTCAGGGCGGCCGTGGATTATGCGGCTTCATGGTTAAAAAAGCACCGCTTCGCATAAGAAGCGGTGCCTTCTGCCTGTTGAGAAACTTCAACGGGCTTTTTTTTAGAGATAAGAAAGTATAAGTTTCGGAGCTTCTGCTTCCTGATCTCGCAAGAAAAACTTCCTCTAGACGCGGTCTGTCTTCTTTGAAAGTACGTCGATAGACGTTTTTCTTATCATTCAGGAAATGATGCGGCTTGATTTCCTAAGGAGATGGGAGGTTCCCCTTATCCAAAAGTGAAGATGGGTTTCACAAGATGAGTTTCACTTCCGGTGGATTCATTCTTGCGGCTGTCAGTTCGGCGAGAACGATGGCGTCCTCAATTAGAAACGTTTGGCAGCTTCCTTAGCCTGTGCAATCGCTTTTTCTTTTATAAAAGGAGCCTGCTCTGATACCGCCGTTCCTTCAACAAAAATAGCTTCAGTTTCGATTCCATAGAACTGTAAAATGGTTTTCATATAGCTGAATCCCATTTCTATTGAAGCTAAAGGGCCTTCCGAATAAACGGAACCGCTGGCTTGAATGTGCAAGGCTTTCTTGCCGGGCAGCAGACCTACAGGACCATTTTCGGTATACTTGAACGTCTTGCCCGGAATGGAGGTCGCATCCGTGTATGCTTTCAAAACCGGCGGAACCGTAAAATTCCACATCGGGGACACAAAAACGTACTTATCGGCTGCCATAAATTGATTAAGAATTTCCTCAAGACGAGCCACTTTTGATTTTTCAGCCTCGGACAGCTGATCCAAAGACGAACCCGCCCGAAGCTTTCCCCACCCCCTTAAAACATCAGCATCGATTTGCGGAATGTTTTCTTTATACAGATCCAAATGAACAACTTCGTCGGTTGGATTTGCTTCGCGGTACGCTCCAATAAATTGTTTGCCCACCGTAAGGCTATAAGATTCCTCCGGATTAAGGGGATGAGCGGTGATGTACAGTACAGTTGCCATGCTTCAAACTTCCCTTCTGTAATATGATTAAGGACACTTACAATGCTGATCATATAATACTAACTTACTTATGGTAAGTAGGCACATTAATGTGGTATAGTAACAAAAAAGGTACCGTAAACGGAGGTGGGCCTATGCAAAAGAACCCTGCCCAATGTCAATTCGTAGTTGCGCTGGATTCGATCGTTGGCAAATGGAAGCCGATTATCCTTTATCATTTGCTTCAAGGCAAGCCTTTGCGGTTCAATGAACTCAGAAGATTGCTGCCTGATATCACGCAAAGAATGCTTACGCTCCATCTGCGCGAATTGGAGGAAGAGGAGATCGTTAAACGAGTCGTTTATCCGCAAGTCCCGCCGAAAGTGGAATACTCCATCACGGAATACGGCAAGAGCCTGTCGCCGATTTTGGAATCTCTGCATCAATGGGGAGTAGCCCATGTTAAGCGAAAACAGCTCAAAATGAATAATCAAGAACAAACAGAAACGGACTAGCATCATAATCGCTAGTCCGTTTCATTCTGTTTCGAAACACATAATACCGAGCGGTGATTGCGAAGCGTGTCTGGGACCGCAGCCTGGCGTCAGCTCGAAGGAAGCCAAATAAGCTAACGCCAAAAAGGCACCGCTTCGCATGAGGAGCGGTGCCTTTTTGGGCTCGTCGTTACAGATCCGCTACCACGCGGAAACCGATGTTGCCTGTAGAGCTGTCCGGCGTGTTGCCGCTGCGCGCAGCGACGCGGTACCGGTTGCAGTAGGATTGATGGCATAAGTACGATCCGCCCTTCATGAGGCGGGCGTTTCCCTGGGCAGGCCCTTCCGGCCGGTCCGAAGATCCGCGCTGTGCCGGGTCGGATGTAAACCAGTCCCGGCACCATTCCCATACGTTGCCCGACATGTTGTACAGCCCGTATCCGTTCGGAAGATAGGCATCCACGGGAGCGGTGCCGAGGTAGCCGTCGCTGGCATGGTTTTTGGTAGGGAATACGCCCTGCCAAATGTTGCAGCGGTGTTCGCCGCCGGGGCGCAGCACGTCGCCCCAAGGGTAACGCTTGCGCTCCAGGCCGCCGCGGGCCGCGGCTTCCCACTCTCCTTCGGTGGGCAGCCGAACGCCGGCCCAGGCGCAGTAAGCGGCAGCGTCATTCCAGGAGACGTGGACCACGGGATGGTCCATCCGGTCACCGATGCCGCTGCCGGGGCCTTCCGGCTCCCGCCAGGTGGCGCCTTCGACGCCGAGCCACCATGGCGTCCGCTCCGGAGAGCCAACGATCTCCACCTGCTGGGGATCCGGGATCAGCAGCTGGAAAACGTACGACCAGCCGAATTTCTCGGCTTCGGTGACGTAACCGGTCGCCTGGACGAAAGCGGCGAATTCGGCGTTCGTGACGGCATAAGGCGACATGCGGAATGCCGGGATGTGCACTGGCCGCGCAGGCCCTTCCGCATCCGAGGCGAAGCCTTCCCCGTCATCGGTGCCGAGGATATAGGTACCCTCGGGGATGATCGGCCATTGGGAAGGATCGGGCTGAGCGGAATGTTCCGCCAGGCTCGGCTCCTGCTGGGCGGCTGAGCTGTGGAAACGCTCGGCTGCAGAGCCGGTATAAGCCGGCGAAGCTTCCTTGGGATCAGCTGATGCTGCCGCCGGTGTGCTCGATTCCTGGCCGGTTTCTGCCCTGCCGGATCCTTGAAGCTGCGGAAAGCTGCTTGCGGCCCCTGTTTCCCCTTCGTGAAAATCCTTTGCTTCACGCGCGTTTAAGTCCCCGGCAGCAGGCGTTCCGCAGGCGGGAGCCTGCAAAGCGGCTTCACGCCCGGCAGAACAGCAGCAGGAGGAGGTTTCGGCCTTCCCGGCATTTCCCGACGTTGGAACGGTGGAGGAGGTCTCTTGGGTCATTTTGGTCCTTGCTCCTTTCCTGGTAGGAGGATGTTCTTTCTTTCATGTTTTATGTCCGTTCGGATTTAACCCGTGTCCGTCCGCTTGCTGGCAACAGCTCAAGCCCGTCTGGCCTCATAGCTGGGCAAGCATCCGTGTGCCCTCTGGGAGGGCGGCGGTCGCAGCGGGCACTGAGGGTCTCAACAGGCTTTGAGGGCAAGGCGGCCCCCAAAAACGAGCTATGAGGGCGCTGCTGGCCCTCAAGGCTTCACGGCCGCAACCAGCTCAGCAGGTCAGTTGCTCCAGCATCAGGAGCGCCGCCCCGACGGCGATCGCTTCTTCGCCATAGCTGCCTTTGCTGAAAATGACCTGATATTTCGGGTAATGGTACGTCTTGCGGATGGCGGTCTGGGTCGCCGTATAGAAGAACAGGTTCGAATCCGTCATCAGCGGTCCGCCTAGAACGACCTTCTCGGGATACAAAATGTTCAGCAGGTTGGCCAGGCCGATGCCGAAGTACGTTGCCGCCTGGGTCACGACTTCCGTGACCATCGGATCCATCTGCTTCAGCGCCTGCATAATGTGACTGAAGCGGGCCGGCTCGCCCGGCTCCAGCATCTGCTGCAGCCGGCTGCTGCGGCCGATCCGCAGCCGGGAGTTCACCTCGCGTTCGATCGCATGGACCGACGCGTAGGAATCGAGGCAGCCGTGGTTGCCTTTGGCGGTTCGGTAAGGGATGCCATCCGCCTGGATGATCATCTGCCCGAACGAGCCCTCCATATCGGCTGCCCCATAGATCAGCTTGCTGTCCGACATCATGGACAGCCGCAGGCCCGTGCCGCCATGCACATACAGCATGTGGCGGAAATCCTTGCCGCGGTTCGCCCATGCTTCGGCGACGATGGCGGCATTGGCGCCGTTGTCGAGCAGCACTGGAACGTGCAGCGCCTCCTCGATCAGGCGCACGATCTCGACATGCTGCCAGCCCGGCGCGGCAAACCACTCCGGCTCCTCGATGATGCCCGCCTCGCGGTCGAGCGGGCCGACGGCGCCGATACCCATGCCGATGATTTGATCCAGCGGGATGCCGTGCGCGGCAATCCATTCCCGGGCCCGGCCGACAACCTCGCCGATGAGCCGCTCCGGCGTCATGTCGACTGTCATGTCCCATTCAGCTGCTTCCAGCGTCTGCCCGGCTAAATCGAGCAAAATGAGGCGGGAGACGACGCGGGAGACATCCAGGCCAAACGCATAGCCGTACTCGCCCCGGACCTGGTACAGAATCGGACGCCGTCCCCCGGTTGAAGCGCCGAGGCCGCTCTCACTAATGACGCCGATGGAGACAAGCTCGTCGAGGACGCGGGTCAGCGTACTGATCGTCAGTCCGCTTGACGCCAGCAGGTCGCTCTTGGAAATCTCCTGCTTGCGCCGGATATCATAGAACAGTTCCTTGGCTTTCGGTGATGGAATGCGTTCTTTTACATTCCATCTCTCTTCCTTAAAATCTTGCATATCGTCGTTATCCTCACTATTCTGAACCGTTAAGGCCAGCGGCTGGTACCCCACAATATAATCCGGCGGCCAACGCCGGAAGGGCTCTGCTGGCAATGGTTTTTCTACAATTATACGTACAGGCTGCTTCATGATTATCATACACACGGCCCCAGCAAGTGGCAACCGGACTGCATCCTCATCTGTGAGGTGTTAACCCCCATTATACCGATCTTAATTTCTTTTTGAAATAAAGTAATCAGAGTAATCCGTTTTCATCGTTTTCCCATCGGGGTAATCTGCACGAAAAAACGAATAATTTCATTTACTTTTCATCACGTGAAGGGTTTAATAAGGGGGAACAGGCATTTTCAAGGATTCTCTCAGGGTTATCGATCATATCCGCTGGATTCAAGGAGGAGAGCCGATGAATAGGAACGAAGAGCGAGGCAGGCCCAACGTGCTGCTGATTACCGTGGACCAGATGCGATTCGACTGCCTCAGCATCGCCGGCCACCCCGTCGTGGAAACGCCGAATCTGGACGAGCTTGCCCGGACCGGCGTGAGGTTCAGCCGCGCCTATTCGGCCACCCCGACCTGCGTGCCGGCGCGGGCGGCCATCTTTACGGGCCAGTCTCAGCGGACGCACGGACGCGTTGGGTATCAGGACCGGGTACCGTGGAATTATCCGGTCACGCTGCCCGGGGAGCTGGCCAAAGCGGGATACCATACGCAGTGCATCGGTAAAATGCATGTGTATCCCGCCCGAAACCTGATGGGCTTTCACAACGTGGTGCTGCATGACGGCTACCTGCATCACAACCGCAATTTTCACGGCATCCCGATGCAGGAGCATTACGATCAGGTGGATGATTACCTGCAATGGCTCCGGGAAAGGGTGCCCGGCGCGGATCTGATCGACACGGGCCTGGACTGCAACGCATCGACCGTCGCACGTCCGTGGCATCTGGACGAAATGAAGCATCCGACGAACTGGGTCGTGACCCAGTCGATCGACTTTCTGCGCCGCAGAGACCCGGGCAAGCCGTTCTTCCTGTGGATGTCCTTCGTCCGTCCGCATCCGCCGTTCGATCCGCCGCAGGCGTATCTGGACCTGTACGAAGATGCGGATATTCCGGATCCGCCGGTCGGAGACTGGGCGCAGGGGGATGACCCCGCCCTGGAAGGTTTGGCGCCGACAACGGGCAAGGGGCTCGTCCCCAAACGTAGGCTGCGCCGGGCGATGGCCGCTTATTATGCGCTGATTACCCATCTGGACCACCAAATCGGCCGGTTCCTGCAGGCGCTGAACGAGTACGGAGAGCTCCATAACACGGTGATCATGTTTACCTCGGATCATGGAGAGCTGCTTGGCGATCATCACTTGTTCCGGAAGGCGCTGCCCTATGAAGGAAGTGCCCACGTGCCGTTGATCGTGAACGACCCTGGCGGCAGGCTCGATCTCAAGCAGGGCACCGTGGCCGATGAGGTCGTGGAGCTGCGTGACATCATGCCGTCGCTGCTTGATGCAGCCGGGGTTCAGATCCCGGAAAGCGTGGAAGGGGACAGCATTTGGAGGCTGGCAGCGGCCAGGAACGAAGCGGATACAGCATCGCCGGTATGGCGGAGCCATCTGCATGGGGAGCATGCCTACGGTCATCAATCTACCCAATGGGTCACGGACGGGACCGAGAAGTTCATCTGGTATCCGCAAACCGGCGAAGAGCAGTTTTTTAACCTGGCGGAAGACCCCATGGAGCTGCACAATGCCATTTCCGACGAAGCCTGCCGGGACCGGATCGAACATTGGCGTTCCATTCTCATCCGTGAGCTGGAAGGGCGGGAGGAAGGCTTTACGGACGGGGAGCGGCTTATCGCCGGCCGGAAGCAGGCGGCCGTACTGTCCCATATCCGGGTTTGATGCGCAGCAGCGGATTCATTGAACTAACGTTATTGCATTATCGAAATATAACCTTAGGACGGCTGCCTGGCTGCAGGCAGCGAATACAGCTTGAACTGTTTTTGGCGATACGTTAACCGTAAATTAAGGAGATGATCCGAATGATAAAGCTTGACCGGGTTTGGGAAGACACAAGCGTCCTTCATATTCACCGCGAAGAGCCGAGATCCTATTACATTCCTTATGGCGACGCCGCTTCAGCGCGTTCCGGCAAGCGCTCGAGATCCCCTTTGTTCCAAACCTTGAATGGGGCCTGGAAATTCAGGTACCACGAAAGTGTCCAGGACGTGACGGATCCGTTTTATGAAGACGCTTTCGATGCCTCATCATGGGATGAGCTTGTCGTCCCGTCATGCTGGCAGACCGAAGGCTACGACCAGCTCCATTATACGAATGTCAATTATCCGATCCCGGTAGATCCGCCATATGTCCCGGATGCGAATCCGGCAGGGCTCTACGTCAGAGAGTTTACGGTGCGCGAAGACTGGACGGGCAAGCAGGTCTATACCATGTTCGAAGGGGTCAATTCCTGCTTCTACCTGTGGATCAACGGGCAGTTCGCCGGATACAGCCAAGGCAGCCGGATTCCGGCCGAGTTTAACGTTTCCGGACTGATCCGGCCAGGTACGAACCGCATCGCCGTCATGGTATTGAAATGGTGCGACGGCACTTATTTGGAAGATCAGGACCTGTGGCGCTTCTCCGGGATTTTCCGGGATGTATACCTTCTAGCCCGGGATGAGGCCCATGTCCGCGACGTATTTATCAAACAGGACATTTTGCCGGATCATTCCTCAGCGAAGCTGCTGTGTGAGCTGGAGACGACAGGCTCCCTGGATGCGCTGGTGCTGCTGCAGGACGCGGAAGGGACGACCGTCGCCAAAGGGGCGGTGCGGGCAGACGGGCGGAGTGTCATCGCGCTGGACATCGAAAATCCGGTGCTGTGGAACGCGGAACAGCCATATCTGTATGAGCTGTTTGTGCAGGACGGAAGGGAAGTGCTCCGTTTTCCGGTCGGATTCCGCCGGATTGACATCGTTGACAGCGTATTCCGGATCAACGGCCAAGCTGTCAAGCTGAAGGGTGTGAACCGTCACGACTCCCATCCAGATTTGGGACAGACGGTGCCGCTGAACCACATGATCCGGGACCTGAAGCTGATGAAGCGGCATAACGTCAATACGGTCCGTACCTCTCACTATCCGAACGACCCGCGGTTTTTGGAGCTGTGCGACCGGATGGGCTTCTACGTGGTCGACGAGGCCGATCTGGAGTGCCACGGGCTGGCCGTATCCGGCGATTTCCATCAGCTGACCCGCGATCCTGATTGGGAAAAGGCGTTTGTTGACCGGGCCATCCGGCTGGTGGAGCGCGACAAAAACCATCCTTGCGTCATCATCTGGTCCATGGGCAACGAATCGGGATACGGCCGCAATCATATCGCCATGGCCGAATGGACCCGTAAGCGCGACGACAGCAGGCTGGTCCATTATGAAGGCGCCTCCCGGCGTTACCATGGCGACGCCGATACCGAGGCGCTCGACATCGAAAGTGAAATGTATCCGACGCTGGAATACGTCGAGAGCTACGGACAAAATCCGGATCACGCGAAGCCGCTGTTCCTGTGCGAATACAGCCATGCCATGGGCAACGGGCCCGGCGATCTGAAGGAGTATTGGGATTTGTTCTACGCGTACCCGAATTTGATGGGCGGCTGCGTGTGGGAATGGAACGATCACGGTATCCGCACCCAAGCGCCGGACGGGCGCGAATATTTCGGATACGGTGGGGACTTCGGAGACCATCCGAACGACGGCAACTTCTGTATCGACGGCCTCGTGTCGCCGGACCGGGTTCCGCATGCCGGACTGCTGGAGCTCAAACAGGTCATTGCGCCCGTGCGAATGGAAGCCGAGGATTTGTCGCGCGGCACGCTGATCATTACGAATCTGTACGATTTTTCGGACCTGTCTCATCTGACCTTCGACTGGACGCTGGAGCGCTGCGGAGAAATCGTGGAGCAGGGAAGCCTCGGGACGATCCAGGCGGGCCCGCAGGAGAGCGTGACGGTCATCATTCCGTTCCAAAAGGCTTTCCCCGACGGCCGCTGCTTCCTGACGCTGACCGCCTCGCTCTGCGAATCCACGGAATGGGCCGACCGTGGGGAGGAAATCGCGTTCGCCCAGTTTGAGATGGCGGCGGAGGATTCTGCAGTCCAGCCGGAGCAAGGGTGGCTGACGGCTCTGCGCGCACGTCCCGTGCACGTCACGGAGGACGGGGCGCAGCTGATCGTGACGGGGATGGATTTCCGCCACGTGTTCGACCGGAACCTGGGAACCTTCGTCCGCATCTCGAAGCAGGGGGTGGATATGCTCGCAGCGCCGCTATCCTTTAGCATCTGGCGGGCACCGACGGATAATGACCGCAACGTCCAGCGTCAATGGAAAGATGCGGGATATCACCGGGCAGGCACGAAAGTATACCAGGTCCGGATCAGCGAGCCGCAAGACGATGCGATCGAGATGACCGTGGATTTTTCGCTCGGCGGCTACATGAAGCATCCTGTCCTTCATGGACAGGCCGTATGGCGGGTGGACGGTTCCGGAGAAATCGCGCTGGCCACGAGTGTCAAGCTTCGGGAGGGGCTGCCGTTTCTGCCCCGCTTCGGGCTGAAGGCCGTCATGCCGGCCGGAACCGAGGAGGTTGAGTATTTCGGTCTGGGTCCGCATGCGAGCTATGTCGACAAGCGCAAAAGCGTACGGGTCGGCAAATACCTTCTTCGCGTCGACGACATGTTCGAGCCGTACATTATGCCGCAGGAGAACGGCTCCCGGTACGGGACGGAGTGGGCGACGGTGACAAGCGAACGGGGCATGGGGCTTGCTTTCCACGGAATTGCGCCGTTTTCGTTTAACGCCTCCCATTACTCACCGGAAGACCTGGAGGAAGCCGTCCACCTGCACCAGCTGGTCAAGCGGAAGGAGACGATCGTTCATCTTGACTACAAAATGAGCGGCGTCGGTTCCAACTCCTGCGGTCCAGAGCTGTTGGAGAAGTACCGGCTCGATGAGCGGGAATTCGAGTTTTCCATCCGGCTGCGTCCGGTTTTCAAAGAGGACGAATAAGAGGCAGAACATAACGAAACCCCCGGCTCCGCACGGAGCCAGGGGTTTTTGCATGGACGGGTGTTAATCGAACAAGTCACCGAACACGTCAAGCACGCTTTTTTTCTTTTTCTTATGATGCGGGTAAGAGGAATGGCCATGCTTGTCATATTTGTCATAGGACTGCTGCTGCGGCGGATAGGGCTGGCCTGAAGGGTAGCTGTCCCTCGGCCTCTGGTTTCGGTCAGCATCTCCGTAATACCATTCATTATAGTCTCCGCGGACTTCACGCACGTCGGACATCAGCTTGTCCAGCTCTCCGCGGTCCAGCCACACACCTTTGCATGTCGGGCAAATGTCGATCAGGATCCCGTCTTTTTCCACTTCCTTCATGCGGGAGTCTTCGCATATCGGACACTTCATCTCGATTCCTCCTTGTCATGCCATATTTCTAATGTATACGGATAGGGAGCCGGATGGTTTCTTCTAAAATGTTCAACCGGTCTCCCGATCCTCGCTGTAAAGCTTCTGCTTGACAAGAACTCATTATAAAAATATACTTACTTACAAAAAGTAATTAAATAAAAGTTAGGGGAGTGCCGACATGCATCCTGAAATGAAGCTTGGACCGGTTAAAATCAAGATCAGCCGGATGGACCGTTCCATCACCTTTTATACAGAAATTATCGGACTGGAAGTGTTGAAAAGAGAGGGGAGTACGGCGGAGCTGGGACCCAGGGGATCTGCGAGCCCGATTCTGATCCTCGAGGAGCTGGAGGACGCCGTCATCGTGCCGGAGCGTTCGCATGCGGGACTGTACCATTTTGCGATCCTGCTGCCGAGCCGGGAACATCTCGGAACGGTCGTCCGCCATTTCATCCAGACCGACACGCCGTTTGGCCAAGGGGACCACGCGGTCAGCGAAGCGATCTATTTGAGCGATCCGGATCAGAACGGGATCGAGGTCTATGCAGACCGTCCAAGAGATACGTGGCGCAAGGAGCCGGACGGGAATTACGTTATGGTCACCGAAGCGGTGGACATTCGCGGCCTGCTGGAGCAGTCGGCCGGGCTGGAATGGCAGGGGCTGCCTGCGGGAACGGTGATCGGGCATGTTCACTTCCATGTCGGAAGCCTGCCCGAAGCGAAGCGTTTCTACTGCGATATACTGGGGTTTGACGTGGTCGGCGATTATGCGCGAATGCGCGCACTGTTCATCTCGGCCGGAGGTTACCATCACCATGTCGGCCTGAATATTTGGGCCGGCGCTGGAGCGCCGCCGGTACCGGCCAATGGCACCGGCATCGATTATATGACGATCGTGCTGCCGGGGGCGCGTGAGGTAGAGGAGCTCGTCCAGCGGGTCCGTGAAGCGGGAATGGCTGCGGAAAAGCAGGAAGAAGGCGCCTTTCTCGTCAGGGATCCGTGGAATATAGGGGTGCGGCTGACTTCGGCCGGTCGCGGCTGAGCATATTTTAAATAACCGCTTTTTAATAAAAAGTCATGGCCTGCCGATCAAACCGTATTTCATAAACCGGGTCATTTCGCCCCGGAACTCGGAAAGGTTCTGCAGCAGTGCGCCCTGATTCATTTGGTCATGCTGGAGAATGGAGCAAATGCCGGCCGTCAGACCCAGCTCCAGGGTGAAAATTTCTTGGATCCCGTTCATGCTCCCTTCCCCGATCCGCCGCTTGATCTCCTTGATTTCGGCGCTTTGCCGGTACAAGGATTGGTCAAAGTATTGGGAAAGCTCGGGGTAACGCGAGGATTCGGCAAAAAGAATGCTGTACTGCTCATGATTGCGCTCGATCATCGTGATCCGTTTATTCACGTAACGCTCGATCAGCTCTTCGTTCGTGCACTGGCTCAAATCTGTGTGCGCCAAGGTTTCTTCATCGGGCTCGGCCGTGACAACGCACGCTTTGAGCAGATCCATTTTACTGCTGAAATATTTATACATGGCCGCTTCGGAAATGCCGCAGGCTTTGGCGATTTCGCTCGTCTTCGTGGCGTCATAGCCCGTCGTAGAGAAAAGTGTCCTTGCCTGCTGGATGATCCGCTGCTTGGTCTGTTCGCCTTTGTTCATATCGATCTCCTTCAGTTTCGTGAAAAGGGTGTCCGTGTATTTAAAATTATAATAGAAGTGACAAAGAAGACCAGCATGTAAGCTGGTCTTTTTGTATGCCTTTTTAGATGATTATATCAGGTTAACTTTTTAAAAATCCAGGCTCTGCAAAGCTCGGATTCGGATATTTGTAGAAGCCCTCGCCGGCAGCGCGGCCAATCTTGCCTTTATCGAGGTATTCGGATTTCAGGAGATTCGCGATCTTTTCGAATTCCGGGTCGCCGGTCGCCTTGGCTTTGGCCAGGCCGATATTGTAGGCGGTGTTGATGCCCACCACGTCCAGAATGGCGAACGGTCCCATCGGAGCGCCGGTTGCCACCATCCATGTTTTGTCGATCGTTTCCGGGTCGGCCACTTCTTTGACCAGCAGCAGCTGGGCGGCTTCCAGCAGCGGGACCAGCAGGGAGTTCAGGATGTAGCCGGGCTGCTCCTTGTGCAGCGGCAGGGCCACCATGCCGATGGCCTTGGCAAATTCGATGACGTCGTTGAACACGGTTGTGTCCGTGCCGGGGTGCTTCATGATTTCGCCGGTGTTGTTTTTCCAGATTTCATTGGCAAAATGGAGCGCCAAAAACTTCTCCGGCCGCCCGGTTGCTTCGGCGAACTGGCTAGGCAGCAGGGTGGAAGAATTCGTGGCAAATACGGTCCGTTCCGGGGCAACCTTGCCCAGTTCCTGGTAAAAATCGGTTTTGATCTGCACCACTTCGGGAATCGCTTCGATCACCAGATCGGCCTGTGCAACCGCTTGGGCCAGGTCGCTGTTGAAGGAGAGCCGGCTAAAAGCTGCGGCAAGTTCTTCCTCCGAGGCGTCAAGATCGTGCCGATAATGGGGCATCAGATCGTGGATCCGGCTTTTGGCCCGGTCCAGTGCCTCATCGTTAATGTCGTATACGGTGACTTCAAAGCCCTTGAAGGCGGTTTGAAAAGCAATTTGGCTGCCCAGCACGCCGCTGCCGGCAACCGTAATATGTTTGAAATTCATGATGCATTGCTCCTTTTACTTAGATGTGGTTATTGTCGTCTTCGGGTTATCCATTCATGCGTAAAGCATAGTGGAGAAGGCCCGCGTGGATTGCCGCCAGGACCGCCCGCCGGCCGGCAAGAGCATATCCCAGCAGCAAATGGAATTAAAAAGTAAGTACTCACTAACTTATTTTCAAACCGATTATGCTCCTTTTTTCCTACCAAGTCAACAGCACAGATCAGGCAAAATTGTTCTTGCCTTTTTCACATGGCGGGGATACAATGTACCCATACAACTTGTACGTACATGTTCTGATAAATTGTGTATTACTATATATAAGTATGTACAAGTAAAAATATCAGTTTACGCACAGCAAGTGGACGAAACCGAAACATGGGAGGCTATAATCATGAAA
Source organism: Paenibacillus sp. PSB04 (assembly GCF_025809195.1). Taxonomy (NCBI): domain Bacteria; kingdom Bacillati; phylum Bacillota; class Bacilli; order Caryophanales; family Paenibacillaceae; genus Paenibacillus; species Paenibacillus sp. PSB04. Next base: position 2,944,296 of record NZ_CP081301.1, read on the forward strand.
TTGAAACCGCATTCATTTTGGTTTGTAACCGGCAGCCAGCACTTATACGGACCCGAAACGCTGGAACAGGTAGCCGATCATTCCCGGATCATCGCGGAGCAGCTCGGACAGGATACCGCTGCGATTCCGTATCCGGTCGTTTTTAAACCGATCGTGAAGACGTCCGACGAGATTTACCAGCTGATCGTTGAGGCGAACAGCGACGAATCCTGTGCCGGCATTATTACGTGGATGCATACGTTCTCTCCGGCGAAAATGTGGATCCGCGGCCTGACGCAGCTCCAGAAGCCGCTGCTTCACCTGCATACACAGTTTAACCGCGACATCCCATGGGAAACGATCGACATGGATTTTATGAACCTTAACCAGGCTGCCCATGGCGACCGCGAGTACGGCCATATCGGAGCCAGACTGGGCATCGCCCGCAAAGTGGTCGTCGGCCACTGGGAAGACGGAGACGTGCGCCGCAGTATCGGCGGGTGGATGCGTACGGCGGCAGCCTTCGCGGAGAGCCGCAGCCTGAAGGTAGCGCGCTTTGGCGACAACATGCGCGAAGTAGCCGTTACGGAAGGCGATAAGGTTGAAGCGCAAATTCAATTCGGCTGGTCGGTCAACGGCTACGGCGTCGGTGATTTGGTCCAGGTTCTGAACGAAGTTCAGGACAGCGAAGTAGAGACGCTCCTGAAAGTGTATGCAGAACAATACAGCATTACGCAGGCAGGCTTGTCCGCCGGTCCGGTGCGCGATGCGATCGCCTACCAGGCGCGGATCGAAATCGCCATGCGCCGCTTCCTGGAGGAAGGCGGATTCGGGGCCTTCACGACGACGTTCGAAGACCTTCACGGATTCCGGCAGCTTCCGGGTCTTGCCGTGCAGCGGCTGATGGAATCCGGATACGGCTTCGGCGGCGAAGGCGACTGGAAGACGGCTGCACTGACCCGCGTCCTAAAGGTTCTTGCAAATAACAAGAGCACGTCGTTCATGGAGGATTACACGTACCATTTCGAGCCGGGCAACCATATGATTCTCGGAGCGCACATGCTTGAGGTATGTCCGACGATCGCGGCCACGAAGCCGACGATTGAAGTGCATCCGCTCGGCATCGGCGGCAAAGAGGATCCGGCCCGCATCGTGTTCGACGGCCAGGACGGTCCGGCGGTCAACGCTTCCCTCGTCGACCTTGGACACCGCTTCCGCCTTCTGGTGAACGTCGTGGACGGCGTGAAGGTCGACAAGCCGATGCCGAAGCTTCCGGTAGCTCGCGTGCTGTGGAAGCCGCAGCCGTCGCTCCGCGAATCGGCCGAAGCCTGGATCCTGGCCGGCGGCGCGCATCACACGGTGCTGTCTTATGCCATGACGGCCGAGAACCTGACGGACTTCGCCGAAATGGCCGGCATCGAAGCCGTGGTCATCGATAAAGATACGTCCGTGCAGCGCCTGAAGAACGAGCTCCGCTGGAGCGAGGCAGCTTACCGCTTGAGATAACCGGACCGATGTCTGTGTTCACCCGGCCTTGTGTTACAATACTCAAAGAGAACGAAGCCTTCCGGGATGAATCGGAAGATCCAGCCCGCAAGGCCGAAATACAGAGCATGCCGCTGAGGTGAATGATGAATAACAGACGGATTCCCAAATATATTCTACTGAAGAACGAGCTGCTGTCCTGGTTTGAATCGGGCAAGCTGAAGCCCGGGCAGCAGGTTCCTTCTGAAAATGAAATTGCCGAACAGTTCGGCCTGAGCCGCCAGACGGTGCGCCAGACATACAGCGAGCTGGAGAAGGAAGGCTGGCTTGAACGGATCCAGGGCAAAGGCACCTTTGCCCGGTTTCCGGGACGTCGCGAGAGCGAGCTGGTCAAGACGATCGGCATTATGACGACTTATATATCGGATTACATCTTCCCGCATATCGTACGGGGTGCGGAAGCCGAGCTGCGGAGCAGAGGCTACCGGCTGCTGCTGTCCAGCACCGACAATAACAAGGACAAGGAAATGGAAAGCCTGAAGCTGATGACCAGCCAGCCGCTCAGCGGACTGATCATCGAACCGACGAAGAGCGCGGAGGGCAACCCGAACCTTGGCTATTATTTGGAGCTGCAGGAGAAGCGCATTCCTTACCTGATGATCAACGAGAAGTACCGGGAGCTCGAGTGCCCGCTGCTTCGGGTCGACGATGAGATGGGCGGCTACAAGGCAGCCGACCATCTGCTGGCGAACGGGCATACCCGGATCGCCGGATTTTTCAAGCGGGACGACCTGCAGGGCGTCAACCGGTTGAAGGGCTTTTTGGCCGCCCACAAAGCGCGCGGCGTCGCCGTAGCTCCCAAGCGGGTCGTCACGTATACGACCGAGCAGAAGAACGACCTGCCGTTCCGGCAGGCGCTGCAGCTGCTGAGCGGAGCGGAGGAGGAACGGCCGACCGCATTCGTCTGCTACAACGACGAACTGGCGGTCAGCCTGATGGGGGCCGCGCTGCAGCTCGGACTCCGAGTGCCGGAGGACGTGTCGTTCGTCGGCTTCGACGACTCGATGCTGGCCTCGGCTTCCGGAACGAAGCTGACGACGCTGACCCATCCCAAGACGGCCATGGGCCGGGATGCGGCCAGCCAGCTGATCGCGATGATCGAAGAGGGATTGGCTCCCGGAGATACCCTGTACGAACCCGAGCTGGTGGAGCGGGACTCGGTTGTAAACCTGAACGTTAACGTGTGAAAAGGCAGATGAAAGTCCGAATATGCGGACTTTCATCATACAACTTGTACGTACAACTATAGTAGGAGAGGAAGTGTCTGCAATGCTGGAAGCACTGAAACAGCAGGTGCTGGAAGCGAATTTGGACCTGCCCAAACACGGGCTCGTCACGTTTACCTGGGGAAATGTCAGCGGCATCGACCGCGAGAGCGGGCTGTTCGTCATCAAGCCGAGCGGGGTGCCTTACGAAGAATTGAAGGCCGAGGACATGGTCGTCGTTGACCTGGAAGGCCGGGTGGTTGAAGGGGATTTGCGCCCGTCGTCCGATACGCCGACGCATATGGTGCTGTACCGCTCCTTCCCGGAAATCGGCGGCGTGGTGCATACCCACTCCCCGTGGGGAACGAGCTGGGCCCAGGCCGGGCGGGCGCTGCCTGCTTGCGGGACGACGCATGCCGACTATTTCTACGGTGAAATTCCGGTCACCCGACCGATGACGAAGGTGGAGATTGAAGGCGCTTACGAGCTGGAGACCGGCAACGTCATCGTGGAACGTTTCCACGAGCTGGGATTGGATCCGCTTGAGGTGCCGGGGATTCTCGTGCATGCGCATGCCCCGTTCGTCTGGGGCAAGGATGCGCATAATGCGGTGCACAATGCGGTGGTGCTCGAGGAAGTGGCCAAGATTACGGCCCGGATGCTTCAGCTGAACCCGGAGACGCCGCCGATGGACCAAAGCCTGCTGGACCGCCACTTTTTGCGGAAGCATGGAGTTAACGCCTACTACGGGCAGAAGTGATATAGCAGCACTTATAAATTTGAAATGCGGAGGAATCCAAAATGGGGAAAAAGTATACCATCGGAGTGGATTATGGGACCCAGTCCGGACGTGCTGTACTGGTGGATTTATCGAACGGCCATGAAATCGCCGACCATGTAACGCCGTATCCGCACCATGTCATTGACGAGCGTCTCCCTGGATCGGGCATCAAGCTGGAATATGATTGGGCGCTGCAGCATCCGGACGATTACCTGGAGGTGCTGAGAACTTCCGTGCCGGCCGTCGTTCGTGAATCGGGCGTCAATCCTGAGGATATCATCGGCATCGGCATCGATTTTACGGCCTGTACGATGCTGCCGGTCGACGAGGCCGGTGAGCCTCTGTGCTTCCAGGCCGAGCTGGCGGACCAGCCGCACAGCTGGGTGAAGCTGTGGAAGCATCACGCGGCGCAGCCGGAAGCCGACAAGATCAACCGGATCGCCGAGGAGCGCGGCGAAGCGTTTCTGGCCCGGTACGGCGGCAAAATTTCGTCCGAGTGGATGATCGCCAAAATTTGGCAAATCCTGGACGAGGCGCCGGACATCTATGAGAAGACGAACATGTTTCTGGAAGCGACGGACTGGGTCATTTCGCAGATGACGGGCAACATCGTCCGCAACAGCTGTACGGCGGGCTATAAAGCCATTTGGCATAAGCGTGACGGTTATCCGTCGAAGGAATACTTCAAAGCGCTCGATCCGCGCCTGGAGCATCTGACCGATACGAAGTTGCGCGGCGAGGTCATTCCGCTTGGAAGCAATGCCGGAGGACTGCAGCCGTCCATGGCGGAGATGATGGGCCTTAAGCCGGGCATTGCGGTGGCGGCAGGCAACGTGGACGCTCATGCGGCCGTGCCGGCGGTCGGCGTCGTGACGCCGGGCAAGCTCGTCATGGCCATGGGCACGTCGATCTGCCATATGGTGCTCGGCACGGAAGAAAAAGAAGTCGAAGGCATGTGCGGCGTCGTGGAGGACGGCATCATTCCGGGGCTCTTCGGATACGAAGCCGGGCAGTCAGCGGTCGGGGATATTTTTGAGTGGTACGTGGAAGAGTCCTTGCCTGCCTATGTGAAGGAAGCTGCGTCGAAGGAAGGCCTGAGTGTTCACCAATGGCTGGAAAGGGAAGCCTCCGCCTACAAACCGGGCCAATCGGGCCTGCTCGCCCTCGACTGGTGGAACGGCAACCGATCCGTTCTGGTCGATACCGACCTGACGGGGATGATCCTTGGCATGACGCTGCTGACGAAGCCGCAGGAAGTATACCGTGCCCTGCTTGAAGCGACCGCCTTCGGCACCCGGAAAATCGTCGACGCGTTCCAGGAGAGCGGTGTCGATGTGGATGCGCTCTACGCCTGCGGCGGCCTGCCGCAGAAAAATCGCCTGCTGATGCAGATTTACGCCGACGTGACCAAACGCGAAATTTTCGTGGCGGATTCCAAGCAGACGCCGGCGCTCGGGGCTGCGATTTTCGCCGCGGTGGCTGCAGGCAAGGAAGCCGGCGGCTACGACGATGTCGTGACTGCGGCGCAGCAAATGGCGCGCGTTAAGGAGGAGACGTTCAAGCCGATTCCGGAGAACGTTGAAGTATACGAGAAGCTGTATCAGGAATACAACCTGCTGCACGATTACTTTGGCCGCGGCGAGAATGATGTGATGAAGCGGCTGAAGAAGATCAAGCTGTCCACGGAAGCGGAGCTGAAGCCCGTCCGGTAATAAGCTCCGAAACATAAACTTATACTTTCTTTCTGATCTCATAACAAAAACGCCTATCGACGTATCTTCACGGAAGGCAGACCGCATTTAGCGGAAGTTTTTCTTGCGAGATCCGGAAGCGGAGGCTCCGAAACCTATACTTTCTGATCTCATAACAAAAACGCCTATCGACGTATCTTCACGGAAGGCAGACCGCATTTAGCGGAAGTTTTTCTTGCGAGATCCGGAAGCGGAGGCTCCGAAACCTATACTTTCTGATCTCATAACAAAAACTCCTATCGACGTATCTTCACAGAAGGCAGACCGCATTTAGCGGAAGTTTTTCTTGCGAGATCCGGAAGCGGAGGCTTCGAAACTTATACTTTCTGATCTCATAACAAAGGACCGTCCTGTATTCAGGAACGGTCCTTGTTTAGACGTATGGCCTATTAGGTAACTGCAGCCGTCTTTTAGGAAGAACGGATTTCCAGCACCTCGTATTTGATCAGCCCCATCGGCGCGTCGACGGTCACGACGTCCCCGACCGTTTTACCGATCAGCTCTTTGCCCAGCGGGCTTTCATACGAGATTTTGTTCTGGTAGACGTCGGCTTCCGCCGGACCAACCACGCGGTACTCGAGATCTTCCTTGAACTCGATATCGTGCAGCTTCACGAACGAGCCGACACTGACAGCGGATGAGTCTGCCTTATCGGCAATGCGGGCTTTGGTCAGCATTTTCTCCAGCTGCAAAATGCGGGTCTCCATAAAAGCTTGGTCATCTTTGGCGGAGTGATATTCGCTGTTCTCCTTCAAGTCGCCGTAGCTGATCGCCAGCTTGATGCGTGCGGCCAGCTCTTTGCGCTTGACGGTCTTCAATTCCTCAAGCTCTGCCTCCAGTTGGGCAAGGCCTTCGGGGGTCAAAATAATTTCGTCATTGGACATAGTTCACAACTCCTCTTCATTACATTTTACACGATATCCATATTTCATGCGAAACATTCGACGTCAGCGCGTAAATTGAAGAGACGGCAAGATCAGTCGAGTATTAGTCTTCCTTAACATCATACAGGACGCGGGCGAGCAGATCCTGGCTGTAGTTGCCGAAGTTTTTGCCGTAGATGGTCAAGCCGCGCTTGTTGACCGACTGCTCGGTGACCGAGAGGCGGAAGGTAAGCTCGCTCTTGTAATCCAGCTGAATTTGGTCCAGCGTCACGTCGGAAATCCGGCAGCCGTCGATGAAACTGCCATCGTTGTTGATGCGGATCAGCTTCAGCATGCCGTATTGGTTCAGATGCGGCGGCCACCAATCCGGGTTAAACGTGCCGCGGGCATCCCCGAAGTCCCCCGGGCTGGTCCAGGAACCGATTTCGATCCCGTTTAAGTGAAAATAAATGTCCGACGGGTAGTTATCGTTATATCCCGGTGCTTCCGAGCTGAGCTCCATGGAAAACTGGATTTCGCGGAACGTCTGGTTCGGCTTTAAATAATTCGGAATCCGGTATTCCAGAAACCCTTCCGCCAGCCAAATGATCTCGGCGTCGATCCGCTGCGGATCCGCAAAATAACGCGGGTCGTCAAAGTCGCCGACGATGCTGTCCTTGGTGGCCAAACCGCAGGTGGGAACCGCCTGATAGTTGCTGTAGTGGCCGACTTGAATTTCAACCTCATACAGGTTTTCGACGTCCCTGCTGCGCAGGTCGACCATCAGTTTGTCCTTATTCAAGTAACAGATCTTCTGAATGCCGTGTTTGCCGACGCTGGTATTGATCTCAATCAGACCGCTTTCCTCCAGCTTTTTGATGTGCATGGTAATCGCACCGTTGCTGAGGTTCAGCCGGGTGGCCAGGTCGTTCAGGTTCAGCGCCTGGTTTTTCGCGAGCAGTTCGAGAATTTGGATCCGGATTTCCGAGCTGAGGGCCTTGAAAATGTCGATCCCGCTCATCAGATTTTTAATATAGATCATGGAATTGAATACCTTCTTCCGATTGTAGAGGTGGTGTTCTTTTATTTTAAATAATTATAAACTAACTAAATCGTTAATGAAAGCATGCATTCCTTTTTTGTAGATATATACGAAATAGTCATAGCATATTCTACAAATCACAGAGGGGACTTTAGGTATTTTTAAAGTAAAACAAACTAGCATTCCCCTTGATTTTATAAGGTTTCTTAGAGTTTATACATAGCGCCGGACACAGAAATTTCATTTTGATTTAAAAAAATATAAATAGATTTACATTTATTTATTTACAGCATACTTCATGTATGTTATTTTATACTTGTAAACGGATTCATTCAATTTATCTCAAATTATTTTATTATTTTCTAAAATGGAAGGTGATATCAGTGGCATCAGCAGCAAATAAGGCCAGGGTGGTCGTGGACAAGGCGTTTCGGATCGCCGAAGTGGATAAGCGCATCTACGGCTCGTTTATTGAGCATTTAGGCCGCGCCGTATACGGCGGCATATATGACCCGTCCCATCCCGAGACGGACAGCCTCGGTTTCCGGGAGGACGTAAAGCAGCTGGTCCAGGAGCTGGGCGTGCCCATTATCCGTTATCCCGGGGGTAATTTTGTGTCCGGCTACAATTGGGAAGATGGCGTCGGTCCGCGCGAGTCGCGTCCAAGAAGGCTGGAGCTGGCTTGGCGGACAATCGAGCCGAACGAAGTCGGGACGAACGAGTTCATGGCATGGGCCAAGGAGATCGGCTCCGAGGTCATGATGGCGGTCAACCTGGGAACACGGGGCGTGGATGCGGCAAGGAACCTGCTCGAGTACTGTAACCATCCAAGCGGAAGCTACTGGAGCGATCTGCGGCGCAGCCACGGCTATGATCAGCCCCATAAGGTCAAGACCTGGTGCCTCGGCAACGAAATGGACGGACCTTGGCAGATTGGCCAGAAGACGCCGCAGGAGTACGGACGCCTGGCTTATGAGACCGGCAAGGCCATGAAGCTGGTGGACCCCGATATCGAGCTGGTATCATGCGGCAGCTCCAGCACGGGAATGCCGACATTCCCGGAATGGGAAGCCATTACACTGGATCATACATATGACGTAGCCGACTTCGTATCCCTGCACCAGTACTACGGCAACCGGGACGGCGATTCGGCAAATTTCCTGGCGCGGACGATGGACATGGACCATTTTATCCGCACCGTCATTTCCACCTGCGACTACGTGAAGGCGAAGAAGCGGAGCAAGAAGACGATGTACCTGAGCTTCGACGAGTGGAACGTCTGGTACCATTCAAACGATGCGGATACGAAGATCGATCCCTGGACCGTCGGTCCGCCGCAGCTGGAGGATGTTTACAACTTTGAAGATGCGCTGCTGGTCGGTGGGATGCTCATCACCTTCCTGAAGCATGCCGACCGGGTGAAGATGGCCTGCCTTGCGCAGCTGGTCAACGTGATCGCGCCGATCATGACCGAGACCGGAGGGCGCTCCTGGAAGCAAACGATTTTCTATCCATACCTGCACGCTTCACGTTACGGACGCGGGGTATCCCTGCAACCGATCGTGGATTCGCCGAAATATGACGCCCAGGATTACACCGATGTGCCTTATTTGGAGACGGCGGTCGTATATAACGAAGAGGAAGAAGAGCTGACCATCTTTGCGCTGAATCGCCATTTGGAGGAGGCGCTTGACGTGGAATGCGACGTCAGAGGCTTTGAAGGCTACCAGATTGCTGAGCATATCGTTCTGGAGAACGACGATTTGAAAGCGGTCAATACCGCGGCCGAAGAGAACGTTAAACCGCATTCGCGAGGCAGTGCGGCATTGAAGGACGGGTTTGTGAGCACCCGCCTGTCCAAGGCATCCTGGAACGTGATCCGGCTGAAAAAGGCTTAATTAGGGCAGGTCCTTGCTGCCTGGCTGGCCGGCGAGTTCCGGCATACCAGCTTCATAACCCATTGGCATGGACGTAACCCATAACATCATAGACTCGCATGACTGCATCTGCCGATTCCTCTTTGACGTTTGGCAAAGGAAAGATCGTGCCAAGAGGAACGGCAGATGTTTTTTGTGGGACGAAACGACCCGCAGGAGCGATGGCGGCATCTATCCAACATGGCCTTGATGTACATCAACATGTACGTACAAGTGAAAAGGGCTCGTGTGAAATTGCAAGCTTTCAAGTTTTTCAAATCAAAAGAAGTACGCTGAACAATAAAAAAATACGAGATATAGTATTCCATTTAGGGGGCGGAAGTTTTGAAGAAGAGCTTTGTTATTTCATTATTGATGATATTTGCGGCAAGCATGCTGTTGTCGGCATGCGGAAACAGCAGCGAGAAGACGATTACGTTCTGGACGCCGCTGACGGGCGACGACGGAGCATATATGGATGAGATCGTTAAAGAATACAACGCGACGAATCCCGACATCAAAGTGAAGCACGTCATCACTTCCGATATGTACACCAAGCTTTCGACCGTGCTGAACTCGGGCAAAGGCGTTCCGGACCTGGCCATTATCCATGCCGACCGCGTTCCCGGCTTCGCGAAGCAGGGCGTGCTGGAACCGATCGAAAGCGCGATCAAGGGGCAGCCGGAAATCAAGGAAGCGAATTACCTGCCGCAAGCCTGGTCCACAGGCAGCATCGACGGCACCCAATATACGGTTCCGCTCGACATTCACAGCAACGTCATGTACTACAACAAAGATTTGCTGAAAAAGTATAACGCGGAATCCATTCTCGACGACAATGTCGTGACCATCGACGAAATGCTGTCCCTGAAAGGCAAGCTGGCTTCGGACGAATATGTCGTCAACGATGCGCTGTTGGGCTGGGTCATTCTGGCACAGGTTCAGGACCTGGGCGGAGACATCCAGGACAACGGCAAGCCGGCCGTCAATACGCCGGTGATGAAGCAGGCTTTTGAAAATGTGAAAAAGATCGCCGACGCCGGCCTCATGACACCGTTCGGCGAAGACGGCTACTTGATGTTCCAGTCCGGCAAAGTGCTGTTCTCGACAGACGGAACCTGGAGCTCGACGGCCCATGCCAAGGTCGACGGTCTGAATTTCGGCGTAACCAACGTGTACTCGCCGACGGCGGACAAGTTCACGAACCGCGCTTCCTCCCACTTGTTCACGATGTTCAAGAACGACAAGCGCTCGGACGAGAAAGAAGCGGGCATCGGCGCCTTCCTGGAATTCGTGCGCGAGCACTCCCTGGAATGGGCGAAAGCCGGACAAATCGTCGCAAGTAAGCAGGTGAACGAAAGTCCGGAGTACAAGCAGTTCATGCAGTCCTTCTTCACCTCGAATGAGCAGGAGACCAAATCGCTGTACATCTACACTTACGAATACTATCCGTACGTAGCCGAAGCCGTGGATACGTACTGTGCCGATATCGTCCGGGGCAATGTGGACTTAGACGAAACGCTGCAGACGATGCAGAAGTTCGTCGAGGATAAGATCGCAGAGAGCAGCAGTAAACAGGCGACCAAGTAGGCCTTTTGCTAAGCAGATAGAATGAGCTAAAGAAATGAATGTTATAGGCCGTATGAGGGCCGTTTTAACAGGAGGTTCCATGCACTAACTTTAGTTCAATCTATATAGAACGAAGGAAATAGTGTGCCGGACCGAAAGCGTCTGGTGCATTATTTCTCCAAAAGGAGAAATTACAAGGCTATGAATAAGAAATTATTTGCACCGTTTTTCTTTGTCGGCCCTCATCTGATTCTGTTTCTGATCTTTATTCTGATCCCGACGATTTACGGAATCTATGCTTCGTTTACGCAGTGGAACCTGATGAACGATCCGGAATGGATCGGCCTGGCCAACTATAAAACGATTTTGTTCGACAGCAGCTCGACCTTCCACACCCAATTTTTCAACGGCCTGAAAAATACACTGCTGTTCGTCGTGATCAGCGTTCCGCTGCTCATCGTCATTCCTTTGCTGGTCGCCGTCGCGCTCGAGCACAAGCAGGTCAAGCTGAAAGGTGTCATTCAGTCGATTATCTATATTCCCGGCTTGATTTCCATTTCCGCGGCTGCACTGATCTGGCTGCTTATTTTCAATAAACAGCTGGGCATTACCGGCAACGTATTCCATTCGCAGGTGGCCTGGGCGGCGACGCAGCCTTATGCGTGGATCATTATTTTCGTCATCACGGTATGGGGCGGCGTTGGCGGCAACATGATCATTTACCGCGCGTCCATTGCCGGCGTCTCCAAGGAATTGTACGAGGCGGCGGAAATCGACGGAGCCGGATCCGTGCGCAGATTTTTCAGCATTACCCTGCCATCCATCAATTTCCCGCTGATCTATACGTTCGTCATGACGACGGCAGGCGCGTTCAACGTGTTCGGCCAGCCGTTAATGATGACCGATGGGGGACCGAGACAGAGCACGCACGTCCTGATGATGTACATCCGCCAGCTGGCCTTCGGCCAAGGGGAATCGATTGCCGGCATGGCGTCGGCGATGGCCGTACTGCTCGGTTTGGTCATTCTGGTCATTTCGGCGCTGCAGTACTATGTCATGAATCGAAATACGAGGTAGGCCGCTTAGGCAGAGGCTGGATTTAGGATACGAGAGGTAGGGTTAATCAAAATGTCCAAAAAAGTAAGTATCTCCAAATATATCGCTTACCTGTTCTTGATCGTGCTTTGCGTCATTTGGGTGATTCCGGTCGTGTTCGGAATTACGACTTCCTTCCGTTCGCAGACTGAGGTCGTGTCCTCGGGCTTTCGGCTGTTTCCGAAGGAATGGATATTTGAGAATTACGTCGCCATTCTGGAGAATACGTCCACGGCGCCGATTATGCGCTGGCTGTTCAATTCCGTCTTTATCGCGGTATCGCACACCCTGCTCGTCATCGTCATTATTTCGCTTACGGGTTACGGGTATTCCCGCATGAACTTCAAAGGGAGAGACACGCTGTTCTTCACGCTGCTGGGCATTTCGTTTTTTCCGGGCGTCGTCAACATCATCCCTTCCTATAAAATCATCGACGCCTTCGGCTGGGTGAACACCTCTTGGGCCATGATCATCCCCGGTCTCGCAGGTATGGGCAACATTTTTCTGGTCCGGCAGTTTATGAAAGGTATTCCGGGCGAGCTGGACGAATCAGCGCGTGTGGACGGCGCAGGGGATTTCCGTATTTATTTTTCGATCATCCTGCCGCTCATCAAGCCGGTGCTGATCGTGTGCGGTCTATTTTCCTTCGTCGGATCGTGGAACGACTTCCTGTGGCCGGTTATCGTATATACGGACGTGGATAAAATGCCGATTACAGCGGGCTTGCTGCTGCTTCAGGATATTTACGGCAACTACCGCATGATCGGGCAGCTGATGGGCTCGGCGATGCTGGCGATCATTCCCACGCTGCTTCTGTTCGCGTTCGCCCAGAAATATTTTATTCAGTCGATCAATTTGAACTCTGGCATTAAAGGATAATAGGAAGTTTTTATCAAAATAAAAGACTTAGCATCTCGTGGGAGGATTCAGTTATGCATAACGTGATCGTCAATACGGATATTTCCAAAGGAAAAATCAATAAAAATATATACGGCCATTTTGCGGAGCATCTGGGCCGCTGCATTTACGAAGGGATTTGGGTCGGCGAGGATTCGCCGATTCCGAATACGAAGGGGATCCGCAACGACGTTGTGGCGGCACTCAAGAACATCAAGGTGCCGGTTCTGCGCTGGCCGGGCGGCTGCTTTGCCGACGAGTACCACTGGAAGGACGGCGTCGGCCCAAGGGAAGGCCGTAAACGGATGGTCAATACGCACTGGGGCGGAGTCGTCGAAAACAACCATTTCGGCACCCATGAATTTTTGCTGCTCTGCGAGCTGCTGGAATGCGAGCCGTACATTTGCGGCAACGTCGGCAGCGGCACGGTTCAGGAGATGTCCGAGTGGGTGGAGTACATGACGTTTGACGGCGAATCGCCGATGGCCAACTGGCGCAAGGAGAACGGCAGAGAGCAGCCGTGGAAGCTGAAGTATTTCGGCGTCGGCAACGAAAATTGGGGCTGCGGAGGCAACATGCGTCCCGAATACTACGCTGATCTGTACCGCCGTTTCCAGACGTACGTGCGCAATTACGGCGACAATAAGATTTACAAAATCGCCGGCGGCGCCAATGTGGACGATTATAACTGGACGGAAGTGCTGATGAAAAATGCCGGCTGGCTGATGGACGGTCTGAGCCTGCACTACTATACGATTCCGGGCGACTTCTGGCTGGGCAAAGGCTCGGCGCTCGATTTTGAAGAAGGCGAATGGTTTATCACCATGAAGAAGGCGCTGCATATGGACGAACTGATCACGAAGCACAGCACGATCATGGACAAATACGATCCGGAGAAGCGCGTCGGCATGATCATCGACGAGTGGGGCACCTGGTTTGACGTGGAGCCGGGCACAAATCCGGGATTTTTGTACCAGCAAAACTCGATCCGCGACGCGCTGGTGGCCGGCGTGCATTTCAACATTTTCCACAACCATGCGGACCGTGTCCAGATGACGAACATCGCCCAGACGGTGAACGTCCTTCAGGCAATGATTTTGACCGAAGGCGAGAAGATGATCCTGACGCCGACGTATCATGTGTTCGATATGTTCAAGGTCCATCAGGATGCCGAGGTGCTGGCCGTCGAGTCTGCGGTCGGAAGCTATGAAATGGGTGGAGAGGCACTGCCGCAGGTAACCGTGTCGGCTTCCAAGGATGCCGAAGGCAAGGTGCATGTCAGCCTGGTCAATATCGACCATGCCGGCGAAGCCGAAATCAGCCTGGATCTTCGCGGCTTTGCTGCCGAAAGCGTGCAGGCTTCCGGCACGATTCTGACGGCCGACCGGATGAACGCGCACAATACGTTCGAGCAGCCGGACGCCGTGGCACCAAAATCGTTTGACGGCGCCAATGTTGAGGGCGGTCGTTTGAGCGTGAAGCTGCCGCCGATGTCCGTCGTTACGCTGGCCATTCATTAATCGAAGGTTGGCTGCGTGCAGTGCCATTACATTTACAACAAATAGGGAGGGTGAATTGTCATGGATCGTCAGGAAGGCTGCAAAGGGTGCAGCGAGAGCGTCCAGGTATCGCCGGAAAAACTGCAGCGGCTCGTAGAGATCGCGACCCGCGGCAGGGAGACGGCATCCGAAGAGGTATACCGCCAGCGGATCGGGCAGTGCGAACAGTGTCCGGGGCTTCAATACGGAACGACCTGCCAATACTGCGGCTGTCTCGTTGAGGTGAAGACCCGGCTGCTGGAATCCGCCTGTCCTTATCCTTTTGCCCCGAAATGGAACTGATTTTGGCATGAAGACCTAGACATAAAGGAGAGCCTGATATGGAGAGAAACGAAACTTACAACAACCCGGTCGTGGAGCAGCGCGCCGATCCATGGGTTTACAAGCATACGGATGGTTATTATTATTTCACGGCTTCTGTGCCGGAGTACGACCGGATCGAAATCCGCCGTTCCAAGACTTTGCAGGGTTTGGGTGAAGCCGAACCGGTTGTGGCATGGCGCAAATACGAGACCGGACCGCTCAGCGCGAACATCTGGGCGCCGGAGATTCATTTTAATCACGGAAAATGGTACATCTACTTTGCGGCGGCGCGGACGACCGAGACCAATGACGGATTGTTCGACCACCGGATGTATGTCCTGGAGAACGACTCGGCCAATCCGCTGGAAGGAACCTGGACGGAGAAGGGAAAGATCCGCACCCAGTGGGAGTCCTTTGCGCTGGACGCGACCACTTTTGAGCATAACGGAGTGCTGTACTATGTTTGGGCCCAGAAAGACCCGGACATCGAGGGCAATTCAAATCTGTACATTTCGGAAATGAGCAATCCTTGGACGCTGCAGGGCAAACAGGTTATGATCTCGACCCCGGAGTTTCCGTGGGAAGTAATCGGCTTTAAAGTCAACGAAGGGGCGGCCGTACTGAAGCGGAACGGACGCATCTTCATCAGCTATTCGGCCAGCGCCACCGACCACAATTACTGCATGGGCCTGCTGTATGCCGACGAATCGGCGGATCTGCTCGATCCGGCCTCCTGGGTGAAGTCGCCGGAGCCGGTATTCGCCACCAACGAGGAGAACGGGCAGTATGGGCCGGGACATAACAGCTTCACGGTATCCGAGGACGGGGAGGACGTCATCGTTTATCATGCCCGGAATTATAAAGAAATTATCGGCGATCCGCTGTACGATCCGAACCGGCATACGCGGATGCAGGTGTTCGGCTGGAATGAGGACGGGACGCCGAATTTCGGGGTGCCGGTGAAGGACGGAGAACGGTAATTTGCCGGGAATAAAATCGAAAGAGTCTGCAGCTTGGCTGCAGGCTCTTTTAAGTTTTTAAGTTGAATTAACGAAAACGATGCAAGCAAGGGAGAAAAATAATTCCGAAGAAGCGAAGCGGTCACATTTGGCTTTCGGATTTCTACCATGCAATGGTTCAATCCAATCAAGAAATCCGAAAACAAGAGTGATCGTAGGGACATTTTACGTACTTGCACTATCATCCATCTCGACTTTTTAACTTAGTAACATGATGAATGTACTCGATTGACGTTCTTTCTATTTACCCAGGCCCTCCGGATGCAAAGTCCCTTCGCACAGTGGTATGATATATTTATGAGAGCGGTTTAGCGAGAGAAGAGGGGGAGGAAGTTGAACAAAGATCGACTGGATATGATCGAGTACCAGATCGCCCTGCTGGTCCGGCTGACGACGGCGCTCAGCCCCAGATTCGGGAACCTGGACCGGTCGGAATATCTCCTGCTCAGCGAGCTGGAGCACGCGGGCCCGCTGGCGATCAACGTGCTGGCAGAGCATCTGCTGCTGAACCTGTCCACGGCCAGCAGGCAAATCGCCGTGCTGGAATCCAAAGATTACGTCAAGCGGTATCCGGACACGAACAATGGCCGAATCAGCCTCATTGAGATTACACCCGGCGGGCTGGATATTCTCCACAAAGTCCAGAAAGCCAGACATGATGCGTACGCGGACATCCTCAAGGAATGGAACGGTGATGGGCTGCAGCACTTGGAGGACAGCCTGACCCGGCTTAACCGGGATTTGAAACAACGGCATAAGTAGATCAGGAAAAAGCTGTGGATTTATCCAATAGCTTTTTCTCGCTGCCTGCGAAAATCCCGTTGCCAGCTGATCTGCATATGTTGTATAATACAACTTGCTATTTACAAGTTGTTCTGCATACGGACGTAATCATATACAAGACGAAAGGAGGAATCCGGATGAGTCAACTCATTAGCACTCCGATGTCGGAGAAAGAAAGGGTGGCCGTTCCGCAGTATTTGATCATATCGCTGCTGACGATTTTTGCGATCGGGCCCCAATACTTCAGCAATCTGGCTTATACCATCAACCAAGTGATAATTCAGAACGGACTGGATATGAGCTCGAATGATCTGCAGCTGCCGTCCACGCTGTCGAACCTGGCTTTCGCGCTCGGAGTACCGTTTGGACCGGTGCTGGCCCGCAGATTCGGCCTCAAGGCGCACTATCTGACGATGGTGTTTATTTTTTTGTGCGGCTCGTTGATTAACGCAGTGTCCACTGATGTGGCCGCCTTGACGATCGGGAAGGTGATCCAGGGCCTCAGCGCCGGTACGCTGTTTCTGGCGATTTTGCCGGTGAGCCTCCGTTCATTTCCGAACAAGATCCGCAATACATTTCTGTTTATGGTCATTACGGGCCTGTTTGGGGCAAGTGCCGTCGGAGCCTATTTCGGAGCCGTCTCCCTCAGCCTGGACGCCTGGCGCTGGCTGTACGTGCTGAACGTCGTCTCCGCCGTCCTCTGTCTGGCCGTTGGCTATTACGGCCTCCCGAAGTCGGAGGAGCATCACGGCGAGCACGAGCCATTGGATAAAACGGGAGTGTTTTTGTTTGTATTGACCATGATTTCGCTGGTGATTCCGCTGTGCAATTTAATGCAAAAGGGGTTCACTTCGTATGAGGTGTGGCCGTTTTTGTCCGTCGCCGTCATATTGGCGGTTCTGTTCGTCATCGTCGACCTCAGGGCCAAGACGCCGCTCGTGCCATTCCGTACGCTGAAGGCGCCCAAGCCGATTTCGGGCACGATCATGGCGATCGCGTCCCATGCGGTGCTCATCTTTGCGATTGCGGGAATCACCGGCTTTTTGAAAAATAACGTCAGCTTGTCGCCAAGTTATTTGTCCCATTTTTTCCTGTGGTTCTTCGTCGGCATTCTGATCACGGCTATTTTGAAAACCCTGCTGTACGACCGGCTCGGCGCCGGCGTCCTGGGTTTTATCGGATCGCTGGCCATTATTTATGTCTGCCTCAGCTGGCGAAACCTGGTGCCAACCGTAACGCTGCCTAAGCTTTACTTCCAGGCCGCCTGCCTTGGCGGCGGCGTCAGCATGGCTCTGGTCAGCGGAGCGCTCGGCACGGCCCTCGCGGGGGATATTCACAAAGCCTCGATGCGCTCCACGACGCTGCATACGATGCGAAATATCGTCGGCGCGGTGCTGTCTCCGCTGCTGGGCTGGTATTTGAGCCGGCAGAACACCGTGAATTACGAGCAGATCCGTTCCCATCTGGGCGAGTTTGATGCCGAAACGAAGCTGGAGCTGGCACAGATGACCCGGAAGCTGATGGGATCGGGAATGACGGCGGCCCAGGCGCAGAGCACGGCTTCCTATGAGCTGATTGCTAATACGAAGCGGGCGGCCATCCTAGGAGCGTACCATCACTTGTTTACGATGATGCTGGTTCTTGCAGTCATTATATTGCTGGCGTCGATCGGAAAAATCGTGACAGGCAAAGGCCTTTCGCTGGTGCAAAAGCCGAAAAAGCCGCTTGCCCTGCCGGGTCCCAAGGAAAGAGTAACAGCGGATTCCCATTCTTAAGATAAATTCAGAATAGAACGATATGGAGGAGAACAGGCAAGATGAACATTCGTTTAATCATCGGAAATGTTGTGGGCGTGCTGGTCGTGTTTATACTGATCGCAGCCGGCGCCTATGTTTATTACCAAAATGAAAATTACATCAAAACAAGCGACGCGGTCGTGTCCGCGGACATGATGCCCGTCGTATCCACTTACAGCGGTGTGCTGACCGACTGGCATGTCAAGACCGGATCGAACGTGACGGACAAGGACGTCGTAGGCACCGTATCCGACGGAACGAAGGCCGTACCGGTCAGCACCCGGATGAACGGTAAAATCATCAAGAGCGATGCGCGGAAGAACGAGCTGGTTCAGGCGGGACAGGTGCTCGCACAGGAAGCCGACTTGGATCATATGTACATCATCGCCAATATTAAGGAGAAGGACCTGAAGGACCTGAAGGTCGGCCAAAGCGTCGATATTAACGTGGACGGAGATTCGGGCAAAACGTTCAGCGGAACGGTCGACGAAATCGGCTATGCAACGACCTCGGTATTCTCGGTGCTTCCGCAGCAAAGCTCAACCGGCAGCTACACCAAGGTCACCCAGAAGGTGCCTGTCAAAATTTCGATCAACCAGCCTTCGGATAAAGTGCTTCCCGGCATGAACGCCGAAGTGAAAATTTCGTTGTAATCTATATAAGTTGAAACATTGAAATGGATGATGGGGCAAGTACGTAAAATGTCCCTGCGATCGCTCTTGTTTTCGGATTTCTTGATTTTATTGAACCTACGGTTTAACTTATATATATTTCTGTAAAGGGGTACCTCCCCGCCACGATGGATTGGCGGCGGGTGCCTTTTTTGGCTGTCCCCTGCCGCTATCACTTCAACAAGGGAAGAGCGGCACCGAGCACAATCTGAATTTGCGGTGGAAGCCGCAAGGCAAAACAAGGTATGATAGAAGGAATGAATTACTCGCGGATCATCTGTTGAGGAAGAGGCATTCCAACTAAGTTAAGGTGTTGATGGTATGAAAAATTGTCTGGTCACCGGATACCGGGCGCATGAGCTGAACATCTTTGGGCAGAAGCATCCGGGCATTCCGTATATTAAGCAGGCGATTACGGCCAAGCTGATTCCGCTCCTTGAAGAGGGACTGGAGTGGGTTATCACCCCGGGGCAGTACGGCGTGGACCTGTGGGGCATCGAGGCGGCTATTGCGCTGAAAGAGCAGTATCCAGAGCTCAAATGCTCGATCATTTCGGCCTTTGCCAGCCCGGAAGAGAAGTGGAAGGAAGACAAGCAGGAGTATTACCGGCAAATTCTCAGAGAGATCGACTATTACGGCGTCGTCAGCAACCAGCCCTACAGCGGCCCGTGGCAGTTTGCAGCCAGGGATGATCTGCTGTTCCGGAAGACGGACGGCATCGTGCTCGTATATGACGAGGATGCAGGCGAGGGCACCGGCAAATTTTATAAGGAGAGAGCCTTGAAGAAGCAGCAGGAAGAGGGCTATGAGTATATTAACATCAGCTCTGAAGATATTCAGTCCATGGTGGGCGAGGCCGCTCATGACATGGATTCCGAAGTGGACAGCTTCTTTGGGGAATGAGACAATATAGTCATCGTGAGTATTCACAAAGACAGAACTGACAAGTTAGGAGAGGAAGCGAGAAGATGATACGATTCGGGGTAATCGGAACCAACTGGATTACGGAGCGGTTTCTGCAGGCTGCCGCGGAGAATGACCAGTTTCAGCTTGCCGCAGTATATTCCCGGACCCTGGAAAAGGGAGAGGCTTTTGCCGCAGAGCACGGATCTCCGCGGGTGTTCACGGATCTCGAGGCAATGCTGTCGGACGGGGTTGTAGACGCGGTCTACACCGCCAGCCCGAACTCTTTTCACGCGGACCAGGCGATCCTGTGCATGAACCACGGCAAGCATGTGCTGTGCGAGAAGCCGATGGCTTCGAACAGCTTGGAACTGAAGCGGATGATCGAGGCGGCCCGCAGCAATGACGTGCTGCTCATGGAAGCGATGAAGTCCACGCTGATGCCGAATTTTAGAATCATGAAGGACAACCTGTACAAAATCGGCCAGATCCGGCGGTATTTTGCCAGCTACTGTCAATATTCCTCGCGCTATGACGCCTTTAAGGAGGGGACGGTGCTCAACGCCTTCAATCCCGAGTTTTCCAACGGTTCACTCATGGACTTGGGCATATACTGCATCTATCCGATGGTTTCGCTCTTTGGCCGGCCTGAATACGTGAAGGCGACAGGTATCATGTTGTCATCAGGCGTGGATGGGGAAGGCAGCATGGTGCTGCGCTATCCGGAGATGGACGCGGTCATCATGTATTCGAAAATATCCGACTCCTTCCTGCCTGCCGAGATTCAGGGTGAGAACGGAACGATGGTCATCGACCGGATCAACCAGCCTTATGAAGTGAAAATCCAGTACAGGGACGGCACGGTCGAGGACCTCACGCAGCTGCAGACCCATGAATCGATGTACTATGAGCTGGACGAGTTTATCCGGCTGATCGAACGCGGCAAACGCGACAGCAAGATCAATTCTTTGGAGAGCTCCCTCATCGTGGCTGAAATTATGGAGGATGCGAGACGCCAGATCGGTCTCAAATATGCGGCAGACGTATGGTGATGTTCGATCCGAGCATTTTCGACAACCTGAAGGTGGCAGTGGAGAACCTGGTCTACGACCTGGACAACCTGGACGGTGCGGTTCGCGTCACCGGCCGCGACGACCGGATGGAAATGTCGGTCATGTCGAGGGAATTTGCGATTCGGTTCGTGCGCAGCGGGAACGAAGCGGTGACCGCAGAGATCGGCCTTGCCGCCTCGCTGGCCGATTTGGCCGCGGAGCTGCTGGAGCAGAAGGAGGCACAGCCAGGGTGCACGATCCGAATCCGCTTTTATATGGAAGTCGGTCCGCAGGGCGAGGAATGTGCTGTCATCCAGAGCCTGCTGGAACAGCGGTGGCCGGAGCAGTCGGTATCCCAGACGCTCAGCTGGCGCTATGGCGATGAGACAAAACGCTTGTCGAATACGGCGGAAATCCGGTTTGCCCGGAAAATCGGCGAGGAACAGATGGAGGATCTGCCGGGGCTGCTGGAGCATGTCGTCCGGACCCTTGACGAACTGACCGCGCTGCTGAAATCCGAATAAACGCAAGGAAGCCTGCAGATCTGCAGGTTTTTTCTTTCTGCCGATTTATCATTACGTTCGCTATAGCATTGCCTTCCGGCAAAGGTTGGAACTATAAATTTCGCCACATTTCTGTCATAATTATCGTCAAAGAGGTTTCAAAATCGTCAATTTTGTTTATATCTCTTTATAAGCATGCTTATGCTTATTTTGGTTTGTCAGGGGTCGGACTACAGTTCCTTTAAGATATAAACGCGATGGAGAGAAAAATACAAAAACCAGGCTGTACTACCATGGCAGGAGGCGCAAAATGAACAGAGTACAGAATGAAGAGGAGTATTCTTATTTACAGCATGTGTACCAAAATGCTCCTTTTGGTGTTGCCGTGATTACCGTCCGGGGAGAATGGGTTCAAGCAAACCCGGCGCTCACCCGCATTCTGGGATATTCCTGGGAGGAACTTCAGCAACAGCGTTTTGAAAGATTGATTTACCGCGAAGATCTGGAAACCAATTTGAGCCAGGTGAAGAAGCTTATTCAAAATTATCCAGAGCAGACTTCCGTCGAAATCGAAGGCCGCTACATCCGGAAAGATGAGAGAACCGTGTGGGCGGCCGTGCATATTTCTATTATGCCGGACGCGGAGGGAAATCCCGAACATTACATAGTCGTTTTGAACGATATTTCCCATACGAAGGCTGCCGAGCAGAAGCTGCAGGAAACCGTCGAGCGGTATACCTCCCTAAAAAGATATAACCACGACGCGATCATTTCACTCGATTTAAATGGAAATATTTTGAATGCCAATACCCGAGCCGAGCAGATGACCGGCTGCAAGGTCAGCGAGATGGCGGGCAGGAGCATTGCGCGCTTTATCGGGGAGCGGAACCTGCAGCGGGTGTTGAAGGAAGCGCTGAACAACCCGACCGTAGAGCAGGATATCAAGACGCTCCGGCATAAGGACGGCCACATGGTGGAGGTCATCACGACGCTGGCACCCATCATCATCAACAACAAAAATGTGGGCTTCTATATCATTGCCAAGGATTTCACCGAGCAGCGGCAGCTCATTATGGCCAAGGAGCTGGCGGAAAGTACGAATAAAGCGAAAAGCGAATTTCTGGCGATGATGAGCCATGAGATCCGGACGCCGATGAATGGTGTCATCGGAATGACGGATTTGCTGGAGACGACGACGGACCTCGACGATGAGCAGAAGGAATATATCGAAATTATCCGCAAGAGCGGTGAAACGCTGCTGGCCATCATCAACGATATTCTGGATTTTTCCAAGGTGGAAGCCGGTATGACGGAACTGCAGGAGGATATGTTCGATCTGAAGCAGTGCATCCAGGAAACGTTCGATATGGTGTCCGCCAAGGCGAGCGCCAAACAGCTGGAGATGTCCTTTACTGTTGAGGACGACATTCCGGAGATGCTCTTCGGGGATCCCAAGCGGATCAAGCAGGTTCTGATGAACCTCGTGGGCAACGCGGTGAAGTTTACGCTTCATGGAGGGATTACGGTCAACGTCCGGAAGGTGTTCGAGGAGGACGAGCTGATTGATCTGGAATTCAAGGTATCGGATACGGGCATTGGCATTCCGGATAACAAGCTGGAAGCGATCTTCGAACCGTTCTCCCAGGTGGACAATTTCATGACCCGCAATTATGAAGGAACCGGGCTGGGGCTGGCCATCAGCAAGAAGCTCGTGAACGTCATGGGCGGCCATATATGGGTAGAGAAAAAGGAAGGACCCGGAACGACCTTTGTGTTTACGGTCCTTCTCAAGAATCGACAGGAGCCTGAGCATGCCAATAGCTGCGAACAAAAGGAAACATCCGATACCGATCCGCTCAACATTTTGATTGCGGAGGACAATGAGATCAACCAGATCGTGCTGCGCAAAATGCTGGAGAAGCAGGGCCATGCGGTGACCGTCGTCACCAACGGCCACGATGTGCTGCGCGCGGCCGAAAACACGACGTATGACATCATCTTCATGGACGTCCAGATGCCTGGCATGAACGGTCTGGAGACGACCCGCAAGCTTCGGGCGATCCTGCCGAAGGACAGCTGCCCGATGATCGTGGCGGTCACGGCCAACGCGCTGAAGGAGGACCGGGATATTTGCCTCGGGGCAGGGATGGACGAATACATCAGCAAGCCCGTCAAAAGCCAGCCTGTTCTTGCTGTATTGGAGCAGGTCAAGCGAAAGGTTGGCAGCCGGCGGTAACGGCAGGGCGAAGATTGACCGCCAATTCCCAAACGGGTTTTCGCGGAACCCAAAAAGACCGGCCACGGAGGAAGTCTCCATGGCCGGTCTTTTATGGATTTGCGCCTTATTTTAAATCGTAGGGAAGCTCGAAGGTCCACAGGTCCGTACCGTTTTCCTTGGCATCCGGATTGGTGACGCCAAAGTCATTGTCGTTCACGATGACCAGCGTATGTCCGTTCACGAGCGAGATGCCTTCGATTTTCTCGTTCGGATAGTTGAATTCCACCGCATCGAGCACAGTCCGCTTGAGCGGCGTCATAATGCCGGCTTGGCGAAGCTCGGCCGGGCTCATCTGCTCCAGCGTTTTGCCGCTGGGTCCCGCCTCGTCATACTTGCCGAGAATGTTGGTTGCATCGGTCAGGTTGATGGCATAAATCCGTTTGAGCTGGGCGGCATCGCCGGCATTTTTGTCGCGTTCGTCGATCAGCAGGGTGTTCTCATCGATGACGTTAAGATCAGAAATGACGATATCGGATTGCTTCAGGTCCTTGAACTGGCCAGCGTCTTCAGTAAGATAGGCGTATTCGGCCACCGGCTTGAGAGTGGCCAGGTCGATCTTCAAAATGCGGAGCGCCCGGGAATTATCGACGCTCTTGTCGGGATTCCGCAGCGGGCTCTGCATCGCCATGAACATCCACTTCCCGTCCGGCGTAATTCCGACCGCTTCTGCACCGCGATTCTGGCGGCGGTCCAAATAAACCGCAGGCAGCGTATCCTTCAGCGGCAGCGCTGCCGTGTTCAGCTCGGAGCTGATCCCTTGGGGCGCCAGGCGCTGCACCAGCGTACCGTCGCGTTTTACTTGTACAAGGTAAGGGCCGTACTCGTCGGAGATCCAGAATGTATCGTCTTGTGGATTGTAGGCAAGCCCTTCGACATCAAGTCCATAAGGATCGTAAGAGATGACTTTCTGGGCAGTTGTCTCATAAGGGACCTCGTCCCGGGATTTTAGGTTCGGCAGTCCTGTAATCTTGCTGCTGCCCGTCACGGGATCGGTTCCGTTGATTTTGAGCGGAATGGTCTCAAGGACGGCGATTTTCCCTTGATCCAGCTGGATTTTATAGATGGACGGCGTATAGTTCGGCAGCGGGAACGTCCGGCGGGTCTCGCCGTTTACGTCGATTTCCCCGTTCGGGCCGCGGTCAGCCGTCGTATAGAAGACGTTATCCGGGTCGCCCGGGATATGTGCCAGCGAGGAGCCGATGCCAAATTTGATGCCCTCCGCCAGATCCGCATGATCCAACGTGTACTTACCGGTCAGCTTGGGCTTGTCCGTAAAAGAAGCCGTTTGGCGAACTTCGTCCCAGTCGACATACTTGCCGAGCAGGTTGCCGATGTCGCGGATCGGAAAATACAGGTGATCCTGCTGCTCAACGGCAGGGACGGACGGTGTAAACGACTGTCCATTAACGGAATACTTCACATCGGCCGGTGCTGCCGATGCGCTCTGAAGCAGGGCTGTGCCCCCCACGGACAAGGCCGCGAGGGAGGAAACGAACCATTTTTTTGTCATAGTGATGAACCCCTTCCCGAAGGATATGTATAAACAGCTTGTCTGCTTCAGTGTACGCTTGCAGTGTTAACGCATCATTATCGGAACGTCACCGCAGGGTAAAAGGCGGGATCATCCATCTTGACGCTGCCTTGGAGTTGGAGAAGCCCGGTGGAATCGCCGGGTTAGAAATCGCGGTCCGTTTTTTGCTACAATAGTACACAGGACTTGAATAAGCATTCTTAAAGAGAGTGGGGAATGAGATATGAACGTTTCGGAAGCGATCCGCTCCAGACGGAGCATCGGGAAAGTGACGCAGGAGGAAGTGCCTGCCGCTTCCATTGAACAAATCCTGGAGGCGGGCACCTGGGCGCCGAACCACCGGATGACCGAGCCATGGCGCTTCTTCGTCCTTCGCGGGGAAGGACGGGAATTGCTCGGCAACGCATTGGCGGAAGTCGCTGTGGAGCAGGCGGGCGGACCAGGATCCCCGGAAGCCGAAGCGGCGGCGGAATCGGCCCGGCAGAAGCCGATGCGCGCTCCGGTTGTCATCGCGGTGGCGGTCACGCCGAAGGATCACCCCAAGGTGATTGAACTGGAGGAGTACGGAGCGGTGTTCGCGGCGATCCAGAATATGCTGCTGGAAGCGCATGCCCTGGGCCTCGGAGCGATCTGGAGAACCGGCGAGCCGACATACCACGCCAAGATGAACGAGCATTTCGGTCTTGGCCCGAACGACAAGGTACTCGGCTTTATTTATCTGGGCGTTCCGGCAGAAGGACAGGCGCCTCAAGGAAAACGCACGCCTTACCAGGACTTGACCGTCTGGGTGGACCGGGCGGATGCATTAAAGAAATAGAGGGTGGCTGAATAACCCGGCTGCTCTAGTGGGGAAGAAGAGCCTGCGCGGCAAGCGCGGGCTTTTTTTCGTGAAACGGGAAGATGACCCGTCAGGGGGAGCCTATTTCATAAAATGCGGTTGGATAGACGCCAAACATCATTCGTTCGTCCACCTTTCTAAATCAACATAGCATTGCTCGATGGAGCAGCTTTTCAGTATATGTTCAGGGGTTAATTGATGGGGATCCCACATCGCCTTGCCTTCGATTTGTAACCATAACGAAGCTTCTCTCAGAATGGAAAAAAATTCGTCCAATTTGCCCTCCGTTATATTCCTGATTTCTAGCCTCAAATCTTCCTCCTCCTCACCATCAATAACATAACCGTAAATTCAAGGCGTACAGCTACAATGCTGTGTTTTCCATTCTACACCGAGTGACTGAATTCCTTGAGTTGAATTTCACCGCTTTACTTGACAACAGGGCGGTGATTGTACAAAGCTAAGGGCAGAGAGGAGGCTTAATGATGGATAAGCATTGGAAGGCGATGTGGATTTGGGGAGAGGGAGAGCCGAGCCCCCGGAATGAATGGAGATGCTTCCGCAAGACCTTTGCCTATGAGGGGGACCGGGGACGGCCCGTATCGCTCAGCATCACCGCGGACTCGCGCTACGTCCTTTTTGTAAACGGTTACCTGGCCGGCAGGGGAACGACGCGCTCCTGGCCGAAGGAGCAGATGTATGATACATACAGCATCGGGCACCTGCTGCGTCCGGGGGCGGACAATACGATTGCGGTGCTTGTCCTTCATTTTGGACTGGCCAACTTCTATTATCTCGCCGGGCGCGGAGGACTGATCGCCCAGGTGGAGTATGGGGACGAGGTGATCGCCGCCACGGACCGGACCTGGAGAACGGCCAAGCTGGCGGCCCAGGACAGCACTTCCCCGCGGATGTCTTGTCAGCAGGGATTTGCTGAAGTGTACGACGCCAGGCTGTGGGATGAGGCATGGAACCAGCCGGGATACGATGACGCCTCCTGGAGTGCCGCGTTGGAAATTGGCCCGGCAGGCACGCAGCCGTGGACACGGCTCATTCCAAGGGACATCCCGTTCCTGACGGAGGAGAAGAAGTACCCGTCCAAGGTGATGTCTTTGGCCCGCGTCAAGGCACCAAGGTTCACGGCCGCCATCGACCTGCGGAACCAGATGGTGAAGGACAGCATCACACACGCCAATCCGGTGGGCTTTACCGGCCTCTTGGCTGCGGTACTGGTCATGGAAGAGGACGGCGAAGTAGCCATCGGCTTTCCGACCGGCACGCGGGCCGACGATCTGTACGTCGACGGCATCCGCTGCACCCCGACGCATGTGGATCAGCCGGAAACATACTACACGCTGACCTTGGGCAGCGGGAGTCATCTGCTGCTGATGGACATTACGTCCGGCGACCATGGCTCGGTGTTCCACATCGGAGTGGACAGCGAGGCGGCGTTTACGCTGCGGGCTCCACTTCACGCGGCACGAAATGAGGAGGGCAATCCGTTTACGGCCGTCGGCCCTTTCGATGCGGTTGAGTATATCGATTACAAGGACGGCCGGGAGCTCCACAGGGACGATCCGGACTATTTACGGCTGAAGACGATCCGGACCGAGCAGGAGCTTCGGGGCTATGAACGCTGGATGCAGCCCGTGTCGAGACAGCTGTATTCGGCCGTGGATGTATTCGGGGCCAGCGTGTGGCGGACGCTGAGCGAAAAACACCGGGTGCCGCAGGAGCTGCAGTTTGCGGTGCTGCCGACGCAGAACTTCGCACAGCTCGAGGCGTTCCCCGATGGTGACTGCGAGATCGTGATTGATCTGGGCAAGGAGCGTTCCGGTTTTATCGGCTTCGAACTGGACGCGCCGGAAGGCACGGTCATTGATGCGTACGGGGTCGAATACATCAAGGACGATTACCGGCAGCATACGTACGGCCTCGAAAATACGTTCCGTTATATATGCCGGTCCGGCCGCCAGTCCTACCTGTCGCCCGTCCGCCGCGGCTTCCGGTACTTGATTCTGACCATCCGCGAACAGCGTGGTCCGGTGAAGCTTCACGAAGTATACATCCGTCAGAGCACGTATCCCGCCGCCGAGATCGGCGCGTTCCGCTGCTCGGACGCCCGGCTGAACGATATTTGGGACATCAGCCGTCACACGACCCGGCTGTGCATGGAAGACACGTTCATCGACTGCCCTTCCTATGAGCAGGTGTTCTGGGTCGGGGACAGCCGCAATGAGGCGCTCGTCAATTATTATGTGTTCGGCGTGACCGACATCGTCAAACGCTGCCTGCGGTTGGTTCCGGGATCGGCAGACATGACGCCGCTGTATTTGAACCAGGTGCCGAGCGCCTGGAACAGCGTGATCCCGAACTGGACCTTCTTCTGGGCCATCGCCTGCCGCGAATTTATTTCCCATACGAACGACACGGCGTTTGCGGCGGAAATCTGGCCGGCGGTTCAGCTGACCATGGAGGCCTACCTGGAACATCTGAACGGGGACGGACTGCTGGAGATGAAGGGCTGGAACTTCCTGGACTGGGCCCCGATCGATCAGCCGCGCGAAGGCATCGTGACCCATCAGAACCTGTTCTTGGCCAAGGCGCTGCGCGATGCGGCAGCCATTGCGGCCGCGGCCGGGCAGAAAGGGACCGCCGCCGCATATGAGGAAGCATCCGGTCGGCTGACGGAAGCCATTAACCGGCATCTGTGGTCCGATGAACGCCACGCCTATCTGGACTGCATCCATGCGGACGGCCGCCGTTCCGATACCTTCAGCATGCAGACCCAGGTGGTCGCCTACCTGTGCGGGGCCGCTTCCGGCGGCAGAAAAACGCTGATGGAAGCCTATTTGAAGTTTCCTCCCGCGGATTTCGTGCAGATTGGCAGCCCGTTCATGTCCTTCTTCTATTACGAGGCGCTGGAGGAAGCCGGCCAGTTCGAGCTGCTGCTCGCCGACATTCGGGCCCATTACGGGCAGATGATCGATAACGACGCCACCACCTGCTGGGAGATGTACCCGAACTTCAGCGAAAACCGGGCCAATCCGAACCAGCTTACCCGGAGCCATTGCCATGCCTGGTCCGCCGCCCCGGGATATTTTCTGGGCGAATGCATTCTCGGCGTAAAACGGCTGGAGGACGGATGGAGCAAGGTGGCGGTCGCTCCCCAGCCGTGCGGACTAAGCTGGGCCAGTGGGACCGTTCCGCTGCCGGCCGGCGGCGAAATCCGCGTCCGCTGGAACGTTTCGGACAACCGGATGACGCTGCGCGTGGAGTCTCCGGCCGATGTGGAGGTCGAGGTGCGTTTTCCGGAAGGAATGCAGGGTGAAGTTGAGCTGGTATAGCGAAAAAGGATATCATTCAAGCGTTTATGGTGGAGACGTACCTTATACGGCAGATGCTGTCTGTGAGGCAGGTCGTCCGTTCCCGG
Source organism: Paenibacillus sp. PSB04 (assembly GCF_025809195.1). Classification (NCBI taxonomy): domain Bacteria; kingdom Bacillati; phylum Bacillota; class Bacilli; order Caryophanales; family Paenibacillaceae; genus Paenibacillus; species Paenibacillus sp. PSB04. The sequence continues at coordinate 2,973,608 of NZ_CP081301.1, forward strand.
TAATTGGCTTGTACACGAAGGCTGCGGTTCAGCAGGGCTGTCCGCAGTCCTTTACTTTTTGTAACCTTTTTATATAGACAAGTTCTGTCAGGCATACATAGCAAACTTTGAAATCATGGGCGGACTTTCGTAAGCGCGAAAAGTAACAGTCATTGAATCTACCATGCTATGATATACTGATAATAGGTAGATTATGGATGTTCTGGAGGGAGTTATGGACAAACCTTTCGTTTTCATCGGCTCATCCAGGGAAGCCATTCCGATCGTGAATGCGGTGCAGGAGGAACTGGAGCACTACGCGGTCGTGACTCCTTGGCATAGAGGAGTGTTTCACGCCAACCGTTATACGATGGAGGACTTGGAAGCCCAGATCCAGGGTAGCGATTTTGCGGTTTTTGTGTTCCACCCTGATGACGTGACGCTCGTGCGGGGTAAGTTATATTATACAGCCAGAGATAATACGGTGTTTGAGATGGGCTTGTTTTGGAGTAAACTGGGGAGAGAACGGGTATTTTTTCTCGTTCCGTCGCATATTCCTGAGCAGGAGGATGAGGAGGAGGAACGGATTGAAGGCTTTAAGACGCCTTCGGATCTGTTCGGCATGACCACGCTCACCTATCAGATGAACCCGCGCAACTGGAATGCGGCCGTGGGCGTCTCGTGCAGTAAAATCGGCAGCATGATCGAGCATTGGGGCAGCAAACAGAGCGATCCTTACGATCTGCTCCGTGAATCCGAAGAGGAGAGGGACAGGCTGCTGAAGATTATCGGCTTTTTTGAGGAATTGAATCATAAGCCTGCACTCGATACGGATATTTACAACCGGATCTGCCGGGCGCTGCGGCTGTCGTTTATTTCCACGCCGTATACGGTCAGCGGCACAGCACTTTTCAAAGCCGGGGACCGTACAATAAAGCAGGTCGGCAGCGACGGGGTTGGCGAAATCGGCTATGAATATTCCTTGGATGCCAATGTCAACCTGAGACCGGGAGAAGAACCGATCCATGTGGTGGACGTTCACGCCAGCGGAAATGTGACATTTAGTCAACGAAATCGCAAATCGGTTGTGAAGGAATATATCTTGTGTTATCCTTTAGCGAGAAGATACGTGTTCACGGTCCACCTGAGAGGTTCCGTCCAGGTCACGGAGCAGATTTTTGAGGAGATATGTTATCTCAATAAAGCGTTACTGGATTCAATTCATGATTTATTAGGAGGGGAATCGTCATGAGTCAACGACACAGACCCACATTTCGCAAATATGGTCTTAGGAGTCCGGCGATCCTGCCTCTGAGCGGGCTGAAGAAAGTGGTAGCCCCGTCCGTTGACGGCCCAGACGAAACGTATACCGTTCTCTTTGAGAAGAAGGCGGAATACGGCAAACCCGTATACAAATAATGACGCTAGACCGCACTCCGTCAGGATGCGGTCTTTTTATATGATCGGGCGGTGTCAACCCGCCTGATTCAATGTCGCATACCCCTTGCCTAATTCGAAGTCCAGCTCATGTTTTCGTGTGGAATGTCAAGTTATTATATTGATAACGAAGTGCCGGGCAGTAGGATGCCGCGCCAGCCGCTGACATCGCACTGGCCATATTCGTTGTGACCCACAGCCACCACCGTGCCATCCGATTTCAGGCCGACGGTATGCGTACATCCCGCCGCGACGGCCACCATATCGCGCCAGCCGCTGACATCGCACTGGCCATATTCGTTGTGACCCACAGCCGTCACCGTGCCGTCCGATTTGAGGCCGACGGTATGATAACTGCCCGCCGCAATCGCCACCATTCCGCTCCAGCCGCTTACATCGCATTGACCATGCTTATTCAGACCCACAGCCGCCACCGCACCATCCGAGTGAAGCCCGACGGTATGAAGGTAACCTGCGGCTGTTGCGACCATGCCGCTCCAGCTGCTAACATTGCATTGGCCATACCGATGATTACCTACAGCCGTTACCGTGCCGTCCCATTGAAGGCCCACGGTATGCCAGTCACCCGCTGCGACCGCAGCTATATCACGCCAGCCGCCGACGTTGCATTGGCCTTCATGGTTTCGGCCCACGGCTACTACGGTGCCATCCGATCGCAGGCCGACGGTACGGCGCCAGCCTGCCGCAACCGCTGCAATATCGCGCCAACCGTCTACGCTGCATTGGCCATGCTTATTCCAACCCGCCGCGACCACCGTACCGTCCGACTTCAGACCGACGGTATGAGCATTGCCTGTGTTCGCCGCCATATGAACATTACCGGCCGCAACCGCCACCAGATCACGCCAGCCGCTTACATCACATTGGCCGTATTTATTATCGCCCGCAGTTGTTACCGTGCCGTCAGATTTTAGACCAACGGTATGACGAGGACCCGCCGCTATAGTTTGCCTAGGCCACTGTTTCACCTTTAACGCCGCTTCCTTCGATGTCATGCCATCCATGTCTGCCTCCCTTAAAAACAAGACTCAGGAAAGATTTATTTTTATAGCAGGACGTACGCCATATCCGCTTATGCTGTTATTCCCATAGCTGCGAATACTGCAGCCTGTCCCTACAAAATACGCGCGTGAAGGCTTGTTACCTTGGGTTCGCAGCCACCACCAGGAGCAGCCGGTTTCTTCGCCGTCCCTCAGGATATAGTTGTCTTTGTTCGATTTGTCATATACATATAAGCGGCATCCATCGGGCTTGTTCGTCTTGGCAAAATCGGTTCCAACCGCACGCCTCACATCCTTGCCGTGAACCCCGGATAACTTCTCTAGCTCGGCAGCGCTAAGCAGAAAAACCTTGTCCTCTGTGTCCGGGCAGCCTTCTCCGTTGTCCGTGCAAGGTGTCGTCTTAATGAACTCCTTTTCGGCGTCACTAAACGCGGCGTTATAGAATTCATCATTCAGCCACTCGCGCAAATCGCAGTCCTGCCAAGTTATTTCCGTGCATTCGCGCCATTTCAGATCCGCGTTCTTGCCGTGATACCTCCTGCAGTCCAAAATATACTCGCTCAAAACAAACAGCTCGCTTCCTGAATGATGAAGAACACGCCATTGTATCGCCAGTTCTTGACCGTCTGCAGACTGCGGATACTTGCCGAACATAATGAATTCGCCGGGCTTTAAGTTCCGGTGCGTAAAAGCTAAATGATCCTTTTCCATGAAGTTTTCCTCCTCCGTTTTTCAATTCAACTTCGATCATATAACATTCATGCAAGATTTCATTTGAAATGCCAGGAATCCTTGTGCAGAGGATCGTTGTCCCCTATAATATTGGTGCCGTACTTTATGGTTTGACTTTAAGGTAGATGCCTTAAGATAGATAACGAAAGGATTTGGCAGCCATGACTTTACCGATCATTGATATCGGCGTTAACCTGATGAATTCATCGTTCGACCGGGACCGGGAGGAGGTGTTGGCCCGGGCCGCTGAAGCGGGCGTAGAGCAGCTGATCATAACCGGAACGTCTGTGGAGAGCAGCGAGGAGGCGGCGCACTACGCAAAGTCGTATCCTGGCAGGCTGTTCTCGACGGCAGGCGTTCATCCGCATGACGCCAAGGACTGCGGACCGGATACGGCGGAGCGGCTGCGGCGGCTGGCCGGGCTGCCTGAGGTGGTGGCGATCGGCGAATGCGGGCTGGACTACAACCGGGATTTTTCCCCGCGCGACGTGCAGCGCCGCTGGTTTGAGGAGCAGCTGCGTCTGGCGGAAGAGCTGGACATGCCGCTGTTTCTGCATGAAAGGGACGCGAATGCCGATTTTGCCGCGATGCTGAAAGACCACCCGGCATTGATTCGGCGCGCGGTTGTGCATTGTTTTACGGGCAGCGCAGAAGAGCTGTACACCTACCTTGAGATGGGGCTGCACATCGGCATCACCGGCTGGATTTGCGACGAGCGGCGGGGCGGGCATTTGCGTGAGCTCGTCCGGGACATTCCGCTGGACCGCCTGATGATCGAGACCGATGCGCCTTATCTGACACCGCGTGATCTGCGGCCGAAGCCGAAGGGCGGACGGAACGAGCCCGCTTTCCTGGCGCACATTCTCGGGGTCATCGCCGACTGCAGGGGGGAAGAGCCTGCGGCGCTGGCTGCGGCTACGGTAAGGACGACCCGGCGCTTTTTCGGAATTTAAGACGCGGCATAACGCCGCTCCTAACGCTGGACATCCCAGGACAGCCGCAGCGGGCAGCCGACAAGGCTGCCCTTTTTTAAGAGATAAGAAAGTATAAGTTTCGGAGCTTCTGCTTCCTGATCTCGTAAGAAAAACTTCCTCTAGACGCGGTCTGTCTTCTTCGAAAGTACGTCGATAGACGTTTTTCTTATTACAGCAGATGGCACAACACGCTATAGATGCACTTCCGGCGTTCATGTATAATGTAAAGCGTCACGATGCGACATCTTTTTCTATTTTTAGACTCAAGGTGGATATAACGTTGAAATATTTGATCCAAAAAGGTTTTACGCTCCGGTTTACGATCAGCCTGCTTGTCATTATTGCGATCCTGCTTACGATGCTGACCAGCATCACTTCAGCCGTTCAAGTCAACCGCGCCTCCTTAATTGGCAATTATCTTCAGAATAACGAGCAGTATGCCAAAAAGCTGGCTTCCAATACGAACGAGCTTCTCGTTACGATGCAGCAAAATATCAATGCGATTGCCAAAATATCCGGACGGAGCCAGGAGATGGACGCCCAGCTCTTTGACGATCTGTTTCAGGAGAATACGCAGTATTTTAACTCTATAGTCGTTGCGGACGCCGACCGCATCGTCCGGGCGCTCAGTCCGCATACGATCGGCATTGAAGTCGGGGATCAGCTGACCTCGGCCCAGAGCAAAATGGCGGTTTCCTTGAAAGCGCCTTTTATTTCGAACCCCTACCGGGCGACGACAGGGAGGTACATTATCCTCATTTCAGCACCAATCGTCGATGCATCCGGCGCTTATCAAGGGTTTGTCGGCGGAACCATTTATCTCGAAGATAAAAACGTGCTCAGCACGATGCTGAAGGAGCACTTTTTCGGCAACGGGTCTTACGTTTACGTAGTGGAAAAGAACGGGGCCATCATTTTTCATCCGGACAAGCAGCGAATCGGCAAATCGGTTATCAGCAATCCGGTCGTGAAGAACGTCCTGATGAAAAAAAGCGGGTCGCAGCGGGTGACGAATTCCGAAGGGGGCCAATTCTTTGCGGGTTACGCTTATGAACCGAGCAGCTCGTGGGGGATTATTTCCCAGACGCCGACGTCGGTCATTGACAAGCCGCTTCATGATTTGATCAAAAGGGTGCTTCTCGCCTCCCTTCCGTTCCTGCTGCTGATCCTCATTTTGGGATGGTGGGTGGCCAGCCGCATTGCCAAACCGCTCAATACGCTGGCTCAATTTTCCGACCAGGCCACGCTCGGCTCGGCACGCCCGCAGAACGTTCCCGACATTAAATCGGCTTATTATGAGGTCAGGCTGCTGTCGCAAAGCGTCAAAATCGCGTTCCAGCACTTGAATCAGGATTTGACCCAGCTTCGGAACGAGGCGGGCGTCGACGAGCTGACCGGGCTGGCCAACCGGAGGACGCTGGATACGGTGCTGCAGCAGTGGACTGAGTACCATGTGCCCTTTGCAGTCATCTTAATAGACATTGACCACTTCAAGGGAGTCAACGATACCTATGGGCATGTGCTCGGCGATCAGGTGCTGAAGCACTTGGCCCAGCTGATGCGAAACGTGTCCTTGGAAGGGGATTTGTGCTTCCGCTATGGGGGCGAGGAATTCGGGATTCTGGTGCAGCGCAGCGGGCCGAGGGAAGCCGGCGTAGTGGCCGAACGTTTAAGAAAAGAGATGGAGAGAACCGCGAACCCGATCGGAGTGCCGGTGACGATCTCGGCCGGCGTAGCGGCGTATCCCGAGCATGGACGCTCACCGCGCGATTTGATCCTGAAAGCGGACGAGGCGCTGTACCGCTCCAAGACGGGCGGGCGCAACCGCGTCACGCTGTCTGGGGAAGCGGAGGTTAAGCAGGTACGATCAGGAAGGTAGCGGCAAATCTTTTCATCTTTTTGGTAATTGGGAATTGTATCCGCCGCGCTGTTGTGTTAACATGAGGATACTTATAATGATCGGAGGGTTCGAATAAGATATGTACTACATCAAATTCCGTTTTTTCACTTTGTGCCGCTAACTGAATAGTGCTCAAAGGCTCTGCCCCTGTGCGGAGCGAACGGGATTGGTCTGCATATCTTATGGAACCCGATATATACGTGCCGAGTGTGCTCATTATTTGAGTTATGCCGGGTGTATGAGAGGGAGGGCGATCCGCCCTCTTTTTGCTGTCTTCAGGCAGCCGTAGGGCGTTCCTCATGCAATAACATAAAACCAGCCTGATTGGAGAATGCTTAGGACACCTTAAGCTTGACGGGCAGCTGTCATCGAGCAAGGGGGTTCTTCTTTTCCAGCGCTGATATATCCGTTCGCTTTAAACCACAGGGTACAGCCTGCGGTTTTTTCGTTTCATCGAACAATTTAAGCTAATCCGGAGGTAAAATATATGGAACCCATTCAACAAAAAGCGATACTGGTCGGCGTGAACCTGAACAATCAGCCCGATTTCGAATACTCCATGGAGGAGCTCGGCAATTTGGCCGAAGCCTGCGAGGTGGAGGTCGTTGGGCAGCTGACGCAAAATATGGAGCGCGTCAACAAATCCCATTACATCGGTACCGGGAAAGTTGAGGAACTGGGCGGCTTATTCCGGGGACTCGAGGCGAATCTGATCATTTTCAATGACGAGCTCTCGCCGTCGCAGCTCCGCAACCTGGAAGCGGATCTGGAGTGCAAGGTCATCGACCGGACGATTCTGATTTTGGACATTTTCGAAAAAAGGGCCAAAACGCGGGAAGCCCAGCTTCAAGTGGAGGTTGCTCAGCTGCAGTATATGCTGCCGCGCCTCGTTGGCCTGCGCGAGTCTCTCGGACGGCAGGGCGGCGGCGTCGGCATGCACAACCGCGGCTCAGGCGAAACGCGGCTGGAGCTGGACCGCCGCCGGATCGAGGAGAAGATCAGCGCCTTGAATAAGGAGCTGGAATCGCTGGTGTTTCAGCGGCAGACGCAGCGGAAGCAGCGGAAGAAAAACGAGCTTCCGGTCGTGTCGCTGGTCGGCTATACCAATGCGGGCAAATCGACAATCATGAATGCTATGCTGGAGGCCTATTCTGCGGCCGGACCGACCGGCGAGAAGGCGGTATTCGAGAAGGATATGCTGTTCGCCACGCTGGAAACGTCCGTGCGGAGCATACAGCTGGAGGATCATAAATCCTTTCTGCTCACCGACACGGTCGGGTTCGTCAGCAAGCTGCCCCATCATCTCGTCAAGGCGTTCCGGTCAACGCTGGAGGAAGTGTCCGAGGCGGACCTGCTCATCCATGTCGTGGATTACTCGAACCCGAAGTATGAGCAGCTGATCCGAATTACGGAGGACACGCTGAAGGACATCGGCGTTACGGACATTCCGACCATCTTTGCTTATAACAAATGCGATCTGGCGGGCGTGGACATTCCAGAGATCAAGGAGAAAAGCGTCTATCTGGCAGCCAAGCCGAGAATCGGGATGACCGAGCTGGTGGATCTGATCCGCAGCTCTGTGTTCAAGGATTACGTCACCTGCGAAATGCTGATCCCGTATGACCGGGGCCAGGTGGTTTCGTATTTGAACGAGCATGCCAGCATCCACGCGACCGAGTATGAAAATGAAGGTACACGGCTCTCGCTGGAATGCCGGCTTCAGGACTTTGAGAAATATCGCGAATACGTTATAGAATAATGCGGAATTAAACGTCTATCGACGTACGTTCGCCGGAGACCGAAAGCATTGGTTCAGCTCCGCTGAAAATTTATGAATTCTATCATCTACAAAAAACCTGCCGATTCACGACAATCTGGTGTCGTGACCGGCAGGTTTTTTGCTGCCCGTCCATCGGATGGATGACCGCCATGGCTGAACGTTTCAACCGTTTGTAAGATTTTTAACCATAAACCATATTTCTGCATAATGGAACAGGCTAACGCCATATGATTTCTGCGTATGATGAAGCCGATGTTTTTTTGCTTGATCAAACCGATAACTTGAATCATAGGAGGTTAGTCAATTGGAAATCCCAATCACAGGTTTGCTGTTTCATTCTGAAGGTTCCGGTTCTGAGCATCATCACAGCCTGCTTATTACATCGTGGGACGGAAGGCCGGTCCGGGTCCATGTTCATCCGATTTCAGGTGATACTTCGTTTGACGTGGGGCACTATCATCACTACGCCGGAACAACAGAACCTGCCCCCAGCGGCGTTCCCCATGTCCACCGTTATCATGTGGAAACATCTTTTAACGATCAGCATGTTCATTATATTCAAGGGACGACGGGACCGGCCATTCCTTTGCCGGGAGGCGGGCATTATCACGATTTTGCGGGTTATACCACGGTAAACGGCAGAATCCCGCACTCGCATCGGTACGGAGGCAGAACAGGGAACGAGGAGGATTAAGCCGATCCGCTATATTTTCACGATCTTCCACAGGCTCCCGGTTCCAGGCGTTGGGTTATGCTTACCCATCAGGCCAAAATCGACAAGGTACAGCTCATTTCCTTCGGCATTAAATTTGACATCAATAGGCCGGATCGGCCCTTGTTTCGTAGATTCGCCATGTGGATTGGTCAGAAAATTTGAAATTTGCCCGGTATCCAGGTTGACTGAAACCACTTTGAATCCGGGAAGTTCCTCGGTTTTTTCAAAACCGGATTCTCCAAACTGGGCGACAAACAGTTCCCCTGGACTGCCGAATTCAGCGTTCGTACAAACATCAAATTTCATGGAAGCGCTATGCGGCTGCAGACGGGCGAGCGGTTGGGCGGCAAGCGGAGGATGGTTACGGATAAGAAAGGTAGGCTTCGCTTGTTCCGCGGCATGAAAATGGGGGAGGGTTACGGGCAAACCGCTAAAAAACTCCGGAAATCCGTACCACCCCCCAGGGGTGACCTCCCAAATTTTATCCCAATCCAGCTTGATTTGCCGGCTTCCCCGCGGATCCGCGCCATGGTCCGTTACGATCAGTTTCCCGTTCATTGGGGAAAATCTTAAACCGAACGTATTCCGGAAGCCGTCTGCGACGATCTGTAGGTGGCTTCCGTCAGGATTACAGCGGTAGATGACCCCGTTAGCCAACAATCGGCCTTTGACGATATCACCCGATTTGCTCGGAACTCCAAAGGCATGGTATGCCCCCGTTACGGCTGCCCCTGGTTGATCGGATAGCGGATCCCGGGTAATAAAATTGGTGCCGATCAATTCCAGGTCTCTGGCCGGCACATCGTGAAATTGCGGGTGATGCTTCAGGATCAGCATATTATCCAGCCCTACAACAGCCGAATTCGTGGCGGTACCAACGGAAAAGTACAGTTTGCCGTCAGGGCCGAACAGAATGTCTCCGGTAAAATGGTCCCCGCATGTGCGCAGCCCGCTAACAATCGTTTGCCTAGTACCGTCCGGCGATACTCGAATAATTTCCCCGCATCCGTCTGACGGCTTTTCCCCTAAATTTCCTGCAGCCACATACAAATCCCCATGATGCCAGGCAATGCCTGTTACAGGACCTCCGAATCCTGAGGCGATTTCTGTAAAGGACCCATCCGATTCCAGGCGGAGCACGCGGCCCATTCCTGGCTCAGTCCCGTAAGCAAACCCGGCTTCGGCAACATAGACGGTTCCTTGCGGGTCAAATGTCATGACCGTGGGGAACGTTAGCCCCGTGGCGATCCGCGTCAGCCGGTACCCCTTTTCCAATATGTAATCAGGCTTTTGCGTTTCATGTTGGGGTTTGAAAAGCTGACCAAAGGTCTCCTTTAATGCTGTAAGTGTATTGACCTGCGCCAGCTGAGATTTCATCAAGTCTTCGATCCCTAGTCGATTCGAAGAAACCGGCAAAAAGTAATCGGGATAGCTGATGTACTCCTGTAACAATTCATACTCCCGCTGATAGAGTTCTTTAATACAGTCCAGAAGCGGATTATACCTTATATTCACCGTTGCAGAAGGACTGGATATCCCAAGTGAAGAAGAGATCTTCCTCAATGCATCCAATTGCTGTTCCTGCTTGTTCAGCAAATCGTTCAGCGGTGCTTTCAGTTTGGGAAATAGGTTATTCTCTTGAAGATGCCGGTACAGAAAATAATTGACCCATTCCCAGTGATACTGCTTTTGAACCATTCCCTGCGGTACATATTCGTTCATTGATATACTCCTCCCCGATCCTCCAAAAGGAAAGTGGTGTCCAGGATGTCGCTAGATGTCCAGACTAAGGCTTGTAATGTATATTCCATTCCGGATTTCAATAGAAGGGTCATGACTGAATGAAAAAATGGGTCATTTCCCGGAAAATAATTTGTCGGATGCAGCCCATTTGCAGCGGGCTCTCATCAAGGGCTAATGCTAAAAAACAGCGGGACTAGGACTGAGGATGCAGTCTTAGATTGCCGCTGTTTTCTATTTTCGGCAGGGGTAAACCATTGAACCGCAAAAAAACTCCCGTTAAACCGAGTTTGATTTTTGCTGAATGTACGCTGTTTCTTATTCTTCAAGCACCTGTATTTTCGGCAAAGTATTTTTATTAACAAATTACCTTGACAGTCATAGTAGTATATCGTATCATGCAGATATGGAGGTGATGACATGAAAGACAACAAAATCACATCCGACCTGCTGCGAGGCCATACCGACACGATGATTTTACGGCTCTTATCCGAAGCCGACCGCTACGGTTATGAAATTGTCAAGCTGATTGTCGAGCGTTCGGGCGGTGAGTATGAGTTAAAGGAAGCCACGATGTACTCCAGCGTTCGGCGGCTTGAAGGTGACGGTGATATCGAGTGGTATTGGGGCGATGAATCGCAGGGCGGACGGCGAAAGTATTTTCGGATGACTAAGAAGGGCAAGGCAACTTATGAACGCAACCAAAGCAACTGGAAGTACGCCAAGCGCGTGCTTGAAAACTTATTATAAGGAGAGATGATGGGATGAACGAGAAATTGACGAACTATCTGAACGAGGTTTTTGCTGCATACGAAGGGGTGAGAAGCGTCAGCGAATTAAAGGCCGACCTGCACTCCGATCTGCAGGAGCGGTACCGTGAGCTGAAAGCCGAGGGCAAGGACGATGAAACGGCTTTGGAGATGACTATCGACAGTATCGGGGACATCGAGCAAACCGTACTGGAGGTGGCAAACCTTTCCCGTTCGCTGGAGCGGCAGGTGCTGACCAACCTCAGCGCGAGCAACTTGGCCGAAAGCGACTTTGCGGGCGTTACCGCACATAAGGGGAAATTCACATCAAGCACGCTCCGAGGCTCCGACTTCACGAATGCGGACTTGACCGGCAGTTCATTTAAGAGCAGCGATGTGAAGGATGCCCGATTTGACGGCGCAAACCTGACCGACTGCAGCCTGACCACCCTGGACCTGGCCAATGCAAGCTTTAACGAATCCACTCTTGTACGAACGAACTTCAGCAAGTCGTGGCTGGCCGGAGCCACATTCACAGGCGTTCACCTGACCGACGTCAACCTGACGATGACCGCTCTCACCAAAACCTTCTTTGAGAATTGTGTATTCGACGGAGTGGACTTCACATCTTCCGATCTGACAGGGCAGCGCTTCGATGGTCAAATCTTCATTGGCGTCAAGTTCGACAGAGCCGGGTTGAAAGAAGCTTCGTTCAAGGGCGCTACGCTCAAAAATGTGTCTTTTCAAGGGTCGTTGTTGTCCAAGAAATATTACCGCGCCATTAAAACGATCTGCTTTGATGGGGCGACGATGGATAAGTTGACCTTTGCCGCACTCAAGGGCATGGATGCCGATTTGTCAAAAGTTACGGTGATCTGAAAAGGAGGAGAAGATATGCCAAACAAATCGATTCAAGTCAAAGGACTGCAAAAATCCTACAAACAGCAGCAAGTTCTAAAAGGTGTGGATTTTGAGGTGGATCAGGGAAGCATTTTCGCCCTGCTCGGCTCCAACGGGGCGGGTAAGACGACAACCGTAAAAATCCTTACCACGCTGCTTAAGCCTGACGGCGGAACCGCTGCCGTCAACGGATTCGATGTCACCTCTAAGCCGGACCATGTACGGCAGTCGATCAGTTTGACCGGTCAGTTTGCGGCCGTGGATGAAAATTTGACCGGACAGGAAAATCTCATCATGATCGCCAAGCTCCGGCATCTCGCAGCTCCGCGTGTAGTCGCACGCGATCTGCTTATGCGCTTCGGCTTAACGGATGCCGCGAACCGGAGAGTATCTGCTTATTCGGGAGGGATGCGCCGCAGGCTCGACCTCGCTATGAGCCTGATCGGAAAACCGCAGATCATTTTCCTTGACGAGCCGACGACCGGGCTTGATCCCGAGGCACGCATCGAGGTGTGGAAGATCGTCAAGGAGCTGTCGGACGGCGGCACGACCGTATTCCTGACCACGCAGTACCTGGAGGAAGCTGAACAGCTTGCCGACCGAATCGCCATTCTGCATGAGGGCAAGATTATCGCGGGCGGCACGCTCGCGGAGCTGAAAAAGCTGTTCCCGCCTGCAAAGGTGGAGTACGTTGAAAAACAGCCTTCATTGGAAGAAATATTTCTTGCCATCGTTGGCAAAAAGGAGGAAAAGTAAAATGGAAGCGGTAAAGAAGCATTACTTCAGCGATATGGGTGTGATGCTCGGACGTTCCATGCGCCATATTTTCCGCAGCTGGGACACCATCATCACGGTCACGATCATGCCGATCGCATTTATGCTGCTGTTCGTTTATGTATTCGGAGGCGCCATTAAAACCGGCACGGATAACTATGTAAATTATTTACTGCCAGGCATTTTGCTGATTGCCATTGCAAGCGGAATTTCTTATACGGCTTATCGCCTGTTTATCGATGTGCAGCGGGGCATATTCGAGCGGTTCCACTCCATGCCGATTGCCCGTTCCACCATGCTGTGGGGACATGTGATCAGCTCGCTGGTATCCAATGCCATATCGGTGGTCGTCATCATTCTTGTTGCGCTCTTAATGGGCTTTCGTTCGTCGGCAGGGCTGCTGCCGTGGCTTGCCGTAGCCGGCATACTGATGCTGTTTACACTGGCGTTAACGTGGGTCGCGGCGATTGCCGGGTTGTCCGCCAAATCCGTGGATGGCGCAAGCGCCTTTTCCTATCCGATTATCTTCCTGCCGTTCATCAGCTCCGCGTTTGTGCCGACCGATTCGATGCCCCGGGTCGTTCGCGCCTTTGCCGACAACCAGCCGGTGACCTCGATTGTAGAAGCGATCCGTTCGCTGCTGTCAGGTCAGCCTGTGGGCAATGATATCTGGGTCGCTCTTGCATGGTGCGTCGGGATCATGCTTGTGGCATATGTTTTTGCGATGAGGGCGTATAAGAAACGGGTGTGATATCCGTATATCCCCGCTTATCTCAAGCTGCTGCCTACCATCCGGCATTGTTTGTCACTGCCCCATTTGGGGTAAAAAGTGTAAATAAACAAAAGCTGCCGTACTAGACGGATAATGCACCATGATCAGGGAATATTAGGCAGTGGACATGAAGACAGCGGGGTGAATGTGCAATGAAGGAAATACCGGAGCAGCACGTTAAGCTGCATGGGTTTAACAACCTGACGAAGTCGCTCAGCTTTAATATGTATGATATCTGCTTTACGCGGACCAAAGAAGAGCGCGAGGCTTACCTGGAATACATCGATGAGCAGTATAATGCGGAGCGTCTGACGACGATTCTGAAGACGGTGTCGGATATTATCGGGGCTCACGTGCTGAATATAGCCAAACAGGATTATGTACCTCAGGGGGCGAGCGTGACGATTCTCGTCTCCGAAGGGCCGGTGGTGGAGGTTCCGCAGGAATCCTATTCCGAATCACCAGGGCCCCTGCCGGATTCAGTCGTTATGGCCTTGGATAAAAGCCATATTACGGTTCATACGTATCCGGAGTTCCATCCGGATGAGGGCATCAGCACCTTCCGGGCTGATATCGACGTATCGACCTGCGGGGAGATTTCGCCGCTGAAGGCGCTGAACTATCTCATTCATTCTTTTGACACGGATATTATGACCATCGACTACCGGGTTCGCGGATTTACGCGCGATATTAGCGGCCATAAGCTGTTCATCGACCACGATATCAATTCGATCCAGAACTATATCCCGGATGAGGTGAAGGATATGTACGACATGATCGACGTGAACGTGTATCAGGAGCATATCTTTCATACGAAATGCAAGCTGCGGGAATTTGACCTGGACAATTACTTGTTCGGCTATACGAAGGATACGCTGAGCGAGAGCGAGCAGGAAGAAATCACGGAGCGGATTACACTGGAAATGGACGAGATTTATTACGGCAAAAATTTGATTTGAGGCAGATGAACCTGGTGCGGAAGTGATGAAGTTAAATTCGATAAGGCGATGGAGTCATGAAAGAGAATAAAAGCCTAACTATGCTGGCAATAAGGCGCTGTGCTCACATATAGGGGTACGGCGTTTTTATTTTGCTGGCGGCAGTTATTTGAAAATGCTGATCAAGATGGAGATCACCGCAAACAGGGCGATGCCGGACATAAAAAAGTAGCCGAAGTAGCGGATCGGGGCGGGGAGCTGGTCCATATTGACCTTTTTGGGCGGGCCGCCGCTTTCGATCGTTTGTATGTTTCTGAGCTGCTCATCAACATAACTTTCATGATCAAGGGTCGCAGCGGTTTCGCTCGCGGGCTGTGTTTCGTGAACTGCGGGCTTTCCTTGCGGACTGGCGGAACGGGTTCGGTTGGGGTCCATGGGGGTCAGCTCCTTTTTTGTTTAAAATTACATTTAATTTCCATTATTGTAACATACGGGAGATGGAAAAGCATCTTCAGCCGGATCGTAAAAAAGACTGGATCTGTGGGGAAGCCACGTGGATCCAGTCTTTTTTAGTAGAAGCAGAGCCCAGTGTGAAAGCCATGATTGTACACAATGGGCCGATCTCGTTCCCGGGATGCGGGATTAAACCTTTTATGGCTGAGATGTGCCAGGCTCAGCGCCTGTCGGATCGGGCGTGCTTGGCTCGGACGAGTCAGGATCAGCGCTTCCTGGATTGGACGTGTCTGGATCGGACGAACCTGAGGCGGTATCACCTGAATCGGCCGGGACCGGATTGGACGGCTCAGGATCCGTGCTGCCCGGAACAATGGAATCCGGATCGGTCGAATCCGACTTGGCTGGACCGGTCTCTTCACTAATGCGGTTAACCGGTTTCGGGACGTAAGGTTTGACGACCAGAAGGGAGGCGGCGGCTGTTTGTCCGTTATATTCGGCCTTAATACTCGTTAGGCCCGGTGCCAGCCCGATAATATTACCCTCTTCGTCAATGGATGCGATCTCGGGATTTTCGATTGAAAATCGGGTCTCTTTGGTCACCGGAAGAACGGTGCCGTCCGGTTTTTTTAACAAAGCGACGATATCAATCATGTCGTTTACCGTCACGGAATACTCGCTGTCATCCAGAAAAAATTCGCCTTCGCCGGGCTGCTCGCCTTGAGATACGAGCTTAAACTTTGTGAGCTGAAGATAAGCGGAGGACTCGATACTGTTTAAATATACAAACCCGCCGTCTTGAAGGAGGGCTGCGTTATTGAAACTTCCCGTATACCCGGGGATCTCCTGGCGAAGGACTTCCATGGTTTTCCCTTCGGCGCTAAGCTTCAGGATCACATGGTCATCGCTCGTTTGATCTTTGCCGAGTACCAGATAACCATCGTCTACCTGGTTCATTTGCAAGAATGAAATATCGTCCAACTCCCGCGAGGAATCGGTTAATCTCAGGTTCCACAGTGTATTTCCGGAACGGTCAATTTCCCAGAGGCCTTCGGCATTCAGCATGATATAGCCCTTCCCGTCGGCCGAGGGTATGATCTGCTTGTAATCCAGCCTCCCCCAGTCTGAAGTCTCTTTCATGCGTTTGGATATCAGTTTTCCGGAAGCGTTATATTTCACCAACAAAGGATAGTATGTAAAGGAATCATAGGATCTGCCTACCACCCAAAAACCGCCGTCCGAAGTCTCGGCAGCAGCGTTGAAAACTTGACCATCCCTAAAATCGGTCGGTCCGCCCCCGCTGTAACGAAATGTATGGTCCCATTGCAGATTGCCGTCTTTGTCCGTTTTAAAGACGTAGGCAGGAGCCGTATCGGAGCGGTTATAGGTGGAGGACGTCACGATAAAACCGCCGTCGCTTGTTTCTTGGACGCTGTTGACCGGATTTGCGAAGACGGTGCTGTAGGCCCGGTTCCATTCCACTTGTCCCGTGGACGACAACTTAAGGAGGTATGCGCGATAAAGGGGCCCGCCATTGGAACGGTCATCGAGGGCAGCACCAATGATATATCCTCCGTCCCGGGTCTGTTGAATGTCGTACCCGTGATACGCTTCTGTGACGTAATGATCGTCGAAAAAGTCTGTTTCCCACTCAGTGCCGCCGCTTGCATCCGTTTTGATCACATGCAGTCTGGTGGGGCCGAAGGTACGGCTCGTGAGGTCGCTGAGCACGACAAAGCCGCCGTCGGCCGTCGGCGCCACATGGTCCGGCGTATTGTAGTTCGCGGGATCCCCGAACAATTGGGTCCATTCCGCTTCTAGCTGGGAAGAGCTCATGTCCGCATAACTTGTAGTAGTCTGGCTCACCCATAGACAAATTCCTGTCAACAAAGCCATCAACATCATCGCCGGTTTGCGCAAGGCTGTCGTCAATCTGCAACACTCCTTTAGCATTGGTAATATGATCAAATTCTATTGTGCGGCAGGAGCTGGCGGCCCGACAGGTGCGCTGTAACCATTCTGCATATGAGGTTTGTCTTATTTTCAAGTTAGCTGGCAACAGCGGCATCGGAAGTTCAAAGTCTACCTTGGAAACAGAAAATAGCTGCAAAAATGCAGCTATTGTGGCCATTCTTACCTGTTATTCAGCGCTCCCCGATTAGATGATTTTTCTCCGCACCCATCCCGAAATGAGATCCGTCAGGATGACCAGGACGATGATCCCCAGCAAAATGATGCCGACCCGGTTCCAGTTGCGCACCTGCAGCGCGAAAATCAGCGGGGTGCCGATGCCTCCGGCACCGACCAGTCCAAGGGTCGTGGCGGAGCGGATGTTGATCTCGAACCGGTACAGCGAGTAAGAAAGGAACTGCGGGATGACCTGCGGCAGCACCGCATACCGAAGCACCTGCAGCCGGTTCGCCCCGGACGCGATCAGGGCTTCCTGCGGTCCGCGGTCGATGCTCTCGATCGTCTCCGAGTAGAGTTTGCCCAGCATGCCGACGGAATGGATGCCCAGGGCCAGGACGCCGGCAAAGGAGCCGGGACCGACGGCTTTAATGAACAGAATCGCCACGATAATCTCCGGGAACACCCGGATGACGCTCAGAACCAGCTTGCCGCTGCCGGACAGCGCGAGACCGCGGCTCATATTGCTGGAAGCCCAGAAAGCGAACGGAATGCAGACGACGGCAGCGACGACGGTGCCGAGGACGGAGATGACGAGCGTATCGAGCAGACCCCGAAGCAGATCCTCTCCGTCCGGAATATACACAAAAGACCAATCCGGATGCAGGAAGCCGGTCAGGATGGACTTGGAGACGGTGCCCGCCGTCCCTTGAATTCCTTCAAAGTGCATCCCCTGAATGGACCACCAGTAGACGGCAATCACCACCAGCGTGACCAGTCCGAAACGGATGCGTGAGCGAAGCACCGAGCCGAATGACACCGGCGTGCCGGACGGCGGCAAAGATGTGTTACGGTTCATAATAATCTCCTCCGAATCAGCGCGCTGCCGTAATCGATGATCAGAACGATGACGAGGGTCAGCAGGATGATGATGCAGGCGCGGTCGTACCGGAACAAGCCGAGGGAGCGGTCGAGCAGGAGGCCGATACCGCCCGCCCCGACAAGCCCGAGTACGGCGGCTGCGCGCACGTTCACCTCAAACGTATACAGCAGGTACGACATAAAATAGGGCAGGGCCTGCGGGATGACGGCATACCGGATGATCTGCAGCCGGTTTCCGCCGACGGCCGACATCGCCTCCAGCGGCCCCGGGTCGATCGCCTCGATGGCCTCGAACGTCAGCTTGGCGATAATACCGAAGGAGAAAAAGACGAGCGCCAGCATCCCGGCAAACGGGCCGATGCCGAATACGGCGACGAATATGGCTGCGAACAGCAGGTCCGGAATGGTGCGGACGAGGTTCAGCACCATCCGTACCGGCAGCGAGACGAAGCGGCTCACGCGCAGATTGGACGCGGACAGCAGCGCCACCGGAATCGCCAGCAGCCCGCCGAGGGAGGTGCCGAGCACGGCGATCTGCACGGTTTCCATCATCGGGGCCCATATCGTGGGCAGGTAGCTCCAATCCGGCGGGAACATTTCCGCCAGGAGGCCGCCCATCTGCGGCAGGCCGGTGATGAGCTGGTAAGGGGTGACCTCGGTGCGGATGGAGCAGGCGATGAGGATTGCGATCAGGACGATCCACCCCGCGTACCGCTTGTATTTCGGCGGCGGCTCCATCCCGGGAAGGGAGGCCGTCTGCAGCGGCCCTGCCTGGGGCGACGCCTTCATGACACGCCTCCCAGCAGCTCGTCCTTGAGGACCGGCCGTCCATAAATTTCGGCCAACGCCTCGTCTGTCGCCTCCTCCGGGGTTCCGTCGAAGACGACCTCGCCGGCGCGCAGCCCGATGATCCGGGTCGCATACTCCCGGGCAAGGTCGATAAAATGGAGGTTGATGACGGTCGTAATGTTCATCTCGCGATTGATCCGCTTCAGGTCGTCCATGACCTGGCGGGTGGTGAGCGGATCCAGCGAGGCGACGGGCTCGTCCGCGAGAATGACCCGGGCCTCCTGCGCGAGCGCGCGGGCGATCGAGACGCGCTGCTGCTGGCCGCCGGACAGCTGGTCGGCGCGGATGTACGCTTTTTCACGGATGTTGACGCGGTTTAGAGCCTCGAGCGCGATGGCGACGTCCGGCTTCGGGAACCAGCCGAGCATCGTCCGCAGCGTTGAATGGTAGCCGACCCGGCCGGACAGCACGTTGCTGAGCACGTTCTGGCGCTTGATCAGATTGAAGTTTTGGAACACCATGCCGATGTCGCGGCGGATCAGCCGAAGCTGGCGGCCGGCCGCACGGGTGACAGATTGTCCGCCGACACGAATTTCCCCGGAGGAAATTTCGTTCAGCCGGTTAATGCTGCGCAAAAAGGTGGACTTGCCCGCGCCGGAAAGGCCGACGATGACGACAAGCTCCCCTTCCTTGATGGTCAGATTAATGTCGCGAAGCCCGACCGTTCCGTTGGGGTACACTTTGGAGACGTGATCGAATTCAATCATGAGATTCCAACTTTCTGTCGTATTTTCAGAGAAAACGGGAAAACAACACCGCCATGAAGCCATTGGACGGTGCTGCCCGGTTCATTGTTTCTACATGAAAAATGAAATGCTTGAAATTTACTTGATTTCCTGCCCGACGGCTTCGGCGTATTCGCGAACCGGATCGAAGTTTTTGTCATCACCTTTGGCATAGCCGACATGCGTGTAAATGTCTTTGATGATTTGTGCGCCTTCCGCATCGTTCGTAATATCGATGAACGCCTGGCTGATTTTGTCTCTCCAGCTTTGGTCCATGTCGTTGCGGACGCTGACTGTATCATTCGGGATTTTGGCCGTATAGTGAAGAACGCGGGTCTTTTCGAAGACGTCCGGAACGTCCTTTTTCACCGTGTTGCGCGCATCCTGGAATACCGCTACAGCATCAACCTGACCGTTCAGGAGCGCCATAATGGCGGCATCATGCCCTTTAATCGTCACGCCTTGAACGTCTTTGTCCGGATCGATGCCTTCCTTCTTCAGCTCAGCCGCAGGAAACACGTAGCCGGCGGAGGAAGTGACGTCCTGCCATCCGATCTTTTTGCCTTTCAAGTCCTGAAGGCTTTGGATCGGCGAATCCTTTTTCACAACGATCATCGCTTTGTAGAAATCGACCTTTTCCGTGGTGTCTTCACCGGTATCGTCTTTAATGCCGTAGCGCTGCGCCTGAAGCAGCAGGTCAGCGGCTTTCTTTTTGTCGTGGGCCAGTACGTAAGCGTTCGGCGGAAGGAAGCCGACGTCCACCTGCTTGGAAGCCATCGCTTCCACGATCGTGTTATAGTCCGGGGAAACCGTCACATGAACCGGAATGCCGAGACGGTCGCCGAGGAGCTTTTCCAGCGGCTTCGTTTTGGCTTCCAGGGTGTCGGCGTTTTGGGATGGAACAAACTGCACGTTCAGTTCTTTGGGCACATAAGCCGTAGCAGCCGCTTCCGCCGTACCCGAGGCCGATGAGGCGGCCGTGCTGCCCGAGTCGCTGCCGCTGGTTTTAGACCCGCATGCCGCTAAACCGGCAGCCAGGGCCAAGGTCATGCTGATGGATAATACTTTTTTAAACATGGATGATCCCCTCTCCACTTGATTCATCTATTTGGTCAGAAGCGGGTTTAACCCCGTCTGACAGGAAAGAGCTTATCACACGTCCCGGGGGACAAGGGTTAACGGAGAAGAGGTCTTTTGTAAACGAATGTAAAAATTTAGTACTTCGGAACGGAGGGTCCGGCGTTTTTCTAAGGCGAAAGGGCTACTTCCAATAAGTAGAAACAGGTCCGAAAGGGCGTTTACGTGGAATTAATGTTTTTCCGTTATACTGGAGAACAGGAAGTGCCGGCTTGTTCGAGCCGGTCGGGAGGAGAGGAGACATCGATGAATATAGGGAACGGGATGATCCCCGATAACAATACAACGGTCAACCTGAGGATTCTGTCGACGACGGACGTGCATGCCTGCCTGATGGATTACGATTATTACCGGGATCAGCCGGATGCCTCCATCGGGCTGGTCCGGACAGCCGCCTTGATTGCAAGCGCGAGGGATGAGGTACCGAACACGCTGCTCGTGGATAATGGAGACCTAATTCAAGGGAACCCGCTCGGAACGTATGCCGCTAAAAAATATGCCGCCATGAAGCAAGGGAAAGGGCTGTACGTTCACCCCGCAATCCGGGTCATGAATGCGATGGGGTATGACGCGGCAACTTTGGGCAACCATGAATTCAACTATGGACTCGACATGCTGGACGATGTCATTGCCGGAGCGGATTTTCCCTATGTCAACGCCAACGTATATTTCGATGAAGGCCTTGGCCTTGAGCCTGAGGAATGCGGCCGGAACAGATATAAACCGTATGTCATCTTGGATAAAAGATGCCTGGACGATGCCGGGCAGGACTATCTTATCCGAATCGGGCTCATCGGCTTCGTGCCGCCGCAAATCATGGACTGGGACCAAGCTAACCTTGAAGGCCGGGTGAAGGTGAAGGACATCCTGCTGTCCGCGCTGGAATGGGTTCCGAAGATGAAGGAGGAAGGCGCGGATCTGGTCGTGGCGCTGGCTCATACGGGCTTCGACGGCAAGGTGGCGCTGACGGACGGCAATGCCGAGAACGCGGTGTATCCGCTCAGCCTGGTGCCTGGCATTGATGCGCTGACCTTTTCCCATACGCATCATGTGTTTCCTGCGGATAGGCATCTGCTGGATGCTTCCTTTAAGGATGAGAGCGGTGAACTCCTGCCGGACATCCATTTGGAAAAGGGTACGATTCACGGCATTCCGGCCGTACAGGCCGGGTTCGGCGGGGGGCATTTGGGCGTGATCGACCTGTTGCTTCAATTTCGGCAGGGGAGATGGCAGGTCGTGCAGGGGACGTCCTCGGTCCGCCGTTTGGAAAAAGAGGAGGATGCGGCACGCGACACGCCGCTTCGGGACCCAGGGATCGCCGAGCTGCTCCGGCAGGACCATGAGGCGACCGTCGCCTATGCCAATGAGCCGATCGGCACCATTCACGCCCCGCTGCACAGCTATTTTTCCCTGGTGCAGGATGACGCCTCCGTTCAGCTCGTCAACCATGCCCAGACGTGGTACGCCCGGCGGATGATTGCAGCTTCCATGCCGGAGCTGCAGCAGCTGCCGGTATTGTCCGTGGGTTCGCCGTTTAAAGCGGGGCGCAACGGTCCCAAGGAATATACGGATATTCCGGCCGGACCGATTGCGATCAAGAGCGCGACGGAGCTGTATTTGTATGACAACACGATCAAAGGGGTGCGGATTTCCGGCCGGGCCGTCAAGGAGTGGCTGGAAATGACCGCGGGAGCGTACAATCGCATCGATCCGCTGTCCTTGGAGGAACAGCCGCTGCTTAATCCGCAGTTTTCCGTGTTTAATTTCGACGTGATCAGCGGCATCACGTACGAGCTCGACGTAACGCAGCCGGCAAAATATAAGCTGGATGGGAGCCTGAACGACCCGGATGCCAGCAGGATCGTTCATCTGTGTTTCGAAGGGGCTCCCCTGGATCCGGATCAGGAGTTCATCGTGATTTCGAGCAACTACCGGGTCTTTGGCGGCGGCAATTTCCCGGGGATCCGGGAGATGGAGCTGGTCATCGATTCCGAGGATGAATGCCGGCAGGTACTGATTGACTACATTACGGCATGCGGCGAAATTCCGGCTGAGGCGGAGCCGAACTGGCACTTCACACCGGTGGAAGGCCCGGTCAACGTCACATTTACGACATCGCCTGACGCGGTGAAATATGCCGGAGATTATCCGCACATCCGCTATACCGGGCGGCAGAACGATCAAGGCTTCGGCATTTTCAGCCTGGATCTGGGGCGGCAATCGCCGGAGCGGGAGACGGAGGCCCGGAATCTGGGAAAGATTGGTTTAAAGGGATAAATCCCCTGACGATCCGGAATGCCCAAATATATAATGATAGGATAACCAGCATTCAAGGAGGGAATCGTACATGGCAGCTCATTCCATTCAGCAGCCTGCCGTTATCGTAATTACCGGCATTATGGCAAGCGGCAAATCGACGGTTGCGCAGCTGCTCGCCGAGCGGCTAGACAAGTCCGTGCATCTTCGCGGCGACCTGTTCCGGAGAATGATCGTGAACGACCGGAAGGAGGTCGAGCCGGACGCTTCCGAAGAGGAGCTAGGCCAGCTGCTGCTTCGCTACCGGCTTGCCGCGCAGGCGGCCGATACGTACGCCGGGGCAGGGTTTACGGTCGTGGTGCAGGACGTCATCGTCGGCCGGGTGCTGGAAGATTTTTTGTCCTTCCTGCATAGCCGCCCGGTATATTTGGTGGTGCTGTGTCCTTCTCCCGAGGCGGTCGAACAGAGGGAAGCGCAGCGGTCCAAAAAGGGCTACGGGGCCTGGACGGTGGACGCCTTAAACCGCGTGCTGCATGATGAAACGCCCCGGCTCGGTTTGTGGCTGGATTCCTCCAGCTTGACGCCGGGGGAGACGGTGGACAAGATCATGTCCGGCATAGCAGAAGCCAAGATTCGTTAAATAACGGCAGGGTATGACATCACTGTTGAGGGGAGAGTCCTAGGCATAAGCCTAAAGGTCTCTCTTTTTTTTGCGCCAAAATGAGGACTGCGGCACTGCCCGCCCTTCCGCTCCCTCATATAAAATCCAAGGTAAGGAAGGGTTTCCGTAAGCACCTCGGTGCATTTGTACAGCAGTCCCATATTTTACATAATCCGCAACAAGCCATAATAAAGGGATGTTAACCTGAGGAAGCCGCAATCATAATTGCCGGAATGTAAAGGAGGAGTTCGCAAGATGGACAACCCGTATTTCGTCCGCAGGAAAAAGCTCACAGGTCTATTTCTGGCATGGATGCTGCTGCTGTCCGCCGCCTTGGGATACATGCCCGCACAGGCTGCGGCTGCGGTTCCGCTCACGGTGGCCGAAGCTCTTGCCAAAAACAACAGCGGAGAAACTGCGACCGTTGAAGGCTACATCGTCGGTGAGATGTACAATTCCAAACCGATTTATTCGGGCTTTCAGGACGATTTTAACGTATTGATTGCCGATACACCCGGGGAGAAGACACAGAGCAAAATGATTGATGTCCAGATCTCGGCTTCCTACCGTTCCCAGTACGGTCTGAAGACGAACCCCGCCAACGTGGGGAAAAAACTGACTGTTACCGGGCAATTGGCCGCGTACAGCGGCATGGCTGGAATCAAAAGCCCGACAGCGATGTCCCTGGACGGGGAGTCCGGAGAAAATCCCGGCGGAGGCACGCCGAACCCGGCGGATCCGGGCAGCGAAAATATCGGCGTTCCGACGACGCTGCCGGACGGCACGGGGAAAAAGGTGCTGTTCGACGAAACGCACGGACAGACGGCCGGAGCTTCGGACTGGGTCATTGACGGCGCATTTTCGGACTTTGCCGACGGGCTGAGGGAAGCGGGCTTCCAAGTGGATGCGCTGCAAAGAACGCTGCCGATGGACTCGCACGCTTTTGACGCGCCGGCGATTACACTGAGCAAGCTGAAGCAATACGACGTCTTTATTATCGGCGAAGCCAACATTCCGTTTAAGGCGTCCGAGCAGGCCGCCATGCTGACGTATGTCAAGGAAGGCGGCAGTATTTTCTTCATCTCCGACCACTACAATTCCGACCGGAACCTGAACCGTTGGGATTCCTCAGAAGTGATGAACGGCTACCGGCGCGGCGCATTTGGTAATCCGACCAAGGGCATGTCCACCGCCGAAGCGGCATCGGGCGCGATGCAGGACGTGACCAGCACGGACTGGCTCGGCCAGAACTTCGGCGTACGTTTCCGCTTCAATTCGGTTGGGGACGTTACCAAAACCGGCGCGGTGAAATATGATCAGTCTTTCGGTATTACCGCAGGCGTTAATGATGTGGAGATGCACAGCGGCTCCACGCTGACAATTCTGGATCCGACCCGGGTCAAGGGCGTTGTCTACCTCCCGGAAAATGTGCCGGGCTGGGGCAATGCCGTAGAAAACAGCGACAAGGCAAACTTCCCGAACGGAGGCGTCTATAAAAACGGCGGCATCGCCGAAGGGCCGTTCGCTGCCATTTCCAAGCTGGAAAAAGGAAAAGCTGCATTCATCGGCGACTCCTCGCCGGTCGAGGACCCAACGCCGGGATACGTCCGCGAGGACAACGGCGGCAAGAAAACGACTTACGACGGATTCAAGGGGGAAGCCCAGGACGCCGTCTTCCTCGTCCAGACGGTAAAATGGCTGGCAGTTCATGAAGATTACGCAACATTCGAAAATCAGGGCATTACGCTTGATGAGCCGACGCCGCTGCTCGGTAAGCTGGAAGAACCGGCCACATCGGCCGAAATTCCGGGAACCGAGCCGTGGACGACGCCGGCCGCAGGGTACAAATGGTATGATCCGACGACGTACAAAGCCGGTTCCTATGGAGCCGGCGGTACGCCGCCCGTCGTTACCATTCCCGATTTGACAACCATTGCGGAAGCGCGTAAAGCGGCAGACAACGATTACGTTACGGTGCAGGGCGTGGTAACGTCGGAGCCGGGAGTTTTTGGCGGCTCGGGATTTTACATGCAGGACGGCACCGGCGGTGTCTATGTGTACCCGAGCAAAGCGACAGGCTACCATGCCTTGGACAAGGTCAAGCTGACCGCCCAAAAGCTGACCTATAACACCGAGGTCGAGCTGGCCAACGAGGTCCAGGTGGCCAAGCTGGACGCCCAGGCCGATATTCCGGCTCCGGTTCCGCAGGCTGCGGCCGCGGTCAATGACAGCAACCAGGGGCAGCTGATCACGATCAAAAACGCGGCGGTGCAAAACTACGCCACCGTCACGGGCTCCCTGGAATTCGATCTCGTCAGCGGCGGCACGACGAACCGTGTCCGCGTCGACAGCCGGACGGGCATCAGCGCGGATGCGCTGAAGCAGGCCTATCCGGCAGGAACGGCCGTCGATATTACCGGGATCTCTTCGATCTTTAAAGGCGCCTACCAGTTGAAGCTTCTGAAAGAAAGCGACATCCGTCCGGCTGCGGCTGCCGGAGACAATCACGCTCCGGCGTTTGCCGACGTGTCTGCCCAGACCGTGAAAGCCGGGCAGCAAGTGACGTTCTCGGTGTATGCCAACGATGAGGACGGAGACGTTTTAAGTTATGAAGCGGTGTCCCTGCCGGAGGGAGCGGCCTTTGATGCGGCTTCCGGAAAATTCACGTGGACGCCGGCTGTGGAAGGCAGCTACACGGCTTCCTTCCGGGTTCAGGACGGAAAGGGCGGCAGCGATACGCTCCAGGTCAGCATCACGGTGGAAGCGGCAGGGACGCAGGCGCCGAACTCCGCCGTGCTGACCGGTCCGGCAGCGGCTTCTGCGGGAGCGCAGGTTGACTTGGGCGTAGGCATTACCAAGCCGGCGTTTGCCTTTACGGCGCTGGACCTGATCGTCAAGTACGATCCGGCCAAGCTGGAATTTGCGACCGTGGCAAATTCGGACGGCACGCTGGCACTGGCCGACGGCGCGGTAAGCTCCTCGCGCACCGGCTTTGGCGTGCTGGCCACCGGGGTGAAGCCGGAATCAGGCGAGATCCGCATCATCATGGCCAGCACCGGCCAGGAAAACGCCGTCTCGGAGGACGGGGAGCTGCTGAAGCTCCACGGCACGCTGAAATCCGGCGTCTCCGGAAGCGCAGCCGTGTCGGTGTCCGCCTTTGCCATTTCGGCGGACGGCAATTCGAGCCCGGTGAACACGGACTCCGCTGCGCTGCAGATCCAGATCGCCACGGCTGACCGGGCGGCGCTGCTTGCCGCCATCGGCGAAGCGCAGAAGCTGGCGGATCAGGCCGTCACGGGCACGGAGCCGGGGCAGTACCCGGCATCGGCGAAGACCGCGCTGCTGTCGGCGATCAGCGACGCCAAGCGTGTGGCGGACGATGCCGCTGCCACGCAGAAGGCGATCGACGATGCGCTGACTGCTCTGAAAGCGGCGGTCAGCACGTTCAAGAACGCCGTCATCCCGGTTCCTTCGGTTCCGGTCGACAAGTCGGCTCTCACTTCGGCGATTGCCTCCGCGCAGAGCATCTACGACCGGGCCGTCACAGGGGATAAGGTCGGCCAATATCCGGCATTGGCCAAGGTCCAGCTGAAGGCGGCCATTACAACCGCGAATGTGGTCTACTTAGACAATGCCGCGACGCAAAACCAGGTGGATTCGGCTGCGGCTGCACTCGGCAGCGCTGTAACCACCTTCCAGAAGAAGCTGATCACGCTGGTACCTGGAGCGGTGCAGATTACGGTGCAGGATTTGTCCATCCTCGCCAAGTACTACGGCATCCAGTCGACGGATCCCAACTGGAGCCGCGTTGCTCCGGCGGACCTGTTCAGCGAAGGCGAAATTTCGATCCGTTCGCTGGCTGCGGTAGCGCAGATGATCATCGGCAGCTGGTACGCGAAGTAAGGGGATAGAGAACCGGATGGTCCTCAAGCCCGGCTCATACGCAGTACCTTGTCTCGCATGATTCATGCGGGGATGGGGACCGTATCGGGATGGATATGATCCAATGGATATCATCCAATGGATATGGTCGTAAGCAGCATTAGAAATCAACTGCTTGGAAAAGGATACAATCGCAGGAGCGGTGCAGGCTGCTCCTGCGATTTTCAATTCATGGAAAGAGGGCTGGACGTATGCCACGAAAACAATCTACCCGCTATGCCGCATGGGCCGTAGCCATTTGTGTCGGACTCATCGGATCAGGAACCCCCGCAAACGCTGCGGTTTCAGAAGTACGAACGGCTGGCAGCTCCCCGGTTGCCGCGGCCTCCCCGGCTATTGCGGTAACCACCGCCGCTGCGGAAGCACCTTCCTTGTCACTGGGGGTAACTTCCAGCAGTTCCAAGGTGACGGTCACGGTGACCGGCGAGCAGCTGAAGGACTTGTATGCGTATGAGCTGACGCTCAGTTTTGACCCGGCGAAGCTGGCTTACCGCACCGCATCCTCTGGGACATCCGGCTTTTCGGTCGAACCGATTGTCCAAAACAACGAAATCCGCCTAGCCCATACCAAAGTAGGAAAAACAGCCGGAGACAGCGGCAAGCTCCAACTCGCCGCCATTGAGTTTACGGCGCTGAAGGCGGCTTCGTCCCGGGTGGCCGTGGAGAGCGCCAAATTGGTGGATTCCGCTCTCCGCTCATCCGAGATGTCCGTCAAGCCGGAAATCACGGTCCAACCGGGCAAAGCGGAAGTAGCGCCGGGCACTTTCCGGGATATCCGCGGCCACTGGGCGGAGCAGCCGATTCTGAATGCGGTTCAGCAGGGATGGGTCAGCGGATATCCCGACGGTACGTTTCAGCCGGGCAAGGAAGTGACCCGGGCAGAGTTCGCCAGCATGATGATGCGTGCGGTCTCGATGGGTCAGACGGCCGGCTCGCAGGCGCTGGCCTTTTCCGACGCGAAGAAAATTCCGGCCTGGGCGCTGGCCTCTGTTCATGATGCCGTGTCGCGCGGCATCATGAACGGTTATGCCGACGGAACGTTTGGGCCAAGCCGGCTCATTACCCGGGCCGAAATGGCGGCGATGACCGTCAGGGCGCTTGGTACCGGAACACCGGGAGGTGCGGGAAGTTTGAATTTTGCCGACCGCGCTCAAATTCCGGCCTGGGCCAAGCCGTATATCTCATCAGCGGTGGAGAAAGGAATCATGCACGGAAGAGCGGGCAGCCTGTTCGCCCCGAACGCGCACGCAACGCGGGCTGAAGCGGTGGCCGTGATCCTGTCGGTGCTTGAGCAGCGATAAGTGCTGCCGCGAGTCCGTTCAGTGCTTGATGCAGGCTCATCAATGCCTGCCGTCTGTCATTTTAAATGGCTGCTGATATACCGAAAAATGTCCATCTCCAGCCCCATATCCAAATTTTTAATCCATGGAAATAAAAAGCTATTAAAAAACTGAAACACTTTTGGATACATTTATGCTATAATGATGAAAACAATGTAAGTTGCATGAAAAAAATAAAAATAAATGAATATGGATCTTCGGGGTAAGGTGAAATTCCTGACCGGCGGTGAGCGTCTCTTCTTGTGGTAAAGACGGCGTCAAGCCCGCGACTCGCAGCTTTAGCAATAAGGCGGCGACTGACCTGGTGTAATTCCAGGGCCGACGGTAAAGTCCGGATGGGAGAAGATCAAAGAATAGGCATGTGCGAAATTTTGACATTTCCGCAAGCTTATTTGATCAACCCCCGATGTGTCGATTGATGTCGATCTCGGGGGTTTTCCAATGTTGACTCCGTATTCAGGGATAGGGGAACTGGAGTATGGAAAATGTAAGCAGCAATATCAAGGTCCGGCCCGCGGCAAGTGGGAAGGCCGAACGCAGCAAATCCGGCTTTTGGCTGGTCGTGCTGGGTGCAGCATTGTGGGGAGCGGATCCGCTGTTCCGGATCATTTTGCTCAAAGAACATATGACGGCAACGCAGATCGTGCTCATCGAGCATATTTTGCTGGTGCTGTTCGTCGCACCGATGCTGTGGAAACATCGGAGCGAGTTGAAAGGCCTGAAACTGCGCCATGTCGGCGCGCTGCTTTTCCTGTCGTGGGGCGGCTCGGCCGTTGCAACCATCCTGTTTACGCAGGGACTGTCCTCGGGGAACTTGAACGCAGTCGTTCTGCTGCAGAAGCTGCAGCCGATCTTCGCCATTCTTATGGCCAAACTGCTGCTGCGTGAGAAGCTTCCGAAGCATTTCACCTGGCTGTTCATCGTGGCGCTGGCCGGAACGTATTTGTTGACCTTCGGCTTCACGTTTCCGTTCGGGCATGTGAATGATTTCGTCAAGGTCGGCAGCTTGTTCTCGCTGGGTGCCGCGGCACTGTGGGGCGGTTCTACGGTCATGGGTCGTCTGATGGTCGGAAAAATGGAGTATGAGACGGTGACTTCACTGCGTTTCATTCTGGCGCTGCCGCTGCTGATCGGGATTACCATCAATCAGGGAGATCCTTGGCAGGTGCATACCGACGGGGGAACGCTGGCTGCAGTGTCGATCAACATGCTGGGGCAGGCGCTTCTGCCGGGACTGTTCAGCTTGATGGTGTACTATAAAGGGCTGACAACGACGAAAGCATCGGTGGCGACGCTGGCGGAACTGAGCTTCCCGATGGTGAGCGTACTGATCAACTGGATCGTATTTCATCAGGTCGTGACGCCAACCCAAGCGGTCGGATTTATCCTGATCTGGGCGGCGCTGTTCATGATTTCCCGCAAGAGCGCGGCTTAAAGCTTGCAAGCAGCCAGTCCAGGATTTGAAGACGCAATTTTATATAGGTTTGAAAAGCGGTTCCTGCTGATGGCAGGGGCCGTTTTTTATTTGGAAGGGAAGGGCAAACCGTGCGAAGGATTTCAGTAACTTTTTTTCAGCACATTTAAAAAATAAATCAGTCATCATTTCCAAGCGATCCCTCATACATTTTACGGAAAGCGCTTGCAGAACACGTTTTAGCCGCATGAGTCCGTCAGCCCGCTCCGTACTTTTTCGTGAAGGGGTATGCGGTTTCCTCGGAATGAAGAGGTTTGATTTCTTCGGATCCATGGGGCACGAACCTTCCGATCTGAAGACGTGAAATCTGCATCACGCTTGCATGTATATAAAATGAGCTAAAGGCGAAGTGCTGTCCCTGTCTTAGTTCAATTTATGTAGATGTGAATTGGAGGAAATGGGGGAGTTTACATGAAGCTGAAATTAGCTTCCAAGCCGCTCATGGCCCTTTTCGTGGCGGCGACCGTGATGATCGCGGGCTGCCAGACCGTGCAGCCGCCTTCCGCAACGGGAACGACGACGCCGCCGGCGCAAGGGGAAACCAAGCCGGCCGATCAGGGAGAAAAAGCCACGGAGCCGGCGACGACCGAGCCCGCGGCGAACCAGCCAGCAACGAGCGGAGACGCCAAAGAAACGCCGAGAAATGAAACCCTTTACATTAACGGAATTCAATGGGGGCCGCCATCCAACTTCAACCTGCTGAGCGGCAATCCGGCCTTCCCGATCAACTATGGTAACTCGAGAGAGCTGGTCTACGAGACGCTGTTTATGATCAATCAGCTGGACGGCAAGCTTGAGCCGCTGCTCGGCACCAAATACGAGTGGACCGACGACATGACATTGCATATCGAGCTGAATAAGGACGCTAAGTGGAGCGACGGCAAGCCGTTTACGTCCGATGACGTTGTGTACACCTACCAGCTCGGCAAAAAATACGACATCAACTGGAGCAACTACTGGGCGTACATTGCGGATGTCACAGCGGACGGCCCGAATGCGGTCAAGATCATGCTGAACAAAGACAACCCGAACCGTCTGACGGTGCTTGACAGCATCGAGCTGATCCCGATGATGCCCAAGCATATTTGGGAAGAAATCGAGAAGAAGTCAAACAACGATCTGGCGACGATCCGCAAGGAAGTCAACGCCAATCCGGTAGCCACCGGCCCTTACAAAATCTACTTCTACAACGACCAGAAAATCACGATTGTCCGCGACGACAATTACTGGGGCAAGTCGCTCTTCGGCAAGCTGCCTGCTCCGAAATATATTACGCACGTCATCTATAAGGATAACGCCGCCGGCGATTTGGCCTTCAAGAGCGGACAGGTGGACGTCTCCCAGCAGTTCATCCCGCAGGTATGGAACATGTGGAAGAACGGCGCTCCGATCAAGACCTATCTGAAAGACGCCCCTTATTACGTCCCGGGCTCCATGCCGTCGATCTTCTTTAATTTCTCGAAAAAAGGGCTGGATAACCCGGACGTCCGCCGCGCGATCGCGATGAGCATCGATTACAAGAAAATTTCCGACCTCGCGATGAGCGGCTACTCGGCAGCGATGCAGCCGTCCCTGACGCTGAACACGGACGCGGAGTCCAAATACGTCGATCAGGCTGCGATCAAATCGCTGCAGTGGACGACCGACGTCAAGGCGGCCAACGAGCTGCTCGACAGCATCGGCGCCAAAAAAGGCAAGGACGGCATCCGCGTGCTGAACGGCACCCGCCTCGGGCCATTTGAAGTGGAATGCCCGTACGGCTGGTCCGACTGGAATGCGGCGCTGGAGATCGTGGCCCAGAGCGCGAAAGCGATCGGCATCGAAATCCGCACGAAGTTCCCGGAAGCGCCGGTATGGACGAACGACCTGCAAACCGGCAAGTTCGACATCATCATGAACACGCCTGCGGGCGGCGTCAATCCGAGCCAGCCGTGGAGCAGAGCGCATGACATCATGTATTCCAAGGAAGTGGCTCCGCTCGGCGAAATGGCGTTCTGGAACTGGGGCCGTTACAAAAACGACAAGGCCGACCAAATTATCGACAAAATTCCGAGCGTCACCGATCAGGCCGAACTCAAAACCCTGTACACGGATTTGACGAAAATCTGGCTGACCGACATTCCGTCCATTCCGCTCATGTACCGTCCGTGGGTGTTCCATACGGTCAATGAATCGGTATGGAAAGGCTTCCCCGTCGACGGAGACGGAAGCAACATTCCTCCGCAAATCGCCATGGACGGGGCGGGCATCCGGGCGCTGTACCAGATCCACAACTAAGCCCAAGGAAGCGGCCTGCATGGGAGGCTCCCGGCACTGCCGGAGCGCCATGCGGGCCCTCTTTTCCAAGACGCATCCACCGCCGATCCAAAGATCAAGGGAGGGACCTTCTTGAATGCCTATGCCAAATATTTCGTAAAAAAGTTGTTCTGGTACCTGGTGACGCTCGTCATTGCCGTTTCCCTGAATTTTTTCCTTCCGCGCATGATCGAGGGGAATCCCGTCGCCATGATCGTCTCACAGATGACCAAAGGGATGACGGACAGCGATACGATCAAACGGGTCTATGAGACGTTCATTCAGGAGTTTGGTGTTGACAAGCCGCTCTGGCAGCAGTTTCTGATCTATGTCCAAAACCTGTTTACCGGCAACCTCGGCACCTCGTTCGGCCTGTATCCGAAAAAGGTGACGGACATCCTGGCTTCAGCGGTGCCGTGGACGATCGGCCTGCAGCTGCCGGCGATTCTGGTAGGCTGGATTCTGGGCAACGTGCTCGGAGCCGTGGCCGCCTATAAAAAAGGCGTGTTCGACAAGGTGATTTTTCCGGTAGCCCTGTTCGTGAACTCGATTCCCTTTTTTACGCTGGCCATCATCATGCTGTACGTATTCGCCCTGACGCTGGGGTGGTTCCCGCTGTCCGGAGGGTATGATTTTCAAATGATTCCGCAGCTCAGCTTTGAATTTATCGGCTCGGTCATCCGCCATCATACGCTGCCATTCCTCTCGATCGTGCTTGTCACCATCGGCGGCCAGGCGATCGGGATGCGGGAAATGTCCATTTACGAGCTGAATGCCGACTATGTGCTGTACAGCAAGCTGCTTGGGATCCGCGATTCGCGCATCTCGAGATATGTGTTCCGGAACGCCATGCTTCCCCAAATTACCGGACTGGCTTTGTCCATCGGCACGATGGTGGGCGGTTCGCTCATCTGTGAAATCGTGTTCAGCTATCCGGGCATCGGCACCTGGCTGTTTACGGCCATCCGTCAGCTCGATTACCCGCTTATTTCCGGCTGTACGCTGCTGATCGCGCTCTCTGTTCTGCTGGCTAACTTTACGATTGATATCATTTACGGTTTTATCGATCCGCGGATCAAAGCCTCGCAAATGGAGGACCAGTAATATGAAAAACTCCTTCAACATTCTCATCAAATCCCCCAAATTCATGCTGGGGGCGGGAATATTCATCGTTATGCTGGCGCTGGTGCTCATCTTCCCGATGATCAACAAAAAGGATCCGCTGGAGATGATCGCCCTGGCGTTTCAGCCGCCGAGTTCGCAGCTGTGGCTCGGTTCGGACAATTTCGGGCGGGATCTGTTCCTGGAGCTGATGTACGGCATCCAGACCTCGATCCGGGTCGGTCTCATCGCAGGCGTGTTCGCCACGGCCATCGGACTCATTATCGGCCTCGCTTCCGGCTACATCGGCGGTATCGTGGATAACTTGCTGACGTCGATCACGAACATTTTTATCGTCATTCCGTCGTTTATTATCCTGATCCTTATCTCGGTCAGCATCAACTCGCGCAGCTCGCTCGTGACGGCGATCATTATCGGCATCACCAGCTGGCCGTGGACGGCCCGGGCCGTACGCGCGCAGACCAGCTCGCTCCGCAACCGGGATCATGTCCATATCGCCAAAATTTCCGGACACAGCACGCCCCGGATCATCGTTTTTGAAATTTTGCCCTACATCGCGTCTTATGTCGTCATGGCGTTTGTGCTGCAGACCGCGTCCGGCATACTGTCGGAGGCCTCCATCTCGATGCTGGGGCTCGGGCCGTACAACACGATCTCCCTCGGCATCATCATGAACTGGGCGCTCGTCTTCGAGGCGCCGGTGGCGGGGGCATGGTGGGCGTTTATCCCTGCGGCGCTGTCAATCGCGCTGATCACGTTCTCGTTGTATATGATGAACACGGGCATGGACGAAATTTTTAATCCGAAAATAAGGAGCTAGGCCGATGACTACAAACATTCTGGAAGTTAGCGGACTGAAAACCTATTATAAAACCCGGCTTAAGGAAAAAGTGTTTGCCGTCGACGGCGTCGATTTCGTGCTGGAAGAAGGGAAGACGCTCGGCATCGCCGGCGAATCCGGCTGCGGCAAGTCGACGCTGGCGCTGAGCCTGATGGGATTTTATTTTCCGCCGCTCCATTACGGCAGCGGTTCGATCCAAATCCACGGCCGCGACATTATGAAGCTGAACAAGGAGCAGCTGCGCACGCAAATTTCCGGGCGGGAAATCGCGTATATTCCCCAGGCGGCCATGAATGCCCTCAATCCGACGCTGCGGATCATCCGCTTCATTGAGGATATCATGAAGGAGCACCGGCCAGAGCTGACCAAGAAGCAGGTGTGGGACATGGCCGTCGAGCGCTTTGAAACGCTGAACCTGTCGCCGAAGGTGCTGCGCTCGTATCCGAATGAGCTCTCCGGGGGCATGAAACAGCGGACGGTCATTGCGATTTCCACCATTCTGAATCCGAAGGTGCTGATCGCCGACGAACCGACGTCTGCGCTGGACGTAACGTCGCAGAAGGCGGTCATCAAGCTGATGAAGGACCTGCTCAACAAGCAGTTCATCCGCTCGCTGGTATTCATCACGCATGAGCTGCCGCTCTTGTACCACGTCACCGACGACATTATGGTCATGTACGCGGGAGAAATCGTGGAGCGCGGCACGGCCGAGCAGATGATCTTTGATCCGCTGCATCCGTACACGAAGAAGCTGATGGGTTCCATCATCGTTCCGGAGGAGGGGATGAAGGGGCACAAGCTGGCGGCCATTCCGGGCACGCCGCCGAATTTGAAGCATGTGCCTGCCGGCTGCCGGTTTGCCGAGCGGTGCTCTTACGCCCAGGATATTTGCAGGCAAAACAATGTGGCGGTGCAGGAAGTGGAGGGCCGCCAGTACCGGTGCCATTTTGACACAGGAACGCTGAAGGAGTGGTATGCAAATGAGCAGTCGTGACCTGTTGATCCGCGGCAGAGGCATTACGAAAATATTCGGGTACGGGGCGGCTAAAACGACCGCCGTTGATACGGTGGACTTCGATTTTCATAAAGGCGAAATCATTTCCATCGTCGGCGAGAGCGGCAGCGGCAAAACCACCCTTGCCAAAATCATCATGGGTCTCTTAAAGGAGTCGGGGGGCAGCATCGATTACAAAGGACAACCGAGAGTGCTGCGCCGCCATGCCGACCGAAAAAAGTACTGGAAAGACATTCAGGCGATTTTTCAGGACCCGTTCTCGTCCTTTAACCTGTTCCAGCGGGTAGAGAAGCTGCTGCTCAGCTGCATCCGGCTGCAGGGGCTGAAGCTCACCAAGGATGAGCAGTTCAATAAAATGAAAGAGGCCTGCTCTTTCGTCAACCTGAAGTTCGAGGAGCTGTACAACAAGTATCCGTTCGAGCTGTCCGGCGGGCAGATGCAGCGGCTTATGATCGCACGGATTTTTATGCTTCACCCCAAGGTGCTGATCGCGGATGAGCCCACCTCAATGGTCGACGCCTGTTCCCGGTCCACCATTCTCGACATGCTGCTGAAGCTGAGGGATGAGAACGAGATGACGATTATTTTCATCACGCACGACGTGGGGCTCGCTTATTACGTGAGCGACACGATCTACATCATGGAGAAGGGCCAAATCGTCGAAAGGGGACCGGCCGAGGACATTATCCTGAACCCGCAGCACGCCTATACGAGGCAGCTCATCAGCGATGTGCCGAAAATCCATACGGCCTGGGACTTGGGCTAGTCACATTGGCGCCGTATAGCGGCCGCCCTCCTGCACGACGCGAAATGCGCCGCCGTCCTGCTGCAGCACGGCCAGGTTCGATCCTTCCGAGCCCCACCATTCATACCCAAGCGTATAGCCATGCCCGGAACGGGTGACAAATAAAACGTGGAACAGCTGCGGGTCCATCTGCCCGCCGTCGTCGACGCGCCAGGTGGAGCTCGGGTCATCCGTTCCTTCAAAATCGCGAAACAGCAGCGTATCCGGGGTGATCAGCACGAGGCTGGCCAGCGGCTTGCCGCCGTCCTTGTCGTACTGGACGATACCCAGCTGCACGTCAGGGGAGATTTGTCCGATAAGCCCCTGGCTGTGGATGTTCAGGCCTTTGGCTTGCTTGATCCGGGCTGCCGCCTCTTCGGGCAGGCTTCCCTCCGCATGCTCCACCTGCAGAAATTCATGCCCGGCAAAAGCGTCTCTCTGTGCGAGAACGACGCCTGCGTCCGGATCCGCTGGAGTTACCGGGGAAGAGAGGCGGAACAAATCGCCTTCATCATGGTCGAAATTGTACCGGTTCTGCCTGCCGTTATCCTGATCCGACCGGGCCTGATGCTTCGTGAAGCGGATGTCGGCCAGCTCGTCCGGCGCGATGACCGCTTGTGTAAACTGCTCCCGCGGTGTTTGCTGCTTGCCTTCCGGGTCGGCTGCAAGAATCCGGCTGCTGGCGGCGTCCAAATAGCCGAACATCAGCTGGGAAGACTGCAGCCGCCCCGGAGTTTCTGTTTCGGCTTCGCCCTCGTGGCTGCTGGTAGGCTGCGGGCTCCCGCCATCAGGGGTGGAAGCAGGGGGATCAGCTGCCGTGGCGGGAGGTTTTTCGTTGATTCCGTCCGTGGAATTGACCGTTCCGGAAGGCATTGGGTCAGCCGGTGGTGTGTTTTCCGCCGAAGGCTTGTGGCTTTCGCAGCCCGTGGCGATACAGATGGACAGCAGCAGGATGGCGGCGATTTTTTTCAAATTCAATCACTTCCTTTCCGAAGCTTGGTGTGCTGGATGTTTCATCCACGCGGTTTACAGATCGCACGGATTGTTTTAAAATAAAGACGATTACAAGTTGTATACAAGTATACTTGGAGGCAGAGGCAGGTTAGAGCACAGCACAATCAAACTGGAAGCGTTTCTTTTTCGAAGAACCACAGGTCTTCGTGGTAAAAGACGCATTCCGGTTCTTCGTTGTTGCATGGTTCTTTTGAAAAAAGGAAAAAATCGGATTGCGGCACACGGCTGCCGGTCAAACGGTTGAGCGTTAAGGTCTGCGGCTGAAGCAGGCTTCCGGAGAGCAGGTCCCTCACCATGGATGCGGCGGTCGGTTGTATGATAGAATCGGTAGCGTACGTCATTGTACATACATTGATTTAGGAGAGTTGTCTCATGCTGCGTTATCCTTCATCCTGGCTGCAGGGTGTTTCCTTGGGAGAGTCGATTGCGTCCGAGCTGAGGCTGCAGATTATCAGCGGCCGGATCAAGCCGGGTGAAATTATTTCAGAGAACCGGGTGGCCGCCGATTTCGGGACAAGCCGTTCCCCCGTCAGAGAAGCCTTGAAATCGCTCTCGAGCGAAGGGCTGATCCGGCTCGAACGGATGGGTGCCGTCGTCGTCGGACTGAGCCTGACCGATATTGTTGAATTGTACGATGTCCGCTTCCTGATCGAGAGCTTCGTTCAGCAGCGGCTGGCCAAGATGGACCGGGATCAACTGCTGGTTACGCTGCGCCGGATCGTTGACCGGATGGAGCTTGCGGTCAAGCATCAGGATGCCGTCGAATTTTCGTATCAGGACTTATCCTTTCACGAGGCGATTATTGCGGCAGCGGACCATAAGCGCATTTTGCATTTATGGAACAGCATCCGGCCGATCGTGATGACCGTCATGCTGATTACGACGGAAGAGATTTTTTCCAAAGGGGAAGCAAAGCTCGGGTCCGTGATCGGCAAGCATCAGAAAATTATGGACGGTCTGGCCTCCGGCGACGAGGACGAAATCCAGAAGCTTGTACAGGAGTATTTCGCCGATTCGCGCCAGACGCTGCACCGCAGCCTGACGGATTTTTAAAGCGCTTCGTCGGCCTTTCCATTCCGTAATATGAACCAAAAGGGGCTGCTTGCGGGCAGCTTCCGCCTCATGTTGTCGACAAGTATGCAAGTATTTGAAATCAAAGCTTGGAATAATGGGTATCATATGTGAAAAACATCATGTACGAACAAAAGGAGGACAACCCATGTCCAGTATATTCGGTATGAGCCATAATTGGACGCTCATTGTGTGGACACTGATCGCCATTGCATTTCTTATTGTGTTTATTGCCAAATTCAAGTGGAATCCGTTTGTGACCTTGCTGTTGTCCGCCCTGCTGCTCGGGTTCCTGACCGGCATGAAATCGATGGATATTATCGATTCCGTGACCAAGGGGCTTGGCGGCACGCTGGGAACGATCGCGATCGTCATCGGTCTCGGCACGATGCTCGGCAAAATGATGGCCGAATCCGGCGGCGCCGAGCAGATCGCCACAACCCTCGTGAACCGGTTCGGGGAGAAACGCGTTCACTGGGCGATGATGATCGTCGGCTTTATCGTAGGGATTCCGGTATTTTTTGAGGTCGGCGTCATTCTGCTGATCCCGATTATATTTACCGTCGCACGTAAAACGAAAATGTCACTGCTGCAAATCGGTATTCCGATTCTGGCCGGTCTGTCCACCGTACACGGACTTGTGCCGCCTCACCCGGCCCCGATGATCGCGATTGATGCCTATCAGGCGAATTTGGGGAAAACGATTCTGTACTCCCTGATTGTTGGCATTCCGACAGCGATCGTGGCCGGACCGCTCTTTGGTAAATGGATCGGCAGACGCATCCAGGTCGAGCCGCCTGCTGAGCTGGCGGAGCAGTTCTCCAGCAGCAGCACGCGCAAGCTTCCGGGCTTCGGCATTACGCTGCTGACGATTCTGATGCCGGTGATCCTGATGCTGATCGGTTCGATCGCCTCGATCGTTGACCCGGATGCTTCGAGCGGTTTTACGCTGTTCTGCGAATTTATCGGTAACGAAATTATTGCGCTTCTGATTTCGGTCGTGTTTTCTTTCTTCTCCCTTGGCTTCGCCAGAGGATTTACGAAAGAACAAATATCCAAGTTTACGAGCGAATGTCTGGCGCCGACAGCCACGATCATTCTGATCATCGGCGGCGGCGGGGCGTTCAAGCAGGTGCTCATTAACAGCGGCGTAGGTGACGCCATTGCCCAAATCGCAACTTCGGCTCACATCAACATTATTTTGTTTGCATGGTTCGTGGCCGCACTCATCCGTGTTGCAACCGGTTCCGCCACCGTGGCCATGACCACGACCGCGGGGATCGTCGCACCGGTGCTTGCCTTGAGCCCGGCAGCCAATGTCGAGCTCGTCGTGCTGGCGACCGGAGCAGGCTCGCTCGTCCTGTCGCATGTCAACGACGCCGGCTTCTGGATGGTCAAGGAATTCTTTAACATGTCCGTCCCGCAGACGCTGAAATCCTGGACCGTCATGGAAACGCTGTTGTCGATCGTTGCATTGATTATCATCCTGGTGCTCAGTCTGGTAGTATAAGGATATGTCTAGTGAAGAAGAAAGAAGGTTGAAACATGAGCAGTAATATGATGATCGGAATCGATATTGGAACGACGAGCACCAAGGCCGTTCTGTTCGAAGAAAACGGAAAGGTTGTGGCCAAGGGAAGTGAAGGCTATCCGCTGCTGACACCGACATCGTCCATCGCCGAGCAGGATCCGGATCTGATATTTACGGCCGTGATCCATTCGGTCAAGCAGGTGATGGATACTAGCGGAATCCGCCCGGAGCAGGTGATGTTCGTCTCGTTCAGCTCGGCCATGCACAGCGTCATTCCGGTCGGCCAGGACGGGAAGCCGCTGATGAACTGCATTACGTGGGCGGATAACCGCAGCGCGAAATGGTCCGAAGTATTGAAGAACGATATGAACGGACATGAAATTTATCTGCGCACAGGTACGCCGATCCATCCGATGTCCCCGCTGACCAAATTGATGTGGCTGCGTCATGACAATCCGGACATTTTCGAAAAGACGTCCAAGTTTATCTCGATTAAGGAGTACGTATTCGCCAAGCTGTTCAACCGGTACGTCGTCGACCATTCGATAGCCTCCTGCACGGGCCTTATGAACCTGAACAAGCTGGATTGGGATGAGGAGGCGCTGCAGGTTGCCGGTATTACACCAAGCCAGCTGTCCGAGCTTGTCCCGACCACCTACCGCATGGACGGGCTGGATAAGACGTTTGCCGCCGAGATGGGGCTCGATCCATCCACGCCGTTTATCGTAGGCGCGAGCGACGGCGTGCTGTCCAATCTGGGCGTCAATGCGATCGAGCCTGGTGTCGTTGCCGCCACCATCGGTACCAGCGGAGCAATCCGCACCGTGGTCGATCATCCGGCGACCGATCCGAAGGGCCGCATTTTCTGCTACGCCCTGACGGAGAAGCTGTGGGTGATCGGCGGTCCCGTCAACAATGGCGGCATGCTGTTCCAATGGGTACATGATGAAATGGCCGCATCTGAGATCGAGACTGCCAAGCGTCTCGGTATCGATTCGTACGACCTGCTGACACGGATTGCGGAACAGGTGAATCCGGGATCCGACGGGCTGTTGTTCCACCCTTATTTGACCGGGGAGCGCGCCCCGCTCTGGAACCCCGACGCCCGCGGATCGTTCTTCGGTCTGACGATGCACCACCGCAAGGAGCATATGATTCGCGCCGTCCTTGAAGGCGTCATTTTCAACTTATATACCGTACTGCTGGCGATGGAGGAACGCATCGGGCGTCCGGCCAAAATCCACGCCACCGGCGGATTTTCCCGTTCCCCGCTGTGGCGCCAAATGATGGCCGACATCTTCGATCAGGAAGTTGTCGTGCCGGAGAGCTTCGAAAGCTCCTGCCTGGGCGCCGTCGTGCTCGGCTTGTACGCCATGGGCAAAGTCGATTCGCTAAGTGTCGTCTCCGGCATGGTCGGATCAACGCATCAGCATACGCCGGTGAAGGAGAACGCACAGATTTACCATCAGCTGCTGCCGATCTTTATTAAAATTTCACGCAACCTGGAAGAGGAATATAAGGCGATCGCCGATTTTCAGCGCAGCCTGTTCTAATCCAAAAGAATGCCTGTACAGCGTGTGAAACTGCTGTGCAGGCTTTTTTTGCGTTAAACATGTTTCTGCGAAGCTAGTCGGCTTTGCGCGTGGAAGGCGTGATGTCAATTTTTGATGTGTGTTATACCTTACTAAGAACCAGTTGCCTAAATAGAACATAGATTATACTGAGACTCATAAAACCTCCTTAATAAGATCAGCCCGCTCTTTCGGAGCGGGCCTTTTTCTTTAAAAAGATGAATGAATTATGCAAGAGCCTAAACATATATAGAATTTACCCATATGATATCAGTATCTTCAATATGAAGGAGGTACTTTCATGAGCGACGTTAGAGGAATAGGTTATGGCTGTTGCCATAATAATGTTGGTGCTATCCTTGTACTCTTTATTCTTTTGGTAATTATCCTGAAGGCATTTTGTTGGTAATAAAGAATGACGAAAACCCTGCCGGCTGTGAGCTGGCAGGTCCTTTTTATTTAGAGACACAGAACAACCGATATGAAAGATACCGGTCAAAGGTCGTGCCTCATGCATACTGGCGGAGAATCTCCCGCGCCTGCTCACGAATCCCGTCTACAAGCTCGGGCGGCTCGATGACTTTAACGGCCGTACCCAGTTGAAAAAAGTAGCCGGTCACGAATTCCATCTCGCGCTGATCAATGACACTTTCAATGTAACCTTCATCCGGGCTAACCTCCACGATATAAGGCTCCAGCCATGGCTGGCTGCGGCACTGTCTCAAGCCTTCACGGGTCAGCTCTACATATAAACGGACGGGCGACTCCGGCGTCACCGCCGTGCTGAGGTTGAGCCAGTCCGGCAGTTCCATCTGTGGCTCAAACGCCTGCTTCGTTTGCTCCATGGACACGATCCGGTCTGTACGAAACAGCCGGATTTCGCCATGAACCTGATCGAACGCGGGCATGTACCAGAAGCCGTCGCTGGCGTAAATACCGATCGGAGCCACTTCCCTCAATGTATTTTCCAGCTTCGACACATATTCGATTTTAAGCAAGCGGTGCGCGGAGGCCGCCTCGATGATTTCCTTTAGAAATGGAGACGGGACGGTCCTTTTCTGATTCCAAAAGGTGATTACCGAATCCAGGCCGTCTATTTTTCTTTTCGTATCGTCAGGCAGGCTTGCGTACAGCTTGCGGGAGACGGAATCGATATGAATATCAAAAGGAAGCGATTGATAGTACTTCAATGCCTGAAAAGCAAAAAAGATAGCAAATGCTTCTTCTTCATTAAACATGATCGGCGGCAGTGTCCGGTTGGGGAGTACCCGGTAACCACCGCTTCTTCCTGGTTCCGTATAAAGCGGGACGCCCATATCGGCAATATCCGTAAGATAGCGGTGCGCCGTTCGGACAGAAATGCCAAATTCATTCGCGACATCCTGTGCAGTAAAACTGCGTTTGGCATTCACGTACAGGATTAAATCAAATAGTAATTTGGCTTTGCTCACAAAAGCTCCTCCTCTTCACTTAACCATGACAGTTTCTGGCATGGTTTTAGCATATCCTATTTTATACAAATCGCAAGAGGAGGAATTCACATGATCAAAGAAGATGACATTCGCGTCGTCG
This sequence comes from Paenibacillus sp. PSB04, assembly GCF_025809195.1. Classification (NCBI taxonomy): domain Bacteria; kingdom Bacillati; phylum Bacillota; class Bacilli; order Caryophanales; family Paenibacillaceae; genus Paenibacillus; species Paenibacillus sp. PSB04. The sequence goes on from NZ_CP081301.1 coordinate 3,016,682, forward strand.
GCGGAAGAGAAAAAAATCTGAAGGGAGTTCATGTGACGATCCCCAAAAAGCAGATTACGGTATTTGTAGGCGTATCCGGCTCCGGCAAATCGGCGCTTGTATTCGATACGATCGCAGCGGAGTCGCAGCGGCAATTCAACGAATCGTACTCCAGCTTCATCCGCAACCGGCTCCCTCATTATGGGCAACCGGAGGTGGATGCCATTGAGCATTTGCCGGCGGTGATCGTCATGAATCAAAAAAGGATCGGCGGAAATGCGAGATCTACCGTCGGCACGGTCACGGATATTTATGCGCTGCTGAGGCTGTTATTTTCCCGGATCGGTACTCCTTTCGTTGGATATTCCGACGTGTTTTCCTTCAACAACCCTCAGGGCATGTGCCCGGACTGCGAAGGCTTGGGGAAAGTGAAAGACATCAACGTCGACCGGTTGATCGATAGGGAAAAATCGCTTAACGAGGGGGCTATTCTGTTTCCGACCTTCATGCCCGGCGACGTCAGGTGGAAAAGATATGTCTGCACCGGCCTGTTCGATAACGACAAAAAGCTGAAGGATTATACGGATGAGGAGATGGATACGCTGCTCCATAAAAGCGGGTTCAAGCCGCCAAATCCAACGGAGGGATGGCCGCCGACGTCTCTCTATGAAGGGGTTATTCCGCGCATTAAACGTACTTATCTCTATAAAGATTCGAGAGATGCTAAAAGATATCAGGAGGCGATCGACCGCATCGTGAGCGAGAAGCTGTGCGCTGCATGCTGCGGCGGCCGCCTGAACCCACGCGTGTTGTCCTGTAAAATTGACGGAAAAAGCATTGCCGATTGTGCGGGTATGCAGGTTAGCGAGCTTATCAGGTTTATACGTTCCATCCGCGAGCCTGAAGTACAGACGGTGACGGACGAAATTGTCAAGCGCCTTGGCAATTTGCTGGCGGTAGGCCTTGGCTATTTAAGCATGAATCGCGAAACGCCCAGCCTGTCGGGCGGTGAATCGCAGCGGATCAAGATGGTGCGTCAGCTCGGCAGCAGCTTATCCGATTTGCTGTATATTTTTGACGAGCCCAGCATTGGTCTCCATCCGCATGATGTCAACACAATCAACCGATTGCTTAAGCAGCTGCGGGATAAAGGCAACACCGTTCTGATTGTTGAGCATGATCCGGATGTGATCCAGATTGCCGACTATATTGTTGAAATGGGGCCGCGCGCCGGAACCCACGGTGGAGAGGTCGTATTTCAGGGGAGCTTTCATGAGCTGTTGTCATCCCCGACATTAACTGCCGGGTACTTAAACCGTCACCTCGACTTCAAAAGGGAGGTCAGAAAGCCTGGCGGTTGGCTCGCCATCGAGCATGCGACTACGAATAATCTCAAAGATATTAGCGTTCGAATTCCGGCCGGCGTGATGACCGTTGTTACCGGAGTAGCGGGATCCGGAAAAAGCACGCTGATCCGTCAGGTTCTTCCGAGGTACTACCCCGAGGCGATTTTCATTGACCAAGGCGCGATTCACGCCTCCAACCGGTCCAATTTGGCCACCTATACGGACATCTTCGACACGATCAGAACTTTGTTCGCCAAAGAAAACCGCGTGAACGCTTCGCTGTTCAGCTTCAACTCCGAAGGGGCTTGTCCCCACTGTAAGGGCTTGGGGATCATATCTACCGATCTCGCCTTTATGGATACGGTCTCCAGCATCTGCGAAGCATGCGAAGGAAAGCGTTATACAGAACAGGTCCTGTCCTATCGGTTTCGCGGGAAAAGCATCAGCGACGTTCTGGCCATGACCGTGGAGGATGCGCTTAACATGTTTCATGAAAAAGAAATTGAAACGCCGCTCAAACGATTAAAGGAAGTAGGCCTCGGTTATTTGACCTTAGGACAACCTCTGAGTACGTTATCAGGGGGCGAATTGCAGCGGGCCAAGCTGGCCGCGGAGCTGGAGGGGGAAGGGACCCTGTATGTCCTGGACGAGCCGACCACCGGACTGCATATGTCTGACGTCGAGCTCCTGATCGGCCTTATGAACCGCCTCGTGGAACGTGGCAGTACCTTGATCGTGATCGAGCACAATTTGCAGGTGATCCGTCAGGCTGACTGGATGATCGACCTCGGCCCTGGGGCTGGAGAAGAAGGCGGCCAGGTGATATTTGAAGGCATACCGAAAGATAGCATCGATTGCAGCGCCTCGATCACCGGGAGGTATTTAGGGCTTTAGCGAGGATTCGTGGTTCAAAGGACGTTTGTGTCAAATGTGCCGGAGAAAATTTACGGTGTAGGGGATCCCGACGATTCTACGAATTGTCGGGATTTTTATTGGTTGAAGAAGTATGAGCACAGAGATAAAGGCTTCCTCATGTAAAAGAAACTTTCGATAAAACGGGGGCGGGCTTCTTCTAAGCACGCTGATAGTCCTTTTTTCTTTATGTTTGTTTCCCTGAACAGTTGCACCCGGAGGAAAAGGGGATTGAGGCGTAAAGTTTACGTGCCGCCTTTGAATTCGTGTTGTGACCACCTAATAAAATCCCAAACAACACGAATTCAACAGCGGCTGAAGCCCAATGCCCGTTCCTCCCACGCTCCAAAAGTTGAAGTTACGGCCTGTTCCACGCGCCAAAAGTCGAAGTCACAGCCTGTTCCCACGCTCCAAAAGTCGAAGTAACGGCCTGTTCCCACGCTCCAAAAGTCGAAGTCCGGGTATATTCATCCCCGCATCATCCATCCTAAGCCCATGTGTTCCTCCTCAAAATTGGGTATATACATTCCAAGAGATTATTCATCCGTCGAACATAAAGGAGGTGCTCCTTATCCTGGCCGCTCACCGCCCGCCCAAGGCGCAGGGTAAGGAAATGCTGTGGAAATTGTGAAAATCATATTCGTTATTCTGCTCATCGCATTAACCGCGTTCTTCGTTGCCTCCGAATATTCGGTGATCCGGGTCAGAGTGTCCCGCATTAACCAATTGGTGACCGAAGGCAATAAAAATGCCCGCGCGGTCAAACATATCATATCCCGCCTGGACGAGTTTCTGTCCGCCTGCCAGCTCGGAACGACGCTGACCTCGATGGCTCTCGGCTGGCTGGGGGAATCCACCGTGGAGCGAATGATCCATCCGCTGTTTGAACTCATGCATACACCCGAGTCGGTGGAGAGCATCGTGTCGTTCATTATCGCCTTTTTGATCCTGACCTACTTTGAGGTTGTGATCGGGGAACTCGTGCCGAAAAGCTTTGCGATCCAGATCGCTGAACCGATGGCATTGTTTTTCGCCCGTCCGCTGATTATTTTTTACAAAATCACGTATCCCTTCAACTGGATTCTGAGCCGTTCCTCGCGCTTCATTACCGGCATCTTCGGGGTTAAGCCCATATCGGAGGAAGACGCTGCGTTAAGCGAAGCAGAGCTTCGTTTTGCGCTCACCGAAGGGTATCGCAGCGGCGAAATTACGCCGACCGAGTACCGCTACCTCAACAACGTCTTTGATTTCGACGAACGGGACGCACGGGAAATCATGGTGCCGCGGACTTCTATCCGTTACGTCTCCCACGATGCTACGGTACGGGATGTCCTGGGTGTCATCGAGAGCAAAACGTTCAATTATCTGCCGGTTGCAGTGGATGGCGATAAGGACCGCGTAACCGGGATTATCCACGTCAAGGAAATGCTGCATCAAGTCGTCCGGCGCGTAACCGGCGAAGACGAGAAGATTACGCCTTTTATCCGTCCGGTTCTGCAGGTGATAGAAACCGTTCAGGCGAGAGATTTGCTGGCTCAGATGCAGAAGGCGGGCATCAATATGGCGGTGCTGATGGACGAGTACGGGGGAACGTCGGGTCTGGTCACTCTGGAGGATATCCTGGAGGAGATTGTGGGAGATATTCCTTCGGGTTCCGGCGGCCCGCAGCCAGCGGGATCTCTGCTGATCACGAAGCTGGAGGGCAACCGCTACCGCTTTCAGCCGCAAGCGCTCATCCATGATGTGAACAAAAAGCTGGGGACCAATATCCCGGCGGGGGATGAAGTGTATACGATCGGCGGCTGGCTGCTGTCGCAAAAGTTCGATCTTGCCGAAGGGGACGTCATCCGGCAGGACGACTGCGAATTTGCCATTCGGCGCATGGAAGGACCGATGATCCGGGAAATCGAGGTCATTAAGCACGAGCCGGAGGCGGAGCTGCCGGAAGCAGGGGAGGACTAAAGGTTTGAGTTTAGGAGCCCTATACAGTGGTGAGCGGGGAGCTTGGGAGTGACGGAGACAAACCGTAAGAGGGCCTTTCGGGACAGCCGGAGGCCCTTTTCTTGTGGTTGTATCACGTGCTCTGCGGAATATTTATGGTAAGGAGGGTGGGATGGAAGGAATTTGGCGCGGGTATCGCGAACGATTAAAATTGATTTTTCAAATGACCGTTTTAATTAAAATTGGGGGAACGAACATGGTACGCAAAGCTTTAACCGTAGTGACGGCACTTGGCGTGTTTATGGCTGCCGCTCTGCCGACAGGCGCACTGGCCAAAACCGTCGATGATTTCACCGATCTGCAGGGAGTGGACATCGCGACCAAAGCAAAACTGGAAACCTTGATCCAGGCAGGCGTTTTTCAGGGGGTCTCCGAGGATCGTTTTGGACTTAACGACACGCTTACAAGGGCCCAGTTCGCCAAGGTGCTGGCGCTGATTTTGAATCTCAAGGTCGATGACAGCTTGACGAAATCATCATTTAATGACGTTGTGGCCGATGATCCCGGCAACGGATATGCGCTGCCTTACATCGAAGCCCTCAAGCAGGCGGGGATTACCACGGGGAACGCCGACGGCACGTATAATCCGGCAGGGATGGTAACGAAGGAGCAGCTGGCCGCTTTTCTTATTCGGGGACTGGGGAAAGAAGCGGAGGCAAAATCAACGCCTGGTGTTTCGAGTGATACGGTATCGGATTGGGCAAAAGGATATGTAGCCTTGGCGCTTCAGCTTAAATTGCTGGATGGATCTGCAAACGACTTTAACGGTTCTGCAACCCGCGATGACTTGATTGACGGTTTGTCCAATAGCGGAACATATCACTATGGCAATACTCAACCGTTTCGAGTCTACAGCGTCGAGCAGACGGGGGCGAGCCGCCTTCAGGTAAATCTCAGCCGTTACAGAACGAATGAAGAGCTGTCCTTTAAAGTCGTCAGTAAAAAGTATGGCGAAGTAACCGTTAAGGCGGTGGAATGGAGCGGGACAAAAGCGACCCTCATCTTGGACCGCAAGCTGGAAGAGGACTCATATGACATCACATTGACCGGAACTGGGCCGATCGATGAGAAGTATACGCAGGGTTCTACATCTACCCATGCGGAAAGGCTCGCCAGCATCAAATTTACCGATCCCAGCGATACGGTCGCCTGGGCCAAAGAGATTCCTGTTCATTTTGCTCCGTTAAACCAATTTGGGGAAACTATGGATCTGACCGCCGACGACTTTGACATTTCTTCTTCCGAAGATTTAACGACGGTCAAAGGGGAACCCACCGTACTGGTCCACATGAACAACTCAGCCATGAGAAGAGGTGACCGGTTTACCGTTTCCGTCATTGAACCGAATGGAGGTGTCGCACAGACCCGCATCTTTACCATCGGAGATACGGCAATCGTAGGAAAGCTGGAATCGAAAGGGATCACGGACGCCTCGGGCAAAGCAACCGACTCGATCATGAGCAGCGAGCAAGCGTATTGGAACTTTACGGCATACAATCAGTATGGGACTCCAATTCGTGACCTGGAAACTTTAACAAAGTATATCAGCGTGACTTCGGAAAAGAGTCAATTGAAATTTAGCGGCATATCGGTATCTTCAAGTGATTCAGCTCAAACCTATGCCCGGCTCGTCGCAGATACTTCGTCAGAAATTCAGGTGAAGGCAACGCTAAGCGCCGCTAGCACAGGAGAAACGTTTCAATCCACGCTTACGCTGAAGCCAAAGCCTGTCGTAGAGCCTGCCCCGGTATATTCACCTCCGGCCAGCACGCCTTCGCCCGACCCTGAACCGCCAGTAGTGGAGAACCCCGCAGCGGTAGTGGAGGAGATTGGGCTTGCGGATTTGACTTCCGAATCAGTAAAGGTTCAGCCGATTACGAAGAATGCCAAAAAGCTCTACTATGTGGTCATTCCGTCGGTGGATGCGCCTGCTGAGCTGACGGCTGAGGAGGTAAAGAACTATAAGGCAGCCCATCCTGCATCGATCAGCGGAAATGTGGATGTGACATCAACCTCGGAGAGCACGAAAACAACCATTTTGCTGAGTAATCTTTCCCCTAAGACCAAGTACAAAGTATTTGTTGCGGCGGAGAATACAGAGGGTCTTTTATCTCAAGTGAAGAAGCAGGAGATGGAGACGAGGTTTAAAATTAGTTTGGTGAACCCTCCGCCAATTATCATACCGGAAGGCGCAGATAATAAAGGGGCTTTATCAGGGTATGTTATGTACGATGCTCCCAACCCACTTGAAGAAGCCGAGCTTTTCTTTACGCTGGATTCGTCGGAAAAACTCAGTATGGATGAGGTCATCCTTAATGCCGTTCAGAAAAAGCCCTTATCCGATGCAAGAAAAGCCAGCTCGGGGATGGGGTCATTTGAAATATTCTCCATACCACCTGCTGAATCGCCTTACTACCTCTACTTAGTTATGAAGCAAGGCAGCAACAGTTACTCTGATCTACTCAAGTACCAGGTCAACTGGCCAGCACAGCCATTACCATCTAATCCATAACTTGAAGAGCACCCAAACTCATTTGGGTGCTCTTTTATACCCCATATTCATTTGCTTCTTCCCCGCACCATCTCCCCCAGCCGCTCATAAGCGGCCGGACTTGCCGTATACACCATCAGCTGCAAATCCGGACTCCCCGAAGGCTGGAGGTTGATATACTCGAATTCCAGGAGGCCGATCCCGGCAACCTCCCACCGTTTATAGCAATCCGATGCCTGGCTGATGTCCTGGCGGCCCCAGTAGAACCGGAACGGTTCACTCGTTTCCAGCAGCTCCTGAATAAGCGCCTGCACATCGGGATCTCCCGGGTAGCGGGCACAATCCGCCCGGAACCTTGCAATCATGACCTGCACCTTCTCGTCCCGCTCCGCTTCGTTCATGCGCCGGGTGGATTCAGTCAGGAACCGTATCAGCCAGTTTGGCCTGGCGGTATGGTCCGTGAACACGGGCAGATCGAATACGAGCTCGGCGGCGCGGTTCCATACGAGCAGATCCCATTTTCGGTCTATGACCAGCGCCGGATTCGGGTCTAGAGACCGGACCGTTCTCTCCAGCCCGGCAGGCAGGAGCAGTGCTTCCTTCGTTCCCGCGGAATCCTGCGCTTTGACAAGTCGATGCATATACTGCCGCTCATATTCATTCAGATTTAATGCCCGGGCCAGGCTGTCCAGCACCTGGACGGAGGGATTTGTCTGCCTGCCCTGCTCGAGAGCGGTATACCATGATATACCGATATGCGCGAGCTGAGCCACTTCTTCGCGGCGGAGTCCCGGGGTCCGGCGTCTGCCCAGCGAGGGCAGGCCCACTTCCGATGGATGCAGCTGCTCCCGGCGTGCGCGCAAAAACGCGCCCAATGTGAATCCGGCCGATGCTTCATTCATGCAGCAAAACCTCCTTATCCTGACACTGCCAATGGTACGTTACGCACAGGAGGGCAGTGCTTTTTTGAATGATTCATAATGTTGGAGAACGGCCTTCCGGATGCCTAGCTGGATGTATCGATCCGGGATAGGGCCCGGCGGCGTTACGACTGTAAGGAGGAATCAAGCATATGATCATGATTACCGGAGGGATGGGGTTTATCGGCCTCCATGCGGCCCGCTCCCTCCTTGATCTCGGCGAAGACGTTATCATTACCCGTTATCGGGAGGATCGTCTGCCGTCTTTTCTTGTCCCTTATTTGAACAAAAGGCTGTTTATCGAAACGGTGGAGGTGCTTCAAGCAGAATCCCTGCTGGGAGCAGGAAAAAAGCACGCGGTCACCGGGCTTATGCATCTGGCGTCTCCCCGTATGAACGTGCCGCCCGCAGAGGGGACGCAGCAAACCGTGCAAAGCCTGCTCCATGTTCTGGAGTGCGGCAGCCGGTTAGAGGTGAGGCGTGTCGTCCTTGCCAGTTCCATCGCGGTCTACGCGGGAGTGGAGATGCCGCTGTGGCGGGAGGACGACGCTTTGCCGGTACAGGCTCCCTATCCGATGACAGCTTACAAGAAAGTGACGGAGACGATAGGCGATTTTTATTCCCGGCAAGCCGGACTAGAGGTGGTCAGCGCTCGCTTTTCCGCCTTCGGCCCGCTGGCCCGCGGACTGTACTTCCTCCCGGCCCAGGCCGTCCACGCGGCCGTTAATGGCTTACCACTGTCGTCTTATTTGCGGGGAGGACTGCTCCCCTACGAAGAAGAAGGCATGGACGTGGCCTATGTCACGGACACGGCTGAGGCATTGGCCCGGCTGCAGACGGCCCCGTCTCTGGCCCATTCCGTCTACAACATCGGAACCGGGCAGGTAACGACCCATAAACAGATGGTCGAAGCCATTCTGCGGGTCGTACCGGACACGAGACTGGAGCTGCGCCCCGGGAAGGGAGACGGACCGCAGTATCCTGCCATGGACATTTCCCGGATATATAAGGAGCTTGGATGGCAGCCCAGGTATTCCCTGGACCTGGCGATTGCCGAATATGCTGCTTGGTTAAGGGATGGTAACCCTTTTTAATCCGATAGATGTATCTATATTATATCGACGCAAAGGAGTCATGACATGAAAATTTTGATAACGGGAGCAACCGGCCGCGTTGGGAGCCGCCTGGTGCCGTGGCTGTGGGATCAAGGATATTCCGTTAGTGTACTGGTCCATGCGCTGAATGAAGGTGCCCTTTAGTGCATGCCCCTTCCGTCATCCCCTCGGCTTGCAATCCTCTTTTTTTGCCTATACAATAAAATTGTATTGTTGTTGGAGAAATTAACCTCCATTATTTATGATTTGGGAATTTATCTCCTAAAATGCATGCAGGTTAATAACCGCGAACCGGCTTAAAAGAGGAAGGGGAAGATACAAGTGTCCATGGTGCAGGAAATGGGAAAGACCCTGCTGAGCATCCGCAGCCATCTGAACGGACTGACGAAAACCGAGCAGAAGGTGGCCCAGTACATTTTGGAGCATGCCCAGGATATTATCTACGAATCGGTGACAGAGCTCGCCGAGAAGGCGGATGTCGGGGAAACGACAGTGCTCCGCTTCTGCCGCAAGCTGAAGTTTCAAGGCTTTCAGGACTTCAAGCTGTCTTTGGCGCAGGATCTGGTGAAGCCAACGGACCATATTCATAAAGAGATTTCCGAGGATGACGACGCGGTCACGCTCAGCCAGAAAATTATCGGTACGCACATCCAGACCCTCGACCAGACGCGCGAGCTGATCAATGGGGAGCAGCTGAGCAAGGCGATTGAGTGCCTGTTAAGCGCATCGTCCATCCACTTTTTTGGCGTGGGGTCTTCGGGCCTGACGGCGATGCAGGGGGCCCACAGCTTTGCCCGGATCGGCAAGCGGAGTACGGCGGTTGCGGATACCCATTTTCAGGCGATGGGCGCTTCGCTTATGACGAGCAGCGACGTAGCCGTAGGCTTGTCCATCTCGGGCAGCACCAAGGATACGATCGACAATTTGAATTTGGCAAAAAAGGCGGGTGCCCGCATTATTGCGATTACGAGCAACGCCCGTTCCCCGATTACGAAGGTAGCGGACATCGTGCTGATTATGGTAGGCCGGGAGAATCCGCTTCAGGGAAGCTCTTTGTCGGCGAAAATGTCCCAGCTGGCCGTCATCGACATGCTGAACGTCGCCGTATCTTTGCGAATGAAGGATGAAGCGCTGAAGTACCGGGAGATCACGGCCAAAGCGACATCGGATAAATTGTATTAACCGGAAATAAAGGAGGGGATGAGGATGCCCGAGGTACCAGATCATCTCGATGATGGCTTGTCCATCCTGTTTATCGGCTTTAATCCCAGCCTGCAGTCCGGAGAAACCGGGCACCATTACGCTAACCCGCGGAACAATTTTTACCGTATTTTGCACCGTTCAGGGCTGACGCCGAGACTGTACGATGCTTCGGAGGACCAGGACCTTCTGAAGCTCGGCTACGGTTTCACGAATATTGTGGCAAGACCAACCCGGGGCGTGGACGATATCGAGCGGCAGGAGTACGCGGAGGGAAGGGAGATTCTCCGGGGAAAACTGCGGCAGTACCTGCCGCGGATCGCCTGTTTTGTCGGCAAAGGCGTGTACACGGAATACAGCCGGCGCTCCAAAGTGGATTGGGGATTTCAGCCGGACCCCGTCATCCCGGAAATCCATGAGTTTGTGGCCCCCAGCTCAAGCGGGCTCGTGCGGATGCCGATGGAGGAGATCGTCGGAATCTACCGCCGGCTGGCGGAGTTTATAGAGAAGCAGGGATCCTGACTTGCACCGGCCCATCGAAGCAGGCGAAGCTCATTGGAAGCCCTGCTTTTTTGCGTTCAAACCTGCGGGTAACGAGAAAAATGATCATGAGAGGACACGGATAGTTCCCATTGTCCTTTCATCTACATATAAGTAGAATAAGGTGCTGAGCGTGAAGACCGCCGGCACAGCCTTTACAGCGTGACACCTCAGATAATGGAGGATTTCCAATATGTCCAAAAGGAACCTCACCACAAGGAGACTCACCAAAAGGAATGACACCAAAAGAAATGACACCAAAAGAAATGACGCCAAAAGAAAGCTTCGTCCGAAAAAGAGGCGCCGGCAGTCCGCAGAAGATCAAAAACTGAACCAACTCGCGTATACCTCGTCATTTCTTGTCGTCATTGCTTTAATTATAAAATTGATCAATATCGCGTTCTACAGTTAAAGGTTGTTTGTCCTCCGTACTTAAATTCACTAATTTACTAAACGAATTGAATCGATGCCGAATTAATGATACTCTCGAATTGGGTAATCGTGGAGCAGCTCTGTGATGAAGCTTTTTTGCGGGGCTGCTTGCGGTATTGTCGTACATGATCTGACTCCAGCACAAAATCGCATCATTGGAAGACGGCATGTTCGAAATGGCCTGAAAGGAGAACGCATAGACCTTGAAGATTATTCTTGTTGATGACGAATATCTTGCTTTGAAGAAAATGGAACGGCTCCTGCAGTCGCTGGAAGGCGTAAATCTGGAGCCGCTGACTGTCCGAGCCTTCCAAAGCCCTCTTCAAGCGCTGGATGCAGCGGCAGAGGACGCCCCGGACCTTGCCTTTCTGGATATCGATATGCCGGAAATGACGGGTTTTGAGCTGGCTGACCGCTTGCTCGCCATGTATCCTGGTCTGGAGGTTGTGTTTGTAACGGCCTATCAGGAGTTTGCTATAAAAGCTTTTGAGATTAACGCGCTGGACTATTTACTAAAACCGATTCATCCCGATAGACTGGCTGTCACGATGAAACGGGTGGCTTCCTCACCGCCGGAAGGTGCCCCTACGGAAGAGGGACGATCCGTAAACCATATGATGCTTTGCTGTCTGAAAAACCTGCACTTTCGATCCGCCGACGGCAAGCCCCATTCTTTTTCCTGGAGAACCCTGAAAGCACCGGAGTTGTTTGCATACCTGATCTATTACCGGAATAAAACCGTAAGCAAGCAAACCCTGATCGACCTGTTATGGCCGGATTTTAACCTGAAGAGAGCGACAACACAGCTTCACACGGCCATCTATCAAATTAGGAAAACGATTAAGACGAGCGGCATGGATCTACATATCAAGTTTCAGGATGAAGGGTACCGGCTTGAATTCGGCAATGTGACACTGGATATCGAGGAATGGGAAAAAGATCTGCGCGGCGCCCCGCCAGTGGCGCCTGAAAGCCTTCCGGAGCATATCGCCATCATGGATAAGTACCCTGGTGATTTTCTGGATGAACACGGGTACGGGTGGGCAGAGCCCGAACAAGAGCGGACCCGGCTGCTCTGGTTTGACCATGCGAAGAGAATCGCCGAATGCTGTGCTGGCCTCGAACAGCATGCGGAAGCGATCGGATTGTATCAGGAAATGATCCGAAAAATGCCTTACAGGGAAGAGGGGTACGAAGGATTAATGAAGCTGTATGCCTCCCTCAACCAACGGGTCGGAGTCCGCCGGCTGTACCAGCAGATGACATCGGTTTTCTTGGAAGACTACGATATGGCTCCCAGTAAAGAGATCTCAGCCTGGTTCGAGGCGTGGGAGAAGGAACGCGTGCATGAGAAGGAAGAAGCAGACGTCCAATAATGAGAGAGATTAAACGTGAATCTCCGCTGTTAAGGGAAATGATTTACGGGCTCTTGTTTTTTGGAAGCGATGTCCACGGTCTTGTATAATACTTGTTCTTTTATGAGAATCTCCTTGATTTCTGCGTTCGACATTGTACTATATTTGAGCAACGTTTCCTTGAGAATGCGCGTAACTTCCATGGATCCTCCTCAAATATCTTATCTCTGACATATCGGTCCCAAATCTCGGGTTCCACGATATGAAGTATATGTTTGTATTATACAAAGTAGAAATGAACTTTATCTGAATATAGCATGGGAATGAAGAAGAAAACGGGTGCTGGAATAAGCATCCGTTTGTTTTTTAGAAAAGCCTAAGTGTGTTAAAGGTCTGTTTTTTATCCATATTCAGAATTTATCCAGTCCGTTATGGTTTAATCGGGGTATGTTGGGTATCAGTATATTAATGCCTGATCCGCCGTCTCTGCGGCGAGAAGACAAATAAAGGTTATGTGGTGATCATATGAAACTATCCGACAAACAAATGGAAGCGCTAAGCATGGCGCAACAACATGGCGGGCGGCTGCAACGCTGGAAGCATGGCGGGTATTGGACTTATGAGAGGGAGCCGGACGACTCCCGGAACCTATCGAAGCCGGGGTGGTATTGTACGACCAATACCGTTTTTGCGCTCGTTCGGCGGGGGCTTGTGAAAATGGACCACTGGGAGAGCTGCACGCTTACACCAGAACCGAAACGCGTCTTATTTGCAGGGATGGTCTGGGAAGAGAAATCCGGGAAGAAAAGCGGGTGACCACCAATTAAGATCAAACTATGGGCAGGCATCATGATTGCGGCTGGCGTAATCCTGCTGTGTTATCCAAAACTGGCCGAATGGAGGGAAAACGCAGCGCAGCAGAAGCTGGCACGCGGATGGGAGCACAGTTTTCAGAACATCGGCGTGTCCGAGGAGGAACTTTCGGCCGGTGCTGCTGGCGGTGCCACAGATTACGACAAAGCAGACAATGAACCGAAGGGAATCTCGGCTGCAGCTTCTACCAATCCTCAGGACGGGAAGGTGGAGGGCATGCTTGTCATCGAGAAAATCGACTTAAAGCTGCCCATCCTGCACGGCGCCACCAAAAAGAATATGAAAACCAGCCTTGCCAGCATCGAGCATACCGGCATAGCCGGCCAGATCGGCAATTATGCTGTTGCAGGCCACCGCAGCCGGACATACGGCCGCAACTTCAACCGGCTGGACGAGCTCCAACCGGGGGATACCATCCGTGTAGACACCGGTTTAGAGATATTTGAATATACGGTGACAGACAAGCTTGTCGTCAAGCCGGAAGAGGTATGGGTACTTGAGGCAAACGGCCGGGACAGGGAAATCACCCTGGTGACCTGCGATCCGCTCGTGAATCCAACGCACCGGTTGATCATCAAAGGCAAGATGAAGTCTTCATAAACGCTCCTGCCTCCATGTGGAGGCGGGGCGTTTTTTATGATTCAGAGTGCCGACGCCATCGTGTACATGAAGTTTCCGTACCTTCACTAGGCCCTCCAAATCCCGAAAGTGAGATTCAGAACTTATTCAGAGGGACCCTTTATAGTGATTTTGTTTGCTGGTTCGACAAACACGGGCAAAACGCATCATTTTTTGCCAGCAGATACATTTCGATATAGAGAGTGAGAGGTGAAATCTGAAGGATGAGGAAAACATTTGGGAAGGTGCCCTATGTGTTAATGGCAGTATTTCTGCTGATTAACCTGCTGGTTCCTTCCGGTCTGGTGCGTGCTGAAACGGACGCCACCGGAGGTACAACCGGAGCGGTGGTGGTGACGGAGTCGGATACAGCCGCTTCGGATGCTTCAAGTGAGCCCGGCGGGGACGCACCGGCTTCCGGTGACGGAACCGTGACCCCGGGCAATCAGGGAACGGATATGCCGGTTGGGGATGCTCCAGCGGCCCCTGGGGAGGAGCCACCCGCAGTACCGGCTGAACCCGACCCATCCACCGAAACGCCAGCTGCCCCGGACGAGACTGCTGCCCCTGAAGGAGCTGTACAGGCGGATGCAGACCCGGCGCAGGGTGAGGTGATTACGAAGAACATCATTACCGATGTGCAGATGAAGGACGAAGAGGGCAACAAGCTTCAGGACATCCGAGTCGATATGGGAGCCAGGGTTCAAGTGGACGTGTATTGGACGCTTCCCGCAGACCACGGTTACCACGAAGGGGCTACGTTTACCTTCGATCTCCCAGACAAATTCAAGCCGGACCGGGAATTGGACGGCCCCCTCACTGGCGACGTAGGTACCTATCATATTTCGACCGACGGTCAGGTCACCTTTACGTTCAGCAAGGAAATCGAGGATAACCTCGAATGGTCCGGGGATTTTTACGTATGGAGAAACTTCGACGGAAGCAAGTTTTCCGGCGGGACCAAGCAGGACATCGTTTTTGATTATCCTGATGATCCCATCGTCATCCCCATCCATTTTAACAACCCTACAGGCAGCGAAATCGACAAGTCCGGAACGCCGAACAAAGCGATGAACCCGAGTGAAATTACCTGGACGGTTGATTTCAACAAGGGTGAGCGTATGCTGACGGATGCGCAATTCAAGGATACGCTGCCGGAAGGTTTGGAGCTGATCCCGGATTCCATTGAAGTGCATAAGCTGCAGGTTCAGCTGGACGGATCGGTGGTGGAAGCTCAGGATCCGTTTACAGGTTATGAGAAGATGAACGACTCCCTGAGCGGGTTTGAGCTAAAGTTTAATGGAAGCTCGGACAGCGCGTATCGGGTCCATTACAAGACAAAAATCACGAAAACGACGGACACAGCGTACACCAACAATGTGGAAGTCAACGGTGGCGGGCTGCCGCAGCCTCTGACGAAGTCGGCTAAGGTGGACACAAAGTACAGCAAGCCGCTCGGTAAAAAGTCCACAGGCTATGACGCAAATAGTCAAACTATCTCTTGGGCGATCCAGTATAACTACAATGAGCAGAGTTTGACGCAGGACAAGGCCTGGATCAACGATAAGTTCGATACGACTACCCAGGAACTAGTGGGCGATTCGTTCGAAGTGTACGAGATGACGATTGATGATAATGGTACCGCTTCGCAAAAAAACGGAACGGCTCTTACTAAGGGCACCGATTACACCGTGACAAAATCGGAAACGGGCTTCAATCTCCAGTTCACGCATGATGTCAACGCTGCCTATGAAATTCGATACCAGACGAAGGCATCCGGACGCGTGTATGAAAATGGAGATGTCCAAAATACGGTAAGCATGCCGGGTGTACCGGAAGTTACGGTTGGACAACCAATTAAGCAGGTCATTTTCTGGAAAACGTACACAGGCACGAACTACAGCGACAAGACCATCGACTGGAAGCTTAGCCTGAACGATGACAAGAAGAATATGACGGATGTTGTCATTACGGATAACTTCGCAGGCCAGCACATGGAGCTGATTCCGGAGACTGTTGGAATTGACGGAATGAGCAAGGATGATTACACGGTTGAGCCTAATCCGGATTATGATACCGGGTTCAAGATCACGTTCCTAAAGGATATCGATTCGAGCTATGTGATCACGTACCAAACGAGCTTCGATCCGACCGCAGGCCAAATGAATGAATATTCGAACACTGCCCAAGTCGACTGGAAGGAAGGCGGCGTACAGCAGCCAGCCATCAGCAAAACCGTAAGCGCTCCGGCCGACGACTTCACCAAAAACAACGGCAGCAAAACCGGAAGCTATGACGCGACGACCAAGGAAATCACCTGGGCCTTAAACGTGAACTACAACCTGTATCACGTGAACGAGGCCGTCGTCAGGGATTTCTATTCGGGAGAGCAGACGTTCTTGGCAGACTCCCTGGTCGTTCAACCACTGGAGCTCACAGGTGGTGCGAATGGCGTTAAACCAGTGGGAACCCCGCTTGTACTGAACGCGGATTACACGTTAGAGACGCTGTCGGACAATGACAAACATGGTTTTGAGCTAGTGTTCAAAAAACCGATCGACGGCGCCTACCGGATCACGTACAAAACGAGCCTGAAAGACCATCCGGTGGCAGCAAACTACAGCAATGCCGCCGAAATGTACGACCGCGCACTGCCGGATACCAAGCTCTTTGTACAGTCTACCAATGTGAATCCGAAGTACGGCGGCGAATACATCAACAAAACGGGCGTACAGGGAGCCGCTGCGGATCAGGATTTTGCCTACTGGACCCTCAATGTGAACCGCAGCCAGTCCATCGTGGAGAATGCAGTGCTGACGGATACACTATCCACGAACCAGATTCTGATTCCGTCTTCGTTTGAGCTGTACAGTACGGCAGTGGACAAGAATGGAAACTTGACACAAAAGGCGCTCGTGGACCCTGATACATATACGCTTGACGTCCAGGATAATGCCTTTACCCTGACCTTCAAGAACACGATTCAGGAAGCGTACATTCTGAAGTACAAGTCGTTCATCAATGCCGATAGTGGCGAAACGATCACCAACAGCGCCAAATTTGCTGGCCAATCCTCGGGAAGCGTCAGCAAGGACGAAAATAAAATCGTCAATGTCAGCTTCTCGGGAGCTGGCGGCGGTGCCCAGACGGGCAAAGGAGACCTGACGATCATTAAAAAGGATGCAGGTTCAGGTGCTCCACTGGCTGACGCCCGTTTCGGACTCTATGATAAGACCGGCAAGACCCTCATTCGGGAGCTCGTTACCGATGATCAAGGGGAAGCGGTTTTCAGCAATACCCGGTACAATGACTACGTGTTGAAGGAATTGGCTGCCCCAGCTGGATATCTCATCGATGATGAATACCGGGCCGGCAAGAAGATTACTTTCAAAGCGGATGCAGCCGAAATAACCGTCACGAATACGAAAGGCGTATGGGATTACGAGCTTACGAAGGTAGACAAGGATGATCCTGCTAAGGTTCTGAAAGGAGCCGTGTTTAAACTCCAAAAAGACGTGAACGGTACTTTCGAAGATGTCCCAGGGAAGACCGAGCTGTCTACGGAAGACGACGGGAAAATCCTGCTGGCCCATCTCGACGCTGGGAGCTACCAGTTGATCGAAGTGACAGCTCCTAAGGGATATAAGCTCGATACGACGCCGATTTCGTTTACCATCGATGTGAACCAGTCAATCACTAAACAAGGTACCGCATTTAACGAAATCTATGTCGGTTCTGTGCAGCTGACCAAAACCGACGCTTATGACGGCACGCCACTGGAAGGCGCCGTGTTTAACCTGCTGGACGAGCAGGGGCACGAAGTGGCGGCAGGGCTGACTACGGATGCGGATGGTAAGGTGTCCGTTCCGAATCTCAAAGCGGGCAGCTATATGTTTGTCGAAGTTACTCCACCGGCAGGTTATCAGTCCAAGCCGGAACCGCTGAAATTCGAGATCGTGGATGACCAGCCGCTTCAGCTGACATTCACCAACGACAAGATCACCGGCTCGCTGAAGATCACCAAAATTCAAACCGGCCGACTGGATATTCCGTTGAAAGGTGCAAAGTTCCGCATTCTTGATGAGAACAAGCAGCATGTACTGGATGCCAAAGGCGAGGAACTCGCCAGTCTGGTAACGGACGAGCATGGCGAATTAGGTGTAGACGGCCTGAGACCAGGTAAGTATTACGCCGAAGAGACCGCCGCTCCGGCCGGTTACTACATTGGGGAGGCACTGACCGAATTCGAAATCGTATCCGGTCAGGAGACCAAAATCACCGTTGAGAACGGCCGCATCACCGGCGGAGGCGGCGGTGGAAGCAACGGCGGTGGCGGCGATTCCGGTGGTGGAGGTAACCAAACGAAACCGCCGGTAACGCCTACTCCGGATCCGGACGAACCGGGGCAGCCTGGGGGCAGCGAAACGCCAAGCGGCCCGAAAACTCCGAACATTCCAGGCGGAATAATTATCGGGCCGGCGCCTAGTGAACCGGGCCAGCCGTCGCAGCCGGGACAACCGTCCCAGCCAGGGCAGCCGAATGGCGGCGGCACAGCTGGCGCTGGCGGGACTGGAACGCAGCCGAGCCCGGGGTATGAAACCGACCCAGGCAAGAACAGCAGTGCTGGCAGCCAAACAGGCAGCAGCCAGGAGCCTGGCGAGTCATCCGCCGGGGGTGCGGCAACCCTGCCGAAGACAGGGGAAGCCAGCCCTCTGCCGATGCAGCTCGCAGGTGTGGGCTTGATTGCTCTGGGCGCAGCCCTGTTCGGACTCAAGAAGAAACAAGCAGCCCAAAAGCAGTTGTAGAATGAAGCGAATAGTATTAGCAAATTTTCCAAAAGTAGATAAGCAAGCAGCCTGCCGCATAAAACGGCAGGCTGCTTTTTCATCCTAGACTCCAGCGGAGCGGACGGGTCAATTCCGGAGAAACGAAGTGGTCGCCTTTGTCAGCCCATGTTAACCTCAAAGTGGTCTATATCATCCAAAACATGGGCTGGCAACAGCGATCGGAGGAATGAGCCGTTTGCGCAGCGAGCTTACAGATCTTTCTGATCTTGCTCATCTTCATGGACTTACAGCTGTGCAGCTTAACTTCCCAAGCTCACATCGTTCCGCTCTGAGACGCGCCGCGTTTGTTCCGGGCCTTCCATTTGGATTCCCCTACAAGATAGACGCCGAGCGGCGTATGCATGAGGAGCCAAGTGATCAGCCAAGAGGCGGCAAGCGCAGCCGCTCCGCCTGCCCAGGTGAGCAGGTGATAGGCGATCGGGCCGCTCGTCATGACAAAATGCCGCCACAAGATCAAAAAGTAGGGATGAATAAAGTAAATGCCGAAGGCGCAGGAGCAGAGGGAAAACAGTACTTTTTGAAGTCGTGGTTTCCCTTCGAGGATTCGAACGAACAGCACCAAAAATACACACGCAATGCTGCAGTAGGCGTAATCCGTTATAAAGTTGATGTTGGATAGAAAAGGCTGGCGAATCCAATGGGGGTTAGCCAGCTGCAGCCATTTTTGCACGATAAAGAGCATTGCGGATCCCAGAAACAGAACCGTCCACCGGTAGTTCCATTTCGGCGTTTCATCAGAAGACAAGCCCTTTAACCGTTCGGCCATGTAAGCACCCAAAAAGAAATAAACGACGTAGGTCATCACGAAGGTCCCGGTTTTATGCATATGGAGCACGTAATAGTTCAGCAGATAGAAGGCGATTTGCAGCAAGGCCCCCACGAGTATGGGATGCTGCCGGACCTTCCCTACCTTTTGAAACAACAGCGATAGGTAAGGAAACAGCACATAAAACTGGGCGATGATGATCATGAAATACAAATGGTCATAGCTGCCGCCAAGCGGCAAGCCTTTAAGAAATTTGCGGAGACCGTCTGAGAATGAAATATGCTGGATATACGACAGATAAGTGGAGTAATACACGGACCAGAACAAGTAAGGCAGCAGAATCCGCTTTAAGCGTTTCCAATAAAAAAGAAGCCAGTTGCCTTGAACGCCGCCGTCATAGCGGTAAAACAGGACGAGCGAGCTCAAAAACAGAAACGCCGGTACGGCAAATTGAGAAGCCGCATTCAGGATAAAATAGAGCGGGTACACGGTAGAATCCGTGGACAGAAAGGCTACCGGATAGGATGTCACATGGATGGTGACTACAGCCAAAATGGCAATGCCGCGCAAGAGATCCAAATAGGTGATCCTCTGTTTTTGGGCCAATACTTTGTTCGCCTCCATTGGAACGTTATCGTATGGCAACATTTGACGAGCCAATGGTTAGATTCGATTTTGCATAAAAGCATTCCTTTTTTTAACAGAAAAATAATCCAACAAAAAAAGGCTTTCCTGACCCCTTAGGATCAGAAAAGCCTTTGATAATATCTGAACTCAAGCAGAGCTTCTTACCATCCCCACAGCATCGTGAAGAGCGTACCGAAGATCGTAACCAGTCCGACGAACAACGCATAAGCAATGTTGAAGTACAGCGACTTTTTGTTGTCGGTCTCGCCGATGTGCATGAACAGTACGAGCTGCAGCGATGCCTGGATGAGCGCACACACGATCAGGATCCAGAGTCCGGCGGTCGGGTTCAAATCCCAGAACACCACGCCCAGTCCAACCACTGAAAGGATCAGCGAGAAGATGTATCCGATCACGTGCCGTATTGGAAATAAACGTGCCATATTACATCAGTCCTTTCATGTAGACAAAGCTGAAGATGAAGATCCAGACAACGTCAAGGAAGTGCCAGTACAGCGAGAAGATGAACGATTTGTTCGCCGTCTCATCCGTAAAGCCTTGACGGCCGACCTGTATCAAGATGCCAGCGCCCCATAGAATACCCATCGTCACGTGAAGACCGTGGGTACCGAGCAGGACGAACAAGCTGGACAGGAACGCGCTCGTTTGCAGCGTAGCGCCTTCGTGAACGTAGTTGACGAACTCGGTGATTTCAATGCCCAGGAAGCCGAGGCCCATGAGCAGTGTAATGACGAAGAAGACGATCATCGGCTTCTTCAGATTGAGGCGCATGGCATGAATGCCAAGGCCGCAGGTGAAACTACTGGTTAGGAGCAGGAATGTCTCCCAAATGACGCCGTTCAGTTCGAACAGCTCTTTCCCCGTCGGGCCGCTCCCCGTCCGGTTCCACAGTGTGAAATAGACGGCGAACAGCGTGGAGAAGAGGGCGATCTCTGCCCCGAGGAAGAGCCAGAACCCGAAGATCTTGTTGCTGTTCTCTTCCGTTCTATACTCGAGTGGCAGTGAATCATTTATTTTCATACGGAATCACCCCGCAATTTCTGTTCAGTGGCGGCAATTTCCTCAGGTGAAATGTGATAGCCATGATCGCGTTCGAAGGAACGCAGAGCCAGCATGACTACGACAGCGATACCCGCAATGATTGCAGGAATGAACCAGCTGAATACCAGGAAAAAGCCTAGGAAAAACATAATGACGCCGAGAATGAACGGTTGACCGCTGTTGTTAGGCATATGAATCGGTTCGTAAGGGCCTTCCTCGTAGAGAGGTACCCCGTTGACTTTAGCCTCCCACAGTGCATCCATGGATTTGACGTTAGGTACCTTGGCGAAGTTGTACACCGGCACAGGGCTTGGCGTACTCCACTCCAGCGTACGTGCATCCCATGGATCTCCGTTTTCGTCGCGAGGGCTGTAACGGAAGCTCCAGTAGAAGTTGTAGCACAGAACGACAAAGCCGATGGCCAGGATAAAGGCACCGATCGTAGCCACCATATTCAGCGGGCCAAAGCCGGTGTCGGCCGAATACGTGTACATCCGGCGCGTCATGCCGCTCAGTCCAAGGAAGAACAGTGGCAGGAAGGCCGTATTGAAGCCGACGACGATGAGCCAGAAGGCGGTCTTGCCGAGCTTCTCGTTCAGACGGAAACCGAAAATTTTCGGGAACCAGAAGTACATGCCTGCCAGAACCCCGAAGACGGTACCCGGAATCAATACATAGTGGAAGTGGGCAACCAGGAACATCGTGTTATGGTACTGGTAGTCCGCGCTGGCCATCGCCAGCATGACGCCGGTTACGCCGCCGATCGTAAAGATAGGAATAAAGGCCATCGCGTACAGCATCGGTGTCGTGAACGAGATTTTACCTTTCTGCAAGGTAAAGAGCCAGTTGAATATTTTGACGCCGGTCGGTACGGCAATCGCCATCGTCGTGATGGAGAAGAAGCCGTTGACCATAACGCCTGCGCCCATCGTATAGAAGTGGTGAGCCCATACGATAAAGGACAGGAGCGAGATGACCACCATACTGGCAACCATCGATTTATAACCGTACAAATTCTTTTTCGAGAACGTGGAAATAATATCACTGAATATACCGAAGGCCGGCAAAATAACGATATATACTTCAGGGTGTCCCCATACCCAGAACAGGTTGGCCCAGAGCATATCCATACCGCCATTCGCCATCGTAAAGAACTGGCTGCCGAAGATGCGGTCGAACATCATCAGGGCAAGGGCAACGGTCAGAACCGGGAATGCGAACAGGATGATAACGTTCGTAATCAGGACGGACCAGGTAAACATCGGCATGCGCATCAGTTTCATGCCTGGCGCACGCATTTTCAGAATCGTTACGATAAAGTTGACACCGGTCATCAGCGTACCGATACCGGAAATCTGAAGGGCCAGAGAGTAGAAGTTGTTACCTACGGTCGGGCTGAACTCCAGGCTCGCCAGCGGGAAGTATGCGGTCCAGCCGGCATCCGGCGATCCCCCGATGACGAAGGAAATGTTGAACAGCATCGCTCCGAAGAAGAACATCCAGAAGCTGACGGCATTCAGTCTAGGGAAAGCTACGTCGCGCGCCCCGATTTGAAGCGGAACGACAACGTTCATAAGTCCGATAACGAACGGCATCGCCATGAACAGGATCATGATAACGCCGTGCGTTGTAAAGATTTCGTTATAGTGCTGCGCATCCAGAAACTTCATTTCCGGAGCTGCGAGCTGCGTACGCATCAGCAGGGCGTCGACCCCGCCGCGGAACAGCATGATGAGTGCGGACAGGATATACATGACCCCGATCCGCTTATGGTCAACCGTTGTGAGCCATTCGCGCCACAGATAGCCCCACTTTTTAAAATAGGTCAGGCCGATCAGGATGGCGAGGGAAACGACGACGATACTGACCATGGCAGCATAGATCATCGGCTCACCGGTAACAAAAAATTCGTCCCATTTCATGCAGGTAGGTCTCCTTTCCAGTAGATGTTAGTTTCCATGTTCCATGGACCCCATATCTTCCATATTGCTCATATCCGAATGATCCATCGTTTCCGAGCCGGAATCTTTGTCACTGCTGCCGCTGCCGTGATGCCCTTCGGACATATCCATTTCAGGCGGCGGGTTGAACCCGAGATGCGTGGAAGAGAAGGATTCCCGTCCAACGTAGGAGGTTTTCAGCAGCGCGTTAAATTTGTCCTCAGTCAATTGAGGTGCGGTTTTCTTCACGTCGTCGACCCATTTGCTGAAGTCTCCGGCGCTCATGGACTGTACCTCAAACTCCATCTGCGCATAGCCTTTACCGGAGAAGTTGGAGTTACGTCCCATGAAAGAACCTGGTGTGTCGGCCAGCAGGTGAAGCGTGTTGACCATGTCGCTCATGGCGTACTTCTGTCCGCCAAGCTGCGGCACCCAGAAGCTCGTAATCGGTCCGTAAGAATACAGGCGGAACTCGATCGGGCGGTTTGTAGGAATATTCACATAGTTCACCGTTTCAACGCCTTCTTCAGGGTAACTGAAGTGCCATTTCCAGTTGGACGATGCGGCATAGATAACAAGCGGCTTCTGATCCTCGTAACCGGCAGGAACACTTTCCACCGCACTGGTCGTTTTGACCGTGACAACCGATAGAATGGCCACAATGATAACCGGAATCGCAATCCAGGTGAACTCGAGCCATTTGTTACCTTCTATATGAGGCGGGATATAATCGTCACTGGTTTTGCTTGCCCGGTATTTGGTCAGCATGATGATGTACAAGATGTAAACAACAATCAAGACGAAAGCCATCATCAGGATGGAGAAAATAATCGTGCTGGATTGCGTTTTTGCCTGCGGACCTTTCGGATCTAGCACGATGAGTGACGACGAGTCGCATCCGCTAAGCAGCAACATGATGGATACAAATAAACCAAAAAATAACCATCTTTTTTTCTTCACAGTGAGCTCCTTTCTAGCGTTACATGTAGCTGAATTGGTCTAAAAATAATGAACCTTATAGCCATAGCTTAGTAATCCGGGGGAACGAAAACAAATGCAACAAAAGTAATAAATGTAAATCATTTACAGATATTCTGTGAACATCTTCACATGATTTTTAAAAAAACCTCAAATTGTGCGAAAAATCACTGTAATCGCTGAAAATCGGGGATTTTCATTTTTGTTCAAAATTGCACAAGGCTTTGTCAATGTTGCCAGTTTCGTCACAATTGAAAGGGCTTATCATAAGCCGTTATCCGGATTTTTTCCTGCTGAAGCAGCGGCTGAGGCGTCCCAAAAGCCCGCTGTATGGTACAATATGAGGGCTAATGCGGGCAGCAGCCGGCATGTGATCGCGGACTAGGCAGATGGGGGAGAACAAGAAAATGGGTGAACAAAGAGCGGTATTTTTTGACGTGGACGATACGCTGTATGACCATCTGGAACCGCTGCGGCAGGCGATCGATCGCTTGATATCGCCGCCGGACGGCTTTCCTTATGAACAAGTATACCACCGGTTCCGGCATTACAGCGACTTGCTGTCGGCCCGGCATGGACATGTGAATGATCCGGCGAATGCGGGGGATCTGGAGGACATGCGCGAGCAGCGGATTCAGCTGGCCCTTGCGGAGTTCGGCATCGACGTGGACCGGGAGCAGGCGGCTGCGATTCAGGCGGCCTATTTGGAGGGGCAGTTCGACATTCGCCTGTTTCCGGGGGCGCAGGAGCTGATCCGGGAGCTCCAGGAGCGGGGCGATGTGGTCGGCGTGATCACCAATGGCCCGAAGGAACACCAAATGAACAAAGTCCGTGCGCTTGGGCTGGACAAGCTGGTGGGCTTGGACCGGGTATTCGTGTCCGGAGCGGTGGGCATGGACAAGCCGGATCCCCGGCTGTTCCGGCATGTGAACGAGGCGACGGAAACGGAGCCTGGGGCAAGCTGGTACATCGGCGACTCCTGGAACAACGACGTTATCGGCGCGCTGGAGGCGGGGTGGACATCAGTTTGGTTTAACCATCGGAAGGTCGAGCCGTTTGCGACCGGACATCAGCCCCATCATATTCTGGGGGGCTACGGGGAGCTGAGATCCGTTCTGCTGAGTGGCTAGCGGGTGGTTGGCTGTTTTCATGAAAAAAAGGGTGTCTGCATCCATCGGGGATGTGCAGGCACCCTTTATTTTGGAAATCGATAAGCATGGCTCCCGTGGCATCGCTTTTTGAGTCAAGTAGGATAACTCTCGCGCGGCGCGGTCATTTCGTATTTATTCGGGCGGGAGCGACGGAGGTCCCGGCGGGGCTTCGGTATCGGCCCCTTTGCGTTTGTACAAAATTCGGGAAACGGCGATCCCTGCGACGCCCAGACCGATGAACAGGATCGCCCGCACGGCCAGCGACACGCCTGGCAGGTCGAAGAAGATGACCTTGAGCAGCGTGATCAGCAGGACGATCAGTCCGGCCAGGCGGACCATCGATTTACCCACCATGACGCCGTAAATAATAACGATGATCGCATAGAGCGCGTATTCGGCCGACAGGATCAAATGCTGAAGGTCGAACGACAGATTCCGCGTCAGAACCGAGGTCACTTCCGTCAGGAAGACGATGGACAGCAGCGCGGCGGACCACATCAGAATATCCGGTACTTTCCGCTGCCATTCTTCGGCCATATGTCTGCGGAGGACCGCCGACAAGCCTGCCAGGCTGGCCAGGAGCGCGATCCAGGACAGCGTTTCGATCGACAGGATCTCGTGAATGATCAGCTGCAGAATGCTCAGTCCCCCAAACAAATACAGGATGGCGGACGTAATCTGCTGCATCCGGCTTCTCAGCAGGATGCCGAGGCCTAGCCCAAGGGACGCCTCGATCAGGACAGACAGCGGCAGTGCCTCCCGGCTGACGATTTCAACCAGCCAAATGAGCCAGGCGCAGGTCGCGATCGCCATGTATTCGTGGGGAACGCGGCCGCTCATCACCCGCCAGAGGGCGATCAGGCTGTAAATGACGGCCCAGATGATCATCATCATCGATTCGGGACCGGGGCCGCCCGCCTGATTGTACAAAGCGTAAATCCACAGCACGACCAGCCCGAAGCCGGTCATGAGCGATACCGTCTCGTCTACGCGGTAGCGGTACGGACGGACCAGCGAGAGGACGAGCAGCAGGGCGTGCTGCAGGAATACCGCGCCGAGGAAGACATGCCGGCTGCCTTCGAAATCGCCTGCCATGTATAGAATCATCAGCGGCAGATGCAGCACGCCAATGGACACGAAGTAGGCGGCACGGTAAGCATAGCGGATCGACAGCGACGTCATCGCCAGGGAAAAGACGAGCTCAAAACCTGCGGCGATCCAGGCATTCGGTTCCGTGGATTTCACCAGGAACGGAATGAGATAACCGCCGACGGTCATAATGATCACGAGCGTCTGGGAGCGGCGTCTTACGGCGGTCCACACCCCCAGGGCGATGGACAAGATATATAATAGGAAAGCTAACCAGGACGGAATCAATTCATATAGATGATGCGCCGCAAAAAAGGTCAGCATGAGCACGGCGACAGAGCCGCCGAGCAGTACCTGCGCCAATCCTTCCCGCTGCGCCCGGACCTGCCGCTCCCCGAAGAAGTACATGGCGCCGGCGGCAACCAGGCCGAGGAGGCAGCGTACCGGCTGCGTCAGATACCCCGCCGACACGGCGGCGATAAAGCCCCACAGGACGCCGAGCAGTAGCACGACGATAAACACGCGCGGCAGCCACACCCGTGCGATGGCATGCTCCCAGTCCACGGGCGGCTTCGGCGGCTTGGGCGGCCGCTGGGCCTGCGGCCCGGCGGGACGGGGCTGGCCATAGTACGGCCCTTGGCCCGGCTGGCCTTGGTGCGGGCCCGCCTGCGCCGGGTAACCTGCGGTTCCCGGCTGGCCCGGATACGGCCCCGTGCCGGGACCTCCAGGGTACCCCGGCACTCCAGGCTGCCCAGGCATCGGCTGCTGGCCTGGATGCCCCTGGTAAGGCTGTGACCCAGGCGGGTTCGGGTATGCAGCGCCCGGTGCCTGCGGCGAAGCATAGGGAGCCTGAGGCGGAACCTGCGGCTGCACCGGCCGCTGGGCCTGGGCTCCCGGATTCACCGGCTGCTGCCGAGGATCACCTATACCCGGCCTCTCCCGTCTAAGTTCGTTCAGCTCCAGCTCCATCGCTTTCATTTTCGCTTCGAGCTGCTCAATCCTTCTTTCCAAATCCAATAGCTGTTCACCCCTAAAAATTCCATAATTATGTATTTAACCGAGATGGTACTAATATAACACATCTCGGCTGGAACAAGAGCCATAATATGGGTGGACATGGGTAAACAGGACGGCATTCCACGATCTTAAGGCTTGGTGGCTTGGATGACAGCCGAAACAATGTAATCCTCAATATTCGATCCTTGGACCCAATCCTTAATAAAAGCTTTGGACTCATCCTTAGGTTCAACGCTAATGTTTGTAAACCCGCTTTGACTAAGCATCGCTTCTATTTCGCTGACGGAAGAAGCCCCTGAAATGCAGCCTGAATACAATTCATCCAGGTCGTTTTTGATCTCAGGAGGTAAATCTGCAGTTGTAACGATATCCGAAATGGCCAGCCGGCCTCCGCTTTTCAGTACACGAAAAGAATCGTGAAACACCTGCTGTTTATCTGGAGATAAATTGACCACACAGTTCGAAATAATGGCATCTACCGTGTGATCAGCGACGGGAAGATGCTCAATTTCCCCCAGACGAAAATCGGTGTTCTTGAAATGGCCTTTCGCTGCATTGCTGCGTGCACGGCTGACCATTTCGGGAGTCATGTCGACACCGATGACTTTACCGGTATCTCCTACTTGGCGCGATGCCAGAAAACAGTCAAATCCGCCGCCACTTCCCAAATCCAGCACGACCTCACCAGCCTTTAAAGAAGCAATCGCCTGCGGGTTACCACATCCCAAACCAAGGTTTGCGCCTTCTGGTGCCGCGTTTAATTCGTCGTCAGAGTAACCTAATCGGCTTGAGATCGAGTTAAAATCGGAAGGCGTGCTGCAGCAGCTGGCTTGGCTGTTGTCCGGTTGGCAGCAAGATCCGGCGTTCATCTCGGCAACGGCAATCTGCTTGTATCGGCTACGCACGTTTTGGCGGATTTCATCATTCGTTAACTTTGACATGGATAACACTCCTTAGAATAGGTTCGGATTCGATCAATGGTCAGCAGCACTTTAGCAGCAAGCCTGAATGGGTGGAGAACAGCAAGCCTGAATGGGTGGAGAGCAGCAAGGAACTGTCTTCGCTTTACGGACAGAGTCCAGGAACTTATACCGGCCCATTTTTGGTTTTTCCGCGGACCATTTCCATGCCTGCCGAGCCGTTTTTTGCACTTGCTGTTCGTTCATTTTCATCAGGTACTCGGCGGTGTAAAAGTGATCGTACATCGAAGGACCTCCTTAAAGGGTTGTGTATGTTGAATGACCCGCTGCTGGAAGCAGCAAAGCCATTTGACATCAGATCAAAGGATTGCACACGATGAAAATTAATTGCAAATTGCAAGTATTGAAAGGTAAAAAAAATTACCCTAGCATCGGTTTGCAGCAATAATCGGATTTGGCCATCGCTTCATTCATCAATTTAATGGACCGGAGAACGGTCTCTTTCTCAAACTCGGTCATAAAAGAAAATACATCATCCAAATAAGCGTTCATTTGATGGTCGATGGTGGCGGCGACGTATTTCCCTTCAACCGTTAGAGCGAGCGTCGAAACCCGGCGATCTGTAGGATCAGGCGTCTTTTTGATCAGGTTCATTTTGATCAGTGATTGTACCTGGCGGCTGAATGTTGTGATATCGGTGCCTAATGTTTCCGCGATCTGTTGGATCGAAGGATGATGCTGGCGGTCGACCTCAAACAAAATGTGGCTTTGAACCGGTGTGAGATCGTGCCCACCCACGGTACAGCAATTTTTATTGAGTAAGCCAAAGCGGCGGGTCATGATTTGGAATAGTTCGCGAGTGCTTTCCATGGCGTTTTTTCACCTCGTGATTCATTTATACTGTATTTATTTGCAATATGCAAATGTTTTCTTGGGGTAAGGATGCATTTTTATGGATTTGATATTTATTTCTCATCATCATATCATATAATCATCCGCTTATATATCACGAAAAGGAGGGACCCTGATGGAACAAATTCGCGAAATGTCGGATAAGCTAAAGCTGCTAAGCGATTACACCCGCCTTACCATATTATCCTTACTTAAGGACCGGGAATTTTGCGTTTGTGAGCTTGTTGAGATCCTGGAGGTTTCCCAGCCTGCGGTAAGCCAGCATTTAAGAAAGCTGAAATCTCAGGGACTGGTGAAGGAAAGTAAGCGTGGACAATGGGTGTACTACTCCTTAAATGCAGATGATAAACCGTATATCAAGGCTGTATTGGATCACACGCCCGATTCCCAAAAGATATTATCCGCATTAAACAAACAGCATTTAACTTCCGCGTGCAAGTAAGTTTATCTGTTGATCATATAAGTACATAGTTATATAATGATTCGCGAATGTTTACAAACAAGATCAGCGACAGTTCGCACGGAGGTTGAAATGGTAACCGTTGTATTGGCTTGCGTCATATTTTTGATCACATTAGTTCTCGTCATCTGGCAGCCCAAAAACCTGTCGATCGGGTGGTCAGCCTGCGGAGGCGCAGTTCTTGCTCTGCTCCTTGGGGTGGTCCGGTTCCAGGACGTTTGGGATGTCACGCAAATCGTATGGAATGCTACGCTCGCTTTTGTAGCCATTATCCTTATTTCGCTTATTCTGGACAGCATCGGATTTTTCGAGTGGGCTGCGCTCCATATGGCAAGGGCCGCTCGCGGCAGCGGTCTGCGGATGTTTATTTATGTCTCGTTCCTCGGTGCTGTTGTGGCTGCATTTTTTGCAAATGACGGTGCTGCGCTGATCTTAACGCCGATCGTTCTCGCGATGATGCGGGCGCTCAGATTCGATGAAAAGAAGGTGTTCCCGTTCATTATCGCCAGCGGGTTTATTGCAGATACGACCTCACTGCCGCTGGTTGTCAGCAACCTCGTAAATATCGTATCTGCTGACTTCTTCGGTATTTCCTTCATGGAATACGCCGGCCATATGATCATTCCGGATTTATTTGCTCTAGGAGCCAGCATCATCGTTCTCTATCTGTTTTTCCGAAAGAGCATCCCCGCGAAGTTTGATGCCGCCGATCTAAGGAACCCGGAGGATGCGATCAAGGATCCTGCCATGTTCAGATTATCCTGGGTTGTGCTTGCCATTCTGCTGGTTGGATACTTTGCGAGCGAATTTTTAAATATACCGGTATCCATCGTCGCTGGTGTCATCGCGATCTTCTTTTTGCTTATGGCAAGAAAAAGTCCAATCGTTCCGGTCAAGGATGTGGTTAAGGGGGCCCCGTGGGCCATCGTCTTTTTCTCCATTGGCATGTACGTGGTGGTGTATGGCTTGCGGAATGCCGGGCTGACGGACTTATTAGCTCAAGTCATTCAATCGGCTGCTGATCAGGGATTGTTTGCGGCGACGATCTCAATGGGCTTTATATCTGCCGTGCTGTCATCTGTAATGAACAATTTGCCAACCGTTATGATTGATGCCCTGGCCATACAATCCACCCACACCACCGATGCCATCAGGGAGGCTCTGGCGTATGCAAATGTCATCGGTTCCGACTTAGGGCCGAAGATGACCCCGATTGGATCACTGGCGACACTCCTATGGCTTCATGTGCTGTCCGCGAAAGGGGTCAAAATCTCCTGGGGGACGTATTTTAGAACCGGCATCATCCTGACGATTCCTACCCTTTTGATTACGCTGCTGGGCCTGTATTTGTGGCTAGCGATTTTATAATTTTCATATCCAAGGAGACATGCTCATATGAACAAGAAAACAATTTACTTTTTGTGCACAGGCAACTCCTGCCGGAGTCAAATGGCTGAAGGCTGGGCGAAAAAATACCTGGGTGACGACTGGAATGTGCACAGTGCGGGCATTGAAGCTCACGGGCTCAATCCCAATGCCGTCAAAGCCATGGAAGAAGCAGGGATTGATATATCCGGTCAAACCTCTGATATCATTGATTCCACACTCCTTAACGAGGCTGATTTCGTGGTGACCCTCTGCGGCGATGCGGCTGACAAATGCCCCGTCACTCCACCGCAAGTCAGACGTGAGCATTGGGGATTTGACGATCCGGCGAAAGCCCAGGGTACAGAGGAAGAGAAGTGGGCCGTATTTCAACGTGTGCGCGATCAGATTGGCGAAAGAATCGAGCGATTTGCCAAAACGGGGGAATAGAAACAGCGGATAGCTGAAAATGAAATAGCGACAGTCCGGGGTTTTTTTGTCCCAAGACTGTCGCTATTTATTTTGGATTGCCATGCATGACTAGAGAAGCGTTCAGCCACATTTATAAGTTTAGAACTACGGCCAGCCGGCTCAGCTGTGTCCCGACTCGGCCGCCGCTTCCTTGCTGGTGAGCACTCCCTTTTTCAAAAACCAGGTGATCACAAAGGAGACCAGGATAAACACGAACGCGATGCCGAACAAGTTTTGGAACGCGTCCACAAAGACGGTCTGCACCTTCAGCACCAAGTCCGGCGCCAGATTTGCCGGGATGCCTCCCGTAGCCAGGTGCTCTGCGCTTCCTTCAGGAAGCTGTCCGGCAATGGAGGAGACGCCATCCTTGATATGCTTGGCAAGCAGGCTGCCGAAGACGCTGAGGCCGATCGTCGTGCCGAGCGACTGGATCAGCTGCACGGTGCCGAGCGCAATGCCGCTGTTTTCCTTGGACACCGATTCCTGCACGATCAGATTGTCGCCGCCGAACAGGGCGCCGAGGCCGAGGCCCAGAATAAAGAAGGAAGCGACGATATACACCACGGAGGTGTGAATGCCGAGCTGCGTCAGCAGATAGATGCCGATGACCGGCAGGATAAAGCAGATGATAAACAGATTGCGGTATGGAACCCGGGTGATTAAAAATCCGTTAACGATGCTTGACGGAATGGCGCCGGCCATAAACGCCAGCATCAGATAACCAGATTGCGTTGGTGTCAGCCCCATCACATTTTGGGCAAAGTACGGGAAGGTGGCGATGCCGCCCATCAGGCCCAGCATGAGAATAAAGACCAGCAGCGACAGCACGACCACATTGCGGTTACGGAACAAATGCAGCGGGATAATCGGCTCCTTGACCTTCGTCTCGATCCAGATAAACAGACCGAGCAGCAAGGCGCCGATAACCAGCAGCCCGATAATCGTTGGCGAAGACCAGGCCAGACCCTGGTTATCGACCAGAACCGGTGACATTAGCAGGGACAGCATGCTTAAGGTAAGCACCGATGAACCAAGCCAGTCGATCGGCTTCTTCTCGTCTCCGCGCGATTCCCGCATGCCGATTCCGAGCACCAGGGCGGCGATCAGGCCAACCGGAATGTTGATCAGGAACACCCAGTGCCAGTTGACGTGACCGACCAAATATCCGCCCACCGTCGGACCCAGCAGCTGGGGAATGATCATCATGGGGCCGAACAGACTCTGGATTTTGGCGCGTTTCTCCAGCGGGTACGAATCTCCGATGATGGCTAAGGCGATCGGCATGAGCCCCCCGGCTCCAATGCCCTGAATGCCCCGGCCAATAAGCAGCACCGTCATCGATGGGGCGAGGCCGCATACGATCGAGCCTGCGATAAAGAGCGCCATGCAGCTTAAATAAACGACTTTCCGGCCGTAAATGTCGGCCAGCTTGCCGAGGATCGGCATGAAAATGGTCGCAGCCAGCATATAAATGCCGGCGACCCAGCCGTACAGCGCCAGGCCGTGCAAATCGCGGATGATGGTAGGCATCGCCGTGGATACGACGGTTTCGTCCAGCTCCGCAAAAATCAGACCGATCATCAGTCCGATCAAAATCAGCGTGTTTCGATTTGATTTCACTCCAAACTCCCTCATTTCTCTATTTGCTTTTTTGGAATGAAACCAAAATACACGATGTTTATGAACTGAATATGAACGAACTTACCCCAGCGCTTTCATGTGCTCCGCATCCAGCATCGAATCGGCAAACCAATTCGGGTAGAGCGGGCGCGGCTGTGTGGCTTGATCCAGCAGCAGCATCTCCTCAGCCGTCAGCTCCAGGTCGATGGCTTTCAAATTGTCCTCCAGCTGGCTCATTTTGCTGGCGCCCACCAGGACGCTGCTGACGCCGGCTTTGGACAGCAGCCAGGCAAGCGATACCTGTGCAGCCGTCACGCCATGCGCATCGGCGATGCTGTGAACGTGGTCCAGCACGGCAAAACCCCATTCCTTGTCGAACGGAATGATGTCAAAGCCGCTCAGCCGTCCGTCCGGATCCTGCAAATTGCTGCGGGAATACTTGCCGCTTAGAAATCCGCCGGCCAGCGGGCTCCATACCGTCAGCCCGACGCCCGCGTCCTTCATGAACGGCAGGATATCGTACTCGACGTCCCTGCCGACCAGGGAATAATACATCTGTCCGCTAATGAAGGTGGCCCAGCCCCGTTCGCGCTGGATTTGCACCGCCTTGGCCGCCAGCCAGGCCGGCCAGTTGGAGAAGCCGATATAGCGGACTTTTCCCTGCCGGACCAAGTCGTTCAGCGCTTCGAGCGTTTCTTCCAGCGGCGTGAAGGGATCCGTCTTGTGAACGATGTACAAATCGATGTAATCGGTGCCGAGGCGTTTCAGGCTCGCCTCTGCGGCGGCAAACAAATGCTTGCGGGACAAGCCCGACTGAACAAGCGCAGGTCCCGCACGGAAGCCGCCTTTGGTGGCAATAACCACTTCCTGCCGCCTTGATCCTAGCAGCTGCCCCAGCATTTCTTCACTTTGCCCGTCGGCATAACCATCCGCGGTATCGAAGAAATTGATGCCTGCCGCCAGCGCCTCGTCCACAAGCTGCCGGGCAGCTGATGGGCCTACCTTATAGACGCTCGGGAGGTTTCCCGTGCCAAAAGTCATTGCTCCGAATGCCAGTTTGGACACGATCAGTCCCGAGTTTCCGAGTCTTGCATATTTCATGATTCAACGCCTCCATTCATGTTATAGGGTTGGTGCCCTTCTTGAACCCAAGTATACGGGGAATCCGGGGACGGTTTCTTGAACCGGTTGATCATCTTTTTTGAACAAAATGCTCATTTGGGCCGAAGTACCCTTTGTCAGGGAAGGAAGCAGCGTTTAGAATGGAAAAAAAAGCGTTTCATTTGCATCCAAGCGGTAGGGAGGAGAACGCATTGCCGCTACGGCCAACAGTGGGAAAGGGTGAAAACAGGATCGTGGAGAAGCCGGAGTATACGTTGTCCAGTCTGGAGCAAGTCCCCCCGCAGGAAGCCTTTGAGCCGGTATTAACGGGGCACCTCATGGTCATTCACCGTACCAAGGAGCCGGTCCGCGTGTTTGAGCGGTCCGACGGATACAGCGGGGAAGGGGTGGCCTGGCCAGGACATATCAACGTATTCTCTGCAGGCGACATGTCTTTGTGCCGGTGGGACAGGGAGCTGGATTTCTTCCGTCTCGACCTGAGCCCTGACCTGGTCCAAAAGGTAGCCGGTGAGCTGGAGCTCCCCGGAGGAGCCAGGCAGATCGATTTCGCCACACAGATCCGGCTGCAGGATGAACGGCTCGTCCAGCTGGTCCGCTGGCTCCACGAAGAGCAGCAGAGCGGGGGGATGGGCGGCAGGCTCTACTCGGATTCCTTGATGCGCATGCTCACCGTCCATATGCTCGACCGCTACGGTTCAGGCACCAAAGCCGGGAGCCGGGCGGCCCCGCATAAGCTGGAGAAAAATCAGCTGGATCAAGCGCTGCAGTACATCGATGCGTTTCTGGACCAGGATATCTCTCTCGAAGACCTGGCTGCAGCCGCTCATATCAGCTCGTCCCATCTGGTAAGGCTGTTTAAGCAGACCACAGGCCTGCCGCCGCACCAGTATATGATCCGGGAGCGGATCCGCAGGTCACAGCAGCTGCTGCTGTCCGGTCTTCCCGTTCACGAAGTGGCGGCAGTGCTTAACTTCAGCGACCAAAGCCATTTTCACCGGCATTTCAAGCGGGTGCTCGGCGTTACGCCGCGCCAATTCGTCCTTGGTTCCAGCTAGGGCAGGAGCAGACTTGGCCGATATATACAAAAAAATAGAGGCATTTCGCCTCTATTTCAGAACATTTTCGCCAGTGAAATCAATCCCGTAATCGTGATAATGTTAAACAGCGTGGAAATCAGGACGGTTTGCGCCGCAAAATCGGGCTCGTTGTTGTACTCTTCCGCCAAAATCGACGTGTTGACCCCGGTCGGCATGCCGGATGCGATGAGCAGCGCCTGGGCCGGAATCCCCTTCATTCCAAGCGCAAACACGAGTGTTACGCCGATGACCGGGCCGATGATGAGGCGGAGGAACAGGCTGATATATACGTCCACACGGTACAGTTTGAGCGGATACTTGACGATCTGGGCTCCCAGCGTCAGCAGGGCGACGGCCACCATCGACTGCTGGGCATAGGTGAGCGGCTGCGATACGAACAGGGGCAGCGGGGCATGCACAGCATGCAGCACGATTCCGAGCACGAGCGCATACGGGACCGGCATTTTCAGAAAACCGATAATCATGCTGCGGTAATTGCCTTTCAGCTTGGCGCCCTGGATCGATATGACTCCATAAGTGAACGTCAGGAGGCTCTGCAGCGACATGATCAGCGCCTGCATGGAGCTGGCGAGGGGGTCCCCCTTGAACACCAGGGCATTGATCGGCATCCCGTAGTTGCCCGAGTTGTCCAGCATGATGCTGTTGTTGAACGCGGCGCGCATGCTTTTGGTGAATTTCAGCGGGCGGGAGACCAAGGTCCCTATCACGTATAGAATGAATACATATAATGCGTAAAAGAGTGTCACATTCCCGAGCAGCTCGCCCGACATATCCGAATGATACATGCTCATAAAGACGGCGGCAGGGGTTATGCAGTAAAAATTGATTTTGGCCAGTGTGTACAAATCCAGGCGGAACACGCGCTGCATCCATGAACCGATTCCAATCAGCACAAAGACGGGCAGCACCACTTCCAAAAGTATGTCTCCAATCATAGCTCAGCTTCCTTTTTCGAGATCATTGTCATGATGTATTTGAAACCAACCTCTTCATTATAGCACCGTACCTGGAGCCGTGATGAAAAAAATAGGGAGGAAGCAGGAAGCGGGAGGGCCACTTTGCCATGGCGAATCCCCAATACTACACTAATTGTTGGAGAAAGCTATTTAATATGGAAAACCCTTCATTTTGATGCAGAAAAAACCGAAATATACAACAAGGAGTGCCAGCAGTTATCAAGCCTAAAGCCCGCAGCGGTCAAGATGGGAACGTTCCCGTCTTGGATGAGCGATACAAGAAGCCGCAGGCGGCAAGCACTTTCGGCAGTCTATATGCCGACACTCAAGATGAGTATGCACCCCCTTACTTCGCGCCGGCAAGCCATACCGGCTTCAGTTCCTGCAGAAGTGCTGCTCCAAGGGAGGTATGAATGGGAATGAGTCCATACACAACAAACTCGAGCCTGGTTAAAGAAAGGGAACTTAACGCGGATGGGGATTCCCTCCAGTCCGCCAAGACCCGAATTTGGAGTGAATTATCCAGGAGTCATATGAATCTGGCGATCCTGCTCAAAGACGAGGGACAGCTGCAGCCGGCACTGATTCTCGCCCATATGGCGGCGAAAACCAAGCTGAAGGAGATCGCTTTGCATCTTAGGCTCGATGTCCCTCCGGATTGCATGCCCTACGAGGATTTAATTGGCTGGGCACGGGAAATCGCGTTAATCGATTTGGAGACGGAGCTGTTCCTGAACACGCTCAGCTATATTGCCGAGCCGGAAAATATGTCGCTTCTCAAAGATATGCACGCCGAGCATGTGGACATGATGTTGGAACGGGTTCGCGCCCTTTTGGAGGAGATGAGCTGGAAGGCCGCTCCTTCGATGATGGGATCGAAATAAGCGTGAAACTGCCTTTTCCGGTAAGTAAAAGAGACGGTCCCAAGAAAGGGGATCGTCTCTTTTGTCAATACATCTATTTATTTGGCTTCGCCCACAACGGTGAACCGTTCGTTCTGATGCTGCGGATGCTCGATTTCATCAAGGACGGCAATCGCGTAGTCCGCGTAGCTGATATAGCTGCTGCCGGCTGAGTTGACAAGAAGCTGGTCCTTTCCGGCCTGGTAGGAGCCGGTTCTTGCCCCTTCGGGATCAAAAAAGGCCGACGGACTGATAAAGGTCCACTGAATCCCGCTGGACTGCTGCAGATCCTCGAGGTTTTTGCCCTGATTGGATGCCGTAGCGAAGTATTCCTTCGGAAAATCTGGCGTATCCATGACGCGGGTGGTCTGTGCTTCGTCGACAAACAGGCTGCCTGCGCCTCCCACGACGATGAGCCGGGTCGACGGTGCTTCCTTCAGGGCGGAAATCAGCGATCTTCCGGCTTCGACGTGAAGATGCTCGTCCCCGGGCTTGGCGCCGAAGGCGTTGACGACAACATCAAACGGCTTCACATCTTCAGCCGTCAGGTCAAACAAATCTTTCTCCAGAACGCTGACGTTCCCCGTAACGCGGCCTGCATCACGAACGATCGCCGTTACCTGGTGTCCGCGGTTCAACGCTTCCTCTACAATAAGGCGTCCAGCCTTGCCGCTGGCTCCAATAACTCCAATATTCATAAAAAAGTTCCCTCCTGGTTATCATGTCTTACCTGTAACTATTGTAGTTACATGTTGGGCGAATGTCAAATCAAAAAGGACGGCAAACCTTCAATACGAAAAGAACACGCCCCTCTTCCGGGTCGGGAGTCGGGGCGTGTGTTACATTTCAAGCGCTTCGATGTCTTGGATGATGTCCTGGAGCTTAACGGCAGCGAGCACGTTCTCCATCGCTTTCTGGGCGCTGGTGAACAACGGGACGATCACCCCCTGGATGTTGCGGCCCACCGTGCAATCCGGATTGGGAGAATCATGGACGCCGAACAGGCCGTTCTCCTCCACGACGTTAACCGCATTATAAATGTCCAGCAGCGTTATATCACTAGGATCCTTGGCCAGCTTGGCACCGGGGACCCCCGGCTTCACTTCGACCAATCCCGCCTTGCTGAGCATGCCTGTAATTCTCCGGATCACGACCGGGTTCGTGTTGACGCTTGAAGCTATAAAATCAGACGTATTGGTACCCGTCTTGTTGACTTCCAGAATCGAAAGGATATGAATAGCCACGGAAAACCGGCTGCTGATATTCATGGATTATGCCTCCTTGCCGCCGCCCTGTACTGGGAGTAATAAGATTATTTTATCATAAAAGGCGTTCTGCTGCGCAGCATGGCCCGAAGGGGCCAGAAAGTTTTCAGAAGGGATGGTACAATCCGCGAATCCTTGGCCAAGGGGCTGGAATATAATGTATTGAAAAGGGAGAAATGCTCGGCTACACTATGGTTGCATCATTCAGCGATAACGCTTCATGACAGATCCGTCAGACGCACGAAAGGCTCTAACCTTCCAAGGTTCCAGCTACTTTAGAGAGATGGGGTTGTTGGCTATGGGGCTTTACCTGTTTCTTTACCTGTTATTTGTTATCGGCATCCTTTCCGGGATTGTGTTGTTCCGCAAAAATCAGGTCCCTCGCAGCGTTGGCGCAGGGCGGCAGGCGGGGGCTAAGCTCTCCGTGATCATTCCGGCACGGAATGAGGAGAAGAATCTGGCTTTTCTCCTGGAATCGCTCCGGGCTCAAAGCTTGCAGCCGCATGAGATCATTGTCGTCGACGACGGCTCGCAGGACCGGACCCGGGACGTCGCCGCGGGCTTCGGGGTGACCATCGTGCAGAATCCGCCGCTTCCTCCCGAATGGACGGGAAAAACATGGGCCGTGTGGAACGGCTACCTTCATGCCTCCGGGGATACGTTCGTTTTTCTGGATGCCGACATCCGCTTGTCACCGCATGCGCTGGATTCGCTTCTGCAGCTTCGCTCCCGTACCGGTGGCGTCATTTCCGTCGTCCCCTTTCACCACACCGAGAAATTTTACGAACGCCTTGCACTCATTCCGAATATTTTGGGCGTATTTGCGTTTACCTCCCCTTTTGAACGCCGCAATCTCCGAAAAGGACTTTACGGCTCCTGCATTTTGACAACAAGGCAAGATTATGAGCAAGTCGGCGGCCACAGCAGTATCCGATCGGAAATACTGGATGATTTAAACCTGGGCGCCAAGTACATGGAAGCCGGGATCGGTGTAACGAATTTTATCGGCCGGGGGATGGTATCGTTCCGCATGTACCCGCACGGTATTAAGAGCGAGCTGCAGGGATTCGGCAAAGGGGCGGTGCTGAGCACGGCCAAGCTGAGTCCATGGACGATCGTACTGATTGCGCTCTGGTTTATCGGATTGGTCTGCTCCGCAGGGGCGTTCTTTCTATGGAACACGCCATGGGGAATTCCCTTGCTCGCGGGCTACTTGCTGTACATGGCACACATCGGCTATCTGATCAAAAATGTCGGCAAATTCGGCCTCGTGATGCCTGTTCTTCATATTTTATCCACGATCTTTTTCCTGGTGGTGATGCTGTATTCCGCTTACCAGGTCATGTTTCTGGGGCATGTCATGTGGAAGGACAGGGCCGTGGATGTTGGGGGGCATAGGGAACCATGATGATCCTGCTGCTGACGGCTGTGGAATTTCTGTGCGGCTCGCTGATGTTCTCGTATTGGCTGGGCCGGGCGGCGCACAAGGATTTGAAGGCGGTGGGAGACGGGAACCCGGGTGCGTTCAACCTCTGGAGCGCTGCGGGGTATAAGCTGGGTCTGGCGGGGGTGGCGCTGGACTTTTTGAAGGGATATGTGCCCCTGGTATGGATCGCCGGCAGCGGCACCGTGCACGGGTATGGCATGGTGGCTGTCGCCGCGGCCCCGGTTGCGGGGCATGCCTTCTCGCCGTTCCTGAAGTTCAAGGGAGGCAAGGCGATCGCCGTCACCTTTGGGGTATGGAGCGCCTTGACCCGGTTTGAGGTATCGCTGGCGCTGGCCGTCATTTTGGCGCTGCTGCTGATCGCCTCCAAGCTGATGAGCCGGCGGCCCTTATCCACGGAAGCGAGCGGCTTCCAGGTGGTGGCCGGCTTCATGCTCGTCTCCGTCTATCTGATCGCCCGGGGCTTCCCGGGACCATATTTGTGCATATGGCTCGTAAATCTGCTGATTCTCGTCTATACGAATAAAAGGAAGCTGGAAGTATTTTTAAAAAGGTACAGCGGGCGGCGAGGAAATTAACATGGCGTGCTGCCTATGCCGGGTAAATTGAAACGCGGGTGGGCAGGAGGCAAGGGCGGACGCTAAATCGGGCTTGCTTCTTTGGCAGCGGCATCGCGCTTTCGCCTCTGCGGCTCAGGCTTAAGCCTGGAGGTCAAAGCGGCTGGTCGCCCGCGCCTTTTTCACTGAGCACCTGCTCCACTTTGGTGATATGGGCCTCCATCCGGGCCAGGGCCTCCTTGGCATCCTGGGTCCGGATCGCCTCATAGATGGACGCATGCTCCTGCAGCAGCCGCTCGGCGGAGGAGCGCTCGGCATAGAACCA
The DNA here is from genome assembly GCF_025809195.1 of Paenibacillus sp. PSB04. Classification (NCBI taxonomy): domain Bacteria; kingdom Bacillati; phylum Bacillota; class Bacilli; order Caryophanales; family Paenibacillaceae; genus Paenibacillus; species Paenibacillus sp. PSB04. Next base: position 3,057,357 of record NZ_CP081301.1, read on the forward strand.
CAAGGCGCGCATATCCTTCATGTTTTCATGCAGCTTGTTCGATAACGACTCCATCAAATCCAGCAGCAGCGGATTGTGCGTTGCCGCGGCGATTTGCTGATGGAATTTCACGTCCGCCTGCTCGCTGATCTGCTCATCGGCGGCGTTCTCCATTTCGCGCAGTATTTCCTCAAAAGCCGCCAGATCCGCCTCACTGCGGTTCGATGCGGCAACGGAGGCGCAGCCGGTCTCCAGCACGCGCCGGACCTCAAGCAGATGGCGCAGCGAAGCCGCACGTCCCTCCCACAAGTCCGCGTAGAGCTGTCCGGGATGTACCGGCAGCGGATCGGCGGGCGGTGTACGCACAAACGTCCCTCCGCCCTGGCGGATATCCAGCAGCCCCATCGCTTTCAGAGCGCTGAGCGCCTCGCGGATGGTCGATCTGCCCACATTGTACTGGAGCGCCAGGTCAACGACCGAGGAGAGGCGGTCCCCCGGCTGAAGCGAGCCCTCGTCCATCTGCCGCTTCAAATCATTCATTACCCACTCATATTGTTTCAACGGCCGCTGCGGATTCATCGTTCAAGCGTCCCTCCGTTTAAGTTTTTACTAGTCATTCCTTGGCCTACGGGGAATAAATTGTGTCTAAAATGTGACTTTCTTGAATTCAATCTATATAGATTCATTTATTTTAGTGTATACTTGATCACAATAAAAGTCATCAGATGACCTGACTAATTTATTCACACTGATATCGATTATGGAATGTAAAGGAGTGTTTTCCTTGCTGCAGGAAGACGTAAAACGCGAGCTTGTCGCCATTTTGGGCAGCTCTTATGTAAAGGATGATCCCCAGTCGCTGGTCACGCATTCGTATGACGGCACACCGATGCTGCAGTCGCTGCCGGATGCGGTTGTATACCCGGAAAATACCGGCCAGGTCTCCGAAGTGATGAAGGTGCTGAGCCGGCATAAAATCCCTGTCGTCGGCCGGGGTTCGGGAACGAACCTGTGCGGCGGCACGGTGCCCGTTCAAGGCGGCGTCGTCATGGTCATGCACCGGATGAACCGGATCCTCGAGATCGATATGGAAAATTTAACGGCAATCGTTCAGCCTGGGCTAAATACGAAACAGTTTATTACGCATGTGGAGGAGCTCGGCCTGTTTTACCCGCCGGACCCGAGCAGCATGTCGATCTCGACACTCGGCGGCAATATCGCTGAATGCTCGGGCGGCCTGCGCGGGCTGAAATACGGAACGACCAAAGATTACGTGATCGGGCTAGAGGCGGTCTTGGCGAGCGGCGACATCATTCGAACCGGCGGCAAGCTGATGAAGGATGTGGCCGGTTACGATCTGACGAAGCTGCTGGTCGGTTCGGAAGGCACGCTGGCCATCATCACGGAGGCGACGCTGAAGCTGATTCCGCCGCCGAAGTACAAGAAGACGATGCTGGCGATGTATAAGGATTTGTACGGCGCGGCCCGCACGGTATCCAAAATCATCGAGAACCGGATCATCCCGGCTACCCTGGAAATTCTCGACCGCTCCACGATCCGGGTCGTGGACGATTATGCGAAGCTGGGGCTGCCGCTCGACATGGAAGCGATCCTGCTGATCGAACAGGACGGCGACATGGAAACCGTGGAGCGGGATATTGCGCTTATCACGGACATCTGCCGCAGCGAGCAGGCCGATCAGGTGAGCATCGCGGCGAGCGCGGAGGAGGCCGAGAAGCTGCTGACCGCCCGGCGCAGCGCGTTTACCGCGCTGGCAAGACTGAAGCCGACGACGATTCTCGAGGACGCGACGGTACCGCGTTCCAAGATCGCGGATATGGTGCTTGAGATCAACCGCATCGCGAAGAAATACGACGTCCAGATCTGCACCTTCGGCCATGCGGGAGACGGCAACCTTCATCCGACGGCAACGACCGATGCGCGCAATCAGGAGGAAATTCACCGGGTGGACGAAGCGTTCGAGGAAATCTTCGAAGCAGCGATCCGGCTCGGGGGAACGATTACCGGCGAGCATGGGGTCGGATTGGTGAAATCGCCGTTCCTCGAATGGAAAGTCGGGGCAGCGGGGATGGAGGTCATGAAGGCGATCAAGCAGTCCTTTGATCCGCAAAACCTGCTGAATCCGGGGAAAATGTTCGCAAAAGAAACAAGAAAACGGGTGGTGATCGATCGTGGGTAACACGGTGAACGTGAAGGAGCGGGCGAATCCGCTCGCCGAGACGCTCCGGCTGCGCCTCGATGAGGACCAGCTGACCAACTGCATGCGCTGCGGCTTCTGCCTTCCGGCGTGTCCAACCTTTGCCGAGACGGGCATCGAGGCCGAGTCGCCGCGGGGCCGGATCGCCCTGATGAAGGCCGTTGCAGATGGCATTATGGAGCCGGATGGGGCGTTCGAGGAGCAGATGAACCACTGCCTCGGCTGCCGCGCCTGCGAGCCGGCCTGTCCGGCGGGCGTCAAATACGGGCAGCTTATTGAACAGGCAAGGGACGCGATCGAGGATCACAAGCAGCATAAACCGCTGGTGAAGGCTGCCCGTCATGCGGCGTTCAAAACGGTATTTCCGCATCAGAAGCGGATGAAGCTGGTGGGCCGAGGCCTCGAGCTGTACCAGAAGTCGGGGCTGCGGAAGGCAGCGCGGTCCACCGGCATCATGAAGCTGTTTCCGAAGCATATCAGCGATATGGAGAAAATATTGCCCGAAGCTTCGGGCAAGGGCGTGCTGGAGAAGATCGGCGCGTATCACCCGGCAAAAGGCGAGAAAATCGCAACTGCAGCGCTCTTCAGAGGCTGCATTATGGATGTGCTGTTCACGGACACGAACATTCATACCGTGGATCTGCTTACCGCGGCCGGCTTCGATGTAGTGATTCCGGCGGCACAGAACTGCTGCGGCGCCCTGCATGCGCACAGCGGCGAGGCGGAAGGAGCGCGGGAGCTCGCCCGCAGCAATATCCGTGCCTTCAAGGAGGCGAATGTGGATTATATCGTCTCCAATGCGGGCGGCTGCGGGGCAATCCTGACCGAATACGACCATCTGCTGCATGAAGATCCGCAGTGGCGGGATGATGCAGCCTGGTTCGCCGGGCGTGTCGTTGATGTCAGCGAGCTGCTTGTCCGTGCGGGCCGAAGCTTAAACTTCGGCGTCCCTTCGGCAGTACCTGCTTCAGAAGGGGATTCGAAGGTGAGAATCACCTACCAGGATTCCTGCCATCTGCGCAATGTGATGAGATCGGCGGACGCCCCGCGCGTTTTGATGCGCCAAGTGGGGGGCGCCGAGTTTATCGAAATGAAAAACGCCGATCGCTGCTGCGGCTCAGCCGGCATCTACAACGTGACGCAGCCGGAAATGGCCGGCAGCATTCTGGATCACAAGATGGAGCATGTGGAAGCGACGCAGGCCCAGTATCTGCTGACCAGCAATCCCGGCTGCCTGCTGCAGATGAAGCACGGCATCGAGAAGGAAGGCCTCAGCGGCAGCATAAAGGCCGTCCATATCGTCGATTTTCTGCATGAGCGGCTGCAGGAGCGGACGGAATAGGGAGAAGGAATCGCAGGGGGAACCGGATCCGGTATACCGAAATTGAAATCAGAGTGATGGATCATTGAAGATTCGAATCCTATCAGAATCGATATTTTAAATCATGCTGTCATGGATTTGGGAGCGATGATGGTATTTCGCAGATATTGGAATCAGATCGGAATCAGCAGCGCAATTGATACAGCATATGAGCTAGGGGGATATCACGATGAATCAGGAACGGAAGATCGATCAGCTGATCAAGAGCATGAGCCTGCGGCAAAAAATCGGGCAGATGTTCGTTTGCGGCTTTTGGGGGACGGAAATCAGCGAGGAGCTGCGGCAGTTCATCAGCACGCATCAGATCGGCGGCGTCATTTATTTCGCACGCAACGTGAAGACGACGGAGCAGGTGAGCAGGCTGAGCCGGGATCTGCAGCAGGCGGCCGCGGCGTCGGGGACGCTGCCGTTGTGGATTTCCATTGATCAGGAAGGCGGAATGGTCGCCCGGATCACGGAAGGCGTTGCTCTGATGCCGGGAAATATGGCGCTGGCCGCCGCGGGCTCGGCGGACTGGGTGTACGAGTCCGCGCGCGTCAGCGGGGAGGAACTGCGTTCCCTTGGCATCAACCTGAACTTTGCGCCGGTGCTCGACGTGAACAACAATCCGCTGAATCCGGTCATCGGCGTCCGTTCCTATGGGGAGTCCCCGGAAGCGGTGGCGGAGTACGGGACGCTTGCTTTCCGCGGTCTGCAGGACGCGGGCGTCGCGGCCACGGCGAAGCATTTTCCCGGACACGGGGATACCGCCGTGGACTCCCATCTGGACCTGCCGACGATTACACACGACCGGGAGCGGATGGATGAGGTGGAGCTCGTTCCGTTCAAAAAGGCGATCGCCGAAGGCATCGACGCGGTCATGTCGGCGCATATTTATTTTCCGGCGCTAGAGCCGTCCAAGCTGCCGGTAACGCTGTCGCATGCCGTGCTGACCGGCCTGCTGCGCGAGGAGCTCGGCTACGATGGCGTCGTCATGACCGACTGCATGGAAATGAAAGCGATCGCCGAGCATTACGGCACCGTCAAGGCTGCGGTGATGGCGGTCGAAGCGGGAGCGGACACCGTCCTGATCAGCCAGACCCCGCAGCTGCAGGTGGAGGCGATGGAGGCGCTAGAGCAGGCGGTCCGCTCCGGCCGGATCGCGGAGAGCCGGATCGACGCCTCCGTGCGGAGGCTGCTTGCGCTGAAGGCGAAGCGCGGACTGCTCGGGAGCCCGGCGGAGCTGGGGACGCTGCGGTCGGAGCTGGAAGGGCAGGTTGTCGAAGACTCGCATGGGCTGCAGGACGAGCTGGCCCAGAGTGGCAAACAGGCAGCGCCCGGACTGCGGGACAAGCTCCCCGGGAGCGAAGCCCACATGGATCTGGCCCGACGGATCAGCGAGGCAAGTATTACGCTGGTGCAAGCAAGGGATGGCATCCTGCCGCTGAAACGGGAGCGCACGCTGGTCATCTCGGTCGCGGCTGCCGCGCTGACGATCGCCGACGAAGCGATCGCGAGGACGGAAAGCCTGGGCAGCGCCCTGGCCGCAGAGGGGATCGACGTGAGCGACCGTCAGGTGCCGCTGGCCGAAGTGGCGGAACAGGCGGGCCGCCTTATGGAGGAAGCCGAAGGCGGGGAGGTGCGGCAGATCGTCGTGGGCACGTACAATGCGCAGTTTGACCCGGCGCAGATCAAGCTGGTCCAGGATTTGCTCGCGCTTGGCAAACCGGTCGTGGTGGCCGCGCTCCGCAATCCGTACGACCTGATGTGTTTTCCGGAAGCGTCTGCGCTGGTTGCGGCGTACGAGAGCCGTCCGCTGGCGCTTGTGAGCACCGCCAAAGCCATCGCCGGCGCTATCCCTTTCAAAGGGAGCCTGCCGGTATCGCTCGGCGCATCGTATCCCGCGGGTTGGGGGTTGCAGACGAAAGCGTGAGAAGCAGGGACAAAGCATTTTAAGACGGCGTCAGCCGTCTTTTTTGTATTCATTCGCACCTAGTCGGGTAAAGCCTGGAAAGTCGGATAACACGGGTGAAAACTTTACTTTCAAGTCAAATCATTACTATAATGATCCTGTTACGCTTATAAGCGTGAGTAGCATGAGGCATGAAGCACAATGGAGGGAACACCGATATGGAACTGTTTAGCGCAATGGAACAGTACGATTATGAGCAGTTGCTTTTTTGTCAGGACAAGTCATCCGGACTCAAAGCGATCATTGCGATTCACGATACGACGCTCGGGCCGGCACTGGGCGGGACCCGGATGTGGACTTACGCTTCCGAGGAAGCCGCAATCGAAGACGCATTGCGCCTGGCTAAGGGCATGACCTATAAGAACGCCATTTCAGGCCTGAACCTGGGCGGAGGCAAGACCGTCATCATCGGCGATCCGAAAAAGGACAAGAACGAAGCGATGTTCCGGGCTTTCGGAAGATACATACAAGGATTGAACGGCCGCTATATTACGGCAGAGGATGTCGGCACAACGGTGGCCGACATGGATATCATTCATCAGGAGACGGATTATGTGACCGGGATCTCCCCGACCTACGGCTCGTCCGGCAATCCGTCGCCGGCGACGGCCTACGGCGTATATCAAGGCATGAAGGCCGCCGCCAAGGAAGCCTTCGGTTCCGATTCGCTGGAAGGCCGGACGATTGCGGTGCAGGGCGTCGGCAGCGTGGCTTTCCACCTGTGCGAGTATTTGCATCAGGAGGGAGCCCGGCTGATCGTGACGGATATCAACGAGGAGGCGGTCAGCCGCGCGGTGGAGAAGTATAACGCCACTGCGGTGGCGCCGGGGGATATTGTCGGCGTTGATTGCGATATTTTCTCCCCCTGTGCGCTGGGCGCCATCATCAATGATGAGAGTATTCCGAAGCTGAAGGCAAAGGTTATTGCCGGCTCGGCCAATAACCAGCTGAAGGAAGCCCGGCACGGAGACCTGATTCACGAGCTGGGCATCGTCTACGCGCCGGATTACGTCATTAACGCCGGCGGCGTCATCAATATTGCCGACGAGCTGAACGGCTATAACAAGGACCGCGCCTGGAAGCAAATCAGCGGGATCTATAACAGCATCTCCCGCATCTTCGACATCTCCCGGGAAGCCGGCATCCCGACGTATGCCGCCGCGGACCGGCTTGCGCTTGAGCGCATTGAAACGCTCAAAAATACGCGCAGCCCGTTCCTGCAAAACCCGCATCATGTGCTGAGCCGCCGCTTTGGGCATTAAGCCAGAGGGCCCGCTGGAAACTAAGCAGGGAATCTCTCCATGGAACCGCTGAGGTTAGTGGGGAAACACATCACCCTGCAAGCACTAAAAGGCATACCGACGGGGACACACCCATAATAAACACCAAAAAGCGTACCGCACGGACTTAAACCGTACGGTACGCTTTTTAACATTTCTTATACCCCCGGGGGCCGGGAAATCAAGCGGGCTGCTGCCACCCCCATCAGCCCTCCAGCTTGAAGCGGTCGATTTTCTCCTGCATATCCACCGCCATCTTCGACAGGCTGTTCGCCGAAGAGGAGATTTCTTCCATGGACGCCAGCTGCTCCTGGTTTGCGGCGCTTACGCGCTCGAACGATGCGACCGTGTTGCGCGAAATGCTGGCCACTTCCTGCACGGAGGCGGACACTTCTTCGCTGCTCGCGGACATCTGCTCGGTGACGGCGGAAATGTCCTGGATCTGGTCGGTAATCTGCTTGGCGGATTTTTCGATATTGGCAAAAGCTTCGAGCGCCTCTGCCGTAACTTCCATCCCCTGATCCACATCGGACTGCACTTTATGACGCATCACGTTATACGCGTCAGTGATCAGCATCGTCATCTCCTGGATCGTGTGCTGGATTTCCTCCGCCGTGAGGTTCGACTGATCCGCCAGCTTGCGGACTTCCTCGGCGACGACGGCGAAGCCGCGTCCATGCTCGCCGGCCCGCGCCGCTTCGATAGCGGCGTTCAGGGAGAGCAGGTTGGTCTGCTTAGCCACTTCAGAGATCGCCGTGCTCATCGCGGCGATGCTTGCGCTGTGGTCGTTCAGCTTCTCGATCAGCGCAGCAGACTCGTGCGTGGACTTCTTGATCGTGTCCATTTGCGTGCTGACCAGCTGAACCTTCCGGCTGCCGGCGTGCACGTCTTCTTCCGTACGGTTCGACGAATCGACGATGGTGCTGGCCGATTCGGCAATACGCTGGATACCGCTGGCCATTTCCTCCATCGTGCGCGCGCTTTCCTGCGCGGCGATGGCCTGGTTGTTGGCCTCCTGAGCTGAATCCGTCATCAGATTGGAGACGAATTCGACGCTCTGCGCGTTCTGCTCCGTACTGGCGGTCAGCTCTTCGCTCGAGGCCGCCAGCTGGCTGGAGGTTTCCGACATGTCCAGTACCATCCGGCGCAGCGAGTCGACCATGGCGTTGTAGTTATGCGCCAGGTCTCCGATTTCGTCTCGCCGCTTCGTCACGACGCGATCGTTCAAATACCCTTCGCTCACGCGCTTCGCCGAACGGTTCAGCTGCTCGATCGGACGCGTCATGCTGCGGATGATGAAGAACATCACGATCAGCGCGGCAATAACGGCGATCACAAGAACGATAGCCGATGTCCAGAAGATTGGCGTCGTCGCTTTCGTATATTCGCTCTCCGGAAGGATGCCGACGATTTTGAAGCCGGTCAGCTCGTTGGTCACGAAATAGCCGCGCTGGCCAACGCCATTGATCGGATTGGTGTAGTCGAGCAGCCCTTCATTTTTACCCTGCATCGTTTTGAGCTGGTCGCCGACAAACTTGGCACCCACCTTCTCGGTCGGGTGCGACATCAGCAGGCCATTGCGGTCCACTAAGTAGATGTAGCCCTCGTTGCCAAGGTGAACCTGCTTCACGATGTTGTTGATGTTCCCGATGCTCAGGCTGATGTTGATAACCCCTTTGCCGTCAGGCAGCGTTTTGGAAATGGCGACCGCATAGTTTTTCGTCGTGGCCGAAATCGCCGGATCGTCGACAACGGCCTGCCCCTTGTTGTTCATGGCCAGCTTGTACCAGTTGCGGGTCCGTGGATCGAACTGCTGCTGGCCGGGGTCAGGAGATTTCATCCAGGACCCGTTGTCGGTGCCGATCGAGACGATTTCGATTTCCGGATGCTGCGCTTTAAAATCGTCAATCAGGATTCGGGTCTCCACCGAGTGGTTTTCGATGTCGGCATACGTAATCTGATTGCTGAGCTGTTTCACGTTGGACAGCTGCATTTCAACCATCGTGTTGATCAGTTTGTCGAGCAGCATGACGCTTGATTTCGTAGTGTCCTCCATTTTGTCCTGAAGCTGTGCTTTGGCGCTGTTCACGGCGAAGACGGCAAGCACAACGGTCGGGATAATGAGCATCAGACAGATGAAGAGCATCAGTCTGCTTCTGAGCTTTTTAATGTTGAAAAGCCCGGATATTTGCTTGAGTAGCTTGTTCAAACGAGATTCCCCCTGCAGTCGATATAGGTCTAAAGTTCCGGCAGCACCTGTGTGAACAGGCGCAGCGCTTAAAAGAGCAGCTCCGGGCGGGCCGTATGTGCCGATCCGTGAGAATCCGTCAATAGGTATGTAATATATTTGAATGGATTCATCCGTTTCGGCGGACGGCATGCCTGAGCGGAAAGGATTCCGACCGGTTTTAGTTCCTATTCTATATTTCGACAAGTACCCCCGATATTTTCATATCTTTATTTCATAAACCGGCATTTTATTCTGAAAAAATGAAAGGAAGAACCATTCATTTCCTGTTTTTTTTCTGAATAGGTAGGACGAACTATACGGGTTACACCGAAAATAGGGTGCATGGCGGATAGGGCTTGCGGCGGGAAGGGGCAGGGATGGAAGCCCCACGGAAACGGATTGTCGATATACGCGAAAAGATCATAAAAAATCAAACCCTTTTCGTCAAAATTCTCCGTTGTCAGAAGGCATCTGGCCCCCATATAATGATGGAAACAAATTATCGATAATCGATAATAGCGGGAGGGATGATGGAACGTAAGTCAGCGAACCTATCGACCGACCGTTTTGAAAACGGTTACCTGACTGCCGTTTCGTACGTGTTGGTCAAATCTGCGGTCATGGATGATCGGCGAATGGAGACTGAGAGTCATGTCAAACAGCAGTTACATCCCTTTGGGGAATTCCATCAGCGAACAGATTTATTTGACGCTTAAGCGGGAAATTATCGCAGGCGAGCTGCAGCCGGGAACACGGCTCATCGTGCTGGACATCGCGGGTAAATTTCAGGTCAGTCAGGCGCCTGTGCGCGAAGCGTTGGAGAGGATGAAGCAGGAAGGATTAATTAACGGCATTCCGAATAAAGGGTCGGTCGTTTCCAATATTACGTCGAAGGAGATCAGAGATATTTTCGTGCTTCGCGAAATTATTGAGGGTTACGCCGTGCGAACGTCTATGCCAACTTTGTCGGAGGATGATTACGAGCAATTGGAAATGATTATCCGGTCGATGGAGGAAGCCGTCGAGCGCGATGACACGCTGGGTATCCTCGAGCTGGATATGGATTTTCACGGATTTTTCTACAAACGCTGCGACAATCAGGCTATTCTGGAGCTCTGGAACCAAATGAGGACGAAGGTGATGCGCTTTATGGCCATCTCCAATCGTCATCACACGACGGATTTGCTGGCCGAGTGGCATCGGCGGCTGATCACCGTCCTCCAGACAGGGGACGGGGATGCGGTTGAGGAGGCTTTTATCGAGCATATGCATGCCTATAAGTTCATCCATATGGACTAGAACCATGCCTCTCGTTCGTTATCCTTTCACAAAGGGGAAATGAAGCATGTTAAATGAACGTTTCTTGTTCGATGACCAGGATGTTATGACTTGGATGAGGGACCGTCTGCTAAGGCACCTCATTTCCGGCAAAGCGAATATGAAGGGGGAACTGAAGGAAAGCCTGTCCCGGCTTCGCCTGAACCCGTACTATACGTTTCCCGCCATTGCGTTATTGGAGCCGACCGCTCCTTATGACCATGAGCATGACCGCTTGGCATATCTTGAGAACATGCGCGCCGATCTTCAGGAGCGTGTGCCGGAAGGGAGCGTTGTCTTTCTGGACGAGGAAGGGAGGATCGGACTGCTGTTCTCCTGGGTTTCCAAAGAGGTGCTGGTCCGGGTGCAAGCGATGCTTCAACAGCGGTTTCCCCATCCGGTGAACATTGGAGTAGGGAAGCCATGCAGCCACTTGAGCGACATCCATCTTTCTTACCGGCAGGCTTCGGCTGCACTGAATAACAAGTTTTACCGCGGGACGGGCCAAATCATCCATTACAGCGAAATCCGCCGGATGGAGCCGGTCGGGCGCTACCCGGCCGAGAAGGAGAGAAAGCTGTACGCCAGCTTCCGCTCGGCCGCTACGGAGGCGGAGATCGCAGAAGCGGTGGACCAGTTTTATGCCGCGCTGCTGGAGAAAGGCCCGATCGACGTGACGAGCATGTATGAGCTGACAATCCGGATGCTGGTCGGTATCGAAAAAAGGGTGATTGCCGACGAAGGGAATGGAGGCGCTTACAAGCCGTTTGAAGCGACGTCGCTGGTGAAGATCGGCACGCTGGATGAACTGAAGCGCTACGTCACCCGGTTTCTGACCGGCCTATGGGAGGTCTTCTCGCCCACGCTCAAAGAGAGCCACCGCAGCCTTATTAAAAAGACCATCCATTACATGGAGCAGGAATGCCAGTATGCTTCGCTGCAGAGCGTCGCGCAGAAGGTGTTCATTACGCCGACTTATTTGAGCCTGCTCTTCAAGACGAACACCGGCAAGACGTTCATTGAGCACTTGACCGAAATCAGGATCGACAAGGCCAAGGACATGCTGCGGACCACCCATTACAAAAACTATGAGGTCGCCGAAAAGGTCGGATACCAGGATTCCCGTTATTTCAGCCAAATTTTTAAAAAGAAGGTCGGTGTCTCCCCCAGCGAGTACCGGGAGTCGATTTGCAAATAGGCAGCGAAAAAAGGAAGCAGGCCATTCAGCCGCTTCCTTTTTTGTTGTTGTGAGCCCGCTACAGTCGCACGTCGCTCCGCGGACCGTCGAGCTCGTTTTTTCGGGCTTCCTCAAGCTCGGTCTCCCAGGTCAGATGCCGATACTCGGCGGCAGCCTCGTCGCTCTCAAACCACTGGGTGAAGTCCTCCCACAGCGCCGTGGTCCAGGAAGCGTCGATCTGCGCAGTGGAGTAGACGCCTTCTTTGAGCCGGACGAAGCCGAAGATGTCCCGCACCTGCGATTTCTCCGCCTGCACGGCCGTCAGCTCGGCCAGATGGGGAGGGATGAAGATGACGCCGGCCGGCGTGCCCAGCACCACGTCGCCCGGCAGGCAGATCGCCTTGCCGATCCGGGTCGGCACGTTCATGCCCACCATGGTGACTTCGCCGATGGCCGTCGGGTCGCTTCCGCGGTAATAGACGTTAATGTTCTTGATTTCGGACACCTGCTGATTATCGCGGATGCCGCCCCAGATCACGGCTCCGCCGCGCTTGGTGCGGGTGGAGATGGCCGTCGAAAGGTTGCCGCCGACATAGGTGCCGAGGTGGACCTTGTCGAACATATCGACGACGACGACGTCATCTTCAACCAGGGAATCGATCACCCACTGGTTAAAGAAGCCGCTTCGTCCTTCCTGTTCATGACCGTAGTTCAGCAGCGTCTCGTGCAGATCCGGCCGCTGCGGTACCATGACCGCGGTGACCGCGCGTCCCACCATGACCTGGTCGGGATGCACGATTTTGAAGTCGCCTTCAAACTGGAATTTGTAACCACGGTGCCAGAGCGGCCCCCACGCTTCTTCCAGCGTAATTTTGCGGATTCTTCTCAGCACGTCTTCGGGCACCTTCGGCCGTCCGTTCTCGAACCGCTCACCCTTCCACTGCGGCGTCAACTGAATGATATCTTCCGGATTGTCAAATTTCATTCCAAAATCCCTCCTCGATCAATGGATGCTTTCGAACCTAGTGCTTGATTCCATTGTTAAGGACGGATTCCGTTTTGTCGATGCGACTTTCTTAAGATGATCGACTTTATAAATTTTCAGCAGAGCTGATCCATCTGATCATCACACAGCTTCTCTATGACGCACTCCAGATCTCAAGCCAAACGGCTTATCTATGACACTTTCCAGAACATAAACCAAACAGCCTTTCTATGACACACCCCAGATCTTAAACCAATCAACTGCTCCCCGGCACTCCGCAAACCTCAAATCAATCTGTCTTTTCCCCTCACTGCCCATTTTGTTAGCTTTCGTACTTTCTTTGTCCTTATCCAATGGACATATTCTTGTTTTGTTTTATAAAAGATGGACACGGCACTATATCCTTCTACGGGCGGCTAAAATGCAGATGTCTCTACATCTTGCATCAACATATAGATTCTAACCGATATATGGTACGAGGACGGAGAGTAAAGATAAGGTGCGTTTGTCCACCTTTTGAAAGACAAAATCGAAATTTGTTCGTTGTCAGTGAACAAACCCCTGGAACGACAAATCTAAAGTTTTGTTCGTTATAAGTGGACAAACTCCTGAAACGATACACATCTAAAGTTTTGTTCGTTATATGTGAACAAACTCCTGGAACGATACAAATCTAAATTTTGTCGTTATAAGTAACCCAACATCATTGAAATGTACATCGAAAGTTATTGGCGTAATGGAGCATATCTGATTTTTACCACCTGAAGTTGAATTGAGCGGGGGGAGACGCAGACGGATTTTAAAAAAACAAACATTATCGTAAAATCGTCGCCTTTAATCATGAAACCGCTTTCGAATAAAGTAGTACTACAATCATTTTTATGATGATGGAATGCAAGAGGGGAGGAAATGAAAAGGATGGTTGCAGAAACGAAAACGACAGCCGAAGCGGAAAAGACCCGACGCGCCGTCCGAAAGCGCGCAAAGACCGGGGACACCCATTTGGCGGGTTACATCTTTATTTCCCCGTGGCTCATCGGCTTTTTACTGCTTACGCTGTGGCCTATCGCCCAATCGTTTTATTTGTCCTTTACCGACTACTCGCTGCTGGAAGACCCGGTCTGGGTCGGAACCGAAAACTACGTCAACATTTTTACGAATGATTCGACCTTTACCAAATCGCTTGGCGTCACCTTTTTGTTCGTCCTGTTCTCCGTGCCGCTGAAGCTGTTCTTCTCGCTCCTCGTGGCTATGGCGCTGAACCAGAAGTTAAAAGGCATGAACCTGTACCGGACGGCCATCTATTTTCCTTCGCTGATCGGCGGAAGCATTGCGGTGGCAGCCCTGTGGCGCAACATGTTCGGCCTCGACGGCTATATCAACCAGGTGCTCGCCTGGTTCGGTATCCAGGGCGTAGGGTGGATTTCCAATCCCGACACTTCGCTTGGCACGCTCATTCTCCTGAACACCTGGCAGTTTGGCTCGACGATGGTTATTTTCCTGGCTGGCCTGAAGCAGATCCCGCAGGAACTGTACGAATCCGCAGCCGTGGACGGCGCCGCGAAGATCCGCCGGTTCATCAGCATTACGCTGCCGATGCTGTCTCCCGTCATGTTTTTTAACCTGATCCTCGGCGTCATCGGCTCCTTTCAGACCTTTACCTCCGCGTTTATCATTACGAAGGGCGGTCCGGTCAACTCCACTTACGTGTATGCCTTGTATTTATACGAGAAGGCGTTCAAGCATTACCAGATGGGATATGCCTCGGCGCTGGCCTGGATCCTGCTCGCCATAGTCGCACTCCTGACCATCGTGAACTTCGCCGCATCCCGCTACTGGGTATTCTACGAATCGGAAGGAGGGGGAACGAAGTGAAGCTGAAGTCCAAGGTAATGAATCATCTGTTTCTCTCCTTGTTCTCGCTTCTTATGCTGTACCCGGTCATCTGGTGGGTCGGCGCTTCCCTGAAAAAGACCGAAGAGCTCAGCCTGCCGACGATCTGGCCCAAGACGCCGATGTGGGAAAATTACAGCAAAGGCTGGCATTTCTCCAGCGAGTACACGTTCGCCCACTTCTTCGGCAATTCGCTCCTGATGGAGGTCGGCAACGTCTTCGGCGGGGTGCTGACCGCCGCCATCGTCGCTTACGGCTTCGGCCGGCTGAGCTTCAAGCTGCGGGGCTTCTGGTTTTCCATCCTGCTGCTGACGATGATGCTGCCCGGACAGGTAACGATCGTTCCGCAGTATATCCTCTTTAACAAGCTGGGCTTTGTGGACAGTTACGTGCCGCTGGTGCTGCCGCATTTTTTTGGCGGCGGAGCGTTCTTCATCTTCCTGCTGGTCCAGTTTATCCGGGGCATTCCCCGGGACCTCGACGAGGCGGCGAAAATCGACGGCGCGTCGGTGTACGGCATCTTCCTCCGGATCATTTTCCCGCTGATCAAGCCGGCGCTCATGACGGTCGCGATATTTACCTTTATCTGGAGCTGGGACGATTTCTTCGCGCAGGTGCTGTACATCAGCTCGGTCGAAAAGTTTACGGTCGGCCTGGCGCTGCGGATGTTCATCGACCAGTTCGATATCCAATGGGGACAACTGCTCGCCATGTCGCTGTTGTCCGTCCTCCCGTCCATGCTTATCTTTTTGTTTGCGCAAAAGCATTTTGTCGAGGGGATTGCGACGACCGGCCTCAAAGGGTAGCTTGGCTGCGTAATAAGATTTCACGAAAAAAATGGCTGATATAAAACGAAAGGGGAAACGGAAGATGATGAACATGAGACGAATGAGCCTGGTCTCTCTCCTGCTGGCGCTACTCTTCGCGATCACGGCCTGCAGCGGCGGCGGAAAAGGAAGCGGCAGCGGAAAGACGCTGAGCATCATGTGGTGGGGACCAGACGAACGGCACGAAGCGACCAAAAAAGCGCTGGACCTGTACACGCAGCAGCATCCGGACGTAAAATTCAAGCCGGAATACATGGCTTGGGACGCCTACTGGCAAAAGCTGCCGACACTGGCGGCATCGAAAACGATTACCGATGTCCTTCAAATGGACGCCGCCTATTTGCAGGAGTACGTTAGCCGGGGGCAGCTGGAGGATTTGTCCGATATCGACTTGACCGGTATCGTGGATCCAGGCGTCCTCGAGAATTTGAAGATCGGCGGCAAGCTGTACGGCATTCCGCTCAGCCAGAACGCGCAGGGGATCGCCTTCAACAAGGAGGATCTGGCGAAATACGGCATCCCGCTGCCGCATAAAGACTGGACGTACGACGAGTTTTTCCAATGGGCGAAGGATGCGCGTGCCAAGCTGCCGGAAGGCAAGTATCCGATCGGCGACACGACGACATGGGACGGCTTCAACTACTACCAGACGGCGATGGGCAAGCCGCCGATCATGGCTGACGGAGGCAAGACGTTCACGCTGGATAAAGACCTGTTCATGAAGTTCTACCAAACCTATGAACAGTTCCGCAAGGACAAAATTGTGCCCCCGGCGGACCAGGCGGCCTCGTTCCTGGAGAACGACCCGCAGGCGGACCCGATGGCTTCCGGCGTCGTCATGACCCGTGGAGCGACAACCGGCTCGGTCAGCGCGCTGGAGCAGCTGATGCCGGGCAAAGTGGGTGTCGTCAATATGCCGACCGGTCCGGCCGGCGGGGGCTGGGCACAGTCGACTATTTTCCTCAGTGTCAGCGCCAATTCGAAGAACAAGGAAGAGGCAAAAAATTTCGTCAAATGGTTCGTGACGGATAAGGATGCGGGAAAAACACTCGGACTGACCCGCGGCATTCCGATCAATCCGGAAATTTACAAGGAGCTCGAGCCGAATTTGGAAGCGAAGGATAAGCTCGGCAAGGAAATTTACGATCAGTCCGTCGACAAAGCGCTGCCGTTCTACTCGCCGGCTCCCGGATTCACGGAATGGGTGGACGCCTACAAGAAAGAGATGGACGCGGTCACGTTCGGCCAGCAGAGCCTGGAGCAGGCCTTCGACAAGATCGACAAGCTCGGCAAGGAGCTGGCAGCCAAAGCAGGAAGCTGAGCCGGGGAAGCAGCGCCTTTTGGGAAGTGGAGCTCCCGAAAGGCGACCCTTGTGACGAATCTTCCTAATGTACCGTTAAGCCGGAAACAGCACGGGGCGGTGGCAATATCAATCGGCGGGGAGCCGCATGAAAAAGCTTCTCTGTTCGTGAGACGGTGCTGCTGTTATCCTGAATTGATATCCTAATGTTTATGAGTAAGCTAATGAGAAAGAGGTGTTCATTCCATGCAATTGGCGGAATTTTTCTCTTCGCAGCCGAACCGGCTGTGGCATTTGGCGAAGCAGATGAACGTGAACTATGCGGTTGGCGGCCTGCCGTGGGAAGAGAAGTCGGAGAAGCCGTGGGATCTGATGCCGCTGATCCGGATGAAGCAGCGGTACGCCGACTTCGGACTGACGCTGTCCGTCATCGAATCGATGCCGCCGAGCAACAACATCAAGCTCGGGACGCCCGGCCGCGACGAGGAGATCGAGATTTTTCAGCAGTTCATCGTCAACATGGGCGCCGCCGGCATTCCTGTGCTCTGCTACAACTTCATGGCACAGTTTAACTGGTTCCGCACCTCGACGACAACCCGCACGCGCGGCGGGGCGCTCGTATCAAGCTACGATCACAGCCTGATGGCGGATGCCCCGCTGACGGAGGCCGGCATCGTCACTGAGGCGCAGCTGTGGGAGAACCTGCACTATTTCCTGGAAAAAATCGTGCCCGTCGCCGAATCCGCGCAGGTGAAGCTGGCGCTCCATCCGGACGATCCGCCGATCTCGCCGATCCGCGGCGTGTCGCGGATTCTGACGAGCGCGGCCGCGCTGCAGCGGGCGATCGATCTGGTGCCGAGCGCATACAGCGGCATGACGATGTGCCAAGGAACGCTGGCGACGGCGGGCGAGGACATTCCTGCGGTCATCCGCCAGTTCGCCGGCCAGAAGAAGCTGTTCTTCGTCCACTTCCGTGACGTGAAGGGCACGCCGGAGAAGTTCGAGGAGACCTTCCACGACGACGGCAAGACGGATATGCTCGAAGCGATGAAGACCTATTACGAGGTCGGCTTCGACGGGCCGGCGAGACCGGACCATGTCCCGACGATGGAAGGCGAGGACAATACGAACCCGGGATATGAGCTGCTCGGCCGCCTGTACGGCGTCGGCTATATCACCGGACTGATGGAAGCGGCGGCCAAGATGAGCCGGGCTTCGGTGACGTCTTAAGCTTCGTCCATTGCCAAACAGAAAGATCAATAATTATCAAGGTACGGATCCCTCCTATCCGTGCCTTTTCGTTTTGACGAGGCATCCTTTCGTCGACAAAGGGGGATCAAAAGAAAGGGAGGTCGGAGATCAGCGTCCTTTCACGCGTCTACCTGTCGTCATCCATACGAGAAAAAACCACCCGCACAGCGTTCCTCCGTGCGGGTGGTTCGTATTGCCGCCAGCCGTCAGCTCCACAGCCGGTCGTTGGAATAAAACTTGTTCCACTGGTCGGTCGACTCCCAGATTCCGCCGATCTCCGGGTGGACATGTTCGGCCAGCACTTCGTCATTCAGATCGTCGATGCCGAGACCGGGCGCATCCGTCAGCGTGATGTACCCGTTCTGGACGAGTTTATCCGGCAGCCTGCTGCCGATGACGATGTCATCCCACCAATCCACTTCGCAGGAATGGTATTCGAGCGCAAGGAAGTTTTCGGTCGCGGCGGCGACATGGGCGGCCGCAAGGCAGGCGATCGGACTCTCCGCCATATGGATCGCCATTGCGACGCCGTAGTCCTGGGCCATGTCGCCGATTTTCTTCGTCTCCAGAATGCCGCCGGTAGTCAGGACGTCGGGATGGATAACGGAGACGCCGCCCGCTTCGAGCAGCGGTTTGAAATTCTCCTTCAGATAGATGTCCTCGCCTGTGCAGATCGGAGTAGTGACGGCCCGGGACAGCTGGGCGTACTGCTGCGTGTACTGCCAAGGAATCATGTCTTCCATCCAGGCCAGGTTGAACTTGTCGATGCGCCGGCCCAGCTTGATGCAGTCCTGAAGCCCGATATGGCCGAAATGGTCGATGGCGAGGGGCACCTGGTAGCCGATGACGGAACGGACGTCCGCGACGTACTGCTCGAGCATGTCGAGTCCTTTTTCCGTGACATGAATGCCGGTTAAGGGATGGGGGATGTTGTAGATATCGTAGTGGCGGTTCGTAATTTCCCGCAGCTCGTCTTCCGACAATCCGTCGAAGTTCTGATTGTAGCGGCGCTTCGATTTTTCCCTCATCTCCTCCAGGAAACCGAGCGGGGCGCTCAGCGTGCCTGGCTCATTGATGATCTGTCCGATGCCGAGGTCCATCTTCAGGAAGGTGAAGCCGGCGTCCATCCGTTTCTTCAGCGCTTCGCCCATCGCCTTGCCGGTATCCTTGCCGACGACCTCCGTATCGCAGTACATGCGGATTTTATCGCGGAATTTGCCGCCAAGCATTTGATAGACCGGCACCCCGTAGGCTTTGCCGGCCAGGTCCCACAGCGCGAGTTCGATTCCGCTGACGCCGCCGCCCTGGCGGGCATGGCCGCCGAACTGCTTGATCCGCCGGAACAGCTTGTCGATATTGCAGGGGTTTTCGCCGAGCAGGCGGCTCTTCAGCATGAGGGCGTATACTTTGTCCGCGCCGTCGCGGACCTCTCCGAAGCCGACGAGCCCCTGGTTGGTATACACCTTGATCAGGCTGCTGTGAAAAGGCCCCCCGACGATATCGGTGAAGCGGATGTCCGTAATCTTCAGCTCCGAGGGTCTCGAAGCGGTGCTTACATGGGCCAAAGTTTGCTCGTAAGACTCTTTGTTAATCATGAAATCACTCCCCCTATTGGATGGTTCGTTACAGCAGCATGCTCCCGCCGTCCAGACGGATGGCGGAGCCCGTCAAATATTCGCTTTCGTCCGAGGCGATGAAGGCGGCAAGCCTGGCGACATCGAGCGGGACGCCGACGCGTCCCATCGGGAATTTGACCAGCTGGCGCTTGCGCCGCTCCTCCAGCTTCTTCTGTGCATCGGGATCGTCCGCTAAAATGCGCTCATATTTGCCGACGTCGACGGCTCCCGGCTCGATCATGTTCACCGTGATGCCGTACGGGGCCAGCTCGATGGCGCTTTCCCTTCCCAGCATCCGGATCGCACCTTTCGTCATCGCGTAGACGGGATCGAAATCGGTCGGCCGCTTCGAATGCACCGAAGAGATGAGAATGATGCGGCCGGCGCCTTTCTGCTTCATGGCCGGAACGACGGCCTGAATGCACTGCCAGTAGCCCTTCACGTTCGTATTCATCATGCGGCTGAACGTCTCCTCATCGTGCTTGAACAGGTCGTAGTTCAGCTGCACGGCGGCATTGTTGACCAGAATGTCGATGCCCCCGCCGCGCTGCTCGACCTCCCTTACCATCGCGATAATCTCGTCCTGCCTGGCCACGTCCGCCTGAACGATGAAGCAGTCACCGCCGGCCTCGTCGATCCGCCGCTTCGTTTCAAGGGCGCCTGCCTCGCTGCGGTTATAGTGGACCGCTACGCTTGCGCCTCTGCGTGCGAACTCCAGCGCAATCCCCTGGCCGATGCCGGTTCCCGCTCCCGTCACCAGGGCGACTTTGCCTGCCATGCTCATGGCGAATCGCCTCCCTTTGGCCGTTTCATTTTATGGTCCATGTAGTGCAGCAGGAAACCGCCGTCCAGCCGGAGATCTGCGCCGTTCAAGTAGCGGGCTTCCGCGGAGGCGAGAAAGCCTGCGGCATGGGCGATATCCTCAGCGCTTCCCAGCTGCCCGCTCGGCACCTTGGTTTCGTAGCTGTGATAGAGCGTCGTAAGCCTGCTGTGGAAGCGTTCATCATCGCCTTCTACCGGCCCCGCCTCAATCGTATTGACGCGGATGCCGTGCCGGCCGAGCTCCAGTGCCGCTTCCTTCGCCAGCATTTTGACGGCTCCCTTGGACGCGCTGTAGACAAAGGAAGATCCGGTCGGCTTCTCGGCATGGATCGACGAAACAAAGACGATGCAGCCCGACTGCCGGGATGCCATCGCCTTTCCTGCGGCCTGTGCGCACAGAAAGGCGGACTTCGCATTCGCATGCATCACTTCTTGAAACAGCGCCTCCGAACAGGTCTCGACGGAAGCGGGGGCGAGCAGATCGTTATTGTGGACCAGGACGTCCAGTCCGCCGAGTTCCCGCTCCGCGGTCTCGACCAACTGGTTCGCGTTGGCTCCGACGCTCAGGTCGAGGCTCGCCACGATGACGTTCGAGCCTGCGGCCCGGGCTGCAGCGATATCAGCCGCCGCCTCGGCGCCGCCGGATGCGCTGTTCAGCACGAGATGGGCGCCGCCGGCCGAAAAACGCCGGATCATGGCTCTGCCAACAGGAGTGTCTGCGTCCGTGATCAGGACAACTTGTGCAGAATGATTCATAAATCACCTCCGGATAGAGCGGTACTTATGGCTGTCGGTACGTTCAACTTCATCATAAAAGGTTGGCGCTGCCGGCTTCGAGATGTGAATCTTACGATTTTGTTTGATTTCTTTCAAAAGGGGAGGGAAGAGGGGATTGCGAAGCAGCCTGAGCGGCGGCTCTAAAACGGAAGCATGAAAAAAGCGGCTCCCGGAGCGAATGCTGCCCTGTACGGGAAGCCTACGCAAGCCGGTTGCCGCTTGTTCGGACCAAGCTTTTAGCCTAGTCTAATGCCTATTTGGGGAAGCATGACGCTTCTATTACACCGGTTGCTTATACCGGCTGCTGCTGCTGCTGTTGCTGCTGCTCCTTGCGCCATTCCTGGACCGCCTGGTCAAGACGCTTCATCGCTTCCTCGACCAGGGAGCGGGAGCAGGCAATGTTCAGACGCATGAAGCCTTCGCCTTCCTTGCCAAAAGCAGAACCCTTGTTCAGGGCAAGCTTGGCTTTGTTCAGCAGAAATTGTTCCAGGTCGTCGGGTGACATCTGCAGTGCGCGGAAATCGAGCCACATCAAGTACGTCGCTTCAGGCACCCGGGTTTTGATTTCCGGAATATGTTCGCCCAAATATTCACTCACATACTCCATGTTCGCTTTCATGTACACCAGCGCTTCGTCCAGCCAAGCCTTGCCGTCATTGTAGGCGGCTTGGGTAGCTGCGCTGCCGAGCGTGCTGATCGAATTGACATGATAGAGCTCAAGCGTCTTTTTGAACCGGCGCCGGATGGAATCGTTCGGAATGATGATATTCGAAGTATTCAGCCCGGCAATATTAAACGTTTTGCTCGGCGCAGTACAAATGATGCAGTTCTCCTGAATCTCCTTGGACAAGCTGGCGAACGGAATATGGGTCCCTTCTTCATAAACCAGGTCCGCATGGATTTCGTCGGACACCATCAGAATGCCGCGCTCCATGCAGAGCTTCGCAACCGCCTCCAGCTCTTCGCGCCGCCATACTCTGCCGACCGGATTGTGCGGGCTGCACAGGATGAACAGCTTGACCTGATCGTCAAGGCTCTGCTCGAGCGCTTCGAGGTCCATCGTGTAATACCCGTCCTGCTCCTTCAGCGGGTTCTGCACCAGCTCCCGGCCGTGATCGGTGACGACGCTGTGAAAAGGAGGGTACACCGGCGTCTGGATGGCAACCTTGTCTCCCGGCTCGGTAAAAGCCTGCACGATGAAGCTGAGGGCGGGCACGACGCCCGGGCAGAAGACGATCCATTCCTTGTCGATGGACCACCGATGGCGGCTCTTCATCCAGTCCGCTACGGCCTGATTATACGCATCAGACTGCATCGTATAGCCGAATACCCCGTGTTCTACGCGGCTGTTCAGCGCGGAAATGACCGAGTCGGGTGCGGCAAAATCCATGTCAGCTACCCACATCGGAAGGACGTCGGACACGCCGAAGATCCGCTTCAGGTCGTCCCATTTAAAACTATCTGTATTTATACGTTCGATTGGTTGATGAAAGTTCAAGCTGTTCTCCTCCTTGGAAGGTCATTCAAAAGTTCGTCTATCCACGAATATAATCATAACAGATACAGGCAAGTTTTTGGGTACACATCAGCTTTGAAAACCATCCTGCATCTCAAGTACAATTAACGCATGAGGAATGAAGCCTACGGGTTATCCGAAAGGAGGAAGAACATGCAGCTGATCGCCATGCTGACCATGCTGATCGATCATGCAGGGATCGTGTTTTTTCCGGATCAAATTTGGCTGAGGGTGATCGGAAGGATCGCATTTCCGATTTACGCCTATGCACTCGTACAGGGACATTATTTTACCCGAAGCCGGACCAAATATTTATTCAGGCTGTTTATACTGGCTCTGCTCTCCCAAATTCCATACCAGCTGGCTCTGGACCCGGACGGGCTGAACGTGGTCGTTACGCTGTTTGTGGCAGCCGCCGTCCTGCAAATTCTGGAGCGCAATCTGTCCTTGGCAGCCAAAGCCGGGATCACTCTGGCCTTTTGCGTTCTGATGGAAGGGTTCCCGTTTGATTACGGAGCATACGGCCTGCTGCTGGTGCTTGCCTTCCGATATGCTTCCTCCGAGAAGCTGCTGGGTGCCCATCTGCTGCTGAACATACTGTATTTGATAGCATTCGGAGCAGGGGCTGTTCTGCAGATGCTGAGCATCGTACCGACCCTGGTGATTGTATACGGGCCTTATTTATGGAAAAAGATCGAGCAGGCCAGAGTTAGGGCGTGGGTGTGGCGGTCGTTTTATCCGCTGCATCTGACCGTGCTGGCTGTGCTGCAGCGGCTGGATGCTTAATGCACCAGCCTTTTTTCGTTGAAAATATTTACAGTAACCCTATTTACAAACCGATGGTCGGTATTTATAATGGAGCTAACAAAACAAGAGAAAAGGTGAGGAAAATGGCTCCTTTGATTGGATTAATCGTTTCGCTGTTAGGGTTTCGCTTGATGGGATGGCTGGGCTGGGAGTATATGAATGACTGGATCATCAGTCTGCGGTTTGCGATAGCCGTCATGTTTTTGCTGACCGCGTCGGCCCATTGGGGCAAACGCCGCGCGGAGCTGGTCGCCATGGTACCGCCGCGGTTTGCGCAGCCGGGCGCGTTGGTTACGCTGACGGGTTGGCTGGAAATCGCCGGCGCCGTCGGCATGATGATTCCGATCATGGCCGGGGCGGCATCCACCGGGCTCGCACTGATGCTGCTGGCCATGTTTCCGGCCAACGTATACGCGGCGAATAACCGTCTGACTCTGGACGGCAGAGCGGTGATGCCGCTTGTCCCGCGAACCGTGCTTCAGGTCGTTTTTTTGGCTGCCGTACTCGCTGCGGGCTGGTTCCCTCCGGGAGCATGGGCATGACGGATTGGAACTAAATCAGGAGGAGGATGGAGATGAAACAGGAAGAAAGACGCGAGCAGACGATGAAACTGCTGCTGGATACAACCGAGGAGCTCATTTTGGAGAAGGGCTGCAACAAGACGACGCTCAGCGATATTATGGCAAGATCCGGCTTGTCCAAAGGTGCCATTTTCCATTATGTATCCGGCAAGGATGAACTGTTCGTGAAGGTGCTCGAGGCTAAGCTGGAGGAGACGAATACGAGCTTCATGGACGCGGTGGATGCCCCTGCCGTAAAGGAATTTGACGGGCCCATGAATGCGATCGCGCAGAGTCTGCCCAAGCTGGAGAGCCGGGAAGATGTGAGCAACCTCATCATGATGTATTTGATCGGGAAAAGCGATCAGCCGGAAGCGGCCGGCATCGTCGCGGACTTTTACCGTCAGGCGGTCGCCACGTCCAAGAGGTGGATCGTCACAGGCCAGGAGTCCGGAGTCATCCCTTCATCGGTCAATGCCGACCAGGCGGCGGAGCTGTTTGAGCTGCTCTCCTTCGGGCTGCGGATGCGCAGCCTGATCGGAGTTCGCAGCACAGGGTTCGGCATTCAGGAGTTTTCGGAGCTGATTATGCGGACGCTGCGGCCGGACCGTCAAGGAGGTGCTCCGACGTCATGACGCTGCTCCTGTTTCTGCATATTGCCGGAAGCGTGCTTTTCTTGGGTAACATCATTACGGCTGCTTTTTGGAAAGTCCGCGCCGACGTCCGGGGCGATGCCGCGGAGATTCACCGCACCGCGAACAACGTGATGCTCGCCGATTATGCGTTTACGCTGCCCGGGCTGCTGCTCTTGATCGTCACCGGGAGCCTGATGGCCGCCAAAGGCGGCTATTCGCTGGCCGGTCTGAACTGGCTTACGGCTTCGCTAATCCTGTTCGGGATCACCGGCGTGCTGTGGCTGGCCGTACTAATCCCGCTGCAGCGGGGAATGATCCGGCTCAGCCGGCAGGCGCTCGAAAACGGGACGATCTCCGCAGCTTACAAGAAGTTGTCGGCGTATTGGGCGGTTTTCGGCATCCTTGCCACCTTGCTGCCGGTTTTCATATTGTACTTCATGGTCAGCAAGCCTTTTTAAAATGAGGCGCAAACGACCGGCCGTTATGTATAACGGCCGGTTTTTGGTTTGCTGATAAGGGGAGTCAAGAGGCCGTCGTCTGCAGCTGCAGGGTCTGTAAAAATGAGGGTATAGGTGCGGTTTTTATGGAAAGAAATAGAGCATACCTTAAATAAAACGCCAAAATGGCTGGGCAGAACCCAAAGCGCAGTGTCTGGGCATTTTCCGGTTCAAAGATGTACAATAAGGTAAGCGCGGATCAGACCGGAAAGATTCCTTCGACTTGATTCAGGGGAAATAAAATTCGGGATGGCGATTTCCCTTTGGCCTGCACCTCGATGAAGTCGGAACCGATGAGCACCAGCTTCATGTTGGAAAAGGCTTTGCCGGACTGGAATACCGTCCGGATTCCGACGCGGCGGAATACCGCCGGCGGCTTGACGTCAAAGACGCGGATGGTCTGCAGGCTGAGCGGAACGAACAGCTCCCCCTGAACGCGGATAAAGCTGCTTTTATACACATGCTGCAGCCGCCCCGGCTCCAGACCCAGGCCTGCGCCGTTGATTTCCACCAGATGCCCGGTGAATTTGGCAAGACGCTCCTGCAGGGTTATATTTCTTTTAAACTTCGTGAGCAGCACTTCGATCCCTCCGATGAACGTTTACTGCATTGTATGCCCTGAGCTGGGCGGGTGCTTCGATTTTTTGAAGAGAATCACAGGCCGTTTTACGCAGGTACAGCAAAGACGGCTTTAGATTTGCGAAAGGAGGAACCATGAACGAGAGCAGGGTGATATCAAGACCATGGGCGCTGGAAGGGCCCAGCATTCAAATCGACCCGCTGTTTCCTTATTATGCGGACCGCTCTGCCGAGAGCATCGCCGAAGAGATCGAGCTGTCCGGCTACCGGACGGTGCATTATTTTGTCGTGAACGAGAGCAGGGTCCGAACGGACATCATTGAGGCTTTTCACGCCCGGGATATTGCCGTATGGGCGCTTGTAATCGGGAACGGAACGTTCGCCACTGAACATCTCCCACGGGAATGGCGTTCCTGGCGGATGGGGCTGCTGAAGGAGCTCAATGACGGCTTTGAACGGTTTTCTCCGTTCTCGGCATCTTACATGGAATGGAAAAAGGAAGCGGTCGCCCGGGTCCTACTGGACCATCCGTTTGACGGCATTGAGATCGCCGAGCCCTATTTTCCGGAATGGGACGGCATCCGCAGAGGGGTATACGGCGACGTCGGCCCCCACGCGAAGCAAGCGTTCCGGGATAAGTACGGCCATGATATTCCCGAATTTCTGAACAAGCGGGCGGCTAACTATTATAAAAAGATACCTGACATCTACGGCAAATGGATTACTTTCCGCGTGGACGCCGTGAACGGACTCATCGATGAAATTATAAACGGCAGCGGAGGCGCAAGAAGTGTCCGCCCGGATATTGCCGTAGCGACCTGGTCGCTGGCGGTTGACGGCGGAGCGGTATCCACCCTCCGGCTGAAGGAATGGCAGGGGCTGGATGCGATTTCGATGATCGGGAAAGTCCGGCCGGATATGCACGTGCTTCAAACCCACTGGCCGGACTGGATGAAGCGCCATTTGCCGCCGCAGTACGCGGGAGGATACGAAAGCTTCGCCGCACCGATCCGGGCCGCTTATCCCGGACTTCCCCTTGGCATTCAGGCTGACATCGGCTCCCGGAGCAGCATGGTGAAGAACCGGCGCTGGCTCAATGACTTCCAGAACACGGTTTACGAGCTCGGCTACGATACGTGGACGGCGTACGAATACCATCTCGGCGGGTATATGTATGACGAACCGCCTGTCCCTGTGAAAGCCGTCATGCGCGGAGAACAGGAGCTGACGGTTTCGTTCAACAAACGGATAGATCCGGATACGCTGGGGACGGTGCTGTTCTTTGCGGAGGAGAACACGGAGGCTGGACCGCTGGCCGGCATCACCATCGAGCAGAGGGCCGTCGACGGCAACCGTTTATGGCTGCGGGTGAGCGGGTTTCCACAGCGGCCTGTGTTGGTCGAAGTCAGCGGGATGCGGGATACGCCGGGACTATGGCATGTGAAAGGCAAAAAGTCGGGCGAAACCCCGATCGGCCACAGGCTGAAAGTAGAGCAGGATCGTGGGTAATAGAGGAAGCTGAGCATGAAAAAAAGCGTCCCGGCGGCAGCGATGCCGCCAGGACGCTTCTTTTATACTTGCCGTGGGCATTATTGGGCGGTGTATCCGCCGTCTACCATCAGGCTCGTTCCGATCACGAACGAGGAGTCGTCGCTGGCCAGGAACAGGACGGATTTGGCTACCTCTTCCGCGGTGCCGAGCCGGCCGATCGGGTGAAGCTCCACGAGCTGCTGCTTGGCTTCCGGCGGAAGCGCCTTTAGCAGCGGCGTATCGATATAACCCGGGCAAACGGCATTCACCCGGATGCCATGCTTGGCGTATTCAATGCCGAGCGTCTGGGTGAGCAGCACGACGCCGCCTTTGGCCGAGCCGTAAGCGGTAACTCCCGCCTTGGCCGCATGGCCGTGGATCGAAGCGGAGTTGATGATCGCACCCCCGGTACCCTGTCTTAGCATTTGGACTACGGCGTGTTTATCCGACAGGAAGACGCCTGTCAGATTGACGTCGATCGTACGCTGCCATTTGTCCAGCGACAGCTGATCGGCCGGTTCATCGTTGGCCACGCCCGCATTGGCAAACATAATGTCTAGTTTTCCGTATTCCTGCACGGTCCGTTCCACCAGCGCCTGGACTTCCTCCTCCTTGGTCACATCCACCCGGACGTAAATCGAGTCGTACCCTTTTTCTTTCAAATGGTCGGACACTTCCTGGCCCGCTTCCGAGCGGTCGGCCACGACGACCTTGGCGCCTTCCTGGGCAAACAGACGTGCGGTGGCTTGTCCGATCCCGCTGGCACCGCCCGTAATGACCGCTACTTTACCGGAAAGTTTCATACCTCGCGTCACTCCTTCTCACAGCAATTGTCCGTATCCGTCACCGGAATCGGGTTCATCTTTGTTAATTTACCCATTTTTCTGAAAATATTAGCCGACGCTTTGGAGATACCCTGAGAATAACATGCCGCGGACGGAGCAAAAAGAGCTTGCTTTCCGGAAAAGATGGTGGTACATTCGATATATAAATTGTGTACAATTTAATTTTATAAAATATAATTAAGGTGGAGGATGAGACCATGAGTATTTATAATTTTACAGCAAACAGCATTCGCGGCGCGGAAAAGGAACTTTCGGAATATAAGGGGGACGTGCTTCTCATTGTGAACACGGCGAGCAAATGCGGGTTCACCCCGCAGTATGCCGACCTGCAGAAGCTGTACGAGAAATACGGTGACAAGGGATTCAAGGTGCTCGGATTTCCAAGCAACCAGTTCGCCGAGCAGGAGCCTGGAAGCAATGAGGAAGTCGATACGTTCTGCCAAATTAACTATGGCGTGAGCTTTCCGATGTTTGAGAAGGTGGATGTGCGCGGAGAAGACAAGCATCCGCTGTTTGCTTACTTGACGGAGAAGGCTCCGTTTAAGGGGATCAGTACGGACAATTCCGAAGGGAAAATGCTGCAATCGTTCCTTGAGAAGGAACAGCCTGAGCTGCTGGAAGGGGACGATATCAAGTGGAACTTCACCAAGTTCCTGATTGACCGGGAAGGACGGGTGGTGGAGCGGTTTGAGACACCGGTCGGTCCGCTGGAGCTGGAATCGGCCATTGATGCGCTGATCTAAAACACTAAGGATTGTTAGCCGCTATCCATTCCAGTGGCGGCGCCAAACGGCCATTTGGATAGAATTGCCTTGAATTTTAATGTATTCTGAAGGTAATTTTCAGGTGTTTTTAAGAAAACTCTCATATAATGCACTCATACCCCTTTTATATATGAATTGACCCTAGGCACGGGACTAGGGTCTATTTTTTTGTCCATTTTTCGGTAAAAGGCTTCGTCCGGGGCGGATGAACGCCGTTTGTATGCCCCGTCCCCGCACACCCGGCAGGCCAGGACTTACGGATTCTGGCGCCGCCTGCGCAGCTGAAGCTGCTGCAGATTGCGCCAGGAGATTTGCCGGATGCGCTGGCTTCGCATCACTTCGCGGATCCAGGGATCGCGGAAAACTTGCAGCTCCATGCCGCGCTTCAGCCACTCATGATGGATGGCCATCAGCTCATCCGTAATGACGGCCGGATGGATATACAGCTCGCTGACTCCGGCCTGGAGCGAGCACAGCGCATCCGCCACGCTTTCCCTGAAGGCTTCGTATGTTTCTCCCGGGCGCAGAGAAAAGGGCAGCTGGATTAAGTGATCCGGAATGACGACCCCTAAAGAGTCCGCTTCACGGACCCGTGCCTTATGGATGCGCCGGGCGGCGGAAGGCAGTTGGAGTGAAGAGGGAATATGCCTTGGCAGCCGAAACGGAAGACCGTTTCCCGCACAGACGCCAAGGACGAGTGAGAGGAAATCCCGCCCCGTTTCCAACCCGTACAGGCTACCCATATGATTATCGAGATGGGTCGGATTCAGCCCCATGCGCCGGGCGAGCCGGATTTGGCCAATGATTTCGGCGTGCACCTCGGCTGCCTGGGCCCTGGTCTCCACCGTGCGGCAGTCGCGGGGAAAGTATCCCTCATTCGTAATGAGGGAGGACACCGTCTGCCGGCGTGTGACCGGCCCCCAGCGGTAGGTGTCCCACTCGCTGGTAAAGGTCAGATGGACACCGACGTCCACGTCCGGGCGCGAGGCCGCCCACTTGGCGGCCTCCTTGGCCCAAGGGCACGGCATCATGATCGTTGCCGAGGAAATAGCCCCTTCGGCAAGCAGCAGCTGGATGCCCGCATTGGCCGAGTGGCACATGCCGTAGTCATCCGCATTGATGATCAGCAGCCGCTCATCCGGCGGGAAGCCCAAAGCTTGAGCGAGGTTCAAGGGACGTCACCTCCTAATTGAATACGTATTTCCATGCAGGGAGAGGATCATTATCGAACGAAGAGGGAACCAGCGGTTCAAAAGTTTAGGAGAATCAAGGCCGAGGGATTCGAATCACAATAAATAACAACGAAGAAAAGAATAAAAACTGTGAAATTTTAACCACCAGTTTCATTTCTTCACCTAAATCTGCTAATCCAAATAAAATATGAACTACGGACACTAAACCGGTAATGATTAATATAATCCATGCGAGTAAATACACAATTTCCCCTCTTTTTATATGATGTGAACAATGGCTCTGGGTTGACGATCCTGTAGATCACGCACGCCATCAAGCATTTTTGGCAAAGGCGTTAAAACACTTATATTATCAATGATGTATTTATATTTGTAAATATATGTAATATTATACGAATGGCAAGATTAAGCTCGGCAACGAAAGAATTATCCTTTGAATTATTGAAACTTCAAAAACGAAAAGGACCCTTTGCGGCACTCCCGCAAAGGGTCTATTTCATCTTGCTACTTCTATCCGTTTGTTTTTATCGGCTTACGATCATCGATTGTTCTCACTTGACTCATTCCCCAGGCCTTTGCCCATGCCTTTCAGAAACCGCAGCCCGAAGCCGATCGCCCGGTTCACGTCGGGATCCTTCAGCGCATTCATGAGGGAGAAGACCGTCACCTTTTTATCCTGCGGCTGATTGGCTTCCTCCAGGCCCTTGGCCACACTGCCGAGCAACTTCGCCGTCTGCTCCGGATCGATAGCGGCGAGGGCGCCGGCGGCGGCCATACCGTTGTTGATCATGTTCGTCACTTCCGGCCGGGTGGCCTGGCCCAGGACGATTTCGGCCACTTTGGCTTTGGCCTTCAGCAGTGACTCAGCCGCTTCCAGAATGCCGCTGTCGTGCAGCTCGCTAAGCACCCCGATGGCTTTTTCCAGCGCCAGCTCATGCTCGGCGATCGAATCCGTCAGCTGCTCCAGCGACTGCTGCTTCAGCTCTTCTTCCGTCAGCTCGCGTTTTTTGATGTATGAAATCGGTTGTGCCATATAGATTCCACCTTTCCTTTAATCGACGAGCGATACATAATCCGGCCGGTTCCATTTCCGGTGCACCTCGACGCCATCCTGCGGGTAGCGCTTCTTGTTGCGTGGATTGGTCAGCGGCAGCGGATTGGTACCCTTCACGTTCAGAATCTGCATCCGCACGCGCGTCTGCTTATAGGCCGGCGTGTGCGTGCGCACATCGACCGCATTGCCGGTGAGCAGGTTGACCGCGTTTTCGTGGCTGACCGAGTGCATCGGTACGTACAGCTCGTTGCGGTGGACGCGGTCGGTAATGACCGCCTTCAGCTTGATCGCGCCGTAAGGAGATTCGAGCCGTACTAGGGATCCGTTCTCGACGCCTCGTTCGGCGGCCAGCTCAGGCGATACTTCCACGAACACTTCCGGCAGCTTCAGATTGATCCCGTGCGATTTGTTGGTCAGGTTGCCTTCATGGAACTGCTCCAGCAGGCGTCCGTTGTTCAGAACGAGATCGAATTCGGCCGGATATTCCACCGGCGGCACGTAGCCGACCAGCGAGAAGCGCGCCTTTTTGTCGGGGAAGAAGAAGCCGTCCGTATAAAGCAGCGGTGTGTGTTCCCCGCTCGCCGAGCCCCAGATGAAGCTTCCCCAGCCTTCCAGCACGTCATAGCTGCACTGGGAGAAGAACGGGGTCAGGCTGGCCATTTCGGCGAAAATTTCGCTCGGATGGGTATAACCCCAGTCATACCCGAGACGCTTGGCGATCTGGGTCGTGATCCACCAGTCCGGCTTAGAGTCGCCGAGCGGCTCCAGCACCTGATACAGGCGCTGAACGCGCCGCTCCGTATTGGTAAAGGTGCCTTCTTTCTCCAGTGACGGCGCGGCAGGCAGAATGACGTCGGCGAACTGGGCCGTCTGCGACAGAAATACGTCCTGCACGACGAAGAAGTCGAGCTTCGCCAGCACCTCGTGCACGTGGTTGGCGTTGGAGTCGACCCAGGCCATATCTTCGCCGACGAGGTACATCGCCTTCATGTCGCCCCGGTCGATCGCATCGATCATCTGGATGTTGTCCATACCCGGCTGCGGCGAAATCGCCACGCCGTAAGCTTTTTCGAACCGCGTCCGCGCCTCGTCGTTCGAGACGTGCTGGTATCCCGGCAGCCAAGGCGGCAGCGTGCCCATGTCGCAAGCTCCTTGCACGTTGTTATGTCCGCGCAGCGGGTAAGCTCCGGCGCCGGGACGCATGTAGTTGCCCGTAGCGAGCAGCAGGTTGGAGATGGCCGCCGACGTGTGCGATCCGGCGATGTTTTGGGTGACGCCCATGCCCCAGCAGATGACAGTGCCGTCGGCGTCGCGGATCATCTCGGCGATCGAGATGAGCGTCTCCTTGGCAATGCCGGTTTCCTGCTCGGCGTACTCGAGCGTGAAGGTGTCCAGCAACTGCTGGTATTCGGCAAATTGATTGACATACTGGTCGATAAACGCCTGCTTGTGCCACCCTTGGTCAATCATGTATTTCGTGACCGCCGTCAGCCATACGAAGTCCGTACCCTGCTTCGGACGGATGAACAGGTCCGAGCGCTCGGCCATCTCATGCTTGCGCAGGTCGGCGACGATCAGCTTCTGGCCGTGCAGCTTGTGCGCCCGCTTGATCCGGGTCGCCAGGACCGGATGGCCCTCGGCCGGCGCGCAGCCGATCAAGATGACGAGGCCGGCTGCCGCGATGTCCTGGATCGTGCCGGCGTCGCCGCCGATGCCGACCGTCGACATCAGTCCGTCCGATGCCGGAGACTGGCAGTAGCGGGAGCAGTTGTCCACGTCGTTCGTTTCAAACACCTGGCGGGCCAGCTTTTGGATCACATAGTTCTCTTCGTTCGTAATTTTCGAGGAAGAAATAAAGCCGACCGAATGGTTGCCGTACTCCTTACGGATGCCTCCGAGGCGTTCGGCAACCAGGTTCAGCGCCTCATCCCAGGTAGCTTCGACGAAGGCGTCTCCCTGCCGGATCAGCGGGGTCGTAATCCGCTCTTCGCTGTTGACGAAATCCCAGCCGAATTTGCCTTTAACGCAGGTGGAGATCGCGTTGACCGGCGCGTCGTGGGATGGCTGTACCTTTAAAATCTTCCGGCCTTTGGTCCACACCTCGAAGGAGCAGCCGACGCCGCAGAACGTGCATACCGTTTTGGTCTTGCGCGTGCGTGTGTCCCGCATCGCCGCTTCGATTTCCGAAACGGCGAAGATGCCGCTGTATCCCGGCTCCACTTCCTTGACGAGGTCGATCATCGGATTCAGCACTTCCTCGTTGATGCCTGTCATGAAGCCGGCCTCGCCCAGCATTGATTTTTCCATGAGGGCGTTGCACGGGCAGATGGTGACGCATTGGCCGCAGCTGACGCAGGACGAGTCGTTGATATCGACCCCGTTGTCCCACTTGACCCGCGGGATGTCCGCTTCCCAATCGATGGAAAGGGTTTCATTCACCTGCAGATTTTGGCAGACCTCGACACACTGTCCGCAGGCAATGCATTGATTCGGGTCATAACGGTAGAAAGGATGGGACATATCGACTTCCGAAGGTTCGACCTTCGGCCGGTACGGGTACTTCTGGTGCTCGATTTCCATCATTTCGGCGGTATTGTGCAGCTTGCAATTGCCGTTGTTGTTGTCGCATACGGTGCAGTAGAGCAGATGGTTTTCGAGAATCCGGTCCATCGCTTCCGTCTGTGCAGCCTTGGCGGATGCGGAAGACAGCTTGACGTTCATTCCCGAAACGGCAATGGTCGAGCAGGCGCGCGCAAGCTTCCCGTCGATTTCCACAATACATGTGTCGCACGTCTGGATCGGGTCTACCTCAGGGACATAACAAATTTGCGGATGCGACAGGCCGGCAAGATTGATCGCCTCGAGCACGGTCATGCCCGATGTGACTTCCACCGCCTGTCCGTCGAGCGTAATGTTAACAAGATTTTGGTTCACGAACATAAAACCCCTTTTCACCCCAATGTTAAATGGAGCCGCCAAGCGTCCCGGTGATTGCAGCGCTTCGGCGGGTGTCCATAAGCTAAAGAGCAGGCCATAAAAACAAAAAAACTCCACTAAACCCGTCTCCGCTAATCATTGTGCGCGGCAGGTTGTAGTGGAGTAACCGATTAGCATTGGCCTACTAATGGATCATTCCGGCGCCTGTATGGCATAAATGTATTCTCGTCATGATTATACTACGCCCGGACAGAAAAACAAGGTTGAATTATTCTGTACAATCCTACTAAGATTTAGTATAGTGTTAAACTTGTGATGAGGTGAGAATGGGATGAAGAAGGAAGTTGCGTTTAACGATATCATTCGCAAAGTGAGGAAAGATACGTTCGGAAAAGGTCCGGAACGCATTCATACCACGTTTGTCGAGAACATGGCGATCACCCGGATGCACGGCAATTTCACACCTACTGAAAAGTTTATCGCACAGTCCGAAGACGGCAAGAAGATGGTGCACAGCGCGAGAACACACATGATCAAGGAGCTGTACAAATCCCAGGTCCCGGAAGGGCTGGAGGAGCTGTGCGGATCGAAGCTGATCCATCTGTTTACGGATATCAAGGTGGAAGAAGACATGGCCGTTTCGGTCTTTATGTTCGAGAAAAATATAGAGCAGGGATGAAGCGATGATGGAGGCTGTGACGAGCAGGCCGGGCATGATCCGGTACGAGCAGGGAAAGATGGAGGAAAAGACCGACTTGGTCGTGAACGAGCATCCGGTAACGATCAAAATCAACGGCGAGGAATTTGCGACCCTCGTCTGTACGCCCGAATACATTGAAGATATGGCTGTCGGTTATCTCGCATCGGAAGGTGTCATTTCAAGCATTGAGGAAATCAAGGACTTATGGGTTCAGGAAGAGGAGGGGTTCGTTCACGCGTCTGTAAGCAAGTGGAGTCCTCTCCATCGACAGCTATACAGCAAAAGGTACGTCACGTCCTGCTGCGGCGCCAGCCGGCAGGGCTTTGTGTTTTTCAATGACGCGAAAACGGCCAAGGTGCTGGATCAGGCTCCGGTGGAGCTGTCCTTTGACGATTGCTTCCGGCTTGTGCGGGAGATGCAGGAGGGAGCCGAGACGTTTAACCGTACAGGCGGTGTGCATAACGCCGCTTTGTGCGACCGAAACGGGATCCTTCTGTCGAGAATGGATATCGGGCGGCATAACGCGCTGGATAAAATTTATGGTTACTGCCTGAAAAACGACATCGCGGTGGATGATAAAATTATCGTGTTCAGCGGCAGAATTTCCTCGGAAATATTGCTGAAGGTGGCGAAAATCGGCTGTGCCGTCATCCTGTCCAAATCGGCGCCAACTGAGCTTGCGCTGGAGCTGGCGGACAATTTGGGCATTACCGCCGTCGGCTTTATCCGCGGCCAATCCTGCAACGTGTATACCCACCCGCACCGCATTGTGGAGTGCAGGCCGCAATCCTGAGCGGCCTGCCCCAGGCGTACCTGCTGCAGCAGCACGAATTGTTTTGGGCACCAGCCCACATCAAGGGAATTTGCAGCTTCAAATGAAGGAGGGATCATCATGGAAACCCATGATCAATACAACCGTATACTCAGAGATTTGAGGCTTTCCGTGACGGACCGCTGCAATTTCCGCTGCCGGTATTGCATGCCCGAGGAAATCTTCGGCAAGGATTACGCTTTTTTGTCCAGGGAACATATTCTCAGCGTCGAGGAAACGGTGCGGATTACGCGGATATTCACCCGCCTCGGGGCCCGCAAAATCCGCATCACCGGCGGCGAACCGCTGCTGCGCAAGGAGCTTCCGGATATTATTCGGGAGGTGTCCCGGATCCCTGGCGTGGAGGACGTTGCCTTGACGACGAACGGCAGCCTGCTCGCCCGGCACGCCCGGACGCTGCGTGAGGCGGGCTTGATGCGCGTCGCCGTCAGCCTGGATGCGCTCGATGACGACACTTTTTTGGCGATGAACGGCGGAAAGGCCAGGGTGGCGCAGGTGCTGGAGGGCATTGACGCCGCCGCCGAAGCAGGCCTGGCTGTGAAGGTTAACATGGTGGTGCAGAAGGGCGTCAACGAGCATGCCCTGCTGCCTATGGTCCGCTATTTCCGCGAGCGGGGCCATATTTTGCGCATGATCGAATATATGGATGTCGGCAATACGAACGGTTGGAACTGGGATCAGGTCGTCAGCAAGCGCGAGATGCTGGAGCGGATTCACGCCGAATTTCCGCTGGCGCCTGCCGATCCCAATTATGAGGGAGAGGTGGCTTCCCGCTTCCGGTTTCTTGACGGCCAAGGCGAAATCGGCGTCATTTCATCCGTCAGCGACGCCTTCTGCTCCACCTGTACGCGGGGCCGATTATCGGCGGACGGCATGTTCTACACCTGCCTGTTCGCGACGAAGGGGCATGACCTGAGGGAATGGCTGCGTTCAGGTGCAACCGACGACGAGATCGCGGAGCATATCATGGCCATTTGGGAAGGACGGCATGACCGGTATTCGCTGGACCGCGGTAAAGCCGGCACCGGTACGGGCCGGGAAGCCAAGGTGGAAATGTCCCGGATCGGCGGATGACGGCTTGTTCCGGTCTGGCTTCCTAGAATGTACATCGATCAACGTTTTCTTTAAAATTGTTGACAAATTTATGAACAGGTGTTTATCATATGTATGAAATGTCATAGACAAATGGGGTGGTTGTAGGGACTGCACCTGCCCTATTCGTTACGTGTCATGTGTGTTTGATCTCCCTATAGGAATCGGGTAGGGGAATTAACCGCTGTCAATCAACTTTCGGCTTCAGGGCCGGGGTTTGATTTGTGGCGGTTTTTTTGTTGTTGGAAAGAGCAAGGGAAAGTGGATCTGGTTGCGAATCACAGGCTTTTATCGAAGAAAGTTACGAAGAAAAATGGAAGGAATGGTACGATGTCGTCTTTTTATTCACCGCAGCAAATTCGTGATATTGCCATTGAAACAGGGGAGAAGAAAGCCAGACTGCCGCTGCCTGCGGTTCTCATTCTCGGCTTCCTGGCGGGTGCTTTTATTGCGCTTGGTTTTCTGCTGGATATCCGTGTCATCGGAACGGCTCCGAAGGAATGGGGCTCGGTCGCCGGATTTCTGGGTGCAGCTGTCTTCCCGGTAGGGCTGATCCTGACCGTCCTGGCCGGAGGGGAACTATTGACGGGGAACATGATGACGCTTCCAATGGCGTGGTTTTCCCGTAAAATCGGCTTTGGCGCCGTCCTCAAGAACTGGATTCTCGTTACGGTCGCCAACTTTATCGGGGCGGTGTTCGTCGCCTATTTCTTCGGGCATGTCGCCGGGCTGACGGAAGGGGCGTTTCTGGCCAAAACGGTTGCTGTGGCCGAAGCAAAGGTGCATGATTCGTTCCTGCAGGCTTTTGTGTCGGCCATCGGCTGCAATTGGCTCGTCTGCCTTGCGGTCTGGCTCGGTTACGGCGCGAAGGATGTTACCGGAAAAATCGTCGGGATCTGGTTTCCGGTCATGGCGTTTGTCGCCATCGGCTTTCAGCACGTGGTCGCGAACATGTTCGTCATTCCGGCTGCGATCTTTGCCGGACAGATGAGCTGGAGCCAGTACTTCCCGAACTTCGCGGCGGTGTTCCTGGGCAACCTGATCGGCGGAGCGGTCTTTGTGGCCCTTGCGTATTTCGCCGCTTACCGCCAGCCCGCCGGCTCCATGCTGCCTCTGGCCGAGAAGGCGAATCATAAATCGGCGTAATGCCGCTTGGCGTACTGCTCCAAAATATGCACGAATTTGAGCAGCGCCATGCCGGCTGGCTGATCTTTGCCTTGAACCATCAGCAGATCCCGGCTGAGTTTCATCCCTTTCAGCTTGACCTCGCACAGCTCGCCGCTGCCAAGCTCCTTGCGGACGACCCAGCGGGACAGGACAGCGATGCCAAGGCCCGCGGCGGCCGCTTCCTTGACACCCTGGCTGCTGCTGAAGACAAAGCTCCGTTTGACCGCAAGTCCGCCCTCCTCAATCAGCCGGTCGCTGTAGGCCCGCGTGCCCGAACCGCTTTCGCGCAAGACCCACACCTGGTCCTGCAGCATGCCGGGATCAATCGATTTGTAGGTGGTGAGGGGATGGTCAGGCGACATCACCAGCACCATTTCGTCCTCCATGAACGTGGTCAGCTGCACGTCCCTGGCGGTCGTGCTGCCTTCAACCAGACCGATGTGAAACCGCCCTTCGCGGATATCATGCACGATGTTGTCGGTGTTGCTGATGTGAACCTGCACGTCGACGTCGGGGTACTGGTGCGCATATTCGGCGAGCACGGCGGGAAGGATGTATTCGCCGATCGTAAAGCTTGCACCGATGCTCAAGGAGCCGGTCACGACATCCCGCAGCAGATGGATCTCCTGCTGGGCCTCCTCGTACAGCGCCAGCATCTGCTTGGCCTTCCGGAACAAGATTTCGCCGGCCTCGGTCAATCTGACCTGCTTCGGGGACCGGAGCATCAGCTTCGCGCCAAGCTCATCTTCCAAGTTCCGGATGTGCAAGCTAACCCCCGGCTGGGACAGATGGAGCAGCTTGGCGGCGCGGGAGAAATTGCGCTCTTCGGCGACGGTGATGAAGACCTTTAGTGTGTCTGTGATCATGGCGTGGACTCCTGTTCATCATTTCTTCAGCGGCAAACAAGGCTAAGGCGGCGACTGAAGATTACACTCAGTGTAACGTGGGGTAGGGCTGCAATCAATCATAAGTTATCCTGATGATCGGGATAGCAAATCGGTATTTCCCTTCCGGAGCCGGACATTCTATAGTGAGCGTATCGATAGCCGTTTGAATGACCAGGCTACGGACGGGAGGAATGAATCATGATTGCATCTCAGGGATCGGCCCTGCCGCGCAGAAAGCGCAATTTGAACGCTTATATGCTGGGGCTCTGCCTCACCTTTGTATTATCACTGCTGGCCAAGGGGCTGGCGCTGCTGCCTTTTCTGGGCATCATGGGGCAGCTGGTGCTGGCCATCCTGCTTGGCATGGTTTACCGGGCATTCGCCGGCGTGCCGGAGTACGCGATGCCCGGCATCGCCTTTTCCAATAAAAAGCTGCTCAGGCTGGGCATTATTTTGCTCGGCATGCGGCTGAACCTGGCGGACATCGTTCATGCCGGGCCAAAGGTTCTGCTGCTGGCTGCGGTCAATATCAGCGTGACGCTGCTTGCGGTATACGGCATCGCCCGGCTGATGAAGGTCGATCCGGTCATGTCGCTGCTGGCCGCCTGCGGTTCGGCCATTTGCGGGGCGGCCGCCGTGGCCGCCATCGCGCCGCAGGTTCGGGCCAACGAGCAGGAGACGGCG
The DNA here is from genome assembly GCF_025809195.1 of Paenibacillus sp. PSB04. Lineage (NCBI taxonomy): Bacteria > Bacillati > Bacillota > Bacilli > Caryophanales > Paenibacillaceae > Paenibacillus > Paenibacillus sp. PSB04. The sequence continues at coordinate 3,096,640 of NZ_CP081301.1, forward strand.
GTCAGCGCCGCGGTAGTTGCCCTGCTCGGCACCTTGTTTACGCTGCTGTACGTCGGCCTGTATCCGCTGCTCGGCCTGTCGCCGGCCGGATACGGCGTGTTTGCGGGCGGCACGCTCCATGAAGTCGCCCATGCCATCGCGGCAGCAGCGCCAGGGGGCAAGGAGGCCGAAGATATGGCCGTCATCGTCAAGCTGACCCGGGTGGCGCTGCTCGTGCCCGTCGCCGTTCTCATCGGCCTCTGGAGCAGCCGCAAGGGCGGGCGCACCGCACCGGGGGAAAGAAGCCGTATTCCCATCCCCTGGTTTGTGCTTGGCTTCCTGGCGATGAGCGGCATCCATACGCTGGGCATCCTGCCCGAATCGGCTGCCTCGCAGATCGTCACGGCAGCTTATATGCTGATGGCGATGGCCATGGCCGGTCTTGGCCTGAACGTCGACTTCGCCGTGTTCGGGCGCAAAGGGGGTCGGCCGTTCGCCGCAGCGCTGCTTGGCTCCTGCCTGCTTGCCGGCGTCGGATATGTGCTGGTCAAGGCGCTGGGATTAGCATAAACGCCGGAACGTACCGGCCAACACCTAAAGGAGGACTCCGGCCGGGAACGGCGGAGTCCTCCTCTTTTTTACAAACTTAAATGATCGTACCGGCTACAGTTCTTCGGAATCATCGCCGTCATATCCATTGATCAGGTCCGTTCCGTGCATATCCTCCACCATGGCGATCGCGGAAGGATCGACCGGACTGTTCGCCGAAATGTCGTCCGCATCCGGAACGTCCGGCAGCTCTTCGTCCTCCGTCAGTTCATTCACGGCCGAGGATTCACCGGCGTACGCGCCGGACGTCCCGGCAGAGGCTTGAGCCGAGTCCCGGCCCCCAAGCTCAGGACTCATGTCGGACCGGACATAGAATTCCACGTCCTCCGCTTCCGGCTCACGGCTGATGCTTTGCTTGGTGTATGTTCCCGTATCCTTGAAGTCATCCCGGGGCAGCTCAAACTCGGGCGGAAGCTCGCGCTGCTGGTCGTACCGTTCATAGGTCAAATCGGCATCGCTTTTCATATTCTTATTATACTCATCAGCCATGTCATCCATCTCCTTTGGCGTATTTTCTTTCCTTACCGTTACCCGAAATGAGCCCGTATATCCGCTCCCGGATTAAAACTTAGGAAATACGTATCGGATCAAGAAGTAGAGGAAACCGAAAAAAATAATAATGTACGCGGCGTATTTGATAAAAGTGGCTGCTACAAGACTGGAATCGGACTTCTGCTGAACTTCCTTATGCTCAACCTCAACGTTGTTCCGGCGGAATTCACTCATGGGTAATCCTCCTTTCAGCGCAGATCGGGAAGTCTCTGTCGTTTGCTACTTTAATAAACGTACCCGCTCAAGGTGAAACATCGTTACCATACTTAGGAAAAAGTGGTATGATTAAATAAGTCCCGGCTTGTGTAGCCCCGAAGGCAGTTGTGCTAAGGTTGATGTCAACCCGGGGATTCTTATGTTTTCAAATGCATAAATATAAAGAATGGCGGCAGTATGATCGAGTTTTTATGTATATTTATGCAAATGATATATTTTTTGACGATGCCCGAAAGAACAGGAAGGAGTGGACGATGATGATAGCGAATCTACATAGCAGTTGAAATTTTACAAATATTAACTTTTGAGGTGTTTTATGAAGGGTTTCCCCAAATCCGTAATCACGAAGCTGGCTCTGATCGCTTGCCTGACCCTGCTGTTTGTGACGGTACCGGTATTTGCTGGGGCGATGCAGACGGGTGGAGAGCGTTGGATTACCGAGTGGGAGGTCAAATGGGCGGACAGCCCGGATCTTGCGGTAGTTCCCGGATCCGTAACGGCAAGCGAAGGCTGGAGCCCGAATCAATCCGGCATGGCTTTGCCGAAGAGGCCCGGAACATCATCGACATTATGGATCAGAACGAAGCTCCCTGCCTTGAACTGGGACATCCCCTCCATGCTTATCCCTAAGATATACGGACAGAACATTGCGATTTTTATCGGCACGACCCCCATCTACGAATCAAACCGCGACTATATTTACGATAACAACAAAGTGTTAACTCCCCTTCAGAGAAATGATTCCGATAAAATACTATACATAGGCGTTCAATCCGCCAAGGACCGCATCGGACTGCGCCACGGCATTGAACTGGGCAACTATCCGGAATTGCTGGACAACTACGTCAAGAGAGACCTGATCGATATCATACTGGGCTGCGCGTTTGTCTTTATTGCGCTCGTCATGCTCATTTGCTCGGTTTTTTTGAAAAAGGAGCAGAACGCCTCCTGGATTTCACTGAGTCTGGTGATCGCCTCCGCCGGAGTGCTGGTCATCACGTATTCCCCGTTTCTTTATACCTTTTACAAGGATTACGGCAAGCTCTACACCCGCCTATGGGATGTCGCGCTGTTCGTGCTGCTTCCGTCACTAACCTATTTTATCGAACGGATCTTCGGCAGCGGGTACCGGTCGGTGATCAAGAAGCTGTTGTATTTTCAAATCGGATATTCGGCATTCTGCCTGCTCTTCATGCTGGCGAACATCGTGCTAAACGATAAATTATTCGGTATCCATTACTTTCTGTCGGTCCGTGTTTTGGGAATCGTTATGATCGTACAAGCCGTGCTGCTCGTCAGCAATTCGATCATCCATGCCGTGAAAGGGAACCGGAGCGCCGAGATTCTCACCGTCGGTTTTGCGGTGTTCGGCCTGACGGTCATTGGCGAAATGGTCTGGTTCTATTTGAAGGACGGCAACTATGACCTGTTTCTGTGGAAGTGGGGGGCGGCTGTATTTATCATTTCCCTGATGCTGATCCTCGGCCGGAACTATACTATCAATCACGAACAGATTGTAAAATATTCAAGGGAGCTGGAAATGTTCAACAACGAGCTGCAGCGCTCCGAGAAAATGGCCATCATCAGCGAATTGGCCGCATCCGTCGCACATGAGGTCCGGAACCCGCTTCAGGTGACACGCGGTTTCCTGCAGGTGCTGACCAAGAAGTACAGAAACCAGGATAAAATCTATATGACGATGGCCCTGGAGGAGCTGGACCGGGCCGCAAGCATCATCACCGACTTCCTGACCTTTGCCAAGCCGCAGTTTGAACGGATTTCCGTCCTGAACGTCAAAGAGGAGCTGGGGCATGTGGAGGGCGTCATCGTACCGCTTGCGAACCTTCAGGGCGCCCAGATCGACATGCGTGTTCCGGACCATCTGCAGGTGAAGGGGAACTCTTCGAAATTTAAGCAGGCTTTTATCAATATGGTGAAGAACAGCATCGAGGCGCTTAACGGAGACGGTCAGATTAACGTATGGGCTTACGAAATGGACGAGCGGGTTGTCATCCATATTCAGGACAATGGGGAAGGGATGAGCAAGGAGGAGCTTGCCCGGCTGGGCGAGCCGTATTTCTCCAACAAGACGAAAGGCACCGGACTTGGTCTTATGGTTACGTTCCGGATCGTGGAAGCCATGGGAGGAAGTCTTGAATTCAAAAGCGAAAAAGGGGTGGGAACCGAAGCGGTCGTCTCCTTTCCATCAGCGGCTGTATAAGCCGCTTGACGGTAAGGTGGCGAACTTCACTGTTCCCAACCCTTTCATCATTTATGTATATTCAAGATGAGGTGTGTAATCTCAATTACCAGGAGTATTTCGGCGCCGCGGCCGCTCTGACCGTTTCTGTTGGATTTGGGGGAAGCACGAGATAAAACTCGTTGGATGATTCCTCCACTGTCTTTACTTTGATGTGTTCAGGTAAAATAATACCGAGCACTTCTTTGATTGCGGCCTTAGGGTCGGCCAGGAGTCTTTCCTTGAAACTTGGGTCTTCCCAGGCTTTTTGAATAACTTGGTTGTGAAGGATAGCTTCTGCTGTCATTAGAATCACCCTTTCAACAAAATGGTTAATATTACCTTTATAAGTATACCATGGAATAAATTATAAATCTATCATTATTTGATATGATTTAACAGCCATAAACTTAATCCGCCTTTTTGCAAGGCGTTTCTCTCATCTTCGATCCGGTTTGCGTCGTCCTGAATCGACAGCAGAATATGCTCGTGAAAAGAAAGCAGCTGGGGAATGCTCAATGGGGTCTGCTTGATGTGCTCATGGTTGGCTTCCGCCACGGCGGTGTATGAGCGCAGAATGCCGTGAACGGCAATATAATGCTCGACACGATCGGCAGTGAGCGGTCCGCCTTGGGCAAACTGCGACCGGATCAGCGAGAGCAGGCTGTTATAGCTGCCTTCCTCAAGATCTTCCCGCCAGTCGGCCCAATCATCTGCCATTTGCAGCGTAGCCAGTACGTGTTCGAGCAAGTCGGTCACGGCCGGAATTTGTTCCTCCCCGCCCGACAGGAGCAGCGCTCCGGTGCTCGACAGCTTCAGCGGCGCAGCCTTGCGCGCGATAAACAGCGGATTCACGCGGAAATAGTCGGCCGTGTGCTCATTGGTAACGGCTTCAGCCCATTCATGCAGGTACTGCCTGAAATAGGACCAGAACCGGGACGCTGAGGGGAAGTAGCCGCGATAGATGTCGAGAAACTGCAGGTACAGCAAATTTCCCAGCGGCAGCTGCTCCTTGTCCTGGGGCGAGGAGGAATCCATGCAATCGTCCTGAATGAAAAAATAGAGCATGGCGCAAACGTTGCCGATCGACAGCTTCCGGGCGTCTTCGGCCGAAAGTCCTGCCGTTTCCATCAGCCAGAAGGGCAGCAAATAGCAAATATAGTTTTTGGCGCTGTTTTCTTCGAGCGGGTTAAAATGGCTTAAATAGGAAAGGCCTTTCGTGTTCAAAGGAGAAGGGAACGCGGCAATGATGCACTCGGTTTCGCGGAATACATACGACAAATCGGCTTCATAACGCTCTAACCATTCCATATAATCACCTTTTTTAGATAGAATTGTTGTTCCAAGCGGCGGTATCCGGTGCTGAAGACCTCATTGAGCCGTTGACTGGTTATGAATATGGGGTTGTGTGTATGTTGTTATATGAAGTTTAGTTGAGGTTTTGATTAGTTTAGCATATATTTCCAATTTATGAAATCCGAAATTGAAAGAACCGGATGCGAGGCTGCAGACTGCTGGTTCCGGTACACTAACATTCGGTAGAGGTGCACATATGAAAGCTTCGAGAAAATACGGCATCATCGCGGCGGCGATATGTATAGTCATCCAGCTTGTGCTTGCCGCCTCCTGTTACGGCAGTTCCGAACCGGCTCTAAAGCCGCTGACGGACTGGCGGTTCACATGGGAGGGCGGAGGTACAGGCAGCCGCAGCACGGACGGCATCGGGCCGGCTTCCGGGTGGGAGCCGTACCGGATGAAGCAGCCGCTGCAGTTAAGCACCGGGGAAGAGAAGGCGGGATGGTTCGAAACGAAGCTGCCGGCACTCATCTGGAATACGCCTGCCATTTTGCTCAAACCGGTTTATGGAATCAAAATCGACATCTACGTCGGTCAAGAGAAACGTTACGAAATCGATCGGGATTACCGGTATGATGTTCATCATATCCTGCTTCCGCTGAGCCGTGAAGACGCCGGTCAAACGCTGCTCTTAAAAATCCAAGGGGGAACCGGCCGGATCGGCATGGACGGTCCCGTGTGGGCCGGCGATTACCAGACGCTGCTGACCAAGCTGATCAAGGCCAATCTGGGTGATATCGTTTTGGGAAGCTCGTTTATATTCATTGCGCTGATTATGCTGATTTCGGCTATACTCCTGAACCGGAGTGAGCGGAACAGTTGGCTGTCACTGACGGCAGTCATTTTGTCGATCGGGCTCATGATCCTGACTTATTCTCCTTTTGTGTACAGTCTGTTCAGAAGCTATGGAGAATGGTTTCAGGTCGTTTTTGACCTTGGCCTGCTGTCGCTCTTACCGGCGATAACCTATTATTTTGAAAGAACCATTGGCCCTGGCTACATGTTGATCATTCGGATGTGCCGTAAATTCCAGGTAGGGTACTCGCTCTTTTGCCTCGGGTTTATGGTCATCAACCTGCTTAGCGGCAGCCGTTTCTCCGATATTTATTATTTCTTTTCCGTCAAGGTGCTCGGCTGCATTATGATCGTTCTGCTGATGATTTTGGCGGCCAGCGCGATATCCTACGCCGCCAAAGGAAACAGGGACGCAGCTGTGTTTGCTTCGGGATTTGCCTTGTTTGCCATCCCGGCGCTGGGTGAACTTGTCTGGTTCTATGTACGCCAGGGGGACTACGTGCTGTTCTGGTGGAAATGGGGAGTTCTTGGCTTCGTGATCAGCCTCATCATGATCCTTGGCCGGAAGTTTGCCCATAATCATCGGCAGATTGTCGTGTATTCCCGGGAGCTTGAAATGTTTAACAGCGAGCTGCAGCGGTCGGAGAAAATGGAAATCATCAGCGAGCTGGCCGCCTCGGTTGCGCACGAGGTGAGAAACCCGCTTCAGGTCACCCGCGGCTTTCTGCAGCTGCTGCAGGAGAAGTCAAGGGACCGGGAGAAAGAGTATCTCCGGCTGGCGCTTGAGGAACTGGACAGGGCATCGGGGATTATTACGGATTTTCTTACATTTGCCAAGCCGGAGGCGGAGAAGGTATCCCTGCTCAATGTGGGGTATGAATTCCGGCATATCGAGGGCATCTTGATCCCCCTGGCTAACCTTCAAGGCGGCCGGATGACGACGGATATTCCCCAAGACTTGTACGTTTACGGCAATTCGTCGAAGTTCAAACAGGCCTTTATCAATATGATCAAGAACAGCATTGAAGCGCTGCGGGAGGAAGGCCACATTCAAATCCGGGCTTACCGGGAGAACGGCCAGGTCGTCATTCGCGTCGCCGACAATGGAGAGGGGATGGAGCCGTCAGAGGTGGCGAGGCTCGGCGAGCCATATTACTCCAACAAATCGAAAGGAACCGGGCTCGGACTGATGGTCACGTTCCGCATCATTGAGGTGATGCAGGGAAAGATCGAGATTGAGAGCAAGAAAGGCGCCGGTACGGTGATGACCGTCCGTTTCCCGGCCGCCGCATCCGGCGAACAGGGAACGGAATAATCCCTTGATCCGCATACACTGGAACAAAAAAATGGCGCCTGTATCGGCGTCATTTTTTTACGTTTAAAATAGCTCTTCAGGAGCGTTCCCTCCATGGAGGTCTCTCCAGGCCAGATATAAGCTGATCGTTGCGGCAATAAGAAACAGAAAAGCGGAAATAAAGGCAAGCTGCTTTCCGATGCTCATCGCACCGATACTTCCGCCTGCTCCCATTCCCGGGGTTGCGGAGGGGACCAAACCGCTGATTCGAACGGGCTTCGCCGGTTTTGATCTTGATTTAACCCGCTTCCTTGGCTTTGCCGATTTCACTGGTTTCACGTTAAGACACTCCTTTGCGTGAGAATCCTTCTTTAAAAAACGATGACAGGGTGCTTTAACGAACTCACAGTAAGTTATGTTACTGCCGTTCGGGTCGTTCCGAGGCCAAGAGAAAATAGACTGGGGAAAGAAACCGATGTATGTTTGATCATCTGAAATCGATTTATACAGCTTGTCGCCGCAGCTGAAGCCAGAGGTCTTATTGCAGTGTATGATGGGGCGGCCGAGATGTTATCTACAGGAGCAAAAAAATAGGGTCCCGTTGGCCCTCGTGCCGTCCCTTCCCGGTGATCTGAAGATGTTGAAAACATCCGGCTGGTGGGGAAAATGATCATTTACTAGATTGTTAGTTTTGTTATAATAAATTATGCTAACTTTCTTTGGACAATACGAGCAATGGCAGGAGGATATCATGGACAAAACGCAATGGAACATCAGCAGCTGGAGCTTTAAGGCTTGCAAGGACCAGGAATGGATGGAGGCGAAGGTACCGGGCTGCGTACATACGGATCTGCTGGCCAACGGCAAAATTCCGGATCCGTTCTACGGAACGAATGAGAAGGAAGTGCAGTGGATCGATAAGCAGGATTGGGATTACGAAAGCCGGTTCGATTTGCCGGAGGAGCTGCTGTCCCTTCCGCATCTGGAGCTCGTCTTTAAAGGGCTTGACACCTATGCGGACGTCGCCGTGAACGGCAAACCTGTTCTTCAGGCGGATAATATGTTCCGCACATGGAAGGCCGATGTCAAGGATGTGCTGCAGCCGAAGGACAATACGGTCCATGTTCGTTTCCGCTCGCCGGTTCAGGAGAATCTTCCTAAGCTGGAGCGCCTCGGCTACGATTTGCCGGCAACGAATGACCAGTCGGATGTCGGAGGACTTGGAGACAGGAAAATCAGCGTATTCGCCCGCAAGGCGCCGTATCATTACGGATGGGACTGGGGTCCTCGTTTCGTGACCAGCGGCATTTGGCGGGATGTCTATATTGAAGGATGGGATCACAGCCGGATTCAGGATGTGTACATCGATCAGACGGAGGTTACGTCAGCGTCCGCAAAGATAACGGCCGTGATCGAGCTGGAATCAGACCTGGAAGGGGAAGCGCTGGTTCGCCTGAGCGCGGACGGTCAGACTTGGGACCAGCAGGTCCAGCTGTCACAAGGCACCCAGACGGTGGAACTCCCGCTGGTGATCGACAATCCGAAGCTGTGGTGGTGCCGTGGACTCGGTGAGGCGAATTTGTATGAGTTCCGTGCGGAGCTGATCGTTGACGGCGGCGTGGCAGCCGAGAAAAGCGTTAAAACGGGCCTGCGCTCGGTCAGGCTGGTCCGCGATAAGGACGAGGCCGGCTCTACCTTTTATATCGAGCTGAACGGAGTACCGGTGTTCGCCAAGGGTGCCAACCATATCCCGAACGACAGCTTTATTACCGAAGTAACCTACGAACGCTACCGTCATGAGATTGCCAGTGCAGCAGCCTCCAACATGAATATGCTTCGCGTCTGGGGCGGGGGAGTTTACGAGCAGGATGCTTTCTATGAGCTGTGTGACGAATACGGCCTGATGGTATGGCAGGATTTCATGTTTGCCTGCAGCATGTACCCCGGCGACGAGGCATTTTTGGAAAATGTGCGGCTGGAAGCGGAGGAGAACGTCAGACGTCTGAGAAATCATCCTTCGATTGTTTTATGGTGCGGAAATAACGAAATCGATACGGCCTGGTCCCACTATTCCGAAAATACCGGCTGGGGCTGGAAGCAGCAGTATACTCCGGAGCTCCGCGAGCACCTGTGGCAGGATTACGAGGCGATCTTCCACCGGATTTTGCCGGAAGCGATTACTCGTTATGCGCCGCAGGCCGATTACTGGCCGTCTTCGCCGATGATCGAGCTGACCGGGGACATTCGTCAGCATGCGACGAACAGCTCCACCGGCGGGGACATCCATTACTGGGGCGTATGGCACAATGTGGAGCCGTTTGAAAATTATAACGTGTACATTGGGCGTTTCATGAGCGAATACGGTTTTCAGTCGTTTCCGGAATACAAATCGGTTCGCCGCTATGCCGAAGAGCATGATTTGGCCCTGGAATCCGAAGTGATGCTGGCCCACCAGAAGAACGGGCAGGGCAACCGTCTGATCAAGCAGTATATGGATATGTACATGAACGAGCCGAAGGATTTTCCGTCCTTCCTATATATGAGCCAGGTGCTGCAGGCGGAAGCCATGAAGATGGCGATTGAGGCGCATCGCCGCAAGAAGCCTTACTGCATGGGGACGCTGTATTGGCAGATGAACGATTGCTGGCCGGTGGCTTCCTGGGCGGGAATGGATTATTTCGGCCGCTGGAAGGCGCTCCAGTATTACGCCAAACGCAGCTTCCGCGACGTCGCCGTTTCCATCGACGGTACGCGCGGCGATGCATTGGACATTTACGTCCTTTCCGATGTGCTTCAGCCGCTGTCTGGAAATCTTCGCCTGCAGGTCATGGACCTGAAAGGGAACGTCCTGCAGGAAACGGCGGAGAGCTTCAGCATAAGCGCGAACATATCGGAAAAGGTGCATACCTGCTCCGTGGAGCAGCTGCTGGGTGGAAGCCGCCCTCAGGAAACGTTTCTGCTCGTCCAGCTTGAGGTGTCCGGACAAGTGGTGGACAGCAAGGAGTATTATTTCGTGCCGGCTAAGGAGTTCGCGTTCGCCAAAGCGAATATTACGGTACGGGAGGAAGAAGGCAGCCAAGGTCATACGCTGATCCTTACAACGGATACGCTGGCCAAACAAGTATGGATTTCCAGCGAGGCGGAGGGCAGCTTCAGCGACAATTTCTTCGATTTGATTCCGGGCAGGGAGCAGCGCGTGCAGTTTTACGCCCGTTCGGAAGGGAAAGAGCCGTTCATCCCGGCCAGACCGGGCCGGATCGAAGTGAAATCGATGGCGGACTTTATCGTAAAGTAGGATATTTGCATACGAAGGAGCCGTCCGGGTATACCGGGACGGCTCCTTTTCTTTGGGTTGGACGCGTATGCACCAGCGCTGTAGCCGCTGCTGTTAAATATAATGCAGTCCGGATAAATAAGGCAGAGGTATCGTACAGAAATCCTCCGGCGCCCCCGCCAGGTGGGGAGACTCGGGATCAAACAGCAGCGACAGCAAACCGCTGTCATCCAGCACGAGTTCCTGTCCCTTGTTTGTGACCGTGTATGATCTGCCGCCGGCTTCATCGATGCGGATAAAGGATTGCCAGTCCACCTTGAGCAGCGGGGAACACTGCGTGAGCAGGCTGTGGGCGTCCGCGATCCATACGGTGCCGCTGTTCGGGCCGGATTGGACCGCGGCGCCGGCCTGCTGCAGCAGTTTCAGCAGGGCTTGCTCCTGCCAAGGCACCGGAACCTCCAAGCGCTGAATCCGGTGGCGCTGGAGCATTTCGGCCAGCAGCCGGGCGACGGCCTGCGGATGGCCACCCCACTCGACGGCCTTGGCCGGTTCGCCGGACGTCGAGGATTCAGGAGCCGTTGGCACGGCAGCGGCCAGAAAGGCTGCTATCGCGCCGTCTTTGCGAGCGGTGAGCGTTTCTTGGCGCATCATGGTGATGTCCGCGATGGCGCTGCTGCCCAGCAGCGTGAGCAGCTGTGCGGGGCCCTGCTCATAGGCCGGGGAAGCGCCGGAGAGGATCGCGGAGATGCCGAACGTATCCTCCGGCCGCATAGGGCTGATGCTCCATTCATCTGTATCCGGTTGCAAAAGGGCTGCCGCGCTGCCGCGATCCAGCATGGCATAATGGACTCTGCCAAAATCGTAGCAGCCTGCCCGGCGGTACAGGGAACGGCCGCCGGATACGAATACGAGGGAAGCCCCGGAGCGGCGTGCATGCTCCATGCATTCCGCCAGAAGCGTGCTGGCCAGATTTTGCCCGCGGAAGTCGGGGTGTGTGCATACCGAACCGATGCTGAACACGTTCAGCCTGGCTTCCCCGATCCGCACCACGTCCGGCGCCAGTCCCATGAACGCCACCAGCTCGCCCTCATCGGTGAACGCGCCATAGGAATGGCTGACACCCGGATGAAACAGGGCCGGAAACGATTTGCCCATAGAGGGCTGGCCGGGCTTGCCAAATACAAGGTCCGACAGGTCTGCGGCCTGTTGCAATTCATTTGAATTAAGCAGCCGAATCTTCAAGTTATACATGCCTCCTCATCCGTCATGCTAGTTGTCAAATAGGTCGAGAATAAGTATAGCCCTCTAACGGGATAAAGTGAAGATGGGCGAGCCATTTCCTCAATTGAAAAAAACAGATGCCCGGAAAGCCGTTGTCTGCTCCAACGTTACAAAAAAGTGCTTAAATGACTTTGAAGTGCGTACTTCCCGAGGGCGCAATCCGGGTGCACAATAGAGCCATCACCAAGCACAATAAACAAAGGAGCTGACATTCCATGAATGATCATAAATCGGTTAAGGAAGAACGGAAAGTGGCATTGGTCGTCGGGGCCAATGGGGTGATTGGACGCAATCTCATCGACTATCTGCTGACGCTGCCGGAGTGGGAAGTGATCGGGGTATCCCGGAGGGGAGGGGAGGACCGGGAGCGGGTCCGCTATATCGCGGCGGATCTGCTGGACCCGGAAGATGCCCGGCGCCGCCTGGGCGCGCTTCCCGAGGTGACGCATCTGTTCTACGCCGCTTATCAGGACCGTCCGACCTGGGCCGAGCTGGTGGCACCGAATTTGGCCATGCTGGTCAACAGCGTCGAGGCGGTCGAAGCGGGATCGCCGGGGCTGCGGCATGTCAGCCTGATGCAGGGGTACAAAGTGTACGGTGCGCATCTCGGCCCGTTCAAAACACCGGCCAAGGAATCGGATGCCGGTCATATGCCGCCCGAGTTTAATGTGGATCAGCAGCAGTTTTTGGAGAAACGGCAGCAGGGGAAGGCTTGGACGTGGTCGGCCATTCGTCCTTCGGTGGTCGCGGGTTTTGCATTGGGCAATCCGATGAATCTGGCCATGGTTATCGCCGTATACGCGTCCATCTCCAAGGAACTGGGCATTCCGCTCCGTTTTCCGGGGAAACCGGGGGCCTATCATACGCTGATGGAGGTTACTGATGCCGGGCTTCTTGCCAAAGCTACCGTGTGGGCCGCAACCGATCCGCGGTGCGCGAATCAGGCGTTCAATATCAACAACGGGGATCTGTTCCGGTGGAACGAGATGTGGCCGAAGATCGCCGCTTACTTCGGAATGGAGACGGCGCCGCCCCTTCAGATGTCCCTAGACGTCGTTATGGCCGACAAAGAGCCGTTGTGGAATGACATGGTCCAAAAGCACGGGCTTGCCCTGCATTCTTATCAAGAGGTTTCTTCCTGGGGCTTCGGCGATTTCGTCTTCTCCTGGGATTACGATTTTTTCGCCGATGGGACCAAAGCCCGCCGCTTTGGCTTCCATGAGTACGTGGATACAGAAGAGATGTTCATGAACATTTTCGATGATTTGCGCCGGCGTAAGGTCATTCCGTAACGCGTGGGTTTGGCCGTCATGCCTATGATAACCCCAACGTATATAAAGAGAGGCTGCCCCTGATCTTGCAGGGATGCAGCCTCTTTGTTTATATGCTTCTGATCCTTCCGAGTCATGCCGCAGGATCTCTCTTGGCGCCGCCGGTGCCTTTCAAACAACCGATCTGCCGATGGACGCCTGCCCCTTGCAGGCGGCAACCCTGCTTGTTAAGGCGCGGGCTCCAACCGGGAGTTTTCTCGGATGACCGCCGTCCCCTGGTACTTTTTATCGACATGCATTTCTCCCCATCGGCACATCATGTGCAGCAGCTCCTTCATGCTCCAGCCGTATTCGGTCAGTTCATACTCGACCTTGGGAGGAACCTCATTGTAGATGATGCGCTGAATGATGCCCTCGTCTTCCAGTTCGCGCAAATGCTGGGTCAGCATTTTCTGGGTGATGGAAGGAATAAGATGCAGGAGCTCATTGTTCCGCTTTTTACCGAAGGTCAGATGAAACAGGATGACCGGCTTCCACTTGCCGCCGATCACCTCCAGGGTTACTTCCACCGCTGTATTGTATACTTTCACCGGTTGATCCATACGTTCGCACCTCCGTAAGTAAGGGGCTGTTCGCCGCCGACTTCAAGTCATCTCTACGGTACAGGATAACCTGGGGCCGCAGGGAGCGATAATCCGTCTGATTATTTCCAATATAGCATGACTGGTTGCGATCCGCATAACAGGCGACGGGAAATGGGAGGGCATTTCATTTTTATTCTTGAATTTAATATATGTATGCGATATATTGCATACATAAGATAAAGGAGTGAGCGATCATGCCGATCCCTAAAAGTTATTCCTCGCCTGTGCGTATGACCGCCAAGGAGCGGGCCTTCAGCCAAATTCAGAGATGGATTATCGACGGCACCCTTCAACCGGGAGAAAAACTGGTGGATGCCGAGTTGGCGGAGGCGCTGGGGGTTTCCCGCACCCCCGTACGCGAGGCACTGCAGCTGCTGGAAGTCCAAGGGCTTGTAGAAATGCACCCGGGAAGGGATACACGCGTTCAGACGGTCGAGAAGGATGACATTCTGAAAATGTATGCTACCCTGGCTGCTCTGCATTCCCTGGCGGCTGAAACGGCTGCGACTCAAATTTCGGCGGCGCAGATCGAACAGCTGAAGGGGCTTAACGCCGATTTCGCCGCCGCGATCAAGCAGGGACAGCCGTACCAGGCGATGGAGCTTGACGAGCAGTTTCATAACCTGATCGTGGACGCTTCGGATAATGCCTACGTTGCATCCTTCAGCGCCTCGCTGCAAATCCATATTCGGAGGTTTAAGTATGTTTTTCTGGCCCAGCCGGTGTCGGCAACCGCTGCCTCGGCAGAAGAGCATGCCCGCATCATCGAGGCGTTCGAGAAGAAGGATGCGGCGCTGGCCGCCTCGGTGATGAAGCAGAATTTGCTGAGACCGATGAATGAGCTTTATGCATTCATTCAAAACCACTCGGAAGGAGACGATTCGAAATGACGAGTCAAGATCGATCAGATCTGCGGATTCGCAGCAAAGTCATCAGTGAGGGCGTAAACCGGGTCCCGAACCGGGCCATGCTCCGTGCGGTCGGATTTAAGGATGAGGATTTCAAGAAGCCGATGATCGGCGTGGCCAGCACCTGGAGCGAAGTGACACCTTGCAATATGCATATTGATGAATTGGCCAGGGAAGCCAAGAAAGGCGCTCAGGCCGGCGGCGGGGCTCCGCTCATATTCAATACGATCACCGTTTCCGACGGCATTTCGATGGGGCATGAAGGCATGCTGTTTTCGCTGCCCAGCCGGGAAATTATTGCCGATTCGATCGAAACCGTCGTGAACGCCGAGCGTTTTGACGGCCTGGTAGCGATCGGCGGGTGCGACAAGAATACGCCGGCCTGCCTCATGGCGATCGGACGCATGAATCTTCCCGCTGTATACGTCTATGGAGGCACAATTCAGCCTGGATCGCTGAACGGCCGAGACGTAAATATCGTGACGGCCTTCGAAGCCGTCGGGCAGTATCATGACGGCAAAATGACTCCCGAGGAGCTCCATCAAATCGAGTGCCACGTTTGTCCGGGTGCCGGAGCCTGCGGGGGAATGTACACGGCCAACACCATGGCTGCGGCCGCGGAAGCGATGGGCATGAGCCTGCCTGGTTCCTCATCGACGGCGGCCATCGCAAGCGGAAAAGCCGATGAGTGTGCGAGGGCGGGAGAAACGGTGATCCAGCTTCTCGAAAAAGGGATTTATCCAAGAGACATTATGACGAAAAAGGCATTCGAGAACGCCATTACCGTCGTCATGGCTCTGGGGGGATCGACCAACGCCTTTCTGCATCTGCTGGCCATCGCCCATTCCGTTCAGGTCGATCTGACCATTGATGACTTCGAGCGGATTCGCAAGAAGGTGCCGCATCTTGCCGATCTGAAGCCGAGCGGCCGGTATATGATGCAGGATCTGAGCGATGCCGGGGGTGTCCCTGCGGTCATGAAGCTGCTGCTTGAAGCGGGCCTGCTTCATGGCGATTGCATCACCGTAACCGGGCATACGATCGCGGAAAATTTGGCAGTGGTGCCGCCGCTGCGGAGCGGCCAGAACGTCGTCAGACCGCTGGATCAGCCGCTGAAGCCTACAGGGCCGCTCGTGCTGCTGAAAGGTAATTTGGCGCCGGATGGGGCCGTAGCCAAAATGTCCGGCCTGAGCAGGCTGTCCTTTACCGGGCCTGCCCGTGTATTTGACAGTGAAGAAGAAGCCACGGAAGCGATCGTGAGCGACCGGATCCGGAAGGGAGATGTCGTCGTCATCCGCTACTGCGGACCGAAAGGCGGTCCCGGCATGCCGGAAATGCTGTCCGTCACCGCCATGATTGTGGGCAAAGGACTGGGCGGTGACGTGGCGCTTCTGACTGACGGCCGGTTTTCCGGCGGCTCGCACGGTTTTGTGGTGGGACACGTGGCTCCGGAAGCTCAGGTCGGCGGTCCGATTGCCCTCCTTCGGGAAGGGGATATCATTACCATCGACAGCGAAACCCAGGAAATCAATATGCAGGTCAGCTCCGAGGAGCTGGAGGAGAGAGCGAAGCAGTGGTTCCCGCCGCAGCTGAAGCATTCCGCCGCCGTGCTGCGGAAGTATGCGCGGCTCGTATCCTCGGCATCCAAAGGAGCCGTCACGGACGAAGACGTTTAAATTGTAAGCAGGGGGCACCGCGATAGAAGCGGTGCTCCCTTTTCTATTTACCATGATCCGCTCATGTCCAATAAGCCCGCATAATCCCGCCTTTATTTGGAAAATGTAGACCCATGATTCCCCTTTTCAGAGGGCTGTTCTCACCGTCAATTGACGGCCTAAAGGGGAGGGGACATACCGCTTTTGTTTGTAACATTAGTTGCTTGGTTTATATATAACTAGGGCAATTTTCTTGTTCGCAACCGAAATTAAGGCGTGTTTACATTCCATTTTAAAGAGGCGAGGCTGTTTGGATTCCACAACACTGGTTAATTCACTTGTTCTATTAATGGCCGGCCTGCTGCTCGTCGGCGTACTGACCACCAAATTTTCCTCAAGATTCGGCATGCCGGCCCTTGTGCTGTTTATCATCGTTGGCATGCTGATTACGCGGTTCGTGTATTTCAATAACGTCCTCATCACCCAGATCGTCGGGATTTTGGCGCTGATTGTCATTTTGTTCGAAGGGGGCATGCAGACGAAGTTTGCTGATATCAAGCCGGTCATCAAGCCGGCCCTGTCGCTGGCGACGGTGGGGGTGCTGCTGACGACCTTTATCGTCGGCGTCTGCGCCAAGTATATTTTGGGCGTGTCCTGGGTGGAAGGCTTTCTCTTCGGTGCCATCGTCGGATCGACGGATGCGGCCGCGGTATTCTCGGTGCTTGGAGGGAAAAATATCAAAAAGCGTCTGACCTCCACCCTGGAAGCCGAGTCCGGCAGCAATGACCCGATGGCCGTCTTTCTTACCGTCTCCCTGATCGAATATGTTCAGCATCCCGAGGCGGAAATCTTCCAAATGATCCTGTCGTTTTTCTGGGAAATGGGCATCGGCCTGGTCATGGGGCTGCTCATCGGCAGGCTGGCGGTTTACGTCATCAACAAGATCAATTTCGATTCGTCCGGACTGTATCCCGTGATGGCGCTCGGATTCGCCATTCTTGCGTACAGCGCCACCTCGGTGATCCATGGCAGCGGGCTCCTCGCCGTCTACGTGACGGCTATCGTCATGGGCAATTCCGATTTGGCCTATGGGCGTTCGATTATGCATTTTAACCAGGGGTTCGGCTGGATGATGCAGATCGTCATGTTCGTGCTGCTCGGCCTGCTTGTCTTTCCATCCGAGCTGCCGGGCATCGTCGGGGAAGGTCTGCTGCTCTCCCTGATTCTGATGCTGATTGCAAGGCCCGTTGGCGTCTTCCTCAGCACGCTCGGGATGAAGTATTCTTTCCGGGAAAAGCTCCTCATTTCCTGGGCCGGCCTGCGCGGAGCCGTACCGATCGTGCTGGCGACTTATCCGATGCTGGCGGATATGGAACACGGACGGCTATTTTTTAACGTGGTGTTTTTCGTCGTGCTGACTTCGGCTATTATCCAAGGGGCGACCATTTCCCCGTTTGCCGGGAAGCTGGGGCTGGCGGGAGAAATCAAACCGTCCAACCCTTCGCTCCTGGAGCTGACGGCCTTAGGCAAAGCCAAATCGGAGATCAACCACGTGGACGTCAACGAGACGATGGCGATCGCCGGCAAGGAAATTTCCGAGCTCGACCTGCCGGAGGACATTTTGTTTACAGCGATCATCCGCAACGAACAGATCATCGCTCCGCGTGGGAACACGAGAATCGAGTCGGGCGATACGGTGTATGTGCTGAGCCCGAAGGCGAAACGGAAGCAGGTGAAAGCGATTCTGACTTCGCCGGCGCTTCCGGTAGTTCATCTCAACGAAGAGAAGCAGAAGTCCGAAGAGGCCACTAACATCATACCGCCTAAAGATCCGGACGACCCTCCGGAACAGGAAACTTAATACAAAAGCCCTGCCTTCTTTGCGAAGAAGCAGGGCTTTTTGGAATGCCGGAGTTTCAGGCTTTTCCCAAGATAAAGCTGATGATCAGTATCAGCAGCACCAGGGTGGTAATCCCTGTATACAGCTTGTCGCCTTCGCGCACAAATACCCAGATGGAAATAGCGACGCGCAGTACGGGGGTCAGAATGAGAAGGATCAATCCGGCCGTGATGACGGCATAAGGCTTGAACGACGCGATTCCGCTCACAATATCGGGGAGGCTGTGCGGGTAAGAGCTGCCGGGGTATCCGCTGCTTCCCTCCATAAAAAAGAGCACCAATCCGACGATGATGACGGCTGCGCTCAGCACGACGCCGACCCGGAGCCAGCGGCTGACGGCCAGCTCCACCTCCAAAATATCTTTCTGCTGCCGCTCTTGACGTTGCTCGTTCGTTTCGCTCATTTCGTCAGTCCCACTCCTTCCAAAATCATCTGCACGGCCACGTACGCCAGCACCGGAATGAACAGCAGGCGGATCGTCTTGCTTTTGAGACGCTGCATAATTTGCGCTCCGACGGTCGCTCCGGCCAGAACGCCGAGAGCCACCGGTCCGGCGATATGCGGATCGATATCCCCGCGCAGCAGGTAAACCCCCGCGCTGGCCGCCCCGGTCACGCCCATCATGAAGTTGCTGGTGGCGGTCGAGACCTTCAAAGGAAGCTTCATGAACACGTCCATGGCCAGCACTTTGAAGCTGCCGCTGCCGATGCCGAGCAGGCCGGATACGATTCCAGCGCCGTACATGACGGAGAAGCCTCCGTAGACGTTTCCGGCATGGTAAGGGACGTCCTGCTTGATGGCTTTGTCATAATAGCTTCCTTCAAGCCGAAGCTTCTTGGCAGCCGGGCTCATGCTGACCTCACCGGCGGCACCTTCGCTCTTCTTCTTGATCATATTAAACGCGGAGTAGATGAGCAGCAGCCCGAAGATGATATAGAGCAGATTAGGAGCGATGATGCCGCCGATGAACGCTCCGGTGATCGCCCCGATGGTCGTGGCGATTTCCAGAAACATCCCGACCCTCATATTGGTGATCCGGTCGCGGATGTATGCGATGGCGGAGCCGCTTGAAGTGGCGATGACGGATATGATGCTGGCGCCGATGGCATGCTCGATGCTGACGCCGAATAGAAGCGTCAGCGCCGGCGTGACGATGATGCCGCCTCCGAGACCCAGCACCGATCCGACGATGCCGGCCAGAACGGAGATGAGCAGAATTTCCAAAGATAACGTAATCACATGAGTACACCTGCCTGTATCAGAAAATAAGAGTCCGGATTGCGCTCTTCCGCCGTGTCCCTGTACACTAAAAACACGGGGCTAATCGCATCCGGATGCCGTAGGACGGATTCATTATACACCGTTTGTATAATATTAACCATACAAACGGACGATATTTATGTAGTTTGTTTTTACAATGTAAAATACAACGAAGCAATGAAGCTTATGCCGGGAGAGGAAGAAAGCCATGAAATTCAAACACTTGGACGAAAAAGACAATATGATTCTGGATCATCTGCTCGATAACGGCAGGCTCAGCCATGCCGAGCTCGGCCGGTTTGTGAACCTGACGCGGGCTGCCGTGCGGGAACGGGTCAATGGCCTCATGGAGCAGGGAATCATCGATAAATTTACGGTGATTGTCAACCCGCTGAAGGCCGGAAAAAGCATGTCGGTGTACTTCTTGATCGAAGTGGAGTGGAACCTGCTTGAGACCGTTGCCGAAACGCTGCTGGCGGATGATGAAATCACGAGCGTCTACCAGATGAGCGGCGGCCCGCACCTGCATGTCCATGCATTGATGGATGACCAGGAGCATGTGGAAAAATATTTGCGGAAGCTCCAGATGGTGGAAGGCATCACGAACGTGCACAGCGAGTTTCTGATCCGCCGGTTCAAAGAGCGGGAAGGCATACAGATTTAAGATGTCCATCATGCAGCTGCATCCATGCGGTCTTTCTCGTTTATCATGCCTATCTTTGTATGTGGGTAGCCGGATCGCGGGAAAGGCGTATCGGGGCCGTGTTACATGAACAACCAATTTTGGGAGGTGTCTGGACAGATGGAGACCAAAGATCAGCTGGAGCAGGAATTAAGGCGGATTGAAAAATGGGAGAAGGATCAGAAAAGCGCGTGGTTTTGGGAAAAATGGAGCCGGCTGCCGTTTATGCTGCTGGACCGGCTGACGCCGAAAGTGATTCAGGACAAGCTGGCCGAAGGGCTTGGCGAGGTCGGACGGTTTCTGCAGACCGGCGGGCAGTATTTGGTGCAGCGCAGATCTATTCTTAAGCGGCTTGAGCGGACGCATTCGCTTATGGGAAGCGGTCCGGAGGGAAGCGGAGCGCCGGAACCGGCGGATGGGCATGACGGCGGGGATGGAGCCGGACTGACGCTCGCCGAGGCGGCGAATCTGCCGCTTGCGGTCATGGACAGCGTGGCGGATGAACTCACCGCGAGCCGCGCCAAGCTTGCCGCCGCCCAAGGGGCCACAACGGGCATCGGCGGCGTATTGACGCTGGCCATCGACATCCCTGCGGTGCTGGGCCTCTCTTTGAAGGTGCTGCAGGAGATCGCCGTTTGCTACGGATACGATCCGAGGGATGAGAAAGAGCGCCTGTTTATCGTCAAGTGCCTGCAGTTTGCATCGGCCGACATCGTCGGCAAAAAGGCGGTGCTGGACGAGCTTGGTCAGTTTGACGGAGACCACGCGCCGGCCCAAGTCATGTCGCAGATTCAGGGCTGGCGGGAAGTGGTGCAGACGTACCGTGACAGCTTCGGATGGAAAAAGCTGTTCCAGCTCGTGCCGATTGCCGGGATTTTCTTCGGCTCCATCAGCAACAAGGGCACGATTGAGGATGTGGCCGAAGCCGGAAAAATGCTGTACAGGAAGCGCCGGATTGTGACCAAGCTGCGCTCGGAGCAGCCGGATGGTGAGGCATAGGGAGGCCGCGGCCGGTAAGGTGCAGTAGGACCCGCTGGGAGACGGCCTAACTTGGGTCGGGCAAGGGACTGTTATATTTACTCATGGGCCATAGAGATAACGGCAGTCTGCACAACCGCATATGCCGGCAACCTAAAAGGACCGCCACCAGGCTTATTATAAAGCCCAGGGCGGTCCCTTTTTGCAGATGAATCGCTTGGACGCGCAACAACGCTGATCAGGCTTCCGTTCCCTCGGACCACCGGTTCAGCAGCTTGTCGGACGGAAGCAGATAAGTCAGAATGCCAAGCAGCGGCAGGAAGCTGCAGATCTGCATGACGGTCGTAATGTCTACAATATCGGTCCATTTACCCAGCACGAGTGCGCCAAGGCCTCCCATTCCGAAAGCCAGGCCGGTAATAAGGCCGGAGACGGTTCCGATTTTGCCGGGGAACAGCATTTGCGCATACACGACCGTCACCGAGAAGCTGGAGAAGACGATCAGGCCGATGATCGCCAGCAGCACGCCGGACCAGAACAGATTCGCATAAGGCAGAAGGATGGCCAGCGGAGCAGCAAGGATCATCGAACAGAAGATCATGTTCCGTTTGCCGAACCGGTCGGCCAGCGGACCGCCAAAGAACGTGCCAACGGCGCCGGCTGCAAGGAACAGGAAAATGTAAACCTGCGCGTCGCTCACGGAAAGGTGGAAATTCTCCATGAGATAAAATGAAAAGAACGTGCTGATGGACGAGCTGTACCAGGAACGGACGAACACGAGCAGCACCAGCAGCACGATCGCGAAACGGACGCGGGAGCGCACTTCCGGCCGCAGCTGGCGCGCCTGCGTTTTCTTCTTCTGGTACGCCCCGGTGCGCAGGCGGTTGCCGTACCATCTGGCGATAAAGATTTGGACCGCAATGCCGGCCGCGGCGACGACGGTAAACCAGATCGAGCCGAACAGGCCGAGCGGGATGAAAATCCACATCGTCAGCACGGGAGCCAGGGACTGCCCGGCGTTGCCGCCAACCTGGAAGATCGACTGGGCCAGCCCGCGGCGCGTTCCGGAGGCCATGTGGGATACCCTCGAGCCTTCCGGATGAAAGGCGGCCGAGCCCAGGCCCACAAACACGACGGCCAGCAGCACGGCCGGATAGGTGGTGGCGAAGGCCATCAGCAGCATCCCGGTGAAGGTGAAGCCCATCCCGATCGGGAGCAGCGCGGGCGTCGGCTTGCGGTCGGCGAACCATCCGACCACCGGCTGCATGATGGAGGACGTAAAGTTGATCGCAAAGGAAATGATCCCGATCTGCGTATAGGTCAGGTGCATGGACGACTTCAGAATCGGGAAGATCGCCGGGATGACCGATTGGATCGAGTCATTAAACAGATGCACGAGACTGATGGCGATGAGGATCCGGTAGACCGTGGCCGACATATCCGGCTGCGTCAGCGGCTGCTGTCCACTTGGCGGCGAAGTCTTGGTCATCGTTTGAACGGACATGTTACCTCCTTGTGTTTGAACTCAAGAAGGATCGGCTATGTACATGTCAGGTCCTCTTTCGTTCGGAATGTTTAAGGAGATTATATGTCAGATTCAGGCAAACCGTATACCCCTTACTTGATAAAAACTCCCCCGAACGGAATGATCTCCCGCAGCACCCGCTTGATCAGCCCGTCGTTGTTCAGGTCCTTCTCCAGGTGGCTGCTCCGGTGTCCGGCCTGAAACAGCACCGTTCCCACACCCGTCATTTTAAAATGATAATTCATGTGCTGGCTGGCCAGCGTATTGCCGTAAACCGTCAAGTCGAGCTTGGCATTCTCGGGATAAGCGATCACGCTTCCCGCGTCAACGTACAGCGGCTCGTCCGGATGAAGCTCCGCTTCCAGGACCATGCCTTCGGTCAGGACGCCGATCGTGCCCGTCCCGGCAAATTTCACCTTGACGGCGTCACGGGTAATCAGCATATTCTTCGCGCTCAGAATCCGCGTTTTCATAGTGATGCCGGAGCTGTAAAAAAATAAATGCCGCAGGTCGTACAGCAAATCGCTGCCGCCGGCAAGCTCAATCGGCTTGACGCTGTAGCCGGGAGGCAGCGCTGCGGTAAAACTGCAGCTCCCCCGCATATCTGCCTGGATCAGCTTTTTCTTCCGGTACATCCCCTTGATATTCATCAGCCGGTCGGTCCGCCCGTCGGACGGTCCCCTGTAGGCGATGATCTGCTCCGGATGCAGAAAGTGCATCGCTTCCCCTTGTTCCAGCAGGAAGGTCACGGCTTGTCCGCTGTCCGGGCTTGCATGTTCCAGTATCGACAGATTCAATGGCAATTCCTCCTACTTCGGACTCCGGGTTTGTCGCTAGATCCGGTTGGCTCTGCGCATGAAGTACCGCATAATGCGGATAAAAACAAAATACCCGGCGGCAAGAGCAACCACCGTGACCAGCATAACTTTCAGCTTATGCTCCCTGGCTGCCCTGGCCTGATTGGTTTCCTGCAGCGCCTGAACGGTTTCGGACAGCTTCTTGTTCTGCGCCATCAGCTCGGCGTTCTGCTTCTGGTACTGCTTCGCGTTGGCTTGAGCCCGGTCGAGGTCGTCCAAGGTTTCCCGGTAGCTCTCCTTCAGCCGGTTGACTTCGCTGGGGAGGCCGGAGAACGTCTCCACCCCTTTATAAAAATCGTCGAAATAATTCGCTTTGGCGGAAGTCTTGAACAGCATCGTGCCGCATATGACAATCATCACCGCACATAATAGGCGGATGAGCGATAAGTTCCGGTTCATAAAGCAACAACCTCCTGCATAGAGTTATAGAAAGTGAGGGTTGTCCATCACGCAGGACAGGCCGGAGCCGTCCATAGAATATACTCGAAAACCGGCGGAAAAGTTCCACTTTCGTCCATTTTTGCCGGACCGGTTTCAAATGGCGCCCAAAGCGGGTAAATGAAAAAGGAAGCCGGATGACGTACCAAAAGGCGGACAGAAGAGCCAGTCCCAGGAATAGAAGAAGCCCTCTCAAATATACGAATATATACGACATGAAAAGGAGCAATGAATGATGCGTGAAACAGAACAACAATATAAAAAGATTATGATTACCGTTAACGGCGAGCCTTTGGGCAAGGAGCTGTGGATTGACAAAATTACGTATGCACCGGTTCAAATCCGCGAAACGGCCGGTCCAAACGAAACCAAAATGAATGCAATTGTCAGTTAATGTCTAAATAATACCATATTTCAACACGCAAAAGACCTGGAATCCTTCGAGATTCTGGGTCTTTTTTCGCATGGGCGAAATTTATGCCGATAAAAAAAGTTGGCCGCTTCGAATCTACACTACACGTTTCGACATTTATTTCAATTTCGTTCTTTTATACTAGTTTAGGACAAATCGTAGGACTTTTTACATAAAGATGCATTGAAGTGAAAAAGCCGCGGTAAAGGGAGTGGTTTACTCGAAAAAAAGGAAGAATCAGGTAGAAAATAGTGGAATGTTGTGATATTATTTACAAATATATGAATACGAACGTATGTTCCGTGACAAGATGCTGTCAGCCAATATTGGTACGATATAAAGACGATGAATTAAGATAGGGGTGAACATCCATGCAGTCAGGTATACAGGATCAATTTACATGGAACCGCAATCATATTTTTGCCAGCGGAATGAATAAGGCTATTCTACTAGTCGAGTGGTACGGAGGAACGCTGCGTCCTGCCCGGAGGCGAACCTCCCCTAAGCTTATCGCCCGGGATGTGGAGCTGCACTTGTGGCTGGAACCGCATGTGACCTTGCTGCGTATTTACGGGGCAAAGGCAAGAAGAGGACTGAATCATTCATTGATCGTGCCGCTGGGGCATCTGCAGGACGGAGTCAAGCAGTTCTTTGCGATCGAGCTTGCCCTTGAGCCGCAAAGTCCAGGTCTTCATGGGGTTATCTCGGCCCAGTGGCGTTATAAGGAGCGGAACAAGGAGCGGATTAAGGAGCTCCCCGTCAAAGAACTTTATCTGAATTACACGTATCACATGGGGCTTTTGCGTCAGCCGGAGGATTTCCACGTCCATAAGCATGTGAAACTTCTGGAAACACCGGGAGTAGTCAAGGAAGCCATCAGGCTGTTCGAATTCGGCGATATTGAGCATGGGGAATGGGTGCTCCGCCGCAAGGGGGACGAGCTGCTGATCAGCGCGGCCCGGAACGCGGACGGCCGTTTGCTGGCCGAGGCCGACATGCTGTACCAGCTCAGCGAGCACTATGTAGGAACTTACATGAATAGGAATACTTCTTTGGTTAGAAACGGGTAAGGAGTCGCATGTATACCCTGCCATTTCAAGTACATATTTTTCAAGAAAAAATAGCAAAAACGAAGGGGATGGTCTTTGGAACATGAAAGCAGGATTCACTTTGCTACAAGTCGAATGGACTACTTCGGAAGTTGAGATATGAGTCTAATTTACTATACGAGCTAGGAGAATCCACATGACAGACAGACTGATCCGACTAATGCGCATTATCACCCTGGTTCAGGCCAAGCCCGGCATTCTGGCCAGGGAGCTTGCGGAGCGTTGCGGCACCAGCGAGCGGACGATATATCGCGATATGGATGCCCTGAGCGCCATGCACATTCCGATTACCCATCAGGGGCATGGCAAAGGGTACAGGTTCATCGGGGATTTTGCCTTGTATCCGCTGGATTGGACGGAAGAGGAAATGTCCGCTTTCGCGGCGCTTCCTTCCATTATGAATCAGATTAAACCGATCCTGCCCGCGGCGTTTGAAAGTGCATATGAGAAAGTCATGGCGGCGAACCATAAGCGAAGAGCAGATTCCGCGGTAACAGAGCAGCAAGAAGCGATGACATCGGCGGACAAGTCTGCGGCAGCGATACGGGATCAGCCGCCGTTTCTCATCCCGATCCTCATGGCCACCTTGTCCCAGCATACGATCCAGGCGGAATACGTTCTTTCTGACCGCCGGGAGCGAAAGTCCGGAAGAATCGATCCTTACTGGCTCGTACCTTGGAAGCAGCGCTTTTATCTGGTCGGCAGGAGCCATTCGGAAAGGAATATCCAAATTTACGCTCTTAGCAATTTTCAGCAGGTAGAAGTTTTAGATGACGTATTCGTCAAAGTACATATGCATGTTCAGCAAGAGTTGTTGGATCCTTATCATGAGCAGCACGAGCAAGACCAAATACAGTTTAAAATCAGGATCTCTCCCCGGATGGCGAGTATGTTCAGAACTGAGGCGTTTATTCCCCCGATGCGAATGGCGGAGAGCCGGGACGGCAGTCTGATTGTGGAGTTATGTGTAACCAACGTGGTTGAATTTATAAGCTGGCTGTCCCAGTATGGGGCGGAAGCCGAAATCATGGAGCCCGTATTTTACAGGGAAATGATGAAACGAAATTTACGCAAATGGCTTGCTTTATACAAATGATACAGGATCCCCGCACTTTATTGCTCACCCTGCAACAGGGAAATGCCAGCAGTTGACATCCCCCTGCCCGATGGATGCTGGCCCTGTCTTTTCAACTCCTCCGCATGCTTGGCAGCGACTTCAGGTATAGTTTCCCGCCTCATTCGAGAATCCAACGATGAAAGGCCGACTTCGCTTGAGTCATTACGATACAGCCCAGGAAATCGTATATTTATCATTTTCCTATCATTCTCCTCACTGTCAAGATATGTTAAAATTATGGGGAATGTTTTCCAGTATGAGATGAGTGCAAGGAAGTGGGGAGATCGGTGAACAATTTTTTGGGAAGGAACGTGAAAGGCGATAAGGACAATGAGCCCAAGTCCGGGCTTAACTTACGGGTGAATTTGTTTTTTTTCAGCACCTTCGTCATATTTTGCGTCATTATTATCCGGCTGGCCGTCATACAATTCGTCGAAGCGGACACGCTGACGGAGAAAGAAACCGGGCAAAACACGAAAAATATTCCGCTCCCGCCTGCCCGTGGAGATATTTTGGACGCGACCGGAACCAAACTGGCTTTTTCTACGCCGGTACAGTCGCTGTACATAACCCTTCAGAAGGATTACAGCAACGCGACGGAAAAAAGCAGGAAGAACCGCGCGGAAGCATTGCAGTTGGCTCAGAAAATAGCGGATGTATTTAACGGATTGGGGGACCCGATCAAGAAGGAAGACATCATCGAAGCGATGGACCTGGACTCCAAGAAAGAGCACGGGTATTATCCGCGCCGGATCAAGATGGATTTATCACAGCGGGAGATCGCCTATTTCATGGAGCGGAAATCCGAATTTCCGGGGATCGAAATTATTGAGGAATCAAAGCGGACGTATAACCCGAATACGATCGCAGTGCAAACGGTCGGATACATTAAGAGCTTCAAGCATACGGAGTCGTTAAAAGAGTATGACGAGGCGCGCAAAGACCAGAAGGATCCCGGACTCGTCTATACGCCGGATGAGCTGGTCGGGGTCGACGGTGTCGAGATGTCCTTTCAAAAAGAGTTGCGGGGCAAAAACGGGTATAAAGTGGTCTCGGTAACGCCGGGCAACATTGTTGACGGTGTTGAGGAGATCGTCCCGCCCGAGAAGGGGAACGACGTCTGGCTGACGATCAACAAGCAGGTGCAGCAGACGGCGGAGCAGGCGATCATGGACCAGCTGGACTGGGTGCATCACAATCCCGTGTCTGGTGAGACGCATCCCAATGCGCTGACGGGATACGCCGTTGCCATGGAGGTGGATACCGGCAAAATTGTGGCCATGGCCAGCATGCCTGACTATGACACAAATGTATGGGCGGACGGGGGGATCTCCGATAAGGATTATGAAAAGATCAAGTTCAATTACCAGAATGGGACCATTACTCCCATTTCCTCAGGTAAATCAGGCCACAACATGGAGTCCACGCTGCTGCTCGGTTCCACGATGAAGCCGCTCAGCGTGCTGGTCGGCCTGAAGGAGCATTTGTTCTCGACGACGACACCCTATAACGATGTCGGCATTGCGTATTTCGGCAAAGAGAGGAAAGCTGTACGGAACTCACAGAACCATGCTTACGGATACCTCCGCACCCCGGCTGAGGCCATCGAGCATTCGTCAAATACCTTTATGGTCGAAATGGTCGGTGACAGGCTGTATTCAAAATATAAAAACAAGGGCGGTACCTACAACAAGGGCATCGACGTCTGGGACAACTATATGAAGCAGTTCGGTTTAGGGGTATCAACGGGGATCGATCTCCCCAATGAATTTCTGGGCAGAAGGGAGTATATGCCCGACAAAAACGGCAAATTTCCGCAAACGGGCAGCGCCCAGGGTTCTCTCGTCTATGCTTCCTTCGGCCAGGAAGGCAAGTATACAACCCTCCAGCTCGCTCAATATACCGCCACACTAGCCAACGAAGGGGAACGCATCAAGCCACAGATCGTCAGCAAGATTACCGACCAGAACGGCAAGGTGATCAAAACGTTTAAGCGTGAGGTGCTGAACAAGACCGACGAGTTTGACAAATCGTATTGGAATCTTGTGCGGCGAGGGATGAACACTGACGTAAAGTCGGCGTTTGCAGGCTTCCCTTATGATTTTGCTAGAAAAACAGGTACCTCTGAGCAGTGGGCAGATGGAAAAAACCGGGATAACGGTGTCTTTATCGCCTATGCCCCGCGGAACAATCCGAAGCTGGCCGTCGCCGTCGTCATTCCGGAAGGGGGCTTCGGCGCATACAGTGCGGCTCCGATCGCCCGCAAAATTTTCGATGCGTATGACCAGGAATACGGACTCGACGGGGTACCGAAGAAAAACAAGCAGGCTGTGAACCCGTAAGACCGTTCGAAAAAACGGCCATTCGGCTTAGCAGCTTCACTGACGTCTGCTCCAATAGAACAATGCTTTCATATGTATATATTGGATGAAGACCGACCCGATTTTCCGGGCGGTCTTTTTCTGTTGTTCTTAAAAAAGTAACAGCATCCTTATATCCCAACCCAGGGGAAGAGCGAAAGATGTCGAATGCATGCCTTTTATGCTAGAATAATAAAGGTCGTTTTACATAGGTCAGACAGGAAGGAGGAATGCTGGTGAGCGACTATACGACGGACCATGCGCAGGAAGGTCCGAAGAAAGGGAAAAACAGCTTTAACCTGCGGATTAACCTGTTCTTTTTCAGTACGTTTATTATTTTCTGTGTCATCATTATCCGGCTCGCCATTCTGCAGTTTGTGGAGGGGCCGACGCTGACGGAGAAGGAGTCCAGCAACATCGTCAAGGATGTGCCGCTGCCTCCGGTCCGGGGAACAATTTACGACGCTTCGGGCGTGAAGCTGGCTTATTCCACGCCGACCCAGTCGCTGTATCTTACCTTGATGAAGGACTACAGCGAGAAGAACGGGAAGAAGAACCGTCCGGAAGCCGAAAAAATGGCAGAAGACCTGCTGGAAGTGTTCAATAAATACGGCGATCCGAACGGCGAGAAAATGACCAAGCAGGATATCATAGATGCAATGGATCTGGATTACAAGAAATATTCGGGTTATTCACCACGGCGGATCAAGATGGATTTGTCGGACAAGGAAATCGCCTACTTCTCGGAACATAAGTCTGATTTCCCGGGTATCGCGATCGAAGAGGAAAGCATCCGGCATTATGACCCCGACACCGTGGCGGTGCAGACGATCGGGTACATCCGGACCTTTAAGGGATCCAAAAGTTTGACCAAGTACAAGACGATCGACGAGCAGCAGCGCAGCGGCGATGCGCAGGCCGACCCGGGCCTGATTTACACCGAACCCGAGTTTGTCGGTTACGATGGCCTGGAGCTGATGTATCAGGACGATCTGCGCGGCAAGAACGGATACAAGAAGGTGCCGATCGATCCCCGCAACATGCCGGAGGGCGTGGAGGATATCGTGCCTCCGGAGAAGGGGCACAACATCTACAGCACGATCAACAAGGAAGTTCAGCTGCAGACGGAGCAGGCCATTACCGAGCAGTTGAGCTGGCTCCACTCGCATCCGGTTTCGGGCAAGCTGCATCCGAACGCGACGACGGGATTCGCCGTCGCGATGGAAGTGAAGACGGGCAACATCGTCGCCATGGCCAGCATGCCGGACTACGATACGAACGTGTGGCAGTCAGGCAGCATCTCGCCGGAGAACTGGGATAAGATTCAGAATATTTACCAGAACGGCACGATCCGTTCCTTTAACCCAGGGAAATCCGGCAGCCATCCGGAATCAGTCGTGCTGCTCGGTTCCACGATGAAGCCGCTCAGCGTCCTGATCGGACTGAAGGAAGGCTTGATTCGAACAAACACCTACTATAACGATACGGGTGCGGCATACTTCGGTAAAGAAGGCCACCAGACCCGCGTACAGAACTCCCAGGGCCACGTATACGGCGGGATGGACCCGGCGCGTGCGATCGAGAAGTCGTCCAACGCGTTTATGGTCGACGAGATCGGGAAAAAGCTGTATGAAAAATACGGCTCCAAAGCCATCCAAGTATGGGACAGCTACATGACTTCGTTTGGCCTTGGGGTCAGCACGGGCAGTGGTCTGCCAGGTGAATGGGAGGGCCGCAAGGAGTACATGGATGTTAAAGCAGCTGGTTCAGCCCAGGCGGCCATGGCCTATGCTTCCTTCGGGCAGCAGGGGAAATACACGACGCTGCAGCTCGCCCAATACGCCGCCATGCTGGCTAACGAAGGCAAGCGGCTGAAGCCGCAGCTCGTCAGCAAGATCACCGACGACAAAGGCAACATCCTTAAAACGTTCAAGCCGGAAGTGCTGAACACCGTCAATTTCAGCCAGTCGTACTGGGATGAAATCAAGCGCGGGATGAAGAGTGACGTTTCCTCCTTTGAAGGCTTCCCTTACAGCTTTGCCCGGAAGACGGGGACATCGACCCAGAGCGTCGGCGGCAAGCTGATCGATAACGGGGTGTTTATCGCATTTGCTCCGAAGGAAAATCCGGTTCTGGCCATTGCGGTTATGATCCCGGAAGGGGGCTTCGGCTCGCAGAGCGCCGCGCCGATCGCGCGTAAAATTTTCGACGCGTACGACGAGGTGTACGGACTGGACGGCGTTCCGAAAGGCAAGAAGGAAACGACCGACGGTCAAAGCAACCCATAATAAAGTCAGGCAGTGCCTGCAAGGCCGTGGGATCCATCGGTGCTTGCGGTAAACTGGCTGATCGCAGGCAGGCAGTGACACGGGACTTTCCCCGGCTGCCTGCTTTTTTAATGATAGACCTGTCCAGCAATGTAAGTGCCGCCGCAAATCCTTTTTGTGAGGTCCCGGTCCTTGTGGTAAAATGTCCGTATGTCTGTGTCAAAACGGAAAGAAAAGCGCTGGAACAAGGACAGGGGGAAACGGCATGAGTACGAAATACAAGTTACTCGCACTGGATATGGACGGAACGCTGCTGACCGATGAGCAGAACATTTCAAAGGAAACGGCGCAGTGGATCCGCAAGGCATCGAAGCACGGCGTGCATGTGTGCCTGTCGACAGGACGGGCGTTTATGAGCGCCCTGCCTTATGGGGAAGAGCTCGGGCTGACCACGCCCATGATTACGGTAAACGGCAGCGAAGTATGGCGTGCCCCGCATGAGCTTCACCTGCGCTCATTGATGGATGTGGAGCTGGTGAAGGCGATGCACGACATCGCGGTGGAAGAGGACTGCTGGTACTGGGCCTATTCTGTTGAGCAGTTGTACAATAAGGATCATTGGACGGATGACGTCGAAGGCAAGGAATGGCTCAAATTCGGCTACCATACAGAGGATGACGAAGCGAGACACCGGATACTCATGAAGCTGCAGGATATGGGCGGCCTTGAAATTACTAACTCCTCGCCGTTTAATCTGGAGATCAACCCGGAAGGCTTGAACAAGGCTGCGGGCATTGCGGAAGTGTGCAAGCTGCTGGGCCTGACAATGTCTGAAGTCATTGCGGTCGGAGACAGCATGAACGATCTGGCGGCGATCCAGCAGGCCGGACTCGGCGTAGCTATGGGCAACGCGCAGCAGGTCGTGAAAGATACAGCCGATTATATTACGTCAAGCAACAACGATGACGGAATCGCTGAGGTTATCCAAAAATTCATTTTTGACGAGGAGTGAGCATAGGCGATGGCTGTGCTTGGCTGGATTTTGGTCATTGCGCTGTTCGCAATCGGCTTGGCCGGCGCCGTGTACCCGATACTGCCGGGGGCGCTGGCTATCTTTTTTGCCTTTTTTGTGTATGGCTGGTTTTTTACGTTTTCCCATTTCAACACCTGGTTCTGGATCATCCAGGGCCTCATCATCGTGGTGCTGTTCGTAGCCGATTATGCCGTCGGCGCCTGGGGAACGAAGAAATTCGGCGGCTCCAGGCTGTCGGTCATACTAAGCACCATCGGGGCCATCATCGGGCCGTTCGTCATCCCGGCCTTCGGACTTGTGATCGGACCGTTTGTAGGCGCGTTTGTGGGAGAGCTTATCAACGGATCGTCCCCGTCAAAAGCGGTGAAAGTAGGCTTCGGGACGCTTGTGGGCCTGTTCAGCAGCATGGTGATGAAAGTGATCCTGCAAATCGTCATGATCATCGTATTTTTCGTATGGATCGTGTTTTTCTAATGAGAAGATAACGCACGGGCGGTCACCCGTCCGGGGTTGTGCTTGCTGGGGAAAGAAGGGGAATAGGGTTTGGCGAAGAAAGAATCATTTATTAGAGGCACGCTCATTCTGGCTGCCGCCGCGCTGGTGGCGCGCGTGCTCGGACTGGTGCAGCGGGTTCCGCTGGATCACCTGTTTAATGACATAGGCAAGGCCTCGTTTACGATTTCGAACAATGTCTATTTGCTGCTGCTGACCGTGGCAACGGCAGGCATTCCGAGTACGCTGAGCAAAATGGTATCCGAGCGCTATGCGCTGAAGAAGCCGGCGGAAGCGCAGCGCGTGTACCACGCAGCGCTTATTTTCGCCGCGGCGGCGGGCGTCATCATCACCATTCTGCTGTACGTGCTCGCACCGTATTATGCGACCTACGTTTCCAAAGTGCCGGAAGCGTCGCTCGCCATCCGCGCACTGGCACCGGCGCTGCTGCTGTTTCCGGCGATCGCGATGATGCGCGGATACTTCCAGGGCCGCGGCAACATGACCGCGGGCGGCATTTCGCAAATCGTCGAGCAGTTCGCCCGGGTCGGCACTGCGATCCTGCTGGCTTACATTCTGCTGAAAAGTGGATATGAGGACAGCTGGGTAGCGGCCGGCGCTTCTTTTGGGGGCGTGCTCGGCAGCATCGGCGCGTTTGCCGTCATGCTGTATTACACCGTCAAGATTCGCAAGCAGGACCGGGCACTGATGCTGGAAGCCGGTCCGGATTCGCATCTGCCGATGGGACAGATTTACAAGGATATCTTTACGATCTCCATTCCGATCGTGCTGTCATCGATGACCGTGCCGGTGGTCAACTTTATCGACTCGTCGATCGTCAATCCGCTCCTGATCGGCCGGATCGGCGAAGCGAAAGCGACACAGCTGCTCGGGATTCTCGGACAGCGCGCGCAGAGCGTGGCCGGCATCCCGCCGATTCTGGCCATCGCCCTCAGCACCTCGCTGATTCCGGTCATTTCGGCCGCTTTCGCCCGGAAGGACGAAGCGCATCTGAAGCAGCAGATCACGCTTGCGCTGCGCATCTCGATCCTGACCGGCATGCCGATCGTCATCGCCCTCTGCGTGGCGTCATATTCGATCAACGGCCTGCTGTTCAGCAGCCTGGACGGCAGCGGACTGATCATGCTGCTGACGTTCGGCACGATCTTCCAGATTACGATGATGACGACCAACTCGATCCTGCTGGGCGTCGGCAAAGCGTACCTGACGGTCATCAGCGTGATGATGGGCATAATCATTAAGCTCCTTGGAAGCCTTATTCTCGCTCCATGGCTTGGCATTTACGGCATCATCGCCGCGACGGGACTCTGCTTCCTCGTCATTACGTGGCTGAATCTGCGCGTCATGAAAAAAATCGTGCCGTTCTCCATTCTGGGGAAACGCTGGCGTGGTTTTCTCATTACCGTGATCGTCACCAGCGCCGTTGGATACGGGCTTAACGCCGCGGGCGATCAGCTCGTCCACATTTTGCCGGACAGGCTGGCGTTCCTGATCACCTGCCTGGTGGTTGGCGTCGTGGTCGTGGTGCTGTATCTGGCACTGCTGGTCATGCTCGGCGTGCTCCGCCAGCAGGAGCTGTCCAGCTATCCGCGTATCCTGCAGAAGGCGCTGCGTCCGCTGATGCGCCTGCAGCCGTCCCGGTTGAAATCGCAGGAACGGGGTTAATACGGTCCGTACCGCCTCAGTTTATAGACAAGCTAATACGTTGAAGTCACAGCCCTCCCGACATCGTGCGTGAGGGCTGTTTTTTGCAGCGCGTTCCGGTGGGCATGCGTCATTTCGATCATCAAGGGCCGTCTCGGCCGGCTTACGTAATGAATCGCATCCTCGTTTTTGAACCAGTCATACCGCGGGATCGGTTCGCTGTACAGGTCATGCCACACGTCGTGCAGGAGCGGGCTGTACAGGCGCCGGCCGCCGGGGAGCCATCCCGGCTTCATCAGCTCGACACTTTCCAGCGGGGAGTTTAGCGCGTTTTTCTTGTCATGGGTAAACAGCTGCGGCCAATATTCGCTCCGTGAACCGCGATGCTCGACGACTGAAGCGAACGAGTGCACGCCGGACAATACATCCTCGTAACCGAACAGAGTGGCGTAAAGCGCTTTGCCGAAGGCAATCCTCTCGTTCAGGCTGGAGAACTGCTCCAGAATGAGTCCGACCATGGAATCGGCGGCGTAGCCGGCTGACTCGCGGATCCGGGACTTTTCTTCGGGGGTATGGAACACGTCGGCTTCGAGCTCCGGGATATGCGGCAGCATCGGGAAGACGACTTGATTCATCTGAAATTTGCTGTGCATGGAAAATGCTTTTTTACGGAGGACCCGGCTTTGATAATAACCGTTCTGCACGACGCGGCCCTCAATATAGTTTTGTTCATTGATGATCAGCCCGATGGCAAGCAGGGCGCTGTCCCGTTCAATCCAGAAGCGGTCCCAGAACGGGCTCATGAACGCCGATACGCCAAAGCTCGGGAGCAGGTGAAACAAGCTCCGTCCAAGGCGCCGGCTGTGACTGTACAGCAGAAGCTGGGGGTAGGCGTCCTGAAAAATGAGCGCGTTGCACCGCTCCAGCATCCGGTACAGGTCTTCCCGGGCGGAAGGCTCCATCAGATCGGACATGAGTCCGCCCTTCAGGTCGCTCATATTCCAGCCGGCGTTCCGCGACACCATGTGGGCCAAAAAGGACCAATGGAGCTCGGGATACTCCCGGTAGCAATCGTAATAGGCCTTCGTCCGCGTAATGTTGCTGCGGTTCGCCTCCCGGGTGCGGGTCCGGATCGTATGTAGAATGTCCTGCTCTTCCTGGGAGCGGGCATTCGTATCCCGGGGATAAGCCAGGTGGTTGCGCATTTCCCGCATCCGGCCGATGTCGCCGGCCATCCGGTCCAGCTGGTCGCGGATACTCTGGGCGGACGTCTCCTTCCAGTCGAGCGGCCGGCGGCGGCGGGTCAGCTGCCGCGAGGCTTTCCAGCCGGCGGCTTTGCCGCGGGCGACCTCGGCGGCCGTCTTCGGCAGGGCCGACATGATCCGGATCCAGGCGGGTACAAGGGTGCGCTGTGCAGATGTTACCGGCATGACCGCATCCTCCTTTCTTGTAAACCTCACATTACTTTCAGTATGGCTAAAAAATTTGACTTCCACTCGGTATTTTGATTCACTAAGAGAAGAAATGGACAAGAATTGGACAAGATATGGGATAGAAAGGGCGGATATCCATGCAAAAAATTACTTCTCAAGCCGAATTTCAAGTCGCAATCCAGTCTCCGAGACTGACCGTAGCCGTATTTAAAGCGGATTGGTGCTCGGACTGCAAATTTATGGACCCGTTTATGCCGGACGTGGAAACGAAATTTTCGAACGATCTGACGCTTGTCGAAGTGGACGTGGATCAAGTCGGCGACCTCAGCCAGGAGCTGAACATTTTGGGCATACCAAGCTTTGTGGCCTTTTCGGACGGCCGGGAGCTGGTGCGGCTGGTAAACAAGCTTCGCAAATCTCGCGAAGAAATCGAGGGATTCCTGAATACGGCGCTGGACGTATACAGAACGATTCATAAATAAGCTCATTCGCACCGCTCTTGCCGCACAGAGGCATTTGAGGCGGTGCTTTTCTCTTTAGAGAGCAGCTTCATGGCATGGCTGTACGGAACCGAAGGTATTCGGGTTTCACTACCATTTGGCCGAACCGGCAGCGAAGCAAAGGCCCCACTTCGTGGGGCTGTTTCATTTATCCGACATTTCTCCGACATTTTGTCACAAAGTGGCGGTGATGTATGTCAAGGAATCAGGTATAATAGATGAGATTGGTAAAATATTGAGGTACCTGTCTTCAGTAGTAAAGTTTTTATTATGAGCAGCAGGTGAGAGAATTTTGAATACCAGACAATTGAAATGGCTTAGTTATTTAACGTTTGTCGTGATGTTTTTTGCGACGTTCGGCGGAACCGTGGTCACCAAGACCGATTCCGGACTCGGATGCGGGCATGAATGGCCGCTGTGTCACGGTGAGTTCGTTCCGGCGCATACCATCGCCTCATTAATTGAATATTCGCACCGGCTGGTCAGCGGGCTGGCAGGGCTTACAGCGGTCGCGGTGGTGGTCGCCTTCCATCTGTTCGCCAAGAACCGGCGTGACCTGCGCACGTATTCGGTGTTGACCCTTATTTTCGTATTGGTTCAGGCTGTCATGGGGGCAATGGCCGTCGTGTATGACCAGTCCTCGGCCGTGCTTGCCTTCCACTTCGGTTTCTCGCTGATCGCATTTGCCAGCTCGCTGATGCTGGCCTTAGGCGCCCGAAGGATGGACAAACTGGGCGAGGCTTCGTACCCGTCCGGCGGTACGTCGCGCGTCAGTGCGACCTTCCGCGGCTATACATGGGCCGTGACCATCTACTCCTATATCGTCGTTTATATCGGAGCATATGTCAGCCACACCAACTCGGCGGGGGGGTGCCTGGGATGGCCGCTGTGCAACGGGAAGTTCATTCCCGAGCTGTCCGGAGGGGTGACTATCGCGTTTATCCACCGGATCGCGGCACTGCTGCTGCTGATCGCCATCGCCGTACTGGCCGTCTGCGGCTACCGGCTGAACCGGGGGAACCGGGAGCTGCAGGGCCTCGGCATCGCCGCGGTAACGCTGTGCCTGATGCAGGTGTTCAGCGGGGCGGCGATCGTGTCGACGCTGAACAAGCCGGAGGTATACATCTTTTCCGCGCTGCTGCACAATCTGCTGATTTCGTCTCTGTTCGGCGTGCTCTGTTATTTGAGCGTCCGCGTCTGGCAGACCGGAAGGGCGACGCTTCAGCAGCCGAAGTCCGCTTCGGCCGCCCGGGGAATCGGCTTTGAGCCGCAGGGCGGCAAACGATGAACTGAATACCGCTGCACATCCAAAGTCCGCGAAGTGATTCGAGGGCTTTGTTTGTAAGTTTATTTATTATTTTTTGGCTTATTCTGGAGAGGAATGATCGTGTGAGCTATCAAAATTTACGCCAATGGCTCGAAGCCTTGCGCAAGGAAAATGACCTGAAAGTGATCGAGGCTCCCGTGGATCCGTATCTGGAGCTGGCGGAGATCCACCGCCGGGTCATCGACGAACAGGGGCCGGCGCTGCTGTTTACGAATGTACAGGGGACTCCGTTTCCCGTGGCTACGAATCTGTTCGGTACCAGCCGGCGCGTAGACATGGCGTTCGGACCGCGTCCGGAGGAGCTGATGAAGTCCCTGGTGGGTGCGCTCGATACGATGCTTCCGCCGACGCTGTCGGCGCTGTGGAATGAACGCGGCCTGATCAAGGACATTCTAAAGGTAGGCATGAAAACCGTACCGATGGGCGATGCCCCTGTGCTCGGTGTCTCCCGCAGCGACCAGCCGCTGAAAGACCTGCCGCGGGTCACAAGCTGGCAGGAAGACGGCGGCCCGTTCATTACGCTGCCTCTTGTTTATACGGAGAGCCCATCGCGGCCCAAGGACCACAATCTGGGCATGTACCGCATGCAGATTTATGACAACCAGACGACCGGTATTCACTGGCAGATCCACAAGGGCGGCGGCTTCCATTACCACGAAGCCGAGCAGCGCGGCGAAGCGCTGCGCATGACGACGTTCCTCGGCGGACCGCCGGCCCTGATCGCGTCGGCGATTGCGCCGGGCCCGGAAATGCTGCCCGAGCTGCTGCTCACGTCCATGATTCTCGGCGAAAAGCTGCCGATGGTGGAAAATCCGCTCGGCGGGCACCGGATTCCGGCGGAAGCCGAGTTTGCGATCAGCGGCCTCGTCCCGCCGTTCGAACGGCGTCCGGAAGGCCCGTTCGGGGACCATTACGGGTATTACTCCCTGATGCATGACTTTCCGGTCTTTCACGTCAACCATATGTGGCACCGCAAGGACGCCATTTATCCGGCGACGATCGTAGGCAAGCCGCGGCAGGAGGACTATTTCATGGGCGAATTTCTGCAGCGTCTGCTGTCGCCGGCCTTCCCGCTCGTCATGCCTTCGATCAAGTCGCTGTGGACATATGCCGAGACGGGTTTCCATGCCCTTGCTTCGGCTATAGTCCGCGTCAGTTACTCCCGCGAGGCGCTCGTATCCGCCTTCCGGATGCTGGGTGAAGGTCAGCTGTCCCTGACCAAATTCCTGATCCTGACCGACCAGCCGGTCGATCTCGAGAACGCCAGCGAGCTGCTGGAAACGGTCCTTGCGCGGTTTAACCCGGCCGTCGATCTGTTTATATTTAATAAGACATCCCACGATACGCTCGATTACACCGGACGCAAGCTGAACCACGGCAGCAAAGCCGTGCTGATGGGGATCGGGGAGCCGGTTCGCGAGCTGCCGCGTGCTTATGAGGAGGGGCCGATCGCGGAGATCGAACAGATGGTTCCTTACTGCGGAGGCTGCCTCCTTGTCTCAGGCGCTGGGTACGAGGACGAGCCGGAGCTGCCGGAGCGCCTGCTGCAGCGGCTGCAGGAGAAGGGAACCGAATGGCCGCTCGTCCTTCTGGTGGACGATGCCCGCCAGACGGCAGCCGACCAGACGTCCTTCCTGTGGACGGTGTTTACGCGCTTCAACCCGGCCACGGACATCTATGCGGGTGCCGAAGTGCGGAATCATCATCTGTCGTACCGCCTGCCGATTGTAGTGGATGCACGCATGAAAACCGGGTATCCGGACGAACTGATTCCGCGGGAGGATATCGTCAAGAAGG
Source organism: Paenibacillus sp. PSB04 (assembly GCF_025809195.1). NCBI lineage: Bacteria > Bacillati > Bacillota > Bacilli > Caryophanales > Paenibacillaceae > Paenibacillus > Paenibacillus sp. PSB04. Next base: position 3,135,865 of record NZ_CP081301.1, read on the forward strand.
TGGATGAACGCTGGAACAGTTATTTTGCGTAAATACTGATCAGGGAGAGAATGCCGATGCTGCGAACGCTGCTTGGAGAGATGCCCCGCCAAAATAACGGGCTGCTCGAAGATGCCATCGAAACGATGGTGGAGACGATCCATTTGCTCCAGAACGAGATCGAAAAGAATGAGGATCCCAGCCATGATTACCGCAAACTGGAGATATGGACACGCGGTTTGGTGTCTTCCCTGGATGAATTGGAGCAGAGCTGGTATGCCGCTTCCTTTTTCCGTCAATCGGTCAAGGCCGGTTATGTAGATGACATGACGATTGAGGAGCAGGCCGAGTACGCCAGGTACGTATATTTCTATAAAAACGGATTTATCCGCGTGTTTTCCGTTCTGGACAAGCTCGGAACGGTGCTCAATGATCTGTTCGATCTGAACACGCAGAAGAACAAACCGCATTTTTCCTATTTTACGGTGCTCCGGCAGTTTCACTACATGAAAACCCATGAAGGCCTGGCCGGGCAGCTGTCAGAGATCAAGGACGAATACAAGAGCGCCCTGAACGTGCTGCGCAAACGGCGCAATGCGGAGGTTCATTACATGAACTCCGAGATGCAGGATGACTTGTGGCAGCGGCACCAAGGTCTTAAGGATAAGGTCGAGCTGGAGGATCTGGACCAGCATTTGAGCGAGCTGAAGCAGGGGCTGGACATGGTATGCAAGTCGCTCTCGGCATCCTTTCATTACGCCAACAAGCTGTGGAAAAAGGAAGGCATGCATCCATAAAGGGATACAACAAATTTCCTTTTGACAAAGTGCGCAAATATATCTATACTGTAAAAATGAAAACACGTCATCATTAATTTCATAATCTTTTCTTATCGAGAGAGGCGGAGGGACAGGCCCGATGAAGCCCGGCAACCGATTTGAGCACGGCATCCGCCGTTACTTGAATGTCATGGTGCTAATTCCTACAAGCTGCAGCTTAAGCTGCGGGTTGGCAGATGAGAAGGCAGCGACTTTTACAAATAAGGGAGCCCCTTTTCTGATTCTGTCAGAGGGGCTTTTTATTTTGCCTGGATTCGATAGAATAGACTGGTCATTTAGATAGATTATGTGAACCCTATTCGGGTAGGATAGGGGGAAGAGAGGGGGGCCCTTCGGTTGATCGAACTGAAGCAGCTGACGAAAAGGTACGGCCAAGGGGCAAAGGCGACGGAGGCTTTGTCCGGGCTGAACCTCAGCATTCATAAAGGAGAAATTTTTGGCGTGATCGGCCACTCGGGCGCAGGGAAGAGCACCTTGATCCGGTGCATGAACCTGCTGGAACGCCCGACCTCCGGAGAAGTATGGGTAGGCGGCGTTAACCTGACGGGCCTGAGCAAGCAGCGGCTGCAGAACGAACGGCGGAAGATCGGGATGATTTTTCAGCATTTCAATCTGCTGAGCTCGGCGACGGTGTATGACAACATCGCCTTTCCGCTCCGGTTGGCCCGTAAGGGCAAGGCGGAGGTGGAGGCCAAAGTTAACGAGCTGATTGCGCTGGTCGGGCTGGAAGCCCACTGCAATAAATATCCGGCCCAGTTGTCGGGAGGCCAGAAGCAGAGGGTGGGCATCGCCCGCGCGCTGGCCAGCGATCCGCAGGTGCTGCTGTGCGACGAAGCGACTTCGGCACTCGATCCGCAGACGACGGATTCGATCCTGAAGCTTCTGCTGGACATTAACCAGAGGTTTAATCTGACGATCGTCCTGATCACCCATGAGATGCACGTCATCCAGAGCATCTGCGACCGGGTGGCCGTGATCCATCAAGGCGGCATCGTTGAAGAGGGGGCGGTCACGGACGTATTCCTGAAGCCGCAGCACCCCGTGACCAAGGATTTTGTCCGCGGGGAGCAGAGCCAGGGCGAACCGCTTGAGCTGGCTGCCCAGGCTTCCGGAACGGGTCCGGCGCAGGCCGTGAAAATTACGTTTCTCGGCAGCAAAACGTACGAGTCCATCCTGTCCCGGACCGTGCGCGAGACGGGGGCGGATTTCGCCATCCTGCAGGGCACCATTTCCACCATTAAAGATACCCCGTACGGGCAGCTGATCGTCCGCTTTGAGGGCGGACGGGATCAGATCGATGCGACGCTCGCGAAGCTGAGCGAGCAGGGGCTTGACGTGGAGGTGATGAACTGATGTGGGGTTTGGATTTTTCCTCGGTTGACTGGAACGAGATCGGCGTAGCCACTCTGGATACGCTGAAAATGCTCGGGGCTTCCGCGGTGTTCACCTTTATCCTCGGTCTTCCGATCGGCATCTTGCTGTTTATGGCATCGCGCTCGACGACAGGCTGGGTGCGTGCCGTTTATGCGGTCATTTCCTTTATCGTGAACATCCTCCGTTCGGTCCCGTTTATCATCCTGATCGTCGCCCTGATCCCGGTCACGAAAGCGATCGTCGGCGTCACCTTCGGGGTGCTGGGGACGATTCCGCCGCTGGTGATCGCCGCTGCGCCGTTCTTCGCCAGACTGGTGGAAACATCGCTGCGTGAAGTGGACCGTGGCGTAATCGAGGCGGCGCATTCGATGGGCGCTTCGACCTGGCAGGTCATTACGCGGGTGCTGCTGCCCGAAGCAAGACCGGGCCTGCTGGCCGGAATTACGATTACGGTCGTGACACTCGTATCCTATACGGCGATGTCGGGAATGGTTGGCGGCGGCGGTCTCGGCGATTTGGCCATCCGCTACGGTTATTACCGCTATGAAACGACCGTCATGATTATTTCCGTCATCTTCATGATCGTGCTGGTACAGCTGCTGCAAATGGCGGGCGACCGGCTGGTGCGTCACTTTACCAGAAAGTAAGGCGTACAACGTGTTTGGCTCACAGTCATGCATCCGGATCACCGGATTTGACCTGGAAAGGCAAGGCAGGTAACATCAAAGCACTGCCTTTCTAATATAAATCATATTATTCTTATGAATTTAAGGGGGATTTATTCAATGAAAAAATGGCTCGTTTCTTTTCTGACCTTGGCCCTGGTTGTCGTGCTCGCCGCGTGCGGCAGCAAGCCGAATAACAGCAGCAGCGATGCTGCGGGCGAATCCACGGACAAACCGGCTGCAGCCGAAACGGTTACACTGACGGTTGGCGCAACGGCGAAGCCTCATGCCGAAATTTTGAAGCATATCCAGCCTGCGCTTGAAAAAGAGGGCGTGAAGCTCGTCATCAAAGAGTTTTCCGATTATGTGCAGCCGAACGTGCAGACGTTCCAGAAACAGCTCGACGCTAACTTTTTCCAGCATCAGCCTTACCTCGACAATGAAAACAAACAGCGCAAGATGGACCTTGTTCCGGTAGTAGGCGTTCACTTGGAGCCGCTTGGTGCTTATTCCAAGAAGGTGAAAAGCGCTGACGAAATTCCGGACGGCGCAACCGTCGGCATTCCGAACGATGCGACAAACGGCGGCCGCGCGCTCAGCCTGCTGGCCAAACAAGGCTTGATTACTTTGAAGGATCCGAATAAAGTAGAATCTACGGTGAAGGACATTACCGCCAATCCGAAAAACCTGAAAATCAAGGAAGTCGATGCAGCAATGCTGCCGCGTCAGCTGAGCGAATTCGATCTGGCCGTCATCAACACCAACTACGCGCTGGAAGCCAGCCTTGATCCAACGAAAGACGCGCTCTTCATCGAAGGCAAAGACAGCCCTTATGTTAACATCCTGGTGGCCCGTCCGGACAACAAAGACTCCGACGCCATCAAGAAGCTGGCTGCTGCCCTGACTTCCGACGACGTGAAGAAGTTCATCGAAGACACGTATAAAGGTGCCGTTATCCCGGCATTCTAAAGCCTGCGAAATGCGCAGCACAGCCGCAAGGGGTTCATCCCCTGCGGCTTTTTTATTTGCATCTGCGTCGGGCAACCATTTTTTATTTGGCTCGCTTTTCCTCGCGGCCCAGCTGTACAGGGTTTCCAAGTTGCGGCGGTGCCGTGAAATCTTTTATACTATACAGGATCAATGATCTTGCGTGAGGTTTGTACATACATACACCATTATATTTTTAATAGGAATGATGTGTCATCGAATGGATCAAAGGATGGGAAGTTCGGATAGCAGAAAGGAGGGTGGCATTTTGAGGGGAAAGGTTGCCCTGATCACAGGCAGTGCCAAGGGACTTGGCAAAATGACGGCGCTCACGCTGGCACGTTCCGGCTGCGACGTCGCGCTTAACTATGTCCACAGCCGCCGCGAAGCGGAGGAACTGCGGGCGGTCATCGAGGGACTGGGCGTGCGCAGCATCGCCGTGCAAGCCGATGTCTCCGACACGGGCCAGCTGGAGCAGTTGGTGGCTCGCGTCGAGTCCGAGCTCGGCAGTCCGGACATCGTCGTGAACAACGCGGGACCTTTTATCCGCGAGCGTAAACGGTTCTCCGATTATACCCAGACGGAAATTTTGTCGCTCATCCAGGGCAATCTGGTCGGCACGATGCTGCTGGACCATTTGGTGCTGCCTGCGATGCGGACTAAGCGCTGGGGAAGAATCATCCACTTCGGCTTCGGGCATGCGGCGGAATCGAGAGCGTGGCCGCACCGGGCGGTGTACGCCGCCGCCAAGACCGGACTGGTTTCTTTTACGAAGACGCTGGCGGTCGAGGAGGCCCCGTACGGCATTACGGTGAATATGGTGTGTCCCGGGGACATCCGCGGGGATAACAAAGAGAAGACCATTGCCGAGGTCGCCGGATTGCAGGACGGCGAGACGCCGCGGGGCCGGCCCGGCAGCGGCGAGGATATCGCGCGCGTGATCGAGTACTTGTGCCGCGACGCTTCCGATTTTATCACCGGCAACATTATGGACATCTCCGGCGGGCTGGATCCGATCCGTCCCTGGATTGGTCCGGCCGATCATGGGATGTGAGCGCCTGTTATGGCGCCCCAAGCCACAAAAAAAAGAAGAGACCCGTCTTCGATGAAGTCAGGTCTCTTCTTGCTATTGAATGGGATTAGAATACTTGAATAACGTCGTTGATTCCTTCAACTTCCTCAACGAGGGCGCGTTCGATCCCGGCTTTCAATGTAATGGTGGAGCTTGGGCAGCTGCCGCAGGCACCCATCAGTTTCAACTTCACGATGCCGTCTTCCACGTCAACCAATTCCACGTCGCCGCCATCGCGTTGAAGGAACGGGCGAAGCTTATCAAGCACTTCCGCTACTTCATCATACATGGTGCTCTGTGCGTTTTCGCTCATTGATTTCAACTCCTTTCCTGTAATCTTTATTATATTACAAACCGAGACAAAATAAAATGGCTATATATGCTGAATCGGACAAGGCCGTTGATATTATTCGGCTCACCCGGTAAACTAAGATAAGGCCTACCTAAGAATCAATACCTAAAGCAGGTGATATCATTGAGACCCATCATCGAGTTTTGCACCAACAACATGCATTTCGGAACCGATGAAGTCATGGAGAAGCTGGAGGAGAATCCGGATTACGACGTTATCGAATACGGATGCCTGAGCAATTGCGGCCAATGTGCCATGATGCCCTTCGCCATGGTGAACGGTGAGATTATAGATGCGGACAGCGCCGATGAGCTGTATGAGGCCATTATGGCCAAAATAAAAGAACTCGAGGCTTGGGACAGCCTCGAGCTGGATTAGCCGAAATGGCGTCTGGACTTCCAGAGTACCCCGCTTTTTAACAGGCGGGGTACTCTTCCTTTTACCGAAGTTTTCCCCATCAGGCCAAAGCCCGCCTTGCTGCCAAGCGACCCAAGGGTTCCACGGAGGTGGATCTTGTGGATCTTCGGCGTTTCGCCTTTCCAGAGCGCATGGATCACGTCGGCCACTTGTCTGGCCTGGGCTCCTGCCGCCTGGGCGCTGGGAGCGAACGGAATGCTGGCGCAGTCCCCCACGACATACACTTCCGGGTAATCCGGAATTTGGGAATACGTGTTGACCACGACCCGGCCTCCCGGATCCTTCGGCACGTTCAAATCCTGAACGACCTTCACCGGCTGAATGCCGCCCGTCCAAACCGCGGCGTCGGTGTAGATTGCTTCATCCCCGTTATAGACGATACCGTCTTCCACCCGGCACACGGATATGTGGGAGCGAGTATTCACTTCATGATCCATGAACCACTGCTCCACGTACAAGGAAACCGTCTGAGGGAAGGAGGAGAGCACCCGGCTGCCCCGGTCCAGAATCGTGATGTTAAGATCCGGACGGCTCTCCCGCAGCTCCGCAGCCGTTTCAACGCCGCTGAGGCCGCCGCCGATAATATGTACGTTTCCGTACGGCTTGACATCATTCAAGCGCTGATAGGTTTGGCGCGTGCTTGAGAACGTCTGGATGCTGTTCGTGAATTGATCCGCGCCAGGTATGCCGTGATAACGGTCGGTACAGCCCAGGGCGATCGTCAGGTAATCGTATTCGATCGGGTCGTCGCCTTCGAGGTGCACCCGCTTGCCTTCCAGATCGATGGATGTGACTTCGCCGTATTTTTTCGTGAGCTGGGGATGGTTCGGAAACTGGATGCGCAGATCATAGTCGCTTGCCGTCCCTGCCGCAAGCGCGTAATACTCGGTTTTAATGCCTTGGAAAGGCATGCGGTCAATCAAAATCAGCTCCATATCTTGGGGGAAGTGGTTGTTCAGGAGACCTTGAATCAATGCAAGGCCTCCGTAACCTCCACCCAGGATGACGAATTTTCTCATATGTCCGTCTTTCCTTTCTCATACGTCGGGTTTGAGGAAAGGTATAAAATTCCTCTTACTTATTCATAAACTTTTATTTCATTATAAAACGTGTCGCGTTCCACAGGAATGCGTCCTGCGCCTTTGACTAGCCAGATCAGCTCATCGCGGGTGAGGCCTTCCGGAGTGAGCGCGCCTGCGGCGTGGCTGATGCGTTCCTTAAGGATGGTGCCATGGACGTCGGAAGCGCCGAAGCTCAGCGCAACCTGGGTCAGCTGCGGCCCGATATTAATGAAGTAAGCCTTCACGTGGTCGATGTTGTCCAGCATCAGACGGCTGATGGCAATGGTCTTCAGATCCTCGTAGGCGGAGTTACGGCGCATGATGCCGGCATTTTTATTTCTTGGCTGCATGGAAAGAGGAATAAATACCATAAATCCGTTCGTTTCGTCCTGAAGGTCGCGAATCTGCATCATGTGGCGGATCCGGTCTTCATGGGACTCGATCGATCCGTACAGCATGGTAGTATGCGTCTTCATGCCCAGGTTATGCGCCGTCCGGTGCACCTCGAGGTATTGCTCGACGTTAGCCTTTTCCACCCGCATTTTTTTGCGGTATTGGTCGGACAAAATTTCTGCACCGCCGCCGGTCAGCGATTTCAGTCCCGCTTTTTGCAGCTCCTGTAGCACTTCCTTGATGCTGAGGCCGCTGATGCGGGTGAAGAAGTCGATTTCGGCCGCTGTATAGGCTTTAAGCGTTACGTCCGGGAAGCGGTCGGTCAGCGCCTGCAGGGAATCCACATAGTATTGGAAAGGCACGTGCGGGTTATGTCCGCCAACGATATGGAATTCCCGGACGCCCGGATGAATGTGCTGCTCAATGTATTCGACCATTTCAGGACCGGAATACGTATAGGAGCCTTCATCACCAAGGTCTTTGCGGAAGTTGCAGAACGCGCAGTGCGCCTCGCAGACATTGGTAAAGTACAGGCTCATGTTTTCGATGAAATATACTTTTTTGCCGTTCTTGCGCAGGTTGGCTTCGTTCGCCAGCTGCCCCAGCGTCAGCAGATCATCGGTTTCATACAGAAATACTCCATCCTCAAGGTTCAGCCGCTCACCCTGGCGGACCTTCTCGATGATTTCCTGCATGCGTCTTTCGGTGTTCGATGTTACAATAGTGGACATTTCCATTCCTCCTGTTCGCATTTTGGTCGTGCGGAAGACACGCCCTTTGCAGGACGCAAGAGTCAACCCGCAGCGCCTGGAAGGAGTCCGGCGTTCAACCCGTCCAGTCGATTTGCCAATTTTATCGGTCAGCGTCTTCCATGTACCGCAGAGGATATGTATTCAGCGGATCATCCAAGCCGTAAGGCCAGACGCTTTGGTAAGCACTCCGGAGAGGCTTTTGGCCGGTAAAGAAAAAGTAGGGGGCCCGCCTTTTATAGATTATAGAATGTATACATTTTTCAAAGATGCCGAAGAATTCTATAATCGCAAGACAAACATCCGCCAAGCGCGGCCTGTCTTCTGTAATGAATGGATAGACTTTTTTATGTGAAAAAAGTTACAACCCAGAGTGACAGAGCGTTGTCTTTTCCATGACAAATTACCGACACTTGCTCCCTCATTACCCACCTATTATAAACCGCCTATCCGGGGTCCGCAATACAGTTATACAGAATCGGCATGCGAAGATCCGGAAATCATACCATCTTTAAGGATCCTGCGAAGGGGGCAAATGTGATATAAATCCTCCGGATGAAGCCTGATTATAACTTCTGGAGGCGCGAATACGGCGTTCCGACCGCCTTTCTGGTACATCATGGGAACGGAGGGGCTGCTGCCGGGCGGAACCTCTCTTGAGGGGAACAACGTTGTGGAGTATACTAAAGGTAAGTGCAATGTACTCACAGAGCGGGACTTTTGCTCGGCCGCCTTTCAGGTGCGCTGCTGAAGCCCTGCAATGAATAAATTCACATCAGTTAACCAAGGAGGGTTACCTATGATCAACATTAGCGATTCCGCTTCCGATAAGCTGAAAGAAATGCTCGCCGAACAGGAAATTCCAGGGATGTTCCTCCGTCTTGGGGTACAGGCCGGCGGATGCAGCGGATTTTCTTACGCCATGGGCTTCGACGATGCCGAAACCGAAGATGATGTATACATGGACGTTAACGACCTGAAGGTGGTCGTGGATAAAGAAAGCCTCCGCCTGATTGACGGGCTGGAAATCGACTTTGAGGAGTCCGGCATGAGCGGCGGATTCACCATGAACAATCCGAACGCTACGGCGACCTGCGGATGCGGCGCTTCGTTCCGTACAGCGCTCGATGCAGGCAAACCGGCTCCTGAGGAGTGCTAACGGGCACACACTGCGGATGAATAAGACAAAAGGCTCACACCCGCTTCGTACAGAAGCAGGTTGTGAGCCTTTTTTTGTTCGTTAGGAGAGCCCGGGAACGATAAACGTTTTGTTCACCATCATGACGAGCATGGCCGCCGCCACGATTGAAAAAGCGATGCAGCAGGTGCCGAGCCCTTTGCGTCTGTCTTTCAGAAATTTAAAGCCCAAAGCAAAGATTAAAACGGTTGTCACGACCAGAGCAAGGGACATGCCGATCATGCCGACCCAGTATAATACCCCGAAAAATTGAGCCACAGCTGTTATCCTCCTTCGCAGGATATTCCAAATTTACACACTTCATTTCATTATATCCGATTTAGACAGGCACGCCAAGGCTCCGCTATCCCCCGTTTTTTACGCGTTTATCCTTTTCTATGCACAAACATACAGGAGGGAACCCGTAGATACGAGTATGTTAATAACATAGGAGCATAGAAAGGAGGCGACAACATGGGGGGAAGACAGCTGGCAAGCAAATGGCTGAAGACCGAAGCGCTGCTGACGGATCCGGATGTTGCCCCATATATTCCGCAGACCCGGTCTATGAGCCGGGAGAATCTCCAGCAAATGCTGGGAATGTATGACTTTGTCGTCGTAAAACCGGTCGTCGGCGGAGGCGGTTACGGTGTCATGAAAATATCCCGTACCGGCAGCGGTTATAGTATAACCCGCTTCTCTCAAACCTATTATTTTGACAGCTTCTCCGGCATGTACAGCGGTTTTCGGAAGCTGAAGGTGAGAAGGACCTATTTAATTCAGCAGGGGATTAAATTGGCCCAGGTCGATGGGCGTCCGATCGATTACCGTGTCAAATACGTCAAAGTGGACGATCGTTGGGTCATTACCGCAATGGTGGGACGGGTCGCGCGCAGCGGACTATTCGTAACCAATCTGTGCAAGGGCGGTTATTTGCTGAAAGGACGCGTTGGCCTGAGCCGTTCCCTGCCGCAGATCTCTTCCAAAGCAAAGCTTAAAGAGATGCGTTCCCTTACCCGGCGCTGTACAGCAATTCTGGAGCGGCGTTTTCCCGGCATCGGCGAGCTCGGCTTTGACTACGGTCTGGACCACAGCGGGAGAATTTGGATTTTTGAAGTAAATACGCGCCCTCAATAAATCAAACTGGCAATGTTTAGGAGATTATAGGCGGGGTAATATCATTATATAAGACTATGAAACTGGAAAAAAATTTTTTGAAGCCGGGTCGTATGCACAGCACCTGTGTATAACGTTTATCCCCAAAATCCACTGCAATTTTGTTGGTATTCCGACACTTGCTAACAAATTATACACAGGATTTCCACAACAGGTTGTGGATAAAGCGAACGCTTGTTCTCTTATGTGAAGTTTGATATGATAGTTTTGAGGAAAATTAAGGAAAGGATGTGAAGATAATGGCTATGTTGTCGGATGAATTGCTGCTCGATTCTTATCATATGGCCGTGGAACTCATGCTGGATCATGATTTCATCGCTTTACTCCTGGCCGAAATCCACAAGAGGAATCTAGAGACTTCATCAGAGAGTTTAGTTCATTAGGACACATCCCGGTACACATCCACAAATGCTGTTGTATTATAAGCTGCATATGACGTGGAAGTTATGGAAGGTGTGGAGGTGTAACATCTATTTTCCAGATTAGCAGCACCGCAACAAAATGAGGGTATCCTATCTGAATCATGACTTCATGACGATCAGATCAGGATACCCTTTTTTTTGTGCCCAATTTGCGCGTAACTTCGGGCTAGAGTTTCATATTGCTGCTGTGGCCGGGAGACAGCTTAGCTTCCGGATCAATGTATACCTTCGCGTTGTTGACCGCGGTCGGCGCCTCGCCGAATCCTACGGCGATAAGCTTCAGTTTGCCCGGATATGTGGTGATGTCTCCGGCGGCGAAGACGCCGGGAATGTTCGTCTCCATGCGGGAATCCACCACGATGGAGTTGCTCTCAATCTGAATGCCCCAATCGGAGATCGGGCCAAGGGAAGATACGAAGCCAAAGTTCACGATGACGTCGTCGACTTCGATCTCCTGCGTTTCTTTGGTCTTCACATGGGACAAGGTCACCTTGGTAATCGTGTCTTCCCCGTGCAGGGCGGTGATTTCCGTCGGCGTCACGACCTGAACCTTGGAAGCCATCAAATTCTCGACGCTGTGCTCATGCGCACGGAATTTGTCGCGGCGGTGAATCAGCGTGACCTGCTCGGCGATCGGCTCCAGCATGAGCGCCCAGTCTACCGCGGAGTCTCCGCCGCCGCTGATCAGCACCTTTTTCCCCTTGAAGCGGTTTAAGTCATTCACAAAGTAGTGCAAATTCGTTTTCTCAAATTTCCTAGCGTCTTCAAGCTCCAGTCTGCGGGGTTCAAAGGCTCCGACCCCGGCCGTAATGATGACGGCTTTGGAGTGGTATTCGCCTTTATCGGTCGTCACCACAAAATGGCGCTCGTCCTGCTTAACGAGGGAAGTAACCTTTTCCTCCAGGCGTACGTTCGGCTGGAACAGGTCCATCTGCTTTTGCAGATTGTCGACCAGCTCCTGTGCCGTTACTTTAGGGAATCCGGCCACGTCATAAATGTATTTCTCGGGATATAAGGCTGCAAGCTGCCCGCCAAGCTGGGGCATACTTTCAATGAGTGTGACTGATGCCTGGCGCATCCCGCAATAGAAAGAAGCGAACATGCCTGCAGGACCTCCTCCGATAATGAGCAGGTCGGTTATGTCAGCCGGCTGCGATGTCATTAGTGTAAGCACCTCCAACAAATATAAATAAGAACGCTAGCGAAATTAAGCACGCTGTATATTCTTCAAATTCCATCTCATTATAATACATCCGGGCTTCGGCTGAAAAGTTTACATCCTATTTTGCAAATTCTCCGTCAGGATAAGAGAATAAACTTAACTGAAAACTGGAATGAAAAGGAAAATGAAAACAGCATGGATGCTCTCATGGAAGGCCAAATAATACTTGATCTTTTATGGGAAAGTGGCTATCATTTTAGTTATGTGCGGGCAGGTTTTGGTAGTATTCCCGCTGTTTTTTTTCTTACACAGGCTGCCTGTGATAAAAAGATTCATTGAAGTTCAAACTAATGTGTAATATTTCACAATAACATTTGTAATGGTTCACAAATATATATAGAGACCGACATTTTGGAAGGAGCAAGATGATGAGCAACATTCCCAAGATAGTAATCCTTGGTGCGGGTTACGGCGGCATCCTGACAGCACAGCGCCTTCAAAAGGAATTGAATTATAATGAAGCGGACGTAACGCTTGTTAACCGTCACGATTACCACTATATTACGACCCATTTGCATATGCCCGCTGCTGGTACGGACAGCGTCGAGAATACACGGGTACCGATTTCGAAGCTGATTGACGAATTCAAGATCGATCTGGTCAAATCCTCCGTTCAGGAAATCCGTCCGCATGAGAAGAAGGTCATCCTGGAGGACGGGACGCTCTCCTACGATTTCCTGGTCATTGCCCTCGGCGGGGAATCCGAAACCTTCGGCATTCCGGGGATGGCCGAATATGCGATGACGATCCGCAGCATCAACTCGGTGCGGCTGATCCGCAAGCATATCGAGTACCAGTTCGCGCTGTATAAAAATGAACGCAGTCCGCAGGAAAGAATCAATTTTGTCGTCGGGGGAGCGGGCTTCAGCGGCATTGAGTTTGTTGCCGAGCTGGCCGACCGCATACCGGCACTGTGCAAGGAATACGATGTCGATCCGAATCTTGTGAATGTCTACAATGTGGAGGCGGCGCCTACGGCGCTGCCGGGTTTTGCTCCGGAGCTCGTGGAGTATGCCATGGAGGTGCTCCGCAAGAAAGGCGTAACCTTCAAAATCGGCGTGGCCATCAAAGAATGCAAGCCGGACGGCGTAGTGCTTGCGACCGGTGAAGAGATCAAGGCGGCTACGGTGGTGTGGACCGGAGGAATCCGCGGCAACCATATGATTGAAGCGGCCGGCTTTGAAACGGCAAGAGGCCGGGTGAAGGTAGACGAGTACTTGCGGGCGCCTGGGAGCGACCACATCTATGTCATCGGGGACAACGCCCTGATCATGAATCCGGAAGGGCGTCCATATCCGCCGACGGCGCAGATTGCGATGCAGCAGGGCGTGTGCTGCGCTCATAACATCGTCACGGCAATTCGTGGCCAGCAGCCGAAAAAGTTCGAATTCAGCAACAAGGGCACCGTCGCTTCCCTGGGTAAAGGCGAAGGTATCGCGGTAGTAGGCGACAAGCATATAAAGGGCTGGCGGGCAGCTCAATTGAAGAAGATCGTGGATATGCGCTACCTATTTATTATCGGCGGCATTCCGCTGGTATTGAAGAAAGGGAAATTCCTGTAATGAGGCACTGCAGTGTTCAAGTCCGCGCATTGTTGACCCGGGACGAACTGGACCGTTATAACGCCTTGATGGAAGTGGGATCCTTCCTCGAGGACCAGAACCGGTACGATCTGTCGTACACGGTCCAAAAGGAAGTGGACATCCTCATCCTTCCGGCCATTGAAAGGCTGAAGGAAAAGGGAAGGGACCGCGACCGGGCGACCGCTGAATTTTTGGAGTCGATGAAACAGCAGGATGAACAACAGGAAGAGGATTAAGGAAACAGCAAAAAGGTTTGCCCTGAATTTACTCGGGGCAAACCTTTTTTTAAGAGATCAGAAAAGTATAAGTTTCGGAGCTTCTGCTTCCTGATCTCGCAAGAAAAACTTCCTTTAGACGCGGTCTGTCTTCTTTGAAAGTACGTCGATAGACGTTTTTCTTATATATGAAAGTATTTTAAATTTTCAGCATGTCTTCAAAAGATTCCGGCGTCAGAATCGCTCCGACGAAGAAGCCGCCGAATTCGGCATAGCGGGCGCTGACTTCATCAAAGCGCATTTCATAGACCAGCTTCTTGAATTGAAGCGCGTCCTCTGCGAACAGAGTAACTCCCCATTCCCAATCGTCGAATCCGATGGAGCCGGTAATGATTTGCTTCACTTTGCCTGCATAGCTGCGGCCGATCAGCCCGTGGCTGCGCATCATGTTGCGGCGGTCGTCCATGTCAAGCATGTACCAGTTATCGGCCTGATCGCGCTTTTTGTTCATTGGATAGAAGCAGATGTACTTCGTCTTCGGCAGGATCGGCTTCAGACGGGCGACGACATGCGGATTTTCCATCGGGTCACCTTCACCGGAACCGGCGAGATAGTTGCTGAGCTCGACGACGCTGACATAGGAATAGGACTTCGTCGTATATTGCGCAAACAGCGTTTTGTTAAACGCAGTCTCGATGGCGTTCAGGTCTTCGAGCGTTTCGCGCAGGTGCATGAACACAAAATCGGCCTTCTGTCCGATGATGCTGTACACTGCTGTGCTGCCCTGCTTGCTGGATTCCACCTCGGACCATTCGTTCAGGAACGCCTGGAGCTCGTCCAGCGCCATGGCGCGGTCCTCGTCGTCGGCGGCCTTCCATGCCGCCCAGTTCATGGAACGGAAATCGTGGAGAGCGTACCAGCCCTCCAGAGTTGATGCTGCTTCATTCATCTATGAATCACTCCTATAAATAGTTGCCTGTAAGCGGATCCCAAGGTTGCTTGCTGGACCCGAGTATCAGGGTCGTTGACGTTTTTCTTCATTGTAGCTCAACCGCAAGCGCAAGAGCAAATGAAGTCACAATCTATTCACCGATTGTTCGTTGATTCGTGACCGTTTTTTTAGTAAACTAACTACTAGTCCACAAAACGTGGCAAGACTGTGAACGGCCTGTTTGTATCCGTTTTAGCGGGGCGATAGAAAAGAAGAGGTGACTTGGCTGAGATGCAATTTATACCCGTTCTCGTGCTGATGGTGTTATTTTTTGTCATGATGTTCGGCATCGGCTTTATTTTGAATATGTTAATGAAAACGACCTGGTTCCCCTGCTATTTGTTTGTCATCGTTATTTTACCGGTGGTCGTATACTCTTTATGGGACCGCAGCCAAATGTCGCTGCTCAGTCACTTGGAGTCTTTTCGCGTAGTTGACTATTTAACGGGAGTAGCCGGATTGGCAGGCGCGGTCATCAGCGGCTGGTCCATCCAGAAGCTTCGCAGAAGCGGATTTAAAATGTTCTAGGCCGGCAAATCGGCCGATTTCGAAACAGCTCTCCACCCGGGGGGCTGTTTTGCGCTATCCCGGCGCTGAAGGGTTGAATGATGGGGGGACGGATGGATGTGGAGAAAAGCATTGGGTCTGGTGCTTGCCACCGGGCTGATGGCGGGAGGTTCGCTACCAAACGCGATGGCGGCGTCCGCGGGAGAGCAGACTATGATCCCGCTCCGGATTGCGGCCGAGGCGCTGGGCGCCAAGGTGCTGTGGGACGGGACGGACAAGCGGGTTCAGGTCTCGCTCGGCAAAACCCGCTGGAAAATCACGCCCGGCAGCAAGCAGTCCTTATTGGACCAAGCGCCGTATGAACTTGCGCGTACCGCGGTGACGGACGGAGGAGGAGCGCTGCTCGTGCCGCTCCAATCGTTTACCGGGGCTTTGGGCATCCGGGGAACTTGGGCGGACCATCGCTGGTCCCTCGATCCGGATGACTGGAAGGGGAGGGCGATCTACTGGATGACCCTGCTGCGCCATGGGAAATGGGAAGAGGCGGGACGGATGATGGATGCATCCTTATCGGCTGCTTATCCGCCTTCGTCGCTTCCCAAGTACGAAGAACGGCTGGAAAAGCTGTACGGCCTCGACTGGAGCCTGCTGCATGCCGAAGCCTATACGGATTCCGTACGCAGCAACGCCCGTCTGGTCTATCAGACGCCAAAAGGAGAGACGTTCGGCATGGAGCTCCGGTTCAGCCCGGAGGGGCTGCTGAACGATATCGCCTGGATCGAAAATGTGACCAGCAGCTATCGGGCGCCCGCCTATGACCACCCGGAAAAGTACACGGAGGAAGAAGTGCAGGTCGGCCAGAGCCCTCTGCTCCTTCCAGGCACACTGACGCTCCCCCGGAACGTTCAGGAGAAGGTTCCCGCGCTTGTGCTCGTTCACGGCTCCGGCCCCAATGACCGGGACGAGTCTTCCGGGGGAGGCAAGCTGTTCAGGGACCTGGCGGTGGGACTGGCTGGCGAAGGGATTGCGGTGCTCCGCTACGAAAAGCGGACGCGGGAATACCCGCTTCGTTCCGCCACCCCGTCCTTTACCGTCCAGGAGGAGACGGTTGACGATGCCGTCAGCGCCGCTGCCCTGCTGGCCGCCGATCCAAGGATCGATCCGCAGCAGATTTATGTGCTCGGCCACAGCCAAGGCGGGATGCTTGTCCCGCGCATCATCGCTTCGGATACGGGCAAGCATATCGCCGGCGCGGTCGTGATGTCCGCCCCATCCGGACCGCTGGAGGACCTGATGCTGATGCAGTACCGGGGAATATTAGGGCGGGCGGAAGAAGAGGGAGCTTCGGATGAGAAGCTGGCCCGTCTGCAAAAGCAGGTGGACACATGGGAAAAAGCCGTCGCGCTGCTGAAGGACCCCGGTTATTCGAAGGAGCATCTGCCGGAGCATTTTCCGCTGCCGAACGCGTATTGGTGGTTCGATTTCAGAAACTACAGCGGGCCGCTGCTCGCCAGAGATCAGAACGTCCCGATGTACATCCTCCAGGGGGAGAATGACGTGCAGGTCCCTCCGCCGAGCCTCAAGGTGTGGAGAAGTGCGCTGAGCCAACGAAAAGACGTAGCCTTTAAGTCATATCCGGGACTTAATCATATGTATATATATTATAGTAAGAACTCGACCGGCGAGGAGTACAAGCTGCCCGGTAATGTGCCTGGCGAGGTCATCACCGATGTCGCAAACTGGATTCATTTGGGGATGAAAGACTTGTCGAAAAACGGAGAAGAAGCGGACCCTTTTGTGATAGAATAGAGAAAGTCTACGAATCGATGGGAGGGAGCATAGATTATGCATATGAAGAGCCTGCTGCATTTTACCGAAAACCACCGGTACTGCGTGTTCCGTGATTTTGGTTTAAGCAGCCTGGACAACCGAATGCTCAGCTCCGTATACCAGCCCATGGTCGGGGCATTTGCCATCAGCTTATACCACCTGCTGTTTCAGCATATCCCGGCAGAGAAGCTGGGCTACTCCCGGGTTGAACAGCAGCGGCGCATTTTCCTGTCGCTTGGGCTTGAGCCGAGCGAGAAGGGACGCAAATATCTGATTGAGCAGGCTTCCCGTCTGGAAGCGGTGGGGCTGCTGCAATCCTGCCGGATTTACGTGCCCGAGCAGGAAGATTACATGTACGAATACGAGCTCCAGGCTCCACTCTCGCCGACGGAGTTCTTTAATACACAGCATTTGACGCTGCTGCTGCGCGATAAGATCGGCAAATTTGCCGTCCTGTCGCTGCGCGAGGAGCTGTGGTCGAAGGAACCGGAAGAGTATGCCGGATCATCGTCCGTCCATAAAGAAAATATTTCATTGGCCTTTTACGATATTTTTGAACTGAACACCCATGTGATCGATTACGAGCTGGAACAGGCGTTGTCTGAGGTATCCACGTCAAGACAGCCTGGACTTCGGGTTCTCGATGAAGAAGGGGCGCTGAATTATTCCGATATCATCCTGCGTTTCCCGCGGGATTCCGCCAACCGCCGGCATGTGGAAGGGCTGCGCTTCAACCATGAGCAGATGGGCGTCATCAATTTTGTCGGACGCAAATACGATCTCAGCGTCCAGGACATTTGCCGCCTGCTCGATGAGGACGGCATCTTTGGGCCCGACGGCGACATTTTGCTCGACGAGTTCCAGCATAAGGCCAGCCTGCAGTTCCGCCAGGACAAGCGCCGCCAGGAACAGCGGGACGTGTACGCGGGGAAAGTCATTTCCTTCCGGCAGGCGGAAACGGAAGAAGAGCAGGCTCCGTTGGAGCATGCCGTGCAGATGGAATATTACGTCGACGTTCCGGTTCAGTTCCAATCCAAATGCGACATTCACCAGTATAATATGATGCTTCGGAATGAGCCGTATACGAAGCTGCTCAGAACTTATTTTCCGGGCTCGGTGCCGGACAATTTTATCGATATATTCGAGAAGATCGACCTCAGCTACAAGCTGCCGGGTGAAGTCATCAATGTGCTGATCCACTACTTGATGTCCCTATTGACCGAAGGCGGGAACGACCAGCGGATCAACCGCAATTTTGTCGAGGCCATCGCCTCCAACATGCTGCTGAAGCAGGTCAACTCCTATGAGAAGGCCGTGGAGTACATCCGCGACCAGTCCAAGGTCAAAGGAAAGCAGGCCGCAGCAGCCGGCGGCGCAAGAACCCGTACATACGGCGGCAAAACGGTGAAGATGAAGCCGGATATCCCGCTGGCCCAGGAAGACGGGCAGGTCGGCGATGTCAGCGAGGAAGAGTTTGAGGAAATGCTGCGTATGGCAGCTGAAATGCAGGCAAGCAAGAAAAAGGGCGGCATATAGAACCGCCTGAAGAGAGAGGAGGACAACCGGCATGGATTCTTTGGGGCAGCTGCTGAAGCAGATGAGAGGGCCTTCCTTTATACAGCGGTCGCAGGAGATCGCGGACGAACTGCTGAGGGATCCGGCGGTACGGGAGCTGCGGCAGGAGCATCCGGAGCTGGAAGAATCGCTGCTGCGGATGAACGTGACCCGGCTGTACCAGTTTGCAACCGACCGGCGGCACTGTGACCGCTGCCCGGGGCTCGAGCGGTGCCCGAACGATTTTCAGGGTCATTACAGCAAGCTGGAGGTGGAGGTCGTCAACGGGATTACGGAGCTGGTAGAACGCAAGGTTCCCTGCACCCTGCAGACGGCCAAGCAGCAAGAGGACCTGATCAAGAAGCGGATCCGCAGCTTTTACGTGGACGAGCGCGCATTAAGCGAAGGATATAACGAGGTTGAGATTATGGGCAAGGACCGGAACCGGGCTCCGGCGGTGAACCAGGTATTCCGGTATATCCGGGAAGTACGCGAGAACGGTCTGCCGAACAAAGGACTGTATCTGTACGGATCGTTCGGGACCGGCAAAACGTTTCTGATGAGCTATCTCCTCCATGAGCTGGCGATTACCGGTCATACCGGGGTTATCGTATACATGCCTGATTTTGTGGAGGATCTGAAGGGGATGCTTAGCGATAACGTGAAGCTGAAGGAGACCGTGGAGCTGATGAAGGCGTGCGATCTGCTCATTTTTGACGATATCGGCGCCGAAAATTTGAGTCCCTGGGTACGCGACCACGTGTTGGGCTCCATCCTGAATTACCGGATGAACCGCAAGCCGACCTTCTATACGTCGAATTATGCTCTGGACGGCCTGGAAAGGCATCTGAGCTTCACGAACAAAGATGGCGAAGAAGGGCATAAGGGTCAGCGGCTGATGGACCGAATCGCGCCGTTCGTCGATGTCGTGCATTTGCACGGGGAGAATCAGCGCCGTAGACAGTGATAAGGGCCATTTCAACAGGACCTGGGCCAAGCGGCATTTTGCATCATTACCAAATTCACTGTTTATAAGCCAAAAAAACCTGGCCAACCTGTCCAAAAGACAGGCGAAGCCAGGTTTTCTTGTAAGCCCTATGGGGCTAATTAGCCGGAAATAACAAATTTAATGATCACCATGACTGCAAACAGAACGGTCATAAACAGCGCCATTCCGCCAAAGCCATTCATCAGATCCATTAAATCATTGCGCGGCTCTTCGTTCACGTGTTTCCGCGGATCGTTAGCGTGCACGTTTGCATCCATTTGAACAAATGCCTCCTCATCATGGTTTCAGCCTGATGTCAATGAGCCTTCTCATGAACAGAGAAACCCGAGTTAACATTAGTATACCCAAACTTCAAAGAATTTGTAAAGAATATATGGTGAATACTTATAGGGGCAGGAAAGGGTGGCTGAGCGGTTAGGGGGCCCGAATTTCGTTTAATCTGTAATTAAGGGTTTCACATTTCTTGACGGAATGTGTTATACTTAAACTGTCCACAAAGACATATCAGTTTAGACGTCCATTTGCGCTCTTGCGATTACGGGGGATACCAAGCCGCATGGCCGTTTTTTCGTCTCCTGCGTACAGCCGCTAAACATGGTCTGTCTTCTGTGAAGCAGAATACACCGAATTTTTTTCTTATAAGGAGGAAACCTATTATGGCAATTGTGAATGTATCCGACCAATCCTTTAACGCTGAAATTGAAGGTCAAGGTACGGTTCTGGTAGATTTTTGGGCACCATGGTGCGGTCCTTGCAAAATGATCGCTCCGATTCTGGAAGACCTGGCTAACGAGCTCGGAGACTCCGTGAAAATTGCCAAACTGAACGTGGATGACAACCCGGAAACGGCGTCCCGTTTCGGCGTGATGAGCATCCCGACTTTGATTTTCTTCAAGGACGGTCAACCGGTTGATAAAGTGGTCGGCCTGAACTCCAAAGAAAACCTGAAAAACATCATCGCTAAACACCAATAATTGGTGCATGGCCGATGACAGGCGCCTCCGGATGATTCCGGGGGCGCTTTATTCGTATGTAGGTACGGGATCCCTGGCAGATGGCCGAAAATAGGTTGTCGGGATTTTTTGTATATTTACATGCAGCGCTGGAATGACCCGAAGGTAACCGAATAGGCTATCTTGACGAAACCCCGACTTTTGCCGGGTTATATTGCTGTATTCAGCCGTTTTCTCCTATAATATAAGTACCGGGAGGTGAGCCGATACGGCATGGACGATTTTGCAAAGCAATTACAGGAACAGGAAAAAGCACTGGAGAAGATCCGCAACAAGCTGGCTTTGCTGCCCGATCTGCCCGGTTGTTATTTGATGAAGAATGCCGATGGCAAGATTATTTATGTAGGTAAAGCCAAGGTGCTGAAGAACCGGGTCCGCTCCTATTTTACCGGCAGCCATGACGGCAAGACGCAGCGCCTGGTGGCGGATATCCGGGATTTTGAATATATCGTGACCGGAAGCAACATTGAAGCACTCATTCTTGAATGTAATCTGATCAAAACGCATCAGCCGCGATATAACGTCCTGCTGAAGGACGATAAGACGTTTCCTTATATTAAAATTACCAATGAGCCGCATCCCCGCCTTGAGGTGACCCGCCGCGTGCTCAAGGACAAGGCCAAATATTTTGGCCCTTATCCGAATGCTTACGCTGCCCAGCAGACGAAAAAGCTGCTGGACCGGATGTACCCGCTTCGCAAATGCGGGGTCATGCCGAAGGAGGTATGCCTGTACTACCATATGGGCCAATGCCTGGCACCGTGCGAGAAGGAAGTTCCTCAGGAGGAATATGACCGTATTACCCAGGAAATTACTTCATTTCTGAGCGGTGGGCACGAGGAGATTAAGAAGGAGCTCCAGCGCAAGATGCAGGAGGCGGCGGAGGAGCTGTATTTTGAACGGGCGAAGGAACTGCGCGACCAGATTCTGAACATTGAAGCGATCATGGAGAAGCAGAAAATTACGACGACGGACACGAAAGACCGCGACGTATTGGGCTTTGCCGTGGATAAAGGCTGGATGTGCGTGCAGATTCTGTATATGCGCCAAGGGAAAATGATCCAGCGCCACGCGTCTGTTTTTCCGTTTTATGGCGAGGCGTACAGCGATTTTATGTCCTTCGTGACGCAGTATTACAGCGACAATCCGGCGCTGCCGAAAGAAATTTTGCTGCCTGACATGCCAAAAGGGGAAGAGGCGGAAGACAGCAGCCGGTCAGAGGATGCCGCGGAATCGATCGATGCCGGCGGCGGTGCTGCATCCCTGCAGGAATGGCTCGGCATCAAGGTGCTGGTGCCCCAGCGGGGAACGAAGCGCCAGCTTGTGGCCATGGCGGAAGAGAATGCCAAGGTCTCACTGGACGAGAAGTTCCGCCTGATCGAACGAGATGAGGAGCGGACGTCCAAGGCCGCCGCGAACCTCGGCCAGTATATCGGCATTGAGTCGCTGCACCGGATCGAGGCGTTCGACAACTCCAACATCCAGGGAACGAATCCGGTATCGGCGATGGTCGTGTTTATCGACGGCAAGCCCGACAAAAAGGAATACCGGAAGTACAAAATCCGTTCGGTTCAGGGACCGGACGATTACGATACGATGCGGGAGGTCGTCCGCAGGCGCTACGAGCGCGTGCTCAAGGAAAATTTGGAGCTGCCTGACCTGATTGTCGTGGACGGCGGCAAAGGCCAAATTTCCGCCGCGATCGACGTGCTGCAGAACGAGCTGGGCCTGTTTATCCCGGTGTGCGGTCTGGTCAAGGACGTCAAGCACCGGACCGCGCAGCTGATGGTGGGCGATCCGCCCGAGCCGATTTCGCTGCCGCGCGACAGCCAGGAGTTCTACCTGCTCCAGCGCATCCAGGATGAGGTGCACCGGTTCGCCATCACCTTCCACCGCGAGCAGCGCGGCAAGTCGATGGTGGCATCCAAGCTCGACGCCATCCCGGGCATCGGCGAGAAGCGGCGTAAGCTGCTGCTGAAGCATTTTGGCTCGCTCAAAAAAATAAAAGAGGCCCGGATTGAAGACTTCCGGCCTCTCTCGATCGGCGACAAGCTCGCCGGACAAATTATAGCAGCCCTTCAGGAGGAGGAGTCGTAGCATACGGCTTCTCCTTCTTTTTGCCGTAAAACAGGTAAATGACCCAGGCGACGATAAACGGCATGACGCAGGTGACCACGCCCGCCAAAATGTTCGTCAGATCCCCCATGCTGAACAAGCTGAAGCTCATCAGGATACTGTCGAACACGACGTGGGCGAACATGACCGCGATGTAGCCGTGACGCAGGAAGATCAAGCTGAACAGGAGACCGATGAACAGGAGCTCAATCGGCCGGGTGTATATCGGGTAGATCGGGTACAGCGTATGGCCGAAGGCCCAAATCAGCGTCGGAATGACGCAGGCGACAAATGTGTTCCTTACGATTTTCTTCAGCATCGGTATGCCGAACAGGCGGTACACGGCTTCCTCGGAGATGCCGGCCATCCAGGCCATGATCGGCAGCATCCACGGATACAGCATGTTATACGGGGACTGCGAGGCGTCCGTCGTGGACCAGCTGTGGATCGTCCGGTCCAGGACGAGATAGATCACCGACTGCGCCCCCATCAGGATAAACGCCCACAAATACCCGGTGAACATGCTGTGGAGCACGTAACGCCCATATCCAGGCTCTTTGGCGCGGGCCCAGGCGTTGTAACCGGCTTTGCGCCATAGTCCGTCCCCGCCGACCAGGGAGAAATACAGGAGCACCGTCATGGCTATGCTCAGGATCACCTGAACGACCATGGCCGCGATGATCCCGAACTGGGAGAAGCCTTCCGCTTCCAGCACTGGCAGCATGTTATAAGTCGTCAGCAATGAGACAACAAAATAAAACAAGGACAAAAACAGCCCGCGTGCAAAGGAGGTGTACCGCCGCGTCAGTGCACTGTAAATGATGGCGAGAATGCCGAGCACGATCGTAAACAGTCCGTATCCCAGCATGGTCAGCATCGTGGCGCTTTTGGTCTGCTTCTCTACATAAGCCGTATGAGCGGATGGGACCGAAAATCCAGGGAGGAAGGAGTGAAGCTCCCCATCCTCAAAGGCAAACTTGAATTCCAACTGCGATTCCCCGATGTGCGAGGAGGAGTCGGTATAGATCAATCCGGGCTCATCCTTGCCGCTCGATACTTTCAGGGAGCCGGTGTTATAGCCCAGCTTCTGCAGCCAGGACGAGGCGATTTCCTCTTTATCCTCCAGCGTCATGTTGCCTTCCACAATTCTCAGTTTCTGCTTGCGCATGGTTTCGTTCGATTCAGCCATCGCGGCAGCATACTTGGAGTACGGAGGCGTGATGGAAAACCCGACGACCTTGCCCGTGTTCATATGTACGTCTACATTGACATATCCCTGATCGCTCGACTCGGGCAGCCGCACCCGGAACACGTCATAAGGATACTTCGATTCGTATTTCTTGTTATATTCGTTAAGAAGCTTCTCTCTGGATAAATAACCGTAAAGGTCCGATTCCGACTGGTACGTGACGAGCGGCTTATCTGCAATGCCTGTTTGAATAGTCAACCGGTCCGAGGCAAACGCTTTGGCGGCTGCTTCCGCCTCCGATTTGCTGATGACCTTGGTCGTTTGCCCCTCTAGCGTCTCCGAGCTCGTCTGCGGAAACACTTGTACAAAAAAGAATAAAATAAGGCCGATGACCCCCAAAATGCCCAGCCATTTATAATTGGCCCTGATTTCCAGCGGCTGGTTTAACCGGTCCATGAAATCCCCCCTTGAATGTGATAAAGATACCATTCCCCCCAATACAGTACGGTAAACATAACATAGAAGATTCGCCCAAAACCAGTATACCCTGAAAATAGTGGTGAAAAAACGATGAAAATCAAGGAAAGCCATCGAAAAGAGAAGATAACCGCAGACCGTGTCCACCTGCATTGCGAATCAGGCTGTTTTCCATCCAATTCATCAGAAAAAGGCCTTTGTGAAGTCCTACAATAAAGATTATAATTTTGATGCAAATGAATAAGAACGCCGAATTTCCAAGTGAAAACGGGGGAACCAATTTTTTGGGGTGAATTTCGTTGGATGTTTTAGTCCGCGAATAGGGCAACCTGTGCATGCCCGAATCCGTCAGCTAACCTCGTAGGCGTCGTGCATGCAGGAGCCAAACCGAAAGGCATTGGATTTCCGATGCTTTTTTTCTTTTGACTTTTTTAAAGAGGTGAATGTATTGATTGGGAAATGGAAGTGGTTCCGGCTGGCCCCTCCGCAAATATTAACTCTGGGTTTTGCGGCCATTATTTTGATCGGAGCCATACTGCTCACCTTGCCGATTTCGAACACGACGGGAAAACCGCTGAGTTTTATTGATGCCTTGTTTACGGCAACCTCGGCGACCTGCGTGACCGGTTTGGTTGTCAAAGACACGGGGCTGTACTTCAGCACGTTCGGCCAAGTAGTCATTATGCTGCTGATTCAAGTCGGGGGACTCGGCTTTATGACGATGGCTACCCTGGTTGCCCTGGCTTTCAAGCGCCGGATTTCACTCCGGGACCGGCTCCTGCTGCAGGAAGCGATGAATCAGAATACGATGGAAGGCATCGTCCGTCTGATCCGGAAAGTCATATTTTTTTCGTTGACGATCGAAGGCTGCGGAGCACTGCTGCTTGCCATCCGGTGGTCGTTCGATATGCCTCTTGGAAAAGCGATCTATTTTGGAATATTTCATGGCGTGTCCATGTTCAATAATGCGGGATTTGACCTGTTCGGCCATTTTAACAGCTTGACGGGATTTGTATACGATCCGCTCGTCAATTTTGTCGTGATGTTTCTGATCGTATCCGGCGGCATCGGCTTTATCGTCATGTCCGATCTGGTGGATTACCAGGTACACCGGAAACTGTCGCTCCACAGCAAAGTGGTGCTGTCCATGACCGGTGCCCTGATTGTGGTCGGAGCAGTCGTCATCTTTATCTTTGAATTCACGAATCCCAAGACGCTCGGTTCGCTGAATTGGGGTGGCAAAATTCTCGCCTCGCTGTTCCAGTCGGTCACGCCGCGGACGGCAGGGGCGAATACGCTGAACTTGGCAGATATGCGCCAGGCATCGCAATTTTTCACGATCATTCTGATGTTTATCGGCGCGTCGCCGGGCTCTACCGGGGGCGGGATCAAGACCACGACGTTCACCATCCTCGTCGGTGCGGTGATCGCGATGATCCGCGGCCGCGACGATATCGTCCTGTACCGGTACCGTTTGGCGCAGGAGCGGATTTTCAAAGCGTTGACCATTACCTTTCTGGCCTTGTTTCTGGTGGTCGGCGTATCGATGATTCTGTCCACAACAGAAGACAGCAGCTTTTTGATGATCCTGTACGAGACGACTTCGGCTTTCGGCACCGTAGGATTATCGCTCGGGCTGACGCCGCATTTGTCCTTGATCGGGAAAATCCTGATCTGCCTGACGATGTTTGCCGGCCGTCTTGGGCCGCTGACCTTCGCCTACGCGCTTGGTCCGAAGAAGGGCAAGGAGCTGTACCGTCATCCCGAAGGTAAGATCATTATCGGGTAAGGAATTTGGGTGATTCAAAGTTTCAATATTGTTATAAGAACCATATATAGAACCAACATTAAAGGATAAGGAGCATCTGGAAAGAAATGAAAACACAGCAGTTTGTCGTGATCGGTTTAGGGAGGTTCGGCTCAAGCTTGGCCATGGAGCTTATGGATCTGGGTTATGAGGTGCTTGGGGTAGACATCAATGAAGAAGTGGTCAATGATATGAGCGAGCATCTGACCCACGCCGTGGTGGCGGATGCAACCGATGAGGAGGTTCTCAAATCGCTGGGAATCCGCAATTTTGACTGCGGAATCGTGGCGATAGGGGACGATATCCAGATGAGCATCCTGGCCGCAATCCTGCTGAAGGAACTCGGCGTTCAGACCGTAGTGGCGAAGGCCATCTCCATGCTGCACGGCAAAGCCTTGTCCAAGCTGGGCGTGGACCGGGTAATCTTTCCGGAGCGGGACATGGGCATCCGGGTGGCGCACCAGCTCGTGACGCCGAATTTGCTGGATTACATTGAGCTGTCCAAAGATTACAGCATCGTGGAGATGACCGTACCGCAATGCCTGAACGGGAAGACGCTGAGCGAAGTCAATACGAGAGCCCGGTACGGATGCAGCATTGTTGCGCTCCATCGTACCGAGGGAGTCATCGTCGCGCCGACGGCGATGGACCAGCTGCATGCGGGCGACATCATGGTCATCATTGGCTCCAACAGCAATATCGACCGCTTCGAGAGCGAAGCGGTGAACGTCAAGTCATAAATCCGGAAGTGAGACAGACATGGAATCCCCGACGACCGAAATTATTCATCACATTTTAATACTGCTGCTGTTTATCATTGCCGTCGGCATGCTGTCCGGAAGACTGGCCTCCTGGCTCAGGCTTCCGGACGTTGCTGTGTTTATCGTGGCAGGCATGCTGCTTGGGCAGGGGCTGCATCTGATCAACGAAACAAGCAGCTCCCTCATCAACCAGCTGATCCTCACCGTTGGGTCGGCGCTTATTCTGTTTGACGGCGGCCGTAACCTGAAGCTGAGCGGGCTGCGGAAGGTATGGATCACACTTTCTATGCTGAGCGTTCCCGGCGTTATCGTCACGACCTTGATCGTCGGAGCTGCCGTGCATTACCTGTTCGGGCTGGACTGGCTCGTAGCCTTCCTGGCCGCCGCCGTCATTGCCTCGACTGACCCCGCTTCGATCATTCCTGTGTTCAAGCAGGTAAAGATCAAGGAAAGGGTCCGGGAGACGGTGGAGAGCGAGTCTGCCTTCAACGATGCGACCGGCTCGATTCTGACCTTTGCGCTGCTGGCCGCGGTGACGGGCAGCGGTTCCTTACATATCGGGACGATGGGCTGGGACTTCGTGAAAACCGCCGTTGGCGGCATTCTCGTCGGCGCCGTCGTATCTATGATTCTTACGTATCTCGTCGCCCATTTCCGGCTTGGCGTCCTGAAGGACTACACGACGATCACGATGATCGTCGTCGCACTTTCTTCTTATTTAATAGGGGACCTGATTCATGTCAGCGGATTTATGGCGACCTTCGTGGCCGGGCTGATCTGGGGGAACGCGGATACGTTCGGGCTGTCAATGGACGATAAGCTGGAGGAGACCGCATCGTTTGCGGACAATACGAGCGTCATGATGCGGATGCTGATTTTCATCCTGCTCGGCAGCCAGGTCAACTTCCGGGTGCTTGGCGATTACTTCTGGCCAAGCCTGGCGGCGGTCCTGGTGCTGATGGTCATCGCCCGGCCCATCACGATTCTGCTCTGCGCCCTGCCCGACCGCAAGGTCAAATGGTCCTGGCGCGAGCTGCTGTTCATGATGTGGGTCCGGGAGACCGGGGTCATTCCCGCCGCCCTTTCGGGCATGATCGCCGGCATGGGCGTAGCCCACGCTGATGTTATCTCGGCCGTGACGTTCATGGCGATCATGCTGACGATTCTGCTGCAGGCCAGCACCACGGGACTTGTCGCCCGCAAGCTGGGCCTTGAGGTTAAGGCGGAGCCGGCGGCTTCCAAGCCCATGGGGCAGAAATAGCCTGTAACATGATACGAGCCGTCAGGAGCGGGGAATCCCGTCTTGACGGCTCGTCATTTGCCGGCACCGCGTCATTCATCCCGGGTGCGGCCGAAAATCTTTTTCGTTTCTTCGATCCAGCGGCGTGCCCCGGCGCTCAGCCCTCCGTTTTCGGAGTAGACAAGCGAGGTGGTGCGCCGTGTTTCCTGCAGATCGGGAATATGAAGAATCGCCAGGTCGTTGTCGTCCAGCAGCTGACTGCGCAAATACGACTTGGGCAGCAGTGCCGCCGCCCTGCAGGCGGGCAGAAGCCGGACGATCGCTTCAAATGAATCCATTTCCATCCGAATGTCCGGCACGACGCCGGCCCGGTGGAACAATTCGTCGGTCAATTTCCGGTACCACGTTCCGGTTGAGAAAATAATCATCGGCAGGCCGTGTAGCATGTCCATGCTCACATTATCCTGGCCGCACAGCCTGTGATTGCGGGGAAGCACCAGCTCCAGGTGGTCGTCGAACAGCGGCGTGCATCGCAGGCCGGGCTCTTCGATTGAAGAGGCGACGATGCCTGCGTCCAGCTTCTTGTCGCGGACGGCCGACACGATTTCATGCGTTTTCCCGGTGACCAGCTTCAGCTCAGCAGAAGGGTGCTTCTCCATAAACGCGTTCACCAAAGGCGGCAGCGTCGTCTGAAGCGTGGTCAGGCTGGCCCCGAGCGTCACCGAAATTTGATCGTCCCCTTTGTACTTGGCGATCATCTGCATGAACTTCTGCTGCTGCTGCCGCTGCTCTAGAGCAAAGGTATAGGCCGACTGGCCGAAGGCCGTCAGCTCAAGGCGCTTGCCGCGGCGGTTGAACAGCTGCACGCCGAGCTCGTCCTCCAGCTTGGTAATTTTACGCGAGAGGGCGGGCTGGGACAAATTCAGCAGCTTCGAAGCCTTGTTCAGGCTCGACTGCTCCACCACCGTGGCGAATACATCCAGATCTTCAAACATGTCATTCATCTCCATGAAACTTTTGGACTGCGGCTGCTTGGGGTAAGATGGTTATAGGTGCGGTCTGTTCTTCTGTGAAGTTACATCGACAATTGATTTTGTTTAGATATAAGAACGAATATGCTTCAGAGAATGAGCTTCCTTATATCGCAAGAAAAACTACAAGCTAAACGTAGGTCTTATGCATTTACATTATAACGTTTAATAATTATATTGCAATTCCATTATAAGAAAAAAAAGAGTAACATGAAAAGTGCCACAAGTTGTTCACAGGTTAGAAAAAGGGTGGCAGAATGATGTCGAATAATGAATTATGAAAACGTTGTACTATGAAGAAAGGGGCACGTCAATTTATGAAAGGTTACTATGCCAGAAAGCTTCATTCGCTTCTTGGGGTCATTCCGCTCGCCTTGTTTTTCATCGAGCATGCCCTGACGAATTTTGGCGCATTTGAGGGAGGGCCTGAGCGATTCAACGCCGGCGTTAAATTGCTGAATGACCTTCCGCTTATTTTCGTCCTGGAGTGGGTGCTGATTTATCTTCCGCTGATCTATCACGGCGTATACGGGCTGTATATCGCGTATCAGGCGAAACCGAACACTGGACGCTTCAATTATGAGCGCAACTGGCGCTATCTATTGCAGCGGATTACCGGCGTTATTACGTTCGTATACATCATCTGGCACGTATTCGAAACCCGGTTCCAGATCACTCTCGGCAACGTGACTCACGAAGGGCTAGGCTCCCTAATGCATGATATCGTGACACAGCCGGTATTCTTCGTCCTCTATCTGATCGGCGTCGTATCCGCGTCCTTCCACTTTGCGAACGGACTCTGGTCGTTCCTGGTCGCATGGGGAATCACGGTCGGGCCGCGCGCACAGCGGGTATCCTCGTATGTGTGCATGACGCTGTTCGTCTTGGTAGCATTGATGTTTATTTTGTCCCTGGTCGCCTTCCGCAGAGCGGAATTCCAGGAAGCTTCGGTATGGATTGATACCGTGAAGTCAGTTTTAAGTTAAGGAGAGTGAGCAGGCATGGCAACATCTAATATTATTATCGTGGGCGGCGGTCTGGCAGGTCTGATGGCCACCATCAAGGCAGCGGAAGCAGGCGTCCATGTTCACTTGTTTTCTTTGGTTCCGGTCAAAAGATCGCACTCCGTGTGCGCGCAGGGCGGCATCAACGGTGCCGTCAATACGAAGGGCGAGGGCGACTCGCCATGGGTTCACTTCGACGATACCGTGTACGGCGGGGACTTCCTGGCCAACCAGCCGCCGGTCAAAGCGATGTGCGAGGCGGCGCCTGGCATCATCCACTTGATGGACCGGATGGGCGTTATGTTCAACCGTACGCCGGAAGGACTGCTCGATTTCCGCCGTTTCGGGGGAACGAAGCATCACCGTACGGCGTTTGCCGGCGCAACGACCGGACAGCAGCTGCTGTACGCGCTCGACGAGCAGGTGCGCCGCCACGAAACGGAAGGCCTCGTCACGAAGCATGAGCACTGGGAATTCCTGCAGGCGGTCATCGACGACGAAGGCATCTGCCGCGGCATCTGCGCGCAGGATTTGCGCACGATGGAGATTCATACATTCCAGGCTGACGCGGTTATTCTCGCCAGCGGCGGACCGGGGATCATTTTCGGCAAAACGACCAACTCGGTCATCAATACCGGTACCGCGGCCAGCGCCGTGTACCAGCAGGGCGTTCATTACGCCAACGGTGAATTCATCCAGATTCACCCGACAGCGATTCCGGGCGACGACAAGCTGCGCCTCATGTCCGAATCGGCCCGCGGTGAAGGCGGACGGATCTGGACATACAAAGACGGCAAGCCTTGGTACTTCCTTGAAGAGAAGTATCCGGCCTACGGCAACCTCGTGCCGCGTGACATCGCGACCCGAGAAATTTTCGACGTCTGCGTCAATCAGGGGCTTGGCGTCAACGGGGAGAACATGGTGTACCTCGACCTGTCCCATAAAGATCCGAAAGAGCTGGACGTCAAGCTTGGCGGCATTATCGAAATCTATGAAAAATTCGTCGGCGACGATCCGCGCAAGCTTCCGATGAAGATCTTCCCGGCGGTTCACTATTCCATGGGCGGCATGTGGGTCGATTACAACCAAATGACCAACATTCCAGGCCTGTTCGCAGCCGGCGAATGCGATTACCAATACCATGGGGCCAACCGTCTTGGAGCCAACTCGCTCGTATCAGCGATCTTCGGCGGCATGGTGGCCGGACCGAAAGCCGTGGAATACATTAAGGGAATGAAAAAATCCTCTGCTGATGTACCTTCAAGCGTATACGAACGCTACAAGAAGCAGCAGACGGACAAATACGAAGGCATCCTGAAAATGAACGGCACGGAAAATGCGTACGGGCTGCATAAGGAGCTCGGCGATATCATGACCGCCAATATGACCGTGGTCCGTTACAATAAAAAGCTGGAAGAAACGATCGCCAAAATCAAGGAACTGAAGCAGCGCTACAAAAACATCAACGTCAACGACACGTCGCGCTGGAACAATCCGGGCGCTTCGTTTACCCGCCAGCTGTGGAACATGCTGGAGCTGGCCGAAGCGATGACGCTGGGAGCACTGCTCCGCAACGAGAGCCGCGGGGCTCACTACAAGCCGGAATTCCCGGACCGCAACGACGAGGAGTTCCTCAAGACGACCAAAGCAGCGTGGACACCGGATGGCCCGCAAATTTCTTATGAAGCAGTGGATGTATCGCTGATCCCTCCACGGATCCGCGACTACTCCAAAGACAAGTAAAGAAGGGGGATTTGACATGGCGGAAGCAACTGCATCTTCCAAAAAAGTGAAGTTTATCATAACCCGTCAGGACGGCCCGGACGCTGCTGCCTATACCGAGGAGTTCGAGCTTCCGTACCGCCCGGGAATGAACGTGATCAGCGCGCTGATGGAAATTCAGCGCAACCCGGTCAACGCCAAAGGCGAAAAGATCGCCCCGGTATGTTGGGAATCCAACTGTCTGGAAGAGGTGTGCGGCGCATGCTCGATGGTGATCAACGGCAAGCCGCGCCAAGCGTGTGCGGCGCTGATCGATAAGCTGGAACAGCCGATCCGGATTCAACCGATGAAGACGTTCCCGGTCGTGCGCGACCTTGTTATCGACCGCAGCCGGATGTTCACCGCGCTCAAGCGGGTGAAAGCCTGGATTCCGATCGACGGCACGTACGATCTTGGCCCTGGACCACGGATGCCGGAGAAGAAGCGTCAGTGGGCTTATGAGCTGTCCAAGTGCATGACCTGCGGCGTCTGCCTGGAGTCCTGCCCGAACGTAAACGACAAGACCGACTTTATCGGTCCGGCGGCGATCTCCCAGGTTCGCCTGTTCAACTCCCATCCAACGGGTGAATTGAACAAGGAAGAACGCCTGGAAGCGCTGATGCAGGACGGCGGCATCGAAGGCTGCGGCAACTCGCAGAACTGCGTGCGCTCCTGTCCGAAAGGCATTCCGTTGACCACGTCGATCGCGGAAATGAACAAGCAAACCACCAAACACATGTTCAAGCAGTGGCTGGGTGTATAAATCAACGTTAACTATCATCCCCTTGTCAGCGGAGAGCTTTTCGCCGGCGAGGGGATTTTTGGTATATGTCAGGATGCGTCCAACCCTTGTGGCGGGGGTAATCTAACGATAAAGACTTCTAAAACTTTACAGGCAGAAGATGTGCAGGGAGAATGGAGGAGGATGGCTCATGTCTTGGTGGATGTGGGTGCTCAATATTACCGGTTTGATTGTCCTGATTGCGGTGTTTTACGGGTTGGAGAAAAAATGGACGAGTAAGGCGATCCTGCTTGGGCCAATTCTGATTTATGTTCTGGTCTCCCTGGAAGACCTGATCGGCTGGATCGACCTTTCCCGGGTCGTACCGGGAACAGGAGGGATGCGGGCCTTGATTCTGATCTTCTGCCTGAGCTCGGTCATCTTCTACGTGCTGTATATTTTCAACCGGATTGCCGAGTCGGCCCTGAAAAAAGAAGTGCAGCTCAAAACCGTCATTACGCGCATCAGCATGGCCACGTTAACGTGCATCCTCTTTTTTACCGTTATCTACACGTCGATTTACAAGCTCTTCGGCCATAACAGCTTCGACGGTAAAAATATCGGCAACGATTTGCTGAGCCAGGTGATTTCCTTCTTGTATTTTAGCGTTGCAACCTTTGCTACCGTTGGCTACGGGGATATCACTCCTGTCGATAACACCTCCAGAGGAGTCGTCGTGATGGAGATCGCCTTCAGCTTTATTACGGTTGCTTATGCGCTGTCGCTGCTGAGCGTGTTCCGTAAAATTTTTAAAGAGGGCCCGGAGGGCGCAGGTCAGGAGGAGGTGTAAACTTTTCGGCACCATGCCCGGACTTTGCGCAATAACCGTTGAGCATATCCCTTTGAACAGCAGCGTTTGTCCCGGGCCAGTGCACCGCCTCCGGCGGAATGATCCGCACTGCTGGAAGAGCGGCGGCCTGAAGGATATAATAGGGGAAAGTCCTATTCTATTCCAATACAGGAGGCCGCCTGCATGAAAAATACGCCGCATCCGGGAACGGGAATTCGGCAGGAGGCAGCCCAGCCGGAGCTGCCCGGCAGCCGGCTCACCCGCAGGCAATTTTTGAAGCGCGGCGTCGCCCTAGCGGCCGGAGCAGGATTGCTGACAGGCGCTTACGCCTGGTTATGGGAGCCGCAGCAGCTGGATACCGTGTACCGGACCCTGGTATGTCCGCGGCTGCCGGCGGCTTTTCACAACTTGAAAGTCGTCCATTTCAGCGATGCCCACCTCGGGTTTCACACCCGAAAGAAGCACATCGAACATCTGATTGCGGCCATTCGCAGGGAAGCTCCCGAGCTGATCTGCTTTACCGGCGATATCATTGATTCGAGTGCGGAGGCGATGAACGAGTATATTCCGCTGCTCGCTTCGATCGATGCCCCTCTAGGCAAATTTGCGGTGCTAGGCAACCACGATTTTTGGGGAGGGAGCGGCAAGGATGTAAGCCACAAGCTGCAGGTGGCCGACTTTCGGGTCCTGCAGAACAGTAGCCAGCTCCTGAACCGCAGCGGTCAATCCATCGCGGTGGTCGGCTTGGATGACTGGCTGCATGGATTTCCCGATCCGCAGAA
This sequence comes from Paenibacillus sp. PSB04, assembly GCF_025809195.1. Taxonomy (NCBI): domain Bacteria; kingdom Bacillati; phylum Bacillota; class Bacilli; order Caryophanales; family Paenibacillaceae; genus Paenibacillus; species Paenibacillus sp. PSB04. The sequence continues at coordinate 3,170,190 of NZ_CP081301.1, forward strand.
GGCAAGAGCCGGCATTCCGGATGATATGTTCAGCTTGCTCTTGATGCATGAGCCGGATTACGCCGGTAACGCGGCCCTGTTTCCTTTCGATCTGCAGCTGTCCGGACACAGCCATGGCGGACAGGTGCGTCTGCCCCTGCTCGGTGCGCTGATGACGCCTCCGGGATCCAAACGGTACGTCATGGGCATGTACGAAGTAGGAGAACGCCGAATGCCGCTGTATGTCAACCGGGGGATCGGGGAGACCCACCTTCCCGTCCGCTTGTTATGCAAGCCTGAGCTTACCGTCTTCACCCTGCAGTCTGACACTCGTTAGACAAGCTGGTAACGATTCGAATCAATTTAAGGGAATCAAGCGAAGGAAGGGGAGAAGAGCGTGCTGAATGAGGACACACGAACGCCGATGCCCCTGCTTACGGGCAGCCGTCTGATGATGAAACCGATCGAACCGCAGGACGCGCCGAGGCTGCTGGATATCCTGGCAGACCCCCAGGTGATCAAATACGTGACCCAGAGCTCCTTCTTCAGCTTTGCCCGCTCGCGGCGCATCGCCTCGGAGCTGCTGAGCACCGGCCGCAGGGACTCGCTGCACATGGGCATTTGGCTTCATGGCGAGCGCGAGCTGGCCGGCGTGGTGTCGATGCAGCATTGGCGTGAGGAGAAGCGCGATGCCATGATCGGTTATATGCTCGCCAAAGCGTACTGGGGCAGGGGAATCGCCACCGAAGCGCTCGGCTTGATGCTGCACTATGCCTTCACCGAGCTGAAACTGCTGCACATCGAAGGCAGATGCCATGCGGTCAACACGGCGTCGGCCAGGGTCATGCAAAAAAACGGGATGCAGCTCAGCCGTACCTTTCAGCATAGACGCATGTTTTTCGCCGCGCCGGTCGAGATGATGGTGTACGCTCATACCGACCGTACCTATGATGAATACCGGAAGGGGCTGCAGCTTCAGGCAAACCAGGAGAATGCGCCAAATCTGCAATCATATGAAATCAGGTAAGATTTGTAACATAAATGAAATATTGCTGTTATGGGACTCTAACAGAGACCGGGTAAACTTATTCACATGACCCCCTTTTTGAAAATATAAATGATGTTCTGGGACCCGGATCGTGCGGGTTCATTTTTTTTGCCCAAAAAAAGAGGCTCCCTCAGAGGGGAACCGCCTTTTTGTCTTTGCCCTTGAAATACACCCATTCCCGGAATCCGATGTCCTTCAGGCGCCGGGCTACTTCGTCCCGCTCGTCTCCAACCCTTCCAGGAACATGAGCGTCCGAGCCGAAAGTGACGTCCACGCCGAAGTGGAGCGCCCGCTCAAGGATGGCGTCCGCCGGGTACCAGCCGCCGCTGAGCTTCGTTTTGCCCGATGTATTGATTTCGATCGCGATTCCGCACTCGGCAATGGTCTGCAGCGTTTCGTCAATGATCTCATCGGCGGGAATGTCGGAGAAGGCCGGGAAGTTGCCTTTCATCGCGTCAATATGCCCAAGGATTTGGAACATGCCGCTTCGGGCGGAGTCCTGGATCAGCCGGTAATACTCCTCCTTTACGCGGATGCGCTCCTGTTCGGACAGCCCCTTCCAGCGGTTTTTGTTAAAGATGCTGACGCCGCCCACGCTATGTACCGAGCCGATGATGTAGTCAAACGGAACATCGGCGAGAACTTTCCTGTATTTTTCGGCATGCTCCGGAAAAAAGTCGGATTCGATGCCGAGCAGCACGTCGATGCGCCCCTCGTATTCCTTTTTCAAATCAAGCACTTCCCGCACATAATGCTGAAGCTCCGATTTGCCCATGGCGATGCGCGGAAACGCCCGGTCCTCTTTCTCGCCAAAATAGGGGGTGTGGTCCGAAATGCCGATGACTTGAAGTCCGGCCTCCAGCGCCGCTTCCACGTAATCCCGGATATTGCCGTCGGCGTGCCCGCAGCGGAAGTGATGGGTATGCAGATCGAATTTCATATCGTACTCCTCCTTGTCAATAATCGTTGGAATCAAAGGTCTGCGGCGGGGTTACTCCGAGCTGATGAAGTTCGTTTCCGGCATGCCTTTCAGGTCGCTCAGAAACTGCTGCATGGCCGAGTTCAGGTATTTGCCGGACTTGTAAATGACGCCGACGGGATGGCTCACTTCCAGTTCGGTCAGCGGTATGATCTTCAGTGTGCCGAGGCGGAGCTCGCTCGCGACCGACTGTTTGGACATAATCGCCGCGCCGAGGTCGATTTCGACCATCCGCTTGATTTCTTCACTGCTGGACAATTCCATGACGACATTGGGCTCGATTCCGTGCTTTTTTAAAATATCATCGGCAAACCGTCTGCCCACCGTATCGGGTGACAGCAGGATGAGGGGCGTTTCGCGGAGGACATCGATCGTGACGGCCGTCTTCCGGGCAAGCGGATGGCGCGGGGAGACGATCAGCTCGAACGTGTCATAGTACAGAACCGACGTCATCAAATTGGGGTTGCGCTCGATCAGATAACCCAGGCCCACATCGATCTGTCCGTTCTCCACGCTGGTGTAAATCTGGGATGAAGCCATGGACATGATGGAGGTTTTGATGAGTGGAAACTGGTTCTGGAAGTAAGAAAGGACTCTGGGTAAAATTTGTATGGCTATCGAAGTGGTGGTTCCGAGCACGATGTGTCCCTGCGGTGTTTGATCCAGGTCGTACAGGCGCTCCTTCAGCTCTTCCACAATCGCTAGAATCCGTTCGGCATGGCTGAGAAACACTTCTCCGCGGTCGGTCAGCGTGACGGGCTGATTCCGGTCCACGAGCACCGTCTTGAACTCGTCCTCCAGACTTTTGATCTGGGCAGACACAGCCGGCTGGGTTAAGTTGAGCAGCTCTCCGGCTTTGCGGAAGCTCATGGTTTTTGAGATGGTAATCAGGGTCTCCAATTGGCTAATGTTCATGCATTTCCTCCTTCGGCGTTGATGCCTGCCGTCAAGCAGATCAGTTCGAACAAGTGTATCCTTTCATTATATGGGATTCCGGAAGTCAGGGCAACGCGGGCGGGGCAGCCGGTGATTCGTTTTATTTTTGGAAAAAGCAATCTACAAAATTCGCCACGGTCTTCAAAATTGCTCCGGAAGTACCGATATAGATAAAGGGAATCATCCCGGTTTTCTTTCTTAAATAGGAAAGCCGGTGGATATATAAGGGTATTTATACCCTGGATTGAAGACGTTTCATGAATTTTTCGTGATTTATTCCAGGGTTTAAAGTATAATTATTCCAATGGTAATGGGACTTTTGGGACATGTCCCAACCCGTTGTGAAAGGGGCAGTAATTACATATGAAGGCTGAAGTCATTAATCCTTTTCTGGAGTCCGCCCGGACCGTCATTGAACAAGTGATTCAGGTTACCCCTTCTACAGGCAGCCTCGGGGTGAAGAATATGGAGATCATCGAGGATCACATCTGGATTCAAATCGGGATGACAGGACAGCTTACCGGCAACATCGTGTTCGGAATTCAAGAGCATGTAGCGCTGCGGATGGTGTCCGTGATGATGGGCGGTTACATTCTTACGGAAATGGACGAAATGGGCCAGAGCGCCATATCCGAACTTGGTAATATGATCAGCGGCAATGCCAGCACGATTTTGTCCAACCAAGGGGTCACGGTCGACATTACGCCTCCGAGAGTGATGAAGAGCGAGCACATCGAGTCGTTCCTTCCGCAAAAGGCGCTCAGCATTCCGCTGCTTATGGACGGAATCGGCGAACTGGATATTCAGGTCATGATATCTTAAAATATCAGCAAGGAATAACGGCAGGAAGCACAAGCGTTACGTTTGCTGATCCCTGGGCATGATGCTGGTCCGCTGTGAGCATGCGGGCGACGTTATCCTACAGAAGTGGGAAAGGGCGGGAACAAACTCTGGACGGCGCTGCTGCACTGATTCGGGGTGTTCCGGCTTGTTTTCCTATAGGAGGACGAGAAGCCATGTTAAAGGACAAAGTCGTCGTGATCACCGGGGCGTCGAGCGGGATCGGGGCCTTGACGGCGAAGCTGGCCGCAGCGGAAGGCGCGGTGACGGTGCTGACCGCCAGGTCGGAGCAGCGCCTGCGGGAAGCAGCTGAAGGTATGACGGGATCCTTTGAATTGCGGGCCATGGATGTGACCCGGGAGGACCAGGTGAGCACCACGATGCAAGACATTATACATAAGTACGGCCATATTGACATTTTGCTGAACAATGCGGGCTACGGCAAGTTTGAGACGATTACGGACATGCCTCCCCAAGAGTTCGGACAGATGATGGACGTCAACTATATGGGCACGGTCCGGTGCACCAAGGCGGTGCTGCCGTCAATGCTCCAGCGCGAAGCGGGACATATCATCAATGTGGCGTCGATGGCGGGGAAAATCGGAACGGCCAAATCCACGGCGTACACGGCCACGAAGCATGCCGTTCTCGGCTTCAGCAACGCTCTCCGGCAGGAGTTGCGGGAATCGGGCATTCGGGTGTCGACGATCAATCCAGGTCCGATCGATACGCCGTTTTTTGACATTGCAGACCCGTCGGGTGGATATGTCAGCAACGTGAAATGGCTGATGATGACGCCGGAACATGTAGCCCGCAAAATCGTTAAGGTGATGCATACCGGGAAGGAAGAAATGAACCTGCCGGGGAAAGCGGCGGTCGCCATGCGCCTGTATCAGATGTTTCCCAGACTGGCGGACCGGCTGACCTACCGGATCATGAACCGGAAGTGATACGCCTTCTGATCTCTATAAATAAGCTGGCTCCCATGAGGGGCCGGCTTATTTTTTGCGCCCGCAGAATTTTGCGGTGAGTCCTATACTTGCATTTGGTGGGATGGCGCTTTTGGCATATAATGATAAAGAATGACTTAAAACATAAAGGATGAACGATTTCATGAACCCGACTTCTTTTGAAGCAACAGGTATTGACCGAGTATGGATAGACAAGCTGGCCGAGTACGGCATAACGGAGCCTTCGCCGGTCCAGGCGCAGGCCATTCCTGCGGTGCTGCGCGGAGCGGATGTACTCGCCCGCTCGCAGACGGGAACCGGCAAAACGCTGGCCTACCTTCTGCCCGTACTGCAGACCATCGATCCGGAGCTGAAGGCGACACAGAAGCTTATTCTTGCGCCGACCCAGGAACTGGCGATGCAGATTGTACGTGAAGGCGAAAAATACGGGGAAGCCCGCGGCATCGGTGTGCTTGGGCTGATCGGCGGGGCCGCGGTCAAACGCCAGGTGGAGAAGCTGCGGCTGCATCCCCAGCTTGTGGTCGGAACTCCCGGCAGAGTCCGCGAGCTGATCGAGATACGCAAGCTGAAGATGCATCACGTCTCGACCATCGTGGTGGACGAGGTCGACCAGGTATTTCAGCTCGGCGGTGCCGGCGACGTCGACCGGATATTGAGCAGCGCACTGCGTGACCGGCAGCTGGTATTCCTGTCGGCCACGGTCAGCGAGAGCACGGCGGCGCTGGTCAAACGGGAGATGCGCAGCCCGGTCGAAATATGCATCGACCCGGACCAGACGACCGCGTCGGGGCTGGAGCATTTGTATGTGGTGGCCGAGGAACGCGACCGGGTCGACATGCTGCGGCGCCTTATCCGCCAGTACAACCCGCAGCGGGCGATCGTCTTCGTCAATCAGACCGAATCGATCGCCGAGGTGGAGGCGAAGCTGACCCATTTAGGCATCGCGGCGGAGGGATTGTACGGAGACGCGGACAAACTGGCGCGCAGCCGGGTGCTGGGCGGCTTCCGCCACGGCAGGTTCAAAGTGCTCGTGGCAAGCGACGTGGCGGCGCGCGGGCTCGATATCGAAGGGCTCGAGCTCGTCATCAACTTCGACCCGGCGCCTGACGCCGAGCACTATGTGCACCGTGCCGGACGGACGGGCCGGATGGGGCGCAGCGGGCGCGTCATCTCGATTGTGACGGACCGCCAGACCTTTATTATGCGGAAGTTTGCAGGAGAGCTCGGCATCTCTCTCGAGCCGCGCGTGCTGTACGGCGGCAAAGTGCTGACGCCGGAGCAGTTTGCAGCCCGGAAGGGGGAGCCGTCAGGCCAGCCCCATCAGCGCCAGGTTCGGCCATCCGGGAGCCAGGCAGGCATGGCGGAAGTGCGCGGCAGCCGGCAAGGAGACTTGAAGCCGGCTAAGGGGAGCGCCAGCGGCCCATCCAGCCCGGGCGAACCGCGGGAAGGCAGCAGCGGACGCCGCGACGGCCGGGATACGACCCGGCAGGGCGGTGAGCCTTTCAAGGGCGGCAAACCGGCGGCCCGCCAGAGCCAAAGCGAACGGGAGCGTATCCGCAAGAACAAGGGCGCCCCGAAATGGTTGAAAAATAAACCTCCCCGGGCTTAATCGGCGAACGGGGAGGCAAGTACGGATGGATTCTCCCGTGCGGACACGCCCCTGGCTGTTCCGCCCGGGAATTGAATGAGGTGAAGAGTTGATGAGTGATACGGCTGTGCTGGATATTCAAGGCCTCATCGGTGGTTACAGCCTGAACCGCCCAGTGCTGCACGATATTTCGTTTCAGGTCGGGTCCGGCGAGATGGTCGGCCTGATCGGATTGAACGGGGCCGGCAAAAGCACGACAATGAAGCATATTCTCGGATTAATGCATCCGCAAAAGGGTGACATCCGCGTGAAGGGCAAGAAGCGGGAGGAAGACGCCGGGACCTACCACGGGGCGCTTGCCTTCGTTCCGGAATCTCCGCTGCTCTATGACGAGATGACCGTCAGGGAGCATTTGGAGTTTACCGCAAGAGCGTACGGCGTTGACCGCCAGGACTACGAAGAGCGGGCGGACCGGTTGTCACGCATCTTCCGGATGCAGGACAAGATGGACAGCTTGTCCACGCACTTATCCAAGGGGATGCGGCAGAAAGTCATGATCATGTGCGCGTTTGTGGCCCGGCCTTCCCTGTACATTATCGACGAGCCGTTCCTTGGCCTGGATCCGCTCGGCATCCGCTCCCTTCTTGATTTTATGGTCGAGCTCAAAGAAGGCGGGTCGTCGATCCTGCTGAGTTCCCATATTTTATCGACGATCGAGAATTACTGTGACCGCTTTATCGTTCTCCACCAGGGACGCGTGATCGCGCAGGGGACGCTGGAGGACATCGCCGCGCAGGCCGGCAGACCGGGACTGCCGCTGGAGGAGCTGTTCTATACTCTCGTGCAGGGCAGGGATTGAATGATGGACTTGAAAAAACTTCGGATGGAGCGGCGCGGCCGCTTCTGGGGGGAGGTCACCCCTTATCTCGGCTACGTGATCCAAAGCGGTGTGGCCGTGCTGCTGCTGTTTATGCTGATTGCTTTTGCGGCGTGGTACACGTCGCTCGTTCAGCATATTCCAGCCGGGCTGCCGATTCGCTGGATTATGCTGATCCTGTTCGTGCCGCTGACGGTAAACAGCAGCTTCCGGACGTACTTGCAGCCGGCGGACACGGTGTTTCTGCTGCCGCAGGAGTCCAGGATGAACGATTATTTCAAGGCAGGCTGGACCAGCGGCGTCGTTTATAAACTTATCGGCCTTGCCCTGGTCTTCATCCTGTCCTGGCCGCTGTATGTACGCAGTGATGCGGATCCCAAGTCCTTCTGGCCGTTCCTGCTCCTCCTGTTTGCCTTGAAGATTCTGGCTGCCTACGGCTGCTGGAAGGAGCTGCGGATGGTTTCCCGCCGGGCATCGGCAGGTTACCGTCTGCTGCGTTACGTCGTGCTGATCCTTGCGGTTGCCGCCTGGCTGTGGCAGCCGGAGTGGCGGAGCCTTCTGTTTATCGTGCTGCTCGCGCTGACCTATATCGCCGCCCTGCGCATTCCGGCCAAGCACTTGGTGGCCTGGGAGCGGCTGATTGCCATGGAGAAAACGCACAGCGCCCGCGTTATGCAGATCCTCGGCTGGTTCGTGAACGTTCCAGGCAGGCAGCAGCGCGTCTATCCGCGCAGGTGGATGTCCTGGGCGGGGAACCGGGTTCCCTGGAAGCCGGAGGCAGCGTACCGCTATTTAATTACGAAGAGCTTTGTCCGCAGTGATGTATTCAGCATCGTGATCCGGGCAGGCATCCTCGCAGCGCTCCTCGTTTGGTGGACCCGGCAAGGGCTGCTCGGCAGCGGGATTTACCTGTTTTTCGTATTCGTGATCGGCGTTCAGCTGTCCTCGCTGCTGCGCTACCACCAGGAATCCTTCTGGCTGCACATTTATCCGGTGCCGCCAGCATCGCGCAAGCAGAACGCCGTTAACCTGGCTTTTCAAATTCAGCTGGTTGTAGCTGTATTGATCTGGCTGCCCATGCTGGGTGCGGGGAGCGGCCGAATCGGACCGATGCTGCTGACGCTGCTTGGCGGGGTCGTGATCAGCGTGCTGTTCCGTTATTTTCAGTCCCGGAAGGGCAAGAGTGATGATGATGACGATGACGATGAATAGACAAGCGAAAAAAGACCGGGAATAGGCTCCCGGTCTTTTGGTGCATCCGTCCAAACTGCCGAGAGCTCAGCAGTCGGCTTGGATGCGATTTGCCTGTTTACTTTTTCGATTATAACCAGAAAGAACGAGTGATGATAACCAAGAGGATGAAGAGAACCAGGATAGCGCCTGTGTTGCCAAACAATCCGTGGCAATGTCCATATCCGTATCCATATCCGCCTCTTACTTCTTCGCTCATTGTGCATTCCCCTTTACAGTGGTTTGTTTTTCGTTACACCGTATCCTATGTCTAGGGGGGCTGCTGTGCTTGGGCAATCACCCGTTCTTTCCCAAAAAAATAGGTTGTTGATGGTTGCCCGCTAAATGGTACTTCCGTGCTTATTTCCGCTGCAGATCCTGAACGCCCTGATAGATCAAATCGAACAGGTCTTCGAGATATTCCTCGTCGATGCAGGAGAACGCGATGCGCAGGTCATGCTCGCCTAGGGCGATGGTGCCGACTCCGTATTGGTGGATCAAGTGGCTGCGCAGCTCCTCGGCCGACACGCCTTTCAGCTTCAGGCACATGAAATATCCGGAATTAAACGGATAGTACTCCCACACATCACCGTACTTGCCGCTGTCCAGCAGCGATTTCACTTTGTTGGCTCGGCCTTTCATGATGTGGAATTTCTCTTCTTTCTGAGCCGCGAAATCAGGCGACTTCAGCGCGTCCAGCACGAAGGTCTGGGAAGGATGGGGGCCGCTGGAAATCGTCGCGCGAATGATGCCAAGTGTCTTTTGCTCGAGGGCGGCGAGCACGTTGGTATCTTGGGAAGCGTAGGTGATGAAGCCGACGCGGAATCCCCAGACGAACTCCTCTTTGGTGGCACCGTCGACTTTAACGGCCAGTACGCGCGGATGGATATCCGCCAATTTGCCGAACAGCGACTCTTTGAGGGAGTCCTCAAAGAAAAGGCCGAAATAGGCATCGTCCGTAACCGCCACGACATTGATGCCGGCTTCGGCGGCTTCCTTGATGGCAGCGACGATGGCTTCGCCTTCCGCCGGACCCGGGGTGTAGCCCGTCGGATTGTTCGGAAAGTTGAGCAGCACGACGGCTTTGCCTTTGTCCTTCTGGGCCAGCAGGGCTTCGCGAAGTCCGTCACTGTTGAAGGTCATGTCCCCGGTGAACAGCGGATAATTGACCAGCTCGCCATGGCGGCGGATGCCGAAGGTCAGCTCGTAGTTCTCCCAGTTTTTGTCCGGATAAATCACGGCGTCCCCTTCGTCCACGAACAGATCGGCCACGATGCTGAGCCCGTGGGTCAGGGCGTTCGTCACAATCGGGCTGCTGACCGTTTTGCCCGCGAGCGACGGGTTTTCTTCGATCATTTTCGCCAGCCAGGCAGCGCGCAAATCGGGTTTGCCTGCGGGCGGTGCGTATGGGTACAGGTCCTTCGGCGCAAACGCGGACAGCTTCTCTTGGATAGCAGCCAGATGCATCGGGATGCCCCGTTCGGTCGCAATGCCGATCGTTGCGTTATATTTTTTGGCATGGCTGGTCGCTTCCGCGGATTGGCTCAGGATGCCTTCCTTCGGAAAATAGATTTCCTGGCCGAGCTTGGACAACATTTCGTACACATGCGCGTTGCCGGCTTTCAAACTTTCGTTCAACTGTGCAGCGAGTGGGTTTAACATGGTTTCCATCCTTCCAAATCTGTGTAATGATAGGCTTTTGCAAGGTATATGCCATTTTAACTGCCTAACATTATATCACCTGCGATGAGAGCCGTCACGGAAAAAGGAAAAGGATGGTTGTGCTGTGAAAAAGGCTCTCTAAGGCGCTTGGTGAATCATGCCGCTTACTCTTCTTCGGAATAGGGATCCGGGGCCAAGGTTTGCTGCATATGAGGGCAAGCGCTGCTGCGAATCAGCTCCATCGTCTCCCGGTCCTTGCCGCGGCCTCTGGCGTCCAGACCCTGCAGCACCTGTTCCCTTTTGTCCTCCGTCAAATTTTGCCCAAACTTGAACTTCGCAGTAATTCGGTCGGGAACGATCCGCAGAACGGCGACACCGCGCAGCCTGGAAGCGTATTTGGGATTGGCCGCGTCAATGGGGGCGTAACCACCCTCGGGCTGGAGCTTGTTCATAAACAGGGTAAAAGCTGCTGCTTTCTCTTCCAGGTCCTGTACGATTTCGACCCGTCCCGATGCGGTCACGCTCTTGAAATACGAAGTGGCGGGGCAGGCCATCAGTGGGTCGGTAAAGTAGGAAGGAATGATCGCATATTCCTCCGCGACGCTGAAGCTCACCGCGGGATTGGCGGCGAGGTGGTCCATTTTTTCGCCGAAACGGCTGCCATGCATGTAGAACATGCCTTGATGATACACATAGTTGATCGGAGTCACCCGGGGATGTCCGTCTTCACCGAGGGTTCCCAGGAAGCCGAAGCTCATCTCCGACAAAAACGCCTCGATTTCTTCCTCACGCGTCACTTCAAATTCATTTCTTCTCATTGGTTTTCTCCTCCTTGATGCATCGCTTGCCGATCGGCGGTCATCGCTGCGGTGACAACAGCATAACGGGAATATTGACAAGGAAAAAGGTCCAATTTAGAGTATTTTTTATAGTCCATTTTGCTGGCGGCTGAGACGATAAGCGGTCACGGGAGGAAAAATACGTTTGTTGCATCTGGTTCCGCAGCAATGGAAGGGAGGACGGCATGGAGATATCCCTGCATCTGGAAACTTATATTGAGAAACACCGGTACAAGTACCTGGCGCTGTATCACGCTTTGAGGGACGCCATTATGGAGGGGAGGCTGCCTGGAGGAACGAAGCTGCCTTCGACCCGCGAGCTCGCGGATCAATACGGCTTGTCGAGAGGATCGGCCGCCTTAGGTTACGATATGCTGGTGTCGGAAGGCTATGTCCACAGTGAAGTAGGCCGGGGGACCTTCGTGGCTCAAGCGGGACCTGCGCCAACAGCAGGGGGGGATGCGGCTGCCGCACCGCTTGCCCTATCCCGTTGGGGAGAGCGGCTGCTAGAGCTCCCGCCAATCCCGAGATCCGGCGGCGGCAAGGCTCCCGCCGGCATCGACTTGGGGGGAGGCGGGATGAGCATGGAGCTGTTTCCCTATGCGGAGTGGCGCAGCGCCATGGCCTATGCAGGAGGCCGGGGTGGAGAGGATATGCAGCGCGGCGCTGATCCCGCCGGGGACCTTGGCCTCCGGCAGGCGCTCGCCGCCCATCTGCGCGTCACGCGGGGAATTCATACCGATCCGGAGCAAATCGTGCTCTTCAGCGGATCAATGCAGGGTATTACCCTTCTCTTTCAGCTGCTGCTGAATGAAGGCGAGGCGGCCGTGCTTGAAGATCCGTGCTATTCGGGAATCATCCGGGCGGCGGCTGCCTGCGGAGCGGAAGTGATTCCGGCTGAGGTCGATGTCCACGGCATCCGTCTGTCCGATTGGGACGCCCGCCTTGTACTGGTGACGCCGAGCCGCCAGTACCCGACCGGCGCCGTCCTGACGCTGGAGCGGCGCCGGCAGCTGCTGGACTGGGCGGAGCGGCACGAGGCGGTCATCCTGGAGGACGATTACGACAGCGAGTTCCGCTTCGGCGGCAGGCCGATCGAGCCGCTGAAGACGCTGGATACGCGGGATCGGGTCATTTATATCGGCTCCTTCTCGAAGACGATGTTTGCCGGGCTGCGCCTGGGTTACGCCATTGTCCCCCAATCGCTCGTGGATGCGGTGCTGCGGGCCAAAACGCTGTACGAGCCGCTGACGACAGGGCTGCTTGAGCAGCGGGCGCTTGCCCGGTTTATGGCCCGCGGCGATTATGGCCGGCATCTCCGCCGGCTTACGCGGATCTACGGTGCCCGCCACCGCCGTTTCTGCACCCGGATGCGGGAGAAGGCGGGGCATCTGTTCTCGCTGATGCCGGGAGATTCCGGCCTGCATGTGTATGCCTATTGGTTGCAACCGCCGGAAGCTTTTGCAGCCTTTACAGCCGCAGCAGCGGCTCGTGGCGTAACGTTCAGGGACGCGTCCGGCTACAGGATCCAGCCGGGACTGCCGGCCGCCTTTTTCAGCTATGCCCGATGGGATGAGCGGCAGCTGGAGGAGGGGGTTGACCGGCTGGCTGCGGCATGGGAGGATATCCGGCATCGTATGAACGAATAGTCGAAGGCAGATCCTGTAGACTGTGTGCGGTTATTTACGGCTTTGGGAGAAGGCGCGATTTTGGACAGGCCTACAGGGGCGTAAACCCGTCGGAATCCCAGGGGGATGGGCCGGATGTGCAAAAACCGCGCCGAAATAGTATCATAGGGAGGAAAGATATGAGTCTATGATATAGGGGGGAATGACGACATGCTGCACGCATCGCCGTCATCTTTTGAAATATTGCCGTCCCTCGCCAAAATTGTGTGCGAGCCCGGCTGGAAATGGCAGAAGCGCGAGAAGGCGCTGGAAAATTACGATTTATTTTACGTATGGAGCGGGGAAGGGACCGTCATCCGGAATGACGAACCGTATGAGGTCGGCAAGGGGAGCTGCTTCCTGTTCAGGCCCGGCGACCACACGAGCGCCACGCACAATCCGCAGAAGCCGCTCGTTCTGACTTACAGCCACTTTCGGGTGTCCGAGCCTGTGACGGATATTCCGCTGCCGTACCGGAAGCTGACGGAAACCGTTGACTTTGAATACATGCTTGCCCGCTACGTCAGGCTGTTTCTTGTGAACACCTTCGCCGCCCAGGAAGAGGGGCAGCTCATCCTGAAGCAGCTGATGATCCATTTGCTCCGGCACGACCGGCAGCAGCCGGAGGAGAAGAAGGTCAGCAACCAGCTGACCGAGGTGATTCACGAGATCGCCAATTACATTCAGCAGCATCCCGGCTTACCGCACCGGGTCGAGGATCTGGCCGCCCGCGCCGGGTTGTCGCCGCGGTATTTCTCGATCAAATTCAAGGAGCTGATCGGCTCACCCGTTCAATCTTACATTATCCGGACGCGGATCGACCGGGCGCAGCATCTGCTCCTGCATGCCGGCATGAACGTCACGGAGGTGGCCGATGCGCTCGGATACCGCGACATTTTTTTCTTCAGCCGGCAATTCAAGCAGTATACGGGCAAGAATCCGTCCGAAATCCGGTAATTGTTTCCTGCTGTTTCGCGGTCTTCCCCTTTCGGGTAATAAGCTTCAAGCTTGCAAATGCACCGAATAAACGAAGGGAGGAAAGAGTCGGATGAGCAGACGGCGGATTCGCAGGCGTGACGGGTATGCCGCAGCTGCGGCGGCGCGGGGGAACGGCCGTAACCGGATGCGCCGGTTCAGACCGGTCAGCATCATGAGCGACGTATGGTTTTAACCCCACTCGTTAACCTTTTTTATGAACTTCATCACACCTGATATAAATGATGTCTAAGAGCAGCGCGGGATGCCAGCCCGCCGCTGCTTTTTTGTGCGCGCATCATTAGATTGAAATGGTCAATAGTACCGGTTACGCGGAGAATACGGTTCGCGGTCGCGCCCTCCCCTGGCCTGCCGGCTTATGGTATGCTGTGGGAGCAAGGTGTTAAGCAGAGGATGGAGGATAGCGAAATGAATGAAGCATTCGGAGCAAATTCGGAGGACAGCCTGCGCCTCCTGCTGGTTCAGGCGGAGCAGGTGCTGATGTCCGCACTGGAGAAGTTTGGCATTAAGGAGGAACATGCGGAATTTATCCAAATTTCAGACCATATTACATACCGGGTGAGCGCGCGGTCCGGCGGCAAATTTTTGCTGCGGATCCATCCGGTGTCGGCCGACGTACCGGCCATCCGTTCGGAAATGATGTGGCTGAATTGGCTTTCTTCCCAAGGCCTGCCGGTTCCGGAAGGCGTAGCGGACCAGGAAGGGAATACCGTGGCGATCTGCGAGGCGGACCGAAGCCAGGGTTGGCCGGTGACGCTGCTGCGCTGGATCGAAGGGGAGCAGGCGGAGGGCGGCCTCGATGACAGGCAGGTGTACCGGATGGGCGTGCTTATGGCCAGGCTCCATCAGGCTGCGCAGAGCTTTGTTCCGCCGGAAGGGTTCGTCAGACCCGAATGGGGGGCTGCGAGCCTGACAGAAGATATGCAGCGGCTGGAACGGCGGCACCGCGCCTTTCTGAGTTCCGATGAATGGGCGCTTTATGTACAGGCGGCGGACCTCATCAGAGGGCGGATCGCCGCATGGCCTCCGGGCCCTTCCCGGTATGGTATGATCCATGCGGATCTCCACGAAGGGAACGTTGTATTCACGGACGGGGAACCTTGCCCGATCGATTTTGGCCGCTGCGGGTTCGGTTATTATGCCTACGACTTGGCGCAGGCGCTCATCGGTCTGTACCCGGCACAGCGGAGCATGCTGCTGGACGGGTACGAAAGCATGCGACTTCTTCCAAAGGAGAGCGTGTCCATGCTGGAAACCTTTTTCCTGCAGGCGGTCCTGGAGAATCAGGCGTTTCACGCCGGCAATCCGCAGGAAATTCCGTCGCTGAAGGAACAGAAGGGGTATATTCTGTCCGCGATCCGCAGCTACTTGGCGGATGAGCCGTTTTTGTTTCCGGCGAAATAACATCTGAACGGGGAGTGGAGCGCAATTGGGAGGACATGATGAGCGGCCGGTCGCGCTGGTCACGGGTGGTTCCAGCGGCTTCGGGCTGCTGGCCAGCGTGGAGCTGGCCGCCTCCGGATACACGGTTTTTGCCGGCATGCGAAGGCCGGAAGCGAGCGGGGAGCTGATGGACGCTGCGCAGACGGCGGGGGTAATACAGCATATTCACGTGGTTAGGCTGGATGTGACGGACGGGGGACAGGTGCTTGAGGCGGTATCGGGCATCCTGAAATCCCACGGAAGAATTGACGTGCTTGTGAACAATGCAGGCACCGCATACGGAGGAATGATCGAGGAGATTCCGATGGACGTGTGGAAGGCGCAGCTGGAAACGAATTTCTTCGGGATGGTTGCGGTCACCCAGGCCGTTCTTCCCGCGATGAGGGAGGCCCATCAGGGAAAAATCATTCAGATCAGCAGCGTCAGCGGGGCTGTCGGATTTCCCGGTTTTGGCCCCTATGTCTCGTCGAAGTTTGCTGTGGAGGGATTTAGCGAATGCCTTGCCCTAGAAATGCGGCCATTCGGCGTCGATGTCGTTGTGGTGGAGCCAGGTTCGTACGGAACGGCCATTTGGGACAAAGGATTTGCGCAGATGAGCGCCGCCGAGCGGTCACCCTACGAGCGGATGCTGAGCCAGGTGATGGCCTTTTCCCGTGACAACGCCGACCAGCGCGGCGATCCGGCCGATGTGGCCCGGCTGATCGCGAGAATCGCACGTATGAACAAGCCGGCATTCCGCTATGCGCTGCCTGCCGGCACACGCTGGACGATAAAGGCCAAGCAGCTGCTTCCGGGCCGGTGGTTTCAGCGGATTATGCTCGCGCTCCTAAGCAAAAAAGGCTGAGCCGGATTCGCTTCCGGTTCAGCCTTTATGCGGGTGCAGCTGACCGAGCAGCTGGCCCATGCGGACATGATCTCCGGTCCGGAGGTCTGTCCGCGGGGTGAATGCGCCGTCCTGGATCAGCAGCACGACGGTCGAACCGAACTCAAAATAGGCGAGCGGATCGCCGTTACGCCAGGAATTGGCGGTTTCGTCGTCGTAGCGGATGCTGCTGACATTCATGGCGCCGACTTTGACGACCGCGACTTCTCCCAGGGCTCCCTTGATATACGTTATCAGCCTCTCATTGCGGCACAGCACGGATTTCATCTGGGTCATGCCAAAATCATTGACCGGGTAGCACCGGCCCTTGATATGCTCGCTCTCCACTTTCACGCCTGTGATTGGAGAGTGGATCCGGTGATAGTCGGTAGGGCTGAGGTACAGCACAAAGACATAGCCATGTTTATATAACTCCAGGTGGGGAGAGAAATTAAGCAGCTCCGCCACCGAATAATCCTGCCCTTTCACGTTCAGAATCGTGCCTGAGGTGATTTCACCCATTGCGGTGATCTTGGCGTCGACGGGGCTCGTGAGTACGTGCTCGCCTTCGTGAATTGGACGCATGCCGGGCTTCAGCCGCCGCGAAAAAAATTCGTTGAGCGTGCGGTATTCATAGATTTCTTTCTCCGCTTCATGCGCCGGGATCTGATAGCTTTTGATAAACGTAGGGATGATCCCTCTGCTGAGTCGGCTGTGCGAGAAGCGTCCCATCATGGAAGAGAGCCACTTTCGCGAGGAGAGCTCTGTCATGAGCCGCAGTAATTTCTTTGTCATGCCTAATCTCCCTTCCATACGTGCCTGTAGCACTCTGAATATATTGACATAGAACGGCTACCAAATCAATATGCAACAAATCCTGAAAACCGCTCCGGAGAAAAATGGTATTGCCAATCCTTCGAGGATCATGTATTTTGGAATCAATACGGGCCCGACGTCGACTCATCGCGGCGAGGTGCCTGTTACACGGAATCGAACCCAAGCATCTATCGCTTTGGACGGCGATGGCTCCGGGACCAGGAGGCGGCGATGCCGCGCCTTGCGTTCATCTGTGTACATATGGGAATACGGGAGCTCGAGCGAATCGGGCTGAGAGTGCAGCTAATGAACCGCTGCTGACCGGGAATCTGATCTGGATAATGCCAGCGTAGAGAATTCAAGTCCTTTTATGGGCTTATTTGACGATCTCCCTCGCTTATCCAGGGGGTTTTTTTATTGCCCAATTTTGGAAAAAGAAAGGATGTTGTCAAATGAACAGCAGTACGATGCAGATGGATCGGCCGAAGGGGCTGAAGCTCAGCGACCTGCTCGTGACAATTCTGCTCTCCCTCGTGATCGGGGTGGTGTACCATTTTTGGGGTTCGGTGAACGACTTGTTCAAGCCGCTGTTTTTCCAAGCGGATGAGCTGATGTACGGCATGTGGTTCCTCGCTTCGACGCTTGCCGCGCTGCTGATCCGCAAACCGGGCGTAGCCCTCCTGGCCGAGGTTGCCGCGGCTCACGTAGAAATTCTGTTCGGCAGTGAATGGGGCCTTCAGCTGGCGATTTACGGCGTGGCGCAAGGTCTAGCCGCGGAGCTGATCTTCGCCCTGTTCCGTTACCGCAAATTCTCCATGGGGGTAGCGGCGCTGGCCGGCATGGCTTCGGGATTGGGATCATTCCTGGTGGATGTGTACTACGGCTACGTCACGGACTATTCGACATGGATGATCGTGTTGAAGTACGTGATGCGGTTAATCAGCTCGGCGGTACTCGCAGGGTACCTGGCGTATGCCCTGACCAAAGCTTTGGAAGCAACCGGAGTAACCCAGCTGCTCCGGCCGGTGACAGCCAAGGATTATGAAGCGCTCGATCATGACTGAGACTAACCGGGGTATCGCGACGATGCAGCATTCGGCAGTGCATGAGACGGGTCAAGGAGCGGATCAAAGGACGGATCAAGGGACGGATCAAGGGAGCGGGCAAATTGCCGTTTCGGTAACGGACCTGCGCCTGAAGTTTCCGGGTGAGAAGGCGTTCGTGTTCAAGGATGTTTCCCTGTCCGTGCCGGCCGGGGAAAAGGTGCTTCTGCTCGGCCCAAGCGGATGCGGGAAATCGACGCTGCTGCAGGTGCTCGGCGGGTTGATTCCGGCAGTCATTGACGTTCCGCTCAAATATGCGGACATTCGGAAGCCCCGCTCGTGCGGGTATGTATTTCAGGACCCGGATACCCAGTTCTGCATGCCGTATGTCGATGAGGAGCTGGCGTTTGTGCTGGAGAACCGCCAAGTAGCCAGGGAGGATATGGTGCCGCGGATGCGGGAGGCGCTCGGACGGGTCGGCCTGGACCTCGAAGAGCTGCACACTCCGATTGAACGGCTGTCCCTGGGGATGAAGCAGCGGCTCGCGCTCGCTTCGGTCCTTCTGCTGGAACCGGAAGTGCTCCTGCTGGATGAGCCCTCGGCGCTGCTGGACCCCGAGGGGAGACAGCAAATTTGGGAGGCGGTTCGCGGTGTATCGGCCGGACGGACCGTGCTGATCGTCGAGCACCGGATCGAAGAAATCGTGAACTGGGTCGACCGGATCGTTCTGTTCGCGCCGGACGGAAGCATTCTGGCCGACGGCAAGCCGGCCGAAATCTTCACGGCGTACCGCCGGACCCTTCAGGAAAATGGCATTTGGTATCCCGGCGTTTGGGAGGATTATATCCGTCACCGGGATACATGGAACAGCGGCCTGGTGCAATCCCCGCAGCAAGGTGCGGACTTGGCGGCGCCGGTCCTCTCCTTGCGGGGGTTTGTCGGTCTCCGCGGAGATGCGCCGGCGATTATGGTGGAAGAGGCGGAGGTATATGCCGGCGATTTTGTCGCCGTTGTCGGTCCTAACGGGGCGGGTAAAAGCTCCTTGCTGCTGAGCCTGATGCAGCTTCTTCCGACCGCCGGCAGCTACGTGCTGGAAGGCAGGCTGCTGCAGGGAAGGGGCAGGAAGCGGACCTGCCCTTCGGACCGGATCGGGTTCGTGTTTCAGAACCCGGAGTTTCAGTTTGTTGCCCAGACGGTACTGGAGGAGACGGCCTTTTCCCTTCACATGCAGGGCGGCATGTCGCGGGCTGAGGTGGAGCGTAAAGCCGAAGACTGCCTGAAGACGTTTCATTTGCACGGCTTGGAGAACCGGCATCCGTATCAGCTCTCGACCGGACAGAAACGCAGGCTGAGCGTTGCCACCGCGGCGGTGCGCCGTCAGGCGGTGTTGCTGCTGGATGAACCGACATTCGGGCAGGATGCCCGCAACGCCTTTGCCATCCTGGAATACTGCGAAGCGCTTCGCCGCAGCGGCACGGCGATCGTTATGGTGACGCATGAGCGAGAAATCGCTGAGCTGGCCGCTACCCAGGTATGGGAAATCCAAGGCGGAAGCCTGATAGCGATAAAGTCCGGGAGGCGGAGGCTTGCGGGAGAAGGCGCAGCTTCGGATGCGCAGGAGGAGGTGAGCGGATGAACCGGTTTTTGACTCCGAGCCGTCATACCTGGCTGCACCGGGCGAATCCCTCGCTGAAGCTCGCCTTGCTGATCATGTTGTTTATCGTTACGATTCAGACGCGAAGCATTGATTTTGCCGTCTATCAGGCAGCGGTCTACATCGCCCTCCTGTTTCTGCTCAGCGGTTATCCGGCATGGAAGGTGGGGCTGCTCGTTCTCTCCTTCAGCCTCGTATTCGTCTCTTCATCCCTGACGATGATCCTTTTCGGGAAAGGGGATCACGTCTGGTGGCAGTGGGGGCTGTTCCGCGTATCCGAGGAAAGCTTCTACCGCGGGCTGCACCTGGGATTCCGGGCGATTGCCTTTGCGGCAGAAGGACTGCTCTTCGTCATGACCACGCCGTCCGTCAAGCTGTTCTATTCGCTGATGCAAAATTTTCGCCTTCCCCCCAAATTCGCATACAGCTTCATGGCGTCGATCCGGCTGCTGTCCATCGTATGGGAGGAGTTTCTCATCCGCAGGCAGGCGCTGCGGATCCGCGGCGTGCGGACAGGCCGGGGGCCGAGTGGCCTCCTTCAGCATGTCCGGCTGTATGCGGTGCCGCTGCTGTCGCAGAGCATCCGCCGGGCGCACCGCGTTGCCGTGGCGATGGAAGCGAAGCAGTTCAGCGGGTCGGGGCGCAGAACGTATTATTATCCGTCGGCTTTCAGCAGGTATGACGGGCTGGCAGTTCTCATGTTCGTCATTGCCCTAGCGGCTGCGTACTATGCGGCCGCTGCCGTTCCCTGGTTCGGCATCGAAGATGTCAGGTACCATGGACAAGGTTAAGCCGTATGATAGCTATTAGCCGATGCAGAACAGACCGAAAAAGCAGCATGACGCATTTTCGGTCTTTCGTTTAAGCATCTTTTTGTCCGGCATCCGTTGTTTTCCCGGTTTCCCGTTCTGCGTTTTTACCTGCTTTATCGGATTTCCGGAGGTTGCGCACAATTTATGGCAGACTAACCCGGGATCCGTGCTCAAAGTCCTATGCCGGCGTGCTGCCGATTTACCAGGTACCGGGCATAGGCCATGGGCTCACGATAGGTTTTTTTCCAATACTGGGGCATATTGGCGTTTCGGAAGCCGTAACGCTGATCCCGTCCGTTGCATTCAATAAAATACGGCTTGCCGCCCTTCGTGACGCCGATATCCAGGCCAAGGTCCGCCGCAAAAGGCAAATGCTGCTCCAGCTGCCGGACCACGCCGAAGGCGAGCTGATGTACGCTATCCGAGATTCTGTCCGCAGATAACCCAGGCAGGCTTTCGGCCAGAATTCGTTCGGCCGGGAAGGCCTTGCCGCCTTGAGCGACATTGGAGACGAACATTCGGGATGCGGCGACTTTGGCATACATTCCCGTCAGGCTCCAGCTGCCGCTGATGCCTCGCTGGATGGAGACGCGAAGGTCATAAGGCCGCTGTTTATATTCCGCCAGTGCGATGCGTTCCTGGACAAGGAAGGGCGCCTGGGAGATCCGGCGCAGCAGGATGCCCGGAAGTTGTTGTCTATTCAAGCGAACCGTCGTCCATCCCAGGGATCGCCCGGTTCGGGCATAAGTAAGATACCAGTGCTGGCCGTGGGCGTGAAGGCGCATAATTCCTCTGCCGACGCTGCCGACGCAAGGCTTTAATATCAGATCACGATATCGCCGCATCATTTCCTGGACAGAGGAAGGGGCGGCGATCGTCGTATCGGGAAGATGCTGCGAAAGCAGCGGGTTACTTTCGAGCAAGTGATGAATTTCATCTTTCCCGTACCGATTGTGGGCGTTGAATATCATATATCCGCCGTCTATAAGACGTTGAATTCTATTTTTTGACCGCCCGTCAAAGTAGATGGCCCGGTTATGAATGACCCTTGGCAGCGGAAGCCTGGTGTAAACGTATTTTCCCTCTCTGAGAACAAACGCCGAACATTCATGGCGTTCAATATCGATATCCTGTAGTTTCATATAGCACGGCCTTAAGCCGAACATCCGGGCCGCCTCTTCATAATTGACGAGGGATTCCGCTCCCGTCTTTCCGCCGGGAATTCCCCGGTGCACCGTTGCATTCAGCAGAATTCCAACATCAGAAATCCACACGTTCATCCCTCCCTGGCATTCCGTCATCCCACTTTTTATATATCCTATGCCATAGATTGCTATAAGCAAGGGTCTTTGTCCGTAACGTGCCGCCTATTTTCTCAAACGGTGAAAGGATGAATGCACAGAGTAGTTATTGGTGGGCAGGTGACGCTCATGTCCCTCAGGATGTCCCTCGATCATCCCCCGAACTTCAACCTTTTATCCCTGAATATTTGTGATCCCGTCCTCCCGGATTGTTCTGCCGGAAGCACTCATCCGATTGGCTAGTTCAAAATCGTTACAAAAACCGGGAAATCAGTGACAACGGCCTATTTGTTCGCATATGATGCCCAAGATGCATCCGGTCAGGAAGGAGCGAGGTCTTTTGAAGAAGAAAAATAAAAGCCGGACGGTTAAACAACCGAACAAGAACCTCTATTTCGTGGATAATCCTGAAATTCAGGAGTTGGAACTGATCCGTAAAAGCAAAGTAACGGCGCCAAAGACAAACCAACTTGATTCATATGCGGAAATCCGATCCATTGCCCCTGATGCAGTCCTTGAAAAGGAAGAAGTCCAGCAAACAACGACTTTGGAGACAGTTGAACCGATACAAGAGCACCAAATGGAGGACACTGCAGAGAGCAAGCCTGAGGCAATAGAAGAGCCCGAGGAGGAGGCGGTATCCGAGGAAGCGGTACCCGAGGAGCCTGTTATTGAAGAAGCTATACCTGAGGAGACGGTGCCGGTTCGGGACCGTGAGGAGCTGGAGGAGATCATTGAAGAAAAAAGGATGCCGAACTCCCCGGAGCCAATCATTTATACGGATGATCTGAGCGACGGTTCGGTCACGACGTCCAAAATTGCGCTCCGGGCCATTGACTCGTCCAGACTTCAGCCCGGCTCGGTAGGCAGCGAGGCCATTGCCGATTATGCTGTTTCTCATATTCACTTAGCCGACGGCTCCGTGGTCTCCTCCAAAATTGCCTCTGAATCCATTTTGGAGGAGCATCTGACCGACGGCGCGATCAGCGGCAGCAAAATTCGGGATCGCTCCATCAGCGGGGAAAAAATCCGCGACGGAAGTATTACATCCGCCAAGCTGGGCGACCAGGTGATCGATTCCACCAAAATCGCCGACGGTTCCATCACGTCACGCCATTTGAGCAATTTGGTCGTAAACACAGATCTGCTGCAAGACCAAGCCGTAACGGCAAGCAAAATTGCTGGGGCCAGCATCCAGTCCATGCATTTGACAAATGAAGTGATCGACACGTCGAAACTGGCCGAAGGCGCCGTTACCGGCTCGAAGATCCGGACCGGCGAAATTACGGGCGACAAGCTAAAGGAGCGCTCCATCGAAAGCGTTCATATACGGGAAGGATCACTGACCGGGGAACTTCTTCAGAACGGCTCCGTTGGCGGAAATCAAATCGCGACGGGGAGCGTGTCAAGCGAGCATGTCGCCAAAAAATCAGTCGGCACCCAACATCTGCAGGATGGAGCCGTGACCGGACCAATATTGGCACCCTTTGCGGTAACGTCCGCGCATTTGGCGGATGCGACCATTCGCGGCAAGCATATCGCCCCCGGCGAGATCACTGCAGCGCACTTGGCCGACCACAGCGTCGGGGCGAACAAATTGGCAGAGCAGTCGGTCGGAACGGTGCATATTGTCGAGCAGACGGTCACCTCATCTAAAATTGCCGATCAAAGCATTCTGCCCCAGAAAATTGCAGACGAAGCCGTGCAGACCCGGCATCTGGCACAAGGTGCCGTCCAGAAAGCACAGATTGCGCCGAATTCCATCCAGACGTCCCACATTCAGCAGGGGGCTGTTAACGGCAGCCATATTGCGGCAAACGTCGTGGAAGGCTCTCATGTCAGACACGGGTCGATCACCACGGGACACATTACCCGCAGCGCCATTGTCGAGCAGCATATCTCGGATGGAGCGGTAGCTTCCCGTCATCTGCAGAACAAATCTGTCATTGGTGAAAAGCTCGCAGGCGGCAGCGTGACGAGCGGCATACTGGCAGACGGCGCGGTCGGCGGCCGCAATATAGCCGAAGGCGGCATCAGCGCGGAGCATATCCGCCCGGCTTCGATTCAGGATCGGCATTTGTCCGACAAAAGCGTGCGAGCATCCGCGATTCAGGATCAGGCCGTCACAACCCAGCATATAGCCAAAGGTTCGGTGAACGCAGATCATCTGACGCCCGGAATCGTACACAACGCAATCATTAGGAATGAAGCGGTAACTGCAGAAAAGCTTTCAGCAGGAAGCGTTCAATCCGGTCATCTCAATCACGGCATTATCTATCCGGCTCACTTAGCAGACCATGCGGTCACCTCCCTGAAGCTTTCACCCGAAAGCGTGGCGACCGACAAAATTCAGGATCTGGCGGTGACGTCTGCCAAACTGGCTGATGGGAGTGTGAGCAGCCCCAAGCTGGCCTCCGCGTCCGTAAGCAGTGAGCATTTGTCCGACAACGCCGTCACTTCCCGCTCGATCAACGTGGGTGCGGTAACCCAGCGGCATCTCTCGGAAGAATCAGTCGGCGGAGTACAGCTTCAGCCCGGCTCGGTTTCCAGCGTGCATTTGCACAGTGGAGCGGTCGAAGAAAAGCATCTGGCTGAAGGCATCGTCAGCGAGCGCCATCTAACGGCCGGCTCGGTCGGAGGAACCCAGCTTCAGGCCGATTCCGTCACCGGAGCGCACCTGCAAAACCATTCAGTAGAAGAGAAGCATCTGGCCGAAGGTATCGTCAGTGAGCGCCACCTTACGGCCGGCTCGGTCGGAGGAACCCAGCTTCAGGCCGACTCTGTCTCCGGAATACACCTGCAAAACCAAGCGGTGGAAGAGAAGCATCTGGCTGACAATATCATCAGTGAGCGCCATCTTACAGCCGGTTCGGTCGGAGGAACCCAGCTTCAGGCCGACTCTGTCTCCGGAATACACCTGCAAAACCAAGCGGTGGAAGAGAAGCATCTGGCTGACAATATCATCAGTGAGCGTCACCTTACGTTCGGTTCGATCGGCGGAAATCAGCTTCAGGACGGTTCCGTATCCGGGGTGCACCTGCAGAACCAAGCGGTGGAAGAGAAGCATCTGGCTGATAATATCATCAGTGAGCGTCATCTCACGGCAGGCTCAGTCGGAGGGAATCAGCTCCAGGCCGGTTCGGTTTCCGGTGAGCACCTGCAAGACCGTACTGTCGAGGAAAGACATTTAGCTGAAGGCATTGTCGGCGAGCGTCATCTCACACCCGGCTCGGTCAGCGAAGGGCATCTGCAGTCCGCATTGATCCAGGAACGCCATTTGAGTCAGTTATCGGTTAACACAGAAGCCATCAAGGACGGCGCAATAACCGCATCGAAGCTCGGACCGGAATCGGTCGGCAGCGTCAATATCAAACAGGATGCCGTCCGCTCCATTCATCTCCATGAGAAAAGCGTACAGCAGCGGCATCTTGCTCCGGGGGCGGTCGGTTTCCGGCATCTTGCTCCGGATTCCGTGGGAGAAGAGCAACTTCAGTCAGGCAGCATCAAAGCCCAGCATTTGGCTGAAGGTGCCGTATATTCGGAGGCACTGCAGGATGGTGCGGTGGGCGCCTCCAAGCTGGCACCGGCATCCGTCGACAGCGCTCATCTGAAACCGGCCTCCATCGGTTTTGAGCATCTTCAGGAGGGGATTATCCGCATCGGCCACCTGGGTGAAGAAGCTGTAGGCTCTAAGCAGTTAGCGCCGGCATCCGTCACAGCGGCCCATCTGACGAACGGCAGCATACAATCCGGCCATCTTGCCCCGGATGCGGTATCCGAAGTTGCCCTCCAGGGCGGATCAGTAACCGGTGACAAGATCGCGCCGGATTCGATCGGAACCCGCCATATCGAGGCGAAATCGATCGGCTCGGCTCAGCTTCAGGAAAAGAGCGTGGAGAAGCAGCATATTGCCCCTGGTGCGGTGGACTTCAGGCATTTAGCCCCCGAATCGGTCGGAGAGGAACAGCTGCAGGCAGGCAGTGTCGGTATGCAGCATCTGGCCACAAGTTCGGTGCATACCGAAGCGCTGCATCCCGGTGCGGTCACAGCCGATAAGCTGGCGGACACGTCGATCGGAAGCCATCACATCCAGACAGGGGCCGTAACGGCGGAGCACCTGGCCTTTGGGGCTGTTCACGAGCATGCGCTGAAGGATGGATCCGTAAGCTCGGCTAAATTGGCCACGGGTGCGATAGGAAGTGTCCACATCCAGCCGGAATCGATCCTCCCGCTTCACCTTCAGGCCGAGAGCATCCAGGATTGGCATCTGCAGCCAGGACTCATTCAGGGCCAGCATCTTACAGAAGGGGCCGTCGGTCCGGATCATCTGGCCCCCGAATCGGTCACCTCGGATCATCTGCAGCGGAGCAGCATCCAGCCGCATCACCTGGATCGGAGTTCCGTAACGACTGATTCTCTGAAGGACGAAGCCGTTACGGGGAATAAAATCGCTCCAGGCTCGGTTAGCAGCAGCCATGTCCAGCCGGAATCAATTCAGCCGTCCCATCTGCAGCCCGGCCTCATTCATGAAGAACATCTTGCAGTGGGAGCGGTCGGCGCGGAACATCTGGCAGCTGAATCCGTCACCTCGGATCACCTGCAGCAGGGCAGCATCCAGCCGCACCACCTGGCACGGAATTCGGTCATGACGGATTCACTCGAAGACGAAGCAGTGACGGGGGATAAAATCGCTTCCAACGCGGTTGGCAGCAGCCATATTCAGCCGGAATCGGTTCAGCCGTCCCATCTGCAGCCCGGCCTCATTCATGGGGAACATCTGGCAGAAGGAGCGGTCGGCGCGGAACATCTGGCAGCCGAATCCGTCACCTCGGATCACCTGCAGCAGGGCAGCATCCAGCCGCATCACCTGGCACGGAATTCGGTCACGACAGATGCTCTGAAGAATGAAGCCGTCACGGGAGATAAAATCGCTTCTCGCGCCGTAGGCAGCAGCCATATTCAGCCGGAATCGATCCAGCCGCACCATCTGCAGTCCGGCATTGTACAGGAATGGCATCTGCAGCCGGGTATCGTCCAGGGCCAGCATCTTGCCGAAGGTACGATCGGTCCGGATCATCTGGCGGCCGATTCCGTCACCTCGAATCATCTGCAGTCGGGCAGCATCCAGCCGCATCACCTTGCGCCGGATTCGGTTACGACCGGTTCACTGGAAGATGATGCCGTGACTGGGGATAAGATTGCCTCTAATACATTGGATGGCAGCCATATCCAGCCCAAATCGATCCGGTCTTACCATCTGCAACCCGGCCTTATTCGCGGAGAACATCTTGCAGAAGGAGGGGTTGGCCCGGAGCATTTGGCGTCCGGATCCGTCACCTCGGGTCATCTGCAGCCAGGCAGCATCCAACCGCATCACCTTGCGCCGGATACCGTCACGACCGAATCGTTGGAAGATGAGGCCGTTACGGGCGACAAGATTGCTCCTCATGCGGTCGACGGCAGCCATATCCAGCCCGAGTCGATCCAGCCGTACCACCTTCACGCTGAGACGATTCAGGAATGGCATCTGCAGCCAGGCCTTATCCAGCCGCATCATCTGGCGGCGGATTCGGTTACTACCGAATCACTGAAGAAGGAAGCCGTAACAGGGGATAAGATTGCTTCCCAAACGGTTGAAGGCAGCCATATCCAGCCGGAATCCATCGAGCCTTACCACCTGCAGCCCGGCCTCATTCAGGGCGAACATCTGGCAGAGGGAGCAGTCGGTCCGGATCATCTAGCCCCTGAATCCGTATCCTCGGACCATCTGCAGCCGGGCAGCATCCAACCGCATCACCTGGCGCCGGAGTCCGTCACGGCCGATTCGTTGGAAAAGGATGCTGTAACGGGGGATAAGATCGCTTCCCGTGCGGTCGACGGCGGCCATATCCAGCCGGAATCCATCGGGCCGTACCACCTGCAGCCCGGCCTCATTCAGGGCGAACATCTGGGAGAGGGAGCGGTCGGTCCGGATCATCTGGCCCCTGAATCCGTATCCTCGGACCATCTGCAGCCGGGCAGCGTACAACCGCATCACCTAGCGCCGGAGTCCGTCACCACCGGTCTGCTGGAAGATGAAGCCGTCACGGGGGAAAAAATTGCCCGGAACACAATTGACGGCAGCCATATCCAGCCGGAATCGATTCAGCCGCACCATCTGCAGTCCGGCATTGTGCAGGAATGGCACCTGCAGCCCGGCCTCATCCAAGGTGAACATCTTGCAGAGGGAGCGGTCGGTCCGGATCATCTGGCCCCTGAATCCGTATCCTCGGACCATCTGCAGCCGGGCAGCGTTCAGGCGCATCACCTGGCACCGGAGTCCGTTACCACCGGTCTGCTGGAAGATGAAGCCGTTACGGGGGAAAAGATTGCCCCGAACACGATTGAAGGCAGCCACATCCAGCCGGAAACGATTCAGCCGCACCATCTGCAGTCCGGCATTGTGCAGGAATGGCACCTGCAGCCCGGCCTCATCCAAGGTGAACATCTTGCAGAGGGAGCGGTCGGTCCGGATCATCTGGCCCCTGAATCCGTATCCTCGGACCATCTGCAGCCGGGCAGCGTTCAGGCGCATCACCTGGCACCGGAGTCCGTTACCACCGGTCTGCTGGAAGATGAAGCCGTTACGGGCGATAAAATTGCCCCGAACACGATCGACGGCAGCCACATCCAGCCGGAAACGATTCAGCCGCTTCACCTTCAGGCGAGAAGCATCCAGGAATGGCATCTTCAATCCGGGGCGGTCCATTCGGACCATATCCAGAACGGGGCGATCCAGAACAGACACATCGCCGCTAGGTCGGTCACCGGTGAACAGCTTGCTTTTGCACCCGTTCAGAGTGCTTCGGGACAGCCGGCCCTTCAACAGTACGGCATCACTTCTTTCCGGATCGGCGAAGGCCAGCTGCAGGTTGAAGTACCGGTGACGCTGCCGGAACCGTATCCAAACACCCATTATGTGATCGTGGCGATGTGCAATCATCCCGATTTCTATGCTGTATTGAACACGCAGCGGGAAGATATCGCCTTTATCGAAGTGGTGAGAAGACGGGTGGGCCCGGAAACCTTCGGTTTCCTATCCTGGATCGCGATCGGCTCGGTCTCTCCATCAGGAAAAGGAACCACGGGCTATGCACAGCGCAGCATGAGGCAGCGAAGCGCGTTCAGGACTGAGGCAGAACCAAAAGAGAATAAAGATAAGGAATAAGTAACCAGCGCGGGGCAGAGTCCCCGCGCTTTTTTGTTATGCTCTTGATCATCAGCAAGTATCGTGATGAAATCCGTGAACGATACCTAAATACATTGCACAAACGCCGCTTCCACGGCATTCCCCATGGCATAGGATGTGATGAGATACGTGCTGATATGACAGGGAGGGATATGTCGAATGATGAGGCGGATAAGATACAGACGAACCTATCGACCAACCCGCCGAAAGTACCGACAAGCATCGAAGACGGGCGTATGGTCAAGAACCAGGCATCGAACCAAGCCGCAGGCAAGGCGGATGCCCCATACCGACCTTCCTCCGGTCTTATCGGTGATCATCCCTGCGATGAATGAACAGAAGACGATCGCTGCCGTGGTCCGGGAAGCGCTGCGGGTACATCCTTCCTGCGAGGTTATTGTCGTAGCCAACGGCTGCCGCGACCGAACGGCAGAAGCGGCCGAGTCTGCGGGGGCTCGTGTGCTGAGGTATGAGCATCCGCTTGGGCATGATGTGGGAAGAAGCGCAGGGACGCAGGCCGCCCGGGGTCAGGTAATGCTGTACCTGGACGGAGACATGCCGATCGGTGCCGGGCAGCTTCGTCCCTTCGTCACGGCGGTTATTGGCGGGGTAGATGTCGCGCTGAACCGGTATAGAGGCCCGGTTCGCCGGCGTCAGACGCATCCGGTCGTTCAGGCCAAGCATGTTCTAAATACGATGCTGCGCCGCGCCGATCTGCTTGGAGCCTCTCTGACCGCCGTCCCGCATGCATTAAGCCGCCGCGCCGTCGACATGCTTGGAGCCGAATGCCTGTCGGTCCCTCCCCTTGCTTTAGCGAAGGCAGTCACCGCCGGGCTCAGGGTCGAAGCGGTTCATGAAGTACCCGTAGGACGGTTAAATAAGCGGAGAGCCAAAGTGGACGGAAAAGATCCACTGCAGGAGGTGGTTCTTGCGGATCATATTCAGGCAGTGAAGTGGTATTTGTCGGTAACGGATCCGAGGGGGCTTCGAAGCGATCTGGGACGGGAACGAAAGCGGGTGAGAAGGTGAGCCTGATGAGAAGAAGAACAAGAAGAAGTGTAACGGCTCGGTCTCGAATAAACTGGGCCGGGAGGAAGCGGCGGCAGGAAAGGCGCACCATTCCGAAGCGGAGCCGTGCGGCCCTACCGTCAATCTACCGGGCGGGGGAAGGCAAGCTGGCGGATGCCGCTTATCAGGCAGGACTCCTTGCAGGAGGCAAAGCCGACGCCGAAGAAGGAGAAGGGGATGTTCTCCTCTATGAATCGCCGCTTCAGCGGGCGTTTTCCGATTGGTGCGCGGCATATGTGAAGAAGCGTCCGGGTATTCGTACGATGCTCCGGCTGTCAAAAAGCTACGCCGACGGTTATGCTAAAGGTTCCGGGCGAAAGGACAACCGTATTCCGCTGCCGCTGGCAAGGACGGCCGCAGCCGTCGTCTGTGCCAGCAATGAACAGGATACGCTGGGCAAGGTGCTTCAGCAATTGGAACGGCTGCCGCTCCAGGAAGTAATCGTCGTACTGAACGGCTGCCGGGATCAAAGCTACTCGGCTGCACGCAATCACCGGATCGCCAGCATCCTCCATGTTCCGGGCCGGCTCGGACATGACGTGGGCCGGAGCATGGGGGCCGCCATGACCTCGGCGGATATCGTGTTGTTTACGGACGGGGATGTCGTGATCTCCGCCGAGGAACTGGCTCCTTTTATATATAAGGTGGATGAAGGGATAGACGCTGCGCTGAATGACCTGAATCCGTATTTGCCGCCATATATGCATCAGGATGAGGTAACGCGGTGCAAAAGCTTTTTAAATACGGTGCTAGGGCACCCGGAACTGGGGGCAAATTCGCTAACGGCCGTTCCACATGCACTGGCAAGACGTTTGATTGATGATATCGGCAGCGAGCAGTTGATGGTTCCCCCCAAGGCCCAAGCCCTGGCCCTTGCGAAGGGGCACCGCTTCGCGCTGGTGCAGCCGGTTGACGTGATCAGCGCAAACCGGAAGCGTCCCGGGAATACGGGCACCGGCAATGCGGTGGCAGACCTGATTATCGGTGACCATGCGGAAGCGTTCCATGCGCTGATTGATGCCGGCTGGATGCCCCAGTCTTCTACAGTCTCCCGGACGGAAGTCGCCTTGCGGAGGAATGCCTGATGAGTCTGAATCAGCGAATGACGAGCATTATCATCCCCACGCATAACGGCCTGCATCTGCTTGTCCCTTGCATCGAGGCGATCCGCAAATACACCGATACGCCGTACGAAATCATCGTTGTCGACAACGCCTCGACTGACGGTACCGACGGCTACTGCATCAAGGAGGGAATTCCATTTATCTCCCTTCCGGTGAACCGCGGGTTTCCAGTCGCCTGCAACATCGGTCTGGCGGCGGCCGGAGGGGACGATCTGCTCCTGCTCAACAACGATGTGACGGTTACGACGAACTGGTTATCCAATATGCTCGCCGCCCTGCACAGCCGGCCGGATGTCGGCTTGGTCGGGCCTGTTACCAATGCAGCCTCGGGTAGACAAAAGGTGGATGTTTCTTTTAACAATACAGAAGAATTCCAGCTGACAGCTGCCCGAAACAATCAGCCAGATCCGTCCCGCTGGGTGGAAGTGAACCGGGTTATCGGCATGTGTCTGCTTATAAAACGGGAAGTGTTGAACAGGATCGGATTTCTGGATGAAGCATTCTCACCAGGTCATTATGAGGATGACGATTACTGCTACAGGGCTCGGTTGGCCGGCTTTCATCTGCTGATTTGCGGGGATGCGCTCGTTCACCATCAGGGCAGCGCCAGCTTTAAACAGGCATCCTCCGAACAGATTCAACAGCTGATTGACCGGAATCACCGCTTGTTTATAGAGAAGTGGCAGATTGATCCCCGCCAGTTTATAGAGTAAGCAGGCAGCAAATCTGAAGGAGGAGTGGTGCAGTGAGAGGTATTATCTTGGCGGGCGGGACAGGTACCCGATTGTATCCGCTGACCCGGCTGATCAACAAGCATTTGCTACCTGTCGGAAAGTATCCCATGATCGTATACGGCATCGACAGATTGCGTCAGGCAGGAATCAAGGAAATTCTTATTGTCATGGGCAAACAGTCCGCAGGTTTGTATACGGAATTTTTGGGAAGCGGTCAGGATTTTGGTGTGCAGCTAACCTACCGGATTCAGGAGTCTGCGGGAGGAATCGCCGAGGCACTGGATCGAGGAAGAAGCTTTATTATGAAGGACGAAAAATTCGTCGTTCTGCTTGGAGATAATCTGTTTATGGATGATTTGAGCACGTATGTAAATAAATTTGCGCAGCAGCCTGCCGGGACGGCGCGGGTTCTCCTGAAACAGGTTCAGGATGCCAGAAGGTATGGTGTCCCGGTGTTTGACCGGGCGCGCCCGGAGCTCATCAGCCGGATTGAAGAAAAGCCAGCGAAGCCTAAATCTTCTTACAGCGTCACCGGTTTTTATATGTATGACACTTCCGTGTTCGATATCATTTCCGGGATCCGTCCATCGGACCGGGGAGAACTCGAAATAACCGACGTCAACAACGTCTATGCGGCAGACGGGCGGCTGGAGTACGATATCCTGCAGCATTGGTGGGGCGACGCGGGAACCTTTGAATCTCTGCAAGAAGCAGGCAAAAAAATGAAGGGAATTCTCCCATGAGCCGCCCTCGGATCCGAAACAGAGCCTTCATTCCTCCATGGAAGAGGGCTCTTCGTGTCAAATTGGCCAAGCGACGTTTAATACTCCGTCGGCGGCATGCTCCCCTGAACCGAAAGGAGAAAAGAAAGCACAAGTACGGCCAGCGGGGAAATGGTATAAAGCATCCGAACCTGCCGGGGCTTACTCCCCTCGCGGTGCATCCTCTTCCCCAAGAGAGGCCCAGTGAATCCAGTACGGAGCCCTCGATCGATATCCAAAAGGTGCAGGACGCTGCTTACCAGGCCGGATATGCAGAAGGGGTGGAGGAGACAGTCGCCTCCCAGCTTCCACCGTATACGGTACTGCCGGATATAGGTGCCAATGAGGTAATCGCCGCGGGAATATCGGCATACCGAGAACATTGGCTCCAGCTATTGCGCCCCGAAGAGGTCCATGGCCGCATGGCGCATGCCTTGGCCGTTGGCCAGCCCCTGTCGGTTGTCCGACTGGGAGACGGAGAATTGCTGGCCCTGGCCCATGACACCGTGCTTCCGCTGGAGGAAGTACGACAAAAGGGGCGCTTTCTCTCGACAGCAGGAATGCAGCTGCCTGATCCGCAGGCACGAGATATGCTGGCCGATTCGCTCCGCATGGCCGGGATCATCGGCATTCCGCATTCCCGTCTGCCGACGTTCCAGGGCCTTTTGTTCCCGGTGCTCCGGTATTACGGGCTATCTTACCGCAGTCTGACACTGACGACATCCACGATGAATTATGCGCTGCATGAGCATGGTCTGCTGCAGCAGCTTCTCCCGGGGAAACGGCTGCTTCTGATCGGAAACCGGGCTCCCGAGCTTGCGAATACGCTGCTGGCTTCGGCTTCGCTGACCATAGCCGGTGTAATCAGCCCGGTGCGGGGATTTTCGGACATTCCAAGGGTGATGCAGGAGGCGGCCATATGCGAATTTGACCTGGCTCTCGTGGCTAGCGGCATTCCCGCGGTCGTGATCTGCGAGCGTATCGCGAGCCAGCTGGGCAAAGTTGCGCTGGATTTTGGACATTTGGCGGATAAGCTCGTTTCCGGTGAGATTCCTTATGCCAGATAGTAAGGTGTATAGCGGAGAGAAATATCATGTGTGCAAAACGGGGAGGGATTGAAATGAAAAAGCGGTTCAGGAGTGCAAGGGGCCGCCGGCCAATCCGGCAGTCTCCTCCCTCATCCTCTGGAAGCGACCGATATAACGAGGGTTACGAACGCGGGTACACGGAAGGGCTGGTAAAGGGAAGGGACACATTCCATATTCCGTTTCAAGGCACCAGCATCATCATTCCGACCTATAACCAGGCCGAATATCTGATCCAGTGTTTAGGGAGCATTGAGGCCCATACGCCGGAACCGCATGAGATTATTGTCGTTGACAATGCGTCTACGGACGATATTGCCTCCTGCCTCAAGCCGTTTGGCGGGAAAATCAGGTTTGCAAGGCTGGAGCAGAACCGCGGATTTGCCGGCGGCGTCAATTACGGCATCATGATGGCCAAGGGAGAAACGGTTGTCATCCTGAACAATGATATTCTCGTCACGCCGAATTGGCTGACCCACATGCTCCGCTGCCTGGACAGCGACCCTCAGATCGGTGCCGTGGGGCCTGTGACGAACTATATTAGCGGCGAACAGCAAATTCCGGTTCCTTACGAAGATGTGAAGGAGATGTGGGAATTTGCAGCCGGTCATAATGTGCCGGACGAAGGGAAGTGGCGTGAAGCCGACCGATTGGTCGGCTTTTGCCTGCTGCTCCACAGAGATGTTCTGCACCGCATCGGTTATTTGGATGAGGGGTACCGGATCGGCAACTATGAAGACGACGACTGGATCATCCGGCTCCGGCTGACCGGCCGGAAATTGTTTATTGCCGGGGATTCGTTTATCCACCATTTCGGAAGCGTAAGCATGAAACAGTTGGGCCAGCAGTTTGAGTCGGTCCATCATCATAACGAGTTGTATTACACGAATAAGTGGGATAATCCTTACGCTTGGGTGACAAACATGAAGGAAGGCGCGCTGGCTCGGTTTCCCGGATTGCGAAGCGGGCATGATTTTTACCCGTCACATGTACTGGTACGGGACCAGTCTGGCCTTGTGTATTTTCTGCTGAACGGGCGCAAGTACGCCCTTAGCGGCGGGGCGGAACAAGTGGGTGCAGAAGCCGTACTGCTGTCAAGGTTAGATATCCGGCAAATTCCAGACGGTGAGTATTCTCTGACAAGCGAGCAGATCCGGGAAATGCTGGATTCGGCAGCAATGGATGAGTCCTTATCGGCCGGGGAGGCCGGCGCCGGTCAGCTGGTGGAGGGCCCCGGTGGACGGGTGTACCAATGGTCCCGCGGAACGATGAGGCCGTTTGCATCGCTGCATACCCTGGAACGATGGCATATGGCGTTGAGAAAACGATCGGTGTGGCCGCTCGAGCGGTTAAATTCTGTGCCGGAAGGGGATCTGATCATCGCCCCCCCACACCTGGATAATCCCGTGCTTTGACGGTTTTCTAAAAAAAGATGAGAAAAAAACGTATGCTGCCCCCAATCGCGTAACTGACTTCAGGATGGCGGCATAGGATATAGCAGGCAGATGCGGATCAGGCGGACCGCCTATTCGCAGAAGGCGTGACCTATCACCAGGGAGGGACCGGAATGCAGAGCAAAATTGACGAAATGCTCACCCATATGTCACATTCCAAGCAGCAAATGGCCAGGGTTCTGGATGCCGAGCGCCAAGTGGCGGTCCGGATGGCCCAGATTATTCATGATTTGCCCGATGAACATCCGGAATTTGACGGTGTGAGCGGGTTGATTGAAAATTCCAGCCAGATCAACAAGAGCATTATTTCTTACCTTAGCAGCATTGCTGACCTGCAGGAAGCGCTGGCGGAAACGTTGAATCATGTGGTGAAAGAGATGGGCAGCAATGAAGAGGAATAATTTCGGGAGAAACGTAAGGGAGTGCTGGATATGAGCAGAGAACAGGCCTTTTTGCATATGCTGGACGCCGCCTCCAAAATCCAGTGGAACATCGCCATGATTCTGGAAGCCAAAGCGGTCGAAGCCGAAAAAATGCGGAACTGGACGCTGAATCATTTGAACTCGGATGCGTTTGCAAGCCATGAAAATCAACTGAGCGAGCCTCTGCAGATTCACGGTCAGATCGTGGAGCTTTTGGAGGGGCTCACGAAGATGGAGAATGGATTGTGCAGCAACTTGAAAGCATTGCTCGTACAGGAAGAAGAAGAGTACGGCGGCGGCGGTGGTGGTGGTGAAGGCATGTTTGGCGGCGGTGATTACGGCGGCCTCGGAGACATGGGCAAATGAGTTTGCTCCTTCGTGAGCAAGAAACGAAGCTGGAGCTGATTCAATCCATCGCGCTCAGCCAAAAGGCGCTGGCCCGGATTCTCGGGAGCATCGCCGACATTTCTTCCGAGTCGGACCTCTCTGCCCGGGCACTTCTTGAAAATATCCGGCTCCTGACGCAGCATCAAGACGCATTATGCCGGATGCTCACGGGCATCAGCCTGTGCCAGCCCCGAAGCGGGAATTCCGCGCCGCCCTGGTTAAACGCATCTCTATCCGCCCATTTCGCAGTCACCCGAGAATTACAGGAGGATTAACGGATGATAACGAAGAAAAAACGTCATCGGAGGCCAAAATCCGTGAAGCGCCTGCTGCTTAGCCGTAAGGCGCGAGTCATCAAGTTGAAAAAGCGGCGTAAGCACCTGCTACCCAAAAAAAGAAAGCATCGGATCAAAAGCATTCGCAGAAAACGGAAACGGGTCGTAAAGCCGGTGCTGCCTGTGCCTGTGGCTCAAGGTGTAGAGCCTCATACCAGTCCGGACTCGGCGTACAGCCAAGGATTTGACGAAGCTTACAATGAAGGGTTTAACGCGGGTTTTGCCAAAGGCTATGAAGATGGTCATCTGCTAGCCTACCAATCCAAGTAATAACGTGAGGGAACGGGACACAGTCAAGCCTTTCGCTCCATGGGACAGCCATGGGGCGAAAGGCTTTTTGCCGTTTTTCGGCAGGGCATCCGCCAATTTATCCGCGCGAAGGCAGTCGTCCATGATGCAATTGCCTCTTCCGCATATATTTATATTGTTCTTTCACAATTCAAGACAGACAGGGTGAAGACTGTGGAAAATGTGGCTGAAACGGCGGCAAGCGCCAGTTACCTGCAGGGCTACGAGGACGGCTTGCGCCTTGGTGTCTGTCAGGCTGTCATGGAACGGATACCCGCTCCGGAGCCTTATTTCCGGGACATGAAAGTATTTTATATTCCGCAGGGCTTTCATGCCATTGATCAGGGTATATCTGCCGCGCTTAGCAGCCTGGTCAGAGAATGTATCGTCGTAGAGGCTCCAAAGATGCTGGAGCTTGCTCAAAAGGAGCGTCCTCATCTCATCCTCGTATTGAACGGACTGCATGTATTTCCCGAAAATCATTTGGAGGATATCCGGCGGGTTCGCGCGATGGGGATCAAGACGGCCGTCTGGTTTGTCGATGATCCCTATTTTAGCGAGGATACCGCGGCCGCATGCACCGCGTACGACGTCGTGTTTACCCACGAGCTGGGATGCGTACCTTTTTACAGTGCTCTTGGGGTCAAAAGAGTCCACTATTTGCCGCTGGCCGTGAACGCTGACATGTTCAAGCCTCTGCGCTGCGGACCGGAGCACCTGTACGACATTTGCTTTATAGGCAATGCCTTTTGGAACCGTGTCGCTATTTTTGACGAAATGGCACCGTTTCTGAAGGATAAAAAAGTGTTGATTGCCGGGGGGTTCTGGGAGCGCTTGTCCCGGCAGGATTTGCTGGGCCGCTCGGTACAGCTTGGGTTCATTCCGCCGGAGGAAACAGTCCGCTATTACAATGGGGCGAAAGTGGTCATCAATATCCATCGTCCCGACGAATGGGGGCAGGACAACCGCAACAGTCATCGGATCAGCGGCAAATCGATCAACCCCAGGACCTATGAAATCAGTGCTTGCGGAGCGATGCAGATCACAGATATCCGCGAAGATCTCACCAATTATTACAGACCAGGCTATGACATCGAAACCTATACATCCACTGAGGAACTTAAAAACAAGATCATCTATTACCTGGAGCATGAAGAGGAGCGGAGAATCATGGCGGCCCGCGGGCTGTACACGACTCGGCAGGAGCATACGTTTATTTCCCGGATGAGAACGTTTCTGGAACAGTTCTGACACCGGACAATATCAAACAAGGGAGTGTCGATATGTCGAAGGTTAAATGGCCCTCAAGGGTCCCTGAGCTGACCCTGAGTTACGATTCCGCCCAAGCGAGAGCCAGGGGACGACAGGACGGCTATCGCCGCGGATATGACGAAGGTTATTTGCGAGGCCGTGCGGACGTGATCGCCAGCCGGCCGCCTGAATCCGTCCCGTTCCGTCAAATTCGCGTCTTGTATATCGCTTCGGGCAAGGGGTACCCGTATTCGCCGCTGGACGAGGCCATCTCTTCCACGCTCCGGACGATGGTCGCCGAGGTGGTTATTATCGAACCGGGGCAGATCACCGTCGAAGCAGTTTTGCAGGCGGCTCCAGATCTGGTGCTCGCTTTGGACGGCATGTTCGTAAACAACGAAATGATGGATATCATTCGGCAGCTTGGAATCCGTACGGCCGTCTGGCTTACGGACGATCCCTACTATACCGACATGACGACGGAGAACGTCAAACATTACGACTACATCTTCACGTTGGAGTCCAACTGCGTACCTTTCTATCAGCAGTTGGGATGCACGCATGTCTATCATTTGCCTTTTGCTGCACACACCGAATACTACCGGCCATCCAGGAATATATCTCCGCTTCGCCGGGATGTCAGCTTTATCGGCTCGGCGTACTGGAACCGCATCGGCTTTTTTGATCCGATCATCGACCGGCTTATGCAGCATAATACCGTATTCAACGGGATCTGGTGGGACCGTCTGCCTCAATATACAGCCTATCAGGACCGCATCGAGCTCAACAAATGGATGGGCCCGGCCGAGACCGCGGAGGCTTATAACGGTTCCAAGATCGTCATCAATCTGCACCGATCCCATGAAGACGATACCGTCAACAACAACGCTATTAAAATTCCCGCAGCTTCCCCCAACCCCCGCACCTTTGAAATTGCCGCCTGCGCGACGCTTCAGCTAAGCGACAGCCGGAGCGACCTGGCCAAATTTTATACGCCTGGCGTGGAGATCGAAACTTACAGTTCACCGGAGGAGTTATTGTACAAAATTGAATACTATCTTGCCCACGAGGAAGAACGCAGACAGATCGCCTTGAATGCCTTGGAGAGAACGTTCAGAGACCATACGTACGGCAAACGCCTGAACGAGATGCTCACGATCATTTACCCGTAGTCTCTATACGTTTGGAGGCTTTTTTGTACGAATGACGGGTAGCATGTGTCAGTGCCGGCAAGTGTCGCCTCTCATATCTTGTATTATCTGGGTGAAAGGAGGTGTGATTCGCACCCCTGTACGGATTTTTGCAGGTGGGCCTAAAACATGGATATGACTAAACCCAAATTGATGCTGTTCTCGCATGTCAGCAACACCAAAAGCATTACAGGAGCCGAGAAGCTGCTGCTCCTGTTCTGCCGATGCATGGCGTCTTATTTCAATTGCATCTTGGTGGCTCCAGGTGAAGGTAAGCTGACAGACCACGCCCGAAAGCAGGGAACGGTGGTCATGATTCAGACCTTTCCCTTG
Source organism: Paenibacillus sp. PSB04 (assembly GCF_025809195.1). Lineage (NCBI taxonomy): Bacteria > Bacillati > Bacillota > Bacilli > Caryophanales > Paenibacillaceae > Paenibacillus > Paenibacillus sp. PSB04. Next base: position 3,209,393 of record NZ_CP081301.1, read on the forward strand.
CTATACGGGATGTATACTCCGGATTCCCGGCTGCCGCTGAATGCCGATGAGCTACGCAGCCATCCCGATTATGCTTCTGTCGTCAGGCTCATCGGAGAGACCGCGCCTGATTTGGTGCTGACGAACACGATCGTCAACGCGCTGCCCGCGTTCGCCGCTAAACAGCTGGGAATCCCCGTCATTTGGAAAGTGACGGAGGTGATTCAGGAGAACGAATTCACGTCGGAAGTGCTAACCATTGTAGACAATTACAGCGATTGGATCATTGCGATTTCGGAGTCTGCCGCCCGTGTGTTTTACGGGCGAATTAGCAGTCCGATCAGCCTGCTCCCTCCATCGACGGACAGCGAGCGGCTTCACTCCTTTGGTAATCTCGTAAGGCAGAGCGAACGAAAGGGGATCGGGCTAAAAGAGGAACATAAGTGCATCGGCTACATTTCCGCTTTTATTCATCCGGAAAAGGGCCTTAGAGAGTTTATTCGTATGGCGTTGTCACTATGCCCGGGCCATCCCGATTGCCGTTTTGTGATCATCGGCCGGGCTGCGGATCACCGTTATTACGATGCCTGTTTGGCGGATGTCAGATTTTCGGGTTATAGATCAAGATTCCAATTTATCCCGTTCGTGGAATCGGTTCAGTCGGTTTACAGCGCGATGGACATTCTGGTCGTACCGAGCATGGTGTCCGAGGGTTTTGGCATGACCGCGCTGGAAGGCATGTTGTGCGGAAAACCGGTTGTGGCCTTTGCATCCGGGGGGCTCGGTGAGCTGATGGAAAGTACAGGCAATGGACATTTGGCGGTACCCGTCGGGGACGCCCAAGGGCTCGCCGATAAGGTTGCCATGCTGCTGAGTGATCCGGATGCCTTGAAGAATATCGGCATACACAATGAAGCGGCGGCGAGGGCGTTGTACGGAATTGAAGCCTACCAATGGAGGCTGGATCAAATCATCAGTCAATGGCGCGAATACCATCCTCATTGGCTGACAGCCGGAAACCGAGCCCCCCTCCTGGTGGAGGGACCCCAGGTACAAGCGGAGCCCCCGGTTGACAAGGCACAGGCCCCCCGCAAAGTGCGGAGGTCCAGTCGAAGAAGATTCTATTATATACGGATTACCCGCAAAAGGAAGTTGAAGAAGCTCGCGAAAAGGCCACGAAGATCCGCGCGAGGAAAAACCTTCCGAAGATCGAGGAGCAAGAAGCGTAAATCCGTCGGGCGACGGAGGGCAGCGAAACGATAGATTAGGAGACGGAAGATATGAGAATTATGACCATTTTGGGTACAAGGCCAGAAATCATCCGCCTCAGTCTCGTTCTTCCGAAGCTGGACCGGTATGCGGAGCGCCACGTGCTGGTGCATACCGGACAGAATTTTGCAGAAAGGCTGAGCGGGATCTTTTTTAGCCAACTGGGATTGCGAAAGCCCGATTACGTGCTGCAGGACTCGGCAGCTTCCCTGGGAATGCAGCTGTCGGCGATGTTCTCCCAAATGGAAGAAATCCTGAAGCGGGAGCAGCCCGACAAAATTTTGCTTCTTGGGGACACCAACAGCGCTCTTTGCGCGATTTTGGCCGAAAGGCTCGGATATCCCGTGGTACACATGGAGGCCGGAAACCGCTGCTTCGACCTGAACGTTCCGGAGGAGAAGAACCGGCGTATCATCGATACGATTTCTTCTATTAATATGCCGTATACAGAACAGAGCAAGAAGCATTTGATTGCCGAGGGTTTTCCGAGCAATCGGATCGTTCTTACAGGAAACCCCATTTATGAAGTAATGAAGTATTACGAACCCCAGACCCGGAGCAGCAATATTCTGAAAACCCTGGGTCTTAAGCCGAAGGAGTATTTTCTTGTCACCGCGCACCGTGCGGAGAATGTGGACCGGCCAGAGCATCTGGAGCAGATTATGCAGGGGCTCAACCTGATCGCTGAAAATCACGGCCGTCGTATCATCTGCAGCATTCATCCCCGGACCGCTTCACGGATTGCCGAGCACTCCGGATTTTCCATGAACCCTCTGGTGGAATTTCATGAACCCTTTGGATTTTTCGACTTTGTCCAATTGGAGCGATCTGCCTGCTGTGCACTAACGGACAGCGGAACCGTGCAGGAAGAGTGCTGCATTATGCAGGTACCGACTGTCACGATGAGGCGAACGACGGAGCGGCCGGAAACGGTGGATTGCGGGAGCAACATCGTATCAGGCGTCGATGCGAAGCGGATTGCCGATTCAGCTGCCCTGATGCTTGAGTTGAACACGATGTGGCAGTGTCCCCAGGGATACCTGGCCGAAGATGTATCGGATAAGGTTGTCAAATTTCTGCTTGGAGGGAATGTGCATGTTTGAAAATCAGCGTATATTGGTGACCGGTGGCACCGGATCATGGGGCTATGAGTTAATTGCCCAATTGCTGCCGCTCATTCCAAAGGAAGTGGTGGTTTTCTCGCGGAATGAATCCTCTCAAGTCGCCATGAGCCGGGAATTCGAAAATGACCGGCTGCATTTCCGGATCGGAGACATTCGTGACAAAGAAGCTTTGATGGCGGCATGCCAAAATATCGATTACGTGTTTCATCTGGCGGCCCTTAAGCATGTTCCGGTATGCGAGGATCAGCCTTATGAAGCACTGAAAACGAACGTGATCGGCACACAGAACGTCATCGAGGCCGCAATTGAAAATAAAGTTAAGAAAGTGTTCTATATTTCGACTGACAAGGCTGCAAATCCCTCCAACTTTTATGGGATGACGAAGGCCATCGGGGAGAAATTGATCGTATACGCGAATCTGCTTCACACCGATACCCGATTCGTCACCGTGCGTGGGGGCAATGTGCTTGGAACCAACGGCAGCGTCGTGCATGTGTTCAAAGAACAGATACGTAATAAGGGCTATGTGTCAATCACCGACATGAAAATGACACGTTTCTTCTTAACGCTTCGCGATGCGATCGCCGTGCTGTTCAAAGCGGCGGAAGAAAGCGTCGGCGGCGAAATTTTCGTCATGATGATGCCGGCCTGCCGGATCGTAGATTTGGCGGAGGTGTTGATCGAGGCTTCCGGACGGGAGGATGTTCAAATTGTTGAATCCGGCGTTCGTCCGGGTGAAAAAATTCATGAAATTTTGATGAGCGACTATGAGAGTCTTTCGACCGTCGTGTTTGACGAAGAATATCTGGTCATTTTGCCGACACTCAACATACCTGGCCTGAAATATCGGTACAGTCACTGCCAGCCGGTCTCGTTCAGCAGCTTCTCTTCAAACACCCACCTGATGAGCAAAGAGGAAATCCGCAATATTTTGGAGCGCGGGGGGTTCTTATAATGAAGCTGTTGATCCTGGGAGCAAGCGGGATGGCAGGCCATATGCTGGTCGATTATTTCAAGCTGCAAAGCAAGCACCAGGTCTTCTACACGACCCGGGATCCCCGCAACAGCGGTGGACTAATCATGGATGCTTCCGATATCGGGACAGTGGATAAATTGGTCGAGATCGTGAGACCCGATTGCATCATCAATGCCATCGGCGTACTCAACCATTTTGCGGAAGAGGACAAAATCAATGCCTACCATATCAACGGCTTTCTGCCGCATCGTCTCCGCCGGGCGGCGGATTCGGTCGGGGCCAGATTGATTCATATCAGCACCGACTGCGTGTTCGAAGGAACGCGCGGAGGTTACCGGGAGAGCGACGTACCCGATGGAACGAGCGTCTACGCAATGACCAAAGCGCTGGGGGAAGTCCAAGCCCCGGGACATTTGACGATCCGTACCTCCATCATCGGCCCGGAGATCCGCTCGCACGGAATCGGGCTGATGCACTGGTTCATGCACCAGCGGGGAACCGTGACAGGGTACTGCAACGTGTTCTGGAACGGGGTAACCACGCTGGAACTGGCAAAAGCGATCGATACTGCATTATTTACGCCATCATTATCTGGGCTGATTCATCTGGCTCATCCGGAACCGATCAGCAAGCACGATCTTCTTCTCTTGTTCCAAGAGATTTGGAACCTGGAGGATGTGACCGTGGTTGCGGGTCATACCCCCGTTCAGGACCGGACGCTGGTTTCGACTCGAGGCGACTGGACTTACAAGGTTCCGCCTTATCGAGACATGCTGAAGGAGCTGAAACAATGGATGCGAGAAACGACTCCCTACAGCGCATCATTCTAATCACCGGTGCTTCGGGGTTTACCGGCAGCCATGCCTGCCGGTATTTTGCCGGGGAGGGTATGCAGGTTGCCGCTATGGTTCGTCATATCAGCGAAGACGATAAGGTTGAGGGCGTCCAATACTATACATGCGATCTCCTTGACAAGAAGGGCATTGAAGAGCTTGTCGGGACCATTGCTCCGGATTATGTCCTGCATCTGGCCGGCAAGAACTCGGTGCCCGAGTCTTGGACGGAACCGGTGCTCTATATGGAAACCAACGTGCTCCCAACGCTCTATCTCCTGAATGCCCTCCGTCCTTATCCTTTCTGTCGGATATTGATCACCGGTTCAATGCTGGTTTTTCCTCTGTATCCGCCGTTTAGGCCGCCTCACCCCTACGGCCTGAGCAAAAGTTTGCAGAAGGCAGCGGCCCTATCATGGAAAGAGCTGTTCGGCCAGGCTATCATTCTGGCAGAGCCGTCTAATCTTATAGGCCCGGGTCCGTCGAGAGGCTTCTGCAGTTTGCTGGGGCAGCATATCTCAGCCTGGGAACGGGGGGAAACGGATGAAGCTTTTCACATTCCCTCACGCATCATACGCAGAGACTTTTTAGACGTCCGTGATGCGGTTATAGCTTATAAGATTTTGCTGGAGCAAGGACTCCCCGGAGAGATCTACTCCGTCCGGTCAGGAAAAGAATATACACTCGGCGAAATTACAGATCTTTATATGGACATTTTTGAGAAGCCATTCCCTATCGAGTGGGGCGAAGGAGAGAATTCCAGCCAGGGGAATCCAAAGAATACGGCCCCCAGGATGAAGGGACTGGACTGGGAACCTTCCATTCCTCTCCGCACATCCCTTACCGATGTTCTCGAATACTTTCGTACCTGTGGAGGTGATTCCAAATGAGACCTTTAGTCACGATCGTCATTCCTTTTTACAACGATCCATATGTAGGGCAGGCGGTTGAAAGCGCCCTGTCGCAGTCCTACAGCCCCATAGAGATCATTGTGGTCGATGACGGATCGACACAGCATGCCGAACGATTGGCACCTTACAGGCCCTACATTCATTATCTGGGAAAAGCTAACGGAGGCACTGCCAGTGCACTCAACCACGGAATCCGCCATGCGTCGGGAGAATATATCGCGTGGCTGAGCTCAGACGATTTGTTTTACAGGGACAAAATCAATAACCAGGTGTTATTCATGCTGGAGAGGAATGCGTGGATCTCCCATACCAATTTCAATAATATCGACAAGAACAGTCAAGTTGTGAAGTACCATGCGGGCGTATCATATGAACGGATGATTGATTTCTACCGGTACTTTCTGAGCCATGCCAACCCAGTTAACGGGTGCACGGTCATGATGAGAAAAGAATTATTTTGTTACATCGGGCTGTTCGATGAGTCCCTTCCATACACGCATGACCTGGAGATGTGGGGCAGGGCGATTCAAGCCGGCTTTTCGTTTCATTACTTAAACGAAGCGCTGGTCGGCTACCGCTGGCATGAGGCGATGGGAACCCTGCGGCATCAGGAAGTCATTAAACGGGAGAGTGCGGTCACTTGGCAGAAGGTCAGTTACGCGATTGGCCGAATCTCAGCCATGATGGAGTAATAGGCAGTCTGCCCGGTGATCTTCGCCAGATTCACTGAAAGCACCGGAACCCTTGGTTTTGGTGCTTTCTTTCATCAATTTGATATAAGCTGACGGCACAGAAGTGAGATCGGTGAATCCAGTATCCCACCGGACTCATAGGAAGGAGAAGAGATGAAGATTTTACTGGCAACCTACTGGCTGATTCCCCATGTTGGCGGAGTATGGAAGTATATGACACAACTCCAACAGAGGCTAGAAGCGATGGGACATCAGGTGGATCTTTTTGGAAACAGCCCGGATTATTCTAAATTCCACATCGTAAACCGCGGCCGGGAGCTCCCCAAGGACCGAATTCGCCCGTTTCTGTCCGCCAAGCTGGCACAGGAATATGCACCTCAGCTGCATGCTGATCGGATCATTTATTTCTACGAAGAGGACCGATATCATTTGGAACTTTCCGCCGCATACTTCGGTCTTGATCAATATGATATTATACACACCCAAGATATTTTTGCGGCTAGAGCGATCAGCCGCGTGAAGCCGGCTCACGTGCCCCTGGTAGCGCAGGTACACGGCTCGGTTTCCGGGGAGCTCCACAATCATTTTCGATTGAATCCTCACCTTGGCATCACAGAGGGATCGCCTGCATGGAAGTATCTGAAGTCTATCGAGTACTATGGGGCTACCTCCGGTGCCGTTACGATTACGTCAACCCATTGGCAGAAAAACGAACTGATACGTGATTTCGGGGTCCCTGAGAACAGAGTTTGCGTATTCCAGTACGGTTTGGATACCCTCGATTTTTGGAGGAAGGCCCAGGCTGGAACCAACATGCAGCGCCCTGTGGATAAAAAGGTGATCATCTTCCCGGCCCGATTGTCTTTTGTCAAAGGAATCGATGTGCTTATATCGGCGCTTGGCATGCTGAAATATATTCGGCAGGATTGGGTATGCTGGATCGTCGGGAACGGGGAGAAGATGGAAGAACTGCAGCGGCAGGTTGACGGGTTGGCCTTGAGCAATGACGTTTTGTTCCTAGGCGAACGCCATGACATCCCAGCTCTTCTCATGCAGTCGGATATATTCGTGCACTCCTGCATCCAGGACAATCAGCCGTTCTCGGTCATGGAAGCACAGATTGCCGGGCTCCCTGCGTGCGTATCGAATGCCGGCGGCCTGCCGGAGATGGTTGAACATGGCCGGACGGGTCTTGTTTCGCCGATAAAAGATCCGGTATCCTTGACGCAGCATTTGCATCAGCTTCTGGAGGATGAGAAGTTACGCAAACAACTCGGCCGCAATGCTTCCGCCTGGGGAGAGGAGCACTGGTCCTTGGATCGGATGGTTGGGCGGCTGTTGGAACTGTATCGTCAGGTTATTGGCTAGGCTTGAATCAAGAGCCCAGGAAAGGATTGAGAGGCTTATGTCTGAAGAACCTTTTAAGGTCATAGGTGATTTATATAACCGTATTTTCACGGTCCAGTCTTCCCATTTGGAAATAAAGGTAGATTATTTGGTCTGGAATCAGATTTTTGCGAATCTCCCGAAGGATTACAAGCTGCCGGATATCCCTGTTCTGCAATTAGACCGCCCCTTTGATATAGGAGAGCGATAATCTATCCCACGTACCGTCCCCAGGGCGGTACCTCATATGGCAAAAACGTCCAAATAAATCACAGGGGGAATAAATATGTCCATATTGCGACTGGTGTCGAATGCCGACGGGCCCATAAACAGCCGCTGTATTCAATCTGTTGATTTGGAGATAAACAATTCCGGGGAAGTTCCCTTTGAAATGCTGATCCACGGGTATGGCATTGAGGGACTATTTTATATCGGCCTGATCCATGCGGGGGCGGATGAGTGGGTTGGTGTTCACGATATTATGACTAACTATTCACCGTTTGAGCTAGTACTTGTTACCAACATCAATAACCTGGCGCATACGGGTGTCGTTTTCAAGATAAAGAATCAGGGCATGTTGATTGCTGAGTACACACAGGAGGACACGATGAGAGAAAACTAAATGGCTGCAGGACGGGAGGAGGAGTCAATGAAGGTCTTATTTGTATTTTACGTGCCGAGCGGCGGGATGGATACGATCAATCGTTTGCGCTGCCATGAACTGAGGAATCATGGAATCGAGGCTTCCTGTTTGTATTATTTCTGGGGGGCGGGCATGCAGAACAGGGCGGATTTTCCGATCTATATTACCAATGATGACGCGGAAATCAAACAAATACTGGATGCGGGCGGTTATGACGTGATCGTAGTTACGACAGATCATGAGAGCTTCCCCCGGTTCCGCCAACTTGGATATACCGGCAAGCTGGTGCTTGAAATTCAGGGTTACGGGCCACAAGAGGTAGCCCGAAGCAAGCTGACCGAGGCCGTTCCCTATGTGAATGCTTACGCATCCGCCTTAATGAACCCCAGCACACCGCATATCACTGCTTTATTCCAGGAACTGTTTCCGCACATCCCCTGTTATATCATTCCTAACAGTATTAATTCGGAGACGTTTACCTATCGCCAAACGACCAAGCTTTCCTACCCGGTCATCGCCTGGCTGGGAAGGATAGACGATAATAAAAACTGGCGGGAATTTTTGTATATCGGCCATCAACTAACGCATTTTGTGCCCGATTTGCAGCTGTGGATGTTTGAGGATCCCAATCTTGGTGACCCCGATCAACGCCAGCAGTTTTTAAAAGTTGTGGACGACTTGCAGCTGGGCCCCCGGCTAACCATGCATGCTAATATCCCGAATCAAGAAATGCAGTACTATTATTCTTCGATTGGAGATTCGGGCGGATTTATGTGCTCCACTTCGAAAGTGGAGGGTGGGCCACTATCGGTATTGGAAGCGATGAGCTGCAGATGCCCTATTTTAGCAACCAATTCCGATGGAGTAACGATCACCATCAAGCATAATGTTACAGGAAAGAACTATAATCTGGGAAATGTTCACCAGGCTGTCATTGAGGGATTGAACCTCATGCAAGATGTTGGACTGAGGGAAAGCATTAGGGATGCTGCTCAGCACTTAGTTAAGACAGAATTTACTCCGTATAGGTATAGCGTAAATTTCATTGATATGTTGAACAACATCTAAATTTTAAAACGGACAGTGACTTGATGTTTTAAACAAAATGTATAACCACAAACAAATAAGGGCCTGCCGTTGGGTAACGGTAAGCCCTTATTTGTTAAGACTGCGCCGGTTTCGACAAGGGTGATTCCCTGGCATCGCTGCTAACTCACCCCGCTAAGCGGCTGGATGATGCTCATATCAGGAATTTTATAATCTATAGAATTAGCTTGAAGTGATCTAAGAATTGGATTCCAAATTTCTTCTTCATAAGGAGGGAGTCCCGGTAATGAAAATATGGAAGCGAGTGTGAGCGGTGGATCATCTTTAGTCTTGTTTTTTTTCTTGTTTCTAATAGATAAGCTCCTTAGCATGTACCTCCATTTTTTGCGCTTCCGTCTTTGATAAAGTTTTTTTTGGCGGATTCGCTTTATGGCTGTTTTTTTCTTAGCAGTCTTCTTCTTTTCAGGAAGCGTACTTTTCTTTTTCTTCTGAGTAATAGGCGCCTTCTTCTTTGACTGCTCCATTTTCCATCTCCTCCTTCTGATGTGTTTTGATTTTGCAGATCATGATCTGGAGCAATTTCGTTACCTTGATCGAGATGCTTGCTGCGTGCGAGCTCATACAACTCATGTAGGCGGGAGGTTAATGCAGGTAAAGACCAGTATATTTCTCCTTGTTCTCTGGCTTGATTTGCGACGGAAAGGAACATTGCGGGGTTCTCTAAAGCAGATCGCAGTAAAATATATAACTGATCGCTATCTCCGCTGCGAAATACAAATCCATTTGATGCACTTTTTATCATTTCAGGAATGCCACCGGCATTAGAAGTGATAATCGGTTTACCAGCAACTTGGGCTTCAATAATGGCGAAAGGCTGGTTGTCTTGGATGCTCGGGAGGACAATGAGGTCTGCTTGGTGTAACAATTCCGGGATATCATCACGATTTCCCAAAAAGGTAACGTGGTCCGTGAGACCAAGTTCCTGCACGGCTCGCTTTAATTTATCTCGGAGTGATCCGTCACCAACAAGCCAGCAAACCCAATCTGTGCGTTCTTCTTTCAGCTTAGATAGAGCATGAAGCAGATAGATGTGCCCTTTTACAGCATCGAAGCGTGCAGGACACATAAACACTTTTTTTGCGGTAGGTTTCGGTATGGTGGCTACACGCATCATGTTTTGTTGAAATTCATCCACATCTATACCGTAAGGGCTAACCACAACATGGTGTTCGGGAACAGAAAATTCTTGAACCAATATATCTTTGAGCCATTGTGATGGAGTAATGGTCACATCGCTAACGGTTGCACCCAGATATTCGCGCAAGGAGCAATAGCGCCATAGGGGAGAGCTTTGATCTTGCTCGGGCAATCCCATTTCCGTCCATTCAACAAACACTTCCTTGGCGAGACATCCGTGAATTGTCGTTACTAAGGGGGTATGTGGCGGTTTAACACGTGACATGGCATGGGCGCTCACGATGTCCTGCGCATGAATCAGATCGTATTCTGCCAAACCGAAATACATGATAGCGGCTTCCAAGCAGTATCGATCGATCTCGGATTGCTTAATCCATGGATGAATTCCTGGTAGATGTTGATCCATATACTGGTGTGTCTGGTCGGCGATCAAGGATTGCAGCCTTCCTCTTTCTATATACAAGTCTTTATTGGAGATCCGAAATCCCTGGCCGTCCGGCGTCGGGGAGAAGATATCAGTGGTATGCCCCGCGCGTTGTAATGCTTTGGTCAGTTGATTGACATAAGTGTTCACGCCACCAGCATTAGGCAGCGCCCAACTGCAGGCGATTAATATTCTCATCTGTTCATCTCCCGATTGACTAATCTGTCGTCCCCATATCATATGAGCTGTTCATACCATTGCTCACGTACATATACCCATTTGCCCCGCAGCAAATTTACGTTTTTATCGGGAGGTACGCCTGCATCATTTAAAAAAGCGGCCACCAATCTACAGCACCCATGACAGACACGGAGATAATAATTATGTAAAAATAAAATGATCCGGCCGCCTGTTTTTCAAGACGACCGGATCCTATTTCTATAATGGTCTGTTTGAGGAAGTCCTCCCCATTGCAAATACGATCAAAATCCTTGCTGCGACCGCTGCTCCGGATAAATCCGATAGTAGTACAATATTTCAGGCAGGTTCTCAACCGAATAACCCCTAAGCACATATCTTGTAATAAAATACACGTCTTCGGTCGTTGTCTCCGTTCCTGCCGGATAACGCTCCAACCCGCCAAGCAGATCAAACAAAGAACCGCGCATCATTAGCGCGCCATGGCATACACAATGACCGCCTGACAAATAAATGCCGGCAATATTCTCATAACCATACTTTACGAAGTCGGTGACAAACTGCTGCTCAAAGTTTCCATCTACGAAGCAAGCTATTCCTGATCCACAAAGACAGAAGTTTGTATTTGCCTGTAAAAATGCGACCTGTTTTGCGATCCGCTCCGGGTGCGAGAGGTCATCTGCCGCCATTGTGGCAATAAACTCACCTCTTGCTAAAAAATAGCCTGTGGTAAACGCACCGGAAAATCCGATATTATAAGGCAGCGGATGGTAGACAAATCTGTTTTCTCTTATTACGGGATGCTCTCTATGCTTCTGCACCCATTGTTGAATGATTTGGTCTGTATTATCTGTGGAACCGTCATTGACGACAACAATTTCAATAAAAGGGTAGGTTTGATGAATCAGGCTATCCAGTGTTTCCTCGATATGTCGAGAAGCATTATACGCACCTACTACAATACTGGCCAGGTTAGGAATTCTTTGGAATTTCACGTATTGACCTCCTTTATTTAACGTGGCTGAAAGCCACAAGCGTATCAATGATATACTGCTGCTGATCATCGGTAAGAAAGGGATGCACGGGAAGTGCGAGCGCATGCTCGGCTGCCTTTTCAGAAACAGGGAAGTCTCCGACGTTATACCCTAAAGAGGAGAATGCTTGCTGTAAATGAAGCGGACATGGATAATAGCGGGCAGTAGTAATTCCATGCTGATCCATGTGGAGTAATAATTTGTCTGGATCCGGAACCTGTATGACGTATAAATGATAGACATGGCTGCAAGCTGAATCGCAGTATGGTAGAATCACGTCGTTCAGCTGCACGAGTTGATTCGTGTAGCGCTGTGCCAGTTCCTGGCGGCGTTTCGTCCATGCGCTTAATTTTTGCATTTTGATTCTCAGCATCAAGGCCTGAATCTCGTCCAGCCGGCTGTTAAGTCCCACGGCCTCGTGATAATATTTAAGCTTTCCCATCCCGTGGAAAGCGAGTACCCGGATACGATCAGCCATTTCGTCATCATTACTCGTAACCATGCCTCCGTCGCCGAAGCCGCCTAGATTTTTAGTGGGATAAAAGGAGAGGCAAGCCGCATGGCCTAAGCTGCCTACCTGTTTGCCTTTATATTCTGCACCTATAGCCTGACATGCATCTTCAATAATAATCAGAGAATACCGATGTGCCAGTTCGGCAAATGCGTCCATATCTGCTGGCTGCCCGAATAGGTGGACGGGGATGATCGCTTTGGTACGCGCCGTTATCTTTGCTTCCGCGTGTGCTGGAGAAAGGTTATACGTTCGCTCATCGATGTCGGCAAAAACAGGCGTTGCTCCTACGCGTACAATAGCTTCGGCTGTCGCAAAGAATGTAAAGGGGGAAGTAATCACTTCGTCTCCAGGTCCGATGCCGTTTGCCAATAAGGTGAGGATGAGAGAGTCCGTTCCATTGGCCGTCGATACGGCATGTTTCGTTCGAGTAAGCAGCGCTATCTCCGCTTCAAACCGCTTCACCTCAGGTCCTGCGACAAAAATACCTTTATCCAGAACCTCGGACAATGCATCCAGAATATGCTCATTTCGTAAGACCCGATATTCTGATTGTGGATCAAATAAAAGAATGGGTTGCATGGGTGAGACCCTCCTTCCAAGTCACTTAGCCGCGACGCCTTTGACAGTCATTCCGTCCGCGACGTCCTTCGTAACGATGGCCCCTGCACCGATTATCGCATTTTCTCCGATAACGATACCTGGCAGTAGCGTCGCGTTATTGCCGATTCTGGCTCCTTTCTTAATATGTGGCCCTTTCAGAGGGACCTTTGTAGGCTCCATGTATTTGTCATTCGAAGTAGAAGCTTCCGGACCAATAAATACGTTGTCTTCGATGATCATGTCCGCGGTAATATACGCCCCGGTCTGGATGACGCATTGATTTCCGATTTCTGTCCGGCACTCCACTTTCGCATTGCGCCCTACTACCGTCGAATGGCCAATGTTTGTTTGTTCCCTGATGCTGGCCAAATCGCCGACCATGACGTCTTCCCCCAGTTGGCTGCCTGCATAAATAACGGTTCCGTTGCCAATGTTTGATCCTTTGCCGATGACCAGTCCTTTTTGATCTGTGATATGATGAATGACTTTGGAATTTTTAAAGGGTTGACAGCCGAGGAAGCTGCCGTTTCCAATAGATACGTCATCTCCAATGACTGTGTTTTGAAGGATGACGGAGTGATGGCCAATCCGGACCCGGTCTCCAATCGTGACTCCCGATTCAATTACGATATGATGGCCGAGCACGACATCTTTGCCGATCATCGCTTTCGTCGAGATCACGTTCGTCGAATCATCGTTTCGCTCACTCATCTGGATTCCTCCGCTTGTAAAATCTTCTTCGTGATTTCTCCGGTGATTTCCATGACCAGAAGTCCACCTTCACCGGGTACATTGGGCTGCGTTCCTTTTTTGATGCATGTAATAAAGTCAAGCAGCTGCAGCCACAAGGGCTCCTGTATGGGAACGGCAATTTTCTCAACGATATTTTGTTGGGCGTAATTCATGTTTAACGAGGTTTGATAAAAGCGAGTCGAACGGGTGATAAGCACCTGTTTATCCAATAAGTCGGCTTGAATGAAAGCGGTCTTGGTCACAATTCGAATGGTTCGAATCTTTTCCTCTGTAATATAACTCGCCGTTACCTGTGCGATGATCCCATTGTCCATTCGAAGGAGCGCCGCCGCATGGCGAATGATGCCATGATCGACATATCCGACAGCCTGGGTTGCCTCGGTTCTTGTCTTAAACAGATGGTTCATAATGTAAATATCGTGAATCATCAGATCATCGACAACATTGACGTTTTGCCATCTGGCTTCGAATGGACTCATACGGTGAACGTCTACCGCAACGACCTCTTCCTGCTCAATGATTTGACGCAATACCCGAATGACGGGATTATACAGTTCGATATGCCCGACTTGCAGCTTCACGCCGGCCTCAGCAGCTCGCTTAATTAAATCCGTACCTTCCTTCATATTTTGAGCGAGCGGTTTTTCCATCAGCATGTGAACACCTTTGGCTATACATGCCAGGCCGACTTGGTAATGATGAAAAGTGGGAACTGCAATCGACACCGCGTCAACCTGCCCAAGAAGCTCATCTAAACTTTTGAAGGCCATTGTCTGGTACTTAGCGGAGATGTGCTGTGCCCGCTCTTGATCAGCGTCATATATCCCTATCAGTTCGCAGTCATTTGGCAACGCAGTATATACCCGAACGTGATTTTCACCCATGACTCCTGCACCAATGACACCTACCCTCATGGTTTATTCTCCTCTTTCTACGATTTCACGGCATAAATACATAAAGTCATACCACTTCTTGCATACTTCTTGGGGTGAAAATCGTTTACTATCATTTATAGCCTTTATCGAGAGGCTATCACGGTAGGCCGCGCTAGAAATAACTTCGTGAAGAGCGGTGGCGTATTTCTCCAGCGCCTCAGGCAGCCACCAATATGGAGGCGAACCCCAATTGACGTCGAAAATCAAGCGCTGACTAGGTGCGGTATGATAGATGGCGCCCATTGCGGCTGCAATAACCGGTACACCACAAGACATAGCCTCCGCAATCTGATTGGAGAAGGTTTCGCTTTTACTTCCGCATACGAGAACGTGCCAGCGGCTAATGATGTCAGCCATTTGGTTATGAGGCACATTCGTTCGAATTAATAGATTTGGAGGGTGATCATTTAACCAGCCTTCCTGATTCGTTGGTGGGGGGGCCATAATCATCTCGAACCGGATATGCGGGAACCGGCGTGCAAGGAATGGCATAACTTCCGGTCCTTTCAGCAAACCATTTAAATCGTGACCGATCCAGCCAACTATAATCTCATTACCTTTTGGCCTGGGGTAAAAAATCTCACTGTCAACCATGTTTGGAATGATATGAATGAGATGCTCAGGGTAATTTAAATCCTTCATATACTGCTTCTGAAATTCCGAATACACGACTAGCGGAACATAGCGTTCGACTGGCCGGTATTGGTCGAAATTAGGACCCGTGCTCCAATATCTTCCCTTATAAACCTGAAAATCCTCGGTATAGTTTTGTACATAATGGTTCCACCAGCCAATATCCTCTTTACCGACAATCAGGGCGTTACTCGGGTAGATCGGAAATTGTCCCGGATTTGGGGCAAATCCGATCTGTATATCAGGCGGACAATAATAAGGAAGCCATTTGGCCCTCATATTGGCTTCCGTGAATGGCCCCGACATGGCTGAGGCGTGGAAATTATCCATAACAAACTTGAAATGAAACATGATGCGTCCCTCCTTCATCGGTGTATCCCAAGCTCCTGCCGGTACCATTCGATCGTGCGTTCTAACCCGAGATCAATACCGACTTGCGGATCATATCCCAGTATCCCTTTGGATCGAGTTAAATCCGGTTTGCGCGCTGGCATATCCTCATACCCGGGTCCATATGCCTCATCATAAGGCTTAATCAAAATCTCCGACGGGGACCCGGTCATCCGAATCACGAGCTCGGCTAACTGCTTGATCGTAATCGATTGTTCAGAACCAATATTGAAAATGAGGCCATCGGCCTTAGAGCTTAATGCCTGCACTGTCCCCTGTACTGTATCGTCAATAAACGTAAAGCATCGGGATTGTGACCCATCCCCATAAACCTCCAGCGGCCGGCCTTCCAAGGCAGCCATAATAAAACGTGGTACGACCATGCCATATTGGGAATTCGTTTGACCGGGGCCATAGGCATTAAAATAACGCAGAATCGTAACCGGAAGGCCTTTCTGAGAATAGCCTAAGCACATATGCTCATCTAACGATTTAGCAGTCGCATAACACCATCGATGAATGGACGTTGTTCCATAAACACGGTCCGAATCTTCACGAAACGGCAGATCACGATTCTTGCCGTATACTTCAGAGGTTGAGGCAAAGATAACCTTTCTCCCCATTTCATAAGCGAGCTCCAGTACGTTTCTTGTACCGTCTATGTTGCCTTCTATAACTTTCAGCGGATTTTCCACCGTGTTCTTAACGCCAAGTACTGCGGATAAGTGAAAAACAACATCTGTTTGTTGGATCAGTGTTTTCATGAGATCACGGTTCAAGACGGTACCCTCAATAAAGCGATGATTCGGGTGATGCAAAACCTCGTTAAGGAATGTAAGAGAGCCGGTAGACAGATTATCAAGTGACCACACCCTGTGATTCATGGACAGCAATTTCTTCACCAGGTTGGATCCAATGAATCCTGCGCCGCCTGTAACTAAAATATCCATAAGGTACACTCCTTGTAATCAAGATCCCTTCCTTGTAGAGCAGAATGAATTGCGAAGGTCTGGACAGGCCGCCTCATAACAAGGTGAATGCTAGATTATCGAGGCCTATGGTACGTTTGGCATAATTTGTTATTGCTTTGTTGAATGAACGGAAGGTTGATATCATTTTGTGGTTTGTCACAGCTGACAAACTCCGCTAGTGTCAAGAAACAACAGGTCCAGGATACCGGGATATCCAACGCCGATGATGGCGATCCTTCTTCACGTCGTCATCTCCTTTTGCGTTAAACTTTGACATATCTTACGGTCACCCGTGTAAGAAAGTACTGGTCTATAATCTAAATTTCCGAGAAATGGTAGAGTATCTTGATGTCTAGAAAAGCGAGAGAAGAAAAGCTGCGATATGAACCGAGACTGGGTTATCTTCTAGATCTCAGAAGAATGGATAGGGGGTTAGACTCTCTTCCAAAATAGGCTATTGCAGTACATTCGTTGACAGCGAGGATGCACTCAAGTCTATGGCAGAACATTGACGGGTTCGGAATTTACAATGTACAACTGTGAGATAGGTAATCTGAAGAGGAAGGGAGTGGGTCTTTTTCTATAATTATCTTTCTTAACTTAGAACGTGGGATTTAGGGGGCGCTGGACCCGATAAGGCCGTCTGTAGGCTGAGGAAACTCCCTTTCTTAGAGTAAAATGATATTTTTGCGATCTGTTATATTTTTTGTGGCGTTACGTGTATCAACTACGATAGGGGTATGCGCTACTAGGGTCTCATAAGGGATATTGGAATGATCCGTTAATATTAAGGTGCAATCGAAGTGTTTCATGTTTCGGGCTGTGAGCTCAATCGAATGAAGTTTGGTTTCGCCAACTTTTAGTTCATCTACATAAGGATCAAAATATTCTACTTGGGCTCCAGACATTAATAGCTGCTCTATGATATGAATGGCAACAGATTCTCGAATATCATTCACATCTTTCTTATACGTTACGCCGATAACAAGGATATGACTCCCAAGAAGCTCTTTTGGAAGCAGAGCCTTTGTTACCCGTTCTACAATATATCCAGGCATATCCTTGTTTACCTGATGGCTAAGCTCAATGAAAGGCAAATCGTTGTCGTGTTCTCTTGCCTTCCATAATAAATACAGGGGATCGACGGGGATGCAGTGTCCACCTACCCCTGGACCCGGGTAATACTTCGTAAAACCATATGGTTTAGTTCCGGCAGCTTCAATGGCCTCCCAAAGGCTAATATCCAGTTTCTCGCACAATCTCAGTAAGCTGTTCATAAACGAGATGTTTACGTAACGCTGAGAGTTCTCCAAAATTTTTGTCATTTCAGCAACCCTTGGTGAGGATACCACAACGATTTGATCAAATACGGCTCCATACACTTGTTTGGCAAAAGTTGTACATGATGGGGTGACTCCCCCTACAACCTTAGGGATTTTCTCCAACTCCCATTTTGATCCGGGGTCGATTCGCTCTGGCGAATAAGCGAGTGAAATATCTCTTCCGACCAGGAATCCGGTTGACTCCAGAATAGGTTGAATTCGCTCCTCGCTTGTTCCTGGAAAAGTGGAGCTTTCGAGCACGACGAGCTGGCCCCGCCGGAGATACGGAAGCGTGCTTTGCAATGCCCCGATGACATACTTCAAATCAGGCTGATCGTCATCTCCAAGCGGTGTTGGAACGCAAATAATGATAACATCAACTTTTTCGATCACATCAAACGAACTGCCGACATAGAATCTATTTTTACTGAACAGTTCCCGGATGTCGCCTTTCTCATAATCCGAAAGATAGGGTTGACGCTTGTGTAACATATTAATCTTTTGTTCATCTACATCAATGCCGTATACAATGTGCCCTTTCTCGAGAAATAACCGGGCCAATGGTAATCCGACATATCCCAGCCCGATTACGCCGATTTTATACTTCGGAATATCCACCATCATTCTTCCAACTCCCTTTGATCGATCTCGTAGCATAGTACGCGGAATAACTAAAACTGC
Source organism: Paenibacillus sp. PSB04 (assembly GCF_025809195.1). Taxonomy (NCBI): domain Bacteria; kingdom Bacillati; phylum Bacillota; class Bacilli; order Caryophanales; family Paenibacillaceae; genus Paenibacillus; species Paenibacillus sp. PSB04. The sequence goes on from NZ_CP081301.1 coordinate 3,227,905, forward strand.
GTTAGTTGATTGTCCAAATTAGCAAAAATAGTGGAGTATCACGAATTTTCATAGATTCCGTGACAAATGATTTGCAGTTTAGAGGATCGGAGGTGAACGGTTCAGATCCGGATTTTCCAGGAAAGGGGAAGTTGAATGGATCCTTGTCGTCTTTTCGTAGCCATAGCTGTGGTTGAGACGAATTTTTTCTTTCGTTACTACTGAGAAGATTAAGGAAGATTCATAGGCTATGACATATCATGATAAACATTGACAGGTATGACGGCGAGTGGGAAGAAGCCTGGAATTACTATAAACTTAAACGAATGTAGTGCTTGACCGGTATGGCTGCGTAGGTGGCTGTCCAACCCGTTAATGTGTCGCTTAAACAGCGGGTGTAGTTAAAAATAATCAGATAAGCAAAAAATCCGCCCTAATTGGACGGTTCTTTTTGAGAAAGGTCTTCGCTTGTTTGTCCTATTCATGGAGTAGAAAGATGTAATGTACGATATAGAAAATGTTACATGAGGTCAGCGAAACTTCGATACGTCTCTTGAAGCCCCTGTTCCAGCGAATAGACGGGTTTCCAAAGCAGCTTTCGCTGAATCGCTTGATTCGATAAGCAGCTGTGACGGATATCTCCAGACTTGTCTGGGCCGTGCTGCACATGAATTTCACGGGAATGAAACTTACGGAGGAACGACACCAAATCGTTAACCGTAGCCGCTTTTCCGGTGCTGACATGCAGCGTCAAATCCTCCGGATGGCTGCTTGCCGCGATGAGTGCTTCGACGACATCCTTGACATAAATAAAGTCCCGCGTCTGATTTCCGTCGCCGTTGACAACCAGCTGCCGGTCATGGTGGATCCGGTCCATAAAGATGGCCACGACGCCGCCTTCTCCCTTCGCGGTCTGACCCGGTCCGTACACGTTGGCGAAGCGGAGAATGGCATGGGACAACCCGAATAAGGACGTGTATAAACGAATGTACTGCTCGCCGGCCAGCTTGGAAAGGCCATAGAAGGAGATCGGGTGCGTTGGGTCGTTTTCTGTCATGATGTCCTTCTGCAGGTTACCGTATACACCTGATGTGGATGCAAAGATGACCTTGCGGACCTTTGCTTCCCTGCAGGCGTTCAGTATGTTAAGCGTGCCCCCAATGTTAATGTCCATATCCAGAAAAGGATCCCGTATCGATTGCTGCACATCCGCCTGCGCAGCCAAATGGACAACGACATCCGGCTGAATGGAAACAATCATCTTATAGGCATCCGGGCTTCGAATATCAAGCGTATGAAGAACCGCCTCGGAGGGGACTTTTTCGGCTCGGTCCGTGGACAGATTATCAATCACATGCACCTGCGAACCAAGAGACGCAAGACGACGGACAAGATGCGAGCCGATAAATCCCGCGCCGCCTGTCACGACAACCGTATTCATGCATCTACCTCCTGTGTGTTAGGTCATGATCTATCGTATGTGGAGGAGAAACGTTCGGTATTAGGCGATCCAACCATTTCTGGGGCTGATGCAAAGTTCTCGAGCGGGATGGGTAAAATGAAGGCAAGGAAGGGTAAAACCGAATGCCTTCAAGCAAATGGGGGATGAGCCATGCACGTTAAGAAAAGCATAGGAGCGGCGGTGTGCCTGCTCTTGGGCGTCATCGTTGCAACACTCATGGCGGATCGTGAAGCGAACCCGCCGGATCCGGCCCGGGAAACAATGGCTGCTAATGGAGAGCAAATCCAGGAGTCGACGGGGATATTCCAATGGAATGATAAAGAGGTTCGAAGTGTGGAGTGGGAAGGGAGAAACCAGTCCTGGATTCTGCAGCGCCAACCGGCTGCGACGGAAGAGAGCATGTTAAGGGGCGGATGGCTGCTTAATGGAAGCGAGCTGCCTGTAAGTCAAGCGGAATCGAGGATTCGAAAGCTTCGCGAGTTGGGGAAAGAAGGGGGTACCCGCCGCACTTCGACTTTAAGCCATGAAGTGATCGTTGGTACCATTACGGTTACTTTAAGCGGATTAAAAAAGGAGCCGGAAGTTTACCTCATTGCGGTCGAACCGGATCACCCCGAACAGGTGTGGATCCTGCGCAGTGGCGATCCTTTAGCTTATTTGGTATCCAAGGATGCATATTTGGAACTTGAGCAGCTGCAGTAGCGCCTGATCCCGCCATGCCAAAACCTTTCAGCATACCGGATCATGCGGGTGGTCATCCTAAATGGTGTTATTAATACACCTATTAGAGATGGAGGATGAACTCATGCTACGATCCAAAGCGATTAGTCTTTCGGTATCAGCAGCCCTGCTCGTGAGCATGGCCGGTGTTGCCGGCTGTACGACGAAGGAGCCTGCAAATACGAACATCCGCACCAAAAACGTCATTGACGGCAACGGCAGAACGGGCCGTATCGGCGTGAATTCCCTGCGGGAAAACGGCTTGATCAGTCCGAAAGGCTACACATACAATACAAACAGCACGAATAACGGCAACGCAGCGACCACCCATAACTTGACGAATGCCCAATTGTCGCAAAAGCTGTCCGATAAAGTGGCGGCCATGAAGGAAGTCAAATCCGCCAACGTTCTCGTGGCCGGCAATACCGCCTACGTTGCCGTTTCCCTGCGTGATACCGCAAGCAACACCGGCGGAAACATGGGGGCGAAAAGCTACAGCGGCACCCACAACATGATGAACGGAAGCAGCTTTAACAATGCCGGAACGGCCAATGGAAGCAGCTTCAACAACCGGTCCAAATCCGGAACCGTGCGCAACGGCGTACGCGGTACTGCTCCAAATCCCGCTGCAGCGCATCATAACATCCGCAACTATTCGTCTAAAGGGGCCAGCATTACGGGGAACAACGGCTATAATATGACGACGTACGGTACGGCAGGTACGACGGATAACGGGGTCGGCACCAACAACGGTATGGGTGCCGGCGGATACAGCGATTACCGCAATGACACGATTACGTCCGATATCAAAGACCGTATCGCCAATACGATCAAGAGCACGGATAACACAATCAAGAACGTCTATGTATCTGCAAATCCGGGCTTTGTCCAGGGACTGGCTAACTTATCGGCACAAACGCAAGGAGGACATCCGATCAAAGGACTCATGTCCGACCTGTCGACGATGGTGGAGCGCATCTTCCCAATGAATGCCGGGAATGGCAACCGTACTACCAATTACAATGCCCCTGTTCACCATTTTGATACGACCAATCGGTAAAATTGCCGATAAAAAGGGGCTGCCATAAGCTTGTTATGGACAGCCCCTTATACATAATCCGTTTTTTAAAATACCTTACGTCCTTTAACCCAAACGCCTTGAATATCGAGCTGGTTATCCAGCAGCAGAACGTCTGCCTGCTTGCCGATTTCGATCGTGCCGGTGCGGTCTTCGATCCGCAGCCGTTTGGCCGGGTTGAAGCTGGCGGCGAGGGACGCCTCTTCGATCGACAGGCCCACGTTGTTGATGAGGTAGCGGAAGCCTTTAATCATCGTCAAGGTACTTCCGGCAAGACTGTCCCGCTGACCCTTCAAGGTAGCGATTCCGTCATGCACCTCAACCGGAAGGTCGCCGATCATGTATTCCCCGTCCCCGAGTCCGGCTGCGGACATGGCGTCCGTAATCAGGAGCAGATTGTTATCCTGCTTCAACCGGGCCAGGATGGAAATGCAGGCCGGGTGCACATGGATGCCGTCGGCGATGATTTCCGCGTGGATGCGCGGGTCGCTCAGCACCGCCCCTGCGGTTCCGGGCTTGCGGTGGTGCAGCGGCGTCATCGCGTTAAAGGTATGCACGCCTTGGCGCAGACCAGCTTCCACGGCCGCTTCCACCTCTTCGTACGTTGCATCCGTATGGCCCAGCGCGGCGTTGATACCGTGCTCGGTCATCCAGGCGATCGCTTCCAGCGCGCCTTCGCGCTCCGGCGCCAGCGTCACCTGGCGAACGAGACCCGGATACGCAGCTTCCCATTCTTCCAGCCATTCTACATTCGGCAGGACGATATGCTCCGGATTTTGCGCTCCCGGCCATTTCGGGCTGATAAAAGGACCTTCCAAATGAACGCCCTCCACGGTTGTGTAAGGCATGTCATGCTGCGTATACTCGTGAACTTCCTTGAGGACGCGGTCGATCGCCGCCTTTGGCGCGGTCATGGTCGTCGGAAGAATCGAGGTGGTTCCCTGTGAGCAGTGGAAGGCGGTAATGGTATCCAGCACTTCCTTGTTTGAATCCATAAAGTCCTGGCCGTTGCCTCCATGCACGTGGACATCAATAAAGCCGGGAACGATGTATCCGTCCGATTTGAATTGGCTTGCAGCAGAGTCCGTCCAGCGCTGCGGCAGATCGCGGGCAAGCCCCGCATAGACGATCTTGCCGTCCTGGATGGCGACCGCTCCTTCTTCCAATACCCCTGCCGGCGTTACAACCTTGCCGTACAAGAGCTGTACGTTTTCTTCACTCATCCTAACAACCTCCCTGCACCTTGATCCAGCAGCACCACGACGTTCGGATGGCATTGCAGCAGCGATGCCGGGCACTGCGTCGTAATCGGTCCTTTCAGCGCGCGCTTCACGATCTCAGCCTTGTCTTCGCCACGAACGAGCAGCAGAATCTGCTTGGCCTTTAGAATGCTGCCGACCCCCATGGTAATCGCGTGCTTAGGCACATCGTCCAGCGATGGGAAGAAGCGTGCGTTCGCCGTGCGGGTTTTTTCCTGAAGCTCAGCCACGTGCGTTCCGCCATCCAGGCTGTCATCGGGCTCGTTGAACCCGATATGCCCGTTGTGGCCGATGCCGAGAATTTGCAGGTCCACCGGGCCGTTCTGCTCCAACATGGCATCGTACTTGACGCATTCTTCCTCCAGATCGGCGGCGTTGCCGTTTGGAACATGCGTATTTTCAAGCTGAATATCGATATGGTTGAACAGCTTCTCGTTCATAAAGGTACGGTAGCTCTCTGAATGGCCCTCAGGCAGGCCGACGTACTCGTCCAGATTGTAGCTGGATGCTTTCGCAAAACTGACCAGGCCCTGCTGGTACATTTCGATAAGCCGTCCATAAATTCCTACCGGGGTGCTGCCTGTGGCCAGGCCGAGTACCGCTCTCGGTTTGGTATGAAGCAGGCTGGCGATCAGGCTGGCCCCGGTGGCGTTAAAATCAGCTTCGTTTTTAAACGTATAAATGTTCATGCTTGAAAATGACCTCCTCTGGATTTTCGGTAATTCTGTACGTTATGGTAGGACTGCTCCAGCTTGGGAACATACTGTCCGAACTGCTCGCTGTTCATCCCCATAAACAGGATGTCGACGAGATGGAGCTGGGCGATGCGCGAAGCCATGTCTCCCCGGCGCATTCCTTTTTCCAGGGAAGAGGCAAACAAAGGAATATCGGCCATGGCAGCCAGCGTATTGCTGCTGTACGACGTCAGCGAAATGGTCGCTGCCCCGCTGTCTTTGGCGCAGGCCAGCGCATCGATCGTTTCGAGCGTTTCCCCAGAATAGGAGATGGCGACCGCCACATCCCGGCCCGACAGCGTCGAGGCGGAAGTGATCTGCATATGTGAATCGGCGAAGGCGGTACAGTTCTTACCGATCCGGATCAGCTTCTGGTAGAAATCCTGGGCGACGATCGACGAGGTGGCTACCCCGTACAAGTCGATCCGATCGGCGGCGCAGAGCAGGCGGATCGCCTGGGCCAGACGGTCCATGTCGAGCAGGGACGTCGTGTCGCGGATGGAGGCCAGATGATTCGCTTCCATGGCCTCTACGATTTGGGATAACGGATTGTTGGCCACGATATCCTGGTAAGAAGACATGCCGCTCCGCTCCTGCATTTCCGTATGGGCGATTTCGGCGGACAGCTTCACTTTTAGATCCGGGTAGCCTTTGAGATGGAACGCTTTGCAGAACCGGGTCACGGTGGCGGGACTGGTCCCGCACTGCTCGGCCAGCTCCTTGATCCCCATGTGAACGACTTCGGAAGGGGAGGAGAGGATAAAATCGGCGATCCGGCGCTCCTGCTGGGACAGCCGTTCCTGTTCCTGCGCCAAGGCGTGTAATATAGGTGCCAATCGCAAGCCTCCTTGGATAAAACTATTGATGCTGGTGTGGATTGTGAAAATAATTTTAGCGATTCATATTAATTTTGAGAAAATAATTTTTGTTTCATCCCCATCATAGGCCATTTGTCTTACGTTGACAAGGGGCGGGATTGTTAAATTTCTGTATAAGTAAAAGCGCAAAAAACCGGACTTCTTAGAGTCCGGTTTTTATAAGAGATTTATGCGCGTGCCTTGGATCCCTGCGTATTCCGCAGTTCCACGCGAATCAGCTGCCACAGCACAAAAGCAAGCACGACCATCTGTGGAATGAACGTTTCCCAGGTCGGATACATGCCAAGCCAGGATACGGAGGGCAGCCCGGTTTCCGAATGGGCGGGAATGCGACCCGAGACCTGGAGCGAATGGATACTGTCACCGAGGAAACGGAACACCAGGTAGTAGATCAGCACCGTCGCCGCCAGGAAAAAGCCGCGCAGTGGCAGGCGGGCGCTGAGCACGATAATCGCATAAGCGAGCACGGCCAGAACGGCAATGGCGCCGGCGATTCCAAGGATCAGTTGCCCCATATCAATGGAGGAGGCCATCCCGGCATAGAAAATGGTCGTTTCCGCGCCTTCACGCAGGACGGCCAGACCGGCCAGCACGAATAGAGACCACAGGCTTCCTCGGGCCAGCGCCTGATCCATCTGGCTGCCCACGTATTTGTTCCAGGCGGCCGTGTTGGACTTGCTGTGCAGCCATTGCCCGACGGTCAGCATCATCACCACGGCCACCAGACCGGTGATGCCTTCGATCAGCTCGCGGGCGCCGCCTGAAGCCGCTTTGGAGATGGAGAAAGTGAGCACAACCGCGAGCAGGAGGCTGAGGACGAGGCCTGACCCGGCTCCGCCCCAAATCCATTTCTGGCCGCGCGTATTTCCGCTTCGCTTCAAATAAGACAGCAGGGCGGACAGCACGAGAATGGCCTCCAGGCCTTCACGGAGCAGAATTAGTGCGGCATCCCACGCGGTATATTTGTGATCGACCGCAAGCGGGGTGAGGGAGGACTTCATCGCGTCCATGACCTTTACGGCTTCATCCAGTTTGGGCGGACTGGAGAGCAGGTAGCCCGAAACGGCCGACATTTTATTTTCAATATCCGTATACAGGTCAGGCGCAGATACCCGCACCTCGCCCTCGACCGCCGGCCAGATGGAAATGAACTTCGTCATCTGGTCCGCCGCTTCGCTGCTGCGGCCGGCCTGCGCATCCTGGCGTGCGGTTTCGAGGATGCCCAGCGCGTCGGATAGCCGGTAATTTCCGTCACTACCGGAATCAGCGGCAGCGATTTTTCCTTCAGTATAACCGGTCATCAGCGTAACAAGCTTCTGCATTTCCTGCACGGCCTGCTCTTCGCGTACCGGCTCAGCCTGAAGGGCGATCCGCACGAGGCTGATCCCGGTTTCAAGCTGTCCGTAGACCGTGAAGTTATCGCTGCGTATCGGAGTTTCTGCCGTCGGCCATGCATCCACGATCGACTGATAGCTTCGCTTGGCCGCGCCCCAGTCCCCCGCCTGCATGGCCTTCAAGCTGTCCTGAGCCAGAGGCAGCAGCTTCTTGGCCGATTCCACGCCGCTTATGGCCGTGCCGGAAGATCCGGTCGAGCTCTCGGCTGCGGAGACGTATGCGTTGACTTCTTTGGCCAATGCAGACAGCGCGGTTTTTGCCTCCGGTCCGCCGCTTGCAAGCTTGCTCTGAGCGTCTTGAAGCGCTGCGTCGACGGCCGCGGTCAAGCCGGCATGATCCGTGTCCCCGGCTTTGACCGGCTCCCAGAGCTGTTTGAATTGGTTCAGATCCTCGCTCGCTTTGGACCATTCCTGCTGGCCCGCTTCAACCAGGGCGCTGCCAACGGAAGGCAGGAGGGAGTCCAGGGCGGAATTTTCTTCCGCTTCGGCGTGCGGGGCCAAGATGCTCAGGAGGAGCATCGCAAGGGTCAGCAGGGCGCCGAGCATCGGGCGGTTCCATCGTCCGGTACGAGGCGTAAGGTTGCTTCGCAGCATGGTGAAGTCTCCTTTATGTCAATTCTGCTAGAGTTTGATATCTATTGGCTAGAGCAGCGTCTCTCCGATATAACCTCCCGAAGAGGCGCCGGGGAAGCAGGCGAACACCGCGCTCCCGACATGCTGAATATATTCGTTCAGCCGGTCGCTCTTCGCAAGCTTCTGCTGAAGGGGGATGAACTGCTTCTGCAGATCGCGCTGGAAGCAGATAAAGAGCAGTCCGGCATCCAGCTGGCCAGTCTTGGCGTCCATGCCCCCCGAATAAGAATAGGATCGGCGGAGGATCTGTACGGAGCCGTCTCCGCGGGCGAGCGCCATATGCGAATTGGCCGGAATAGCCGGCGATCCGTCAGGCCCTTTGGCGGACAAGTCGACCTTGTCGAACTCGTGCTGGCCGCCAAGCGGTGCGCCGCTGGCCCGGTACCGTCCGAACGTCTCCTCCTGATCCTTCAGGGAGGATCGGTCCCACACCTCGATCCGCATCCGGATCCGGCGCACCGCCATGTAGCTGCCGCCGGCCATCCAGGCTGCGCCGCCTTCGGCCCCGGCCCAAACGACCCGGTTCATCTGCTCGCTGCTTGTCGTATCCGGATTGGCCGTGCCGTCCTTGAAGCCGAGCAGATTCCGCGGGGTTCCGCCTGCGGGGTCGGCGCTGCCGGTGCGCTGGAAGCCCTCCTGGGTCCAGCGGAGCACGGCCGTGCCGCGGGCAATGCGCGCCAGATTGCGGATGGCGTGAAACGCCACCTGCAGGTCGTCCGCGCAGGCCTGAACGGCCAAATCGCCGCCGCACCAGCGGGCGTCCAACTGATCCCCGTTAAAGGCCGGGAGATCGCTGAAATTCGCCGGCCGCTTGGAGGCGAGCCCGAAGCGCGAATCAAACAGGGACGGCCCCGCGCCGAACGTCAGGGTCAGCCGGGAAGGCGAAAGACCTGCCGACTCTCCGGTATCCACCGGCGGCAGGTTGTGATTGGCGCTCTCTTCCCCGAGCATGGAGCCTTCGGTCATGGCTGCAGCTGCCGCGGTCCAGGCTTGAAAAAGCTTCTTCAGCTCCTTCGCATCGGTCGTAGTCACGTCGAAAGCGGCGAAGTATATGAAGTTTTGCGAGGGGGTGATAATACCGGCCTGATGCTTCCCATAGAACGGGATGCGGTCCCCGGCGTCAGGCTGGCCGGCAACGGCCGCCGCGGTCTTCCGCTCCTTCGCGGCGAAGAGGCCGCCGATACCGGCGCCCCCGATGATCAGTCCCAGGCCGCCGGTGCCCGCCAGCCGCAACAAGTCGCGGCGGGACAGCGGCTTTTTCAAAATCGACGAATCTTTGGTTTCCTCATGCTCACGGTTTGACATGCTTTACACTCCAAGCAGGGTGCCCATATTCGACAGCGGCTCCGCCAGGGCATCCAGGTTTTGGCTAAGCTTGCGGACTTCGTCCTCTTTCAGCTCGGTGTAGCTGACGTATCCGTCGCCTTTCTTGTAGGCGTCCAGCTCTTTCTTGAGCGCATCAAATCGCTCCCCGATCTGCTTTTCTAGATCCGGGTCCTTTTTGGCCAGGTCGGGCTTCAGGATTTCGTAAATTTTGGCGGCGCCTTCCACATTGGCCGCAAAATCGTACAAGTCGGTATGGGAGTACAGCTCTTCCTCGCCGGTTACCTTGGAGGAAGACACTTCGTTCAGCAGCTCAACCGCTCCGGTTACCATCAGGCTGGCGTCAATATCGACCGTCTCCACCTTGGCACGAAGCAGCTGCGCGTCCTGCAGAAGCCGGTCGGCAAAGGCTTCCTGGCCTTTGGTCGTCTTATCTTCCCACAGTCCCTTCTCGATCCGGTGGAATCCGCGCCATTCGGCGGCATCCACATCGTTCACGCGGGCGTCAATGTCGGGATCCAGATTGCCAAGCGCCTCGGCAATCGGTTCGATCCGCTCGTAATAGGAACGGGCCGGGGCGTACAGCGCCTTCGCTTCCTCGAGCTTGCCGGCTTTCACCGCTTCGGTGAATTTCTCCGTTTGCTTCACGAATTGATCGCACTGCTCCACCGCGAAGGTGCGGTAGGATTCCACGGCTGCGCTGAAATCGGCCGTCTGCGCCGCAGCTGTATCGGTACCGGCGCTTGGCGCCGATGTGTCGGTATTAGCGGCTGGCGTCTCAGTCTTTGCTTCGCTGGCAGCAGGATCCGCGCTTTCTTTCTCCGAGCAGCCTGCGAAGAGCAGGGAGGAGAGAATAATACCGGCGGGAATGATCGTATGTAACTTCAAGTTCAAAGCAGCTCCTTTTTTAAGATTATAGAATGTGTACATTTTCAGCGGCGCTGAATGTTTCTGTAACCACAAGAAAAACATCCTCTATTTCTTATAGAAGAAAGGGATGGATTAATTTGATAATGATTCTCAATTTCATTGATAGCAACATCATAATGAGTTACCGACCATGTGTCAACTGCCATTTTAAAATGCCGAAATTTCTCCCGCTGTAAGCCCTTTCAAGGCAGGTGCCTAATTTTTATGCATAACGACACCAAAGCCCGGTGCCTTACATAATATGAGTTGACTGTATCCCTTTACCTTGTTATACCATACAAACCCGAGCAAGGAGGGGTGACACCATTGAAGGGGAACGATCATAAGAGCAAATTTTTGTTGACTCATCGTGAGCGCGAAGTATTTGAACTGCTCGTTCAGGACAAAACGACACGCGATATCGCCGGTCAGTTATTTATCAGCGAGAAGACGGTCCGGAACCATATTTCCAATGTGATGCAGAAATTAAACGTCAAAGGCCGTTCTCAGGCCGTTGTCGAGCTGATCAAGCTTGGGGAATTAAAAATCTGATCGAAGCCTCTCTTGCGACCTTGGCCTTCTGCAGGATGTCTTCCTTGACGGGAAGACATGGCGGGAGGTTCTTTATTTTGTTCACTTTCCATCTTATGCGGGGATTTGGTTACATGAGAAAGGGTACCCTGTCGGGCACCCTTTGCAGATGGTTACTGTCTGATGATAAGAATGTCTTGCGGCGGTCTGCCGGTGCGTTGAATTTGGGAAATTTCGGAATTTGTCAGGTTGCGTCCAACGAGGATGAAAGAAGACGTGACGTTGTTAAAGTTGAAATTGCCCAGGTTGGCTACATTTTGGCTGCCACGGAACACGCGGAAAGATCCCTGGAAATTAATCCGTGAGAACAAAACAAGCGTCACTTGATTGCTCTGCACCGTATTTCTGAGACGGAAGCTGGAGAGAAGATTGTCGAAACGGAAAGCTCCAAGGTCGCGGACCGCAACTCCACCGCGTCTGAACAAGATTCTGCGGCCCGTAAAATTAATGCCGGACCAAAGGGCAAGACGTACATCGCTGTTTGCCAAATATATCACTCCTTTTCTTAAGATTGATATATTCTATGCCGGCTTCACAGATCGGTATCGGACAGATGATAGCGTGCAAAAGTTTGATTTTCAAAGATTCATATTTATGAGCACGTGGGGGAGCGGAAATCGCCCCAGCTAAGGAAAAAAACGCTATACCTAAACTTTATCGCTTCATCAAGGTGATTGCATGAGATAATGAGCGAGGCCAAACCAATACCATTTTTTGGAGGAATACATATTGTCAAACTTTACGATTCGCCGTTTTGGCATGGAGGATTTTCGAGCGGCCGCGGCGCTGCTGAGCCTGATCTGGTCGGAACCCGTCACCGCCAAGCAGCTGCAGGACGAAGAGGAGAGCATTCCGCAGCCGGGCCAGCTCCATTACGACGAAGAGGGGCGGCTGATGGGCTGGGATCGCCCGAAATGGGTCGCCGTTAACGGGGGAGGAGAGGTCATCGGTTACGCCATCGCCTGGCGTGCACCTTGGAACGAACCCGGCAGCCTCAACGTCACCCTTGTCGTCCATCCGGATGAACGCGGCCGCGGAGCCGGCAGGGCTCTGTCCCGGGAAGTGCGCGAGTGGGCGTGCATGGTTAAGGCTTCCCGTCTCGTTTGTTTTATGAGGGAGAATGACGGAGCCTCGCTATCGTTTGCGGAGCGCCGGGGCTACCTGCTGGAACGCCACACCTTTGAATCTGTGCTGGACCTTTCGTCTTTTACCGACCAAGCTTTGCTGCCAAGCATTCGCAGCGCCGAGTCATCCGGCATTATGTTCGTGACGCTGAAGGATGAGCCTGGAGAGGCGCAGGAGCGGAAGCTTCATGAGCTGTACAGGATCGCCCATCAGGACATTCCGGGATACAACGAGGATTTCCCCTGGTTTGAGGAATGGAAGAAATGGAGCATTAACCTGGCCGGCGTGCGGCCGGAGTATGTACATATCGCCAAGGACGGAGACCGCTATGTCGGCGTCGTGACCCTGCAGCAGAACGAACAGACCCAGGCGATGTACCACCAGTTTACCGGTGTGCTGCCGGAGTATAGGGGACGGCGGATCGGGCTGGCGCTGAAGCTGTTGGCCATACAAACCGCACGCGCTGCCGGTGTGCCTTATTTGCGAACCCATAACGATTCGCTGAACGGTCCCATGCTTCGCATCAACCGCGATCTGCTGGGGTTTCAGGCGGTACCCGGGAACTTCAAAATGGTCTGTTCTCTGGAATAGGGGCGGTCATAAAAACAGCAGCATAAACAACCCGATCACGATAAAAATCGAGCCGAGCACGATCGCAAGAAAGCCGCGGATCTTTTGGAGTTCAAGGTAGGATTCGCTGGGCTCCGCTTCTTCTTCTGTCTTCCAGCTTTCACTGCTCCGCCATCCCCTTCCCGGGTTCCGGCGGGTCATGATGCCGCCGCCTATCAGAATCAGCCCTAAGATGATCAGAACGAGGTCCATATCCATCAGCTCCTTTCTATATAGAACGTCTGAATGAAGCCTGCGGTTCCAGAACATCAGTAATAAGCAGTTTCATATTATTTTCCGCAATTCATAAGAAATCCCGGGAAATGAATCATGCTAGGATAATGGCAGAATCAACGAATCCTGTAAAACTTGGAGGAGGATACCCGTGGATACGAAAAACACAGCACTTCCGCAAATCGTTTCGGAAACAGAGTGGATGGACGCACGCGACAAGCTGCTCGTCAAAGAGAAGGAGCTTACCCGCGCGCTGGACGCGCTGGCCGCAGAACGCCGCAGGCTGCCGATGGTACGGATCGGCAAAAATTATATGTTCGAGGGACCAGGTGGTCCAGCGCGACTGCTTGAGCTTTTCGACGGACGCCGTCAGCTCATGGTGTACCACTTCATGATGGCTCCAGGCGCCAGTCAAGGCTGCACAGGCTGCTCCTCTTTTGTCGACAACATCGGCCACCTTGCCCACCTGAATGCCCGTGATACGACCTTTATTCTGGTCTCCCCCGCGCCCCTGTCACAGATCCAGCCGTTCAAAGACCGGATGGGCTGGAATGTACCCTGGTTCTCTTCAAACGGGAACGAATTCAACAATGACATGGGTGCTGGGGACGGGTTCGGCTTAAGCGTCTTTCTCCGCGATGGAGATGAGGTGTTCCGCACCTATTTCACAGCCTCCCGCGGCGTCGACCGGATCCGCGCGGACTTCAATTTGCTCGACCTGACACCCTTTGGCCGCCAGGAAACGTGGGAGGATTCGCCTGAAGGATGGCCGCAAACCCAGCCTTACATCTGGTGGCGTCTGCATGACGACTATCGTTAATCCGTTTTGATGCCACGCGATGCCGCTCCGCATTTGGTTATGAATCAATGCTTCGTTTGGTGGCGATAGCGGAGGGGGCCACGCGTACCCATCCCGAACTCAAGGTTACCACCGTCGGTTTCTAACCCGAGTTCTCTCCAAAAATAAAGGCAGCCTCTTTCTCCGACACGGAGAGAAGGGCTGCCTTGTGCTGTCTGCTGACCCGATATCAGGCCAGCTTCTTCAGCATGGCGTTGATCATGCCGGCATGCGATGCCTCATGATTAATGTTCATGACCAGCAGCTCGTCGATCGTCTCGGCTTTGGCAAAGTTGTCCGCTTTGGCGACTGGCTGATTTAGGTCGTCACCAAGCTGCTCTTGGAACACGCGAATCTGCTCGGTGAGCTGCGAAATCAGGGTATCCCACGCCGGTGCCTCGCCCTGCCAATCCGCCGGTTTCGTCCCTGAAGCAAAATAAGGGCGATATTCTGCCGGAATGATGCCGTCCTTGCCGCTGTACTGGAGCACGAGCATGTCGGATATGACCAGCAAATGCCCGAGATGCCAGTGGATATTGTTGTTGAATCCGTCAGGGACGATATCCCGCTTGGATTCAGGCAGCGCGGACACCTTGTTGATGATGCCCGTGCGCACGCGCTCGATTTGGCCGAACAAATAAGCATTTCTCATTATTGTACCTCCGTCGTTCTCCGATTATGATGTAACAGTAGTTATTGAAATCTGCCCGGCCAGGGAGGCAACCCGGGCGTACGTCCCGGAGTCTACCCCAGAGGGAACCTCTGCAGAGCATGTGTTGAGAAGGGTCCGCAAACAATAGTCCTGTTAGAGACGGCAGCTCACCCGCAGCCTGTATGCAAAATGATTGGAATGAAAAGAAAAAGTTTAAAAAATGCTTGTCGGTTAAAAGCTATACCGGTAGTTTGTTGCGAGTAAGGCAGTAAAGGAGTGTGGCACCATGTACAAGGTGGTTCTGGTCAGACATGGGGAAAGCGAGTGGAACCGCGAGAACCGGTTCACCGGCTGGACGGACGTCGATCTGACGGACAAAGGGGTCCAGGAAGCGATCAAGGCCGGGCATCTGCTGCAGGATATTCCCTATGAAATCGATATTGCATATACGTCCGTATTAAAGCGGGCGATCAAAACGCTGAATTATATTTTGGACGTCAACGACCTGCTGTGGATCCCGATCCGCAAATCGTGGAAACTGAACGAACGGCATTACGGCGCGCTACAGGGACTTAACAAAGAGGAGACGGCGAAGAAATACGGCGCGGAGCAGGTCATGCTGTGGCGCCGGAGCTACGACGTACCCCCGCTGCAGATTACGGCCGACGATGACCGCTACCCGCCCAAGGATAAGCGCTACGGCAACTTGACGAAGCAGGAGATTCCGCTGGGAGAAAGCCTGAAGGATACGATCGCACGCGTGCTCCCTTACTGGGAAGCGGAGATCGTGCCGCAGATCAAGGCGGGCAAGAAGGTGCTCGTCGTCGCGCACGGGAACAGCCTGCGGGCCTTGATGAAGGTGCTGGAAAATATCAGCGAGGAGGACATCGTGGATCTGAACATCCCGACCGCGGTGCCGATCCTGTACGAGCTGGACGACGATTTGAAGCCGCTGAACCGCCATTTTCTGGGGAGCCCGGAACGCGTGCAGGAGAAAATCGACGTCGTCGCCAACCCGGCAAAAATTATGGAATAACGGCGTCAGCCATCGGATTGGGGTATCAGCAGTATCCATTGGCATTTAGGAGTGATCTCTTCGGGAGGTGACTCCTTTGCCGTTTTTATGGTAGGTTAGTAATGCCGATATATTTAGATCGGGCACAGCTTTAGAAAGAAAGAGAAAGAAGGGAACGGCTTTGCCTTTTGTCAGATTTACAGGTTTTGAAAAGAATGTGGTGGAGACCGCCGCACCGGCCATTATCGAATGCATTTCAGGAATCGCCAACATTCCGGAAGAAATCGTCAAAATTGAGCTTTTACATGTGGAAAAAATCACAAACAGCCCCCGGTCCGTGGAAATTTTCATGTTCCCGCGTGAGGAAGAGAAGCATCATGCGATCGCCGAGAACATCAACCGGATCCTCGAGAACCTTGGTTGCCCGCATACCCATATTTTTTATGTGCTGCTGAATCCGTCGCTGTATTATAAAGAGGGCCAGCCGCTGAAGCGGATTCCGGCCAAGACGCCTCCCGAAATCAGGCTGTAATCAAGCCTTCAGGAATAAATCTCTGTAAAGGAATTGGAATATAGCCCAATTCCCGCTATAATCGTATGTAGATTACGGCATGAACCAAGTCTTCATTTATTCCAAATGATAAAGGAGCAGTTGAAACCATGGCAAAAACATTAATTTTCGGGCACAAAAACCCGGACACGGACACGATCACATCGGCGATCGTATACTCTTACCTCAAAAATAAGATCGGCCATAATACGGAGCCGGTTCGTTTGGGCGCCGTCAACGGCGAAACGCAGTTTGCGCTGGATTATTTCAAAGCCGAGGCCCCTCGCCAAGTGGAAACCGTGGCTAACGAAGCAAGCGAGGTTATTCTCGTTGACCATAATGAGCGCCAGCAAAGCGCTAGCGACATCGATCAGGTGCGCGTGAGCGAGGTCATCGACCACCACCGCATTGCGAATTTCGAGACAAGCCATCCGCTGTACTACCGCGCAGAGCCTGTAGGCTGCACGGCAACGATCCTGAACAAGCTGTTCAAGGAAAAAGGTGTTGAAGTTACGCCGCAAATCGCCGGACTGATGGTATCCGCGATCGTATCCGATACGCTCCTGCTGAAATCCCCGACCTGCACCGAGGAGGACGTAGCCGCTGCACGCGAGCTCGCCGACATCGCCGGAGTGAACCTGGAGCAGTACGGACTGGACATGCTTAAAGCGGGTGCAGATGTCAGCAGCAAGACGATTGCCGAGCTGATCTCCCTGGACGCCAAAGAATTCCAAATGGGCAGCAGCAAAGTGGAAATCGCCCAAGTGAACACGGTGGACCCTAACGACGTCCTGAACCGTCAGGCTGAACTGGAGGACGCCCTGAACGCGATCATCAGCGAGAAAGGTCTCGATCTGTTCGTGTTTGTCGTAACGGATATCCTGAACAACGATTCCGTGGCGCTGGCCCTCGGAAAATCCGCTGCTGCGGTTGAAACGGCTTATAACGTGAAGCTTGAGAACAATACGGCCGTATTGAAAGGCGTTGTATCGCGTAAATCGCAAATCGTACCGGTGCTGACCGAAACGCTGAGCAAATAATTACATTGAACGGCTGAACAGAAGCAGGCTGATTCCTTGAAAGGGGAGGACGGCCTGCTCGTTCTATTTTTGCGATCGAAATCAAAAAACCTGTTCATCGCTGAACAGGTCTGTTGGATTAGCTTCTGTGTATCTGGGAGAAGGGATTGTGTTGCCAGTTAAGCTTCTTCGTCGTCTTCTTCATCTTCGGCTTCTTCGTCTTCGTCCTCATCCGCCTCTTCTACGAATTCGGATTCTTCCTCGTCTTCCGCCTCTTCATCTTCTTCTTCGATGTCGTCGATCTGCTCTTCCTGTTCTGCTTCTTCGTCAGCCATCAAGATGTCCAATTCCAAATGTTCCATATCTAATCCCTCCAATTTTTAAAACACTATGATTAGTGCATATTTACTATATCACCAGTCTGGTAAAAGGTTTGTCGCAATATGGGCCGGGTTCCGCATTATTTTCCGCTATATTTCGGCAAATGATGGCGGCTGTGGCAGCTCTCCTAATGCTTTTCATTTAAGGGGGTCGACACCGAAAGGCAGATGGATTAATCTGGATTCAATTCATTCAATGCGGTTCGAAGGAGGAGACATGAAATGAGGCTGGAGACGAACAGGCTGGTCATCCGCGAGTTTGTGCCGGAAGACTGGGAGAGCGTACACCGGTACGCATCAGATCCCAAAGTTACCCGTTATACCCTTTGGGGTCCGAATACCGAGGAAGAAACGAAGGACTATGTCGCAGGCATGGAGGCGATGCAGCAGAAAGAGCCAAGGACCCATTACGAGTGGGCGGTAATCCGGAAAACGGACGGGGAGCTGATCGGCGGCTGCGGAATCAACGTCTCGGGCTCGAACGGAGAAATCGGCTATTGCTTCCATGCGGATCATTGGGGCCAAGGCTATGCTTCGGAATGCGCGAAGGCGATGCTGGAATTCGGTTTCCGGCAGCTGGGAGTACACCGGATTTATGCGACCTGCCGCCCGGAAAATATCGGGTCCGAGCGGGTCATGCAGAAGATCGGCATGCAAAAGGAGGGCTATCTCCGCGAGCATATGCCGACGAATAAAGGAGGCTTTGCGAATTCCTGGCTGTATTCGATTCTATCGCATGAATATATGCCTGAGTCGTAAACCGGGACAGTCCTATATCGGCTCGATTCATACAATCCCATGGTGCGTCGAATCCTATACTGCATACGGCGGGTACAGGCTGGCAGCCGGCTGGTTTCAACCGTCCTTTTTGAATGTAATAATTCATGGAACCGACTCACATACACAGGAGGATGACGCAGAGGATGAAGGATTGGTATGAAAAAAGCTTTGGAGAGGATTATCTCCTGGTATATAAGCACCGTGACATCGAAGGGGCAGCCCGGGAGGTCAAGACGATGATCTCCTGGCTGGATCTGCCGCCAGGGGCGCAGGTGCTCGACTTGTGCTGCGGAACAGGCAGACACTCCCTCGCACTGGTGGACGCGGGCTACCGCGTCACCGGGGTTGACCTCTCCGACGTACTGCTGCGGGAGGCCCGGAGGCTGGACACGAAGGAGCGGGTGGAATGGCGGCAGGCCGATATGCGTGAGCTTCCGCTGGAAGGCGGGTTTGACGCCGTCGTCAATCTGTTTACGTCGTTCGGGTATTTTCGCGAGGACGGGGAGCAGCTCAAGGTACTCCGGGAGATTTGCCGAATGCTGAAACCCGGAGGGTGGTTTATCATCGACTTCATGAACTCTCCTTATGTCCGGAGACATCTGGTTCCGGCATCGGATCGGGAGGAGGAAGGGCAGCGGATCGTGGAGAAGCGCCGAATCGAAGGGGATTTTGTCATCAAGGACATCTCCATATCGGATATGTACGGCACCAAGGGCACACGGGAGTATCACGAGCGGGTGAAGCTGTACACGCGCGGCCGGCTGGAGGAAATGCTGCGGGAAGCCGGGCTCATGACAGACGAAGTGTACGGCGGCTATAATGAGGGAGTCGATTATGACGAGGGGCGCTCACAGCGGATGATTTTTGTGGGACGGCGCCCGCAAGAAGAGAAAGCATAAATGAAAGAAGGACGGGGCATTGAATATACCCGAGATTACGCACTACGAAGACGGCATCATTCAGGTAAAGATGGCGATGTCATACCCTTTGCGCTGGGTAAACAGCTATATTCTGCGGGGGCCTTCAGGCGGGATTACGGTGATCGATCCGGGACCGCGGACCGCGGAGAATGAAGCTGCCTGGAATAAGGCATTGGATGAGCTGGGCATCCCTTTCGGGAACGTGGAGTCGGTCGTGCTTACGCACCATCATCCCGATCATTTGGGATTGTCGGGGTGGTTCCAGGAAAAGGCGGGCTGCCCGGTCCGGATGTCCGCGCGGGCGGCGGAGGAAATGCAGCGGATGTGGGGCGAGGCATCCACGATGAATGACGACCTGCCGCTATTGTTTCGGCAGCATGGCATGCCGGAGGCATGGACAAGCCAGCTGCCCGCCCATTTGGAGAGCTTCTTCCCGCAGGTGGAGCCGCTGCCTTCGGCGCTGCCGCTGACCGAAGGGGAGCCGCTGGAGATGGGCGGGCGGCGATGGACCCCCATCGAAACGTGGGGCCATGCGCCAGGCCATATGTCGCTGCTGCATGAGGAGAGCGGGGTCATGCTGTGCGGAGATGCGGTGCTGCCGCAGATCTCCCCGAACGTCAGCCTGCTGCCCGGAAGCGATCCTGAGCCGCTGCATTCGTTTCTGAACGGGCTCAGGAAGCTGCAGGGCTTCCAGGTAAAACGGGCCTATCCGGGACACCGGAATCCGTTTGACCATGTTGAAGCCCGGCTTGAGGCGCTCCTGCAGCATCATGAAGAGCGGCTGGTTCGGGTGCTGGGACGGATTCAGGCAGGGCCGGCGACCGGTTTTGAGCTGTGCACCGCCCTGTTCGGCACCGCGCTCGGCATTCACCAGATGCGCTTCGCCATGTGCGAGACGCTGGCGCATACGCAGGAGCTGGAGCGGCGCGGCCAGGTCAGGAAGGTGCCGGGTGAAGACGGCATCTTCCGATATGAAGCCGCCGTTACATAGCGGCAGGAAGAGCGGGAAGGACGGCCAAGAGGCCGTCCTTGTTTGCGTTCGGAGCGCTGCATTAGTCCGGCTCCGAACCTTCTGCGTTATTTTCCTCGCCAAATGACAAGAGGAGGGCTGACGAATCAGCTCTCCTCAATGATGAAAGATGTTTTAGTGATCTTCGGGAAGCCGAACCTCTTCAGGCCCGTCTCCCGTTTCCTTCTCCGCCTGCTTGCCGTGCGCGATCCGGCTGCTGGCCGCCGCGGCGACCGCGCCGACGATATCGTCCAGGAACGTATGGGTTTCCCCGGTGCTTTTGTCATTCAGGCGCTCCAGCACGCCGGGCTTGAGCTTATCGATATACCCGTAATTCGTAAAGCCGATGCTGCCGTATACGTTCACGATGGAAAAGGCCAGCACTTCGTCGACGCCATACAGGCTCTCGTCATTTTCCAGCATGTCCTGCAGCGGGGAGAGCAGCTTGCCCTGCTCGGCCAGCATATCGAGCTGGATGCCGGTCAGCACCGCGTTTTGCACCTCGCGCTTGCTCAGCACTTTCTCCACGTTCAGGATGCATTCCTCCATCGTCAGGTTCGGATAGTACTTTTTCTGCAGCAGCATAACGAGCTCGGCGATCTCCTCCACCCTCACGCCCCGGTTATGAAGCCATTCCCGCGTCGCTTCGGATACCTTTTTACTGTTTAAGCTGTATGGAATTTTTGCTTGCTTTGCCTCATTTGCTTCACTCATTACGTCACCCCGTCATCCAAGTAGTATGTAACTTCACGCAATTTGATTGTATGTTTTGCAGTATATCTTTGTCCAGTTATGCCCATTTTGACGCATCCTCAAGCAGCAGGGTAGGCGCGAGGGGCCTGAATAAAATTAATATGGACCGGCTGTTATTTTTTCGGAAGGGGGCTCGTATACATGGTAGTACAAACTGTACAAAATGATTAGGAGGAACCAGACTTATGACCAAGCTTAACAAAATTCGCGGCATTTCCGCCGCCGGATTGCTGGCCGTTCCCGTTATCCTGTCCGGCTGCGGTTTGTTCGGGACCCATTCGGCTTCGGAAGACATCGATGCGCCGCCGAAGGCGGTCGAGGAGCAGATGCTCAATATGTCGGACGGCACAGGCACCACAGGCGCCAAGGCTAAGGCCGAGCTCACCGGCACCCCGACGACCGTGTATTTGGCGGACGGGAACGGGATGCTTGCCCCCGTCACCCTCGGTCTGCCGGAAGTAAAGGATAAAACTTCGGTTCAGCTGTCGGTGGAAACGCTCGTCTCCGGCGGTGCCTATGCCAAATATATTCCGGAAGGCTTCACGGGCGTCCTGCCTGCAGGAACCGAGGTCAAGAAGGTCACGGTGGACAAGGATAACAAGCTGGCTGTTGTCGAGTTTAACAGTGCATTCACAAAATACAAAGCGCCGGATGAACGCAAAATTCTCGAATCACTGGCCTGGACCCTGACCGGTAATGCGGATGTGCAAAAGGTCCAGCTGTGGGTTGACGGCAAGAAGCTGTCGGAAATGCCTGTAGGGGGCACTCCGCTGGATCAGCCGCTCAGCCGGAGCATGGGCATCAATCTGGAAGTCGGGCAGGGGGCCACGCTGACGAATTCGTCGCCAGTCACCGTTTACTTCTCGGCGGCATCGCCGGCCGGCATCCAGTATTACGTTCCGGTAACGCGGCTTGTCAAACCGGGACAGGACGCGCTGCAGTCGGCACTCGCCGAACTGATCCGCGGTCCGCAGGAGACAGACGGCCTGGAACAAGTCATGACCGACGAGACGCAGCTGCAGTCCGTGAAGAAGGAGAAGGATGGCACGGTAACGGTATCCTTGAAGGAAGACATGTTCGCCGAAGGCGATGCGGTACCGACCGAAATGCTCCAGTCCGTCGTGCTGACGGTGGCGGAAAACGCGGGGAATCCTAAGGTCAAAATCGAGCTGAACGGGGAGTCCAAGGTCGTCGGAACCGACAATCTGGACTACAGCCAGCCGGTCACACGCCCCGATTATATTAACGAAATCCCGCTTTAAGGGCAGCTCAGGGTGTTTTTATCCCTCCATTTTGGTAAAATAAAGGTTGCTTAAACAGGATGCGAACGAAGTAGGAGGCAGAAATGATGAGATCAAACGGACGCAGCAGCCATCAGCTTAGGCCGATGAATTTGACAGTGAACGTAAACAAGTACGCGGAAGGCTCCGTGTTCATTGAAATGGGGGACACCAAAGTCCTTTGCACCGCCACGGTGGACGAGAAGGTTCCTCCTTTTTTGAAAGGACAGGGGAAAGGCTGGGTAACGGCGGAGTATTCGATGCTGCCCCGGGCGACGCAATCCCGCAACCAGCGGGAAGCCGCGCGCGGCAAACTCAGCGGACGTACGATGGAAATTCAGCGGCTGATCGGCAGAGCGCTACGCTCCGTTGTGAATTTGCAGGCGCTGGGCGAGCGGACCATCACGCTGGATTGCGACGTCATTCAGGCAGACGGAGGTACCCGCACGACGTCGATTACGGGATCGTTTGTGGCGATGGCCATTGCGATCAACAAAATCGCCCAGCAGCACAAGCTGCCGGTGTTCCCGATTACCGACTTTCTGGCTTCGGTCAGCGTCGGGGTGGTCGGTGAAGAGCCGCTGCTTGATCTGAATTATGAGGAAGATTCGAAGGCGAAGGTGGACATGAACCTCGTCATGACCGGCAGCGGCGCGTTCGTTGAGCTGCAGGGAACCGGCGAGGAAAGCCCGTTCACACGGCAGGAGCTTGATGAGCTCTTGAAGCTTGGAGAGCAGGGCATCCGCGAGCTGATCGCCAAGCAGAAGGAAGCTCTTGGCCCCATTGCGCTGATGATCGGCTCGGGACAAGCCGGAAGAGAGGCCTAGCATGATTCCGGCGGGCGATACGATTATTGTGGCGACGAAGAACAAAGGGAAGGTCAAGGAGTTTGAGCATGCCTTCGCCCCGCTGGGCAAACAGGTGAAAAGCATGTTCGACTATCCCGGCATCCCGGATGTAGTGGAGGACGGGAACACGTTTGCGGAGAATGCGCTGAAGAAAGCCAAAACCGTAGGCGATGCCCTCGGGCTTCCGGTGCTGGCCGATGATTCCGGCTTATGCGTTGACGAGCTGGAAGGCCGTCCGGGCGTGTACTCCGCCCGGTTTGCGGGTGAGCATGCCACGGATGAGCAGAACAACGAGAAGCTGCTGCAAATGCTGGAGGACAAAAAGATGGGCGCGGACGTTCAGGATTCACTGCTCAGCCCGGCGAGCTTTGTCTGCACGCTGATACTGTATGATCCGGCAACGGGCGGCTTCATTGAGGCCTCCGGCTCGGTTCAGGGCTGGATTACCGCCGACCGCGCCGGCTCGGGCGGTTTCGGGTACGATCCGCTATTCTATCTTCCCGAATACGGGAAAACGATGGCCGAGCTGACGATGGAGGAAAAGCAGGCGATCAGCCACCGCGGAGCGGCGCTCCGCAGCCTGATGGCCAAGCTGGCCCCATAAATAAAGATGATTCCGCTGAAGGCTGCTCCTTTGGATCTACCTGATCCAAGGGGCGGCCTTTTCGCCGTGTCCTGTATTGACGTCCCACCTAGGAGATCCCGCAAAGCAGAGCACGATCATATCAAAGCTGTGAACCCGTCTGAAGGGGATGAATCGTACCTTTAACCAAATTTTGTGATCGCTTTCCGGCGGATTATGGTAGAATGGGCGTGCGCAAACTTTGAGAAATGAGGTGTTGATGTGAGCAACACAGCCATACCGGAGATGGAGCTCCGGTTCATGTCGTATAACATCAAAAACGACTATGACAAGGAAGGCGAGAATACATGGAACAGCCGGCGGGACCTGGTTGCCGGAATCGTCCGCTTCCACCGCGCCGACTTGGTCGGCATGCAGGAGGTGCTGCATAACCAGCTGACGGATCTGGAAGAGCGTCTGCCGGAGTACGGCTGGATCGGAGCCGGCCGGGAGGACGGGAAGCAGGACGGCGAATACGCCTGCATCTTTTACCTAAAGCAGCGGCTGGAGCCGCTGGAGCACGGACATTTCTGGCTGTCCGAAGAGCCGGAGAAGCCGGGCAAATTAGGCTGGGACGCAGCCTGCACCCGGATGGTAACCTGGTGCCGGTTCAAAGATACATATACGGGAAAAGAATTTATCCATCTGAACACTCATTTTGATCACATCGGTGTGGAGGCGGTCAAGCAGAGCGCGCATTTGATCAAAAGCCGGATCCGGGACTTGGTGGAAAAGGGCGCCGCGGTGCTGACCGGGGATTTCAACGTCACCAGCGATTCGGAAGCCTACCGCGTCCTCTGCGGCGACGAAGAGGGCGGGGCTCTGCTGCGTGATGCGGCGGTCAGTGCGGATTACCGCCATTTCGGCCCGGCATTCACCTTCCAAGGCTTTGACTCCCGGGAAACGGCCGCGCGGCTGTTCCCTGCGTATTTGAACTCGGGCGAGGAGCATGGTCTCGAGTTCGAGAGCGCCATCGATTTTATTTTCGTGACCCGCGGGGTACGGGTGCGCAATTTTGGCGTGATCACCGACCACCGCCAGGGCAAAATGCCGTCCGACCATTTTCCGGTGGTCGCCGACCTGCTGGTGTAGCAGGTATTGACAATTCGCATATAGCAAAAAAACATCCGCTTGGCTTCGTCAGCCGCGGATGTTTTTTTGTCATACGCCATCTGTTTATCCGTTTAGCGTCGCCGTCTCGGACCCTGCGCCGGCCGTTTTGCCGTCATGGCGGACCATCGTCAGGAACAGCAGAGCGATCAGCAGGCTGGCCGACGCGACGACAAACAAGGAGGCGTAGCCGAACTGGTCGATGATCAGCCCGAGCAGCGGCGGCGAAGTGATTGCGGCCAGGGAGGACACGAGGTAATACAGTCCGGTTCGGGTTCCGATGCTCGCTTCGCTTCCGGTCGATACGATGAACGGATAGGAATTAATATTGATGCACGCCCAGAAGATGCCGCCGAGGGCAAGCAGCACGCGGAGCGGTCCCACGGTCCCGATGAACGGAACGGCCGCGAACACGAGAAACAGGCCGGCGACGCCCGTCAGGATGATCTTCTTCTTCCCGTACCGGTTGCCGAGCCAGCCGCTCGGGATGGCAAACAGAACGAAGAACAGCGAAAAGAAGGTCAGGGAGAAGGAAGCGGCGCTTTCCTGCAGCCCCATATGATGCTTGCCGTAAAGCGTAAACAACGATTCGACGCCTTGATACCCGACGAACCAGAAAAAGATGGCGATCAGCAGCAGCACCGTCGTCCGGTCCAGCTCGCCGCGCAGCTTGATCCGGCTTCCTTCCTGCGGCGCGGAGGAAGGTGTGGAACCGCTTCCCCGAACGGGGACGAAGCGGTACAGGATCCACAGCGACAGCAGGGTGATGACCGCCGCGGCGATAAACGGGAAGGAGCGGTTCTGGTTGTACAGCAGCGATCCGCCGGCAAACGCGAGAATGCCGCCTACGCCGCCCATGAAGTTGATGACGCCGTTGGCTTTGGTCCGCTTCCCTTCCGGCGTGATGTCCGGCATGAGCGCGATCGTTGGCGAGCGGTAGAGGCTCATCGCCAGGTTCATCAGCATCATGAACAGGACCAGCGTCAGCAGACTGGTGTGAAAGGGGATCAGGACGACGAACAGGGCAGCGAGCGGCATCCCGATAAGCAGGTAGGGCATCCGCTTGCCGAAACGGGAGACGGTCCGGTCGCTCCGGTTGCCGATCCATGGCTGCAGGAACAGGGCGAAATAGTTGTCGATGGTCATCATGAAGCCGATCCACGCGGCGCTCTTCAGATACGGATCGAGGAAAAACGGAACAAACGCATTGTACAGCGCCCAGGTGATGCTGATGCTGAAAAATCCGAAGCCAAGCAGCCAGGTCTTTTTCATGGACGACAAATCCTCCGTTTCGTGTTAGGGTTCATTTTCCACTATTATACAACGGCAGTGTATCCGGTAGCTTCATGCGATTGTAAAAATTATTTCAGGAAGGATATTCCTGCCGCGTGTCGTATTATGTTTCAGGACACCCCAAGTGGGAACATAATAGGAGGTTTTTGTCATGTTGAAAGGAATTTCTGCATTGCTGTCTCCTGAGCTGTTGAAAATATTAAGCGAAATGGGGCACGGGGACGAGATCGTATTCGCCGACGGAAATTTCCCTTCCGCCAGTCTGGCCAAGCGGCTGGTCCGAGCGGACGGCCACGGCATTCCCGAGCTGCTTCAGGCTACGCTTGAGCTGCTGCCCCTGAACAGGTACGTGGAGTACCCCGTCATGCTGATGCAGGTGGTGCCGGGAGATCCGGTGGAAACGCCGGTGTGGGAAGTATACCGCAAGATCGTGCATGAGACGGAAGGGGAAGACATCAAGTTCACCGAATTGGAACGTTTCGAATTTTATGAACGCGCGAAGAAAGCCTACGCGGTTGTGGCGACCGGAGAACGTGCGTTGTACGGCAACCTGATTTTGTCCAAAGGGGTCATTTCTTAAGGGAATGACAGATACGAATGGTCCAGATTCCTCACCCCCAAGCAAGCAAAAACGGTGCTCTCCTCGCCTAAGAGGATGCACCGTTTTGTTGTATTTTCTGACATGTCACGAAAATGTAACACGCTTAGAGCTGGGGCAAAATATCCGCCCAGACGGCGTCGAGAATGCCCTGCATATCATCCTCGTCACTGTTGATGGCGATCACGGCCTCTTTGTCCGGGATGACGACGCAGAACTGTCCACGCATGCCGTCGGCGCGGTACGCTCCGTGCGTGCACATCCAGAATTGGCCGCCGTAACCCGCCCCCCAGTCCGCCGTTCCCGGCGTGTCGATTTGCCTCCGCGTAACCTCGCCGATCCATGCCTCCGGGATCAGCTGGACGCCCTGCCATCGCCCCTTCTGCAGCAGCAGCTGGCCGAACCGGCTCAGTTCTTCGCAGCTGATCCACAGCCCGGTGCAGCCGAGCGTGACGCCCAGCGGCGACGTGTCCCACCGGACATCCCGGATGCTGAGCGGCTCGAACAGCCGCGGCACCAAATAATCGCGCACCGTCTCCCCGACGGCTGCCTGAACTATGGCCGAGATCATAAACGTATCGCCGCTGCTGTACGTGAAGGTCTCGCCGGGCATCCGGTCCAAAGGCAGGGACATATAGTATTTTGCCCAATCCTTCTCCTGCAGCGTTTCCCGCTCTTCCGCCCAGAGCGGCGGCGCATCGTGGCCGGAAGCCATCCGGAGCAGATGACCGAGGGTCAGCTCTCCCGGTGGATAGGCCGAATCCTTCACCGATTTTCCATAATCCGGGAAAAAATCGTTTAACCGTGCATCCAGCGTCAGCTTTTCTTCGGCGATGGCAAGTCCGACCGCCATGCTTGCAAAAGACTTGCTGACCGAATGCTGAAGCCGGCGGGCGTCGCCATTCCGGTCCCAGAGCCCCAGCAGCTGCCCATTTTGCAGCACCCGGACGGATAAAACGTTTAGTTTCCTGCTTCCTGCGTTATCGACAAAACCGCCGATTTGAAATGTCATCGTTAAGCCTTCCTTCCGCTTGATCCCTATGGCTGAAACGGGTTACTGCATATGCCTTTATGCTACAGCCGTCAGGAATAGGATGAAATTTATAGAAACGTTTCCACATTGACTCATTAATCTTGAGATTATTACAGATTACTTTATGTTGTCAACTCTATTTTGTAAGCGGTTACCATTTGCCGTCCGCTAGGGATTTTGTCGCATTAACGTAAGTGAGATCAAGGATTTGCACAAAAATACAGTTCGCTGGGCCTTTGTAAAAAAGGTTGTTGACAGGTTTAGACAACGGGCTTATGATGTTAATCGAAACGATTCGAAAAAATCGCTTTCATCGCCTTTGACGCTCCTGCGGCATCTACCGATAACGCCCGATGAGGCTGAATCGGATCTTGCTTAGGCTGGAACGCAATCGGCGATCAGAAGAACCAATGACGGGCCGAAACTGTCCGTTATCGGCTCAGCCGGGCCGGCTTCCCGAAAGGGGGCTGCTGCTGACTAAGGCGGACAACACGATAGAGCAGTCGAACTGAAATGAAAGGGGTTACATATGGCGCATCTAACGATCGATACCGGCTCGCCTACGCTGCGGATGACGACCAGCATCCATGTGATCTCTCCGGTGGATACCGGCGTCCCCACTTCAAGCACGTTGTATCTTCTGCACGGAGCGGGGGACAACGCCAGCACCTGGCACCGCCTGACGACCGTGGAAATGTTCGCGGCGAGGCACGGCTGTACGGTGATCATGCCGGAAGCAGGACGAAGTTTTTATACCGACATGGTTTACGGGCTGGACTATTTTCACTACATCACGGAGGAGCTCCCCGAGCTGTGCGGGCGCCTGCTGCATTTGAATACCGATCCCGAAAGAACGTTTGTCGCGGGATTGTCGATGGGCGGCTACGGAGCGCTCAAATGCGCGCTCACCTATCCGGAGCGGTACGCCAAAGTCGTATCTTTCTCGGGCGTGACCGACATCCGTCAGCGTCTGAATGACCCGGCGATGCCGGAAGGGATGCGCAGGGAGATGCAGGCCGTTTTCGGACCGGAGCTTGAGGTGAAGCCGGATCAGGATGTGTATGCGCTGTCCGCGAAATTGATCGAAGAGGGCCGAAGGCTGCCGCCGGTACTGTGCTGCTGCGGATCGGAGGATCCGTTCGTCGGAATGAACCGGCAGTTTGCCGCCAGCATGGAGAACAGCCCGTTCGATTTCCGGTACGTTGAGGGACCGGGAACGCATGACTGGCTCTTTTGGGAAGAGCATTTAAAGACCGCTTTTGATTTTCTGTTTGAAGACAAGACCCAAGAATAGTGAGGAGATGCCAATTGAAACCCGCAGCCTTAGGGCCGAACAAAAATGCAAAGGAGCGTTCCAAAACCGGTAATCTGTTTACGGAAATTTGGAAGCACCGGATGACGTATACGCTGCTTATTCCCGGCATCATCTGGCTGATCCTGTTTGCTTATCTGCCGATGGGCGGCTTGTCGCTCGCGTTTAAGCATTACAAAGCCAACATGGGAATTTGGGGCAGCCCTTGGGTCGGCCTGGAGAACTTCAAGTATGTATTCCGCGACCCGACGTTTGCCCAAGCGGTGTGGAGAACACTGTACATCAACATTATCAAGCTGATCATCACCTTCCCGTTCCCGATTCTGCTGGCGCTCCTGCTGAATGAGCTCCGGATGCGGAAGACGAAGAAGCTGTTCCAGACGATCTTTACGTTTCCACAGTTCCTGTCGTGGATCATTGTTTCGGGGATCGTGATCAACGTCCTTTCCTATGACGGCCTGCTGAATAGCGCGCTGCAGCTTCTTGGACTTCCGACGATCAACTTCCTCGGCTCCGAGCCCATGTTCCTGCCGATGCTGATTTTGACGGACATCTGGAAATCCACCGGATGGGGAGCCATCATCTTCCTGGCTGCTATCTCGGGGATCGACCAGGACCAATACGAATCGGCGCAGATCGACGGCGCTTCGCGGATGCAGCAAATTTTCAAAATTACGCTGCCGAACATTTTGCCGACCGTCACGGTCATGTTCATCCTGAACGTGGGCGGCCTGATGTCCGCCGGCTTCGACCAGATCTTCAACTTGGCGAATGCGGCGACGCAGAACGTGTCCCAGGTGCTCGACGTGTACATTTACCGGATCACGTTCCAGTCTTCGACGGACTTCTCGTTCTCGACGGCGGTCAGCTTGTTCCGTTCGCTCGTGAACATGATTCTGCTGCTTGCTGCGGACCGCGTGGCCAAACTGATGGGCGGAGACGGATTGTTCCGTTAGGAAAGGAGTGTTAGAGAGATGAGTACGCATGCTGAGAAACGGCATAAATACCGGGTCGGTAAAATGACGCTTCTCGATTACATCATGTTTATCGTGCTGATTGTGTTGGCTTTAATTATTTTGATTCCGTTCCTGAACGTGATCGCGATTTCGCTCGCCTCACAGAAGGAGTATGCCGATAATCCGATGATGCTGTGGCCGAAGCATCCGACGCTGGACGCCTACCGTGCGCTGTTCGAGGACGGCAGGCTGCTGACGGGCTTCTGGAACACCATTAAAATTCTGGTGGTCGGCCTGCCGCTGAGCTTGTTCCTGACGAGCACGATGGCTTACGGCCTCAGCCGCAACAAGTTCCCGGGGAAAAAGTTTATCTTCTTCCTCGTCCTGTTCACGATGATCTTTAACGGCGGGATTGTGCCGCTGTATCTGGTCATGAAATCGCTGCACCTTACCGGTTCCCTGTGGTCTGTCATCCTGGTAGGAAGCTTCAGTGCCTTCAATATGATCCTGATGATGAACTACTTCCAGGGCCTGCCGGAGTCCTTGATGGAATCCGCGAGGCTCGACGGGGCGGGCGAATGGCGCATCTTGTTCTCCGTCGTCCTTCCGCTCGCGGCGCCGATTATGGCGACCATCACGCTGTTCTACGGCGTGGCCTTCTGGAACGGATGGTATGATGCGATGATCTTCCTGCGAAAAGCGGAAATGCTTCCGCTGCAAAACGTCCTGCGGACCATCATCGTCGAATCGTCGACAAACGTTTCGAATGCGGCCAGCGTGGACGCCCTGAACAAATCCGGTTTTTCCACGGGAATGAAGATGGCTTCGGTCTTCGTATCGATGGTGCCGATCATGTGCTTCTTCCCGATGCTGCAAAAGCACTTCGCCAAAGGGGTGTTAACAGGGGCTATCAAGACCTGATTACACAATAGATTTTTTTTACCACAAAAAATCTGATCAAAAGAGGGGAAAAAACATGAACACCAAAAAGCTGTTCAAACCGCTTCTGGCCGTTGCGCTGTCGGCGGTGATGCTGACGGTGACTGCCTGCGGGAAAGACACGGCATCATCCGGCGGCAACGAAAAAGACGCGGACGGGAACTACAAGGACAAATTAAAAATTTCCGTCGCGCAGACCACGGAAGTAAAAGACGGTGTGCTCGACAACGAGTTCCACAAGTACTGGATGGACAAATTCAACGTCGAGTGGGATTACAACTACGTACAGTGGGATTCCTGGCCGGAAAAACTCCGCTTGTGGATCAACTCCGGCGACCTGCCTGACGTGGCCAGCTGGAACTACGTGCACGGCGATTTCATGAACTATGTCGATCAAGGACTGCTCTACAAATTCCCGGATGACTGGAAAGAGCGCTGGCCGAATGTGGCGGCGGCCTACAAGCTGACCGGCCTCGGCGACAAGCTGGAAGAGCTGACAGGCGGTACTTACATTCTGCCGAAACCGGTGTACTACCAGAACAAACCGGCTGATCCGCTTGTGAACCAAATCGGCGTCATTGCGATCCGCAAAGACTGGGCCAAAGCTGTCGGGTTTGAACTGAAAGATGCATACACCACAAGCGAACTGATCCATTATGCGGAACTGGTCAAAGAGAAAGACCCAGGGAAGCTGGGCTCCAAGCTCGTTCCGATCTCATACACAGCGGATGACGCTTTGACCAACATCATCATGGCCAACAGTGAGCACTCCCGCGTGGAATCGGCGTTCTACAAAGGAGAAGACGGCAAGTTCCATTGGGGACCAGCCGATCCGGAGACGCTGACCGGTCTGAAGCTGATGCAGAAAGCGTACAAAGAAGGCCTGCTTAATCCGGAATTCTACACTTGGAAAAACAACGAAGGCAGCGACAACTTCAGAGTTAAAGGCGTTGCCGCGATGATGTCCCTGGGCGGTCTGGCTTCGTACAGACAAGATATGGACAAGAACATGCAGAAGAACCTGGGCGTAAGCAGCGACGACCTCGTCCATACGGCGATCGTTCTGGGTGACGACGGCAAATACCGCAACCTGGAGCAGCCGAACTTCTGGTCTGCGCTGATCTTCTCGCCGAACATCAGCAAAGAGAAGTTCGAACGCATCATGGATATTATCGATTACTCGACGACCAAAGAAGGACAAATGCTCCTGAACATGGGCTTTGAGGGCAAGGATTGGAAGTACGACGAGAACAAAGAGCCGGTCAGCCTGCTTCCGGAAGGAACGACTCTGGAAGACAAATATCCGGCACGTTTTGAAGGACTGTACATTTTGGGCGACGACTTCAGTATCGTGAACCCTGCAATCAAGAAGGAATACCGTGACCGCGCCGTTGAGCTGTTTAAAGAGAAAGCGAAACTGGGCAGCGAAGGCGGCAAGCTGGCAACTTACGACTGGGATGTGCAGCTGTACGATTCCAAAGCGAAGAGCCAGGCATCCTTCGATTACCAGAACGAGTATGCGAACCTGATCCTGCAAGGCGGCGATTTGGAAGCAAACTGGAAGAAATGGGTACAAAGCAAACAGTCCCTCGTTCAGCCGGTTCTGGATGAACTGAACAGCAAATTTGCCAAGTAACAGATCGTTCTGAAATAAGGATAAGAACTGAGCATTATACGCAGTCCGAGTCTAAGGAACCCGGTGTGCAGCACATTTTGATGCAGCCGGGTTCTTCTCTTCCACGGTGGTGCCGGGCCGGGTTTCTTCTATTATAAATAGGCCGGCCTGGCCACAGGGAGGAGACATAGATTCTTATAACGATTAAAGAACGCAAATGTACATCGATAGACGCTTTTCTTCATGAGGAATTTGCACAAAAGATAAGCGCCAAGGACGGGTTTCATCCTTGCTGCCCTTGTCAGCCAGGTTTTGTGCAAGCTCCTGAGAAAGGAGAAAGGGTCTGAAAGAGCCGGACCATTCGTGTCCGGAAGGCCTGGATCATCATACGACTTTGTTGTGGAGGGAATGGAATGGACAACCGGCAGTTAACCGAACTGTTGAATCAGATGACGCTGGAGGAGAAGATTGCGCAGCTGCTCCAGCTGACCGCCAATTTTCATGAAGGCGGCGAAAGCCAAATTACCGGACCGCTTGAGGAAATGGGGATCACCGAATCGATGGTGACCGCCAGCGGCTCCGTTCTGGGGTTATCGGGAGCCCAGTCGGTCATCGACGTGCAGAAATCATATTTAAGCAAAAGCCGGCTCGGCATTCCGCTGATGTTCATGGCCGATGTGGTGCATGGCTTCAAAACGATCTTTCCGATCCCGCTGGCGATCGGATGCTCCTGGGATACGGAGCTGGCCGAGAAGAGCGCCGAAATTGCCGCGAGAGAGTCGGCGGTATCCGGCATTCATGTAACGTTTGCACCAATGGTCGATCTGGTGCGCGATCCGCGGTGGGGACGCGTCATGGAGACGACCGGCGAAGATCCGTACCTGAACAGCCTGTTTGCCCGCGCTTTTGTCCGCGGCTATCAAGGCGGGAGCCTGAAGGATGAGCCGGAGCGGCTGGCTGCCTGCGTGAAGCACTTCGCCGCATATGGCGCTCCTGAAGGGGGACGCGACTACAACACGGTCAACATGTCGGAACGCAATTTGCGGGAGCAGTATCTGCCGGCTTATAAAGCGGCATTGGACGAAGGCTGCGAGATGGTCATGACGTCGTTCAATACCGTGGACGGCATTCCGGCTACCGGCAATGAGAAGCTGATGCGCGGCATCCTCCGCGATGAGTGGGGATTTGACGGCGTCCTGATTTCGGACTGGGCGTCGATCCGCGAAATGATCGCGCACGGCGCGGCGGAGGATGATTGCGAGGCCGCTTACCGGGCGATCCGGGCCGGCGTGGATATCGAGATGATGACCCCTTGTTACGTACAGCATCTGCCGGGCCTCATCGAGAGCGGACGCGTGGACGAAGCCTTGGTCGACGAAGCGGTGCTGCGGATATTGCGGCTGAAAGACAAGCTCGGGTTGTTCGACAATCCGCTGCGAGGAGCCGATCCGGAGCGTGAGCGCGAAGTGCTGTTCTGTCAGGAACATCGAAACGTTTCTTACGAGCTGGCAGCCAAATCGAGCGTACTGCTGAAAAACGAAGGCGGCCTGCTGCCGCTTGCGTCTGGGAAGAAGGTTGCCCTGATTGGGCCGTTCGCCCAGAGCGACGACATCCTCGGCTGGTGGTCCTGCGTCGGCGTGAAGGAAGACGCCGTGAAGCTCGGAACCGCGCTGCAGGAGCGGCTGGCTGAGGGACAGCTGGTCATTGCCGAAGGCTCCGGCGTCGTAAGCGTGGAGCAATCGCAGATTGACGCTGCCATCACCGCGGCTCAAGACGCGGACGTGATCGTGCTCGCCCTTGGCGAAGATTCGGCCATGAGCGGGGAGGGCGGGTCCCGCACGAACATCCGCCTGCCGGAAGCCCAGCTGGAGCTGGTGCGGCAGCTGAAGAAGACCGGCAAGCCGATGGCTGCGGTGATCTTCAACGGCCGCCCGCTGGACCTGCACGGAATCATTGACGAAGCGGATGCCGTCCTGGAAGCCTGGTTCCCGGGCAGCGAAGGCGGAGCCGCGATCGCCGACATTCTGATCGGGCGCGTGAATCCTTCGGCCCGGCTGACGATGTCCTTCCCGCATTCGGTGGGTCAAATTCCGGTCTATTATAACCATTACAATACCGGCCGTCCGATGAATCCGGACAAAACGGAAGAACGGTATGTGTCCAAATATATCGACAGTCCGAATGATCCGCTGCTTCCGTTCGGATACGGCCTATCCTATACGACGTTTGAATACGGCGAGCTGAAATTGTCCGGAAACGAGATAACGGCCAATCAGCCGCTTCAGGTCAGCGTGAACGTAACGAACAACGGGGATCGCACAGGGATCGAAACGGTTCAGCTGTATATCCGCGACGTGGCCGGTGAAGTGGTCCGTCCGATGCGCGAGCTGAAAGGCTTCGTACGTCTCGAGCTTGCTCCCGGCGAAAGCGCGGATGCGGTCTTTACGATCACGGAGGAACAGCTTCGTTATCATCATTCCGACCTTACGCAAGCCAGCGATCCGGGAACGTTCCAGGTGTTTGTCGGTCCGAACAGCCGGGACACCCTTGCTGAGTCGTTCCGGCTGGTTTAGATGAACAGACGGCCATGCGCGTACACAAAGAACAGCGCATGGCCTTGGAGAGAGCTGACCAACAAGACGATGCAGGATGAAAAATACTGTAAAAGCTGCCTCGAAGCCGTACCGGACAGGTTCCGGCCGGCTTCCGGGATAGGAGGATGAACAACTATGACAACCATTACGAATTCCAAGCTTCACGTCCAGGCCGGCGATCTGTCCTTTACGTTCTGGGAAAGCGGCGACCTGTTCCAAGCCGTCAGCGGCAAAACGATGATCAACCAGCTGATGAGCAGCCCGCTCGATGGGGCTTTAAATAATCTGTATCTTCGCATCCATGACGATTCTGCCATCCGCTTCTACCCTCTGCTCGGCATCCGTTCGGACAGCCGGGTCAGCACAGGCGAGGGACGTATCGTCTGGACAGGCGAAGCCGAAGGGGTAGCGTACAGCGTGACGTTTGCGCTCAGTCCGCTCGGCGTATGGTTCTGGGACGTCCGGGCGACCGGGCAGGGCCTCAAGATCGACGTTGTTTACGGCCAGGATATCGGGGACGCGGATCCGGGCGCCGTTCGCAGCAACGAGGCGTACCTGTCCCAATATATCGACCATACCGTCTTCGAAGACAAAGACCACGGCTATGTGGTGTGCTCGCGCCAAAACCAGCCGCAGGGCGGAGCGTTCCCTTACATACAGCAGGGTTCGCTGACGCGTGCCGCGGGGTTCTCTACGGACGGCTTCCAGTTCTTCGGCCTGTCTTATAAAGAAACGAACGTGCCGGCATGCCTCAGCCAGCCTCAATTGGCGAACGAGGTCTATCAATACGAGTTTGCCTACACGGCGCTTCAGTCCGAAGCGGTAACGCTGGACGGGGAAGCACGCTTCGTGTTCTACGGCCTGTTCAAGCCGGATCATGCGGCTGCGGTAACCGAGCTGGAATTCAAGGACGAGGTGCTGAAAGCCTGGGATCAGGTGCAGGCAAATCTGGCCGCTGCGGACGGACCGCTGCATGAACTGCCGCAGGTCCGCCTGAATCCGGAGATCGGCGAACCGCTGCGCACCCTGCCGCTTACCGCGGAGGAGCTCGAAACCCTTTTCCCGGCAGCCGGAAGACAGGAAGAGGAAACCGAGAACGGACAGCTTCTTGCGTTCTTTACCGACACCTATGAGCATGTCGTACTGAAGGAGAAGGAGCTGCGGGTGGAGCGTCCGCACGGGCATATCCTGATGAGCGGCGGCAGCGTGAAGCTGGGCGCCAAAGTCGTGACGACGACTTCTTATATGTACGGCATTTTCAACTCCCATCTGGTGGTGGGCAATACCAACTTCAACAAAATGATGAGCAATGCCCGCAGCGCCTTGAACGTGCCGAAGACGGCGGGACAGCGGATATACGTAAACATCGAAGGAGTGTACCGACTCCTGACGATGCCGTCCCTGTTCGAGATCGGCTTCAACTATGTGCGCTGGTATTACAAAACGGCGGATGACATGCTGGTGATCACCAATTTCGCGGCGGCAGATGTGCCTGAAGTACGCCTTCATGTGCGCTCGGAGAGCGGCAAAGCGTATGAATTCCTGGTGACCAGCCAGGTCACCATGGACGTCAACGAGTTCGGAGCGCCGGTCCGCATGACGGAATCGGCGGGTGTGCTGACGTTCCACGGCGCCCAGGATGCACTCCGGAAGGAAGCCTATCCGCACCTGAAATACACCATGCGGATCGACGGCGCCAAGGCGGTTGTTAGCGATGAAACGGCACTCGCAAGCGGCATTCAGGCTGGGGAATCGTCGGTCGTGACGCTCAAGCTGGATGCTGTCTCGGAGTGGACTTTGACGATGCAGGGGCTGCTGGACGGGGAAGACCTTCCTGAGGCTAACCGCAGCGCAGAAGATGAAATCGCGAAGTACCGGGAGTTCTTCCGGGACGTGATGAACGGATTCCGCTTAACCGGCGGAGATAGCACGGAAGGCAAGGACTTTTTCAAAGTGAATGCACTGGCCTGGTGGTACACCCATAATATGCTGGTTCATTATTCGGTGCCGCATGGCTTGGAACAGTACGGCGGCGCGGCTTGGGGAACGCGGGACGTCTGCCAGGGGCCGACCGAGTACTTTATGGCGACGCAAAAATTCGAACAGGTCCGCGACATTCTGACAATGGTGTACTCCCACCAGTACGAAGACGACGGCAACTGGCCGCAGTGGTTTATGTTCGACAACTACTTTACCGTCCAGCAGGAGGAGAGCCACGGCGATATCATCGTATGGCCGCTGAAGGTGCTCAGCGATTACCTGCGGGCGACCGAAGACTTCGGCATTCTCGAGGAGAAGGTTCCGTATACGGTCAAGCACAAGTTCCATTTTACCGAAGAAACAGCCACGATTCTGGATCACGTGTACAAGGAGATCAGTTACATTCGCAGCCACTTCCTGCATGATACCCATCTGTCCTCTTATGGGGATGGAGACTGGGACGATACACTGCAGCCGGCCAACGCCCAGTTGAAGCAGTATATGGTCAGCAGCTGGACCGTCGCCCTGACGTACCAGACGATGACACAGCTGTCGGGGGCCCTGAAATCCGCCAAGCCGGAATTGGCTTCGGAGCTTCATGACATGGCGCAGGGAATCAAGCGCGATTACGAAAAATACATGCTCGGAACGGAAGTCATTCCTGGGTTCCTCTATATGGAAAATCCGGACGAGGTGAAGCTGATGCTCCATCCGACCGACGAAGAGACCGGCATTCAGTACCGCCTGCTGCCGATGACCCGGAGCATGATTGCAGAGCTGCTGGATCCGGAGCGCGCGAAGGCGCATTATGAGCTGATCAAAGAGAAGCTCTTCTTCCCAGACGGCGTCCGTCTCATGAACCGTCCGGCCCAGTATGCCGGCGGCGTCAGCACCCACTTCAAACGGGCGGAGCAGGCGTCGAACTTCGGGCGCGAAGTGGGCCTGCAGTATGTTCACGCCCATATCCGCTTCATTGAAGCGATGGCGAAGCTCGGGCATGCGGATGATGTATGGAACGGCCTCAACGTGATCAACCCGGTCGGCATCCGCAATGTCGTGCCGAATGCCGAGCTGCGTCAAAGCAACGCTTATTTCAGCAGCTCCGACGGCAAGTTCAACACGCGTTATGACGCGCAGGCGCATTTTGATGAGCTGCGCAGCGGCAGCGTGCAGGTGAAGGGCGGATGGCGTATATATTCCAGCGGCCCGGGGATCTACATGAATCAGCTGATCTCGAACGCGCTGGGCATCCGCCAGGAGCAGCAGGACCTCATCGTGGATCCGGTGCTGCCGCAGAAGCTGGACGGCCTGCGCTTCGACTTCCGCTACGACGGTCAGGACGTGGCCTTCATTTACCATTTGAACGGCACCGGCGAGCGCCGCGTGAAGCTGAACGGCCGGGAGCTGGAAGCTTCGGCGTTGAGCAATCCGTACCGCGAGGGCGGACTGCGGATTTCGAAGGACGTGTTCGAGCGGGGAATGAAATCGGACGGCCACAATGTGGTTGAGATTTTTATGTAGCAGTTTAAGGCGATCTTCACGGATCGCCCTTTTCCATGAGAACTGGAATATGGATAATTTTGGACCTAGCAATGGTTTGATACGGGGGAGCGAGGAACATTGGTTAGTATTAAGGATATCGCTAAAAAAGCCGGGGTTTCCATATCGACGGTATCATATGCCCTGAACGGCAGCAGCAAGGTGACGGATGAAACCCGCTCGAAAATTTTGGCGATCGCCAAGGAACTGAACTATGTGCCGAACGCGGCCGCGAGATCGCTGAAGAAGCGGGAGTCCCGGATCATCGGGGTATTTCTGACGGATTTTAAGGGGGACGTGTATGGCGACCTGCTCGACGGGATGAAGGAGGTCTGCAACGCCCAGGGTTACGACCTGATCGTATGCAGCGGCAAGCAGGCCCACCGGAT
Source organism: Paenibacillus sp. PSB04 (assembly GCF_025809195.1). Taxonomy (NCBI): domain Bacteria; kingdom Bacillati; phylum Bacillota; class Bacilli; order Caryophanales; family Paenibacillaceae; genus Paenibacillus; species Paenibacillus sp. PSB04. Next base: position 3,266,857 of record NZ_CP081301.1, read on the forward strand.
GCTTCCGGAGCGGATGATCGACGGAGCCATTATTCTGGACCATGCGTTTACGAACGCCGAGCTGCTCAAATATGCCGAGCGGAACCACAAAATCGTCGTGCTGGACCGGGAGCTCGAGCATCCCAACATCAATCAGGTGCTGCTGGATAATAAGGCAGGGGCCACGCTGGCCACCGAATTTTTGGTCGAGCAGGGCCACAAGAAGATTTACATCGTGACGGGGCCTGATGACTCGTTTGACTCCATTCAGCGCATGAAGGCGGTCAAAATGGTGGCGGACCGCACGGAAGATGTGGAGTGGATCGAGATCCCCGGCGATTTCAAGAAAAGCGGAGGGGAACGCGCCGCCGAACGGGTCATCGGTGAGTATACCGGCCCGGCGGCCGTGTTCTGCCTCAATGACGAAATGGCCATCGGTTTTTGCAATCGGCTGGCGGAGACCGATTACCGGATCGGGGAGCATGTGCATTTGATCGGCTTCGATAATATTGAGCTGACGAGCTACATGCAGCCGCGCCTGGCGACCATCAACTACTCCAAACGGAAATGGGGGGCGCTGGCGTCGGAGCAGCTGATCAAGATTTTATCCGGTGAGGAAGTGGAGCATGAGCGCATCTACGTCACGCTGATCAAAGGGGAATCTGTCGGAAAAAGCGCCCGGCAGGTTAACGTGGGCTAGGGTGAAGCACGCATGCACCGCGGTGAACAAACAGAAGGGTATCCGGCTGACTCGAGCCTGTCGGATACCCTTTTTGCATGTTCATTTTACGTTAACGAATGGCCACATTGTAGGTTCTCAACCAGTTGTTGACCTGGGCCAGGTACGCAAACAGCTGCGGCCCCGACATCAGCTGGCCGAACCATGGCAGATTCGAGGAGGCCTCAGGGGAGGCGGCGATCTCGAGAATTTTGTTCTTGTCGATCAGCGGCAGGATCGGGGCGGACGGATCGTCCAGAATGTCGAGCATTTGCTGCTTGACGGCGGCAAGGAAATCCGGATTGTGGGTTTTCGGATACGGGCTCTTCTTGCGGTAGAGCACGTCGTCCGGCAGCACGCCTTCCAGTGCCTTTCGTAGAATGCCCTTTTCCCGACCGCCGGTCATTTTGATTTCCCAAGGGATATTCCACACGTACTGGACCAGCCGGTGATCACAATAAGGCACACGTACTTCGAGGCCGACGCCCATGCTCATGCGGTCCTTGCGGTCCAGCAGCGTCGGCATGAAACGGGTGATGTTCAGGTAGGACATGACCCGCATTTTGGCCTGCTGGCCGGTCTCGCCGCGCAGCTTGGGAACCTCCCGTACCGCATCGGCGTAACGGTCCCCCAGGTAATCCAGCGGACGGATCCATTCGCGGATTTCGGGAGACAGGAGGCTGGCCCTCATGTCGGGTGCGACCGACCAAGGGAACGTGCCGGAATTCAGCATTTCCTCGCGGTGAAACCAGGGATAGCCGCCGAAAATTTCGTCGGCCGCTTCGCCGGAGACGGCTACCGTAGCCCCTTTTTTGATCTCACGGCAAAATAAGTAGAGCGAGCCGTCTACGTCCGCCATGCCGGGCAGGTCCCGGGTCAGGGTGGAGGCGTTCAGCGATTCCACGAGCTCGGGGGTATCAAATTCGATGTAATGGTGCTGTGTCCCGAGTTCCTCCACCATCCGCTGGATAAACGGAGCGTCGGCTCCCGGCTGGAAGGCATGCGATTTGAAATGCTTCTCATTGCCGACGTAATCGACTGAATAGGTGTGGACCTGCCCTTGGTTGGTCCGGTTATAATACTGAACGGCAAGGGCCGTCAGGGCGCTGGAATCCAGCCCTCCGGACAGCAGCGTGCAGACCGGAACGTCCGAAACCAGCTGCCGCTCCAGCGTATCCTGCAGCAGCTCGCGCAGCTTGGCCGCTGTTTCCTCCACGCTGTCTTCGTGGATGTGGCTGTCCAGACGCCAATAGGCGTAACTGCGCAGCCCGTCGCGGCTGAAGATCATCGCGTGCCCTGCCCGCAGCTCCTTCATGTCTTTATAGACGCCCTGTCCCGGCGTCCGCGCCGGGCCGATAATGAACACTTCGGCGAGCCCTTCCGGGCCGACCACGGGCTCCATTTTGGGATGCTGCAGCAGCGCTTTGGGCTCAGAGCCGAATATTAAAGTGCCGTCGATGTAGGCGTAGAACAGGGGCTTAACGCCCAGGCGGTCCCGCGCCATAAACACCTGCTCCCGGACGCTGTCCCAGATGGCAAAGGCAAAAATGCCGTTGAACCGGTCCACGCAGGCCGGCCCCCACTCGATGTATGAAACCAAAAGAACTTCCGTATCGCAATGGGTCCGGAAGTGATGTCCTCTTTTGACCAATTCGCTCCGCAGCTCGGCCGCGTTATATAGCTCCCCGTTATAACAAATCGCATACACATCATCATCATCATGAACGATCATGGGCTGTGCGCCGTTTTCGGGGTCAATGATGCTCAGACGGCGGTGGCCGAAGGCGCATGGATTGGAGATCCATGTTCCCGAAGCGTCCGGTCCGCGATCCGACATCGTTTCAGTCATTTTGACAAGGATCTGCGAATCCTGGGTTAAGTCGCCGCTCCATTGTATAAAACCGGTTATTCCGCACATGATGGGTCATCCTCTCTTTGTCGTTTGTCCACTCGCTGTCCTTTCTGTTTGCCAAAGTGATACAGTTATATGCCGAATCGGGGCATAAAATGTCTGTCCTTTAACGAAAACTATAGGAAAGGCAGTGTAAGAAAAACGTGTCTGTCGACGTACTTCTACAGCAGGCAGGCCGCATTTAGCGGATGTTTTTCTTGCGATCATGGAATGGTTCAGCTCCGCTGAAAACTTATAAATTTCTATGATCTTCACAAAGGAGAGTAATGAGACATGGATAAGCAGCATTTTTATGTATCGGTACACGGCAGAAGCGTTCTTGCCGAACAAGGCGCCGCTCCTTATGAGCTGGTGATGTACTGCACGGTGGGGCAGGCCAGGGAAGTGCAGCAGATGATGGAGGATATGCAGGAGCATGCCGAAGACTCCTTCCTGGCCTATACGTTTCCATGGCCGGATACGCCGGAGGATGATGTCAATTCGCAGTACACGGAGAGCCTGAACAAGCTGTACCGGAAAATATACGAATACGGCACGGCAGAAACGCGCCAGCATCTGACGGAGAACAAAATGCTGGGTTATACTTGATTTCTGAATTCAAGCTGACCGGGAGAGGAGGAAAGCATGTATTATATTAAGGATGCCAAGGTGCGGCGGATGACGGAACTGGACGGGATACGCTGCGCCGAAATCGGCGTGCTGCCAGGGGCGGTTGACGATCCCGCGCTTTTGGCTTATGTGGCCGAGCAGACGCCGGACTGCTACGACCTGATCAGGCTGATCCGCAACGATGCCGACACAGAGCTAGACTGGTACGACAACAGTATGCATCAGGCGTATACCGATGTGACGATGCAGGCGTTTGAAGGCAGCTTTTTTCTGACGGCCGACGAGGAGCGGGATCTGTTCCTGCGCGATCTGATCTCTTTTGGGAACGTAGAGGAGGATCTACGGAGCAGGTTCGCAAAGTAAACGCAGCCATAATTTAAGAAACATAGCCGGCAGACTCCCGCCCCATACTATGGTTTAGGGGAGGTGAGCTAAATGGCGGACTTCACGAACAAAAAAGGCAAGAGAAGCAAGTACGCCCGACAAAACGCTTTTGCGGGTGGAGTGACGAGCAGAAATTCGAGAAATTTGGCTGTGCCCCATAACCCAAGACGTTTTGGCAACCAGTAACCTCCTTGAACCATGAACAAACCTCCGGGGATATCCCTGGAGGTTTGTTCAGCTGTTCTTTGCTGTTCACGCTTCACGCATATTCGCGAAGCACCTGAATGCCTTTCACGATGTTGTAGACGAACGTGCCGAAGTAAATAACGCAGAACAGCAGGATATATCCCAAGATCGAGCCGGCATGGTGGGCTGCCAAAGTAAAAAACAGCAGCGGTACGGCCGCAATGAATGGCAGCAGATGCGAGAGCAGCGCTCGCTTGGCATGCCTGGCGACGTATTCGTCCCGGACGGCGATCCATACGATCACCGGCAGGATAAATGGGGCGAAAAATATGCTGAAGTAGGAAAGTGAAGATAACAACTGTCGCATGGAAATGCTCCTTTACAACTTATTTTGTTAAGTTATTACCCATAGTATTTCCCGCCAATCGGCTTTGTCATTTTCCTCTTGAAAAATTGGCTAAATGCGGTATAATAAATAACGCATTCGCTTTTTTTATTACATAACAAGTCCCAGTAGCTCAGCTGGATAGAGCAACGGCCTTCTAAGCCGTCGGTCGGGGGTTCGAATCCCTCCTGGGACGTACAAGGAAAGCCCTCACTCGAGGGCTTTTTCTTTAGATATAAGCAAGTGGAGCGAGAAGGGAGAGAGACCGGATGAATCAGGATATTAAAGTATCACAGTGGACCGCAATTCTGATCGAGCAGGCGAAGCGGGCCGGACTGTCTGCGGCCGCCATCGCTGAAGCTGTCCATCAAAAGGACGCTGAGCCGTTTATCCAGGCAGGGCTCGAGGGCGAGCGTTATGTCAACCTGTTCGGCTACTCGGAGGAACACGGGGAGCCGCTGGCCCAGGCGGCAACGGAAGGCTACCGTATGACGTTTAACACGCGGAACGGGCTGAAAAACTGGCTGGTGCAGCGTTTTGGCCTGGATGAGGAAAAGGACTTTGAGGTTGGCGAGGGCGTGATTCACGGGCTGCGGCTCAGCTTGGAGCAGCTGGCTGCATTGCAAAAAGCACTGGCCGTAAATTGGGTAATTGCCGGATCGCGCGACCTTCCGGGCGGCATGGTGGAGCTGGATTTGTCCATTCGTGCCCTTCAATCCGCTTCTCAAGCCTAATTCGATCTAAATAGGGTATGCCGGTTAGCCATAATAAAAGGGGCTGTCCCATGCTGTCGTGTCATGCACGACGGTGGGCAGCCCCTTTGTCATTGAGTTTCAATCGCTCCCATCGAACGATTCCTGCTTACTTCCTTGTTAACCACGCCTAGCCGGAAGGTCCACGCTAACTGATCAACATCAGGATGATCGAGGACAATGACAGGCAGGCACTGAGCAAATAGATGAACACGACCGCCTGCTTCGGGCTCAGCCCCCAGGACAGCAGCCGATAATGGAGCTGGCTTCGGTCGGCCTTGTACACCGGCTTGCCGTCCCGATACCGTTTGATTACAACGTAAATGTTATCGAAGATCGGCACGCCAAGCGCCAGCACAGGAACGAGAATGGAAATGACGGTCACCTGTTTAAAGGCTCCGTCCAGGGCGATGATACCGAGCATGAACCCGATAAACGTCGCGCCTGCATCCCCCATGTAAATTTTGGCGGGCGGCTTGTTGTATCTCAAATAACCGAGCGTCACCCCGACCAACAGCACCGCCATGATCGCGGAATGGGACTGGCCTTTGGCGATAGCAACGATAAACAGCGTCAAGGCCGAAATGGCGGCCACGCCTCCGGACAGCCCGTCCAGCCCGTCCATAAAATTAATGACCGTCGTGACGCCGAAGATCCACAGAATCGTCAGAATAAACTGCAGCCACTCCGGAAACACGACCATATGGCCGGCGAACGGAACGGTGATCCCTTCGAATGAGATCCCTGAATAATAGACGATCACCGCAGCGCCTACCTGCACGAGCGTTTTGGGCAGAGCGGCAAAATCCTTGCCTTTCGTCTTGTACCAGTCATCGATCATGCCGATGCCGAGGATGAGCAGCGAGCCGGCCACAATGCCAGCCATTTCCTTGTCCCAGTGTCCGGTGAGAACGATGTAGGGAACCATGAAGCCGAGAAAGATGGCGATGCTTGCCAAATGCGGTACGGGTTCCTTATGTATTTTGCGATGGGTGGGCCGGTCGACGAAATCAACCCGGATCGCGAGCTTCCTTAAAGGAGGGATCAAAGCCAAAACGATAACAAGCGACACAATAAATCCAATTACATACACAATGGTCAGGCCTCCAATACTTAGCTTTGCAATTTGCTGTCGTTTCATTCAAAGTCTCTGGTTGGTTTTCGGATAGGGTTAAATAGATTGAACTAAAGTTTTTTATCGAAATAGTTGGTAAAGCGGCTCAATTAGGCGTTTATTTCTTTAGTTCATTTTACATAGATGTAGCATTTGTATTTTTAACTAGAATAATCGCTATTTTTGCAAAATACAACGATAAAATATTTAATATTTCCATAACATTCCAATCAACCGCTTTTTACAATTCTAGTAGAAAATAGGTCTATAGCACTTATGCTAATAGAAGAAGGGTGAGCCGATGTTGAAGAAAAATAAAATGTTTCAGGTACTGATGGCCTCTGCGGTTGTAACTTCCGTACTGGCCGGAGGAACGGCAGAAGCTGCTTCCGCTGCAAAATCATCATCTGCGGGTCAGGCTGCAAAGATGACGTCGCCAAAACTGAAAGTGGCCAAGGTGGAACTCAGCGTGAACGGCGCGAGCGTCTCCGTCAATGCGGTCCAGCTCAACCAGGCGTACCTGGTAGCCGTGTCAGACATCGTCAAGGCTTTCGGGGCAAGCGCAAGCGCCGCCAAAGGGATCGTCACGATAAAGGATGCGACCGGTTCACGCGTCGTTCAGCTGCAGGCAGGAGCAAAGTCCTATAAGGTGAATGGAGAGGCCGCAGCCTTTACGAACGCTCCTCTGCTTCAAGATGGCAAAACCTACGTAGAGATTCAATCGCTCGTGGAAGCACTGGGCGGGGAATGGATCGCAGGCAGCGGGCAGACGCAGCAGGTATTGACGGTTCAAAGAGCGGAAGGAAGCTATTCTTCGGTACGCTGGAACGCCCAAGGGCAAATCATTGCCAGCCGTGACGACGCGGAGTCCGCCCAAATCGTTAAACTGGACCCCGCAAGCTATGGCAGCACGGTGATCTCGACGGACGAATATGCTGCGGAATTGGCGGTGTCCCCGAACGGGCAGTGGGGAGCTTATACCGATAACGCCGGCCAGCTCTACCTGATGAACCTTGCCAGCGGGCTGTCGCAAAAACTCGGCTCCGACACTTCCGTCAAGACAGATTTGACCTGGTCGGCGGATAACAGCCGGATTTATTTCATCCAGGGCGACAAGCAGGAAAAAATATCTTACATGAATGTCGGCGACGGCAAGGTGACCGAAGTGCTGGCCGACAAAGTGGAGAACAAGTCCGACGTGAGCCTGTCCGCGGACGGCAAACGATTGGTCTATATCGTCAATGTGACCGGCGTGGCCAGCAGCGATAAGGACAGTACGGAAGAATCGCTCAGCATCGACTATTCAGGTGCAGGCCAGCAGCTGTATTCCCTGGAACTCACGGATAAAGAAGCTAAACCGGTTCAGCTAACAACGGGTAAAGACAATAAATTGTATCCTGTCGCACTGGATGGCGGCAAAGCGGCGTATTTGAGCGCCGATCCGGATAGCGTCACTGCCAAGGACGTCATCAAGGTGATCGGCCCAGGTAGCAGCGTCCAGGACCTGTCTAGCATCATCGATGTGACGGTCATCGCGCCCGGGCCATCCGGAACGCTTGCTGCTGCGGGCATCGCCGCTGACGGCAGCACGAAAGTGCTGAAGATCGACAGCGGCAGCCAGGCGCAGCTTTACAGCACGTCCGGAACCGTCAGCGAGCTGGCGATGTCTGCGGACGGCAGCCGGATCGCCCTGATCGAAGACGGCAGGATTGTAGTCATAACAGGTGGAAAGACCATTCAGCTTACCAAATAAAAGCGGTTCTTAACCGAAAAGGAGAATAAACGATGAAACTGTTCAAAAAATTAACGCTGGCTGCCGTCACTTCCTTGGTAGCGGTAACCACCCTGGTCGGCTCCGCAAGCGCCGCCTCCGGCATCTCCGGCAAAATTACGATTAATGGGTCCACTGCGCTGCTTCCGCTCACGCTTCAGGCAGCCAAGGAATTTCAGAAAATCAATCCGAAAGTCAGAATTTCCGCTTCCGGCAAAGGTTCGGTAACCGGACCGCAGGCTGTGAAGAAGGGCATTGCCGACATCGGGGCGTGCGACTGGGACGCCAGCATGGACGTTCCGGGCTTCAAGGCATTTGAAGGCCAGGTAGCGAACAAAGTGGCCGTCATTCCTTTTGCGACAGTCACCAACAAAAACGTGAAGGTGAACAACCTGACCACCGAACAGCTGAAAGGGATTTTCTCCGGCAAAATCACCAACTGGAAAGAAGTCGGCGGTGACAACGCGGACATCGTAGTCATCACGCGCGCCTTCGGCTCCGGCACCCGCGTCAACTATCAGGCCAAAGCGCTGGCTGGCGGCGACATCGTCAAAAAGGCTAAAAACTACAAGGAAGTCGGCTCCAGCGGCGACATGAAAACCGCCGTAGCCACAACGCCGAACGCCATCGGATACATCGACCTGGTGTACGTAAACAGCGACATCAAGGCGCTGAGCTATAACGGCGTGCAGCCGACGACGGACAATGTCATCAACGGCAGCTACAAAATTTGGGCATACGGATATTACATGACCAAAGGCCAGCCGACCGGCGCTACCAAGGCGTTTATCGAGTATGTTCAAAGCGCGAAATTCCAGCAGGGTTCCCTGAAAAAACTGAAATTCATTCCGATTTCCGCCATGCGTTAAGGCAAGTGGATTGAGCTGATCCAAGCCAAGCCATATTCATGATCGCGGCCAGCCCTCAAATACTGATGGGGCTGGCCGCTTTATAGGAGGAGAGCCAGTTTGAGCACCCCCGTGCAGCAGTACGTGCCCGAGGAACGTCAGGTGCTGACCCCGCCCGCGAAGCGTCGCAGGTTCAGCCGCAGCGCCAGGGTCCGTTTCACCAACCGCATGTTTACGTATTATTTCTGGTTCAGCATATTGGCGCTTTGCCTGGTGCTGGGCCTGGTGATCTTTTTTATCGGCAAAACCGCGCTTCTGACCTTCCGCGACATCTCTTTTGCGGATTTCTTCCTTTCTTTTAACTGGACTCCGGAGGAGGAGCACTACGGTGCAGCCGCGTTTATCATCAACACCCTGTCCCTGACGGCGCTTACGCTTGCGCTGGCCGTGCCGGTATCCGTCGGGCTGGCGGTGCTGATCGCCGAGATCGCGCCCGGCTGGCTGAAAAACGCCATGCGGCCGATTCTGGACCTGCTGGTCGGGGTTCCTTCCATTGTCTACGGATACCTTGGCCTGACGGTGCTGATTCCGTTTTTGCGCCGGCTGAGCGGGGAGAATCTGGGCGACGGGCTGCTGGCGGCGGCGCTCGTGCTCGCCCTGATGGTGCTGCCGACGATTTGCCGGATCAGCGACGACGCGATTTCCGCCGTGCCGAAAAAATACCGCGAAGCTGCGTATGCCATGGGCTCCACGCGCCTGCAGGTCATGATGCGGGTCGTCCTTCCCGCCGCCGGCAGAGGCATCATTGCGGCGGTGATTATGGGAATGACCCGGGCGATCGGGGAGACGATGGCGGTGGTGATGGTCATCGGCAACACGGCGCAGCTCGCCAAGTCCCTGTTTACGCCGGCTTCGGTGCTGACCAGCAACATCGTGATGCAGATTTCCAACGTGGAGTTTGACTCCACCTGGAATTACGCGCTGCACATGATGGCCTTCCTGCTGCTCATCATCTCGTTTGTCCTGATTTTGTTTATCCGCTATTTGGGACGCAAAGGGAGGGAGCAGGCATGAGCGAATGGACGCGCACCCGCAAAATGCAAAGATCGCTTGTGTACGACCGGCTGGCAACGTACGGGTTTTACGGGCTCGGCATCCTGGTCCTGCTGCTGATCTTCTGGCTGCTGCTGACCATCCTGGGCAAAGGGCTGCCCGGGCTGAGCCTCGAGTTTTTGATGAAGCTGCCCGAGGACATGGACCCCGGCGGCGGTATCGGGCCGGTGCTGTTCAACTCGTTTTATATTTTGGTACTGTCGCTGCTTATTTCCGTTCCGATTGGGGTCGGAGCAGGGATCTACATGGCGGAGTACGCCCCGCCGAATAAATTTACAGAGGTGCTGCGGATTTGCGTCGAGAGCCTCTCCTCCGTTCCGTCGATCGTATTCGGGATGCTGGGCTTGGCCATTTTTGCCGAGTATTTTCAAATTGGCTTGACCATTCTCGGTGGAGCGGTTTCTTTGGCCTTCCTCAACCTGCCGATGCTGGCCCGGGTGACGGAGGAAGCGGTGCGCGCGGTACAAAATGACATAAAGAACGCATCCTATGCCCTCGGGATGACCAAATTCCAATGCATCCGGACCGTCGTTATCCCGATGGCCATGCAGGGGATAGTGACGGGCATCTGCCTCGTAGCGGGCCGGGCCTTCGGGGAATCGGCCGTCATCCTCCTGAACGCTGGGCTCAGCACCTCCGGGGAGATGTGGGACTTCAATCTGTTCTCACCGGGTGAGACGCTGGCTGTACACCTCTGGTACGTGCAGTCGGAAGCGATCGTGGAGGATGCCCGCCAAATCGCCGACAAGTCGGCCGCGGTGCTGGTCATCGTCGTCCTCTTGATGAACCTGCTGTTCCGCATTCCGCTGTGGATCAGCAACCGGCGCCTGAAGAAATAGGGCCTTCTAGAGGTTGTTCAAAAAGTCCGCTTTTGATAAGAAAACCAATCGAGGCCAATCAGGGATGAGTGACCGCGATTAAAATGTTGGTTTTCTTGCGATATCGAATTTCATCAGCTCTGCTGATAACGAATAAATTCTATATCTAGCACGAAGTAAATCGGGAAGCTGATTCGGCATCGAATCTTGAATTCAGCCGGGTCTTCCGGTGCTCACGTACCCACTACGTACGCTCTGCTCCTCAGCCCCTAGCTTCATCCAATCTTCTCGGTGCTGAAAACCGACTTTTTTGAACATGCATTTATATGTATTCATACCGAAATAAGCTTTGATCTAGGAAAAAAAGGGCTGTCTTCCGGCAGAATGACTCTGCCGGCGAGACAGCCCTTTAAGGTTGACTGATTGATCAGCTTATTCAGCGAAGCTGAACGCTTGGGATTGCTACAAGCGATTAACTTTCGGCTGAAGGTGGTCAGCATTGTTGACTTCAACGGCCCGTAATAATATCCAGCTGTGCGGAAGTATCATATACCATCTGGTAAGGGTCGGAGCTGTACGGAGTGAGCTCGGCCGTGACGGTATCCGTGTAGCCGATCTCGTTCAACGCCCGCCGCACTTCGTTCCAGTTGACGCTGCCCGACAGCAGCGGGACGAAGCCGTTCGGTCCGGCTGCCGGATTAAAGTCCTTCACGTGGACTTTGCGGATCCGCTCGCCCAGCGTCCGGATCCAATGCTCAGGATAGCCGAAGAGGAGGACGTTTCCGATGTCAAAATAGGCTCCGGCCCAGGGCGAATCGAGTTCGTCGATATACCGGGCCATCTCCATCGGGGAGAGCAGAAATTTGTTCCAGACGTTCTCGATGCCGATATGAACGCCGTGCTGTTCGGCCAGCGGAATGAGTTCCCGCAGTTCTTCCTGGCTGCGGCTATAACATTCCTCATAGGTGACGGAAGGCGTCACCGCCCCGGGAACGACCAGCACGGTGTCCATCCCGAGCAGGGATGCAAGCTCCAGCTGCCGGGTGACGATCTCCCGTCCGCCGGCGCGGACATCCGGATCTGCCGCGGACAGAGGGGATTTCCACAGCATGCCGGTCGACAGACTGCGCAGCTGAATGCTGTGACGGGAAGCCAGGGCCAGTACGGCCTCCGCCTCCTGGGCAGTGGTGTCCATGGTCAGCCCGGTTCCGCCGGACGGATACAGGTTCAGCTCGACGGCATCGTAACCCGCCTGCTCCGCATGAAGAAATATCGTCTCGAGCGGGGTTCCCTCCGGAAATCCCCATTGATTTATCGACTTCAGCATCGCTTCATACACCCCTTTGTCAGGTTTAGGTTCAGAGCTCTGCAGGCGAAACGGCGGCCAATCGCTCCGCTGAGCGGTATGCAGCCAGGGCCACTTCGAGCGCCTTGAGCCCGTCGACGCCCGTCACGTTCGCCTCGGTCTTGCCTTCCGCGATCGAGACTACAAAATCCCGGACCAGGCCGAAGTCCATATCGTCGCCCCAGAAATGGTGCCGGTAGCCGCGCTCCTCGCTGAATACGTTCAGCTTCTGTCCGAAGGCGTCGATCGTCAGGGTGCCGGCCGTCCCGACGATTTCCAGCGTCACGTCGCCCCAGGTCGGGAAGGAAGGATTCCTGGACCAGCTGCAGTCCAGCGTGGCAAAGACGCCGTTGTCAAATTCGATCGACAGAATTCCGCAGTCATCGATGGGGGCGGCGGACATGAGCTGCCCGATTTCCGCGTACACCTCTTTGACCTCCGCGCCGGTGAACCAGCGCATGATATCGGCGACATGAACGGTGTGGTCAATGACCGCTCCGCCGCCGGACAGGGCGGGGTCGACGAACCATCCGCCCGGATTTTGCCCGCGGTTGGTCCCCTTCATGGCGAGGATCCGGCCGAGCTTGCCTTCGTCGATCATTTGCTTGGCCCGGATGACGGACCGATTGTACCGGACCGGGAAGGCCGTCTGCAGCATGACGCCGGCGGCTTTGCAGGCCTCGATCATGTCCCGGGCGTCCGCGGCATTGGTCGATATGGGCTTTTCGCACAGCACATGAACTCCCGCCTTGGCGGCCGCAAGGACATGCTCCTTATGGTTTGCGTTCTCCGACGTAACGATGATCCCGCTGAGGCCTTGCGACAGAAGCTCCGCATAATTGCTGTAATAGCTGGTGCCAAGGATGCCGGCGAACTTTTGACCCCGCTGCTCATCGGGATCGTAAATGCCGGCGAGCTCCACTCCTTCCAATTGGATCAGCGCTTTCGCATAACTGTATGCGTGCATATGGGCAAAACTGGCGATGCCGATTTTCATGAACCGATCACTCCTTTGCTGCTCGGGTCGGCTGCACCGGTCCCCAGATGAACCGGCCGCCCGGTCTCCATCGATTTCAGCGCCGAGAGCGCAATCTGAAGCGCCTTATAGGCGTCTTCCGCGGTTACGATCGGCTCTTCATTCTGCTCGATGCAATTCAGGAAATGGCGAAGCTCTTGGAAATACGGGTTTTCCTCGACCGGGCTTTCCGGAACGGGTACGCCGCCGCCTCCGCCTGCATGACCGCCGCGCTGAAAAGACAGCAGCGGCTGATCCCGGGCGCTGTCATAGCCGATGATCCCCTGCGTGCCGGCCATCTCCAGATTCATGGAGAAGCCTTCATGCGACCAGGTTCCCTCGACGTGGGCGATGGCGCCGCTTTGAAAGCGGAGGGTCACGAGCGAATAGTCCAGCTGGGCGTGAACTCTCCCATGGAGCCCCTTGGCATATACACGTTCCACTTCGCCGAAGCACCAGCGAAGGAAATCGAAGTCGTGGATCATGGCGTCCAGCGTAATGCCGCCGCTGGCGCCGAAATCGCTGTACCAATGCTGCCAGCCGATCGGATACCCTCCACCGCGGCCCGCGCGGATGACGGCCGGCTTGCCGATGACGCCATCATCCAGCAGCTGCTTGGCATGCGCATATTCGTGGAAGAAGCGGAGAACATGCCCGACAAACAGCCGGACACCACGCGAACGGCAGTGGTCGATCATTTCCCTGGCGTCGGCCAGACTTCGCGCCAGCGGTTTCTCGCAGATGACGTGCTTGCCGTCGTCGGCCGCTTGAAGAACAAACTTCTTGTGCAGCGGCGTCGGCAGGCAAACATCGACGACATCGACGCGGTCGAGCGCTTCCATCGCCTCCGCGTAGGAAGTGAACGAAGAGGTGCCGCATGCCTCGGCAACCCGCGCTCCCTTGCCGGCGTCGGTGTCGACGATACCGGCCAAGTGCGCATTTGGCATATCGGCATAGGCTGCGGCATGGGTGCTCCCCATCGCCCCTGCGCCTATAACGAGTACGTGAATCATAACGGTTTTCAGCTCCTTTTATGATGGACCGGTTACACTTGTAAAAGGTGTATTCGTTTTCTTATCCTTTGATGCCATTCATAGCGATTCCTTCTATAAAATAGCGCTGCAGGAAAATGAACAGGATGATGATCGGCAGCGTAGCCATCACGGCACCCGCCATCAGCAGCGGATAATCGGTAGAATGCTGCCCCTGGAAGGAGGAGATGCCGATCGACAGCACGCGCATATCCTCCGAGCTGGTCATGATGAGCGGCCACAGCAGGTCGTTCCATGCCGCCAGAATCGTAAAAATGGCCAAAGAGACGAGAGCGGATTTGGACAGCGGCAGGTAGATGTTCCAATAAATCCGGAAATAGCTGCAGCCGTCGATTTTGGCCGCCTCCTCCAGATCCTTCGGCAGCGTCATGAAAAATTGCCTCAGCAAAAAGGTGCCGAATGCGCTGAAGATGCCGGGGATAATCAGGACATAGAAGGTATCCAGCCAGTTCAGCTGCCTCATGATGACAAAGCTCGGGATCATGACGACCTGGGACGGCACCATGAGCACGGCCAGCAGGGCGAGAAAAATGACGTTTTTCCCTGGGAATTTCAGGCAGGCGAAGGAGTATGCGGCCAGGGAACACAGCAGCAGCTGTCCGGCTGTCCGGCCTAGCGTCACCAGAATCGTATTGAGGTAGTAAGTGCCGAAATCGATGGTGGTCAGCACCTTGGCGTAATTTTCAAAATGCCATTCCGACGGCAGCAGCGTAGGGGGCACCTTCATGGAATCCGCAAAGGATTTAAACGATGTGGACAGCATCCAGACAAAAGGGGTCACCATCAGGACGGCTCCCGCGATCAGCAGAATATGAACGGCCAGCCGTCTTCCGCGGTCGGAAGTTCGGGTTATCATGACAGCCTCTCCTCCTCATGAAGGTTATTGATAATGAACCCAGCGTTTTTGGAAATACATCTGAAACGCGGTGATGATCAGGATGACGATAAACAGGATGAACGCCTCCGCCGAAGCGTAGCCCATGTTGAAGTACTTGAAGCCGTCCTCCCAAATGCTGTACACGACGGTGCGCGTGGAATCGAGCAGGGAGGTTTGCTGTCCCATCATGATGAAGACGAGGTCGAATACCTGGAAAGAGTTGATGAAGGACATGACGAGCACGAAAAACAAGCTCGGCGTCAGCAGCGGCAGCGTTATCCGGAAAAAGCGGTAGACCGTGCCGGCGCCGTCCAGCGACGCTGCTTCGTAATAGCTCGACGGAATTCCCTGCAGCCCCGACAGCAGGATGACGGCGTTGTAACCGACGCTCGTCCAGACGCTGACAATGACGATCGACATGAGCGCAAACTTTTCGTCAAACAGCCAGTTCGGCTGGGGCAGATGCATCGCCCCGAGCACGTAATTGATCAGGCCGAACTCGGAGTTATACAGCCATTTCCACACCATGCCGACCGCGATCGGCATGGTGATGACCGGGATGAAATAGAACGTGCGGTACACGACCATCCCTTTGATATGCTGATTGAGCAGCACGGCGAGCAGCGTGGCAAAGACGATGGACAGCGGGACGGTCGCAACGGTATAGAGCAGCGTATTCAGCAGGGAATGCGTAAACTTCTCGTCCTGCATCAGCTGGGTAAAATTGTCGATCCCGTTGAACGCCGGAGCGGACATGCCGTCCCAGTTCGTAAAGGACAGAATCAGGGAAGCGGCGGAAGGCACCATATAAAAGAGGGCCAGACCCAGTGCGACGGGGAGGATAAATACGTACCCCCAGACCGCCTCCTGGATGGCCAGCTTGGAAGTTTTCCGCTTCCGGGCTGCAGGCAGGTTCGGGTCATTCGACTTGACGGCCAGCGGCGTATTCACCGGCAGCACCATCCTTTCTCTCGAAGTTAAGTGGATACAAGCGTAGACTCTTCTTTAATCCTTCTTCTCTTCCGCGAGAATCTCGTTCATTTTATCGGCTATCGTTTTCAGCGCTTCCTCAAACGACTTTTTCCCGAGGTAGGCGTCCTGAAGCTCCTTGGTCTCCACGTCCTGCCACTCGGCCGTCCGCTCGGACACCGGATACGGCACAGCAAAGTCCAGACTATCCACGAATACCTTCAGGTCAAGGGAAGGGATCGACTTCAGCCAGCCTTCCTCCGTTCCTTTATAAGCGGGAATGCTGAAGCCCGATTCGGCCAGGTACTGCTCGCCTTCTTTGCCGGAAAGCACCTGGATCAGATCCCATGCTTCCTGCTGATGCTTCGTTTTTTCGTTCATCGCCCAGCTCAGGCCGTGAACGATCGTCGCTTTCTGCTTGCCTGCGGGCAGCGGGGCAACCCCCAGCTTGTCTCCCAGCAATTTGTACAGCTCGGGCGCGCTGACGGAAATGGCGGGGAACATGGCGGCTTTGCCGGATCCGAACAGCTGGAGCGGCTTGGTCTCTAGCTGCTGCTGGGCGTTCGGGGAATAGCCCTGGTCCATCAGCTTTTTCTCCCATTGAAAAGCGGACAGCGCTTCGGGCGAATCGAAGCCGGATTTCGTTTTATCTTCGGAGATGATGTAGCCGCCGGCCTGGTGGATCAGATCGTAATATCCGGACTGGCTGTCAATCAAAGCGGTGTAGCCGTACACGCCGTTCTGCTTGTCCGTCAGCTTGGCGGCATTCTGCTCGATCGTATCCCAGGTCCAGCTGCCGTCCGGGTAAGACACGCCGGCTTTGTCGAAAAGTTCTTTATTGTAGTAGAGTCCAACCGCATCGAGGAAATAAGGAAGTCCATAAAGATGATCGTTGTAGGTGTACAGATTGACGAGGGCGTCAGTGTAAACGGAGGTATCGAGCTTGCTTTCATCAATAAGCGGCTGCAGATCCTTGATCCAGCCTTTGGAGGCATAGGCGTAGAAGTTGGGGCCGTTCATCCAGAAAACATCGGGCCCACTATTGCCGGCGAGACTTGTTTTCAATTTGGTCCAGTAGTCGGCCCAAGGGGTGTAAGTTACTTTGACTTCCACGTCGGGGTGGTTTTTCTTGTACAGCTCAATCGATTTGTTGACGGTGTCCTTCACGTTCTCATCCCATAGAGCCACGTTGATTACTTTTTTGCCGCCGGCTTCTCCGGAAGAGCCGCCGCAGCCCGTCATTACAGCAGTGAACAGAAACAGGAACACGAGGATGATCGACATTTTTCTAGCCATTCCAATAACCTCCTCTAAATATGGTTCTTGCATTCATTCTTGATCTGCCGCAGTTCCAATGATGTACGAATTCTCCCCCCTTATCTTGCGAAAATCCATCGCCATACTTATTCCAATAATCAAAATAAGTAGATGCCAACTGACCATTCAATGTGAGGTTTCAGGAAAAGAATGGCATCTATTTGCGTAAGATTATATATTTGGTGATTTTTATTTTCAATAGTTTGATAAATATTTGCATAAAAACTTTTGGAAGGCAGGAAAACGGCGTTTTCAAGTGGAAAGTATCGGTTTCCGCATATTTTGGTTATTGGAATATGTTACATGGAATGGAGCATTGGGAACTATATTTTACTGCAAATATGGAATAAGATGGAATATATTGATGCATTTTGCCGAAGAAAGGGGAAGATGGTTGAAAACGATGAGAAAAGGCGATTGGAAACTGATTCAGGAGCTGAACCGGTCGATCATTTTAAATAAAATCCGCCTGGACGGCCCGATCTCCCGGATCGAGCTGGCCAAAGGAAACCGGATTAGCCCCTCCACCGTAGCTGCGGCGGTTCAGGAGCTGATCCGGGAAGGCTATGTGACTGAAATCGGCAGAGGAGAGTCCAGCGGCGGGCGCAAGCCCATTTTGCTGCGATTTGCACCGGATAACCATTTTTTGTTTGCCGCATCGATCTCAAACACGGTCATCGAGGTTGCCCAATTAAACCTGGAGGCGAATATCCTGCGCAAAGAATCCGCCCCTGTTGGAACGCGGCAGGGAGAAGGCGTCATCGAGCTGATGCTCGGCATGATCGACCGCTTCGTCACCGAAACCGGCAGCCTGGACGCTTGCATCGGCATAGCCGTCACGACACCGGGCGTGGTTAATGTTGAGCAGGGGGTTGTCTACTATAATTCCAAGCTCCGCCTGAATGACGTTCCGGTCAAGCAACTCGTGGAAAGCCGCTATGGGATTAAAACCTGGGTCGAGAACGATACCAACTCGCTCGTGCTTGCGGAACGGCGGTTCGGGAGCTACAGCTCTTTTGCCAATCTGATCTATATTATGGTCGGCAATGGGATTGGGGCGGGCATCCTTGTCAACGACATGATCCTCCGGGGAAAGCTGGGGGGAGCGGGCGAATTCGGCCATACGAGCGTCAACCGGAGCGGAATCCGCTGCGAATGCGGAAACGTCGGCTGCCTGGAGAACTCGGTAAGCTGGCCTGCCGTGCACTCCCGAATGATGGCGGCGATGGCCTCGGGCCGGCAGACGCTTATCCACGATTTGACAGGCGGCGACTTCAGCCGGATCGAGCCTGCGGTGTATAAAGAGGCACTGTCCAGAGAGGATCGGCTGGCCATGGACATCACCGAGGAGATCGCCGAGCATCTGGGCGCAGGCATCGTCAACCTGGTGAACCTGTTTAATCCGGGAGCGATCGTGTTAGGCGGGAACGTGGCTCAGGACAATCCTATTCTGCTTCATAAGGTTGAGGAGCATATTTCAAGGTATGCCATGCGTATTTTGAAGGACGATCTGGTTGTTGGGCAGTCTTCGCTTGGCGATGACGGCAAATTAATCGGTGCGGCCGCTGTCGTGCTGCAGGATCTGTTTCAGTTTTCGTTAACATAGCCGTCATCCTTCGGTGAGGAGACTGTGGGGAAATGAAATAGAAACTGGAAAAGGCTTCATACATAAATATGGTTGATGGAAACCGGTTCTAGCAGTACAATAAGGCAGCGGTTCTCGAAGGAATCCCTTAACATCTTTTGCAACCGGCAGAGAAAGGTTTGATATGGTGACGAAGGTAAATGCAATGATGCAGAGGCTGCGTCCTCTCGCCCCATTAGTACTGATGCTCGTTTTTCCCGTTCTGGGGTCGATTTACCAGCTGGTGAACCACCCGAATGACCGCGTGTATTCCCTTGTCACGCAAGCGGATCTGGCTATTCCATTTATAAAATATTTTGCGCTCCCTTACGGCGTATGGATCTTCTATATCTATGCCTGCCTGGTCTACCTTTTCTTTAAGGACCGGAATTTGTATTACCGGGGCATTATACTGTACACGGTATGCGCAATGACATGCTACGGCATTTATCTTGTGTTTCAAACGACGGTGCCAAGGCCGGTCGTGACCGGCAGCGATCCGTTCAGTGAGCTTGTCCGATTTATTTATAAACGGGATCAGCCCTACAACTGTTTTCCGAGCATTCACTGCTTCTCGAGTTACATGGTTATGCGACTCTTTCTGACAAGCAAGTCCCGGAGCCGCGTGATCATGATTCTCGTCAGCACGATGTCGATTCTCATCATCGCCTCGACACAGTTCGTGAAACAGCATGTCCTCTGGGACGCTGTTGCGGCGATTGCGATGGTTGAAATCTACCACTTCGTGATCTATGTCCTGCCCGGGGCACACCGTAGCCGGGAGAAAGTACGGCAGCAGAAGGAACTTCAAGCATAAGGCAGCATGCTCTAACAGAGCCCGGCTGCACCAGATCGGCAGCCTTCCGAGTGAAGGCTGCCGTTGCTGCGTTTCAGGGCCGAAGATGGTGCAAAAACGAAAAAAAGTGCAGAAAACCGAAGTTCATGCTACAATGAACCAAACATCCTATGTTTGGAGGTATTCAAATGAACTTGCAGCGTCCAACGCGTTCAACGCTTGTCGAGCAGGTCGCATCCCAGCTGGAGAAGCTGATTGAAGAAGGGCAGTGGCCCGTTGGGGAACGCATTCCTCCGGAACCGGAGCTGGTGGAGAAGCTGGGCGTCAGCCGAAACACGATCCGTGAAGCGATCCGTGCCCTGATTCATGCGGGACTGCTCCGGACTCGGCAGGGGGACGGGACGTACGTCGTCGCGTCGAGCAGCCTCGGTCCCGTCCTTCAGCGGCGGATGGAGCGCTCCAAGCTGAGCGAGACGCTGGAGGTTCGCGCTGCGCTGGAGCAGGAGGCCGCCCGGCTCGCCGCCCAGCGGAGCACGGCGGATGATATCAAGCAGATCCGGCTTACGCTTGCGGCCTGCAGCGCCGCAGAACAGTCCGGAGATATAGAAGCTTATCTCATCGCCGATTTGGCCTTTCACAAGCAGGTGATCGCCGCTGCGTATAACCGGCTGCTCAGCGAATTGTATGACAGCATTAGCGAATCCGTGACGAGTTCCCTCTCGCTGGGCAGCCTGAGCTGGGATCTGGTGCTTGTGCACGGCCGGCTCAATGAGCGTCTGCTTGAAGCCATCATCCGCCGGGACGCGGCGGAGGCGGGTGAAATTGTCAGGTCTTATATCCAGGCATCCCAAGATGCCTTGCTTGATTTGTCTGAAGGAGGAAATACAGAACATCATGAATAAAACATACGAAATATCTACGCAGCCGGCGGAGAATCCCCAGGTTTCCACAGGGATGAAGGCGCTGCTGCTGGTTCTTGGAATTATCCTGATCGCGACGACGCTGCGGGCGCCGATCACTTCGGTGGGTCCGCTCGTTGAAACGATCCGGCTCGATACGGGAATGTCGCATACCCTTGCGGGGCTGCTGACGACGTTCCCGCTGCTGGCCTTTGCCGTCGTCTCTCCGATTGCTCCGAAGCTGGCCCGGAGATGGGGCATGGAGAAGACGCTGTTTAGCGGCGTGGCCGCTGTAACGCTGGGCATTGCCCTACGGTTCGTTCCTTCGGTCGCCGCTTTATTTGCCGGCACGATTCTGCTCGGCCTCGGCATCGCGGTCAGCAATGTGCTGCTGCCGAGCCTGATTAAGCGGGATTTTCCGCTGCGGGTGGGTGTCATGACGGGAATCTATTCCGTTTCGATGAATATCTTTGCGGCTATCGCCTCCGGCGTCAGCCTCCCGGTGTCGAATCATCTCGCTTCCGGCTGGCGGGGATCCCTGCTCATCTGGGGAATCCTGTCGTTGATCGCCCTCATCGTCTGGCTGCCGCAGCTCCGGTACCGGCATCGGACCGGCGGGGTGCGGATTTCGTCGAAAAGCAGCATCTGGCGCTCGAAACTGGCGTGGCAGGTCACGATTGTTATGGGTTTGCAATCCTTCGTATTTTACTCGGTCGTGTCCTGGCTGCCTGAAATTTTGACCGATCGGGGCATGAGCGGTTCGACGGCAGGCTGGATGCTGTCGCTGATGCAGTTTTTCAGCGTGCCGGTCACGTTCTTTGTGCCGATTCTGGCGGGACGCTTTCAGAATCAGCGCGGCCTGGTCGTCGGGACGTTCCTCTGCTTTGTTCTGGGCTTTGTACTGCTGCTTAGCGGATGGAATGCGATCGTTCCGGTCGCGGTCGTATTGGTCGGAATCGGCACCGGTGCGGCCTTCGGCCTCGTAACGATGTTCTTCATGCTCCGCACCCGCCGGACCGAACAGGCTGCGGAATTGTCCGGTATGGCCCAGTCGGTCGGGTACCTGCTGGCCGCTGTCGGACCTCTGCTGATTGGACTTGTCCATGACCTGAGCGGCAGCTGGACGATCGCGACCTCGGTCCTGCTGATCGTGGCGATCGTCTATATGCTGGCCGGATGGGGCGCCGGAAACAACACTTACATTGAAGAATAAAGCACAACCTCCGCCGGAAGGGCGGAGGTTGTTTGCATTTTTCTTGAGACGGCCGTTACAAATAGATGCCGCTGCTGAAGCCCTGAATGTACATGGCATGCTTTCTGCGGGAGCTGCGGCGCACCGTAAGGATGCGGGACTTGCTGCCGCTGCCGGTTGCAGATTTGTGCCGGGAGTACCTGGAGTGTCTGGAGGCTTTTCTCCGCTTCCTCATGACGACCCTTTCACTCTGTTCCCTTTCGCTTCGGTGGCGGGAGGATGGTTTTCTAGGCGAGTGTTTGCGGGTTTTGCGTTTCATAAGCAGATGCCGGGCTTTTCTGTCCGTGCTTCTTTTGATGGGCGCCGGGAGTACCGGCTCCTTGCTCCATGGCGTTAATCTCAGATTATCCTGATAGAGGACATATCCTGGGGAAAGCGGGTCCCAGCACTTCATGTCACCGGCAAAGTGAACGATTTTCTGCTGGAGGTCCATTTCTGCACCCGGGACGTAAAACCAGTTGAACCGTTGGTCCAGCAGCAGGCAGTTTCCCCCGAATACATGGTTCAGGCAGTCCTGGTCCGGCATCGAGGTGCCGGGAAAGGCGCGGAAAAAGTTCAGCATTTCTTCAAACCACGTCACGTGCTGCCGAATGGCATTGAGGTCAAATAAAAGGACCCCGGAGTTAAAATAGGTTTCGGGGTTTAAACCCTGGACGGCCACAACTTCTGCGATGCCGTGGATGCCTTGGTCGTGGATAGCCCCAAGGTAGCCCCCGTTCAGATTGATCTCCCACAGCTCGGTGATGTCCATATTGACCATCACGTCGCAGTCGAGATAGATTACCCGTTCAGCAGGTACCACGGCTGGCAGCAGCAGCCGGTAAAGACTGCCCCACGTCCATCGGTCGATGGAGCCGGTTCCCGACAGAACGTCCATCATCTCGACAGGCAGGGTCACAGGATAGAAGTGGATCGGATGCTTGAAATCCGCCGCCAGCTGGGCGAGCTTGTTCCTGTTTTCTTCCAGGAGCGAATCGTCATGGAGGATGTGAACCTGAAGCTCGGAGGAAGTATTACGGAACACCGAAGCCAACGCGGCGGCAGCGTGCTCGGAATAGCTTCCGTCCTTATCCGTAAAAGCTAAAGCCAATTCAATCATTTGCGGGGACACCTCTCTTTAGAATTGGTTTTCCGTTACATACCTGCATCACGAGAAGGCAGGCGGGTGAAGCTTGGGCTTACGGCGCAGGGTCACCGGAACCGGAATCCGGTGATTGCGGGTCCTCTTTTAACAGCTCGTTCATTTCGTCCTGCAGGTGTTGCTTCAGATGCGCTCTTTGCTTCGTCAGTGCCAAAATGGCCTTCACATAACCCAGCGGATCACCGACGTCATGCCAACGGCCTTTAATCTCGCAGGTATAAATCGCTTCTTTGGCAAGTAATTGATTCAATGCGTCCGTCAGCTGGATTTCGCCGCCAACTCCCGGGGATTGGTTTTCCAGGATATCGAAAATGGATGGAGTCAAAATGTAACGGCCCACCATGGCCAGCCTCGAAGGAGAGGCATCGACCGCGGGTTTTTCCACCAACCGGTTCACATACGCAAACGAATCGACCAGCGGTTTGGCGTCGACGATGCCGTAGCTCGATACCTTGTCAGCCGCCACGCTCTGCACGCCTACAATGGACGTCTGCAGCCGGTCATACCCATCCATAAGCTGTTTTAGCGACGGCGGATCAGCGTCAAAAAACGTGTCTCCAAGCAGGACGGCAAAGGGCTCGTTTCCGATAAACTTGCGCCCTACCCCGATGGCGTGCCCCAGACCTTTACGCTCTGATTGGCGGATATAGTGGATGTCTACAATGCCGGTGAATTCCCGGATTTTGCGGAGTTCCTCGAACTTGCCTTTTTGCTCCAAATAATATTCGAGCTCCAGCGCCGAGTCGAAGTGATCCTCGATCACCTTTTTGCCTTTGCCGGTCACGATCAAAATTTCCTCAATCCCGGAAGCCGCGGCTTCTTCGATAATAAACTGGATGGTGGGCTTATCGATAATCGGCAGCATCTCTTTGGGCATTGCTTTGGTGGCGGGAAGAAACCGCGTTCCGTAACCGGCTGCCGGAATGATCGCTTTACGAATCTTCAAGCGGTCCTCCTCCTTTGCTGATAGCAATTTCGCATACTGTCATCTTATGCCGGAGAGAGCTTCGGATCGTGGACATTTATCCAGTGCGGCAAAATTAATGGACGGCCGGTTTTTTGCAGGCAGAAGTAAGACTCCAAAAAAAATTTATCCGTTCCAGGACACGGTTTTTTCGCTGCTCTGCCAGGTTGGGAAAAGCCCAATCTTTTTTTTCTGTGGTATATTTTAATGGATGGGTCGGAAGCGGGTAATGATGAAATATCAATTCAATTGAAACCAAAGGAGGGAATGGAACTCTTGAAAAGCTTCGAACTGCTCACCAATTATTTGAAGAAAAACGCGCTTCTCTACCTGACCGCCGTCATCCTGATCATCCTGTCCAACGTGGATCAGGCGCTGCTTCCGCAAATTCTCGGTAAGGTGACGGATGGACTGAAGGAACGTTCGATCGGTCGCGAGGACATCATCCGCTACAGCCTGATCCTGCTGGGGATCGCCGTGTCCTATGGCGTGCTGTTCGGCTTAGGGCAGTTTACCATTATGCGTCTCGGCCGGCGGTTCGAGTTTTTGACAAGGGGCCAGATCTTTGCCCAGTTTTCCCGCCTCAGTGAGGACTTTTTTTCCAAACAGGGGACCGGCAAGCTGCTCAGCTATGTCATGAACGACGTGACTTCGGTTCGGGAAGCGATTTCATTCGGAGTCACGCAGACGACCAACGCCGTGTTCATGGTCATCTCCTGTGTTGTCATGATGCTGGTTACAGGTATACCGGTAACTCTGATTCTGGTCAGCGTGTGTCCGCTGGTCGCTATTCCGTTTCTGGTCATTTATTTCGGTCCCCGCATCCGGAACCGGTCGATGGATGTGCAGGAAGGGTTGGCCACAATGACGGAATCCGCCGATGAGCAAATCGGGGGCATCCGCGTCACGAAGACGTTCGCCATCGAGGAGACGGCGCAGCGCCGGTTTGACGAGACGGTCGACGGGGTGCGCAGCGCGCAGCTGCATCTGGTGAGGATGTCATCCTTGTTCCAGGCGCTGCTTCCTTTCTTGGGGGCGTTATCCCTTGTCGTCTCGCTGCTGGTCGGCGGATATATGACGATTCAGGGCCGGATGACCCTTGGAAGCTTCGTTGCGCTGACCTTCTACCTCCGGATGCTGACGGGGCCGCTGCAGCAGATCGGCAACGTAATTAACATGATGCAGCGCTCAGGAGCGTCCCTGGAACGCGTCAACCGGCTGCTGGCCCGGGTGCCGAGCGTGAGGGACAAGGACGACGCTTCGGACCTTGCCCGCATCGGGGATATCGCCGTGGACAACTTGACGTTCTCTTATCCGGGGACGTCGGAACAAGCGCTTAAGGACGTCAGCTTCACCATTCCGGAAGGCCGCACCGTCGGGCTCATCGGCCGCACCGGCAGCGGCAAATCGACGCTGGCAAAGCTGCTTCTGCGCATTTATGAGCCCCCGGCCGGCAGCATTCAGGTGAACGGCCAGGATATTACCCGTGTGACCCTGGAGTCGCTGCGCCGTAAGATCGGCTATGTGCCGCAGGACGGGTTTTTGTTCAGCACGGATATCGCCGACAATATCGCCTTCAGCGACCGCTCCGCCAGCATCGAGCAAATCCGCGAGGCAGCGGCCCAGGCTTTGCTGCTGGAAAGCGTCAACTCCTTTGAAGCGGGATTTGAGACCCGGCTTGGCGAGCGGGGCCTTACGCTGTCCGGCGGTCAAAGGCAGCGCGCGAGTCTGGCGAGAGGGCTGATGAAAAAGCCCGAGCTCTTGATTCTCGACGACAGCATGAGCGCCGTCGACGCGATGACGGAATCGGGCATCCTCGGCAATTTGATCCGGGAGCGCAGCGGCAAATCGACGCTCATTATCGCGCACCGGATCAGCAGCGTCCAGCATGCCGATGAAATCATCGTGCTGGATCAAGGCCGCATTGTCCAGCGGGGCAGCCATGAGGAATTGATGGCCTGTCCGGACGGGCCTTATGCATCTTTATACCGGATTCAACAGGAGGGACTGCAGCATGCCTAATTCTTCAGCCGCTGCCCTCAAGGCAACGCAAGCAAAGGATGCAGCGGACAAGAAAAAATCATTTGAAGCCTTCAGGGCGATACTGGCTTACGGCAAACCGCACAAGTGGGCTTTTGCCGGCGTGTTTGTCTGTGCGATCCTCGGCATTTCCGCCGATCTGCTGCAGCCGTATCTGGTCAAGATCGTGATCGACGATCATTTGGCTGTCGGCGGCAGGGACATGGGCTATATCGCTACGATCGCCGGCATTTATCTCGGCATTTCGATCGTCAGCTTCTTATTCACGTATTTGCAAAATAACCTGCTGCAGTACGCGGGTCAAAGCATCGTGGCACGGATCCGGAAGGATTTGTTCCAGCATATTTCCAAGCTGTCGATGTCCTATTTCGACCGCGTGCACCGCGGCAGTCTGGTGACCAATGTCTCCAGCGACACGGAGACGATCAGCCAGTTTTTCACGCAGGTGCTGCTCAGCTTGATCCGCGACGGCATGACGCTCGTACTGATCATTGTCTTTATGTTTCAGCTCGATACGACGCTGGCCTGGTATTCAATGATCGTCCTGCCCGTCATCGGCCTCGTGGCCTTCCTGTTCCGCCGATATCTACGCCAGGCGTACCAGGTAACCCGGAGCCGCTTGTCGCGGTTAATCGGATTCATTGCGGAGAATTTGTCCGGGATGGGGCTGATTCAGGCGTTCCGCCAGGAAGAGGAGCAGACCCGGCGTTTTAACGAAAATAACCAGAGCTACTGGGAAGCGAACATGAGGGAGGTCCGCGCCAACGTGCTGTTTAACCGGACCTTCGACATTCTGGGCAACGTCGCCCTCGTCACGGTTGTCTGGCTGGGCGGACTGGCGGTATTCCATGAGCATATGGCCGTCGGCGTTCTGTACGCGTTTACGAGCTACATCCGGCAGTTTTTCCAGCCGATCAACCAGATCACGATGCAGTGGAACACGTTCCAGTCGACGACCGTATCGATGGACCGGATCTGGAAAATATTCAGTACCGAGCCGGAAGTGAAGGACCCGGAGCCTGACAAAACGTGCCGGCTGCGCTTGTCCGAAGCCCGCGGCCGGGTCGACTTCAACCACATTTCTTTCGGCTATTCGGAATCCAAGCCGGTCATTCCCCATCTCGACCTTCATTTGAAGCCCGGGGAGATGGTCGGCATCGTCGGCACGACGGGAGCGGGGAAGAGCACGATGATCAGCCTCTTGAACCGGTTCTATGACGTTAATTCCGGCAGCATCAAAATCGACGGGGCGGATATCCGCGATATTCCGCAGCAGCAGCTCCACCGTCTCGTCGGACTGATCCAGCAGGAGCCCTATCTGTTCGCGGGAACCGTTCTCGATAACGTCCGGCTGTTTCAGGAGGACATCTCCCGTGAAAAGGTGATGGATGCCTGCCGGTTCGTCGGCGCGCACGACATGATCATGCGGATGTCCGGCGGATACGACACGCTCCTATCGGAGCGGGGCAGCGGCCTGTCAGCCGGGGAGCGGCAGCTGATCTCCTTCGCGCGGATCATGGTCTTTGAGCCGCGGATCCTCATCCTGGATGAGGCGACCGCCAACCTGGATTCGCATACGGAGCAGCTGGTGCAAAGCGCGCTGGCGAACGTGTCTACAGGGCGGACGACGCTGGTGATCGCCCACCGGCTGTCCACGGTCATGCACGCCGACCGCATTCTGGTCATGAAAGACGGCCGGGCGATTGAGGAAGGCACCCATGACGAACTGCTGGCCATGCACGGATACTATGAACAGCTGTACAATCATGCAAGACAGGCGGCCGATGAAGAGTAGCCCGGGATGCAGGGGCCGATTGGAAGCCGGCTGAACCGGATGTATAGAAACGGGGAGAGAGCGATGCTCTTTCCCCGTTTTATTTTGCAGACAGGAAAACGAGGCTGCCAGCGTAACAGGATCGGATCATAGCTGTAGCTGCGGCGCTCCCCTGGGCGCAGGCTCTGACGCGTAAAATACTCCCTCAACCGACGAGTTTTTAGAGGCAAAACGGATTCAACTGCGACTTTTTAACCATTTACTTAAGACCTAGTGATCTTCTAAGATAGTGAATAAACCTAACATGAACCTCTGTGATAAAGCCAATTGGTTTATTAGCAAGTGTTTTCAATGTTATATAATATTACATAACCATTTCATAAACCGACGTAGGAGGGATCATATGCAGCATTGGTTCGGAACATCCTTGAAGCATAAGCTGTCTCTGCTCACCATTCTGGCCGCGCTGGTTCCGCTGCTGTTCCTCGGCATTTTCTCCTACAAAATGGCCGAGAGCCTGACCGAGGAAAAGGCCAAAACCTCCGGGATGAACAATCTCAGGCAGCTGGATGTCTACCTGGAGACGATGGTCAAGGACGTTGAGAACATTTCGCTTTTTCTGATCGGCAACGAAGGCGTGCAGTCCTATTTAAAAAGCTCGGAAAGCAATTACGTGCAGCAGACCGCCGTCATCAACTTTCTGACAAGCCTCGCCTTTTCCAAAGATTATATCGCGAACATCATCGTCGAGCCGCTTGGGGCCAAGGACTCGATCTCCTACAAGTCGCTGGTGCGGTCGGAGTTCCAAGATGTCACGGAGAGGGATCCTGATTATTATGTCGAGCATCCCAAGTGGTGGTCTTCGGTCCACCGGCAGTGGACCTTTGAAGGGGTGAGGAAGATGATCACGCTGGCAAGACCGATCCGCAGCACCGATAAATACAAGCCGATCGGAAACCTGCAGATCAATCTGGATCAGGGGGTCATCGCCAGCCAGGTCCGGCAGGTGGCATTGGAAAAAACGGGCTTCGTGCTGCTGCTGGACGAGAACAACCGGATTCTCGCAGGCCCCCCGGATATGGAAACGAATCTTGCGCTGGACGCTTATTATCCTTCGATCGGCCCTTTTGAGGGACAGAGCGGGGATTTGGTCTACGGGCAGGGGAGCGGCAAGAAGACGATTTTGTATAAAAAGATGTCCAGCGTGGGCTGGAAGCTTGTCGGGATCATACCGGCTGCGGAATACAGCTCGCAAAACCAGTATTTTCTAAGGCTTACGGCTGTCGCTGTCACCGCTGCGATCCTGTTTGTCATCATTCTGGTTCTTTTTCTGATTCAAAAAATTACTAACCCGCTCTCCGCGCTCACCAAATTCCTTAGAAACGCCAGGCCGGAAGAACCTCTGCCTGCACTGCCGGTCAAAACGATAGACGAGGTAGGTCAGCTGATCATCAGCTATAACCGGCTTACTTCGCGGATTGTGAAGCTCACCGATGAGGTCAAGCGCAATGAATCACTAAAGAAGGAAGCCGATATGCATGCGCTGCAGGTGCAGATTAACCCGCATTTTTTGTATAACACCCTCTCCTCGGTGCAATGGCTGGCGCTGATGAATCAGGACGGTGCCAAGATCGCCGAGATGGTCGGCTCGCTGAGCGATTTTCTGCGGTTCAGTTTAAATGCCGGCCAGGAATACTGCACGGTGCTGCAGGAGATCACGCATGTCCGCCATTACATGAATATCCAATCGATCCGGTATCCCGACAAATTCGATTTTCGGGTCGATGCGGCTGAGAGTTTGCACCATCTAACGATGCTTAAGCTGCTGCTTCAGCCGCTGGTGGAGAATGCGATCCTTCACGGCCTGCTCGGCCGAGACGGGCGGGGCATGATCCGGATCGCGGTGGAGCGCAGCGGGGGGTTCCTCGATTTCGCCGTTGAGGACGACGGGATCGGAATGCCCGAAGAGAGGCTTCAGTGGCTCCGGAACCGGCTGGCGGAGCATCCGGCGGCCTACGGGCAGGAGCCTGACGCCCGCGGGAGCTACGGGCTGCGCAACGTCAACAAGCGGCTGGCGCTGCATTACGGCAGGGATGCCGGACTTCAGGTAGAGAGTGCGGAAGGAGCGGGCACGCGGATTACATTCAGGATCCCGATCGTGCAGGAGGCAAAGGAGTGGACTCGGGAACAATCAAGCAAAGGGGAGAACGAAGATGAAGGTTATGATCGTTGATGACGAAGTGATTATCCGAAACGGGCTAAGCACGGTGGTCAATTGGGAGGAGAACGGTTTTACGGTGCTGGAGCCGGCCGCTTCCGCCGAAGAAGCGCTGCAGCGGATTCCGGATGAGCAGCCCGAAATTATATTTACCGATATCCGGATGACGGGGCTCAGCGGGATCGATATGGCCCGGGAGGTGAAAAAGCAGTTCCCGGATACCGAAATCATCATCATTTCCGGATTCGACGAGTTTGCCTATGCCCAGCAGGCGATGCGCGAAGGAGTCAGCGACTATTTGCTGAAGACGAGCAGACCGGGGGAAATCATCCAGTCCGCGGCCAAGGCCAGGGAGCGGCTGGAGGTTCGCCGGCGGAACGAGGAGGGCGGCAGGGTCCAGCAGACGATCGTGAACCGCGGGTTCTTGAGGAGACTGTTGGCTTCAGGATCCGCACCCGATGCCCGAACTGAAGCCGAGTTTTGGGACCGGTTCCCCGACCTTCGGCCCGATGCTGACGGGCTCACGGTGCTCCGTATTTGGCTGCTGTCGGCCCATTCCTCCGGCTCGGGGGAGAGGGGCAGCCGCCCGGACGGCGATGTATACCGCATCCTCGGCAGCCGGCTGGCCGAACGATTGCCATGCGCATGGCTCGAATGGAACGGTGCACTGCTTCTTCTGGTAAAAAGCCGGGGCGAGGACGACTGGAGCCGCATGAGGCCGGTGCTGGGCCATGTGGAGGCTGAGCTGGGCTGCCGGGTCACGGCTGCCGTCGGGTTGCCGTTCACCCAGCTTCAGGATCTGCCCGGCGCCTTAGCTGCCGCAGCGGAGGCCGGCTCCTATGCATGGCTGCTGCGTGCAGAACGGCGCATTCGGTATGAAGAGGTAGCCTCCCGCCGGGGCATCCGGACGGTATGCACGGTGGAGGAAGAATCCGAGCTGTTTGCCCTGCTCCGGGCGGGCGACACGTTCCGCCTGCGGTCCTGGATTACGGATTTGCTTGAACGGATCATACTGGACCCCGAGGCTACACCAGGATCGATGCAGGCTTACCTCCATTCCATTCTTGTCTCGGCCCGTCGGTGGCTGGAGCGGGCCGCCGCTTCGATCGGTTACTCCAGTCCGCTTCCTTCCGGGACTCCATTCGATATCTACGAGCTGGCCAAGTGGCCAGAACGAATCATGGTTCATGAATTGAAACAGATCATGCAGCAGTACAGCGGGATGGTATCGGCGTCCAGTCCGGTAGAACGGGCCATTGCGTACATTCACGACCACTTGGACCAAAGCCTGTCGCTGCAGCAGGTGGCGAAGCACGTCCATATGAACCCGAACTATTTCAGCGAGCTGTTCAAGCGGGAGACCGGCCGCAACTATCTCGAATACGTCACGCAGGCGAAACTTCGCAAGGCGATGAGGCTCCTGCGGGAAACGCCGGCCAAAATCAGCGAGGTCGCCGGCGAGATCGGTTACGAAGACCTGAAGTATTTTAATCGCCTGTTCAAGAAATTCACCGGTCTGACCCCTTCGGAATATAGGGCAAGTGCTGAAGTTTGTCCCTCCCTTGACTGAATTCTATCCCCTGTGGGAGACGTTCATCCTCTTTTATACTTGGGCTAATCATCGCAAGGCTGATTGAACTTCAGATTTATATCAGAGGGGGATGACCATGAAAACTACACGTAAATTAGGCATTGTTCTGCTGCTTATGACGATGCTCCTTGCCGCCTGCGGCAGCGGGGAGAGCGGAAAGCAGGCAGAGGGAAGCGCGGACGGTCAGGAGAAAGTGAAACTGACGATCTGGCACAATTTTGCAGGGGATGATTTGCGGGCCAAATCGGTCCGGAGCTTCATCGAGCAGTTTGCCAAAGACCATCCGGAGGTAGAACTCGACGCCCAGGCCATCCCGCCTGACGGTTACCGCCAGCGACTGAGCACGGTTGCCGCGGCGAATGAAATGCCGGACGTATTTTTCGTCTATGCGGGCAGCCAGTCCTCCGAGCTGTATCAGGCCAAGCTGCTTCAGCCGATTACGGAGGTGCTTGACGCGCATTCGGATTGGAAGGACAAGTTCCTGCCAGGCGCTTTTGAACCGTATGAGTTCGAGCAAGGTCAGATCTACTCGGCTCCGCTGGGCATGTCGGCCACCTCAATCCTGTACTATAACAAGGCCTTGTTCGAAAAAAACAACGTGAAAGTCCCGACCACGTGGGATGAGATGATGACGGCCGTCAGCGCATTCAATGCCAAAGGCATCACCCCGATTGCGCTGGGCAACAAAGCCCCGTGGGTAGCGCAGTCCACGATTCTCGGTTCGCTCGCCGACCGGGTAACGGGAACGGAATGGTTCAAGAACGCCGCTGCGCAGAAAGGGGCCAAATTCACTGATCCGGAATTCATCCAGGCGCTAGGTCATTTTAAGGAGCTGGTGGATCACAAGGCGTTCCAGGACGGCGCCAACAGCATCGACAATACGCAGGCTGAGCAGTATTTCATACAGGGCAACGCGGCGATGATGATCAGCGGCGCATGGACGCTCACGAACCTGGCGGCATCCTCTACGGAAGACCAGATGAAGGATATCGAAGTGACGGTGCTGCCGCCAATCCCCGGAGGGAAAGGGAAGGCAGGCACGATTTCCGGCGGTGCCGGCGGCGGACTTGCGCTCAGCAGCCGGACGGAAGGCAAAGCAAGGGAATTGGCGCTGGAGCTGATTTATGCGGTCAGCGGGCCGGATGCCCAGAAAGCGATCGCCGAGAGCAACTCCATGGTGATGTACGACACCGATATCGACAAGTCTAAGGTAACTTCCCTCTACTATAAAGCCTTCAACCTCGTCAAATCGACCGAAGTCACGCCGGTCTATGATGCTTATTTGTCGGCGGAAGCGGCCGAGGTCATTAATAACGGCCTCCAGGAAATCATGATGGGCGGCTCCGTAGAAGGCGTCGCACAGAAGCTGCAGGACGCGCAGGCCCGGTCGGCCGCGCCTTAATAACGGACATGAGAAAGGGAGGAAGCTGCCATGCCAACAGCGATGCGAAGTAAAGGATTCATAGCGCTAGCTCTTCTTCCGGCGCTTCTGCTGTTTTTGATCTTCGTCATTATTCCGGTGTTCTGGTCGGCGTATTACGGGTTTTTCAGCTGGAAAGGCTTTGGCGACGCCAAATTCATCGGGCTGGACAATTATAAGGAGATGTTCCGGGATCCGATTTTCTGGCGGGCGCTGCGCAACAATCTGATTTTGGTCGTATCGTCGATCGTCGGCCAGGTTCCGGTCGCGCTCGTTTTAGCCATCGTATTGTTCAAGAACTCGTTGTTTTCCCGGTTTGTCCGTTCGGCCGTTTTCATGCCGATGGTGCTGTCGACCGTCGTGGTCGGCCTTATCTGGGGATACATTTATCACCCGCAGTTCGGGGTTGCGAACCATGTGCTGGATCTGCTCGGCCTCCACTCCTGGACCCGGGCCTGGCTGTCCGACCCGAAGGTCAACATGCTGGCTATATCCATTCCGATCAACTGGGCGAATATCGGCCCTTACCTGGTCATTTTCGTCGCGGCGCTGCAAAATATTTCACCCGAAATCCACGACGCAGCCAAAATCGACGGCTCCGCCGGCTGGAACAAGCTGATTCACGTCACTCTCCCAATCATTTGGGGGACGGTGGTCGTCACGATCGTACTTTGCATCTCCGGAAGCCTGAAAGCCTTCGACCATGTCATCGTCATGACGGGCGGGGGGCCGGCGCGGTCAACCGAGCTGCTGGCGACGTACATGTACAACAGCACGTTCAGCGTTTACCGGTACGGTTACGGCTCGGCCGTATCCACCATGATCATGATCGTCAGCGCGGTGCTCATCGCCTTGAACTATTTGGCGACGCGCCGCAAAAGCAGCTGAGGGGAGGAGAAGCTAGGATGAATGCAACGATTACGGCCGCTTCCCGGAGCGGCACGGGCAAAAGAGCCGTCTTCAAAGGGCTGGCCGGCTTCGGCAAGCTGATCCTGCTGGCGTATGCCGTCGTTACGCTGTATCCGCTGTACTGGCTGTTTACGAGCGCCTTTAAAACAAACCAGGACTTCTTTGCCAATCCATACGGGCTGCCGAAACAGTGGATGGCGCAAAACCTGGTAAGGGCGTGGGATCTGGGGAATATGGGGAGGGCGATGCTGAACTCCGCGGTCGTGACGGTCTCGGCGGTCATCCTGACCGTTCTGCTCAGCGTACTTGCGGGGTATGTGCTGTCGAGATTTTCGTTCCCGTTAAAAAAAGTCGTCGTCGTGCTGTTTACGATGGGGCTTCTGATCCCGATCCACAGCACGCTGGTTCCCTTGTTTATCATGATGAAAAACATGGGTCTCCTCGACACCTACGGTGCGCTCATTCTGCCCTATACAGCGTTTGAGCTGCCGATCGCCGTGTTTCTGTCCATGGCCTACATGTCCTCGATTCCGAAAGAGATTGAAGAGGCGGCGATGATCGACGGCAGCGGATGGTGGGGAATATTCGGCCGGATGATCCTGCCGCTCTGCACGCCGATCGTGGCGACGATTTCGATTCTGGCGTTTCTACGGTTCTGGAACGATTTTTCCTTTGCGCTCGTCTTTATCAACACGCAGGCGCTGAAGACGCTGCCGCTCAGCCTGTCCCTTTTCTCGGACGGTTTCGGCACGGATTACAGCCTGACGATGGGGGCGATGGCCATCGCGGTGCTTCCAACGATCGTCATCTATCTGATCCTTCAGGAGAAAATCATGAAGGGCATGGTGGCGGGCTCCACCAAAGGATAGGGTGGATGTTCCATGATCGAAAACAATCTGCTCGCGTAAAATCAGGCAATCCGTCAACGGTTCATACCGGGCGGGTTGCTTTTTGGTATAACCGTTTATTTGTCCGGCTGCGGCTTGGCGTCAGGTGCGAAGCTCTCCCTGTATTGGGCCGGCGACATCCCGTAGGTGCCGCGGAACACGCGGTGATAGTAAGAGTAGCTGGCAAAACCGCAGGTTTCAGCGATCTCCTCCTGGGTCATGGTGCTGTATTTCATCCGTTCGATGGCGGCGTTCAGCCGGATTTCCAAGGCGTATTGGATCATCGTTTTGCCGTACTGCTCCTTGAAGATTTTGACGGCTCTGGACAGGCTCAGGCCAACATGGGCGGCGGCTTCCTCCAATTTAAAGGTAACGGTGGCATGCTCCTCGACGAAACGCTTCAGCCTAAGCGCGGTATAAGCGGTGCGGTTCGCCGGCTTCGTCTCCGTGATGGCCCGGTCCAGGCAAAGGCACAAGCTTCGCAGCAGGTAACCGGTGAGCTCCACGTTCTCCCCCTCCAGGCCGCGCCTTTTTTCTAGCAGCAGCTGCCTCCACAGACCGAGTAGGCGATCGTCGCTGCCAATCCGGCTGACAACCGGCCGGCTCATCCGGCTCCACCAGGCATCGATCCAGCCGCCTTCGCAAAACAGAAAATAATCCCCGCTCGAGACGCGTCCCCCGCCGGCATCTTCATGCACCATAAGCTCGTATTCGTCTCCCGGTTTCAGCAGCAGCAGGTCCCCGCCTTGGACATGGTAATCGGTACCGTTGCAGAATACGGTGCAGGATCCTTCCGTCTGCAGCCGGAACAAATAGGTCGTCAAGCCCGCGCGGTGGCTGTTGCTGAACTGCTGGAAATGGTAGGAGTAATCGCAAATCAGCAGTCTGGCTTCCATCATGTACTCCCCTTTCTCAAAAAAACAAGCAAATAGTTCATGTTGCAATCATATTGTTTATGTTCATTTTAGCTTACTTGCATGTATGATAGTAGCAGATAGAGCAATCATTTTATTGGGAAACGAGGTGCCCTTTTTATGAAAAAATTGAACATTGGCTTGCAATTGTATACGCTTCGTGATGAAACGGCTAAGGATTTCCGAGGAACGCTTCGCAAAGTGGCTGAGCTTGGGTACGAAGGTGTGGAGTTTGCCGGATACGGTGACATTCCTGCTGAAGAAATGAAAACGCTTCTTCAAGAGCTTGGTCTTCAAGCGATCGGCGCTCATGTGGGCTTGCATCTGCTTCGGGCCGACCTGCAGAAAGAGATCGATTACCTGAAAACGATCGGCGCGACAACGATGATGTGTCCTTACGTTGCACCGGAAGACCGGGAGAATATCGAGCAGTGGAAGGAACTGTTTGCTTTCCTGGAGGAAGTGGGTACTGAGGCGCGCAAACAAGGATTGACCTTCGGTTATCACAACCACGATTTTGAATTCGCGGACAAGATTGACGGCGAGTTTGTATTCGACGCTATGTATTCCTCCACTTCTCCTGAAGCTGTTCAAGTGGAAATGGACGTATGCTGGGTACAGTTTGCCGGACAGGATCCGCTCACCTATATCCCGAAATATGCCGGACGACTGCCGCTCCTTCACCTGAAGGACTTCAGCAGGGATGCCGATGGCAACATGAAGACGCTTGAGCTTGGTCAAGGGGACGTGAATTTGCCGGGCGTCATTCAGGCCGCTTCCGATGCTGGTACGCAGTGGCTGATCGTCGAGCAGGACGTGTGCCAGAATCCTCCGCTGCAAAGCGTGGAGAACAGCATGAACTGGCTGAAACAGAACTACTTGAACCAATTTTAATGTGATTGAGATTAGAGCTGAAGAAAGGGAGATTTATATCCATGAGTAAAATTAGAGTAGCGGTTTTCGGCTGCGGCGCCATCGCCCAGCGCAGACATATTCCTGAATACGCAGCGAACCCGAATGTGGAGCTGGTTGCTTTTGCGGATCCGCTCAAGGAGCGCGCTGAAGAGGTGGCGGCACAATATGGTGCCAAAGCATACACCGACTACAAGGAACTGCTGAAGAACGAGAAGCTTGACGCAGTCAGCGTATGTACACCGAACTACCTTCACGCTTCGATGAGCATCGATGCAGCGAATGCTGGGCTGCACGTCCTGGTGGAAAAGCCGATGGCAACCACGAAGGAAGAAGGGGAGCAGATGATCGAAGCGGCCCGCAAAAACGGCGTCTTCCTGATGGTGGGCCACAATCAGCGCCTCATGCCTCCGCACGTGAAGGCCAAAGAAATTCTGGATTCCGGCAAGCTCGGCAGAGTGCTGACGTTCCGCACGTCTTTCGGCCACGGTGGTCCGGAAAGCTGGAGTGTCGACGGACGCGACAGCTGGTTCTTCCGCAAGGATGAAGCGATCATGGGCGCTATGGGCGACCTTGGCGTACACAAATCCGACTTCATCCGCTATTTGCTGAACGATGAAATCGTGGAAGTCGCCGGCTTTATCGGTACCGTACATAAAGAAGGTACGGACGTGGACGACAATGCGACCTGCATCGTGCGCATGAAGAGCGGAGCTGTGGGCACGCTGATGGCGAGCTGGACGCACTACCGTTCCGGCGACAACGGTACGGTGCTCTGGTGCGAAAACGGCTGCATGAAGATCGGAACCGTTGAAGGCGACGAGGTTATCGTCGAGCTGACCAACGGCACTGTGGAAACGTACAAGGTCGGCGCCATGGCGA
The DNA here is from genome assembly GCF_025809195.1 of Paenibacillus sp. PSB04. Classification (NCBI taxonomy): domain Bacteria; kingdom Bacillati; phylum Bacillota; class Bacilli; order Caryophanales; family Paenibacillaceae; genus Paenibacillus; species Paenibacillus sp. PSB04. The sequence goes on from NZ_CP081301.1 coordinate 3,304,244, forward strand.
CGAACGAAAAGCAAGTACCGAGCGGCGTCATCGACGCGTTCGTGGAATCGATCCTGACCAACACGCCGCCGCAAATTTCCGGCGAAGAAGGTCTGCGCTCCCTGAACGTCATCCTGGGCGCGTTTGAATCGCAGGACACAGGTAAAATCGTTAAGCTGTAACAAGCATCGGATAGAGAGGACCTTGGGGTAACCCTGGGGTCCTCTTTTTTGTGTTTAGATGAGCGAATGGGTGGCGAAGGTTATGGAAGAGGAAATTCTCGGTACGTATGCTCCGACGAACCCCTGGAAGGGTTCTCATAACCCCTTCTGGAACTAAAAAAGCTCTCCAATAAGGAGAGCTTCCAAACATCCCAGTTCGGGATACCGCCCTGACGGGCGGACTGCGAAGCGGATGCTATCGAAGCTTATGCTCCGACGAACCCCTATTGGGGTTCTCAATTCCCTCCTGGAACTAAAAAAGCTCTCCTATAAGGAGAGCTTTCTTACGTCCCAGCTCGGGATACCGCCCTATCGGGCGGACTGCGAAGCGGATGCTATCGAAGCTTATGCTCCGACGAACCCCCTATTGGGGTTCTCATCCCTATGGACGCAAAAACACCACTCTTAGAGTGGTGTCATTTTACGTCCCAGGAGGGATTCGAACCCCCGACCGACGGCTTAGAAGGCCGTTGCTCTATCCAGCTGAGCTACTGGGACATGAAAAATTCAAGCAAGAAAGATCATAACATATATTTGCGATAACATCAACATGTTTTTCTTTCCTTTCTCATAGTCCTCCTCATCTGTTCTCAGGGCAAGAGAAAAAAGTTGTTTCAATCCCCGTTTATATTATTAATGGTTTCTATACGTTTTTCATAGAACGAATGGATTCCCCGTCCATTCACATGTTTTTTTTCAAGTTGAAAGAGGTATGCTATAATCAACAATTATTTGCACAAGCACGGGGAAAGGAGGGAATACATATTAAAGAACATATTTCCCCAGCGAAGGACAACGTCATTCTTTTTCCAAAGACGCTCGACTTCTATCAGATTCAGCTGACCGTCATGCTGGAAAATGAACGGTACGGGGAAGCGATGGAGCTTTTGCGTTTCCTGCTGCAGTGCCAAGGGCAGGATGAGAGGCATTATGAAGAATGGCAGGCGCTTCTGGAATGGCTGGAAGCCGCTTTTCCACAATATATGAATCACGGCGGCGGGCAGGGCGCAGGCTTGGACTCTGATGAGCATGAGGAGGAGCCCGACGAGGAAGAAATGAAACGGCAGAACGTGCGGGCCAAGCTGGCCGAAGACCAGCATTACGCCGACAAGCTGCTGCACACCGCCATGGAAGAGCCTTTATCGGAGCAGACCATGCTCGCTCTCGAGCAGCTGTCCTATCTGGAAGGCTCGGATATCGACGACAAGCTGGTGGGGTGGCTGATGCAGGCTCGCCTTCATCCGCTGCTGCAGTTCAGGGTGCTTCAAACGCTGCGCAAGCGCGGTATGCAGGGCACGGTACAGTTTAAGCGCGGACAGGAGCAGGTAAGCGTCGATATGGAGACGGTGCCTTTAACGCCGGAGGAGTTTCCGCCGCAGGTGGCAATGGTAACGGAGCGCGTGGCTGCGCAGACCGAAGTGCAGGAGCCGACGCTGTATTATTTTGCCCAGGAGCTGTGGTCGCAGTTTATTATGGCGATCTATGGAACGGAGGATTACCGGTCGATTCTTGACGAGGACGACACGACGATCGACATCTGGGCGGCTGCCCTGCATCAGATCGTCACTGAGAGCCTGACAGGCAGCCGCAACGAGGAGGAGTCCCGGGCGATGTATGGGATCACGGACACGATGCGCTTCCGTTTTGAGCAGGCTTATCGAAGCTTCAGGCAGTTCGTGTCGGCCGGCATGCAGGAGTAGGCGATCGGAAACGTTTACCTGAAGAGTTGCCAAGGGCTTGCCCTTGAAAAACACGGCAATGTTGTTTATACTATAATGGTTATTCTGTGCGTGCTGATAACTTAAGTACATGTGAATTATTTTTGGAGGGGAAAGCATAAAATGAAAGCAACCTGGGAAAAAATAGAGAAGAACCTTGGCGTTCTTGAAGTTGAAGTGGAAGCAGACCGCGTAGCTGCAGCCCTCGACAAAGCTTTTAATAAAGTAGCAAAAAAGGCTAACGTGCCTGGTTTCCGTAAAGGTAAAGTGCCTCGGCCGATCTTCGAAGCCCGTTATGGCGTCGAAGCTCTGTATCAAGACGCAATCGACATTTTGCTTCCTGAAGTATACACAGAAGCTGTCGACCAAACCGACATCTTCCCTGTAGACCGTCCTGAAGTGGAGATTGACCAATTCGCGAAAGGCGAAGTGTTCAAATTCAAAGCGAAAGTAACGGTTAAGCCTGAAGTGACTTTGGGCGACTACAAAGGCGTGGAAGTTCCGGTACAGAAGGTTGAGGTTTCGGACGAAGAGCTTGACGCTGAACTGAAGCGTCTGCAAGAACGTCATGCCGAACTGTCTGTTATCGACGAAGGCGCTGCCGAGAACGGAGACATCGCCGTAATCGACTTCGACGGATCTGTTGACGGCGTTCCTTTCGAAGGTGGACAAGCTGAGCGTTATTCTCTGGAACTGGGAAGCGGCACGTTCATTCCTGGATTTGAAGAGCAGGTTGTCGGCATGGCGACTGGCGACTTCAAAGACGTGGAAGTGACTTTCCCTGAGACATATCATGCAGAAGAACTGGCCGGCAAGAAAGCCGTGTTCAAAGTGAAAGTGCATGAAATCAAGCGCAAACAGCTTCCTGAACTGGACGACGAATTCGCCAAAGACGTAAGTGAATTCGAAACGCTCGCCGAGTACAAGGAAGACCTGAAGAAACAGCTTCTGGCCCGTAAGGAACAAGAAGCCAAAGGTAATAAGGAAGCAGCTGTCGTAGACAAAGTTGCCGCCAACGCCGAGGTGGAAATTCCACAAGCGATGATTGACAGCGAAATTCAAAACATGATGCGTGATTTTGACAACCGTCTGCGCAATCAGGGCATGAACCTTGAAATGTTCCTCAGCTTCTCTGGCCAAACGACGGATGATCTGCAAGAGCAAATGAAGGACGATGCCGAAAAACGCGTCCGCAACAACCTTGTTCTGGAGCAAATCGCCAAAGAAGAGAACATTGAAGTAACTGAGGAAGACATCAACAAAGAGCTGGAAGTGATGGCTGAATCTTACAAGCGTACGGCTGACGAGATCCGCAACATCCTTACAGCAAACGGTTCGCTGGGAAGCCTGCGCGAAGAAATTTCCCTTCGCAAAACGGTGGATCTCCTGGTTGAGAACAGCAAAGAAGTGGAAGCAGCCGAAGAAGCTGCTGAAACTGCTGAAGAAAAATAAGAAGGAAACGGACGCGGTCATCTGCATCTGATCTAAGTGCGGAGGCTGACATAAGGGACCTATAGAGAGATAAGGCACGTATATTCATTTGCGTGCCTTATTTTTAACTAAAAGTATCCATTTATATCTAAATCTTGCATGAAAATGGATGCTTTGTTTCCATACATATTCGATTCAAGAGTCCGTTTCGGGTTATAATTGTTAGAAGACTCATACACTGTATTAAATGGTGTGGAGTGAAAAAATGACATCGTGCTTTGAACATGTTAGAATAGTGCTGTAAACTTGATTGAAGCACGCATCACATCTTTTACATGGAAAAGAGGTTGGACACATGAGTCTGATACCTATGGTTGTAGAACAAACCAATAGAGGCGAGAGATCGTACGATATTTACTCCAGATTGCTCAAGGACCGCATTATCTTCCTGAGCAGTGCGATTGATGATGATGTTGCCAATCTCGTCATAGCTCAATTATTGTTCCTGGCTGCGGAGGATCCGGAGAAAGATATTCATTTGTATATCAATTCACCGGGTGGTTCTGTCACAGCGGGGATGGGTATATATGATACGATGCAGTTTATCAAGCCTGATGTATCCACGATTTGCGTTGGTATGGCGGCGAGCATGGGATCTCTGCTGTTGACGGCCGGAGCACCCGGCAAGCGTTTTGCGCTGACGAACAGCGAGGTCATGATTCACCAGCCGCTCGGCGGTGTTCAGGGCCAGGCGTCCGACATCCAAATCCATGCGAGCTGGATTATTAAAACCAGGGAAAAGCTCAATCAAATTTACGTGGAGCGCACGGGTCAGCCCCTTGAAAAAATTGAGCGCGATACGGATCGTGACTTTTTCATGAGCGCGGAGGAAGCGAAAGCATACGGCATAATTGACCAGGTTCTCACTTCACCGATTAAATCTTAAAGGGGTGTTTACATGTTTAAATTTAACGATGAAAAAGGGCAGCTGAAGTGCTCTTTTTGCGGGAAATCCCAGGAGCAAGTGCGCAAGCTTGTTGCTGGCCCCGGTGTCTATATATGTGACGAATGTATCGAGCTCTGCACGGAGATCGTGGAGGAAGAGCTCGGACATGAGGAAGAGCTGGATCTGAAGGATATTCCGAAGCCGAAGGAAATCTGCGATATTTTGGACCAGTATATCATCGGTCAAGAACAAGCGAAGAAATCGCTGTCCGTTGCCGTGTACAACCACTACAAACGGATCAATACCGGCAGCAAAATTGAAGACGTCGAGCTTCAGAAGAGTAACATTCTGCTTTTGGGTCCAACCGGTTCGGGTAAGACACTGCTTGCCCAGACGATGGCCAAAATTTTGAACGTTCCGTTCGCCATCGCCGACGCGACTTCCCTTACGGAAGCCGGGTACGTGGGTGAGGACGTAGAGAACATCCTGCTGAAGCTGATTCAAGCAGCCGATTACGACGTGGAAAAAGCCGAACGCGGCATTATCTATATCGACGAAATCGACAAGGTGGCGCGTAAATCCGAGAACCCTTCGATTACCCGCGACGTATCGGGTGAAGGGGTACAGCAGGCGCTGCTGAAAATCCTGGAAGGAACGGTCGCTTCGGTTCCGCCACAAGGCGGGCGCAAGCATCCGCACCAGGAGTTTATCCAAATCGATACGACGAACATCCTGTTTATTTGCGGCGGTGCCTTTGATGGCCTGGAGCAAATGATCAAGCGCCGGATCGGCAAGAAAGTTATCGGCTTCAACGCGGGTACCGACAACCAGAAAGATCTGAAACCGGGTGAATACCTCGGTCTGGTTCTGCCGGAAGACCTGCTGAAATTCGGCCTGATCCCTGAATTCGTGGGACGTCTGCCGATCATTTCGACGCTGGAGCCGCTCGATGAGAAGACGCTGGTGCGTATTCTGTCCGAGCCGAAGAACGCGCTGACGAAGCAGTATCAGAAACTGCTCGAAATGGATAACGTAACGCTGAAATTCGAGCCGGAAGCCCTTGAAGCGATTGCCCGCGAAGCGATCAAACGCAATACGGGTGCCCGCGGACTTCGGGCCATCATTGAAGGCATCATGCTGGACGTAATGTATGAAGTTCCTTCCCGCGAGGATATCAAGGACTGCATCATTACGGAGCAGGTTGTCAAAGAGAAGATGATTCCGGAATTGATCAGCAAAAAAGATAAAAAACAAGAGGAAAGTGCGTAATCTGTTGTTGTAAAACAGATGCCATTTTCCCAAATTTAGGTGCCGATTCTCCACTTCCGCCCTGCCGCTTGCTTCGCGGGGACGGGGTGGAGTCTTGGCGTTATGGGAGAGAACAATCATGTTTTTGAGACAAGACACACGGCCGGTCAAGGTCGGTAATTTGACGATTGGCGGTAACAACGAAGTCATCATCCAAAGCATGTGTACGACGAAGACCGCTAACGTGGAAGCCACGGTGGCGGAAATCCTTCGGCTCGAAGAAGCCGGCTGCCAGATTGTCCGGGTAACGGTCAACAATGTGGAAGCGGCGGAAGCCATTAAAGAGATCAAGAAACGCATTCATATTCCGCTCGTCGCGGATATTCATTTTAACTACCAGCTGGCGCTGAAAGCCATCGAGAACGGCATCGATAAAGTCCGGATCAACCCGGGCAATATCGGCAGCCGCGAGAAGGTGGAAGCGGTCGTCCGAGCTTGTAAAGAGCGCGGGATTCCGATCCGGATCGGCGTCAACGCCGGTTCGCTCGAAGCTCACCTGCTGGAGAAATACGGGTATCCGACGCCTGAAGCTATGGTGGAAAGTGCCCTATATCACATAGGCATTTTGGAAGAGCTCGACTTCCACGATATTATCGTGTCTCTGAAAGCCTCTGACGTGCCGATGGCCATCGAAGCTTACCGTAAGGCGGCCGAAGTGATTCCTTATCCGCTGCACCTTGGTATTACCGAATCGGGAACGCTGTTCTCGGGTACGATCAAAAGCTCGGCGGGCATCGGCGCCCTGCTCTCGATGGGCATCGGCAGCACCGTGCGTATTTCCCTGAGCGCAGATCCGGTGGAAGAAGTCAAAGTGGCGCGTGAGTTGCTCAAGACCTTCGGCTTGATCTCGAACGCCGCAACGCTCGTGTCCTGTCCGACCTGCGGGCGGCTGGACATCGACTTGTTCTCCATCGCCAACGAAGTGGAAGCCTACATCTCCCAGCTGAAAGTGCCGATTAAAGTGTCCGTGCTTGGCTGCGCGGTCAACGGTCCGGGCGAAGCGCGTGAAGCGGACATCGGCATCGCCGGCGGTCGCGGCGAAGGACTCCTTTTCCGTTACGGAGAGATGATCCGCAAAGTGCCGGAGGCCGAGATGGTGGACGAATTGAAGAAGGAAATCGACAGCATCGTTAAAGTATACGAAGAAACCGGAACGATCCCGGGGCGCAAACACTAATTTTGCCGCAAGAAGCCGCAGTCCTGCTTATGCAGTGCTGCGGCTTCTTTTTTGAATGAGGGCGGACAATTTTCCAAAAAAGATGCAAAAATCCCGGCCCATCCCGTTTACTCATGGGTGAAAAGGCTATACTACCATGTATCAGGCTAACGAACCTATTTCCGGCAAGATGATGTATCAATCTAATACCATGCCGGAGGAGAAGCCACTGAACTGAGAATCGGGAGGGATTTACTATGGATTTAACCATGATTATGATGCTGGTACAATTTTTCTTTGCGATCATCATCGGCGTCTATTTTTGGAATTTGCTCCGCGGGCAGAAGACGAACCGCACCGCGGTGGATCGGGAATCACGCAAAGAGATGGATAAGCTGCGCAAGCTGCGTTCGGTTTCACTGACCAAGCCGCTGGCCGAAAAAACGAGACCGCAGTCGCTGCAGGATATCGTCGGACAGAAGGACGGGCTTCGTGCGTTGAAAGCCGCGCTGTGCAGCGGGAATCCGCAGCATGTCATTATCTATGGGCCACCAGGGGTCGGGAAAACCGCAGCCGCCCGGGTCGTGATGGAGGAGGCCAAAAAAAATCCGGCCTCGCCATTTAAAGCCGACGCCAAATTCACCGAAATCGATGCGACCACCGCCCGTTTCGACGAGCGGGGGATTGCCGATCCATTAATCGGATCGGTCCATGACCCGATCTATCAGGGGGCGGGTTCCATGGGCGTCGCCGGCATTCCCCAGCCTAAGCCAGGTGCGGTTACGAAAGCGCACGGGGGAATTTTGTTTGTCGACGAGATTGGGGAATTGCATCCGATCCAAATGAATAAATTGTTAAAAGTACTGGAGGACCGTAAGGTCCTGCTCGAAAGTGCATACTATAATTCGGAGGACAGCAACACCCCGGCCTATGTGCACGATATTTTCCAGAACGGCCTTCCGGCCGATTTTCGTCTGGTTGGGGCAACGACACGCTCGCCGCAGGAAATTCCGCCGGCGCTGCGTTCGCGCTGTATGGAGATCTTTTTCCGCCCGCTGCTTCCTGAGGAGATCAGCCGCATTGCGGAAGATGCGATTCAAAAGATCGGTCTGAAGCCATGCCCGGAGGCGGTCGAGGTTGTGAAGCAGTATGCCACCAACGGACGCGAGGCGGTCAATATCATTCAGCTGGCAGCAGGTTTGGCCTTGACGGAAAAAAGGGACTCCCTGTCGGCTTCCGACGTCGAATGGGTAGCAAGCAGCAGCCAGCTTCAGCCCCGTCCGGACCGGAAGGTTCCGGAACGACCGCAGGTTGGCCTGGTCAACGGCCTTGCCGTGTACGGTCCGAACATGGGAGCACTGCTTGAAATCGAGGTGACTGCCGTTTCTGTCGCCAAAGGACAAGGTATCTACAATATTACCGGGGTCGTCGAAGAGGAAGAGATCGGCGGGGGCAGTTCCAGAACGCTGCGCCGCAAGAGCATGGCGAAGGGTTCCATCGAAAACGTGCTGACCGTTCTGCGCTCCATGGGTCTTTCGCCGGGCGATTACGATCTGCATATCAATTTCCCTGGAGGAACGCCGATTGACGGTCCTTCTGCCGGCGTTGCCATGGCTACCGCCATCGTTTCGGCGATGAAAGGGCTGCCGGTTGACAATCGACTGGCCATGACAGGCGAAATCAGCATTCACGGCAAAGTGAAGCCGATCGGGGGCGTTATCGCCAAAGTCGAGGCGGCCTTCCAGGCAGGAGCGACGACAGTGATCATTCCGAAGGAAAACTGGCAGACTCTGTTCGAGGATTTGAACGGACTGCGCGTCATTCCGGTGGAGTCGATCCAGGAAGCGTTCGGGCATATTTTCGGAGGCGAGCTGGACCGTCAAGTCGACAGCAGCGCAGAGGAAACGATCGAACCCAGCGCGGCCCCGGAGACATTCCCGGCAGCTTCAGCTTCCTTCCTGCATGCCAAGCCTGCGCGTAACAGTCAAATAACGGATGCCGGCTCCTGCTGATCAGGCTACAAAGATTGGTGTTTTATGTGAACATTTGCTAAAATAAAATCGAATGTCATAACCCTGAGAACGGCTGGAGGTGCAAAAGCGATGGGGCCCAGTAAATCAAAAGGCCGCCGGTTTCCTTTACTGCCTTTGCGAGGCCTTCTAGTCTACCCGAGCATGGTTCTGCATCTCGATGTAGGCCGGGAGAAATCGGTCAAAGCGCTGGAAAAAGCAATGGTGGAAGATAATTTGATTCTCCTTTGTTCTCAGTCCGAGGTGAACATAGAAGAACCAACGCAGGAAGATATTTTCCGGGTTGGCACAGTCGCCAACGTCAGACAGATGCTGAAGCTTCCGAACGGCACCATCCGGGTGCTGGTAGAAGGGATGGAGCGCGCCGAGATCATTCAGTACACGGACAATGAAGAATATTACGAAGTCATTGCCCGCGAGCTGAAGGAGGAAGACAGCGACGATCCTGAAGTGGATGCACTGATGCGTACGGTACTCAGTCAATTCGAGCACTATATTAATTTATCGAAAAAGGTAACGCCCGAGACGCTGGCCGCGGTGTCCGATATCGACGAGCCCGGCAGGCTGGCCGACGTCATTACGAGCCATCTGTCGTTAAAAATCAAGGATAAGCAGGACATTCTGGAGACCGTCGACGTTGGCAAACGGCTCGAGAAGCTCCTCGACATTCTGAATAACGAACGCGAAGTGCTGGAGCTCGAGCGCAAAATTAACCAGCGCGTCAAGAAGCAGATGGAAAAGACGCAGAAGGAATATTATTTGCGCGAACAGATGAAGGCGATTCAGAAGGAGCTGGGCGAGAAAGAAGGCCGCGCCGGAGAAGTGGAAGAGCTGCGTGAGCAGATGAACAAGCAGGAGCTTCCCGAAAGGGTCAAAGAGAAGGTGGAGAAAGAAATCGACCGTCTCGAGAAAATGCCTGCAAGCTCGGCGGAAGGCGGCGTGATCCGCAATTATCTCGATTGGCTGCTTGGCCTTCCCTGGTCGGCTAAAACCGAGGACGATCTGGATATCCATAAGGCGGAGCAGGTGCTCAACGAGGATCATTACAGCCTCGACAAGCCGAAGGAGCGCGTACTCGAATACCTGGCCGTTCAGAAGCTGGTGAAGAAGATGAAAGGGCCGATTCTGTGTCTGGTCGGACCTCCGGGCGTTGGTAAAACTTCGCTTGCCCGGTCGATTGCCAAATCGCTGAACCGCAAATTTGTCCGGATATCGCTTGGCGGCGTGCGGGATGAAGCGGAAATCCGGGGTCACCGGCGCACCTATGTGGGAGCGATGCCGGGGCGGATTATCCAGGGAATGAAAAACGCGGGTGCGCTGAACCCGGTATTCCTGCTGGATGAGATCGACAAGATGGCTTCGGATTTCCGGGGAGACCCGTCTTCGGCGCTGCTGGAAGTGCTCGATCCGGAGCAGAACAATACGTTCAGCGACCATTTTATCGAGATTCCGTTCGACTTGTCCCAAGTAATGTTTATTACGACGGCGAATGCCATTCATAATATTCCGCGTCCGCTGCTGGACCGGATGGAAGTGCTCAACATCCCGGGTTATACGGAACTGGAGAAGCTTCAAATCGCCATGCGCTATCTGCTGCCGAAGCAGAAACGGGAGCATGGCCTGAACGAAGACCAGCTGGAGATCGGGGAAGAGGCGCTCATGAAAGTTGTCCGCGAGTACACCCGGGAATCCGGCGTACGGAACCTGGAGCAGCAGGTCGCGGCGCTGTGCCGGAAGGCTGCGAAGATCATCGTATCCGAAGAGACCGATAAGATTACCATTGAGCCGGACGATGTCAAGGACTATTTAGGCAGTCCGAACTTCAGATATGGCGTGGCCGATCTGGAGGATCAGATTGGTGCGGTAACCGGCCTGGCCTGGACCGAGGTCGGCGGCGTAACATTAATGGTCGAAGTCACGGTCGTGCCGGGATCCGGCAAGCTGACCCTGACCGGCCAATTGGGGGACGTGATGAAGGAATCGGCGCAAGCCGCTTTCAGCTACACGCGTGCCAAAGCCGATGAGCTTGGCATTGACCCCGATTTTCATGAGAAGAATGATATCCATATTCATATCCCTGAAGGGGCGATTCCGAAAGATGGACCTTCGGCAGGCATTACGATTGCCACGGCCCTCGTGTCGGCCCTGACCAAGAAACATGTCTCCAAAGACATCGCCATGACCGGTGAAATCACCCTGCGCGGCCGGGTGCTGCCGATCGGCGGACTGAAGGAGAAATCGCTGGCTGCGCACCGCGCCGGCTACAAAAAAATACTGCTCCCCAAAGACAACGAGCGGGATCTGCGCGAGATTCCGGACAGTGTCAAAGAAGAAGTGGAGTTTGTTCCGGTGTCCCATATGGACCAGGTGCTGAAGCATGCACTGGTGGAGCAGGCGGGAGTGCACTAGAGAGGGTTTAATTTAACATGAAAGTTACGAATGCAGAATTTATTATCAGCGCCGTCGGCCCTGACCAATATCCTGTGGACGCCTTGCCGGAGATTGCTCTGGCAGGGCGTTCCAATGTCGGCAAGTCCTCGCTCATCAACCGGATGATCAATCGGAAGAACCTCGCGAGAACAAGCTCGACCCCGGGCAAAACCCAGCATATGAACTACTATCGTATTAATGAGGCTTTGTATTTTGTGGACTTCCCAGGGTACGGCTACGCCAAAGTGTCCAAGACGCAGCGGGCTGCCTGGGGCAAGATGATTGAGAAATACATGCTGGAGCGGCAGACGCTGAAGCTGGTTCTCATGGTGGTGGATCTTCGCCACCCGCCGACCAAGGATGACGTCATGATGTATGACTGGCTTCAGCATTATGACATTCCAATCTGCGTCGTGGCTACGAAAGCGGATAAAATACCGAAGAGCCGGTGGCAGAAGCATGTCAAGCAAATGAAGGAGAGCCTCCTTCTCCGCAGCACTGATTTGTTCGTCATGTTTTCTTCGGAGCTGGGTGTGGGTAAAGAAGAGTTATGGGCTGTGATCCAGTCATTTACGGAAAACGGCGACTCTCCGCAGTCCGGGGCGGTTCCGCAGGAAGGGCAGCAGCAGGAGAACCCGTAACGCCTCAACCTAACGAAAATGCGATAAATTCGCTGTATACTATAGGGATTCAGACTTTTCACGGGAGGAAAGTGAGCATCCCATAAGATTTTTCGGCTACAATCCGGTTTAATCCGTTATTTTATGAAATATGAAGGAAATTCATGGTTCGCTCAGCAAGCCAATGCTCGAGGATGTGCTGTATAATAATACTAAAGGTTGTTTAAAGAGGCCTTAAGCTCCTTTAACGATCTTCACCCGCCATGTCCGGCGGAAATTTTTCTTGCGATTATAGAATCGAAACGTGCTGGAGCACATCGTTCTGTAATCATAAAAAAGAATTGAGGAGATTTTTATGGCTCAGCGGTTAGCCACAGAGTATGTTCAAACGACTTTACAAATGACGGAGCAGCAATTGAACCAATTTTTGCATTCGGCGGAAAGCTGTCATGTGCATTCTTATGTGAAAGTACTGGACGGCGGAGGACAAGAAATTGTGCTTGAAGACGAAAGCGGCGAGGCGGTTCATCTCCCTCTGGAGCGTAAAGGTTCGTTATACATTTGTGAATTGTCTTGCCGCTTGGTAAACCCTCATCTGACAAACGCGGTCCGCAAACTGTTCGTCGCCTGCAAAGGAGACGGAATCGTCAATCGCATTTATCAGGGATTCACGATGATGTATTATTATGAAAAAGGCTCGGTTCGCAAAATTGCGGAAGTTACGACTTCCCAGAGTAAGCTGGTGTATGAATATAAGCATACGGCCGGAGAACTCCAGCGAATGTTCCAGCTCACCGAGGTCGAACAGGAAATATCCCGTTTGTACCAAGATATTAATTTTTGGCTCGATGAACGGAACAAAGCGGTGACCCCTGAACAGATTGCTGTTATTGACCAGAAACTGCGCCTCACCACACATAAATGGTTTGCACTTGAGGCTTGAGATGGCCTCGGAGAAAGAGAACCCTTCGGTAACTGAAGGGTTCTTTTTACGTCTTAAATGCCCGGTAAAACGGGTCAGGTGACGCGGGGATGAGTGGCTGAAAATAAATATTTGCAAAGGATAAAAAAGGGTTGCAATTAGGGCGGATAGATGTTATTTTTAATCTCGTTGAAAAGAATTATATAGGAACCAGGATTCACTCAGGACATTGAATGTTGCGAGAGATTATTCCCTCGGGAAGTGAATGACGTAGGTCCTAGCGGATGAAATTTTCAAACATTTTATTCCTAGGAAGGGGGAACCGAAGGATGGAATATTCAACTTTCGGAAGACACGTTGCTGTTGATACTTGGGGTGTAGATTTTGACATGCTGAATGACGCGGAATTTCTGCAGGCTCAAATGGTTGAGGCAGCCGAAGCATGCGGTGCTACAGTCATGTCGGTACAATCCAAGCAGTTTGAACCACAAGGCGCTACAGTACTCGTATTGTTGTCAGAAAGCCACCTCTCGATCCACACGTATCCTGAGAGAGGATTCGCAGCGATCGACTGCTACACTTGCGGTGAGACGGTAGATCCACAGTTGGCCATTGATTACCTGGTATCCGTATTGAAACCTGAGAAAACTTACGCCAAGAAACTGGTGCGCGGTTTGGGTGAATTGACGGTAGAAACCCCTGAACTGAAACAGACCGAGCTGGTGTAACTTCGCGGCACGAATAACGATATCTAAATCATAACCATGGACATCTCCATGGTTATTTGTTTTTTTGGACCCCCATACAATGAGTAGTAAGCTTGTTAACAGGGAGGTTCGCTTAAGCGTGAGAAGGAGAAAACAGAGGGATTTGCTGTTTGTCGGTCTGCTGTTGGTCCTGCTTGTCAGCCTTGTCTACCAAGGATACCGGATGATGTGGCCTCATACCGAGGGAGAGAATGCCGAAAGGATGCTGTTCGAGGTGGCCCAGTTTCAAATGCAGGTGCTGGGAACGTCCCTGGCGGATGCGGCTGGCAGTTCGCGCACCGATGAGCTGAACGCCCTCAAGCTGGCGGCTTATTCGGCGTCGTATGCTCACGGCCGGCTGGCAAAAACATTTGGGGACGGTGACGTCGATCCGCTTAAACCGGTCGGTGATCTGGTTAATGTAATCACAGAGTGGCAAATCGGCGGCAACCGCCTCCTCACCGATGCGGAGAAGGACATGCTGCTTCGGTACAGCCAGCTGTATGCAGGTGTCATGCCGGTATACGATAAGCTGCTGAGCGAGGACGGGCACGTGATCGCCTCGCAAGCGGGCCAGCTGAAGAAAATCGGCAAAGAACTCGCCAAGACGCTGGAAGAAACGCAATAAAGAGGGTATAAAGCCCAGTGCTTTGTGACACAATAAATCACATGTAATTTCATAAACATTTCAAAAATAGTTCAGAGAGAGCAGGACATTTGTGATATAATGAACACGTTGTTAATGAACGTACCGTAAGAAAAAACGTCCTGAACTGGATCTTTTTTTTTGAAATGAAACATAGGCAGGTGAACACGTAATGCACATCGTCGTTGTCGGATTAAACTATCGTACAGCGCCTGTAGAAGTGAGGGAACGTTTTACATTTGATCAAAGCGAACTTCCAAAGGCACTCAGCCAGCTGATGCTGACGAAAAGTGTAATGGAAGGCGTGATTGTGGCTACGTGCAACCGCACTGAAATATACGTGGTGGTAGACCGTCTTCATATGTGCGGGTATTTCATCCGCAGTTTTGTGGAGCAATGGTTTGACATCCCAAGAGAAGAATTTACAAAGCATTTATATATATATGAAGACGAGCAGGCCATTTCCCATTTGTTCCGGGTGACCTGCGGCCTGGACTCCATGGTGATCGGGGAGACGCAAATTTTGGGTCAAGTCCGAAGCGCCTTCCTGCAAAGCCAGGAGGAGAAAGCGACGGGCACTTGGTTCAACATGCTGTTCAAGCAGGCTGTAACCCTTGGCAAGAGAGCCCATTCGGAGACTTCCATTGGGGAAAGCGCAGTGTCCGTGAGCTACGCGGCCGTTGAGCTGGGCAAACGGATTTTTGGCATGTTCAACGACAAGAAGGTGCTCATTCTCGGTGCCGGCAAAATGAGCGAGCTGACCGTCAAGCACCTGTACGCGAACGGGGCCGAAGAGGTGATCGTCGCCAACCGGACCCTGGCGCGGGCGGAAGAACTGGCCAGCAAGTTTCAAGGTACGCCGTGCACGATGGAGCAGGCGATTGCCCGGCTTCACGAAGTGGACATCCTGATCAGCTCGACGGGTGCCAAGGATTACGTCCTTACGCCGGCGCAGGTCAGCGAGAGCATGAAGAAGCGGCAATCCCGGCCGCTGTTTATGATTGATATCGCGGTGCCGCGGGACATTGATCCGGCTATCGCCGAGATTAGCAACGTATTCCTGTATGATATTGACGACCTGGAAGGAATCGTTGAGAGCAACCTCGAAATGCGCCGGGCCGAAGCCGCGAAGATCGAAGTGATGATCGAAGAGGAGAAGACGGCGTTCTATCAATGGCTCAAGACGCTCGGCATCCGGCCGGCGATCCGTGCGCTTCAGGAGAAGTCCACGGCGATTCATGAAGAAACGCTGGAAAGCCTGTTTAACAAGCTGCCTGAACTGAACGACCATCAGCGCAAAGTCATCCGCCGGTTGACCAAGAGTATCGTCAATCAGATGATGCACGATCCGATCAACCGCTTGAAGGAAATGGCCGGCGGCAAGGAAGGCAACGAGGCGCTAGAGTTTTTCACACACATATTTGCTTTGGAAGAGGACATGAATGCGTCCGGTCATGGCAGCAGCGTCATGGAGAAATCCGGCAAGGTCCCGCAAGGGAATAGCAAGAACCCATCGGACATGAAGCTGTCCAAGGTTTCTTTGACTCCTGCAAGCCTGTAAGCCGGTAGGGGGAGTTGACATTGCTCACTGGTTTTTACGATGCCGGCATTTATATCTACGCCCTGAGCCTTCTGTTTTTTATCTCGGATTGCATACGACGCAATCAGGGGGCAAAGCGGATGGGTACAGGGCTTCTTGTTGTAGTTGGCGTTTTGCAGGGAGGCGCGCTTCTGATCAGAGCGTGGCAGGAGAGCATGCTGCCGATCTTTACCCCATTTGATTTTTTGCTCTTATTTTCATTTAGTATCGTCATCGCCGCTCTGATCCTGAACTGGGTGCAGCGGTCGGAGTTTGCCGTCCTGCTGCTCGGCATCATCGGATTCAGCGCCATGGTGCTGAACCGCTTATGGTTTGCGGCCGGGAATAACCCGCTGCGTCATTGGGAGACGGTACACGGCCTGCTCATTCTGCATATCACGCTTGCCAACCTAAGCTTCGCCGTTTACACCATTGCCGCCGTATTTGCCGGCATGTATTTGTTTCTTCATAGAAGGCTGAAAGGGAAAAAATGGAGCGACACCGTCCGCCGGCTTCCGAGTCTTGAGCTGATGGACAAGTATACGTACCTGCTCGCATCGATCGGAACCCCGCTCTTATCCGTTTCGTTCATCGTCGCGGTGCTGTCGCTTATTTCCGAAGGCAAGCTCAGCCTGCTGCTGGACTTGAAAGTAGTGGCTACGCTTGCCGGACTGGCGATTTATTATTTTTTTCTGATTCGTAAACGTTCCAAACAGCATTCCGGTCAAGTGATGGCCCAGTGGATTCTGATCGGATATGCGTTTATTATCTTTATTTTCGTACTGAATACGTGGTCCGATTTTCACCGTTGGACAGGAGAGTGAGTCCTTTGTCGGTATATTTGCCCGTAATGCTGGATTGCAAGGGGCGCTGCTGCGCCGTGGTGGGCGGCGGGGCCGTGGCCGAAAGAAAGGTAAATTCCCTGCTTGCGGCTTCGGCAGATGTGACGGTGATCAGTCCGGAAGTGACACAAGGGCTGCGGCAGCTTGTAATGGAAGGCCGGATCCGCTGGATTTCCCGCGAGTACGCGGCGGGAGATTTGGCGGGGGCCTTTTTGGTCTATGCGGCAACCTCCTCACCTGCCGTGAACGGTGCCGTGATCGATGAGGCGGAGCGGATGGGTGCGCTGGCAAACGCGGCCGGCGGCAGTAGGACGGGTTCTTTTATCAGCCCGAGCGTGCTTCGCCGGGGCAGGCTGGTGATCGCCGTGTCCACATCGGGCGCCGGACCGGCGCTGGCTGCGGAGATTTGCGACAGGCTGGAGGAAGAATACGGCCCTGAATACGAGGAATATCTCGAATGGATGTACCGGATGCGCAGCAGCATCAAGAGGCAGGTTACGCGCCCGGAAACCCGGCAAAGATTATTAATGAAAGCGGCAGAGCTTGAAGTGCTGGATGAAATCCGCAAGGGCACGTTTGAGCCGTGGGATACGGAACAAATCAAGCAATGGATAGCGAACAACCAGGAGGAATCATGATGCGGACAATCGTAGTAGGCAGCAGACAAAGCGCATTGGCATTAACGCAGACAGGGCAGGTCATCGACCAGCTGAAGCAGCTGTGCGCGGAACACGGGTTTGATTTTCAATTTGAAGTGAAAAAGATCGTGACGAAAGGCGACCGCATTCTGGATGTGACGTTGTCCAAGGTCGGCGGGAAAGGCTTGTTCGTTAAAGAAATCGAGCAGGCTATGCTGGACGGTGCAATCGATATGGCCGTGCACAGCATGAAGGACATGCCTTCGGTTCTCCCCGAGGGTTTGATGAACGGTGCGGTGCCCCGCCGCGTCGATCCGAGGGACTGTCTCATTTCCCTTCACGGGAAAAGCATTGACGAGCTTCCGCAGGGAGCGAAAGTAGGAACGAGCAGCCTGCGCCGCTCCAGCCAGCTGAAGGCTCACCGGCCGGACCTGGAACTGGAGCCGGTTCGCGGCAATATTGACTCGCGTCTGCGCAAGCTCGAGACAGAAGGCTTTCAGGCGATCATTCTCGCCGCTGCCGGGCTGTACCGCATGGGCTGGGAGGATAAAATCAGCTCGTATATTCCGGTGGAGACCTGCCTGCCGGCTGTTGGCCAAGGAGCGCTCGGCATCGAATGCCGCGAAGATGATGCGGATCTGCGCAGACTGCTTGATTTATATAACGATAAGGAATCGGAGCTGACCGTTGCTGCCGAACGCAAGTTTCTCGCCGTATTGAACGGTGGCTGCCAGGTGCCGATCGGGGCACACGCCGTACTCGTTCCGTCCGAAACGGAGCATTCCCAAGGCACTCCGCCCGTTATACAATTAACGGGAATGGTAGGATCTCCCGAAGGGGACGTCATTTTAAAAGAAACGCTGACGGGAACGGATCCACAGAAGCTTGGGGAAGACGTTGCCAATAAGCTGATTGCCCAGGGAGCCGAGAGAATTCTGGAACAGACCAGGGAGTAGGGGATGAGAACATGGCGGGAAGAGTATTTTTGGTGGGAGCCGGGCCCGGGCATGCCAAATTAATTACGGTAAAAGGGCTGGAATGCCTGCAAAAGGCGGATGTCGTCGTATACGACCGCCTGGCGGGGCCGCAGCTGCTGCATTCGCTCAAGCCGGGAACGGAAAAAATATACGTCGGCAAGCTCCCGGACCGCCATACGATGAAGCAGGAAGAGATCAACCAGCTGCTGGTGGACCTTGCCCTGCAGGGCAAAACGGTCGTGCGGCTGAAGGGCGGCGATCCGACGATATTCGGACGCGTAGGTGAGGAAGCCGAGCTGCTAAGGCGAAACGGCATTCCTTATGAAATCGTGCCCGGCATTACGGCGGCGATCGGGGTACCGGCGTACGCGGGCATTCCGGTGACCCACAGGGATTTGGCCTCTTCCTTGTCCATCATCACCGGACATGAAAGCCCGGACAAGCTGGACCGGATGATCGAATGGGACAAGGTTACGAACGCGACCGGAACGCTGGTCTTTATGATGGGCGTGGCCAAGATCGGTTATATCGCCGAGCAGCTGATGCGCCATGGACGTAAGCCCGGCACGCCGGTGGCCTTGATCCGGTGGGGGACGCGGGCGGAGCAGGCGGTGCTCGCCGGGACGCTCGCCGACATCGCGGAGAAAGTAGAGCAGGCGGACTTTCAGCCGCCGGCCGTCATCGTTGTCGGCGACGTCGTGCGGCAGCGCGAGCAGCTCAAATGGGCGGAGTCGCTGCCGCTGTTCGGCAAGCGGATCCTCGTCACCCGCTCCCGGGCTCAGGCAAGCGATCTGGTCAACCGGATCGAGGAGCTCGGCGGGGAGCCCTACGAATTTCCGGTGATCGAGACGGTGTATCCCGAAGCGCCCGAGCTTAAGCAGGGCCTCAAGGACGCCTTCGACCGGCTCGGTGAATACGACTGGGTGTTTTTCACCAGCACCAACGGCGTCGACTACTTCTTCCGCCATTTGAAGGAGCAGGGGAAGGACATCCGGCAGCTGCATCGGGCGCGGATTGCGGCGGTCGGCCCGGCCACAGCCGAGGCGCTCGGGCAGCGGGGCATCATCCCCGTGGAGCTGCCGGACCGCTTCCAGCAGGAAGGACTGATCGAGTCGCTGGGCAGCCAGCTGCTCGCCGGCCAGAAGGTCTTCCTCCCGCGCGGGGATCTGGCACGAAACTGGCTGCCTGACAAGCTCGCGGAGATGGGACTCGAGGTCACCAGCGCGGTGATGTACCAGACGATCGCCGGGCGGGAGGACGATCCCGAATTGATCCGGCTGCTGGAAGAGGGCGGGATTCATGCCGTGACGTTCACCAGCTCGTCGACGGTGAACAATCTGCTCTCGATTTTGCAGCGGATGGGAGTGCAGGACCCGGCAGCGCTGCTGCAGGGTGTGGAAGTTGCATGTATTGGAGAAATTACGGCCAAGACAGCCCGTGACGCGGGCCTTGAAGTAGGCATCATTGCCGAAGAAGCGACGTTGGACAGCCTTGTCCGGTCGCTGTGCCTGTGGAACGCGGAAGCTGCGGCCGCATCAGAATAGAAGGGTCTGGGATGACCCTAGACTCGTAAATATCTACCAACAGGAGGTTTACAGCTATGAGTTTTCCAATGGTAAGACACCGGCGCCTCCGCCAGTCCGTGGGCATGCGGAACATGGTGCGCGAAACGGTGCTGAACGTGAATGACCTGATCATGCCGATTTTTGTAACCTATGGAGAAAACATAAAAAACGAGATTTCATCCATGCCGGGAGTCTATCATTTTTCGCTGGACCGGCTGAAAGAAGAAGTGGACGAAATTGCCTCCCTCGGCATTCCTGCCGTGCTGTTGTTCGGCATTCCGGAAACGAAGGACAGCATCGGCTCCTCGGCCTTTGCGGAAGACGGCATCGTGCAGGAAGCCACACGCCTGATCAAGTCCTGGTATCCGGACCTGCTCGTCGTAGCCGACACCTGCCTCTGCGAGTTTACGGATCATGGACACTGCGGCATGGTGCATACCTATGAACGGGATGGCCATGTGTGCGGCGACGTCATGAACGATGAATCGCTGGAGCTGCTGGTCAAAACGGCGGTGTCCCAGGCGAAAGCCGGCGCCGATATTATCGCCCCGTCCAACATGATGGACGGCTTCGTGCAGGCGATCCGCGCAGGGCTTGACGAGAACGGATTTGAGCATATTCCGATCATGTCTTATTCGGTCAAATATGCTTCCGCCTTCTACGGCCCATTCCGCGAGGCAGCCGACTCGGCACCTCAGTTCGGCGACCGCAAAACGTACCAGATGGATCCGGCCAACGCGCGCGAAGCGCTGCGTGAAGCGGAATCCGATGTGCTTGAAGGGGCCGACATGCTGATGGTCAAGCCTTCTTTGTCCTATATGGACATTATGCGCACGCTGAAGGATCAGTTCGACCTTCCGCTCGTCGCCTACAATGTGAGCGGGGAGTACTCCATGGTCAAAGCGGCGGCCATTCAAGGCTGGATCGACGAAAAAGCCGTAGTGCAGGAAATGCTGACGAGCATGAAGCGCGCCGGCGCGGATATCATTATTACTTATTTTGCCAAAGACGTGGCCCGGTGGATCAAGGGATAACCGAAGCATCGGAGCAAAATCCCCGCTTAGCGGGGTGATTTAAACCGATAGATTGGAGTGAATGACATGAGCAGTATGTCAGGAAAGCGCAAGGAGGAGGCTTCCCGGTCGGCCTTTGAAGAAGCCAAGCAATATATCCCCGGCGGAGTAAACAGCCCGGTCCGCGCTTTTAAATCGGTCGGACTTACGCCGATTTATGTGGACCATGCCCAAGGATCGCGCGTGTACGATATTGATGGCAACAGTTTTATCGACTACGTCGGCTCCTGGGGACCCCTGATTATGGGACACGCCCATCCGGAAGTGATTGCTGCGGTTCAGGAAACGGCGGCCAAAGGCACGAGCTTCGGCGCGCCTACGCTGATTGAGACGGAGATGGCCAAGCTCGTGTGCGAGCGTGTCCCTTCGATCGACATCGTCCGGATGGTCAATTCCGGTACGGAAGCGACGATGAGCGCGATTCGTCTGGCCCGCGGGTACACGGGACGCAGCAAAATTTTGAAATTCGAAGGCTCCTATCACGGACACGCGGACAGCCTGCTCATCAAAGCCGGCTCCGGGGTGGCGACACTGGGTCTGCCTGACAGCCCGGGCGTGCCGGAAAGCGTGGCCAGCAATACGATCACGGTCGCGTATAACGACCTTGAGTCCGTAAAGCTTGCCTTTGAACGTTTTGGCGAGGAGATCGCCTGCGTCATCGTGGAGCCGGTAGCCGGCAACATGGGCGTCGTACCTCCGCTTCCGGGCTTTCTGGAAGGCTTGCGCGAAATTACTACAAAATATGGCAGCCTGCTCATTTTTGATGAGGTCATGACCGGGTTCCGCGTTCATTTGAACTGTGCCCAAGGCCGGTTCGGCATTACGCCTGACCTGACTTGCCTGGGCAAGGTGATCGGCGGCGGACTGCCTGTCGGCGCATACGGCGGCAAACGCGAAATTATGGAAAAAGTGGCGCCGTCCGGTCCGATTTACCAAGCGGGCACGCTGAGCGGAAATCCGCTGGCCATGGCGGCTGGGTTTACGACGCTGAAGCTCCTGACGCCTGCTGTATATGACCAGCTGGAAGAGCGCGCAGCCCGTCTGGAGGCCGGTTTTGTAAAAAATGCCAAAGAGCTTGGCATTCCGGTGACGATTAACCGCGTCGGTTCCATGGTATGTCCTTTCTTCACGGAAGGGCCTGTCGTGAATTACGATACGGCGAAGACGAGCGACATTCCGCGCTTCACCAAATATTTCGGCAATCTGATTGAGGAAGGCGTGAGCGTGGCTCCTTCCCAATTTGAGGGGATGTTTGTATCGGCTGCCCACAGCATCGAAGACATCGATGCGACGATTGAAGCCAATTACAACGCCCTTAAGCAGCTGTGAGCCTGAACCACTGGCTCCGGCGCGGGGAATGGCTGGAGCTGGCTCCGGGCAAAAAAATCGCATCGGCCGCGGACCGCGAAGCGGCGGCCGCGGCGTGGCTGCTGAACGAGGCAGGCCTGCCGGAGAAGCTGCTTGGACAGCTTCAGGCATCAAATGGCATCGAGTGGAAAGGGGACCGGCTTCGGCTGGCCCTTTTTGCTTCCCGCAAGGCGGGGATCGAGCCGATCTGGACGGATCTCACCGTGCTGTACGAGGACGACTTCTGCCTGGTCGTTCACAAGCCTGCCGGGATGAAGGTTCACCCGGATGGGCACACCGACGAAATCACGTTGGATCATGCCGTGGCCGCCCATTATCAGATGCAAGGGGAAGAGATTGCGGTCAGGCATATTCATCGGCTCGACCAGCATACCACCGGGCCCGTGCTGTATGCCAAAAATGACTGGGCGCAGCTTGTGCTGGACAAGGAGATGAGCGGCAAGCGGATTTCGCGGATTTACGCCGCCTTTGTCGAGGGGCGGATCCCTGCGGAGATGAAGGTCATCGACCTGCCCATCGGCAAGGACCGCCATCACAAGCAGCGCAGACGGGTGTCTCCGGGAGGGCAATCTGCGGTGACCCGGATTCTCCACGCAGAAGCCGGGAATCAAGCCAGCCTCGTCTATTTGGAACTGGAAACCGGAAGGACGCATCAGATCCGCGTTCATCTCAGTCATGTCGGTCACCCGCTGCTGGGCGATGCCTTGTACGGCGGAAGCATGTCCGCCATCGGCAGGCAGGCGCTTCACGGGGAGCGTCTCTCTTTCGCCCATCCGCTCACACGCGAGCAGATTGAGGTGAGCGATCCGTGGCCCGAGGATATGGAGCGTCTCAAAGCCCTTGTGAGAGCGTAAACCTAAGTATCATATGAAAACTGGCATGCTCCTCTTTTTAAAGCATATAAATAGAACGAGTAACGATTTTGGCTCGTGCTGTGGGGATGGCCCACGGTTAGAAATATGCCGAAAAGGAGGACGTTATTTGTGTTTGACCAGTCCTACGGTTTACGCTTTGACATTTACGAACGCATCCATTTAAACGAAGACGTGGCGGGTATCGAAGAACTCGAGGAAATCGAGCTGCTTCCGCATATTCAAGTGATCAGCCAGGACGAACAAGCCAGTCTGCGCGGGCATCTGCTCCTGTCGGGGCTGTACAGAAGCGAAGGTGAGGAAGAAGGGACGCAGCGGCTGGAGCATTTCATTCCAGTGGAGATTACGGTTCCCTTGAACCGGGTAACCTCGCTGGATGACATTGCGGTGGAAATCGAGAATTTTGACGTCGACCTGCTGTCCAAACGGAGCCTGAATATTACGGGCGTTCTTTCTCTGCGCGGCATCGAGACTCAGGTCGCGGAATCACCCGCCTGGAAAGCGGACGAATTCACGGTGGTTCATGCACCGGATGAGGACCTTCCGGAGGAAGCGGCGATCTTCGCGCAAGAGCGGGAGGAAGAGCCGGCTTCGGCAGAACCGGAACAGCGTGAATTCACGCCGCCAGACGACCCTGCGCCTGTCTGGACCGCACCGGCTCCATCCTTTACGCCGCCTCAGTCCCAAATTCAGGCAGAGCAGCCGGAACAGGTTCCGATCGAAGCTGCGGAAGCCAGTGACTCGGATGAAGCACGGGAAGCGGCAGCCTGGGAAGCCGCATGGCAAGCGGCTGCTGTTCCTCCGTCCGAGCCGGAGGAAGCGGCTGTGCCTCAGGCGTCCGATTCCCGCGAAACTGCGCCGTCTACCGCATGGGAATCTGCCCACGAACCTGAGCGGGAAGCGGCAGCGCCTCCGCCGCAGGTGGCCGGATTATCCGCTTTACATACGGACAAGGAACCATCGGAGCGGACAGCGGAGCCCCAGTACCCGAACAAGTGGCATTTTGAGCATGAAGAGGAGTCGGAGCTGCTGCATCCGGAAGCGACGGCGGTTCAGGCGGATGAAGAGCAGGAAGAAGACATCTATTTGAACGCGGCGGGTAAAGACCCGTTCAGCGAGCCTACGTTCCCGTTTGGAGCTTTCCAGGATAAAGTTCAGCAGGAAGAACCGCCTGAAGACCGGGAAATGCGGATTGCGCTCGGAAGCAAGAAGGAACCCGAGTCCGGCGAGAAGGAAGCGATCGGCTTTTCCTCGATCTTGTCCTCAAGCCGTTCGATCAAGGAGCTTGAGTACCAGCAGGCGCAGGAGGAGCAGCAGGCTGCTGATGCCATCGCCAGCGCGGGTGCTGCTGAAGCCGATGATATCAAATGGAAGAACCTGTTCCTCGGCAGTATCTCCGAGCAGACTCCGTTCCGTAAGGTCCGGCTGTGCATCGTTCAGCGGGAGGAGACGCTCGAGACGATCGCCGACCGTTATCAGCTGACGCCGCGGGAGCTTGTGCTGTACAACCGGCTGGCGGACCAGACCGTGCAGGAAGGTCAAATTCTGTATATTCCGTAACGATTTTGAGGCAATCAGAAGAGCCTGGCGCTTTGCGGCGCCGGGCTCTTTTTTTTTGTGCCCGGGATGAGGTCTGCCCGAACACGGGAAAATGGTCCTGCACTTTGGACTAAGGGAAGTTGACTATCGACATGAAGCGCGTTATTATGGAGTATATGTTTTGCAGAAAAACATCAACGAACGTCAAATACAGAAGACATCCTGAATTTGGCGGAAGTTTTTCTTGCGATATGAAACGCTTCAGCTTCGCTGAAAAATGATCCATTTCACCATCTTCACAAAAACGATGAACGGGAAGAGTAGGCGGTATTGCCCTTCAGAGAGCGGAATTGCAGCGCTGGAAGATTCCGCAGGATGCAGCTGTCCGAAGTCGCCCGGAAGTTGTCGGTTTGAGCACTTGCGTCCGAAGGCGCGGGAGGTAGAGCCGGCCGGCTGCAGCCGTTATCTGTACGAAGTGTTGCGAAGGCATGCGTGTTTGTGCTTGCTGTCGCAAAACAAAGGTGGTACCGCGAAAGAACAGCCTTTCGTCCTTTGAGGACGAAAGGTTTTTTGTATTTTTGGCAAAGCTGATCTTGTGATGGAGGATGAACAATATGACAGACCAGGAAAACCAAGCAACAACCGGGATGCCGACGACGTATGACCCGAAATCGGCCGAAAAGAAATGGTACAAATACTGGATCGACGGCCAGTATTTCAAAGCCGGGCAGAAGCCCGAGGCTGAGCCGTATACGATCGTGATTCCGCCGCCAAACGTAACGGGGATGCTCCATATCGGGCACGCCCTCGACTTTACCCTGCAGGATATTCTGATTCGCACGAAGCGGATGCAGGGGTACGACGCCTTGTGGCTTCCGGGCTCGGACCATGCGGGCATCGCGACGCAGACCAAGGTGGAGCAGAAGCTGCGTGAGCAGAATATTAGCCGCCACGACCTGGGGCGCGAGAAGTTCCTGGAGAAAGTGTGGGAATGGAAGGACCAATACGCGGAAACGATTCATGAACAGTGGGCCAAAATGGGCTTTTCGCTGGATTACTCCAGAGAGCGGTTTACGCTTGACGAAGGTCTGTCGAAGGCGGTTCGCGAAGTTTTCGTGAAACTCTATGAAAAAGGGCTGATCTACCGCGGCAAAAAGATCATCAACTGGGATCCGGCCGCCAGAACCGCCTTGTCCGATATTGAGGTTGAATATAAAGAAGTCAACGGTCATCTGTATCATTTGCAGTATCCGCTGAAGGACGGAAGCGGCCACATTACGGTAGCGACCACGCGTCCTGAGACGATGCTTGGCGATACGGCGGTAGCGGTTCATCCAAAAGACGAGCGCTACAAGGATATGATCGGCAAGATGCTCGTGCTTCCGATTGTCGGACGCGAAATTCCGATTATTGCCGACGAGTACGTGGAACGCGAATTCGGCAGCGGCGCCGTGAAAATTACTCCGGCACACGACCCGAACGATTTTGAGGTGGGATTGCGCCACGATCTGCCGCAAATCATCGTGATGGACGAGACCGGCACGATGAATGACCAGGCCGCGAAGTACGAAGGCATGGACCGGGCCGATTGCCGCAAGCAGATCGTTCAGGATTTGAAGGATCTCGGCGTGCTGATCAAAATCGAAGACCATGTGCACCAGGTAGGGCATAGTGAGCGCACAGGCGCCGTAGTCGAGCCTTACCTGTCGACGCAGTGGTTCGTTAAAATGCAGCCGCTCGCGGAAAGAGCCATCGAGGCGCAAAAGGCGGGCAAAGGGGTACGCTTCGTTCCGGATCGTTTCGAGAAAACGTACCTGAACTGGATCGAAAACGTCCGGGATTGGTGTATTTCCCGTCAGCTGTGGTGGGGACACCGGATTCCGGCTTGGTACTGCGAATCCTGCGGCGAGATCCACGTAGCCCATGAGGATGTAACTCAATGCTCCAAATGCGGAAGCACCGAGCTTACGCAGGACAACGACGTTCTGGACACTTGGTTCAGTTCGGCGCTGTGGCCGTTCTCTACCCTCGGCTGGCCGGAGCAGACGGCGGATCTGGAACGTTATTATCCGACGAACGTGCTCGTTACGGGCTATGACATCATCTATTTCTGGGTAGCCCGGATGATCTTTACCGCGCTGGAATTTACGGGCGAAATTCCGTTCAAGGACGTGCTGATGCACGGACTGGTCCGGGATTCCGAAGGACGGAAAATGTCCAAGTCGCTCGGCAACGGCGTTGATCCGCTCGACGTCATCGAACGGTACGGCGCAGATGCGATGCGCTACATGATCTCCACGAGCAGCACGCCGGGGCAGGATCTGCGCTTCCGGTGGGAACGCGTGGAGCAGGCGCGCAACTTTGCCAATAAAATCTGGAATGCCTCCCGTTTCGCTCTGATGAATCTGGAAGGATTCACATATGACGACATTGACATAAGCGGAGAGCTCAGCACGGCGGACCGCTGGATTCTCCACCGCCTGAACGAAACTTCCCGTGACATTACGCGTCTAATAGATGCCTACGAATTTGGTGAAACGGGCCGGCTCCTGTATAACTTCATTTGGGATGACCTCTGTGACTGGTACATTGAGTTTGCCAAACTCTCTTTGTACGGAGACAATGTGAGCGCCAAGAAAACGACGCAGTCGGTGCTTAGCTATGTGCTGGACCGCACGCTGCGGATGATTCATCCGTTTATGCCGTTCATCTCCGAAGAAATTTGGCAGCATCTGCCTCACGAAGGGGAAACGATCACGCTTGCGGCATGGCCGGAGTATGATCCAGCCTTCGAGGATGCCGAAGCTGCAGCCGAGATGTCGCTGCTGATGGATGCCATCCGTGCCGTTCGCAACATCCGCGCAGAGGTTAATGTTCCGATGAGCAAGAAGATCGAGCTGATGCTGAAGGCGGGCGACGAGCAAGTGCTGCAGATCGTGAACCGGAACGAAGTATACGTTCAGCGCTTCTGCAACACCTCGAGCTTTACGGCAGGTCTCGACCTGACGACACCGGACAAGGCGATGACTGCCGTGATTACCGGTGCCGAGCTGTACCTGCCGCTTGCCGGTCTGATCGACATTGACCAGGAGATTGCGCGGCTGGAGAAAGAGCTGCAGCATCTGAACAGCGAAGTGCAGCGGGTGGAGAAAAAGCTGGCCAATGAAGGCTTTGTGGCGAAAGCGCCGGCAAAAGTCATTGAAGAGGAGAAGGCCAAGATGGCCGACTATTCCGATAAACGCAGCAAAGTCATCGCACGGATCGAAGAGCTGAGAGGCTGATCACGACGCAGCAGAAACTTAACTAAAATTCAGAAGGTGAATGGTATGGGGGATCAATTGGAAGCCGGACGGGAGGCTTCTCTGCGCACATATGAAGAGGCGGCGAATTGGATTAACGGTCTGATTCCGTTTGGGATCAGACCGGGGATGCAGCGGATCGAAACGTTAATGGAGAAGTTCGGGAACCCGCACCGGAGGCTGAAATTCATTCATGTCGCCGGTACGAACGGGAAAGGGTCGACATGCGCTTACTTGACCCGTGTACTTCTGCAAAGCGGTTATTCGGTAGGCACGTATACTTCGCCGTATATCACCAAATTCACGAACCGCTTTCAGTACAACGGGGAAGACATTCCGGAGGAGGTGCTGCTCTCCCTGGCGAACCGCCTGTACCCTGCGGTGCAGGAAATTGCGGCCACGGAGCTCGGATCGCCGACGATGTTCGAAGTGTCCACGGCTTTGGCGATCCTGTATTATGCCGAGGAATGCTACCCTGACGTGGTTGTATGGGAGACCGGGCTCGGGGGAAGGCTGGATGTAACGAACATCGTTCACCCCATCGTCTCCATCATCACCAATGTCGGGATGGACCACACCGATATTCTTGGCGATACGCTTGTGGAAATCGCCACGGAAAAGGCCGGCATTATCAAACCAGGCGTTCCGGTGGTCAGCTGCGTGAACCAGCCGGAAGTCATTGAGGTGCTGAAGCAAAAAGCCGAAGAGTGCCGCGCCACGCTGTATTTGGCGGGAGAGCAGTTCACCTACGAATATACCGGTTTGGACGGTTCGTTACAGACGTTCCATTTCAAAGGTCCTTTCCGCGAGCTGGATCTGAGCATCGGGATGAAGGGCGAGCACCAGATTGCCAATGCCGCCGGCGCGATGATGGCGCTGGAAGTGCTGCGGCAGTACATGGCTTTTGTCATGGACGATGAGGATCTGCTGAAGGGGTTCCGGGATACGAAGTGGGCCGGCCGGCTCGAAGAAGTGGGCGATTCTCCGCGGATTGTTCTGGACGGGGCGCATAATCCGGAGGGGCTGGAGAGCCTCAGCAAGAGCCTGCAAAGGCATTATCACTTTAAACAGTTAAATTTGATGATGGGAATGCTGTCAAATAAGCATCATGAGTCCTCTTTGAAGCATATACTTCCAATAGTGGATACGCTTATCCTGACCGAGCCGGATTTCCGAAAAAAAATGGACGCTGATGCTTTGCTGGACATTGTGGAGCGGCTGAAGCATTCTCACGGCAAACCAGGTTTGCAGATCATCGTAGAACCGGATTGGAAACACGCGCTAGACATACTTAAGTCACGGACAGAACCGGGGGATTTGGCAGTGGTGTCCGGCACGCTGTATTTGATTTCTGATGTGCGGGCAGCCCTGCTGGGTCAGACCGATTCTGAAAAAGGTTGGTGAAAATCTGTTGAATTCTGAACATGTTCATTTTATCGGTATTGGTGGCTACGGGATGAGCGCCATCGCACGGGTTATGCTGGAAATGGGATATACGGTCACGGGTTCGGACGTGGCTGCCCAGGAATTAACGGAAAAACTGGCTGCCAAGGGAGCCAAAATTTATATAGGCCATACGGCCGAGCAGGTTCACGGAGCGGATTTGGTCGTCTATTCGACGGCGCTTCCCAAGGACAACGTGGAACGAAGAGAGGCGGAGCATCTGAACATTCCGATCCTTCACCGCTCGCAAATGCTGGCCAGATTGCTGAATGAGCGCAAGGGCATCGCCGTTGCGGGAGCACACGGCAAGACAACTACATCGTCCATGATTGCACTCGCCATGGAGGAATGCGGCGCAGATCCGACGTTTATTATCGGCGGGGAAATTATGAACGTCGGCACGAACGCCAAAGCCGGCAAAGGGGACTACGTGGTGGCTGAGGCGGATGAGAGCGACGGCTCCTTTTTGCAGTACCATCCGTGGCTCGGCATCGTGACGAACATTGAGGCAGATCATCTTGAAAACTACGACGGCGATTTCGAGAAGCTGAAGAGCGCTTATGTGCAGTTTTTGAGCCAGATC
The DNA here is from genome assembly GCF_025809195.1 of Paenibacillus sp. PSB04. Classification (NCBI taxonomy): domain Bacteria; kingdom Bacillati; phylum Bacillota; class Bacilli; order Caryophanales; family Paenibacillaceae; genus Paenibacillus; species Paenibacillus sp. PSB04. The sequence goes on from NZ_CP081301.1 coordinate 3,334,175, forward strand.
AAGGAAGACGGCACGGCCGTCGTCTGCGCTGATGACGCGAATATCCGCGCGATCCTTCCTTCGATCCGCTGCAATGTGGCCACCTACGGGATCGATTCCGATGCGGAATATACCGCCGAGGATCTGGTCCTGGGCGACCGTCACGCATCCTTCACGATGAAGCATAACGGACAGACGCTGGGAACCGTCGAGCTTTCGGTTCCGGGACGCCACAACGTCTATAACGCCATGGCCACGGTGATCGCCTGTCTGAAGGCAGGGATTCCGTTCGAATCCATCGCTGCGGGCGTTTCGAAGTTCCACGGTGCCAAACGCCGTTTCCAGGTGCTCGGCGAGAAGAACGATATTCTGATCATCGACGATTACGCGCATCACCCGACGGAGATCGAAGCTACCATCAGTGCCGCCAAGGCTACGGGCAAAAAGATTATCGCCGTGTTCCAGCCGCAGCGCTATACACGGACCTTCTTCCTGCTCGATGCATTCAGCCGGGCTTTCGGCGGAGCCGATGAAGTGATCATTACCGACATTTATTCGCCAGCCGGAGAGAAGCAGATCGAGGGCGTGAGCTCTTCCAAGCTGGTTGATTTGATCGTCAAAAACAGCAATGCGGGCGCCCGTTATTTGCCGACGAAGGAAGATGTCCTGAACGATCTGAAGCCGCGGCTCCAGCCAGGGGTGCTTGTCCTGACCATGGGGGCAGGCGACATTTGGAAAGTCGGGGCGGAAATCGCCAAGACAATGTAAGGAATGCCTCTGCCGGATGGGCACGGGCTGCATAGGATCATGACCGAAGAAACCGTAATTCCCTGTCTGAAAGGGGATTACGGTTTTTTTGCTCTTGTCATTTTCGTGGGACAATCAAACATAACTTCTGGAAATCTATCATATATACATAGTAGATACGGACAAGGGTGAGGTGTTTGGGTGTGAACAAGGCGAGAATGACGTTCCGGTTTGATGAAGAACAAGGGCGCCAGCTTGAAGATAAGAAGGACCGCGGACAGTTGACGGTTGCGGGATCCGCTGCACAGAACCCTGCATGGGCGGATGATCGTAATTCCGGAAGCAGCCGCCGCGATGTTGAAACAAAGCGTACCCCGATATCGGCTGTGCCTGCGTCGATGCAGGGATGGAGTGATCCGTTCAACAGGGAGGACAGCTGGGAGCGTCTGGAGGAGAGGATGGGTTACGGAATACAAGAGCGGGCAGAGGAAACCCATGAGCATGAATCCGGTACGGACGGACCAGATCATCGCTATCCGGACAGCTTGGAAGACTGGGACCCGGATCGTGCCAATAATAGGTACACGGTCAGGGAGGGCTATGATGTCTACGATCACATCGAGAACAGACCCGATGAAGCAGGGCCCGGGCCAATCATCGAGGAGTATTCCTACCGGCCTCACCGGCCGGGATCGATATGGAAAGTCGTTGGAACCGTAACTGGAGCCATCGTCACCGGGGCGTTGTTCGGTTTGGTGGTCCTCTCCTTTTTCAAGGACGGATCTGCGGGGATGGACCCGGGCGGCGACACAGGAAACCCGAGTGCTGTAAGCACCTCTGCGCAGTCCGGCGAGGATCAAGCTTCTGTGCCGGCGGTCGCCGTCGAGGTGGGTCCTCAAACCTACTACATGCTGCAGTATGGCGTCTTCAGCACTGCCGACCGGGTTCAGCAGGCGAAGGATGAGCTGGAGCAGTACGGCATTGCCGCAGGGAACGACCCGGATGAGGAAAACCGGGTGTATGCGGGCCTGTCCACAGACCGCGAACAAGCCAAGCTGCTCAGCAATCAGCTGAAGGCGGAAGGGGTTGATCTGTATGTGCGGGAGGTGGATCTCCCGGCCGCAACCTCCCTGCATTTTAACGGGGACGCTGAGGCCGTTAACCAATACTTTCAGGTGAGCGCGGACTTGGTTGCGCTGCTGAGCCAAACGTCGGCGAGCCTCCTTGGCAAGGATCTTCCGGGGAAAATCGGTGCCGAGGATATGAGCCGTTTGACCGATCTGCACCGGCAGTGGACGGAGGCGGCCAAGCCGTTCCAGGCCGGCCTGGGCGCGGATCAGCAGGAGATGGGCAGGCAGCTGGAGCAGGCGATGAACAGCTCGCTTTCGTCCGTCGAGGAATACAACAAAAATACGGCGAAGGGGCATTTATGGGAAATCCAGTCCAGGATGATGGAATTCATCATGCTGCAGAAGCAGCTTGTCGCTTCCCTGGAAAAAGCATAAAACACAAAGATCCGGCGTGGAAATGGAAATACTTCCCCATGCCGGATTTGTGTTTGTATTGACGTCCAAATAACCGTATAATAATGTGGGTGTCAAATTATGGCGAGGGAAGAGAAGAATGAAGAAGAATGTTGGAATATTACTGCTGTTTCTGCTGCTTGGCTGGCTGGCGGGAGCATGGATAGCCAAAGCGCTGGAGCCTGTACAAGCTCTTTCTTTTCTGACCGCATCCACGATGATCAAATGGTCACCGCAAGCTAATTTGGACATTATCAGTTACGACATTACCATTCAAATGAAACTAAGCCTGCTGAGTTTGATCGGCATCATTGTCTCCGTGTGGCTGTATCGCAGGCTTTAACTACCGGACAAAGGAGATCCTTTCATTGAAATCAAACCATTCACGCCGCATTATTCTGGCATCAACTTCACCGAGAAGGCAGGAGCTGATCGCTTCTCTACATATTCCGTTTGAGATCCGTCCCAGTCACGCTGAAGAACATACACCCGAAGATTGGACACCGCAGCAGGTCGTGGAAGGACTGGCCTTACGCAAAGCGGAAGCCGTTCATGCCTCGCTTCATGATGATAAGGAGGATGCCGTGATCGTCGGTAGTGATACGGTTGTTGTGCTGGACAATCAGGTGCTGGGCAAGCCGGTCGACAAGCAGGATGCGGTTCGCATGCTGACATCGCTGCAAGGCCGGACCCACGAGGTATATACGGGAGTCGCCGTCATCGATGTCATGAACGGCAAGACGATGGTGCGCCATCGTGTGACGTCGGTGACGATGAAGCCGCTCACCGGGCGCCAGGTAGAGGCTTACGCCATGAGCGGAGAGCCTGATGACAAAGCGGGCGCCTATGCGATCCAGGGACTCGGGTCAACGATCGTCGAACGGATCGAAGGATGCTATTTTAACGTGGTCGGACTGCCGCTGTCCCTGCTTTCGGACATGCTGGGCGAGTTCGGAATCGACGTTTTGTAAAACTTGCGGATGTTATTTGAATGAAGGGAAAGAAGGGGAACTTATGGAGTCGCAAACTTATCTGCTGCGCGACATCCCCCATGAAGAACGCCCGAGAGAACGCATGCTTGAATATGGGGCGAGTGCTTTAAGCCATGCCGAACTGCTTGCTATTTTGCTTCGGACGGGAACCCGCCAGGAGTCAGCCGTACATTTGGCTCAGCGGATACTGAAGCAAGTCGGCAGTTTGCGAAATCTGGTCGACCTGAGCGTCGAGGAGCTGATGTCCATTCGGGGCATCGGCAGCGCGAAGGCGCTGCAGCTCAAAGCCGGAATCGAGCTCGGACAGCGTTTGTCCAGAGCTCGCAAAGAGGAGCCCGTTACGATACGGAGCCCGAAGGATGCCGCGAACGTGCTCTCAGAGCAGCTGCGGTATTTGCAAAAAGAACATTTTGTCTGTTTGTTTTTGAATACGAAAAATCACATTATTGCTCAAGAGACGCTTTCGATCGGCAGTCTGAACGCCTCCATCGTGCATCCCCGCGAGGTGTTTCGCGCAGCCATTAAATGCAGCAGCGCATCCGTCGTTTGTGCACACAATCATCCCAGTGGAGATCCCACCCCCAGTCCAGAAGATATTTCCCTGACCGCCCGGTTGAAGGAGGCAGGGGACATTGTGGGCATAGAGGTGTTGGATCATTTGATTATCGGTGATGGAGGATACGTCAGTTTGAAGGAGCAAGGCTTGATGTAATATAATAGTTGAGATTGACGAAGAAAGGGAGATTACAGCATGTTAGGGAGCTTCACGAAAGATTTGGGTATTGACTTGGGGACGGCGAATACGCTCGTTTATGTCCGTGGAAAAGGAATTGTCGTAAGAGAGCCCTCGGTAGTCGCTTTGCGCACCGATACGAAGAGCATTGAAGCCGTTGGTGAATCCGCCAAGAAAATGATCGGCCGCACGCCGGGGAACATCCGTGCCATCCGTCCGATGAAGGACGGGGTTATCGCTGATTTTGACACGACGGCCACCATGATTAAATATTTCATCCGTCAGGCGCAAAAGCAGCGCTCTATGTTCCAGCGCCATCCGAACGTGATGGTTTGTGTACCCTCGGGCATCACTGCGGTAGAGCAGCGGGCGGTTGAAGATGCCACCAAACAGGCGGGTGCGCGTGAGGCTTACACCATCGAAGAGCCGTTTGCGGCAGCCATCGGTGCAGACCTTCCGGTATGGGAGCCAACAGGCAGCATGGTCGTTGACATCGGCGGGGGTACAACTGAAGTTGCGGTTATTTCCCTTGGCGGTATCGTTACGAGCCGTTCGGTCAGAGTGGCTGGCGACGAAATGGACGAATCTATCATTCAATATATTAAACGGCAATACAATTTAATGATCGGGGAACGGACTTCAGAGCAGCTGAAAATGGAAGTGGGCTCTGCGCTGCCGCTGGAGCAGGTGGAAACGAGCGAAATCCGCGGTCGTGACCTTGTAACCGGCCTGCCGAAGACGATCACCATCACATCCGACGAGATCAGTGAAGCTCTGTCTGACACGGTCAATGCGATCGTTGAAGCGGTGAAGGTGACACTGGAGAAATGTCCGCCGGAGCTTGCCGCCGACATTATGGACCGCGGTATCGTCCTGACCGGAGGCGGAGCCCTGCTGCGCAACTTGGACAAGCTGCTTGCACAAGAAACCGGCATGCCGGTCATCGTGGCGGACAATCCGCTGGACTGCGTCGCCATCGGTACAGGCAAGGCGCTGGAGAACATTCATCTATTCAAATCCCGCAGCAGTTCGGCCGTGCGTTCCAAACGCTAGGCAGTTATAAAGCGGGTCACCCCTGATCATGGGAGAGAAATCAGTAAGTTAGAGGGTGTTAGAACTGTTTAAACTGCTCGGTAATAAGCGATTGTTTGTCATACTGATTGGTTTGGTTATGTTTATTGCGCTCATGGGATTTACGTTGGGGCCCCGGGCCTCGTTATCCTGGCCCGAGAAGTTTCTAAGAGATACGGTCGGATTTGCCCAAAATATCTTTTATAAGCCCGCTGGTTACATAGCGGGCTTGTTTAAAGATATTGCCAATATGCGGGACATTTACAAAGAAAACGAGGAGCTCAAAATTGCTCTTGCCCATTATACACGCGATAAAGTCCAATATAATCTTATGGACAAGCGAAATAAGGATCTGGAAGAAGCGCTGCATTTTACGAATGCCCAGAAAGAGCAAAACAATTATACTTATCATATTACCCAGGTCGTTAGTGTCAACTCGGATACGGTAAACCGCTCCCTGGTCATTGATCTGGGCGAGCGGGACGGCATCAAGGTCGGCCAGTCCGTCATTTCGAGCGAGGGCCTTGTCGGAGTGATCAGCCATGTCAGCAACTTTACGTCGACCGTCAAGCTGATTACGACGATGGATGCGAAGGACCCGAATTCTAACGGCATTTCGGCAACGGCACTAAATAATCATAACGTGTTCGGAATTATCGAAAGTTACGACGAGGTTAGCAAGACCCTGCAGATGACCCAGATCAAAGAGGACGATCCGATTAAGGAAAAGGATACCATCGTTTCCGCAGGAGATCCGAGCAAGTATCCGCAAGGTCTTATTATCGGAACTGTCGAAAAAGTACAGGTCAGTCCGTTCGGGAAAACGAAGACGGCGACAATCAAGCCTGCGGCGGAGTTCCAGGACTGGAAGCTGCTCTTCGTCGTATCGCAACCGGAGGTACCGCAATAATGGTCCGCAAGCAAGTGCTGATCCTGCTGCTGTTCGTCCTTTTTCTTCTCGAAGGGACGGTCGTTCCCTGGCTGCTGCCGGGCTCCTGGCAGAACGTCATTTCGCCGAATCTGGTCCTTATCGTCCTGTTATTCGTTTCGGTATACCATCACCGTCATACCGCGCTCGTTCTCGGGATTATATTCGGCATGCTGCATGACGTCGTCTTTTACGGGGATATGATTGGCACGTACTCCTTTGTTATGGGGGTTACGGCTTATATTATGGGCTTTATTTTTCGGATGCCGCGCGCCCAAATGCCGGTCATGATGACGGTCATCATTTTGGGAAGCCTGCTGTTTGACAGCCTGCTGTACGGGATCTACCGGGTGTTCTCGCTCACGGCCGTTCCGTATAACTGGAACCTGCTGCACCATATTCTGCCCGATCTGGTCGTTCATTTCGTTTTCGGGTTAATCATTTATGTTCCGCTGCGCAAGCAGCTCGAGAAGCTTGGTAAACGCGCAAAAGTGGAAAAGGCGGCGTAAACCGCCCTTACAATTTGCATAATCAGGCAGGAACTTATGCATCCGGGAACGAAATGTATAGAGATGGGAGGGACAGGCATGGCAGTCAAATCGAATCATGTGACGATTAAGGGCATCAAAGATGGCCTGGTTTTCCTGCTCGATGACGAATGTGAATTTGAGGAACTGCTGGGTGAGCTGAGGTATAAGCTGGAGCATACTCATCAAAATATTTTGACCGGACCGATTATTCATGTAGACGTGAAGCTTGGGTCAAGGCGTATATCGGAAGACCAGAAACAATCCATGCTGGACATCTTGAAGCAAAAGGGAAATTTGCTGATCCGTTCCGTAGAGATGCCTGAGGGGGAAACCGAACCCGGGAAAGAGCCGGCCTATGCGGTCATGAGCGGAATGGTCCGATCGGGCCAGGTGCTGCATCATCACGGGGACCTGCTGTTCCTGGGTGACGTGAACCCGGGCGGAAGCATTCTGTGCACGGGTGATATTTATATATTGGGGGCTCTGCGTGGAATGGCCCATGCAGGCGTAGAGGGAAATGAGGAAGCGATCATTGCAGCCTCCTATTTTGCCCCCACCCAGCTCCGGATTGCCGAAAGAATCAGCCGGCCTCCGGACGAATGGAACATTCGGGAGACAAGCATGGAGTTTGCGTTTTTGCGCGACGGAGCCATGCAAATCGATAAAATTAGCAATATTGTCCGGATACGGCGGGATTTTAACGTGTTTAAAGGGGTGTAACACATGGGAGAAGCTATCGTCGTTACTTCCGGTAAAGGCGGTGTGGGCAAAACGACCACATCGGCGAACATCGGAACCGCGCTTGCGCTGCTTGGCAAAAAAGTGTGCCTGGTCGATACCGACATCGGCCTGCGCAATTTGGACGTCGTGATGGGCCTGGAGAACCGGATCATTTACGATTTATGCGATGTGGCGGAAGGGCGCTGCCGATTGAACCAGGCGCTGGTGAAAGATAAGCGCTTTGACGAGCTGTATATGCTTCCGGCCGCCCAGACCAAGGACAAAAACGCGGTGTCGCCGGAACAGGTCAAGGATATCATTCTTGAGCTGAAGAAAGAGTACGAATATGTCATTATCGACTGTCCTGCCGGCATCGAGCAGGGGTTTAAGAACGCGATTGCCGGAGCGGACAAGGCAATCGTCGTTACCACGCCGGAGAACGCCGCGGTTCGTGACGCCGACCGTATTATCGGGCTGCTGGAGAGCTCTGCCGTGGAGTCGCCCAAGCTCGTCGTGAACCGGATTCGGCCGAATATGGTCAAATCCGGAGACATGCTCGACATCGAGGATGTGCTCCAGGTGCTCAACATCGATCTGATCGGGATCGTGCCGGATGACGAGTACGTCATCAAGGCAGCCAACAGCGGGGAACCTACGGTGATGAACCCGGAATCGCGGGCCGCGATCGCGTACCGCAACATTGCGCGGCGCATCCTGGGCGATACGGTGCCGCTGATGCAGCTGGACCAGAAGAAAAGCATGTTCACCCGTTTCAAAAAGCTGTTCGGAATGGGATGACCGGATCTTTTATACGATGATTATTCTATAGAGAAGGGATGGAGCCAAGCGGCTTCATTCCTTTTTTTTTGCGTTTGAGCTCCGCATCATTTCCTCCAAATTCCCTTGATGTATGGCCATTTCCTTTCATTCATCGATCCCGGGCGTGAATAGAGGCTTGGCGAATTGGGTTAAGTTACTACAAAGACAACCTGAGAATAGACAAGGGGTGCTTACTATGCTCGGAATACTGATTTTTATTTTCGTCATCCAAATCGTGTACGTCTCTTTCTTTACGCTGCGCATGATCCTGACGTTGAAAGGCCAAAAGTATTTGGCCGCGGTGCTCAGTATGTTTGAAATTACGATTTATGTGCTCGGACTCAGCATCGTGCTGAAGTATGTCAATCAGCCGCTGTCCCTGATCGTGTATGCCGTGGGCTACGGTCTTGGCGTTCTGGTGGGCTCGTGGATCGAAAACCGGATTGCGCTCGGCTATATTACGATGAAGGTCATCGTCAATGATCCCGGGAGCGATATGGCCAACACGCTGCGCAACATCGGGTATGGCGTCACCTCCTGGATCGGCAGCGGCCGCGACGGCCATCGTCTGGTCTTCGAAGTGCTGGCCAAACGGAAAAACCAGAAGAAGCTCTACAACTCCATCCTGGAGCTTGACCCGAAGGCATTCATTGTCGTCACCGAGCCTGTCATGCTTCATGGGGGATTCTGGACCCGGGGAACAAAAAAATAGTACCGGCGGACGTTTCATTGCGGGATCGGGGGACAGTGCTGCAGAGGCTGCATTTTCTTTTTATAAAAAAAGCCCCTGCCTGTTTCATTTTGCAGCAGAATGGGTAATAAACTAAAACCTGCTGTGAGCCAGCCAGGCAGGAGGTCCCAAATTTGTTGCTTGGAACCGGATCCACAGTCGCATTTCGCCAATCTTCCGTCCAGGTCCAAAAGAGTTAGGCTTGTCTATTTGCAGTTTGGCATGTCTGTTGAACGCGAGAATCTAAGGATGCACGGATGCTTAGCTTCATCCATTCGTTGCATATGGCAACGCTCACGCAGTATTTGGATGATTCCTTTAACTCCCCGTTAGGAAAACCGCTTTTCCACTACATAACAGGCCGTGAGCCTATCTATGAAACAAGCTCGGTTACTTGAAGATTGAAGCCATGTTTGATGGACCCGCTCCCTTTTGCGGACGGACCATGTCTTTGCGCCGGATGGCGGATGATATGCGAAATGCTCCACATACTATGAATACAGCTGGCTAAAGGAGCGATTGAATGATTGTACTGGAACATGTAAACAAAGTGTATGATGACGGGTTTCATGCCCTCAAAGACATCAACCTGGAGTTTAAGAAGGGTGAAATTACTGTCTTGATCGGCCCCAGCGGCTGCGGCAAATCGACGACCATGAAGCTGATCAATGCCCTGAACACCCCTTCCTCCGGAAAAGTACTGATCGACGGAAAAGACATCTCCGGGCTTAACCCGGTGGAACTGCGCCGGAATATCGGATATGTCATTCAGAGTGTAGGCTTGTTTCCTCATATGAATATCGCCAAAAACGTGGCGGTCGTCCCTCATTTGAAAAAGTGGGATAAAGAGAAAACCGACCGGAAAGTGAACGAACTGCTCGACCTGGTTGGTCTCGACCATACCATATACCGGAACCGTTATCCTTCCGAGCTCAGCGGCGGGCAGCAGCAGCGGGTCGGGGTTATCCGGGCGCTGGCGGCCGACCAGGATATTATCCTGATGGACGAGCCGTTCTCGGCGCTCGACCCGATCAGCAGGGAGCAGCTCCAAGATGAGCTTATCCGGCTGCAGCAGGAGCTGAACAAGACGATCATTTTCGTGACGCATGATATGGACGAAGCGATCAAAATCGCGGACACGATTGTGCTGATGAAGGATGGGCAAATCGTGCAGACCGGGAAACCCGAGGCGATCCTGCGCCATCCGGCGAACGATTTCGTCCGCAACTTTATCGGCCAGAAGCGGCTGCAGAGCGAGAACGAGTTATCCTATGAAATTCCGCTCGTTGACGACGTCATGATTACGAATCCCGTAACGGCTTTTCCAAACCGCGGACTGGCGGAAGCGATCAAAATGATGGAGTCCAAGCGCGTAGACTCCCTGTTTATCGTGGACCGGAACAAGCAGCTGCAGGGCGCGGTTTCGATTTACCGGGTGCTGGACATGTACGGGGAAGAGGGCAAGACAGTTGCCGACGTCATGATCCCTGTCCGTTTCTCTGTTGCTTCAGGGAGTACGCTGCCCCAGGCCATTGAGCTCATGGACAGCCACCAGCTGAGCAATGTCCCCGTGGTCGACGGGAATAACCGGTTCCTGGGACTGGTAACCCGGGGCAGTGTCGTCAAGCATCTGGCCGAGGTATATCCGAACCTGGCCCCTCCGCAGCCTGCCGGAGAGGGGGAGCCGGTGTGAGTGAATTTTGGAGCTTTATCACCGAAAGGTACCCGGATATCCTGCTGGCCCTCCGGCAGCATCTGACCATCTCCTTTTCCGCGGTGATCCTCGGGACGATCGTGGCGGTCCCTATCGGCATTTTGCTGGTATACAACCGGGTTGGATGGATCAACAGCGTCGTATTTTTTATCGCCAACCTGTTCCAGACGATCCCGAGCCTGGCGCTGCTGGCCATTCTGATTCCTCTGCTTGGCATCGGCGTGAAGCCGGCGATTTTGGCGCTGCTGCTGTATTCCCTCATGCCGATTCTGCGGAACACGTACGACGGATTCCAGTCGGTGGATAAAGGCGTGCTGAATTCCGCCAAAGGCATGGGATACAGTGCAGCCCAGACGATTCTGAAAATCCAGCTTCCCTTATCGCTTCCTTATATCATGTCTGGCATACGGATCACGACGGTGTATATCATCAGCTGGGCGACGCTTGCTTCCCTGATCGGGGCCGGCGGGCTCGGGCAGCTGATCGTTTCGGGGCTTGGCGTCAACAAGCCGGAAATGATCTTTATCGGCGGCATCGGCGCAGTTGTGCTGGCTCTGGTGGCCGACGGCCTGCTGGGGCTGCTGGAAGGCTGGCTGACCCGGCGCTACCGTCAAACCCGGAGTGCTGCCGTATGACAAGGCTGACGAAGCCCTTTAGACTGATCCGAGGAGGCGTGATGAAACTGAAAACGTTCAAATTGTCGTTATTTTTGTGCTGTGCCATCCTTCTGACAGGCATCACTTCGGCCTGCGGGATCCAGCAGGATGTGGTTATCGGAACCCAAACCTACACCGAGACGAAAATTTTGGCCGAAATGTACAAGGCCTTGATTGAAGATAAAACCAATGTCAGCGTCGACATCATTCCCGACCTGGCTTCAAGCTCGATCGTCATCAATTCGATGAAAAGAAACGACATTCAAATGTCCACGCTCTATACGGGCGAAATTTTCAACAACCATTTTCCGATCAGCCAAACCAAGGACCGGGCGAAGGTGCTTGAAGAAGCCAAAGCTGGCTTTGACAAGTATTTTCATTTTACCTGGCTGGATCCATTAGGCTTTGAGAATACGTATGCCTTTACGGTCCGTAAGGATCTCGCCGATTCGAAGGGCTACCAGAAGATTTCGGATGTCAAAAAAGATATGGCGTCCATGAAGCTCGGCGTGGATACGACGTGGCTGGAACGGGAAGCGGACGGTTATCCGGCCTTTTCCAAAGCATATGGCATCAATTTCGGGCAGGTGTTCCCGATGGAGATCAGCCTCGTGTACAGCGCGGTGGCGAACCGTCAGGTCGATATCGTGCTTGCTTATTCCACGGATTCCCGCTTGAAAGCCTATCAGCTGCAGACGCTGAAGGACGACAAGCAGTTCTTCCCTCCGTACGACGCGAGTCCGGTGATCCGGACGGACATCCTCCAAAAGCATCCTGAAATCAAAGACGCCATTGCTCCGTTGATCGGGCATATCGATGCCGACACGATGATTTCGCTGAACTACCAGGTGGATATCGAGAAGAAAAGCGAGCGGGAAGTCGCGATTGCCTATTTGAAGGAGAAAGGTTTGATCAAGAGCTAGAGGAGGGTTAGCATGGACGAGAAAAAGCTAACGTTTATGGATTTCGTATCTTATGTCTCGCGGAACAGCGGGCTATTATGGGAGTATTTCATCCAGCATATTTTGATGGTGGTGATCGGACTGGGGCTTGCGATCGTCATCGGGGTACCGCTCGGTATTTTGTGCTCCAGAAGCCGCTGGGCGGCGAAGGTCATTCTGTTCATCACCAACATTCTGCAGGTCATCCCCAGCCTGGCGATGCTCGTCATCCTGATGCTGTGGCTCGGCCTGGGCATGAAGACGGTGATGGTCGGTTTGTTCCTGTATTCGCTCAACCCGATCGTCCGTAATACGTACGTCGGGCTCAAGCAGGTGGACCCAAGCTATATGGAATCCGGCAGAGGCATCGGCATGAGTCCGTTTCAGCTGCTCTATAAAGTCCGGTTCCCTCTGGCGCTGACCTACCTGATGTCGGGGATCCGCATCGCCGCGGTCATAGCGATCGGTGTCGTGACGATTGCGCCATTGGTCGGCGGCAGTGGTCTGGGACGGGAAATTTATGCGGGCCTGAACAGCAACAACTCGCTGCGGATTTTTGCCGGGGCCATCCCTGCGGCGCTGCTGGCGATTGTGGCGGACATCGTGCTGGGCTACCTGCAGAAGAAGCTGGACCTGAGCAAAAGGAAGTCGTCGGGCGCCGCCCCGGTCCCGCCTAAAATTCAGAAGGTGTGAGGAATGGAAGCAAAAGCAGCTTCGGGAATGTCCCGGGGCTGCTTTTTTTTGTGTTCCGTAACGGTGTGATAATGCATTGGAGCATCAAGGACCCTGAAACGCCAATAGCCGATGCTATGGAATCACATGGTGGAACAGGCTTGTTCTAAAAACGGGACTTTCCCACATAAACTGGTATAAAACAAGCCTCGAAAAGGGGATGAGCACAAGTGGACATGAAATCTTCCATCAAACAGCGGAGAGAAGAACGGATCCGCGATCTGCTGACCAGAGACGATTTGTCAAAAACGATGCCGATCCAGCCGCCCTCGCAGCCTTCACCATTGCCTGTACGGGACGAGCCAAGGCTGTGGAGCCGGGGCAAACTGCCCGAAAGCTACGTGCCCGAGCCCGATCCGGAGAAGCAGTGGAAAAAGGAACGTTATCAGGCCGGCGGCCCCTTCCATAGAAAGCACCACTTTGTTTCCGGCTTCATGTGGCGCCTGTTTTTCAGCGCCATCGTGTTTGCGGGAGTGTGGGGCGTGTTTCACTTTCCGATCAACCAGCCGTGGAGCGGCAAAGTGCAGAGCTTTGTCGTTCAATCGCTGAACCGGGAAATGGATTTTCAGGCTGCAGAAGCCTGGTATGAAACATACTTCGGGAAAGCTCCCTCTTTTATCCCTATTTTCAAACAGGATCCGGTGTCCCCATTGAAAGTCGATGCGTCCAAATCGATGGTGCCGCCGATCGAAGGGAAAATCGTACAGGCCTTCGCCGTCAACCTGAAAGGAGTGGAAATTGCTCCGGATGAGGTTTCAAGCACGGCGCTTCAGGTGAAAAGTGTAGAAACGGGACGTGTTATGGAAGTGTCGGATTCGCCGGAAACCGGAGTCACGGTGACCATCCAGCACTCCGGCGGCTTGGTAGCGACATACAGCCATTTGCAGGAGACGCAGCTGCAGAAGAACGATTGGGTCGAGGCCGGAGACCCGGTCGGGTCGCTCGGACAGGGGAGTGACGGTGAAACGCCGACCTTGTTTTTTGCGGTCAAAGAAGGGGGCCATTATGTGGATCCGGCCGATGTGATCCCGATTGATTAACGTTCGCGGAATGACCCTGTCGCTGCACCCGTTTTTCGTGATCCTGATGCTGTTTTCGGTCGTTACCGGGCATTTCCTCGAGCTAATTACGCTGTTCGTCATCGTATTCATTCATGAGCTGGGACATGCCGGGGCTGCGCTGATGTACGGCGTTCGCATCCGTTCGATTCAGTTCCTACCGTTCGGCGGGGTGGTGGAAATCGAAGATCAGGGCCGGCTGTCCGCGTGGAAGGAAATCGTCATCGCGGCAGCGGGGCCTTTGCAAAACGGAATGATGATCCTGTTCGCGCTGCTCCTCCGTCTGGCCGGCTGGGGGGATGGCGCATTTCTGTCTTATGTAATTTATGGCAACGCGATGATTGCATTGTTTAATCTGCTGCCGATTTTACCCCTTGATGGAGGCAAAATATTACAGTCGGCTGCCAGCTTGTTTTTCCCTTATCACCGTACGCTTCTCTGGTCCTCGAGGATCAGCGTTGGGGCGAGCGTGATCGTCATTATATGCGCGCTGGCACCGCTTTTTCAAGGGAAGGGCAGCGTTCAGCTCAACCTGCTGTTAATCGGTATATTTCTGCTGTACTCGAACTGGGTCGACTACCGGAACCTGCCCTACCGATTTACAAGATTTCTCATGCACCGTGAATCGATGTACACCCGCTCCAGAGCGGACGGGGAACTCGCGCAGCCCATCGTTGCCGATCCGGCGAAACATTTGGACAGTATCCTGCGTCTATTAAAAAGAGAGAAATACCATCTTATTTATGTGATGAACGAGCGCGGAAAAATTATTGCCGTGCTTCCCGAGCAGCGCATTATTTCTGCTTATTTTGCGACAGATCGTACTTCGTGGATATAAATACGCAAGGAACAACGAACGTGAAAAAGGTGTGAATGCGGGCTGCTCCTAACTCAGGGATGGAGCTAATTTAAAGGAGATTTCATGGTACAATGAAAAAGATATGTCTTCTGGCAGGGGTGAAGCCATGAAACAAATGATCGTTCACATCGAACCGAAGCTGACCCAGATGGCGCTCTTGGAGGAAGGCAAGCTGGTGGAATTCGCTGCCGAGCGGAGCCAGGGGCACAGTCTGGTCGGGAGCTTTTACAAAGGGCGTGTGGTCAACGTATTGCCCGGCATGCAGGCCGCGTTTGTGGATATCGGTCAGAAAAAAAACGCCTTTTTATACGTGGACGACGTGCTGCATCCGCATTTGGAGAAGCAGCCGAAGGACAAGCCGAATATCGAATCGCTGCTGCGCGTCGGGCAGGAAATCGTCGTCCAGGTGATGAAGGAGCCGCTTGGCGGCAAAGGCCCAAGGGTGACGACGCACTATTCGCTTCCGGGCAGATGGATCGTCTATATGCCGCATGCGGATTATGTGGCCGTCTCCAAGAAGGTATACCGGGAGCATGACCGGAACCGGCTGAAGGTGCTGGGCGATTCCCTCCGGAGGAGCGGAGAGGGCGTCATCATGCGGACTGTCTCCGAGGATGAACATCCGGATGCCATCGAAGGGGATTTGAACGCGCTGCGGGAGCGGTGGCTAAGCATTCAGGAGAAGGCTGACGCCTGCGCGGCACCGTGCCTGCTGCACCGGGATCTCAGTATCGTGCAGCGGTTTATCCGCGACGTGTTCGATCCGGAGCAGGACGAGCTTTGGATTGACAGCCGGCCGGAAGCGAGAGAAGCCGAGCTGTTTCTGGAGGAGATTGCCCACGGCGGACACCGGCCCGTACGAATGCACCAGGGCCATGAGCACATTTTTAGAGCCCATGGCGTTCAAGAACAGCTGGAGCGGGATTTTGCGCGCAGGGTGACGCTGGAGAGCGGAGGCACGATCGTGCTGGATCAGACCGAGGCGCTGACGGTGGTCGACGTCAATACGGCGAAATATACCGGCGGCGGCAATTTGGAAGAGACGGTCACGAAGACCAATCTGCAGGCGGCAGAAGAAATCGCCCGGCTGATCCGTCTCCGCGACATCGGCGGCATCATTATCGTCGATTTTATCGATATGGAAGAAGAGAAGAACCGGCAGGAGGTTGTCAACCGGCTGGAGGCGGGTATGAGCCGGGACCGGACCAAGAGCCATGTCGTCGGCTGGAGCAAGCTTGGCTTGCTGGAGCTTACGCGGAAGAAAGTAAGAGAGGACACGGCTGTCATGTTTTCCAAATCATGCGAAGTATGCGGCGGAACGGGGAAAATAAACCTTCTGAGCGCGCATTGACTTATGATGGACGGATATGTTAATATCTATGAGTATGTGTCCAGTATTTATTGCTTGTCACATGCTGTAACCGCTCCGGTCGGGTTTACAAGTGCCGCTGCTTAAGACGGCAGGCCACCTGGATTAGGCGAGTCTGAGACATGAGGAGGTGCAAGCAAATGTACGCAATTATCGAGACAGGCGGTAAACAATACAAAGTTCAAGAGGGCGACGTATTGTTCATCGAGAAGCTGAACGCAGCCGATGGCGAAAGTGTAACTTTCGACCGTGTATTGGCCGTATCCGGTGACAACGGTCTGGTGGCAGGAACTCCAGTCGTAGCCGGCGCATCCGTAACCGCTAAAGTTGAGAAGCATGGTAAGGGCCAGAAGGTTGTTGTATACAAATACAAACCTAAGAAGAACTACCACAAGAAGCAAGGTCATCGTCAGCCATACACAAAAGTTACGATCGAGAAGATCCAAGCGTAAGAAGGTGCGCTAATTGATTAACGTACGGATATTACGCCGGGAAGACGGCAAGATTCGTGGCTTTGAAGTGAAGGGGCATGCGAACTACGCGAAGGCCGGAGAAGACATCGTATGCGCCGGAGTATCGGCGGTCACGGTGGGAACGGTCAATTCGGTGGAAGCATTAACCGGAACGGTCATGGACAGCAGAATGAACAACGGTTTTCTGAGCGCGGACGTTCCTTCGATGGAGGAATCAGGCGTGCACGAACAGGTTCAGTTGCTGCTGGAATCGATGGTGGTTATGCTGAATTCCATAGCAGAATCATACGGGAAGTATATTCAAATACAAGAAGTACATTACTAACAGAAGGAGGAGACAACATGTTAAAGCTGAATCTTCAATTGTTCGCTTCGAAAAAAGGTGTTGGTTCCACAAAGAACGGACGCGACAGCCAAGCGAAACGTCTCGGCGTTAAGCGTGCTGACGGCCAAACCGTTACTGGCGGAAGCATCTTGGTTCGCCAACGCGGAACGAAAATTCATCCTGGTACGAACGTGGGCATCGGCAAAGACGACACTCTGTTTGCTAAAGTGGACGGCGTTGTGAAATTCGAACGTTGGGGCCGCGACCGCAAGAAAGTGAGCGTTTATCCTGTGGATGTCGCTCCTGTAGCGGCAGCAGTAGAAGCTTAATTGTCTGCGAACGCAGAATGAACAAGAAGCCTCCGGCAATGCTTGCCGGGGGCTCTTTTTGAATTAAAACATATTCTTGGGAGCCCCCCTGCAAATCAGCTGAATATGCGTTGGAGCAAAAGCCCCACTTGGTGGGGTTATTTTGTAGGCTGTGTATTATTGATATGAACATAACTGGACAATTATGGTATACTGGGCAATGATGTTAACTATCTCATGTGTGGGACGGGGACGGGGAGTGCTATGAGATTTGGGAAGAGCATAATGGCCGCTGCGGTCATTTCAATCGTGATTCCGTTAGTATTTATATACCGTGGTGGCTCGTGGATTTGGTACATGATCCTTCCGCTGTGGATATTAGCGGTGCTTTTTCTCGGATATGCGCAGATACGCCGGAGTACTTCGCGTCATCATGATGCCGTAGTCCGCAGTCTGGAGCAGACGGCCATCCGGACGCTCAACCATCACCGCCATGACTGGATGAATGATTTGCAAATTTTGTATGGTTATATCAAGCTCGGAAAAAGTGATAAAGCGGTTCAATGTGTGGAAAGAATAAAGGAACAGATGGCTGTCGAAAGCAAAATAGCCAAGCTGGGCATTCCTTCGCTTATTTTCTACCTTCAGTCTTTTCGCAGCACCAGCAGCAATTTGGAGCTGGACGTTCACGTGGATGACCAGATGACGCTGATCAACAACCTCAGCCAGGAAGAAGGGGCCAATCTGGCCTTGGCCGTCATCCAAACGATCCGGGCATATCAATACAGCAGCAAGTCTTCGCGGGGCGAGTCCCGCAAACTGTTCCTGAGCCTTTATGAGGAAGGCTCGGAGCTGATCGTAAGGTTTGAGGAAGAAGGTTCCCTTGGGGACCCGGAACTGCTTCGGCAGCAAATATATAATGTGGTACAAGGCAAGAAAATGAAAGCAGAGCAGATCGATCCGACTCAGGCTTCATTTGAATTGCGCGTGCCGTGTGGAGCATGAGGAAGGTGAAGTCATGTTTGTAGATAAAGCGAAAGTCTATGTCAAAGGCGGCGACGGTGGTGACGGCCTGGTGGCTTTCCGCCGGGAGAAATACGTGCCGGAAGGCGGGCCTGCCGGCGGTGACGGCGGCAGGGGCGGAGATGTCATCTTCCGTGTGGACGAAGGTCTGCGCACGCTGATGGATTTCAGATACCAGCGCCATTTCAAAGCCCAACGCGGCGAGAAGGGCCGCAATAAGAGCCAGCATGGCGCAGGGGCGGAGGACATGATCGTCCGCATTCCGCCGGGTACCGTGCTGATTGACGATGATACGGGCGAAGTCATTGCCGACTTGACGCGTCATGGACAGCAGGTGGTCGTTGCCAAAGGCGGCCGCGGCGGTAGAGGCAACATCCGTTTTGCCACCCCGAACAACCCGGCTCCCGAGCTCGCCGAGCACGGGGAGGAAGGCCAGGAACGGTATGTGGTGATGGAGCTGAAAGTGATGGCCGACGTCGGTCTGGTCGGCTTCCCGAGCGTAGGGAAGTCCACGCTCTTGTCGGTCGTTTCCGGTGCGAGACCGAAAATCGGGGCGTACCACTTTACGACGATTACGCCGAACCTCGGCGTCGTGGAGGTCGCGGAAGGCCGGAGCTTCGTCATGGCCGATCTGCCGGGATTGATCGAGGGTGCTCATGAAGGGGTCGGCCTCGGGCATGAGTTTCTCCGCCACGTGGAACGGACCCGCGTCATTATCCATGTGGTGGATATGGCGGGATCCGAGGGACGGGATCCATACGAGGACTGGGTCAAAATTAACGACGAGCTGAAGCTGTACAACGCCAACCTGGCCGAACGTCCGCAAATCGTAGCAGCGAACAAAATGGATATGCCGGAAGCGCAAGACAACCTGGCCGAATTCCGTGAAAAAGTCGCCAAGGACAGACCTGATCTGGAGATCATGCCGATCTCCTCGCTGACCCGGCAAGGCGTTCAGGAGCTGCTCTACCGTGCGGCAGATCTGCTGGACCAGATTCCTGTGGAAGCCGCGCTGGAAGAAGTACCCGAAATCACCGAAAGAAAAGTGTACAAGCTGGATAAGACCGAGGACAACTCGTTCACCATTACGAGAGACAACGAGGCTTATGTGGTCCACAGTGTCAAAATTGAGCGCCTGCTCAAACGCATGCAGATGAACTCGCATGAAGCGATTCTGAAACTTGCGCGGACGATGCGCCATATGGGGATCGACGATGAGCTTCGCAAACGCGGTGCCGTTGAGGGCACCATTGTGAGAATCGGCGATTTTGAATTCGAGTTTGTAGAAGGCAGCAGCTACTATTAAACATACAAGAACCGGACACCGTATATTTCGTATACGGCGTCCGGTTTTTTGTTGCAGCCCCTTTTGTTTCTGACATTTTACGTTACATGGCGGGCAATTTTTTGTATGATGGAGATTAAAAAGGCGTCGGACTATTGACCGTCAGGCAAGGGTTCCTATATAATGTCCACTATATGAATACATCAGTCTTTGAGGAGAGGACGTTCGTGAAAGAACGCTATTATTTGGTCCGGGAAGACATTTTGCCGGAAGCCGTTGTCAAGACGATGCAGGTGAAACAGCTGCTAGCGGCCGGGGACGCGAAGACGGTTCATGAAGCCGTGGAACAAGTCGGGCTGAGCCGCAGCGCTTTTTATAAATACAAAGATGGAATCCACCTGATCAACCAGTTGGAGCGCGAGCGGATCGTGACGATTTCTATCGATATGGAGCACCGGGCGGGCATGCTGTCGAAAGTGCTGAGCACGGTGGCCGGTTATGGCGGAAACGTGCTGACGATCCACCAGAGCATTCCTTTGCAGGGGATGGCGAACGTGGTGATATCCGTCGAAGTGACGCGGCTTGGCGACGAGCTTGGGGACATGCTGGAAGGCATGCGCGACGTAGCGGGAGTGAAGCGGGC
The DNA here is from genome assembly GCF_025809195.1 of Paenibacillus sp. PSB04. NCBI lineage: Bacteria > Bacillati > Bacillota > Bacilli > Caryophanales > Paenibacillaceae > Paenibacillus > Paenibacillus sp. PSB04. The sequence continues at coordinate 3,354,333 of NZ_CP081301.1, forward strand.
GAATTTGATCGGACAGGGGTAAGTCCGTGCCTGGTGTCATAGAAGACAAAGAATGTTATTTGGAGATTCACGGGAGGTATGAGAATGAAGCCGGTTAAAGTTGGATTGTTGGGTCTGGGCACGGTCGGTACGGGGGTCGTCAGGATCGTGGAAGGCCATCAGGAGGATTTGAGCAGCCAGGTGGGCTCTCCGGTCGTCATCGAAAGGATCGCGGTGAAGAACTCCGGAAAAACGCGCAGCGTGGCCGTTGATCAAGGCAAATTGACGGAAGATCCGTGGGATGTCATCCGTGACCCGGAAATCGACGTCATCGTCGAAGTGATGGGCGGTATTGATGAGACGAAGTCCTACATTTTGGAGGCGCTGGAGCGCGGCAAGCATATCGTCACGGCCAACAAGGACCTGATGGCGCTGCACGGAGCGGAGATTTTGGCCAAGGCTCAGGAGAAGCAGTGCGACGTTTTCTATGAGGCGAGTGTGGCGGGAGGCATTCCGATTATCCGGACGCTGATCGAAGGATTTTCTTCGGACCGCATCTTGAAAATCATGGGGATCGTGAACGGTACCACCAACTATATTTTGAGCAAAATGAGCCAAGAAGGCGCGTCCTATGAGGATGTGCTGGAAGAAGCGCAAAAACTGGGCTATGCCGAAGCCGACCCGACCTCCGATGTCGAAGGCTTGGACGCCGCTCGCAAGATGGCGATTCTGGGCACGCTCGGCTTCCGCTCCAACATCGAGCTGAAGGACGTCAGCGTGCGCGGCATCTCGCAGGTGACCAAGGAAGACATTACGTATGCCAAACGCCTTGGCTACGAAATGAAGCTGCTTGGCATTGCTGACCGGCAGGACGATCATTTCAGCATCAGCGTTCAGCCGACAATGGTGCGCAAAGGGCACCCGATCGCCGCTGTGAACGGCGTCTTCAATGCCGTATACGTGTACGGTGAAGCGGTCGGCGAGACGATGTTCTACGGCGCCGGCGCCGGCGAAATGCCGACGGCTACCTCCGTTGTGGCCGACCTGATGGCGGTCATCAAAAACCTTAGACTGGGCGTCAACGGCCTGAAAGCGATCGTTCCTTACAAGCCGAAGAAGCTGAAGACCGATGAACAGATCAGTTACAAAAACTTTATCCTGCTTCATGTTGACGACAAAGCCGGTGTTCTCGCCAAAATTACGCAGGTGTTCGCCGAATTCGGAGTCAGCCTGGAATCGGTCGTACAGCAGCCGAACGAGCACAATCCCGAAGCGGAGATCATCATCGTGACACATCAAGCCAACAAAGCGAGCATGGATAAGGTGCTTCAGCATTTTGAAGGGCTGGACGTCATCCGCAGAATCAAGAGCGTATACCGGGTTGAGGGGTAACCCCGCCCATTCAAATAACTACCTCGAATACAGAAAAGGAGTTTTACGATGCCATACCAAGGTTTACTGCAAACGTACAAGGAATATTTACCCGTGAACGACAATACGCCTCTCCTGACGCTGAAGGAAGGCAACACCCCGCTGATCCGCGCCGAAAATTTGTCAGAGGAGCTTGGACTCGATCTTTATTTTAAATATGAAGGGCTGAATCCGACCGGTTCGTTCAAAGACCGCGGCATGGTCATGGCTGTTGCTAAGGCTATGGAGGAAGGCAGCCGTACGATCATGTGTGCCTCCACGGGCAACACCTCGGCTGCAGCGGCGGCCTACGCGGCGCGCGGCGGCTTGAACTGCATCGTTCTCATCCCGAACAACAACATTGCCCTCGGCAAGCTGGCACAGGCCATGATTTACGGTGCCAAGGTCATTGCCATTGAAGGCAACTTTGACCGTGCCCTGGAGATCGTGCGCGACATTACGGCCAAGCATCCGATTACACTTGTAAACTCCGTCAATCCGTTCCGCATTGAAGGGCAAAAGACGGCCGCATTCGAAGTGGTGGACCAGCTGGGCAAAGCGCCGGATGTGCTGGCCATTCCTGTAGGCAACGCAGGCAATATCTCCGCGTACTGGAAAGGCTTCAAGGAATACCACGCTGCCGGCAAAGCCTCCTCGCTGCCGCGCATGGTCGGCTTCGAAGCCGAAGGAGCGATGGCTATCGTGAAGGGCGAGCCGATTCTCGAGCCGGAAACGGTCGCAACCGCCATCCGGATCGGCAATCCGGCCAGCTGGAAGACCGCTGTCGCTGCTGCTGAGGAATCCAACGGTCAGATCAATTACGTCACTGACGATGAGATTCTGAGCGCATATCGCACCATTGCAGCACGTGAGGGCGTCTTTGCCGAGCCGGCTTCCGCCGCATCGGTAGCAGGGGTGTACAAGCTGAAGCGCGAAGGATTTTTCAAAGGTGGGGAGACGGTTGTCTGCGTCCTGACCGGAAACGGACTGAAGGACCCGAACGTGGCGCTGAAAACGGTCAACGCTGAGCCTATCGTCGTTCCGGATACGGAGGAAGCCGTTATGGAAGCGATCGCGAAGCTGGAAGAGGAGCGGGTATGATTCAGCCTGACGGGGTACGGGTGAAAATTCCTGCCAGTACCGCGAATCTCGGACCGGGCTTTGACACGCTGGGCATGGCCTTGTCGCTGTACGCCTGGATCGAGATGAAGGAAGCGGAGCAGACCGTATTTCATTTGTACGGAGACGAAATGCAGGGAATTCCCCGGGATAAAAGTAATCTTTTGTATCAAGTCGCGCAGCAGGTGTTCGAGCGGGCGGGAGTGCATGTGCCCGAGCTCGAAATATCCATGTATTCCGACATCCCGTTGACCCGTGGGCTCGGAAGCAGCGCCACGGCGATTGTCGGGGCATTGGCTGCGGCCAACGCACTCATCGGGTCACCGCTGAGCAAAGCGGAGTTGTTTGATATGGCCACAGGGATTGAGGACCATCCCGATAATGTCGGGGCTTCTCTGTATGGCGGCATCATTACGGCGATTTGGGACGGTGTTCATGCCGAATGCATCCGCTTCGATCCGCCTGAAGATCTGGAAGTGCTGGTCGTCGTCCCGGATTTTGAGCTGCAGACTTCGGAGGCCAGGAAAGTTTTACCAGATCATATCAGCCGTAAGGATGCAGTGTATAATGTAAGTCGGGCCTCTTTTTTGGTCGGAGCGCTGGCCAGCGGCCGGATGGACCTCATCGGCAAAGCGATGTCGGACCGTCTGCACCAGCCGTACCGGGCTCCCCTCATTCCGGGCATGACCCGGATTTTGGAGGAAGCGGGGAATCACGGCGCGCTTGGCGTTGCGCTGAGCGGTGCGGGTCCTACGCTGCTCGCTTTGGTGGACCGCCAACAATCCAGAAAGAACGAACTGGAAGCCTTCCTCCTGAATACGATGAGGGCTGAGGGCATCAACGCATCCGCCAAATGGCTGCTTCCCGACGTGGAAGGAGTCGTTGAGATTTCCGGGATGCCGTCCCGTTCATTTATGGATATGGTAAAGGGGAAGTAAGCGCATGAAACGAATTGCATTATTGCCGGAAGGGTCGGTGTCGCACGAGGCCGTCGCGTATTTGCTCGGGGATGAGCCGGTGGAGCTGGTCTATCATAAGCTGATTTCCGACGTATTTTTGTCGACGGCCCAGGGAAAAACCGATTATAGCGTCATTCCGATTGAGAACACGATTGAGGGCTCGGTAAGCCTGCATATGGACTGGTTGGTGAATGAAGTCGACATTCCGATGCGGGTGGAGTGGGTTTATCCGTCGATCCAGAATTTGATCGGTGACCGCAAGGAGTTTATGTCCGAGTCAGGGGAGATCGATTACAGCCGGATCGAGAAAATTTTGTCTCATCCTGTAGCCACAGCCCAATGCCAGCAGTTTATCCGCCAGCATGCTCCGCAGGCTGAGCTGATCAACGCAGGCAGCACAACCGAAGCCGTGGGCATCGTCAAAGCCAATCCGGGCAAAGGCTGGGCCGCCATCGGCACAACACTCGGAGCGGCTACTCACGGGCTCGACGTGCTGGCCAAACGCATTACCGATCATGACAACAATTTTACCCGGTTCGTACTGATCGGCCATCAGGAACTTCCGCCGCTCAACCGGCCGGTAGAACAGCAAAAAACGAGCGTGCTGGTGACGCTGCCCGAGGATTTTGCGGGAGCGCTGCATCAGGTGCTTGCAGCCTTTGCTTGGAGGCGTTTGAATTTGTCGCGGATTGAATCCAGACCAACCAAGAAGAAGCTGGGAAGCTATTACTTTTATATCGATGTGCTCGAATCCGTGGACTCGGTGCTGCTGACGGCGGCCTTCGGCGAGATCGAAGCGCTGGGCTGCCAGGTACGCGTGCTGGGATCTTACCCGAGCTTTACTTATCAGGATCAGGAACAAAATTCGGAGGTGCGGTAACAGATGTCAGAACAGTGGATTTACTTAGATGGAGAATTTGTAACGAAAGAAAACGCGAAAGTTTCGGTGTTTGATCACGGCTTCCTGTATGGGGACGGCATTTTTGAAGGAATCCGAATCTATGAGGGCAACATTTTCAAATGCAAAGAGCACCTGGACCGCCTGTATGATTCCGCCAAATCGATCGATTTGGTCATCCCGCTGTCCTTCGAGGAAATGCGCGACGCCATGGCGGAAACGATTCGCCGGAATGATATGCGCAACGGGTATATCCGTTTGATCGTATCGCGCGGTGTGGGGAACCTGGGCCTGGATCCGAGACGCTGCCCGAAGCCAACCGTTCTTATTATTGTGGAGCAGCTGGCGATTTATTCGGAGGAAGCCTATTTGAACGGACTGAGAGCAGTCTCGGTATCGCAGCGCCGTAACCTGCCTGATGCACTGAATCCGAAGATTAAGTCCCTGAACTACCTGAACAACATTTTGGTCAAAATCCAGTCGAATTTCGCGGAAGCAGACGAGGCAATCATGCTGAATGCGCAGGGATATGTGACCGAAGGCTCAGGCGACAACATTTTCCTCGTTAAAAACGGTGTCGTCTACACTCCTCCTTGCTACCTTGGAGCGCTGGAAGGCATTACGCGCATGGCGATTATCGAGCTCTGTGAGAAGCTGGGCTACAAGCTGAAGGAAGAACCGTTCAGCATGCACGACGTGTACATTGCCGACGAAGTATTCTTTACCGGAACCGCTGCCGAAGTCATCGCCGCCCGCGAAATCGACGGACGCGTCATCGGACAGGGACAGGCTGGACCGGTCACTTTGAAGCTTCTTGAAGAATTCCGGAAAATCGTTACGCAAGACGGCTACAAAGTTTGGGAATCCTGATTCCGACAGCCTTTTTATGACCTGTTTTTCTCTAAAATCCTTTCACGATCTTCTTCGTGGAAGGATTTTTTTGTCTAAAGGGATGTCATCCGCCTATCCCCTGCATAAGATGTAGTAACGAATGGAGGCGAACCCACGCCTACAAGAAGTTTAGGAGGTATTTGCCGCGTGAAAATACACATGGTCAAAAGTGGCGACACATTATATGAGCTTTCGAAAAAATACGGCGTTCCTTTGCAAAAAATTATCGACGCCAACCCGCAAATCTCCGATCCAAACCAGCTAACGGTCGGACAGAAAGTCAAAATTCCTGCGGAACCGATACAGGTTCCAAACAACGATCAAATCATCCATAAGCATGTCGTCAAGCAGGGAGACAGCCTTTGGAAATTGTCCAAAGCCTGGGGTGTGACGCTCAAGGATATGATCGACGCCAACCCGCAGCTCAAAAATCCGAACGCGCTCCTTGTGGGGGAAGTGGTCAACATTCCTAAAGTCGGTGGCGTCACAGCTGAGAGTGTAGACGGGAATGCGAATGCCAAAACGATCCCCGGCAACAAAACATATACCGGTCCCAAAGAAGAACTGACGGCACCGATAGAGGAGAATGTGGAGCCGGAAGAGGCGGAAAAACCGAATAAAGAAGAGCTCACCGCGCCTATGGAAGAAAATAAGGAAGAGAACAATGCCCAGGTGCTGCCGCAGCAGCTTCCCGAGCTGCCAAACATACCGTCTCCACCCCCTCTCCCCAACCTGTCGATGAACCAGGAAATGCCGGAAATGACCTCGCCGAATTACACCTTTCCAAACGTGATGCCCATAGCGGAAAACCAGCCTAACGTCATGCCTGCTGCCGAAAACCAGCCTAATGTGATGCCTATCATGGAGAACCAACCTAATATCATGCCTGCGGTGGAAAATCAACCGAACGTGATGCCGGCAGCCGAGAAGAAGCCGACCTACAGCAAAGAGACCATTTACAGCGAAGTTACGCATAACCTCTTTATTCAGTACCCGGGTCCCGTGCACGAAGTGGCTTCCTATCACGACATGCCGAATGCCGAGAACGCAAACCTGCAGCACGCCATGCAAGAAAACAAGCAGAAAACACCTTATTATCCGGGAATCGTTCAGGGTACCGAGTATGAACCGGGTCCCAACGCTTATCCGACAGGTGTGTCCCCTGCCTATGCGCCGCATTGGGAAAATCACGAGCATCCGGTCGCTTATGAGCCCATCCATGTGGGGCCGGCCCATTACCAGCCAAATGAGGCGTTTCCGCACAGTGTAGAGCCGGCGTTTTATCATCCGGTACACGCTGGAATTGCGCCGTATAGTCCATGTGGCTGCCAAGGAGTGGTATCCCCGTATTCGGGAGTAGATCCATTCTACGCTCAGCCTTATAGTGAGCCGATAGCAGCATATCCAAACGCGAATGCCATGTTTCCGAATACTCAAGTAAGTCCGGCAGCAGCCTATCCGAACCAAATGCCAATGGTATCCCCGGCCGAAGCTTATCCGAACCAAATGCCGATGGTATCTCCGGCCGAAGCTTATCCGAACCAAATGCCAATGGTATCCCCGGCAGAAGCTTATCCGAATCAAATGCCGATGGTATCCCCGGCAGAAGCTTATCCGAATCAAATGCCGATGGTATCCCCGGCAGCGGCCTATCCAAATCAAATGCCGATGGTATCTCCGGCGGAAGCTTATCCGAATCACATGCCGATGGTATCTCCAGCCGAAGCTTATCCGAATTATGCACCGATGACTCATTTTCCAGAAGTGGATCCGGCATACGCCTATCCGCATCATGCTTATCCCACTCCATATGATTGGTGCTACCCGTCACCTTATGGAATGGGGTTTCCCTCGACGCTGGGAGCCTATGAGCATGCAGGGCCCAACGCCCCTTTTGTAGGGGCCGCTGAGAACGCGGCGTACTGGGACCGTAACCCGGCGCCTGCCTACCCAGCCCCGATTGGGGAAGAGGAGACCCAAGCGACAGCTACCATCAATGAGGCGGCGGTCCATGAGACATCCGAGGTAGAGGATTCTGAGCCTGCGGCTGATGAGACTACATCCAAGACGGTAAAAACGCTCAGCGACCCGAAGGATAAAGCGAAGGTTAATAAATCGAAAGCTCCCGCCGCCAAAAAGGAAAGAAAAAGCACAGCTGCTGACAGACCGCGTAAAAACCCATGGATTAATGGATGATAGCAGGTCAATTTGAGCAGAAGCAGGCATTTCGAGGTGATCGCCGGAATGCCTGCTTCTAATTGAATTCAAGGTTCGTATCATTTGTAACCATTCTTCAGCAAGAGCATTTCCGTTTAATGGCAGTTTGAACTCTATGAATGCTGTATTAATTTTATAAAAGAACTAGTATGAATATATGAAAAAGATGCTTGAAATATGCTAGAATTTATTTTGTTGTGGGTAAAAGTATAGTATGAAGATTCGATGGAATATTTTGTGTGTTGCGACAGTAGTGAGAACTGTGATAAATTATAAGTCCGGCCGAGTTAACGAGTTAGCAGGTCGGAGAAAATGAGATTTGATAGAAAAAACTTCTTCGAATAAAAGTCTTGCAAATATATCGAGTCTGTGATATATTATGAGAGTTGCTGCTGAAACATCAGGCGGTAACGAAACGAAGTTTGATCTTTGAAAACTGAACAACGAGTGAGTATAAACGCGATGGTCTTATGACCGGAGCGATTGAGATTAAATCAATCTCGTCAGATTCAAAATGAGCTACAAACTTTCTTGGAGAGTTTGATCCTGGCTCAGGACGAACGCTGGCGGCGTGCCTAATACATGCAAGTCGAGCGGACTTGATGGAGAGCTTGCTCTCCTGATGGTTAGCGGCGGACGGGTGAGTAACACGTAGGCAACCTGCCTGCAAGACCGGGATAACCCACGGAAACGTG